>NZ_CM177087.1:4800000-7210618 GCF_058215555.1 Streptomyces sp. JLBT605
GGGCCGCGGTTGGTGACGTATGTTCCGCTGGACGAGGAGTCGCGGCTGCGCCTTCACCGGTTGTGCGAGCTCTGATCTTTTTTACCTGGGGCTCCGCCCCAGACCCCGGTCCTCAAACTCCCCCAGCTAACGCTGGGAGGTGCCCCCAGGACGGGCTGGATTTTCCAGCCCATGCGGGGCGGGGAAGCGGGCGTCCCGGGCCCGGGACTAGACGCGATGGGCCGGGGCCTTGCCCGGGGGAGCGGGTTGCGGGAAGAGCGCGGCCGTGCGGTGGGCCGTCGCCTCCGCCCAGCGGCCTGTCGTCACCGCCCCCAGCACCGTGATCACCACTCCGCAGCCGGCGATGATCCACCAGCCCGGCCGGGCGGCGTCCGTGAAGTCCGCCGGGTCGGTGGGGCCGCCGCGCACCGCCCCCGAAGCCAGCACCGCCCCGATCACCGCCACGCCCAGCGAGAGCCCGACCTGGCGGCTGGTGGAGGCGACGGCGGAGGCCACCCCGGCCTGGGCGCGGGGCATCCCGGAGACCGCGGTGTTGGTGATCGGCGTGTTGACCAGCCCGGAGCCGATGCCGAAGAGCGCGTACGCCGCGAACCGCGGCCCGCTGTGCGTCTGCGCGTCGAAGCCGGCGAACAGCACCCCGGACGCCCCGATGAAGCCGCCGGCGAGCAGCAGCGGCAGCCGTGGCCCGCGACTGGCGACCAGTCGCCCGGAGAGCGGGGCGAAGACCAGGGCCATGCTCGCCATCGGCAGCATCCACACCCCGGCGTGCAGCGCGGACATGCCCCGGACGTCCTGGAGGTAGAGCGTGGTGAGGAAGAGGAAGCCGGCGAGCGCGGCGAAGGCGCTCACCGCGATCACCGTCGCCCCGCTGAACGGCGCGCTGCGGAAGAAGCGCAGCTCCACCAGCGGCTCGGCGCGCCGCCGCTCGTACCCCAGTAGCCCGGCGAGCGCGGCGAGCGCGACGGTGCCGCCCAGCAGGGTCCGAGCCGAGCCCCAGCCCGCCTCCGGTGCCTCGATGATCGTGTACGTCAGCGTGCCCAGCACCGCGATGACGAGCAGCTGGCCCACCGGGTCGGCCCGGCGCGGCTTCGGGGCGCGCGATTCGGGCACGTACCGCGCGGTGAGCACCAGGGCCGCCAGCCCGACCGGCAGATTGATCCAGAAGATGGCGCGCCAGTCGACCGACTCCACCAGCAGCCCGCCGATCAGCGGACCCGCGGCCATGCTCAGGCCGGTGACGGCTCCCCACACACCGATCGCGCGGGCCCGCTCGCGCGGCTCGGTGAAGGTGTTGGTGATGATCGACATCGCCACCGGGTTGAGCATCGAGCCGCCGATCGCCTGCACCATCCGGAAGGCGACCAGGCACTCCAGGTTGGGCGCCAGGCTGCACAGTGCCGAGCCGAGGGTGAAGACCACCAGCCCGGTCTGGAAGACCCGGCGCCGCCCGATCCGGTCGGCGGTGGAGCCGGCCAGCATCAGCAGGGACGCCAGGACCAGGGTGTAGGCGTCGATCGTCCACTGCATGCCGGAAACCGAGGTGTCCAGGTCCTGGCGCATGGCGGGCAGCGCCGTGTTGAGCACGGTGTTGTCGAGGCTGACGAGCAGCAGGCTCGTGCAGCAGATCGCGAGGACGAGCATGCGCCGCCGGTGGCTCAGTTCAGGCATGCCCGCAAGGTAAAACGGACGCCGTCGGTCCGGCTGGAGCCTCGCTGGAGCGGCCATGGACAGGAGGGCTGTGACCGGCATCGCTGAGGGCACCCGCCGGGGTGCGGGACAATGGGAGATCGGCCCGCCCCATCCGCCCCGCAACGTATCCGAGGAAGCCGGTTCCATGACCCTGACGACGCAGCTGCAGATCGGCCCGCACACGGTCCAGCCGCCGGTGGTGCTCGCACCGATGGCCGGGATCACCAACGCGCCGTTCCGCACCCTGTGCCGGGAGTTCTCCGGAGGCAAGGGGCTCTTCGTCAGCGAGATGATCACCACCCGCGCGCTGGTCGAGCGGGACGCCAAGACCATGCGGCTGATCCACTTCGACGACTCGGAGAAGCCCCGCTCCATCCAGCTGTACGGCGTGGACCCGGTGACCGTCGGCAAGGCCGTCCGGATGATCGTGGAGGAGGACCTCGCCGATCACATCGACCTGAACTTCGGCTGCCCGGTCCCCAAGGTGACCCGCAAGGGCGGCGGCTCCGCGCTCCCCTACAAGCGGCACCTGCTCCGCGCCATCCTGCGCGAGGCGGTGACCGGCGCCGGGGAGCTGCCGGTGACGATGAAGATGCGCAAGGGCATCGACGACGACCACATCACCTATCTCGACGCGGGCCGGATCGCGGTCGAGGAGGGCGTCACCGCCATCGCGCTGCACGGGCGCACCGCGGCCCAGCACTACGGCGGCACCGCGGACTGGGACGCCATCGCGCGGCTGAAGGAGGCCGTGCCGGAGATCCCGGTGCTCGGCAACGGCGACATCTGGTCGGCCGACGACGCGGTGCGGATGATGCGCGAGACCGGCTGCGACGGCGTGGTCGTCGGGCGCGGCTGCCTGGGGCGGCCGTGGCTCTTCGGCGACCTGGTCGCCGCCTTCGAGGGCACCGGCCGGGCGGCGGCGCCGACGATGCGGGAGGTGGCGGCGGTGATGCGGCGCCACGCGGAGCTGCTGGCCGAGTGGCTGGAGGACGAGGAGCGGGGCGTCATCGACTTCCGCAAGCACGTCGCCTGGTACACCAAGGGCTTCTCCGTCGGCTCGGAGATGCGCAAGCGCCTGGCCATCGCCTCGTCCCTGGCCGAACTGGACGCTCTGCTGGCCGATCTCGATCTCGACCAGCCCTGGCCGGCCGGGGCGGACGGCCCGCGAGGCCGCACCTCCGGCCGCAACCGGGTCGTCCTGCCGGACGGCTGGCTGGACGACCCGTACGACCGCGCGACGGTCCACGCGGACGCGGAGCTGGACACGTCCGGCGGCTGAACCGCCGCGGCCCCCTTTCCCCCGACCCCCTTGTGCGTACGCACAGTTGATCAACCGTCACCCGAGTAGGATGGTGATCCACGGCACAGGTCAGGGGACGGGCGGGGGATCGGTGACGAGCGTCATATTCGTGCACGGCACAGGGGTCAGGGCGCAGTCGTACGAGAGGACCTTCGGCCGGGTGGCCGCGTCGCTGGGCCGGGTCATGCCCGACGCCCGCGCGGTCCGCTGCTTCTGGGGCGAGGAGCACGGGGCCGCTCTCGCCGAACACTGGGCGTCGGTTCCGGTGCGGGACGCGGACCGCGGGCTCGCCGATGGTGAGGGCGGCCCCGCGGCGCACGACCCCCTCGCGGTCTGGGCCGCACTGGACGCCGATCCGCTGGCCGAACTGCGCGCCTTCGCGGACGCGGCGGGCGAGGAGGGCGGCGGGCGGGTGCGCTTCACGCCCGGCCGCCGCGACCACTGGGACGGCGTCGCTGAGCGCGTCCGCGCCCTCGCCCTGCCGCCGACCGCCCTGGAAGACACCGGCCCCGGCGGCACCACGCGCCCGACCGGCTCCACGGGCCTGGCCGACCCGACCGGCACCACTGGCTCGACCGGCCAGACCGGCTCCACCGGCTCCACGAGCCCGACCGGCTCCACCGGCTCCCTGCGGCAGCTCGCCGAGGACCTGGCCCCGCATCTCGGCGGCGCCGCCGAGAAGGTGGCCGCCGAGATCTCCGCGGCGCTCGCCGGCCGGCCGCCCGCCGACGGCATCGAGCAGGTGGCGGCCCGCGCGGTGTTCGCCCAGGCCGTGCGGATGGCCGAGGCCGCCCAGCAGCTCGATGAGCCGCTGCCGGTGGACGGCGCCGACCGGGACGCCGTCGTCGCCCGGCTCACCGACCGGCTCGGCGGCACCGACCGGGGCCTGAAGGCCGCCGCCGGCCGGCTCGGCGGCCGACTGGCCACCCCGCTGCTGTGGCCGCTGTCCGCGACCGCCGGCCGGTACCGCTCCCGGCTGACCGGGGCGAGCGCCCCCGCGGGCGGCGACATCCTCCGCTACCAGGCCCGCGGCGGCGCGCTGCGGGCCGAGATCGACGCGGCGGTGCGCTCCGCCGCGGCCGCCGGCGGTCCGGTCGTGCTGCTCGCCCACAGCCTGGGCGGCATCGCCTGCGTCGATCTGCTCGCGGCCGGGGCGTACGGCACCGCGGGGCCGCCCCCGCCCTCCGTGGACCTGCTGGTGACGGTCGGCTCCCAGGCGCCCTACCTCTACGAGCTCGACGCGCTCAGCAGCCTGCGCCAGGGCGACCCCCTGCCCGAGACCTTCCCGCGCTGGATCAACGTCTACGACGAGCGCGACCTGCTCGCCTTCGTCGGGGAGAAGGTCTTCCCCGGCCGGGTCACCGATGTCCGGGTGGACACCCGGCAGCCCTTCCCCCGCGCCCACAGCGCCTACTTCGCCCACCACGGCCTGTACGAACTGCTGGCCGCGGAGGCGCCGTGACAGCTGTGGAACACGACTGGTCGCGCACCCACGCCGTGGTGGTGGCGGTCGAGTCCTACCGGGGCTTCCTGGAGCCCCTGGACGGCCCGGCGAACGACGCCATCCGGGTGCTGCGCTGGCTGGCCGGCAAGGGCGTACCGCCGCGCAACGTCCACCTGCTGGCGTCGCCCCTCGACGACAACGCCGAGGCACTCGCCAAGGTCGCACCGCCCTCCTACCGCCCGGCCGACCGGGCCACCGTGCGCGCCGTCTTCCGGGACGAACTGCGCGACCTCGACACCGACTGGCTGTGGATCTACTGGGCCGGCCACGGCATACAGGCCCAGGGCGACCGCTGGAGCCTGCTGTACCCCGAGGCGAGCGACACCGATCTGGTGGGGCTGGACGCGGACAACCTCGTCCACCTGCTGCGCACCGACTGCCTGCCGCGCCGCTCGGTGCACCGGGTGACCATGGTCGTCGACGCCTGCCGGGAGGCACTGACGGCGACGCAGCAGGCGCTGGCCTCCCCACCGGACCGGCTCTGCGAGGATCCGCAGACCACCGAGGACCGCCCGCTCTTCCTGCTGCGGGCCGCACGGCCCGGGGGGATCGCCAAGAACCACAACCGCGCCGGGCTGTTCACCTCCGTCCTCTTCGACCAGCTGGAAGGGGCCGACAGCGGCCGCGGGCTGGATCTCGCCGCGGCCTGGGCCGCGGCCCGCCGCGACTTCGAGCGGCGGCGCGCCGAGCACGGCCTGCACCAGTTCCCGACCGTGTCGGTCAGCGACTGGGACGGCCAGGAGAGCCGCTTCAGCCTCCCCGCGCCGCTGACCGAGGCGCAGCTGATGGCCCGTAAGCAGCTGGTCTTCGAGACCGTCAGGCTTCTCGGCGCCACCACCGGCGCCGGGGTCGCGGCCCGGCTGTGCGAGGAGTTCACCGGCGAGCCGCCGGTCACCACCGCGCCCACGCCCGAGGAGCTGGTCGACTGGGCGCTGCGCATCCCGCACGGAGTCGCCACCCTGCTCCAGGTGCTCGCCGAGCAGCCGCCCGGCCAGATGTCCGGCCAGGCGCCCGGCCAGACACCCGGTCAGTCGGTGTCGCCGGGAGCCTGGGCGGCCTGCCGGACCGTCCAGGGCGGCCAGTGGCTCACCTGCGCCGAGTACGCGACCGTGGTGCGGCTGCTGGACGGACTGGACCGGCGGGGGCTGGCCGAGTTCGCCGCCCAGGCCCGGGAGGAGATCCCCGGGGTGCGGCTGCCGCAGCACGAGGCCGCCGCACTGGTCGACGCGCTGGAGACGCTGCTGGCCGTCCCGCACCGGCTGCCCCAGCTGCTGCGCGCCGTCGAGCGGTTCGCGGCACCCGGCGGGCAGGCCCAGGCCGACCCGCTGCGCGCATGGTCCCGGGGCTGCGCCCGCCGGCTCGGCCTGGAGCCGGTGCTGCTGGACCGGCGCGCCGAGGCCAGGGAGCGGGCGGAGCACCGGGCGGCAGCGGCCGCGGCCGAGGAGGACCTCCGTATCCAGGTCCGGCTCGGCGAGCCCACCGGCAGCCGCCGGCTGCGCACCTTCGCGGTCTGGTCCTCCCGCGGCGCGGACGACTTCGACACGCTCGCCACGGTGGACACCCCCACCACCCTGGAGGAGATCCAGCGCCGGCTCGACCTGCTGCTGGAGGAGCACGCTCCCACCCAGGAGACCCTGGTGGAGGTCTTCGTCGCCGCCACCGACCTGGAGGTGGAGGCGCACCGGTGGCCGCGCCCCGCCTCCGGCCCCTTCGAGCGTTCCCTGGGCACCGACTTCCCCGTGGTGATGCGCTGCGCCGACCTCAGGGCGCGCCAGCGCCACCTGTGGCGGCGGCGCTGGGAGCGGGTCGGCGACGCGGACGTCAAGGACCTGCACTGGCTGCCGCAGGACCTGCCGCTCAAAGCCAGGAACGTCTACGGGGCCCTGCAGACCCGCGAGGACGCCCCCGGCGTGGTGACCTGCGCCCCGGCCGGGGCCCGCGCCGAGGTCTTCGCCGCCTGCCTCTTCGGCGGGGTGCCGGTGCTCGTCTGGCACGGCGGCATCGAACAGGACGCCGAAGAAGCCGAGTTGGAGGGGATGCTCGGCCAGGGAAAGCTCAGTACCCTCCCCGGTCACGTGCGTAGACTGCGGTCGCAGAGCGACGCCTACGACCGTCATCCGGGGAAACACCTGGCCCTGCTCTGGGACGACCCGGGGCGGCCACTGCCGGACCAACCCGACCTGTGGGCACCCTGAGGAGAGCGGACGAATGACACAGGACTGGCGGCTCTTCCACGGCGGCGACACCGCGCCCCACGAGGTGACCTGGCCGGTGGCCCCGCCCTGGCGCCGCTTCGGCACCGACCCCCAGGCCCCCCAGGCGGCGCCCGCCGGGCCGCGGCCGGCGTATCTGATCTCGCCGGAGAACCGCGACATCGTCAACACCGCACTGCATCTGCACCGCCCGCTGCTGGTCACCGGACGCCCCGGCACCGGCAAGTCGACGCTGGCCCACGCGATCGCCCGCGAACTGTGCCTGGGCGACGTACTGCACTGGCCGGTGAACAGCCGCACCGCACTGGCCGACGGACTCTACTGGTACGACGCCGTGGGGCGACTCCGCGACGCCTCCCTGTACCGCCAGGGCGGCGAGGGCGCGCCGGCGGCGGAGCCGGACATCGGTGACTACCTGCGCCTCGGGCCGCTCGGCACCGCCCTGCTGCCCGGCGAGTCGCCACGCGTGCTGCTCGTCGACGAGCTCGACAAGGGCGACCTCGACCTGCCCAACGACCTGCTCACGGTCTTCGAGGACGGCGCCTTCGACATCCCCGAGCTCGCCCGGCTCGCGCAGCCCGAGGCCCGGGTGATGGTCACCGGCAGCCGGGAGAAGGCGCTGGTCAAGGACGCCCGGGTGGCCTGCCGGGTCTTCCCCGTCGTGGTCATCACCAGCAACGGCGAGCGCGACTTCCCGCCGGCCTTCCTGCGCCGCTGCGTCCGCCTGGACCTCAAACAGCCCGACGAGCGGCAGCTCGAGGAGATCGTCACCGCGCACCTGGGCCCGGAGGTCGCCGCCGAGGCCCGCGGTCTGATCGCCGCCTTCCTGGACCTCAGAGACGCCGAGGAGCGGGAGCTGGCGACCGACCAGCTGCTCAACGCCGTCCATCTGCGCGCCTCGGGCGTGACGATCGACATCGACACCCTCCGCGAGACGGTGCTCCGCTCCCTGGACGAGGCGGACGTGTAATGATCCAGCGGCTCCGCACCCTGCTGGAGGACGCCGGGGTGGAGCTGTCTCCGGAGGAGCTGTGTGACGTCCTCTGGCTGGCCGTCACCACCTCCCGCACCCCGGCGGACGGCTCCGGCGACCGCGGACCGGCCGCCCCGCCCGCGCGCCCCGATGCCGCGCACGGCGGTGACGGGGAGGACCCGGCGGCGCGCCCCGGCCGCCTCGGCCCCCCGCCGGACGGCGACGCCGACGGCACCGGCCCGGGCCCTGCCGCGCTGTTCACCTCCAGCGTCCCCCGGGCCGAGGGCGTCCGCCCGGCGCGCCCGGTGGACGTCCGGGGCGTGCGGGCGCTGCCCGCCGCGCGCGGGCTGGCCAGGGCGCTGCGCCCGCTGCGCCGCACCGTGCCCTCCCGCCGCGGCTTCGTGCTGGACGAGGCGGCCACCGCCGACCGCATCGCCGAGAGCGGAGTGGCCGACGTGGTGCTCCGCCCCGAGCGGGAGCGGTGGCTGAGCGTGGCCCTGGTCGTCGACGACGGGCCCTCGATGGTGCTGTGGCAGCGCCTGGCCGCCGAGGTGCGGGGCCTGCTGGAGCGGCAGGGCGCCTTCCGGGCGGTGCGGAGCTACGGGCTGGACAGCGGAGCGGGCCGCGAGGCGTTACTGAGGGCGCGCCCCTTCGCCCCCGGCGCCCCGCCGCGCAGCCCCGGCAGCATCCTGGACCCCTCCGGGCGCACCCTGGTGCTGGTCCTCTCCGACGGGGTGGGCCCCGGGTGGAGCAGCGGCCGGATCCCGCGGATGCTCCGCGGCTGGGCCCGGCGCTCCCCGGTCGCCGTCCTGCAACCGCTCCCCGCCCGGATGTGGCCGGGCCCGGGCATGCCCACCGAGCGGCTCGCGCTGACCGCCGGGCGACCCGCGGCGCCGGGCCGCGAACTGGCCGTCCGGCATCCCCTGCTGCCGCCCGGGCTCATGGCCTACCAGGGGACACCGCTGCCGGTGCTGGAGCTGATGGAGGAGCAGCTCGGGGAGTGGGCCGAGCTGACGGCACACGGCCGCGGCACTCCGCAGCTGCCGGTGCTGCTGCTCGGCGACGAGCCGGACCCGCCCGCCTCGGCCGAGCCTTCCCGCGGCGCCGCCCGCGATCCGGGCCCGCCGGAGCTCAGCGCCCCGGAGCGGCTGCGGCGCTTCCGGGGCACCGCCTCGCCCGAGAGCCAGCGGCTGGCCGGGGCGCTCGCCGCCGTCCATCCGCTCACCCTGCCGGTGATGCGGCTGGTCCACCAGTCGGCCGGCGAACGCGCCGAGCGCTTCCACCCCGCCCAGCTCGCCGAGGTCTTCCTCGGCGGGCTGCTGCGCCGCCGCGACTCCGGCGCGCACCGGGATCCCGACTGCGTGGAGTACGAATTTCATCCGGGCCTGGCGGACCTGCTGCTGGACGCCATCCGGACGCCCGACGCCCTGGACACCGCGGACCAGGTCTCGTCCTACCTGATGCGCCGCCGGGGCACCGGCCCGGAGTTCCGGGCCCGGCTCAGCGACGGCGGCCCGGGCGACGCGACGGTGGCCACCGAGGCGCGCCCGTTCGCCGCCGCCTCCCCGGAGCTGCTGCACCGGCTCGGGCTCTCCGGCACCGACCTGACCGAGAACGGCGCCCCCCGGGAGACCGAGCGCCCTGCCACCGAGCCCACCGAGTCGGCCGCCTCCGGCCCGCCGCGCTCGCACGCCTCGGAGTGGGTGCAGCCGCCGCTGCTCGCGCTGGTGCGCCGCCTCGCGGCGGACGACCGGCTGCCGGAGCCGGTGACCGTGCATCTGGACGCGCTGGTCTCGCAGGCCCACGTACGCGACGAGGAGTCCGGGTGGGCGGGGGTGCGGAACCTCGCTCCGCTGGCCGAGGCGCTGGTCAACGCCGGGTGGCGCGACCACGCCGACGAGCTGCGCGAGGTGATCCGGGCGCAGCTTCCCCGGCTGGCCGCCGCCGAAGACCTGGAATCCCGTAATCTGCGCGGCCATCTCGCGCTCGCGCTGAACCGGCTGGGCGAGCACGACGAGGCCGAGGAGCATCTGCGGGCCATCGTCGGGATCTCCGGCCGGGTGCACGGTCCGGAGCACGACTACACCCTCTTCGCGCGCGGCTACCTCGTCGGCCTGCTCGACGACGCCCGGCGTCCCGCGGCGGGCGAGCTCGAGTGCCGCGAGCTGATCCAGACCTGGGAACGCCGCCGCGACCACGAACACCCGGCCACCGTCCTGAGGCTGCGCGTGGTCCGGGGAAGGCTGCTGCTGGATCTCAACCGGCCCGCCGAGGCCGAGGAGGAGTTCCGCCAGGCGGTGCGCGGCGAGCAGGAACGGCTGGGCGCCACCCACGACCAGACGCTCATCAACCGCGCCTGGCTCGCCACCGCGCTGCAGCGGCAGTCGCGGTACGCCGAGGCGGAGCAGGAGATGCGGGCGGCCGTCGAGGCGGTCCGGGCGGCTCCTTTGGAGGTGGCACCGGAGGCCCACGGCATGCTGACCGTCGAGTTCCGGCTGAGCTACATCCTCAGTGAGGCAGGGCGCCACGAGGAAGCGGAGGCGCTCTGGAGCGAGCTGGCCGCCGAGACGGAGCTGCTGCTGGGCCCGAGCCACTGGCGCACCCTGCACGCCCGCAGCCAGCACGTCTACGCCCTGCGTGACCTCAAGCGGCACCCCGAGGCGGTCGCGGAAGCCGAGGCACTGCTGGAGGCCGTGCGGGCGGTCCGCGGCGACCGGCACATCGAGGTGTTCAACATGCGCCGGGGGCTGGCGCTGCTCCTCGACGACCAGCGGAGGTACCCGGAGGCCGAGGCCGCCTACCGGGCGCTGCTGCGGGAGGAGACCGAGACCCTGGGGCCGGACCACTCCGGCACCCTGACCACGCGGCACAATCTCGCCTGCACCCGGCAGCGGGCCGGCCACACCGAGGAGTCACTGGCCGAATTCGATGCGGTGCTTCAGGCGCGCACGCGCGTCCTCGGGCCGGAGCAGGAGCTGACCCTCAGCACCCGGCACTGGCGCGCCACCACCCTGGAGAAGCTCGGGCGGCTCGCCGAGGCGGAGCCCGAGTACCGGCTGACGCTCCAGGGCCGGGCGCGGGCGCTCGGCGCGGAGCACCCCGACACCCTCAGGACCCGCCGGGACCTGGCCGGCGTCCTCCGCGACCTGGGGCGCCACGAGGAGTCCGCGCGGGAGTTCCGGCTGCTCGCGGAGGGCCGGGCCCGGACCTTCGGCGCCGAGGCGGAGCTGACCCTGGCCGCCTGGCACAGCCTGGGCAACGTCCTGAACCTGATGCACCGGTACGCCGAGGCGGAGGCCCTCAACCGCCGGACACTCGCCGCTCGAATGAGCGTTTTGGGCGCGGAGCACGTGGCGACGCTCTGGACCCGCTACAACCTGGCGGCCAGCCTGCGCGGGCTGGGCCGCCTGGCGGAGGCCGAGGCGGAGTGGCGGGAACTGCTGGCGGTCAGTGAGCGGGTGCTGGGCGAGGAACACTCCTGTTCAGCCAAGACCCGGCAGCGGCTCGCCGAGCTCGGCGAGGAGCGCGGTGTTACACCGGATTGACGGATGCATTTCGCCGCTGTTCCCGGGTCCGGATGGTGGGATCCAGCCATCCCGCAAGGCGTGATCCTCGCCACGCTTGATGCAGGGTTTGCTCATATGAGCGGAATGAGGTCGACTGCACCTCTCGAAGGATGGCACTCAGTGCCACCCTCGGCGCCTTCGGGTCGCCGGGCCGTCGGTGACTCTCTGTAGAGAACGCGCTGGGCTCAGGTTGCGGAATGCGATCTTCCGTTCGACTCTTGAAGGGTCGCTCAGATGAGTGTCGAGTCCGAGTGACTTTCGATCTAGTGGCGGACGGGTGGTTACGACCGCATGACGACCGAGTGGACGTACCCAGACGCCTTCGATCTGGGTATGTTCCTCGCCGTCAGGGCACCCTCCCCCGGCCTTCGTCCGGGGGGACTCCCAGGAGGAGCCGAGTCGATGTCGGAAACCCAAAACCAGCAGAAGTTCGTTTACGACTTCACCGAGGGCAACAAGGATCTGAAGGATCTGCTCGGCGGCAAGGGCGCGAACCTCGCCGAGATGACCAACCTCGGCCTTCCCGTCCCTCCGGGCTTCACCATCACCACGGATGCCTGCCGGGTCTACCTGGACAGCGGCGAGGAGCCCGCCGCGCTGCGCGACGAGGTGAGTGCGCACCTGGCCGCCCTCGAGGCGAAGATGGGCAAGAAGCTCGGCCAGGCCGACGACCCGCTGCTGGTATCCGTCCGCTCCGGCGCGAAGTTCTCCATGCCCGGCATGATGGACACCGTCCTCAACATCGGTCTCTCCGACGAGTCGGTCTCCGGCCTCGCCGCCCAGGCCGGCGACGAGCGCTTCGCCTGGGACTCCTACCGCCGTCTCATCCAGATGTTCGGCAAGACCGTGCTCGGCGTCGACGGCGAACTCTTCGAGGACGCGCTGGAGGACGCCAAGCGCGCCAAGGGCGTCACCGTCGACGTCGACCTGGACGCCTCCGACCTCCAGCAGCTGGTGGCGCGCTTCAAGGAGATCGTCGCCAAGGAGACCGGCCGCGACTTCCCGCAGCAGCCGCGCGAGCAGATGGACCTCGCGGTCCGCGCGGTCTTCGACTCCTGGAACGGCGACCGCGCCAAGCTCTACCGCCGCCAGGAGCGCATCCCCGGTGACCTGGGCACCGCGGTGAACGTCTGCTCCATGGTCTTCGGCAACCTCGGCCCCGACTCCGGCACCGGTGTCGCCTTCACCCGCGACCCCGCCAGCGGCCACCAGGGCGTCTACGGCGACTACCTGCAGAACGCGCAGGGCGAGGACGTCGTCGCCGGTATCCGCAACACCGTGCCGCTCGCCGACCTGGAGTCCATCGACAAGGCGTCGTACGACCAGCTCATGCAGATCATGGAGACGCTGGAGACGCACTACAAGGACCTGTGCGACATCGAGTTCACGATCGAGCGCGGCAAGCTGTGGATGCTCCAGACCCGGGTCGGCAAGCGCACCGCCGGTGCCGCCTTCCGGATCGCCACCCAGCTCGTCGACCAGGGCCTGATCGACGAGGCCGAGGCCCTGCAGCGGGTCAACGGCGCGCAGCTGGCGCAGCTGATGTTCCCGCGCTTCGACGAGAAGGCGGCCCCGGAGAAGATCGGCCGCGGCATCGCCGCCTCGCCCGGCGCGGCGGTCGGCAAGGCCGTCTTCGACTCCTACACCGCGGTGAAGTGGTCGCGCTCGGGCGAGAAGGTCATCCTCATCCGCCGTGAGACCAACCCCGACGACCTCGACGGCATGATCGCGGCCGAGGGCATCCTCACCTCGCGCGGCGGCAAGACCTCGCACGCGGCCGTCGTCGCCCGGGGCATGGGCAAGACCTGTGTCTGTGGCGCCGAGGAGCTGGAGGTCGACACCAAGCGCCGCCGGATGACCACCGCCGACGGCACGGTCATCGAGGAGGGCGACGTCGTCTCCATCGACGGCTCCTCCGGCAAGGTCTACCGCGGTGAGGTACCGGTCGTGCCCTCCCCGGTGGTGGAGTACTTCGAGGGCCGTATGCACGCCGGCGCCGACGACGCCGACGAGCTGGTCAAGGCCGTGCACCGGATCATGGCGTACGCGGACCGGGTCCGCCGCCTGCGGGTGCGGGCCAACGCGGACAACGCCGAGGACGCCGCCCGCGCCCGCCGCTTCGGCGCGCAGGGCATCGGCCTGTGCCGCACCGAGCACATGTTCCTCGGCGAGCGGCGCGAGCTGGTCGAGCGGCTGATCCTGGCCGACACCGAGGACGAGCGCCGCGAGGCCCTTAACGCCCTGATGCCGCTCCAGAAGGGCGACTTCGTCGAGCTCTTCGAGGCCATGGACGGGCTGCCGGTGACCGTCCGGCTGCTGGACCCGCCGCTGCACGAGTTCCTGCCCGACATCACCGACCTGTCGGTGCGCGTCGCGCTCGCCGAGGCCCGCCACGAGCCGCACGAGAACGAGCTGCGGCTGCTCCAGGCCGTGCACCGGCTGCACGAGCAGAACCCGATGCTGGGTCTGCGCGGCGTCCGCCTCGGCCTGGTGATCCCCGGCCTGTTCACCATGCAGGTGCGGGCCATCGCCGAGGCCGCCGCCGATCGACTGGACGCCAAGGGCGACCCGCGCGCGGAGATCATGATTCCGCTGGTCGGCACGGTGCAGGAGCTGGAGATCGTCCGCGAGGAGGCCGAGCAGGTCATCGCCGAGGTCGAGGCCGCCCGCGGCGTCAGCCTCAAGCTGACCCTGGGCACCATGATCGAGCTGCCGCGCGCCGCGCTGACCGCCGGTCAGATCGCGGAGTCCGCCGACTTCTTCTCCTTCGGCACCAACGACCTGACCCAGACGGTGTGGGGCTTCTCCCGCGACGACGTGGAGGCGAGCTTCTTCACCGCCTACCTGGAGAAGGGCATCTTCGGCGTCAGCCCGTTCGAGACGATCGACAAGGACGGTGTCGGCTCGCTGGTGCGCTCCGCCGCCCAGGCCGGCCGCGCCACCCGCCCGGACCTCAAGCTCGGTGTCTGCGGTGAGCACGGCGGCGACCCGGAGTCCGTCCACTTCTTCCACGAGGTGGGCCTGGACTACGTCTCCTGCTCGCCGTTCCGGATCCCGGTGGCGCGACTGGAGGCGGGCCGCGCGGCGGCGGAGTCCCAGGGCAGCGACAGCCGCTGAGCGCGGTAAGGGGTTCCAGGGGCGCGGCCCCTGGCGAACACCACCGGATCCGTCGCGGGGGACCTGAAAACCCTCACCTCTGCGGCGGGTCCGGATTGCAAGGGGGCGGCACTCTGTGCGGAGGTGCCGCCCCCTCTCACTCCCCCCACGGGAGCTGTTGCCGCTCGCATCGGCCCGAGCGGCAACAAAGTGCCCAGCGGCCGGTACGCACTCGTCACCCCCCACGGGAACGAGCATCCGGGTCCTGAGCACCGCTGTTGAATTGCGGACATCCGCCGTCGTCCTTCGGCGTTTACCCGCGCTTTCCTGAGAACAGCTTTCCGGATGCAACACTGTGTGCGCGACCCGTTTCAACTGTGGCCAAAAGGGCGTGGTGACGGACTGTGTTAGTGTGCATACTCATCCGTGATCGGGGGGTGGCCACGGATGTCACTTTGTGGGGGTCTGGTGCTACGTGTTCATTTCAGTGGACTCGATCTGGCGCGGTTGCGGATGGCCGCTCGCCCCGACGCACTGTGGGAAACCGTTCTGAGTTTCCACCGTCTGAGAGACAAACAGGCGGAGCTGGTATACGGGGATTGGCGATCGGAAACGCGCACACGATTGAACGGTGAAGCGCGTCTGCTCGCACCGCTGATTCCTCTCCGCGGTTATTTCCCCGACTTCCTGACACCTGCCGAAGGAATAATCGGGGCGGACGCCGCGATGGAGGCGCTGCGCGCGACTCCCGGCGCCCGCCTGCACGACGAGGTCGGCCGGCTGGTCGGCTCCCGCCAACTGCCCGGCTGGATCCAGGAGCTCGCCCAGGGCGGCGGCCGCGCCTTCGACCGGCTGCTCGGCGCCCTGCGCTCGTACCACAAGGCCGCGGTCGCCCCCTACTGGGCGCACATACAGGCCCGGATCGAGGCCGATCGCGCCACCCGCGGCCGCGCCCTGCTGGACGGCGGAGCGGACGGCCTGCTGGAGTCGCTGCCTTCGATGATGCGCTGGCGCTCGCCGGTGCTGGAGGTCGACTACCCGGTCGACCGGGACCTCTTCCTCGGCGGCCGCGGACTGCTGCTCCTGCCGTCCTTCTTCTGCCGCCGCACTCCGGTGACGTACTTCAACCCCGAGCTGACCCCGGTGCTGGTCTACCCGGTGGAGCACACTCCCTCCAGCGCCCCGCCGCGCCCGCTGCGCCATCCGACCGTGGCGCCGGCCAAGACCGGCTCGCTCAGCAAGCTCGTCGGACAGACCCGCTCCGCGGTGCTCCAGGGCGTCGGCGGCGGGTGCACCACCAGCGAACTCGCCCGCCGCGTCGGGGTGTCGCTGGCCTCCGCCAGCCAGCACGCCAGCGTGCTGCGCGAGGCCGGACTGCTGCTGACCCTGCGCCAGGGCGGCGCGGTCCTGCACACGCTGACTCCGCTGGGCGCCGCCCTGCTGCGGGGCGGCGCGCCGGCGGAGCGCGTGTTCGAGACGACTGCCGGCTACGCCGCCTCGGGTGCGGCGGCGCGCGGCTCATCCGCCGGGCCTACGAACGGAACGGACCCGTCACCTCGTAGGTGATGCCGCCGGACGAACTGCCGGTGGTGCCCCGCTGGCTGGAGAAGTACAGCCGCGTGCCGTCCGGGGAGAACGCCGGACCGGTGATCTCCGAGCTCGACTGGCCGTTGACCCGCAGGAACGGCGCGACGACGTCGTCCGGGGTGATGATGCAGATCTCCATGTTGCCGCCGTCCTCGGCGATGAACAGGTCCCCGGAGGACGATCCGGTGACGTTGTCGACGCCGGTCAGCGGCGCGCTGCCGCCGGTGACCAGCGAGTCGTCATAGGCCAGCTCGAAGGTGCCGGCGGCCAGGTTGAGCTGCCAGACCCGGTTGTCGCCCTTGGTGGTGAACCAGGCGGTGTCGTTGGCGTAGTGGCAGCCCTCGCCGCCGTTGAAGCGCTTGGCCCCGGAGACCTGGTTGCGGGTCGTGGTGGGGGAGCCGTCCGGGTCGGGCACGGTGCCCCAGGTGAAGGAACCGGAGGTGCCGGTACCGGCCTTGAGTACCTGGAGCGTGCCGGAGGACAGGTTGCCCCAGGTGGTCGGTATGAACCGGTAGAAGCAGCCGTCGGACTCGTCCTCGGTCAGGTAGATCACCTTGCGGACCGGGTCGGCCGCGGCGGCCTCGTGCTTGAACTTGCCCAGCGCGTCCCGCCGCACCGCCGCGTTCACGCCGAACGGGTCGGTCTCGTACACCGAGCCCAGGCTGACCTCCTCACAGGAGAGCCAGGTGTTCCACGGGGTCCTGCCGCCGGCGCAGTTCTGCCGGGTGCCGGACAGGATGCGGTACGCGCCGGTGATCGCGCCGGTGGAGCCGAACTTCACGGCACTCACGCCGCCGCCGGGGTTGATCTCGGAGTTGGACACATAGATCCAGCCGGATCCGTCGGCGAAGCAGGCTCCGCCGTCGGGTGCGTTGTGCCAGGTGTACGAGGTGCCGGAGACCTGCTGTCCGGAGCGGGCGATGACCCGGCTGGTGAAGCCGGCGGGCAACTGGATGCCGTTGGCGTCGGCCGTGCCGAGCGCTCCGTAGGGGCCGGGGCCGGGCTGGGCGGGGGCCGCGTAGGCGGCGCCGCGCATCAGGGTGCCGCCGAAGGCTGCGGCCGAGGTGCCGATGACTGCTCCGCGCAGGAAGGTGCGACGTTCCACGGTCACTCCACACTGATGGGGGACTGCCCCGGCACCGGGCGGCACCGAGGTCGCGCGTGCAGGACCATACGAGCGCACAGTTGACGAGACATCAACAAGCGGTGAAGCGGGGTCGGCGGATCCGCTGGTACGGCCACCGGTCGAATTCCCCGACCGGTCGCTTGCCCGGTTCCCCTGCCCGTTGGCTTGCCGGGGGCGCTTCGCTCAGTCGTCGATCCCGGACCGCTCCACTCCGGCCACGATGTAGCGCTGCAACACCAGGAACACCAGCAGCAGCGGGAGGATGGAGACCGCCGCGGCGACGAACAGCTCATGGACGCGGACCGTCTGCGCGGTGGTGAACGTGGAGAGCGCCACCTGCACCGTCCAGGTGTCCCGGTCCTGGCCGATCACCAGCGGCCACAGGAAGGAGTTCCACGCGCCGATGAAGACGATCGTGCCGACCGCGGCGAACACCGGCCGGGAGTTGGGCACCACCACCCGCCAGTAGGTGCGCCAGTACCCCAGACCGTCCACCCGGGCGGCGTCCTCCAGCTCCCGGGGGAAGCCGAGGAAGTACTGCCGGAAGACGAACGCGGCGAACGCGCTGAAGAGAGTCGGCACGATCAGGCCGCGCAGGGTGGAGATCCAGCCCAGCGACGACACCAGCACGAAGCTCGGCACGAAGGTGACCGCGGCCGGCACCATCAGGGCGCCCAGGATCCAGTAGAAGACGGCGTTGGCGTACCGGTACGGGATGCGGGCCAGCCCGTACCCGGCGAGCGAGGCGAGCAGCAGGGTGCCCACGGTGGTGGCCACCGCGATCAGCGAGGAGTTCAGCAGCGCCCGCGCCATCGGCACATCCGGGTCCTGGAACAGCTCGGAGACGTTCGACCACCGCACGTCCTTCGGGAAGAACCTCCAGTCCGGCGCGGTGATGTCCTCCTCACGGGCCAGGCCGTTGCGCACCAGCAGATAGAAGGGGATCAGGAAGAGCAGCGCCAGCGCGATCAGCAGCACCAGCCGCAGCGCCCGCCCCACCCGCACCAGGGCGTCGTGCAGGTCCCCGCCTCCGCGCACCCGGCCCATCCCTCACTCCTCCTTCCGGCCAAGCCCGAACCCGCGGGCCTGGACCACCGTGACCACCGCGATGATCAGCGCCAGGATCACCGCGCCCGCGCTGCCGAGACCGAGGTTCTGCTCCTGCCCCAGCGCCGTGTAGTAGAGGTAGACCAGCGGCGGACGGGCGTAGGGCGGATAGCCGCGCGAGTCCGACAGCAGGTTGTAGAACTCGTCGAACGCCTGGAAGGCGTTGATCACCAGCAGCAGCACCACCGCGACCGAGGTCGCCCGCAGCTGCGGGAAGGTGATGTGCCGGAAGGTCTGCCAGCCCGGCCGCGCCCCGTCCACCGCCGCCGCCTCGTACAGCCGGGGCGGGATGCGCTGGAGCCCGGCCAGGAACAGCACCATGTAGAAGCCGGTCTGCAGCCACAGCCGGACGGTGACCAGCACCAGCCAGTACCAGGGCGGGTCGGTGGTCGACAGCCAGGCGATCTGGTCCGCGCCGAACCAGCCCAGCGCTGTGTTCGCCAGCCCGAACCGCACCCCGTTGAAGATCGACATCTTCCAGATCAGCGCCGCCACCACATACGAGCAGGCCACCGGCAGGAAGAACACCGAGCGGAAGAACGCCTGAGCCCACCGCAGCCGGTTCACCATCAGCGCCAGCGCGAGCGACAGCGCGTAGGTGGCGGGCACGATGAAGGCGGTGAACAGCCCGAAGGTGACCAGGCTGTCGGTGAACGCCTCGTCGCCCAGCATCGCGGTGTAGTTGTCCAGCCCGACGAAGTCCGTCGGCGAGACGGTGTTGTGCGCGTCGAAGAAGGAGAGGTAGACGCTCCAGCCCAGCGGGACATAGGTGAACAGCGTCAGCCCGATCACGAACGGGCCGGTGAACACCCAGAACCACAGCGTCCGGTTCTGCGGGCCCAACAGCCGTCGCATCAGCCCTTCTTCCGCACGCGCCGCAGCTCCGCCTCGGTCTTGCGCACCACCGCCCGCAGCTGGCGCTCCGGATCCGCGCCGTCCTTCACGATGCGGCTGAGCGCGTCCTTGTACGCCGTCTGGCTCGCGGTCGTCCACAGCAGCGGCTGCGCGTAGCCATGGTCGGTGGTGAACCGCACCACCTCGGCCGCCGCCCCCTCACGGAGCTTCGCCGCCTTCTTCGCCAGCGACATCCGCGCCGGGATGTGGAAGCCGTAGGAGAGCGCGAAGTCCTCCTGGAACTCCTTCTTGTCCACCCACAGCCAGCGGATGAACGCCTTCGCCTCCGCCTGCCGCTTGCTGCGCGCGCTGACCGCCGAGCCGTACGCCCCCACCGGCACCGCGGGCTTGCCGTCCGGGCCGTCCGCGGGGAAGGGCAGCACCCCGAAGTCGTCGCCCAGCTCCTCCTTGATCCGCGGCAGCGCCCACAGCCCCGACCACTGCATCGCGGTCAGCCCCTGGAGGAACGCCGACGGGTCCGACCAGTCGCTGGGCGCGCCCAGCAGCAGCGACTTGTCCCGGTGCAGCCGGTGCAGCTTGCCCAGGGTGCGGGCGGCCGCCGGATCGTCGAAGCCGACCTTGCCGTCCTCGGTGATCACCTGCCGGCCCGCCGCGTACAGCGGGGTGGCCATCAGCACACCCGGCCCGCCGTCATTGCCGAGGAACAGCCCCTTGACGTCCTTGGTGGTGAGCTTCCGCGCGGCGTCGACCAGCTCGTCCAGCGTCCTCGGCGGCTCCACCCCGGCATCCGCCAGCAGGCTCCTGCGGTAGTAGAGCAGCTGGGTGTCGATCACCTGCGGGACGGCCCAGATCCTGCCGTCGTGGGTCTTCGGGGCCAGCACCGCCGGGTTGAAGTCGTCCCGCACCCCCGCCAGCAGCTCGGTCAGGTCCACCACCTGGCCGCCCTGGATCTGGTCCAGGGTGGGGCCGTTGACCTCGAAGACGTCCGGCCCGGAGTCGGTGAGCAGCGCGGCAGCCGTCTGCTGGTCGTAGTTGCCCGGCCGCCACTGCACCCGCACATCGGCCTTGGCGTACGCGTCGGCGTACCGCTCCACCGCCCCAGCGGTGCCCGCCTCGCCGTACTGGTGGTACCACTGCTCTATCCGCGGGCCGGAACCGCCGTCCCGGCCGTTGTTCGAGCCGCAGGCGGCGGCCAGCGCTCCGGTCAGCGCGATCGCGGTCCCCGAACCGAGCAGTCCTCTGCGACTGATGGACATGGCGGTGCCCCCCTCGCTGGTATGGCCAGGCCGTGCATCGTACGGCCCAACGATCAACCATGGAGGGGGATTACGACAGAACGGTTGCCGCCAGATGTCGGCCGGCCGGGGCACCGCCGGAAGGGGGCGCCCCCGGCCTTCAGACCGTGCGCACCGTGTACGCCGTGACCGACACCTCGTCCTCGTCCAGGCAGCTTCCGGTCGCCAGGTCGAAGCGCTGCTTCAGCAGCGGCGAGGCGACGAACGCCTGGCCGCCGGCGGATCCGAGCAGCCCGCGCGCCAGCACGTAGGCGCCGGTGAAGGGATCCCGGTTGTCGATCGCGTACGCCTGGCCCGCACGGTCCAGGAACACCGCGATCTGGGTGCCGTCCGGCAGCAGCGCGGCCACTCCGCGCCCCGGGATGAGGTCGGACAGCTCGCACACCGTGAACCATCTCTGGTCCAGCAGCAGCTCCACGCGGAGGGCGGCGGTGTCGGAGGTGCGGGTGTCGGTGCGGGTGTCGGTGGTCTCCGGTGCCACGGTCATCGGCTGGTGGTCCCTTCCAGGATGCGCTCGGTACGGACGGGGATGGACGGGCCGGACAGCAGCGTCAGATCGGGCTTGACCTGCTCGCGCTCCGGCACGAACCGCACGGTGGGATCGGGGGCGTCGGGCGCGTTGACGAAGGAGACGAACCGGCGCAGCCGCTCCGGGTCCTCCAGGGTCGCCGCCCACTCGTCGCGGTAGTTCGCCACGTGGTCGGC
Organism: Streptomyces sp. JLBT605; assembly: GCF_058215555.1. Taxonomy (NCBI): domain Bacteria; kingdom Bacillati; phylum Actinomycetota; class Actinomycetes; order Kitasatosporales; family Streptomycetaceae; genus Streptomyces; species Streptomyces sp. JLBT605. The sequence goes on from NZ_CM177087.1 coordinate 4,821,020, forward strand.
CATCAGCGCCTCCAGTTCGGCGCAGAGCCCGAGCGAGTCGTCGACCACCACGTCCCGCACGTGGTCGAGACCGCCCTCGATCCGCTCCAGCCAGGCCGAGGTGCGCTCCAGCCGGTCCGCGGTGCGGATGTAGAACATCAGGAAGCGGTCGATGATCCGCACCAGCTCCTCGTCGTCGAGGTCCTGGGCGAGCAGATCGGCGTGGCGCGGGTCGGCGCCGCCGTTGCCCCCGACGTAGAGGTTCCAGCCGTTGGAGGTGGCGATCACCCCGAAGTCCTTGCCGCGCGCCTCCGCGCACTCCCGCGCGCACCCCGAGACGGCCGACTTCAGCTTGTGCGGGGAGCGCAGGCCCCGGTAGCGCAGCTCCAGGTCGATGGCCATCCGGACCGAGTCCTGCACTCCGTACCGGCACCAGGTCTGGCCCACACAGGACTTCACGGTGCGCAGCGCCTTGCCGTACGCGTGGCCCGACTCGAAGCCGGCGTCCACCAGCCGCGCCCAGATCACCGGCAGCTGATCGACGCGCGCGCCGAACAGGTCGATGCGCTGACCGCCGGTGATCTTGGTGTAGAGCCCGAAGTCCCGCGCGACCTCGCCGATCACGATCAGCTTCTCGGGGGTGATCTCGCCGCCCGGGATGCGCGGCACGATCGAATACGAGCCGTTGCGCTGGAGGTTGGCCAGGTGGTGGTCGTTGGTGTCCTGGAGCGCGGCCTGCTCGCCGTCCAGGACATAGCCGCTGGCGCCCAGCGTCGGGGCGAGCGAGGCGATGATCGAGCCGACGGTCGGCTTGCAGATCTCGCAGCCGTCGCCGCTGCGGGCCTCCTCGCGGCCATGGCTGTCCAGCAGCTGGGCGTAGCTGGTCACCCGCAGAGTACGGACGATCTCGTACAGCTCGGCACGGGTGTAGGAGAAGCAGCCGCAGAGCCCTTTGTCGACACTGACACCACCCGCCTCCAGCTCGTCGTTGACCAGCGTGGTCAGCACCTTGACGCAGGAGCCGCAGCCGGTGCCCGCCTTGGTGCACTTCTTCACCTCGGGCACGGTGGTGCACTGGTGGTCGGTGACCGCGCCGCGGATGGCGCCCTTGGTGACGTTGTGGCAGCTGCAGATCACCGCGTCGTCGGGGAGCGCGCTGGGGCCGAGCGCGACCGGCGCGCCGAGCCCGGCGGGCAGCACCAGCTGCTCGGGGGCGAGCGGCGGCACGCTGCCGGTGAGCGGCCGCAGCACCCCGTAGGACTCCACGTCGCCGACGAGCACCCCGCCCAGCAGCTCGCCGCCGGGGGCCATCACCAGCTTCTTGTAGATGCCGGCGCGGGAGTCGGAGTAGACGACGTCGAGGCAGTCGGGCGCGGTGCCGTGCGCGTCGCCGAAAGAGGCCACGTCCACGCCCAGCAGCTTGAGCTTGGTGGAGGTGTCGGCCCCGGTGAAGCCCTCCCCGGCGCTGCCGCCGGGCGCGTCGGCCTCCTGGGCGCGGGCGATCTCGGCGGCCGCGACCTCGGCCATCTCGTTGCCCGGCGCCACCAGTCCGTACACCCGGCCGTCCGCGGCCAGCGCGCACTCGCCGATCGCGAAGACCGCCGGGTCACTGGTGCGGCACTGCTCGTCGACGGCGATGCCGCCGCGCTCGCCCACGTCCAGACCGCACTCCCGGGCGAGCTGGTCGCGCGGGCGGACACCGGCGGAGAAGACCACCATGTCGGTGTCGACGGTCGAGCCGTCGGAGAGCACCATCCCGGTCACCGCGCCGCCGGCGTCGGTGGTGATCTCCTTGCCACCGACGCCGGTGTGCACGTTCAGGCCCATCTCCTCGACGGTGCGGCGCAGCGCGGCCCCGCCACCGTCGTCGACCTGGATGGCCATCAGCCGGGGGTTGAACTCCACGATGTGCGTGCTCAGTCCGAGACCGTTGAGCGCGCCGGCCGCCTCCAGGCCGAGCAGCCCGCCGCCGACCACCAGCCCGGTGGTCCGGCCCTTGGCGTACTCCTCGATCGCCAGCAGGTCCTCGACGGTGCGGTACACGAAGCAGCCCGCGGCGTCCTTCCCCGGCACCGGCGGCACGAACGGGTACGAGCCGGTGGCCAGCACCAGGGTGTCGTAGGTCAGGGTCAGCCCGGCGCGGGAGGTGACCGTGCGCGCCGCGCGGTCGATGGCCACCGCCGGGTCGCCCAGGTGCAGCTCGATGCCGTGCCGCTCCATGAACCCGTCCTCGACCATGGAGAGTCCCTCGATGGTCTCGCCGGAGAAGTACGAGCTGAGGTGCACCCGGTCATAGGCGGGGCGCGGCTCCTCGCACAGCACCACGACCCGGGCCCGCTCGGTGACCGACCGGTCGACGAGGGCCTCCAGGAAGCGCTGGCCGACCATTCCGTGCCCGACCAGCACGATCGTCGGCCGCGGCGGCTGGGACGGGTCGGCAGACGTCGTCGGCTTCGTCGGCAGTGCCGGCTTCATCGGCTTCGTCATGTCAGGAGCCTCCATCATCGGTGAGCAGGTGGAGCAGTGGAGCGGAGGGCAGCGGCTCGTCGCCCTCCCAGGTACGGGCGAGCGCGCCGACGGTGCCGAGATCGCCGAGAAGGATGCCGCCGACGAGCCGGTCCCCCCGCACGACGACCTTGCGGTAGGAGTTCCGCGTGGCGTCGGCGAGGTGGACGACGTCGTCCCCGGGAGCGGGGACCGGCTCGCCGAACGCGGCGAGGTCGAAGGGGACGGCCGCCGCGGTGCCGGGGCCGTCGACGGGTGCCGCGTCGGGGGTGGCGGTACCCAGGGACGCGAGGGTGAGGCGGGTGAGCGCGCGGGTCCCGGTGTAGCCGATGCGCGCGGCGCCGCCGGTGCCGGTATCAGTGCCGGTGCCGCTGCTGGTGCCCGTGCCCGTGCCCGTGCTCGTGCTCGTGCTCGTGCTCGTGCCGGGAGCGTGCGCGGCTGCCGGGACGCGGGCCGGGGCGGCACCGGCCCGGCCCGCGTCGGCACCGGGCGCCGGCTCGCGGAGCTGTGCCGCGATCACCTGCGCCAGCAGGTCGGCTTGTTCCTGCGCCGGGCCGGCCAGCCCGTAGAGCACGCCGTCGTGCTCGGCGCAGTCGCCGATGGCGTGAATACGCGGGTCGTTGGTGCGCAGCGTGTCGTCGACGACGATGCCGCGCGCGATCGCCAGCCCGGCCGCCTTGGCCAGCCCGACCCGGGGCCGTACCCCGCAGGCGAGCACCACCAGATCGGCGTCGAGGGCGTATCCGTCGGCCAGCTCCACGGCCCGGACCACGGCCCGCGCCTCGGAGCCCCGGCCCGCGGCCGGAGGCTGGTGGCCGCTGCCCGGGTGACCGGCGCGCGCCCCCCGCCCGCGCGCCGGTTCCGGGCGCTCGGACCGCAGCCCGCGCACCCGGCACTCGGTGTGTACCTCCACGCCCAGCGCGGCCATATGGCGGTGCAGCAGCCGGGCCGCCTGCGCGTCCAGCTGGCGTTCCATCAGGTGCTCGCCCTGGTGGGCCAGGACCACCTGGGCGCCGCGCTGGGCCAGTGCGCGGGCCGCCGAGACGCCCAGCAGGCCGCCACCGATCACCACGGCCCGCGCCTCGGGCCGCACCCGCAGCACCGTGTCGAGGGCCAGGCAGTCGTCCATGGTGCGGAAGGCGTGGACGCCGTCCGGCAGTTCCCGGCTGTCCGGCTCGAACAGGCCGCGCAGCGGTGGCAGCACCGGGTTGGAACCGGTGGCCAGCACCAGCGTGTCGTAGGTGACGCGGCGGCCGTCGTCGCAGTGCACGATCCGGGTGTCCCGGTCGATCCGGACCGCGCGCACCCCGCTGAGGTGGTGCGCCGCGGGGGCGGGCAGCGCGATGACCTCCGGCGCGTACCGCCCGGCCAGCACCTCGGCGAGCAGCACCCGGTTGTACGGCGCGTGCGGCTCCTCGCCGATCACGGTCAGCTCCGCCTCCTCCACCGTGGCCAGCTGCTGCGTGAGCCGCGCTCCGGCCATGCCGCCGCCGATCACCACCACCCGGTGGCGGCCGTCCGCTTCCTTCGTCGCCCTCATGCCAGGAAGCGTGCGACGCGCCTGTTTCCCGGCAGCATCACCTCCGTTTCCTGTGGGCAACGCTGCCCTCAGCGCGCCGCACCCCGCGCTGTGAGCCCCCGCCGGAGCGCAGGACCGGCCGCCGCCCGCACGGAAAACCGGCTATGGGCGGGTGGCGTAAGGTCCTAAGGTCATGATCGTGCCTGACATATCCATGACCACCATCGTCCTGCTGTGTCTCGCCGCCGCCGCGGCGGGCTGGATCGACGCCGTGGTGGGCGGCGGCGGTCTCCTCCAGCTGCCCGCCCTGCTGGTCGGCGTCCCGGACATGCCACCCGCCTCGATCCTGGGCACCAACAAGGCGGTCTCGGTCGTCGGCACCTCGGCCGCCGCCGTCACCTACGTCCGCACCGGCATGGTGGACGTCCGCGCCGCGGTCCGCATCGGACTCGCCGCGGCCGGTGGCTCCCTGGCCGGGGCCTTCTTCGCCGCCGGCATAGACAGCGAGATCCTCCGCCCGCTGATCATGGCCGTGCTCCTCTCCGTACTCGCCTTCGTCCTCCTGCGCCCCGCCTTCGGCACGGCCCCCGCCCCCGGCCCGCTGACCCGGCAGCGGATGATCGCCGGGATCCTGGTGGCGGGCCTGGGCATCGGCTTCTACGACGGGCTGATCGGCCCGGGGACCGGTACCTTCCTGGTCATCGCGCTGGTCGCCACCCTCCGGATGAACCTGGTCACCGCCTCGGCCACGGCCAAGGTCGTCAACGTCAGCACCAACCTCGGCGCCCTGATCACCTTCACCGTCCAGGGCAGCGTGATGTGGCGGCTGGCCGCGCTGATGGCCGTCTTCAACTTCGCCGGCGGCATGACCGGCGCCCGCATGGCCCTCAAGCGCGGCAGCGGCTTCGTCCGGGTGGTCCTGGTCGTGGTCGTCGTCTCGCTGGTGTGCAAGCTGGCGTACGACCAGTGGCTGGCGAATTGAAGATCACGCGAGTTTCCACACGTTGGGTTTTGTCCACGCCGGCCATACGAGGTCGAACTCTGTGGTCGAGACGATGAGGAGTCGTTCCATGTCCGATGAGATCACGCTGCGCCCGGTGACCGCCGACGATCTCGACCTGTTCGAGAACGAGTTCAGCGGACCGGAGGGGACCGGCGAGTACCAGTGGTTCGGCTTCGGTTCACCGGTCGGCCTGCGCCGGCAGTTGGCGGAGACCGGGCTGCTCGGCCCCGACGGCGGGGTGCTCTCCGTCGCGGAGGCGGGCCAGACGGTGGGCCGGGTCGAGTGGTTCGCCAGCACCTGGGGACGGCCCGCCACCTCCACCTGCTGGAGCCTGGCGATCGGCCTGGTGCCGGCTGCGCGCGGCCGCGGCATAGGCACCCGGGCCCAGCGGCTGCTGGCCGAGTACCTCTTCGACCACACCAGGGCCGAACGGCTCCAAGCCTGGACGGACCGCGCCAACCTCGCCGAGCAGCGTGCACTGGAGAAGGCGGGCTTCGTCAGGGAGGGCGTGCTGCGCTCCGCGCAGTGGCGCGGCGGCCAGTGGCACGATCAGGTCATCTTCTCACGCGTGCGTCCACGGGCGAGCGGGTGATCTCGGGCGTGCAAGTTCCCGCAAGTTGGTGGCGGTGACGCTGCGTTGTCGGCAAGTCTGGTCTCCGTGATCGCCGAACTGAGCGGGAGGCTCGCATGGCATTGAGGTTCCTCGGTAAGGACCCGGAGTCCCCAAATGGGGAGTCGCCTACGATCTGGGACGACGGCGACAGCTATGTCATCCAAGGGTGGAGGATCGACGACCAGGCGGTTTTGGCCGAGGTGGGGGAGATCCCGGCTCACGAGACGGTGCTGCGGATCCCCAAGCGCATGATGCAGTTCTTCCCGGAGGTCAACGGTGGCTGAGGTTCCGACATTCCGGGAGCTGCTCAGCGACTGTCAGCAGTCCGCGCTCCACCTGGAGATGCGCGACGGTTACATGCGCAGCGATCCCAGTTTCATCGCCTGGCAGAAGGGCGAGTACGGTCCGGAGGAAGCTTCCGACCTGGAGCACCGCCCGTGGCTCCGGTTGATGCAGGAAACCACTGGCCGTGGGGTGGAGGTTCGGAGGGCCAGAATCGTCTCTGAGCCCATCAGCGACTACGTCCGCTTCGAGTACGACGTGACAGTGGGCAATCTGCTGGGCGGGGAGCAGGTCAGGTGGCTGCCCCGACGTCGAGCCACTGACCTGGCGCTGCCCGGGAACGACTTCTGGTTGTTCGATGGCAGCCTCGTCCTGGTCAACCACTTCAATGGGGACGGGGAACTCGCTCCAGACGGCAACAAGGAGATCATCACCGACCCTGCCGTGGCGAAGCTATGCGCCACGGCCTTCGAGGCGGTCTGGGAGCGGGCCATTCCGCACGAGGAGTACCGGCCCGTCTGACAGGACGGTTGATCCAGCACACTGATGGCGTGAACTCGCCGTCTTCCAGTGTTCAGCAAGCCAAACAGGCCCTCGGCCAGCGCCTTCGGGAGATTCGGAAGAACGCCGGTCTCACCGCTCGGGAGCTGGCCGAGCGTGCCGGTTGGTCCGAGTCGAAGTCATCCCGCATCGAGAACGGCAGAACCGCCCCGTCGGAGGAGGACATCCGTGTATGGGCCCTGCACTGCGGAGCGCGAGATCAGACTGCCGACCTGATCGCTACCGCGCGTGGCGTCGAAGGGATGTACGTCGAGTGGCAGCGCCTGGAAACCGCCGGGCTGGCGAGGGTGCAGGATTCAGTTCTGCCGCTCTACCAGCGGACCCGGAACTTCCGTGTCTATGCATCCTGGTTGATTCCTGGGGTGTTGCAGACCGCTGCCTACACGAGGGCTGTCCTGCAAGCAGTGGCCCGGCGTCGCGGTCTGCCGGACGATGTCGAAGACGCGGTGCTGTCTCGGCTCGGACGCCAGCGGGTCATGCACGAGGGAGATCACCGGTTCGCCATCGTGCTGGAAGAGTCCGTGCTGCGGACGGTAATGGGTGGAAGCGACACGATGGCCGCGCAGTTGGGCCACTTGCTCGTGGTGGCATCCTTCCCCAACGTCAGCCTCGGCATCATCCCCTTCGCCGCCGACCGCACAGCGATGCGGCCCACTGAGGACTTCTGGATCTTCGACTGCGAGCTGGTCAACGTGGAGCTTGTGTCCGCCTTCCTGACCATCACGCAACCCCGCGAGATCACCATGTATGCACAGACATTCCGTGCGCTGAGCAATTTCGCTGTCTACGGCCCCCAAGCCCGGTCGCTCATCACCGCAGCCATCGACGCGCTGGAGTGACCCCACAAAGGAGAGCCTTATGCCCGACGAGACCTACGTACCTTGGAGCGCAGTCACCCAGACTGGCCTCGGCGATCTGCAGCAGTCCGGCGTGCCGCAGTACGAGCGCACGCGCCAGTTCCGCGTCTACGAGCCGGGTGTGGTGCCCGGCCTGTTGCAGACCGAGAGCTACGCCACAGCGCTCATGGGTCTGATCATCCCCTTCTATGGCATGCCCGATGACACCGAGGCGGCCGTCGCCGGGCGCCTCCGGCGACAGCGGGTGCTCCATGAAGGCGAGCATGAGTTCCACATCTTGGTGGAGGAGGCCGTCCTGCGGGCACGTATCGGTGGAGCCAAGACCATGGCTGCCCAACTCGACCACCTGCGGGACGCTACGTCGATGCCCCGGGTGCGGTTCGGCGTCATCCCGATGAGCGCCGACCGTGCCATGTGGCCGACGACAGGTTTCTACCTCTTCGACGAGGCGGAGGCGAAGGTCGAACTCCCCGACTCGGAGGTCACGGTAACCACCACCCGAGAGGTCGAGATCTACGCCCGAACCCATGCGGCACTCTCCGCAATGGCCGTCTACGACGCGCACGCCCGTGCACTCATCGAGGACGCCCGCGCCGCACTCGGATGAACCCGTGCAAGTCCCCGCAAGTCGATAGAAACCGCTCCACCGCTCTCCGTACCTTCCTGCTCAACGCGGCACGGCCACCGCATACGGCCGTGCCGCCCGAGCAGGAAGGGGTCATTCCATGCGTGACATCAACCTCTACGAACTCAGCCTCATCGGAGCTGAGTTCAGCCGCCCCACCGCCTGCGGCGGGAACCCGCCGGACGCGCCCGAGACCTGCGTGACCCTCGCTCCGATCCCCGGCGCGAACGGCGCCTACGCGCTGGGCGACAGCAAGCGGCCCGACGCGGACCCGCTCCGCTTCACCGCCGAGGAGTTGCACGCGGCGGGCATCGACCCGGCCCGGTTCGTCCGTTCCGCGTGACGTGCATTTCCACGCCTACTCCTGGGCCGGTCACAAGCCGGACTTCGACCGGGAGCGCGACCGTCGCCCCGAGGGGCCGGGTTTCGCGACATCCGATCTCCCGCCGCTCCAGGTCGCGCACTGGCTGCGCAAGCCGGCCCGGCTGATCCGGGCGACGCACATGCACCCGAAGGAGGCCGCCGACTGGCTGGCGGAACAGATGGGTGAGCACGTCACACGCGGTTCCCTCCACCCACCACTGGAGACCCAGCTCGCCCTGGCGGTGGACACGCTGGGCTGGGGCGGTGACGTGTCCTGGGGCTGCTACGCGGTGGGCACGCGGTTCGTATCGCTGACCGTGGTGTGCTGCCCCAACCGCGCGGATCCGGCTGTCGCCTGCCCGCTGCGGTAGTTGATCGAAGAGGGAGCCCCTTCGCCATCCCGGCGAAGGGGCTCCCTCTTCGCGTCTACGCGAACCGCCCCGCCGCGACGGCCGCCGTGAAGTCCGCCCACGCGGTGGGCTCGAAGCGGAGCACGGGGCCGTGGGGGTCCTTGGAGTCGCGTACGGCTACGGTGTCGGGCACGTTGGTAGCGACCTCGACGCACTCGCGCTCGCCGTTGCTATAGCTGGACTTGTGGTACTCAAAGTCAGGCATGCCTCACAGTTCCTCGCTGATCCGCTTGATGAACGCGTGTGAATCACCCTCGCTGAGGGCCTGCCTGGCGATTGTCTCGAACAGCTCTACGTGCTGTGCAGCCCCTTCTCCGCCCTCGATCCACAGTCGGGTGAAGGGAACCTCCATGTACACCACGTCCATCGCGCCCGGTTCGGCGAACGACATGATGTTGAAGGCCGAGTCCATTTGAGGGTGAGCCCCAGCGCTGAACGGCCGCACCTGCACAGTGACGTTCGGCCTCGCGGCAACGCCCAGCAGGTGGGTCAACTGTTCCTTCATCACCTCGGCGCCGCCCACGAGGTTCCGCAGCGCCGCCTCGAAGATGACGACCCGCAAGGCAAGGGGCGTGGCCTCGGTGAGACGCCGCTGCCGCGCGAGCCGAGCGGAGACGAACTGTTCGTCGCTGTTCAACGCGCGAATATAGGCGGGGGTCTGGAGCAGCCCCGGTACGTACCCGACCTGCCACATGGTGACGGTGGTCGCCGCGCTCTCCAGGGCTACGTACTCGTGCATGTCGCCGAGCCTGGAGAAGTCGTTCCACCAGCCCTTCGCCTTGCGGCGCTCCCGGTCAACCCGCGCCAATTCCAGCAAGCCGCCCACCCTCGCGGGATCGGTCACACCGTACAGCTCGCACAGCACGCGGATGTCCGGGTCCCGTATGGGTACCCAACCGCGCTCCATCTTGGTGACCTTGGCGGTTGATGCGCTGAGGGCCTTGGCCGCTTGCGGCTGCGTCAGGTTCGCTGCGGTGCGGAGCTTGACCAACTCGCCACCCAGGCGGCGCCCCAAGACCGACGATGTGCTGTTGCCTTGCGTTGCCTGACCGACTGTCACCGCGCGGCTCCTCCTCGCTGTTGCCGCAAGTCTGCTGCGATGGCCGGTCCCACGCAACTCGATCGGTGGATATTTATCGGGAAGAGGTTGAAAGGATCTCCGAGGCAGTCCTACGGTCCGTTGCGAACTGGTCGCGCACCGCAAAACGCGCGACCCACACGGCATCCGCTTGCCTACCTGGAGGTACGCAATGGCCCAGCCTCACGAACCCGCCCCGATCCGCTACCTGGACCGCCTCAACTACACGCCGTTCCCCGGCAGCATCCCGATCGCCCGCAAGCGCACCATGCGTCTCGTCGGGGAATGGGGCCACAAGGAGCTCGCCGGGGACGCGACGCTCGTCCTGGTCGAGCTGCTCACCAACGCGCTGCTGCACGGCTCGTTACACCGAGAGCTCATCCGCGTCGAACTCACCCTCACCGCCCGCGTACTGCGCATCGTCGTCGCCGACCCGCGCGGCGAGCGGGTGCCCAGCCCCCGCATCCCCGCCGCAGACGATCAGTTCGGGCGCGGCTTGCTCATCGTCGACAGCCTCGCCGCCCGCTGGGGCGTGCGGCCGTGCACCGGCGGCAAGGAGGTCTGGGCCGAGCTCGACCTTCCGTAGCCGTTTGCCCGTGTTGGCGCGGAACCACCCGCGCGCCCGTTACGTCCGAGCGGCGCGAGACGTGATCCGCAGCCGCATCAGGGGAGAAGCAGGGGTGGGTATGCGCAAGGGCAGGACGAGCGTGCTGGCGGTCGTGGTCCTCGCGGCATCGGCCGCGGTGGCGGGGTGCGACGACGGGAAGAGTGCCGACGGCCTCGTGATCGAGGGGACGCCGGCGGCCAGGCCGTACCGCGGCGCGCTGCACGTGAAGACCCGCGCGGCTGAGGACGACCGACCGGAGAGCCCGCGCCGCGCGTCGGGGGCCGCGGGGCTGGCGCTGGAGTGCACGGGGGAACTCTACGGCGGCGGGGGCAGCGATTCCTGGAGCGAGGGGGACGGGGGAGGGAGTCCGGAGGAGGGCCTGCGGGCGTATTTCGACATCGAGCAGCCCGAGCTGCCCGAGCGGGGCTGGCGGGTGGAGCGCGAGGAGAAGGCGCGCGTGCTCTACTCCTTCGATGTCGGCGAGAAGACCAAGGCCGCGGTGATCGTCGCCAGGGACCAGCCGGGGAGGCCCGGCTGGGGGCCGGAGACCAGCGCCTGGTGCGACCCGGCGGAGTTCCCGGCGAGCTTCACCGACGACCAGCCGTACGAGATCTGGACGGACGCCGATGGACGCCGGGTGCCCGTCTCCAGGCTGAGCAGCGGTGACGGCCCGGAGCACTGCCAGTGGCAGCGGGCGCACTTCCTGGATGTGAGCGGGCGGCTGCTCCAGGATCTGGGCGTGGACGACAAGCGCAAGGACAAGAGCGGGGACGCCAAGGGCGCGATGTACGCCCGCGACCCGGAGAAGAAACTGTCGCCGTCCATGCTCACCTCCCGCTACCGGCGCGACGCGACCCTGCCCGAGGACGCGAAGGCCACCGGATACCGGCGAGGCGACTGGACGCTGTGGCTGGCCGCGGACGGGTCCACGGCGTACGTCCGCACGGCGGACGGTGTCGAGGCATGGCCGAAGGTCAAGGGCGCCATGGTCTGCAAGTGACACCGGCGGGCGCGCCCGCGGTCACGGGCTCCCGCTTGCGGCAGTGTGGCCAGGGCAGCGCGGTTACGGCACCGCGGTCACGGGGGCGCGGCGACGGCGGCGTGGTCACGGCACCGGGGTCACCGGGGCGCGGTCCGGGGTCGGCGCTCCCGTGCCCGCGGTGCGGAAGCCGTCGATCACGAGGTCGCGGAAGCGCCGGGCGGCCGGGGAGAGATAGGCGTCCTCGCGCCAGACCAGGCTGAGCACCCGGACGCAGTCAGGGGCGTCGAGGGAGAGCCAGGCGACGGGAGCATGGTCGGCGGCGGCCGCGCGGCAGAGCTCGGGCAGCACGCCGACCCCGGTGCCCGCGCTGATCAGGTCCTGTACGGCGCCCAGTTCATCGCCCTCGCAGGCGATGGCGGGGCGCAGCCCGGCGTCGGCGAAGAGCCGGTCCAGCACGGCGCGCTGCCAGTAGCCGGGGCGGGTGGTGACGATCGGCTCACCGGCCAGCTCGCTCACCGAAACCCGGTCGCGCCCGGCCAGCGGATGGCCGACCGGTACGGCGAGCAGCACTTCCTCGCGCAGCAATTCGACCTCCCGGAGCGCGGAACCGGTCGTCACCAGGGGCTGGGAGGCCAGACAGAAATCGACCTCGCGGTCCCGCAGCCGGCGGACCATCGCCTCGCCCGTCGACTGGAAGAGATGCAGGTGGGCGGCGGGGTGGGCGGCTCGGAAGCGGGCGATGACCCCGGTGAGCGGCATCAGGGTCTCCGCGGCGACCGTCACCGTCCCGTGGTCGGCACCGGCCGCGTCGGCGAGCTCGCGGCGCGCGTCGTCGAGTTCGCCCAGCGCCCGGTCCACCCGGCGCAGCAACGCGGCGCCGTAGCGGTTCAGCCGGATCCGGCGGCCGGTGCGGTCGAAGAGCGGAACCCCCAGTTCGGCTTCGAGGCGGGCGATGGTCCGGCTCACCGAGGGCTGGGCGACGCGCAGTTGCTGCGCCGCGCGGCTGATGTGCTCATGGCGTGCGACCGCCTGGAAGTAGCGCAGTGCCAGCAGATCCATCGCCCGCCCCCTCCGTTGATAACGCCACGAGCATGATTTCATGGCTGAATTGGTCGTGGAAGGCATCAAAAATCCGGCCTAGCGTCGACTCCATGGCAGATCAATTGATCACACAACAACCCAGCGCAGAGCGGCCGTTCGTGTCGTATGTGCAGCTCATCCTCGACCGGCTCGCCGGTGATCCCGGCCACACGGTGCTGATCGCCGCCGACGGCGGACGGATATCCGCGGGCGCCCTCCACGAGAGCGTCCACGGCATGGCCGCCGAGCTGGCCGACCGGGGCATCCGGCGCGGCAGCAGCGTCGCCATCCTGGCCGGCAACCGGCCGGAGGCGCTGAGCGCGCGGTACGCCGCGAATCTGCTGGGCGCGCGGGTGATCTCCCTCTACGAGGGGATGGCCGCGGAGACGCTGGCGGTCATCGTGGCCAGTGTGGAGACCGAACTGCTGCTGGTGGAGCCGGAGGCGGTCACGACCGCCGAGGCGCTGCTGGCCCATCTGCGCGCCGGCGGCGGCTCTCCCAGGACGCCGCTCCACGCGGACGTCCCGCCCGGAACGCCGCCATCGGCGGGTGGGGAGCCCGGCGGCCGGGTGGCCGAGCCGGTGGTGCTCTCCTTCGGGCCGAGCCCGCTCGCCGAGGACTTCACCGCGTACGCGGCCCGGCACCGGGGGCGGCGGATGGCGAGCGTCGCCCAGCCCGAGGACGACTGGTGCATCCGCTTCACCGGCGGCACCACCGGGATACCGAAGGGCGTCCGGATGGCCCACGGCGCGTACGTGCGGATGCTCCAGGCCCGCGCCGCGCTCCCGGGCACCACCGCCACCGCAACCGCCTCCGACTCCGCCACGGCCGCGCCCTGCTACCTGGCCTGCACCCCGCTCGCCCACCTGGCCGGCCTCGTCGCCGACACCGCGCTGCTCGCCGGCGGCCGGGTGGTGCTGCAACGGGGTTTCGACCCCCACGAGGTGCTCGCCGCGGTCGAACGCGAGCGGATCAACCATCTGTGGCTGCTGCCGCCGCTGCTGTACCAGCTGCTCGACGCGATCGAGAGTCCCCGGGGCGGGAAGGTGCCCGACACCTCCTCCCTCCGCCGGATCAACTACGGCGGCTGCCCCGCCTCACCCGCCCGGCTGCGCCAGGCCGCCCAGCTGCTCGGGCCCGTCCTGCACGGCACCTACGGTCAGACGGAAGCCGGGTGGATCTCCGAGGTGGGGCCGCGGGAACACGCCGTGACCGGGCACGGTGGCCAGATCACCGTCGGGCGCCCGGCGCCCGGAGTGGAGGTCGCGATCCGCGACGAGCACGGCACCCTGCTGCCGCCGGGAGAGGTGGGCGAGATCCAGGTGCGCTCCCGGATGCTGATGAGCGGCTACTGGAAGCAGCCGGACCGCACCGCCGAGGTGATACGGGACGGCTGGGCCCACACCGGCGACGCGGGCTATCTGGACGAGGACGGCTACCTCTTCATCGTCGACCGGCTCAAGGACATGATCATCGTGGTCGGCGGTCATGTGTACCCGGCGGAGCTGGAGGAGCTGCTGCTCACCCACCCGGCCGTGGCGCACTGCGCGGTCTTCGGGGTGCGCCGCGCGGACGCGACCGAGGAGGTGCACGCCGCGATCGTCCCGGGGGCCGCGCGCGTGCCGGACCTCGCCGAGATCAGGGAGTTCGTCACCGAGCACATGGGCCGGATGTACGCCCCCGCCGCGCTGCACGTCCTCGACCACATCCCGCTGACCGCGGTCGGCAAACCCGACCGCAAGCGGCTCGGCGCCGGCGCCGAGCTCACTCACTCGGCGTAGGGCACCCCGTCGTCGCCGTCACCGCCGTCAGCAGCACCACCGAGTCCTGCATCGCCCGCAGCCCGTGCCGCACCGGCGGTATGACCTGCACCTGGCCCGCGATCAGGTCCAGATCGCCCTCGGTCGCGGTCAGCCGCACATGGCCGTGCAGCACCTGGAGGCTGGCGGCCGGAGGCGCGTCGTGCTCGCCGAGCTCGGTACCGGAGGTCAGCGCGATCACGCTCTGCCGCAGCGGGCCGCTGTGCAGGAACAGGTGCGCGCTGCGGCCGTGCGGATCGGTGTGGGCCTGGTCAAGGTGTTGGCGTGCGAGCGCGGTGAGGTCGTCCATGGGCTTGCCTCGATTCAGCGGTACGTCTCAATCGTCACCGGCTAGCGTGGAGCCCGCCAGTCGCGCGGCGGCACCGGCGGGCGGAGCAGTCGTCCGCCCGCGCGGGGAGAGAGGCAGGGAGAGGGCAGCACCATGGCGGATTTCCTGACCGTACTGACCACCACCGACACCCCCGAGAAGGCGGAGGCGCTGGCGCGCGGCGCGGTGGAGGCCCGGGTCGCGGCCTGCGCGCAGATCAGCCAGCCGGTGACCTCGGTCTACCGGTGGCAGGGGGTGGTCGAGGCGGAAGCCGAGTGGCAGGTGCTGTTCAAGACGACCGCCGCCAGGTACGCGGAGCTGGAGGCGCACATCCGGCAGGCGCACGACTACGAGAACCCGGAGATCATCGCCACCGCGGTGACCCATGGCAGTGACGCCTATCTGGCCTGGGTGGTCGAGGAGACCACGATCCGTTAGTCGGCCGCGGCGGACGGGCCGTGGTGGGCGCGCCGCGGTGGACGGGGCGCGGCGGACGGGCCGTGGTGGACGGGCCGTGGCGGACGGCTGCTGCGGCCGGGGGAGCGGCCGCAGCAGCCTGCCTTTCTCAGTGGCCGGCCGTGCCCTGAGTGTTCGAGGACCTGCGCGTGTTGCACTTGGGGTCCTTCTGCCCGCCTTCGGTGTTGAACGTCACGCCGTGGATGTGGCCGGAGACGTCGCCCTCGTCATCCGGAAGGCCGCGGAAGCAGCCGCTGTTCTTCAGATCCTTGTTCTCCGTCCCCAGGAGATGGTCCGGGGTGGAGAACGGGCGGATGTTGTAGGTGCCCTCGCTCGTCGGGTCCAGGAACCACCGCTGGGCGAATGCCTCGGGGCTGTTCTCGTCGCCCGGGCGCGGGTCCTGGAAGAGGACGCCGCCCCTGGGATTCTTGGGGTCGATCGCCATGGCCTTGCCGTCGAAGGCGTTGGTGAACCGGTACAGGGCGTTGCCCTCATCGGTCACGGCGTCGCAGTGGACCTGCCACAGGTGCGGCTTCCGGTCGGCCACCGGGATATCCCGGATGGGCGTGGGAACCAGCTGAAGGTCAATGGCCTTCATGAGGTGGCCGCCCGTCAGCTTGTGGTTGATGATGACGTTCGCCCTTTTCCCGGCGATAGACTGCGCGATGGCATCCAGGGGGTTGTGGTACACGAACCTTCCTTTCTCTGCCGCTTGGGCATGGATTCCGGTGGCGAGTGGTGGCAGAGCCAAGAGGAGGGAAGTCTCATCTCATCTTGGGCTCTGCAATTGATATCCCCGGATATTCATCGGGAAATCGCCAGAGCCGCCAGAGTGAGGTAGTGCGCACAGCGCTTATTCCTATGTAATGAAGACTACGAGCCTTTGCGTGTGCATCCATGTCAAGGGATGGATGCCGGGGTGCGGGAGTCGGCTTGCTGCCCTGACCTGGGACTCTTTGATTCGCGGGCTTGGCGTGCCCGCCTCCTATATGCAGACGGGATCCTGAAAAGGGTCGGGTGGCCGGTTTTTTGGCGGCCTGTGGCGAGCCGAGTTAAGAGGGCCGGGAGAATCGTTTTCCTGGTGGTCGATCAGCCGCTTTCGAGCGCCTTTTCCGAAGGGTTGGGCGAAATGGCAATGCGGCCATTTCTGGCTATTTCAATGAATGTCCGGGAAACGTCGGCGAAGGGTGACTTGGATGTCAGGCCACCATGAAGTCGGTGGAGACGTAAAGTAATTGACGGTCCATCAGTTCCGGTTTCCGGTGTCGCGAGCCGAGTCGGATGTGTCAACCTTCTTCGCGATCACGGCGTACCGCCCCCGCACGCAAGGGAGTTGGACGAGTGAGACGGCACCATCGGTGAGAGAAGGTTGACGCACATGGAGATACGCGCGATAGGGGTAACCCGCGCCGCCCTGGTGGGCGTGACGGCAGCCGCGGCGCTGGGGGCGGCCGTGCTGACCGCGCCCGCCGCCGGTGCGGCGGAGGCGAGCGACACCGGGCACCAAGCCACCCAGGCCGCCATGGACACGGCCGTCAAGCAGGGCGTACCCGGTGTGGTGGGCCAGGCCCGGGACGAGGACGGGGTCTGGAACGGCCATTCCGGGGTGGCCGACCTCACCACGCGGCGCGAGCGTGGAATGCACGACCGGTTCAGAGCGGGCAGCATCACCAAGACGTTCGTGGCGACCGTGCTGCTCCAGCTCCAGGCGGAGGGGAAGGTCGACCTCGACGCGACGGTCGACAGCTATCTGCCGGGCCTGGTCGACGGGAACGGCCACGACGGCAGCAAGATCACCGTGCGCCAGCTGATGAACCACACCAGCGGGATCTTCAACTTCACCGAAGACGCGGCGTTCAAGAAGACGGTCATGGGCATCGACTTCCTGGAGCACCGCTACGACACCTGGACGCCCCAGCAGGTCATCGCCGCCGCCCTGAAGAACCGCCCCTACTTCGAGCCCGGCACCTCCTGGCACTACTCCAACACCAACTACCTCATCGCCGGGCTGATCGTCGAGAAGGTGACCGGCCACCCGTACGCCGCGGAGGTCGAGCGGCGCATCCTGGGGCCGCTGAAGCTGCGGGCCACCAGCTTCCCGGGCACCCGGTCCGACGTCCCCGGGCCCAGCGGCCGGGCGTACTCCACCTTCGAGGAGGACCCGGGGAAGACCTACGACGTCACCGAACTCAACCCGTCCTGGGCCTGGGCGGCGGGCGAGCTGATCACCAACTCCTCCGACCTGGACCGCTTCTACACCGCCCTGCTCCGCGGCAGGCTGCTGCGGCCCGCGCAGCTCGACCAGATGATGACCACCGTCTCCACCGAGGGCGGGCTGCCGCGCCAGCGCTACGGGCTGGGCCTGATCGAGTACGAGACGACCTGCGGAGTGAAGGTGTGGGGCCACTCCGGCGGCATCCACGGCTCCACCTCGCAGGCGTTCAGCACCAAGGACGGGCGCCACTCGGTGGCGCTGAACTTCAACGGCGACTGGACCGGCGGTGGCAAGGCCGTGGTCTCGGCCGAGTTCTGCGGCCCGCAGTCATGAGCCGGCGGCCAGCTCCAGCCGGACCGCGCACACCTTGAACTCCGGCATCCGCGAGGTGGGGTCCAGGGCCGGGTTGGTGACGCTGTTCGCCCGGCCCTCACCCGCCCAGTGGAAGGGCATGAACACCGTGTCCGGGCGGATGTCCCGGCTGATCCGCGCCGGGGCGACCGCCCGGCCCCGGCGCGAGACCACCGCGATCGGATCGCCCTCGGCCGCACCCAGCTTCCCGGCCAGCTGGGGGTGGAGCTGCACGAACGGGCCCGGGGCGGCGGCGTTCAGCTCGGCGACGCGGCGGGTCTGCGCCCCGGACTGGTACTGGGACAACACCCGCCCGGTGGTGAGCAGCACCGGATAGTCGGCGTCCGGCTCCTCGGCGGAGGGGCGGTGGCTGACGGGCACGAAGCGAGCCCGCCCGTCCTTCGTCGCGAACCGGTCCAGGAAGAGGCGGGGGGTGCCGGGGTGGGCAGCCCCGACCGTCTCGGATGCCCCGGCCGCACCGGCCACCTCGGCTGTGCCGGCCACCTCGGGTGCCCCGGCCGCGCCGGCCCGCGCGCCCGGCTGCGGCCCGGCCTCCGGCGCCGGGCCGGGGGCCGGGACCGTACGCGTGCCGGTGTCCGGGCCCGAGTCCGGGCCGGTGTCCGGGCCCGAGTCCGGGCCGGTGTCGGGGCAGGGCCAGAAGACCCCGTCCTCGGCGACGATCCGCTGGTAGGTGATCCCGGAGTAGTCGGCGGGGCCGCCGGCCGTGGCCCGGCGCAGCTCGTCGAAGACCTCCTCCGGGTCGGTGGGGAATCCCTTCTCCACCCCGAGCCGGGCGGCGAGCCCGTTCAGCACCTCCAGATCCGTGCGGACACCCGGCGGCGGCGCCAGCGCGGCGCGGCGCAGCAGGACCCGGCCCTCCAGATTGGTCACCGTCCCGGTCTCCTCAGCCCACTGGGCCACCGGCAGCACCACGTCCGCCAGCTCCGCGGTCTCCGAGAGCACCACGTCCGCGACCGCCAGGAAGTCCAGCGACCTCATCCGCTCCTCCACATGGGCCGCCCGCGGGGCCGAGACCAGCGGGTTGGAACCCATCAGCAGCAGCGACCGGATGCCGCCGTCGCGGGCCTCGCCGCCGAGCGCGTCCAGCAGCTCGTACGCGCTGCGCCCGGGCCCGGGCAGCGAGTCCGGGTCGACCTCCCACACCCCGGCGACATGCGCGCGGGCCGCCGGGTCGGTCAGCTTGCGGTAGCCGGGCAGCTGGTCGGCCTTCTGCCCGTGCTCGCGGCCGCCCTGGCCGTTGCCCTGGCCGGTCAGACAGCCGTACCCGGACAGCGGGCGGCCGGCCCGGCCGGTCGCCAGGCAGAGGTTGATCCAGGCGCCCACCGTGTCCGTGCCCTTGGACTGCTGCTCGGGGCCGCGCGCCGTCAGCACCATCGACGACTCGGCGTCGCAGAACATCCGCACCGCGGCGCGGAGTTCGGGCACCGAGACGCCGGTGATCCGCTCGACCAGCTCGGGCCAGTGCGCCATCGCCGCCGCCCGCGCCTCGGGCCAGCCGGCCGTCCGCTCCGTGATGAACTCCTCGTCCACCCGGCCCTCGGCGACCACCAGGTGCAGCAGGCCCAGCGCGAGCGCGAGATCGGTGCCGGGCCGGGGCGCCAGGTGCAGATCGGCCTGCTCGGCGGTGCGGGTGCGCCGCGGGTCGACCACGATCAGCTTGCCGCCGCGCTCCTTGAGCTCCAGGAAGTAGCGGAGCGCCGGCGGCATGGTCTCGCCCAGGTTGGAGCCGACCAGGATCACGCAGCCGGTGCGGGAGACGTCCTCCAGCGGGAACGGCAGACCCCGGTCAAGACCGAACGCACGCTGGTGCGCGGCCGCTGCCGAGGACATGCAGAACCGGCCGTTGTAGTCGATCTGGGAGGTGCCCAGCACCACCCGCGCGAACTTGCCCAGCGCGTACGCCTTCTCGTTGGTCAGCCCGCCGCCGCCGAAGACCCCGACCGCGTCCGGGCCGTGCCAGGCGCGGGTGCGCACCAGCTCCCGCGCGATGGTGTCCAGGGCCTCCTCCCAGGTGGCCGGTTCGAGTCCGCCGGGGCCAGGGCGTCGTCTTACCAGCGGCTCGGTCAGGCGCACCTGGGAGGAGAGCACGGCGGGCGCGGTGCGGCCCTTGCCGCACAGCGCGCCACGGTTCACCGGGAACGAGGGCCGCTCCACGACCTCCACCACGGGGTCCACCGCCGGGTCCGGCGCCGGGCCGGCCGCCTCGTTCGCTGCCGGGCCCGCCGCGCCCCCGGTACCGTCCGGTCGGCCGGTGCGCAGCGACATCCCGCACTGCAGCGAGCAGTACGGGCAGTGGGTGTCGGTGACCTCGCTCATGCCCGGCAGCGTGCTACACCCGTGTTACGCCCCCCGCCCTCGCGCGTTACATGCCCGGTAAAGGCACCTCAGCGCGCGCCGCCCGGGGCCGTGAAGTCGGTGAAACCACCCGTGACCGCGACGCAACGGCAGGGCAACACGCCGCTGCCAGGCTCCTGCCATGGCAGTCACCAGCCACCGGCTCGGCAACCTCACCCCACGCGGCACCCGGCGTTGGCCCACGCTCGTCGCCGTCGCGCACGGCAGCCGCGACCCGCGCGCCCTGCGCACCGTGAACGCGCTGCTGGACCGGGTCCGGGCGCTCCACCCCGGCCTCGCCGTCCGACTCGGCAACATCGAGATCGACCGGCCGCTCCTTCCCGACACGCTCGCCACCTTGCGCGGCGACGCGGTGCTGGTGCCGCTGCTGCTGTCCCGCGGCTACCACGTCAAACACGACCTGCCGCGCGCCGCGGCCCAGGCCGTCGAAGCCGCGGCCGGCCGGCTGACGGTCCGGATCGCCGCGCCGCTCGGCCCGCACCCGCTGCTCGCCGAGGCCCTGCACGACCGGCTCACCCAGGCCGGGTGGCAAGCCCCCGACCGGCCCGGGGCGGCGGTGGTGCTGGCCGCCGCAGGATCCCGCGATCCGGATTCCGTCGTCGACACCGGCCGGACCGCCGCCCTGCTGGGCGCCCGGCTCGGCGGGGTGCCGGTGCTGCCCGGCTACGCCTCCGCCACCGGCCCCAGGGCGCCCACGGTCGCCGAGGCGGTGCGGGCGCTGGCCGCCCGCGGCCATGCCCGGGTGGCCGTGGCCTCCTGCTTCGCGGCACCCGGCCGCTTCGCGAGCCAGTGCGCGGCCGCCGCCCCCGCCATCGCCGCCGACCCACTGGGCGACCATCCGGCCATGGCCCGTCTGGTGCTCCACCGCTACCAGGAGGCGCTGACCACGGCCCCCGTGGAGCCCAGCGCGGTCGCCGTCGGAGTGTGAATCCCGCTCCGCTGTCACTGCGGGCGGCTACGGTCGGTGTATGAACGGGACACCGCCGATGAACGGGACACCACCGACCACAGCAGACCCGGCCGCCGGCCCCACCGCGTCGCCCGGAGCGCTTCCGGCGCACCTCGCGGAGCGCACCCCGGCAGACTCCGGCGTGCCCGGCTATCACGACGCGGACCTGGAGCGATGGGCTCCCGAGCCGGACAAGCGACCGGGCCGCACCGGCTTCCAGCGGGACCGGGCGCGGGTGCTGCACTCCGCCGCGCTGCGCCGGCTGGCCGGCAAGACCCAGGTGGTCACCCCCGGCACCACCGGCGTCTCCACCTGGGACGCCGCCCCCCGCACCCGGCTGACCCACTCCCTGGAGTGCGCCCAGGTGGGCCGGGAGCTCGGCGACGCCCTCGGCTGCGACCCCGACCTGGTCGAGGTGGCCTGCCTCGCCCACGACCTGGGCCATCCGCCGTTCGGGCACAACGGTGAGCAGGCGCTGGACGAGGTCGCGGCCGGCTGCGGCGGCTTCGAGGGCAACGCCCAGTCGCTGCGCCTCCTCGCCCGGCTGGAGCCGAAACGGTTCATCACCGATCCGGAGACCGGCGAACCCGCCAGCGTCGGCGTCAACCTCACCCGCGCAGCCCTCGACGCCGCCACCAAATACCCGTGGCCGCGTGGCGGGCACCCCACCGACCCGGCGTCCCGGAAGTTCGGTGTGTACGAGGACGACCTGCCGGTCTTCGCCTGGTTCCGGGAAGGCGCCCCGGGCCACCGCACCTGCTTCGAGGCGCAGATCATGGACTGGTCCGACGACGTCGCGTACTCGGTGCACGACGTCGAGGACGGCCTGCACGCCGGCCACCTCGACCCCGCCTGCCTGCTCGCCGAACCCGAGCGGCGCGAGGTCTTCGCCGTCGCCGCCGACCGGTACGCCCCGGGCGCGGCCCCCGACGAACTCGCCGAAGCGCTGGACCGGCTCCTGGACCAGGAGTGGTGGCCGCACGGCTACGACGGAACCGCCGTCGCCCAGGCCCGGCTCAAGGACGCCACCAGCCAGCTCATCGGCCGCTTCTGCCTGGCCGCCGAAGGCGCCACCCGCGCCGCCTACGGATCCGGCCGGCTCACCCGCTACCGCGCCGAACTGGTGGTGCCGCGCGCCACCCGTCTGGAATGCGCCGTCCTCAAGGCCGTGGCCGACCGCTATGTCATGCAGCGCGAGGACCAGGAGCTGATCCGTGCCGAGCAGCGGATCATCATCGCCGAGCTGGGCGAGGCGCTGACCGCCCGCGCGCCGGACGGCCTGGCCCCGCAGTTCCGGACGCTGTTCGCCCGGGCCGCCGACGACGCGGCCCGGCTGCGGGTCGTCGTCGACCAGATCGCCGCCCTCACCGACGCCTCCGCCCGCACCCTGCACGCCCGCCTCACCGGTCCCCGCTGACCCAGCTCACCGGCCCCGGCTGACCCGGCGGCAGCGCCGGCACACTCGGCGGCAGCGCCCGGCCCGGCGCCCGTCAGCCCGCCAGAGCCGAACACCGCCCGAGTCGCTGGCCGGCCCGCCTGCGGCTGCCCGCCCCCGCCGCCTGGCCGCTGCCTGGGCCGCTCGGCCTGGGCCGTCGCCTGGGCCGCTGCCTGGGGCGGACGCCGGACCGGTGGGCTTCGCGCGGGGCACGGCCCGGCTGGCCCGTCCGGCGTACTGCCTCTTCCCGCGAACCGCTCGGTGCGGGACGCTCACCTTGGGACCAGCCGGTCCCCGGGGGCGGCCCGATCGGCCGATCCCCCGGGGACCGGCCGGAACCGCCTGGGATCAGCGCCAGTCCAAGGACCAGTGACCAGTGACCAACAGGCAGCCGGACGCGGACAGCGGCCGGCGGCAAGGAGGCAGCAAGTGGTCGACGCAGACCAGACATTCGTCA
This sequence comes from Streptomyces sp. JLBT605, assembly GCF_058215555.1. Classification (NCBI taxonomy): domain Bacteria; kingdom Bacillati; phylum Actinomycetota; class Actinomycetes; order Kitasatosporales; family Streptomycetaceae; genus Streptomyces; species Streptomyces sp. JLBT605. The sequence continues at coordinate 4,843,850 of NZ_CM177087.1, forward strand.
TCGTCGGAGGCGGCCTGGCGGGAGCGAAAGCCGCCGAGACCCTCCGTGCGGAGGGCTTCACCGGACGGGTGATCCTCATCAGTGACGAGCGCGACCACCCCTACGAGCGGCCCCCGCTGTCCAAGGGCTTCCTGACCGGAAAGGAGGAGCGCGACAGCGTCTTCGTCCACGAACCCGCCTGGTACGCGCAGGCCGACATCGAACTCCACCTCGGCCAGACCGCGGTCCGCCTCGACCGCGCCGCCAAGACCGTCGCCCTCGGCGACGGCACCCGGATCCACTACGACCGGCTGCTGCTGGCCACCGGCGCCGAGCCGCGCCGCCTCGACATCCCCGGCACCGACCTGGCCGGCGTCCATCACCTGCGCCGCCTCGCGCACGCCGAGCGGCTGCGCGGCGTACTGACCTCCCTGGGCCGCGACAACGGCCAGCTGGTGATCGCCGGAGCCGGCTGGATCGGCCTGGAGGTGGCCGCCGCCGCCCGCGGCTACGGCGCCGAGGTGACCATCGTCGAGCCCGCGCCCACCCCGCTGCACACCGTCCTCGGCCCCGAGCTCGGCACCCTCTTCGCCGACCTCCACCGCGACCACGGCGTCCGCTTCCACTTCGGCGCCCGGCTCACCGAGATCACCGGGCAGGACGGCATGGTCCTGGCCGCCCGCACCTCCGACGGCGAGGAGCACCCGGCGCACGGCGTGCTCGCCGCGATCGGCGCCGCTCCGCGCACCGCCCTCGCCGAGGCCGCCGGACTCGACGTCGTGGACCGCCGGCACGGCGGCGGCATCGCGGTGGACGCCTCGCTGCGCACCAGCGATCCGGACATCTTCGCGGCCGGGGACGCCGCGGCCGCCGACCACCCGCTGCTGGACGTGCGGCTCCGCGTCGAGCACTGGGCCAACGCCCTCAACGGCGGGCCCGCCGCCGCCCGCGCCATGCTCGGGCAGGAGGTCAGCTACGACCGGGTGCCCTACTTCTTCTCCGACCAGTACGACGTCGGCATGGAGTACTCCGGATACGCCCCGCCCGGCGCCTACGACCAGGTGGTCTGCCGCGGCGACGTCGGCAAGCGCGAGTTCATCGCCTTCTGGCTGCGCGAGGGCCGGCTGCTGGCCGGGATGAACGTCAACGTCTGGGACGTCACCGACCCCATCCAGCAGCTCATCCGCTCCGGCAACCGGCTCGACCCCGACGCGCTCGCCAACCCCTCGGTGCCGCTGACCTCGCTGATCGCCTGACCTGACCCCCCGACCCGGCCGTCTGACCTGACCCCCGACCTGGCCGCCGGGGATGCCCGCCCGGCTCGGCCGGACGGCCTGATCGGCTTGATCGCACCAGGCCGCCGGGGATGCCCGCGGACCACCGTAGACTTCACACGTGGCAGGCAGGATCAACGATGACGACGTGCGGGCGGTCCGGGACGCGGTCCCGATCGACGCGGTCGTATCCGACTACCTCCAGCTCCGCAACGCCGGCGGCGGCAATCTGAAGGGCCTGTGCCCCTTCCACGACGAGAAGTCCCCGTCCTTCCAGGTCAGCCCCAGCAAGGGGCTGTTCTACTGCTTCGGCTGCCAGGAAGGCGGGGACACCGTCGACTTCGTGATGAAGATCGACCACCTCTCCTTCAGCGAGACCATCGAGCGGCTCGCCGCCCAGGCCGGCATCACCCTGCGCTACGAGCAGGGCAGCGCCACCCCCGGCCGCCAGCAGGGCGAGCGCACCCGCTTCGTCGAGGCGCACAAGGCCGCCGCCGCGTTCTACGTCGAGCAGCTCGACAGCCCCGAGGCCGAGATCGGGCGCCGCTTCCTCGCCGAGCGCGGCTTCGACCAGGCCGCCGCCCAGCACTTCGGCGTCGGATACAGCCCCGCCGGCTGGGACCACCTCGTCCGCCACCTGCGCGGCCGCGGCTTCACCGACAAGGAGCTGATCGTCTCCGGCCTCGCCCAGGAGAGCCGCCGCAACCCGATCGACCGCTTCCGCGGCCGTCTGATGTGGCCCATCCGCGACATCACCGGCGAGGTCGTCGGCTTCGGCGCCCGCAAGCTGCGCGACGACGACAACGGTCCCAAGTACCTCAACACCCCCGAGACCCCGCTCTACAAGAAGTCGCACGTTCTCTACGGCATCGACCTGGCCAAGAAGGAGATCGCCCGGACCAGCCGGGCGGTCGTCGTCGAGGGATACACCGACGTCATGGCCTGCCACCTGGCCGGCGTCACCACCGCCATCGCCACCTGCGGCACCGCCTTCGGCGGCGACCACATCAAGATCCTTCGCCGGCTGCTGATGGACAACTCCGGCGCCGAGGTCGTCTTCACCTTCGACGGCGACGCCGCCGGGCAGAAGGCCGCCCTGCGCGCCTTCGAGGACGACCAGAAGTTCGCCGCCGAGACCTCCATCGCCATCACCCCGGGCGGCATGGACCCCTGCGAGCTGCGCCTGGCGCGCGGCGACGAGGCGGTGCAGTCCCTGGTGGAGGCCCGCACCCCGCTCTTCGCCTTCGCCATCCGGCACGTCGTCGGCCGGCACAACCTCGACACCGCCGAGGGGCGCGCCGCCGCGCTCGACGAGGCCGCGCCGATCGTCGCCAACATCAAGAACAGCTCCATCCAGCACGAGTACGCCGTCACGCTCGCCGGGATGCTGGGCATCCTCGACACCCAGTTCGTGGTCCGGCGCGTCGGCCAGCTCGCCCGCTGGGCGCGCGAGCGCGGTGCCGCCGGGAACGGCGGACCCGGGCCCGGCCAGCGCGGCCGGGGCCGGCACAGCGGCGCACCGCAAGCGCAGGCCGAGCCCGCCGGCCCGCCCGTGCCGCGCGGCCCCGCCCTCAACCTCCGCAGCCCCGCCCTGCTGCGCGAGCGGGAGCTGCTCAAGCTCGCCCTCCAGCGGCCCGAGCTGGTCTCCCCGGCCTTCGACGCCTACGGCGAGGACGAATTCACCGCCGCGCCGTACGCGGCCGTGCGACGCGCCATCCGGGACGCGGGCGGGGTGGGTTACGCCGACGCGGAGTATCTGGCCCGGGTCCGCGAGGCCGCGCCCGACGACACCGTCCGCGCCATGGTCACCGAGCTGGCCGTCGAGCCGCTGCACACCCGGCGGGACCGCGACCCGGACGAGGCGTACGCCGGCGAGCACCTGGTCGCGGTGCGGCTGGCCGCCGTCAACCAGCGGGTCACCGAGGCCCGCGGCGCCCTCCAGCGCCTCGGCCAGCACGGCGACCCCGAGCGGCTCGCCGCCGTGCAGAACGAACTCTGGGTGCTCCAGCAGTACGGCCAGGCCCTCCGCGGCCGAGGTGCCGCCGCCCTCTGAGCAACCCCGGCCCGGTCCGCGGCGACGCTTGGCCGGGTCGGGCCCGCGGCGGCTCAGCACCGGCGAGTAACCGGCCAGTCACCGCCCGCATAACAAAAAGTACTCGCATGCCCCTCGTGGCCGGGCTGTGTCGTACCCCACACTGGGGGACGGTGCCTGAGTCCTCGGAGCGCGGCGGTGTCGGCCCGGTCGGCCCCAGATCCCCCGCAGATCCGCTCACCTTGTACGGGACGGACGGCGGCTCGGCCGCCTCAGCCGTTCCCGAATGTCCTGCCGCCTCAGCAGCGATCATTCTGGAGGTCGCCCACGTGCAGACCCAGATCCGGACCCGCAGCCCCATCGCCGCCGTCGCCGAAGCCGTTCCCGGCGTTCCGCAGCAGGCCCTGGCCCCGCTCCACCCCGAGGCGGTCTCCGAGCCGGCCTCCGAGGCGGACTCCGAGCCGGTCTCCGAGGAGGTTTCCGAGCCGGCCGGCCCGCCCGAGCCGCTCGAGCCGATCGGGCCGGTGGAGCCCGATCCGCCTGAGCCCGCTGTGCGCGTGGACACCAGCGGCCCCTCCGCCGACCTGTTCCGCCAGTATCTGCGCGAGATAGGCCGCATACCGCTGCTGTCCGCCGCCGACGAGGTCGAACTGGCCCGGCGTGTCGAAGCCGGACTCTTCGCCGAGGAGAAGCTCGGCTCCAGCCCGCACCTGGACGACGGACTCGCCCTCGATCTCGACAGGTTGGTGGTCCTGGGCCGTATGGCCAAGCGGCGGCTGATCGAGGCGAACCTGCGGTTGGTGGTCTCCGTCGCCAAGCGGTACGTCGGCCGCGGCCTGACCATGCTCGACCTGGTGCAGGAAGGCAATCTCGGCCTGATCCGGGCCGTGGAGAAGTTCGACTACGCCCGCGGCTACAAGTTCTCCACGTACGCGACCTGGTGGATACGCCAGGCCATGTCGCGGGCGCTGGCCGACCAGGCCCGGACGATCCGGGTCCCGGTCCATGTCGTCGAACTCATCAACCGCGTCGTCCGCGTCCAGCGCCGCATGCTCCAGGAACGCGGCAGTGAGCCGACCGCCGAAGAGGTCGCCGTCCACCTCGACCTGACCCCGGAGCGGGTCACCGAGGTGCTGCGGCTGGCCCAGGAGCCGGTGTCGCTGCACGCCCCGGTGGGCGAGGAGGACGATGTCGCGCTCGGCGATCTCATCGAGGACGGCGACGCCACCTCACCCGTGGAGTCCGCCGCGTTCCTGCTGCTCAGGCAGCATCTGGACGCCGTGCTCTCCACCCTGGGGGAGCGTGAACGCAAGGTGGTGCAGCTCCGGTACGGGTTGGCGGACGGCCGTCCGCGCACCCTGGAGGAGATCGGCCGGATCTTCGGCGTCACCCGGGAACGCATCCGGCAGATCGAGTCCAAGACCCTCAGCAAGCTGCGCGACCACGCCTTCGCCGACCAGCTCCGCGGCTACCTGGACTAGCCCCACCGGGCTCCCGGCGACCCGCTCGGCTTCCCACCGGCCTCCCGGACTCCCGGACTCCCGGCCTCTCAGCCGCGACCGGCGGCCGGCTCCGCGGAGTGCCAGTGGGTGGGATGGGTGAGTGCCGGGGGCAGCTTGGTGGTGGCGTCCCCCTTCGCGGCGTTGAGCTGCGCCTGGGTGAGGAAGATGCTTCCGGTGAGGTCGGCGCCGCGCAGGTCCGCGTCCCGCAGGTCCGCGCCGATCAGATCGGCCGACCGCAGGTCCGCGCGGTGGAGGTCGGCCGCGATCAGGCAGGCCCCGCGCAGACTCGCACCCCGCAGGTCGGCGCCGGCCAGGCGGGCTCCGAGAAGGTCGGCGCCCCGGTGGTTCTTCTTGCGGCCCGGGACACCGGCCCGCACCAGCTCGCTGGCGCGCAGCAGCAGGGCGTTGACCTCCTCCCGGAGCGCCGCCACATCGAGCCCGGCGAGCGATTCGGCGCTGCCCCGGGTGAGGCGGTCGGTCTTCTCCAGCGCGCGGCGGAGGTCGCCGTGGACGGAGCGGGCCGGCCGCAGGGTCAGCGCCTCGGCCAGATACCAGAGCAGCTCGTGGAGTTGCCGCATCACGGGGAAGACGTCGAACATCTGCCGCGCGGTGCCGGGGGCCTGCCGCCAGTCCCGCCCCGCGAAGGTGAGCTGGGAGACCTTCTGCCCCGCGCCGAAGCAGTCGAAGACAGTGCAGCCGGAGAAGCCCCGCTCGCGCAGACGGCTGTGGATGCCGCAGCGGAAATCCGTCCGCAGGTTGCCGCAGGGCTGCCCGGCGGCCTTGTTGACCGCGAAGTCCGACGACGCGGCGAAGGGCAGCGCCACGCAGCACAGCCCGAAGCAGCTCGCGCAGTCGGAGCGCAGCCCCAGATCGTCCGGCCCGAAGTCCCGCTGCCCGTCGCGGCCGCCGCTCCGGCCGTCCTGACCGCCGCCCTGGCCGCTGGAAGCCCCGCGCCCCCGCGAACGCCCACCGCCCCCGTCCACGCGGCCCCCGCGATCCCCGGCCTTCTCCGCGCGGTTGCCGCGATCCCGGGCCTTCTCGGCACGGGCAGCGCGCGGACTGGTGCCGCCGGTGCGGGCCGCACCTGACCCGGCCTTCTCCGCGCGAGTCGCTCGGGTCCCTGCCCCCTCCGGGCGGGTGTCCCGGTCCCGGGCCTTCTCGGACCGGGCCGCGCGGGCACCGGCGTCGCCGGATGGGGCTGGGCGCTTGTGGGCCACGGTGCGTGATCTCCTGCCGCGGGGACGAGCACCGCGAGTCCGCCGTGCTCCGTGTGCTGGACGAATACCCATTGTCCACGACGGCCCGCGCGATGGGCGCTCCACGCGGTGGGCGGCGATCTACGCGGGCGACCCCGCCTGGAACGCCCCCGGGTGTGTCTGCTCGCGCACCGCGATGTACTGCTGGCGCACCGCCTGCCCGACCGGCAGTTCCTCGCCCGCCTCGAAGACCTGGCTGGCCGCCGGCGGCCAGGCCGGCGGCTGCTGCGGCGAGAGCGTGCCCTGCGCGACGCCCAGCGCCCACGCCGCCTGCCGGGCCGCGCCCAGCGCGGCGTACTCCGCCGGCTGCGGAACCACGACCTGCGCGCCCAGCAGCGCCGGGGCGATCGCCCGGACCGCCGGGAGGTCCGCCGAGGGGCCGAGCAGGAAGATCCGCCGCACCTCCACGCCGCGCCCGCGCAGCACGTCCAGCGCGTCCGCCAGACCGCACAGCATGCCCTCGAACGCGGCCCGGGCCAGGTGCTCCGGCTTCATGCTCTCCCGGCGCAGACCGGTCAACGTGCCCGCGGTGTGCGGCAGATGGGGCGTCCGCTCACCTTCCAGATACGGCAGGAAGACCAGGCCCGACGCGCCGGGCGTGGACTTCAGCGCCAGCGCCGACAGCTCTTCGAGATCGCAGCCGAGCATCTCGGCGGTGCCGCGCAGCACGCGCACCGCGTTGAGTGTGTGGACCACGGGCAGGTGCATGCCGGTGGCGTCCGCGTACGAGGTGATGGTGCCGGTCGGGTCGTCCAGCGCCTCGTGGTGCACCGAGAAGACCGAGCCGGAGGCGCCCAGCGACACCACGGCGTCGCCGATCCCGACCCCCAGGCCGAAGGCCGCCGCCATGGTCTCCCCGGTGCCGGCCGAGATCAGCAGCCCCTCCGGGGTGTGGCCGGCCGGCTCGCAGGGGCCGATGACGTCGGGCAGCCGCACCTGGTGGCCGAGTGCCAGCTCGACCAGGTCGGGGCGGTAGGAGCCGGTCGCCGCCGACCAGTAGCCGGTGCCGGACGCCGCGCCCCGGTCGGTGGTACGCCGCGCGGGGCGGCCCAGCAGCTGCCAGACCAGCCAGTCGTGCGGCTGGAGCAGCTCGGCCACCCGGCGTGCCGACTCCGGCTCGTGCCGCGCCAGCCAGCGCAGTTTCGCCACGGCCAGCCCGGCGTGCGGCACCGAGCCCACGGCCTGGGACCACGCGGTGCGCCCGCCGAGCGTGTCGATCAGATCGGCCGCGGACGCCTGGGCGCGCCGGTCGTTGCCGGTCAGCGCGGGACGCACCAGCACCCCGCCCGCGTCCAGGGTCAGCAGGCCCTGCGGCTGCGCGGAGACCCCGATGGCCTGCACACCCTCCAGCAGTCCGCCCTCGGCGGCGTCACCGAGCGAGAGCAGCCACGCCTGCGGATCCACGTCGTTGCCGGTCGCCGGATGCGGCGCGTACCCCTGCTTGAGTACGGCGCCCGTGTCGGTGTCGCAGACGACGATGCGTGTGCTCTCGGACGAACTGTCCAATCCGGCGACTATCCCCATAGCCCCCGATGATGCCCTATTCGGCGCCCCGGTGCCGCGCCGACGACATGCGCCGGAAACGGCACCGGGACGGGACGACGGACCGGGGCCGTCATCGGCCGGATTCCGACCCTGCTCAGGTGTTCGAGGTACCCCAGTCGTCTCCTTCCGGGCCGCGCTGCTCGCGCAGCGAGCGGACCCGGTCGGAGACGGACTCGGGCAGCCGTTCCTCGACCCGGTCGAACGCCTTGGCGGCGGCCTTGCGGCCGCTCAGCGCGGCCGCTTCGGCGGTGTTGCGCACCGCGGGGTTCTGGGCGACCCGCTGCATGCTCTTGCGCAGCTGCTCGTACCGCTCGCGTCCGGCGCGTGCACCGAGCACGTACCCGACAGCCACTCCGGTGATGAACGTCAGCCGGTAGCGCATCGCTCTGCCTGCCCTTCCCGTAGACCATGCCTTGGACCACGCCTGGGATGCACGCCTCGTGCACCGCCGGGACTGTGCTGCCGCCTACCCCGCGGGGGTCTCGCTCACCCGCCGGATGACCCGCAGGTCACGGCCGGGCATACCGATTGGCGGAGCACCCCCCTGCTTGCGCTAATGTATGTGTCGCAGCGAGCGCGCGCCGTCCGGGGCAACCGGAGGTGGCGCGATCGAGGCACACGGAGCAATCCCCTGTAGCTCAATTGGCAGAGCAGCCGGCTGTTAACCGGCAGGTTACTGGTTCGAGTCCAGTCGGGGGAGCTCGGTCCCCTGTAGCTCAATTGGCAGAGCAGCCGGCTGTTAACCGGCAGGTTACTGGTTCGAGTCCAGTCGGGGGAGCAGCAGCCAGAGGAGGACCCCGTTGGGGTCCTTTTTCGTTTCGGACGGAACCGAACCGCGATGATCGAAGTCCTGTAGATGTGCATGGCAGATCACTGCGGCCCACCGGGGCAACAGATCGTATGAGCGGCTATGCTGCGGCAGACGGCGCGTACAGATGTGCGCGACGCGCCGTACGGGGCGGTAGCTCAGCCGGTTAGAGCAGCGGACTCATAATCCGTCGGTCGTGGGTTCGAGTCCCACCCGCCCCACCACAGGCAGTACCGAACTGACCTGCGGAAGCGGGTCCGGCGAGGGTTCCCTCGCTGGGCCCGTTCCCTCTTTTGCTCTCATGGCCGAGACCGCGCCCGAGTGCCCTCCCGGGGAGCTGTTCCCCGCCTGGCCGCCTTCACCCTTCCGGGGTTCTCCCCGAGGCGCCTGCCCTACTTGCCTGACACGCTCGGATACGTGTCACGCAGGTCGCCTTCCGCAGGGAGCCAGCACGCATGCGCCTCCACAGCCACGACGACTTCACCCCGCTGAAGGAGATCATCGTCGGGTCCGCCGCCCACTACCTGGGCCACGAGCGGGACCTGTCGTTCGAGTTGTTCCACTACCGGGAACTGACCGGTTTCCGCTCGGACTGGGCCTACCCCCGTCTCGCTCAGGCCGGCGCCGGTGCCCGCGGGGAGAGCTGGGTGGTCAAGAAGCGGTATGCCGAGGAGCTGCACGAGGACGTCGAGGCCCTGGCCGCCACCCTCGCCTCCCTCGGGGTGACCGTGCACCGGCCGCTGCCACTGCCGCCCGACGCGGCCCGCATCGCGGGTCTGGGCTGGGAGGCCGCGCCCACCCCGGCCCTGAACATCCGCGACAACACGCTGATCCTCGGGGACGAGATCATCGAGATGCCGCCGGCGGTCCGCTCCCGCTACCTGGAGACCCGTCTGCTGACTCCGGTCTTCCGCTCCTACTTCGAGGCCGGCGCGAAGTGGACGACGATGCCGCGCCCCACTCTCACCGACGTGAGCTTCGACCTGGGTTACGCGCGGGACACCGCGGCCACGCCGGGCGGGCCGGCCGAGGCGATCGACGACCCGCGGCCGAGCCCGTACGACGTCGGGTACGAGATGATGCTCGACGGCGCGCAGGTGCTGCGGCTGGGGCGCGACCTGGTCGTCAACGTCGCCCAGGACAACCACGAACAGGGCGTGCGCTGGCTGGAGCGGCACCTCCAGGGCCGCTACCGCGTCCACCGGGTGTGGCGGATGGCGGACAACCACATCGACACGAAGGTGCTCGCCCTCAGGCCGGGGGTCTTCCTCGCCCGGCACGACGGCATCCGCGACCTGATGCCCGAGACTCTGCGCTCCTGGCGGTACATCGTGCCGCCGGAGCCCGACCCGGCTGCCTTCCCCGTCTACGACGACTACGAAGACCTGCTGCTGACCGGCCTCCACATCGACCTCAACGTCCTGTCGGTCGACGAGAACACGGTGCTGGTCAACGAAGAGTGCGCCGGCCTGATCAAGACCCTGGAGGGCGAGAACTTCACCGTGGTGCCCGTCCGGCACCGGCACCGGCGGCTGTTCGGCGGCGGCTTGCACTGCTTCACCCTGGACACGCACCGGGACGGCGGCCTGGAGGACTACCTGTCGTGACCGGCCCCGCCGGCCACGACCTCATCGGCCCGGGACGGTGGCTGTGCGAGGGCCGTCCCCAGCGGGAGGCTCGCGGCTCCCTGCGCGAAGGCCTGGTCGAAGCCTTCCGGGGTCAGGGCGGCCCGGACGGCCTGGGCGACGCGGTCGACGTCGCCGCGTTCGGCGGCGGGCAGCGGGGTGTGGACCGTGTCGCGGGCCGCGGCGGCCGCGCCGAGCAGTCGGGCGGCGTGCGCGTGGGCACCCGCGAGGGCCTCGGCCCCGGCGAGGCCCTCGAAGGCGAGGGCGAGCGCGCGCGGGTCGCCGGTGCGGCCGGCGTGGTCCAGCCCTTCCCTGTGCAGCTTCCGGGCGGTCTCGGCGTCTCCCCGCTGCTCGGCGATGAAGCCGAGCTCGGCCAGGATGAACGCCACCCCGTGGTCGCCTTCCCAGCGGCGGCACCAGTCGAGCCAGGCGCGAAGGTGGGCCTCGGCGTCGTCCAGCCGCCCCTGGCGCCGCGCCACCAGCCCCAGGCCGACCTCGGCGAACTCCTCGCCGCGCTGGTAGGCGTGCGACGCGGCCAGCCGCCTGGCGCGTTCGTGCAGCTCCCGGGCGCGGTCCAGGTCGCCGGTGAGCACGGCGGTGCGGCCGAGTCGCGCCAGCATCCTCGAGGCGTCATTCCACAGTTCGAGGTCGTGGGCGAGCCGATGGCCTTCCTCGCGCAGGCGCCTGGCCGCCCCGTAGTCGCCGGTCATCTCGGCGAGGTCGCCGAGGACGTAGGCGGCGTGCAACCGCCCCCATCCGTCGCCGAGTTCCTCGAAGAGCGCTTTGGCCTGCCGGGCGTCCGCGCGGGCCTGGTCCAGGCTGCCCTGGTAGAGGCGGCCTTCGGCACGGACGGCCAGCGCCGCGGCCGCGCCCCAGCGGTCGCCCAGGGCGTGGAAGCCGGCGTGCGCCCGGTCGGCGAGGTCCAGGGTCACGGTCTGGTCGCCGAAGCCGGTCCTGCCCAGGGCGATGAACCACCGTGCGCGGGCCTGCCCGGCCGGGTCCTCGATGGCGTCGTACAGCCGCAGAGCGGCCTGGCTGTCGGTCTCGCGGGTATCGAGCAGGAGCAGTGACATGCCGGCCCGCCAGGCCCGGGCGGCCGCCTTCCGCTCGGGTGCGCCGCCGGCCGAGAGGGCGAGGTCGAAGGAGCGCCGCGCCTCGGCGAACCGGCCGCGCAGGAACCAGAACCACGCCAGGGCGTTGACCAGCCGCAGCGCCGCGTCGGCCGAGCCGCCGCGCACGGCGTGGTCCAGGGCGGCGCGCACGTTGGCGGCCTCGGCCTCCAGCCGCTCCAGCCACAGCCGCTGTCCGGGGCCCCGGAGCCGGGCGTCGGCGTGCTCGGCGAAGTCGACGTAATAGGTGAGGTGGGCCTCGCGCGTGCGCCGGTCGTCGCCCGCCTCGGCCAGTCGCTCCGCACCGTAGGCCGCCACCGACTCCAACAACCGGTAGCGGCCGTGTGCCTGGATGACCAGGGACCGGTCGACCAGCCGCCCGAGCAGGTCGAGGACGTCGTCGCGGCGCACCTGCCCGCCGGCGCACACCGCCTCGGCGGCCTGGAGCGTGCAGCCGTCGGCGCACACCGACAGGCGGCGCAGCACGATCTGTTCCGGCTCGCCGAGCAGGCCCCAGCTCCAGTCGATGGTGGCGCGCAGGGTGCGCTGCCGGGTCGGGGCGGCGCGCAGGGTCGCGGTGAGCACCCGGAAGCGGTCGTCGAGCCGGGCGGCGAGGTCGGCCACGGGCATGACGCGCAGCCGGGCGGCGGCCATCTCCAGCGCGAGCGGGATGCCGTCCAGGCGACGGCAGATGGTGGCGACCGCCTCCGCGTTGTGCGGCCCGAGGCGGAAGTCGGGGGCGGCGGCGGTGGCGCGGGCGGCGAACAGCCGCACCGCGCTCGCCCGCTCCAGCCGGTCCGGGTCCGGCCCGCCCGGCCCGGGCAGGTCCAAGGGCGCCACGGGCCAGAGGCGTTCGCCGACGACCGCGAGCGGCTCCTGACTGGTGGCCAGCACCCGCAGCTTCGGTGCCGCCCGCAGCAGCCCCGCGGTCAGCTCGGCGACCGGCTCGATCACATGCTCGCAGTTGTCCAGCACCAGCAGCAGGCCCCGGCCCGCGAGGGCGTCGGCGAGCTGGCCAGGCAGGGGGCGTGCGGGGGCGCGCAGGTCGTCCCGCAGACCGAGCACCGCGGCGAGGGCCTCGTGCACCTCGGCGGCGGTACGCGCGGTGGCGAGCTCCACCAGCCAGGCGCCGTCGGGGAGGTCCCCGGCCCGGCGGGCGGCCGCTTCCAGCGCGAGCCGCGTCTTGCCGACCCCGCCGGCCCCGGTCAGCGTCACCAGCCGCTCGGACGCCAGCAGCGCGTCGATCCGCCGCACCTCCTCGGCGCGGCCGATCAGCTCCGTCAGCGGAGCGGGCAGGTTGCCGCCCGGCCGGGCCCCGGGCTCGGGGGCGGGTGCGGCGGGGGTGAGGGAGGCGTCCTGCCGAAGAATCGCCTCGTGCAGCCCGGCCAGCTCACGGCCGGGATCGAGCCCGAGGTCGTCGCGCAGCCGGTCGCGCAACTCGCCCAGGCTCGCCAGCGCCTCGTCCTGCCGGCCCGCGCGGTACAGGGCGCGGACATGCGCGGACCGCAGCCGCTCGCGCAGCGGATGCGCGGCGACGAGCTCGCCCAACTCGCCCGCGAGCAGCGCGTGTTCGCCGAGATCGAGCCGTGCCTCGGCGAGCTCCTCCCAGGCGGCCAGCCGCTGCTCCTCCAGCCGCCGTGCTTCAGCGCGTACGAACCCCTCGTCGGCGTGGTCGGCGAACGCCACCGGGCCCCGCCACAGCCCGGCGGCCTCGCGGAGCAGGCGGGCCCTGGCGCGCGGGTCGCCGGTGACCTGCTGCGCGCGGCGCAGCAGCGCCTCGAAGTGTCCGGCGTCGACCGCGTCGTCGTCCACCCGCAGCAGGTACCCCGGCCGCCGGGACTCGATGAGGTCGCGGCCGCCCGGCTCGGCGTCCTCCAGGGTGCGCCGCAGCAGCGAGACCTTGGAGCGCAGGGTGCGGACGTCGTTCGCCGGGGGCGCGTCGCCCCACAGCGCGTCGATGAGCCGGTCGACCGAGACCGCCTGGCCCCGGTGCACCAGCAGCGCGGTCAGCAGGGTGCGGATCCGGGTCTCGCGCACCCGGACGGGCTGCCCGTCCGACGTCCGCACCTCGAGGGGGCCCAGCACTCCGAATCGCACCCGGTCACGTTACCCACTTTCCTGACCGCAACCTTTCCGGAGACCGACCGGAACCCCGCTCGCGCACAGTCATGCCATGACCAACGCACCGAAGAACGACGCACCGAAGAACGACGCACCGAAGAACGACGCGCTGAACGACAACGAGCTGAACGACAACGCGCCCGTCACCGTCATCGGCCTGGGCCTGATGGGCCAGGCCCTCGCCGCGGCCTTCCTCAACGCGGGCCACCCGACGACCGTGTGGAACCGCACGCCCGGCAAGGCGGAGCAACTGGTCGCCCGGGGAGCGGTGCTCGCGCCGTCCGTGGCCGAGGCCCTGGAGGCGAGCCCCCTGGTCGTCGTCTGCCTCAGCGACGCGGCCGCGGTACGCGAGGCGCTCGGTCCGCACCGGGACCGGCTCGCCGGCCGGACCCTGGTCAACCTGACCTCCGGGACCTCCGAGGAGGCCCGCGAGTTGGCGACGTGGACCGAGGACTACCTGGACGGCGCGATCATGGCGATCCCCGAGGTGATCGGCCGACCGGAGGCGTTCTTGCTGTTCAGCGGGGCGCCGGCAGCCTTCGGGAAGCACCGCGAAAGCCTCAACCGGCTCGGCAGCGCGACCTTCTTCGGAGAGGACGCCGGTCTCGCGTCGCTGTACGACGTGGCGCTGCTCGGTGTCATGTGGGGCGCGCTCAACGCGTTCCTGCACGGGGCCGCGCTGCTGGGCGCGGCCAAGGTCGACGCGGCCACCTTCGCACCGTTCGCCAACCAGTGGCTCACCAGCGTGACCGGGTTCATCAGCGCCTACGCCGACCAGATCGACCGCGGCGCCTACCCGGCCGAGGACGCCACCTTGGAGACCCACCTGGCCACCATCAAGTACCTGGTGCGGGAGAGCGCGTCCGCGGGCGTCGACACCGACTGGCCGGCCCGCATCCAGTCCCTGACCGAGCGCGCCATCGCCGCGGGCCACGCCGGGACCGGCTACGCCAGCCTCATCGAGGTCTTCCGCGGTCGGGCCTAAGCCGCCTCCTGGCCGTGGACTCGCTGGTCCAGCGCGTCGCCGGCCACGCCGATCGCCAGGCCGAGGACGACCATGGCGGCGTAGCCGGCGATCTCGTGTCCGCCGGGGATGAGGAAGCGGACGAAGCCCATGAAGTGGAGCCAGCCGAGCCATTCGTGCAGGAGGCCACTGCCACCGCCGAGGACGAGAACGAAGCAGATCAGGCCCGTCAGTGACGCGAGAGGGGACCGGGACGTGCGGGTGGTCGAGGTCATGGCTCGACGGTAGGCGGGCGGCACTTCGGGGCGGATCGGGCGTGGGGCTGCCGGCGGCTGACCAAAGTCGGCCGTCGGCGGCCCCGGAGTCGTACTTAAGTAGCCGGCTTGAGCAGCCGGCTAGCAGCCGGCATCGAAACCCGGACGGCGTAGCTGAGGGGGCGTCGGGCGCGCGGGCATGGGAGGACTGGACCGAGGGGGTGTCTGCACGGACGAGAGAGAGGCTTAATCGATGCGCTGCATTCTCGCGGCTGGCGCGGTTCTCGCGCTGATGACCGGAGCCGGAGCCGCCTACGCGGCCATGGACGGGACGAGCGCGACGGCGGCGAAGGTGAGACAGGAGGACGCCGGCCCGTCCGCCGTCGATCCGGCCGCGCTGTGCTCCGGCCGGCAAGCGACGATCACCGGAACCGCCGGGAACGACCGCATCAACGGCACCCCGGGACCGGACGTCATCGTCACCGGTGACGGGGACGACGTCGTCAACGGCCAGGGCGGCGACGACCGCATCTGCGGTGGGGCCGGCGCGGACGACCTCTCCGGAGGGCAGGGGAAGGACCGGATCGACGGCGGCGCCGACAACGACTCCCTGTGGGGCACCGAGGGCGAAGACGAGCTGCGGGGCGGCGACGGCAACGACAGCCTGTTCGGCGGCCCGGAGAACGACAACCTCGACGGCGGCCCCGGCGACAACTTCAACAACGGCGGTCCGGGAACGGACGTCTGCGCCAACCCGAGCAAGGGATGGGAGTGCCCCTGACGCTCCCGGCCTCCATCCCGGCGAACCGGCGGCACCCGTGTGGATGCGGGTGCCGCCGCCGTGCGTCCGGGAGGCCGAGCGCGCCGCCCGGGAGCGGACTCGCACCCCTTTGGAGGTTTCTCTGAGCGGCATGGCAATTGCCATGAAGATCGCGGCTCAGGCTTGTAGATGCGGGGATCCAGCTCCTATCGTGCCGCTTATGCAGCAGTACACCATCGGCCAGGCGGCGCGCCTGCTGGGCGTCAGCCCGGACACCGCCCGCCGCTGGGCGGATGCCGGAAAGGTCGCCACCCATCGCGACGAGTCCGGCCGCCGCCTGATCGACGGCCGGGACCTGGCCGCCTTCTCCGTGGAGCTGGCGCAGTCCGGTGCGAGCGGCGACGACATGCCGTACACCTCGGTCCGCAACGCCTTCCCCGGCATCGTGACGGCGATCAAGCTCGGTGACGTGGCGGCGCAGGTGGAGATCCAGGCCGGGCCGCACCGGCTGGTCTCGCTGCTCACCCGGGAGGCGGTCGAAGAGCTCGGCCTCGAGGTCGGCATGCAGGCCACCGCCCGCGTGAAGTCCACCAGCGTGCACATCGACCGTGCCTGAGCCCAGGGCCTGACAGGAGACATCCTTTATGTCCCGCATCCTCCCCGGACGCCGCGCCGCGACCGCGATACTCACCGCCGCGCTCCTCCTCCCGTTCGCCGCCGCCTGCGGGAGCGACGACGGAGGGGACGGAAAGAAGGACAAGGGGGCCAAGGAGGGCGGCTCCGGCTCGGAGGTCGAGCTCACCGTGCTCGCCGCCACCTCGCTCACCGATGTCTTCGAGACCGCGGGCAAGGCGTACGAGGACAAGCACCCGGGCACCAGGGTGACGTTCTCCTTCGCCGGCTCCCAGGAGCTCGCCGCCCAGGTCAGGCAGGGCGTCCCGGCCGACGCGCTGGTCACCGCGGACACCGTGACCATGGACGGGCTGAAGTCCGACACCGGCAAGGCGACCGTCATCGCCAAGAACCGCCTGGTCATCGCCACCGGCGAGGGCAACCCCAGGAAGGTGGACCAACTGGCGGACCTCGGCGACAGCAAGCTGAAGGTGGTCCTCGCCGCGCCCGAGGTCCCGGTCGGCCGGTACAGCAGGAAGGTGCTCGACGCCCAGGACGTCACGGTGAAGCCGGTCTCGGAGGAGCCCAACGTGCGGGCCGTGCTGACCAAGGTCGAGATGGGCGAGGCCGACGCCGGGCTGGTGTACGCCACCGACGCGGGCGCCGCGCCGGACAAGGTCGACGCCGTGAAGATCCCCGACGACCAGAACGCCATCGCCTCCTACCCGGCCGCCACCTTGAAGGAATCGCGGCACGCGGAGGCCGCGGCGGAGTTCGTGAGGTGGCTCGGCGGGGCCCAGGCGCAGCGGATCCTGCGCGAGGCGGGCTTCCAGCAGCCGTAGGCACGCCCGGGGGCCCGCAGGGGCGGTGTCTGTCCGGACCGGGGGGTCGGACAGGCACCGCCGCTGCCGTCGTCCGCCCGGCACGGCCGCCGCGGACGCAGAACCACCAGGAACCGAGGTACGAACCGATGAACCGCATCCGCAGCCGCGCCGGCGTCCCGCGCCCGCGCACCCCGGTCGTCCTCGCCCTGCCTGCGCTGCTCGCCATCGCCTTCCTGCTGCTGCCCCTGATCGGCATCCTGTCCCGGACCTCGTGGGGAGAGCTCGGTGACCACCTGAGCCGCCCCGCGGTGACCGAGGCGCTCCGCCTCTCCCTGGTCGTGTCGTTCTGGGCGCTCGGCCTCTCCCTGCTGCTGGGCGTGCCGCTCGCCTGGCTGCTGGCCCGGGTCCGCTTCCCCGGCAAGGCGCTGGTCCGCTCGCTGGTGCTGCTGCCCATGGTGCTGCCGCCCACCGTGGGCGGCGTCGCGCTGCTGCTCGGCTTCGGCCGGCGCGGGCTGCTGGGGCCCTGGCTGGAGGACACCTTCGGCATCACCCTGCCGTTCCACACCTCCGGCGCGGTGGTGGCGGCGACCTTCGTCGCCATGCCGTTCCTGGTGATCAGCCTGGAGGGCACCCTTGCCGGGCTCCGGCCCAGCTACGAGGAGACCGCGGCCTCGCTGGGCGCCGGGCCGGTGCGGGTGTTCTTCACCGTCACACTGCCCATGGTGGCCCCCGGCCTGATCGCGGGCGCCGCGCTGACCTGGGCCCGCGCGCTGGGCGAGTTCGGCGCCACGATCACCTTCGCGGGCAACCTCCCCGGCACCACCCAGACCCTCCCGCTCCAGGTCTACCTGCTGCTCCAGCAGGAGCCGGAGGCCGCCACCTCGGTGTCGTTGCTGCTGCTGGCCATCGCCACGGTGGTGCTCGTCGCGCTGCGCGGACGCTTCATGGGGGCGGCGAAACAGGGCACCGGCAGGCGCGCGGACCGCGGGCGCGCGCTGCCCGCACCCTCGCCCGGCGGGGGCGCCGCCCAGTGGGAGTTGTTGCCAGGGGAGCGCTCCTCGCCGGAGCCGTTTGCGGAAGGGCCCTCCCCGCAGGAGCCGTTGCCGGAGGAGCTCCCCTCGCGGGAGCCGCTTCCGGGGGAGCCGTCCCAGGAGGCCGGGGTGGCGTCCGCCGCCGGGTCCGCCGCCGGGTCCGGTGCCGGGGCCGGTGCCGGGCCTGAGGCCAGGCTCGATGCGGGGCCCGCGCCGTCCGGCCGCTGGGCCCTGCATGCCGAGGTCACCGGATTCACCCGGCTCGACCTGGACGCCGAGCCCGGCACCACGATCGCCGTCGTCGGCCCCAATGGCGCGGGCAAGACCACGCTGCTGCGCGCCCTGCTCGGCCTCACCGACCGGGCGCGGGCCGGGCTCCGGCTCGGCGACATCCACGTCACCGGGGTGCCGCCGCACCGGCGCGGCGTCGCCTGGGTGCCGCAGGACGGGGCGCTCTTCCCGCACCTGAACGCCCTCGGCAACACCGCGTACGGGCTGCGTGCCCACGGCGTACCGCGCGCCGAGGCCCGCCGCCGTGCCCAGCAGTGGCTGGACCGCCTCGGGGTGGGCCACCTCGCCCACCGCAAGCCCGGCCAGCTCTCCGGCGGCCAGGCGCAGCGCGTGGCGCTGGCCCGCGCCCTCGCCACCCGGCCCCGGCTGTTGCTGCTCGACGAGCCGCTGGCCGCCCTCGACCAGACCACCCGCGCCCGGGTCCGGCACACCCTCCGGAGCCACCTGGGGGGATTCGGCGGAGTCTGTCTGATCGTCACGCACGACCCGGTGGACGCGGTCTCGCTCGCCGACCGGATCCTCGTCCTGGACGACGGCCGCGCGGTGCAGGACGCGCCGCCCGCCGAGGTCACCCGGCATCCCCGCTCGCCGTGGGTCGCCCGGATGCTGGGCCGTAACGCCTGGTCCGGCACGGCGACGGCCGACGGGCTGGAACTCGCCCGCGGCGGCCGGCTGGTGGCCGCCGACCCGCTGCCCGCGGGAACCGCGGGGCTGGCGATCATCGCGCCGGAGGCGGTCTCGCTGCACCGCGACCGCCCCACCGGCAGCCCGCGCAACAACTGGCCCGGCACCGTCCGCGAACTGACCGCCCTGGGCGGCCGGATGCGGGTGGTGGTCGGCTTCGCGGACGTTCCCGATCTGGTCGGCGAGATCACGCCGGGAGCCGCGGCCGAGCTGGACCTCGCCGACGGCGCGGCGGTCTGGGTCAGCGTGAAGGCCACCGAGGTCACCCTGGTGGCCACCTGAGACCTCGCGGCGACCCGAGGACCGGTGCCGTCCGGGACCCACCTCAGAGGAACGGCGAAGTCAGCCTTGAGGAACGGCGAAGCGGCCGACCCACCGGTGGCGGGACGGCCGCTTCGAGGAGCTTTGAGGAGGGTCTGCGGAACCTGAGGACCTAAAGCACTGGAGGGGGAGAGGGGCGTCAGCGGTTGACGCAGACGTTCCCGAAGGCCCAGTTCAGCGCCGCGATGCCGTCGACGGTGTTACCGCACACGTTGATCGGGACGTGGATCGGAACCTGGATGAGGTTGCCGCTGATGGCGCCGGGCGACCTCACGGCCGCGCCCTTGGCGGTGGCGCCGTGGCCGTGACCGTGGCCGTGGCCGTGACGGTGGCTCTGGCTCTGCGAGGTCTTGGGCTTTGCGCGGTGACCCTTGACGCCGTCCGTGGCAGCCGCGCCGCCCGCCGCACCGAGCACGGTGACACCCGCGGTGGCGGTCAGGACAACGGCTTTCGAGAGTCGCTTCACGAGCTCTCCCCTTCATTCGTTTCAGTGGTAGATGCGGTCGTGTGGTGAACGACCGGAGTCCGAATCAGATGCGGAAATGACACCCGTATGGCCCCATGTCCGATGCTGTCGCGGTTGTCCGGAGAACGCGGCCCGGCGGAGCGGGTTGCCCGGGCGCGGCCGGATGGCCTAACAGCTCATGCCGCCGTCCGTGTTCATCGATAGAGAGGAATCGCTGGGACCGTCTCAGCGCCTCATCCGCGAAGGAACGCGTCATGCGCATCTCCTGGCCCCTGGCGGCCACGACCGCCCTGATAGCCGCCGTTCCCCTGGCGGCCGCCACCTCGCTCGCAGCGGCTTCCCCACCGCCCGCCCCGGGCGCCGCCCGTCCCAGTCCCGCACCACTGAATCAGGTGAAAGGCGCGATCCCCGGGCAGTACATCGTCACCCTCGCCGCCGGAGCCAGTCCGACCAGCGTGGCCGGCAAGGCCGGCATCAAGCCGCTGTTCACATACAACCGGGCCCATCTGGGCTTCGCGGCCAAGCTGAGCCCGGCGCAGCTGGACATGGTCCGCAACCAGCCGGGCGTGGAGGCGGTGGAACAGGACGCGACCGTCAACGTCTCGCCGGTCGGCGACAGCATCAGCACCTCCTGGCGTGACACCGGCGCGGCCGCCGACCCCGACCCCGGCAAGAAGCCCGGCAGAAAGCCCGACAGAAAGCCCGGCAAGAAGCCGGACAAGAAGCCCGACCGGCCGGAGAAGCCGGCCCAGCCGGAGAAGCCCGCTCAGCCGGAGAAACCGGCCCAGCCGGAGAAGCCCGCCCTGCCGGAGAAGCCCGACAGGAAGCCGGGCACCAAGCCGGATGACCAGAAGGGGAAGATCCCGTGGGGCCTGACCCGGATCAACAACCATGATCCCGGCGGCATCGGATACTCCGTCGAGGCGACCGGCGCCAAGGTCAACGCGTACATCATCGACAGCGGCATCGAGCTGAAGCACCCGGACTTCCGCGGACGGGCCGCGAGCGGCATCAGCTACATCGACGACGGCCGAGGCGCGGGCGACTGCGCCGGCCACGGCACGCATGTCGCCGGCACCGTCGGCGGCACCCAGTCCGGCGTCGCCAAGCGGGTCCGGCTGGTGTCGGTACGGGTCTTCGACTGCACCGGCGTGACCAGCAACTCCACCGTCATCGCCGCCATCAACTGGGTCGCCGACCACGCCAGGAAGCCCGCCGTGGCCAACCTCTCGATGGGCGGCCCGTACTCGGGCGCGGTCAACCGGGCCATCGAGGGCCTCGCCGACTCCGGGGTGTTCCCGGTCGCCGCCGCGGGCAACGAGGACGCGCAGGCCTGCACCGTGTCCCCGGCCGGTTCGCGCGGCGCGTTCACCGTCGGCGCCGTCGACCGGCACGACCGCAAGGCCGCGTTCAGCAACTACGGCCACTGCGTGGAGATCAACGCCCCTGGCGTGGGCATCCGCTCGGCCTACCTGAACGGCACCTTCCGTGAGCTCAGCGGAACCTCCATGGCCGCTCCGCACGTCACCGGCGTCGCCGCCCTCTACAAGGACGCCAACGGCGACGTGAGCTTCGCGACCCTGTCGGCCTGGCTCCTGGAGAAGGCCACCACCGGCATCGACACCACCCGCAAGGGTTCCCCCAGCGGCACGCCGCCGCTGCTCGTCCACACCGGCGGTCTGTGAGTGGCTCGCGCGCGACGCCGGCTGCCTGAGGAATACTGCCCGGCCACGGTCGGTTGACGTGGCCGGGCAGCCGACCGACCCGACCGGGAAGCAGGGAAGCCAGGCATGAGCACCGTTGAACTCACCACGGACAACTTCGACGAGATCGTCTCGGGCAGCGATTTCGTGCTGATCGACTTCTGGGCGTCCTGGTGCGGACCATGCCGGAAGTTCGGGCCCGTCTTCGAGAAGTCGTCGGAGCGTCACCAGGACCTGGTCTTCGCCAAGGTCGACACCGAGGCGCAGCCCGAGCTCGCCGCCGCCTTCGAGATCAGCTCCATCCCCACCCTGATGATCGTCCGGCAGAACATCGCGGTGTACGCCCAGCCCGGCGCCCTGCCCGAGCAGGCCCTGGAGGACGTGATCGGGCAGGCCCGCGCGCTCGACATGGAGCAGGTGCGCGCCTCGGTCGCCGAGGCCGATGCCCGCAAGCGCGACAGCCGGTGAACCGCCGGGCGGCATAGGCTCGTCGTCGATGTCGATCTCCGGGCGGGTCGCGCCCCATCGCGCGGCCGGCGCCCGGATGATCGACACACCGCACCACCGGACCCGGGGCGGCACGCGCTGCCCGGGCCCACCGCCGTACGTCATCCACAGGAGGCATCGAGCATGGCAACGACGCGCACCGCGCACACCGTCTGGACCGGCAACCTGACCGAGGGGCAGGGCACCGTCAGCTTCGACTCGTCCGGCATCGGGTCCCAGGCGGTCTCCTGGCCGTCCCGCGCCGAGCAGGCGAACGGCAAGACCAGCCCGGAGGAGCTGATCGGGGCGGCGCACTCCAGCTGCTTCTCGATGGCGCTCTCGCACGCCCTCAGCCAGGCCGGCACGCCCCCGACCCAGCTGCGCACCCAGGCGGACGTCACCTTCCAGCCCGGCACCGGGATCACCGGCGTCCACCTGACGGTGGAGGGTCAGGTGCCCGGCCTGGACGAGGACGGCTTCCGCGCCGCCGCCGAGGACGCCAAGAAGAACTGCCCGGTCAGCCAGGCACTCACCGGCACCGAGATCACCCTCACCGCGAAGCTGGCCTGATCTCTCCCGCGTCCACCCGCTGGAGCAGCCCCCAGGTGAACTCCGCCACGCAGGAGCGGAGTTCACCGGCCGCCGCGGCCGCCGGATCGGCCGGCGCGGCGAAGGCAAGCCGCCAGCGGGTGGGCGCGGTGCCCTCCATCGGCCGCACCGGTGCGAAGGCGCGCGCCACCTCGTCCACGGTGCAGGACCAGGGCGTCAGATCCGCCAGCGTGCGCGGCTCGGGCCCGCCGGCGCCCGGGGCGCGCACCAGCCACTCGTTCCACACCCCGCCGCCCGGAGCGAGCAGCACCTCGAAGCGCAGATCCGGCCACAGGTCCACCCGCCAGCACAGCGCCTGGCAGGTCAGATCGCCGATGCGGCGGCTCCCGGTGCTCTCCGGCGGCCCCAGCACCGAGCGGTAGCGGGCGGCCGCGCCGCGGCGCCGGGGCGAACGCTGCATGGCCTGCCAGCGCTTGTTCGCCTCGCGCATCTCGGCGCGGCTGTAGCCCAGTTCGCGCAGCGCGTCCTCGACCAGCTCCGGATGGAAGTCGGCCATTCTGCGCAGCAGTACGAGGATGAAGGGGAAGGGCGCGTCGGCGTCCGGGGCCGGCGGGCCGGCCGCGTCGGTCGTGGGAGTCATGGCTCCCATCGTGACGCAGCGGCCGCGGCGGAGTGCCGCGCCAGCAGCCGGAGGTGTTCCTCCGCGCCGACCTGTTCGCCCGAGGAGGGCAGCAGCTGCGGAATGCCGTCGAGGATCGGGTAGCGCAGCCGCAGCCGCGGGTTGTACAGCGCCTCGTCCGGGTGCAGCAGGGCGAGGGGGCCCTTGTCGAGCGGGCAGGCCAGGATCTTCAGCAGCGGGTCATCGGGTTTCATGGCGTACTTCCTCCGGTACGTCGGGCGGTACCTCGGGCGGCCGGGTGCCGCCGGGGGAGTCCGGCGGCGGCCCGTGGCTTCGGAACGGTCCCGGGGCCGGTGCCGCCGTGCGGCTTGCGGGCGGCAGCCGCCGGGTCGGTGCCGCCGTGCGGCTTGGCGGTGGCGGTCAGGGTGCGCGGGGCCGGGTCCGGTTCCGCGGCGGCGGATCGGGCCCCGGCCGCGGGCTCGGGGTCATGGCGGGGCAGCGTGAGCAGCACGGTCACCGCCAGCGCCGTGCCGCCCAGCCGCAGGACGAGGTGCAGCGGCTCGTGCGGCAGCGGCTCGCCGAAGACCACCGTGCCGCAGGCCACCGTGAACACGCAGGTGATCATCGTGCAGACCGGCACGATCAGCGAGGCCCGGCAGCGCTGCAGCGCGGTCTGCGACAGCACCAGCCCACCGGCGCCGGTGAACAGCAGCAGATACGGGTACGGGGTCTGGGCCAGCCGGGCCGCCGCCGCGCCCAGGCCGGGGATCCCTCCGGACGGAGACCGGGGGAGGGTCGCCAGCACCCCCGACACCCCCTTGATGGCCAGCGAACTCACCCCGTACAGCAGTCCGATGGCCACGCCGTACGCCAGGCCGCTGGTCGGCAGCCGGTGCCGCCGCCGGGCCCGCCGCTCCGCCGCGGCGTACAGCCACACCCCCGCGGCCAGCGCGGGCGCGCACACCGCGAGCAGCACACCGGCGGGCGCGGAGTGGCTGATCGACTCGCCGCCGCGCAGCGAGGCGACGACCATCACCAGCGCACCCAGGATCAGCACGATCCCGCGCCGCTCGCGCCCGCTGGTCCGCTCGCCCAGCACGGCGGAGGAGAGCATCAGCAGCAGCACGAGCCCGGAGACGAACAGGCCCTGCGCGGCGGCGATCGGCAGGGTGCGGTAGACCAGCAGCTGGGCGCCGAAGCCCAGCGCGAGGGCGAGCGCGCCGCCGAGCCACAGCGGGCTGCCGAGCACCAGCCGCACCAGCCGGGCGGGGCTGGTGACGCTCAGCGGCGGCAGCCCGGACAGGGCGCGCTTCTCCAGGACGAAGCCGGTGCTGTAGAGGACGTTGGCCAGCAGCGCGCCCACCACACCCCACAGCACGACTACACCCGCCTCGCGTGCACCAGCAGGATGGAGGCGAGCGACGGAAGCCGGCAGACGGCCCGGTCCAGCCCGCGCAGCGGGCCCGGCACCCCGTGGAACGGCGCCCCGGCCACGGCGGCGACCTCGAACCCGGACGCGGTCAGGAAACCGCGCAACGCCCGGGCGGTGTACAGCCGCAGATGGCCGACGACCTGGCTGCCGGGACGGCCGTGGATGCCGCGCAGGCTCACCTCCGAGAACACCGGCTGCACACCGGCGAGCAGCAGGCCGCGGTTGTACCAGGCCGCCAGGTTGGGGGTGGACAGCAGCAGATGGCCACCGGGACGCAGCACCCGGCGCAGCTCGTCCAGCGCCGCGTCCGGGTCGACCACATGCTCGATGACCTCGCTGAACAGCACCGCGTCCGCGCTGCGGGCGGCGAACGGCAGCCCGCCGTCGGTCAGTTCCCCGCGCACCACGGCCGGCAGCCGGGGCGCCGCGCGGCGCAGCGCGTCCTGCGACCAGTCGACCCCGACGACCCGGTGCCCGTGCAGATAGGGCAGGGCCACGGCCGCGGCCGTGCCGTCGCCGCACCCGATGTCCAGCACCGTGGCCGGGCGGCCGGCTGTCGCCGGACCGAGGGCGCGGGCCAGCATCCGGGCCTGCCGACGGCTGCGTTCCGCACCGGAGGCGACCGGTACGGCCGGGTCCTCGTAGAAGTCCCGCAGACCGGGGGCGGCCCCGGACCGGGCGGCGGGCCGCGGGCCGGACCGGGGGGCGAGCTGCGGACCGGAGCCGGGGGCGGCGGAACGTGGGCCGGCGGAACGGGGGGTGGTGGTCACCGGCTTGGCGGCGGCCTGGCGCTCACTCATGAGCCACCTCCAGCGGCTGGGGGGGTCCCGGCCACGGGATACGGGTCGGCGGGCGCGGTGGCGGCCAGTGCGCGGGTGAAGATCTCCCCCAGTGCCGCGCCCGCCGCGTCGTCGAGCAGCGCGCGCGACCAGCGCAGCGTCAGATGCAGCCGGCCGCCGGTGGAGGCACAGGTGAAGGTGAGGCCGCGCGGCATCCGGGCGGGGGCGGAGAACCAGACCGCGGTGGCCTGGCCGGCGTCGCCGAAGTCCAGCGGGAACGCGACCCGCCCGATGTTGCTGAGCAGGGCCGTCGACGTCCACGGGGCCGCCGCCCGGCGTATGCCCCGGGTCACCGCGGCGCGCAGCCCGACCGGTAGCAGCGGGGCGGTGAGCAGGGTGCCCGCCGGCCCCAGCTGTGCGGCGGGCCTGGCCTTGAGCGCCCGGGTGAGCTCGGCGGTGCGGTGCACCAGGCGGGCCACCGCCGCCGGGTCGGGGTGCTCGGCGGTCAGCAGCTCGGCGTCCGTCCGCTCCTGCGGGCCGAAACCGACCTCGACCAGCCGGGTGCCGTTGCCGATGGGCATCTCGGCCGCGCGCGGCCGGTCGTCGACCGGCATGGTGATCCGCACCGGTGCCGCCGGCCGGTCATGGAGGCGGTTCCAGCGGGCCGCCGTGAGACAGGTGGCGACCAGCAGCTGGTCATTGACGGTCGGCCGGACCGCCATCCCTCCCGCGGACTGCGCCCGCTGGGCTCCCGGACCGGTGTGCGGCGGGCGGGCCGGGACCGGCAGGTCCAGCAGGAGCATGCCGTTGCCCGGCGTGCCTGGGGACGGGGTGTCGGCGGCGATCCGGGCCGGCCGGGAACGGCCTCGTCCGGCGCCGGGCGCGGAGCGGGACGACCGCCGCGCCGGCCCGTCGCCGGTCGCGGCGCGGGCGGGCGGCGGCGCCGGCGGGTTCTCCCGGCCGCTGTACAGCGTGGCAGCGGTGGCGAGGATCCGCAGGCAGGACGGGCCGTCCAGCGCGGTGTGATTGATCGTCAGCAGCAGTACGCAGCCAGGCTCGTCCGGCCGGATCACCTGCTCCAGCCGGACGGGTGGGGAGACCTCGATCGGCGGGCACTGGGCCAGTGCCCGGGCCCTTGCGGCGTCCAGGGCGTCGGCGGCGGGCGGCGGGAAGCTCACCGGGTCCAGGTCCGGACCGTCGGTCAGCTCCCACTCGTACCGCCACCGCCACCAGCTGCCGGGCGCCTGACGCATGAGGATCCGCGGATGGAGCCGCAGCGCCTGGTGGAAGGCGTCACGCAGCCGACCGGGCTCCGGGCGGCCGGGCAGGTGGATCTCGATGTGCACGGTCTCCGGCTCCTGCTCCTGGTAGCAGTGCCGGGACACCTCGTCCACCGTGGGGAACGGCACGCGCGACAGCGGCCGGGCCACGGCCAAACCCCCCGGCCCGGCGGGCTGTACGGGCGGCGGGCCCGGTCTGCCGGAGCGCGCGGGCGAGGACGCCGGGCCCGCGGGGTCTACGGGCGGGCCTCCCGGCGGAGCCGTGGGCGCGGGGACTGAGTCCGGTCCGGCGGGTTGCGCGGGCACCGGTCCGGCGGGGTGGGCGGGCCCGGGCACGCCCGGCCGCGGTGCCCCCGCGCCGGGCACCGTGCCCGCCGCGCGATCGTCGCGGCGGCCCTCGTCGAGCGTGGTCATCGGCGGTTGTCCTTCCCCGTGTCGTGCGGGATGTGCTGCGCGTGCGGTCGCGGACGGTGGTGCGGGCCGGTGGGTGCGGCGGGCGCCCCGCCCCCGGCCCACCCGCTCGGGCCAGCCTGCCCGCCGGGCCCCAATGGCCGGCCCCGGCCTGCCGGTCCGCCGGCCCCGGTTTGCCCGCCCCTCCGGGGCTGTCCGCCGAGCCCCGGCGGCGGCGTGCTGCCGGGTTGCCCGGCGGAGGCAGGTGCTCCGGCGGTGCGGGAGCCGTCCGGGCCTGCGTGCCCGCTCTGCTCGGACCGCCCGCCCTGGCCGGGCGGCATGACCGCCGGGGGGTGGGCCCGACGGTGCTCGTGGAGCGTGGTCATCGGGCGTTGCCCTCCCCTGTGTCGTGCGGGCTTCGCTGGGCGTGGGGGTCCGGCGGCTCCGTGGGGGGCGCTCCGGCGCTCGGCCGGCCGCCCGGGGTGGCGGAACCCGGTGGTGGTCCGCTCGCGCCCGGTGTGCGGTGCGGGAGCGGGGGCGGGGTGGGCGGGGGCTGCCCGCCGAAGGGCGCCGGACCGGCGGTGATGGTGCGGCCGCCGACCGCGCCGGCGCCCGGAGCCGTGGCCGCGCCCGCGCCGGGGCCGGGCCCCGGGCTGCCGGGACGGTCGGCACCCGGACCCACGCTGTCCGCGCCGTCCGATCGGCCCTCCCCGTCGCCGGCCGGGCTTTCGCCGGGTCGGGCTGCCGCGTGGCGGCCGGGGATGCGGGTGGGCACGGTGATGACGGCGGCGGTCAGGGCGATGAGCGCCAGGAGTTGGGCGGCGGGGCTGAAGGCGCCGTCGTCCAGTCCGGCCGGGCGGCCCGCGCCGGTGGCGGCGACGATGCCCGCGGCGGCCATGGCGACCAGCGCGGTCGGCGGCAGCAGCGCGGGGCGCCACCAGGCGACCACGGCGAGCACCGGCACCACGAGCGCCAGCGGACCGGCGACCGCGACCAGCACCGCGGCCAGGGCGGCCGTGCCGAGCACTCCGCCCGGCGCCGGGGGCGCGATCTCCCACTCTTCCCGTGTCGGGGCGCCCGCATGACGCCGGGTCAGGGCCAGCCCCAGCAGCACCACCACGCCCAGCGCACCGCCGATCAGCCCGGCCTGGTACGTCGTGGACGGCTGGTAGCTCAGCCGGACCGTGCCGCCGGCGCCGGCCGGGACCAGGAAGCCCTGCTGCCAGCCGTCGACCCGCACCGGGGTGAGCCGGCGGCCGTCGAGGGTGGCGTGCCAGCCCTTGTTGTGGTTCTCGTAGGTCTGGAGGTAGACCGCCTGGCCCGCGCCGACCCGCACCGTGCGGTCGTCGCCGGACCAGTCGGTGGCCTTGACCGCGCGGTCCGCCGGGGCGGACGCC
This sequence comes from Streptomyces sp. JLBT605, assembly GCF_058215555.1. Taxonomy (NCBI): domain Bacteria; kingdom Bacillati; phylum Actinomycetota; class Actinomycetes; order Kitasatosporales; family Streptomycetaceae; genus Streptomyces; species Streptomyces sp. JLBT605. The sequence goes on from NZ_CM177087.1 coordinate 4,871,943, forward strand.
TGGGCCGTTCCGCGCCGCAGGGTGACGTCGGTCAGCGCCAGCGGGCCCGCGTCGCCCGCTTCCACCCGGTGGCGTCCGGAGCCCAGGTCGAGGGTGCCGTCCTCGGCGTCACCCGCGCACAGCTCGACCGTCACCGGACGGCGCTCGGTCAGATCCCGTACCCGACCGGAGGCCTTGGTGGCGTGCAGGGTGCCGTCCACCGCGAGCGGCGGGCCCTGCCCGCAGGGCAGCGTGAAGCGCGCCCGGGGGTCCGGCGGCGGGGTACGCAGCTCATCCAGCGCGGGGACGTACACCTCGCTGAGGCCGACCGGGAGTTGCAGGTCCTGCCCGGCGAGCGGATTGTGCAGCGACAGCGGCACGGTCTTGCTGATGGTGATGTCCAGCCGGTCGGTGGTGATCGGCTCGAACCTGGCCTGTCCCATCTCGTCGACCCCGGCCGTCGCGGCGCCGTCCGGGGAGTTGATCACGACCTGTTCGGGCCGGGTGGAGATGCCGCCCGCCGCCGCGAACACGATCTCGTCGATCTCCCGCTTCTTCGGCCAGCGCAGGTGCAGCACCGGGCGGTCTCCGGCGATCCACGCGGTGGTCAGGTCGCCGTCCACCAGGTTGCGGGCGCTCAGAGCCGTACCGGCCCGGCTGGTGGAGTCGGCGGTCACCTGGATCCGGGCCCGCTGCTCGGGCGCCACCGTGTCCAGCAGTCGGTCCAGCTCCCGGCCGGGCACGGCCAGCGCCTGGGCCGAGACCGCGTACTCGCCGGAGGAGGCGGTGCGGAACTGGCGGTGCAGGCCCACCTCGGCGGAGACCGGCGACAGGCCGCCGGGGTCGCTGCCGCGGTGCAGCGAGAAGACCGTGGCCGGGGAGTCGCCGCCCTGCGCGTCCGAGGGCAGTGCCAGCAGCCTGGTGACCTGCACCCCGGGGACCGACACCTCGGAGAAGCCGGCACCGGAGAGGCCGGGGCGCGGCTCCTGCGAGCCCACGATGGTGATCTTCAGCCACTTCGCGGGCCCGGCCGGGGCCCGCACCGACTGGGGGCCGCCGCCGGGCTGCAGCGGGCTGTCGACGCTGCCCTGCTCGGTCTCCACCCGCACGGCGGTGGGCGCGGCCCGCAGTCCGTCGCCGGGCAGCGGCGTCAGCTGGAGGGAGGCGGGCATCGTCACGGTCTCGGTGAAGTCGGCGCGCAGCCACTGCCCGACCGGCCGCCCCGCGCTGCCCTCGGCCCACGCGGTGTCCGGGTTGCCGTCGAAGGCGTTCACCGGGTCGTACTGCGGCAGATGGAACAGCCAGGTGCCGCTGCTGGAGGCGGTCACCCGGGCGGCGCCGCGCAGCACCGCCGTCGTCTGGTGGCCGCTCCCGGACACCGGCAGGATCTGCTTCGGCGCCGCTCCCGGATTCTGCAGACTGCCCGGGTGGTTCCGCTCGTCGGCGGTGTAGGTGTACGAGGTGTTGGCGTTGACCAGGCCGAAGCGGGTGTCGGCGCGGCGCAGCCCGTCCGCGACGAACTGCACCGGCGGGGTGTCGATCCCGGGATGGGCGTCCCCGGTGAGCACGGTCGGACGGTTCCGCAGCGTGGGGTCGGCCGACAGCTGGAGCAGCGCCTCCGGTCCGCCGCTGACCTGCGCGGTGGCCGCCACCGCCCGGACCCCGACCGGCCCCGGACGCGCGCTGTCCACCGGCCGGTAGATCTCCACCGCCTGCCGGCGCGGGAAGAGCCCCTGCACCTGCACCGGGGTGTCGTCGGGTATCCGGCCGCCGGTCAGCAGAGGGCCGAAACCGGTCACCTTGCGGTAGCCGGACGCCTCCAGGGTGGCCGCCACGGTCTGCGGCGGCACATAGCCCAGCTGATCGGGGTCGAGGTCGTTGCGCAGCACCACCTCGTACAGACCGGCCCGGGCCAGGAAGTCCCGCAGCCCCGGCACCTCGGCGCCGGTCATCAGCGCCTGCTCCACGGCGTCCATCGTCCGGCGTGACCCGGGGGTGCCGAACGGTACGTAATCGCGTTGCGCCCAGCGGGAGTCGGCGAGGACGTCGAGCGGCTGGTCGATCGGATCGCCCCAGGTGTACAGGCCGTGCGCGGTGGCCGGGACGACCAGGGCGCGGCTGCCCGCGGAATTCCTCTCCAGCCAGTCCGCGGCCCGCTCCCAGTGCCCGGGGAGCTTCTTGAACGCCCCCGGCTGGAGCGCGGTTCCGTTGAGGTACGGCAGGGCCAGGCCGGGCAGCAGGAGCAGTCCGGCCAGTGCGGGCACCAGCCACCGCCCGGCCCCGGCCAGCCGGCCGGGCACCGGCCCCCGGCCGGATGCCGGCTCCGCGCCCGGCCCGTGACCGGATGCCGGCTCCGCGCCCGGCCCGCGACCGGATCCCTGCCCGGCGCTCGGCCCGCGGCCGGACCCCGGCGCGGCCTCGCGCGCGGGCGCGGGTCGGCCGCCCGGCAGCGGGCGCGCGGCCGCCACCGCGGTCAGATGGGCGATGCCGAAGGCGAGGGCGAGCGCCAGCCCCGGCTGGAACTTGTAGATGTTCCGGAAGGGCTTGAGCCAGCCGTTCAGCCACTCCTGCACGGTGCCGTGGAAGGGCGCGCCCAGCGCGCCCCCGTACCCGGCGAGCGTGATCAGCGTGACCGCCAGCACCGTCAGCAGCAGCCAGCGGCGCTCCGGCAGATCGCGCCGGGCGAGCCCGGCCAGGCCGAGCGCCGCCGCGCCCGCCGACCCCAGCACGGCGAGGGTGTAGGTCGCCGCGGTCCAGCCGCCGGGCAGCCAGGCGTCGCCGAAGTTGAGGTACGCAACCCAGTTGCCGGTGCCGCGCAGCAGCTCGGTCGCCGACATCGTCGCGGTGGTGGTGTCGGCCTGCTCGACGTACGGCATGAAGTCCTCGCCGTAGGTGCCCAACAGCAGCAGCGGCACCACCCACCAGGCGGTCGCCAGCACCACGCCCGGCAGCCACCAGCCCAGCAGCGCCCGCCGCCGCTTCCCCGCCGGCCGGCTGAGCAGGTACAGGCCCACCGGCAGCAGCGAGGCGAGCGTGGAGGCGGCGTTCACCCCGCCCATGAACGGGATCAGCAGCGCGGAGCGGGCCGCGGCCACCCGCGCACTGGTGGCCGGGTTGGTCAGCGGCAGCAGCACCCAGGGCAGCAGCGCCCCGGGCAGCGCGGCCGCCGAGGTGGAGCCCACCACGATGGAGAAGGTCGGCCACAGCGCGTATCCGGCCGCGGCGAGCAGCCGGGTGGCGGGCGAGCCGACGCGCAGCCGCTCGGCCAGCCGCAGCGCGCCCCAGAAGGCGGTGGTCACCACGATCGACAGCCAGAGCCGCTCGGCCAGCCACACCGGCAGGTGCACCACGTCGGCGAGCGCGTAGTACGGCAGCATCGGGAAGGCGTAGCCGATGTACTGGTCCGCGATGCCGCCGAATCCGGCCCGGTCGTGCCATAAGTGGGTGAGGTCGCCCAGGAAGCCGAACGGATCGAGCGCCACCCCGAGCTTGGTGTCGAAGGTCATCTTGCCGGGGGAGGGTGCGAGGAAGGCCACCAGCGTCAGCGCGAAGAAGCCGAACAGCCAGCGCCGCCCCCGGGGCCGCCCGGGATCCGGACGCCGGGCCTCCGGAGCGGCGCTCGATGCCGGGGGAGTTGCCGGCGGAGGGGAGTGGAGCACCTGGGTCATGGCGACCGCCTCAGGATCAGCAGGAGGTTCCACGTGGCGACTTCACGCAGTCCGGGCACCCGGGTGACGGCCTCGGCGAGGAACGGCCAGTACCGGGAGCGGGCGCAGACCACCGACACGTCGTCGCGGCCGCGCACCTGCCGCAGCGTGGGCCCGATGTGGACGGGGAAGAGGTTCTCGCCGACGGTGTGCTTGGGCCGGCGGCCGGTGCGCCGCTGGTAGCGCTGCCGCGCCCGGCGGGCGCCCAGGTAGTGCCAGGGCGCGGTCTCATGGCCGCCCCAGGGCGAGAGCCAGTTGGTGAACGAGAGGTAGATCAGCCCGCCGGGCCGGGTCACCCGCACCATCTCACTGAGGAAGGTCTGCGGATCGGCCACGTGCTCCAGGACGTTGGAGGAGAAGCAGACGTCGGCGACGCCGTCCGCCAGCGGCAGCAGATAGCCGTCGGCGACGACCGCCCCGGCCGGTGTGCGGCCGCGGGCGCCCAACTCCCGGATATCGGGCTCGAAGAGGTAGCTGTGCGCGCCGCGTCGTCGGAACTCCTCGGTGAAGTGCCCGCTGCCGCCGCCGATGTCGACGACCAGCCGGCCGCGCAGCGGCTCGTACCGCTCCACCTGCCGTACGGCGTCCCGGGCCAGCAGCCCGTAGCAGTGCTCCGGGTCGGTCTGCTCGCGCAGGAAGGCACGGAACAGCGCCACCGACCGCCGCACCGATGGGTCGCGCATGGCCTACCGCCCGGGTCCCGGCCCCGGCGCGGAGGACGCCGAAGCCGCCGAAACCGGGGATGCCGAGGCCGCCGAGACCGGGGGCGCCGAAGCCGAAGCCGGGGGTGCCGAAGCCGGGGGTCCTGAAGGCGCGGTGGCCGGACGCGGGCCGGAGAAGGCGGCGAACGCCTCGGCCGCCACCTCCTCGAAGCCCCGGACCGTGCCGCTCCAGCGGAAGTTCTCGGCGCGGCGGCGGGCCGCCGCCCCCATCGCCTCCCGCCGCGTCCCGCTGAGGGCCAGCGCGCACCAGGCGGCGGCGAAGGAGCTCTCGCCGCGCGCCAGTACGCCGGTGACACCGTCCGCCACGGAGTCCCGCAGGCCGGGAATGTCGAAGCCGATCGCCGGGGTGCCCCGGATCGCGGCCTCCATCACCACCAGCCCCCACCCCTCGACCAGCGAGGGGTGGAGCAACAGCCAGGACTGGCAGAGCAGGCGGTGCTTTTCCTCCTCGGACACACGCCCGGCGAAGGTGACGCCCGGCCCGGCCATCGCCTCCAGCCGGGAGCGCTCGGGACCGTCGCCGACGATCACCAACCGCCCGCCGGTGACCGGCCGGACCCGCTCCCACAGCCGCAGCAGCAGGTCGATCCGCTTGTACTCCACCAGCCGGCCCATGGCGGTGAAGAGCGGCTCGGGGGCCTTGGGCAGCAGCCTGCCCGGCTCCGCCACGCCGTTGTGCACGATCCGGATCCGGTCCTGCGGTACGCCCAGCGTGCGCAGCGCCGCGGCGGTGGAGCCGGAGACCGCCACCATCAGGTTGCCGCGGTGCGTGCCGGCCAGCGCCCAGTGCTCCAGGCGTCTGCCGAGCCGCGCGGCGGGTGCCGGCAGCCGCATCCCCCACAGCTCCGTGTGCACGTGGTTGACCAGGCAGAGGGTGGGCCCGCGGTGCCACAGCGGCGCCAGGTACGGCATGCCGTTGCTGACCTCGACCAGCAGATCGCAGTCGCCGACCTGCCGGGCGAACGCGCGGCGCGCCCGCAGATAGTGATCGGCGTCGCCGCCCACCGACACCACGCGGTAGCCCCGGTGGGTGGCCGGTCCGCCGCACAGCAGGGTGACCTGGTGGCCGTGGGCGGTGAGCCCGTCGGCGATCCGGTCGATCAGTAACTCGGAGCCGCCGGCAGCCGGATTGCCCAGGTCGCGCCGGGCCAGGAAGACGATCCGGCGCGGCACCGGGGTCGCCGGCCGCGCCGGGGGCGCGGCGGCCGCGGCCGGGCCGGCCGCCGAAAGGAGCTGCGAGGCGCTGGGGATCTGCGCGCAGGACGCGGCCTGCGTCAGGGCGGGTGCGGGGAGTTCAGGGCGAATGGTGGGGGGTTGAGGGCGGGTGGTGGGGGGTGAGGTCTTCACGTGCTGGGGCATGAGCGCTCCAACTCGTCTCGGGGGAGGGAGAGCGGGGGGAGCGGACCGGGGGGTGCGTGCGTGCTCGTGAGGTGTGCTCAAGTTTTCGCCGAAGCGTTCGACTCCGGCTACTCACCGAGGTGACAATTTCCGGGCCGCCAGGGACGGGCGATTCATCACCCGAGTTCAGCCGCGGGCCCGGCGCGGCCGGCCGCGTACCAGCGTCACGGCACCGGCCGCGGTGAGGAAACCGCCGGTCACAGCGGCGATCAGCGGCACGGTCCGGCCCACGAGGTCCAGTTGGTCGTTGTCATCCTTGGCCAGGTCCACCTGCTCCCGCTGGGTGGCCACGGTGAATTCCAGGCTCTTGCCGTGCAGCAGCGTGACCCGGTCGCCGCCCTTGCCGCCGGGGGCGCGCAGCGCCAGCCGGGGCGAGATCGTCGCGTTGATGATCCGGCCGGTGCGCTGGTCGGCGACGAGTTCGATGCGCTCGTTGGAGTACCACTCCTCGGCCTGCACCTGGCCCTGCCGGGCGCGGCCCACCAGCCGTCCGGGCACCTGCCGGGAGCCGACCTCGGTGGGCCGCACACTGCCGGTGAAGCGGTAGCCCCGGTGGCCCTGTACCTCCGTGGTCCCGGCGAACCGGAGCGGCACCGTGGCGCCCAGCGTGCTGTCCCACCAGCGGTAGGTGCGCTTGTGGAGGTCGAAGGGGAACTTCAGGTACGCCTCGCCCTGGAAGGGCCGCGGGGACTCGCCGCAGCAGTGCTCGGGGGCGTTGGTACGCCGGTCGGTGACCCACCGTTCGGTGGTCCACTGGAGGGACTTGCGCGGATCCTTCAGCGGCAGGCTCTTGGGGGTGTCGATGGTCGTGGACACGTCCCACACGGCGGTGTTCCGGTCGCTGTCCCGCACATCGCCCAGCACATGGCGGGTGATGGTGAGCCGCTGGCCGGACCGCTCCTTGACCGCGTCGGCGTCGAAGTAGCTGCCCTGCCCGGTGAAGACCGTCGTGACGTCGGTGTCGATGGGGGTGCGCTTGGCGCGCGGTTCGACGTACCAGGCCAGCATCGGCGCCAGAACCAGCAGGAATATGCCAAAACCGAAGATGATCAGATGCAGCGGAGATACCGAACGGCGCATGGCATGCACTCCGTCCCGTGGGGAGTCTGGGAATTCTCGGTCAGGGCGGCCAGGACGCCGGTCGGAAAACGGCCTGGTGGCCGTGGCGGATTCGCACCGACCGGCCCTACTGACGAGTTATCTGTTTGGGCCGGGACCGTAGGCAAAGGGTTGACTTAGTGTCAATGCCCCCCGCATCCTGACCGTGAATCCGGACCGGGGCCGGTGCGTAGCCAGATGGAAGGGGCTCAACGCGCCATGCCCAGACTTCTCGTCGCGGCACTGACCGCGGTCCTCGCCGCCGGGCTCGCCGTGGCCGCCGCCGTCGGAATCGTCGCCCTGCTGAACGCCCCGCCCGATCAGCCCAACGTCCCCCTGGTCACCTTTCCCACGGCCGGGACGGCGCCGGGGGAGCGTTAGCGGTGGCCCCCCTGGGCTCGGCATGGGCCGGCGTCCCCGCGCGGCTCAAGCGGGCCTTCGCCGAGGAGTTCATCGCCGGTATCCCGGCGCTGGCGGAGGACATCCTGCGCGAGATCCGCCGCGAGTACCCAAGGCTTCCCGCCATCCCCGACGAGCACGGCGTGCCCATGGCGCTGGTCGCCATCCGGGGCGCGCTGGAGCACTTCATCGAGCAGATCACCTCGGACTCGGGGCGCGCAGCCCGGATCCACCCGCCCACCCTCTTCCAGCAGTTCGGCCGTGGCCAGGTCCAGCACGGCCGGAGCCTGGACTCGCTCCAGGGCATGTACCGGATGGGCGTACGGCTGGCCTGGCGCCGGATCGCCGAGCTCGGCCAGCGGATGGAGATCCCGGCGCCCGCGATGTACGAGCTGGCCGAGACGGGGTTCGAGTACCTGGACGGCCTGGTCGCCGAGTCCATGCTCGGCTACGCCGAGGCCGCCGCCCGCGAGGCCGGGGAACGGCTGCGGCTCCAGCGCCGCCTGCTTCAGGTGCTGCTCGGCGAACGCCACCGGCAGGACCCGGACGCGCTCGCCGAGCGGGCCGCCCGGATCGGGTGGCCGCTGCCGGAGCGCGTCGCGGTGGCCGTGCTGCGCCGGCCCGCCCGGCTGGGCCCCGCCCAGGAGGCGCTGCCGCCCCCCGTCGCGGAGGGCGTCCTTCTGGACATGGAACGCGAGCAGCCGCGCATGGTCGTCCCCGAACCGGAGGCCCCCGGGCGGCCGGAGCTGCTCCGCCGGGCGACGGCGGGCTGGACCGGCGCCCTCGGCCCGGCGGTGCCGCTCGCCGACGCGGCCACCTCGCTGCGCTGGGCCACCGTCGCGGTCGGGCTGATGGAGCGCGGGCTGCTGCCCGGCGACGAGCTGCTGGACTGCGCCGAACACACTGAGGCACTGGTCCTGCTGCCGCCCCAGGAGCTGATCGACGCCCTCGCCCGGCGGCGGCTGGCGCCGCTGGCCCGGTGCGGCCCCGCCCACCGCCGGCACCTCGCGGAGACCCTGCTGGCCTGGCTGGAGACGCGCGGCGGAGCCCCGGAGGTGGCCGCCCTGCTGGGGGTGCACCCGCAGACGGTCCGCTACCGGCTGCGGCAGATCCGTGAGCTGTGGGGGGACGAGGTGACGGACCCCGACACCCGGTTCGAGCTGGAGCTGGTCCTCCGCGCCCAGCGGCTGCGCGGCGGCCTCGGACCGGACGCCACCGGCCCCGAGTGCCCCGGCGAACCCGGCCCTGGGGCCCTGTGAGGTCTGCACACGATCCTCACACGGAGCGGTATCTGGCCTACCCGGGGGTCACATAATCTGCCCCGCGAGATGGATAGGGATTACTGCTCGCCATGCCACCGGTACCTCAACGGTGCGCTGTCCTGCCCGGGGTGCGGAGCCCCCGCCCAGGACCATTCGGCGTCGTCCGCCCGGCCCGGTGCCGGGGCCGAGGAACCACCGACCGGTGACACCTCGACGCGCGCGTCCCGGCGCAAGGCGTCCCACGGCAAGCCGCGCCGGCCGGCCGGTCGGGCCCGCCGGGCCAGGCGCGGGCGCGGCCGCCGGGTGGTCATCCTCGCCTCGGTGCTCGGTCCGATCCTGGCCGCCGTGTTCGTCGCCGACCTGTCCACCGAGGGCGGCCTCTTCCACGAGCGTGAGACCACCGACGACCGCCAGTCGGTCGCCGAGCGCGGCTACCAGGACCCGGACGAGCCGGGACCCGGCGCCCCGAGTGCCGGACCATCCGCCGCGCCGAGCCACGGCACCATGCCCGGGGACGAGCGCCCGGCGGACGAGGACGAGAAGAAGGGCAAGAAGAAGAAACGGGACAAGGACCGGTCGGAGGCCACTCCATCCCCGGGAGCGAGCGCCTCGCCCTCCGGTGCCCCGCGGCCCACCGCCACCTCCCCGGCCCCCGGCGGCGACCCCACCCAGCCCAGCGACCCGGGCCCCTCGTCCCCCGCCCCCGATCCGTCCACGGCCCAGCCCACCTCCGACCCGACCCCCGAGCCCACCAGCTCCCAGCCGACCTGCCGCTGGTGGGTGCTCTGCTGACCCCGGGCTCGTGCCGGACCCGCGTGCGCATGGCAACCCCGGCATCCGCCTGCGCTACGGCAACCCCGGCGTCCGCCTGCGCTACGGCAGCTCCAGCATCCGCTTGAGCAGATCGCGCAGCGCCCCGCGCTCCCCCTCCGAAAGCGCCGCGAGCGGCTCCCGCGCGAAGTTCAGCGACCCGCGCAGCTGAGCGGCGGTCCGCAGCCCCTCCTCCGTCGCCGCCGCGAGCTTGACCCGCCGGTCCGCCGGATCCGGGCGGCGCTCCACCAGCCCGCGGGCCTCCAGCCGGTCCACGATCCCGGTGACGTTCGACGGCTCGCACTTGAGCTGCTCGGCGATCCGCCGCATCGGCGCGGGCTCGCGGGCGAGCAGCGACAGCAGCCGTGCCTGGGCGCCGGTGAGCGCGTACCCGGCGGCCGCCTCCTCGTACTCCTCGTGGTAGCGCGCCACGATGGCGCCGATCAGCTCGACGACCTCAAGGGTCAGGGGGTCGGTGCGTGGCGTCATGCGACCCAGCCTACCCAATTACTTGACTTCCTTAAATATCGATGCCAATGATTGTTTCAGTACCTGAAGCTTTAGGAGGCACCCGCCATGACCGCCACCCCCGCCACCAGCCGCGAATGGCACCTGATCGCCCGCCCCGAGGGCTGGCCCAAGCCGTCGGACTTCGCGCTCCGCGAGGTGCCCGTCGCCCAGCCCGGCCCCGGCCAGATCCTCGTCCGCAACCTCCACATGTCGGTGGACCCCTACATGCGCGGCCGGATGAACGACGTCAAGTCCTACATCCCGCCGTTCCGGCTGGACCAGCCGATGGACGGCGGCGCGGTCGGTGAGGTCATCGCCTCCGAGGCGGAGGGGATCGCGGTGGGCGACCACGTCCTGCACGGACTCGGGTGGCGTGAGTACGCCGTGCTGGACGCCGGGCACGCCGTCAAGGTCGACCCGGACGCGGCCCCGCTCTCCGCGTACCTCGGCGTGCTCGGCATGACCGGCCTCACCGCCTACGCCGGTCTGCTGGAGGTCGCCTCCTTCAAGGAGGGCGACGCGGTCTTCGTCTCCGGCGCGGCCGGCGCGGTCGGCAGCCAGGTCGGCCAGATCGCCAGGCTCAAGGGTGCCTCGCGGGTGATCGGCAGCGCCGGGTCGGACGAGAAGGTCCGGCTGCTCATCGACGAGTACGGCTTCGACGCCGCCTTCAACTACAAGAACGGCCCGGTGGCCGACCAGCTCAAGGAAGCCGCCCCGGACGGCATCGACGTCTACTTCGACAACGTCGGCGGCGAGCACCTGGAGGCGGCGATCGGTCGGCTCAACGTCCACGGCCGGATCACCGTCTGCGGGATGATCGCGCAGTACAACGAGACCGAGCCGCCGGCCGCGCCGCGCAACCTCGCGCTCGTCATCGGCAAGCGGCTGCGCATCCAGGGCATGCTGGTCAACGACCACCGGGCGCTCCAGCAGCAGTTCATGACCGAGGTCAGCGGCTGGATCCGCGAGGGCGGGCTGCGCTACCGGGAGACGTTCGTGGAGGGCATCGAGAACGGCGTGGACGCCTTCCTCGGCATGCTGCGCGGCGCCAACACCGGAAAGATGGTCGTCAGCCTCGACGACTGAACCCGGCGGCCGACCCCCGGCGACCGACCCTTCCTGGTCCGCCGGGAGGTACCCCCTGGAGGGTCCCCTAAGCTGCGGGCCATGCGTGATCTTGCCGCCGGTTTCGGCTATCTGGTGAAGGGGCAGCGCTGGGTCACCCGGCACGGACGGTGGTGGGGGTTCGGGATGATTCCCGCCCTCATCACCCTCCTCGGGTACCTCGCGGCGCTGGTGGCCCTGGTGTGGTGGACCGACGACATCATCGCCTGGGCCACCCCCTTCGCCGACGACTGGGCCACCCCCTGGCTCGGCCTCTTCCGGGGCGCGCTCGCCCTCCTCCTGGTCGGCACCTGTCTGCTGCTGGCCGTGATCACCTTCACCGCGGTCACCCTGCTGGTGGGCCAGCCCTTCTACGAGTCGCTCTCCGAGGAGGTGGACCGCTCGGTGGGCGGCACCGCGCCCGAGTCCGGGCTGCCGCTGTGGAAGGAGCTGTGGCTCTCGGCGCGGGAGAGCCTCGCCGTGGTGATCCGGGCCGCGGTGTGGGGTGTGCTGCTCTTCGCGCTGGGGTTCGTGCCGTTCGTCGGCCAGACGGTGATCCCCGCCCTCGGCTTCTGCGTCTCCGGCTTCTTCCTCGCCGAGGAACTGACCGCGGTGGCGCTGGCCCGGCGCGGCGTCCCGCTGAAGGCGCGGCTGCGGATGCTGCGCGGGCGCCGGCTGCTCACCCTCGGTTTCGGGGTCCCGCTGGCGCTGCTCTTCCTGATCCCGTTCGTCGCGGTGCTGGTGATGCCCGGCGCGGTGGCCGGGGCGACTCTCCTGGTACGTGACTTGACGGGCGAGGACGAGGCGGCGGCCGCCGCCCAGGGCTCAGCTGACCCAAGCCGGCTGACGGATCGTTTTTCCCATCCCGCGCAGGGGCGAAATAACGCATAGCGGCGCACGCGCGGTGTATCAATGAGGTGCCATTCACCGGGGAAGTGAATTCCCTCGGTAATCCACAAGGAAGATCGTCACATCATGCACCGTATTGCTACAGCCGCCGCCGTCGGAGCCGCCGCGCTCCTCGGTGGCTTCGCAACGCCCGCCAGCGCCGATGGCGGTCAGGTCGCCGGTTCATTCATTCAGAAAAGCATGGAAGACCACTATGAGGTTCTTCCGGTCTCGGTGCCTCTCACCGGAATTCTGACCAAAGCGAATCTGAACAAGGCGACCACGGAGAAGTAATTCCGGTGGGGCGCTGCCTGAAGCGGACGGCGCCGGACGGGCCGGCAATACCGATATGCGGCTTCGCCGCGTTGCCGGCCCGTCCGGCGCCGACGTGTCTTCCCGGCGCCACCGCTCAGGACGGGCCCAGGGGCAGTTCGACCAGCACCAGGCCCGCCCCGCTGGACGGGCCCTCGGCCAGCAGGCCGCCGTCCGGGCCCCACGCCGCGCTGCGCCCGCAGCCCGTCAAGCTCCCCGTCACACCACCGGGGTTGGCCAGTACGACATACAGACCGCCCAGCTTGGCCAGCGCCGGGTAGTGCGGCTCGCCGCGCGCCACATCGGTCTCCAGGTCGTGCACCGCGCTCGACAGGTACACCGCGCAGCCGTCCGCGCCGGCTCGCTCGGCCACGTCGGGGAAGCGCGAGTCGTAGCAGATGGCCAGGGCGAAGGGGACGCCGTGGAGGGTGAAACGGCCGTCCCGGTCGCCGGGGACGAAGACGTCGTTCTCCTCACCGGACAGGTGCAGCTTGTCGTAGGCGGTGAGCAGTTCGCCGTCCGGGCCGAACACCAGCGAGGTGATGGTGAGCGTCCGCCCCTCGCGCACCGCGCAGTTGACCACCGCCGCGACGCCCGCCGCCCGGCAGGCCGCCGCCACCGGTGCCAGGCGCGCGTCATCGGTGGTGACGGCCAGCCGCTCGGGGTCGGCCGCGATCGCGGACGGGTCGTAGCCGGTGAGGCACAGCTCGGGGAAGACCACGAGATGGGCCCCGCGCGCGGCCGCCCCCTCGATCTGTCCCGCGATCGATGCCGCGTTGGCCGTCACGTCCAACGGCAGGGGAGTGCATTGCGCTGCTGCGAGGATCATGAGGCCAGTGTGCCCGTCGCGACGCACAGCACCTCACGCACCTGGGCGATGATCGCCAGCCGGTTGCGGACGAAGTCGGGATCGGTGACCTGACCGGTGGCCGGGTCGGTGTTGTCCGGCCCGAACTTCAGCACCGGGGTGTGCAGGTGGCCGCCGGGCGCGTCCAGCCCGACCGCGTCGCGCAGCAGGGTGGCCCGGTAGGCGATCTCGTTGGAGAGGTAGTCGCCGCCACCTCCCGCGCGCGCCGTGGAGCCCTCGGTCGGCCCGTCCGGCCTGACCACCGGCTCCGTCCCGCCCGCCGGAATCTCGGTGACCGCCGTGTTGTCGTAGACCGGGAAGGGACCGGTGTCCGCGGCGGTGATCGTCCGGTACGGCAGGGTGGTCCTCGTCCACTGCGGTTGCGGCTCGGTGCTGGGCACCCCGGGCGGCACCGGCACCGTCTCGGTCCGCGACACCCGGAGGTTGTCCGGGTAGCCGCCGCGCCAGGCACCGTTGGTGCGCTCCACGTCGAACCGCCCCACCCGCCCCTGGCTGATCGTCATGAACAGATCGGCCCGCCGGGGCCCGGAACGGAAGCGGGGGAGCAGGGTCCGCTCGACCGTGCCGTCCGCGAAGTCCGCCCAGCGGACCGGGAAGACCGCGGCCTCGATCCGCGCCGGCCCGGCCGCGGTGTGGATCACGGTGCCGTCCAGCGCCAGCGCCGCGGCCCCCGAGGGGTTGCTGCGGCGGATGTCCGCGTCGAGCTGGAAGGGGTCGAAGCCGGTCACCACGATCCGCTTGAACCGCTTGCCCGCAGGCAGGTCCAGGGAGTCCTGGCCACGCGAGGAGCGCTCCAGGGCGGCGAGCAGCCGAGCCCTGCGCGCCTCGCTCAGCGGGAAGGACGGCCGCCACTGGGCCAGCGCGCGGGTCATGCCCAGCCGGGCCCAGTACAGCGGCCGGTCGTCGTCCCGACTCAGCTCCTCCTCCGGGCCCTGCGGTCCGCGTCCCTGCGCCCGGTCCACCGCCCGCTCCCACAGCCGCGCGCCGTGCCGGCCGACCACCCGCTCGGCCTGCCGGAGCGAGTCCGCGCCCGCCAGCGCGCGGGCGAAGTCCGGCGCGACCGTGTCGAATCCGCCGCGCCGCAGGATCTCCTGGGGCACGGCCTGGTCCAGCCGCTGCTCCTCCACGGTCGGCGCGGTGTCGGAGGCGGTGGCCCGCGAGGCGGCGGGTGCCTGCCCTGCCGCGGCCGGGGCGGCCAGGACGGTCAGCGGGCCGGTCGCGGTGAGCAGGGCGGCGGCCAGTACGGCGAGCCGGTGGGGTATCCGTGGCATGCCAAGTCCTTCCGGAGTGTTGATCGCATCGCGGGACCGGGACGGCAGTATTCCGGCTGACGCGGCCGCGGCACAGACCGACTTCGCCTTCTCGTCGCCCCCGGACTTCGTCCGCGGCCGATCTCGCTCCGCTCGCGTCCGGAATGGCGGTTGTCGTACTGCCGGGCGCCGGTGGGCCGTTCGCCCCGCTGACACGCCACCTGGCGAGTGACAGTCCGGCCCCCGCACCCGCGGGGCCGGTATTCACATGTCCGTATGAGACCCCCACACGCAGGCATACCTCTGGAGGCACGCGCGATGCGCATCCGCTATCCCGCCGTGGTTGTTCTCGGCGCCGCCCTGCTGGCGATGGCCACGCCCGGTCTGTCGGCAGCAGCCGTCCCCGCGGCCGCGGGCAATCCCACCGCCGGCTACGACTGTTCCGACGGGGCCGTGACACAGCCCGCGCCCCTCGTCTTCGGCCCCAAGAAGTCCCGCCACGCCATCGGCGGCACCGTCCTGTACTGCAGTGACGAGGAGACCTCCCGCAAGCAGCAGAAGGACGGCACCATGGTGCTGCCGAACGGCACGAAGAGGCCGCCGCAGCCCCCCGCCGACGAGGACGGTCCGGGGCTGCGCCTCAACGAGGACACCTTCATTCCGATCCCGCTGCGCGTGCCCGAGCGGAACGGATCCCTCAACGCTTCCCTGCGCGGCTCGTAGGAGTCCCGACCGGTCAACTCCGCTCCGAAACGGTCGGGCAACCCAACGGCACCGGCAGCCCCGCGCTGCCGGTGCCGTTGGCATTCGCGTTGGCATGCGCGTTGGCGTCGGCGTCGGCATGCGCGTTGGCACCAGGCCCGTCCCGCATCTGTCGGACCGTCAGTCGACGGGTCAGGATGGACCGACCGTGCTGACCTCGACGAGGGGGTACGACTGTGACCGATGGTGCGCTCGACAAGGCCCGGCCCCAGCCCCGTATCAGCGACGACGAGATCGCGGCGGTCGTGGAGGCCGGCCTGTCCAAGCTCGATCTGGACACCAAGACCCGGCTCCTCTCCGGACAGGACATGTGGTCGCTGCCCGCCGTCCCGGAGATCGGACTGGCTTCCCTGGTCATGTCGGACGGGCCGATCGGCGTGCGCGGGGTCCGCTGGACCGCCGACGACCCCTCCGTCGCGCTGCCGAGCCCGACCGCGCTGGCCGCGACCTGGGACCGGGACCTGGCCCGCCGTGCCGGGCTGCTCCTGGCCCAGGAGGCCCGGCGCAAGGGCGTACACGTGCTGCTGGCGCCCACTGTCAACCTGCACCGCTCCCCGCTGGGCGGGCGCCACTTCGAGGCGTACAGCGAGGACCCCCTCCTGACCGGGGAGATCGGCGCGGCGTACGTCACCGGGGTCCAGCAAGGCGGCGTGGGCACGACCGTCAAGCACTTCGTCGCCAACGACGCCGAGACCGAGCGCTTCACCGTGGACAACCGGGTCGGCGCACGCGCGCTGCGCGAGCTGTACCTGGCCCCCTTCGAGACCATCGTCAAACGGGCCCGCCCCTGGGGGGTGATGGCCGCCTACAACGCGGTCAACGGCACCACCATGACCGAGCACCGGGCGCTCCAGCGGGATGTCCTGCGCGGGGAGTGGGGCTTCGACGGTGTCGTCGTCTCCGACTGGCTGGCCGCCCGGGACACCGCGCGAGCGCTGCTCGGCGGCCTCGACGTGGCGATGCCCGGCCCGCGCTCGGTGTACGGACCGGCGCTCGCCGCCGCGGTGCGGTCCGGGCAGGTCCCCGAGTCCGCTGTGGACGAGGCGGTGCGGCGGGTGCTGCGGCTCGCCGCCCGCACCGGCGCGCTGGCCGGCGCCCGCGGCCCCGCCGCCACCGACGGCGCCGGGCATCCGGCCATCGACGGCGCGGCCCTGGCGCGCGAGATCGCCTGCCGCTCCTTCGTCCTGCTGCGCAACGAGCGCCAGGCGCTGCCGATCGACCCCGGCACGGTGCGGTCTGTCGCGCTCATCGGCGGCGCCGCGCGGGAGGCCCGGGTGCTCGGCGGCGGCTCGGCCCAGGTGTTCCCGCCACACGTGGTCTCGCCCCTGGAGGGCTTGCGCGCCGCGCTGCCGGAGTCCGTCGCGCTCCACCACGCCACCGGCGCCGAGCCCTCCGGTGAACTCGGCGTGGCCGGTGCCGGATTCGAACTGCGCGCCGTGGTGCGCGACCGGGACGGCCACGTCCTGGGCGAACGGCGACTGCCCGGGGGCGAGTTGCGCTGGCTGGGCGGCGACCTGCCGGACGGCGTGGCCTTCGAGACGCTGCACACCATCGAGATCACCGGCGCCTTCACCCCGCGCGTCGGCGGTCCGCACGCCTTCGGCACCAAGGGCCTGGGCGACTTCCGGCTCACCGTCGACGGGGCGGTGCTCTACGACTGGCGGCGGCCCATGCCGTCGGCGGCACCGGGCAGCGGCGCCGACGACCCCTTCGAGGCGTTCTTCGGCTCCCCGGTGCCGCGCGGCCATGCCGAACTGACCGCCGGCCGGCCCGTCCCGGTCACCCTGAGCTGTGTCGTGGCCCGGATCGAGGACGCGCCGGTCAGGGCCGTCGGCTTCGCGCTCACGCACCGCGAGCCCGAGCGGGACCCGGACGAGCTGATCGAGGAAGCCGTCGCGGCCGCGGCGGCGGCCGATGCCGCGGTGGTCGTGGTCGCCACCACCGAGCGGGTGGAGAGCGAGGGGTTCGACCGGACCGACCTGAGGCTGCCCGGCCGCCAGGACGAGCTGGCCGCCCGGGTCGCCGCGGCCAATCCCCGTACCGTCGTGGTCGTCAACTCCGGCTCACCCGTGGAGATGCCGTGGCGCGACCGGGCGGCGGCGGTGCTGCTCAGCTGGTTCCCGGGCCAGGAGGCGGGCGCGGCGCTGGCCGATGTGCTCCTGGGCGCGGCAGAGCCCGGCGGCCGGCTGCCCACCACCTGGCCCGCCCGGCTGGCGGACGCCCCGGTCCGCCGAGTCGCACCGGAGAGCGGCCGACTCGACTACGACGAGGGGGTGTTCATCGGCTACCGGGCCTGGGAGCGGGCGGGCAGGACGCCCGCGTACTGCTTCGGCCACGGCCTGGGCTACACCGACTGGACCTACGAGAGCGCCGAGTTCGCTCCGCCGGACGACGACGGCTGCCTGGGCACGGTCACCGTCCGGATCCGTAACACCGGCACCCGCCCCGGCCGCGAGGTCGTACAGCTCTACCTCGCGGTGCCGGCCGGCGCCGGGCCGGAGCGGCCGGCACGCGCGCTGGCCGGCTTCGCCGCGGTCCACGCCCGGCCCGGCGAATCCGTCGAGGCGGCCATCCCGGTGCCGCGCCGCGCCGCCGAGTTCTGGGACGAGAGCCAACGCCCGACCGGCCGCTGGCGTTTGCTCCCCGGCCCCTACCGGGCCGAGGTGGGCCGCAGCGTCGCCGACCGCCGCCTCGCGCTCACCCTCACCCTCCCGGACCCCGCCCCCGGCGCCACGCCCGTTGACGTCAGGCCGTCGACTCCTTCCGGGTGATTTCGCGGTACGCGATGTCCGCCAGTACCCGCTGTCCCTCCTTGTTCGGGTGGAACCAGTCCCATTTGCTCAACTGGGCGGTGGTGAAGCGGTAGTTGTGCACCGCCTCGTCATACCGGCACAGACGGTCCCGCGCGCAGACGTCCTTGAGCACGGTGTTGTACGCGACGACGCGGTCCGCGACCTGACGGCGTCGTTCCACGGCGGCCGGGTTGGTGGAGTCGGCGTCTTTCAGCATCGAAGGGCAGATCCCCAGCCGCCAGATCGTCTTCCCCAGCGGGTTCTTCCGGCCCTGAGACCACAGCCGCTCCAGGTCGGGAACGCTCGCCACATAGATCTGGGTCCGGGGCAGCGAGCGGCGCAGCGAGGCCAGGGACGCGGTGAAGTCGGCGCGGAAGTCGGTGACCGGAGTCATGTCGTCCACCGAAGGCCGGCAGGCGTCGTTGGCCCCGATGAGCACCGTGACCAGGTCCGGCTTGTGCGCCACCGCCTGCCGCAGCTGCCCGGGCAGGTCCGACATCAGCGCCCCGGTCTCGGCGAAGTTCCAGCTCTTCCCGCCCTTCCCGGCGCCCTCGGTGGTGGCGGGCGGCAGCAGCCGGCGGGCCAGGCTGTCCACCTCGGTACCGGTCGACCAGGAAGCCTCGGGGCAGTCGGAGAGGACCGAACAGGCGTCGAAGCCACGGCTGATGGAGTCGCCGACGGAGGCGATGGAGGCGGGCTGGGTGTTCCACGCCGGCCCGGGCCGGCCGGCCGGGCGCTCCGGGGCCCGCTGCCCCTGCTCCGCGTGGTCGCCGTCGGAGCCGCTGCTGCAACCGGCCAGCAGCGCGGCGGCGGACAGCAGCGCCACCGCGGCGCGCGCACCGGCCGGAGCCCTGCTGACCAGGACGGCCGGGGTGCGCGCGGTCGGCTGCCCGGTGGCGGACGTGGCGGCCGTGGTGGTCGTGGCGGCCGCGGTCGTCCGGGTGGTGGCGGTCGTGGTCCTGGTGCCCGTCGTGGTCGGATATCGGCGCTTGGCGCGCCGGCCTGAGCCCCGCATGGCTGTTCCCCCTCCGACTGATGGGTGATATCTATCCAGGACCGACGGTACGTCACTCCGCCCTGTACGCCGCGCGGTAGCTTTTCCTCGTGCCAGTTGGGTCCCCGGTCCAGCGGGGGGTGTCGTCCGACGCCGAAGCATCACAACGCGTCACCTCCTGTCCCTTTTGTGGAGAATTTAGCTCAGTGGTGTTTACTTCATGTAACCTCGGGAGCTGGTGCAGGCATGATCAGTGGGGCAGAATGTCGGTTGCTGTCCCGGACGTGACCGGTATGGGCACGAGGCCGCTGGGGAAGGCGAACCTCGAACCGCACTGGAGGTCCCGGTGACGACACGTGGAGTTCTGTACGTGCACTCCGCCCCGCGCGCGCTGTGCCCGCACGTCGAATGGGCCATCGCGGGCGTCCTCGGCGTGCGCGTCACCCTCGATTGGATCAAACAGCCCGCGGCACCGGGCACCTGGCGGGCCGAATTCTCCTGGCAGGGCCAGATCGGCACGGCCTCCAAGCTCGCCTCCGCGCTGCGCGGCTGGCATCTGCTGCGCTTCGAGGTGACCGCCGAGCCGTGCGCCAACGCCGAGGGCGAGCGCTACAGCTCCACCCCCGAGCTCGGCATCTTCCACGCCGTCACCGGCATCCACGGCGACATCCTCATCCCCGAGGACCGGCTGCGCGCCGCGCTGGCCCGATCCGCCCGCGGCGAGACCGAGCTGGCCGCCGAGGTCGCCAAACTGCTCGGCAAGCCCTGGGATGACGAGCTGGAACCCTTCCGCTACGCGGGCGAGGGCGCGCCCGTCCGCTGGCTGCACCAGGTCGTCTGACCGGCTGACGCCCCCTCAACCGGCTCCACGAGAAACCGGCGGCACGAGAAAACGGCCCGTCCCCGGCGATGCCGGGGACGGGCCGTTCACAGACCGCAGATGTGCCGGTCAGACCGTGCGGAAGGCCAGCACGACGTTGTGACCGCCGAAGCCGAAGGAGTCGTTCAGCACCGCGATCGTGCCCTGCGGCAGATCACGGGGCTTGTCGCGCACGACGTCCGCGTCCGCCTCCGGGTCGAGGTTCTCGATGTTGATGGTCGGCGGGGCGATCCGGTGGTGGAGGGCCAGCACCGACGCCACCGTCTCCACACCGCCCGCGCCGCCGAGCAGATGACCGGTCATGGACTTGGTGGCGGAGAGCGCCATGTGGTCCACGTCGTCACCGAAGACCTTGCGGAGTGCCTTGATCTCCGCGATGTCGCCCTGCGGGGTCGAGGTCGCGTGCGCGTTGACGTGCGCGATCTCGGCGGGCTTCAGGTCCGTGGAGGCGACCAGGTTCTGCAGCGCGTGCGCGATGCCGTTGCCGGACGGCTCGGGCTGCGTGATGTGGTGCGCGTCGGCCGACACGCCCTGACCGACGGCCTCGGCGTAGATCCGGGCGCCGCGCCGCTGCGCGTGCTCCGCGGACTCCAGCACGATCATGCCCGAGCCCTCGCCGAGCACGAAGCCGTTCCGGGTGACGTCGTAGGGGCGGGAAGCGCCCTGCGGGTCGTCGTTGTCCTTGGACATCGCCATCATGTTGCCGAAGGCGGCGATGGGCAGCGGGTGGATCGCCGCCTCGGTGCCGCCCGCCACGACCACATCGGCGCGACCGGTGCGGATCATCTCGATGGCGTAGCCGATGGCCTCCGCGCCCGAGGCGCAGGCGCTGACCGGGGTGTGCACACCCGCGCGGGCGCCGACCTCCAGGCCGACGTTGGCCGCCGGGCTGTTGGGCATCAGCATCGGCACGGTGTGCGGGGACACCTTGCGGGCCCCCTTCTCGCGCAGCACGTCGTACTGGTCGAGCAGCGTGGTGACGCCGCCGATACCGGAGGCGACCACGGCGCCCAGCCGGTCCGGGTCGACCGAGGAGTCCTCGCCGGCCTTGCCGGTGAAGCCCGCGTCGGCCCACGCCTCGCGGGCCGCGATCAGCGCGAACTGCGCCGAGCGGTCCAGCTTGCGGGCCTGCGGCCGCGGAATGATCTCGGCCGGCTCGACCGCGATCCGCGCGGCGATACGGACCGGCAGCTCGGCTGCCCAGTCCTCTTGGAGGAGGCCGACACCGGAGTGTCCGGCGAGAAGGGCCTCCCAGGTCGATGCGCTGTCGCCACCCAGCGGTGTGGTTGCGCCGATACCGGTGACGACCACGGTGTGATTGGTCGAGTTCACAGGAATTCTTACTCCACTGATAGAGGGGGCTGTACCCGCCACCGCTCGGGTGGCGACAAGCGCTCGGCTCAGGCCTGGTTGTCCAGGATGTAGTTGGTCGCGTCGCCGACGGTCTTGAGGTTCTTGACGTCGTCGTCCGGGATCTTCACGTCGAAGCGCTCCTCGGCGGCGACGACGACCTCGACCATGGACAGCGAGTCGACGTCCAGGTCGTCGGTGAAGGACTTGTCCAGCTTGACGTCCTCGACCGGGATGCCCGCGATCTCGTTGACGATCTCCGCGAGACCCTTGACGATCTCTTCCTGCGTGGCGGCCATTGTGCGGCGCTCCTTCTTCGGTGGTGTTGCGATGGAGTACGCAGCGTCCGGCGGTGCCGGGCTGCGTGGGATCTTGCCTAGGGGAGAGTAACGACCGTCGCGGCGTAGACGAGCCCCGCCCCGAAGCCGATGACGAGCGCGGTGTCACCGCTCTTCGCCTGCCCGGTCGCCAACAGCCGCTCCATGGCGAGCGGAATGGAGGCTGCCGAGGTGTTGCCGGTCGTCTCCACGTCACGGGCGACCGTGACGTGCTCCGGCAGCTTGAGGGTTTTGATCATCGAGTCGATGATCCGCATGTTGGCCTGGTGCGGGATGAAGACGTCCAGGTCCGCCGCGGCGACCCCGGCCTCGTCCAGCGCCTGCTGGGCGATCTTCGCCATCTCGAAGACGGCCCAGCGGAAGACCGCCTGGCCCTCCTGGGTGATGGCCGGGTACCGCACCTCGCCGGCCGAGGCGTCGCGGTACACGTCCCACGGCAGCGTCTGCATGATCGTGTCGGCCTTGTCGCCCTCCGAGCCCCAGACCGTGGGGCCGATGGCCGGCTCCTTGGACGGGCCGACGACGACCGCGCCGGCGCCGTCACCGAAGAGGAACGCGGTGGCCCGGTCCGTCAGGTCGGTGAGGTCCGAGAGCCGCTCGACGCCGATGACCAGCACGTACTCGGCGCTGCCCTCCACCACCATGCCCTTGGCCAGGGTGAGGGCGTAGCCGAAGCCCGCGCACCCGGCCGAGATGTCGAAGGCGGCCGGCTTGCCGGCGCCGATCAGGTGCGCGATCTCGGTGGCGATCGCCGGGGTCTGCTTGAAGTGCGAGACGGTCGAGACGATCACGGCCCCGATCTGCTCGGGAGTGATCCCGGCGTCGGCGATGGCCTTGCCACCGGCCTCCACCGACATCGAGGCGACCGTCTCGTCCGGGCCCGCCCAGTGCCGGGTGGCGATGCCGGACCGGCTGCGGATCCACTCGTCGGACGAGTCGATGTGCTTGAGGATCTCCTCGTTCGGCACCACGCGAGTGGGCCGGTAGCCGCCGACGCCGAGGATCCGCGCGTACGGTGCGCCCTTGCTGGGCTTGATCTTCGCGGTCATGCTCTGCTGGCTCCTATTCGGCCGGGTACTCGGCGGCGGGAGAGTCGGCGTGCTCGGCGATCAGGGCGCGGGCGGCGTCCAGGTCCTCCGGCGTCTTCAGCGCGACGGTCTTCACGTCCGGCAGGGCCCGCTTGGCGATACCGGCCAGCGTCCCGCCCGGCGTCAGCTCGATCATCGCCGTGACACCCAGCTGCTGGAACCGCTCCATGCACAGGTCCCAGCGCACCGGGTTGGACACCTGGGTGACCAGGCGCCGGATGAGATCGGCGCCGTCCGCCACGACCTCGCCGTCCTGGTTGGAGACGAACGGCAGCCGCGGGTCGGCGACCTCAAGGCCCTCGGTCGCCGCCTCCAGAGCGGCCACCGCCGGAGCCATGTGGTGGGTGTGGAAGGCGCCCGCGACCTGCAGCGGGACCACCCGCCGGGTGCCCTCCGGCTTGTCCTCGGCCAGCGCCGCCAGCTGCTCGGCGGTGCCCGCGGCCACGATCTGGCCGGCGCCGTTGACGTTCGCCGGGGTCAGGCCCAGCTTCTCCAGGTGCGGCAGCACGGCCTCCGGCTCGCCGCCCAGCAGGGCCGCCATGCCGGTCTCGGTGACCGCGGCGGCCTCGGCCATCGCCAGTCCGCGCTTGCGGACCAGCCGCAGCGCGGCCTCGCAGCTCAGCGCGCCCGACGCGGCGGAGGCGGTGAGCTCGCCGACGCTGTGGCCCGCCACGGCGTCGAAGCCGCCGCTCAGGCCGGAGCCCAGCAGCGCCTGCGCGGAGACCAGGCCGGCGGCCACCAGCAGCGGCTGGGCGACGGCGGTGTCCCGGATCTCCTCCTCATCAGCCTCGGTGCCGTAGCGGATCAGATCCAGGTCGATGGCGTCCGACCACTCGCGGAGCCGGTCTTCGACACAGGGGAGTTCGAGCCAGGGGGACAGGAAGCCGGGCTTCTGGGCGCCTTGGCCGGGAGCGACGAGTACGAGCACTCTCACACTCTCTCTTGTGGGGGGTCCGGCCCGCCCGTGAGGACAGGGACGAAGAACCGTGGAGGGAATTGTTGGTGTCCGACAAAAGCCTAGCTCTGTGTGTCCCCAGCACTGAGGCGGCCCAGGATCAGGGCAATGCGGAGAGTGAAGGCGGAGCGGACATCGGAGGGTGACCATCCGGTGACGTCGGTCACACGTCGCAGCCGGTAGCGCACGGTGTTCGGGTGGACGAAGAGCATTCTCGCCGCGCCCTCCAGGCTGCTCGCCTGCTCCAGGTAGACGCTGAGCGTTTCCAGGAGCGCCGAGCCCGCTTCCTCCAGCGGTCTGTAGATCTCCTCCACCAACTGCTCGCGCGCGGCAGGGTCTCCCGCCATCGCGCGCTCGGGCAGCAGATCGTCCGCGAGCACCGGCCGGGGGGCGTCCGGCCAGGCCGCGCAGGCCTTCAGCCCGGCGGCCGCGGCGGCCGCGGACCGGGTCGCGGCCAGCAGATCCGAGACCACCGGGCCGGCCACCACCGCGCCCGCGGCGAACGGTCCGATCAGCGCCTTCGCGGTGTGCAGCGGATTGTCCGAGCCGCCCGCGATGACCACCAGCCGGTCGCCCAGCACCCCGGTGAGCACCTGGAGCTTGGCATGCCGCGCCGCCCGCCGGATCGCCTCCACCGTCAGCTCGCTGTCGCCGTCCGGCGCCGTGCCCAGCACCACGATGACGTGCTCGGGCGAGTTCCAGCCCAGCGCCGCGGCCCGCGACAGCGCGCCCTCGTCCGCCTCGCCGGAGAGCACCGCGTTGACCACCAGCGACTCCAGCCGGGCGTCCCAGGCGCCGCGCGCCTCGGCCGCCTGCGCGTACACCTGGGCGGTGGCGAAGGCGATCTCCCGGGCGTACACCAGCAGCGCCTCGCGCAGCACCGACTCGTCGCCCGGCGCCGCCACCTCGTCGATCGCCGACTCCATGACCTCGATGGTCGTGCGGACCATCTCCACGGTCTGCCGGAGCGTGATGGCCCGGGTCAGCTCGCGCGGAGCGGTGCCGAAGACATCGGTACTGATCGCCTGCGGGGCTTCCGGATGCCGGAACCACTCGGTGAACGCCGCGATACCCGCCTGGGCGACCAACCCGATCCAGGAACGGTTCTCCGGCGGCATGGCGCGGTACCACGGGAGCTGCTCGTCCATCCGGGCGATGGCTCTGGCGGCCAGCTTCCCGGATGACTTCTCCAGGCGGCGCAGGGTCGCGGAGTGCGGGTGGGTGTTCTTCGGCGCGGGTTCAGGCACGAGGACAAGCCTGCCTTATCGGAAGGCATGCTCGTGGGGTGCCCCGGGACGCGGGCGACTACCGTGGGCCCCGTGATGTGGGTTCAGCGGGCCGCCGAGCGCTTCCGGGGCGGCGACGACGCGGGGGTCGACACCCGCCATGCCTTCTCCTTCTCGGGCTTCTACGACCCGGACAACGTGCGGTTCGGGGCGCTCTTCGCGTGCAACGAGGAGCGGCTCGCGCCCGGCGCCGGATTCCATGAGCATCCGCACCGCGACATGGAGATCGTCAGCTGGGTCGTTGAGGGGGAACTCACACACGAGGACTCCACCGGGCAGCGCACGGTGGTCCGGCCCGGGGATGTGCAGCGGCTCAGCGCGGGCAGCGGCGTCCGGCACGTGGAGCGGAACGCCGGCGGCGTCCCGCTGCGGTTCGTGCAGATGTGGCTGACCCCGGCCGAGATCGGCGGCCGGCCCGAGTACGAGGTGGTGCGCGGCATCGCCGACACCGCCCCCTACGCCCTGGGGCGGGCCGGCGCGGTGCTGCATGTGCGCCGCCCGGCCGCGGGCGAGCGGACCCAGCTGCCGGACGCGCCCTGGCTCTACCTGCACGTGGTACGTGGCGCCGTGGACATCGCCGAGGACACCGCCGGTGAGCGGCTCGGGCCCGGGGACGCGGCCCGGATCACCGACGCGGTGGGGGTGACCGCCACCGCGGTGGGCGCGGCGGAGTTCCTGGTGTGGGAGATGCACGTGGAGCCGGTCTACGGCTGAGAGCGGCCCCGAGGCTCCGCGGCCCCGAGGCTCCGCGGCCCCGAGGCTCCGCGGCCCCGGGGCCCGCGGCCTGGGGCTTGGCGACCCCGCGGTCCGGGGGAGCTACCCGGCGCGGAGTTCGGCCAGGACCGCGTCCGTGAGCTGCGGCCAGACCTCGATCGCCCAGGGGCCGAACGCCCGGTCCGTCAGCGCCACACAGGCCGCGCCCGCACCCGGGTCGACCCAGAGGAACGTCCCGGACTGCCCGAAATGCCCGTACGTGCGGGGCGAGGAGGAACTGCCCGTCCAGTGCGGCGTCTTGGCGCCCCGGATCTCGAAACCCAGCCCCCAGTCGTTCGGCTTCTGGTTCCCGTAGCCCGGCAGCACTCCGCTGAGCCCGGGGAAGACCACCGAGGTCGCCTCGGCGACGGTCTGCGGCGCCAGCAGCCGCGGCGCCTGCAACTCCGCCGCGAAACGGGCCAGATCGGCCACCGTGGAGACGGCGTCCTTCGCGGGCGAACCCGCCAGCTCGGTCGACGCCATCCCCAGCGGCTGGAGCACCGCCTCGTGCAGATACTCCGCGAAGGCGATGTCCGTCGCCTTCGCGATGTGGTCGCCGAGCACCTCGAAGCCCGCGTTGGAGTAGATCCGGCGGGTGCCCGGCGCGGCCATCACCCGGTGCTCGTCGAAGGCGAGCCCGGAGGTGTGCGCCAGCAGGTGCCGCACCGTGGAACCGTCCGGCCCGGCCGGCTCGTCCAGCTCGACCGCGCCCTCCTCGACGGCCACCAGCGCGGCGTAGGCGGCCAGCGGCTTGGTGACCGACGCCAGCGGGAAGCGGTGATCGACGGGACCGTACGATCCGGCGACGGTGCCGTCCGCCGTCACCACGGCCGCGGCCGCCGTCGGGACCGGCCAGTTCTCGATCATCCGCAGGCTCTCCATGGGCATGAGCCTAACCGCTGCAAGAGACGGTCAAATATTCGGCTTGCTTGGAGTGCACTCCAACTCTCTAGCGTTGATCGAAGTCGTGAGGGACCAAGACCCGCAGTCGCGAAGGGGGAACGGTATGACCGTGCTGGAGAGTCCATCGGTGCCACTGGCGCTGTGCCTGACGACGGTCCCCTACCCCCGGCCCACCGGAGAGGACCGGTACACCATCGGCGAGGTCGCCGAGCACACCGGACTGTCCGCCCACACCCTGCGCTGGTACGAGCGCATCGGGCTGCTGTCGCAGGTGGACCGCACCCACACCGGTCAGCGCCGCTTCACCAACCGGGACCTGGACTGGCTGGCCCTGGTGAGCAAGCTCCGGGTGACCGGCATGCCGGTCGCGGACATGATCCGCTACGCCGAGCTGGCGCGGCAGGGGCCGAGCACCTTCGCCGCCCGCGAGGAGCTGCTGACCCGGCACCGCGAGGAGGTGCGGCGGCGGATCGCCGAGCTCCAGGACACGCTCGAGGTCCTCGACTACAAGATCGGAATCTACGCCGACGCCCGCCCGGGCGGCGGAGAGAGCCTGAGGCACAGCGGATGACCGGAATCACCCAGAAGATCGCGACCGCCCCGCTCGGTACGGGCGGCCCGGAGGTAGGCATACAGGGCCTGGGCTGCATGGGCATGGCGCATGCCTACGGGCCGACGGACGAGAAGGAGGCGCGCGCCACCCTGGAGCACGCCCTGGAACTGGGCGTCACGCTCTTCGACACCGCCGACATCTACGGCTTCGGCCGCAACGAGGAGTTCATCGCCCCGTTCGTCCGGGCCCACCGCGACGAGCTGGTGCTGGCCACCAAGTTCGGCATCGTGCGGCGCGAGGACGACCCGTCCTACCAGGAGATCCGCAATGACCGCGACTACATCCGGCAGTCCATCGAGGGCAGCCTGCGGCGGCTGGGCACCGACCACGTCGACCTGTACTACATGCACCGCCGCAACCTCGACGTGCCGATCGAGGAGACGGTCGGCGCGATGGCCGAGCTGGTCGCCGAGGGCAAGGTCCGCCACCTGGGGCTGAGCGAGGTCTCCGGCGGCGAGCTGCGCGCGGCGCAGGCCGTGCACCCGATCGCGGCGGTGCAGTCCGAGTGGTCGCTGTTCAGCCGGGACGTCGAGGTCAACGTGGTGGCCGCCGCCCAGGAGCTGGGCATCGCCTTCGTCCCGTACTCCCCGCTCGGCCGGGGCTTCCTGACCGGCGCGTTCGTCCAGGCCGACCAGGAGCTGGGAGCGGACGACTGGCGGCGCACCCAGCCGCGCTTCACCGGCGAGAACGCCGCCGCCAACGCCGCCCTGCTGGCCCCGGTCCGGCAGATCGCCGAGGCCCGTGAGGCCTCTCCGGCGCAGATCGCGCTGGCCTGGGTGCAGCAGCGGGCCGAGGCGCACGGGCTGACCGTGATCCCGATCCCGGGCACCCGTAAGCGCTCCCGGTTGGAGGAGAACACCGCGGCCACCCGGCTGCGGCTGAGCGAGGAGGAGCTGGCCCTGCTGGAGCCGATCGCCGCCCAGGTCGCCGGCGGCCGCTACGCCGACATGGGCTTCACCTCGGCGGGCCGTGCTTAGAAACAATCAGCCCCTCCGGCGATTGAGGAGCGGGGGCCCGGGGGCGGAGCCCCCGGAAGGAAATCAGAACTCGGCGAGCAGCTCCGCCTTCTTCGCGGTGAACTCCCCGTCCGTCAGCAGCCCCGCCGCGTGCAGCTCGCCCAGCTGCCGGATCCGGTCGGCGATGTCCGCCGGATCCCGGCGGGCCGCCGGGACGGACCGCTTGGGCGAGTGCTCGCGGGAGTCGGCCGCGGTCGTGGACCCGGCGGCCCGCACCGCCGCCAGCACCGACGCGGCGAACGGCAGCGACTCGTGCACCAGGCCGTATCCCATGCCGAAGACCACGGCGGCCGGGTCCTGGTCGGCCGCGCCCGGCCGCTCGTCGCCCGCCCGGTCCAGCAGCCGCAGATAGCCGTCGAAGACCTCCGGGGAGCGCCACTCGACGCCGCTCAGCTCCTCGACCGCGAACCGCTGGTCCCCGGCCTTCCACTTCGCCGACGAGGCGCCGGTCCAGAACCACCGGAAGGCCACCGAGGTGCCGTCGAAGGACGCCTTGCCGTCGTACGCCTTGAAGGCCAGCGGCGGCTCCGGCGCGGCCACCAGGTAATCCTCGGCGGGGCGGTCGGCGTCCGGGCCGAGCGCCCCTCGTATCTCGTCGGCGTAGTACTCGGCGAGCACCTCCCGCTCGGCCGGCAGCACCAGCCGGTACGGGTCGTAGCCCTCCTTGAGCTGCCCGTCGGCGGCGTCCATCAGCGGATCGGCGCCGGGCCGGGGTACGGCACGCAGCACCACCGTTCCGCGCTTGCCGGGGGAGAGCTCCACGGCGGACAGCGCCTCGTAAGGGATGCGGCGTTCACCGAGAGCCTGAAGCAGTTTCGGCGTACGAATCCCCCGTTCGAAGCGGATGAGCACGGAGTCGGTGTCGAACTCCCAGACGGTGTGAAAACCGGCCAGCACATCACCCATGCGGCTCATCGTATGCGGCGGTGGCCCGCCCGTCCCCCTCCGGTGGGCTACGCGCGTCAAACCCGCATCCGGCGGTCAGGCCGCCGCGGCGGTGCAGTCGGCCTCATCGGCGCAGGTCACCGAGGAGACAGCGCCGGTGCCGATCTTCGCGAAGTTCAGCACGCTCTCGGTGCCGGGCACGAAATACCCCGAGTGTCCCTCCGCCCGAGCGGCGGAGAGCCGGCGCGCGCCGAAGCCCTCGGCCACCGGGTCGGCGCCGTGCCCGAGAGCCCCCAGCTCCAGATTGGGCACGTCCTCGATCCAGTCGTCCTCGTCGCGCATCGCCCACACCCGGGCCGTGGTGCCCAGCTCGGAGACATGGCCCGCGCGCATCCCCGGGCTGCCCGCCACGGCGATGTCGGTGACCTTCGGGGACAGGTCGCGGGCGGCGATGCCGCACAGCACCGAGCCGTAGCTGTGGCACACCAGGGAGACCTCGGACCGCTCGGGCAGTCCCTTGACGAAGGCCCGCAGCCGCAGCGCGCCCTCGGCGGCGAGCTTGCCGGTGGCGGCGTCCAGTCCGGTGCCGACCGGCGTGGTGTAGTCGGCCCAGGCGATGACCGCGTTGGCGCCGCCCGGCGCCAGGGACCGCTCGGTGCGGTAGATCGACTGCGCCATGCCGACCGGCGCGGAGTAGCGGCGCGCGGTCCTCTCGAAGGTCAGGACGTTGGTGTCCACCCCGGGCACCACGATCGCCACCCGGCGGGCGTGCTCCAGATCGCCGAAGACCTCGGCAGCCCGGCCCTGGCCGGCCGGGTCGAAGGCGATGATCCGGCGGTCCCCGCGCAGCATCGACTCGTACCGGTGCATCCGCCGTCCCGCGTCCTGCCGGCCGTACGGCGAGAGTGAACTGTCGTGCGTGCGCCGCCGCTCGACTTCCCGGGCGCGGATCAGCGCGAGCCGGTTGGCCCGGTAACGCAGGCGCGGCGGCGCGCCGTTGAGGTTGCCGACGACCAGCGGATAGCGGGTGGTGAGATCGACGCGCTGCTTCTCGGTCAACGAGTCGAAGAAGCGGGCCAGGCGCTGGGGCGCGGCGTACGGGTCGGGGAGCGGGTGCCCGCCGATCTTCCCCTTCTGCCAGGCGGACAGCGCCTGGGCGCGCGGATCCATGTCCCCTCTGTGGTCCCGGATCGCCGTCCAGCCGGAGATGGCGAGCAGCGTGAACACCACCGCGAGCGCGAGCAGCGTGCGCCAGACGGTGGTGGTGGAGGGAGTGGAGCCGAGCTCCGGGAAGGTGTTCACCGCGGGACACCCTAGGAGACGCGAGGGCTAACCCGCCAAACGGGTGATTCATGTCACGTTTGCAAGCGGTTAATTGCCGTTGCTCATCGTGATGTGGGTGATTTAGCCCGGCATTTCGGCGATACGGGACCTGCCCGCTGGTGAGCGATCCCACACCCGTCCCCGCGCCACCACCTATCAGGGTGGCCGTGATCGACACCCCTTGAGGCGGCCGAAGGGCCTGGCCACGCTGGCGGAGACCACACCGACGCGCCCACCACGGCGCCGTCGAAGACATCCGACACGGGGGAGAGCCCTGATGCGTGCCGTCTCCATCACCACGATCACCACCGTGGCCGCCGCCACCGTCCTGGCCGCCGCCACCGCCGCGCTCGCTCCGGCCGGCGCCACCGCGGCACCGCCCACCCGGGGCCCGGCGGCCGCCGCACCACCACCGACCAGGCTCGGCCAGTGCGCCACCGGGCAGCTCTGCCTGTGGCGCACCACGGGCTTCCGCGGCACGCCCCGCACCCACGAGCTGTCCGGCACCGACCTGGAAAGCTGCGTGGCGCTGCCGCGCCGCGCCACCGCCGCCTCCCTGGCCAACCGCACCGGGCGCCCCGTCACCACCTACCAGAGCGCCGAATGCGCGGAGACCGGCGAATACGACACCTACCCCTCCGGTTCCTGGGCGCCGGAGTCCCCCTACCAGGTCCGAGCCTTCAAGATCTGGGAAAGCTGAAGAAATCAAGCCTCTCCGGCGATTGAGGAGCGGGGTCCGGGGCAGCGCCCCGGCGAAGGCCGCCGCGCGGCAAACGGCTGGGCCCGGACCGCATCGCGGTCCGGGCCCAGCCTCCGTGCTTCGGTTCAGCGCCCAGCGACTACGCGTCGCCCCCGGCCGCACCCGGATCCGCCGCGGCCACGTCCAGCAGCTGGTAGCGGTCGATCGCCTGCTTCAGCGCGGAGCGGTCGACCTTGCCCTCCTTGGCCAGCTCGGTGAGGACCGCCAGCACGATCGACTGCGCGTCGATGTGGAAGAAGCGGCGCGCGGCCCCACGGGTGTCGGCGAAGCCGAAGCCGTCGGCGCCCAGCGACTGGTAGGTGCCCGGCACCCAGCGCGCGATCTGGTCCGGCACCGCCCGCATCCAGTCGGAGACGGCCACCTTCGGGCCCTCCGCGCCGGTGAGCTTGCGCGTCACATACGGCACGCGCTGCTCCTCCTCCGGGTGCAGCAGGTTGTGCTGCTCGGCCTCGACGGCGTCCCGGCGCAGCTCGTTCCACGAGGTCGCCGACCAGACGTCCGCCTTGACGTTCCACTCCTCGGCGAGGATCCGCTGGGCCTCGACCGCCCACGGCACCGCGACACCGGAGGCCAGGATCTGCGCGGGGATCGCGCCCTTCTCGGCCGCCTTGAAGCGGTGGATGCCCTTGAGGATGCCCTCGACGTCCACGTCCTCCGGCTCGGCCGGGTGCTGGATCGGCTCGTTGTAGACGGTGAGGTAGTAGAAGACGTCCTCGGAGTTCTCGCCGTACATCCGGCGCAGGCCGTCCTGGACGATGTGCGCGATCTCGTAGCCGAACGCCGGGTCGTAGGCGACGACGGCCGGGTTGGTCGAGGCGAGCAGCTGGGAGTGGCCGTCCGCGTGCTGGAGACCCTCACCGGTCAGGGTGGTGCGGCCGGCGGTCGCGCCCAGCACGAAACCGCGCGAGAGCTGGTCGGCCATCTGCCAGAACTGGTCACCGGTCCGCTGGAACCCGAACATCGAGTAGAAGACGTAGACCGGGATCAGGTGCTCGCCGTGCGTGGCGTGCGCCGAGCCCGCCGCGATCAGCGAGGCCGTGCAGCCCGCCTCGGAGATGCCGTCGTGCAGCATCTGCCCGGTCGGCGACTCCTTGTACGCCAGCAGCAGCTCGCGGTCGACCGCCTCGTAGGTCTGGCCCAGCGGGTTGTAGATCTTGGCGGACGGGAAGAGCGAGTCCATACCGAAGGTGCGGTACTCGTCCGGCGCGATCGGGACGAAGCGCTTGCCGATCTCCTTGTCCCGCATCAGGTCCTTCAGCAGCCGCACGAACGCCATGGTGGTGGCGATCGACTGCTGCCCGGAGCCCTTCTTCACCGGCGCGTAGACCTTGTCCTCCGGCAGCGCCAGCGGCTTGGCACGCACGACCCGGGTCGGCACGTAGCCGCCCAGCGCCTTGCGGCGGTCGTGCATGTACTGGATCTCCTCGCTGTTGCGCCCCGGGTGGAAGTACGGCGGCAGACCGGACTCCAGGTCCTTGTCCGCGATCGGCAGGTGCAGCCGGTCACGGAAGCGCTTGAGGTCGTCGACCGTCAGCTTCTTCATCTGGTGGGTCGCGTTGCGGCCCTCGAAGTTCGGGCCGAGCGTCCAGCCCTTGACCGTCTGCGCCAGGATCACCGTCGGCTGGCCCTTGTGGGCCTTGGCCGCCGCGTACGCCGCGTAGATCTTCTTGTGGTCGTGACCGCCGCGGCCCAGGTGCAGGACCTGGTCGTCGGTCATGTTCTCGACCATCTTGCGCAGCCGCTGGTCATCCCCGAAGAAGTGCTCGCGGATGTACGCGCCGGTCTCGGTGGCGTACGTCTGGAACTGACCGTCCGGCGTGGTGTTGAGCTTGTTGACCAGGATGCCGTCGCGGTCCTGGGCCAGCAGCGGGTCCCAGGTCCGGTCCCACACCAGCTTGATCACGTTCCAGCCGGCGCCGCGGAACTGCGACTCCAGCTCCTGGATGATCTTGCCGTTGCCGCGCACCGGGCCGTCGAGGCGCTGGAGGTTGCAGTTGACCACGAAGGTGAGGTTGTCCAGGCCCTCGCGCGCCGCCAGCGACAGCTGGCCGAGCGACTCCGGCTCGTCCATCTCGCCGTCGCCGAGGAACGCCCAGACGTGGCTGCGGGAGGTGTCGGCGATGCCGCGCGCCTCCATGTAGCGGTTCATCCGCGCCTGGTAGATCGCGCCGAGCGGGCCCAGGCCCATGGAGACGGTCGGGAACTCCCAGAAGTCCGGCATCGACCGCGGGTGCGGGTAGCTGGACAGGCCGTAGGGAGCCTTCGACTTCTCCTGGCGGAACGCGTCGAGCTGCTGCTCGCTCAGCCGGTCCAGCAGGAAGGCGCGGGCGTAGACACCGGGGGAGGCGTGGCCCTGGAAGAAGATCTGGTCGCCGCCGTCGCCCTGGTCCTTGCCGCGGAAGAAGTGGTTGAAGCCCACGTCGTACAGCGAGGCGGAGGAGGCGAAGGTGGCGATGTGGCCGCCCACCCCGATGCCCGGACGCTGGGCGCGGGAGACCATCACGGCGGCGTTCCAGCGCGTCGCGTTGAGGATCCGGCGCTCGATCTCCTCGTTGCCCGGGAAGAACGGCTCGTCCTTGGTCGCGATGGTGTTGACGTAGTCCGTGCTGCGCATCTCGGGCACCGCGACCCGCTTCTCGCGGGCGCGCTCGATCAGGCGGAGCATCAGGTAGCGGGCGCGTTCCCGGCCTCGCTCATCGACGGCTGCGTCGAGCGAGTCGAGCCATTCCTGGGTCTCTTCGGGATCGAAGTCCGGGACCTGGCTGGGAAGGCCGCCAATGATGATCGGGTTGCGATCGGATCCGGAAGCCACGCTATTCCTTCGCTGTTTCGGTCGTGCGCGTGACGCGCACGCGGTCGGTACTCGGTGCGTGCACGCGGTGGGATGTGCTGTGCTGGTCGCGCCGATCTCCATCGTGTACCTCGGGTGCGGGGTACGTCATCTCTACCGATTGGTAACCACCACGCGGTGAGACGGGCGCTGCCGGGCCGGTCGGCCGGCGACGGCCAAATCGCAACCTTACGCCCACTATGGGGGACCGCTGCGTACGGCCGTTCGGCCCTGGGCGTCGTAATCTGGCCACAGAAGTTCACAAAAGCCACGGAACGCTGTGGTGTGAATCACCGCCGCAGGGGCTGGCGCGATGCGAGTTGCGGTGAGAGCGCCGTATCCGTCACCGTTTCGGCGGTCTGGACGGCTGGGTACTTGCGCGATCCGCCCGGCCCGTGTGGACTACGCCCAATGCCCCGCGTACGCGCGAGGTGCATGACGTATTCAAGAAACGTGACAGGAGGACATCCGTGAGCGCGACCGCGGACCACGCGGAGGAGCGGACCAACCCGGCGGCAAAGCTGGGGTTCGAGCCCGGACAGGTGGTCCAGGAGATCGGCTACGACGACGACGTCGATCACGAGCTTCGTGAAGGCCTCGAAGCCCTGATCGGCCAGGACATCGTCGACGAGGATTACGACGACGTGGCCGACGTCGTCCTGCTGTGGTTCCGCGACGAGGACGGCGACCTTACGGATGCGCTGGTGGACGCGATCGGCCTGCTCGACGAGGGCGGAGACATCTGGCTGATGACGCCCAAGACCGGGCGGGACGGCTACATCGAGCCCAGCGACATCAGCGACGCGGCGCAGACCGCCGGTCTGTCCCAGACCAAGAGCATCAACGCCGCCAAGGACTGGACGGGCAGCCGTCTGGTCGCGCCGAGGTCCAAGCGCTGAGGCCACCGCCGACAAGCACTGTGCGAGCCCCCTCCGGATCCGTCCGGAGGGGGCTCGACACGTAGGGTGGGCGCGATCAGTGGATCCGATGCGAAAGGGATGGACCCCATGGCGATAGAGGTCGGTACGAAGGCCCCTGAGTTCGAGCTGAAGACCCAGCACGGAGAGACGGTCCGGCTCGCCGACTTCCGTGGCGAGAAGAACGTCGTGCTGCTCTTCTACCCCTTCGCCTTCACCGGCGTGTGCACCGGCGAGCTGTGCGCGCTCCGCGACGAGCTGCCGAAGTTCGTCAACGACGACGTCCAGCTGCTCGCCGTCTCCTGCGACGCGCCGTTCAGCCTGCGGATCTTCGCCGAGCAGGAGGGCCTGGAGTACCCGCTGCTCTCGGACTTCTGGCCGCACGGCGAGACCGGCCGCGCCTATGGGGTCTTCGATGAGGAGAAGGGCTGCGCGGTGCGCGGCACCTTCATCATCGACAAGGAGGGCGTGGTCCGCTGGACCGTCGTCAACGGCCTGCCCGACGCCCGCGACATCGCCGACTACGTGAAGGCGCTCGAAAACCTCTGACAGGAACCCGCGTACCAGGGAACCGCTCACTAGGATCGATTCGTTGATCCGAATGGAAAACGCTTCAAGGGGCACCCAGTGCTCCTGACGAACCTTATTGGGAGGACTCGTGGGAGTCAGCCTCAGCAAGGGCGGCAACGTCTCGCTGACCAAGGAAGCCCCGAACCTGACCGCGATCATCGTCGGTCTGGGCTGGGACGTCCGCACCACCACCGGCACCGACTTCGACCTTGACGCCAGTGCCCTGCTGACGAACGACGAGGGCAAGGTCACCAACGACCAGAACTTCGTCTTCTTCAACAACCTCAAGAGCCCGGACGGCTCCGTCGAGCACACCGGCGACAACCTCACCGGTGAGGGCGAAGGCGACGACGAGCAGATCAAGGTGAACCTCGCCGGTGTCCCGGCCGACGTCGCCAAGATCGTGTTCCCCGTCTCGATCTACGACGCCGAGACCCGCCAGCAGAGCTTCGGCCAGGTCCGCAACGCCTTCATCCGCGTGGTCAACCAGGCCGACGGCAACGAGCTGGCCCGTTACGACCTCAGCGAGGACGCCTCGACCGAGACCGCCATGGTCTTCGGTGAGCTCTACCGCCACGGCGCGGAGTGGAAGTTCCGCGCCATCGGCCAGGGCTACGCCTCCGGCCTGCGGGGCATCGCGCAGGACTTCGGCGTCAACGTCTGAGCCGCACCCGTCGCTCCACACCGGGTGCGCGCGCCGCGCCGGCGACGCGCGCACCCGGTCCCACGATCCGGCGCCGCACACCTGACCAGACGGGAGTGCGGCGCCGGTCGTGCGTGAACCACTTGCATGACACCGGGGAGGAATCAGCATCATGGGCGTCACGCTCGCCAAGGGGGGCAACGTCTCCCTCACCAAGGCCGCGCCGGATCTCACCCAGGTACTGATCGGCCTGGGCTGGGACGCGCGCTCCACCACCGGGGCACCGTTCGACCTCGACGCCAGCGCGCTGCTGTGCAGGTCAGGCCGGGTGCTCGGCGACGAGTACTTCGTCTTCTACAACAACCTCACCAGCCCCGAGGGCTCCGTCGAGCACACCGGTGACAACCTCACCGGTGAGGGCGAGGGCGACGACGAGTCGATCCTGGTGGACCTCTCCAAGGTCCCGGCCCAGGTCGACAAGATCGTCTTTCCGGTCTCCATTCATGAGGCGGACGCCCGCGGGCAGACGTTCGGCCAGGTCAGCAATGCCTTCATCCGGGTCGTGAATCAGGCGGACGGAAACGAGCTGGCGCGCTATGACCTCTCCGAGGACGCCTCCGGCGAAACCGCGATGATCTTCGGCGAGGTCTACCGCTACGGCGGGGAGTGGAAGTTCCGCGCCGTGGGCCAGGGGTACGCGTCGGGGCTGCGAGGCATCGCTCTAGACTTCGGGGTCAACGTTTCGTAAAGCCGCGTACAGGCGCGGGGGAGACCTTTCAGAAGAAGGATTGGGTAGCCAGTGCTCCTGAAAACCTTTGGTTGGTCGTTCGCCGTCACGGCGGCCGGCCTGGCCTTGGCCGGTGTTCTCTGGGGGTGGAAGGGGCTCGCACTCGTCGGGATCCTCTCGGTCCTGGAGATCTCGCTCTCGTTCGACAACGCCGTCATCAATGCCGGCATCCTGCGGAAGATGAATGCCTTCTGGCAGAAGATCTTCCTGACCGTCGGCATTCTGATCGCCGTCTTCGGTATGCGACTGGTCTTCCCGGTGCTCATCGTCGCCATGACGGCGAAGCTGGGGCCGATCGAGGCCGTCGACCTGGCGATCAACAACAAGGACGAGTACGAACACCTGGTCACCGCCGCGCATCCGGCCATCGCGGCCTTCGGCGGCATGTTCCTGCTCATGATCTTCCTCGACTTCATCTTCGAGGAGCGCGACATCAAGTGGCTGGCGTGGCTGGAGCGCCCGCTCGCCAAGCTGGGCAAGCTCGACACCCTCTCCATCGTCGTGGCGCTGGGCGTGCTGCTGGTGACGGCCAGCACCTTCGCCGAGGACGTGGCCCACGGCGGCGGTGACAAGTCCGCCACCGTCCTGCTGTCCGGTGTCGCCGGTCTGCTGACGTACCTCATCGTCGGCGGCATCTCCGGCTACTTCGAGGACAAGCTGGAAGAAGACGAGGAGGACGAGGACGGCGACGAGGCGGAGGAGTCCGGCAAGGGCGCCGAAGCCGCGAAGAAGGGCTCCCCGAGCGCGGTCGGCCTGGCCGGCAAGGCGGCCTTCTTCCTCTTCCTCTACCTGGAGGTCATCGACGCGTCGTTCTCCTTCGACGGCGTCATCGGCGCCTTCGCCATCACCAACGACATCTTCGTGATGGCGCTGGGCCTGGGCATCGGCGCCATGTACATCCGGTCGCTGACGGTCTTCCTGGTCCGCAAGGGCACCCTCGACGAGTACGTCTACCTGGAGCACGGCGCGCACTACGCCATCGGCGCGCTCGCCGTGATCCTGCTGGTCACCATCAAGTACGAGATCCAGGAGGTCGTCACCGGCGCCATCGGCGTCGTGCTGATCGGCGCCTCGTACTGGTCCTCGGTGGTGCGCAACCGCCGCGCCGAGGTGTCCGATGGCGAGGTCCGCCAGGAGGTCTCCTCCTGAGTGCGCCCCCGCTTTTCGAGTGTGACCACGCTCGGAGTGTGGCGGGGGGACGAATGAGGAACGCTGATAGCGGGGCGGCCGAGAGGGTTCACCTCCCGGCCGCCCCGCGGCATGTGGACCAAAGGGACGAAGGCCGGCGGACGCGGCCGGCGGTGGGGGTGGAGAGCAGTGGGCTTCCTCAGCAACTGGGGACGGGGAGCGGGGCAGCAGTTCGACAGCGGTGATGCCTCCGGCGCGGTCGAGCTGACCAGACGGCGCCAGACGATCTCGCTGACCAAGCAGGGCGCGGCCGGCGGCAACCTGCGGATCAATCTCTCCTGGCGGATGCGGACCTCGGACTTCCAGGACGGCAGGCGGAGCTTCGGCCAGGCGTCCCTCAGGCACCCGTTAAAGATGTTCAAGCCGGAGATGGTCCAGGCCCAGGGCCCCGCCATGGTCAACGTCGACCTCGACCTGGCCTGCATGTACGAGCTGCAGGACGGCAGCAAGGGCGTGGTGCAACCGCTGGGCGACTTCTTCGGCGGCCTCAACGCCCCGCCGTACGTCCAGCTGAGCGGCGACGACCGCTTCGGGTCCGGCTCCGGCGAGACGATCTACATCAACATGGACCACAAGGACGACATCAAGCGGCTGCTGGTGTTCGTCTACATCTACGACGGCACGCCCGCCTTCGACCGGACGCACGCCGTGGTGACCCTCTTCCCGAGCAACGGCCCGCGGATCGAGATCCCGCTGGACGAGCGGGCCCCGGAAGCCCGCTCCTGCGCGGTGGTGATGCTCGAGAACGTCAAGGACGAGATGATCGTGCGCCGCGAGGTCAAGTACGTCTACGGCTTCCAGGCCGAGCTCGACCGCCTCTACGGGTGGGGCCTCCAATGGGGCCGAGGCTACAAACAGAAGGTCTGACCCGGCCCGGCCCGGCCCCGTTCCGCTCCGGGGCTCCGCCCCGGGCCCCGGTCCTCAAACTCCCCCAGACTTCGTCCGGGGGGCCCCAGGACGGGCTGGAAGATCCACCGCTACCGCTTCTGGAACTGCGGCCCCTGCGGCGGCAGCACGAACGACGGATCCGGCCCCGCCGCCGCCGGCCCGACCCGCTGGGCCGGCTGCGGATACCCGTACCCCGGGTGCTGCGGATACCCGTACGCGGGCTGCGCCTGGTCCCCGGTCCCGGCCTGCGGGTACCCATGAGCGGGCACCGGCGGCGGGTACCCGTACCCCGGCCCCGGTGCCAGCCCCGGCGCGGGCGCGTTCGGCGGCATCACGGGCGGCGGCGGCATCGGGGGATACCCGTACCCCGCGCCGGGCGGTTGCGCCAGCGGACCGGTCACGGCCCAGCCGGAGTCACCGAGGGCCGCGCCCGACGGCGGGCCCGACGCCCCCTGCGGCTCAGGCAGCGGCTGCGCGGCGGCCGGGGGCAGCGCCGCCGCGGGCAAGGGCCGCGCGGCCGCGGGCAGGGGCGCGGTGACCGCCTGCGACTGTCCCCCAGACGGCGGCAGCGGCGCGGCGACCGACTGCGACGGTCCCCCGGACACAGGGTGCCCCTGCCCCTGGCTCGGCTGCGCGGGCTGCGCCTGTGCCGTCTGCGCCGGTGCCGGCTGCGCACCCTCCGGAGCCGGCGGAGCCGCGCTGTGCTCCTCCCCGTCGTCCACCGAGATGCCGAACTCCGTGGCCAGCCCGACGAGCCCCGACTCATACCCCTGGCCCAGCGCCCGGAACTTCCAGGCGTCGCCGCGCCGGTAGAGCTCGCCGCAGATCATCGCGGACTCGCGGCCCGTCTCCGGGGCCACCTTGAAGACCGCGATCGGTTCGGCACCGGCCGGCGCCGACGCGTCGTACAGCAGTACGGTCAGATCCCGGACCAGGCCGAAGGAGCCGCCGTCCGCCGACGCGGCCAGCACCACCCGGTCGACGCCCGCCTCCAGCGCCGTCAGGTCGGCCTCGACGGTGTCCGTCAGCCCCTCCGCCAGCCGCTTCTTCGGCAGATGGCGCACCAGCCCGGAGGGGTGCCGGGGCTGGTTGTAGAAGACGAAGTCCTCATCCGAACGCACCCTGCCGTCGGCTGCCAGCAGCAGCGCGGAGGCATCCACGTCCGGCACCTGGGCGCCGGGTGTCCAGCGCAGCACGGCCCGTACGGCGGTGGCCTCCAGCGGGATGTTGGATCCCTTCAGCATCGCGTGCGTCATGGCCGCAATCCTGCCTTCTCCGCGCGGGCGGGTACAACGCGAGGTGTCAGGAGAGATGACACTGTGTGGGGAGCGGGCCGCCCGAATGCGGGCGGAGGCGGACGGAGGTGGACGGACCGCTCCCGGCGGAAGTGCCGGGGAGCGGCCGAGGACACCGGAGAGACCCATATGAGTTACTTGATTTTCACGGACTTGGGGAACTCTTGACCCTGACCCGGACGTACGATTATCGGCCATGCTCGCGGTCGGCGGGTCGGTCGAACACATCTGCAGTGCAGGGAGATATATGCGGCATTTTGGGCACCTGTCGACTGCGGTGCGGAGGGACCTCTTCCATCGTCAACCGGGGGAGTTCACCGCGGACTCGCCCGCGCGGGTCCTTGCCATAGCCCTCGGTGCGACCCTCTACAGCCCCGCGACCCGGCCCCGCCTCGCCGACGACATCGTCAAACAGGCAGGTCGCGGCGTTGTCTCCATGGTGCTCTGCCTTGAGGACTCCATCGACGACGCCGACGTCACAGGCGCCGAGGAGAACCTCGTGCGTCAGTTCGCCGACCTCGCCGCCCGGGGCCCCGCCACCCAGCTGCCGCTGCTGTTCATCCGGGTGCGGACGCCGGAGCAGATCACCGGGCTCGTCCAGCGGCTCGGTCCGACCGTCCGGCTGCTGTCCGGATTCGTGCTGCCGAAGTTCACCGAGGAGCGCGGTGTCCCTTTCCTCGAGGCGCTGATCTCGGCCGAGACATCGCAGGCCATCGACGCGCTCGGTGGACGCCGGCTGTTCGCCATGCCGGTCCTCGAATCGCCCGGGCTGCTGCACCTGGAGACCCGCACCGAAACCCTCGGCGGCATCGCCCGCACCGTCGACAAGTACCGGGATCGGGTGCTCGCGCTGCGGCTGGGCGTGACCGATTTCTGCTCGGCGTACGGATTGCG
Source organism: Streptomyces sp. JLBT605 (assembly GCF_058215555.1). Lineage (NCBI taxonomy): Bacteria > Bacillati > Actinomycetota > Actinomycetes > Kitasatosporales > Streptomycetaceae > Streptomyces > Streptomyces sp. JLBT605. Next base: position 4,912,960 of record NZ_CM177087.1, read on the forward strand.
CCGAGCGCCCGATATGACGGCATACGACGTCCAGTTGGTGGCCTCGGTGATCGCTGACGTGGTCAACATGCTCGGGCGCGCCGACGGCACCGGCTTCACCGTGACCGGGCCGGTGTGGGAGTACTTCAAACCCCACGAGCGGATGTTCAAACCCCAGCTGCGGCGCAGCCCCTTCACCGGGCGCGCCGAGGCCCTGCGCACCGCCCTCATCGAGCACGACATGGACGGCCTGCTGCGCGAGATCGAGCTCGACCGCGCCAACGGACTCCAGGGCAAGACCTGCATACACCCCTCCCACGTGATGCCGGTGCACGCGCTCTCGGTGGTGAGTCACGAGGAGTTCAGCGACGCCACCGACATCCTCGGCCCGGAGCGCAGCGGCGGCGGTGTGCTCCGGTCGGCGTACACCAACAAGATGAACGAGGTGAAGCCCCACCGCGCCTGGGCCGAGCGGATCCTGCTCCGCGCCGAGGTGTTCGGTGTGGCCCGGGAGGACGTGAGCTTCGTGGAACTGCTCGGCGCGGGGCTGCGGACCGGATGAGGGAAGAGACGGCGAAGGTGACGGACGGCGGCGAGGGCGCGGTGCGCTCGGATCAGCCCGCGACGCAGGGCCGGCCCGTGTGGTCGGGGCAGTGGGTCGCGGACCGGCTCCAGGTGGCGTTGAACGGCGGCGCGGAGCTGCGGGAGCTGCTCGGGCTCGCCCTGCGACGCAACCCCAAGCGAGCCCATCTGCTGGTGTCCAGCGTGCTCGGCAAGCATGTGCCGCAGCGCCCGGAGACGGTGTACGAGGCCGGGCTCGGGCTCGGCCGCCGGGTGCGGGAGCTCCTCGGCGAGGAGGCGGCGGCGCGCGCCGTGGTGCTCGGCTACGCCGAAACGGCGACCGGCCTCGGCCACAGCGTCGCGGACGGCCTGGCGCTCGCCCCGTACCTGCACTCGACCCGCCGCCCGGTGGACGGGATCCGCCCGGTCGGCGGTTTCGAGGAGGAACACAGCCACGCCACCTCCCACCTGCTGCTGCCGCAGGACCCGGAGCTGCTGGCCGGCGACGGCCCGCTGGTGCTGGTCGATGACGAGTTCTCCACCGGCAACACGGTGCTCAACACCATCGCCGCACTGCATTCCCGCTATCCCCGCGACCGGTACGTCGTCGTGGCGCTGGTCGACATGCGCTCGGTGGACCACCAGGACCGCCTGCACGACTTCGCCACGGAGCTCGGCGCCCGGGTGGACCTGGTCGCCCTCGCCACCGGCACCGTGGAACTCCCCGCCGACGTGCTGGAAAGCGGCCGGCGCCTGGTCGCCGAGCACGAGCCCGAGCCCCTCGCCCCGAGCCCCTGCAACGACCCCGCCCCCGATGCCGTCCAGGGCCGCCGCGCCCCGGCCGCGCCCCCCGCACCCGCCCCCGTCCGAGTGGACCTCGGCTGGCCCGAGGGGCTGCCGGACGGCGGGCGGCACGGGTTCACGCCCGCGCACCGGACCCGGCTGGAGGCCGCGCTGCCGGGCATGGCGGCCCGCATCGCCGAAGCGCTCGCGCCCCGCCGCGCCGCGCCGGACGACCCGGCCGGTGCCACCGAAGCGGCGGACGCTACAGACACCACCGACACCACCGACGCCGCGGGCACCACCGACGCAACCGACGCCGCGGACGCCGGGACTCCGGCACCGCGACGGGTGCTCGTCCTCGGCTTCGAGGAGCTGATGTACGCGCCGCTGCGGCTCGCCGAGGCGCTGGACCGGATGCTGGAGGCCGAGGTGCGGTACTCCACCACCACCCGCTCCCCGGTGCTCGCCGTGGACGACCCCGGCTACGCCATCCGCACCCGCCTCGCCTTCCCCGCGCACGACGCCCCCGCCGACGGCCCCGGCGAGCGCTACGCGTACAACGTGGCCCCGGGCGCGGACCCGGCCCGCCGCTTCGACGCGGTGGTCGCCGTGGTCGACTCGGCCGCCGACACCCCCGAATTGCACGCCCCCGGCGGTCTGCTGGCCCAGCTCGCCCACCACGCCGACCAGGTCCTGCTCGCCGTCGTGCCGTCGTACGCACCCAGCGCCCCGCCCACCCCGGCCCCGCACACCCCGGCCCCCACCCCCACCCCCACCCCCGACCCCGACCGACAGGCGCGCACCATGCCAGAACCGCTCCGCGGCCCCGCGTTCTCCTCCTACGCGCCCGAGGAGGTCGGCTGGCTGCTGCAGGACTTCTCCGAGGTGACCCTCGAAGCGCCCACCGAGGAGCGGGAGGAGGCGATCCAGAGCGGTGGCGCGCACTACGCCGAGTCGCTGCCGGTGGAGTACCAGCCGAGCGAGGCGTACCAGGCGCTGTTCCGGTCCGCGCTCGACTCCTCCGCGGCCCGGATCGCCCGCGCCGTCGGCACCGTCACCGAGACCGTGCTCGCCGAGCGGTCATCTCGTCCGGTGCTGGTCTCGCTGGCCCGCGCGGGCACCCCGGTCGGCGTGCTGATGCGCCGCTGGGCCCAGCACGCCCACGGCATCGACCTGCCGCACTACGCCATCTCGATCGTGCGCGGCCGCGGCATCGACGCCGCCGCGCTGCGCTGGCTGGCGGCCCGTCACGATCCGGCCGACGTGGTCTTCGTCGACGGCTGGACCGGCAAGGGCGCCATCACCCGGGAGCTGGCCGAGGCGGTGCGCTCCCACCCCGGCTTCGACCCGCGGATCGCCGTGCTCGCCGACCCCGGCCGCTGTGTGGAGACCTACGGCACCCGCGACGACTTCCTGATCCCCTCCGCCTGCCTCAACTCCACCGTCTCCGGCCTGATCTCCCGCACCGTGCTCCGCGCCGACCTGGTGGGACCGGACGACTTCCACGGCGCGAAGTTCTACCGCGAGCTGGCGGACGCGGACGTCTCCGGGCTCTTCCTGGACACCGTCGCGGCTCGCTTCCCCGAGGTGGCGGCGGAGGTCGCCGCCGACGTCAAGGAGCTGGCAACCGCCGACCGCGCCCCGACCTGGGAGGGCTGGGCGGCCGTCGAGCGGATCAGCGAGGAGCACGGCATCCATGACGTCAACCTCGTCAAACCCGGCGTGGGCGAGACCACCCGGGTGCTGCTGCGCCGCGTGCCCTGGAAGATCCTCGCGAAGCGGGGCGCGGGCGCGGATCTGGACCACGTCCGGCTGCTGGCGGAACAGCGCGGCGTACCCGTGGAGGAAGTGGACGGGCTGCCGTACACCTGCGTGGGGTTGATCCACCCCCGCTACACCCGTGGCGCGACCGGCGCCGATGGAAAGGCCGTCGGCCGGGGCGCCGCCGAGCGCACCGCGGCCGAGCACAGCACACAGGGCGTCGCGACGGGCGCCGACAGAAAGGCGGCTGTCAGATGACTGTCCTGGTGGCGAGCGACCTCGACCGCACCCTCATCTACTCGGCGGCCGCCCTCGGTCTGGAGATGCCGGACGCCGAGGCGCCGCGCCTGCTCTGCGTCGAGGTCTACCAGCACAAGCCGCTGTCCTACCTGACCGAGGAGGCCGCCGCCCTGCTCGCCGAGGTGGCCCGCACCTCGTGTTTCGTGCCGACCACCACCCGCACCCGTGAGCAGTACGGCCGGATCCGGCTGCCCGGCCCCGCGCCCCGCTTCGCGGTCTGCGCCAACGGCGGCCATCTGCTGGTCGACGGCGAGTCGGACCCCGACTGGAACGCCGCGGTGCGCGGCAGGCTCGCCACCGAGTGCGCCCCCCTCGACGAGGTGCGGTCCCACCTGAACAGCACCGCCGATCCGGCGTGGTTGCTCAAGGAGCGGGTGGCCGAGGACCTCTTCGCCTACCTGGTCGTGGAGCGCGCGCTGCTGCCCGACGGCTACGTCAAGGAACTGGCCGAGTGGGCCGAACCGCGCGGCTGGACCGTCTCGCTCCAGGGCCGCAAGATCTACGCCGTACCGAAGCCGCTCACCAAGAGCGCGGCGGTGGCCGAGGTCGCCCGCCGCACCGACGCCGTCGAGGTGCTCGCCGCCGGTGACTCCCTCCTCGACGCGGACCTGCTGCTCGCTGCCGACCACGGCTGGCGGCCCGGGCACGGCGAGCTGGCCGACGCCGGCTGGACCGCCCCGCAGGTGACGGCGGTGGCCGAGCGCGGCGTGGCGGCGGGAGAGGCGATCGTCCGCGCCATCGCCGAACACGCCTCGGTCGTCCGCGCCCGCGCCCGCAGCGAGGCCCTGATCCGCGTCGTCTCCCGCGGCCAGGACTGACGCTCCGCCGCCGGGGCCAGGCCTGAAACCCCGCCCCGGCGGCCAGGTCTGGCACCCCGCCCCGGCAGCCGGGCCTGACGCCCGGCCCCGCACTCGCCCCGGCGGCCAGGACGGGCACCTCCCACAGGGCGGCCACCCACCTCACCTCACGCCCGCCGCAGCCACAACCTGCGGAAATCCTCAGTGTCAGCGGCCCTTCGCCCGGCTAGCGTTGGGGATCATGCGTGGATGGATTCGGCACGGGCTGCGGCTGAGCGCCGGGCTGCTCATCGGCACCTGCACCGCCCTCGTCGAGCTGGTGTACGTCGCCGTGGCGGCCCTCGCCCTGCTCAGTGTGACGGCCTGGCCGCAGACCCGGCAGCGGGTGCTGCGCCCGGTCACCGCCGGGGTGCGATGGCTGTGCGAGGCCGAGCGGCGGCGGCTGGACCGGCTGCTGGGGCACCAGCTGTCGGCCCGGTACACAGGCCGCCGCGCGCTGGAGTACCTGGCGGTCCGCTGGGCACTGGGGCTCTTCGGCGGGCTGGTCCTGCTCTCCCTGATCGTCGGCGCGCTGTACTTCAGCTTCCTCTTCTGGGGCTGGTTCATCATGTCCCACAACACGGCGCCGGTGGTGCTCCTCTCCGGGCTCGGCGGGCTCGTGCTGACCTTCCTCGCCGTCCAGGGCGTCATCGGTGTCGCCACCCTGGAAGGGCAGTTGGCCCGGCGCTTCCTCGGGCCCAGCGCCCAGGAGGAGTTGCGCCGCCGGATCGACGAGCTGGCCAGCAGCCGGGCCGGGGTCGTGGACGCCGTCCACGACGAGCGCCGCCGTATCGAACGCGACCTGCACGACGGGGTGCAGCAGCGGCTCGTCGCCCTGGGCATGCTGCTCGGCCGCGCCCGCCGCAGTCAGGACACCGGGAAGATCACCGCCCTGGTCGCCCAGGCCCACGCCGAGAGCCGCCAGGCCCTGACCGATCTGCGGGAAGTGGCCTGGCGGGTCTACCCCACCGTGCTGGACGAGGCCGGACTGCGGGCGGCCCTGGAAACGGTCGCCGAGCGCTCCCCGGTTCCCGTGCGGCTGGACTACACCCTCGCCGCCGAACCCGCCGCGGCACTGCGTACCGTCGCCTACTTCGTGGTGTCCGAAGCCGTCACCAACGCCATCAAGCACGCTTCCGCCGACGCCATCACCGTCCAGCTGGCCGACGCCCGCCCCGGCGGCCTGCGGGTCCGGATCACCGACGACGGCACCGGCGGCGCCGACCCGGCGGGCAGCGGGCTGCTCGGGCTGCGCCGCCGGGTCGCCGCGCTCGACGGCCGGCTGCGCGTCGACAGCCCACCCGGCGGACCCACCACCCTCACCGCGGAGTTGCCATGCGCCTGATCCTCGCCGACGACTCGACCCTGCTGCGCGAGGGCCTGGTGCGGCTGCTCGCCGAGGAGGGCCACGAGGTGGTGGCCGCGGTCGGCGACGCCGAGGCCCTGCTGGCGGCGGTGGACCGCCATCCGGACATCGACGCCGCCGTGGTCGACGTCCGCATGCCGCCCACCCACACCGACGAGGGCCTGCGCGCCGCGCTGAAGCTCCGCGCCGCCCACCCCCGGATCGGCGTCCTCGTCCTCTCCCAGTACGTCGAGAAGCGCTACGCCACCGAACTGCTCACCGGCGCCGGCGAGGGCATCGGCTACGTACTCAAGGACCGGGTGGTGGAGGTCGACGAGTTCCTCGACGCCCTGGAACGCGTCGCCGCCGGCCGCACCGCGTTCGACCCCGAAGTGGTCCGCCAGCTCCTCGTCCGCAGCACACACTCCGACCCCCTCAGCCGCCTCACCCCGCGCGAACGCGACGTGCTGGACGCCATGGCGCAGGGCCACGCCAACACCGCGATCGCCGAACGGCTCCACGTCTCGCGCAGTGCTGTCGAGAAACACATCAACGCCATCTTCGACAAGCTCGAGCTGCCCGGGAGTTCGGGCTACAGTCGCCGGGTACTGGCCGTACTTCGCTACCTGGGGAGCTGAGGCACGCGTGGCAGCGATCAAAAGCACACCGGTGACGGACGAGCTGTACGACTACCTGCTGGCGCACAACCCACCGCTCGACCCGGTGCAGCGCGAAATCGTCGACACCACCCGCGCCGAGCTGCCGGAGGTCGCCAGGAAGCTGTCCGCGGAGGAACAGGGTCCGCTGCTCGCCTTCCTGGCCCGGCTCATCGGCGCCCGGCACATCGTCGAGGTCGGCACCTTCACCGGCTTCTCCGCCCTGTCCATGGCCCAGGCACTGCCCGCCGACGGCAAGCTGATCGCCTGCGACATCTCGGAGGAGTGGACCGCGTACGCCCGCGAGGCATGGGCCAAGGCCGGTGTCGCCGACCGCATCGACCTGCGCATCGCCCCCGCGCTGGACACCCTCCGCGCCCTGCCCGCCGAGCCCCACATCGACCTGGTCTACCTCGACGCGGACAAGGAGAACTACGTCCCCTACTGGGACGAGCTGGTGCCGCGCATGCGCCCCGGCGGACTCATCGTCGCCGACAACGTCTTCCTCGGCGGCAAGGTCACCGACCCGGAGGCGACGGGCGCGGCGGCCGGCATCCGGGCCTTCAACGAACGAGTGGCCGCCGACCCCCGCACCGAGGCCGTCATGCTCACCGTCGCGGACGGCCTCACCCTGGCCCGCCGCCGGACCGACGCCGAGACCGCCACCGCCCCCGCCTGAGCAACCGCCTCGGGCCGACCGCACCGCCGACAGCGGGTGACGGGTGACCGGGGCCGGGCCCACTCTCCGGGCGGCTCTCCGGGTGACCGGGGGCGGGCCCAAGCTCCGGGTGGCCGCCGGGGAGGACCCGCCCGCCGTCCGGGCGGCCGCCGGGAGAGAGTCCAGCGGGGAAGAGCCCACCGGTGGGGCTGTAGCACTGCCGCGCGATCTCCTCCGGCGACGCCCCCTCGTTGAGCGCCTTGCGCAGGGCCTCGGCCCGGGCGTGCGCATGGGTGCGCGCCTCGCGCGCGGCCTCCTCCGGATGGCGAGCACGCCAGTACGGATTGTCGTGACCGAGCGTCGCGCTCACCCGCCCCCACATCCCGAAGATCATCAGCACGATCCCGAAGACAAAGCTGAACAGGACGTTCTGGATCCCGAACGCCAGAAAGTTGAAGTTGGTCGGCAGCAGCGCCAGATTGACGAACCCGCTCAGCAGGAAGGCGATCGCCAGCACGGTGTTGAGCGTGGACGCGAAATTCCCGCCGATCACCATGCCGACGAACAGCAGCAGACCCACCACGATGGACAGCACGCTCAACGCGCCGTTGGTGTTCAACCCGGCGACCGTGTCCCCGTGGGTGTCGAAGAAGCCGACCTTGTCGATCAGCCCGAAGACACCGAACGCCAGCAGCACCAGACCCATCAGCCCGGCGCCGACGCGGTAGATCCGGCTCAGCCGGTGATCGAGCGGCAGATGCTCATCGAACGAGATCCGCCTCGGCTTCGCGGCCCGCGGCCTGGGCCCGCCGCGGAGACTGTGGCTGCCGGTGGCCATGTCCGGCCTCCCTCACGATCGCGGCCTGCGGCGACGTACGACCCGAGCCGCGTCGTACGTCTTCCTCCAGCATCCACGCGCCCCGCCGCCCCCTCAACCGCAGCTCTCACCGCCGAGCCCGCCGAGAGCCGCCTGGCCCCAGCTGTCGGCGCCCGTCCCGAGCTGCTCGCGGGGGCCACTGGCCGTGTGCAGGTCCTGGCCGACGACCGGGCGCCGTCCGCGTTGCCCGCGATCAGCCGCAGCAGCCCCCACCGCAGCAACCGCCGCCACCACCCGCACCGCCGCCGCCCCGAGGAGCGGTGGCCGTGCCGCCCACGGCCACGGCGGAGAGCAGCTTGACCGTGTCGTCGTGCCCGTCGGGGCAGGGCGCGGGGTCCGAGGACTGGGCCATCGGCCGGTTCAGCTCAAAGGTCGTCCCGCAGGCGCGGCACCGGTACTCGTAACGAGGCATGCGACGCAGCATAACGAGCCCCGCCGCAGGTCAACAGGGACCACAGCAGCCCGCGAGCGGGGGCGGGGGCGGGAGCGGGGGCGGGAGCAAGACCGAGCGGACAGCGGACGGACCGGGGCGGAGATGGACAGATTCAGCGAGGGGTCGGCCCGCCCCGCTCCTCCCGGATCGCCTGCACCACCCGCGCCACCGCGCCCCGCACGGCCTCCATCTCCGACAGGAAGTGCCACCAGTCCGGATGGCGGCCGACCTCCAGCTCCGCCACCGCCCGGTCCACCCGCGCCACCGCGTCGTCCAGCGGACGCGCGTGCCGCGGATCCGGCGTACTGCGTCCGGCCATCGCCAGCCGCTGTGCGTCGCGGATCGCGAATCGCGTGCGCTCGATCTCCCGCTTGGGGTCGAAGGACACCTCATCGAGCCGCCGCAGCCGGTCACCGGCCGCCGAGACCGCCTCGTCCGTCGTGTTCAGCAGCGCCCGGACCGTCGCCAGCAGCGCCGTGGCGTCCGCCCACCGCTGCTCATGGCGGGCCGCCTGCGCGTCCTTCAGCTTCTGCTCGGCGAGCGCCACGTCCCGCTCCGCCTGCTCCGGTACCGGCTGCAGGTCCTGCCAGCAGGCCGCGCTGTACCGGCGCCGCAGCTCGCTGAGCACCGGCTGCACCCCGGCCGCCCGGGTGGTGATCGCCTCCGCGCGCGTCCGCAGCGACACCAGCCGCCGGTCCGTCTCCGCCGCGCGCTCCGGCAGCCGCTCGGCCTCCAGCCGTACGGCCTCCGCCTTGCGCAGCACATCGTCCGCGCGCCGGATCGTCTCCTGTACCCCGTGCTGGGCCGCCCCCTGATTGAGCTTGGTCAGCTCGGGGGCCAGCGCCGCCAGCCGGGCCGCCAGATCGTCCGCCCTCAGCCCGGAGGCCCGGACCGCGTCCAGCGCGTTGCTCGCCCCGAGCAACGCCTGCCGGGCCCGCTCCACGGCGGGCGCCAGCCGGGCCAGCCGGCTCTCGGCCTGCTGCAACAGCGGGCCCAGCCCCTGCCCGAACCGGTCCAGCTCCGCCTTGGTGGCCTGCAACGCCTCCCGGGCCCTGATCAACTCGGCCCGGGCCCGTGCGGCGGTGCCCGCGTCCAGCCCGTCCCGGTCGAGGTCATGGGCGTCCACAGCGGTGATGTAGGCGTGGCTCACCTCATCGATCCGCCGCCCCAGCGCCTCGAAGTCCGCCACGGCCCTCCGCCCGGCGGGCGAGTCGTCCACCGCGATGATCGTCTCGATGGAGATCCGCAGGTCCCGCTGCGCCGTGTCGAGCTCGTAGAAAGCGGCCGCCGCGGCATCCTTCGCCGCCTGCGCCTCGGCCCGCTGACCCTCCCCACGCCCGAACCACCGACGCGTCCCGCCCCCGGACAGCGCCCCCGGCACCGCGGCCACCGCCACCGCCACCAACGGCAACGGAAGCAGCACCAGCCCCGCGACCTCTCGCAGCCCCCGCACTCCTCGAGCGAAATGCGACACCGAGACCTGCCCGGCACCGTCACGCTCCCCGACCCCACCGCCCGGGCGGCGACGCGAACGGAGCCGACCCTGCTGCAACCGCGCGAGTGTCCCCGTCACATCCCTCTCCCGATCGATCGCCCAGGCCCGGCTGTCTCATTCTCCCACCGCCCCCCACCCCCCGGCCGAGCCCCAGACCCCTACGCTCGCCCCACCCTCACCCTCACCCTCACCCTCACCCCCACCCCCGCCGCACGCCCCGATCCGCCGCCCACACACGGTTTGCGACCCCCTGCCCCAGGCAATGTAGGCTGTCACCTCATCCCAGGGCGCATAGCTCAGCGGTAGAGCGCTGCTCTTACAAAGCAGATGTCGGCGGTTCAAATCCGTCTGTGCCCACCAGGCCTGACCAGCAACAGAGCCCCGCACCGATCTTGGTGCGGGGCTCTTGCCTGCCGTCCGGGAGCCAAACGGGAGATCAACTTCTCCGCAAGGCTCATGCAGCCACTCGGCGGGTCTGGTGCCGCGCCCCTCGCCGCTCCGGTGCCAGCCGGTGACCTGAGAACCAGGCCCTCCCGCATCCCGCACGGTGACCCGGATCAGGGAGGACTCCCTGCCTGCGGTGGCGCCAGTCTCCATTTTTCTAATTGAGCCTCCTTCGAGAGGCATCGAAGTTCGCTGCGCCACATCGCTTGCCAACGCCCCTATCGAGCTATGGCTGTTGCGCGTGCGAGCAGGAGAAGCCCCAGATGTCGGGTGTCAGTTGGCGGGCAGCCGGTAGGCGAGGACGTATGCGTCAGCGGCCATCACGGTGTCGCAGACCTCGACCGCGCGCCCCTCGACGTCGTATGCCGTGCGCACCAGGTGAATCACCGGGACGCCGGAGGCCAGCCGCAGCATCCGCACCTCGGCGGGGGAGGGCATCCGGGCCTTGATCTCCTCATCGAAGTGGTCCAAGCGGTGCCCCAGCTCTTCCAGTCGGGCATAGATGCCGCCGGGGCCCGGGTTGGGTTCGGCGATCGGAGTACCCCGCGCGATGTCCAGCGGCAGATAGGAGGTCGCGAACTCCACCGGTCGCCCGTCCAGCAGATACCGCCTTCGGCGGGCCAGTACCTTACGAGACGAGCCCAGCCGAGCGGCGATGTCCTGGGAGGGCCGATCCTCCTTCACCTCCAGGCTGTCCACCTCGGGGCGGCTCCCCGCCACTTCCGCCTCCATGGTGAACGCCGACTTCCCCTCATCGCGATGCCTCCGGGCGAACCGGTCCGAGGCCAGACGCCGCACCGGCGGCCGGGGCCGGACGAAGACCCCCTTGCCGTGCTCGGAGACGGCCAGCCCTTCCTGCTGCAGCAGGGAGAGCGCGTTGCGAACAGTCATCCGGGAGACGCCGAAGTGCTCCACCAGCTCGGTCTCGGAGGGCAGCTTGTCGCCCTCCCGGAAGCGTCCCTTGTCGATCGCTTCCCGGAGCTGGTCGGCGATCTGCCGGAACACCGCACGGTCGCTGGTCGGGTCCAGCGAGCCCAGGAGACCCGAGACGAGAGGAGGCATGCACGTACTCCTTTAGATATCTAGACGAGCTGCCGACCCGCGTTGCTACGGTGGAGAGCCTAGCCAGCTGGGAGGGCAGAGGAACGTGAGTACTGAGCGCCCGCACTCCGTGAGCGTCGCCGGGGTCATCGTCGACGACGCGGACCGTGCTCTGCTGATCAAGCGGCGGGACAACGGTAAGTGGGAACCGCCGGGCGGCGTGCTGGAACGCGAGGAAACCGTCTACGAGGCCCTCCAGCGCGAAGTACTCGAAGAGACCGGCATCAAGATCGCGCTTCCCGCGACCCTCACCGGCGTCTACAAGAACATGACCGGCCTGATCGTCTCGATGGTCTTCCGCTGCGAGGCGATCGACGGCACCCCGACCACCGGAGCGGAGACCCGCGAACTGCGTTGGGTCATCCGCGACGAGGTCGCTGAGCTTGCCGACGAGGCGTACGCGATCCGCGTCCAGGACGCACTCGACAACGCATCCCCGCCGGCCGTCCGCGCCCACGACGGCGTGCGACTCGTCTAGCACAAAACCACTGTCCACGGCCGCCTACCAGCACGGAGGAACTTGTATGCACGAGTATATGAGTAGCCCGCGAGTCTGGGGCCTGATGTGCCCAGGTTCTTTGGAAGAGGTCGCCAGAGCCCGCCACTGGACCCGCGACATCCTCAGCGGCCACCCCTGCGCGGACGACGCCGAGCTGGGCGCCAGCGCCCTCGTCCACACGGCGAGCGGCGGAGACGCCGGCACCTTCCACGTCACGTTGTCCCTGTCTCCGCAGCGGGTCGCGGTCTCCGTCACCGACTCCGGCGGCCATCCCGACGAGCCCAAGGCCACCGAGGCCGACCAGGACGACACCCACGGCCGCGGACTCAGCATCGTCATGACCATCGCGTGCCGCCTCAACATCACCGGCAACCAGCACGGCCGGACCGTCACGGCCGAACTCCACTCCCCTACGCCAGGAGCCGCAGCATGCTGAAGCCCCACCTGCGTCTGCGCCGCGGCTACTGGAGCGAATGCTGGACGCTCTCACCGTCCACAGGACTGCACCCCGTACTGCTCGCCTCGATCGAGCACGACAGCCCCAGCCAGGCAACCCGATGGGTCCGCGTCACGATCCGGACCATCGCGTCGGCACTCGACCGGGGACCGGCCCACGAGGCGTGGGACTGGGTCAGGCACGGCTACAAGGAGGCCGAGAACGCCCTGACCAACGGTGAAGCTGCCACGTTCGCCGTCACCCAGCAGGACACCCGTCTCGAATGGATCATCCGGCCGGTGATCTTCTTACCTCTCGCCCACCGCGAAGCCGTGGTCCTGCCTGAGTGCGCGTACCAGTTCGCGTGCCCCACCACGCACAAGATGGGGCGGAACCAGCCCCACGACGGTTGAGTTACAACCTTCTCTAGTAGGTTCAAGGCGGCTCGCAAGCTCGCCGCGCGCGACCCGGCTCCCCGGGCCGCCGCTCCTGTCTCCGCCCCGCTCCGGCCCGGTCCGCCCAGCCGCGCGGCATCAGCGAGCACCTTGGCTGAGGAAGGGGCGCCGTCGCGGCTGGGGGTCGGCTCCACGGCTTTACCCACCTCCCCGATTCGGGTCCCGCGTCGGGCAAGGCCAGGGGGCCACTCGTGCTAATTGCGGGCAGGGGCAAGCCTGCCCGAGTTGCCTGGCCAGCGTACGGCCCCCTGACCATGCCCGACCCCAAACCGGGCAGGACACCGGCCAAACCCGCTCCGCCGACTCGGGCAACGCCCCAGGCGGTTTTTTCACGTGTATGGACGATTCATCCATCTGGTGTACTCTTACAGCATGATGAACACTCCATTTTCTGACATGGTCCGCCACCTGAACCAGGTCAAGGGCCTCCGCTACATAGACATGCAGATGAAGTGCAATGAGGCTCGATCATCCGCATGGTGGAACAACGTCGCGAATCGCAATCGAGTCGCGCCACCACCACCTGAAACGATCAACGACATCGCCAAGATGATGGCCCTATCCTCCGAGCGGGTGGCCAGCATGATCGCCGAAGAATGGTATGGCGTGGAAGCCCCACGCTCACTATCTCCGCGAATGCAGCGACTGGAGCCCCTCGTCGAGGAGCTGAGCGAGAAAGACGCCGAGCTGATCGAGTCCCTGGCGAAGCGACTCCGTGGGCTTGAGGCTCAGAGCTGAGCACCTACATCCGGAAGCCGGGGGTCACGCCCATGACTGAGCAAGAACAGAAGACGCATTCGACGGAAGCGCCGCCGTGGGTGAGTGGATTGGCCTACGTAACTGCCCTCGTGGGTGGCGTTGTTCTGATTTGCGCCGGGCAGGCTACGGCGGCCGAAGCGTCCGGCTACATCGCCCCCTTCTTGGTGATCTACGAACGCATGATCTCCCACCAGGCGAGCGGCTAGCAGTACGCGCCTCGGCGAACCGATCTGAGGAAGTTGACTATCTATGGACAACGGGTTCATCAACAGGCCCACATAGGCGCGTGACTGACAGGAACGCCAGACACTGGAGCGGCCTCCAGGGCCATGTAGCGCAAGAACCCCGCCAGGGGCACTTCGTTGATCAGCTCGATCACGTGGTTGGCCAGCGCAGATGTCCCACAGGAAGAGAGGGACTCGATCTCACTCCAACCCTAGGGCTGTTCCTTCAAGCGCTCCATCTCGACCCAGTACGTGTTCCGCAACCTTTGGTAGTCGTAGAAGCTGCCGAGCGGTTCTCGCCCCACCTTCAGCAAGCTGTGCTTTGCTAGCTCTTTGGTGGCTTTCGTCCACGTGTCAGGGGACAAGCCGTAGCAGTGGCGCTTCTCCGCGGTGACGTAGCGAGGCTTGCGCCTGCCGCCCAGCTCATTCCGAAGAACCAGGAGCAGTGCTGTCGCCGTTGGCGACAGCTCCAAGATCCAGCCTTGAGTCCAAAACTCGATTGGCACCCCGATGTACGGCCCCTGCTCTGCTGGCCGGACATACGCGCCACCATCCCCGGCAGGATTGAGTAGCGTAATCGAGGACGGGGCGCCCCAGCGCGGCTCCAACTTGATGAAGGAATTGTCGGCAAGCCACTTCAGATTGCGCGACACGCGACGCTTTCCAGCCTCCGGCTCGATGGCCAGCATCCGTGCCCAAGACCGCGGAGCCGGTGGAGACTTCAGGTCGTAGGGCTTGCTCGTCGCCATCATGGTGACGCACATGTACAGAGCAAGGCGAACGGCACCCCCCCGCCCACCTTGGATCATTCGAGCGAGCGGTGGCGGAACGTCTTGCTCGGGTTTCGCAATGACGAAATCCTTCGGGAAGGGCACGTTCCCCGTCCGCTTCGACTTAGCCGCCGCCCCTTGCAACAGCGTTAGCGCTTTTGAGCGCAGATCATGCATTTCCATGATCTTTTGCCTTCCTGCAGGAGAAACCGGAGTGTGGGGGTATTGAAGTCAGGGGGTCATGGTTGTTCTTCCTTTGTAGATCCCGCCACAAGAAGAAAAGTGCGACAGTCTAACGCTCATCTTGCCAGAGCAGAAGGGTATTAATAGGCAGGCGCTAAGATGAGCCTTCTCCTGCACAATGGCATGACGTGCCATTTGACCTGGAAGTTTTCGCAATGCGAGAGTCCTGAGGAACAGAACGCTGACCGGCAAGGCGTCGCGTCGGTCGCCCTTCCAAGAGAGGACTGAAGCCGTATGGAGAACAATGACACTTCACTCCGTGGCCTGTGGGCAGCGATCATCATGATCGGCGCTCTGGCGATCGCCATCGCCACCACTGGTCTCTTTTGGACCACTGGTACACAGCTATCAGGGGCGCTCGGAGCTGGCGGGGCGGCGTTCCTCGGCGCCGCCACACTCGGACTTTCGGTTCGGACATTCGTTACTCACTGAGCCGTTGCAGGCCCGGCTGTGTGGTGCGCGGCATGGCATCTAAGCCCCCGCCTACCTGACCCCAGCGCGATGGCTCGCTGGAGGCCGACGGCTTCGCTGACATCCACGCCTGACATCAACGAGGCCGGACGTCAGCGTCCCTGGGCGGTCGAGCGCGGAAGGTCCTGCCGTCCGAAGGCGCGGTCGGTACAGTCAGAGTTCGAACTTACAAAGCAGATGTCGGCGGTTCAATCCGTCTGTGCCCACCAGGCCTGACTAGTAGCGGAGCCCCCGTACCGATCTTGGTGCGGGGCTCTTGCCTGCCTACAGGAGTCAAACCAGAGATCAACTTCTCCGGAAGCTCAACGGCCACTCGGTGGGTCCGGCGCCGCGCACGCCGCCTCCACCTCCCCTGGACGAGGCCCTCCCTCACAGTCCGACTGGCAAGGGGGCCTCAGGTGCTTCCCGACCGCAGGTGACGGGAGGCAGCCAGGCAGGAGGACAACCAGGTCGCCTCCTCGCGATTG
Source organism: Streptomyces sp. JLBT605 (assembly GCF_058215555.1). NCBI lineage: Bacteria > Bacillati > Actinomycetota > Actinomycetes > Kitasatosporales > Streptomycetaceae > Streptomyces > Streptomyces sp. JLBT605. The sequence continues at coordinate 4,928,513 of NZ_CM177087.1, forward strand.
ATGATCAGATCGTTCACAGTGTTCATCCCGTTCCACTCGCCGTCGACCCGTATTGAGTGGTCGCTGACGCGGAACATCTGCCAGTCCGCGTCGCTGTGCCACAGACGGGCGGTCTTCTCGCCCCGGTGTTGGGCAAAAACGAGTTCCTCGCCGTATTCGTTCTGGAAGTAGCCGACGTAGTCCTCAGCAGTGATCGCGCCACCGCATAGGCGAGCCAGGAGGGCTTCGATCTCTGAAGGGCTGTGATTCATGCGGTGGGCTCCTCGCTCGGGTCGGAGGCGTCGGAGTCCTGCCGTGTGGATGAGAGGGCCAGAATCCGCTCCGCCGACTCCACCAAAGTCTCGTAAGTGATCACTTCTATGCGTGACGCGTGAGCGTTGTAGGTCCGCAGCGTTTCCGCGACCTCTTGGGGGGTGACGCTGCCGCTCACATACCAGGCGTGTCCGATCACGACAGTGGCCGAAGCCCTGCGGGTGTCAACGCCGTGGTCCGCGAGAATCGCATGGCGGTTTTCGTCCATGATCCGGAGGTAATTCAGTGCTTGGGAGACCGCGTGATGTGCCGGGGCGCCCAGCATGAGGTGGCCGCTGCGTCGGATGACCAAATCTTCGATGTTGGCGCGCTTGAGTTCCACCACGTGCAGGCAGCCGTCACCGCGAAGCAGGGGGATGTCGAGGATGGAATCCGGGGTGAACTGACGGCGGGCCAGCTCGGCCACGTAGGCTCCTCCGAAAATCCATTCCTGGTTTTTCAGACAGGCATGAAGCGCGCTTTCGGAACTCTTCGGGTCCTCCACCGCAGCACGCAGGGCCGCGAGGCCAGCTCGTCTCGCTTTCATTTCAAGCAGTTGGGCCAGCAGTCCAGCGTCGACGTCCGCCAGGACGTCACTCATCATCCGGGCGGCCTCGGGGGAGGCTGGCTGAGGCAGGCTCCGGAGAACCGTCTGCATGTGCCCGTACTCTTGGAGACGTCTCACCTCCTTGGTGGATAACTGGACCCCACCCTCGCCGGGCCCGAGCCCCAAATGATTGGCGGACTGGGCGATGCCTCGGAAGAGGTCACGGGCGTCGGCGGCGGTCGCATGGGGCTGGTCTCGGCATAGGACATCCAGGGCAGCGACCGCTCGGTCGGCGCCCATGGCGACCATCCTCCGCATGAATTCCTCGCCGCGCTGCCGCGCCTCCTCGTCGTAGCGCATCTCCAGGGTGTCGAGGAACAGGTCGCCTCGGGCGTATCCGGCGAAGTGCTGGAAGCGGCGGGCGAGTGCTATGTCCTCATGCAGAAGGGCCTCTTGGGCCACATCCTCCAGAGCGTTGACCAGGCGCCTGCCCTTGCCGTACGTCCCGCCGTAGCCGCCCATGATCTGCAGTACCGCGTCGATGCGTTCCCGCACTCTCGCCTGCTCGGTGAGGCCCCGTGCCGTCTTGATCATGCGCCAGAGCACGAAACCGGATCGGTACGTCGTCATGCGGGGCACTGTAGGACTCGGCACTGACAACCACGTCTGGCGGAGGCATCTCCGGCTGACACCCACGGCTGACCGCAGCACCGCGGCAGCACGGACCCTGCCGCTCTGCGTATGTCCACGGCGGTCCCGGGCGATCTATCGGTCTTTGACGCCACACAACGAGATAGGACAAGGCCATGGCCCGGATGCCCCCGCCCGCTGGTCAGACCGCGATCGCGTGGCGGTACAGCAAGTAGCGGCTCACCAGGTCGATCTGCTCGTCGCTGAGGGCTGCGGCGCAGTGGACCAGGGTGGAGAAGAGGCCTCGGTAGACGTCAGAGCCCAGGATCGTGCCGAGGGTGGGGGCCGTCCACTGGGCGTCTCCGACGGTGTCCAGGCGCAGGGAGTCGGCGACGTGGCCGTTGGTCCAGCATCGCAGGGTCCGGCCGCCGGCGGTGCTGAAGCGGACTGCCTGCACCACCCAGTCGACGTCGGAGGTGTGCGGGCGGACGTCCGCGGTGGCGGCGGGGCTGTACTGCTGCCAGTACGCCCCCCACAGCCGCAGGGTGCCGGTCTCCACGAGCGGGGCGCCCTTGGTGACCAGGAAGATCGTGGCGGTGCCGTCGGTTCCGGTGTGGCTGGGGAACTTGTACCAGCCGCCGGTGAAGCGCAACGCGGCCAGGCCGTTGACCGCGCCGGGCTCGAACACCGCGGGTGATCGCGTGGCGATGCCGTGGTTGCCGCCCGGCCCGAGGTCGGTCAGCTGCAGGATCGGGGCGCCGTCGGGCGCGGGGCGCGGCTTGCCCTCCGCGTCCGGGACGGTCAGGCCCTCGGCCCGGTAGTAGCCGAGGAGGCCGGGCAGGGTGGGGATCGGGTCGGACAACACGGCGGGGACGGTCTGGGCGGGCGGCACCACGTCCTGGCCGATGCGCGCGGAGGCGCCGGGGTTGGCGGTGGTGACGACCAGCGGCGGCCGGGCCGGCGGCAGCCCGGTGTAGGTGCCGCTCCACAACGGTCCGTCGACCGCGACCACCGCCTGCATCGTCGGCGACAGGAAGTTGTTGAACGACCGCTCGATGGTGCACCATCCTGCGCGGCGCAAGGACGTGGCGATCCCGCCGTTGCGGTCGCTCGCCACGAGGCGGATGGCCACCGCGGTCGGGTCGCCGTTGACGCCCTGGCAGTCGCGGATCGCCAGTTGGGTCGGACCGCCGATGGCCTCGGCGATCGTCGCCCAGAAGTAGCTGTCCTGGACACCGGCATCCTCGAAGTCAAACTGGCAGTTGTCGAACTGGCCGATGGTCTCGTAAAGCCTGATGGCCGACACGCAGTTGCGGTGATCCCCGCAGAAGACATCCCGCAGGGCGACGCTGCAGCCGTGGGTCTTCACCGCCGATCGGCCGAACCCGCCGAAGCTCAGGCTGCTGCCATACAGCATCTGGCGCCAGCTGTAGATGGCCGCGTCGCTGTGGAACTGGAAGTCGCACCTGTGCAGATCGACCGGATAGCTGACGCCGAGGTTGTAGGAACCCAGCCCCTGCGCGCCGTACGTGAGGGTGACGTCGTCGAGGGCGAGGTGGTAGACCTGCCCCACGGCGATGCCCTGGCCGTACTGGTTGCCGAACCTGCGGCCGCAGGTGATCGTCAGGTTCGACAGGGTGCAACCGCCCAGCGTGTCTCCGTCGACCAGGCTGGACGAGACCATCGCGCCGAACCCGTTGCCGCCGTCCTTCGCGGCCCACGGCACCTGGAAGTCCGGCAGGCCGGCGCTGTTGAACCGGACGTCTTCGGTCATCGGCAACCGGGCGAACTCGCCGGCCGAAGCGTTCAGCCACATCGAGTCGGTGACGGTGGTTCCGGACGTCGTGTGCTGCGGCTGGCCCATGGCATCGGCGTACTGCAGGACGCCGGAGAGGCGTAGCGCGCCGAAGGTCAGGTCGATGTTCGGGTCGACCTGGGTATGCCCCACTCCCTTCACGCTGTACGAGAGCGGCGTCAGCGTGGCCAGGTTGAAGGGCGAGTACCAGTTCGGGACGAACGCGAGCGTGCTGCTCGGCCGCTGCGGGGTCGGCCAGCCGTCGTTGATACGGCTCAGGTCCGGGGTGACCTGGACGTGGTCGACCCAGGCTGCCACGGCGCCGGTGCCGAGATCGAACTGCAGGGAGCAGCGCAGCACGGCCTGGTCCGCCTGGATCGGCACCTTGATCTCCCGGCGCAGCCCGTCGTCGGTGCGGAACGAGAACTGCACGACCGCGCCGGTGGGATACATCCGCACCTGCGCGAACCACGGCGCGGGCTCACCCACGATGTCGACCAGACCGAACAGCTGTTGGAGGTCCTTCCACGGCCCGGCGTTGTTCCGCACCACGAAGTCGAGGGTGAGGTGCCGCACGCCTTGCCAGTAGTTCCCCGCGGAGGGACCGAACGCGAACGGTGAGGCGGGGAACGAGACGGTGCAGACCTCGTCGACCTTGGTGCGATACCCGAACCGGCCGACCCCGCCCGCGAACGCCGAGTCGTCGAGGATCCCGTGCAGATCCACCCAGTGCTCGCGGCTGAGCGGATGTGACTTGCTGCCGCGTCGCAGACCGAAGATGAACGCGGGGTAGTAGGACGTCGCCTCCACCACCGAGCGGTCGCGGGACTCGCCGACGATCCGGACGCGATCGTGGTCGACGATGACCGGACGGGACAGGGCGTAGAAGTTCTCCGCCGCCGGGATGTAGACGGTTCCGCCGCCGAGTTGCGGATGGGGGTCGAAGGCATCGACCGCCCGCTGGAACGCCCCCGAACAATCGGTCACGCCGTCCGGCACGGCCCCGAAGTCCTGCACATTTACCCGCACCGGATAAGCCTGCGCCTCCGCCATGTGATCCAGGTTACAGGGGTGATGGCCGTCCGTCCTGGCATTTCGGCCGAACTGTCCGCGGCTGGCCGACTTACCGACTGGCCGACCGCTTTTGGCGCGCGTGGGACGGCTGGTAGGTGCTCAGGCCGTCAGGGTCACGTGTTCGCCTTCTGGCGGGTTGCCGTACCTGGTCCAAATCCGGTTCATTTCCTGCTGGTAGTAGAGCGGGTGCAGGTTGAATATGAAGGTGAGAATGATTCCGATCCACGGGTTGCAGGTGGACTGCATTCCAGCGGAACGCTGCATTCGCGCTATGCGCTCGCCCGTGTTGTAGATCGATATGAAGGGGGGAAGGATGATCAACCAGCCCAGGGTGATGGCCAGAACGGCGATCCCCGGCCGGACCTCGATGCGGTCGTCGAAATCCCGAGCCTCGCGGTTCACCTTGAAGTACCAGACCAGGTGATAGATGCCCAGCGTGATCAACGGCCAGATCAGCCATACAAGAAAGATGTTGCGAGTTTTTCCTATGCGGCCGGTCATGAGTTCCTCCGCCGCTGCCTTGAATTCGGTGCTCTCCGGGTGCGTTGTGTCCAGTGCACCATGGCCGACCCGGGCGCGCGCGTCAGCCAGGGGTCAGGAGGCGGGCATCGGCGGGAGTGGCGAGTCCCCGTCGCGGAAGACTGATCAAACCGGTCGCGGGGATGCTCCGCGGTCAGCGCAGGCGGACGGGGCTTGGTGCGCCTACGGTGGGGTGAGGGGGAAGGTCGAGTGGATCACCTCGGTTCGGAGGGAGGCCGTGATGGAGGAGCACTTCGTCTGGATGACGACGCGCCGCATCCAGCCGGGCAAGCTGGACGAATTCGAGAGGGCTTGGCGGCCGGCGCCTTATCCAGAGGGCTTGAGGCATGCCTATGCGTACTGGTCGGAGGACGGGATGGAGATCATCGGGGTCTCGTTCTGGGATTCCCGGGAATCATGTGACGCCTGGCGGAACTCCGACGCGGAGGCGGAGCGGCGCATTGCCATGGCTCCCTATGTCATCGAAGAGCGGGAAGCGTTCTATCGCGGGCGCGAATTGGGTGTGCCGGTGCGGTAATCGGGTGTGCCGGTGCGGTAGTCGGCGGACGGTCGGCAGGGCATGCGGCGTCCGGTATACGTCTGGCGTGGTGCCGAACGGGTGCGGGGTCAGCCCAGGCCCGGGTCCCGGCGGGTGGCGTCGGTGTGGCGCCAGAGGCGCTCGGGGGGACGGCCGTCGGGCTCGACCAGGGGAACGACGCGCGCGATGCCCCGGGCCGAGCGGACGATGCGCGCCAGGTCTTCGGCGAGCAGGTCGGCGTGCGCGCCCGTGAGCTGTTGGCCGAGGCCCTCGGAGCCCCAGCGGATCAGGAGGCGGGCTCCTTCGTCCAGGCCCTCCTCGGTCGCGTCGGGGTACGCCAGAGCGAGGGCCGTTCTGGCGATTTCCAGCGCGCTGCGGGTCCGCATGCTGCTGTCCTCTCATGGTGCGCGGGGTGGTGCGCGGGATCAGTCGCGGGATCAGTGGCGGGCGATGCACACCGGGCAGTTGCCCGTGAGCCCTGCGAGAAGCAGCCCTGCCATCGCGGTGCTCTGGGCCTGATCGAGACAGTCGTGACGATGGAGATCGCCGAATTGGACGGTGCACATGAGGTCACCGACCCAGATCTCCCAGTGGTCTTGTGCGGTTCCCCAGTCATTCCCGTGCGCCAGGCGGACGAAACGGTCCACGAAGTTCCGCTGCGGAACACTGCCATGATGGTATTCGCGGAGCGACGCGATACGAGAGGGCGGAGTCAGCCGCTGCCCCAACGTCCGCTTTTTGAAGAGATTGTTGGTCGAGATCTCCTTGGCACGGGAAATACGGCTGGCGATCACATGACCGGCGACGCCACCGATGATGGCGGGCACGATGAGCCACCCGATGACGGAGGCCGTCCACAGCAGCCGGCCTTCCGGAGGGTCCATCAAGGTGAAGGAGCGGTATACGCGACTCCAGCCGCCTTTGACGGTGAGAGCCGTCCACGTCCAGACCGCGAATATCGTCAGGCCGAGCGGGAGTCCGACGTCTATGAGCCATTGGGAGAGCCCGGACAGCGCCTTTCGGGAACGGAACAAGCGCCTGAACCGACGAGCTATGGATTCACGTTGCGGCGGGGCCGCTAACTGGACCGCGTGGGAAGGTGGAACCACCTGTGCTCCTTGCCACCGGGGGGGGGGAGTGGTGCGGCTCGCCGGCGGAGAGGGCGGGCGGACCGCGTGCAGGGGATCGTAGCCGCACGGCGGGGGCGCACCGCGCCGCTGAAGGGCAAGGACGTGCGGCGGTGCTTATGAAGGGCGTGGGGGAGCGGAAGGGACGTGACGGGGGCGATGAGGTGTGGTGGGAGGTGCGTCTGAGGGGTGGAGGGATGAGGGGGAGCGGAGGGTCGTGAAGTGAGCGGAAAGGATCAGATCGGATCATGGCTGAGGTGACGCTTACGACGTTTCTGTCGCTGGACGGGGTCATGCAGGCTCCCGGTGGACCTGATGAGGACAGGAGCGGGGGCTTCGAGCACGGGGGCTGGCTGGTTCCCTACGCCGATGACGACATGGGGCGGATCGTCTCCGAGTGGATGGGCGCCGCGACCGGCTTTCTGCTGGGGCGCCACACATACGAGATCTTCGCCGCCTACTGGCCGCGGATCACGGACGAGAGCGACCCCATCGCGTCCCAGCTCAACGGACTGCCGAAGTACGTCGCGTCCAGGACCCTGGACCGGGTCGAATGGCACAACTCCACGCTCCTCGGTGACGACGCCGGCGACGCGGTGCGCAGGCTCAAGTCCGAGGCGGACGGGCAGTTGCAGATCCACGGCAGTGGGCAGTTCGCGCAGTCCTTGATGGCGCAGGACCTGATCGACGAGTACCGGCTGCTGACCTTCCCCGTCGTGCTGGGCACCGGGAAACGGCTGTTCGCGGACGGGGCGCTGCCCACCGCGCTCCAGCTCGTGGACTCCAGGACCACCTCGGCGGGCGTCGCGGTGAACACCTACCGGCTCGCGGGACGGCCGTCGTACGGGTCCTTCGGCATGGAGGAGTGGGAGGAGATGCGGGACGACATCTTCGAGGGGTGAGTCCGAGGGGCCGCGCGGCCCCAGGGGCGGGGTGGTCCCAGCCGCACCTCTGATCGTCGCCCGGAGGTTATCCACAGGCCACACACGAGTTCTCCAAATCGCCGTACGCTGCTGCCGACTTGATCGCTCTCCCACTCAAGGCGGCAACGAATGCAGAAGTCCCGGCCGGTCGGCTCGGTGGCGGCACTCCTCGCGACCCCGGCCCTCATCGCGGCCCTGGCCGTGCCCGCGTCGGCTCAAACGGAGGGCCGGGAGGGCGAGCCGGCCGCGGCGGCACTCTCCGCGACCACGGCGGTGGGCGTGCACAACGCCTACGAGAAGGCCAAGTACCCGTACTTCGCGGACGCGCTCGACTCCGGGGCCGGGCTGCTGGAGCTGGATGTGTGGACCAACTCCTTCCGCGCGGCGTGGCGCGTGTCGCACGCCAATCCGCTGGGCAACGCCAACAACTGCGAGAACGCGCAGGCGCCGAGCGAGCTGCGCACCAAGACCCGTAGCCAGAGCCTGGCCGGCTGCCTCGCCGACATGCGGGCATGGCACGACGCGCACCCGGGGCACCGGCCGATCGTCGTCAAGGTCGAGTTGAAGGACGGCTTCAACGACCGGGGCGGACGCGGCCCGGACGAGTTCGACGCACTGGTCAGCGGCAGGCTCGGGGACGCCGTCTTCCGGCCGGCGGATCTGGCGGCCGGGCATGCCACGCTCGACGAGGCGGTGCGGGCGGAGGGCTGGCCGAGCCGGGACGCGCTCGCGGGCAAGTTCATATTCGAGCTGATCCCGGGGACCGTGGAGGAGTCCAACCCCTTCGACTCCCTGTGGACGGACCGGGAGTACGCGGGCCGGCTGCGCGATCTCGCGGCCGCCGGGAATCTGCGGCAGGCCACCGCGTTCCCGGCCGTGCACAAGGCAGAGGCAGGGGACCCGAGGATCGGCCGGTACGGCGACGCCTCCATACGCCCGTGGTTCGTGATCTTCGACGGGGACGCGGCGGCGTATGTGCAGAACGGGATCGACACCGCCTGGTACGACCAGCGGCACTACCTGCTGATCATGACCGACGCGCACAAGGTCGCCCCGGCCATCGACGGGACCAACCCCGCCGAGGCCGATGCCCGAGCGCGTGTGGAGCTGCTGGCCGCGAAGCACGGCAGCTTCGCGACCGCTGACTGGTACCAGCTGCCGGGCGTCCTGTCGATGGTGGCGCCGCGGGGCTGAGCGGCCCTGGCGCTCTGGCGCCCCGGCGGGGAGGGGTGCCGGCCCGGTTCTGATTGCCATGATTGGTCTGGACCGGCACTCTTGAGGTGCTGGTGATGCCAGAGCGGCGCGACGGTCGGGTGCGGAGCGAGCGGAGGCACGGTGTCGGGACACGGGAAGCGGCTCAGCCGACGCGGGCTCCTCGGCGCGCTCACGGGCGCCGGGGCGGCGGCTGCCGTCGGCGCGGTGGGGGTCGTGGCCGTTTCCCGGGCGACGGGCCACGGTCACGACCACGACTCCGGGGCCGGGGCGGGCGGTGCGAGGCGGAAGGCAGAACCGACGGATGGGTCGGTGGAGGAACCGGCGGAGGGATCGGCGGGGCGGGGTGCCGCGCCGCGCGGGAAGGGGGCGGGGCCGGTGTATCTGGGTTCCTTCGGGGCGGGCATCGGCGTGGGGACGTACGGCCCCGGCCGTGGGGCGCCGAACGTCGGCAGGACCTTCGACGGTGGCGGTGACGGCGGCCTGTCCAACCCGTCCTTTCTCGCCCTCGCCCCCTCCGGTCGGGTGCTGTACGCCGTGGACGAGAAGCCGCGGGGCACGGTGCGTGCGCTGGCGATCGGGAAGGGCGGTGAGCTGAGCGCGCTGGGCGCGGTGCGCTCCACGGGCGGCGACAGCCCCACGCATCTGGCGGTGCACCCGGGCGGCCGCCACCTGCTGACCGCGAACTACGGATCCGGCAGCCTCGCCGTGCACCCCATCGGGCCGGACGGGGCACTCGGAGAGCGCACGGACCTGGTCCGGCACACCGGTTCCGGACCCGACCCGGAGCGCCAGGCGGGGCCCCACGCGCACCAGGTGCTGCCGGACCCGGGCGGCCGCTTCGTGCTCGCGGCCGATCTGGGCACCGACACGGTGTACGGCTACCGGCTGGATGGCAGGCGCGGGCGGCTGACACGGGTCTCCGAGGTGCGCATGGCGGCGGGCTCCGGGCCGCGCCATCTGGCGTTCCACCCCGGGGCGCGGTTCGTGTATGTGCTGGGCGAGCTGGACAGCACCATCACCGTCGCGGCGTACGACGAGCGGAGCGGCCGGCTGAGCCTCCGCGACTCCCAGCCGACACTGCCCGCCGGCACGGACCCGGGCGAGCGCAACTATCCGGCCGAGGTCGTGGTGTCGGCCGACGGGCGGTTCGTCTATGTGTCGAACCGGGGCCACAACAGCGTGGCGCGGTTCGCCGTGACGGGCGGCGGGGCGGTGCTGCGGCTGCTGGACACCGTGCCGTGCGGCGGGACGTACCCCCGGCACATCAGCCTCTCACCGTCCGGAAGGCTGCTGTTCGCGGGGAACCAGACGTCGAACACGGTCGGCGTCTTCCGGGTCGACGCGCGCACCGGGGAACTCGGCGCGGTCAGCGAGCCGTTCGCGGCACGGTCGCCGGTGTGTGTGCTGCCCACGCCGATGACCGCTGAGGAGTGAGCGGCCGTGAGGCCGTGAGGCCATCGGTCACGGCCGGCCTTGATTGTGGCGGGCATTACGCCGTGATCGGGGCGCTGTGGCCGGGAATTGTCAGATCCGGCCCTTAGCCTTGTTCCATGTCCCCGTTAACTCTCGACCCCCGGTCCATGGTGACTGCTGATCCCGCTCCTGTGCCGACTGCCGTACCTGTGCCCGTCCCCGGATCCGAGGGAGGTGCGGGGGCCGACGGCAGCGAGGAAGCGATCCGCGCCAATGAGGCGATCCGCGCCTTTCTGCGGGCGCGTACGAGCCGCCCGCTGCGTCCCGAGGAGCGGGTCGAGTATCGGCGGCTCCTCGGGGTCTATCTCGGGGCTATGCGGAGCGAGATGAGCGCCGCCGCCTAGCATTGGCGCCCGGCAGGGGTGGCTCCTGGCCGACGCATATGCGCAGCGGCCTTGCCGTACTCGCCGGTTGACGCCACCGTGGAGCGCTGACGGGCGCACATCGCGCGCCCGTACTCCATCTGGACCGGAGGTGCCCATGGGACCCCTCGTGCCACCCCTTGTTTCACCCTTCGTTCCACCGCATGAGCTCGTCGGGGACGGACCGCACCGGGTCATCGCGGTGCACGGCTGGCTCTCCGACCGTGCCGCGTACGCCGCGATCCTGCCGCACATCAACCGCCGGGCCTTCACCTACGCCCTGCCCGACCTGCGGGGGTACGGCGAGGCGCGGGACGTCCCCGGTGAGTTCACCACCGCCGAGGCCGCGAGCGACCTGCTGGCCCTCGCCGACCACCTGGGCTGGGACGAATTCTCGCTGATCGGGCACTCGATGGGCGGCGCGGTGGCCCAGCGCATGGTGGCCGCGGCCCCGCACCGGATCCGGCGGCTGATCGGGGTCGCCCCGGTGCCGGCCTGCGGGATGCCGCTGGAGGGTGAGCAGTGGGAGTTGTTCGCGGGCGCCGCCGAGCGCCCTGAGAACCGCCGGACGATCATCAATGTCACCACCGGCAGCCGGCACCCCGAAGCCTGGCTCGACTTCATGGTGTGGCACTCCCAGCAGCGCAGTGACGCCAAGGCGTTCCGCGCCTGGCTGGATTCCTGGGCGGGGGAGGACTTCCACACCGAGATAGCGGGAGCCACCGTTCCGGTGCGGGTGGTGGTCGGGGCGTACGACCCGTCGCTGACCGCCGGGCTGATGCGGCAGACCTGGCTGCGCTGGTATGCGCGGGCCGAGATGGTGGAGCTGCCGTGCGCCGGTCACTACCCGGCCGATGAGACCCCGCTGGAACTGGTACGGGCGGTGGAGGACTTCCTCGCGTCGGAGGCTGCCGAAGGGCCGGACACCCTGGGGTGACTGCGGGGAGTTCGGCCCCCCGGGCTCCCCTAGCTTCCCCGGGCTCCCCTAGCTCCCCTGGGTTGCCTGGGTCCCCTGGGGCTCCGGAGTCTCCGCAGTCTCCGGGACCTTGGAAGTCTGCGGGGATTCGGGAGACTTCGGGGGCTTGGTGGTCCGGCGTTCGGCCTCGCTCTCCCGGTAGCCCGGCAGCAGGTCGTTGACGATCTTGTCCACATAGCCGCGGGTCTCATTGATCTCGGGGATCCCATGAGCCTTGAGGACCGCGGTCGGACCGGCGTTGTACGCGGCGAGGGCGAGCTTGGTGGGATCACCGGGCACGTCCTTGACCATGTCGTACAGATGGCACATGTACCGGGCCTGCGAGGGAATGGCGTCGCGGGGCTCCCAGACGTCCGCCTTGCCGTCGCCGTTCCCGTCGCGGCCCCACTCCGACCAGGTGACGGACGAGAACTGCGAGATGCCCTGCGCGTGCCCGGAGTCCGCTTCCGGGTCCCAGCGGCTCTCCGCGTCGATCTGCGCGGCCAGCAGCTCCACGCTCAGCTGCGGGCAGGCACCGGCGGCCGCCTCGATGGCCGGCCGGTAGGTGTCCGGGATCGTCGGCGGGCCGGAGTCGGCGCCCAACTGGCGTACGACGACGACCGTGGCGGCGGCGAGCAGCAGCGTGCCGCCGATCGCGACGCCGCCGCGCCGCCCGCGTCCGCCGCTCACCATGCCGGAACGAGTCGAGAGGAGATCCGCATGAGGCGAAGGTAACCGGATATTCGCACGACCTGAAATCCGTGCGCGTCCAGTTACGCGTCAGGTTATGAAGAAGCCTGCTGGGCGGGGGTCGCCGGCTGCTGGGCGCCGGGCCGCTTGACCACGTATACCGCGCCGATGCCGGCAACGAAGAGCGCCAGCACCGAGATCCCGGCGCTCAGCCAGGTCGCGCCGAGCCACTGGCCGCCGAAGTAGCCCAGGCTCACGCTGTAGGCGGCCCAGGCGAGTCCGGCGATCGCCGACCAGGGCAGGAACTCGGTGACCCGGCGGTGCGCCGCGCCCGCGCTCAGACTGACCACCGAACGTCCGGCGGGCGCGAAGCGCGCCACCACGACCAGCGGACCGCCGCCCTTGACCAGCGCGGTGCCCAATTTCTCCTGGGCTGCGGTGAGTCGGCGGGAGCGGGCGATGGCACGGTCCAGCCGGTCGCTGCCGCGCCATGCCAGCCGATAGGCGACGAGGTCGCCGACCACGGACGCGGTGGCCGCGCAGAGCACCAGGCCGAGCATCTCCGGGAAGACGCTGCCGGCCTGGACGCGGGCCGCGCCGACCACATCGGCGGTGGTGCCGGCGGCCGCCGTGGCGGCGGTGATGACCAGGACACCACTGGGCAATACGGGCAGGAAGACGTCAAGAAGTACCGAGAGCCCAATCAGGGCGTAAATCCATGGGGTGTTGGTCAGTGACCCCACATGTTCCAGCAACGCTTCTCCCGGTCCCGTTCCCCCGCCGCGACGTCGCCGGGGAGCGGCAGGGGCGGCCTTTACGGCTGTACAGCGTACGCCTGTGATTGTCGAGGATAGCGATCAGGGGGTGATGATGTTGTTCGAATCACGCCAGAAACCCGTCATCCAGGGCGAAAGGCCCTGCATGACGGGTTTCTGAGTGATCAATTCCTCATCCGGGCGTCACGGAGGCCCGGTTCGGGAGGTCAGACGGCGCTCGGCGTCCGGGTCGGCTCGCTCGTCGCGGCGGTCGCCTTGCCGGAGTGGCGGTCGCCGGCGATCAGCTTGTCCGCCGACCAGGGGCCGGGACCGGTGAAGACCAGCAGCAACAGCGTCCAGCAGAACAGCACGGACAGCTCGCCGCCGTTCTGGATGGGCCACAGCTTCTCCGACTGGTGCTCGACGAAGTAGCCGTACGCCATCGAGCCGGAGGAGACGAAGGCGGCGGCGCGCGTGCCGAGGCCGATCAGCACCAGGGCGCCGCCGACGAGCTGGATCACCGCGGCGTACCAGTACGGCCAGGTGCCGGCCTCGATGGTCGTGCCGGTGCCCATCGCGCCGCCGAACCAGCCGAACAGGGAGGACGCGCCGTGGCAGAAGAACAGCAGGCCGACGACGATCCGGAACAGCGACACGAGGTACGGCTGGGTGGCATCCAGGCGCTGCGTCAGGGGAGCGGAGGACATGGGGACAGGACCCTCGTTTCGGTTTCGGGGACGGAAAACGACGAGGTCGCCAGGTTAGGCTCCCCTGAGCTTTTGTTGCAAGTTCAAGTTTATGGCAGGTTTACGAAACGAGACTCCGGGTCCGGCTCCGCTCGTCGGAGAGTGTGGAGGAGTCCTCGACAGCGGCCGCCTCAGCCTTGGTTGGGTGGGTTCCGGGTGTGGGGGCTCCGGTCGCCTCGGCCCCGGCCACTGCGCCGAGCACGGCCCGCGCCACCGCGTCCGTGTCACACAGCGTCACCGAATCGACCCCTGGCCGGGCGCCCGCCGCCGTCACCCAGTGCACGCCCTCGGTCGGCACCCCGATCGCGAAACGGCGCGGGTGCGGGCGGCCGTCCCGGTCGATGAGCCGGAACGGGCTGGGCGTCACATCCACGCCGCCGGTCTCGTAGCCGTCCACCCGGTGCGGGCGGCACTGACCGGTCTTCAGGAGCTCGGCCAGCAACTCGTCCGCGGTCCGCCGCACGTCCGGCTCCGGCAGCCGCGCCTCGATCAGCGTGGTCACGGTCACGGGCGGTCCCGGGACCCGGGTGGAGCGGGCGACGAAGCCGGGGTGATCGGGGGTGGGGCAGGTCACGTCGAGGCCCGGGCCCAGCACGTCGAGCACGCCCGCCTCGATCAGCGCGGTCATCTCCTCGATCCGGCGGCGCGGCGGGCCGATGGAGAGGAAGGCGTTGAGCGGGGTGTACCAGCGGTCCAGGTGATCCCGGCGGGACGCGCCCGGCAGCCCGCCGTGGTCGACGATCTGCCGCAGCTCGTTGCGCAGGTCGCGCAGCACGTCCAGCGCGGCCTTGACCGGCCCGGCCACGTTGCCCAGCCGCGCCTGGGCCACGTCCTGCCGCAGATACGACAGCAGCCAGCGCCGGAAGTCGGCCTGGCCGGCGAAGGAGTGGCCGCGGTACGGGTGCGCGACCGTCTCCCAGGACCAGCGGTCCGCGGCCGGGATGGCGTACGCGTCGAGCACGGCGGCCTCCTCGGGGCCGCCGTGCGGGGCGGCCAGGAACCGCTCGCGGAAGCGGGGGGTGGTGGCGGGGGCCGTGGTGGTGTGGGGGGCCGCGGGGGTGGTGGGGGCTGTGGGGGTTGTGGGGGCGGTGGAGGCAGTGGCGGGATCGCGGGTGGTCAGCAGGGCCTCGTAGTAGACCGTCTCTGTCTCCTTGGCCACCAGCGGCCAGACCTCGGTCAGGAAGTCCGGTGCGTCGCCCGCGTCCGCGCGCTTGCGGAAGAGCGCGATCACCTCCGGGGTCAGCAGCAGCGGCTCATGCCGGCCGCACGGGCCCTTCGCGTTGTCCCCGCGCGAGTGGTACGGGATCCCGCGCCGGGAGCCCGCGTACAGCCGGGGTTCGCGTCCCGAGGGGCGGTAGGTGAGGGTGCCGTCCTGGCGCGTGACGAACACCCCGCCCCGGCCGGTGGTCAGCAGCGCCATGTGATCGAAGAAGTTGAGGCCCAGCCCGCGCAGCAGCACCGGCTCGCCCGGGGCGATGCCGGACAGGTCCAGATCGGCCGGGTTGGCGGGTGCGTGGTAGCGCAGGCCGTGCCGGGCGGCGTACGAGGCGAGGCGCCGCTCCGCCGGGGCCGGGAGGCTCGGCAGGTGGCCCTGGGCGAGGACCACGGCGGCCAGCCCGTCCAGCCGCCGCCCGTCGTCGAGGGCGAGCAGCTGGGTGCCGTCCGCCCGCTCCGTCAGACGGACGGCGCGCGCGGTGTGCACCCGCACCGTCACCGGCTCCGGCGCGCCGCTCACCACCTGGGCGAACACCCACTCCAGATAGCGGCCGTACAGCGCGCGGGTCGGATAGTCGTCCGGCCCCAGCGCCACGCCCTGGGCCACCGCCCACTCGTGCAGGCTCGGGCCGGGCAGCACCGGGCCGTCGCAGCTGACGCTGGGGTCGGTGAACAGCGTCACCTGGGAGGCGACGGTGTTCATCAGCAGCTCGCGCGGCTGTGCGCTGCGCCACACCTGGCCGGCGCCGGGCGGCGCTGGGTCGACCATGTGCACGGTCAGCGGGACGCCGGGGGCCAGCTCGGACGCCGAAGCGCACAGCCGCTCCAGCACGCTGGTGCCTCGGGGGCCGGACCCGACGACGGCTATGGCGTGGTGTTCTCCGGCCAAGGTGGAGTCTCCCGGGGCAGGGCGGTGCCGTGAGCGACGGCACGCGACAGACAACGGCTCCAGCCTCGGAGGACCGAGTGCCGGGCGGAATCCATCATGCCGATCGGACGCGGGGAGTCGAGACCTGGGGGGAAAGTTACTGGGGCTGGTGTGACGGGGAACACGGTGTGGCGGGGTGGGGAGGTGGACGTGTGTGCGAGCGGGGCGCGGGTTTGCGCGACGTCGACGGGGGTCGGGGGCCGCCGGGGCATCTCCTCGGGCGGTGCCCCGTTTGTTCACCGCCCTGCGGGGAGTGCCCCGGCGTCCCCCTTCCGTCGTCATCGCGGCTGCGCGCCGTCGTTGCCGGTGTCACCGGCGGCCTCCGCGCCCCGGGCCGGCTCCAGGCTCCGGAGCCGGCTCAGGGGCAGGAGGCGCGGTCAGCAGCCGTTGAGGATGGTGGTGAGGGTGGACTTCTCGGCGGAGTCGATGGTGAGGCCGTAGGTGTGCTTCACCCAGACCCACATGCGGGCGTAGGTGCAGTGGTACGAGGTGCTCGGCGGCATCCACTCGGCCGGGTCCTGGTCGCCCTTGGACTGGTTGACGTTGTCCGTGACGGCGATCAGCTGGGAGTGGGTCAGGTCGTTGGCGAGGTCCTGGCGCTTGGCGGTGGTCCAGGAGTTGGCGCCGGAGCGCCATGCCTCGGCGAGCGGCACCACATGGTCGATGTCGATGTCGGAGGCGGCGTGCCAGGTGGCGCCGTCGTACGGGGATTGCCAGCTGCCGCTGACGGCGGCACAGCTGGAGTCGGTGACGACATCGCTGCCGTCTCGCTTGAGGACGACCTCGCGGGTGTTGCAGGTGCCGCTCTGGGTGATCCAGTGCGGGAACTTGTCGCGGCTGTAACCGTCCAGGCTGCCCTCGGCGCGCACGGTCAGTTCGGCCAGATAGGTGCGGGCGGTGGCGGCGCTCGGCGGGTCGGGCGGGGCGGCCTCGGCGGTCGGTGCGCTCAGGAAGAGGGCGCCGAGCAGGGCTGAGAGCCCGGCGAAGACGGAGGCGCGACGCGCGTAGAGGCTGCGCCGTAGGGGGAAACCGCGCAGTCGGGACATGCGAACTCCCTCGGGAAGTGGGGGGAATCATGGCCGGCAGGTGCCCGGCCATGGTGGCGACGCCGGGTTTCTGGGGGATGGGCGTCAGGTAACAGCGTGACGACGCGGCCATGTCAAGGCAAGGGGGTGTCCGTTACTCGTATGTTGTGATGTCTTGGGCGGATGGTCCCCCCTGGTCGGGTCTGCCGGGGGGTGCGCGGAGGCGTTGCGGCGAAGGCGGTCTGATGCCTCATAAGGTTGCCGGGTGCTGTCCGCCGTCCCCTCGCCGGCCCAGGCGCCGCTCGCAGCCCCGCCCGCGTCGGAGATGCCGCTCGCGGCGCAGACCCTGCTGCCGGTCGACGTCACGCTCGGGGTCGTCCTCGCGGTGCTGCTGGCCGCCGCGGTGACGGTGGCCGCTGTGGCCCGGCTCGCCGGCCGGGAGGGCCGCGGGCACCACCGCGCCATCGCCGTCGCCGGGCTGCGGGCCGCCGCCCAGCTGGCCGCCGTGTCGTACCTCATCGGCTGGGTGGTCCACGCGGTGGCGCCGCTGCTGGGCTTCGTCGCCGTGATGTTCGCGGTCGCGGTACGGACGGCGGGGCGCCGGATCACCGGCAACCGCACCTGGTGGTGGGCGGTCGTGCCGATCGGCGCCGGGGTGCTGCCGGTGGTCGCCGTCCTGCTGCTCACCGGGCTGGTCCCGATCGACGGCATCGCCCTGATCCCCGTCACCGGCATCCTGGTCGGCGGGGCGCTCACCGCCACCGTGCTGGGCGGGCGGCGCGCGCTGGACGAGCTGCGGACGCGGCACGGCGAGGTGGAGGCCGCGATGGCCCTCGGACTGCTGGACCGGGACGCGCGGCTGGAGATCGCCCGCCCGGCCGCCTCGGACGCGCTGCTGCCGGGCCTGGACCAGACCAGGACCGTGGGGCTGGTCACACTGCCGGGGGCGTTCGTGGGGATGCTGCTGGGCGGCGCCTCGCCGGTGCAGGCCGGGGCGGTGCAGCTGTTCGTGCTGGTGGCGCTGATGGCGGTGCAGGCCACGGCGGTCGCGACGGTGCTGGAGCTGGTCGCCCGGGGCCGGCTGCACCGGGACGGGGCGGGGGAATTCGGTCCCGTATCCTGACGGGGCAGAAGGGGAGTAGCTCTTCGCCGGACCGTCGACATACTGCCCGCCCTGGTGGCGGGCCGGCGCCCGGAGGCCGGTGCGGCGCGGCGCGCGCGCACCGAGCCGGCGAGACCTTCGGCAACGCAGTGTCCATGTATGCCATGACGCTGCCGTGCCGAAGCGACCCCTGATTCTCCTCATGGCGGCTCCCTCGGCGCGGACAGCCCGACCCAACGAGGTACCACCATCGTGTTCGACATCACCGTCGCCGCCGTCGTCTTCGGCGTCGTCTTCCTGGCCGAACTCCCGGACAAGACCGCCCTCGCGGGCCTGGTGCTCGGCACCCGCTACCGCGCGTCGTATGTCTTCGCCGGTGTCGCCGCCGCGTTCGCCGTCCACGTCGCGCTCGCCATCGCGGCGGGCAGTGTGCTGACCCTGCTTCCGCACCGGGTCGTCCAGGGCGTGGTCGGCGCGCTGTTCCTGGCGGGCGCGATGGTGCTGCTGCTGAAGAAGGACGACGCGGAGGAGGAGGTCGCCACCCCCGCCGACCAGTCCTTCTGGAAGGTCGCGGGGGCCGGCTTCTCGCTGATCCTGGTCGCCGAGTTCGGGGATCTCACCCAGATCATGACGGCCAACCTGGCGGCCCGGTACGGCGATCCGCTCTCCGTCGGCGTCGGCGCGGTGCTCGCCCTGTGGGCCGTGGCGGGCCTCGGGATCCTGGGCGGCCGCACCCTGATGCGGTACGTGCCGCTGAAGCTGATCACCAAGGTCGCCGCGCTGGTGATGCTGGCGCTGGCGGGCTTCAGCGCCTACGAGGCGGTGGCGGGCTGATCCGTCCGGCGGGTGTCCGGCCTGCCCCTGGCGGGGCGGGTCGGACACCTTTGCGGCGGCCGAGGGCGGTCAGGCCGTGATGTGCAGGCGCAGGGTGCCGTCGGCGAGCGCCTCGACGCGTATCCGCGTCAGGTCCGCGACATGTGCGTCAGGGGCGTGCGCGGCGGCCCGCGGGCCTACGCCCACCACTCGCGCCCCGGCCGCCCTGCCCGCCGCGACGCCCACCTCGGAATCCTCGAACACCACGCACTCGCCGGGCGCGAAGCCCAGCTCCGCGGCGCCCTTGAGGAAGCCCTCGGGATCCGGCTTGCTCGCCCCCACGCACTCCGCGGTGATCCGTACCGCGGGCATCGGCAGGCCGGCGGCGGTCATCCGGGCCGTCGACAGCGCGCGGTCGGCCGAGGTGACCAGGGCATGCGGGAGTCCGGCGAGCGAGGCCAGGAAGGCGGGGGCGCCGGGCACCGGCACCACGCCGTCCACGTCGGCGGTCTCCCAGGCCAGCATCCGCCGGTTGTCGGCGAGGTTCTCCTCCACCGGCCGGTCCGGCAGCAGCACCGCCATGGTCGCGTGGCCCTGTCGCCCGTGGACGACCCCCATGATGCCGTCCCCGTCGATGCCCTGCTCGGCCGCCCAGCGCCGCCAGCAGCGCTCCACCACGGCGTCGGAGTTGACGAGCGTGCCGTCCATGTCCAGTAGCAGGGCGCGCGCGGTGAGGGTGGTGGCGGATGCGGGGGCCGGGGACATCGGCGACTCCTGGCGGCGGTGAGCGGCAGGGAAGGGCGGTGCGCGGCGGGCGCGGAACGCGGCGCGGAAAGTACACAAGCGGTCCCGCCCGCCGGTCAGGGAGTGCGGGCGGAACCACTTTGTTCCTCCACGATACAAAAGACTGGGGGCAGACGCCAGGCCGCCCCCGAAAGGAAATGCGGAACGCCCGCTCGATCGCCTGCTCGACAGGACGGATGCGGGCATACGGGTGACGATGGGAACTCCGGGCGGAAACCGGCCGAGGAAGGCCGGGCGGACGCCGAGGCGGGATACGAGCCACGGGCGCCGAGACGGGATACGAGGAGGCGCGATGGAGCAGGAGGAAGCGCGCAGCGCCGGACCCCCGGCCGGTCCCACGGCCGCGGTCCCGGGCGAGCCCCGGTCCACCCGCTCGGTACTGGTCGCCATCGGAGCGCTGCTGCTGGGCATGCTGCTCGCCGCCCTCGACCAGACCATCGTCTCCACCGCGCTGCCCACCATCGTCAGCGACCTCGGCGGACTGGAGCACCTGTCCTGGGTGGTCACGGCCTATCTGCTCGCCTCCACCGCCGCCACCCCGCTATGGGGCAAGCTCGGTGACCAGTACGGTCGCAAACGGCTCTTCCAGCTCGCCATCGTCATCTTCCTGGCAGGCTCCGCGCTCTGCGGGCTCGCCCAGAACATGCCGCAGCTGATCGCCTTCCGCGCGGTGCAGGGGCTGGGCGGCGGTGGCCTGATCGTGCTGTCGATGGCGATCGTCGGGGACCTGGTACCGCCCCGGGAACGCGGCCGCTACCAGGGGCTGTTCGGCGCGGTCTTCGGCGGCACCAGCGTGCTCGGCCCGCTGCTCGGCGGGCTCTTCGTCGACCATCTGAGCTGGCGATGGGTCTTCTACATCAACCTGCCGGTCGGCGCCGTCGCGCTCGCCGTCATCGCCGCCGTCCTGCACATCCCGGCGCGCGGCGCCCGGCACACCATCGACTACCCGGGCACCGTCCTGATCGCGGGTGTGGCGGCCGCGCTGGTGCTGATGACCTCGCTCGGCGGCGTCACCTACGCCTGGGGCTCCTGGCAGATCATCGGGCTCGGGGTGCTCGGCGCGGTGCTGCTCGCCGCCTTCGTCCTGGTCGAGCGGCGGGCGGCGGAGCCGGTGCTGCCGCTGAAGCTGTTCCGCGGCCGGACCTTCGCGCTCTGCTCGGTCATCGGCTTCGTCGTCGGCTTCGCGATGTTCGGCAGCATGACCTACCTGCCGACCTTCCTCCAGGTGGTCCAGGGCGTCTCACCGACCATGTCCGGCGTCCACATGCTGCCGATGGTCCTGGGCATGCTGATCGCCTCGATCACCTCCGGGCAGATCGTCAGCCGCACCGGCCGCTACCGGTTCTTCCCCATCGCCGGCACCGCCGTCACCGCGCTCGGCCTGCTCCTGCTGCACCAGCTCGACGTCTCCAGCTCGGACTTCGGCATCAGCGCCTGCTTCTTCGTCTTCGGCGCCGGTCTCGGCCTGGTCATGCAGGTTCTGGTGCTGATCGTGCAGAACTCCGTCGACTACCGCGACCTGGGGGTGGCCACCTCCGGCGCCACCTTCTTCCGCTCCATCGGAGCGTCCTTCGGCGTCTCCATCTTCGGCACGATCTTCGCCAACAAGCTCGGGCCGCGGATCGCCGACGCGCTCGCCGGCCGGCAGCTGCCGCCCGGGGTGAGCCCCGGTGAACTGACCGGCGACCCCCGGGCCGTCTCCCGGCTGCCGGCCGCCGAACGGGCCGGGGTACTGGACGCCTACGCGACCTCCATCACGGACGTCTTCCTCTACGCGGTACCGGTGGTCCTGGTCGCCTTCCTCCTCGCCTGGTTCCTGAAGGAGGAGCCGCTGCGCGCCTCGGTCACCGCCCCCGACACCAGCGAGGTCGTCTCCAGCAACCCGGTGCAGCGCTCCTCGCGCGAGGAGTGCGCCCGGGCCCTGTCACTGCTCGGCAGCCGGGAGGGCCGCAAGCGGGTGTACGTCGACATCACCAAGCGGGCCGGGCTCGACCTGGCCCCCGGCGCCGGCTGGCTGCTGCTCCGCATCGACCACTACGGCTCGGTCGAGCCCCATCTGCTCGCCGAGCGGGCGACCGTACCGCTGCGAGTGATCACCGAGGCCACCCGCGAGGTCGAGTCGCGCGGGCTGGCGGTGCGGCGCGGGGTCCAGCTGGTGCTCACCGAGCGCGGCCGCGAGGTCGCGGGCCGGCTGCTGCGGGCCCGCGAGGAGGCCCTGGCCGAACTGCTCGGCGACTGGTGGTCGCCGGACCGGCCCACCGACCTGACGGAGCTGGTGCGCGAACTCAACCGGGAGCTGTGCGGGTCCGACGCGGAGCAGCCGCGCGAGGTGACCGATGGTCAGAGCAGGTCCTTGCCGTAGAAGCACTCGGCGTACGGGCCCTGCTTGTACGGCTCGATCTCGGCGAAGCCGTGCCGCGCGTACAGCGCCCTCGCCTCCACCAGGTCCAGCCGGGTGTCCAGGGTGATGCGGCGCGCGCCCAGCTCGCGGGCGGTCCGCTCGGCCGCCCGCAGGAGTTCCCCGCCGCCGCCCAGGCCGCGCTTGGCGCTCCGGACGAACATCCGGGTGAGCTCCGCGGTGCCGGTCTCCCGCAGCCGCAGCCCCACGCAGCCGCCCGGCTCGTCGCCGTGCCGGGCCACCAGGAGCACGCCGTGCGGGGGGACCAGGTCGTCGCTGTGGTGCTCCAGCAGCCCGCTCTCGATCTCCTCCGCGGTCGAGGGCCGCCCGTGGTGCAGCTGGTACCAGCGGTCGGAGACCTCGATGAAGTACTCGCGCAGCAGCGCGGACGCCTCGGCGGAGTGCACGGGTCGGGCGGTGACGGTCCAGGCGGTGGTGGTCTCGGTCATGGTGATCATCCTCGCAGCTCCACTGGGCCATTCGGGTGGGCCGGGGGCGGAGGGCCTGCCCAGGGCCCGGCCCCGGTCGTTACGGGTGAGTGAGCGATCGGGGGAGCGGCGGAGCGTGGCGGACGTGAGGCGGAGCGGACTGCGGAAGACCCCGGGGACGGGGCCGGAACCCGGTGCCGTGGCCGGGTCACGGCTGTCACTGTCACCGACCGGCATGGCGCCGGCCGCGCTGTGGCTCCTCGCCGGCGCTCTGGCCGTCCGTCAGGTGGCCGCGGTGCTGCGCCGCCCGCCGGGTGAGCGGCTCACCGACCTGGAGACCTGGATCGGGCCGGGCGGCGTGCTGCACGTGCGCGGTTCGCTCTACGACGGGGACAGTTTCACCGGCACCCCCTTCTCCGGGCTGGTCCTCAAGCCGCTGACCAGGGCCGCCGAGCAGAGCCTGGGCGTCGCCTGGACCTTCGGCACCCTGCTCCTCGTCGTCGCCATCGGCCTGATCGCCGCCCGCGTCCTGCCCCGGCCGGTCTCCCGGACCACCCAGCGGCTCGCCGCGCCGCTGGCCATCACTCTGCTGGCCCTCTCGCTCCCGGTCCGCAACACCTTCACCCTCGGTCAGACCAGCGTCCTCCCGGTGCTGCTGGTGCTGCTCACGCTGCTGCCCAGGACGTCGAACCGGCAGGCCGGAGCGCTCACCGGTCTCGCCGCCGCCCTGCAGCCCGCCCTGCTGCTCTTCTCCGCCGTCCAGTGGCTGACCGGGCGGCGCCGGGCCGCCGTGTCCGGTGTCGGTATCTTCGCCCTCGCCACCGCGCTGGCCTGGGGCGCGATGCCGGGCGACTCGCGGACGTACTGGTTCCACCACATCGGCGGCGCCGGGCTCGGCGCCCCCGCCGACAGCCTGGCCAACCAGTCCCTGCACGGCCTGCTGCTGCGCCTGGGGCTGACCGGCCCGCTGGAACTCGCCCTGCTGGCGGTGGTCGCGGTGGCGGTCGCCGGGGTCGGCCTGCGGCGCGCGGTGCGGTACGCGGCGGACGGGCAGCCGCTGCTCGCCACCGCCGTCACCGGCTGTGTCGCGCTGGCCGTCTCGCCGAACTCCTGGCAGTACCAGCAGCTGTGGATCCTGCTGGCCGCCGTCGGCCGGGTCGGCAAGCGCCGCTCCGATCGGCTGATGTGGCCGGTGATCGTGGTCCTGGTGATGTCGCTCAGCCGCACCGCGCTGCTGCCCGACACCCCGTTCTACGACGCCTTCGGGCACAACGCCCCGCTGCTCGCCGCCCTGGCGGCCGCGCTGGCCATGCCCTTCGTCTCGCGCACCTCGCCGATCTGGGACGCCCCGCTCCCGACGCCCTGCAAGGCCCCCGAGCGCGGCGGCCGCTTCCGGTACGTACCGCTGCTGCGCTTCTACCGGCGGCCGCTGAGCCGGCCGAATCTGCTCCTTGAGCTGATGCTCATCCGGGTCTTCTACTTCGCGTACTCCTGCGTGCGCGGCATGGCGCCCGACTCGCGGAGCGTCGCCGAGAGCCACGGCCGTCAGGTGCTCCGGGCCGAGGGCCTGCTCCACATCGACCTCGAGCACTGGTTCAACCATCTGGTGGCGGCCCGTCCGTGGCTGAAGGACGCCATGGGGTACTACTACTCCACCTTCCACTTCCTGGTGCCGCTGTCGCTGCTCGGCTGGCTCTATGTGTGCCGTCCGACGGCCTATCGCTGGGCGCGCACCCCGCTGGGCATCGCCACCTGCCTCGCGCTGGCCGGCTTCTGGCTGTATCCGCTCGCCCCGCCGCGCCTGATGCCGGGCCTTGGCTACATCGACACCGCGCACGGCCCGCAGGACCTGGACCATCCGGACTTCGGCGCGCTGACCAAGCTGTCCAACCAGTACGCGGCCATACCGTCGCTGCACGTTGGCTGGTCGCTGTGGTGCGGCGTGGTCATCGCGCTGGTGGCGCCCAGGCTCTGGATGAAGGCGCTGGGCATGGCGCACCCGCTGATGACGACCGCCGTCATCGTGGGTACGGCCAACCACTACATCCTCGACGCGGTGGGCGGCGCGACCATCGTGACCGTCGGTTTCGTGGCGCAGTACCTGCTCACCGGCACCCGCGGGGTGCCCCGGGCCGACAACGACCTGGCCGTCCGGGACGTACTGCTGACGGCGTTGGCGGTGGCGCGGGGCCGGCCGTACGGAACCAGGCCGGGCGGAGCCGAGGGGGCTGACGCCAGGACGGCTGACGCCACGACGGCTGACGCGAAAGCGGCTGAGGCCAAGACGGACCCGCCGATACGGGCCTGACGGGCGGTGTGGACCGGGGCGGGCGGATGCCCGCCCGCCCCGGTGTGGATCGCCGCCCTTCCATGGTCCGGCGCCCGGCCCACCCCCGCCACCCGGGGCGGCCGGGCGAAAGCCCGGACGCAGCTCAGACGTAGCTGACGCGCAGCTCCTTGATGCCGTTGATCCAGGCCGAACGGAGCCGGCGCGGCGCGCCGGTGAGGCGGATGCCGGGGACGGTGTCCGCGAGGGCCTGGAAGATCAGCCGGATCTCCAGCTCGGCGAGGCTCTTCCCCAGGCAGAAGTGGGGTCCGCCGCCGCCGAACCCGAGGTGCGGATTGGGGCTGCGGGTGATGTCGAAGACCTCGGGGTGCTCGAAGACCTCGGGGTCGTGGTTGGCCGAGGCGTAGAACAGCCCCACCCGCTGGCCCTTTCCTATTCGCCGGCCGCCCAGCTCGGTGTCCTGGGTGGCGGTGCGCTGGAAGGAGACCACCGGGGTCGCCCAGCGCACGATCTCGTCGGCGGCGGTGGCCGGGCGCTCGCTGAGGAACAACTCCCACTGCTCGGGGTGGGTCAGGAAGGCGTGCATGCCGTGGCTGATGGCGTTGCGGGTGGTCTCGTTGCCCGCGACGGCCAGCAGCAGCACGAAGAAGCCGAACTCGTCGGCGCCGAGATTGCCCTCGTCCTCGGCCGCCACCAGCCGGCTGACGATGTCCTGGGCCGGACACGCCTTGCGGTCGGTGGCCAGGTTCATGGCGTAGGAGATCAGCTCCATGGCGGACTGGGTGCCGATCTCCTCGGTGATGGCGAGCTCCGGATCGTCGTACGCGATCATCTTGTTGGACCAGTCGAAGATCCTGGCGCGGTCCCGCTGCGGGACGCCGATCAGTTCGGCGATGGCCTGGAGCGGCAGTTCGACGGCGATGTCGGTGACGAAGTCGCCGGTGCCGGACTCCTTGGCGGCGGCGACGATGCGCGACGCCCGGTCGCGCAGCGCGTCCTCCAGCGCTCGTATCGCACGGGGGGTGAAGCCGCGCTGGACGATCTGGCGCACCCTGGTGTGCTCGGGCGGGTCCATGTTCAGCATGATCAGCTTCTGCACGTCGATCTGCTCGCGGTCGATGTGCTCGTTGAAGCGGATGATCGCGGTGTTGAGGTGCGAGGAGAACAACTCCGGGCGGGTGGAGGCCTCTTTGACGTCGGCGTGGCGGGTGACGACCCAGTAGCCGTCGTCCGCGAAGCCGGCCAGCCCGTGCGGCTGCGGATTCCACCACACCGGCTGGGACTGTCGTAGCAGGGTGAACTCCGGGAGCGGCACGCGCTGTTGGTACAGATCCGGGTCGGTGAAGTCGAAACCCTCCGGGAGCGCGGGACAAGGCATCGGGCCACCCCATTTCTGACAGGCCATCAGAAGTGTCTGGAAGGTAGTAACCGGTTCCACAAGTCGCAAGAGGCGTGGCGCCCCTCGTTGCGGTTACCGTGAGTAAACGGCCGTGCACGGGCCTTGCGTGGTCCCTCGGCGCCTCCGCAGACTGAGTCAAGGAACTAGAACGCGTACCAGTTCTGCCCGCGGGTCGCGAGGAGAGGACGTTCATGGCCGCCGAACCCGTCATCGTCGAAGCCGTACGCACCCCCATCGGCAAGCGCCACGGTGCGCTCGCCAACCTCCACCCCGCCTACCTGCTCGGCGAGACCTACCGGGAACTGCTGGCCCGCACCCCCATCAAGCCCGACTGCGTGGAGCAGATCGTCGGCGGCACGGTCACCCACGCCGGGGAGCAGTCGATGAACCCGGCCCGCAATGCCTGGCTCGCCATGGGCCTGCCGTATGAGACCGCCGCCTCCACCGTCGACTGCCAGTGCGGCTCCTCGCAGCAGGCCAACCACATGGTGGCCAACATGGTCGCCGGCGGCGTCATCGACATCGGCATCGCCTGCGGTGTCGAGGCGATGTCCCGGGTGCCGCTGGGCAGCGGCTCCAAGCACGGCCCCGGAAAGCCCTGGCCCGACGAGTGGACCGTGGACCTGCCCAACCAGTTCGAGGCGGCCGAGCGCATCGCCCGGCGGCGCGGCCTCACCCGCGAGCGCGTCGACTCCCTCGGCCTGATCTCCCAGGAGCGCGCCGCCCGGGCCTGGGCCGAGGAGCGCTTCAAGCGCGAGACCTTCGCGGTGCAGGTGCCCACCACCGAGGAGGAGCAGGCCGCCGGCCAGGGCATGTGGCGGCTGGTCGACCGCGACGAGGGGCTGCGCGACACCAGCATGGAGGCGCTCGCCGGGCTCAAGCCCGTCATGCCCGCCGCCGTGCACACCGCCGGCAACTCCTCCCAGATATCCGACGGGGCCTGCGCCGTGCTCTGGGCCTCCAAGCGGATGGCCCGCGCGCTCAAGCTCACCCCGCGCGCCCGGATCGTCGCCCAGGCGCTGGTCGGCTCCGACCCGCACTACCACCTGGACGGGCCGATCGACGCCACTCAGGCGGTGCTCGGCAAGGCCGGTATGACGCTGCGGGACATCGACCTGGTGGAGATCAACGAGGCGTTCGCCTCCGTCGTGCTCTCCTGGGCGCACTTCTTCGACCAGGACCTGGAGAAGGTCAATGTGAACGGCGGCGCCATCGCGCTCGGCCACCCCGTCGGAGCCACCGGCGCCCGCCTCATCACCACCGCGCTGCACGAACTGGAGCGCGCGGACAAGGAGTTCGCGCTCATCACGATGTGCGCGGGCGGGGCGCTGGCCACGGCGACGATCATCCAGCGCCTGTAGGGGCGCCGGGGGTTTCGGGGGGCGCCCGTGGGTGTCCAGAGGTCCCGTGGGATCCGAGCCGCGCCCCCGCGTCCCGCGCCCGGCTCTCAGTACCAGCCGTTGGAGCGCCAGAAGGACCAGGCGCCGCACGGACCGCCGTAGCGGATCCTCATGTAGCCCAGCCCCCAGGTGATCTGGGTGGCCGGGTTGGTCCGCCAGTCCCGCCCCGCGGACGCCATCTTCGAACCCGGCATCGCCTGAACCAGCCCGTACGCCCCGGTGGCGGAGTTGGACGCGGTGACGCTCCAGCCGCTCTCCCGGTGCACCAGTTTGCTGAAGCACCGGAACTGCCGCTTGTCCTCGATCATCTTCCGCGCGATCCGCCGGGCGGTGTCCACGTCGCCGTATCCGCGCGGGGCGGCCGCGGCCTCGGCCGGCACGACGCCGAGGGCGACGACGCTCAGCGCCGCCACGGCGCCGACCGCGAGGGACGCGGAACGGGACGCGGGCCGGTGGTTCAGCGAGCAGGGCATGGAGAGACCTTTCCTCGGCAACAAGGACCACCGCCGGCACCGGTCGAGCATCCCGGCGGCTCCCTCACTCTTGACGCCCCACCAGCCGACCGCAATGCCGGCACGTACTACCGCAGGTCGTAAGAACGGACGCCCGCGCACCCGGAAACCCGGCGGCTCGCGCGCACGGCAGGTGCGCCACCGCTCCCCGCGCCCGGCTACGAAGCGCGGTCGTAGTCGCCGGGGTGCGGCACGCCGGCTTCACACGTACGAGGTCCCCGGGCGCGTCCGCTCAGCTCAGCTCATCCGAGGGCCGGGCCGCTCATCCAGGAAGCCGGGAGGCGGGGCAGGCCGGGGAGGCGTTACGGGCCGTCAGTCCGTGAAGGCCACCGGCGCGTCGAAGGCGGCCCGCCGGGTGGCGCGGCGCAGCGCCTTGAGGACCGGGCCGCCGAGGGTGAGCGTGAGCACCACCGTGACCAGCGCGCGGGGCAGGTCCCAGCCCATCGAGGTGGCCAGGCAGTAGGCGGCGAAGCGGGCCAGATTGTCCGTCAGCGGATCGCCGGGGACGAAGGAGACACTGGCCGTCAGCTGCCCCAGGTACGGCCAGCCCTGGAGGTTCATGACCGTGCCGTACAGCACCGAGGCGATCGCGCCGTAGCCGGCCACCATCAGCAACTCGCCGCGCCCGCGAAGCTGGTCCTTGCCCGGCAGCAGGCCCGCGCCCATCGACACCCAGCCCATGGCCAGCATCTGGAACGGCATCCAGGGGCCCACCCCGCCGGTCAGCAGGGCGGAGGCGAACATCGCCACCGCGCCGAGCACGAAACCGAAGCCCGGGCCCAGCACCCGGCCGGAGAGCACCATCAGGAAGAACATCGGCTCGATGCCCGCGGTGCCCCCGCCCAGCGGCCGCAACGCCGCGCCCGCGGCGGCCAGCACCCCCAGCATCGCCACCGCCTTCGCGTCCAGGCCACCGTCCGCGATCGCCGCGACCACCACTGCCAGCAGCAGCGGCAGCAGTGCCGCGAACAGCCAGGGCGCGTCGGCGGAGTGCGCCAGTCCGGAGTCGGGCGCGGCCAGCAGCGGCCAGCCGAAGGCCATCACGCCGATGGCCGACACCACCAGCAGCGCGGCGACCGATCGCGGACCCAGCCGCACCGCCCGCACCTGCCGCCCGGTCACGCCGCTACCCCCAGCGGGCGTCCGGTCCTCACGGCGACCCATCAGGCACCCTCCAGCGCCTGGCGCACCTGCGGCACCGTCAGCCAGGGCAGCGGCGCCAGCACTTTGGCGACCTGCGGGGCGAAGGCGGGGGAGGAGACCACGACCTCGGCGGTCGGCCCGTCCGCCACCACCTCGCCGTCGGCCAGCACCACCACCCGGTGCGCCAGCTCTGCGGCCAGTTCCACATCATGGGTGGCCAGCACGATCGCATGGCCGTCGGCCGCCAGCTCGCGCAGCACCTCGGCCAGCCGGGCCTTCGCGGCGTAGTCCAGGCCCCGGGTCGGCTCGTCCAGCAGGATCAGCGGCGGACGGGCGGTGAGGACCACCGACAGCGCGAGGGCCAGCCGCTGCCCCTCCGACAGGTCACGCGGATGGGCATCCCCGGTCACGTCCGGCAGCAGCCTGCGCACCAGCTCCCGGCAGCGGCCCGGCTCCGCGCCCGCGTCCTGGTCCGCCGCCGCGCACTCGGCCGCGACGGTGTCCGCGTACAGCAGGTCGCGCGGGTCCTGCGGCACCAGCCCCACATGGTGGAGGAGTTCGGCCGGGGCGGTGCGGTGCGGCTCGGCGCCACGGACCCGTACCGTCCCCAAGGCGGGTTCGTGCAGCCCGACGAACGCGGAGAGCAGGGTCGACTTGCCCGCTCCGTTGCGGCCCATCAGCGCCACCGTCTCGCCGGCGTGCACCGTCAGCCGGATGTCGTGCAGCACCTCGGTGCGGTCCCGCCGCACGGACAGCGCGGCCGCCTCGGCCACCGGGTTCCCGGCCGCGGGCGCGGGCCGCGCCGCCGGGACCCGCTCGGCGAGCCGCTCCCGCAGCGCGGCCGCCTTGCGGCGCGCGTCCCGCACCGAGAGCGGCAGCGGTGACCAGCCCGCCAGCCGGCCCAGCGCGACCACCGGCGGATGCACCGGGGAGACGGCCATCAGCTCGGCCGGGTCGCCGGTCACCGGGGCCTGGCCGGGCCCGGGCAGCAGCACCACCCGGTCCGCGTACTGCACCACCCGCTCCAGCCGGTGCTCGGCCATCAGCACGGTCGTCCCCAGGTCGTGCACCAGCCGCTGGAGCACGGCCAGCACCTCCTCGGCCGCCGCCGGGTCCAGCGCGGAGGTCGGCTCGTCGAGGACCAGCACACGCGGGTGGGTGGTGAGCACGGAGCCGATCGCGACCCGCTGCTGCTGCCCGCCGGAGAGGGCGGCGATGGGCCGGTCCCGCAGTTCGGCCAGGCCCAGCAGGTCGAGGGTCTCCTCGACCCGGCGGCGCATGGTGTCACCGGGCAGGCCCAGCGACTCCATGCCGTAGGCGAGCTCGTCCTCGACGGTGTCGGTGACGAAGTGCGCCAGCGGGTCCTGACCCACGGTGCCGACCACATCGGCGAGTTCCCGGGGGCGGTGGGTGCGGGTGTCGCGGCCCGCGACGGTGACCCTGCCCCGCAGCGTGCCGCCGGTGAAGTGCGGGACCAGGCCGCTGACCGCCCCCAGCAGCGTCGACTTACCCACGCCGGACGGGCCGACCAGCAGGCACAGCTCGCCCTCCGGGACGGTCAGGTCCACGTCCGCGAGCGCGGGGGAGGCGGCATCGGCGTAGGTCACCGACACCTGCTCGAAGCGGATCACTGGCTGGGCTCCTTCGGGTCCATCGCGGGCCGGCCGGCCGGGCGGGGAGCGGCGCCGCGGCGCGGGGCCGGGCGGGGGGAGGACGTGCGGCGCGCGGCCGGGCCAGGGGAGGACGTCCGGGGCGGGGCCGGGGCGACGAACGCGGGCACCAGGCCGAGCAGGATCGACGCCGCGGGCCACAGCGGCAGCGTCGGTGCGGTCAGCGGCACCGCGGGTGGCTGCAGGGCCCCCGGCGCGTAGTCGGACGCCCAGATCATCAGCGCCCCGACCGCGGCCCCCGAACCGGACACCAGCCAGGCCCGCACGCCCCACCGGTCCGGCCGGTAGCGGCTGCGCACCGAGCGCCGGCGGCCGAGGAAGAGTCCGCCCAGCGCGGCGGCGAGCCCGGCCAGCAGCACCGGCAGGCCGAACCCCGCCCCCTCGGCCGCCAGCAGCCCGTATGTTCCGGCGCACACCCCGAGCAGACCGCCCAGGGTGAGTGCCGTGGTGGTGTGCCGGACGGCCGCCGGGACCTGGGCGGTGCGGCCGTAGCCGCGCGCGTCCATTGCCGCCGCCAGCGCCACGGACCGCTCCAGCGCACCCTCCAGCACCGGCAGCCCGACCTGGAGCAGCGCCTTCATGCCCCGGTCCGGACGGCCGCGCAGCCGGCGGGCCGCGCGCAGCCGCTGCACATCGGTGACCAGGTGCGGCGCGAAGGTCAGCGCCACCACCACCGCGACCCCGGCCTCGTAGAGCGCGCCGGGCAGCGACTTGAGCAGCCGGGCCGGGTTGGCCAGCGCGTTCGCCGCGCCGACGCAGATCAGCAGGGTGGCCAGCTTCAGCCCGTCGCACAGGGCGAAGGCCAGCCCCTCGGCGGTCACCGCGCCGCCGATGCGCACCCCCTGGGCCCAGTCCGGCAGCGGCACTTCGGGGAGGGTGACCAGCACGCGGGTGCCGGGGATGGGCGAGCCGAGGAAGACCGCGAAGAACAGCCGGATCGCCAGCACCGCCAGGCCGAGCCTGAGGAACGCGCCGTAGGACCGGGCCCACGGCGCGTCGGTGCGGCGGGCCGCCACCACATAGCCGGCGACACCGATCAGCAGCCCGAGCAGCAGCGGATTGGTGGTCCGTGAGGCGGCGGTCGCGAGCCCCAGCGCCCACAGCCACCAGGCCCCGGCATGCAGCGCCCCCCGCCGCGAGGCCCCGGGTGCGCGCAGCCGCGCCCCGACCGCACTCGCGCGCCGGAACACCCCGGGCCGCGCGGGTGGGATGGACCGCGCCGAGACTGCGGAGTGCTCCGCCGCCGGGTCGCCGCCATGGCCCCGTGGGCCAAACGGCAGGCGCGCTTCCTCGCCGCTCATCGGCGGCGTCGGCGGGCCTGCCAGCCGGCGGCGGCACCGAGTGCGACGACGGCGGCGACGCCGCCGATGAGACCGGCCGACGGGCCTTCGTCCCCGCCGTTCGCGTCCCCGCCCGCGGTGGACCGGTCGGCGGATTCCGGATCGGTCCGCTTCCCACCGCTGCCGCCCGAGGAGCCCGCCACGCTCTCGGCGCAGCCGGACTCGGGGTAGCCGCTGATGGCGCAGAGCAGCGCGGAGGAGTTGTAGCGCAGCGGCTTGGCGACGGCCGCGAGCGCGTCGGCGGCGCTGGCACTGCCGCGGACCCGCGCACAGGCGGTACGGGCCCGCGGCGGGGTGCGGCCGTCGGCCGCGTCGGCGGCGGTGCCGAAGTCGACGACCACCGCGATCCGCTTGCGGCCGTCCTCGGCGGGCGTGCCCGCGCAGACCGTGGCGAAGTTGGTGGTGCCGCGCGGCCGCACCGCGTTCCGCGAGTCCTCGCTGACGGCGTACCGGAAGCCGATGGTGTCGCCGTCATCGGGCCGGGCGGTCGCCGGGCCCTGGGTGGCGTACGTCCACTGGTCGCCGTCCCGCTCCCAGAAGGACCAGTAGCGGTAGCCGTCCGCGTGTGCGGGGGCGGCGCCCAGCGCGAGCAGCAGCCCGGCCAGCAGAGCGCCGGCAAGCCGGAGAGGGGGGAGAGGGCGGGGAGGGGCGGATATGGCCGTGGCCGGCCGCCGGGTGGCGGCCGGCCGGGCGGTGGACCGGAGCCTCATCAGTGCTGCTGCTTCTTCCGGCCGCTCAGCAGGAAGCCGATCCCGATGCCCGCGACCGCGCCCACGCCGACGATCCACCAGACGTTCAGGCCGCCGTCGTCGTCCTTCTCGTCCTTGTCGTCCTTCTTGTCCTGCTCCCGCTGGGTCTCGCCGGGCGTGTCCGACGGCGCCTTGGCCGCCGGGCCGGTGGCGGACAGCTTGCTCAGCAGGTCCGTGCCGCCGAAGTCCCGCGGGTCCGCGCCGGCCGCACGGCTGGCGAGGATCAGCTTGGCGAGGGCGGCCGGCTGGTCCTTGGCCCAGGTCAGCGCGGAGCTGTCGTTGCCCTGAAGCCAGCTCAGCGGCTTGGCGGCGGCCTCCCGGTGGCCGCCGGCGGCCAGCGCGAGGACGGCGTCCGCGGTGCCGCCGACGTCGGCCTGCTTCTCCTGGCCCGGCATGCTGGAGTTCAGGTGCCGGCCGTGGCCGGCCATGGTCGCGGAGAGATACGCGGCCGCGGCCTCGCCTGCGTCGTCCCGCTCGCGCTTGCCCTTGGCGTCGTCGTCCTTGCCGCAGTCCAGCGGCTCGACCGCCTCGTCCTCCCCCTTGCCGACCGGCTCGAAGAGGAAGCCCTTGCCGGTGGCGGCGAGCGCGGCGGCGGAGGTGGCCAGGTCGTTGGCGACGACCGGCTTGCCCTTCTGGAGCTGGTACGTGAAGGCGCCCCGCTCGTCCTTCTTGGCGTCGCAGCCGAGCTGGAGGCCGAGCAGCGCGTCGTACGGAGTCTTGGAGCCGCGCGCGGAGGTGACCTTCGCCGGGTCCTCGCCGGTGGCGGCGAACGCGCCGATGACGGCCGCGGTGGAGTTGGCGTCGCTCGGGCTGCCCGGGTTCATGCCCCAGCCGCCGTCGTCGTTCTGCTGCCGCTTCAGCCAGCCGATGCCCTTCTCCACCGAGGCGCCGTGGCCGCCGACCGCGGCGAGCGCCTGCACCGCGGCCGCGGTGGCGTCGCTGAACTCGCCCTTCTTCGGCTCGCACGGGGTGGAGGTCTCGGCGCGGTAGGCGGCGAAACCGCCGTCCGCGCACTGCTGCCCGGTCAGCCAGTCGACGGCCGCCGCCGGCGGGGTGGCGCCCACCGACTTCTGCGCCAGCAGCGCCAGCGACTGCCGCCAGACGCCGTCGTACTGGGGGTCCTGGCTCCCGTACAGCCCGTTCGGCAGGGCGGACGCCTGCGGCTTGGGCGTCTTCGGGGGCGCCTCGTCGGCCAGCGCGGCGGGGGCGGCGGTCATGCCCAGGACGACGGAGACAGCGAGAGCCGCGGCGCTGCGGCGTGCGTTCATGGGACGGTGCCTCTCGGTGGAAGAGTCTGCGGTGGGCGGTACACAGCGGGGCGCGGCCGTCCACCCGCGCGCGCCTGGCGTACGCGAGGGCACCGGGCTCCGCTCCGTAGACCTCGACGGTGCCGCGCACCGGGCGACCGGTGCGGGAGCCTTCGTCGTGGCCGAGCGGGTGCTCCGGCTCGTACGGTCGCGGGCCCGCCGAGGGCACGAGCCGTACTCACGGTTGCGGGTCAGCGCCGGAATTGCACCGGCTTTCCCCGATCGGTCACGGTGAAGATGAAGTTGTGCACGGACACCTTAACCGGCGGCCACCGGATCGCCCGGCGCCGGGCGCGTGGGCCTCGCCACGGCCGGGGCGAGGACGGGCCGGGCTGGGCTGTGGCGGGGTGTCGGGCGCATTGCCCGCCGGGGTGCGAACTGGTATCCAGTTTTCTGATGCAGCGTCAGATAGTCGGAGCGCTGCCCCGCGCCGAGCCCCCGGGAGGCATCGGGCATGAGCGACCCCATCGAGTACCGACAGCTCTACATCGGCGGCACGCTGGTCGACCCGGCCGGTCAGGACACCATCGAGGTCGTCTCGCCGCACACCGAGGCGGTCATCGGGCGGGTGCCGCACGCCACGCCCGAGGACGTCGACCGGGCGGTCGCGGCGGCGCGCGCCGCCTTCGATGCCGGGCCTTGGCCGCGGATGAGCCCGGCGGAGCGCATCGCGGTCGTCACCCGCGTCAAGGACGCCGTCGCGGCCCGCCACGAGGAGATCGCGCGGACCATCAGCGCGCAGAACGGCAGCCCCTGCTCATGGAGCGTGCTCGGCCAGGGGCTCGGCGCGATGCTGGTGTGGGAGGCGGCCCTGGCCGTGGCCCGCGACGCGGTCTACGAGGAGCGGCGCCCCGGCATCCTGGGCCCGCTGCTGGTGCGGCGCGAGCCGGTCGGGGTGGTGGCGGCCGTGGTGCCGTGGAACGCCCCGCAGTTCGTGGCCGCGGCCAAGCTCGCGCCCGCGCTGCTGACCGGATGCCCGGTGATTCTCAAGCCCTCCCCGGAGGCCCCGCTCGACTCGTATCTGCTCGGCGAGATCGCCGCCGAGGCCGGGCTGCCCGAGGGTGTGCTCTCCATCCTCCCGGCCGACCGCGAGACCAGTGAGTACCTGGTCGGGCACCCGGGGGTGGACAAGGTGTCCTTCACCGGATCGGTCGCGGCCGGCCGGCGCGTCATGGAGGTCGCCGCGCGCCGGCTGACCCGGGTCACCCTGGAGCTGGGCGGAAAGTCGGCCGCGGTCATCCTGCCGGACGCCGACCTGGACGCGGCGGTCGCCGGCATCGTCCCCAACGCCTGGATGAACAACGGCCAGGCGTGCGTGGCGCTGACCCGCATCCTCGCGCCGCGCAGCCACTACGACGAGATAGCCGAACGGCTCACCGCCGCCGCCTCCGCCCTGGTCGTCGGCGACCCGCTCGACCCCGCCACCGAGGTCGGCCCGCTGGTCGCCCGCCGCCAGCAGCAGCGATCGCTCGACTACATCGGCATCGGGCAGCGGGAGGGCGCCAAGGTGCTCACCGGCGGCGGCCGCCCCGCCTCCCCGGCGACCGGCTGGTACGTCGAGCCGACGCTCTTCGCGGACGTCGGCAACGACATGCGGATCGCCCGGGAGGAGATCTTCGGCCCGGTGATCTGCCTGCTGCCGTACGAGACCGAGAAGGAGGCGGTGCGCATCGCCGACGACTCCGACTACGGGCTGTCGGGCAGCGTGTGGACCGCGGACGTGGAACGCGGCATCGACATCGCCCGCCGGATCCGCACCGGCACCTTCTCGGTCAACACCTTCAGTCTCGACATGCTCGGGCCGTTCGGCGGCTTCAAGAACTCCGGTCTCGGGCGCGAGTTCGGGCCGGAGGGGTTCGCCTCCTATCTGGAGCCCAAGACCATCCACCTGCCCGCCGGGTGGGAGGGCTGACCCGGTGGCGGACCGCTGGGAAGTGGAGGTCGACCGCCGGCTGTGCGTCGGCTCGGGGATGTGCGCGGCCACCGCGCCGCGGGCGTTCCGGCTCGACGCGGCCCGTCAGTCCCGGCCCGTCGAACCGGAGGTCGAGGGCTCCGACGCGGTGCTGGCGGCGGCGGAGGGCTGCCCGGTCGAGGCGATCGCGCTCCGGCTGGCGGGCGGCGGGGAGGCGGTGTTCCCGTCGGAGGAGTGAGCGGCGGCAGCCGAGGGCGGGCCTCAGCCGCCGGGTGCGCCTCAGCCGCCGGGCGCGACCGACCGCCCGGCCCGCCCGCCGGCGGCCTGCTCGCGCGGTGCGCCGGCCGCCGGTTCGCGCGGCGTGGTGACGTCGATGAGCCGGCAGACCGTCTCGATGTCGATCTTGACCTGGGCGATCGAGGCCCGCCCCGAGAGCCAGGTGATCAGGGCCGAGTGCCAGGTGTGCTCGATGACCCGGACGGCGGACAACTGCTCGGCGGTCGGCGGGGCCTTCAGCCCCATCGCGTCCAGGATGATCGCGGTGGTCAGCCGGGAGACCGTGTCCACCTCCGGGCTGACCGAGCGGTCGGCGAAGGTCAGCGCCCGCACCATCGCGTCCGCCAGCTGCGGCTCCCGCTGGAGCGCGCGGAAGGCGCGCATCAGCGTCTGGGCGACCCGGGCGGCCGGGTCCGGCTCGGTCGGCGGCCGCTTGCGCAGCGTCTCGTGCATCTGCTGGAGCTGGTCCTGCATCGTCGCGACCAGCAGATGCACCTTGGACGGGAAGTACCGGTAGAGGGTGCCCAGCGCCACGTGCGAGTTCTCGGCCACCTCCCGCATCTGCACCGCGTCGAAGCCGCCCCGGCTGGCCAGCTGGGCGCTGACGTGCAGGATCCGGCGGCGGCGGGCTTCCTGCCGCTCGGTCAGCTGCAAGGAGGCCGACTTGCTGTCTGCGGTCATCTGTCCTACTTCGGTGCGTTCCGTCGGCAGGCTTTGGACACCGTGCATGATGGCAGGGCCGCCCTAGTGGCGCGAGTCACTGAAACTCGTTCCAGGCTAACGCCCGCGGCCCCGGTTCGGTCGCCGTTTTCGCAGCTGGGAGGGGATCCCGTCGCGAGGGCGTCAGCGCTCCTCCGCAGTGGTGCGGATCACCCGGCCCGCCCCGGGTGGACGGGTGCGCGGCAGGTATCTTCAAGACTTCTCCAGCGATCCGTAAGTGAAACTTGTTCTAGCCGTTTGCTTGCGGATACGCTCCCGCTGAACTGCACCGAGAAGGGGGCCGCGAGTGACCGGCGACAGGCCGCTGCGCATCGCGCTGCTCACCTACAAAGGGAACCCGTTCTGCGGCGGCCAGGGCGTGTACGTCCGCCATCTGTCGCGCGAACTGGCGCGGCTCGGCCACCGTGTCGAGGTCATAGGCGCCCAGCCCTATCCCGTCCTGGACACCGACGCCGGCACCGACGGCCGTGTGACGCTCACCGAGCTGCCCAGCCTCGACCTCTACCGGCAGCCCGACCCCTTCCGGACCCCAGGGCGCGGCGAGTACCGCGACTGGGTCGACTTCCTGGAGGTCGGCACCATGTGGACCGGCGGCTTCCCCGAGCCGCTGACCTTCAGCCTCCGCGCCCGCCGCCACCTGGCCGCCCGCCGTGGTGAGTTCGACGTCGTCCACGACAACCAGACCCTCGGCTACGGGCTGCTGGGCCTGGACCGGATCGGCTTCCCGCTGGTCACCACCATCCACCACCCCATCACCGTGGACCGGCGGCTGGAGCTGGACGCCGCCGCGGACTGGAAGCGCCGCTTCTCCGTCCGCCGCTGGTACGGCTTCACCCGGATGCAGAAGCGCGTCGCCGGGCGACTGCCCTCGGTGCTCACCGTCTCCGGCTCCTCCCGCAAGGAGATCATCGACGACCTCGCGGTCCGCCCGGACCGCATCCACGTGGTGCCCATCGGCGCCGACACCCGGCTGTTCTCGCCGGACCCGACCGTCCCCGAGGTGCCCGGCCGGATCGTCACCACCTCCAGCGCCGACGTCCCCCTCAAAGGCCTGGTCCACCTCGTCGACGCGCTCGCCAAGGTCCGCGCCGAGCACCCCGACGCCCATCTGGTCGTCGTCGGCAAGCGGCCGGAGGAAGGCCCGGTCGCCACCGCCATCGACCGGTACGGACTCGAAGGCGCCGTCCGGTTCGTCAAGGGCATCAGCGACGCCGACCTCGTCGACCTGGTGCGCGGCGCCCAGATCGCCTGCGTCCCCTCCCTCTACGAAGGCTTCTCGCTGCCCGCCGCCGAGGCGATGGCCACCGGCACCCCGCTGGTCGCCACCACCGGCGGCGCCATCCCCGAGGTCGCCGGCCCGGACGGCGAGACCTGCCTGGCCGTCCCGCCCGGCGACGCGGGCGCGCTGGCCGCCGCCCTCGGCCGGCTGCTGGGCGACGCCGCGCTGCGCCGCCGCCTCGGAGCGGCGGGGCGGGAGCGCGTACTGGCCCGCTTCACCTGGGAGCAGGCCGCCCGCGGCACCGCCGAGCACTACCGCGCCGCCATCGCCGCCCAGCGCGGCGCGCGCCGCAGCCCGGTCCCCGCGCCGGCCGCATCCCCACGACAGCTCATCTAGCCCGCGGCGACCAGCCCGGACCGGCCCGGGACCCCGCCCGGGACCGGAACCTCCACCCCCGCCCCTCCCAGCCACCGCCGAGGGCACCAGCCCGATCCGCCGGACGAAAGCAGATTCCCTTGCTGACCGTCGACTTCTCCCGCTTCCCGCTCGCTCCAGGCGACCGCGTCCTCGATCTGGGGTGCGGCGCGGGGCGGCACGCCTTCGAGTGCTACCGGCGCGGCGCGCGAGTCGTCGCGCTCGACCGCAACGCCGAAGAGATCCGCGAGGTCGCCAAGTGGTTCGCGGCGATGAAGGAGGCGGGTGAGGCGCCCGAGGGCGCCACCGCCACCGCGATGGAGGGCGACGCGCTCGCCCTGCCCTTCCCCGACGACAGCTTCGACGTCGTGATCATCTCCGAGGTGATGGAGCACATCCCGGACGACAAGGGCGTGCTCGCCGAGATGGTCCGAGTCCTGCGCCCCGGCGGCCGCATCGCCATCACCGTCCCCCGCTACGGACCGGAGAAGATCTGCTGGGCGCTCTCCGACGCCTACCACGAGGTCGAGGGCGGCCACATCCGCATCTACCGGGCCGATGAGCTGCTGGCCAAGATGCGCGAGGCCGGCCTGCGCCCGTACGGCACCCACCACGCCCATGCCCTGCACAGCCCCTACTGGTGGCTCAAGTGCGCCTTCGGTGTCGACAACGACAAGGCGCTGCCGGTCCGCGCGTACCACAAGCTGCTGGTCTGGGACATCATGAAGAAGCCGCTGGCCACCCGGATCGCCGAACAGGCCCTCAATCCCCTCATCGGCAAGAGCTTCGTGGCGTACGCGACGAAGCCGCACGAGGACCGCGGCCCGGTCCTGGACGAGAGCGCCGCCGCCGACAGCACCTCCGCCGACAGCGCCTCCGCGGACGGCCAGGTGCCGGCGTGACCTCCGCCCCCCGCGGCACCGGCCGCACCGAGCGCCTCACCCTGCCCGGCGTCCTCACCGCCGAGCAGGCCGCCCACACCGTCGCGGGCATCGCCGCCGTGCAGCGGGCCGACGGCGCCATACCGTGGTTCCGCGGCCACCACCTCGACCCGTGGGACCACATCGAGGCCGCCATGGCCCTCGACGCGGCCGGCGAGCACGAGCGCGCGGCGGCCGCCTACCGCTGGCTCGCCGACCACCAGAACCCGGACGGCTCCTGGTACGCGGCCTACCAGGACACCCCGGACGGCGTCGACACCGCACACCCCGCCGACGCCGGACGCGAGACCAACTTCTGCGCGTACATCGCGGTCGGTGTCTGGCACCACTACCTGTCCACCGGCGACGACGCCTTCCTGGACCGGATGTGGCCCACCGTCGTCGGCGCCATCGAGTTCGTCCTCGCCCTCCAGCAGCCCGGCGGCCAGATCGGCTGGCGGCGCGACGCCGACGGCACCCCCGTCGCCGACGCCCTGCTGACCGGCAGCTCCTCCATCTACCAGGCGCTGCGCTGCGCGCTGGCCATCGCCGAGCACCGCGAGGAGCCGCAGCCCGACTGGGAGCTCTCCACCGGGCTGCTCGGGCACGCCATCCGCCACCACCCCGAGCGGTTCCTGCCCAAGGACCGCTACTCCATGGACTGGTACTACCCGGTGCTGGGCGGCGCCCTCACCGGCACCGCAGCCAAGGAGCGCATCGAGGCGGGCTGGGAACGCTTCGTGGTGCCCGGCCTCGGCGTGCGCTGCGTCATCCCCAACCCCTGGGTCACCGGCGGCGAGAGCTGCGAACTGGCCCTGGCTCTGTGGGCGATGGGCGAATCCGACCGCGCGGTGGACATCCTCCAGTGGATCCAGCCGCGGCTGCGCGCCGAGGACGGCATGTACTGGACCGGGTACGTCTTCGACGACGGCGTGGTCTGGCCCGAGGAGCGCACCACCTGGACGGCCGGTTCGCTGCTGCTGGCCGTCGCCGCGCTCGGCGGTGACGAGGCCACCACCGCGGTCTTCGGCGGCGAGCAACTGCCCACCGGCCTGGAGTCGGGCTGCTGCTGAGCGCGGGCGGTCGCAAACCGATGACCGCCGTTCAGGAGACGAGCTCGGCGAGCACCCGCAGGGTGTCCGGGTCCGGGGCGGTGACCAGCAGGTCCGTGACCGGGCCCGCGCGCCACAGCGCCAGCCGTTCGGCGATCCGCTCGCGCGGGCCGACCAGCGAGATCTCATCGGCGAAGGCGTCCGGCACCGCCTCGATCGCCTCGGCCCGCCGCCCCTGCCCGAAGAGCCGCTGGACCTCGTGCGCCTCGGCCTCGTAGCCCATCCGGCCCATCAGGTCGGCATGGAAGTTACGGGCCTTGTGCCCCATGCCCCCGATGTAGAAGCCCAGCATCGCCTTGACCGGACGCAAGCCCTCCGCGACGTCCTCGCAGACCCGGGCCCGCACCAGGGGCGCGACCATGAAGCCCGCCGGGGCGTCGGCCAGCGCCTGGGCGTACATCCCGGCGCGGGACGGCGACCAGTACAGCGGCAGCCAGCCATCGGCGATCCGGGCGGTCTGGCTTATGTTCCTGGGCCCCTCGGCGCCGAGCAGCACCGGCAGCCGCGGCCGCAGCGGATGGGTGATCGGCTTGAGCGGCTTGCCCAGCCCCGTGCCGTCGGCCCCCTGGTAGGGGAGCGCGTGGAAGCGGCCGTCCAGCCGCACCGGGCCCGCCCGGCGCAGTACCTGGCGGACCACCTCCACGTACTCGCGGGTCGCGGTGAGCGGACTGCCGGGAAACGGGCGCCCGTACCACCCCTCGACGACCTGCGGCCCGGACAGGCCCAGCCCGAGCAGCATCCGCCCGCCTGAGAGATGGTCCAGGGTCAGGGCGTGCATCGCGGTGGCGGTCGGAGCGCGCGCGGCCATCTGCGCCACCGCCGTGCCCAGCCGGATCCTGGTCGTCCGGGCGGCGATCCAGGTGAGCGGGGTGAAGGCGTCGGAGCCCCACGATTCGGCGGTCCACACCGAGTGGTAGCCGAGCCGCTCGGCCCGCAGGGCGAGTTCCACATGGCGCGGGTCCGGGCCGCGCCCCCAGTAGCCGAGTGCCAGACCGAGCCGCATGCCATGCCCTCCCGCCCGCTTCCCGCTTGGTGACGGACCGTCAGAAGCCGGATGAGGTAGGGGACTGTACGGGCCGGGCCCGGGAATGGCAACGGCCCCCGTCCGGATCGGACGGGGGCCGCGACTGCGTCCAGATGC
Organism: Streptomyces sp. JLBT605; assembly: GCF_058215555.1. Taxonomy (NCBI): domain Bacteria; kingdom Bacillati; phylum Actinomycetota; class Actinomycetes; order Kitasatosporales; family Streptomycetaceae; genus Streptomyces; species Streptomyces sp. JLBT605. The sequence continues at coordinate 4,970,387 of NZ_CM177087.1, forward strand.
GACGTCGGGCTGTCGGGTGTCAGCCGCGCTGGATGCCGGTGGTGTCCTGGAGGACACCGCGACGGCCGTCCTGGGTCTGGGCGACGAGCGCCTGACCGCGCTGCTCGACGGCGAGGTACCAGGTGCCCGGGGCGAGCTCGGCGATGGTGGTGGAGGAGCCGTCCTCGGCGTACAGCGGACGGGCCACCGGGACCGCGAACCAGAACGGCGCGAAGTCCGCGGAGCCGCCGGCCGCCGGGGCGGGCGCCGGGGCGCCGGCACCGGGCTGACCGCCGAACGGGGGCTGCTGCTGGCCACCGAAGGGGGCGGCGGGCTGCTGGGCGTTCGGGTAGCCGTAACCACCCTGCTGCGGAGCGGCGGGGCCACCGTAGGGAGCCTTCGGCCCGCCGGCGCCGGCGGGCATCAGCGGGGCCTTGAGCGCGGGCAGGATCGGCGTCGCGACCGCGGCGGCGGCCAGGACCAGGGCGGCGATCAGGCCGAGGATCAGGCCCGCACCGGCGTCGGGCGAATCGCCGCGCCCGAGCTCGCCCTCGAAGAGGATGTTGTAGGACTGGTCGGTGTCGAACAGCGCGCCGAGCGAGCTCCACGCGGCGGCGACGGTGAAGGCGATACCGAACTGCCCGAGGTCGAGGCCGACGATCTTGCGGCCCTGCCCCATGGCGCTGCCAGCCACGATGAGCCCGGCGCCGATGATGCCGGCCAGGTACACGCTCATCAGGAGGTTGCCGTTGTCCCAGGCGGTGGGGGCGTCGCCGCCTTCAAAGTCAAGGGTGTCCAGGAACGAGGCGATGAACAGCAACACCGCTGCTCCGATCACCACGCCGTCGCCTCGAGTGAGAGAGCGGATGTTCAACGTATGGTCCTTTGTCGGTCTCGTTGGAAAATCATGTCGCTTCGCCGGACGCGTGATGCGAGGGCGCGGGGGTGGTCCCCCATCGTACGGGTGAATCTATCGGCGGGACCGTCCGGTCGTCCTCTCGGTATCTCCCCGTTACGCTGCTGTTTCGTCAGGACCGCGGAACTACCTTTTCAGGAAGTCCGCAATGCCCTCGGCGATCCCCAGCGCTGCCCGATCGCGCCACTTCGCGTCGGTCAGCAGCGCCGCGTCCCCGGGATCGCGCATGTTGCCGCACTCGATGAACACTTTGGGAACCGTGGAGAGGTTGAGTCCGCCGAGGTCGTCGCGGACGGTCAACCCGGTGCCCTTGCCCAGATAGTTGGCGGGCTTGCTGTCCGTGGCCTTGCCGAAGTGGCTGATGAGCCGCGCTGCGAGCTTACGCGACGGGGTGACGATGGCCGAGGTGTCCGCGTCACCACTTCGTACCAAAGCCGGGGCGATCACATGGAACCCGCGGTCACCGGCGCCCGCGCCGTCCGCGTGCACGGAGACGACGGCGTCCGCGTGGGCCCGGTTGCCGATCCGGGCGCGCTCGTCCACGCAGGGACCGAACGGCCGGTCGCCGTCCTGGGTGAAGACCACTTCGGCGCCGCGCGCTTCGAGTAGTTCGCGGACCCGGCGTGAGACATCGAGGGTGTAGGACGCCTCGGCATAGCCGGAGTTGGTGGCGGCGCCGACGGTGTCGCACTCCTTGTGCGCCGTGCCGATGTCGACCTGACGCGAGATCTCCGCCGCGTGTTCACCATTGTGTGGATTGTGACCTGGATCGATCACGACGACTTTGCCTTTGAGGCTTTTCTTTCCGGCTGTGTCTTTTCCGGAATTCCCGGAATCATCAGAGCTGTCGCCATTGCTTGGCTTGCCGGAAGATCCCGGGCCGCGGGTCGAGGTGTGCCGTGGCCCGGCCGCGTGATCGTCGTCGCCCGGTGAGCCGTCGCCGGCGAGCGCGGACCACACCAGCCAGCCCGCGGTGCCAAGGAGCACCAGGACGGCCAGTGTGACGAGCGCGACGCGCGGGCGGCGGGTTGTGGGGGGAAAGCTGCCGTTCGACACCCGGGCGATGGTAGCTGTCCGCTCCGCGCGGCGATCGGCCGGGCGTCCACAGGGGGTGTCCGGTGGGTCGCCGTGGACGCCGCGCGGACCCGTCGGGCACCCCTACAGGGCGGTCTCCGGCACCCGGCGGAGCACCCGCAGCGACCGGGTCGCGGAGACCTCGGTGAAGGCGCCGGACTCCAGGGCGCGGCGGTAGACGCGGTACGGGGCCTGGCCGCCGTCCGCCGGGTCGGGGAAGACGTCGTGGATGACCAGCAGGCCGCCGGGGGCCACCTTGGGGGCCCAGCCCTCGTAATCCGCCGTCGCGTGCTCGTCGGTGTGCCCGCCGTCGATGAACACCAGGCCCACCTGCGCCCCCCACACCGTCGCGACCTGCGGCGACCGGCCGACCACCGCGATGACGTGATCTTCCAGGCCGGCGGCGTGCAGGGTGCGGCGGAAGGTCGGCAGGGTGTCCATCAGGCCGACCTCGGGGTCGACCACGGTCGGGTCGTGGTACTCCCAGCCCGGCTGCTGCTCCTCCGAGCCCCGGTGGTGGTCGACGGTGACGGCGACCGTGCCCGCCGCCCGAGCGGCGTCCGCCAGCAGGATCGTGGAGCGGCCGCAGTAGGTGCCGACCTCCAGCAGCGGCAGGCCCAGGGCGCCGGCCGTCTCGGCCGCCTCGTGCAGGGCGAGGCCCTCGTCGACGGGCATGAAGCCCTTCGCCGCCTCGAATGCGGCCAGCGTCTCGGGCTTGGGGGCCATGTGCGTCCTCCTGGGCTTAACGGTGCAGCACATGCTGCCGTACCGCCCACCAGGGGTCTTCGGTGGGTCTCCGCGACGACACGATCTGATGGGGTGTCAGCACTCTTCCCAGTCGATGGGGCATCGGCTATACATGGGCGCATCGGCTAGAACGCGTTCTATATCCACGCACACGCCACGCGGGCCGGCCGACCGATCACGACCCCGGCGCGGCCGACGGTGCGGACGGGCGGGCCGGGGTCTCGCCACCGCACTCCCGGAACCTCAACCCCGGAATCCTCAGACCCGGAACGCGCAGCCCCGGAATCCTCAGCCCCGACTCCGTCACCACCCGACTCCGTCACCACCCGACTCCGTCACCACCCGGCGCCGTCACCACCCGCCCAAGGAGTGCTCACCGATGCCCATCGATGCCGCCAAGGCGATCGCAGCCGAGCCCACCAGCACCGAGATCGCCTGGGACCACAAGGACATCCAGCTCTACCACCTCGGCATCGGTGCCGGGGTCAGCCATGCCGACGACGCCGAGGCCCAGGCGCGCGTCGCGGCCACCGACCCCGACGAGCTCCGCTACACCCTGGAGAGCAAGCTCCACGTGCTGCCCAGCTTCGCGACCGTGGCCGGCGGCGGGATGGCGCTCGCCGGCGGCCTCGCCGCGCCCGGCATCGACGTCGACCTGGCCGCGGTGCTGCACGGTGGCCAGTCCATCGAGCTGCACCGGCCCATCCCGGTCAAGGGCGTCGCCACCCAGACCTCCCGCGTCGCCGCGGTGTACGACAAGGGCAAGGCGGCCGTCATCGTGCTGCGCAGTGCCACCGCCGACGCGGACGGGCCGCTGTGGACCTGCGACACCCAGATCTTCGTCAAGGGCGAGGGCGGCTTCGGCGGCGAGCGCGGCCCGTCCCACCGCCCGGAGCTCCCCGCCCGCGACCCCGACCGCACCGTGCTGCGCCCCATCCGCGAGGAACAGGCCCTGCTCTACCGCCTCTCCGGCGACTGGAACCCGCTGCACGCCGACCCCGAGTTCGCCAAGCTCGCCGGATTCGACCGGCCCATCCTGCACGGCCTGTGCAGCTACGGCATCGCCCTCAAGGCCGTGGTGGACACCCTGCTCCGCGGGGACGTCACCGCGGTCCGCTCCTACGCCACCCGCTTCGCCGGTGTGGTCTTCCCCGGCGAGACCCTGCGCGTGCGCATGTGGCGCGAGGAGCGCCGGGTCCGGGTGTCCGTCACCGCGGTGGAGCGCGACGACGCCCCGGTACTCGCCGACACCCTCGTCGAGCACGCCTGAGGATCCCGCCCGGTACCACCGCGTTCCGCCTCGTTCCGCCTCGTTCCGCCTACGAAGAGGAGCCGCACCGTGCGCGCAGCCGTACTGCACGAGACAGGGCAGGACAAGCTCGAGGTCCTCGACGACATCGAGCCCGCGGGGTTCGGGCCGGGCCAGGTGCGGCTGCGGATGCGGGCCACCGGGCTCTGCCACTCCGACCTGTCCGCGATGAGCGGCGTGCTGCCGCAGCCCGCGCCGTTCATCCCCGGTCACGAGGGCGCGGGCGAGGTGCTCGAGGTCGGCGAGGGGGTGACCGGGCTGAGCCCCGGCGACCGGGTGCTGGTCTGCTGGCTGCCCGCCTGCGGCAGCTGCCCGTCCTGCAAGCGCGGCCAGACCCAGCTGTGCCTGACCGGATTCCTCAACGCCGGCACGCCCAACTTCAAACGGCCCGGCGGCAGCCCCGAGGAGGTCTTCGGCTTCGCCGGTACCGGCACCTTCGCCGAGGAGGTCGTGGTCGGCGCCGGCTGCGCGGTGCCCATCCCCGACGACGTCCCGTACGACATCGCCGCGCTCATCGGCTGCGGGGTGACCACCGGACTCGGCGCCGTCCTCAACACCGCCCAGGTGCGGGCCGGTTCCTCGGTGGCTGTGATCGGCTGCGGCGGGGTGGGCATCAGCGCGGTGCAGGGCGCCCGCGCCGTCGGCGCCGCGGAGATCGTCGCCGTCGACCCCGTGGAGTCCCGGCGCGAGGCGGCACTGCGCTTCGGCGCCACCGAGGCGCTGGCGCCCGAGGCGCTCGCCGACGCCAGGAACCGGCTCACCGGGGGGGAGGGCTTCGACTACGTCTTCGAGGTCGTCGGCCGCTCGGACACCGCCCGCACCGCCTACGAGACGACCCGGCGCGGCGGCACCCTGTGCGTCGTCGGCGCCGGAGCGGTGGACGACTTCCTGAAGGTCAGCATGTTCGAGCTGTTCTTCGACGAGAAGCGCATCCTGCCCTCGCTCTACGGCGGCGGGGACGTGCTGCGCTCCTACGAGCGGGCGATCGCGCTGTGGCGGGCCGGCCGGATCGACCTGGCCGGCCTCATCACCCACCGGGTGGGGCTCGCTGAGGTGAACGAGGCGATCGAGCAGATGCGGACGGGCGCGGCGCTGCGCACCTGCATCGAGATCTGAACAGGGATCCGAGCCCTCCACGAGGCGATGAGCCGAGGGCCCGAGAGAGGGGAGCGGCATGGCGCTGCTGGAGGGGAAGACCGCGATCGTCACCGGCGCGGGGCGTGGTCTCGGCCGAGCCGAGGCGCTGGAACTGGCCCGGCTGGGCGCGCATGTCATCGTCAACGACTACGGTCAGCCGGGCCGCGACGGCTCCGGCGAGGCGTCCGCCGTCCCGGCCGAGGAGGTGGCGGCCGAGATCCACGCCGCGGGCGGCAGCGCCACGGCCCACACCGGCGACGTGGCCGACTTCGCGTGCGCCCGCGAGCTGGTGCGGCTCGCGGTCGACGGCCACGGATCCCTCGACATCCTGGTGAACAACGCGGGGATCCTGCGCGACCGGATGGTCTTCTCGATGCCCGAGGAGGACTGGGACTCGGTCATCCGGGTCCACCTCAAGGGCCACTTCAACACGGTTCGCTTCGCCGCCGCGCACTGGCGGGAGCGGTACAAGGCGGGGGACGGGAAGCCGGTCCACGGGCGGGTCGTCAACACCTCCTCCGAGGCGTTCCTCGCCGGGTCGGCCGGCCAGCCCAACTACGCGGCGGCCAAGGGCGGCATCGTGGGCCTGACCACCTCCACCGCCTCGGCGCTCGCCAGATACGGGGTGACGGTCAACGCCATCTGCCCGCGCGCTCGCACCCGGATGACCGAGGACGTCTTCGCGGCCGTGCAACCGGGCGGGGACACCGAGGCGGGCGGCGGCCTCGACCCGCTGGCGCCGGAGCATGTCGCCCCGCTAGTCGGCTATCTGGCCTCTCCCGCGGCGGCGAAGGTCTCCGGCCAGCTGTTCGTGGTGCACGGCGGCATGGTCGCCGTGCTGGAACGGCCCAGGGTGGCGGCGAAGTTCGACACCGCCAAGGACTCCTTCACCGTCGAGGAACTGGACGGACTGCTCACTCCGTACTTCGACGAGCTGCCGCCCGGGGAGAGCTTCGCCGCCGTGGAGGTGCTCCGGCTGAGCCACGGCTGACGGTGTGTGCCGGTGGCCGCGTCAGGCGGCCGCCGGCTGCCGTCGACGCCGGTCAGGACGCCTGGATCGGCGCGGGCCGCCGGTGCTTGCCGTGGCCCGGCGCCTGCGACACGTCCTCGGCCGCGGCCTGGACGCCGCGATGCTTTCCCGGTCCCGTGGGGAACTGGGCCGCCGCCTGCTGCGGGCGCGCGCCGGCGGTGGCGGTGCTGGTCTGAGACTCGGACATATCGGAAATCACCCCGTCGATTCGGTCCGTGCGCTGCATGGGAGGCAGGCCACGACCGCTCTACGCGCCATCAGAAGCCTCCGGAATCGCCGATTCCCGAATCATCGATTCCGGATAGCCGGTCCACCGATGGTGTGTACGGAAACATGGCCGCGTAGCCCCCCGCCGGGAGTCTAACCACGCAGTCGATCTCCGCATTCCCCCGACGCGCCGCATTCCCCCGACGCGCCGGACGCGCCCGACGCGCCGGACGTTCAGCATGCTCGGGACGCCCTGGCTTCCGCTACGCCCGTGCGATCGGGGCCTGTTGCAGCGGAACCGGCCGCAGCGGCACCGTCCTTGAGGGAGCGGGCCGGGACGCGGCGGCCGGTCGTGGAGCCGCCGGACGGGGCGCGCCGCCGGGCCCGGGTGGGCGGCGGCGGGGCACCTCGGCGATCCGTACCCACTTCCGTCCACCGCCCGGCTCAGCCGTCCCGCCCGCGGCGCCGGCGGAAGCCTCCCGCGAGGCCCGCGCCTGCGCCCTGGCCTGCGGAACCTCCGTCCGTACGGCGCCATCGGCCGCGCCCTCCGCCCGAGCCGCCTCGGCTTCCGGCCCATCCGGTCGCGGCCCCTTTGCCCCGCCCCCCGCTGCCCGCGGGGCTTCCACCCGAGCGGCCTCGGCCCCCGGTCCGTCTGTCCCCTGCCCTTCCCCTCCAAGCTCCTTCCGCGGGGCTTCGCCGGCAAGCCCCGCTGTCCGCCCGGGCCGCACCGCCGCTCGCGGGGCCGGCGTCGGCGAGCACACCCGCCGCAGTCCGCAGGGCACCGCTTCGGTGGTGTACGGCAGACGGAGTTCGCCGTCGGCCGTCCACAGCCCCGCGCCCGACAGCCAGCCGTCCGGGGCGGCGATCCGCCGCAGCCGTCGCTCGGACGGCCGCCACAGTCCGATCCACGGGCCGTCGGCCCCCGGGCCCCCGTCGCCGCCACCGGCACCGGCGTCACCCCCCTCGGCGCCGGCACCGGCGTCATCGCCACCGTCCGCCGCACGACCGTCGGCCGCGTCGACCCGGAAGGCCACCGCGCAGGTCTCCGGCATCAGCACCTGCCCCGGCTGCACCGCGAACGGCGTCGGCACCGCGTCCGCCGGCCGCAGGCAGTCGGGGAAGCGCACCGGAAGCGTGCTGCCCAGCACCCCCCACCCCAGCCGCTCCTCCCCGGGCGCGTCGGACCGCAGCAGCAGCAGTCCGCTGTCCGGGTCGGCCAGCAGCAGACGGTCGTTGCTGGCCTCGGTGATCTGCAGCAGCGGGCTCGCCTCGCCGCCGCCCCGCAGGTCGAGGACGACGGTCTTGGTCCGGCCGTCCAGCTCCCGGTCGAGCGCGAGCAGCCGCCCGGCGCGGTCCAGCCAGCAGCCGCCCGTACATCGCCCCGGCACCTCGGTGATCCGCCGCGGCGCGCCCTCGCCGTGCACCAGCCACACCGCGGTCGACCGCGCGCCCTGAGCCAGCGCGAAGGCGGCGGTGCCGCAGGGCGCGGGCGGCAGCAGCGACAGCACGGGGCTGTCGACCGTCCCCACCGGCCGCTCGCCGGTGCCCGGGCCGGTCGGGTAGAGCAGCGCCAGCGCGTGGTGCCCGGCGACCCGGCGGCGGATCAGCACCTGGCCGTCCGCGAGCGGCAGCACCTCGCTGTCCGCCTCCTCCGGCTGCGTGCCGGGCAGCGGCACGGCGTACGGCTCGGGGCCGGTCAGCGTCCAGCGCTCCGGATACCAGCCGCCGGTGGTCGCGCAACGCGCCAGCCGCGCGGCGTACGAACCGTCCGCCGCGATGGTGAGCCCCGGGCGGGGCGGGGCCGGCACACGCGGCGGGGCCGGCACACACGGCGGGTCCGCGGTGTCGCGGTGCGGGGCGTCACGCTGTTCGGTGCCGCTGTGCGGGGCGTCGCGGTGCGGGGCGTCGCCGGTGTCGTGGTCCGCGGTGTCGCGGTCCGCGGGGTCACGGTGCGCGGTGTCGTCGTCCGCCGGGCCGCGGTCGGCGCCCGGGGCGGCGAATGGGGGTACCCCCGGAGGAAGTCCGGGCGAGGCACAGGCCGTCATGGTGTACGTCACCTCCGGCGCAGAACGTAGTTTTCGCACTTCCAGCCGAACAACGCGAGTTGAGCGCGTTCACCCATAAGCGTGGCGATGGTCTGATTCGTCGGGACTCGCGGCCGTCGGTGTGCTGCGGGCGCGCCGAGGCCGTCGGAAGGGCGCGGGCCGGGCGCGCCCGACGACCGGCCCGCGCCCGCCGAGGGGCCCGGGCAGCCAGGACACGCCGGTCACGGGGGACAGGTAGCCTTTCTTCCGTGCCCGCACTCATTGACGTCATCGCCGCGCTCGACGCTCTCTGGCCCCCCGAGCGGGCGGAGCAGTGGGACGCCGTCGGCACGGTCTGCGGCGACCCGCAGGCCCAGGTCAGCCGGGTGCTGTTCGCCGTCGACCCGGTGCAGGAGGTAGCCGACGAGGCGATCCGGCTCGGCGCGGACCTGCTGATCACCCACCATCCGCTCTACCTGCGCGGCACGACCACGGTCGCCGCCGACACCTTCAAGGGCCGGGTGGTGCACACCCTGATCAAGCACGACATCGCCCTGCACGTCGCGCACACCAACGCCGACCGCGCCGACCCCGGCGTCTCCGACGCCCTCGCCGGCGCGCTCGACCTGCGGATCACCGGCCCGCTCGTGCCCGACGCCGGCGACCCCACGGGCCGCCGCGGCCTCGGCCGGATCTGCGAGCTCGAAACCCCGCAGACCCTCGCCGACTTCGCCCGCCGCGCTGCCGAGCGGCTGCCCGCCACCGCGCAGGGCATCCGGTTCGCCGGCGACCCGGAGCGCGTCGTGCGCACCGTCGCGGTCTGCGGCGGCTCCGGCGACAGCCTCTTCGACGAGGTCCGCGCCGCCGGGGTCGACGCCTATCTCACCGCCGACCTGCGTCACCACCCGGCCTCCGAGGCCAGCCAGCGCAGCCCGCTCGGGCTGGTGGACGCCGCGCACTGGGCCACCGAGTGGCCCTGGACCGAGCAGGCCGCGGCCCAGCTCGACGAGATCTCCGACCGGCACGGCTGGGGCCTGCGCACCCATGTCTCCCGTACGGTCACCGACCCCTGGACCGCCCACGCGGCGTCGTCCGCCCAGCCCGGGGCCGCCCATGAGGCGCCCGATGCCCCCGGCCACCCCAAGCCCACCACGGATTCCACAGGAGCCCCCCGCTGAACGCCTCGCCCGCCGACCAGATCCGCCTCCTCGACGTCCAGGCCCTCGACGTCCGGCTGTCCCAGCTCGCGCACAAGCGCAAGACGCTGCCCGAGCACGCCGAGATCGAGACCCTGACCGCCGACCTGACGCAGCTGCGTGACCTGCTGGTCGCCGCGCAGACCGAGGAGAGCGACACCGCTCGCGAGCAGGCCAAGGCCGAGCAGGATGTGGACCAGGTCCGCCAGCGTGCCGCCCGTGACCAGCAGCGGCTGGACTCCGGCACCATCACCTCCCCGAAGGACCTGGAGAGCCTCCAGCACGAGATCGCCTCGCTCGCCAAGCGTCAGGGCGACCTGGAGGACGTGGTGCTGGAGGTCATGGAGCGCCGGGAGTCCGTCCAGGAGCGGGCCGCCGAGCTCACCGGCCGCGTCGAGTCCGTCCAGGCCAAGGCCAACGACGCGATCGCGCGCCGCGACGCCGCCACCCAGGAGATCGACGCGGAGACCGCGACCGTCACCAAGGAGCGCGCGCTCGTCGCCGCCTCCGTCCCCGCCGACCTGCTGAAGCTCTACGACAAGCTGCGCGGGCAGCAGGGCGGCGTCGGCGCCGCCCGGCTCTCCCAGCGGCGCTGCGAGGGCTGCCGCCAGGAGCTGGCCATCACCGAGCTGAACGAGGTGCGGTCCGCGGCTTCGGATGCCGTCGTGCGCTGCGAGAACTGCGGCCGCATCCTGGTCCGCACGCCCGAATCGGGTCTGTGATGCGGGAGTTCGTCGTCGAGGCGGACGGCGGGTCCCGGGGCAACCCGGGGCCCGCGGGCTTCGGGTCCGTCGTCCTCGACCCGGTGACGGGCGAAACCCTCGCCGAGGCCGCCGAGTACATCGGCACGGCCACCAACAACGTCGCCGAGTACCGCGGCCTGATCGCCGGCCTGCGCGCCGCGCACGCGCTGGACCCGACGGCCCGGATCCGGGTCCGGATGGACTCCAAGCTCGTCGTGGAGCAGATGTCCGGCCGCTGGAAGATCAAGCACCCGGACATGATCCCGCTGGCCGCGGAGGCCAGGACGGTCTTCCCGGTCGGCCAGGTCACGTACGAGTGGATCCCGCGTGAGCGGAACAAGCACGCGGACCGGCTGGCCAACGAGGCGATGGACGCGGGTGTGCGGGGCGGCCAGTGGCAGCCCAAGGCGCGGCCCGCGGCGGCCGCCGCGGACGCCACCGCGGCCGGGATCGTCGCCGCCTCCGCCGGTACCGCGACGGTGGGCCAGGGGGCCGCGGCCGGGGCCCAGGCCGGTGCCGCCACCCGGGCCTTGGGCCGTGAGGCCGTGACTCCCGCCGGTGGTGCGGTGCGGACGCGGCCCGGCGCGCAGCGGTCGGCCGCCGAATCCGAGAGCGCCGCCGAAGCCGGGGCGGCCGTGGACACCGGCCGGGCGCCGGTGACTCCGCCGGCCGGCTGGGCCGCCCCCGCCGATCTGGGCGCCCCCGCCACCCTGGTGCTGCTCCGGCACGGCGAGACCGCCCTCACCCCCGAGAAGCGCTTCTCCGGCAGCGGCGGCAGTGACCCCGAGCTCTCCGCCGCCGGCCGCCGCCAGGCCGAGCAGGTCGCCGCCACGCTCGCCGCGCGCGGCACCATCCAGGCGATCGTCAGCTCCCCACTCCGGCGCTGCCGCGAGACGGCCGAGACGGTGGCCGCCCGCCTCGGGCTCGAGGTGCGGATCGACGACGGTCTGCGCGAGACCGATTTCGGGGCCTGGGAGGGCCTGACCTTCGCCGAGGTGCGGGAGCGTCACCCCGCCGACCTCGACGCCTGGCTGCGCTCGGCGAAGGCCGCGCCGACCGGCGGCGGGGAGAGCTTCGCGACGGTCGCCCGCCGGGTCGGCCTGGCCCGCGACAAGCTCATCGCCCGGTACTCGGGCAAGACGGTGCTGGCGGTCACCCACGTCACCCCGATCAAGACCCTGGTCCGGCTCGCCCTCGGCGCGCCCCCGGAGTCGCTGTTCCGGATGGAGCTGGCCGCCGCCTCGCTCTCGGTGGTGGCGTACTACGCGGACGGCAACGCGAGCCTGCGGCTGCTGAACGACACCTCCCACCTGCGCTGATCCGGACGCCCGGTTTACGGCACAGCGTGTCACCCGCGCTGTGCCGTACGGCTCTGCGCTGACCTCCGGCGCTGTGCCGTACGGTCCGCCGCGGCGGCATCCGGACGACGACGGCGGGCCGGGGGACGAGCCCGGGCCCGCCCTACAGCTCGGTGACGATCACGTCCAGCGACCAGGGTGTCCCCGCCTTCGACGGAGCCGACGCTTCCACGGTGTGGCCCAGCCCCCGCACCACCTCGACCAGCTCCGCAGGCCCGGCCGGGTCCGCCCCGGCCAGCAGCAGCTCCCGTACCAGACGTCCCTTGGTCGCCTTGTTGAAGTGGCTGACCACCGACCGCTTCTCCACGCCGTTCACGATCTTCGACTGGAGCACCCGGACAGTCGCGGTCCGCTCCGCCACCGCGCCCTTGGGCCGCCAGGCCGTGGCATACGCGGCCGACCGCAGGTCCAGCACCAGACCGTCGCCCGCCACCTGCGGCAGCACCTCGGCCATCGGCGCGCGCCAGTACGCCCCGAGCGCGCCGAGCCCCGGCAGCTTGACCCCCATCGAGCAGCGGTACGACGGGATGGCGTCGGTGATCCGCACCGCGCCCCACAGCCCCGAGAACACCAGCAGCGACCGCTCCGCCTGCCGCCGGGCCGCCCCGCTCAGGGTGGCCAGGCCCAGCGCGTCGTAGAGCACCCCGGTGTAGATCTCCCCGGCAGGCCGGGTCGCGGCCGTCCGCAGCGCCGCGTTCTTGGCGATCTCGCCGCGCAGCCCCTGGCTCAGCCCGAGCACCTCGGCGGCCTTGTCCTCGTCGCCCGCGCAGAGCGACACCAGTTCGTCCAGCGCCCGCGCCCGCGCCTCGCCCAGCCCGGGCAGCGCCAGCGTCCCGAGGTCCAGCGGCCCGCCGGCCCCCTCCGCGGCCTTCCCTTCGGACGGCGGCAACAGCACCAGCACCTCGGACTCCTCACACCTGGCGGACCACGGGCCGGCGGCTCCGGCCCCGTCGCAGCTTAGGGGATGTCCGACGGGTCTCCGTGGCGTCGCGACCCCTGGCACTCCCTGGGCCCTTCTCTGCACCCAGGCCCTTCTCTCCACCGAAGCCGAACCGCGGCCACCCCCGAGACGAGGCGCCACCCCGCGCGGGCCCGCGCCCGGCCTGTCCCGCGCCGGGCCACCCCCGCCTGTCCCGCGCCGGGCCACCCCCGCCTGTCCCGCGCGGGCGGCGCCCGGCCTGTCCCGCGCGGGCGGTCCGCGGCCGTCCGCCGCACCCGGCTCGCCGTGCCGGGAGGGCGGCCCGCGCCTACGCTCGAAGCCATGCCCCGTCGCCCCATCCACGTGCCCGAGACGGACGGTGCCGAGCTGCGCGCGGCGCTGGGGGACCTGCGCGGACGGCTCGGCCTGGCCGGCTCCTTCCCGCCCGCCGTGCTGGCCGAGGCAGAGCAGGCGGCCGCGCACCACCGGCCGCTGCCGGACCTGGAGGACGCGACCGACATCCCCCTGTTCACCATCGACCCGCCCGGTGCGATGGACCTGGACCAGGCGATGTTCCTGGCCCCGCGCCCCGGCGGCGGTTTCCGCGTGCACTACGCCGTCGCCGATGTGGCCGCCTTCATCGTCCCCGGCGGGGCCCTCGACGCCGAGGCCCACCGCCGCGTGCTGACCCTCTACTTCCCCGACGGCCGGGTGCCGCTGCACCCCGCCGTGCTCAGCGAGGGCGCGGCCAGTCTCCTCCCCGACCAGGACCGCCCGGCCCTGCTGTACCAGCTCGACCTCGACGAATTCGGCGAGCTGGTCTTCACCCACGTACGCCGGGCGCTGGTCCGCAGCCGCGCCCGGCTGGACTACGCGGCGGTGCAGCGGGAGCTCGACACCGGCGCCGCGGAGGAACCGCTGTCCCTGCTCCGCGAGGTGGGCATGGAGCGGGAGGCGCTGGAGCGGGCCCGGGGCGGGATCTCGCTGAACGTCCCCGAGCAGGAAGTCGTCCCGCGGGGTGACGGCTACGCCCTCGCCTACCGGGCCCGGCTCCCCGTCGAGGCATGGAACGCCCAGATCTCCCTGCTGACCGGCATGGCCGCCGCCGACCTCATGCTGGCCGCGGGCACCGGCATCCTCCGCACGCTGCCCGCCGCGCCGGACGGAGCCGTCGGGCGGCTGCGGCGGGTCGCCCGCGCGCTCGACGTGGAATGGCCGCACGGCACCTCGTACGCCGAGGTCATCCGCTCCCTCACCCCCACCCGGGGCTCCGCCGGCACCGGCGAGCGGGACCGTCCGCGGCCCGCGTCCACCCACATCCCGCCCCACCACGCGGCCTTCCTCCAGGAGTGCACGAGCCTGCTCAGGGGCGCCGGCTACACCGCGTTCGACGGTGACCCGCCCGACCCCGCCCTGGCCCGCCACGCCGCGCTCGCCGACGACTACGCCCACTGCACCGCGCCGCTGCGCCGCCTCGTCGACCGCTACACCGGAGAGCTGTGCCTGGCGGCGGCCGAGGGCACCGAGCCGCCGGAGTGGGTCCGGGCCGCGCTGCCCGCGCTCCCCGGCGAGATGGCGGGCGGCTCGGCCCGCGCCAACGAGGCGGAACGCGAGACGGTGGACCTCGTCGAGGCGGCGGTGCTCCGCGACCGGGTCGGCGAGGTCTTCGACGCCTACGTGGTGGACGTACGCGAAGAGGACCCCACCCGCGGCACCGTGCACCTCTACGACCCCGCGGTCGTCGGCCGGGTGGACGCGGGCCCCGGCGGCCCGGCCCTGCCGCTCGGCCGCCCCTTGCGGGTCCGCCTGCTGGCCGCCGACCCCGGCACCGAGAAGGTCCGCTTCGCCCCCGCCTGAGGCCATCCGGCGCCGGCAGGTCCGGGCGGCCGATCGCACCGGGCGCCGGTCCGGGCCGCCCCGTCCCGGCGGGTAGCATGGTCGACACGGCGGACGAGCCGGCCGGGCGGCCGCGTCGGGGTCCTGGACCCCGCCGAGGAACGTCCGGGCTCCACAGGGCAGGGTGGTGGGTAACGCCCACCCGGGGTGACCCGCGGGACAGTGCCACAGAAAACAGACCGCCGGGAGCCGCAAGGCACCCGGTAAGGGTGAAACGGTGGTGTAAGAGACCACCAGCGACCGAGGTGACTCGGCCGGCTAGGTAAACCCCACCCGGAGCAAGGTCAAGAGGAGCCGTCGGCTGACGGCTCTGCGCGGACGATCGAGGGCTGCCCGCCCGAGTCCGCGGGTAGACCGCACGAGGCCGGTGGCAACACCGGTCCTAGATGGATGGCCGCCTCCCCTGGCGCCGCAAGGCGCCTGGGAGACAGAACCCGGCGTACAGGCCGACTCGTCCGCCGCCTCCTGGGCCGGTCACCGCCCAGGGGCGGTGACCAGCACGTTCATCTCTTTCCACCTGCACGGGACCTAGTTCTGTCACCACGGCGTGCGCGACCCGCCGGTGGAAGGCGCCACATGGCGGGTGGACTGCGGCAGCATGAGCGTGCATCGATACGCCGCGGACCACGGAGGCGTCACGATGCCGATTCCCGGCGGCTGTCCCGTGCCACTGGATCTTGACCGTTTGCCATCGGACTTTGACGGACGCGAGTTTGTGTCATCGGAGTTTGATCACCGCAGGTCGGCGACTCAGCGCATCAAAGGTGCGCTGAGTCGCTGACCTGCACTTATGTGTAGTTCCTCGTAAACGTGCAGGTCAGAGCCTTGCGATCGTCATGCAGGCTGCTCGACTTGTGGGGACGGGGGGTCAGGAAGGCTTGACCGCCGAGACCGGGGTGGCAGTCACCTTGTTGTCGCACTCGGCCCACCACCCCTCGTTCAGGGCGACCTGGTGCTTCCCGGAGTGCGGCAGCCCGATGACCATCGTCGGATACGCCGCCGGGGTCTTGCCCGACACGCAGTAGCCGTCGCCCTCCCCCTGGACCTGGACGAAGGTCAGCTTCACCCACGCCTTGCCGTGCGGCCGGACCGTCACGTTGGTCGCCCTGCCGGTGGGGGTGACCTTGAGCGGGGTGTTGTGGGAGGGGGAGCCATTGCCGGCGCCCGCGACCGTCGGATGGCCCTTCAGGACGCACGCCTTCCGGGAGACGTTGGTGAACTGCACGACCGCCGCCCCGGTCCCGGTCCCGACGGGCGGGTGGGCGGCCTGCCAGGCGCTGACCTGGAGGGCGGAGGCCGAGCAGGCGGGCGGCGGAGTGGAGGTGGTGGTGCTCGCCGCCATGGCGGTGCCGGGCAGGATGCCGGTCACCGCCGCCGCGACGGCCGTGCCCGCCGTCGTCGCCAGAGCCGCCCTGCGAATGCCGTTCCTGTGCCACATATTGTTGTCCCCTGAGTCGTCTCGCCCGCGGGTTCCGGTCGTCGGTTGTTGCCTCGCGGTACGAGTGGTCGTTGGTACGTGAGTGCAGAGAGGGCGGGAGAGCGGCAGGTTCCGTGCGGCGATACTTGTGACGGAACGGTAACAACAGGCTGCACCCGTGCAGATGGCCGTCAGGGCAGACAGAAGCACCTCCAGCGCGCAACGGTTCTACCACGCCCCCGGCGCGCACCGAAGGTGCGCTGAGTCGCTGACCTGCGGTGATCAAACTCCGATGACACAAACTCGGGTCCGTCAAAGTCCGATGGCACACGGTCGAGATCCAGTGGCACGGGACAGCGGCGAAGGCCGCTCTACGGGCGCATCGCACCAACTCGCCAGTGTTGGAGCCGTGTTCCATCCATGCGACAACCTCATCGAAACGAACACGGCTCGTCATACGCTGCGGCGTATGGAGGGCTGGAAGTTCTGGTGGGGTATCGCTGCGTTCTTTCTAGGTGGCCTGGCAACCCAGTTGAACGGCTGGCTTACGTACCGGCGACAGCGGCAGGACAAGGCTGAAGAAGCTGAGGACGCCCTCAGGCAGCGCCGAGAAGAGTTCGAACTCGCCCACTTGGTCGACTTCAACCACCTACTTGTAGATGCCATGGAGAAGTTGCTGGACTACAACGGCGCGGTCCGACAGCACCTCCATCTACAGGAGTTGGGATCAGTTGACGATGAGACGGAGCAGTGGCGAAGTCGGGCGGAGGAGGCTTCCCATGCCGCTCTGACGAGCCTGGTCATGCAGGTTGGGTTCATTCTTGCCGACGACGTCAGGCGTCTTGCGAACGCGACGGGCGATCGCATCGCTAGCGCCAATGCCCAACTACATGCCGGCAACCCTCTCAATGTTGCAGAGCTCGCCGACGAGGCCGAGGCGCTACATGAGGGGGTTGCGGCACGCGTCCGCGAGATCTACGCAGGCCAGGGTGCCGTCTCGCAGGCAGGTGCACACCGGGGCGCTACTCGCGGCTGACAGCCCAACGACCTGCACTGACCATCGACGTTAAACGTCAAGCTGAGGTGGGGTTCCAGAACGCTGGGAAGGGCTCGGCGAAGTCCGTCAGGTTCATGCGGTCCCGCCCGAGACGCGAGCTCAGCACAACGCCCGGCCCAGCGCCAGCACCTGGGAGATGTCCACCCGCAGCCCGTTCCCCAGCTCCAGGTCCTCCGCCCGGATCGGCTCCACAGACGGGTGCCCCGCGCTCTTCGCCGTGCCGTTCAGCGCGTACTCCGTACCCCAACCCCGACGGCAAGCGCCAGGAAGCGATCGACGACTACAGCTACACCATTGACTCCTCCCGCTCCACCGGCGAGATCTACCTGTCGGAGTCCGAGGCGCGAGGAGTTGCGGCCGCTGCTGCGGTCCGCGTTCTCGATCGCGCCCGGCGCCCCGGCGGTCGCCCCGTGAGCGAGGACCAGGCCCTCAGGCTCGGCCGGGCCGCCGCCGAGCGGCTGATGCACGACACGGTGCGCCTGTACCGGCAGGGCCCGGACATCTTCGACCGCAACACGGGCACCACGGTGCCGGGACCGCAGACCACCCTCTACGCGGGCCGCGGTCGAGTGAAGCCGGTGCTGGCGATCGGCGAAGACGTGCAAGCCGGCGAGCGGGAAGTGGTCCTGCGTGACTACGTCGTCTCCCTGCCCTACGCGGCCCAGCTCCCGGCCGGGTCCCGGGTCCTGCCCGGGGACCGGGTGGAGGTGACCGCACCCCCGGACGCCCGGGTGATCGGCCTGGAGCTGTGGGTCACCGGGGCGAAGTCCAGCGCGTCGGCGACGGCCTGGCGCATCGCGGCGGAGGACCGAGCATGACCAGCATCCGGATCGACTGGACCGCCGTGCGCCGGCTGGAGCGGCACCTGGCACGGATGGTGCCGCAGGCCGAGCGGGACGCTGTGGCCGTGGTGATGCGCGGCGCGATGAACATCAAGCGGCACTGGCGAGCGAACGCCGCCGCCTCGGCCCCGCAGCACGCGCCGCACTACCCGCGCACCATCGGCTTCGACGTGCTGAGCCTGGCCGGCCGCGCCGAAGCCGAGATCGGCCCCAGCAAGACCGGCCGCCAGGGCGCGCTCGGCAACCTGCTGGAGTACGGCTCGGTCAACAACCCGCCGCACAACGACGGCGGCCGGGCTCTGATGGCGGAACCGCCCCGCTTCGAGGCCCAGATGGCGCTTGTCGTCGCCCGCGGCCTGGCCTGGTGGTGACCGTGGCCGTCCCCTCGGTGCAAGGTCAAGCCCGACGGCGACCGCGTGTTCATGGAGGTCACCAACGGTGGCGGCAGCTCGATCACCGTCACGGTGCCCTCGTACCCGACGGTGCGCGGCCAGGCCGTCGCCGACCGCGCGGTGACCGTGGCCGCCTCCGCCACGAAGAAGATCCCGATCTACGCCGACCTGAACACCAACCCGGCCGAACGGGCTGGCCGCGCTCGCCTACTCCATCACCACCTCGGTGACCGTCGGCGCCTACCGCATCTGAACTGAACCCACCCGTCGGCCTTGCCCTAACGCGGTAGCCACCAAAGGATCACGTCAGTAGCCTTGGCGTCATATGCTCCTTACTGACGGAGGGCTTCTCGCATGACCACCCCGTTCGTCCGCCCTGAACCGCCATACTACGCAGTGATCATCACCACTCGGCCGACCGCGGATCTCGAAGGCTACGCAGCGATGAGCGAGCGCATGGCCGAACTCGGTGAGGTGCAGCCCGGCTACCTGGGCCGCGAGTCGCTGACGGACGAGGACGGCCGGGACCTCGTCGTCATCTACTACGCAGACGAAGCATCGATAGCAGCATGGAAGGCCCACCCCGACCATCTCCAAGCACAGCAGCTCGGACGTGAACGCTGGTACTCCTCGTACAGCGTGGAAGTCGCGCGAGTGGAGCGCGCCTACGTCTTCAGCCGTGACTGAGGGAGGGACCCATCGCCAGCTGACGCCGGGCCTGTGGGCCCCCCGCCACTGGTTCTACGAGTCCCCTTTGGGGCAGTGAGGTGGGCCCCTGCAGACGTCCCGCATCTGCCACCAATTGAGACGATCTCTAAGACGCACCCGCTTAACGCATATGTGTGCGTGTGAAGAGGCGGGGGGTGCGTCAGGCTCAGGCGCGGACCCAATCCCAATCCGACTGGTAGGTACGGCCGTTGCGGGTGTAGTAGAGCTTCCAGTCGAGCTCGGTACCTTCCTCGACGTTCTTCGACTTGCAGAGTGACGGTACGGCTCCTGGTCACCACCGCGCGCGGCGGAGCGATCAACCGGTCAACGTTCGACGAGAAGCAGTGGAAGCCGGCACTCGCCAAGGCGGGCGTGATCGAAGCCCCGGAGGTGACGGTCGTACCCCGTCCCGGGAAGCCGGTGCTTCGGCGAGTGAAGTGGAGCATGCCGCGGGAGGACGGATTCCATGTCCTCTCGCAGTCCTGGCAGCAGGCGATGACGGTACTGGGCAGGTGGCTCTCCCGCGGCAGGGGCGAGCTTGTCGCCACCGGGCCCGCTGCGGGAGAATCGGCTGTAGTGGATCTTCCTGCCGTCATGGCGCTGCTCGCGGATCTCGCGGCAGCCGACGATGTGCCGGAGTGGCTGAGGGGTCGTGTCGACGGCCTGGCCGCCAATACCGCAGTGCCACCTTCCCCGCTCGAGGTCGAAACTCCCTCAGGACTCCCTCAGCGGTCACGCCAGCCCGTTGGATCACCCTGATGTGCAGGTCAGAAGCGTGATCGGCCCGGGGGTGGGACAGAACCCGGCGTACAGGCCGACTCGTCCGCCGCCTCCTGGGCCGGTCACCGCCCAGGGGCGGTGACCAACTTCCTCAGAACTCCACGGCGGTTCTCTGCTAGTCCCCGCAGTCCAACACCTGGGGAGCCAGGTTGATGGGGATCGCAAGAACGTTGACCTGACTGCCGCTGCCGCACGCGTTGAGGTCCCCGTCGTCGGAGTGGGCGGCGGCCCCCGGAGCAAGGGCAACGTGCAGAGCGATGGCGCAGGCGGCAAGGGCAAGAGCACGAAGGCGCATGGACATGTCCTCTTCGGTCAGCAAACGGGGCCTGTTCGGTCGAACCGGAGGGTAAGCCCAGATTCTGCCGCTATTGCCCCGACCACGCGGGATCGCACCGGACAGGGACCTGTTCGGACGATCAAGCTCACAGAACGGTAAGCAGAGGATGTGCAGGTCGGAAGCATGATCAGCACAGGGGTCGGTCGGAACGCGGCGTACCGGCCGACTGGTTTGCCACGCCCTGAACGGCCCGGCCGTCGTACTGTCGATATATGGACTTCCGCATCACGGCGGAGGAACAGACCGTCCTCTTCCTGATCGTCGGCCACCTCGACGAAGGCAACTCACCCACGGTCGAGGAGCTGTCGCGCGACGCCGGCGGCGACGTTCTGCGGGATGTGGCGTCGCTGCGCGCGAAGGGCTGGATCCTCAGCCGGCACATCGACGATCAGCTGACGGTGATCGGACTCTCCCCCATGGCCGTGACGGCACTGAGCAATCTGCGATACGGCCGGAGGGAGTGAGGGTCCCGCCGGGGCAGACGTGGAACGGGCTAGCCTGGTCGGTCGGGTCGGCCGCGAGATGTGGGAGGGGACGGCGTGGTGGGGACTGAGGGGGGCCTGAGGGGGTTCCGGCGGGGCGAGACGGGTGAGGTGGTCGTGCTCACCGGGCCGCCCGGGGCCGGGAAGAGCACGGTGGCGCGGCTGATCGCCGAGGACCGGCCGCTCAGCGTGCATCTGCACTCGGACGACTTCTGGGGCTTCATCCGGAACGGCGCCATCGCGCCCTACCTGCCGGAAGCGGAGCGGCAGAACGCCGTCGTCATGGATGCCCTGGCCGCCGCCACCTTCGCGTATGCCGCCGGTGGATACCGGGTGATCCTGGACGGCGTGGTCGGCCCGTGGTTCCTGGATGTCTTCCGGGTGGCGGGGAAGGCGCGCGGGGTTCCGCTGCACTACGTGGTGTTGCGGCCGGACGAGGAGACCACCGTGCGCCGCGCCACCGGACGCGGCCCCGGCGCGCTGACCGAGCCCGGACCGGTGCGCTCGATGCACCAGCAGTTCGCGGAGCTGGGCGACTTCGAGCGGCATGCGCTCGACTCGACCGCGCTGGGCGCCGGCGACACGGCGGATGCCGTGCGGCGGGGTGTCGCCGACGGCGTGTTCCTGGTGTGAACGCCCCGCCCCTCGTGCGCTGTTACGAGGGGCGGGGCGGCGTCCGAGTAGCGTCAGCAGCAATGACGTGTAGGGACGGGGACGACGTTAGCGGGAGGGTCTGACAGCGGACGTCGGGCAGGGGAGGGTCCGCGGCGCGGTGGCGCTTGAGGGGGCCGGCGGCGGTCAGCGGAGGGCGTGGAGTGCCTGGCGGACCGCGCTGAGGGCGCCCTCGCGGATCGTGGCGGCGGTGGGGGCCTTGCCGGAATCGAAGTCGCTGCCGTTGTACGTGACGGTGACCACGGCGTTGTCGGCGTGCACGACCACCACCGCTTCCCGGCTCTGCTGGCCGTCCTCGGTCGTCAGACGTTCCCGGATGGTGGCGGAGTCGCCGATACCGGAGATCGTCTCGCCGCCCTCCTCCGCTGTGGCCGGCCTTCCGCCGCCGGGCGGCGAGACGTCGTAGGTGATGTCCAGCCAGTGGTAGTCGTAGCCGTCCAGCGCGTGCCAGGAGCAGCCGCTGCGGCGGCTGCTGTCGTTCACCGACAGCCGGTCGCCCTCGCCCGCTCCACCGGGCACCAGCTCCTTGACCGTCCCGGCGGACAGCCCGGCGCAGGGATCGGCTGGGGGACCCGCGTAGCGGGCTCGCGCCGGGGCCGTGGCGGACGGGGTCGCGGACGGGTCCGCCGACGGGGAGGGATGCTCGGCGGCGGGCTTCCCGGCGGCGTGCTCCTGGTCCCGCGCGTCGGAATGGCCGGTGGTCGTCATGACCAGACCGGCGGCGGTGAGTGCGGCGACGGGCAGCAGACGGGCGCCCAGGGTGAACGGCAGAGATCGCACGGCGGTCTCTCTTCGGTCGGGTCGTGCGGGGGACGGCGAGCAGCGCGTGGCGACTGCGGGAGGATGACCATGCCATACGAAGATTGCGGCGAACAGTCCGGGGCGGCGTCGGTTTCCTTGCCCGGAGGTTTCCGGAGGCTTCCGGGGGCCTCCGGACGGCGCTCCCCGGAGTTTTTTCGGTGGCGGCCGGCCCGGTCCCGCTGATCGGGCCCGTCGCACCCCCGGCCCCGCCGTCGAGGGCGGGGCCGGGGGTGGGTGAGCGCTTCGGGCGCGCGGTGCGCGAGCCCCCGGCCCGTGGTGGGTGAGGGCTCCGGGGCCGTGGCGGGGGTCAGGCGATGGAGGCGGCGGCGCCGGTGACGGTGATGCGGGGGTCGTCGGCGCGCAGGCCCACCGTCAGGAGCCCGGGGCGCCCCAGGTCGTGGCCCTGGTGGAGGGTGAGCGCGGCGGGTGCGGTGACCAGGCCGAGCTCCCGGGCGTACGCGCCGAAGGCGGCGGCCGCGGCACCGGTGGCGGGGTCCTCCACCTGGCCGCCGACGGGGAAGGGGTCCCGGACGTGGAAGACGGTCTCCGACTCGCGCCAGACCAGCTGCACCGTGGTCAGGTCCAGGCCGCGCATCAGCGCCGCCAGCCGGTCGAAGTCGTACTCCAGGTCGGCCAGGCGCTCGCGGGTGGCGGCGGCCAGCACCAGGTGGCGCGCGCCCGCGAAGGCTATGCGCGGCGGCAGGGCCGGGTCGAGGTCGGCGGCGGGCCAGCGCAGCGCCGCGAGCGCCTCGGCGACATCCGCCTCGGCGGCCTCCTCGACATGCGGCTCCACACTGGTCAGCGTGGCCTGCAGAGCGCCGTCCGCCTCGCGCACCTCGACCGGGACGGTGCCCACCTGGGTGGCGAAGGCGAAGGAGCCCGGGCCGACCCGCTCGGCCAGCGCGACGGCCGTCGCCACGGTGGCGTGGCCGCAGAAGGACACCTCGGCGAGCGGGCTGAAATACCGGACCGTGAACGCCCGGCCCGGCTCACCCAGGCCCTCCGGCGGCGCGGTCAGGAAGGCGGTCTCCGAATACCCCACCTCGGCGGCGATCGCCAGCTGCGTGGCGTCGTCCAGACCGGCCGCGTCCAGCACGACCCCGGCCGGGTTGCCCCCGGCCGGGTCGGTGGAGAAGGCGGTGTAGCGCAGCACTTCGGTGTCGTTCTTGCGGCCGCTCTGCGCGGCGTCGTCCATGGTCATGATCGGGCCAACTGCTCGCCGGGGGCCGGATATTCCCCGTCCGGCGCCTGCCGCCCGCCGGGCTTGCGCCGCCGGCGGCCGCAAAGGCGGCCCCGGCCCGCCGGCCCGCGCCCGCCGGCCCGCGCCCGCCGGCCCGCGCCCGCCGGCCCGCGCCCGCCGGCCCGCGCCCGCCGACGGCCGCGAAAGGGGCAGCCGCGCCCGCCGGTCGTCGCCGTGGCGCCAGGCAGACCTGTCGGCCGCCGCGCGTTCAGCCGCGGCCGATGTACGGCATCGTCGTCGCCATCACCGTGACGAACTGGACGTTCGCCTCCGGCGGGAGGGAGGCCATGTGGCGGACGGTGCGGGCCACGTCCGCCGCGTCCATCACCGGCTCCGCCCGCACCTCCCCGTCGGCCTGGAGGATCCCGGCGCTCATCCGCTCGGTCATGTCCGTCGCCGCGTTGCCGATGTCGATCTGGCCGCAGGCGATGCCGTACCGGCGGCCGTCCAGGGAGAGCGACTTCGTCAGGCCCGTCATCGCGTGCTTGGTCGCGGTGTAGGCGATGCTGTGCGGCCGCGGGGCGTGGGCGGAGAGCGAGCCGTTGTTGATGATGCGGCCGCCGCGCGGGTCCTGGTCCCGCATCATCCGGAAGGCGCCCTGCGCGCACAGGAAGGCCCCGGTGAGGTTGGTGTCGACGACCGTGCGCCAGTCCTCGTAGGCCAGCTCCTCCAGCGGCACCGGCGGCCCGAAGACGCCCGCGTTGTTGAACAGCAGGTCCAGCCGCCCGAAGCGGTCACGGACGGTGGCGAAGAGCGCGTCCACGTCAGTCGGCCGGGTGATATCCGCGACGACCGGCAGTGCGCCCTCGCCCGCCAGTCGGGCGGTCTCGGCCAGCGGCTCCGGACGGCGGCCGGCCAGCGCGACCGACCAGCCCGCCTCGGCGAGTTCCAGCGCCACCGCGCGGCCGATCCCCGAGCCCGCACCCGTCACCAGCGCGGCCTTCGACACCACGGACATCCGGCTCACCTCCGTCACCTCACTCGGCCCACTCAGCTCACTCAGCCCGCCCACCCCATCATCGTGTTCCCACCGCTCGTGCCGCTCGTCCCGCTCGCCCGGCCCCGGTTCATGGGGCCGCAGCGTACGCGATGACCCCGCGCCGCGGCCGCGGCAGTGGATTGCGCTGAATGCCCGATACGGATGCGGCGCTCACCGCAGCGCCATATATGTGTCGTGCACGGGTCAGGACATCGCCGCCGCTCTGCATTCCAATTCCCCTGACACGTCACCTCGGTACGTCACGTCAGGGGAAGACACATGGGACACCAGGCACACTCAGCCACACACGCCGCACCCCACGAGCAGATCAGGGCCGCCGCCGCCCGGCTGGGCCGGCGCCGCTTCCTCACCGTCACCTCCGCCGCCGCCGCGCTCGCCTTCACCACCAACCTGCCCACCGCGCAGGCCGCCGAGGTGGCGCCCCGCGCCCTCCCGGACAACCCGTTCACCCTCGGCGTCGCCTCCGGCGATCCGCGCCCGGACTCCGTACTGCTGTGGACCAGACTCGCCCCGCGCCCGTACGAGCCGGGCAACGGCCTGCCCGCCGACGGCGCCGTGCGCGTGCACTGGGAGATAGCCCGGGACGAGCGCCTCAGCCGCGTCGCGCGGCGGGGCAGCGTCCGGGCGTATCCCGAGTTCAACCACACCGTGCACGTCGAGGCGGACGGCCTGGAGGCCGACCGGGTGTACTGGTACCGCTTCCGGGTCGGTGACTGGATCAGCCCGGTCGGCCGCACCCGCACCACACCCGCCCGCGGGGCCAAGGTCAACGACGGCCGGTTCGGGCTGGTGTCCTGCCAGGCCTACCACGACGGCTACTTCACCGCGCTCGGCCACCTCGCCAGGGAGGACCTGGACGCCGTCTTCCACGTCGGCGACTACCAGTACGAGTACGCGGTCAACGCGGCCGGCGGCGCGCGCAACTACACCGACCGCACGCTGCCGGACCTCTTCAACCGCGAGACGGTCACCCTGGAGGACTACCGGCTGCGCTACGCCCTCTACAAGACCGACCCGGACCTCCAGGCGGCGCACGCCGCCTTCCCCTGGTTCGTCACCTGGGACGACCACGAGACGGAGAACAACTACGCCGGAGGCATACCGGAGCAGGACCAGTCGCCGGAGGAGTTCCTGATCCGCCGCGCCGCCGCCTACCGGGCCTACTGGGAGAACATGCCGCTGCGCATGCCCCAGCGGCCCGAGGGGCCGGACATGCGGCTCTACCGCCGGGCGCACTACGGGCAGCTGATCCAGTTCGACATCCTGGACACCCGGCAGTACCGCTCCGACCAGGCATACGGCGACGGCTGGCAGTACCCGGGACCGGAGTCCGAGGACCCGGCCCGCACCATGATCGGCGCCACCCAGGAGCGCTGGCTGCTGGACGGCTTCCGCCGCTCCACCGCCACCTGGAACGTGCTGCCCCAGCAGGTCACCTTCTCGCGCCGCAAGAACACCACCGCGGCGCGCTCCAAGCTCTCCATGGACTCCTGGGACGGCTACCCGGCATCCCGGGAGCGGATCCTGGCGGGCGTCGAGCAGGCCGGGCTGGAGAACTTCGTGGTGCTCACCGGCGACGTGCACGTCGCCTACGCCCTGGACATCAAGCGGAACTTCGACGACCCGGCGTCGCGGACGGTGGGCGTGGAGTTCGTCGGCACCTCGGTCACCAGCGGCAAGGACGGCGCCGACAAGCCCGCGAACTGGTCGACCTACATGGCGGCCAATCCGCACCTGAAGTTCTACAACGGGCGCCGCGGCTACACCACGCTCACCTTCGACGGGAAGCAGGCGCGGGCCGACTACAAGACGGTGTCCGCGGTCACCGTGCCGACAGGCACGCTGAGCGCGGTGGCTTCCTTCGCCACCCAGGCGGGGCGCCCGGGGCTGCGGCAGGTCTGAGAGTACTGAGCTGAGCTGAGAGAGCCGGGCCGGCCGGAGAGATCCGAGTGAGCCGTCGGGCCGGGGCGGGCCGGTAAACTTGGGCGGATGCACGCCCCCGAAACCGCATCCGCCGGCGATGAGCTGCGCACCGCGCTGGCCCGGCTGCTGGACGGCCTGCCGCCCAAGCAGGCCGCGCAGGCTGTCGAGCGGCTGATCAGCAATTACCGGGGGCGCACCCCGACCGACGCGCCCGTGCTGCGGGACCGCTCCGACGTCGCCGCCTACGCGGCCTACCGGATGCCCGCCACCTACGAGGCGGTGCGGGCCGCGCTGGCGGGGCTGCGGGAGCGGCTGCCCGCGTGGGTGCCGGCCAGCCATGTCGACGTGGGCGGCGGCACGGGCGCGGCGAGCTGGGCGGTCGCCGACGCCTGGGCGGGCGCGGACCGGGCCACCACGGTGCTCGACTGGTCGCAGGCGGCGCTGGAGCTGGGCCGGGAGCTGGCCGGCGCCTCCGGCGACCGTGCGCTGCGGGCCGCCGAGTGGCGGCGCCAGGCGATCGGCGGCGGGCTGCGGATCGAGGCGGCCGACCTGGTCACCGTCTCCTATGTGCTGGGCGAGCTGACCGAGGACGACCGGCGGGTGGTGGTCGACGAGGCGGCCCGCGCGGGGCAGACCGTGGTGATCATCGAGCCGGGGACGCCCGAGGGCTATCTGCGCATCCGCGAGGCCCGGGACCGGCTGGTCGCCGCCGGGTTCCGGGTGCTGGCGCCGTGCCCGCACAGCGGGACCTGCCCCATCGAGGTGGGCTCGGACTGGTGCCATTTCGCCGCGCGGGTCAGCCGCTCCTCCCTGCACCGGCAGGTGAAGGGTGCCTCGCTGCCGTACGAGGACGAGAAGTTCAGCTATGTGGCGGCGGTCCGGGCGGCGGCACCCGGCAGGCTGGGCGCGGAGGCGGCCGGTCTGGAGGTGCCCGGCCCGGGGGAGGACGCCGTGGCGGCCGCCCGGGTGGTACGCAAGCCGCAGATCCGCAAGGGGCTGGTGTTGCTGGACCTGTGCACCGCCGAGGAGGGACTGCGCCGGGAGACGGTCACCAAGCGGCACGGTCCGCTCTACCGTGCCGCCCGTGACACCGACTGGGGCGACTCCTGGCCGCCGGCCGAGCCGTCGTAGCCGGTGCGGTGATCCCCTGCTCCCTGCTGCTATCCCCTGCTACCCGCGTAGCTCCTGGGTGCAGCATTTGACGCTGCCGCCCGACTTGAGGAGTTCGCCCAGGTCCATGCCGATCGGCTCGTAGCCCCGCTCCCGCAGCGGGGCGAAGAGGCCGGTCGCGGCCTGGGGCAGCAGGACGTTGCGGCCGTCGCTGACCGCGTTGAGGCCGAGCGCCTCGGCGTCCGCCCGCTCGGCGATGATCGCGTCGGGGAAGAGGCGCCGCAGGACGGACCGGCTGCCCGCCGAGAAGGCGTCCGGGTAGTACATGACCTCGGAGTCGGTGGTGTCGTCCAGCACGCACAGAGCCGTGTCGAGGTGGTAGAAGCGGGGGTCGACCAGGTCCAGGCCGATCACCGGCCGGCCGAAGAACTCCTGGGCCTCGGGGTGCGAGAGCGGGCTGCTGCGGAAGCCGCGCCCGGCCAGCACCCAGGTGGCGGTGACCGCGAAGTCCCCTTCGCCCTCGTTGATGTGCTCGGGCTCGTGCACGTCCTCGTAGCCGTTGGCGCGGAACCACGCCCGGTGCACGGCGGCCTCGGCGGTCCGCTCGGGGTGGGCGAAGCGGGCGCCGAGCACCCGGCCGTCGACGACGGTGGCGCCGTTCGCGGCGAACACCATGTCCGGGAGCTCCGGGTGGGGTTCGAGCTCATCGACGGTGTGCCCCAGGGCGCGGTAGCGGTCCCGAAGGTCCTCCCACTGGGCGAGGGCCAGCGGCAGGTCGACCGGCTTGTCCGGGTCCATCCACGGGTTGATGGAGTAGGTGACCTTGAAGTGGGTGGGGGGACACATGAGGTAGCGGCGCGCGGTGGCACGCCGCTCAATGGTGCGCAAGGACAACGATGGCTCCTCACGGTGGTGTTGAGCGCGTACGCGATCGCCGTACGCGTCTCACACATGGTCCACCCTGCCGAGCCGGTGTACATGGCCTGTTCGAGTGATTTACCGCGCGTCCCGCCCCGTCCCGCGCGCCTCCCTGTCCTGCCGCAGCCTGCGCAGCAACTCCCGTTTCAAGGCGCCCGGATCCGAGCCTGCCCGCGTGCCCCGGCCGGCGGTGCGGGCGCCGTGCATGGCCGAGCGGGGGACGTTGTTCCGGGGGCCGCCGACGCCCAGCGGGTTTCCCGACTTGCCCTTGCTCATGGTGATCTCCTCTACGGCTTTACGAGACGTCTCGTCTCGTTGTTCCACAAGCTTGCGCGAGACGCGACGTCTTGTCAAGACGATACGTCTCGCCTCATTCGCTTGATAGATTCGAGCCATGGCCAACAAGACAGCTCCCGACGCCACCCGCCGCAGCGAGCGCTCCCGGCGCGCCATCCTGGAAGCCGCCCTCGAACTCGTCGGCGAGGTCGGCTACCCCAGGCTGACCATCGAGGCGATCGCCGCCCGCGCCGGAGTCGGCAAGCAGACGATCTACCGCTGGTGGCCCTCGAAGGCCGCCGTCCTCCTCGACGCCTTCGCCGCGCTCGCCGAGGAGGCCGCGGCCGGTGAGTTCGAGCTGCCGGACACCGGCGACCTGGAAGCCGACCTCAAGCTGGTGCTGCGCGCCACGGTCGACGAGATGAACTCCCCGGCCTACGACCTGCCCGGTCGCGCGCTGGCCGCCGAGGGCGTGGTCAACCCGGAACTGGGCGCCGAGTTCGTCACCCGCCTCCTGGAACCCCAGCTCCAGCTCTACGTGAAGCGCCTGCGCGCGGCGCAGGAGGCCGGACAGGCCGATCCCGGCTTCGATCCGCGGGTCGCCCTGGAACTGCTGGTGGGGCCGATCGCCCACCGCTGGCTGCTGCGCACGCTGCCGCTCACGCATGAGTACGCGGACTCCGTCGTCGAGCTGGCGCTGCGCGGGATCGCCCCGCGCTGAACCCGCCCTCCGGCTGCCCGGTGCTCGGCAGCGCGCCGGGTCAGGGCCGGCCGGGGTCAGGGCCGATTCCGGGCCGGACCAGGGAGGCGTCAGGGCCGGGCCGGGGTCCGGGTCAGCAGCCCCGGGGCGTCGGTGATGATGCCGGTGCAGCCCAGCCGCAGCATCCGGTCGCGGTCGGCCGGGGTGTTCACCGTGTGCCCCCACACCCGGGGGATGCCGGACCGCACCGCGCGCCGCACGTCCTCGTCGCGCGCCCGGTAGTCGATGTCCAGCAGGTCGACGAAGTCGGTCCACTGGCCCGGGTCGTCGTCCCGCATCTGCGCCGCCGAGCGCCACAGCTGGGCGGTCAGCCCCAGGTCGTGGGCCTGCTTGGCCACGCTCGGGGCGTTGGTGTTGACGTACACCGAGCGCGCCAGGCCCCGGTTCTTCAGCATCCGGGCCAGGGTGGGCAGCCCGATCGCGTCCTTGACCTCCACCATCAGCGTCGTCCGGCCGCCGAAGCGGTCCAGCGCCTCGGCGGCGGTCGGCGGCGGCTCCGGCCGCCAGTCGCCGGGCAGGCCCGGATCGGGCCGCAGCATCACCTGGCGCCACTGCCGGAGGGTGAGCGCGTTCACCCGGCCGCTGGAGAAGGTCGTACGGTCCAAGGTCGCGTCGTGCATCACCACCAGCGTGCCGTCGCGCAGCACCCGGGTGTCGAAGTCGATCACATCGGCCTGGCCGCGCTCGTAGGCGGCGGTCAGCCCGGACATGCTGTTCTCCGGGACCTCCAGGGAACCGCCCCGGTGTGCCGTGTAGGTGACCTTGGCACGGGCCGACCCGCCGCGCGGCCCGGACTGCCCCGCGCCGGGACCGGCGCGCGAGGCCGGGAAGGCGGCTCCGGTGACCGGAGCGGTCAGCGCCAGGGCGATGGCCCCTGCCAGCAGAGATCTTGAGACCATATAAGGAACGCTAGGCCGGAGAATTCGGTTATGCACCAGTAAGTGCATCCCCTGGGTGGAGCCGGCGGGCACCCCGGATGCGGACACCGGCCACCTCGGGAGCAGGATGGTGGCAGCATTGATCGGGTAACGGGCGATGCCGCACGACAGCCGTGAAGCGAGGCGATAGATGGAACGCAAGGGCAGGTTCTCCCAGTGGCTGCGCCGTCCGAGGAGCGGAGCGGGCGAGGAGTCGGGCACGGGAGCGCGCGCGGGCGGCGCGCGTGAGGATCTGCTCCTGGCGGCGGCCGCCGCCGGGTTCCCGCTCGCACCGGCAGCCCATCCGGACGGCTACGGCTGTTCGTGTGACCGCATCGGCTGCCCCACCCCCGCCCGGCACCCGGTCTCCTTCGCCTGGCAGACCCAGGCGACGACCGACCCGGCGAAGGTCGCGCAGTGGATCAGCGGCCAGCCGGACGCGAACTTCATCACCGCCACCGGCATCGCCCACGACGTGCTGGACGTCCCCGCGGACGCCGGCCGGCAGGCCCTGGAGCGGTTGGGCGCGGCGGGCGTCGAGGTGGGCCCGGTGGCCACCTCCAGCGCCGACCTCCAGCAGAGCCGGATGCTGTTCTTCACCGCCACCCGCGGCACCCCCGATGACGAGGACGAGTGGTGGCCGTGCGAGCTGGACTGCCACCCCGAGACCATGGACGAGCATCCGGGGCTGCGCTGGCACTGCCGGGGCAGCTATGTGCTCATGCCGCCGGCCCGGCTGCCGGGGGAGGGGCACGTCGCCTGGCTGCTCGGCCCGGAGCGGCCGCTGCCCGATCCGCTGACGCTGCTGGAGGCGCTCACCGACGCGTGCGCGCAGTTCGCCCGGACCGAGCAGGAGCACCACGCGGCCTGGCCGATGGGGCGCTGACCGCCGCCTGCCCCACCGCGCCGGCGTGCGGCGCCTCGGTGTGGCCGGGCAGCCTCCGGGTTCCGGCGGCGCCGGGCAGGGGCCGGGATCCGGTGGGGCCGGGCAGGGGCCGGGGAGTCACTCGCCCTTCGCGGCCGTGAGACCTTCCACCCGGTTAAGGAAGACGATCTTCCGGTCCGCCGCGTCCCTGGCCGGGACCCGCACCGCCGCCTCCGAGATCCGGGTCAGCGTGATCGCCTTCTTCGCCTCGCCGGTCATCAGCGCCTTCTCCTGCGGCTGCGGTTGCGGCTTGAGACCCTTGGCCATCGTCTGCTTCTGCCGGTGGTGCGAGGTGAAGAACACCAGCGCCCCGCCGTCCTCCAGCCGCAGCCCCAGCGGCGCGTAGCGCGGGCCCTCGGCCGGGGTGTCGATGAACTCCGTCCAGTACCTCGGCGTCTTCTCTTCCTTCTCGCGGCCCGCCCGCAGCCCCGAGGTCGCCGAGCCCTCGGCGAAGGTCTCGCCCTCGCCGGTCATCAGGTAGTCGGTGTACGCCTTGCTCAGCCCGTCGGGGGCGACCGCCAGCCGCGCCGCCGCACCGCCCGGGACCGGCTTGGCCCAGCCGTCCTCGTCGGTGGCGAACCGCGGCATCTCCTCGCGGTCGAGGATCGACAGATACGCCACCCGCCACGGCTGGTCGGCACCGTCGCGGAGGAACAGCAGCAGCCAGCGGGTGCCGCTGACCTGCCCGCGGTTGCTGCTGGTGTCGGCGACGAAGAACTTCGGCCAGCCGACCTGCCTGGGTATCAGGTAGCGGGCGTCGCTCAGCTCCAGCGGCCGCCAGTCGGGGTTCCCCTCCGGGCGGTCGCTGTGCTGAGCGGTGACGTCGCCGAAGTTGATCGCCTGCAGCGGCCCGGTCTCGACCCGGCCCAGCAGCTCCGGGTCGAGCACGCGGTACGCCTTGTTGTACGTGTCGGTGAACTGCTTCAGCGCCTGGGACGCCTCAGCCTTGTCCACCGACGGGATGTTCTCCCGCTCGCCGTGCACCGTCACGCAGCCGGTCAGCGCCGGCGTCAGAAACAGCAGCGCCGAGGCTGCCAGAATCGTGAACTTCCGGTGAGGTGACCTGCGTGTCATGGGGCTCCGGCTCCTTCGGGGCAGCTGCGGTCGGCGCAACCCTACCCGGGGCGAAGAACAGCACGAGCGTGGGGACCAGATACAGCGACCACGCCGCGATCTGCAACCAGGTCGGGTCCGGCTGGAAGTTGAGGGTGCCCTTCAGCAGCGTCCCGTACCAGCTGTCCGGCGGGATGGTGTCGCTGATGTCGAACGGCCGGTTGTGCAGCCCCGGCAGGAAGCGCGCCTCCTGAAGGTCGTGGAAGCCGTACGCCAGCACGCCCGCCGCCACCACGACCAGCATGGCGCCGGTCCAGGTGAAGAACTTCGCCAGGTTGATCCGGAGCGCGCCGCGGTAGAACAGCCAGCCCAGCAGCACCGCGGTGAGCAGCCCCAGCACCACGCCGATCAGCGGCTGCGAGGTGCCGCCGTTGCTGGTGTGCACCGCCGCCCACACGAACAGCGCGGTCTCCAGGCCCTCCCGGCCCACCGCCAGGAAGGCCGTGGCCACCAGTGCGCCGGTGCCCATCGCCAGGGCCGCGTCCAGCTTGCCGTGCAGCTCCGCCTTCAGATGCCGGGCGGTGCGCCGCATCCAGAAGACCATCCAGGTCACCAGGCAGACCGCGAGGATCGACAGCGACCCGCCCAGCGCCTCCTGCGCCTCGAAGGTCAGCTCCTGGGAGCCGAATTCCAGCGCGGCGCCGAAGGACAGGCTGACCGTGACCGCGACCGCGATCCCCAGCCAGATCGGCAGCAGCGCCGAGCGCCGCTCCGTCTTGACCAGGTAGGCCACGAGAATGCAGACGACCAGGCTGGCCTCGAGGCCCTCACGCAGGCCGATCAGATAGTTGCCGAACACGGTGTACGGCTCTCCCCTCAGGACAGCAGCTCGCGGCCCCACCAGTCGTCCGCGTCACGGACGCCCGGCGGGATGGCGAAGACCGCCGAACCGACGTGCTGGATGTATTCGTTGAGCGCGTCGTTGGCCGCCAGACTCCGCTGCACCGGCACGAAGCCCTCGCGCACGTCCCGCTGGTAGGCGAGGAAGAACAGCCCCGCCTCCAGGCGGCCCAGACCGTCGGTGCCGTCGGTGAAGGAGTAGCCGCGGCGCAGGATGGTCGCCCCGCCGTTGGAGTCCGGGTGGGCCAGGCGGACGTGCGCGGTGGGCAGCATCGCCTTGAGGTTGGGCTCGTCGCGCTCGCGCGCCTTGCCGACCGGCGCGCCCTCGCCCTTGTTCCGGCCGAAGATGCTCTCCTGCTCGCCCAGCGAGGTGCGGTCCCAGGTCTCGATGTGCATCCGGATCCGCCGGGCGACCAGGTAGGAGCCGCCCGCCATCCACGCGGGCCCGTCCTTCTCCGACACCCACACGTGCTTCTTCAGCGCGGCGGAGTCGGTGCCGGCGATGTTCCGGGTGCCGTCCTTGAAACCCATCATGTTGCGCGGGGTCTGGGCGTCCGGCGTGGTCGAGGAGGTCTTGCCGAAGCCCAGCTGCGACCAGCGGATCACCACCTTCCCCATGCCGATGCGGGCCAGGTTGCGGATGGCGTGCACCGCGACCTGCGGGTCGTCGGCGCAGGCCTGCACACACAGGTCGCCGCCGCTGCGCGCCGCGTCGAGGTTGTCGCCCGGGAAGTGGGGCAGGTCGATCAGCGCCTCGGGCCGCCGCTTCTTCAGGCCGAAGCGGTCCCGGCCCTTGCTGTCCTGGAAGAGGCCGGGGCCGAAGCCGACGGTGAGGGTGAGCCGGGACGGCTTGAGACCGAGGGCCTCGCCGGTGTCGTCCGGCGGCGCCTCGGCGAGCCCGCCGGACGCCCCCTCACCGACCGGGCGGCCCTGGGTCATCCGGGCCGCCGCCTCGGTCCACTCTTTGAGCAGGGCGATCAGCTCCGCCCGGTCCTCGGTGACGACGTCGAAGGCGGCGAAGTGCAGCCGGTCCTGGACCGCGGTGGCGATGCCGGCCTGGTGGGCGCCGTGGAAGGGCACCGCGGCCCCGGCGGCGGCCACCGGCTCGGCGTCATCGCCGCCGCGCATGGCCGCGGCGGCACCGCCGGCCACGGCGGCGCCGACCGCGAGCCCGGAGGCGCCCCAGCCGATCAGGGCGCGGCGGGACGGGGTGCGCCGCGCTGCGGCGTCGTCGCCGGTGGCAGTCGCCTCGCCGGTCTCAAGGTCTTCCGTTGACATCGCGGGCTCCCTCGTCACTTGGCGACCACGGTGGCGGCCAGCTTCGACAGCGGCTCGGCCAGCGCGTTGACAGCGTCCGACAGCACCTTGCGCTTGGCCTCGTCGACCTTGTCGTACGACACGAAGCCGTCGCCCTCGCGGTAGCCGTCGAGCAGCTTGCGCACCGCGGCGAACTCCTTGTCCAGCCGCTTGGTCAGCTGCGGGTCGTTCTCCTTGGCCACGGCCTTGAGCAGGGTGTACGACTTCTCCGCGCCCTCCACGTTGGCCTGGAAGTCGACCAGGTCGGTGTGGCTGTAGCGCTCCTCCTCGCCGGTGACCTTGCCGGTCTGCACCTCGTCGAGCAGCTCCTTGGCGCCGTTGGCCATGCCGGTGGGGTTCAGCTCCGCGGTGCCGACCCGCTTCTGCCAGTCGGCCAGGTCCTTCGCCAGCCGCTTGGCGAGCTTCTTGTCAGCGGCGGTGATCTTGCCGGTCTTCCACAGGGACTTCTCCAGCGCGTGCCAGCCGGTCCACTCCTGCCCCTTCGCCAGGCCGTCCTCGCGGAAGTCGACCTTGGGGTCGATGTCGCCGAACGACTCGGCGACCGGCTCGGTGCGCTCCCAGCCGATGCGGGAGGGGGCGTACGCCTTCTTGGCCGCCGCGAGGTCGCCCTCGACGATCGCGTCGGTGAAGGTCTTCACCAGCGGCATCGTCTCGTCCGCCTGCTGCTGGACGTAATCGCGGTACTCGGCGACGGCCTTGTCCAGTCGCGGGTCGCGCTTGGCGGGCTTGGCGCCCTTGCCGGTGGCGGTGACCTTCTGCCGGATGCCGTGGCCCTTCATGCCGGGCTTGCAGGCGATCTCGTACGTACCGGGCTTCACCTCGGCGGTGATGGTGACGTCGAGGCCGGAGCCTATGTTCTCCCGCTCGGTGACGATCCGGTCGCCGGGGGCGTAGAGGTAGACCTCGGTGACCTTGGAACCCTCGTTCTCGACGGCGAGGGTCACGTGCCCGGCCGGGAAGGAGGTCTTGGAGACCTCGCAGGAGTCGTTCGAGGCGGTGACCTTGATGGCGTCGGAGTCCTTGGCGTCGGATTTCTCCGCGCAGCCGGCGACGGCGGTGAGCGCTGCCGCGGCCGCGATGGCGGTGGCGACGGAGGAGCGGAGGACTCGCATGCGGGCTCCTGGCGAGATCGGACGGACAGAACGGACAGTGGCCGGATAAGGCCGCCCTAATTTAGCTGAGGCTTGCCTACGTGGTTCCCCATGGGGTTGGTGATCCTGCTCTCAGGAAGGAAAAGTCTCGGTCATGGATGATCGAGATTCGGTCAGTCACGATTCGGTCATCATGGGCTCAATGAGGGCGAGTTGGGTATGTGGGGCGGTGGCGTCTCGCGCAGTGGCAGGACCAGCGGCCCACCGGTGCGCGGGTGCCGCAGCACCTCCACCGGCTGCTGGTACACCTCCGACAGCAGCGCGGCATCCAGCACCGTCTCCGGTGCCCCGTCGGCCATCACCCGCCCGCCGCGCAGCACCGCGATCCGGTCGGCGTACGCCGCCGCCAGCCCGAGATCGTGCAGCACCACCACGACCGCGTCCCCGGCCGCGGCCCGCTCCCGGCAGATCCGCAGGACCAGCTCCTGGTGGCGCAGGTCGAGGGCGGCGGTCGGCTCGTCGAGCAGCAGCAGCGCCGACGCCTGAGCGAGCACCCGGGCCAGCGCGACGCGGGCCCGCTCACCGCCGGACAGCGACGCGAACGGGCGCCGGGCGAACGCGGAGACCTCGGTGCCGGCCATGGCGTCCCGCACCGCCGCCTCGTCCTCGTCCTCGGCGGCGGTGCCCGCCCACGGCGTACGGCCCATCCGGACCACCTCCTCCACCGTGAAGGGGAAGGAGAGGGCGGCGGACTGGGGCAGCACCGCGCGGCGCATGGCCAGTTCGCGGGGCGTCCAGCCGCCCACCGGCCGGCCGTCGATCCGGACCGTGCCGCTGGTCGCGGGCAGGTCGGCGGCGAGCGCCGACAACAGGGTCGACTTCCCCGCTCCGTTGGGCCCGACCAGAGCGAGCACCTCCCCGCAGGCCACCCGCAGGTCGACCCCGGAGAGCACGGCGCGGCCCGCTAGCCGGACCCCGAGCCCGGACGCCTCGGCCACCACCGCGCCGGGGGAGGGCGGCCGGGGCGGCGTGGGCACCCGGCGCGCGGACAGCCCCCGGAGCAGCGACCGTGTCACGCCCAGCCTCCCTGCCGCCGCCGGGTCCTGCGCAGCAGGAGGAAGAAGACCGGGCTGCCCACCAAGGCGGTCAGCACCCCCAGCGGAAGCTCCGCGGGCCGGGCGACGGTGCGCGCCGCCAGATCCGCGGCGAGCAGCAGCAGGGCGCCGCCGAGCGCGCTGCCGGGGATCAGGAACCGGTGGCCGGGGCCCGCGGCCATCCGCAGCACATGCGGCACCAGCAGCCCGATGAAGCTGATGACTCCGGCGACGGCCACCGCGGCGGCGGTCAGCAGCGCGACCAGCACGATGACGGCGAGCCGGAGCCGCTCGACATGCACCCCCAGATGCCGCGCGGGCCGCTCGCCCAGCGCCAGCAGATCGACCTTGCGTGCGCACAGCGGGGCCAGCAGCAACCCGGCGGCCGCGCACGGCAGGACGGCCAGCACCTTCGGCCAGGTCGCCTGCGCCAGCGAGCCGAGCTGCCAGAACGTGATCTCGGTCAGCTGGGAGTTGTCGGCGAAGAACACCGACAGCCCGATCAGCGCGCCCGCGAAGGCGTTGACCGCGATGCCGGTGAGGATCAGGGTGACGACCTCGGTACGGCCGTGGGAGCGGGCGAGCAGATAGACCAGCGATACCGTCAGCAGCCCCGCGCCGAACGCGCACACCGTCACCGTCCAGCTGCCGAGTCCGTCCAGGCCCAGCGTGATGGCGCCGACCGCGCCGACCGCGGCGCCGGAGGAGATGCCGATGACGCCGGGCTCGGCGAGCGGGTTGCCGAACACCCCCTGCATCAGCGCGCCGGCGCACCCCAGCGCGGCGCCCACCAGCAGGGCGAGAGCGACCCGCGGCAGCCGCACGTTCCACAGCACGCTCTCCGGCACCCGCTCCAGCGGGGCGCCGCCGAGCCCGGCCCGGTGCCGGAGCGAGCCGAGCACGTCCCCGAGCGGGATGTGGTACGCGCCGACGGCCGCGGAGAGCAGCGTGAGCACCACCAGACCCGCCACCAGGGCGCAGGCCAGCAGGGTGGACCGGGCGCTCACCCGCGCTCCGATCCGTAGAGCTGGTCCACCACCGAGGTCAGCACCTGATCGGTGCGCGGCCCGTAGCTGAGCAGCACCCCGTCGTCGACCGCGATGACCCGGCGGTCCATCCCGGCCGGGGTCTGCGCGACGCCCGGCACCGATCGCAGACCGTCGACGCCGCCCACCGAGTCAAGTCCCGCTCTCATCACCAGGATCGCGTCCGGCGCCGCCTTGGCCAGGGCCTCGCTGGTGAGGGGGGTGAAGTCCTTGGCGAGTCCGGACTCGGCGCCCGCGTCGACGGCTCCGGCCGCTCTCAGCAGGGATCCGGCGCCGGAGTCCGCGCCGCCGAGCAGATAGACCGACGCCGAACCGCGCAGGTAGAGGAAGGCGACGCGCGGCTTGTCCCGGTGGTGCGGGATCCGGGCCCGGGCCGCCTCCAGGCGCCGCTCGGTGCGCTCGCGCAGCCGGTCCCCGGCCGACCTCACCCCGAGGGCCGCCGCCACCGCGTCGATCCGGGGGCCGATCCCGGAGAGGTCCTTGACGGGGGCGAGGACGACCAGCGGGACACCGGCGGCCCGGATCTGCTCGACGGCCTCCTGCGGTCCGTTGAAGGGCTCGGCCAGCACCAGGGTGGGCTTGAGGGAGAGCACGCTCTCCGCGGAGACATCGTGCCCCCGGGTCACCAGCGGGAGTTTCCGCGCCTGTTGGAAGGTGGTGGTCAGGTCGCGGCCGACCACCCGATCGCCCAGCCCCAGGGTGAAGACGGTCTCGGAGAGCGCGCCGGTGAGCGGCACCACCCGGTCGGTGGCGCGCACGGTGACGCTCCGGCCATCGGCGGAGCGCACGGTCGCCGGCAGCTTCGGAGCCGGGGCGCGGCCGCTCAGCGGTTCCACGCGGTCGGCGGCGCGGCCGGTGGGCCCGGTGCCCGGAGAGGCGGGGGCCGAGCCGCCGCCGCAGCCGGTCAGGGCGAGCGCGAGCGCGGTGATGAGGCCGAACACCGCGCGCTGTGCGCGCCGCCCGCCGCCTCCTCGCCGTCGGTGCAACGGCGCCCCGGTCCAAGGGTGTTGATCCACTGTCCGCGTCTCCACTCCGGTCCCTTCGGTCCCGCTCTGGATCTTCCGGCAATCGTGACTTAGGTTAGCCTTACCTTAGTCATTCGGCTACAGGGGAGGGGTCCTCGTTGCTGCCCTACCGACCGGTCCGCGCCTGCGCCGTCGCACTCCTGACGGCGCTGGCCGCGGCCCAACCGGCCGCCACCGGCGCCCGCGCGACCGGCCGCGACACCGGCCCAACCGCCCTGGTCGCGGCGCGCGCGGTCTCTGGCGGCCGGCTCGACTGGGGGATCAAGGCGTCCTTCCAGAGCTATGTCACCGGCCCCATCGCCAAGGGGAGTTGGACGCTGCGCGACGGCGCCGGCACCGTCGGCGCCGACCAGTTCCGCTTCCACTCGGCCACCGGCTCCTACGACCCGGACAGCGGCGCCCTCACAGCCCGCTTCAGCGGCGGCGTCCACTTCCTCGGACACCGCGGATCCGACGGACGGCATGAGCTGGACCTGACCATCGCGCGGCCCGCGGTCCGGATCAGCGACGGGCGCGGCACCCTCTTCGCCGACATGGCGAGCAGGGCCAAGGGCAGCGGAACGGTCACTTCCGCCCGTCAGGTCCCGCTCGCCACCCTCGACCTGACCGGGGTGGACATGCGCGGCGGAGGCGCGGCCGTCCACCTCGCCGCCATCCCCGCGCGCCTCACCGCACGGGGCGCCGAAGCC
Organism: Streptomyces sp. JLBT605; assembly: GCF_058215555.1. Classification (NCBI taxonomy): domain Bacteria; kingdom Bacillati; phylum Actinomycetota; class Actinomycetes; order Kitasatosporales; family Streptomycetaceae; genus Streptomyces; species Streptomyces sp. JLBT605. The sequence goes on from NZ_CM177087.1 coordinate 5,009,694, forward strand.
TTCGCGGGCTACTACACCGCGGGCACGCCGCTGGACCCGGTGAGCCTGTCGGTGGATGTCACGGCGGGCCGGGCAGAGCCGGGCGCCAAGGCCTCGCCCAGGAGTCCTCGGACGTCACCACCCGCCGAGGCCACCGCGAACCCGCGGTCCACCTTCACCGGCGCGGCCGTCGACTGGGGTGTCCGCAGGACCTTCCGGGAGTACGTCACCGGCCCCATCGCCAAGGGCACCTGGCGGCTGACGGGTGGCGCCGAGGACGGCGGCGCGCTCTTCCGCTTCCCGGCCGGCCGGGGCCGGTACGACAGCCGGGACGGCACGCTGCGCGCCGACTTCACCGGACGCCTCCACTTCACCGGCCGGGATGTGGACCTGACCCTCGACGACCCGTCGGTGCGGATCGCCGACGGCACCGGAACGCTCCGCGCGGACGTCACCGAGGGCGGCGAGACCACCCACGACACCCCGCTGGTCACCTTCACCGCCACCGGACTGCGCCCCGCGGACGGGCTGATCACCCTGCGGGAGGCCCCGGCGCGGCTCACCGCCGAGGGCGCGAAGGCGTTCGGCCGGATGTACCCGCCGGGCACCGTCATGGACCCGGTCTCGCTCGCCGTGCCCGTCGATGACGCCGCCCGGCTCCCCGCCCTGCCCGACCTCGGCGCCGACCCGCAGGCCCCGGCGGCGCCGCCCCGCGCCGCGGCGAAGGAGCCCGGCTCCGGCGCCTACTCCTGGCCGGCCCTGCCGCTCGCGGCGGTCGCCGCGGCCGCCCTACTGGCCACCGGGGGCGCCGTACTCCTGGTGCGCCGGCGCCGCGCCGCCGCCCTGGCGGCCGGGCCTGACGCGCCTGACGGCGCCGCCGTCTCCGGTGAGCCCGACGCGTCCGACGCGCCCGGTGCGGCGAGCGGCGACTGACCCGGCCCCACAGAGCACACGTCCCCATCCCGCACCGCCCGTCCGTTGGCGGAGCCGATCCGCGCTGCCCGTTGGCGGCGCGTGCCCCCGACCCAAGGAGATCCGCGATGTCCGACGCCTCACCCACCCGCCCGATCCGCCGGGGCACGCTGGCCGTCGCCGCGGCGGTCGCCGCGACCGTCGTCGGCGCCGGCGTGCTCGCGCTGCCCGCGAACGCCGCCGCGCCGGGCGGCGAGAAGAAGGCCCCGCCCAAGCTGGAGATCACCGACGGCACCCTGGAGTGGGGTGTGAAGGAGAGCTTCCGGAAGTATCTGACCGGTCCCATCGGCCAGGGCCGGATCACCGTCGCGGACGGCGCCACCCAGGCAGAAGGCAACGGTCCGTTCACCTTCTCCGGCGGCAAAGGCAGCTACGACACCGCGACGCACGCCGTCGACACCACCTTCAAGGGCAGTGTGCGCTTCACCGGCCACGGCGGCGCGCTGGACCTGGAGTTCAGCGATCTGAAGGTGCACACCGAGGGCACCAAGGGCTCGATCAGCCTCGATGTCACCACACCGGAGCGCACCGATGACGACGTCCCCTTCGCCACGCTCGACCTGACCGGCCTTAGGCCCGGGGCGGGCGAGGGCGGGGCGGTCACCTTCGCCCGGATCCCGGCCACGCTGACCGCCGAGGGCGCGAAAGCGTTCAACGGCATGTACCAGGCGGGGCAGGCCCTCGACCCGGCCACCGTGACGGTGAAGGCGGGCGCGCCCACGGCGGCGCCCTCGCCGACCCCCACCGGGGGGCAGAGCAGTACGCCGGGCCCGACCCCGACCGTCGGCCCGACCCCGTCCACCAGCAACCCGCCGACCGGTGGACCGTCCCCCTCGCCGAGCACGCCCCCGCCGACCGGGCGGCCCACCGGCACCCCCTCCGGCGGTGCGGCCACGCCCCCCACCCGCCCCGCCGGCACGATCGCCGACGGCACCCTGGACTGGGGAGTGAAGGAGTCCTTCCGCAGCTATGTCACCGGGCCCGTCGCCAAGGGCAGGATCACCGTCTCCGCCGGCGCCCGGAAGCAGACCGACGGCTTCCGCTTCCCGGCGGGCCATGGCACGTACGACGCCCATGGCACTCGGAGCCTGAACGCCGCCTTCGACGGCGCCGTCCGTTTCACCGGGCACGAGGGCAAGCTGGACCTCAAGCTCAGTGATCTGAAGGTGCGGATCAAGGGTGCCAAGGGCTCACTGCTCGCCGATGTGTCGGCCAAGGACCGCGCGACGGGCAAGGTCAACCGCTCCGGCGATCTCGCTGTGGCCAAGCTGACCATGCCGGCGGGCGCGCTGACCGCCACCGGCGACACCGTCTCCCTCACCGATGTCCGGGCCGAACTGACCCATGCCGGGGCCGGTGCGTTCGGCGGCTTCTACCAGCCGGGCGACGCCCTCGACCCGGTCACTGTCGCGGTCTCGCTGAAGGACGGCGCGGCGTTGCCGGGCACCGCCGGCGGCCAGGGCGGCACGGGCTCCGCCGGTGACGGCGAGGGCAGCGGCTCCGATACCTCCGCGAGCGGCGGCGGGGTCGTGGGCGGGGGCAGCGGCACCACCGCATCGCTCGCCGCTACCGGCTCCGCGCTGCCGGCCGGGGCGCTGCTGGGCGGCGCCGGGCTGCTGGGCCTGGGCGGCGCGGCCGCGGTCTTCGCGACCCGGCGCCGAGCCGGCGGCGACCCCGCTCGCTGAGCTCCACCCCGCTGGGCCTCATGCCGCTGAGCCCCAGCGCCGCGACGACGGCCGGCGCGCGCCATGGGCAATGGCGCGCGCCGCACGGCGCTACGCGCTGAGCGGGAACTCCTCGCCCAGCTCCCGGAAGACCGCGGTGTTCATCGCGAAGGCGCGCTTGCACTCCTCGATGACCCGCTGCTTCTCCAGGTCGTCGACGGGCAGGGCGTCCAGCAGCTCGCGGTAACGGCGCTTGAACGCGGCCGGGTTGGCGATGTCCTCGAAGACGTAGAAGCGGACGCCGTCGCCCTTGCGCTCGAAGCCCCAGGTCTTCTCGGCCGTGCCGCGGATGATCTGGCCGCCGGAGAGATCGCCGAGGTAGCGGGTGTAGTGGTGGGCGACGTACCCCGCGGGCCAGCGGAGCGCGCACTCCTCGATCCGCGCCGCATAGGCCGCCGTCGCCGGCAGGGGCACCAGGCGCGCGCCCCACTCCGGCCCGCCGAGGTGGGCCAGATCCCGCTCCAGCTGGGCGGTGCGGGCCAGCTCGGAGCGGATGAAGGGGCCCGCGACCGGGTCCTTCGCCAGTGCGGCGGCGGAGGACTCCAGGGCGCGGTAGACGAACCACAGCTGCTCGGTGTAGCGCCGGAAGGCGCCGACGCCGAGCCGGCCGCCGAGCATGTCGCTCATGAACGTCGAGCTCTCCGCTTCGGTGTGCTGCTCGTGCGAGGCCGTCCGGATGAGCGTGGAAAACGGCGTGACCGGCGTCGGGTTGCTGGCTGCGGCGTCCAAAGCGGCCTCCGGGTACGCGAGAGGGTCGGGAAAGACCATTGTCACAACTTAGGCTTGCCTAAGTCAATGGCTTTCCCGACATCCTGTCGGTAAAACCCTACGGGAGGGTGAGGATCTCCGCGCCGGTCTCGGTCACCACCAGCGTGTGCTCGAACTGCGCCGTGCGCTTGCGGTCCTTGGTCACCACGGTCCAGCCGTCGTCCCACATGTCGTAGTCGTGCGTGCCCAGCGTCAGCATCGGCTCGATGGTGAACGTCATGCCCGGCTTGATCTCGGTGGTGTGGTGCGGGCTGTCGTAGTGCGGCACGATCAGGCCGGAGTGGAAGGCGGAGTTGATGCCGTGGCCGGTGAAGTCCCGGACCACGCCGTAGCCGAAGCGCTTGGCGTACGACTCGATGACCCGGCCGACGATGTTGATCTGGCGGCCCGGCTTGACCGCCTTGATCGCCCGGTTCAGCGACTCGCGGGTGCGCTCCACCAGCAGCCGGGACTCCTCGTCCACGTCGCCGCAGAGATAGGTGGCGTTGTTGTCGCCGTGCACGCCCCCGATGTAGGCGGTGACGTCCAGGTTCACGATGTCGCCGTCGCGCAGCACCGTCGAGTCCGGGATCCCGTGGCAGATCACCTCGTTGATCGAGGCGCACAGCGACTTCGGGAAACCGCGGTAGCCCAGCGTCGACGGATACGCACCGTGGTCGCACATGAACTCGTGCGCGACCCGGTCCAGCTCGTCGGTGCTGACCCCCGGGGCGATCAGCTTCGCGGCCTCCTCCATGGCCTGCGCGGCGATGCGACCGGCGATCCGCATCCGCTCGATCGTCTCGGCGTCCTGCACCTCAGGCCCGGTGTACGGGGTGGGCGCGGCCTTTCCGACGTACTCGGGGCGCTTGATCGAGGCGGGCACATGGCGGGTGGGGGAGAGCTTCCCCGGGACAAGAAGCGACTGGCCAGACATGCAGCGAGTGTATCCATGGGGGATGGGGCAGCATGGCGGCAGGAAAGGCGCTCACGCAGTGCGATCTCAGGTGCCCGCGCACCGCGGCGCGGGAGCGGTGCCGGGCCGCGTGGACGCGTGGCCGCGGCGAGGACGGAGACGGGGATGGCGTTGTTCAGGAAGCGGACCGTCGGCAAGCCCGGCGAGTGGTACTACTGCCTCAGGCACCAGAAGGTCGAAGAGGGCCCGGAGTGCCGGGCCGCCGACCGTTTCGGGCCGTACGCCACCCGGGAGGAGGCGGCCCACGCGATGGAGACCGCGCGCGAGCGGAACGTCGCCTGGGAGACGGACGCGCGCTGGCGCGACAACCCCACCGCGCGCGGCGATCACTCAGCACCGAGCGAGGACGACGCCGGCTGACGCGCTCGCCGGCACCGGCCGACGCGCTCCCTGGGAGGCGACCCGTTCCCGGGCCCGGCCGGGAGTACGCGCGAGACGTCCCCCACGCCGCCGTCGGACCGCCGCCGTCGGACCGCCGCCGGGCGTCACCGCCAGGTGCGCGTCACCAGCGGGTGGGCGGGGGTGCGGCCAGGTGATCGGCGAGCCGGGCCAGCTGGTCCCGCAGCCGTCCGCGGCGGGGCCGCGGCGGCCGGCCGTTCTCTCCGGCGGCCGCGCTGACCAGGTGCTGGATGGTCTCCAGATCCAGCTCCGCGGCCGGCGGCGCGGCCAGCGCGTCGTGCGCCAGCGCGTGCAGCGCCGCGTCCCCGCCGTCGAGCGCGAACACCGTCGCGCCGCCCCGCCGCGCGTCGTCCACCCGCTCCAGCAGGCCGGCACCCGGGTCGCCCGGGGTCACCACCAGCAGCGTCTCGCCGCGCCGGGCCGCCTCCAGCCGGCTCAGGTCGACCGACAGGTGCCTCGGCGCGCCGCCCGGCACCCGGTGGCGCACCAGGGTGGGGGACAGCTCGGGCAGCCCGGCCCAGGCGGCCTCCTCGTCCAGATGCGCGGCCAGGTGCCACGGCTCGTACTCCGCGCTGCCGACCAGCAGCAGCCCCCCGCCGGACGCCTCGACCGAGGCTCGCAGCTCGCCGGCGAAGCGGCGGGTGGCCGACAGCCACTCGGTGCCGGCGAGCACATCACGCAGCAGCGCGATCCGTACGGCGTCCATGGGCCCGCATCATGCCGGGCCGGTGGCGGCGGCGGGGCCGGGCCCGGCCGGGCTCACCCCTTCGAGTGGGAGCCGCGCAGCCGCCCGAGGAACAGCCAGCCGCTGTAGCCCAGCTCCACCGCGCCGAGGCAGGCGGCGACGACGCCGATCTTGACGGGGTCGACCACCGGAACGTCGATCTTGTCGCCGAACAGCCACAGGAGCAGGCCGGCGGCGAGGGTGGCGGACCCTTCGAGGAGGAATCTGAGCGGTGTGTTCATGGTCCTTTGAGGCTAGGAGCCGGATCCGGGCGGCTCCTCGGCCGCGAGGACGAGAACCGGTGCGATCCCGCTCCCCCTTTCGGCGGACCCCTCGCACCTCGGGCCGGCGGACCCGGCGCACCCCGGGCCGGTGGACCCCGCGCACCCACGGCCGGCGGACTTGGCGCACCCACTGCGCACCCCGGCCGGGGCACCAAGTGTTCATGTGCCGTGCCTTGACGCTCCATCAGGCAATCCCTATGGTCACCGCACACAAGGGACGTCCTACGTCCGTCCGGTCGCCGCGGCGCTTCCCGCGAGGCGACGGGGCATCGGGAGGTGGAGATGTCAGTCGGTGGGACAGCGCGTACCTACGAGGTGTCAGTACCCTTCCGGGCCGGAACCGGCGGCTACGCGAGCTTCCGCATTCCGGCGGTGATCGCCGCGCGCTCCGGCCGGCTGCTGGCCTTCGCCGAGGGGCGGGTGGCGTCGGCCTCCGACACCGGCAACATCGAACTGGTGCTCCGGCGGTCCACCGACGGCGGTCGCACCTGGGGCCCCTTACAGGTCGTCACCGAGAACGGCACCGGCACGGCGGGCAACCCCGCCCCGGTGCTGCTGGAGGGCGGCCGCATCGTCCTGGTCCATGTGCGCAACGCCGCCGACGCCACCGAGACCCGCATCCTGCGTGGCCAGGTGCCGGCCGCCGACGGTCGGCGGGTGTGGGTGCAGTACAGCGACGACGAGGGCGCCCGCTGGAGCGTGCCGCGCGAGATCACCTCGCAGGTGAAGAAGGCGGAGTGGCGGTGGTACGCGACCACCCCGGGCCACGCCGTGCGGCTGCGGCACGGCCCGCACGCCGGACGGATCGTCGTCCCGGCCAACCACTCCCTTCCGCCCACCGGCGCAGGCGACGGCACCGAGGGCCGGTACCACGGCGGACACAGCCTGCTGAGCGACGACGGCGGCAGGAGCTGGCGCATCGGCTACGTCGACGACAACCCCAACGGCTACATCAACGTCAACGAGACCACCGCCACCGAACTCCCCGACGGCCGGATCTACTTCAACGCCCGCAACGACTCCGACTCGCCCGGCAACCGGGCCGACGCCGTCTCCCGGGACGGCGGCGAGACGCTGATCAAGCCCTTCCGCCCGCAGGCCGCCCTGGTCACCCCGATCGTCGAAGGCAGCGTGCTGCATCTGGGCGAGCCCGATGTGCTGCTCTTCTCCGGGCCCGCCGACCCCGCCTTCCGGGCCGTGATGACCGTGCGGGCCAGCCTTGACCGGGGCCTGACCTGGCGCACCGCGCACACCGTCGACGGCCTGCCGGCCGCCTACTCGGACCTGGTCAGGATCGACGACGACACCGTCGGGCTGCTGTACGAGACCGGCGACTTCAGCGCCTACTCGACGATCACCTTCCGGCGCGTTCCGATGGAGGAGCTGGTATGAGCGAGAACCCCGTCCACCGTGTTCCCGGCCGCCGCACCGTGCTGGGCGGCGCGGCCGCCGTCGCCGCCGGGCTCACCCTCGCGGGCTGCGGCTCGGACGACGACGGCGAGGCCGAGCCCAAGGGCCGTGCGAAGGGCGAGAAGATCACCCTGACCTTCTGGTCCTGGGTGCCGGGCATCGACAAGCCCGTCGACCTGTGGAACCGGCGGAACCCCGAGGTGCGGATCAAGCTGGAGAAGGTCTCGGCGGTCAACGGCGCGCAGTACGCCAAGATGCACGCCGCGATCAAGGCGGGCAACCCGCCGGACCTCGGCCAGGTCGAATACCCGGTGGTCCCCAGCTTCCTGCTCGACAACGGGCTGCTGGACCTGACGGAGTACGGGGTGGAGAAGCACAGGTCGAAGTTTGTCGGCTGGCAGTGGCAGCAGTCCGTCTTCGGCAAGGGCGTCTACGCCATCCCGCAGGCGTCCGGCCCGATGGGCCTCTTCCTCCGGCAGGACCTGTTCGACGAGTGGGGCATCGAGACCCCGCGGACCTGGGACGACTACGAGGCGGCGGCCAAGGCGATCCGCAAGCGGGGCGCCTGGATCGAGACCTTCTCCGCGACCAACGGCAACCGCTTCGCGGGCCTGGCCTGGCAGGCGGGCGCGAGCTGGTTCGGCACCTCCGGCGACGCCTGGACGGTCAGCATCGACGACGAGCCGACCCGCCGGGTCGCCGACTACTGGGAGGCGCTGGTCAGGCAGAAGCTGATCAAGACCATCCCGGACCGGCAGAACGCCTGGTACAAGGACATCCAGACCGGCGACATCGCCGCCTGGCTCGGCGCCAGCTGGGGCGACGCGCTGCTGGTCGGCAACGCCCCCAAGACCTCCGGCGGGTGGCGGGCGGCCGCCATGCCGCAGTGGCGCAAGGGCGCCGGCGCCTACGCCAACTGGGGCGGGTCCACCACGGCCGTCTTCCGAGGGACGAAATACCCCAAGGACGCGCTCGCCTTCGCCGTCTGGCTCAACACGGACCCGGAGTCGATCAGGCTGCTGATCCAGGGCGGCTACGGCTTCCCCGCCGCCACCGGCGGCTTCTCCACCGCCGACCTCGATGTGCACAAGGACTTCTTCGGCGGCCAGGCGTACAGCACGGTCTTCGCGGAGGCCGGCAAGGGCGTGGACACCAGCTGGAAGTGGGGCCCGGCCGTCGACACCCTCTACCAGCGGCTCGGCGACGCCTTCACCGAGGCGCTGGGCGACGGCGGATCCTTCCGGTCCGTGATCAGGAAGGTGCAGGGCCAGACGGTCCAGGACCTCAAGGACAAGGGCCTGAAGGTGGAGGCGGGGTGAGGCGGCGCGTCAGCCGTACCGAGGCCCGCCACGCCCGCGCGGCGGCCGTCTTCCTGCTGCCGTTCCTCGCCCTGTTCGTGCTCTGCTTCCTCGCCCCCATCGGCTACGCCGTCCACCAGAGCCTGCTGAAGGTCGAGCGCACCGGCCCGCTCGGCCTGGGCGGCGAGACCAGGGACGTGTGGGCGGGCCTGGCGAACTACTCGCACGCGCTGGAGGACGACCGCTTCGTCTCGGGCTTCGGCCGGGTGCTGCTCTTCGGCGCCGTCCAGATCCCGGTGATGATCGTCTTCGCGACGGCGCTGGCGCTGCTGCTCGACGCCGCCTCGGCCCGCTGGGTCGGCTTCTTCCGCACCGCCTTCTTCCTGCCGTACGGCGTGCCCGGCGTCATCGCCTCCATCCTGTGGGGCTTCCTGTACGTGCCGGGGATCAGCCCGCTGGTCGAGATGGCCGACTCGGTGGGCTGGAACCTCGACTTCCTGGCCCGCGACACCGTCCTGTGGTCCATCGCCAACATCGTCACCTGGCAGTTCACCGGCTACAACATGCTGGTGCTGATCGCCCAGCTCAAGGCCGTGCCCGAGGAGCTGTACGAGGCGGCGCGGATCGACGGGGCGAGCGCCTGGCAGGTCGCCCGGCACATCAAACTCCCGCTGATCCGGCCCGCGCTGGTCCTCACCACCGTCTTCAGCATCATCGGGACCCTCCAGCTGTTCGCCGAGCCGATGGTGCTGCGGCCGCTGTCCACCTCCATCGACTCCGGCTACACCCCCAATCTGCACGCCTACAACGAGGCGTTCACCAGCAACAACCAGCACATCGCGGCGGCCGAGGCGGTGCTGCTCGCCCTCGTCGCGTGCGTGCTGTCCTTCGGTTTCCTGCGACTGGTGGGGTTCGGCGCCCGGCGGCGGCGCGGAGAGGACGGCCCGTGAGCGGAGTGAGCACGGTCACCGAGCCGGGCGAGCCCGGTGAACCCGGCGGACCGGGCGCGACCGGTGAGCCGGACGCACCGGACACGGCCCCCGACCGGCGGACCGGGCGCGGCCGGCGCGGCGCCCGGGCCGGCCAAGGCAAAGGCACCGGCACCGGCAGGCGACGAGGCAGGGGCGGCGGCGGGCCGGGCGGCCGTCCAGGGCAGCCGCCGCTGCGGCACCGCATCATCACCTGTTCGCTGCTCGCCGTCGCCGCCGTCTACTTCCTGGTCCCCGTCTACTGGCTCGCGGTCTCCTCGACCAAGTCCAGCAGCGACCTCTTCGGCACCTTCGGCTTCTGGTTCTCCGACCCGCACCCGCTCGACAACCTCGGTGACGTCCTGACCTACGACGATGGCATCTACGTGCGGTGGTTCCTCAACAGCCTGCTGTACGCGGGGCTGGGCGCGGTGATCGCCACCCTGCTGTCGGCGGCCGCCGGCTACGCGCTGGCGAAGTACTCCTTCCCGGGCCGGGAGGGCATCTTCAACGTGGTGCTCGCCGGGGTACTGCTGCCCGGCACCGCGCTGGCCCTGCCGCTGTACCTGATGTTCAGCGAGATGGGCCTGGCCAACACCTACTGGGCGGTGCTGATCCCCAGCACGGTCAGCCCCTTCGGGGTCTATCTGTGCCGCATCTACGCCACCGCCGCCGTGCCCGACTCACTGCTGGAGGCGGCGCGGATCGACGGGGCGGGGGAGGCCCGGATCTTCGGCACGCTGGGCCTGCGGCTGATGACCCCGGCGCTGGTCACCGTCTTCCTGTTCCAGTTCGTGCACATCTGGAACAACTTCCTCCTGCCGCTGGTCATGCTCTCCGACTCCGACCTGTACCCGCTCCAGCTGGGCCTGACCTCCTGGCAGGGGTACGCCGACCGGCAGCCCGAGCTCTACCAGTACACGGTCGGCGGCGCCTTCCTGTCCGTCCTGCCGCTGATGGTGCTGATGGGCGTCCTCCAGCGGTACTGGCGCACCGGGCTGACCGAGGGCAGCGTCAAGTCGTGAGGGGTGCGTGACAGTATCGCTGTCATGACTACCCACGACACTGCTGACGCGCCCAAGAAGGCCCCCGCCAAGGACCCCTGGGAGCTGCCCGACGTATCCGGCCTGGTGGTCGGCGTCCTCGGCGGCACCGGTGACCAGGGGCGCGGCCTGGCCTACCGGCTCGCCAAGGCGGGCCAGAAGGTGATCATCGGATCCCGTGCCGCCGAGCGGGCCGAGGCCGCCGCCGCCGAGATCGGCTTCGGCGTCGAGGGCGCGGACAACGCCGGGTGCGCGCGGCGCAGCGACATCGTGATCGTCGCCGTGCCCTGGGACGGCCACGCCAAGACCCTGGAATCGCTGCGCGAGGAGCTCGCCGGCAAGCTGGTCATCGACTGCGTCAATCCGCTCGGCTTCGACAAGAAGGGCGCCTACGCGCTTCGGCCGGAGGAGGGCAGCGCCGCCGAGCAGGCCGCCGCCCTGCTGCCAGAGTCCCGGGTCACCGCGGCCTTCCACCACCTGTCCGCGGTGCTGCTCCAGGACCCGGCGATCGAGGAGATCGACACCGATGTGATGGTGCTCGGCGAGTCCCGCGCGGACACCGATCTGGTGCAGGCGCTGGCCGCCCGCGTTCCCGGCATGCGCGGCGTCTTCGCCGGCCGGCTGCGCAACGCCCACCAGGTCGAGTCGCTGGTCGCCAACCTGATCTCGGTCAACCGCCGCTACAAGGCCCACGCCGGGCTGCGCGTCACCGACGTCTGATGCCATCGGGGGGCATCCCCGGTCGGGTGGGCAGGGGTATAGGGGACAATGGGCGGGACCGACCCGCCCCGGAGCACCCGACAGGAGCTGCCCCCATGCCCCGCCTCGCCCTCTATGCCCTCATCGTGTGCGCCCTCGCCGTCGCCGCGGCCGTCGTGTCGTTCACGCAGGGCATGTGGTTCGGCGCCCTGTGGATCCTGGTCGCCGGCATCTCGTCCAACATGGCCTTCTACTACCTGCGCCGCGCCAAGCTGGAGCGGGCCGCCGCCGGCACCGCCAACGGCTGACCCATCAAGCCGCGGCGCATGGCGATGGTGAGCGTCTTCTACCTGGACTGGGAGATGGAGTGCTGTGGCACGCCCTTCTCCGTGGGCGACCAGGTGACCTGGACGGTCGTGGGAATCGACAACCTTGACGACGACGAGCGGCCGGTCCCTGCCGAGGCGGTGACCGGAGCCCTGTACGCCCACTCCGAGCACGGCGGCACCTACCCCGGCACATCGGAGGAGATCACCGGTCGGGTGACCCGTATCCAGGTGGTGAGCCAGGGATTCGAGGCCCCCACCTCCAAGGACCATCCCTATCGGCGGGTGCCCGGCGACTTCGCCGTGCGTCCGGTGGACACCTGCCCCAAGTGGTTCCGGCAGTCCCCCGAGACCCGGCAGCAGACCCGCGACGGCCGCGCCTACCGCCAGGGCGAGACGGGCGTGCTCGTCGAACTGGACCTGCTCTCCGCACCCTGACCAGGCCCCGCACTCCAGGCCGCGCAGGCCGCGAGCCCCCGACAGCCCGGACCGCGGGGACACATGGCGTGAGCGTCCATGACAATGGGCCCGTGCGCTACGTCATTCTCGGCACCACCCAGGCCCATCGTCCCGACGGCACCCCGGTCGCCCTCGGCGGGGCCCGGCTGCGCGCACTGCTCACGGCTCTGGCCCTGCGCCCCGGGCGGACCTGCGCGGCCGGTGCGCTGATCGACGACATCTGGTCCGACGACCCGCCGCGGGACGCCCCGGCCGCACTGCAAGCCCTGGTCGGCCGGCTGCGCCAGGCCCTGGGCAAGGACGCCGTGGAGTCCGCGCCCGGCGGCTACCTGCTCCGCGCCCGGCCGGACGACGTGGACCTGTACCGCTTCGAGCGGCTGGCCGACGACGGCGCGCGGGCCCTGGACTCCGGCGACGCGGTCAAGGCCGCCGCCCTCCTCGACGACGCGCTCGCCCTGTGGCGGGGTCCGGCCCTCGCCGACCTGCCGGACCGTGCCCCGGCGGCCGCCCGCGCGGCGGCACGTCAGCTGACGGCGCGACGGATCCGCGCCGAGGCCGACACCGCGCTCGGCGACGCCGAGGCGGCGGTGACGGCGCTCGCCGAACTCTGCACCGACCACCCGCTCGACGAACCGCTGCACGCGGCCCGTATCCGCGCCCTGCGCGCGGCGGGCCGGGGCGCGGAGGCGCTCGCCGCCTACGACGCGGTCCGCGTGGAGCTCGCCGACCGCCTCGGTGCCGACCCCGGACCGGAGTTGCGCGCCCTCCACTCGGAGCTGCTGACCCCGGCCCCGCCCCCGGCCGCCCCGGCCCGTACCTCCGGCGCGGCGGCGGGGCTCCGGCAGCCGGCAGCCGGGCCGCCGCCGGCAGCGCAGGGCCGACCTGACGCGGCGGGGCCCGCGCCTGGGCCCGCGCCTGGGCCCGCGCCCGAGGCCGGGCGCGGGGGCGGGCCGGAGGGTCCGCGCGTGGCGGCGGGGCGTCCGCCCGGGAATCTGCGCGCCCGGCTCACCAGCTTCGTGGGGCGGGACGCCGAGCTGGCCGCGCTCGGGGACGACCTGGGCACGCACCGGCTGGTCACGCTGACCGGGCCCGGCGGGGCCGGCAAGACCCGGCTGTCGCAGGAGGCCGCCGAGGCGGCCGCGGCCCAGTGGCCGGACGGTGTCTGGCTCGTGGAGCTGGCCCCGCTGGACTCCGCCGCCGACGCCGAGAGCGTCGCGGAAGCGGTGCTGACCGCGCTCGGTGCGCGGGAGACGGTGATCCGGGGCACCGCCGCCGAGGGGCTGCGGGCCGCCGGCGACCCGAGCGTCCGCGACCCCTACGCCCGGCTGGTGGAGCACTGCGCCGCCCGCCGCATGCTGCTGGTGGTGGACAACTGCGAGCATGTCGTGGACTCCGCCGCGCTCCTCGTGGAGCGGCTGCTGGCGGACTGCCCGGCCATCAGCGTGCTGGCCACCAGCCGTGAACCGCTCGCCGTGCCCGGCGAGTCGGTGCGGCCGTTGGACCCGCTGCCCGACCCGGTCGCGCTGCGGCTGTTCCAGGAGCGGGGCGCCTCCGCCCGTCCCGGATTCCGGGTCGAGGACGATCCGGCCGCGGCCGCCGAGATCTGCCGCCGCCTGGACGGCCTGCCGCTGGCCATCGAACTCGCCGCCGCCCGGCTGCGCTCGCTGAGCCCGCGTCAGCTGGCCGACCGGCTGGACGACCGTTTCCGGCTGCTCACCAGCGGCGCCCGCACCGTGCTGCCCCGGCAGCAGACGCTCCGTGCGGTGGTCGACTGGTCCTGGGACCTGCTGGACGAGCGCGAGCGGACGGTCCTGCGGCGGCTGTCGGTCTTCGCCGGCGGCTGCGACCCGGCCGCCGCGGAGGCGGTCTGCGCAGACGCCCCACCCACCGAGAACGCCCCACCCACCGAGAACGCCCCGCCCACCGAGAACGCCCCGGCCCCCGCGGACGCCCCGACCGCCGGCGGCGCGGGGCGTGACCGGGCCGGCATCGAGCCGCGGGATGTCGTCGCCCTGCTCGGCTCACTCGTCGACAAGTCGCTGGTGGTGGCCGAGCCCGCCCCGGCCGCCGGCCCCACCGGACTCCCCACCGGCATGCGCTACCGGCTGCTGGAGACCGTCGCCGAATACGCCGCCGAGCGGCTGGACGCGGCCGGAGAGCGGCACCGGGTGGAGCGGCGCCATCTGGTCGCGTACCGCGAACTCGCCCGCACCGGCGAACCGTTGCTGCGCGGGCCGGCCCAGCGCGAGTGGCTGGCGCGGCTGGAGACCGAGCACGAGAACCTGCGCACCGCCCTGCGCCGGGCGGCTGCCGCGCGGGACGAGCAGGAGACGCTGAGCCTGGTGCTGTCGCTCGGCTGGTTCTGGCAGCTGCGCGGGCACCACAGCGACGCCCGGCACTGGGCGTCGGTCGCCGCCGAGCTGGGGCCCAACCCGTTCACGCCGCCGGTCGCCCCCGCCCCGCCGGTGCTGGTCGCCTCCACCTCGGTGCCGCCGCCGATGCCCGAGGAACTGCTCCAGGAGGCGCGGCGCGGGGTGCGGCTGATCGCGCTGGCCAGTCTGGAGGGCAACCTGGGCGACCTGGGGGAGGAGTCGCGGCAGAAGGAACTGCGCGACGGCCTGGTGGCCGCGTACCGGCCTGGGCTGCCGCAGACCTGCCGGGTGCCCGGCGTGATGTGGTTCTACGCGGTCGTGCTGACCGGTGACTTCGACCTGCTGAGGCGGGCGCTGGACGGGGCGGTGGAAACCTGCCGGCGGTTGGGACTCGAGTGGGAGCTGGCCCTGACGCTCTCGCTGCGCGCCAAGGTCGCGCAGGGGACGCACACCCAGTGGGACCCGTCCGGCTCCCGGGCCGGCGGTAGCCGGCCCACGGGCGCGGCGGTCAGGGCCGCCGCGTTCCGGGACGCCGACGAGAGCCTGGAGATCTTCCGGAGGGTCGGCGACGCCTGGGGCGTCGCGGAGGCGCTCTCCGGCCGTGGCGAGGCGCGCGAGCAGATCGGTGATTTCGCGGCGGCGGCCGAGGACTACCGGGCGGCGATCCGCAATGCGCGGGAGCTGGGCGCGCTGGGCCAGGGGGATCTGCTGCGGGCCCGGCTGGCCAGCGCCCAGATCGAGTCGGCGGACGCGGCCGAGGCCGCGGAGGCGGAGCGGATGCTCCGCGAGGTGGTCGCGGCGGAGGGCCACACCAGCAGTGAGGCGCTGTTCTACGCCCGGCTGCACCTGGCGGTGCGCTGCGGGCTGACGGGCCGGGCCAAGGAGGCGCGGGGCTATCTGAGGCTGCTGGCCGAGGAGTTCAGACACCGCTCGCTGGATTTCTTCCAGGGCCTGGTCGAAGGGCTGGAGAGCTGGCTGGACACGCGCGAGGGGCGGTATGACGAGGCGCTGCCCAAGATACGCGCGGCGCTGGCCAAGGCCCAGGACCCGGTGAGCCGGATGGTGGCCCCGCACCTGCCGGTGGTCCAGTTGCTGACCGCCGCCAGCGCGCTCGGCGGGCTCGGCGGGCCGGAGTCGGCCGAGGCCGCCGCCCGGCTGATCGGCGCCTACGACGCGATGCGCGAGCCGGTGGCGGCCCAGCCGTCCCTGGAGCGGAACAGCCGCCGGCTGGCGGAGGAGGCGGCGCGGGCCGTGCTCGGCGGCCCGGCGTACGCGCGCGCCCACGCGGAGGGCCACACCCTCACGCTGCCCGAGGCCATCGCCCTGGTCTGAGGACCGGTGGTACAGCCCGAACGGCAGCCCCGGCGCACAGCCGAACGGCAGGCCACGGCGGCACGGCCCGGGCGGCACGGCCGGCTCCGGCAGGACGGGCCGGACACCGGCCCCGGGAGGGGGCGGGTGTCCGGCTCATCCGGCATCCGGGACGTCCGGCCTCCGGCCCGCGCGGTAGGCGCTCGCCGCCGTCCGGCCGGCCCACCTCACGTGCGGTCGCGGAACTTGCGCACCGCGAGCGGAGCGGTCACCACGGTGATGGCCAGCGCCCAGATCAGCACGGTCGTCGTCGGTCCGGCGATGGCACCATGACCCTGCGTCAGGCCGCGCGCGGCGTCCGCCAGCTGGGAGAGTGGGTTGTAGTCGGTGAAGCTCTTCAGCCAGCCGGGCATGGACTTCGGATCGGCGAAGATCGACGAGCCGAACTGCAGCGGCATCAGCACCAGCATGCCCATCCCCTGCACCGCCTGCGGGGTCTTCACGGACAGACCCAGCAGCATGAAGATCCAGGTCAGCGAGGATCCGAAGGCCAGCGCCAGGGCGACCGCGGCGAGCAGCTCCGGCACGCCGGTCTTGAGGTCGAAGCCCAGGATGAAGCCCATGGTCAGCAGGATGACGGTGGAGACCATCATCCGGCCGGTCTCCACGATCAGCTTGGCTATCAGCACCGAGGAGCGGGCGATCGGCATCGTCCGGAAGCGGTCCATCACCCCCTTGTTGAAGTCGTCGTTGACCCCGGTGCCGACCGACATGGCGATGTTCAGACCGCCCATCGCCATCATGCCGGGGATGAAGTAGTTGACGTACTCCTCCTGCCCGCCGGCGACGGCGCCGCCGAAGACGTACACGAACAGCAGGGTGAAGATGATCGGCATCAGTACGGCGTCGAACATCGACTCCGGGTCCTGCTTGATCTGGAGGGCGTTCCGCCGCACCAGGGCGCCGATGTGCCGCAGGTTGGCGCGCACTCCGATCCGGCCCTCGCCGGGCGGGGCCGGCTGCTTGCCGATGGGCGCCGCGTTCACCGTCGTCGCGCTCACGCCGCGACCTCCTCAAGGCTGGGGGTGGAGTCGTCCGGGGTGGAGGTCTTCTGACCGGTGAGGGCCAGGAACACCTCGTCCAGGCTGGGCAGATGGGTGTCGATGCCGGCGATGGTGAAACCGCGCTGGCCGAGCAGCCCGATCACCGCCGTCAGCTGCTCGTCGCTGACGATGGGCACGTTGACCAGGCCCTCCTCGGCATCGGCGGTGGCGCCGCCGATGCCGTCGAGACCGGCCTGGGCCAGTGCGCCGACCATGCGGTTCAGCTCGCCCGGGTCCGCCGGGCGTATCTGCAGGGTGCGGCCGCCGACCTTGGCCTTGAGCTCGTTGACCCGGCCTTCGGCGATGACCTTGCCCCGGTCGATGACCGTCAGCTCGCTGGCGAGCTGCTCGGCCTCCTCCATGTACTGGGTGGTGAGCAGTACGGTGGAGCCCTCGCTCACCATCCGCCGGACCTCGTCCCACACCTCGTTGCGGGTGCGCGGGTCGAGACCGGTGGTCGGCTCGTCCAGATAGAGCACGGCCGGCTGGCCGATCATCGAGGCGGCCAGGTCGAGGCGGCGGCGCATACCGCCGGAGTAGGTCTGCGCGGCGCGCTTGGCGGCCTCGGTGAGCGAGAACCGCTCCAGCATGGCGTCCGCGCGTGACCGCGCGTCCTTGCGGGACAGATCGAGCAGCCGCCCGATCATGTAGAGGTTCTCCCAGCCGGAGAGCTTCTCGTCGACCGAGGCGTACTGCCCGGTCAGGCCGATGGTGCGGCGCAGCTGGCGGGGCTGGCGCACGACGTCGTAGCCGGCCACCACGGCGGTGCCCGCGTCGGGGCGGAGCAGGGTGGACAGGCAGCGTACGAGGGTGGTCTTGCCCGCGCCGTTGGGGCCGAGGACGCCCAGGACGGTGCCTTCGCGCACGTCCAGGTCCACGCCGTCCACGGCCTTGGTGGCACCGAAGTGCTTGACCAGCCCGCGTACCTCGACGGCGTTCCCCCCGCTGAGGTTCGTTTCGAATCGCGTCATGCGAAGGAGCATCGCAGCCGCCACCGACAAGCCACCGACAAACGGCAGACAGCCCGCCGACGGGGGATGATCGGCGGGCTGTCGGTGTGCCGGGATGGTCTGCGGCGCCGGCGCGGCCCCGGTCGATCAAGGGGCCGGCCGGCTGGGTGGAACTAGTGGAAGGAGTGCTCCTCGGCCGGGTAGACCCCGCCGACGACGTCCTCCGCGAACGCCTTGGCGGCGTCGCCGAGGCTCTGCCGCAGCTGGGCGTACTGCTTGACGAAGCGCGGCACCCGGCCGCCGGTCATGCCGGCCATGTCCGTCCACACCAGCACCTGGGCGTCGCACTCCTGGCCCGCGCCGATGCCGACGGTCGGGATGTGCAGCGAGCGGGTGACCTCGGCGGCCAGCTCGGCCGGGACCAGCTCCAGTACGACGGCGAAGGCGCCCGCGTTCTGCACCGCCTTGGCGTCCCGCAGCAGCTGCTGCGCGGCCTCCTCGCCACGCCCCTGCACCGGGTAGCCGCCGTAGGCGTTGACCGACTGCGGGGTGAGGCCGATGTGCGCCATCACCGGGATGCCGGCCTGGACGAGCAGCTCGATCTGGTGGGCCGAGCGCTCGCCGCCCTCCAGCTTCACCGCGCCCACCCCGGCGTCCTTGACCAGCCGGGTGGCGTTGCGCAGAGCCTGCACCGCGCCCTCCTGGTAGGAGCCGAAGGGCAGGTCGCCGACGATCAGGGCCCGCTTGGTGCCGCGCACCACGGCGGCGGAGAGGATGGTGATCTCGTCCATGGTGACCGGCACGGTGGAGTCGTAGCCGAGGTGGCAGTTGCCCATCGAGTCGCCGACGAGCATCACCGGGATACCGGCCTCGTCGAAGACCGAGGCGGTCATCGCGTCGTACGCGGTGAGCATCGGCCACTTCTCACCGCGCTGCTTGGCGGCGGCGATGTCGCGGACGGTGATACGCCGGGAGCTGGTCCCCCCGTACAGCGCCTTGTTGCTGCTGTCGGGTTTCGCCGGCGTCGGGGCATGGCTGACGTGCGTCATTGCAACGGCTCCTTCGTCATCTCGAAGCACCCTCACGGTGTCTCCGGACCACCTCCATGCTGGCATGCGCTCCCCGCGACGCGGAAGTGCCCCCATGCCCCCGGCTCACGCCCTGCCCGGCTCCCGCGACGTGCCCTCGGGGCGGCACCGGTTCCGTATCGAAACGGGGGTTACGGTGATCCGCATGGCAAATCCCTCCGAAACGGACCGGACCGAGGATTGTGGCGTCCCGGACGGCATCCACCGCAGACGCTGGGCGATTCTGACCGTCCTGATGTTCAGCGTCCTGGTGGTGGTGCTGGACAACTCCATCCTCAATGTGGCGATGAAGACCATCGCCTCGCCCGGCCCTACCGGACTCGGCGCGACGCAGAGCCAGCTGGAGTGGGCGATCAACGCCTACACGCTCGTCTTCGCGGGGCTGCTGTTCACCGCCGGGCTGCTCGGCGACCGGCTCGGCCGCAAGAAGGTGCTGCTGGCCGGCATGGCGCTGTTCGGGATCGGCTCGGTGCTCGCCGCGTTCTCTTCGTCGCCCGCCGAGCTCATCGCCTTCCGCGCCCTGATGGGCCTGGGCGCCGCCCTGGTGATGCCCGCCACCCTCGCCATCCTGATCAACGTCTTCGACCGCGACGAGCAGCCCCGGGCCCTGGGCATCTGGGTGGGCTCGGTGGGCGTGGCCATCGCCGTCGGCCCGGTCACCGGCGGCCTGCTGCTGGAGCACTTCTGGTGGGGCTCGGTCTTCTTCGTCAACGTGCCGGTCGTCGTCATCGGCCTGATCGCCATGGCCATGCTGATCCCCGACTCCAAGGACCCCGACCCCGGCCGGCTCGACCCGATCGGGGTGGTGCTCTCCGTCATCGGCCTGGTGCTGCTGGTCTACGGGATCATCACCGGCGGCCGGCTCGCCGACTTCACCGAGCCGCAGGTGCTGGCCGCCGTGGGCGGCGGGCTGGCCGTCCTGGCCCTCTTCGTGGTGCACGAGAAACGCAGCGACCATCCCGCCATCGACGTCGGCCACTTCCGCGAGCCGGCCTTCGCCGCCGCCATCGCCTCCATCGCGCTGGTCTTCTTCGCGCTGATGGGCGTCACGTTCTTCATGGTCTTCTACACCCAGAGCGTGCGTGACTACAGCGCCCTCCAGTCCGGCCTGCTGCTGCTCCCGGTCGCCGGCTCGCAGCTGATCTTCTCGCCGCGGGCCCGGCTGGCCGTCGACCGCTTCGGGGCCCGCGCGGTGTGCTCGGTCGGCATGCTGACCATCGCCGTCACCTTCGCCGGCTTCCTGCTGCTGGACGACCACACCCCGATCTGGGTGCTGGAGCTGCTGTTCTTCATCCAGGGCACCGGGATGGCGCACATCATGCCGCCGGTGACGCTCACCGTGATGCAGGCGCTGCCCCGCGAGAAGGCCGGCTCCGGATCGGCGCTGAACAACACCTTCCGGCAGGTCGGCGGCGCGCTCGGGGTCGCGGTGCTCGGCTCGCTGCTCTCCAGCGCCTACCGCGCCGGGATCGAGGACGAGCTGGCCCGCACCCCCGGGCTGACCGACGCGGCGCGCCACACCGCCGGCGAGTCGGTCGAGGCCAGCCTGGCCGTCGCCCACCGGATCGGTCCGGCGGGCGCGCGCCTGGCCGCCTCGGCCGAGGACGCCTTCATCCACGCCATGCACGTCACCGCGCTGGGCGCGGCGGGGGTCGCCCTGGCGGGCTCACTGGTGGTGCTGTTCTTCATGCCGGGCAGACCGGCGCCGGCCGGGCCGGAATCCGACGCCGGGGCGCGCGGCGAGGCGGAGGAGGCCGGCAGCGAGGCGGAGCGATGACCGCGACGCCGGTTCGCTCGCGTGGGTGATCGGGGGATTTGTGCCCGTTCTGTCACAGCTCTCCCCATCTGCCGCCGAATCCGGAACCCGCCATGGTCCTCCGTACGTCCTCCCACGCAGCGGACGCCCGGCCAGGGCCCCGTTAAAAGCCCTGGTCATCGCCTATGGTCATGGCCCATGGGCCGAGCGCCGACCGCCGGAAGGCGACAGGCGAGGGCTCACGCCGTCCACCACGTCGTCAAGTGAGGATCAGCGAATGGCGCAGGCGTACACGGAGGAGACCGGCCAGGGCGGGGAAGACCCGCGGCCGACCGGATCCCGGGCACGACGCCTGATCGACCGCTGGCGGCATGACCGCGGCATCTGGCGCCGCGGCATGGTGCTGGCGGGCTGCTCCGCGCTGCTCGCGCTGCTGATGATCTTCCACGCCCAGGTCCCCAACAGCGTGGGGAACCTCGGCAGCCTGCTGGAGACCTTCCTGCCGTGGCTGGGGGTCTTCCTCCCGGTCCTGCTGGTCCTCGCCCTGCTGCGCCGCAGCGCCACCGCGCTCCTCGCCCTGCTGCTCCCGCTGGTCGTCTGGCTGAACCTCTTCGGCGGGCTGATGTTCTTCGACCGGTCGCACGGGGGCGGCGACCTCACCGTCGTCTCCCACAACGTGGGCGCCGACAACTCCGACCCGGCCGGCACCGCCCGCAAGCTGGTCGCCTCCGGCGCCGAGGTCCTCGCCCTGGAGGAACTGGCCGACGCCTCCGCGTACGAGAAGGCGCTGGCCGGCACCTACCGCTACCACACGGTGAAGGGCACGGTCGGGCTCTGGAGCAAGTACCCGCTGCGGGACGAGGCGCCGGTCGACATCAAGCTCGGCTGGACCCGCGCGCTGCGCGCCACGGTCGCCACCCCCAAGGGCGACGTCGCCGTCTACGTCGCCCACCTGCCCTCGGTGCGGGTGAAGTTCGACGCGGGATTCACCGCCGGGCAGCGGGACGACAGCGCGGACGCGCTGGGCGAGGCGATCGCCGCCGAGCGGATCGGCCGGGTGATCCTCCTCGGCGACCTGAACGGGACGATGAACGACCGGGCGCTGGCCCCCGTCACCTCCCAGCTGCGATCCGCCCAGGGCGCGGCCGGCGACGGCTTCGGCTTCAGCTGGCCCGCGTCCTTCCCGATGGCGCGCATCGACCAGATCATGGTGCGGGGGGTGGACCCGGTCTCCGCCTGGACGCTGCCCAGGACCCCCAGCGATCACCTGCCCGTCGCCGCGTCCGTCACCCTGGCCCCGCGCGACTCCTGATCACCCACCGCTCACATTGCCTTCACTTCGGGGCAGGCGGCCGGGAACAACGGGCGTGAGAGAATTTGTTCCGCCAGAGAACATAATCGCCACGCCCGCCCGCCGCCGTCCCGAAAGGTCTCTCATGCCCCTCGCCCTGCTCGCACTCGCGATCAGCGCCTTCGGCATCGGCACCACCGAGTTCGTGATGATGGGGTTGCTGCCCAATGTCGCGGACGACCTGGGCACCTCCGTGCCCACCGCCGGCTACCTCGTCTCCGCCTACGCCCTCGGCGTCGTCATCGGCGCCCCGCTGCTCACCGCCCTCGGCGCGCGCACCCCGCGCAAGCGGATGCTGATCTGGCTCATGGGTGTCTTCACCATCGGCAACCTCGCCTCCGCGCTCGCCCCCTCCTTCGGCCTGCTGATCGCCGGCCGGGTGCTGGCCGGGCTGCCGCACGGCGCGTTCTTCGGCGTCGGCGCGGTCGTCGCCGCCCGGCTGGTCGCCGAGGGACGGCAGGCCCGGGCCGTGGCCACCATGTTCCTGGGGCTCACCGTCGCCAACATCGTCGGCGTACCGGTGGCCACCCTGCTCGGCCAGCACCTGGGCTGGCGGGCCACCTTCCTCGTGGTGACCGGAATCGGCCTGATCGCCATGGCCGCCCTCGCCCGCCTGGTCCCACACGTCCCGGTCGACAGCCACGGCGGCCTGCGCCGCGAACTCGGCGCCCTGCGCGACCGCCAGGTGCTCCTCGGCCTGCTCACCGCCGTCTTCGGCTTCGCCGGAGTCTTCGCGGTCTACAGCTACCTCGCCTCGATGGCCACCGAGGTCACCGGCTTCGCCGAGTCCTCCGTGACGGTCGTCCTCGCCCTCTTCGGCATCGGCATGACCCTCGGCGCGCTGGTCGCGGGCCCGCTCACCGACCGTGCCCTGCGCCCCACCCTCTACGGCTCGCTGGCCGCCCTGGCACTGGTACTGGTGGCCTTCGACTTCACCGTCCACGTCAAGTGGGCCGCGCTGCTCACCGTCGTGGTCCTCGGCGGCGTCGGCTTCATGACCACCACCCCGATCCAGATGCTGGTCATGAACAAGGCCCGGCACGCCCCCACCCTCGCCTCGGCCTCCAACCACTCCGCCTTCAACCTCGCCAACGCGGGTGGCGCCTGGCTGGGCGGCGCGGCCATCTCCGCCGGCTGGGGCTGGACGTCGCCGACCCTGGTCGGAGCCGTCCTCGCCGTGGCGGGCCTGGGCATCGCCATCACCGCGGGCCTGCTCGACCGCGAGCCGAGCGCCGACGCCTCCCGCGTGGTGGCCCGCAGCGGGGACCCGGTGCCCGAGGAGCGGATCGTCGGCTGACGCCTATCCGAGGCCGATGCGCCTCATGGGGGCGCGTCTCAGGTCAGCGGTCGAACGTGCCGAGGAAGGCGCCGATTACCGCCGCGACGGCCCCGCCGGCGAAGAGGAGGCCGATACCGAGGGTGGAAGCGACAAGGATGGCGTCCCGGATCCGCCGGCCCCGTGACTGCAGCGGAGCTACGCGGCCCGGGTCGCGTGGGTCGTACGCCGCCTCGATGCTCCAGGTCGGGATGGAGTGCCGCAGGGTGCGGACCACGCCGCCCGGATCCGTGTACGCGTACCGGCCGGGCTGGTCCTGGAGCCGGATGGCGGCCGTCCGGACGCCGTGCTTCCGCAGGTACCGCTCCTCGACCGGTGCGTAGGCGAGGAACGCGCCGAGCGTGAGGATCAGTATCCCGAAGAAGCTGAACGGGATGATGAAGACCATGGCGGCCGGGCTTCCCGTGAAGCCCACGAGCACGCATGAGCCGATGGCCACCAGGGTCGCGACGAGCGCGCCGCGCTTCATCCGGCGAAGCCAGTTTCGGTAGCTCGGCTGGTACAGGCGCTCGCCCGAGACGAGGTCCGCGCCGTCGATCGCCTCCGTCTCCTCGGTCCGCCCTGGCAGAGCCGCGTTCACCGCGTCGGCGAAGGTGACGGCGGCGGCGGCGTCCACCACGTCCCAGACCCGGTGGACGTGCGTCCTGTCCGTGGTCGGCGCGGCGGTCAGCTCGATCGTGAGGGACCGCCCCTCGGCGAGTACACGGCTGATGGCCTTCAGCGGGATGTGCGTCTGCTCGTGCGGACGGCGCACGAGCAGCGCATCGTTCTCCACGAACACGACGGTTTCCCCGTCGGCGTGGAGAACGGGTAGGGGAGAAGTGATCGACATGTGCGTGATGGTAGGGGTGGTCAGTCCGCGAGGCCGTCCCAGACGCCGGAGCGTATGGCGGCGACGAACAAGGCCCAGCGGTCCGGTGCGATGAGCAGTGCCGGACCCTGCGGGTCCTTGGAATCCCGGATGGCGATGCCGCGGTGGGCGGTCCGGGTGAGGTCGGCGATCTCCACGCAGTTGTTGCCGGTGCCGTCGCTGTACGAGGACTTGCGCCAGTCAGCGACGCCGGCAAGGTCAGGGGCGGTGAGAGTGCGGTTGTCAGTCGTCATCGGTGATCTCTCGCGATAGCCGTTGCAGGAAATTCGGGGTGTCCTCGGGCGGCAGGGACGACGCCACCATGGCGTTGAACCGCCGTGAGAACCTTCCGACTTCGCGGGGTGTGTCGGAGACCGACGAGGCACCCCACGCGTTGTCCACCTGCACCGTCGACGGCAAGGTGTCGCCGAGGTGCAGGATGCTGAAATCGTGCGGGGCCAGGTATCCACGCACGGTCTGCGGGAGCACTTGAACGGTCACGTTGTCGAGGGCGGTGAGCTTGATGAGTTCGTCGTACTGCTCACGCATGACATCGACGTCGCCGACAACGCGCCGCAGGGCTGGTTCGTAGAGCACGGCCCACAGCTTCAGCGGCTCTTCGTCCCGCGTCAGGGCGTCCTTGCGCCGCATCCGAATCTCGACGTTCTTCTCCACGAACTCCGTCGTGGTCTCCTCGATCGGCTTGTTCTGCTCGTACAGCGTCCGTGCGTACGCCTCGGTCTGGAGCAGCCCCAGCACCAGGAGTGGATGGAACGCGTTGATCTCCTGGGCGGCGGACTCGATGCCGACGAACCTCGGCATTCCGGAGGGCATGGAGCCCTTGAACTGAGTCCACCATTCCCGGCTGGCACCCTCGCGCTGGATCGCCAGCAGGCGTTCGATGCTCTCGTCGTCCGTGAGGCCGTACCGTGCGAGCAATTTGCGCAGGTCGCGGGCGTTCCGCAGGTCGTGCAGTCCGGTCTCGATCCGATGCAACTTCGTGTCGCTCAGCGGCAGCCCACGGACCGCGTCTTCGAGCGTGAGACCGGCTCGTTGCCGTAACTGCCTCAACGCGTAACCGAGTTCGATCCGTCGTGCTGTTGGGCGCGCTCGTCCAGCCACGTGCTTGCCTCCCCGGCGCATGTGCACGCCGTATCTCTCGATGTGTTCAGTGTTGCACGCCAAGTGCCAGTCGCAGCAGGCCATTCGCTCGCTTCGGCATGTGCCACTTTTCCTGCGAGTGGGGTTTCAGTGCGGTTTCACTTGCAGCTCCATGGCGGCACCCGCCACGGTAGTTGAGCCCGAAGAACGAAGAGGGCGAACCCCGCAACTCACCACCCGGAGGTGGCCCATGCCTCTGCCCAGAAACGAGCCCGCGAGCGCATCCAGCCGCCCGGACAGCGCCCCCTTCCGGCTCGGCGACCGGGTGCGCGGCATCAGCTACGTCGCACCGGAGCGGCTCCGGCATGAGCGGCCCGAGCCGTTCGAGGGGGTCGTGGTCCAGATCGGCAGCGGCTGGGGCGGGGTCGACGCGGAACACGCGTACCTGTGGTCGCGGCTGGACGACTCCACCGAGCGCAAGTCGCTGATGTCCGAGACGGAACTGGTACGGCGAGCCGAGGAGTGGAGCGATGGATCACATCGTCATCAAGGGCGCTGAGTGGATGCTGAGTCCTGAGACGGCGGAGGGCGCGCCGCGAGGGATTTATGGCGCGCAGTGCATGGCGTGCGCGGAGGAGTCCGGGCTGGTGGACAACGACACACAGCCTGTCGGGGCGTGGGCCATCTCGCACACCAGGAACAACCCGACGCATCAGCAGTTCCTCATCACCGCCCAGAAGCACTGGCGGGTCGATCCCGCCCCAGGCTGACGCGCTCCGGCTGCATAAGATCATCCGACCGATGCCGGGGCCGGGCACGACGCCGAGCCCCGGTGTCCGTCCTGCACCAACCCGCACCTTGGAGGACGCATGCGCGCCAAGCGCACCCTCGTCACGGGCCTGCTGGCCACCGCCGCCCTCGCCGCCTCGGTCCCCGCCGCCGACGCGACCCCGCAGGCGCCCGCGTACCGCGCCGACTGCCCGCAGCTCGACACCTCGCTGAAGTGGTACGGCGACAACCGGGCCACGCTGCAGAAGATGATCGACGAGCGCGGCAGCTGTTCCGGCGTCCGTGGCCCCCGGCCGGTCGCCGCCTTCGACTGGGACAACACCGTCGTCAAGAACGACATCACCGACGCCACGCTCGCCTGGGCGCTGAAGCACGACAAGATCCTCCGTCCCCAGAGCTGGCAGGACACCAGCGCCTGGCTGACCCCGGCCGCCGATCGCGCCCTGACCGAGGCATGCGGCACCTCCGTGCCCGTCGGCGAGCCGCTGTCCACCTCCACCAACATCGCCTGCGCCGACGAGATCATGCAGATCCGCAGCACCGCCCGGACGATGAGCGGCGAGGAAGCGTTCGCCGGCGAGTGGAACCACCGCCGCACCGTGCCCGAATACGCCTGGATACCCCAGCTGTTCGCCGGACACAGCCCGCGCGCGCTGACCTCGTTCGCCAGGGCGGCCCGGGCCGAGAACCTCGCGGCGCCCATCGGCACTACGCAGACGGTCGGCACCCACAAGGTGGCCGGGTACATCCGCTACTACGACCAGCAGAAGGACCTCATCCGCACCCTCAAGGCGGCCGGTTTCGACGTCTACATCGTCTCCGCCTCCTCCGAGCCCATCGCCGAGGCGTGGTCGGACGGCGTCGGGCTGGACCGCAAGCACACCATCGGCATCCGCAGCCTCACCCGTCACGGCAAGCTCACCACTGGCATCCGCGGTTGCGGTGGCGTCGCCGACGGCCGGGGCGACGCGCTGCCGTACATGGACGGCAAGCGCTGCATGATCAACCAGGAGATCTTCAAGATCAAGGGCGCGGACGCCTGGAAGCAGCAGGACCGGGCGCACCGCATCGCCCTCGGCGCGGGCGACGCGGACACCGACGTGACCTTCGTCAACGACGCCACCGGCGCCCACCTCGCCATCAACCGCAACAAGCCCGAGCTGATGTGCCGCGGTCTGGACAACGCCGACGGCCGCTGGGCGGTCAACCCGATGTTCATCGACCCGCTGCCGCAGAAGCAGGGTGCGTACCCGTGCGCCACGGCAGGCGCCGCTGCCGAGGACGGTTCGCGCGTCCCGGTCCTCCGCGCCGACGGCACCGTGATCCCGGACCAGGCCGACCGGGTCTTCGGCGGGTAGGACGACAGGCAGGGCCGCCGGTCGACGGCTCAGCGAAGCCATCGGCCGACGGCCCGCCAACGCGGGCTGAAGCCCACGCAATTCGAGTGACAAATAAACGGTGATGTGGGGCAAGACGGCCATTCCCAGTAGCCTGCCCCGCGATGACCGACTTCGTAGACGAGGCCCGCTCACGCACCACGCGTCTACTCCGTATGGCCTCGGCCGAGGATGTGGCGACGCGCATCAGGGTCCGCGAGTACGCCGAGCGCACCCCCGAGCCGCCGCTCATGGGGCGGGACGGCATCCATACCACCGGCTGCCCGCAGTGCCGCTCCACGATGTGGCGGCACCGGGACAACGGCGCCCTGCTGTGGATCTGCGCCTCCTGCGGTCATGTCGCGGAGGACGCCGTTCCGTAAGCGCTCTGCGCGTGGGTCAGCAGGCCTGGAGGACGACGACCCGGCAGGTCAGGTGCTCCTTGGTGTGGTACGTCTGATCGGCCCGGTCGTCGACGAGGCGGGCGACGCCGCGCCGCTCCAGCTCCGCGATGTGCCCCGCGAAGCCCATCTGCTCCCAGACCTGGGTCAGGACGGTGACGATCAGATAGCCGCCCGGGCGGGTGGCCACGGCGAGCGGGTCGAGCCCTTCGGGGCCCACATGCGCGGCCGTGAAGAGACCGGCGCAGACGACGGCGCCGTAGCTGCCCGGGGCGCACGGCAGCGGGCGGGTGATGTCCGCGAGGGCCAGCCACCGGTAGACGCCCTTGGCCTCGGCGACATCGAGCATGCCCTGCGAGAGGTCCACCCCGTCGATGGTGGAGAAGCCGCGCCGCGTCAGCTCGGCGCCGACCAGGCCCGTCCCGCACCCGGCGTCGAGCAGCGGGGTGTCCGCCGGGACGAGCTCCGCGGTCCGGTCCGCCACCAGCGCCGGGCCGACATAGCCCAGCCCCTCGACGGTGTCCTTGTCGTAGTCACCCGCCCAGTCGTCGTAGATGCCGGTCCGCTCCTGGACGTCTCCGCTGAGGGAGTACATCCGCTTCAGGATCGGGTGGTGGACATCGAAGTGCTCTGACACGGGGACATCGCCTCTCGCCGCTCGACCGTCCATCGGTGCCTGGTGGTGCCTGGCGTCGACACCACAGCAGCCGACGACCGGGCCCCGCGTCAACCACGCCGGGCCCTCGCGGCGGTCGTGTCGCGTCAGCCCCGTGGGACCTCGCAGCTGCCATCGGCGCAGGTGGCGTGCGGGTCGGCATCCACGTCCGTGTCCGCGTCCTGGGCTGTCTGCTCGGCTATCTGGTGGAGGACGCTCAGGAAGGTCGAGGACTCCTGGCCGCCCTGGACCGCCCACTGGCCCTCGAAGACGAAGGTGGGGACGGCGGTGATGCCGCGGCCGCGAGCCTCGTCGATCTCGTCGAGGACCTCGTCGTGGAGGTCGTCGCCGTCCAGGAAGGCGGCCACCGGGTCGCGGTCCAGGCCGACGGCGACGGCGGCGTCGGTGAGCTGCTCGCGGTCGCCGATGTCCATGCCCTCGCCGAAGTGCGCTTCGAGCAGCCGGCCCTTGAGGCGCGCCTGGGCGTCCGGGCCGTAGTTGTCGAGGGCGAAACGGAGCAGGCGGTGCGCGAGCAGGGAGTTGTTCTCGACGACGGTGTCGAAGTCGAAGGTCAGATCCTCGGCCGCGCCCAGCTCGGTGATGCGCTGGTCCATGGCCCTGGCCTGGGGGCCGTACTTCGCGGCCAGCACCTCGTGGTGCGGCAGCGGCTCCTCGGGGGCGTTCGGGTCGAGCTGGAAGGGCCGGTAGACCACCTCGACCTCATGCGCCCGGGGGAACGCGGCAAGGGCACGCTCGAAGCGGGCCTTGCCGAGATGGCACCACGGGCAGGCGATGTCGCTGTAGATCTCGACCTTCACCGCGTCACTCCTCGTACTGTTGCTTGAAAACTCAAGTAATAGTAACGGTGACGGGCGACGGGATATTCCGGGCCTTCGGCCCCCGCCTAGGCGATCAGGGAGTTGTGGAGCTCGGTCACCTGGGAGTCGAACGGCGGCGCCCCCAGCTCCTGTGCCGCTGGGATGACGTGCTCCGCCAGGAAGCTGCGGAACGCCGCCTCCGACTCCCAGACGTCGATGACCTGCCAGCCGCCGCCCTCCAGGGGCGCGCCGAAGTGGGCGATGAGACCGGCCGGCGGGTTCGACCGGTCCGGGATCACCCGGTCGAACGTCGCGTCGTACAGCTCCTGGGTCCAGCCCCGCCCCTCGTTGCGCACCAGCACTGCCATCTCGGTCGCTCCCACGCTCGCGGATGATGTCCTGGCCGCCACGGTATGTCCGGGCCGGGGGATGGACGCCCGGCGACGCGCCGCGCTCCGCCGTCCGAGGGGGCTCTCAGACGCGCTCGCGCCAGCGGTTGGTGATCGGCAGACGGCGGTCCTTGCCGAAGCCCTTGGCCGAGATCTTGGTCCCCGGCGGGTACTGCCGCCGCTTGTACTCGGCCGTGTCCACCAGCCGCAGCACCCGGGCGACCAGCTCCTCGTCGAAGCCCGCCGCGACGATGTCCTCCCGGCCCTGGTCCCGGTCGACGTAACTCTCCAGGATCCGGTCGAGCACGTCGTAGTCGGGGAGCGAGTCGGTGTCCACCTGGCCGGGGCGCAGTTCGGCGCTGGGCGGCTTGGTGATGGAGTTCTCCGGAATGGGCGGGGTCTGGCCGCGCTCGACGGCGGCCTGGTTGCGCCACTTCGCGAGCCGGAAGATCGCGGTCTTGTAGACGTCCTTGATCGGGCCGTACGCGCCGACCGAGTCGCCGTAGAGCGTGGAGTAGCCGCAGGCCAGCTCGGACTTGTTGCCCGGCGCGAGGACGATGTGGCCTTCCTGGTTGGAGATGGCCATCAGCAGGGTGCCGCGCAGCCGGGACTGGAGGTTCTCCTCGGCCAGGCCGGTGAGGTGCAGCGAGTCCATGTACGCGTCGAACATCGGGGCGATCGGCACCGTGCGGAAGTTCAGACCGGTGCGCCGGGCCAGCTCGGCGGCGTCCTCCTTGGAGTGCTCGGAGGAGTAGCGCGAGGGCATCGAGACGCCGTACACGTTCTGCGCGCCGAGCGCGTCGCAGGCGATGGCGGCCACCAGCGCCGAGTCGATGCCGCCGGAGAGGCCGATCAGCACGCTGCGGAAGCCGTTCTTGGCGGCGTACGCGCGCAGGCCGACCACCAGAGCGGTGTAGACCTCCTCGTCGTCGTCGAGCCGCTCGGCCTCGCCGCCGCTGAGCTCCGGCTCGTACGCGGGCAGCGGGTCGGCCGAGAGGATGACGTGGTCGATGCGCAGGCCGTCGTCGACCACGCCCTCGGGGACCGGGCCAGCGGCCGGCAGCTCGAGGTCGACCAGCGCACAGCCCTCGGCGAACTGCGGGGCGCGGGCGATCACTTCGCCGTCGCGGTCGACGATGATCGAGTCGCCGTCGAAGACCAGCTCGTCCTGGCCCCCGATCATCGCCAGATAGGCGGTGGTGCACCCGGCCTCCTGGGCGCGCTTGCGCACCAGCTCCAGACGTGTGTCGTCCTTCGCGCGCTCGTAGGGGGAGGCGTTGATGGAGAGCAGCAGGCCGGCCCCGGCGGAGCGGGTGGCCGGCACCCGGCCGCCCTCCTGCCACAGGTCCTCGCAGATGGCGAGTGCCACGTCGATGCCGTGCACGCGGATCACCGGCAGCGTCTCACCGGGGACGAAGTAGCGGAACTCGTCGAAGACGCCGTAGTTGGGCAGGTGGTGCTTGGCGAAAACGAGGGCGACCTCGCCGCGGTACAGCACCGCGGCGGCGTTCTGCGGCGCCCCGGCCGGCTGGCCGTACCGCGGCTCCGCCTTCTCGCTGCGGTCCAGATAACCGACGACCACCGGCAGCTCGCCCAGGCCCTCGTCGTTCAGCCGGGTGGCGAGGGCGCGGAGCGCCGCCCGGGACGCCGCCACGAAGGACGAGCGCAGCGCGAGGTCCTCGACCGGGTAGCCGGTCAGCGCCATCTCGGGGAACGCCACCAGATGGGCGCCCTGCTCGGCGGAGTGCCGGGTCCAGTGGACGATCGTTTCGGCATTGCCCGCGAGGTCGCCGACGGTCGAGTCGATCTGGTTCAGGGCGAGGCGAAGTTGAGGCACGCGACCAGTGTAATCGTCTCTCTGACGCAATGGGGGTGGCGGGAGATGTGGGGCGCCCCACGTCCCCCGCCGCGTCCCCCGTCAAGTCGGTCGTCACGTCGGTCGTCACGTCGGTCGTCAGTGGAGGTCGTGCATCCGGTCAGTGGAGGTCGTGCACCACGGCGTGGCCCTTGCCGCGCGCGATCATCCAGCGGTTGACCGGCGTGGTCAGTACGAAGGCGGCCAGCAGCGAGAGGGCCAGCGCGCCCCAGAAGAGGAAGCGGTCCAGCCCCGCGTCCATGGCGCCGGGGACGGTGACCATCACGGTGTTGTCGATGATCTCCATGACCAGGATCGAGAGGGTGTCCGCGGCCAGGGCGACCTTGGCGGCCTGGCGGAGCGGCACCCCGGCCACCAGTACGCCGCGCATCGTCAGCGCGTAGCCGAAGACGAAAGCCAGGGCGACGGAGAGGGCGACGGTGGCGCCCGCGGCGAGACCGGCCGCGGTGCCGATCACCATGCCCAGCACCTCACCGATGGCGCACCCGGTGAGGCAGTGCAGGGTCGCCCGTGCGGCCATCGGCCAGGAGGTGCCGCCCCCGGCCGCGTGCTGGTGCTGATCGTGGCCTTCGTGGCCGCCGTGGCTGTGGTCGTGGCCTTTGTGGCTGTGGTCGTGGTCGCTGTGGGCGGGTGTGGCTGCGGTGTGCTGGTGGCCTGAGTGCTCCATGGCGGTCTCCCCGATCTCCTTGATGGTTCGGGTTCCCGGCACGCGCCGGAGTATTTCCACCACTCCGAACGCCATACCTCCAGGGGGTATTCCAACGAATATGGCGCACCCCCCCCGGGCCGTGGGGCGGATCGCTCGACCCGCCCCACGGCGACCGGGAAGGAGAGGCTCAGCCCTTGCCGAGCAGCGTGTTCATCCGAGCGATCTCGGCGCTCTGGCCGGTGATGATCCGGCCGGCCAGGGCCTTGGCGTCCTTGTCGGCGCCCTTGGCCTTCTCCGTCTCGGACATCTCCACCGCGCCCTGGTGATGCTTGATCATCAGCTCCAGGAACGCGGTGTCGAACGCCTTGCCGGAGGACTTCTCCAGCTTCGCCATGTCGGCGGGGCTCATCATGCCGGGCATGCCGTGATGGGCGGAGTGATCCATCCCGGGCATCTCCGCCGGCACCTCCTCACCCCAGCCCTTCAGCCAGCCCGACATGGTCCGGATCTCCGGGTCCTGGGCGCCCTTGATCTCGCCTGCCAACTTCTTCACCTGGGACGACGACGCCCGGGTCGACGCCAGCTCGGCCATCTCCACCGCCTGGCGGTGGTGCGGGATCATCCCCTGCGCGAACGCGACATCCGCGGCGTTGTGCGCTCCCTGTCCGGCCGAGGCGGTGGTGGAGGGCTTGTCGGCGCCCGCCCCGTGGCCGGAGTGCCCACCGGAGCTGTCGTCGTTGCCGCAGGCGGCCAGGACGAGCGCGGCGGTGACGGCGGCGGACACGGCGGCCGCCCGGCGGATGAGGGATCGGTGAGCGTTCATGATCGTGCGTACTCCTGCGATGAGAAAAGGACTTCGGAACGGAACCGGACGCCCCGGCATCTGTGACCCGGCATCTGTGACCCGGAATCTCGTGACCGGGAATCTCGTGACCCGGAATCTCACTGAACCGGAATCTCGGGAACCGGAATCTCGGGAACCGGAATCGGACGAACGGTCCGTGAAGAGGCATGCCGACGACGGCCCCGGCCACTACCGGCCGGCGCCACGGGGCCCCTATATGCGCAGGAGCTGGAGCTGGCTAAGGGAAGGCGGGGAGCGGCCGCCCGGCTCGGTGGCCCGGGCCAGGCGCGTGCCGGCCTCGTCGGCCGGGGCGACGACCGGGCCCGGCAACAGCGCGGGTGGCATCGGCGAGGTGCTGATGCCGGTGGCCGCGCAGGTGGCGTCCGCGTGGTGCGGCGCCCCCCGGCCGCCGTGCCCCAGGTGATGGCAGGACCCGTCACCCCCGTCCTGGCCCGTAGCGACGGCCCGCACCGCGAGAACGGCGCCATGCCCGTCGGTGAGCCAAGCCTGATCACGCGCAACATGCACAGGCGAGGCGAGGTGCGCCGCCCCGCGACCCGAGTGGTCCGCATGCCCGGCAACAGCGGCGTGCCCGGCGGTGGCGTGGCCCGCGTGCCCGGCAGCGGCGTGGCCCGCGTGCCCAGCAGTGGCGGCGCGCTCGGCACCGGTGGCGTGACCCGCATGCCCGGCAGTGGCCGTGGCAGCGGCGCCCGCGCCCAGTCCGTGCATCGCCACGATTCCGGCCAGAACCGACCACATCAACAGCAGCAGGCACGCCCGCGCCCGCAGGGGCTGAGGGGTGCGCGGCCGGGTGGTCATGGCGGTCATCGTATGCGGTGCCGGCAGGCCACCCGCCAGGCCCCGCACCGGCAACCCCACGCCTCCGCGGCTCCCTCCGGCTCGGCCCGGCAAGTGGCACGTCCCGCGGCGTCCCGGGGTCGACCAAGATCGGGCCTGTGTCCCACAATGAGAGCAGAACCGGTGTGGCGGACACGGTGGCCGGAACCGTCCCGTCATTCCGGACCGGGCGACCCCCACGGCACGGGAGGAGCGGTCGGCCGCACGACGGAAGACGTGTCGCTGCCTGTGCGCAACGCAGCCGAAATCGTGTGGTGGGATGCTCAAGTGCCCCCGAAGTGCCCCGCGGCCTGGGAACGGGCGGCCTGACCTGCGAGGATGGGTGGAAATGGATAAGCAGCAGGAGTTCGTGCTCCGCACACTCGAGGAGCGCGACATCCGGTTCGTCCGGCTGTGGTTCGCCGATGTGCTCGGCTTCCTCAAGTCGGTCGCGGTGGCACCCGCCGAGCTCGAACAGGCCTTCGACGAAGGCATCGGCTTCGACGGTTCGGCGATCGAGGGCTTCGCCCGCGTCTACGAGTCCGACATGATCGCCAAGCCGGATCCCGGCACCTTCCAGATCCTCCCCTGGCGCGCCGAGGCGCCCGGCACCGCGCGGATGTTCTGCGACATCCTGATGCCGGACGGTTCCCCGTCGTACGCCGACCCGCGCTACGTCCTCAAGCGGATCCTGGCCAAGACCTCCGACCTCGGGTTCACCTTCTACACCCACCCCGAGATCGAGTTCTTCCTGCTCAAGGACAAGCCGTCGGACGGCTCGCGCCCGGTCCCGGCGGACTCCTCCGGCTACTTCGACCACACCCCGCAGAACGTGGGCATGGACTTCCGCCGCCAGGCGATCACCATGCTGGAGTCGATGGGCATCTCCGTCGAGTTCTCCCACCACGAGGGCGCCCCCGGCCAGCAGGAGATCGACCTCCGCTACGCCGACGCGCTCTCCACCGCCGACAACATCATGACCTTCCGCCTGGTCATGAAGCAGGTCGCGCTGGAGCAGGGCGTGCACGCCACCTTCATGCCCAAGCCGTTCTCGGAGTACCCCGGCTCCGGCATGCACACCCACCTCTCCCTCTTCGAGGGCGACCGCAACGCCTTCTACGAGTCCGGCGCCGAGTTCCAGCTCTCCAAGGTCGGCCGCTCCTTCATCGCCGGTCTGCTCCGGCACGCCGCCGAGATCTCGGCCGTCACCAACCAGTGGGTCAACTCCTACAAGCGGATCTGGGGCGGCGCCAACCGCACCGCCGGCGCGGGCGGCGAGGCACCCTCCTACATCTGCTGGGGCCACAACAACCGCTCCGCGCTCGTCCGCGTCCCGCTCTACAAGCCCGGCAAGACCGGCTCCACCCGGATCGAGGTCCGCTCCCTCGACTCCGGCGCCAACCCCTACCTCGCCTACGCGGTCCTGCTCGCGGCGGGCCTGCGCGGCATCGAGGAGGGCTACGAGCTCCCGGCCGGCGCCGACGACGACGTCTGGGCACTCTCCGACGCCGAACGGCGCTCCCTGGGCATCGAACCCCTCCCGCAGAACCTCGGCGAGGCGATCTCCCTGATGGAGCGCAGCGAGCTGGTCGCCGAGACGCTCGGCGAGCACGTCTTCGACTTCTTCCTGCGCAACAAGAAGCAGGAGTGGGAGGAGTACCGCTCCGAGGTCACCGCCTTCGAGCTCCGCAAGAGCCTGCCGGTGCTGTAACCGCAGGTCAGAGTGGTAGATGTCCTGGCGTTGGTCAACGGACGCCAGGACATTTCCACGTCTGGAGAGATCGAGACTGCAGATGATCGCCTGAAGTGGTGTTCGCTGTCAGAGCTCGCGCCGAAACAACGGATGGGGAACGGCCGTCGCCAACGGAGGCACGCGGGCGCATACTGGTCGCAATGACAAAGCCAGCTGCACCGAAGCGCTACCTGCCCACAAGCCCCTTCAGGGCCCCGGTCCCGCCGCCACCCAAGCACTTCGCCGTGGGAGACCAGGTCACACACGACATGTACGGCCTCGGCCGAGTGATCGGCATCGAGGACGGAATCGCGGCGCTTGTCGATTTCGGCTCGGTGCGAGAGCGGATCTTGAGTCCATACACCAAGATGAGCAAGCTGTAGGGCCGCTGTACCCGGTCGCGGCACGCCAGCTCCCTTCACGGCCCTATCACGAATGGAAGACCTCTCATCGACCCCACCTCGCTGTTCTCCGCTGCCGAAGGCATGCCCCGCCGTGCCACCGCAGCATCGCCGCCTCCGGCGACGAACCCCTTCCAGGCCCCGGACTTCGGGGAAGACGAGACCTTCCTGGCAGAGGACGCGCAGGCGTACGTCTCGGACATGGGTACGGCTCAACGCAAGGCGAGCTAGCTCCCAGGTCACCGTCTTCGAGCTGCGCGAGAACCTACGGCTGTAACCGCAGGTCAGAGCCACACCTGTCCTGGCGTTCGTCGCGAACGCCAGGACATTTCCGTGATCAGATCCGGAAAGAAGTCCACCGCGTCCACCGCGTCCGCCGCTCAGCTCGCCGGCGACGTCGCGATCATCCCGCAGCACGTTGGTAACCGGAGAGTCGCTCACCGGGTGGCTCCTCGACGTGACCGGACTGCCTCAGGCACCCGAGGACGGTCAACGACACCCGCTCGTATGCTGGTCACGGCGCCATCGAACCGTGACGATGGAGGTGGCAGACTCGGCGCGTCCGTTCCTGCGCGACAAGAAGCACAAGGACTCCTGAAAGGCGACGCGCGTGCTGCAAGGCCGACGGGACAGCCGGTTCACCCGGCTGCTGCGGTACGGATTCACGGACCCTGCGGGCGCCGAGCGGATGCTGGACGTGCCTGAGCTGGCCGCGGTGCGCAGTGATCCGGTGCTGCTGGATGCGCTCGGGGCGACCGCCGATCCGGATCTGGCGCTGCGCGGGCTGGTGCGGTTGGTGGAGGCGCTGCCCGAGGTGGAGTCGGGGGGTGCGGGGACGGCGTCCCCGGGGAAGGCGGAGGGGCCGGCGCGGGTGGGGTCGCGGCAGGCTCTGCTGGACACGCTGATCACCGCCAAGCCGCTGCGCGACCGGCTGCTGGGGGTGCTCGGCGCCTCTGAGGCGCTCGGGGACCATCTCGCCCGGCATCCGCAGCACTGGCAGTCGCTGGTCACGTACGAGCCGGCCGATCTGCACCCGACGACACCGGAGTTCGAGCTCGCGCTGGCGGAGGGGATCTGGGGCGGGCCGGGGGCCAGGCTGCCCAGGCCCGACGCGCTGCGCGTCGCGTATCGGCGCGCGCTGCTGGGGATCGCGGCCCGGGACGTGTGCGGCACGACGGATGTCGCCCAGGCCGCCGCGGAGCTGGCCGACCTGGCCACCGCCACGCTGCGCGCCGCGCTGGAGATCGCCGCCGAGGAGCAGCCCGAGGACGCGGCGCGCTGCCGGCTCGCGGTGATCGGGATGGGGAAGTGCGGTGGTCGGGAGCTCAACTACGTCTCGGACGTGGATGTCATTTTCGTCGCCGAGCCGCCCCTTGCGTCCGTGCTGCCGGCCCCACCCGGCGGCGGTCCGGCCGGCGGTGGGCAGGAGGTGTCGGAGGCCGCCGCCGTGCAGGCCGCGACCCGGCTCGCCGCGCGCATGATGCGGATCTGCTCCGAGGCCACCGTCGAGGGCACCATCTGGCCGGTGGACGCCAATCTGCGCCCGGAAGGCCGGAACGGGCCGCTGGTGCGCACCCTCTCCAGCCATCTGGCGTATTACCAGCGCTGGGCCAAGACATGGGAGTTCCAAGCCTTGCTCAAGGCTCGGCCAGTTGCCGGGGACGCGGAGCTGGGCCAGGCATACGTTGACGCCGTGGAACCACTCGTATGGCAGGCAGCCGACCGCGAGAACTTCGTCCCGGACGTGCAGCAGATGCGCCGCCGCGTCGTGGAGAACATCCCCGCCGCCCAGATAGACCGCGAGCTCAAGCTCGGCCCCGGCGGGCTGCGCGATGTGGAATTCGCCGTCCAGCTGCTCCAGCTGGTGCACGGACGCACCGACCCCAGTCTGCGCAGCGGCACCACCCTCGACGCGCTCGCCGCGCTGGCCGCCGGCGGCTACGTGGGACGGGCCGACGCCGCCGCGCTGGACAGCGCGTACCGCTTCCTGCGCGCCATGGAGCACCGCATCCAGCTCTACCGGCTGCGCCGCACCCATCTGGTGCCCGAGGAGGAGATGGAGCTGCGCCGCCTGGGCCGCTCGATGGACTTCCGCACCGAGCCGGCGACCGAGCTCGGCAAGGAGTGGCGGCGGCACGCCCGCGAGGTACGGCGGCTGCACGAGAAGCTGTTCTACCGGCCGCTGCTGGACGCGGTCGCCCAGCTGGAGCCCGGCGCCGCCCGGCTCAGCGCCGAAGCCGCCGGCCAGCGGCTGGAAGCGCTCGGCTACGCCGATCCGGCCGCCGCGCTGCGCCACCTGGAGGCGCTCGCCTCCGGGGTCAGCCGCAAGGCCGCGATCCAGCGGACCCTGCTGCCGGTGCTGCTGGGCTGGTTCGCCGACTCCGCCGACCCGGACGCGGGCCTGCTCAACTTCCGCAAGGTCTCCGACGCGCTCGGCAGGACGCCCTGGTACCTGCGGCTGCTGCGCGACGAGGGGGCCGCGGCGGAGAACCTCGCCCGGGTGCTCTCGGCCGGCCGGCTCGCCCCCGACCTGCTGCTGCGCGCTCCCGAGGCGGTGGCCCTGCTCGGCGACCCGGAGGGGCTGCGGCCACGCGACCGGGCCGCGCTGGAACAGGAGGTCCTGGCGGCCGTCGGACGGGCGGAGAACGGTGAACAGGCCGTGGCGGCGGCCCGCGGCGTGCGGCGGCGCGAGCTGTTCCGCACCGCGGCGGCCGACATCATCGGCGCCTACAGCAACGGCCCGGCGGCCGGGAAGCCGGAGCGGGAACGGCCGCCGATCGGCTCCGCCGCCGCCGATCCCGAGCGGATCTGGATCGAACCGGCCCACGACGACCTGGGCGCCGCCGCGGACCTGGTCGGCGGGGCCGTCTCCGACATCAACGCCGCGACCCTGGCCGGGGCGCTGCGCGCCGCGGTGCGCGACACCTGGGGCGACGAGCTGCCGACCCGCTTCGCGGTCATCGGCATGGGCCGCTTCGGCGGCCATGAGCTGGGCTACGGCTCGGACGCCGACGTGCTCTTCGTCCACGAGCCCCGGGAGGGCGTCGACGAGCAGGAGGCCGCCCGCGCCGCCTTCGCGGTGGCCAACGAGATGCGCCGGCTGCTCCAGCTGCCCACCGTCGACCCGCCGCTGCTCATCGACGCCGATCTGCGACCGGAGGGCAAGTCCGGCCCGCTGGTGCGGAGCCTCGCCTCCTACGCCGCGTACTACCGGCGCTGGTCGCTGGTGTGGGAGAGCCAGGCCCTGCTCCGCGCCGAGCCGGTCGCCGGTGACCGGGAGCTCGGGGCCCGCTTCATCGAGCTGATCGACCCGCTGCGCTACCCCGCCGAGGGCCTCGGCGAGGACGCGGTACGCGAGATCCGGCGGCTCAAGGCCCGTATGGAGGCCGAGCGGATGCCGCGCGGCGCTGACCCGACCACCCACACCAAGCTGGGCCGCGGCGGCCTGTCCGACGTCGAGTGGACCGTGCAGCTGCTCCAGATGCGGCACGGCTGGGCCGAGCCCGGGCTGCGGACCACC
Source organism: Streptomyces sp. JLBT605 (assembly GCF_058215555.1). NCBI lineage: Bacteria > Bacillati > Actinomycetota > Actinomycetes > Kitasatosporales > Streptomycetaceae > Streptomyces > Streptomyces sp. JLBT605. The sequence goes on from NZ_CM177087.1 coordinate 5,049,207, forward strand.
CGTACCCGCGAGGCTCTGGCCGCCGCCCACGCGGCCGGGCTGATCTCCACCGAGGACGCGCAGACCCTGGACGAGGCGTGGGTGCTGGCGACCCGGGTGCGCAACGCGGTGATGCTGGTGCGCGGCAGGTCCGGCGACACCTTCCCCGGCGAGAGCCGGGAGCTGGCCGCCGTGGGCCGCTACCTGGGGTACGAGCCCGGCCACGTGGGGGAGATGCTCGACGACTACCGGCGGACGACGCGCCGTGCCCGGGGCGTGGTCGAGCGGCTCTTCTACGACTACCACGACTGAGCGAAGACGACACAGGGAGCGGACCGGGCGTCGGCCGGTCCGCTCCCTGTTGCCTGCTGTGGGTGGCGTTGCCTGCCGTGGGCGTTGCCTGCTGTGGCGGCCCTAGGCCGTCTGGGGCTCCGAGGCCCGCGGGGCGGAGGGGGGTTCGGGGATCTTGGGCAGCCGGTAGCACAGCGTCCCGTACAGCGCGAAGGAGAGCGCGAAACCGCAGCTGAGGCAGATGATCCCACCGACCGCGTCCAGCCAGAAGTGGTTCGCGGTGGCGACGATGACCAGCAGCGTCGCGGTCGGGTAGAGCAGGCCGAGGACTTTCACCCAGACGGGGCGGGCCAGTACCGCGATGGTGACGCCGCACCACAGCGACCAGCCGATGTGCATCGAGGGCATGGCCGCGTACTGGTTCGACATGTCGGACAGGTTGCCCGAGGCCATCGAACCCCACGTGTTGTGGGTGACGACGGTGTCGACGAAGCCCTCTCCGGGCATCAGCCGGGGCGGGGCGAGCGGGAACAGGTAGTAACCGAGCAGGGCGATTCCGGTGGTGGCGAAGAGCACCAGCCGGATGGCCGAGTACCGGCCGGGATGCCAGCGGTAGAGCCACACCAGCACGCCGATCGTCACGATGAAGTGGAGCGTGGCGTAGTAGTAGTTCATGCCCACGATCAGCCAGCCGACCGAGTCCGCCGCGTGGTTGACGGAGTGCTCGAAGGCGAGCCCGAGGGTGTGCTCCCAGTCCCAGATCCAGGCGGCGTTGCGCAGCGCCTCGGTGCGCTGCTCCGGGACCGCGTTGCGGATCAGCGAGTACGTCCAGTAACTGACGGCGATCAGCAGGATCTCGAACCAGAGCCGTGGCCGGCGGGGGGTTCTCAGCCGAGTGAGCAGCGTCGGCCGCCGTGCCGGGCGGTCCGTCGTCTCCTCGATGGGCGACAAGGTGGCCGACCGGCCTTCCGGAGTCCTCACAGTCGCTTCACCCATAGGCAAACAGTCTGCCAGAGGAGAGGCGCGCCCAGATCATCCGGAGGTACGGTCTTCGCCACGTCTGTCCCGTTGCTGGACGGATACCCGCCCTCCGGGGACCGAGGCCGTTGAACCCCGGACGACCAGCTCGGGGAGGAAGACGAACTCGCTGTGCGGGGCCGGGGTGCCGCCGATCTCCTCCAGCAGGGCCCGCACCGCCGCCTGCCCCATGGGCCGCACCGGCTTGCGGATGGTGGTCAGCGGCGGGTCGGTGAAAGCTATGAGCGGGGAATCGTCGAAACCGACCACCGAGACGTCCGCCGGCACGGCCAGCCCCCGCTGCCGGGCCGCCCGGATGGCACCCAGCGCCATCATGTCGCTGGCGCAGACCACCGCGGTGCAGCCCCGCTCGATCAGCGCGGTGGCGGCGGCCTGACCACCCTCAAGGGTGTACAGCGAGTGCTCGATCAGCTCCGCGGACTCATCGAGGGAGAGCCCCAGCTGCTCCCGCATGGCGCGCTGGAAGCCCTCGATCTTCCGCAGCACCGGTACGAAGCGCTTGGGGCCCACGGCCAGGCCGATCCGGGTGTGCCCCAGCGACGCCAGGTGCGTCACCGCCAGCAGCATCGCGGCCCGGTCGTCCGGCGAGATGAAGGGCGCCCGCACCTTCGGCGAGAAGCCGTCCACCAGCACGAACGGCACGCCCTGACCGCGCAGCTGGTCGTAGCGGGTCATGTCGGCCGAGGTGTCCGCGTGCAGCCCGGAGACGAAGATGATGCCCGCGACGCCCCGGTCCACCAGCATCTCGGTCAGCTCGTCCTCCGTCGAGCCGCCGGGGGTCTGGGTGGCGAGCACCGGGGTGTACCCCTGCCGGGTCAGGCCCTGCCCGATCACCTGTGCCAGCGCGGGGAAGATCGGGTTCTCCAGCTCGGGGATGATCAGTCCGACCAGCCCGGCGCTGCGCTGCCGCAGCCGCACGGGGCGTTCGTAGCCGAGTACGTCCAGCGCTGCCAGCACGGATTCGCGGGTGCCCGCGGCCACCCCCGGCTTGCCGTTGAGCACGCGGCTGACCGTGGCTTCGCTGACCCCCGCCTGCGCTGCGATGTCAGCGAGCCTTGCGGTCATGGGGTTGGACTGTACCGGGCGCATGTCAGATTGCCCACCACGCACAGGAGTCAGCCGGAAGGCGCACGGTGACTCCCTCGGTGACCAGCGGCGCGGAGCACAGCAGCAGCCGCCCCGGCGCGGCGAGTTCGACCTCCTCTCCGCGGGTGTTGAGGGTGCACACCAGCCCGGGCCGGGACAGCGCCAGGACGCCGTGGGGGATTCCGGTGCCGTCCAGCCACTGCACGGTGTCGCCGGCGCCGAGGGCGGGGTGTTGGCGGCGGAGGGTGAGGGCGGTGCGGTAGAGCTCGAGGGTGGAGTGGGGGTCGCCGGTCTGGGCCTCGACGCTCAGGTGTGCCCAGCTGTCGGGTTGGGGCAGCCAGCTGGGGCCGCCGGGGACGGGTCCGAAGCCGTACGGGGCCTTCGTGCCGGACCACGGGATGGGGACGCGGCAGCCGTCGCGGAGGCCGTCTTGGCCGTTGGCCTTGAAGAAGGAGGGGTCCTGGCGGACCTCGTCGGGCAGGTCGGTGACCTCCGGCAGGCCCAGTTCCTCGCCCTGGTAGATGTAGGTCGAGCCGGGCAGGGCGAGCATCAGCATCGCCGCCGCCCGGGCCCGGCGCAGGCCCTGCTCGGGGCTGTCCTGGGCATAGCGGGTCGCATGCCGCACCACATCGTGGTTGGACAGCACCCACGTCGTCGGCGCACCCACCGAGGCCGTCGCGGCCAGCGACTCGTCGATGACGGTCCGCATCGCCGCCGCGTCCCAGGGGCAGCGCAGGAACTGGAAGTTGAACGCCTGGTGCAGCTCGTCGGGCCGCACGTACAGCGCCAGCCGCTCGGCCGACGGCGCCCACGCCTCGGCGACCCCGATCCTGCGGCGCCGGCCGTCCGCCGGGGCCTGAGCCCAGCCCTCGGCCGCGGGCACCGGCACCTCGGAGTAGGAGTCGAGCAGGCGGCGCCAGGCGCGGTGGATCTCGTGCACGCCGTCCTGGTCGAAGAACGGCAGCCGCTGCGCGCCGATCAGCCTGACCTGCTCCTTGTGGCCGATGTCCGGCAGCCCCTCGGCCTTCACCATGCCGTGCGCCACGTCGATCCGGAAGCCGTCGACCCCCAGGTCCAACCAGAAGCGCAGGACCGACTCGAACTCCTCGTGCACCTCCGGGCAGTCCCAGTTGAGGTCCGGCTGCTCGGGCGCGAAGAGATGGAGGTACCACTCTCCCGGCGTGCCGTCCGGGTCGGTGGTGCGAGTCCAGGCCGGGCCGCCGAAGACCGACTCCCAGTCGTTGGGCGGCAGGGCGCCGCCGGGGCCGCGGCCGGGGCGGAAGTGGTAGCGCTCCCGGGCGGGGCCGCCGGGCCGGTCGGCCAGCGCCTGGAGGAACCACGGGTGCCGGTCGGAGGTGTGGTTGGGCACCACGTCGATGATCACCCGCAGCCCCAGCCGGTGGGCGGCGCGGACCAGGTCGTCGGCGTCCCGCAGGTCGCCGAAGAGCGGGTCCACCGCGCGGTAGTCGGCCACGTCGTAGCCGCCGTCGGCTTGCGGGGAGGCGTAGAAGGGGGTCAGCCAGACGGCGTCCACCCCCAGCCGGGCCAGATGCGGCAGCCGCCGGCGGACTCCGCGCAGATCGCCGATGCCGTCGCCGTCGCTGTCGGCGAAGGACCGGACGTACACCTGGTAGATCACCGCGTCGCGCCACCAGTCGGGGGCTGCGGAGGGCAGCCCGGTCTCGGCACGGGCGGTCGTCAGCTCCTGCGTCATGGCTCTCCCTGTCGGGCGGGTCGGACGGGTGGCTCACGGTGCGCTCAGGGGGTGTCCGGTGGGTCTCCGCGGCGTCGCGACGCCTGGCACCCGCGCTCGCGGCGTTGTCGTCGGTCGCCGACGCTCCGCGTGGACTCCCTCCTCCGCCTTGCGATCACAGGCACCAGACGCCGCTCCTTCCTCCACGGCCACCCACCGGACACCCCCTTAACCGGAACGTAACATCTTTGCAAGACTTGCGGAAGGGTTTGCAACGACTCCGGAGCGGCGTGCGACGCCGCTGACAGGCGCCTTGCAGCCCATGCGCCGCAGGTGTGTCAAGAGCCTCCAGGGCCACCGGACGGACACGTGGCGGTAACGATCCGGCGCCCTTGCAGAAATTTGCCGCAAGGTCTTTCGGCTTTTTTTCATCCCTGTTACGTTCCTCGGCAACCCGGCGCCGCGATGGCGCGGTCGGCTTTCAAGGAGTTCAGATGCGACGTGGCATAGCGGCCACTGCGCTCGTCGCGGCCCTCGCGCTCGCGGCGACCGCCTGCGGCGGTGGCGACAGTGACGACAGCGGAAAGAGCAAGTCCCCCGGTGAGCTCTCCGGCACCGTGACCTACTGGGACACCTCGAACGACGCTGAGAAAGCCACGTACGAGAAGCTCGCCAAGGCCTTCGAGGACAAGTACCCGAACGTCAAGGTCCACTACGTCAACGTCCCCTTCGGCGAGGCACTGAACAAGTTCAAGAACGCCGCCCCCACCGGTGACGGCGCCCCCGACGTGCTGCGCGCCGAGGTCGCCTGGACGCAGGACCTGGCCAGCCTCGGCTACCTGGCCAAGCTGGACGGCACCGCGGCGCTGAAGGACGAGAAGGACTACCTCCCCGCGGCCGCCGCCTCCACCAAGTTCGACGGCCACACCTACGCGGTGCCGCAGGTCATCGACACCCTCGGCCTCTTCTACAACAAGAAGCTGCTGAAGGACGCCGGGGTCCAGCCGCCGAAGTCCTGGACCGAGCTGAAGGCCGCCGCCAAGAAGATCAAGTCCAAGACCGGCAAGACCGGCCTCTACCTGCGCGGCGACGACGCCTACTGGTACCTGCCGTTCATCTACGGCGAGGGTGGCGACCTGCTCGACACCAAGGCCAAGAAGGTCACCGTCGACGACGAGCCGGGCGTCAAGGCGTTCGCCGCCGCCCGCGACCTGGTCGCCTCCGGTGCCGCCGTCACCGACGCCACCGACGGCTGGGAGAACATGCAGAACGCCATCAAGAACGGCGACGTGGCCATGACCATCAACGGTCCCTGGGCCATCGAGGACACCCTCGCCGGCAAGGCGTTCAAGGACAAGGACAACCTCGGCGTCGTCCCGGTCCCCGCGGGCAGCGCCGCGCAGGGGGCCCCGCAGGGCGGCCAGAACCTCACCGTCTACGCGGGTTCGAAGAACCTCGACGCCTCCTACGCCTTCGCCCAGTACATGAGCTCCCCGGAGGTCCAGAAGGCCACCACCGAAGAGCTCAGCCTGCTGCCGACCCGCACCTCGGCCTACGCCGACAAGGCCGTCGCCGCCAACCCGAACGTGAAGTTCTTCAAGTCCGCGGTGGACAAGGCCGTCGAGCGTCCCTGGATCCCCGAGGGCAACAGCCTCTTCCAGGCCATCCTCGTCGAGTTCCCGGGTGTCGTGACCGGCAAGACCTCGCCCGAGAAGGCCGCCTCGTCCGTCGGCGACGCCTACCGCAAGCTCCTCAAGGGCGACTGGAAGTAAGGGACCGCAGTGACTGTCGAGACCAGGCAGTCGGCGGGCACGGCCGGAGGCGCGGGCAGCGCCTCCGGCCGGATCCGCAAGACTGGCAAGCCTGACAAGCCGGGCGGCGCGCCCCCCGGCCGGATCCGCCGCGCGCTGGCCACCCACTGGTACGCCTGGGCCATGGTCGCCCCGGTGGTGATCGTGATCGGCGTGATCATCGGCTACCCGCTGGGCCGGGGCGTCTACCTGTCGCTCACCGACGCCAACGAGGCCAACGTCGAGCGCAACATCGGGATCAACCACATCCCGGCGACCTACGAGTTCGTCGGGCTCGACAACTTCACCGCGATCCTCAAGGACGGGCTGTTCTGGGACCGGCTGGGCTGGACGGTGGTGTGGACCGTCTCCTGCGTCGCCCTGTCCTTCGGCATCGGGCTCGGCCTGGCCGTGATGCTCAACCGCCAGTTCAAGGGCCGCGCGCTGTACCGTTCGCTGCTGGTCCTGCCCTGGGCGGTCCCCGCCTTCGTCTCGGTCTTCGCCTGGCGGCTGCTGTACAACGAGAAGAACGGCATCCTCAACAAGATCCTCGACGGCGGCGGCATCGACGCCATCCCGTGGCTGAACGACCCCACCATGGCCAAGGTCTCCGTGATCGCGGTGAACGTCTGGCTGGGCGTGCCGTTCATGCTGGTCGCCCTGCTCGGCGGCCTCCAGTCCATCCCCGGCGAGCTGTACGAGGCCGCCGAGATGGACGGCGCGAGCCCCTGGCAGCGGTTCCGGCACATCACCATGCCCGGTCTGCGCGCGATCAGCTCCACCGTGGTCCTGCTGTCCACCATCTGGACCTTCAACATGTTCCCGGTGATCTTCCTGCTCACCCGGGGCGGCCCCGGTGACAGCACCGAGATCCTGGTGACGTACGCCTACCGGCTGTCCTTCGTCAACAGCCCCCGTGACTTCGCCGGCGCCTCCGCCTGGGGCGTCCTGATCCTGCTCATCCTGCTGCTCTTCGCGGTGGTCTACCGCCGCTCGCTCCGCAAGCAGGGAGAGGTGTGGTGACCATGGCCTCCGCCAAGACCCGCGGCCGCGACAGCCGTTCGCTGCCCGCCTCCATCGCCCTGCACGCGACCTTGTGGATCGCCTCCGCCATCGCGGTCTTCCCGCCGCTGTGGCTGCTGGTGACGTCCTTCAAGCCCAAGGGCGAGGCGTTCAGCACCGACCTGGTGAAGAACCCGACGCTGGACAACTACGACCACGTGGTCAACGACACCGAGTTCCTGTCGTGGTTCGGCAACTCCCTGACGATCGTCGCCGTGACCACGGTGCTCGGCGTCTTCATCGCGGCCACCACCGGGTACGCCGTCAGCCGCTTCCGCTTCCCGGGCATGCGCCCGCTGATGTGGCTGCTGCTGATCACCCAGATGTTCCCGATGGCGATCCTCATCGTGCCGCTCTACAACATCATGTCGGCGCTGGGCTGGCTCAACCAGCCGGTCTCCCTGATCGTCACCTATCTGACGGTGGCGGTGCCGTTCTGCGCCTGGATGATGAAGGGCTTCTTCGACACCATCCCGGTGGAGATCGACGAGTCCGGCCGGGTCGACGGACTGAACCCGTTCGGCACCTTCTGGCGGCTCATCCTGCCGCTGGCCAAGCCGGGCATCGCGGTCACCGCCTTCTACACCTTCATCACCGCCTGGGCCGAGGTCGCCTACGCGTCGGCGTTCATGACCGGCGAGGAGAACCTCACGCTCGCCGCCGGCCTGCAGACCTTCGTCAACCAGTACACCTCCGACTGGGGCTCCATGACCGCCGCCGCCGTGATCATCGCGGTCCCGGCCACGCTGGTCTTCTCCTGGGCCCAGCGGCACCTGGTCGCCGGACTCACCGCCGGCGCCACCAAGTCGTAGAGAACCGAGCCAGGTTCCGACAAGCCAGCCCGTCCGGCGATCGAGGACGCCCGGCCGCGAGGCCGGGCCCTCGGCGTCGGCCGTCAACCCGACGACACAAGGACACCATGACGCAGCACGTTGCTCACCCGGTCCCGGGCGCGCCCGCCTCCGAAATCCCAGGCGGCAGCCGAGGCTGGTGGAGAGACGCGGTGATCTACCAGGTCTACCCCCGCAGCTTCGCCGACGGCAACGGCGACGGCATGGGCGACCTCGAAGGCGTGCGCGGCAGACTGCCGTACCTCAAGGACCTCGGCGTCGACGCCGTCTGGCTCAGCCCCTTCTACGCCTCCCCGCAGGCCGACGCCGGATACGACGTCGCCGACTACCGGGCCATCGACCCGATGTTCGGCACCCTGCACGACGCCGACGCACTCATCCGCGAGGCGCACGAGCTGGGCCTGCGCATCATCGTCGACCTGGTGCCCAACCACTGCTCCGACCAGCACGTCTGGTTCCAGCAGGCGCTTGAGGAGGGCCCCGGCTCGCCGCTGCGGTCCCGCTTCCACTTCCGGCCGGGGCGCGGCGCGGACGGCGAAGAGCCGCCGAACGACTGGGAGTCCATCTTCGGCGGCCCCGCCTGGACCCGTACCAAGAACCCGGACGGCACGCCGGGGGAGTGGTACCTGCACCTGTTCGCGCCCGAGCAGCCCGACTTCAACTGGGAACACCCGGCCGTCCACGACGAGTTCCGCTCCATCCTGCGCTTCTGGCTGGACCTGGGCACCGACGGCTTCCGGATCGACGTCGCGCACGGCCTGGTCAAGGCCGACGGCCTGCCCGACCTCGGCCACAGCGGTGAGCAGCTGAAGCTGCTCGGCAACCAGGCCATGCCGTTCTTCGACCAGGACGGGGTGCACGAGATCTACCGCAGCTGGCGGAAGATCCTCGACGAGTACGCGGGGGAGCGGATCGGGGTCGCCGAGGCGTGGACGCCCAGCCCCGACCGGACCGCGCTCTACCTGCGCCCCGACGAGCTGCACCAGGCGTTCAACTTCCACTTCCTCGGCACCGACTGGGACGCGGCGGCGATGCGCGCGGTCATCGACGAGTCGCTGGATTCGATGCGGCCGGTGGGTGCGCCGACGACGTGGGTGCTGTCCAACCACGATGTGGTGCGGCATGCGACCCGCTATGCCCAGGACAGCCCCGAGCAGGGCCTGCGCCGGGCCCGGGCGGCGGCGATGCTGATGCTCGCCCTGCCCGGCTCGACCTACATCTACCAGGGCGAGGAACTGGGCCTGCCGGAGGTCACCGACCTGCCCGACGAGGTCCGCCAGGACCCCTCCTTCTTCAAGGCCAACGGCCAAGACGGCCTCCGCGACGGCTGCCGCGTCCCCATCCCGTGGTCCGGCACCCAGGCCCCGTACGGCTTCGGACCCGTCCCCGGCGGCCCCAGCTGGCTGCCCCAACCCGACAGCTGGGCACACCTGAGCGTCGAGGCCCAGACCGGCGACCCCCACTCCACCCTCGAGCTCTACCGCACCGCCCTCACCCTCCGCCGCCAACACCCCGCCCTCGGCGCCGGCGACACCGTGCAGTGGCTGGACGCGGCGGGGATCCCCGAAGGCGTGCTGGCCTTCCGGCGCGAGGACTTCGTGTGCACGGTGAACACCACCGGTGCTCCCGTGCCGCTGCCGGCGCCCGGCCGGCTGCTGCTGGCCAGCGGCCCGGTCCCGGAGGCCGGTGCCGCGTTCGAGCTGCCGGCCGACACGGCGGTCTGGTGGGCGGTGTGACCGTACCGCCCATGCGCGACGGTGGCCTGCCCACCCCGCCCCGGCTCGCGGACATCGCGGCCCAGGCGGGGGTGAGCGAGGCCACCGTCAGCCGGGTGCTCAACGGCAAGGCGGGCGTCGCCGGCACCACCCGGCAGCGGGTGCTCGCCGCGCTGGACGTGCTCGGCTACGAGCGTCCGGTGCGGCTGCGGCGGCGCAGCGCCGGGCTGGTGGGGCTGGTGATCCCTGAGCTCACCAACCCGATCTTCCCGGCGTTCGCCCAGGTCATCGAGCAGACCCTGGCCGGGCACGGCTACACCCCGGTGCTGTGCACCCAGATGCCGGGCGGCGCCACCGAGGACGAGCTGGTCGAGCAGTTGGAGGAACGCGGGGTCACCGGCATCGTGTTCCTCTCCGGGCTGCACGCCGACACCTCGGCCGACCCCGCCCGATACGTCGAACTCGCCGCGCGGGGCGTCCCGTTCGTCCTGGTCAATGGCTACAACCCGGCCGTCCCGGCGCCGTCGGTGTCACCGGATGACCGGTCGGCGGCCCGGATGGCGGTGGCCCATCTGGCGGCGCTCGGGCACCGGCGGATCGGGCTGGCGGTCGGACCCGCCCGGTATGTGCCGGCACGGCGGAAGGCCGAGGGCTTCCTGGCGGCGCTGGAAGAGGTGCTCGGCCGGCCCCGCGCGGAGTCCGAAGCCCTCGTCCAGCACACGCTGTTCACCGTGGAGGGCGGCCAGGTCGCCGCGGGCGCCCTGCTCGACCAGGGCTGTACCGGCATCGTGTGCGGCAGCGACCTGATGGCGCTGGGCGCGATCCGGGAGGCGCGGCAGCGCGGGCTGCGGGTGCCCGAGGACGTCTCGGTCGTCGGCTTCGACGACTCGCCGCTGATCGCCTTCACCGATCCGCCGCTGACCACCGTGCGCCAGCCGGTGCAGGCCATGGCCAGTGCGGCGGTGGGGGCGCTGCTGGAGGCGGTCGAGGGAAATCCGGTGCGGCCCACGGAGTTCGTCTTCCAGCCGGACCTGGTGGTGCGCGGCTCCACCGGGCAGCCGAGCCGGGGCTGACCTCGGCCCGATGACCTCAGCCCGGGGGACCCGTCCGAGAAGGGCGGGGACCAGGGGACGGGCTGTGAGACCACTGTGAGGAGGGGACCGGTCCGGCCGGCCGGGCGCGTGGGACCCGTTCCCGGGTCTCCGGCCGGCCGGACCGGAGTTTCACGGGGTCCGGTGGGTCGCCCGGGAGGAACGTAACACCGCCGCAATCTCTTGCGAAAGGTCTTGCAACACGCGGCCTTCGAAGATACGTTCCGGTAGCCGCCGTCGGCCGGCGGCTCGCACCTCACCACTTTCACTGGCCTTACGGGCATGGCGCGTTGCCGCACGAGGCTGATCGTCATCACCCGCAACTCCCCCCACGGAGGAACGATGGCCAACGCATACCCCTGCGCTGCCCGCAGATCCCTCGGCGCCGCGCTCGCCCTCGCGGCCGGCGCCACCGCCCTGCTCACCGCGCCCGCCCCGGCCCAGGCCGCACCGCCCGGGCAGAAGGACGTCACCGCCGTCCTCTTCGAATGGCGCTTCACGTCGGTCGCCAAGGCGTGCACCGACACCCTCGGCCCCAAGGGCTACGGCTACGTCCAGGTCTCCCCGCCCCAGGAGCACGTCCAGGGCAGCCAGTGGTGGACCTCGTACCAGCCCGTCAGCTACAAGATCGCCGGCCGGCTCGGTGACCGCGCCGCCTTCAAGAACATGGTCGACACCTGCCACACCGCGGGCGTCAAGGTCGTCGCCGACACCGTCATCAACCACATGGCGGCGGGCTCGGGGACCGGCACCGGCGGCTCGTCGTATACGAAGTACGACTACCCCGGCACCTACTCGGTCTTCGACCTGAACGACTGCCAGGCGGAGATCACCAACTACCAGGACCGCGGCAACATCCAGAACTGCGAGCTCGTCGGCCTCGCCGACCTCGACACCGGCGAGACCTACGTCCGCGACCGCATCGCCGCCTACATGAACGACCTGCTCTCGTTGGGCGTCGACGGCTTCCGGATCGACGCGGCCAAGCACATGCCCGCGGGCGATCTGGCCGCCATCAAGGCCAAGCTCAGCAAGCCGGACGTCTACTGGAAGCAGGAAGCCATCCACGGCGCGGGGGAGGCCGTCTCGCCCAGCGAGTACCTGGGCAACGGTGACGTCCAGGAGTTCCGCTACGCCCGCGACCTCAAGCGCGTCTTCAACAGCGAGAACCTCGCCTACCTGAAGAACTACGGCGAGGGCTGGGGGTACATGGAGTCCGGCAAGTCCGCGGTCTTCGTCGACAACCACGACACCGAGCGCGGCGGCGACACCCTCAACTACAAGGACGGCGCCAACTACACCCTGGCCAACGTCTTCATGCTCGCCTGGCCCTACGGGGCGCCGGACATCCACTCCGGCTACGAGTGGACCGACCGGGACGCCGGCCCGCCGAACGGGGGCACGGTCAACGCCTGCTACAGCGACGGCTGGAAGTGCCAGCACGCCTGGCGGGAGATCGCCGACATGGTGGCCTTCCGCAACACCGCCCGCGGCCAGGCGGTCACCGACTGGTGGGACAACGGCGGTGACGCGATCGCCTTCGGGCGCGGTGACAAGGCGTATGTCGCCATCAACCACGAGAGCGGCACCCTGAACCGCACCTTCCAGACGTCGCTGCCGGCCGGCACGTACTGCGATGTGCAGTCCGGGCGCGGCGTCACGGTGAACGGCTCCGGGCAGTTCACGGCGTCGCTCGGGCCGAACACGGCGGTGGCGCTGCACGTCGGTGCCAAGTCCTGCCCCAGCTGAGCCCCGTTTGCTCGGGGCTCCGCCCCGAACCCTCCCCACTTCTCGATCGCCGGAGGGGCTGGATTCGCCGGACCAGTGCCGGAATCCCAAGCCCCTCCGGCGATCGAGGCACCCGACAAGGAGCAGCTCCCGTGATCCGATCACCGCGCCGGACCGCCCCCGCGGTCGCCGTCGCGCTCGCGCTCGCCACCGCGCTGATCCCCGCCGTGCCGCAGGCGCTCGCGGCCACCGCCGCGCCGCCTCGGGCGGCCCGCGAGGGAGCCGCGCCCGTCGACCTGTCCACCGCGCGGGCCCAGTGGATCGACGGTTCCACCCTCGCCTGGCAGGTCACCGCCGGCGGCGACACCCGCCAGGAGCTGGTCTACGCACCCCAGGGCGGCATCACCGTCGAGAACGGCGAACTGTCGCAGCCCGGCGAGCGGCTGCGGCTCACCCCCGTGCCGGGCGGACTCACCGACGCCCAGCGCGCCGCCTACCCGCACCTGAAGGACCACCCCGCCTTCCGGATCGACCCGCGCGACCGGGACCGGGTTCGCCAGGCGCTGCGCGGCCAGCTCATCGCCACCCAGCGCGACGCCCGGTCGGGCACCCTCACCGCGGCCACCGGCGTGCAGACCCCGGGCGCCCTGGACGACCTGTACGGCAGCCGGGCGGTCCGCGCGAAACTGGGGCCGGTCTTCCGCGACGGGCGCCCCACCCTCTCCGTCTGGGCGCCCACCGCCCGCACCGTCTCCCTGGAACTCGACGGCCGCACCGTCCCCATGCGCCGGGACGCGGACAGCGGGGTCTGGCACGTCACCGGCGATCGCGGCTGGCGCGACAAGCCCTACCGCTACGCCGTCACCGTCTGGGCCCCCAGCGTCCGGAAGATGGTCACCAACAAGGTCACCGACCCCTACTCCACCGCGCTGACCGCCAACTCCACCCGCAGCCTCGTCACCGACCTGGACGACCCGCGGCTCGCCCCCAAGGGCTGGCCCCGGCTGAAGAAGCCCAAGGCCACCCCGCTGCGCGACGCGCAGATCCAGGAGCTGCACGTCCGCGACTTCTCCATCGACGACCGCACCAGCGGCCACCCCGGCGGCTACCTCGCCTTCACCGACCGTGACTCGGACGGCATGCGGCACCTGAAGCGGCTCGCCGCCTCCGGCACCTCCTACGTCCACCTGCTGCCGGTCTTCGACCTGGGGACCATCCCGGAGCGGCGCTCCGACCAGGCCGACCCGGCCGACCGGCCCGGCTGCGACCTGCCCGCGCTGCCCGCCGACTCCGAGCGCCAGCAGGAGTGCACCGGCGCCACCGCCGCAAGGGACGGCTACAACTGGGGCTACGACCCGCTGCACTACACCGTGCCGGAGGGCGGCTACGCCACCGACCCCGACGGTCCCTCCCGGACCCGCGAATTCCGGCAGATGGTGCAGGGCCTCAACCGCACCGGCCTGCGCACCGTGATGGACGTCGTCTACAACCACACCGTGGCCGGCGGTCAGGACGACAAGTCCGTGCTCGACCGGATCGTGCCCGGCTACTACCACCGGCTGCTGGACGACGGCACCATCGCCACCTCCACCTGCTGCGCCAACACCGCGCCCGAACACCGCATGATGGACAAGCTCATCGTCGACTCGGTGGTCACCTGGGCCAGGGAGTACAAGGTCGACGGCTTCCGCTTCGACCTGATGGGCCACCACCCCAAGGCCAACATCCTCGCGGTGCGCCGGGCGCTCGACGCGCTCACCGTCGAGAAGGACGGCGTCGACGGCAAGGCGATCATCCTCTACGGCGAAGGCTGGAACTTCGGCGAGGTGGCCAACGACGCGCGCTTCACCCAGGCCACCCAGGCCAACATGGCCGGCACCGGCATCGCCACCTTCAGCGACCGGGCCCGCGACGCGGTGCGCGGCGGCGGTCCCTTCGATACGGACCCGCGCATCCAGGGCTTCGCCTCCGGCCTGTTCACCGACCCCAACGACTCGCCCGCCAACGGAAGCCGGGCCGAGCAGCGGGCCCGCCTCCTGCACTACCAGGACCTGATCAAGGTCGGGCTCAGCGGCAACCTGAAGGACTTCGCCTTCACCGACACCAGCGGCCGCCGGGTCAGCGGCGCCGAGGTCGACTACAACGGCTCCCCGGCCGGATACGCCGCGGCCCCCGGCGACGCCCTCGCCTACGCCGACGCACACGACAACGAATCCCTCTACGACGCCCTCGCCTTCAAGCTCCCCCAGCGGACCCCGGCCGCCGACCGCGCCCGCATGCAGGTCCTGGCCATGGCCACCGCCGCCCTCTCCCAGGGCCCGGCGCTCAGCCAGGCCGGCAGCGACCGGCTGCGCTCCAAGTCCCTGGACCGCAACTCCTACGACAGCGGCGACTGGTTCAACGCCCTGCACTGGGAGTGCCGGGAGGGCAACGGCTTCGGCCGCGGACTGCCCCCGGCCGCCGACAACAAGGCCAAGTGGGGCTACGCCAAGCCGCTGCTGACCGACCCGGCGCTGCGGCCCGGCTGCGCCGAGATCGACGGCGCCTCGGCCGCGTACCGGGACCTGCTGCGCATCCGGGCCACGGAGAAGGCGTTCAGCCAGGCGACCGCCGAACAGGTGCGGTCCGCGCTGTCCTTCCCGCTCTCCGGGACCCAGGAGACGCCGGGAGTGATCACCATGAAGCTGGGCCGGCTGGTCGTGGTCTTCAACGCCACCCCCGAGCCGCAGCACCAGACCGTGGACGCGCTGGCCGGCGAGGCGTACCGGCTGCATCCGGTGCAGGCGGGCGGGGCGGACCCGGTGGTGAGGAACGCGTCGTACGCCGCGGATTCCGGCACGTTTACGGTCCCCGCGCGGACGGTGGCGGTGTTCGTCCGGCCCTGACCTTCCTCTGACTGGGGCTCCGCCCCAGACCCCGCTCCTCAAACGCCGGAGGGGCTGGAATTTGGCGGAGCCCCGAAAGGATCAGGCAGCCGGCTGGGGCACCAGTGTCAGCAGCCGGCCGATCAGCTCGGACAGCGGCCCGTTCGGCGGCTCACTGGCAAGGACATGGCGCATCAGCCGCGCCAGATCCTCGTCGTACGCCGCGCCGACCGCCGTCATCGCCGCGAACTCCTGCACCAGCTGCCGCTCCAGATCCGCCCGATCCACCACCCGGCCGTCCAGCCACAGCAGGGCCGTCGTCTCCGCATGGGAGACCCAGGAGCGGATCAGCAGCTCCACCCGCGGCACCGGCCGCGCGATGTCCAGATGGCGCAGTATCTGCTCGTACGCGGCCTGCCGGACCTGCTCGATGATGGCGCTGTTGCTGCTGGAGCCGACCGCGGGGCCGCCGCGCATCAGCGCGGCGAAGCCCGGGCCGTGCTCCTCGACGAAGTCGAAGAAGCGGTGCATCACGCGCAGCAGCCGGGCGCCCAACGGCCCCTCGTGCGGCTCCTGGAACCGGCTCGCCAGCTCCTGCCCGGCCCGTCGCACCGCCGCCTCGTACAGGCTCTGCTTGCCCGGGAAGTAGTGGTAGACGAGCGGTCGCGATATCCCGGCGGCCTCCGCTATCTCGTCGATCGAGACGTCCTCGGGTGAACGGCGGCTGAAGAGGTCCAAGGCGACCTGGATCAACTGTTCGCGCCGCTCCTCGACGCCCATCCTGCGGCGCACTCCGCTGGTCATGGAGGTAACTCTAGTGACCGGCCGCCGCGTGGCGAAGGGCGCTCGAGTGGCAGGAGGCGGTCAAACGTCCAGCACCAGACGGTCACCAAGCGCCCGCGAGACGCAGACCAGCATCGAGTCGTCACGCTCGCCCTCGGTCAGCAACTCGTCGCGGTGGTCGACCTCTCCGGAGAGCACCCGCTGCTGGCAGGTCCCGCAGAACCCCTGCCGGCAGGAGTACGGCAGGTCCGGCAGCGCCTGCTCGCGGATCGCGGTGAGCACGCTCTGGTCGGCCGGGACGGACACCGTGCGGCCGGTGCGCGCCAGCTCCACCTCGAACGCGGTGTTCTCGCCCGTCTCGCCGGGCTCGGCCGGGGTGAACCGCTCGACGTGCAACTCCATCCCGTCGGGGAGGAGTTCGGTGACCGACGCGCGCAGGCCCTCCGGTCCGCACACATAGACCGCCGAGCCCGGTGGCGCGTCGGCCAGCGCGGTGGCCAGGTCCGGCCGCCCCTCCTCGTCCTCGGCGACGATCCGCACCCGGCCCGCGCCGGCGTCCAGCTTCCCGATCTCCTCCAGGAACGGCATCGAGGCGCGCGACCGGCCGCAGTACAGCAGCCGCCACGGCACGCCCTCGGCAGCGGCCTGCCGCACCATCGGCAGGATCGGGGTGATGCCGATGCCGCCCGCGATGAACAGGAAGGCACCGTACTCGCGCAGCTCGAAGCGGTTGCGCGGGCCGCGCACGGTCACCGTGGTGCCCACATGGAGCTGCTGGTGCGCCTCGCGGGAGCCGCCGCGCCCGTCCTCGATCAGCCGGACGGCGATGGTGTACGCGGCGGGGTCGGCCGGGTCGCCGCAGAGCGAGTACTGCCGCATCGTCCCGGACGGCAGCACCAGATCCAGGTGGGCGCCGGGCTTCCAGCCGGGCAGCCCCTCGCCCTCCAGCCGCAGCCGGACGACGCCCTCCGCCTCCTCGGTGCGCTCCGCGACCAGCAGTTCGCGGTCCGAGCCGCGTCGGCCCCGGCCGGATATCGGCTCCTCCAGCGCGGGCATCGGCCACAGCGGGGACGTCCGGAGCCGGCGCCGCACGGCCCGCCGGATCAGCAGCGTGGTACCTGCCACGGCGAGAACGGTGCGGGGGCGGGGAGAGGGCACGGGCATCTCAGGATCCCATCCGGGCGGTACGGGTGTCGGCGGCCAGCGCGGCGGGGGAGCCGGCCAGGTAGGCGACGGCCTGCTCGGTGTTGCCGTGCTGGGAGGGGTGGTAGGTGCGGCTGAGGTACTGCGGGATGGACCGCGCGATGGCGCCAGGGGTCGGCAGCACCCCCTGCCGTCCGGCTCGCGCGAACTCCTTGAAGCTCGCCTTGCCGTCCAGCAGCGTCGGGTCGTTCGCCATGAAGAAGCGGATCCCGCGCTGCCACAGGAAGACCAGCGCGCCGAAGGCGGTCGCCCAGGTCCGCACCCGGCGCCGGTAGCTGCCGTCGACGTGCATGAAGAGGTCGAAGGCCACCGAGCGGTGCTCGACCTCCTCCGCCCCGTGCCAGCGCAGCAGGTCCAGCATCATCGGGTCGCCGCCCCTGCGGTCCAGCGCCTCGGCGTTGAGCACCCAGTCCCCGAGGAAGGCGGTGTAGTGCTCGATCGCCGCGATCATGGCGACCCGCTCCAGCAGCCACCACCGGCGCGCCCTCCCCGGCGGCAGTGTCCGGTCGCCGAGCATCTTCTCGAACATCCAGTCCACCTGGGCGGTGTACGGGGTGGGATCCAGGCCCAGCTCCCGCAGGCGCGGCAGCACCTCGTCGTGCGCCCGCGAGTGCACCGCCTCCTGCCCGATGAAGCCGATGACGTCCGCGCGGAGCGCGTCGTCACGGATGTAGGGCAGCACCTGCTTGTACACGTGCAGGAACCACCGCTCGCCCGCCGGCAGCAGCAGATGCAGCACGTTGATGGTGTGGGTGGTCGACGGGTCGCCGGGGAGCCAGTGCAGCGGGGTCGCCGTCCAGTCGAACGAGACATTGCGGGCGTGCAGTGGCGTGTGCTCCGACGCTATCGGGAGGGGTTGCGCCTTCGCCTTGTTAGACATGTTGTCAATATAGGGGCGCCGCTCCTTCCGGGAACAGGCTCATGCACCGGAATTGTGGTCAGGGCGGGGCAGTGGAGGGGGCAGTGCAGGGCGTCAGTGCAGCGGGGCGATGCGGGTGCCGTCGGCCAGGCGCGCCCGCAGCTCGGGACGCGCGCCCAGGTCGGCGGGGAGCGCCAGCAGCCGGCCGGCCGCCTTGCCCCGCACCTGACCACCGGAGGAGACGGAGGTGACCCCCGGGCCGCCCGCCGCCAGCACGTACCACTGCCCGTCCTCCGACTTCCACCGCACGCCCGCCAGCACCTGTCGCTGCCGGGGGCCGCAGGCAGCGGAATCCTCCGCGTCCGCCGTCACCGCGCCCTGCTCCCCGGGCCCGGCCGCGGGCCGCTGGAACTGCGTCAGCACCGTGCTGCCGCGACCCCGCCAGCTCTCCGCCCGGGTGCACACCCACTGCGCCTCGCCACTGCCGTCGGGCAGCGGCTGGGCCGCGAACCGCCAGGCGTTGACGCTGCGCACCCCGTGCGCGGCCATCCGGTCCAGCACGCAGGCGGAGCGCGACCAGCTCGCCAGGGCCCGCGCGCCCGCCACGTCGCCCTCGGCACCGGGCGCCCCGTACGTCAGCCGGGCCGGGACGATCTCGCCGAGGTCGGTGACGAGCCGTTCGCCGAACTCCAGCGCCTGCCAGCCGCCGCAGCCGCCGTCCCGCCGCGGCCCGGCGAGGCTCACCGGGCTGGTCACCGCGGCGGTCACCCCGTCGCCCCGGCGGCGCAGCTCACGGGCCGGCGCGTCCGGGTGCAGCAGGTCCCGCACCCGCGCGGACGGCACCCAGGGCGCCGTCAGATACCGCACCTCGCGCCCGGACCGGTCCACCACCAGCGCCGTGGCCGATTCCATGTCCCCGGCATCCACCCGGGCCAGGTCCAGCGCCGCACCCTTGGCGGACCCGGTGCCCCTGGGCTCGGCATAGCGCACCACGCGCAGCCCGTCGTACAGCACCACCACCGTCACCTCGCCGACGTCCCCGGCATACAGCAGCTGCGCCGGCCCCGCGGCCGGGCCCGGCGCGGTACCCGGCGTCACCGACCGCTGCGCCGAGCCGCCCGGCCGCGCCCAGGTCTCCAGGGCGCGGCGCAGCAGCGCGGAGTCACCGATGCGATCGCCGCGCGCGGGCCAGCTGCCGAAGTCGGCGCGGGTGGCCTGCCGCCAGGCGCCGGGCTCGGCCCGGGTGAGCTTCGCCGGGTCCAGGATCCGCGCGAAGCGGGGATCGGCGGCATACCCGGCGGCCGGGTCGGAGCCGAAGAGCTTGCCCGGCACCCCGAGCAGCGTGCCGCAGGCCAGCATCGCCGCCGTGCCCGCCAGCGCGGCCCGGCCGTAACTCCGCCGCTGCAGCAGGTCGGTCGGGCGCGCCTGGAGCTGACATGGGTCGAACTCCGGGTCCTCCAGCGCCGTTCCGCCCCGGCTCCAGGAGGGGCGGCGCACCGCGGACGCCTCTGCCACCGCTGCCGCCTCGGCCACCGCCGCCCGCGGATCCGCCGCTCCGGCGGCGGCCAGCAGCGCGCACACCTCACGGTCGGGCAGCCGCTCCAGCGCGCGCAGCACATACGCCGCCCGGCCGGGCCCGGAGAGCCCGGCGAGCGCCTGCTCCTGGGCCAGGGCGTCCGCGCCACCGGCGCGGGGGAACAGCCGCAGCCCCCACACCCGGGGCAGCGGCGGCGGTAGCTGACCGGCGCGCGGCAGCCGCCACCACCGGCGTGCCGGGCCCGCCGCCAGCGCACCGCGCACCACCCGCAGCCGCACATAGGCGTAGCCGGGGTCGGCGGGTCGGCCGTCCGGCCTGCGCTGCCCGGGCAGCTCCGCGCGGGTGCCGCGCGGCCGGCGCGTGGGGAGCGCCCGCTGGACGAGCGCGTGCGCGGTCAGCACCCGTCGCTCGCGGGGCATGCGGGGCGGCAGGATCAGGTAGCCGAG
Organism: Streptomyces sp. JLBT605; assembly: GCF_058215555.1. Lineage (NCBI taxonomy): Bacteria > Bacillati > Actinomycetota > Actinomycetes > Kitasatosporales > Streptomycetaceae > Streptomyces > Streptomyces sp. JLBT605. Next base: position 5,069,223 of record NZ_CM177087.1, read on the forward strand.
CCGGACCAGACGCGGATAGTGCTCGACGATCGCGGCCTCGGCCTGGTCGGCGTCGACTCGGACACGGGCGATGTCGACTGCGCCTGTGTCGACGGCGTTCACGGTGTCGATGGTGCCGACGGCATTGGCATCGGCATTGGCATCGGCGTCGGCTGCCGCGGTGGCGGCGGCGGGCTCGGCGAGGGTGGCTGTCGCCTGCTGGTGCTTCACGACCCGGAGAACGAGTGATGGGTGCGTTGGTCACCTTCTGGGTGGCCTATGGCCTGGTCCCGGCTTCGGGTTGCGGCGGCGGGTGGGGGTCCGGGGGCGCCACCGGGGCATCTCTCCCCCAGACTCCGTCCGGGGGTGCCCCCACAGACGGTGAACCCGACGGCTCGATCGCGAGGTGAGCCTTCGTTTGGTTCACCGCCCTGCGGGGAGTGCCCCGGCACGCCCCCTCACGCCGTCGCCCTGCTGTCCGGCACGTTCCCTTTCGCCCTTGCGCTCCTGCCCGGCCCGGATGGGCTCCGGCCACCCGGGCCGGGCTCGGCTTGTCAGGTGAAGCGCCAGGCGCTGAACTCGACTGTGCCGCGGGTGGCGGTGCCGCCGCTTGCGGCGGTCATGAAGAGGCCGGCGTCCTGGGCGGGGGCGGCTCGGGGGAGAGTCACGGTGGCCACCGTCCGCCATGCCGTGCCGTCCGTGGAGAGTTCACCGGTGTACGAGGCGGCGCCGGTCCGGGTGAGCCGGAGGAGGACCGGGGCCTTCACGCCGGTGATCCGCCGGTAGGTGTCCAACGTGCCGTCGCCGTTGGCGTCGTATGAGAGCACCACGCCGTTGGCGGGGGTGACGGCCAGGTTGACGAAGCCCGCCGAGGTGGCGGTGGAGAGGCTGTCCCGGACCACGATGCCGGCCCGTGCCCACGGCCCGGTGACCGCCTGGGCGTCGACCCGGACCGTCACCTGACCGCCGGGGGACAGCGCGCCCTCCCGGTGGACGGTGCCGAACTCCGCGGTCGCCCGCCACAGGTCCGCGCCTGAGCCGTTGATCGCGAACCGGTCGCCCAGCTGGCCGAAGACGGCTGCGTTGGTGGTGACCGTCTTCAGGCCCGCGTCCAGCGGGCCGGCCACCCACAGGGAGTCGGAGCGCACCGTCCGCACCCGGTCCTCGCCCTTGGGGCCGTAGGAGACCGCGAGCTCGAAGGGGAGTGGTTGCAGGGGGCGCTCCAGGGGCGTGGATGGGGCGGTGGGCTGCCAGCGCACCTCGCCGCGCCCGCCTGCCTCGACGCCGTCCAGCCGGGCCGTCTGCGGGGTGGTGTCCAGTCCGGTCAGCTCGAAGTCCACCCGGCCGGTTCTGCGCAGCCCGTTGACGTTGTGGAAGTCCGCGGTCAGGGTGCCGGTGGAGCCGGGTGGCAGCGCGGCGGGCTCCGCGGTGACCGTCACCGTGCCCTGGTACGGCGCCGTGGCCAGCACCTCGTGCACCCGGGTGGCGGTGCGGTGCGCGTCGCCGGTGGGCCGCACCGGATAGGTCTTCCGCTCCCGGGTCCACTGCTCCTCGATGGCGTACCAGTCGAAGGTCCTGGGGGCCCGGCCCTGCGCGAGCGCGTCCTCCAGTTCGTCCAGGTAGCTCTGCCAGTGCGGCAGGTGGAAGTCGGCGATCAGACCGTTCCAGTCGCGGTTGGCGTAGTTGGCCAGGCGGCCGCCGTCCGCGGTCGGCCGGTCCGCCCAGGTGGTGATCAGTATGCGTGCGGTGCGCTCCAGCGCCGCGGCCTCCGCCGGGGAGGAGGCCAGCCGCTTGGCGTCCTCCAGCCAGGGGCCCAGCAGGAAGCGGCGGTGCGTGCCGGCCATCTCGTCGCTCAGCCGCATCAGCTTCAGCCACAGCCGGGCGAGCGCGCCGAAGGTCTCCTGGTCCTGCCGCTGGTACGCCTCCTCCAGCTGCGGGATCAGCTGCCAGGAGCGGTTGGCCAGGGCCTGCCGCGCGATGTCGGCCAGGTCGTGCCGGTAGGCGTCGGAGTCGCGCAGCGGGGGGCGCACCCGGAGCAGCGCGGCGAGCGCGGTGTCGAAGGCGGCCGGGTCGAAGGCCGGGGTGTGGGTGGCGTAGTGGGTGCCGGACCGGGCGGTCAGCGAGGGCCGGGCGGCGAAGACGCTGTCGTGTGGGCGGCCGTCCCGGCTGCTGATCCGGTACGCCGTCTCGCGCAGCGCCGCGTAGGCCTCCCGGGCGTGGGCGTCCCGTCCGCCGAGGCGTACCAGGGCGTAGGTGTCGAACCACTCGGTGCGGTCCACCGCCTCCGCCCGCCAGGCCAGCTCGCTGAAGAGTTCGAACGCCGCCGGATCGCGCTCCACCGCCTCCGCCATGTAGGCCGTGCCGGCCAGCTTGCTGCCCGGCTTGTCCCGCCAGCGGGTGAACCGCTCGGCCCACATGTGGGTCTTGGCGCCGATCGTGGTGCGGCCGCCGAAGTTCGGGATGGTGCCGAAGGCGTACGGCACCCCGCCCCAGTCCCGCTCCCGGTCGGTGACCGTCTCCAGGTCGGACAGCCCGTCCACCACCAGCATCCGGTCGTGGTCGACGGCGTCCAGCAGATCGCGCCGCGGGTTCTCCTGCCAGCCGAGGATCACCCAGATCGCCTGCGGCCGGGCGGTGCGCAGGGCCGCCTCCACGGCGCGGGCGGCGGCCGGCACCGGCACGTCACCGGGGCTGCCGCCCTCGTGCAGCAGGTCCATCTTGAAAAGGTCGGCTTCCCCGATGAGTTCACGCTGATGGCGGTAGAACGCGGCCGCCACGTCGCGGAAGACCGCGGTACGCGGATCGAGCCAGTCCGGCCGGCGAAGCCCCGCCCAGTCGCCCTGCGGCACGGTCCGGGCTCCTGGGTTGCGGTCCGCGAAACCGTCCGGGACGGTCCCGAAGTAACCCGGCAGCACCGGTGCCATGCCCAGTTCGCGCAGCCGTCCGGTGATCCGCCGGCCCAGCTCGGCGCGCCGGGCCAGTAGCTCGGGGCTGACCGGGCCGCCGTACCCGCTCATGTTCTGCAGCAGCCACCAGGGCTGGTGTGAGGGGGCGGGCAGCCAGGCGCGCGCCTCGGCGTCGGAGTAGCCGAAGTCCATCAGCAGCCGGTGGTAGACGGCCTCCTGGCCGGGGGTGACCAGCAGCTCGTTGCAGCCGTGCAGCGCCGCGACGTCGATCAGGCGCTCCCAGCGGTTCCAGTCCGCGTACGGCGCGGTGTAGCCGTCGTGGGTGTCGTTGAAGGCGAACCGGTGGGGCAGCGCGGTGGAGTGGGTGATCGGCCGGCGCGGCGCGGGCAGCCGGTCCGGCAGCCGCAGCTGGTCACCGGACCAGGTGATCTGGGCGTGGCAGGTGTACTTCAGATACCAGTGGACGCCGGTGAGCAGCACCGCCGGACTGGTCCCGGCCACGGTGATCCGCCCCGGCGCGCCGGTGACCTCGAACCGCTCCGGCGCCCCGTCCAGAGCGACCAGCCGGAACTGCTCGGCGTGCTCGGGCAGCAGCCGCTCCAGTGCCGCCCGCGCCGGGCCGGTGCCGAACGGGCCCGCCTCCCGGCCGCCCGTGCTGTCGTCGTCGGCCTCCTGGCCCGGGGCCGACTCCCCGCCGCCGTCATCGGCCGCCGCCCGGGTGCGGCTCCCCAGTGCGGCCCCGGCCCCGAGCGCCCCCGCGGTCCCCATCAGCGTGCGTCTGGTCAGATCACTCACGTGTGCCTCCAAGCAAAGGCCAACGGACGTGGTGCGCTCGCACGTTAACCACGGTGACAGCACGCGAGCAACGGTGCCGACGGTACGTGTCGGGCCCCGCGCGTGGGCAGGCCTCCGGCCGTCCGTGCGGTGCGTCAGGATGGGCGCACCCGTGTGCGGGCGCGGGGGAGGGTGGGGAGAGCGGATGATGGACGCGGAGATCGCCGCGGCGAGGGCGCGGCTGCGGCTGCACGCGGCGTGCGTGGACTGCGGAGGGCAGACCGGGATCCGGGCCGACGAGCCGGCGGTCCTCGCCTCGGTCGTCAAGGTGCTGCTGGTGCTGGAATTCGCCCGGCAGGTCGCGTACGGGCAGCTGGACCCGGCGGAGCGGGCGGTGGTGCGGCAGGCCGACCGGCTGGGCGGAACGGGCACCTCCGGGTGCTCCGACGACGTGCAGATGAGCCTGCGGGACCTGGCCGGGTTCGCCATGTCGGTGAGCGACAACGCCGCGGCGGACGTGCTGTTCGACCGGGTGGGCGTGGACACCGTACGGCTGCTCGCCAAGGAGCTGGGGCTGGACCGCACCCAGGTGATCGGCTCCCCCCGCGACCTGCTGCGGAGCATGCTGGAGGACGTCGGCGCGGCCGACACCGCCACGTTCGCGGCCCGGTACCCGACGCTCGGCCCGGACCGGCTGCGGGCGCTGCGGGTCCGCGACCCGCGGCACACCAACGCCTCAACCGCCCGGGACATGACGCGCCTGCTGACCCTGATCTGGACCGACCGGGCCGGGCCCCCGGCGGCCTGCGCGCGGGTCCGCGACCTGATGGCCCACCAGGTCAGCTGGCACCGGCTGGCCGCGGCCTTTCCCGAAGAGGTCGCCGTCGCCGCCAAATCGGGCACCCTGCCGGGCGTCCGGAACGAAATCGGCGTCATCAGCCACCCGGATGGCGGCCGCTACGCGGTGGCGGTCCTCCTGGAGACCGCCGACCTGGGCACGCGCCGCCCGGACCTCGACGCGGCGATCGGCTCGGCCGCCCGGCGGGCGGTGGAAGCGCTGCGCGGCTGCTGCTCTCAGGACGGGGCGCCGTCGCCGGCCGGCGCGTAGACGACATCCCACGGCAGGGACGCGCGGGGCGGCTCGGCCGGGTCGGCGGGGGTCTCGGCGCGCAGCACCTCGGCCGCGACGGCCGCCAGCCGGGGCGCCGCCGGATGTGCGCCGTCGGCCGGCCACACCACGGACATCGGCCAGGCCGGTGAGTCGGCGGCCAGCGGACGCCACACCACCCGGGGCTCCTTCTGCGCGACGGCGGCGTGCGCCAGGGCCACCCCGCGCCCGGCGATCACCAGCCCCAGCACCACCTCGGGGCTGCCGGCATGCACCACCGACGGCGGGCGGTAGCCCTGCTTCCGGCAGGCGGCGAGGGTGGCGTCGTGGAGTCCGGGCGCCGCGTCCCGGGGGAAGAGCACCAGCGGCTGCCCGGCCAGCGCGGGCAGGGCGACCGCACCGGTGCCGGCCAGTGGCGCGTCACGCGGCACCACCACGCCCAGCGGCAGCGCGGCCACCGGGCCGCTCATCAGACCTGCCGGCTCCACCGGATGCTGGACCAGGCCGGCGTCCAGCTCGCGTTCGGCCAGCAGCCGCAGCTGCCCCGCGGTGCCGATCTCCCGCAGCTCCAGCTGCACCTCGGGCGCCTCGGCCGCGAAGGCGGTGAGGATCCGCGCCAGCACCCGCCCGGGCAGCTCCGGCGGCACCCCGGCGCGCAGCGTGCCGTACCCGCCGCGAGCCGCCAGCGCGACCCGGCTCCGCAAACGCTCCGCCAGCGCCGTCAGCTCTTCCGCCTCGGCCAGCAGCACCTCGCCCGCCGCGGTCAGCCGCACCCCGCGCGAGGACCGGTGGAACAGCCGCGCGCCCAGCTCCTCCTCCAGCGCGCGGATCCGCTGGCTCAGCGGCGGCTGGGCCATGCCGAGCCGTTCCGCCGCCCGGCCGAAGTGCAATTCTTCGGCGACAGCCCGGAAGTAACGCATGTGCCGCAGTAGGTCCACGCAGCAACGATATCGATTCCGATATCACCACCCGGGCTGAGTGATCTTGGACGGGCCGCGCGGCCGGGTGCTCTGATGCCCGCATGCGATCCCCCTTCCACTCCGGCCGGTCCGGCGAGCCCCGCACGTCCGGCCGGTCCGCGCTCTCCCGCCGTCGGCTGCTGGGCGTCTCCGCCGCCGGCCTGACGGGCGCCGCCTTGACCGCCACAGCCGTCGCCAGGGCCACCGAGGACCACCCGGCCCAGCGGACCGGGCACACCCGATCGGCTCCGGGCGCATCCGGCATACGGCTGCGCTGGTTCGGCAACAACAGCTGGGAGATCCGCGTCGAGCGGCCCGGCGCCCGGCCCGCCACCGTGCTGATCGACCCCTGGCTGACCCGCTTCCGCACCGGCACCTACACCAAGAAGGGCGCCGACCCGCGGACCAGACTGTCCGTGGACACCGCCCTCCTCGACCGCCACCGGCTGAAGGCGGACCAGATCCTGGTCACCCACGGCCACTACGACCACCTGCCCGACGTCCCCCACCTGGCGACCACCACCGGCGCCACCGTGTTCGGGACCGAGACCCACGCCAATCTGCTGACCGCGCTGGGCGCCCCCGAGGAGCAGCTGTCCATCGTCAGCGGCGGCGAGTACCTGCGCTTCGACGGCTACACCATCCGAGTGCTGCGGTCGCTGCACTCGATGCCCGGCCCGCGCGCCCAGGTGCCCTTCCCCGGCACCCGGCCCGGCCGCCCGCCCCGGCGCCCCGAGACCATCGCCGACCTCGTCGAAGGCGGCACCCTCGCCTACGCCGTCACCTCCACGGCCACCGGCTTCACCGTCGTCAACTTCGGTGGTTCCAACTACAGCGCCGCCGATCTGGCGGGCGTCCACCCCGACCTGGCGATGATCCAGCCCGGCGGCTCCACCGTCCACGACTACGTGCCCCGGCTGCTGGAGCACCTGGACCACCCGCGGTATGTCCTCCCCACCCACTGGGACGACTTCGACCTGCCGCTGGACGAGCCCGCCAAGGACTGGGGCGGCCTGGAGGCGCTGGAGACGGCGGTGCGGCAGGCCAGCCCGCGGGCGCGCTTCGTCCGCCTCGACCACCTGGAGACCTTCACCCCGTGAACGGCTGCACCCACTGCCGGACATGGGACGGGGCCGGTGCGTGCTGCGGCACGCACCGGCCCGTGGGACTTCCCGCCCCGGTCAGACGAGGTTGACGACGCGCGGGCGCACCACGCGCTCGATGGCCTGCTGGCCCGGCAGGGTCGGGTGTGCCTGCTGCTGACCGCCGTAGCCGTTGATCGGGTAGACCCAGGGGTGCCGGGAGCACAGCTCGTGCCCGTTCAGCGACTCCAGGACGGAGACGTACTCCACTCCGGCGTTGTGCGCCGCCTGGGCGAGCATGCGGTCCAGCCGGACGCCGAGCTGGTTCAGCGCGGCCCGCTCGTTGTTGGCGAGCCAGATGCAGCTCTCGTCCTGGGAGCGGTTGGGGAACAGCCGCGGGTAGCCGGCGATGACCACGCTGGCGTTGGGCGCCTTGGCCTTGATCTGCCGGTAGGCGGACTCCATGGTGGGCCGCAGCCTGTCGACCCGGGTCGCCGCCCTGGCCACGGTGCCGTTGTTGACGCAGTTGTGGAAGACGCAGTTCTCCAGGATCGGCGAGAACCCGACGTCATTGCCGCCCATCGTCATGGTGACGACGGCCGGCTCGTCCAGACCCTTGAGCCGGCCCAGTGTCTGCAGCTGCGGCGCCTCCCCCTTGAACGAGCCGCTCAGCGCCGCGGTCGTCGCCCCGGAGCAGGCCAGGTGCCGGATCCGCTTGATGCCCGGGACGTTCCTGTCCAGCAGCCTTGGCCAGGCGCTGGCGCTGCGGTGACAGCCGCTGCGCCCGCCGGTGCCCGGGTCGTACGGCGGGTTGGCCTCCCCGGAGGAGTAGGAGTCGCCGAGCGCCGCCAGCGCCTCGGGCTGCGCGTAGGTGACGTTGTCGATGGCGAAGCCGGCCGCCTCGCCCGCCACCTCGTCGACCCGGAAGCCCGTGATGCCCTTGCCCTGGAGGGTGACCGGCACGATCCCGGTCCGGTCGACCACCTTCTTTGCGACCTCCCTGCCCTGGGCGTTGATCGCGGTGACGGCCACCGTCCCCGGCGTGTCGATGTAGCCGACGTCCACCGAGAAGCGGGAGACGGTGCGCGTCTTGCCGCTCTTCTTGACGAAGTTGCCCTGGATGCCGCCGTGGAACTGCGGGCTGCCGGAGAGCACCGGGGAGGACGGGTTGGCCCCGTCCTGGCTGATGAACGGCGTGCCGCCACCCCCGGATCCGGTGAAGACGATGCCGCGCTGCTGGTACTGCTTGGCGATCGCGGTGCTGAGCGGGAACTCCGAGAACGTGATGGTCTGTTCGCCCGGCGCCGGGGCGACCGCCGCCGGCCGTGCCGGGGTTGCCGCCGGTGCTCCGGGGCGGGCGGTGCTGGGTCTCGCGCCGCCGGCCGCGGCTGACGGATTCCCTGGATTCCGGCCGGAGCCGTCCGCCTGGGCCACCCCGATGGGCGCTGCCAGCACGGTGATGAGCAGTACCGACCCTAACCAGGCCGCCCCACGATGGATTTTCATGAAGATCGAACCCCCCTCTGCTTCCCCACCCGTACCCGCCGGGCACGGGACCCCTGCCTCACCAGGAGCGGAGTCAGCATGGCAGCGTCACGACGCAAGAAGGCTGAAAGTCATCTATTGCGCTTTTATGGTCTGAGGGAGTGGAAGACGGCCGTAAATGTCGTACTGGAATGGCAACAATCCGCTTCAGGCCGGGGTTCACCGGGCGGCTTCGGGCCTGGTGTCCGCCGAGCGTGCCGGCCCGAGGCGCCACCGGACGCGCGCCCGCCGCGCCGGGGCTGTCCCCGGGCCTCAAGGGCCCGGGAAGCCGCCTCGGCGCGGCGGGCGCGGTGTGAACGACCTGCTACTCGGCGGAGATCAGGCGGTCGGCACGTACTTGTAGCCGACCCGGCGGACCGTCATGATCGACTGCCGGTACTCGGCACCCAGCTTCCGGCGCAGCCGGGCGACGTGGACGTCCACCGTGCGACCGTCGCCCACATGCCCGTACCCCCAGACGGTGGTCACCAGTTGGTCCCGGGTGTGCACCCGGTGCGGGTGCGCGACCAGATGGGCCAGCAGCTCGAACTCCAGATACGTCAGGTCCAGCTGCCGGTCCGCGATCCAGGCGGTGCGCTGGTCGGTGTCGATCCGCACCAGCCCGTCCCCCTGCGGGGCGGCGGGCTCCGCGGGCGGCTCGGGGGCGCTCTGGTCGGCCGGTACCAGCACCAGATAGCCGACCATCGGCGGCTGGCCGGGCAGGGTGGGCAGGGTGTGCGGGGGAGCGGGCAGCCAGGTCGCGCCGGCGTGCAGCAGTTCGGCGACCGGCGGCACCTCGTCCGGGGCGACGGCGCGCAATCGCTGGCGGTGCGGCTGCGGTGCGGCGACGGGCGAGGAAGAGGCGGAGAGCGTACGCACGTTCGTCATGAGGGGTCAGCTTCTTTCGCGCAGAAGGGGCGTCGGGGACGTCGTGTGCGCGGGGCAAAGGCCGCTGAGTGCTGAGTGGTCCGGCTGAACGGAGAGGAGGAAAGAGGGAAAGGCCGTCAGCCGAGCGAGCGGGCCCGCGCATGGGATGCGCGGCAACACTCGCGGTCGAAGTGGTGCGCCTGCCGGGACGGCCAGAACGGCTCGAGGTCGAGGCGACCTGTCGCGGTGTCGTGGTCGTGGAAGCGGGACATGCCTCCTATTGAAGCAGACAACCCGTTCAGGCCGCTCCGGCCGGGTACCGGAACGTCCGGATCCACCCGGGCGCCGCCTGCCGACCGGAAAGCGGGCCGGGAAGGCCGACCGGGAAGGCGGCCCGGGAACGCTGGGCGGCAACGCGGGCCCGGAAAACGGACCGCCCGCGGGGAAGGCGTGCGGCCTCACCCGCGGGCGGCGCCCGGCGGAATCCTCCCGAGGGGCGTCACGGAGGCGTCGTCGCAGAGGTGTCGACGAGCCCCGGATCCGCTCGATCCGTGCGCTGGATCAGGAGTTGACCTGCTGCGTCACCAGGCTGGAGAAGGTGGTGAGCCGGGTGTAGACGCCCGGGATGTGCGGGTCCGCGCAGCCGTCGCCCCAGGACACGATGCCGGCCAGCCGGCCGCCGATGAGCAGCGGGCCGCCGCTGTCGCCCTGGCAGGTGTCCACCCCGCCGCGGTCGTAGCCGGCGCAGACCATGTCGGAGGCTATGAAGCGGGAGCCGTACGCGGACCGGCAGTAGCTGTCCGAGGTGGTCGGGACGGTGGCGGTGCGCAGCTGGTTCGAGGCCGTGCCGCCCGAGCTGGTGTCACCCCAGCCGACGATGCGGGTGGTGGTGCCGGCCGCGTAGACGCCGGTGTCCGTCGGCGAGACGTACTTGGCCGGGGTGTACGGCATGGCGGTCGACAGGGTCAGCACGGCGACGTCGTCGCCCTTCTCGACCTTGCGGTACGACGGGTGGATCCAGATCTTGCTCACCTTGGCGACGGTGCCGTTGGTGCCGTCGCGGTAGGTGCGGCCACCGACCACCCGCACACCGCTGGTGGTCTCACCCACCATGCAGTGCGCGGCGGTGACGACCTTCTTCGGGGCGACCAGCGTGCCGCCGCAGAACTGGTTCTCGTCGGCGTCGGTGATCTGCATGACATACGGGTAGGCGCTCGCGGTCGTGGTGGTGCCACCGACGATCGGCTTCGGCGCGGGCTGGGCGGTGGTGGCGCCGGCGACCGGCTTCGGCGCGGGCTGGGCGGTGGTGGCGCCGGCGACCGGCTTCGGCGCGGCGTCGGCGGTGCCGGTGAGCGCGGTGGCCAGCGCGGCGGACGCGGCGAACGCAGCGGCGGCGAGCTTGGCGCGGCGGGGGAGCGTGAGGCGCATGATTCTCCTCGGAGCGTCATGGGTGGGGGGTTCCGCCGGTGGGGGGGGCGGCGCGCGCTGCGCACAGTCGATGGCGCGCCGGACCCGCACACCGGACGGGAGGATGCGTCGACAGCGTCGTCAACGGCCGTCACGCTAGAAGCCGGGGGCCGCGCGCCCAATGAGGGGTGTCCCTCGACCACCGCCGTAGGGAGAACCCTCTATCGGGCCTCGGCCGTTCGGCGCCCTTCCCTTGCGCACCGCTGCCCCGCCGCCCGCCCCCCGCTGCCTGCCCCCTGCTGCCGGTCGTTCCGGCCGGTGGCGTGCGGCGGATGGTCAACCCGAGGTGCCGCGCGAGGCCAGCCGTACGATGTCGACCCGCGAGCGGATCCCCAGCTTGCGGTAGACCCGGGTCAGCGTGGCCTCCACGGTCTTGACGCTGATGAACAGCCGCGCGGCGATCTCCCGGTTGGTCGCTCCCTCCAGGACGAGCGCGGCGACCCGGCTCTCCATCTCGGCCAGCGAGCCGAGCAGCCCGGCAGCCACCGTGCCCCTGCCCTCCGGCCCAGCCGCCCCGCCCGGGCCTCGCTCCCCCCAGTCCGCTCCGGCCGCCCAGTCCGCTCCGGCCGCCCCGCCCGCGCTCTGCTCCCAGTGCGCTCCCGCTGTCCCGCTCGGGCCGGGCTGTCCCCGGTCCGCTCCGGCTGTCCGGCCCGCGCCCGGCTGTGTCCAGTGCGCTTCCGCTGTTCCGCCCGCGCGCGGCTGTCCCCGGTCAAACCTCACCGCCTCGCCCTGGCCCGGCTGCCCGCAACCCGCCCCCACAGCCGCGGTCGCCGTGGCCGTGGCCGTCGCCGCCGCTGTCGCGAGAGCCGCGGCGGCCCGGTCCTGCCAGGGCCTGGCCTTGGCGCGGCGGAAGACGCGAGCCGCGCCGGCCAGGGCGACCAGCCCTGCCGGAAGGTTTCCGCGCTCCGACTCCACCCGGCCCAGCGCCAGTTCGGCCCGGCCCTGTTCGAGCCGGTGGCCGAGCGTGCCCAGTCGGCGGGCGGAGTCGCGCAGCACGGCGGCCGCCCCGTCCAGATCGCCCTCGCCGGCGCGTATCAGCCCCTCGGCACGGCCCAGGACGGCGAGGACGCCGACTCGGCGCAACCGGGTCGCGGCGGCCCGGGTCTCGTCCACCACCTGCCGCGCCTCGGCGAGTTCACCGATCAGCGCCAGCGCCTCGGCCAGATCGCCGTGGACCTGGCTCTGGGCCGGGTCCGCCACCCCCTGGCCGCGTTCCATCTCCCGGGCCCGGCGCAGCAACGGCACCGCCGCCTCCACCTCGCCGCCGGTCAGCCGGGCGTGGCCCAGCGCGTACAGGCCGCGCGCCAGAAAGAGCAGGTCGCCGTCGTCGTCGGCCCGTCGCACCGCCTCCTGGGCCAGCGTCAGGGCGCGGGACACGCTGCCGCCCGCCGCCTCCGCGAGCGCCGCCAGCTGCCGGACGGGGCCCTCGCCCACCCCCGCGTCCTGGGCCAGCCGCAGGCTGTGGTGGGCGTGCTCCAGCGCGGCCGCGCACCGGCCGGCCCGCAGCTCTGCCTCCGCAAGACCGCGCAGGAACAGCATCTGGCCCTCCACCGCGCCGCGTTGCTCGGCGAGCCGGGCCAGCCCGCGCGCGGTGGCGCGCGCCTCGTCCAGCCGGTCGCTCAGCAGCAGTGCCCGGAAGCGGAGGTAGCCGGGGCCGCAGGGGTCGCACTCCACCCGCGGGTCCTGCGGCTCGGCGAGCGCCGCGGCCAGGGTGCGTTCGGCGTCCCGATGCCCCATCAGCATCTCGGTCAGCCCCTGGAAGGAGAGCGCGAGCAACTCGGTGCGGCGGTCCTGGGCCTCGGCGGCCAGTGCGGCGGACCGGGCCGCCTCGGTACGGGCGCGGGGCAGCGAACCGCCCGCCAGCAGGGCCCGCCAGGCCAGTTGGTAACGCAGCGGCGCCAGCAGCCGCGGCTCGCCACCGGCGTCCGCCAGCGCCTGCGGGAACACGTCGTCCAGGTCGGCCATCGCCTGCCCGGCCGAGTCGATCACCGCGATCCAGGCCCGTACCCGGTCGGCCGGGCGCTCCGCCTCGGCGAGCACCTCGCGCGCGGTCTGCCGGGCCAGCTCCGGCTCGCCCGCCACCAGGGCGTCGTCGGCCGCCTCCAGCCGCCGCGCGATCACCGCCGACGCCCGGTGCGCGGGGGTGCGTTCGGCGGCGAGCAGCCCGAGCCGGGCCGCCGTCGCGGGCGCGCCTCGCTCCCGGGCCACCGCGGCGGCCCGGGTGAGGGTGTGCGCGACCTGTTCGTCCCGCCCCGGGGTGGCCAGCGCCAGGTGCCGGGCGCGCTCGATGGGGTCGTCGGTGGCGCGGGCGAGTGCCGCGTGGGCGGCGAGCCGCTCCCGGGGCGTGGCCTCGGCGTAGAGCGCGGCGGAGATCAGCGGATGGGTGAAGCGTACGGACCCGTCGGGGCCGGTCTCGATCATGCCCAGCGCGGCCGCGCCGGCGAGCTGCGCCTCGGCGTCGCCGCGGCCGGCGGCGCGCAGCAGGCCGAGGGTGGGCCGGGCGCCCGCGCCGGCCAGCAGCAGCGTGGCGCGGGCCTCGGGCGGCAGCGCGCACAGCCGGTCCAGGACCAGGGCGCGCAGGCTGGTGGGTACCGGCAGCGGGTCGCCGGGGCGCGGCGGGGCGCCCAGCTCGGCGAGGGCACGGCCCAGCTCCAGGGCGAAGAGCGGATTGCCGCCGCTGGCCCGGTGCACCTCGCGCAGGACGGCGCCGGGCAGCGCCGGGCGTCTTCGCCGGACCAGCAGCTCCGAGGTCTGCGAGAGGGTCAGCGGCGGAACCGGCAGTACCAGGGCGGGCGGCGGCAGGGCGCGCAGCCGCGTCCGGGGCCCGGAACGCAGGCCGCTCGCCAGTCCGGCCGGACTCTCGCCCTCCGGCCGGTCCCCGGCGGACTCGGTGCGTATCGCCGCGATCATCCGGACCGGGAGCCCGCCGACCCGCCGGGCGGTGAACTCCAGCAGCTCCGCGCTCGGCCGGTCCATCCACTGCACGTCGTCGGCGACCAGCAGTACCGGTGCGTGTGCGGCCAGTGCCCGGAAGACGGAGAGCACCGCCAGCCGCAGGGCGAGGCCGTCCCGCTGCTCCACCGCCCCCGGGCGGCCGGTGAGCGCGGCGTCCAGCGCGGCCCGCTGCGGGGCCGGAAGGGTGTGCGAGACCTGGTCCACGACCGGTCCCAGCAGGTCGATCAGGGACAGGAAGGGAAGGTGCGCCTCGGACTCGGTGGGGGAGCAGCTCAGCAGGAGCCGGCCGTGCGCCGCGCAGTCGGCGGCCAGTGCGCGCAGCAGGGCGGACTTCCCGATTCCGGCCGGTCCCGGCAGCAGGACGCTGCCGCCGCCGGTCAGCCGGGCGCGGGCCCGGGCCAGCAGTTCCTCACGGCCGACCAGCTCGGTCCCCGGCTCCTGGTCCGGCGCCGGCGCTCGTTCCATGGGTCATCCCCCTGTGCCTCTGCACGCTGCCCCACCCCCGGGACGCCAGATAAGGACTGGATAAAGCCGACATCTATTAATAAATCAAGGCAAGGCGCACAATAGTGGGGTAGTGCGACGCTCCGTTGTACTGCGCGGTCAGATGTACATGATCGAAGGAGGCGAGTCGCATGGCCGACGTCTCGCGTCACACAAGTGATCTTACGGGCCATCCCGACGTTTCCGAGATGCGGGAGCGGTACGCCCGCGTGGTCGGCGGACGGGACGTCGTGTTCGTGGACGCGCCGGTGCTGCTCGCCGGCCTCTACCTCGCGATATCCCCGTGGGTGGCGAACTTCTCGGGTGTCACCGACATGCGGTGGCACAACCTGACGCTCGGCTTCGCCGTCGCCGTGCTGGGCCTCGGGCTGACGCTGGCCCCGGCGCGGATGTACGGCCTGAGCTGGGCCATGTGCCTGATCGGCCTGTGGCTGGTCGTTTCCCCCTGGGCGATCCTCGGCACCTCCCCAGGCATCGGAGTGATCTGGAACAACATCGTCACCGGCGCCGTCATCTGTCTGCTGGGCGTGGCCGCGGCGGCCCTGTTGTTCAGGTCCAACCGACCTAAGACCACCACCTGAACCGACACGCGAGTCGGCCGCGCCCCACCGTCAGGCGCGGCCGACGGTCATGCCGGCGCGCGGAGCGGGCCCCGGCCGCCTCCCGGAGGCCCGCCGTCCGCCTCGCCGAGGGGCAGCGTCAGTGCGCGGAGCGGGACAGCGCCTCGCGGACCGCGTCCTCGGAACGCCCCACCACGGCCGTGCCGTCGTCCGCGGTGATGATCGGACGCTGGATCAGCTTCGGGTGGCCGGCGAGCGCCGCGATCCAGCGGTCCCGCGCGGCGGCGTCCCGGGGCCAGTCCTTCAGCCCGAGCTCCTTGGCGGCCGGCTCCTGGGTCCGGGTGATGTCCCAGGGCTCAAGCCCGAGCCGGTCGAGCACCGCGCGGATCTCGTCCTCCCCGGGCACGTCCTCCAGATAGCGGCGGACGGTGTAATCGGCACCCTCGGCATCGAGCAGGGTGATCGCGCTGCGGCACTTCGAACAGGCCGGATTGATCCAGATCTCCATGGCTCCCACGGTACCCGCAACACCCCCTTAAACCCCCTCTGGCCTGGGGACTTTGTCAGTGGTCGGTCGTAAAATGGGAGACGAGAAAGAGGGCTTTGAGTGCCGCCTTTTGGAGGATGCCGATGGCCGTTGCCGCAACACCTCTCCCCGACCTGCCGACCTTCCCGACCCTGCCGAAGAAGCGGATGCCCGCCGGGCAGCCCCGCGAGTGGTACGAGACCCACAACCGTCGGCTGAAGGCCATGCGCCTGGCCATCGCCCTGCTCAACTCCGGCGTCTACCAGGCCGAGCAGGCGCACGACCACCGCATACGCGCCACCGCCGCCCAGATCGGGGTGCACCCGCCCTCCGACACCACCTGCCGGATGGTCCGGTCCTTCATCCGGTACGACAACCGCTGACCGGCGGCCGGGGCCGGCCGGCCCCGGCTGACCTCGGCCGGCCACAGCCGATCGAAGACCGACGCTTCCCCGTCGCGCCCCTCCGGCGCGGCGGGGATGCGCCATGGTGGGACGAGTCGCCATGGTGGGACGAGTCACAGACAACAACTCGACACCATGGGAGCTTCAACAGCGTTACTCCTCAGTAGAGTTGCGGTTCCCCCATGCGGAGAGGATCGAATTTGAGCACTGTGGAAGCGATTGCGCTTGACCAGGTGGTCGACACGGATCGGTATCCCCTGCCGGATCTCGGCAGCCCGGCGGGGCAGGCCGTGGTCGACCGGGCCCGGCGCGAGCTGTCGACCCTCGGCTGCACCGTGCTGCCGGACTTCATCCGCCCCTCACTCCGCGATGCGCTGCGCCGGGAATGCTCGGCCATCGCCCCCCAGGCCCACTTCGACGTCGAGGTGGTCAACGTCTACAACATCGCCGTCGACTCCGACCTGCCCGACGACCACCCGGGCCGCATCCCCTTCGAGCGGGGCAACGCCTTCGTCGCACGGGACCGCATCCCCGCCGACGCCCTCATCAGCCGGCTCCACACCGACGAGACCTTCCAGGACTTCGTCGCCCGCTGCTTCGAGCTGCCCCGGCTGCACGAGCTGGCGGACCCGCTCTCCGGGCTGGTGCTCAACGTCGTCGAGCCCGGCAAGGAGCACCCCTGGCACTTCGACACCAACGAGTTCACCGTCTCCATGCTCACCCAGGAAGCGCAGGCCGGCGGCGTCTTCGAGTACTGCCCGAACATCCGCTCCGCGCACGAGGAGAACTTCACCGCCGTCCGGGACGTCCTCGACGGCCGCGGCGAGAAGCTGATCCGCCGCCTCCCGCTGCGGCCGGGCGACCTCCAGCTGTTCAAAGGACGCTACTCGCTGCACCGGGTGAGCCCGGTGGAGGGCGGGACCGCGCGCCACTCGGCGATCTTCGCGTACAGCGAGCGTCCCGGCGTCATCGGGAGCGTGGCCCGCACCCGGCAGCTCTTCGGCCGGGTGCTGCCCGAGCACCTCGCCGCCGAGGGCCGGGCCGTCCGAGGGGACGCGCTGCTGGATTAGCGAGCGAGCAGCGGGCAGTCGTCGTAGGCCGTTTCCCACTCTGCGATCCACGGAGGAAAGCCCCGTGCGTTTCGACGCGACCGGAAAAGTCTCACTCGACCACATCTACACCCAGCCCGACCCGCGCGCGTACTTCCAAGTGCTGCGCACGCTCGACTACTGCGTTCCCCAGCTGGCCAAGCCCTATTTCGCCAAGCTCATCCAGGACTGCCGCGAAGCCCGCCGCATCGCCGTGCCGAAGGTGCTGGACATCGGTTGCAGCTACGGGATCAACGCCGCGCTGCTGAAGTACGACGCCACCATGGACGAGCTGTACGCCCGCTACGGCGATACGGCCGACGGGCCGGCGGCCGGCGGCCTCGAAGCGTCCGGCGGCCCCAGTGCCGTCAGCCGCGAGGCGCTGCTGGCCCGGGACCGCGAGCTGGCCCGCTCCCGCCGGCCCGCGGACGGCATCCACTTCACCGGCCTGGACACCTCCGCCAGCGCGCTCGCCTACGCCGTCGAGGCCGGCTTCCTCGACGACGCGCTCCACGCCGACCTGGAGCGGCACGACCCCACCTCCCACCAGCGCGACCAGCTCGCCGGGATGGACCTGGTGATCTCCACCGGCTGCCTCGGCTACGTCACCGAGCGGACCCTCACCCGCGTCGTCGAGGCGCAGGACCGCCACCGGCTGCCCTGGATGGCGCACTTCGTGCTGCGGATGTTCCCCTTCGACGCCATCGACCGCGCGCTGGCCGGATTCGGATACCGGACCATCCGGGTCGACGAGGTGTTCAAACAACGGCGTTTCGCCTCCCCGGAGGAGCAAGCCCTGGTACTGGAGACCATGTCGGCCGCCGGGGTGGATGCGCGCGGCCTGGAGGAGGAAGGCTGGCTCTACGCACAGCTCTACCTCTCCCGGCCGACCGGCGCCCCGGGCACCCCGGCCGCGGGAACCGCCGCCCGCGAGGACGACACCGACCTCAACGAGCCGAATCGAGAGCAGAAGTGACCGCAGAGTTGACCGTCAGCCCCGAAGACGCCGACCCGGAGGCGAACGCGGCCACGGCCGCCACGACCTTCTCCCGGGAGAACGACCTGCCGCGCGTGCCGCTGCCCACCCTGGAGGCGAGCTGCGAGAGGTTCCTCGACTGGTGCGCACCGCTGCTTACCTCTGAGGAGCGGGCCGCGACCGAAGCGGAGGTGACCGCCTTCCTCCGCCCCGACGGCCCCGGCCGGGTGCTGCACGCGGCGCTGGAGGAGTACGACGCCACCGACGGCGTACACAGCTGGCTCGACACCTTCTGGCCCTACCGCTACCTGGGCCGCCGGGACCGGATCGCGCTCAACGCCAACTTCTTCTTCCTCTTCAAGGACACCGGGCAGCCCCAGGTGGAGCGGGCCGCCGGGCTCATCGCCGCGGCCGTCAACTACAAGGTCCGGCTCGACCAGGAGCTGATTCCGCCGGTACTGCTGCGCGGACAGCCGCAGTCGATGGAGCAGAACAAGTTCCTCTTCTCCACCACCCGCATCCCCGGCGCGCAGCAGGACACCGTCCGCGCCCCGTACACCGAGGAAGCGCCCGGCCCGTCCCAGGCCCGGCACATCGTGGTCTTCTTCCGCGGCGGGATGTTCCGGCTGGACGTCCTCGGCCCCGACGGCGTGCCGCACTCTCTCGACGACCTGTCGGCCGGGCTGCGCGCCGTCATGAAGACCGGTGCCGAGCCCGCGGCCCCGGACACCTCGGTCGGCCACCTCACCACCATGGCCCGCGCCGAGTGGGCGGCCGCCCGGGAGGCCCTGCTCGCCTGCCACCCGCGCAACGCCGCCGCGCTGGACGATGTCGAGACCGCGCTGTTCTGCGTCTGCCTGGAGGACTTCGCCCCCGCCGACACCCACGCGACCTGCGACGAACTGCTCTACGGCGACCGCGGCAACCGCTGGTTCGACAAGGCCGTCTCCCTGATCGTCTTCGCCGACGGCCGGGCCGGCATCAACGTGGAACACTGCGGGCTCGACGGGACGACCATCCTCAGCTTCACCGACGCGCTGCTCGGCACCCCGGCCGAGGTCCAATCGCAGCAGTCCGGCGCCCGCTCCCAGGGCCTGCCCGCCCTGGAACCGATCACCTTCGAGCTGGACGACGCCCTGCGCGCCCGGATCCGCTCCGCCGCCGACGCCTTCGCCGCGTACGGCGAGGCCACCGCGACCAGCACACTCTCCTTCGACGACTTCGGCTCCAACGCCGCCAAGGCGCTGAAGGTCTCCCCGGACGCCTTCGTCCAACTCGCCTACCAACTCGCCCACCAGCGCGCCAAGGGGCACCTGGGCGCCACCTACGAGTCGATCGCCACCCGGCACTGGCGGCGCGGCCGGACCGAGGCGATGCGGGTCGTCACCCCCGAGATCCAGCGGTTCGTGGCCGCCATGGAGGACCCGGCGGCGGACGCGCCGACCCGCCGCGCCGCCTTCCGCGCCGCGGCCGAGAAGCACGTGGCCCGCGCCAAGGAGTGCCAGGCCGGGCAGGTGCCCGAGCAGCACCTGTGGGAGCTGGAGCTCATCCAGCGCCGCCGGGGCACCGAGCTGGGCGTGACCGAGCAGCCCTCTCTCTACCGGAGCCCGGGCTGGCTGACGATGCGGGACGACTACCTGTCCACCAGCTCCGCGCCGTCGGTCAACATCCAGTACTTCGGCTTCGGCTCGACCAGCAGCCGCTGCATCGGCGTCGCCTACGTCCTGCTCCCCGACCGCTTCAACATCTACCTGAGCACCCCGCTGCCGGTCGCCGACCAGATGCGGGCCTTCGCCGACCGTCTCCGCGAGGCCATCACCGAACTCCGCGACCTCCTCGCCTGACGACCGCCCAACCCCCGGCCACCCCGACACCTGACCACCCCACCACCTGATTGCGCTTCACGTCCGGGCCGCCGCCACTCCCCTCGTACCGGCGGCGGCCCGGACGGGCACTGGAACGGCGTACCGTCACCGGCCGGCGTGCCCATCCCGCGAAACCGGCCGAGGCTCCGCCCGGCAGCGTGGACACCGACACGGCGGCAGAACGACCCCCGTCCCCCAGGGATCGCCCTTCTCCTCCGCCACCACGTGCACCATGCCCCGGTCCTCCGTCACGACGCCGTCGCGCCCGACCCGGTAGACCCGCATACTCATCCGCGAGCCTCCCGGTCCGGACGCGCCGACTCCACGCCCCTCCTGACGTCGAGTCATTACCGATCCCCCCTTTCCGCTCTCTCCCTCCTCTCCCATCCAACCGCGCCCGTCGATGTCAAAGAGGTGCCAGACAGGGGGCCATGGAGGGGCCAGACTCGATGGAGAGAGGGGGCAGTGTGAGCGATGAGCGATGAGCGACGGAAGCGGTTCGGGGCCTACCTCGCACGCCGGCGACGTGAGGCAGGCCAGAGCCAGCGCCAGCTCGCCGACCGGCTCTGCGCGCTGTCGGGACTGACCACCCTGACGCGCAACGAGGTGTCCCGCTGGGAACGCGGCGCGCGCATTCCGGAGGGCTGGTTACCGCTGATCGCCCAGGTGCTTGCCGTATCCGTCGCGGATCTCGAACGCGCGGCGGCATACGCGCGCGGCGAGACGCTGCCCATCGAAACGGTCAGCCCGGCCGAGACCCTTCGGCAACTGCTCCCGCCGCACGACCTGCTCCTGCCCCTGGAGTCAGGCGGCGGCCGACGCATCGGCAACGGCACCGTGGCAAGGCTCGCGGGGCGGGTCCACGGCCTCCGACTCGCCGATGACGTGCTCGCCGGCGGCGACCTGCTGATCCCGGCCTTCCGCGAACTGACCGCCGCTGTACGCCTCTACCGCGAGAGCACCCACACTCAGCAGGTGGGCCGCGCGCTCCTGACCCAGATCGGGGAACTCGCCCAGATCTCCGGCTGGATCGCCAGCGACGCCGGCGAGCACGCCCGAGCGGAGGAGGCCTACCGTCTCGGCATCTCCGCCGCCCGTGAGGCGAAGGACGCCACCCTCGTCGGCAACCTCGCGGGATCCCTCGCCTACCAGTGGAGCAACACCGGCCACGAACGCGAGGGCATTGCCCTGGCGCGTGCCGCACTGCACGAAGCCGGCCCGGACGCACACCCCCAAGCGCGAGCGCTCTTCCTCGACCGCGTCGCATGGGCCCACACCCGAGCCGGCGAAGCCCAGCCGGCGATGCGAGCCCTAGGCGAAGCACACGAAGCCCTCACCGCCGAGGCAGCCGACGAGGCCCCGCAGTGGTCGTACTGGGTCAGCGACGAGGAACTCCGCGTCATGGACGCCCGCGTCTACACGGAGCTGCGCCGCCCGCTGAGAGCCGTCCCCCTCCTCACCACCGTCCTTGACACCTACGACACCACCCACGCCCGCGAGGTCGCCCTCTACCGCTCCTGGCTCGTCGTAGCACTGGCCGACGCGAACGAACCCGAACAAGCCGCGGAAGAGTCCCGCCGCCTCCTGTCCGTGGACATCGCCAGCAACCGCACCGCCGAGCGCTCCCGCATCGTCCTACACCACCTGCAAGCATTCGCGGAGGTACCCGAGGTGAGGAGCGTGCTGGACGACTACGGACATTTGCTGGCCCGTTGAGTCAACAGCACACAGCCCCAGGCAGCAGACTGCTCCCGGAGTACCGCTCCGGGTCGCGGCAGTGCGAAGGGCGACCGCAGTCCGACGAGACCGCGGCCGCCCCCGTATGCCGACTCAGCGGACGAACTTGGCGTACTCGTCGAAGTCGATCTTCTTGTCGCCGTTCTCGTCGGCCATCCGCACGATCATCTTGGCGTTCTCGTCCGAAACCTTCCCGCTGGCGGTCTGGAGAGATGCCTTGAATTCGTCGGCGGTGATGAATCCGTCCTGGTCGGTGTCGATCTCGTCGAAGGCTGCGCGCTTGTCGGCACTCATCCGGGGTCTCCCTCGAGGTGTTGATACTCGTCATCGGCTAACGATCGCCCGCACCTGGCAGGCACGGGCGGCTGGATCGGCGTTCGGGTGAGCCATGACGGCTGATCAGCGGACGCCTCGGGGTACCCAAAGAAACGACCGTCGGCCGCGCCCTCCCGGTGGGGAGAGGCGCGGCCGACGGCTCACAGACGGCCCAGGGGAGCGGAGCCCGCTCTGACCTGCGGCGATCTTAGATGTCGAAGTAGAGGTGGGAAACCATCTGACCAGCGCAAATGCACCTCCTGCCGGGCTCGGTGCACTCCGGGTGCACATGGCGGGCTGGTCACATGTATCGGAACCCCACGTTCATGCGTCTGACCCCAAGGAGCGGTCCGGTCCGAAGTGACTGACCTCCATGGTGGCGATGCCGCCCGGCGGGCTGGCGAGCACGCCTTG
The DNA here is from genome assembly GCF_058215555.1 of Streptomyces sp. JLBT605. NCBI lineage: Bacteria > Bacillati > Actinomycetota > Actinomycetes > Kitasatosporales > Streptomycetaceae > Streptomyces > Streptomyces sp. JLBT605. The sequence goes on from NZ_CM177087.1 coordinate 5,091,233, forward strand.
CGCCCTCACAGGAGTACCGGTGTCGTGACAGCGGACTGCTAGGTGGTAGGGCTCGTTTGCGAGATCGAACCATACGGTCCTGCGGCGGCGCTTGATCAACGTCTCGATGCCCACGCGGCCAGTTGCCTCATCAGGGCGCCGGCTCAGGTCGGTGATGACTCCGTAGAGCACATGCTCATGCGTGTAGAGCTGGGACTTCAGCCTGCTGGAGACTTCGTCGACGATCTCGATGGCATCGCGGTTGAACTCCACGCGGTTGGACGATCCCGGGGGAGGTGAGGCAACCCGGGACCAGTTGAATGTGATGTCCAGCGCGGCGACCGAATCGGCGTTGACGACCTTGCTGAGGGCTCGGCACAGCTCGTACGAGACTCCTTCACCGACCGAGTCTGCGATCTCGCTACCCGTGGGACGGCGTTCCGAGCTCGCCATCTGTTCCAACACCCCAAGAGCCCGGGACATGGTTGCTGTCACGCGCCTGTCGAAGAGGGTCTCCTCGATCTCGATGTCAATGTGTTCCTGCTGAGGTACGTAGACATCCTCCGGAGACCTGGCCTGGCTGATGATCGGCACGATGTAGGAACCGCGGCGCGTCTGGCCCAGCCGGACCTCGCGGGCCTGGTCCTTGGCGCGCAACGGAAAGTTGCGGAAGTGTCCCTGACGGCGAATCGAGGCCGCAGCAGAGGCCACACGGAGCCGCTTGGCGGACATGAACAGCTCGTACCCTGCTTCCAGAGGGATGGAGCCATCGCTGAGAGAAGGGTGGGAAGCCCTGAGATCGGTGACGTCGTGGTAGACGGTGGCGATGGCATCGTGCACGGCGTGTACGTCACGCGACTCGAGCTGGGAGATGTCACTCAGGAGAATATTGGCGCGCTTCGCGAAGTCGGGCGCTCCCTGCTTCATCGGTACCAGGACGACCTTGTCCTCAGAGTCTCGGAAGCGCCAGAGTTCGGCCAGCTCGCCACCTGAGACGGGGGACCAACCGGACACTTTGAGGTAACTCCGGATTTCTCCGGGGCCGAAGTCTGGCTTCACTTGCACCATGTCAGTTCACCCCCCAGCTGCCGGCGCCGGTCATACGACGCGCCGCGTCGAACATGGTGCTCATGGCGTTCACGGTGAGTAGCTGGTGCTCGGGGAGGTGGATCGCTGTCGTGACGCTGCTGGTCGCCGCTTCCAGACCTTGAAGCGATGCCCAGTAGCCGTGGCAGGCCAGGATGATCGAGTCAGGCTGATAGGTCACCCACCTATCGATGTCAGGCGGGACGATCAATAACGCGAGGTGGCCGGGCGCTGAGCGGTCGGGTGCCCGCAACTTGTTGTACGTCTCGACGTCTAGATCGAAGCTGAACCCGCCACGGACGGAGCGCGGCTTCTGAGTGCACTTCAGTTGGATGTCGACCATCAGTCCGCCTGAACGGAGAGTGATGTCGACTCCGTCCTTGTCCACGTTCCAGTCGCAGATCGTGTAACCGCCCTGTGTGGCAAGGGCATGCACGTAAGCGCGACTGACCTGCTCCTTCTGCCAGCTTGTCGCCTCCGCTGCCACCCGAGCCCCTCCCCGTCGAGTGATCGCGAGGATAGTGCTGCAAGGATCACTGGGGAATAGGGTTCGCGTGGTCTCGTGGTAATCGAGGGTGCAGCTTAGGTCGTGCATGCGTTACATCCCCCTTGAATCGAACAGGTGATCCATCGCCTCCACGGGTACCAGAAGGCGCTGACATTGGCCGCTGTCCCGACAAGCGCTATCCGGGCGGGCATATGAGAGCGAAAGATCACGCCGCTAGTCGGTAGCGCTTCCCGATGGCCCTCCGGGCCTTCTCGACTGCCCCCGTGACGCGGTGCACGTAGCGGCGGAGCGTGAAGGCCGGGCGCCTGGGACGTGACCGGCGCCCCCGACCCCGGCCGCAACCCCGAGGCCACCCACACCCAGCTCGCCAAGCGCCTGGACCACCACGTCGACCTGCGCACCCGTGAGCTGGGCGGCAAGAAACCGCCGAAGCACGTGTGGCACTGCCCGGTGCGCACCGCTCCCGGTGACCGCTACCTGACCGACGCCGAGTGGGCCGAGGTCGCCCACCGCATAGTCGCGGACACCGGAATCGCGCTTGACGGCGACGAGAAGGCGTGCCGGTGGATCGCGGTACGGCACGCCGACGACCACATCCACATCCTCGCGACCACCGTCCGCGCCGACGGCCGCCGCCCGCGTACGAACCGCGACGGCCAGCGCGCCCAGTCCGAGTGCCGCAAGATCGAGGCCGAGTTCGGGCTGCGCCACCTCGAGTCGGGTGACCTCACCGCGCCCAAGACGCCCACCGGCGCCGAACGAGCCAAGGCCGAACGCCAGGGCCAGGAGAAGGCCACGCGGGAGTGGCTGCGCGAGCAGGCGTACGCGGTCGCCGCCGCCGTACGGAGTATCGACGACTACTTCACCGTCCTGGGCTCGCTCGGTATCCAGGTCAAGCCCGCATCGGTCTCGAGAGCGGCGAGGTGACCGGCTACAGCCTGGCCGCACGCGGCGACACCATCTGGTATGGCGGCTCAAGCCTGGCCCCCGACCTGTCCTACAACCGCCTGCTCGAACGCCTCCCCAACCAGGACGTGGAAGACCGCCGGCAACCGGTGGCGGACCCGGCCGACTCGTGGCGCCGTACGGAATCCGCCGTGCGCACGGCCCGCACGGTTCTCGATTCGGGCGACGATGCCGTGGCCCAAGGCCACCTGGAAGCCTTCGGCGATACCCTGCACAACCTGGCCCGCGTCACACCCGGCCTATACCGGGCCGAGCTGCAAGCAGCGGCTCAGGCGTTCAACCGGGCACGCCGCTCAGCGATCCGGGCTGACCACCAAGCCGCCACCGAACTGCGCGAAGCCGCCAAGGAACTCACCTACGCCTCCAACATTCCTGGCGGACTCGCCATCGCCTTCGTCTTCGCCGCCCTTCACCTGGCCCGCGCCGCCGCCCACTGGCACGCGCAGCGCGGCCACGAACAGCAGGCAGCCGCAGCCGAACAAGCCGTCCGCCACTTGCAGGAGGGCTACCGCCACGCTGCCACCCCCGTCCTGGCCGACCTCACGCGGCGCGCGCCACGTGCCACAACCACCCGTCGCTTCGAGGCCGACCTACGCGCAGCCATCCCAGACCACGCCGACCGCATCTTCACAGACCCTGCCTGGCCCGCCCTGACCACCACCCTCGCCATGGCCGAAACCGCCGGCCACCGGCCCCGCCGGCTCCTGGCCGAGGCTGCCGCCGAGCGCGAACTCGACACCGCCAAGCGTCCGGCCGAAGTCCTGATCTGGCGTATCGCCGCACAGCCCAACAAGCAGTTTGAGGCAGCAACGGCTCGTAGCAGGGTGGACTTCCGTAGCCAGCCCGCTATGTCGCCTACACGAACTCCGCTCGGACCACAGCAGCCCGCCTCCTCCGATCGGCGTCACCCCCGTCGGTGAAGGGGTTGTCCGGCGAGACATGAAGCGAACATGAGTCTAGGAGATACCCCTCGTCACAAGCAGCCGTCGGATAGCTTCTTTCTCATCCGTCGCGGGCGGCACGGTGGCCGCATTGATGACCATCGCGAAATAGTCGCATTATCCGATAAAGTCCCTGTGCGCCCTCATTGTAGCCCGCGCGCCCCCCTGGGGAATTATTGTCTATTTTCGGATCAACTGAAATCTTATACACGAGGCGAAAATAAGCCCGCGACTCCCGAAGAGGCGGAGATTCCCCACACGCGAGCGCCCTCAGGTCAGCCACTCCTCCTTCTCCGACCCGTATAAGGGAGGCACCTGATGTCGACACATATCCTCGCCGGTCTGGGGACCGCGACGTCAACCTACAATCCCCCCGTCAAGGCAGCCGAAGAAACGGTCACACTCCACAGCGAGACCGTCTTCAACCCTGGGCTGCCCTGTGCCGACGAGCCGCTGAGGCTGCTGCTGTCCGACCGAATGGACGGCAATTTCCTCACCTCGTGCCTGGGCGCTATTCGCAACCCCAACCTCCACGGCACTCTGCAGTGGTCGGACGGCACGACCAGTTCGTACACCATCGACACTCTCACCGCTGAACGCGTGGAAGGCCACGTGGTGGCTCGGGCGGCCGGAGCCATCAACAACGGCCACTACGAAGGGTGCGCGATCAACCGCTTGGGGATCCGCCTGGCCGGGGACGTCACAGCGTGTCTCACAGGTGGCGGCGTCGCCAATTCCGCCGGCGCAGAGGTCATCATAGTGACCGGGCCGTAGCATATCGGCCCCATCGCCTTCGAGTGCATCCGGCCCCGGAGCCCGCACGGTTCCGGGGCCGGCTGCTCACCCCAGAGACGCCCGCCAGTCGTCTATGGAGTCGACAACGCCCCTGAACCAGGACTCTACTTCGTCGAGCCCACTGCAGAACTGGCTGACCAGGCTGCAGAGGTAAGCGGCGACCGCGGACCAGACCTGGGCGAAGAAAGCGCTCACCGACTCGTAAACGACCAGGATCACACCCCGCGCTTGACGGTTCCGTTTGCCATAGTCCGTCAGCGTATCGGCTAGACACCTCTCGCGGTCAGAGAACTTCTGGAGGTTCTTCTGTGCCTGTTCCATGAGGCGTCTGTCGAATTCCTGGGAATCGATGCATCTATCCCTGTCGATGTTCCATTCATGTTCGCCCGCATCGTGCAGTGTCTGCTCCTTTGCGCGGGATACTGCCGCTCTTTCCTCGCGCTCGCGGAACTCGACGGCTGCCATGAGCTCAGGTGACAGTTCGGGGCGAGCCTTGAGGACAGATGCCATAATCTCAAAGGCGATTCCATGCGTTTCGAACCTGGGGATATTTAGCGGTTTCGGCATGGGTGCCACTCGTGTTCCGGAAGCCGGAGGAAAGAAGAGGTCCGTACGCGCCTGCAGCGCTGAGCTATTCGCGGTCTGAATGGCCCGCATGATGGACTCGAACCCGCCGCCGAGCGCAGGGGATGTGCCCGCTGAAGCCATGGCGCACTCCTTGTTCACTCCACGCCAAGACGGCTCCTGCATGCATTCCCCCGCTACTGGGCGGTGAAACTGCGGGAGAGCCGCGCCTCAGGCCGCCTCATTGAGGAACCTCGCGCACGCCCCACCTCGCTGGCCTAGGCCCGAGTGGCCCCCGCGTCCAGCCAGGCGGGGTGCTCGAGTGACGTCGTACCCCTCGGCTTCTGCCGGGCCGTCACTTCTGCGAGGTGGTTGGCGGTCTGCTGTGCGGAACTCATGAATCGGAGGCTAGGCGGGGAGCGGCGTACCCCGCTTGGGCGCAGCTACCTAGACGAACGTGAGTAGCCGGGTGGACGGTGTTCCGGTCACGGCCGAAGTCGACCTGGCCAAGTTGCCCAGCGCAGGGTGTCGGCCTCCTCTGGCGGCAGCAGTCCCGAGCCGATGAGTGCGGCCCGACCAGCCTGCCGTCCGGCGATCTTGTAGCCGAACTCGGAGGAGTCCAATTCGTGGTAGGTGCCGTCCGTGAGAAGCGCGGCGGCCGCTACCCCGTCGAGCCCCTCTAGCAGGCCGTCACGCAGGGCTGGGAGGTGACTCCGCGGGCAGTTGTGCTTCCGGCGCGGTGTTGAGCAGTTCCAGGCCGCCGTCCGGGCCAGGCGGTTCGAAGTCCGCGACGATGTGCGCGTAGGGCCCGCAGGCGCCGATGTTCATCCTCACGCGAACGCACACGTGGGACACAGGAACGGGAAGGCCGGTCATGAGGGCCACCGTAGGGGTGCCACAACCGGCCAGCCAGCGCTTTAGCGCCGGACTTCCCGCTAGCTCCTCTTGGCCGTGGCCGGACAGTAAGTCGGCTCTCCTGGATTGCCCTCAGCGGGCACATCCAGGGCACAGTGCAACGGAAAACCCTGCGGGCCAGCAGAGCGTAGTTTCCCTGGTCCGCAGGTCAGGTCCCACTCCGCGCCACGCAGCGAAGGCCGCTACCCCATATGTGGGTAGCGGCCCTCGCTGTCGTTGCTGACATCAAGTCAGAGAATTGGCCAGGCGGTGCACACTCGGTGCACGAGAGGGTGGAAACCAAGCGGGAACAGCGAGAACTACCGAGAAGTGTTTCCGCAGGTCACTGCCTGTTTCCAGGGCTTCAGCCCAGGTCGCCTGACCCTGCCTCTTAGATGTCGAAGTACAGCTCGAACTCGTGCGGGTGCGGGCGGAGCTGGATCGGGGCGATCTCGTTCTGGCGCTTGTAGTCGATCCAGGTCTCGATCAGGTCGGCGGTGAAGACGCCGCCGGCCTGGAGGTACTCGTTGTCCTGCTCCAGGGCGTCGAGGACGGCCGGGAGGGAGGTCGGGACCTGCGGGACGCCCGCGTGCTCCTCGGGGGCGAGCTCGTAGAGGTCCTTGTCGATCGGCTCGGCCGGCTCGATCTTGTTCTTGATGCCGTCCAGGCCCGCGAGGAGGAGGGCGGAGAAGGCGAGGTACGGGTTCGAGGACGGGTCCGGGGCGCGGAACTCCACGCGCTTGGCCTTCGGGTTCGAGCCCGTGATCGGGATACGCATCGCGGCGGAGCGGTTGCGCTGCGAGTAGACCAGGTTGACCGGGGCCTCGAAGCCGGGGACCAGGCGGTGGTACGAGTTCACCGTCGGGTTGGTGAAGGCGAGGAGGGAGGGGGCGTGCTTGAGGATGCCGCCGATGTAGTAGCGGGCGGTGTCCGACAGGCCCGCGTAGCCCTGCTCGTCGTAGAAGAGCGGGTCGCCGTTGGACCACAGCGACTGGTGGACGTGCATGCCCGAGCCGTTGTCGCCGAAGATCGGCTTCGGCATGAAGGTCGCGGTCTTGCCGTTGCGCCAGGCGACGTTCTTCACGATGTACTTGAAGAGCATCAGGTCGTCGGCGGCGGCCAGCAGCGTGTTGAACTTGTAGTTGATCTCCGCCTGGCCGGCGGTGCCGACCTCGTGGTGCTGGCGCTCGACCTGCAGGCCGGCCTTGTTCAGCTCCAGGGAGATCTCGGCGCGCAGGTCGGCGAAGTGGTCGACCGGCGGGGCCGGGAAGTAGCCGCCCTTGTAGCGGACCTTGTAGCCGCGGTTGTCCTCCAGCGCACCGGTGTTCCAGGCGCCCGCCTCGGAGTCGATGTGGTAGAAGGACTGGTTCGCGCTGGTCTCGAACCGGACGCTGTCGAAGACGTAGAACTCCGCCTCGGGCCCGAAGTACGCGGTGTCCGCGATGCCGGTGGAGGCGAGGTACGCCTCGGCCTTCTTCGCGATGTTCCGCGGGTCACGGCTGTACTGCTCGCCCGTGATCGGGTCGTGGATGAAGAAGTTGATGTTGAGCGTCTTGTCGCGACGGAAGGGGTCGAGACGCGCCGTCGACAGGTCCGCACGGAGCGCCATGTCGGACTCGTGGATCGCCTGGAAGCCGCGGATGGACGAGCCGTCGAACGCGAGCTCCTCGTGCGGATCGAACGCCTCCGCCGGAACCGTGAAGTGCTGCATGACGCCGGGAAGGTCGCAGAACCGGACGTCGACAAACTTGACGTCCTCGTCGGCGATGAACTTCCGAGCGTCGTCGGCGTTCTGGAACATCCAACTCCTCCTAGCCCGGCCGCGGGGGGACGGGGGTTGCTTCGGTGGCGCAGTCCATGTGCGGTGGCGCGCTGGGCCCGACCATAGGGAGCCGGGATTTCCCGAGCATGACCCGATTGTTTCACCCAGGTTAACCGGGGCGCGAGGGGAATGAGGGGCTGCTGTGAGGCCGATCGGAGGCCAATCGGCCCAGGTGCGGGCCGCTGCGCGGGCCCCCGGGGCGCCCCCGCCCGGCGGGGAACGTATGCCGTCGCAGTACCGTGGTCGGGTGGATAAAAGGCAAGCAATCGGATCGTGGCTCTCCGGGCCGCGCGCGGCGGCCGAGGAAATGGGCGTCGACTTCGGGTACCCGGGTGAGCGGATGGGGCTTCCCCAGGACGGACCGGGATCGATCGCCCGGCCCGGACGGCGCATCGGGGCCCTGCTGATCGACTGGGGGCTCTGCCTGCTCATCGCGTACGGGATGCTGTCGGGCGGCAACGCCCAGCGAGCCGGTAACTGGGCGGTCGCCGTCTTCTTCGTGATGAGCGTCTGCCTGCTCGGCACGCTCGGCTCGACGCCGGGCAAGATGCTGCTGCGGCTGCGGGTCATCGGCGAGAGCGGGACCCGGCTGTCGCTGCCCCGGGTGCTGCTGCGCAGCGCACTCGTGGTGATCGTCCTCCCGGCCCTGGTCTGGGACCGGGACACGCGCGGCCTGCACGACCGGCTGTCGCGGGCGGTCCAGGTCCGCGTCTGAGGCGGAGGCGCCCCCCCCCGCGTATGGGTCGGTGGCGGGTGGGTGCCGTTGGTGTCGTTGGGTCCCGCGGCCGACCTGTCCTCCGGCCGACGTCTCCTCCGGCTGAGTTTCTGCTGGGCCTGAGGCGGCCTCCAAAGCCTGCCCGGTCACTGGTGCGCCCCGCTGGGCCCCCGGCTGCGAGTCCGCCTTCGCGTCGGGCGCAGCCCTTCCCTTCGGGCCGCCTTGCCCGTAGCCGAGGAGCTGAGGGCCCGACGCGGCCGCACGCGGCCGTATACGCGCGACACAGGCCCACGCACGACTGAGGGCGGCCCCGGGACGGAAAAGCGTTCCGGGGCCGCCCTCAGTGCGTGTCGCGGGGCTACGGCGTGCGTGCCCGTGGTGCCCATGGCAGGGCAGGCAGGCGTCTGGGCGGTCAGCGGCCCTTCGGCATGCGCATGCCCTTGGGGAGCGGGCCCTTCGGGATCGGCATGTTCTTCATCAGGTCGCCCATCGCGCGGAGGCGGTCGTTGACCACCGTCACCTGGGCGCCCGGGAGCACGCGCGGGAGCTTGAGCAGCGTGGTGCGCAGCTTCTTGATCGGGACCTGGCCCTCTTCGGTGCCGACGATCAGGTCGTGCACCGGCACATCGGTGACGATGCGGGCCATGCGCTTCTTCTCGGCCGCCAGGAGCGTCTTGAGGCGGTTCGGGTTGCCCTCGGCGACCAGCACGATGCCGGCCTTGCCGACCGCGCGGTGGACGATGTCCTGGTTGCGGTTCATCGCGACGGCCGGGGTGACGGACCAGCCGCGGCCCACGTTCTCCAGGACCGCCGCCGCGGCGCCCGGCTGGCCTTCGAGCTGGCCGAAGGCCGCCCGCTCCGCGCGCCGTCCGAAGACGATCGCCATCGCCAGGAAGGCCAGGACGAAGCCGAGGATGCCCAGGTAGATCGGGTGATCGATCCAGAACCCGAACGCGAGGAAGGCGCCGAAGACAACAATGCCCACAGCCGCGACGACCAGACCGACCTTGGAGTCGACCCGCTTGGTCATCTTGTAGGTCAGGGCGATCTGCTTAAGCCGCCCGGGGTTCTCGGAAGATTCCTGCCTCGCCATGTACCGAAGTTTACGTGGCTTGCGGGGCACCGGCGGACACGGCCTCCAGGACGTGCTGGGCCTCCCGGCGGTCCTTGGCCCTGCGCCGGTCCTCCAGCACCGCGGCCCAGGCGTTCCGCCGGGCGGTGCGCTGTCCGCCGCCGAACAGCAGGCCTTCGATGGCGAGGAGCGCGACAGTCACGGTCAGTGGTCGTGCGGGCGCGGCCTGCATGGCGGAATCCCCCTCGGGAGCGGTGGCTTGGGGAGCACGAGCACGGGAGACGGCTGCCTCAGCCGTGCGGCGCCGTACTCAGTGTGTGCCTCAATCGTTACCCAAGGGTGTTACCAGCGCGTGACCGGGCGGTCAAACGCTGATGAAACGTTTACGCGGCCCGCACACCGCCCTCTACCTGGGCAAGTGCACGAGCCGCGACACGTGGGATGTGCTGGTATTCACACCGCCTGTCGAGTGACCGCCGTTACTCCCTGCTGCGATCCGGTGCCCGCCTCACGCTGCTCCATCGCCTGCTGGTACAGCCGGCCGGCGCGGTAGGAGGAGCGGACGAGCGGGCCGGACATGACGCCGGAGAAGCCGATCTGCTCGGCCTCCTCCTTGAGCTCCACGAACTCCTGCGGCTTCACCCAGCGCTCGACCGGGTGGTGGCGCACCGAGGGGCGCAGGTACTGGGTGATGGTGATGAGCTCGCAGCCCGCCTCGTGCAGCTGGCGCAGCGCCTCGCTGATCTCGGCACGCTCCTCGCCCATGCCCAGGATCAGGTTGGACTTGGTGACCAGGCCGAACTCGCGGGCCTGGGTGATCACGTCGAGGGAGCGCTGGTAGCGGAATCCGGGGCGGATCCGCTTGAAGATCCGCGGCACCGTCTCGACGTTGTGCGCGAAGACCTCGGGGCGGGAGGAGAAGACCTCCGCCAGCTGCTCGGGCACCGCGTTGAAGTCGGGCGCCAGCAGCTCGACCTTGGTGCGGCCCTCGGCGCGGTCGGCGGTCTGGGCGTGGATCTGGCGCACCGTCTCGGCGTACAGCCAGGCGCCGCCGTCCTCCAGGTCGTCGCGGGCGACGCCGGTGATCGTGGCGTAGTTCAGGTCCATGGTGACCACGGACTCGCCGACGCGGCGCGGCTCGTCACGGTCCAGGGCCTCGGGCTTGCCGGTGTCGATCTGGCAGAAGTCGCAGCGCCTGGTGCACTGGTCGCCGCCGATGAGGAAGGTCGCCTCGCGGTCCTCCCAGCATTCGTAGATGTTGGGGCAGCCCGCTTCCTGACACACGGTGTGCAGGCCCTCGCTCTTCACGAGCTTCTGCATCTGCGTGTACTCGGGGCCCATCTTCGCCCGAGTCTTGATCCACTCGGGCTTGCGCTCGATGGGGGTCTGGCTGTTCCGGACCTCCAGGCGCAGCATCTTGCGTCCGTCGGGTGCGACAGCGGCCACGTCCGGCTCCCTATGACTTCGATTCCTCGGCGCACACCAGGGTACGCCCATGATTTCCACGCTTTTCCGTCCAGGGCAACCTGCCGGCCCCTGGGCGCATTCCCGACGTCCCTCCTGGACATCGCGTCCCGGAAGCCTGCCGTCCGGGACGCCGGGCGGGGATCAGACCGCCCGGGGCATCGGCACGGAGGACTCCATGACCTCCCTGAGGTGCTTCTCGATCACCGGGATCACCTCGGCGACGGAGACGTCCCGGCCCAGCTCGTTGGAGAGCGAGGTCACGCCCGCGTCCCGGATGCCACAGGGCACGATGCGGTCGAACCAGGTGTTGTCCGGGTTGCAGTTCAGCGCGAAGCCGTGCATGGACACACCCTTGGCGATCCGCACCCCGATCGCGGCCAGCTTGCGGTCCTCGCGGCGCTGCCCGGCGTTGGACGGGGCGTACTCCGGCCCGTTCAGCCGGGGGTCGAACTCCTCATCCTGCAGCCGAGGGTCGAAGTCCAGGTCGAGCCCGCCCAGGGCCGGGCGCTGGTCCACCGGGTCGCCGAGCACCCACACCCCGCTTCGGCCCTCGACCCGGGTGGCCTCGACGCCGAAATCGGCGCAGGTGCGCAGCAGCGCGTCCTCCAGCCGCCGCACATGCGCGATCACATCGACCGGACGGGGCAGCTTGAGGATCGGGTAGCCGACGAGCTGCCCGGGGCCGTGCCAGGTGATCTTCCCGCCGCGGTCCACGTCCACCACCGGAGTGCCGTCCAGCGGGCGCTCGTTCTCCGCCGTGCGCCGCCCGGCCGTATACACCGGCGGGTGCTCCAGCAGCAGGCAGGTGTCCGGGATCTCGTCCGCGAAGCGCGCCGCGTGCACCCGGCGCTGCTCCTGCCACGCCTCCTCGTAGGCGACGGCCTCCGCCCCGAAGCCCAGGTGGACAAAGTGCAGCTCACCGCTGTCCGCGCCCTGCTGGGGGTGGTCCATGGCAGCTCCTGTTCGAACGGTGTGCGTCCCGCGACACCGTCCCGGGTCGACTGGTGGCCGTATCCCGGGCGGCGATCGCGCCACAGCCACTGTACGACCGCTGTACGAAACGTCGTACAGGCGGGCGGAGCCGCCCCGCCCGGGCGGGGCGGGAGCCAGGGCCGTGGGTTCCGGTCCGTGCCTGGTCCCGGCCCCGGCGTCCGCCTGCGGTGCCGTGCTCACACGATCGGATGAATGCGGCTCAGAGGAGCAGATCAGGCCCTCGTGGACCGCTACATTCGCGCCGTTCCACAGAGCGATCAGGGAGACCGGCAGGCTGATGACGGAACGACCCCCACAGCGCAACCCCAACCGTCAGCTCGCCGCGCTCATCGCCGAGGCAGGCTTCTCCAACGCCGGGCTCGCCCGGCGGGTGGACCAGCTCGGACTGGAGCACGGGCTCGACCTTCGGTACGACAAGACGTCCGTGACGCGGTGGCTGCGCGGGCAGCAGCCGCGCGGGACGACCCCGGCCCTCATCGCCGAGGTCTTCACCCGCAGACTGGGGCGCCGGCTCTCCGCCCAGGACCTGGGGCTCGACGCGTGCGCCCCGGTCTACGCGGGGCTGGAGTTCGCGGCCACCCCCGAGGAGGCGGTGGACATCGTCAGCGGGCTGTGGCGGAAGGACTCCGGCAACCACGCCGAGCTGCGCAAGATCGCCTTCACCCCGGCCGGACTGGTGGTGCCCAGCCGCGACTGGCTGATCGGCCGCCCCGACGACCGGGTGGCCCGAGGCGAGCATGGAGGGCCGGAGGCCGGGCGGGTGCCCGCGCAGGGGCGGCCCGGGGTGCCCCGGCAGCGGCAGATCACCACCGAGTCCGGGCCCGGCCATCGGGTCACCATGGGCGACATCGCGGCGCTGCGGTCGGTGGCCGAGCTCTTCCGCACGCTGGACCACGCCTACGGCGGCGGGCACGCCCGGCAGGCGCTCGTCCGCTACCTGGAGCACGAGGGCGAGCCGATGCTGCGCGGCGCCTACGGCGAGGCGGTCGGGCGCCGGCTCTTCGCGGCGGTCGCCGACCTGACCCGGCTGGCCGGCTGGACCTCGTACGACATCGCGGCGCACGGACTGGCCCAGCGGTACTTCGTGCAGGCGCTGCGGCTGGCGCAGGCGGCCGGCGACCGGGCGTACGGCTCGTACGTGCTGGTGACCATGAGCCGGCAGGCGGTCTATCTGGGGCACGGGCGGGAGGCGGTTCAGCTGGCCCGGGTGGCCCAGCAGGGTGTGGGCAGCGGGGCGCCCCCGGTGGTGCAGTCGCTGCTGCACGCGGTCGAGGCGCGCGGGCACGGCGTGCTGGGCGACGCACGGGCGTGCACCGCGTCCATGACGCGGGCCGAGCGGGCGCTGGAGACGGCGCGGCCGGGTGACGACGTGCCGCACTGGGCCCGCTTCTTCGACGAGGCGCAGCTGGCCGACGAGCTCGGGCACAGCTACCGCGATCTCCAGCAGTACCGGGTCGCGGCCCAGCACGCGGAGCGGTCGCTGCAACTGCGGGGCGCGGGGTACGCGCGCAGCCGGCTGTTCAGCCGGGTGGTGCTGGCCACCGCCCGGCTGGGGCTGGGCGAGCTGGAGCAGGCGTGCGCGCTGGGCGCGGAGGCGGCGCAGCAGGCGTCCGAGATGCGGTCGGTGCGGGCCCTGGAGTACGTACGCGACTTCGAGCGGCGGCTGGAGCCGTACCGGGACGCGGCGGCGGTCCGGGGCTACCGGGACCGGGTCGCGGCGATCGGCTGAGCCCGGCCCCGGGCCACTCCGCCGCGGGCTTCCGGTCTCCTCGCCGTGCGGAGGGCTCGGCGCGTGCGCGGAGCCTGCGGGCCGGCCGCCCCGCATGGGCGCCGGCCCGGGGTGGCGGGCTGGGTGTGCGGCCGGGGATCAGGCGGCTGAGGGCAGCGCCGGGGTGTGGGTGGCGGGCAGCCCGAAGTCGCGGAGGATGGCGCGGGCGGCGCGGCGGCCGGAGAAGAGGGCGCCCTGGACCGTGCTGGTGTCGCGGTGGTCGCCGCACACATACAGCCCGCACAGCATGCGGACCGGGCGCCGCAGGTCGTGCGGGGCGGGCATGGCCGGGACGGCGTACGGGTCGTGGTGGGCGCCCAGCAACTGCCAGTCGGCGGTCGAGGTGTGGTAGATCGCGGCGAGCTGGGCGCGGGCGGCGCGGTCGAGGTCGGAGGTGGGCAGGCCCGCCGCGGCCCCCAGCACGGTCGAGGTGATCAGGACCTTCCCGGGCGGGGTGCGTGAGGGGTCGACCTCGCTGGCGACGGTGGTGTGGGCGACCGGGCCGCGCCCGTCGGCGGCGAGGACCAACGCCGCCTCCCGCAGCGGCGGTTGGTCGGCGGTGTGGTGCAGCACGGTGACCGGGTGGAAGGCCGGCAGCCGCAGGCCCGGGAGGAGTTCGGCGGCGTCGCGGGCGCCCGTGGCCACCAGCACCGACCGGCAGCGGTAGGTGCCGTGCTCCGCGGTGGTCACCGAGGTGGTCGACGCGGAGACCGCGCGGACGCCGGTGCGGACCGTACCGGCGGGCAGTGCGGCCGCGAGCAACTCGGGCAGCGCCCCGGCGCCCCCGGCCGGCAGGCAGAGCCGCCCGCGGGCGTAGCCGAGCAGGACCAGGTCGGCGCAGCGGCTGGAGGTGGTGAGGCCGGGGTCGCCGAGTAAGGAGGTCAGCAGGGGGCGCAGAAAGGTTTCGATCGTGCGCGACGGCAGACCGCGCGCGGTGAGGGTCTGCCCGACCGGGCGGTCCGGGCGGGCCAGCAGACGGTCCATCGGCTGGGCGGCGAATCTGCCGAGGGCGGCCCGCAGCCGCGCCTGGTCCAGGGCGCCGCCGAGGGGCGCACGGGCGGCGGTTGCCAGGGCGCGCGCTGTGGGGAATGCGCCCCTCGTGCTCCGGGGCGCGCCGACCCGCTGGGTGCGGCCGTCGCCGTGCACCAGCACCCCCGGGGAGAAGTGCCGCAGCGCCAGCCCGTCCAGGCCCGGCGTCCGGCGCAGCTCCGGGAAGGAGGAGATGATCAGCTGGCCGGTGCGGTCCAGGCGGAAGCCGTCGACCTGGTCGGTGACCATCCGGCCGCCCACCCGTGGTGCCGCCTCCAGGACCGTGACGCTCACCCCCGCGCTGGTCAGCTGCTGGGCCGCGGACAGACCGGCCGGCCCGGCCCCCACGATGACGACGTCTGTGCCATGCGTGCGCATCTGCACGTCCCTCCCCGGGCTCGGTGCCTCCGCTCGGTGCCTTCGCTCGGAGCCTTATGCCCCGGGCGGGCGACCGGAATGCGTCCGTTGTCCCCGACGGTAGGGACGCGGCCCGGCTCTGACAGTCGCGCGCCGACCGGGCACAGGAGCACGACGGTCGCACACGTGCGCGGTCGTGGAGCACGCGGTCAACGAGAGGCGGACAGGGCGGCGCGGATCGCGTCCTCGATGCGCGGGAAGGCGAAGCGGAAGCCGGAGTCCAGCAGCCGCCGGGGCAGCACCCGCTGGCTGCCGAGCGTGTCGCCGGCCACCTCGCCGAGCACCAGCCGCAGCACCGGGGCGGGCACCGGCAGCAGCGCGGGGCGGCGCAGCACCCGGCTCATCGCGGCGGTGATCTCGCGGTTGGTGGCGGGTTCGGGGGCGGTGAGATTGACCGGCCCGGACAGCTCCTCGGCGTCGATGAGGTGGCGCAGGGCCGCGATGTGGTCGTGCAGCGCGATGAAGCTCCAGTACTGCCGGCCGTCGCCCAGCCGCCCGCCCAGCCCCAGCCGGAAGACCGGGAACATGCGGCCCCAGGCGCCTCCCTCGCGGGCGACCACCAGCCCGGTGCGGGCGTGCACGGTGCGGATGCCCGCCGCCTCGGCGGGCCGGGTGGCCGCCTCCCAGTCGTGGCAGACCCTGGCGAGGAAGCCCTCTCCCACCGGCGCGCTCTCGTCGATCGGCCGCGCGCCCGGATACCCGTAGATCCCGACCGCGCTGCCGGAGACCAGCACCCGGGGCGGGGTGTCCAGCGCCGCCACCGCCTCGGCGATGGCGGCCGTGCCGAGCACCCGGCTCTCCCGGATCCGCTCCTTGTAGGACGCGGTCCAGCGGTGGTCGGCGATGCCCGCGCCCGCGAGGTGGACGACGGCCTCGCAGCCGGCCAGCCCGGCCGTGTCGACCTGGCGCCGCTCCGGGTCCCAGCTCACCTCGTCCGCGGCCCGGGCGGGGCGCCGCACCAGCCGCACCACCTGGTGGCCGTCCGCCTGCAGCGAGCGCAGCAGTGCCGTACCGATGAGTCCGGACGAACCGGTGACCGCGATCCGCATGGACGCCATCCTCTCGCACGCCGCGTGCGGTGCCGGCGTCAGGCGTCGTGTCGGCACCGTCCGTCGGGCGTCGGGCGTCGGGCGTCCGTCGCCGGCGCGGGGCCGGTCTTCGCGCGGAACGGGAGGTGCTGGTCGCCGCTGCACGCCGTGACGCCCCGGCCCGAGGCGCCGTACGGCCCGTTCTTCACCGAGCGGAACCGGCCCGAGCAGCTGCTCGTCGCCGAGGCGGACGGCCGGATCGCGGGACATCTCCGCCTGGCGTCGCCGACCCCGCTGGCCAGCAACGCCCATGTCCGGCAGGTCCAGGGCCTGGTGGTGGACGAGTGGGCGCGGGCAGGGGAGTGGCGCGGGAGTCGCTGCGCGCGGCGTTCCACGAACAACACACCGGCCCGGCGGCTGTACGAGTCGGAGGGCTTCGTGGTGGAGGGGGTGCTGCCCGGCGAGTTCCTGCTGGGCGGGGTCTGCACGGACGACGTGCTGATGGGACACGGGCTGAGCGGCTGAGCGGCTCGGCTGGGCGGCTTTGCGGCGGCGGTCGGCGGCTACTCGCGGAAGCGGTCCCAGAGTTTGCGGAACCGCTCCGCCAGGACGGCGTCGTTCTCGAAGTCCATCGGGGTGCCCCCCGGCTCGTCCGCGCGGGGCGGCAGCCCCAGGTCCGGCAGCTCCAGGCCGGTCAGCGCCTCGTACGCCTCGTCCGCGGCGAACCCCAGGTCCTCGCAGTCCCCGTCGCGCTCCTCGTCGAAGTCCTCCAGCAGGTCCGCCAGGTCGTCGGGTTCGTGCAGCGCGCCCTCGAAGACCTCCCGGCCCTGCCCGATCAGCCAGTACCGGAAGGCGTCGAACGCGTCGTCGCTGACCCCGTCCAGGAGCACCCAGGCGGCGCCCCACAGGTCCCAGCGGTACGCGCGGTTGGAGCGGGCCTCGATGTGACGGGCGAAGTCCAGCACGGCGTCCGGATCCATCTGCGTCAGCTGCTCGACCAGCAGGTCGGACTGGTCCTCGGGGTCGCCTTCGGCGGCCTCGCGGGTGCGGTCGATCAGCTCCCAGAACTCCGTCTCGTCCATCACGGGACCAGCATCTGCCCTGGGATGCGCACCCGCACGCGGAGCGGACCGGATGCGGCTGTCCGGTCAGCGGGGGATCGTTGATTCCCCGATGAGCGGATTCCCGCGATGCGTGGATTCCCGCGAAAAGGTGACAGGAGATGTCTGCATTCCCTGTGAACGTCGAGACGTCAACCGCACATGAGGGAAGGACGATCGATGAGCACGCAGGGCGCGCTGGCGGACAAGATCGCGCTGGTCGCGGGGGCGACGCGGGGCGCGAGCCGGGCGATGGCGGTGGAGCTGGGGGCTGCCGGTGCCACCGTCTACGTCACCGGGCGCACCACCCGGGAGAACACCAGCGAGGTCGGCCGCCCGACCGAGACCATCGAGGAGACCGCGGAGCTGGTCACGGCGGCCGGTGGCGTGGGCATCGCCGTGCCCACCGATCACCTGGAACGTGAGCAGGTGCGGGCGCTGGTGGCGCGCGTCGACCGCGAGCAGGGCCGGCTGGACATCCTGGTGAACGGGATGTGGGGCGGCGACTACCTGTGGATCGGCGGCGGCGGCTTCGGCCGGAAGATGTGGGAGATCGACCTGGACGCGGGGCTGCGGATGCTGCGGCTGGGCGTCGAGAGCCACCTCGTCACCTGCCACTACGCGCTGCCGCTGCTGACCCGGCGGCCGGGCGGGCTGGTCGTGGAGGTCACCGACGGAACGGCCGAGTACAACAACACCAAGTACCGCGGCCAGCTCCACTTCGACCTGGCCAAGTACGCGCCGATCCGGATGGCCTTCGGCCTCGGCGAGGAGCTGAAGGAGCTGGGCTGCACGGCGGTGTGCCTCTCGCCGGGGTATCTGCGGTCGGAGGCGATGCTCGACACCCACTTCAAGGTGACGGAGGAGAACTGGCGCGAGGGTATCGCGCGGGACCCGCACTTCTGCATCTCCGAGTCGCCGGTATACGTCGGCCGGGCCGTCGCGGCGCTCGCCGCCGACCCGGACGTGGCGCGCTGGAACGGACAGTCGCTGTCCAGCGGGCAGCTGGCCCGGGCGTACGGCTTCACGGACGTGGACGGGACCCGGCCGGACGCGTGGCGGTACATCCGGGACATGGAGGCGGGGAAGGAGCCGCGCGAGGAGGAGTACCGCTAGGGGGTGTCCGACGGGTCTGTCTGCCGGGGGTCCGATGTGGGTCTCCGCGGTGGGTCTCCGCGGCGTTCGCGGCGACCCACCGGGCCCCGCCCAGGCCGTCAGACCCCGGTGGATTCCACCGGGTCTTCCGCCGCGTTCTCCGCCGGGTCTTTTGCCCATGAGGTGACGGTGAGTTCGTCGCCGACGGCCAGGGGGCCGGTCCCCAGTACCGAGAACTTCGCGCCGAAGGCCACCCCGCCGTCCGCGCGCCGGTAGGAGGCGAGGGTGCGCAAGGGTTCCGGCCCGGCCTTGCCGCCGGTCAGCTGGTCGACGAGAGTGACGGCGCAGCGGATGGCCGGCTTGGCGAAGCCCAGCTCGCTGCCGCCGATCACGATCCGCCGGGCTTGGTCCTCCCGATGCGGCTCCGCCCACCCGTCCACCACGATGTTGGGGCGGAAACGGCTCATCGGCACCGGGGCGCGGCCCGCCGCGGCGATGCGCGCGTTGAGGCCGTCGAGACTGGCCCGGGAGATGATGTGCACCGGGCTGCTGTCCGCGAAGCCGGACGTCCCCGGGGTCAGGCCGTCGGTGACGCGATCGTGTTCCGGCGGTACGCGCACCAGCCTGCTCTCCGCGCCCAGCACCTCCGACAGCCAGCCGGCCGCGGCCTCGCCCTGGTCGATCGCCCGGTACGGCGTGCCGAACATCGTCACTTCACGGCGGGCGGAGGTGAGGTCCACCTCGACGGACAGTGCTTCCGCGCCCTCTGTCCGCAGTGTCAGAAGCTTTCCGTCCGGGCTGGGCTCGGGGTGGATCACCGCGAGCCGGGGATCGCGCCGCTGACTGCGGAACACCCCCTGGCTGTCCACCACCATGAAGCCGCGGTCATGCGGGAGGCCGGCGCGCGTCAGCTGTGCCTGGGCCACCGCTGTGCCCGAGCAGCCTTTGATGGGGTAGGTGATCAGTTCGACGATGGCGGCCATGTGATCACGCTAGCGCCTGATGATCACCCCGAGGACCTGATCTCGAACATGTGATCCGTCGGACACGGTGCGGCTGGCGGGAGCCGGACGCCGGGGCCGGGGCGCGAGCGGCGGGACCACGGGCGGCCGGGTCAGGAATGCGGCCGCGTCAGGAGTAGAGAGCGTGGGATCGGGCGGCGGCTTGCGCGAAGCGGGCGCGGAGTTCGTCCGGAGCGAGCACCTCCGCCTCGGGGCCGAGCGCCGGCAACTGGTCGTAGGCGACGTCGAGGGACTCCACGGGCAGGGTGACGGTCACCCACCCCTGCTCGTCGGGCGCCCCGGCCGCCGCGAGCGCCTCCCGCGCCGCCGTCCGGTCCGTGACGTAGGGCAGGCGACGGGCGCCCTCCGGGGTCAGCCGCAGCACCACCCGCTCCCGCAGGATCGCCTGCGCGAACTCCCGCGCCCGCTCCGCCCAGAACTCCGGCAGCCCGAACTCCTCGTCCCGGACGAACCGCTCGTCCAGCACCGTCACTCCGGTGAAGCGGTCCACCCGGTAGACCCGGTAGCCCCGGTGATCCGCCTCGGCCGGCGCCCCCGCCGACCCAGCCCGCGCGGCCAGATACCAGACGCCCGCCTTGAGGACGAGGCCGTACGGCTCCAGCTCCCGCACCACCTCCTCGGCCTCCGGGGAGCGGAACCGGGCATCACCGCGCAGATAGCGGGCCACGACGCGCCGGTCGTCCCAGACCGCCTCGGCTATCTCCGGCAGCAGCTCGGGGGTCTGCGGCTCCTGATACCAGCCGGGGGCGTCCAGGTGGAAGCGCTGCGCCGCGTCGTCCGCCGCGTCCCGCAGCTCGGGGAGGAGCGCGGCGGAGACCTTGAGCCGGGCCGCGGAGGCGGCGTCCGCCAGCCCCATCTCCCGCAGGGCCGCAGGGACGCCGGAGAGGAAGAGCGCCCCCGCCTCAGTGCGGCCGAGGCCGGTGAGCCGGGTGCGGTAGCCGCCCATCAGCCGGTAACCGCCGGCCCGGCCCCGGTCCGCGTACACCGGGACGCCGGCCTCGGACAGGGCCAGCACATCCCGGGCCACGGTGCGCTCCGAGACCTCCAGCTCCCGCGCCAGCTCGGCCGCAGTCATCGACGGCCGGCGCTGGAGCAGGAGCACCATCTTGATCAGCCGGGCAGCACGCATGGATTCATCCTGCACCCCGCCACTGACACCGCCCGCCAGGGCCCGTCGGATCCCCTGGGCGGGCGATGTCAGCCAGGGTCCTACAGGCCGTAGCGCTCCCGGGCCTCGGCCACCGTGGCGGACTTGATCTCGCCGCGCTTGGCCAGCGCCGCGAGCGCGGCCACCACGATCGACCGGGCGTCCACCCCGAAGTGGCGGCGGGCCGCGTCGCGGGTGTCGGAGAGCCCGAAGCCGTCCGTCCCCAGCGAGGTGTAGTCCTGCGGCACCCACTGGCTGATCTGGTCCGGAACCTGGCGCATCCAGTCGGACACCGCCAGGACCGGGCCCGGGGCGCCCTCCAGCACACGGGTGACGTACGGGGTGCGCTCCTCGCCGCGCAGCAGCGCCTCGTCGCACTCCAGCGCCTCGCGGCGCAGCTCGCCCCAGGAGGTGGCGGACCACACGTCGGCGGAGACGTTCCAGTCGGCGGCCAGCAGCTTCTGGGCCTCCAGGATCCAGTGGATCGCGGTGCCCGAGGCCATCAGCTGGATCTTCGGGGCGTCCGCGGCCGGGGCGGCCTCCTCGCCCAGGTCGGCCGCCGTGTTGAAGCGGTACAGGCCCTTGACGATGCCTTCCTCGACGCCCTCGGGCATCGCGGGCTGCGGCTTGGGCTCGTTGTAGACCGTCAGGTAGTAGAAGACGTCTTCCGGGTTCTCGCCGTACATCCGGCGCAGACCGTCCTTGACGATCACCGCGATCTCGTACGCGAACGCCGGGTCGTAGTTGAGCGAGGCCGGGTTGGTGGCCGCGATCAGGTGCGAGTGGCCGTCGGCGTGCTGCAGACCCTCACCGGTCAGCGTCGTCCGGCCCGCCGTGGCGCCGACGATGAAGCCCTTGCCGAGCTGGTCGGCGAGCTGCCACATCTGGTCGCCGGTGCGCTGCCAGCCGAACATCGAGTAGAAGATGTAGAAGGGGATCATCGCCTCGCCGTGCGTCGCGTACGACGTGGCGGCGGCGATGAAGTCGGCCATGGCGCCGGCCTCGGTGATCCCCTCGTTGAGGATCTGGCCGTCCTTGGCCTCCTTGTAGTACATCAGCTGGTCGCGGTCGACCGGCTCGTACGTCTGGCCCAGCGGCGAGTAGATGCCGGCGGAGGGGAAGAGCGACTCCATGCCGAAGGTGCGCGCCTCGTCGGGGACGATCGGCACCCAGCGCCTGCCGGTCTCCTTGTCCCGCATGAGGTCCTTCACCAGGCGTACGAACGCCATGGTGGTGGCCATCTCCTGCTTGCCCGAACCCTTCTGCAGGGCCTTGAAGCCACGCTCCTCGGGGGCGGGCAGGGCGACGTGGTGCACGCGGCGGGCCGGGGCCGGGCCGCCGAGCGCCGCGCGGCGCTCGGTGAGGTAGCGGACCTCGGGGGAGTTCTCGCCCGGGTGGCCGTAGGGGACCTGGCCGTCGGCGAAGGCGCTGTCGGCGATCGGCAGCCCGAGCAGGTCGCGCATGCTCTTGAACTCGTCGATCGTCAACTTCTTCATCTGGTGGTTCGCGTTCTTCGACTCGAACCCGGCGCCCAGCGTGTAGCCCTTGACCGTCTGGGCCAGGATCACGGTCGGCGCGCCCTTGTGCTCGACCGCGGCCTTGTACGCGGCGTAGACCTTGCGCGGCTCGTGGCCGCCGCGGGAGGTGTGGAAGCACTCGGCGATCTTCGCGTCGGAGAGCACGCCCGCCAGCCGGACCAGCTCGGCGTCGGCGCCGAAGAAGTGGTCGCGGATGTAGGCCACGTCGCGCGTCGCGTAGGTCTGGAACTGGGCGTCCGGCACCTCGCGCAGGCGGCGTACCAGGGCGCCCGTGGTGTCGAGCTGGAACAGCTCGTCCCAGGCGGAGCCCCACAGCGACTTCACGACGTTCCAGCCGGCGCCGCGGAACTGGGCCTCCAGCTCCTGGACGATCTTGAAGTTGGCGCGGACCGGGCCGTCGAGGCGCTGCAGGTTGCAGTTGACGACGAAGGTCAGGTTGTCGAGCCGCTCGCGGGCCGCGAGGGCGAGGGCGGCGGTCGACTCCGGCTCGTCCATCTCGCCGTCGCCCAGGAAGGCCCATACGTGCGAGTTGCTCGTGTCCTTGATGCCGCGGTTGTTCAGGTAGCGGTTGAAGCGCGCCTGGTAGATCGCGGACAGCGGGCCGAGGCCCATGGAGACGGTGGGGAACTCCCACAGCCAGGGCAGGCGGCGCGGGTGCGGGTAGGACGGCAGGCCGCCTCCGCCCGCCTCCTGGCGGAAGTTGTCCAGGTGCTGCTCGGTCAGCCGTCCGTCGAGGAAGGCGCGGGCGTAGATGCCGGGGGAGGCGTGGCCCTGGATGTAGAGCTGGTCGCCGCTGCCGTCGCCCTCCTTGCCGCGGAAGAAGTGGTTGAAGCCGGTCTCGTAGAGCCAGGCGGCGGAGGCGAAGGTGGCGATGTGGCCGCCGACGCCGAGGCGGGCGCCACGGGTGACCATGGCGGCGGCGTTCCAGCGGTTCCAGGCGGCGATCCGCCGCTCCATCTCCTCGTCACCGGGGAAGGCGGGCTCGGCGGAGGTGGGAATGGTGTTGAGGTAGTCCGTCTCGACCGGCGTGGGCAGGGCGAGCCCCGCGTTACGGCCGTGCTCGAGGGTGCGGCGCATCAGGTAGGCGGCCCGGTGTGGGCCGGCCGCTCGCGCGACGGCGTCCAGGGAGGCCGCCCACTCGGCGGTCTCCTCGGGGTCCCGGTCCGGGAGCTGGTCGAGCTCGCTCGGCAGGGTACGTGCGGAGTCGGTCATGATCGCCGCCTTCCGGACTCTCGAAGGGAGTGGCTTTTAAGCCCTGAAGTGGCAGGACAGGGCGGAGGGCCGGGTGAGGCCCGCCGACGACTGTAAGTCTCTGATCGATGATCGATCAAAGCCTGGGGCCGAAAAAGTCCTCCGAAAGGCGAAATTGGCATTCCGTGCCGCGAAATGGGGCACGGAGTGCCGGAGTGAAGCGGTACAAATCAGGCACGGTACGAGGTGCTCGGGCGTCGCTGGGGGACCGGTCAAGGGCGCTTTTCAGCCGGGCCGAACGGAATCGGACGGCAGAGTCGGACGCAATCGGACGGTAGGCGGGCGTCAGGCGCGGGGGGCGCAGCCGAGGACGTGGGCCTTGACCAGGGCGCCGATCCGCGGGTCACGGCGGCGGAAGGCTGCCAGCAGCTCCTCGTGCTCCTCGGCGTACGACTGCTGGCGGGTCCCCAGCCAGCGGATCGACAGCGCGGTGAAGACCTCGATGCCGAGCCCCTCCCAGGTGTGCAGCAGCACGCTGTTCCCCGCGGCCCGCACCAGCTCGCGGTGGAAGGCCACGGTGTGCCGCACCTGGGCCTCCGCGTCGGCCGTGCGGTCCGCCTCGTACAACGCCGCGACCTGCGGCTCCAGCGCGGAGACATCCGCCGCCAGCCGCTCCGCGGCCAGCTCCGCCGCGATCTGCTCGAGCCCGGCCCGTACCGGGTAGATCTCCTCCAGGTCGGCGGCGGTCAGATTCCGCACCCGCACGCCCTTGTTGGGCGCCGATTCGATCAGCCGCAGGGTCTCCAGCTCGCGCAGCGCCTCGCGCACCGGGGTCTGGCTGACGGCCAGCTCCACCGCGATGTGCCGCTCCACGATGCGTTCGCCCGGCTGCCAGCGCCCGCTGACGATCCCCTCCACGATGTGCTCGCGGATGTGGTCGCGGAGCGAGTGGACGACGGGCGGGGTGGTCATGAAGGGCTCCTCGGGCGCGACGGGCGATGCGTAGACAATACGGCGGCGCCCCCGCCCGGAGGGATCCGGACGGGGGCGCCGTACGCCACTGGCGGTCAGCGAGCCTTACAGGCCGAGGTCGACCTCGAACTCGCCGGCCTCCAGGATCGCCTTGACCGTGGTCAGGTAGCGGGCCGCGTCGGCGCCGTCCACCAGACGGTGGTCGTAGGAGAGCGCGACGTAGGTCATGTCGCGGATGGCGATGGTCTCGCCCAGCTCCGGGTGGTTGATGACCACCGGGCGGCGGACGGTGGCACCGATGCCCAGGATCGCGACCTGGCTCGGGGGCACGATGATCGTGTCGAACAGCGCGCCGCGCGAACCGGTGTTGCTGATGGTGAAGGTCGCGCCGGCCAGGTCGTCCGGGGTGATCTTGCTGGCGCGGACCGCCGCCGCCAGCTCCGAGGTCTTCTTGGAGATGCCGGCGATGTTGAGGTCGCCCGCACCCTTGATGACCGGGGTCATCAGACCCTTCTCGGAGTCCACCGCGATACCGATGTTCTCGGTGTCGAAGTAGGTGATCGTGCCCTCGTCCTCGTTGATCCGGGCGTTGATGACCGGGTGGGCCTTCAGCGCCTGGGCCGCGGCCTTGACGAAGAACGGCATCGGGGACAGCTTCACGCCCTCACGGGCGAGGAAGGAGTCCTTGGCCTTGCCGCGCAGCTTCATGATCTTGGTGATGTCCACCTCGACCACGCTGGTCAGCTGCGCCTGCGAGTGCAGGGCCTTCATCATGTTGTCGCCGATGACCTTGCGCATCCGGGTCATCTTGACCGTCTGGCCGCGCAGCGGCGACGCCTGGACGGCGGCGGCCGGAGCCGGGGCGGCTGCCGGAGCGGCGGCCGGGGCGGCGGTGCGGGCGGCAGCGGCGGCCTCGGCGGCGGCCACGACGTCCTGCTTGCGGATCCGGCCACCGACACCGGAGCCCCGGACGGAGGACAGGTCCACGCCGCTCTCCTGGGCGAGCTTGCGCACCAGGGGGGTGACGTAGGCGCCTTCGCCGGTCCCGACCGGAGCCGGGGCGGCCGGGGCAGCGGCAGCGGGAGCCGGGGCGGCCGGAGCCGGAGCAGCCGGAGCGGCAGGCGCGGCCGGAGCAGCCGCAGCCGGTGCGGGCGCGGCCGGAGCCGGAGCGGGGGTCGGAGCCGGAGCCGGAGCGGCCGGAGCCGCCGGGGCGGGGGCCGCGGCCGGGGCCGGGGCGGCCGGGGCGGGGGCGGCCGCAGGAGCGGCACCAGCGGCGCCGATGACGGCGAGCTTGGCGCCGACCTCGGCGGTCTCGTCCTCGGCGACCAGGATCTCCAGCAGGGTGCCGGAGGTCGGGGCCGGGATCTCGGTGTCGACCTTGTCGGTCGAGACCTCGAGCAGCGGCTCGTCGGCCTCGACGGAGTCGCCCACGGCCTTCAGCCAGCGGGTGACGGTGCCCTCGGTGACCGACTCGCCCAGCGCGGGCAGGACGACGTCGGTGCCTTCGGCGCCACCGGCGGGGGCGGCGGCCGGAGCCGGGGCCTCGGCGACCGGCGCCGGGGCGGGCTCGGGCTGGGCGGCCGGGGCCGGGGCCTCGGCGGGTGCCTCGGCGGCGGCCGGGGCGGGGGCAGCGGCGGGGGCGCCGGTGCCGTCGTCGATGACGGCGAGCTCAGCGCCGACCTCGACCGTCTCGTCCTCGGCCACCTTGATGGAGGAGAGGATGCCGGAGGCGGGCGCCGGGATCTCGGTGTCGACCTTGTCGGTCGACACCTCGAGCAGCGGCTCGTCGGCCTCGACACGCTCACCCTCGGCCTTGAGCCAGCGGGTGACGGTGCCCTCGGTCACGCTCTCGCCGAGCGCCGGCAGGGTTACGGAAACCGCCATGGTTTCGGTTGCTCCTAACGATCTGTGCGGATGGGTCGCGCCCGGGATTAGTCGTGCGAGTGCAGCGGCTTGCCGGCCAGCGCCAGGTGCGCCTCGCCGAGAGCCTCGTTCTGGGTCGGGTGCGCGTGGATCAGCTGCGCGACCTCGGCCGGCAGCGCCTCCCAGTTGTAGATCAGCTGCGCTTCGCCGACCTGCTCGCCCATACGGTCACCGACCATGTGGACGCCGACCACGGCTCCGTCACGGACCTGGACGAGCTTGATCTCGCCCGCGGTCTTGAGGATCTTGCTCTTGCCGTTGCCCGCGAGGTTGTACTTCAGAGCGACGACCTTGTCAGCGCCGTACAGCTCCTTGGCCTTGGCCTCGGTGATGCCGACCGAGGCGACCTCCGGGTGGCAGTACGTGACACGGGGCACGCCGTCGTAGTCGATCGGCACGGTCTTGAGACCGGCCAGCCGCTCCGCCACCAGGATGCCCTCGGCGAAGCCGACGTGCGCGAGCTGGAGGGTCGGGACGAGGTCGCCGACCGCCGAGATCGTCGGGACGTTGGTCTGCATGTACTCGTCCACGAGGACGTAGCCGCGGTCCATGGCGACCCCGGCCTCCTCGTAGCCCAGGCCCTGGGAGACCGGGCCGCGGCCGATGGCGACCAGCAGCACCTCGGCCTCGAAGGTCTTGCCGTCGGCCAGGGTGACGCGGACACCGTTCTCGGTGTACTCGGCCTTCTCGAAGAAGGTGCCCAGGTTGAACTTGATGCCGCGCTTGCGGAAAGCGCGCTCAAGAAGCTTGGAGCTGTTCTCGTCCTCGACCGGGACGAGGTGCTTGAGGCCCTCGACGATGGTGACGTCGGTGCCGAAGGACTTCCACGCGGAGGCGAACTCGACGCCGATGACGCCGCCGCCCAGGATGATCGCGGACTGCGGGACGCGGTCCAGGGTCAGGGCGTGGTCCGAGGAGATGATGCGGTTGCCGTCGATCTCCAGGCCCGGCAGCGACTTCGGCACGGAGCCGGTGGCCAGCAGGATGTGGCGGCCCTGGATGCGCTGGCCGTTCACGTCCACGGAGGTCGGGGACGACAGGCGGCCCTCGCCCTCGATGTAGGTCACCTTGCGGGAGGCCACGAGGCCCTGCAGGCCCTTGTACAGGCCCGCGATCACGTCGTCCTTGTACTTGTGGACGGCCGCGATGTCGATGCCCTCGAAGGTGGTCTTGACACCGAACTGGTCGGCCTCGCGCGCCTGGTCGGCGACCTCGCCGGCGTGCAGCAGGGCCTTGGTGGGGATGCAGCCGTTGTGCAGGCAGGTGCCGCCGAGCTTGTTCTTCTCGATCAGGGCGACGTCCAGGCCCAGCTGGGCTCCGCGCAGGGCCGCGGCGTAACCGCCACTGCCACCGCCGAGGATCACTAGGTCGAAAACGGTGCTGGCGTCGTTCGCCACGTCACGTCCTCCATGCATGTGCGCCGGTCGCCGGGTCCCCTCCCTGGGGGTACGACCGGCATGTCGGCTGGTGTTCGGCCGCTTTGTCTTCGGCCCTGTGGTGGGGGCCCTGTCCTGCCGAGAACCCATCTTCGCACTTGTTGACGGAAGGCGGGACGCGGGGCCCGATGTGTGAGACCCCCGGTCAACCCGTGTCCGGGGGTTACTCACGCGTACGCCGACTCCTTCGGGTACGGATCCCGACGGTCGGCGCGATGAGCCGTACGGGCCGAATGGCCCCGGGCACAGGGCCCGGGGCCACGAGACGGCCGTCAGCCCGCTGTCAGCCGAGGTCGCCGTCGGCGGTGCGCTCCGCCAGCCGGACCAGGGTGCGGATCGCGGAGCCGGTGCCGCCCTTGGGGGTGTACCCGGAAGGACCGGACTCGTTGAAGGCCGGGCCGGCGATGTCCAGGTGCGCCCAGGTGATGCCCTCGCCCACGAACTCCTTGAGGAAGAGGCCGGCCACCAGGCCGCCGCCCATCCGCTCACCCATGTTGGCCAGGTCGGCGACCTGCGAGTCCATGCCCTTGCGCAGGTCGGACGGGAGCGGCATCGGCCAGGACTGCTCGCCGACCTCGCCGGCGATCTCGTGGATCGCGGTGCGGTAGGCCTCGTCGTTCGCCATGATCCCGAAGGTGCGGTTGCCCAGCGCCATCACCATCGCGCCGGTCAGCGTGGCCACGTCCACGATGGCGTCCGGCTTCTCCTCCGAGGCGCGGGTCAGCGCGTCGGCGAGCACCAGCCGGCCCTCGGCGTCGGTGTTGAGCACCTCGACGGTCTTGCCGCGGTACATGGTCAGCACATCACCCGGTCGGGTGGCGGAGCCGGAAGGCATGTTCTCCGCGAGCGCCAGCCAGCCGGTGACGTTGACCCGCAGGCCCAGCCGCGCGGCGGCGACCACGGCGGAGAACACGGCGGCGGCGCCGGCCATGTCGCACTTCATCGTCTCGTTGTGGCCGGCCGGCTTCAGCGAGATGCCGCCGGAGTCGTAGGTGATGCCCTTGCCGACCAGCGCCAGGGTCTTCTCCGCCTTGGCGTGCGTGTAGCTGAGCTTCACCAGGCGCGGCGGGGTGGCCGAGCCCTGGCCGACGCCGAGGATGCCGCCGTAGCCGCCCTTCTTGAGCGCCTTCTCGTCCAGCACCTCGATCTTGAGGCCGTGCTCCTTGGCCGCCTCCTGGGCGATGGCGGTGAACGCCTTCGGGTCCAGCACGTTGGGCGGGGTGTTGACCAGGTCGCGGGCGCGGTTGATCTCGGCGACCAGCGCGACGGTGCGCTCGGCGGCGGCCTTGAACGCCTTGTCGCGCGGCTTGGCACCGAGCACGGCGACCTCGGCGAGCGGGGCGCCGTTCCCCTTCTTCTTCGCCTCACCGCGGTCGTTGGCGTAGGAGTACGCGCCCAGCAGCGCGCCCTCGGCGATCGCCGCGGCGTCCCCGGCGTCCTGGATCGGCAGCGCGAAGGCGCCCTTCTTGGACCCGGCCAGGGCACGGGCGGCGGCGCCGGCGGCCCGGCGCAGCGCCTCGGTGCCGTACCGGCCGTCGTCGCCGTCCTCCTCGGTGGGGACGTCGCCGAGACCGACCGCGAGCACGACCGGGGCCTTCAGCCCGGCCGGCGCCGGCAGCTTGGTCACCTCGGCCTCGGCGCCGGACGCGCCGAGCGTCTCCAGTACGGTCGCCAGCTTGCCGTCGAACGCGGAGTCCACGGCCTCGGCGCCGGGGGCGACGACGGGGCCCTTGGGGCCCTTCGCCACGCCGACGACGACGGCGTCCGCGCGCAGCGTCGCCGCGGAGGAGGTGCTGAGAGTGAGTGCAGTCACGGTAGTGGGGTCCCTCTTCCGGTAGTTCCCTCGGCCGATGGGTGGGTCAGCCGCGCCCTGCTGGCATCGTATGCGCCGGTTGTCTGGTGGCCCGGCGCGGGCCGTCGCCGATGCCGGGGGCGGGCGTGCAGGCCATCGGGAGCCTAACTCGCCCGGAGCGGCCCGCGTGCCGCCCGCCTCCGGGTACGGCGGCCGGTCCGCCGTCCGGGGAGGCGGAGTTGACCCGCCGCGCCGGAGCCCGCCCCCGTCCCCGGCCCCGCCGGCGGACCCGGACCGCGGCCGCCGGGCCGCCCGACGGCGGGGTCCGGGTCGCGGTCGGCGGCGGGGTCCGGGGCCGTGGCTGCCGGGCCGCTGATGGCCGGGTTCGGGTGCCGGTTGCCGGGTGCCCGCGGGCCGGGTCCGGGTCGTGGTCGCCGGGGGGCTGATGGCCGGGTCGGGGCCGTGCGGCCGGACGGCGTCAGTGGACGGTGTCAGCCGAGGGTGAGGACCAGCCAGGCGGTGACCGTGGCGGTCTCCGCCAGCCCGCCGAAGACATCGCCGGTCACCCCGCCGAAGCGGCGGCGGCAGTGCCGCAGCAGGAGTTCGGAGGCGGCCAGCGCGGCCGCCGCGGCGAGCCCGTGGCGCACCGCCGCCGACGGCCCGAAGACCGCGCCCAGCGCCGCGCATCCGGCAGTGACCAGCGCGGCGGACAGCGCGGCCGAGCGCACCGGCACCGCCCCGGCCACCGCCGCGCCCAGGCCGCCCGGCCGGGCGGCCGGCACCGTGCTGCGGGCCGCCAGGGTCAGCGCGCAGCGCGCCACGGTGGCGGCGACGGCCGCCGCGACCGCGCCGTGCGCCCAGTCCTCGGCATACAGCTCGTAGCCCGCCGCGACCTGGGCGAACAGCACGAACACCAGGGTGATGACGCCGAACGGCCCGATGTCGGACTGCTTCATGATGCGCAGCGCGTCCTCGGCGGGCTTGCCGCTGCCGAGCCCGTCGGCGGTGTCCGCGAGCCCGTCGAGGTGCAATCCGCGGGTGAGCGCGGCGGGCAGCGCGGCGGTGGCGACGGCGGCGAGCAGCGGGCCGCTGCCGAACAGCAGCAGCAGACCGCCGAGCGCGGCCGCGCACCCCCCGACCACCAGCCCGGCCAGCGGCGCGCAGAGCATGCCGGTGCGGGCCGCCGCCCGGTCCCAGCGCGCCACCGTCACCGGCAGCGCGGTGAGCGTTCCGAAGGCGAAGCGCACACCGTCCGTCAACCCGGCGCGCGGTGGGTGCGGCGGGCGTGCGGGGGACGCTTGCGGCGTGGTGTCCATGGCCGCGCAGGCTATCGCTTGCACGCTGAGAGGCCAGAGGTCGCGCGGCGGCCGTCGACCGCGGTCGTGGGAGGGGGTACCTCCCAGCGGCAGCTGGAGGTAGGGAGGGACATGGGGCACTGGTGGGAGCGGAACATCGTGGAGCCCGGCAAGCTGCCGCTGTTCCTGGCTCTGCTGTCGTTCATCCTGTCCTTCCTGATCACCCGGACCATCACCCGGATGATCAAGGCGGGGAAGGGGCCGTTCCGCAACGTCACGCCGGGCGGGCTGCACATCCACCACGTGGTGCCGGGCGTGCTGCTCTGCGTGATCGGCGGCTTCGGCGCGGTCGGCAGCGGCACGCACGGCTTCGGCGCCTACGTCTCGGCCGTGCTGTTCGGGGTGGGCACCGGACTGGTCCTGGACGAGTTCGCGCTGATCCTGCACCTGCACGACGTGTACTGGAGCGAACAGGGCCGGCAGAGCGTCGAGGTCGTGGTCATCACCGCGGCCCTGGTGGGGCTGTTGCTCAGCGGATTCGTGCCGTTCGGGGTGGACGACCTGTCCCAGGAGGAGCAGGGCGACCGCACGACGGTGGTGCTGACCATCTGCGGCAACTTCCTGGTCGCGCTGCTCGCGCTGGGCAAGGGCAAACCGCGGATGGCGGTGGTGGGGGCGCTGCTGCCCCCGGTGGCGGTGCTCGGCGCGGTGCGGCTGGCCCGGCCCGCCTCGCCCTGGGCACGCCGTCTCTACCGCCGCCGCCCGCGGACGCTGGCCCGCGCGCGGGTGCGCGCAGAGCGGCACGACGCGCGCTGGAACGCGGTGCGGCGGCGGTTCCAGGACCTGATCGGCGGCTTCTCCGAGGAGCCGTGACCGGCCCTCTTCTCAGGCGCGGACCGGCCTCTCGGCGCCCTGCCCTGGCTCCTGGGGATCGGGACCGTCCCCGCTGGTCTCCAGATGGCTGCGGTTGAGCCATTTGGGCAGGCCGGGGGCTTGCAGGAACCCCTCGGCGCGGGCGCTGGCGAGGGCGATGCGCGGCAGGTCGGTGCTCTTCTCGAAGAGCAGGTAGCGCGGCTCCCAGAACGGGCGGTACTTGGCGTTGGCCCGGTAGAGCGACTCGATCTGCCACCAGCGGGAGAAGAAGCTGAGCAGCGAGCGCCACAGCCGCAGCACCGGGCCCGCGCCCAGCCGCGAGCCGCGCTCGAAGACCGACCGGAACATCGCGAAGTTCAGCGAGATCTGGGTGACGTCGACCTCCGCCGCCCGCTGGATCAGCTCCAGGACCATGAACTCCATCAGGCCGTTGTCCGAGTCCCGGTCACGGCGCATCAGGTCCAGCGACAGGCCGCCGGCGCCCCAGGGCGCGAAGCTCAGCAGCGCCCGCGGCTTCCCGTCGGCGTCGGAGCAGTCCAGCATCACGCAGCGGCCGTCGGCCGGGTCCCCCAGCCGGCCGAGCGCCATGGAGAAGCCGCGCTCGGTCTCGCCGTCCCGCCAGTCGTCGGCGAGCCGCACCAGTGCGGCCATCTCGTCGGCCGGAATGTCCTCGTGGCGGCGGATCCGGACGGTGTATCCGGCGCGCCGGATGCGGTTGTACGCCTGGCGGACGGTGCGCATCGCCCGGCCTTCCAGGGTGAACTCGCCGGTGTCCACGATCGCCTCGTCGCCGATCTCCAGCGCGTCCAGGCCGTGCCGGGCGTAGATGGTGCCGCCCTCCTCACTGGCGCCGATGACGGCCGGGATCCAGCCGTGCTCGCGTGCCTCGGCCAGCCAGCGGTCGATCGCCCCCGGCCACGCCTCGGGGTCGCCGAGGGGATCACCGGAGGCGAGGGAGACCCCGCCCACCACCCGGTAGGTCACGGCCGACTTGGCGGTGGGCGACCAGATGACGCTCTTGTCGTGGCGCAGCGCGAAGTAGCCGAGCGAGTCGCGGTCGCCGTGCCGGGCCAGCAGGCCGCGCAGCCGCTCCTCGTCCTCCCTGGTGAGCGGGTCGACGGCACGGCGCGCGCGGAAGGCCGCGTAGAGCACCAGGAGCAGCAGCAGGGTGCTCATGACGTTGATGGCGACGTTGACCCAGGCGGGCGTCCGGATGTCGGCGAACCGCTCGTCGGCCGGGGCCAGCGACACCAGCCGCAGCACGCCGTAGCGCCAGCGGTCGAGAAAGGTGGCGTGCTCCTCGCCGGGCGCGGTGTTGGTGACGGTGACCAGGCCGGCGGCGATCAGCGAGCCGGCCAGCACGCCGAGGACGGCGACCGCGGCCGCCAGGCGCGGGTTGGCGCGGTCGCCCTTGGCGTAGAACTCGCGGCGCCCGGCGAGCAGCGCGGCGAGGAACATCACCGTGAGGATCAGCGAGATCCAGTTCTGCGGGTGCCTGCGGAAGTCGTGCCACAGCATGGCGAGCACCAGCAGGCCGGTGAACAGGCCGCTGAGCACCAGGTTCAGGATCCAGGCGGCCCGCTTGCGGCGGCGCATGGTGATGGCGAGGAACAGCGAGAGGGCGGCCGAGAAGAAGCCCGCGGTCAGCAGGTACGGGGTGAAGAGCTCGTCCTCGTTGTGGCTCCGGATGTCGTTGCCGAAGGACACCCATACCGCGCCGAGCAGATTGACGAAGGTGACGGCGCGCAGGTACCAGACGGCGAAGGCGGCGCCGCGCTGCGGCCAGGCGCGGCGGCGTGTTCCCTCTTGCTGACTCAATGCGGACGTCTCCCGTCAAAAGCGATCTTAGGAGGATCCTAAGAGGGGAGAGCGTTCTGGGGTAAATCGGACTTAGGTGGACTTGGTGAGGCTCGATCGGGCCGAGGTCTCATCCGGCCGAAGGTCGAAGGTGTACGGCTGGGAACGTGCGGCCGTCACGCGCGCTCGGGCAACTCCGCCAGGAGCGCCGCCGCGGCCTGCACCAGCGGCAGGGCCAGCAGCGCCCCGGTTCCCTCGCCCACCGTGACGCCGTGGTCGAGCAGCGGGTTGAGCGCCATCCGGTCCAGCGCCTTCTCCTGCGCCGGCTCGCCGCTCGCCTGACCGGCCAGCCACCAATCCGGCGCGCGGAACGCCACGCGCTGCGCCACCAGGGCACACGCCGCCGAGACCACGCCGTCCAGGATCACCGGCGTCCGCCGCACGGCGCTCTGCAGCAGGAACCCGGTGATCGCCGTCAGATCCGCGCCGCCGACCGCCGCCAGCAGCTGGAGCTGGTCCCCGAGCACCGGCCGCGCCCGCCGCAGCCCGTCCCGGATCGCGGCGCACTTGCGCATCCAGGCCAGGTCGTCGATGGCCACGCCGCCGCGGCCGGTGACCACCGAGGCGTCGGTGCCGCACAGCGCGGCGATCAAGGTGCCCGCGGCGGTGGTACCGCCCACGCTCAGGTCGCCGAGCACCACCAGATCGGTGCCCGCGTCGGCCTCCTCGTCGGCCACCGCCATCCCGGCCCGGAAGGCCCGCTCCGCCTCCTCGGCGGTGAGCGTGTCCTCGATGTCCAGCCGGCCCGAGCCGCGCCGCACTCGATACCGGGTGACCTCCTCGGGCAGCTCGGCCGGATCGCAGTCCAGCGACATGTCGACCACCCGCAGCGGAACCCCGAAGCGGCGAGCCAGCACCGCGACCGGGCTCTCCCCGTCCAGGGCCGCGCGGACCAGGGTGACCGCGCTGCCGGCCGGGCGGCCCGACACGTCCAGCTGTGCCACCTGGTGATCGCCCGCGAAAAGCAGCACCCGCGGCCGCTCGACGGGCCTGACCGGCACCTGCCCCTGGGCGGCGCTGAGCCACTCGCCCAGCTCGTCCAGCCGGCCCAGCGCGCCGGGTGCCGGCACGAGCCGTTCCCGCCGCTCCTCGGCGTCACGCCGAACGCTGCCGTCAGGCCGCTCGATCAGGTCGACGAAGTCATCCAGATTCAGACCGCTCACCCGCAAAACCCTATCGCCTCCCGGCGAGGGGCCGTTCGGCGCTGAGCTGATGCGGGGCGCAAGCACGGTGGCCGGGTCGGTGCCGCCCCGGGGCGTCACCTCGTGCGGCGCGACTACTGGTCGCTCGCTGGGACGAGCCGCGTCGCCCGCGCCTTCTGCGGGGAGCGCCCCGACGCGTCCCCTTCCGCCGTCCTGCGGCTGTCCCCCGCCCGCTCGACGGCACCTACGCCGGCCGACGTCCCCTTCCGCCGTCCTGCGCTGACCGTAGGTCCCGCGTATGGTCCGCGAGGTCCTCGGGGCCGTCTCCGGTGGCTGACCGGAGCCCTGCAATCGTCGGGGTCGGGTCCCACCGGGTCTCAGTCGCGGGACGGCGGGAGGGTGGGTACCGGGGCGCTCCCCGCAGAAGGCGCAGGAAACGTCGCCGAGCCCTGCGGTCTACCCGTGGCCTGCGCCGCACGTGGGGGCACCTCCCAGCGGTAGCTGGGGGAGAGACGCCTCGGTGCACACCCGACCCAGCCACCGGGGCATGCGACCCAACGCCCACCCGCGGGCAGGCAAACTAGCCGCGTAGCGCCAGCGCCTGTCCCGCCACGACCAGCAGGACGTGCTCGCACTCCGCCGCGAACGCCGCGTTCAGGCGGCCCAGTTCGTCCCGGAAGCGGCGCCCGGCGGCGGTGGCCGGCACCACCCCGGAGCCCACCTCGTTGCTCACCGCGACCACCGTGCGCCCGGTGGCCCGTACCGCCGCGACCAGCTCCGACACCCGTTCCCGCAGGGCCCTCTCGCCGCCCTCCGCCCAGCTGGTGTCGTCCCACGCGCCCACCGCGTCCATCGCGTCCGTCAGCCACAGCGACAGGCAGTCGATCAGCAGCGGCGGCCCGTCCGAGGCGAGCAGCGGCACCAGGTCGCAGCTCTCGGTGGTCCGCCAGCTGCCCGGCCGCCGCTCGCGGTGGAGCGCGATCCGCGCGGCCCACTCCGGGTCGCCGTCCCGGGAGCCCCCGGTGGCCACGTACAGCACCTCCGGGAACGACTCCAGCCGCCGCTCCGCCTCCACCGACTTCCCCGACCGCGCCCCGCCCAGCACCAGGGTGCGCCGGGGCAGGTCCGGGACGAAGCGGTACTCGCCGACGGTCAGCGTCGACCCGTCCGGCACCGCCCGCGCGCCCGCGGCGGCCAGCCGGCGGTGCAACTCGGGGCCGGGCGGCACCTCGTGGCCCAGATGGACGGCGAGCACATCGGTGGTGGCGGTCACCGCGCCCGCCGCCCGCAGCCGGGCCAGCGCGTCCGGGCGGCCCAGTACGTCCAGCAGCACCATGTCGTACGGCAGGGCCTGCCCGGACTCCGCGAGGCCGGCGGGGGCGGCGCCCGGCGGGAGGTAGAGCAGCCGGTCGCCGTCCGGACCGGTGACCTCGTAGCCGGTGCCGGGGGCGTCCAGCGCGACGGCCAGTACCCGGTGCCCGCTGATCAGCGCCAGCTCCCGCCCGTCCGGCACCCGCGCGGGCGTGGGCAGCCCCGCCGGGTACTCGAACGCCGGGCCGTCGTGCGGATGCGACAGCAGCACCTGCCGCACACCGGTCAGCGAATGCCCGGCGCGCGCGGCCGCGAACGCCGGACCGGGGGTCAGATCGAGCAGCAGGGCGCCATCGACGAGCAGCGCGGTCGACGCCCGCGCCTCGTCGCCCACGGCGGCGGCGCAGGCCGCGCAGGGGCAGCCGTGGCGCGGCAGCCCGTCCGGGGCCCCGGTGCCGAGGAGAGTGAGTTCCACGCCCTGATCGTCTCGCGTCGGCGCCGGGCGGGCGCGCGGGGCCACCACTTGGGGTGAGCCCGCAGTGGTCCCCGCGACGTCCGGACCGTCCCCATGGGCGGTGATCAGCGCCTAGGCTGCCAGGAGCACCACCGAGCAGCACCCTTGCGAACGGCGTGATCGAGGAGGCGTACATGGCGTGGACCTGGCGGTTCGAGAAGTCGGACGGTACGGAGACCGAGCCCGCGGTGGAGCCCGAGGAATTCCAGAACCAGGGGGACGCCGAGTCCTGGATCGGCCAGGTCTGGCAGGAACTGCTGGAGGGCGGCGCGGACCAGGTGCGGCTGTTCGAGGACGGCGCGGAGATCTACGGGCCGATGAGCCTGCACGCTCAGTCCTAGCCCTCGTGGCGGAGGACGCGCCGGGCGGCGCCGGTCACAGCTCGCCGAGGGTGACCTCCACCGTCCGGCGCTCGCCGTCCCGCTCGAAGCCGACGGTCGCCTTGTCACCGGGCTCATGGGCGGCCAGCGCCTCGGACAGCGCGGTCATCGAGCCGATCTGGGTGCCGTTCAGGGCGGTGATGACGTCGCCCGCCTCGATCCCGGCCTCGGCGGCCGAGCCGCCGTCGGCGACCGAGACCACGGCCACACCCTGCGGCCGGTAGTCGTCGCCGAGCACGGTGCGGGCGGTGATGCCGAGCGCCGCTTTCCCCGAGGCGGTGACCTTGCCGTCCCGGATGATCTGATCGGCGATCTCGGTCACCGTGGAGGAGGGGATGGCGAATCCGATTCCGGCCGCCGAGTCCCCCAGGTCCGGGGCGGTCGCGGCCAGGGTCGGCACCCCGATGACCTGGTCGGCGAGGTTGACCAGCGCGCCGCCGCTGTTGCCCGGGTTGATCGCCGCGGAGGTCTGCACCAGATCGTTCATGGTGGTCGCGCCGCCCTCCTGGTCGTTCTCGCTGACCGTGCGGCCCACCGCCGAGACGATGCCCTGGGTGACGCTGCCGGAGAGCCCCAGCGGGCTGCCCATGGCCAGCACGATCTGCCCGACCTGCACCGTCGAGGAGTCGGCGAAGACGGCCGGCTTCAGCCCGCGCGGCACACCGTCCAGCTTGATCACGGCCAGGTCCTGCTCCGGGTAGCTGGCCACCAGGGAGGCCGACCGGGTCTCCTTGCCCGTGGCCAGCGTGACGTCGAAGGTCTTGGCGTCGCCGACCACATGGGCATTGGTGACCACATGGCCCTTGCGGTCGTAGACCACCCCGGAGCCCAGGCTGTCCCCGGTGGTGATCTGGACGACCGAGGGGAGCACCGCCGCGACCGTCTTCTCGTACCCCTCCTGGAGCTCGGCACTGCCCTGGGCGGGGGAGAGTCCGCTGCCGGAGGCGGGCGCGGAGACCGACGGGGAGGGGGCGAGCGGCCCGGCGTGTTTGCCGGGCCGGTCCCCGAGGCCGCATCCCGTCGCCCCCCATCCGGTGAACAGCACCAGCGTGGACAGGGCGACGGCGGCCGGCGGGTGTCTGTGGGGGCGAGATCCGTCCATGACGGAAGTGTCCCTTTCACCGGGAACCGCGGCCATGCCGGTCGGCTGTACGGGTCAGCCAGGGGTTGCCGGGCCCGGTCGGCGGCCGGGCCCGGGGCGCTCTGGGGTCAGCCGCCCCGTACCCCGCACAGGTGCAGCAGCGCGGCGACCGCGCGATACGGGTCGGTGCGCCCGGCGCGGTCCTCGGCCGCCAGCAGCCGGGCCAGCCGCTCGGGCTCCGGTGGCAGTTCGTCGTCGCCGGCCTGATCGGTGAAGAGCCGGACGCCGTACCAGGTGTCCAGCGGCACCCCTATACCCGCGAGGGTCGCCGTCAGGTCCGCCAGCCGGTCCGCGCGCACCCGCAGCCCCAGGCGGTTGGTGTAGACCGGCGATCCGAAGGCCGCCAGCGCGGTGTCCCAGTCCCCGGCCATGCCCGGCCGCAGGGCGAGCGCGTCGGCGTTGCGTACCAGCAGGGACAGCAGGCCGCCGGGCGCCAGCACCCGGGCCAGCCCGGCCAGCATCGGGTCCGGCTCCGGCACGTACATCAGCACGCCGTGGCAGAGCACCACGTCGAAGGAGCCGGGCAGGAAGTGCGCGCCGGTGTCCCGGCCGTCGCCCTCGATCAGCCGCACCCGCTCCCGGATGCCCTCCGGCTCGCCGGCCAGCGTGCCGCGCACCGCGTCCAGCATCGCCGGATCGGACTCCAGGCCGGTCACCTCATGGCCCACCCGGGCCAGCCGGAGCGCCTGGGTGCCCTGGCCGAGACCGACGTCGAGCACCCGCAGCCGCCGGCCCACCGGATAGCGGGCGGCGATCCGCTCGTCGAGCTGGCGGGCGACCAGTTCCTGCCGCACGGTGTTCCGCAAGCCCCCAAGGCCGCTCAGCCAGCCTTCGGCACCACCGGAGAAGCCCTGCGCGAAGCCGGCCGAAGAAGCCGGCGGCTGGGTCGGGCTCAGGGCCGCTCTCCGCGCTTGACCTGCGGCTTGGGCAGCCGCAGACGACGCATCTGAAGGGTGCGCATCAGGGCGTACGGCACCGCGCCGCGCAGGTTCTCGTCGGGGAAGCGCTGCCGCAGCTGCCGCTTGAGCCGAACCCCGATCACGACGGAGTTCGCGACGATCAGGAGGATCACGACCATCCACGCCAGCAGCACATAGCTCTGCATGGCACCGGCCTGGATCATGCTCAGCACCAGGATGAGCACGGCCAGCGGCAGGAAGAACTCCGCGATCACGAACCGGGAGTCCACGTAGTCACGCGCGAACCGCCGCACCGGACCCTTGTCCCGGGCGGGCAGGTACCGCTCGTCACCATTGGCCAGCGCCTCGCGCTGCCGGGCGAGGTCGACGCGCCGGGCCTCCCGCTGCCGCCGCGCGGCCTCCTTGCGGTTGGTCGGCGTCTGCGCCAGGCTGCGGCGCTGCGACTGGGCCTCGCTGCGCTTGGGCGTGGGGCGGCCCTTGGGCGCCTGCGGGTTACGGGACGGCTGCTGTGGCTGGTCCGCGGTCACCTTGGCGGGCGCGGCCTGCTCTTCCTTCGAACGGCTTCGGAACACGAAACCCAAGGGTACGGGGTCCCGGGGTGTGGGCCCCAGCCCCGAGGGGAACGATCCGGCAACGGCAACCCGCCGTAGCGTGCCCCGGCGGACCGGCTGGTCGCCCGCTTCACCGGGCTCCTCCCTCCGCCGGAGAGACGGCACCGCCGATCGTCCTGGAGGAGGAGTACGAGCGGCTCCGGACAGTGCGGTAATGGAAGCAGGGCCCGTACGCTGGGTCTGTCAGGGTGTGCCGGAGTCTCGTCCGTCAGAAGGGGGCGCGCGAAGCCCATGAGCGGTGTCATGAAGCGTATGGGGATGATCTTCCGCGCGAAGGCCAACAAGGCCCTCGACCGGGCCGAGGATCCGCGCGAGACCCTCGACTACTCGTACCAGAAGCAGCTGGAGCTGCTGCAGAAGGTGCGACGCGGCGTCGCCGACGTGGCCACCTCGCGCAAGCGCCTGGAGCTCCAGCTCAATCAACTGCAGAGCCAGTCCGTCAAGCTGGAGGACCAGGGCCGCAAGGCGCTGGCACTGGGCCGCGAGGACCTGGCGCGCGAGGCGCTGTCCCGGCGCGCCTCGCTCCAGCAGCAGGTCACCGACCTGGAAACGCAGCACCGGACCCTCCAGGGCGAGGAGGAGAAGCTGACGCTGGCCGCGCAGCGGCTGCAGGCCAAGGTCGACGCCTTCCGCACCCGGAAGGAGACCCTCAAGGCCACCTACACCGCCGCCCAGGCGCAGACCCGGATCGGCGAGGCGTTCTCCGGCATCTCGGAGGAGATGGGCGACGTCGGCATGGCGATCCAGCGTGCCGAGGACAAGACCGCCCAGATGCAGGCGCGCGCGGGCGCGATCGACGAGCTGCTGGCTTCCGGCGCCCTGGACGACCCGACCGGCATGGCCAAGGACGACCTCACCGCCGAGCTGGAGCGGATCTCCGGTGGGGCGGACGTGGAGCTGGAGCTCCAGCGGATGAAGGCCGAACTGGCGGGCGGCAGCGGTCCGCAGCAGGCTATTGAGGGCGGCCGGCCGGAGCGGACCGAGCAGGCCCAGGGGCAGCACAAGTTCGACAAGAGCTGAGCCGGCGGCCCCTCGCCGGGCGGATCTCTTCAGGAGGCGTCGTGATCGTACGCATCATGGGGGAGGGGCAGCTGAAGCTGGCGGACAGCCATTTCTCCGGCCTGAACAAGCTGGACGACGAACTGCTCGCCGAGGTCGAGCGGGGGGACGAGGAAGGCTTCCGGCGCACCCTCGCGGCCCTCCTCGACGCCGTGCGAGCACTGGGCGAGCCCCTGCCGGACGACACCCTGGAGCCGTCCGAGCTGATCCTCCCGGCATCCGACGCCACCCTGGACGAGGTCAAGCGGATGCTCAGCGACGACGGGCTCATCCCCAGCTGACCGAAGTCCACCCGGCTGATCCAGGTGGCAAGCGGGGCACACCGGACGCGCCCCAGCACTTACCTTTGGATGCCGTGACTCCCTTCGCCGCCGGACCGGGCCTCGCCCGCTCCTACCGCTGGCTGCGCGCGCATCCCTACGCCCTGGACACCGTGCTGGCCCTGGGCGTCTTCGGCACCATCCTGATCGGCGCGGTGACCAATCCGCGCCACACCGAGCCCGCCCCGCTCGGCGCCGTCTTCGTGCTCGTCTGCGCGCTCGCCTCCGCGGCCCTGATCCTGCGCGGCCGGTACCCGCGCAGCGTGCTCGCCTTCACCAGCGCCGCGTCGCTCGCCGAGCTGGTGGGCCCGGTGCGGGACGGCCCGCCGCGCGGCGCGATCATCCTCAGCGTCGTGGTGGCGCTGTACACCGTCGCCTCGCGCACCGATCGGCCCACCACCTGGCGGATCGGCGCCGCCACCGTCGCGGTCATCAGCGGGTCCAGCATGCTGCTGGGCACCGGCCCCTGGTACGCCGCGGAGCATCTGGGGGTCTTCGCCTGGACCGGCATGGCCGCGGCCGCCGGGGACGCGGTGCGCAGCCGCCGGGCGTACGTGGCCGCCATAGAGGAGCGCGCGGTGCGGGCGGAGCAGAGCCGTGAGGAGGAGGCCCGCCGCCGGGTCGCCGAGGAGCGGCTGCGCATCGCCCGCGAGCTGCATGACGTCGTCGCCCACCACATCGCCCTGGTCAACGTGCAGGCCGGGGTGGCCTCGCACGTCATGGACAACCGCCCCGACCAGGCAAAACAGGCCCTCGCGCACGTCCGGGAGGCGAGCCGCTCGGCGCTCGACGAACTGCGCGCCACCGTCGGCCTGCTGCGCCAGTACGGCGACCCGGCCGCTCCCACCGAGCCGGCCCCCGGCCTCGGTGTCCTCGGCCAGCTCGTCGACGGCTTCGTACGCGCCGGGCTGAGCGTCGCGGTCACCATCGAGCCGGCGGAGGGGCCCGGAGCGCTGGCCGCGAGCGTGGACCTGACCGCCTACCGGGTGGTGCAGGAGGCGCTGACCAATGTGCACAAGCACGCCGGGCCGCAGGCCAAGGCCGAGGTGCGGATCGTCCGGTCCCGGGCCGCGCTGGAGGTCACCGTGGAGGACGACGGCGCGGGCGGAGGTCCGGCGGAGGACGGCGCCGGCGGCCGGCACGACGGCAGGGCCGGCGGCGATGGGGGTGGCGGACACGGGCTGATCGGCATGCGGGAGCGGGTCGCCGCGCTGCGCGGCGAGTGCGAAGCCGGACCCCGGAGCGAGGGCGGCTTCCGGGTACGGGCGAGACTTCCCCTGCAGGCCCGCACGGGAGGGGACCCCGAATGACGATCAAGGTGCTGCTCGCCGACGACCAGGCGTTGCTCCGCAGCGCGTTCCGGATACTGGTCGACTCCGAGCCGGACATGGAGGTGGTCGGCGAGGCGTCGGACGGCGCCGAGGCGGTGAAGATCGCCCGCGAGCAGGGCGCCGACGTGGTGCTGATGGACATTCGGATGCCCGGCACCGACGGGCTGGCGGCCACCCGCATGATCACCGAGGACCCGCGGCTGTCCGGGGTGCGGGTGGTCATGCTGACCACCTTCGAGGTGGACGAGTACGTCGTGGAGTCGCTGCGCGCGGGCGCCAGCGGCTTCCTGGGCAAGGGCGCCGAGCCCGAGGAACTGCTGTCCGCGATCCGGGTCGCGGCGGGCGGCGAGGCGCTGCTCTCGCCCGCCGCGACCAAGGGGCTGATCGCCCGGTTCCTGGCCCAGGGCGGCGGCGACCAGCCGGCCGACTACGACTCGGCCCGGCTGGACGCGCTGACCTCGCGGGAGCGCGAGGTGCTGGTGCAGGTCGCGGGCGGCCTGTCGAACGACGAGATCGCCGAGCGGCTGGAGGTCAGCCCGCTCACCGTGAAGACGCACGTCAACCGGGCGATGGCGAAGCTCGGCGCGCGCGACCGGGCCCAGCTGGTGGTCATCTCCTACGAAACCGGCCTGGTCCGCCCCCGGGCATAAGGGGCGCGGGGAGTCCTCAATCGCCGGATGGGCAAGATCAGCCCGTCCGGCGATTGAGGACTGGGGGTCCCCCCGACGAAGTCTGGGGGAGGGCCCGGGGCGGAGCCCCGGCTCAAAGGCAGGCTGCCTACGGCAGCGCGAGCATCCG
Source organism: Streptomyces sp. JLBT605 (assembly GCF_058215555.1). Classification (NCBI taxonomy): domain Bacteria; kingdom Bacillati; phylum Actinomycetota; class Actinomycetes; order Kitasatosporales; family Streptomycetaceae; genus Streptomyces; species Streptomyces sp. JLBT605. Next base: position 5,134,045 of record NZ_CM177087.1, read on the forward strand.
CTCCAGCGCCAGCTTCGCGAAGCTCTCGGTCTCCCGGTCGACCTGGATCCGGTTGACGACCTTGCCCGCCGCGAGCGACTCCAGCGCCCACACCAGGTGCGGCAGGTCGATCCGGTTCATCGTGGAGCAGAAGCAGACCGTCTTGTCGAGGAAGACGATCTCCTTGCCCTGGTCGGCGAAACGGTTCGCCAGCCGGCGCACCAGGTTCAGCTCCGTGCCGATGGCCCACTTGGACCCGGCCGGGGCGGCCTCCAGCGTCTTGATGATGTACTCCGTGGAGCCGACGTAGTCCGCCGCCGCCACGACCTCGTGCTTGCACTCGGGGTGCACCAGCACGTTGACGCCCGGGATCCGCTCCCGCACGTCGTTGACCGAGTCCAGCGAGAAGCGGCCGTGCACCGAGCAGTGCCCGCGCCACAGGATCATCTTCGCGGCGCGCAGCTCCTCGTCGGTCAGCCCGCCGTTCGGCTTGTGCGGGTTGTAGACGACGCAGTCGTCCAGCGACATCCCCATGTCGCGGACCGCGGTGTTCCGCCCGAGGTGCTGGTCGGGCAGGAAGAGGACCTTCTCACCCTGCTCGAACGCCCAGTCCAGGGCGCGCTTGGCGTTGGAGGAGGTGCAGATGGTGCCGCCGTGCTTGCCGGTGAACGCCTTGATGTCCGCGGAGGAGTTCATGTACGAGACCGGGACGGTGAGCTCGGCGATGCCCGCCTCGGTGAGCCGGTCCCAGCACTCGGCGACCTGCTCGGCGGTGGCCATGTCGGCCATCGAGCAGCCCGCGGCCAGGTCGGGGAGGATGACCTGCTGGTCGTCGCCGGTGAGGATGTCCGCGGACTCGGCCATGAAGTGCACACCGCAGAAGACGATGTACTCGGCGTCCGGCCGGGCGGCCGCGTCCCGGGCGAGCTTGAAGGAGTCGCCGGTGACGTCGGCGAACTCGATGACCTCGTCGCGCTGGTAGTGGTGGCCGAGGACGAAGACCTTGTCCCCGAGCTTTGCCTTCGCCGCGCGGGCGCGCTCCACCAGGTCCGGGTCGGAGGGCGCGGGCAGATCGCCGGGACACTCCACGCCGCGTTCGCTCTTCGGGTCGGCCTCGCGGCCGAGCAGAAGCAGGGCGAGCGGTGTCGGCTGGACATCGAGTGGCTGGGCGGTGGTCACGACACGCACCCTTCTTTCTTCGTCTGCGGGAAGCCCCGAACGAGGCTTGTCGTCATACTGACGCTATTTATCATAACCGGTTTGTGTCACGTTGACGATGGCCATCGCGTCGATGTGACGCATTCCCGTGTGCCTGAGCGGTGTGCGAGCATGAGGGGCACACGAGAAATGCGCTGGGCCCCGGAATGAATCCGGGTTGCCGCTGGTTGAAGCCGACGGCAAGCAGTCCGTACGACCCTGGAGAGAAGCAGATGACCGTTCAGGACGAGACCACCGCGAGCGAGGGCATCATCCTGTCCGACGCCGCCGCGTCGAAGGTCAAGAGCCTGCTGGAGCAGGAAGGCCGCGACGACCTCGCGCTGCGCGTCGCCGTCCAGCCCGGTGGTTGCTCGGGCCTGCGCTACCAGCTCTTCTTCGACGAGCGTTCGCTCGACGGCGATGTGGTGAAGGACTTCGACGGCGTCAAGGTCGTCACCGACCGCATGAGCGCCCCGTACCTGGGCGGTGCCTCCATCGACTTCGTGGACACCATCGAGAAGCAGGGCTTCACCATCGACAACCCGAACGCCACCGGCTCCTGCGCCTGCGGCGACTCCTTCAGCTGAGCCTCGCCGGCCGTCCGGCGAGACGCGTGGAGGCGGTGGTCCCGATCCGGGACCACCGCCTTCGCGTATGTTCAGCGCCCGCGCCGCCCTCGGCTCATGGGCGCTCCGGTCACCTCACCGGCACGGTCTCACCGGTGGAGGCGTCGACCACCTTCCGGTCGCCCAGCGGCTTGTCGAGCGTCACCTTCGTCTCCTGCTCCTGCGCGAGCGTGATGCACGGCCGACCCGGCTCGTCCCGCTCGCCGGTGATCCGGACCTTCACCTCGCCGGACGACTCCTCGGCGGTGCCGGTGTAGGTGGAGCACACTCCGCCGAAGAAGCGCAGGGTCAGCGTCCTGCCGTGCGTCGCATAGGCGACGGCATGCTCGGTGGAGTCCCACTTGCCCGGCTTGACGGGGGTGCCCGGTGCGGCCTCCTGGCCCGGCTCCTCGCCGGGGGCTGCCGGCTCATCGCCGGGGGCCTGCTCCTCGCCGCCGTCCGCCGCGGTCCCCTTGACGAACGCCGGGTCGATCGCGGGCGGGGCGACGAACGACGTGGCCCCATCGCCGCTCGCGCCCGGCGAGCGCACCTCGAAGATCCACGACGGCACCAGCGCGTACCGGCCGTCCACCGAGTGGGCCGCCAGCCCGAAGGTGGCCTTCTCCACGGTCATGGTGGCGGGCCTGCCGGGCGCCGGCGCGCACTCGGCGGACCCGTCCTTGCCCTTGCCGCCACCGACCGTGCCGTCCGTGGTCTTGCTGTCCTTGCCCTTGCCGTCGGCGCCCGGCTCCGAGCCGTCGGTGTGCGGCACCGGCACCGCGCAGTTCGTCGGCTTCTTCGGCGCCACCCCTCCGGCCGCGTCGTCGTTCAGCCGCTTCAGCGTCTTCTCGGCGCTGAGCAGCGGATAGTCCCCGGTCGGCTTCAGCTCCGAGAGCATCCCGCTGCCGCCGACGACGGAGCCGTCCGCGGCGATCTGCAGCCGGGTCTGCCAGCCGTGCGTGGGCAGCCCGCCGATCACCGGGCTCGCGGTGACCACGCGCAGCGCGCCGTGCACCTCACCGGCGTCCAGCTTCGCCCCGCTCAGCCCGAGCGTCTTCAGCACCGGCGCGGCGGCGCGCTTCGCGGCCTGCTCGGAGACGGCCGTGGAGCCGCCGGAGGCACCGGAGCCGCCGCGGAGGCTGCCGCAGCCCTTGGGTGCCGGGCCCTCCTCGGCATCCGAGGAGGAGACGCTGTCGTCGGGGGAGCCAACACCCAGCGGCCGCTCGACGCAGGTGGAGCCGCCGGGGGTGCCGTACATCGAGTACATCCAGCCGCCCGGGCCCTCCTGGTTGACCTGGAGGGTCGGGCTCATCGCGTCCGGAGTGCCGCCGACCTTCCAGACGAGCCGATCGGCGTGCGGAGTGCCGGAGACGTCCAGCGCCTTCGCCAGCCGGGCCACCTCTTCCTTGGTGACCTTCCCCCCGGTCAGATAGGCCGGCGCGGACTTCGGCCCGTCGGGCAGCTTGCCGCCGGCCTTGTACCGCGTGCCGTACGGATTGTGCTCTCCGACCGCGATGCCGTGCGACGCGCCGGTCCCCGACTCGCCCTTCCCCACGCCGGGGTACTGGTCCAGCGCCAGCGGCTCGGGGGCTCCGCCCTGGGCCGATCCACCGCCCGACCCGCCGTCGCCGGACGCCACCGCCGCCCAGTACGCTCCGCCGCCACCGGCGAGCAGCACGGCCGCGGCGACCGAGGCGACGGCCAGCGGCGAACGCCGTCGGCGGGCCGGGGCGTCGTCGACGTCGGGGCCGGGGGTCTGAGGGGTGTCTTCGGTGCTCTCGCTCACCGGTCCGCTCCTTCGTGCTCCGCTCGATGTGTACGGCTCGTCCCCTTCATGGGACGCCGCTGTGACGGAGCAGGGCGGCGAGCGGTTCCCCGCGTTCGTTTTCCGGGCGCGCCTTTCCCGAGGGCGCTGCCCGGGCGAGCGTTTCCGGCGGGCGGTTCCCGGCGGGCGGTTCCCGGCGCGGCGGTCAGTCGCCGTAGTCGGACATGCCGTCCACCAGACGGGCGGACTTCGGCGGAACGGTGACCCCGTGGATGCGCGAGGGGGAGACGCGGTCCGGGACCGGCGCTACGGTGGCGGACCAGTGGGCGGCCATCGCGGCGCAGTCGCCGCGCAACTCGGCCAGCGACTCGGCCTCGGCGTCGGTGCCGGTGGTTCCGGGAAGGTCGGGGGTGGTCTGCTGATGCATGGAAGCTCCCGTTCCGGGGGGCCGCGCTCGCGGCCCCGTACAAAAGCACCGTATGCAGCGCTCGGGCGGTGAAGAAGGCCCTACTATCGGGTAGTTTCGCCCGTTCGTTGGGTGACCCATGGACCGGGTAGCGTGAAGCGTCAGAATTCGCCGTCCTTCGCAGGAGCAGATTCGCCGTGCGCATCGCAGTCACCGGCTCCATCGCTACCGACCACCTGATGACCTTCCCCGGCCGCTTCGCCGATCAGCTGGTCGCCGACCAGCTGCACACGGTCTCCCTCTCCTTCCTGGTCGACACGCTCGACGTCCGCCGCGGCGGCGTCGCCCCGAACATCTGCTTCGGCATGGGCGTGCTCGGCCTGCGGCCGATCCTGGTGGGCGCCGCCGGCTCGGACTTCGCCGAGTACCGCGCGTGGCTGGACCGGCACGGGGTGGACACCGCCTCGGTCCGCATCTCCGAGGTCCTGCACACGGCCCGCTTCGTGTGCACCACGGACACCGACCACAACCAGATCGCGTCCTTCTACACCGGTGCGATGAGCGAGGCCCGGCAGATCGAGCTGCAGCCGGTGGCCGACCGCGTCGGCGGGCTCGACCTGGTGCTGATCGGCGCGGACGACCCCGAGGCGATGGTCCGGCACACCGAGGAGTGCCGCACCCGGGGCATCCCGTTCGCCGCCGACCCCTCGCAGCAGCTCGCGCGGATGGACGGCGAGGACATCCGCGGCCTCATCGAGGGCGCCGAATACCTCTTCACCAACGAGTACGAGAAGGCCCTGGTCGAGAACAAGACCGGCTGGAGCGCCGACGAGATCCTCGGCAAGGTCGGCGCCCGCGTCACCACGCTGGGCGCGCGCGGGGTGCGCATCGAGCGCTCGGGTGAGGAGCCGATCGTCGTCGGCTGCCCGGAGGAGGACGCCAAGGTCGACCCGACCGGGGTCGGCGACGCCTTCCGCGCGGGCTTCCTCGCCGGTCTCTCCTGGGAGCTGCCGCTGGAGCGGTCGGCCCAGATCGGCTGCATGCTCGCGACCCTGGTGATCGAGACGCTCGGCACCCAGGAGTACGAGCTGCGGCGCGGCCACTTCATGGAGCGCTTCGCGAAGGCGTACGGGGACGATGCGGCGGCCGAGGTCCGCAGCCACCTGGCCTGATCGGCCGAGAGCCCACAGCCCACAGCCCCCCGGCACGCCCGGGGGGCTGTGGGCGCTCCGGTGGGTCGCCGTAGGAGAAGGAGTGGCGACCCACCGGGCACGCCCTATCGGCTGCGCGCCACCCGGTAGGCCGTTCCGCGCTCGGCCGGGCGTTCACCCAGGTAGTCGTGGCCGCGCATGGCGCACCAGGCGGGGATGTCCAGCCGGGCCGCCTCGTCGTCGGAGAGCACCGCCACCACGGCGCCGACCGGCACTTCGCCGATCACCTTGGCCAGCTCGATCACCGGAATGGGGCAGCGCTTGCCGAGGGAGTCGACGACCAGCGCGTCCGCCGGCTCGTTGGGCTCGGACGGCGCGTCCGGCGCCGACTCGGTCCTCGCATCCGTCGCGGCCGTCGCGGCCGTCGCATCCGTCGCATCCGTCGCGGCCGGCCCGGCGGTCGGCGCGCCCGCCGGTGCGGCGCTCGTCGCGGCCACCTCCGGGAGCGTCGCCGCGGCGGGGGCACCCAGCCGCTCGCGCACCGATCGCACCACTCCCGGCAGCAGCTCCAGGAAGCGCTCCACCTCCGCCGCCTCGGTGCCGGCCGGCAGCGACACCCGTACGTTCCCCTCCGACAGCACCCCCATCGCCCGCAGCACATGGCTGGGCGTCAGCGTGCTGGAGGTGCAGGAGGAACCGGAGGAGACGGAGAACCCGGCACGGTCCAGCTCGTGCAGCAATGTCTCCCCGTCGACATAGAGACAGGAGAAGGTGACCAGGTGCGGGAGCCGCCGCACCGGATCGCCTACCACCTCCACCTCGGGCACCAGCTCCGGCACCCGCCTGCGGATCCGGTCCACCAGCTCCCGCAGCCGCGCCGACTCGGCCGCCGCCTCCTGCCGCACCGCTCGCAGCGAGGCCGCGGCGGCGACGATCGCCGGGAGGTTCTCGAAACCGGCCGCGCGCCCGGACTCCCGTTCGTCCGCCGGTCCCTGGGCGGCGAACCGCACCCCCTTGCGCACCACCAGCAGCCCGACCCCGGCCGGTCCGCCCCACTTGTGGGCGCTTCCCGTCAGCAGCGACCAGTCGCCCTCGACCGGACCCCAGCCCAGCGACTGCGCCGCGTCGACCAGCAGCGGCACCTCGGCCGCCCGGCACTCCTCGGCGATCGCGGCGACCGGCTGCTCGGTGCCGACCTCGTGGTTGGCCGACTGGAGGCAGGCCAGGGCGGTCGGGCCGGGCGCCTCGCGCAGCGCCGCCGCGTAGGAACCGGGCGCGACCCGGCCGGTACGGTCCACCGGCACCTCGGTGACGGTTCCGCCGGCGGCCTCGTGCGCCGCGGCGGAGTGCAGCACCGCGGAGTGCTCGACGGCCGAGACGATCAGGTGGCGGCCGGCCCGGCGGCGGCCCGCCAGCGCTCCGGCGATGCCGTCGTGCAGCGCGCGCGTCCCCGAGCTGGTGAAGACCAGTTCGTCGGGGCGGCAGCCGACCGCCTCGGCCGCGGTCTGCCGGGCGGCGTCCAGCAGCATCCGGGCGCGCCGCCCCTCGCGGTAGAGCCTGGCCGGGTCGGCCCAGCCCTCATCGAGGGCGGCGACCAGCGCCTGCCGGGCGACGGGGTGCAGCGGGGCGGAAGAGGCGGCGTCGAAGTAGGGCACGTAACGAACGCTAGTCGCTCGGCCCGTGCGGGCAAGGGCCGAGTCGTCCGGCCATGGGCGGCGGCGGGGCAACGGCCGGGGTGGCGCGGTCCCCGCGCGGTCCCGGGCAGTCCCCGCGCGGTCACTCGCGCAGCCCCCGCCCGGTGGCGGAACCGTCCGGTCATGCGCGGCGGTGCGGCCCCGCCAGGGAGACGGAACCGTTTCCGGCCAGGGTGGCCGGGGGAGGGGGATTCGGCCGTGCCGCTCCGCCTCTGTCCGGCCTCGCTCGGATACCGTGTCCACACGCTCGCCAGGGCACGGCTCGACGGCCCGTCAACGGCGGGGCCCACCAGGGCGGAACCGCTGGCGGAGGCCGTTATTCCACCCCTTCGGGGAGTGACGCGGCGCGTTGGGCACCCTCCCCGCGCGGCCCTAAAAGGCGTCCAGTAGGGTTTGGTCCGCATAAACATCCAAACCCCTGCCCGCACCGGGCCGGCGACCGACCAGCGAGACGGCCGCAGCCGGCCGCGCGGGCGAGACTCTCGGGAAGGCGCTACGTGAGTCCCAACGGCTCCGACCGCTCGTCGCGGCGCCCGGTGCGGCGGAAGCTGCTGCAGGCGCTGTCCGCGGGCTTGGTCCTGGCGACCGCCACCGGTTGCACATCCAAGGACTTCCCCCGCCTCGGATTGCCCGATCCCGCTACGGAAGAGGCGCCGCGGATCCTCTCCCTGTGGCAGGGCTCCTGGGCTGCTGCCCTCGCGGTCGGCGTCCTGGTGTGGGGCCTGATCCTGTGGAGCTGCATCTTCCACCGGCGCAGCAGGACCAAGGTCGAGGTTCCTCCGCAGACCCGGTACAACATGCCCATCGAGGCGCTGTACACCGTGGTCCCGATCATCATCGTCTCGGTGCTCTTCTACTTCACGGCCCGTGACGAGAACGAGCTCCTCAAGGTCGACAAGAAGCCCGACCACGTCGTCAACGTCGTGGGCTACCAGTGGAGCTGGGGCTTCAACTACATGGAGAACGTGGACGGCGACGCCGCCACGGGCTACACGTACAAGGCCAAGAAGGGCGACGAGAAGCTCCCGAAGCAGAACACTCCGCCGGAGAACATCGCCAACATCCCGGACCGCATGCTGGCCACCGTGCCCGCCGGCGCCGAGGGTGTCTACGACGCGGGCATCCCGGGCGACCGGAACCCGGACAAGGGCTGGCCCGGTCCCACGCTGTGGCTGCCCAAGGGCGAGACCGTCGAGTTCATCCTGACCTCCCGGGACGTCATCCACTCGTTCTGGGTCGTGCCGTTCCTGATGAAGCAGGACGTCATCCCCGGGCACACCAACCGCTTCCAGGTGACTCCGAACAAGGAGGGCACCTTCATGGGCAAGTGCGCCGAGCTCTGCGGCGCCGACCACTCCCGGATGCTCTTCAACGTCAAGGTCGTCTCCCCCGAGGAGTACCGGGCGCACCTGAAGGAGCTCAAGGACAAGGGTCAGACCGGCTACATCCCGTCGGGTATCGAGCAGACTGACCATGCCAAGAACGCGGAGACGAAGCAGAAGTGAGCATCGAAAACGAACCTCGGGCGGCGAGCGAAGCCGCCTCCTACGAGGACGAGCTGCCAGTCCGCACCAAGCAGCCCGGCAATGTCGTGGTGAAGTGGCTGACGACCACTGACCACAAGACCATCGGTACGCTGTACCTGGTCACCTCGTTCGCGTTCTTCTGCATCGGTGGTCTGCTGGCGCTGTTCATGCGCGCCGAGCTGGCGCGTCCCGGCACGCAGATGATGTCGAACGAGCAGTTCAACCAGGCGTTCACGATGCATGGCACGATCATGCTGCTGATGTTCGCCACGCCGCTGTTCGCGGGCTTCGCGAACTGGATCATGCCGCTGCAGATCGGTGCGCCGGATGTGGCCTTCCCGCGGCTGAACATGTTCGCCTACTGGCTCTACCTGTTCGGTTCGCTGATCGCGGTGGCCGGGTTCATCACCCCGCAGGGCGCGGCCGACTTCGGCTGGTTCGCCTACTCCCCGCTGTCGGACGCGGTCCGCTCCCCGGGTGTGGGCGCGGACATGTGGATCATGGGTCTGGCGTTCTCCGGTTTCGGTACGATCCTGGGCTCGGTCAACTTCATCACCACCATCATCTGCATGCGTGCCCCGGGCATGACGATGTTCCGGATGCCGATCTTCACCTGGAACGTGCTGCTGACCGGTGTGCTGGTGCTGCTGGCCTTCCCGGTGCTGGCCGCGGCGCTGTTCGCGCTGGAGGCGGACCGCAAGTTCGGCGCGCATGTCTTCGACGCGTCCAACGGTGGCGCGCTGCTGTGGCAGCACCTGTTCTGGTTCTTCGGCCACCCTGAGGTGTACATCATCGCGCTGCCGTTCTTCGGCATCATCTCCGAGGTCGTGCCGGTCTTCTCGCGCAAGCCGATGTTCGGTTACGGCAGCCTGATCGCCGCGACCATCGCGATCGCGGGTCTGTCGGTGACGGTGTGGGCGCACCACATGTACGTCACCGGTGGTGTGCTGCTGCCGTTCTTCTCCTTCATGACCTTCCTGATCGCGGTTCCCACCGGTGTGAAGTTCTTCAACTGGCTGGGCACCATGTGGAAGGGCTCGCTCAGCTTCGAGACACCCATGCTGTGGGCCGTCGGCTTCCTGATCACCTTCACCTTCGGTGGACTGACCGGCGTCATCCTGGCCTCGCCGCCGCTGGACTTCCACGTCTCGGACTCGTACTTCGTCGTCGCGCACTTCCACTACGTGATCTTCGGCACCGTGGTGTTCGCGATGTTCTCCGGATTCCACTTCTGGTGGCCGAAGTTCACCGGCAAGATGCTGGACGAGCGGCTCGGCAAGATCACCTTCTGGACGCTGTTCATCGGCTTCCACGGCACCTTCCTCGTCCAGCACTGGCTGGGTGCCGAGGGCATGCCGCGCCGTTACGCGGACTACCTGGCCGCCGACGGCTTCACCACGCTGAACACCATCTCGACGATCAGCTCCTTCCTGCTGGGCCTGTCGATCCTGCCGTTCTTCTACAACGTGTGGAAGACGGCGAAGTACGGCAAGAAGGTCGAGGTCGACGACCCGTGGGGTTACGGCCGCTCGCTGGAGTGGGCGACCTCCTGCCCGCCGCCGCGGCACAACTTCCTCACCCTGCCCCGCATCCGCTCCGAATCCCCGGCGTTCGACCTGCACCACCCGGAGATCGCGGCGCTTGACCAGCTGGAAAACCTGGGCGAGCACGCCGAAGACAAGGCCCTGGCGGGCGGCAAGGAGGCCGGCAAGTGAAGGTCCAAGGCCGGATGTTCATCTGGCTCGCCGTCTTCGTCCTCGCCATGGCCGTGGTCTACGGCGTGTGGTCGAAGGAGCCGGCGGGCACCACCGCGCTGTTCCTGGCCTTCGGCCTGTGCATCATGATCGGCTACTACCTGGCCTTCACGGCTCGCCGGGTGGACACCGGAGCGCAGGACAACAAGGACGCTGACGTCGCGGACGACGCTGGTGAGCTGGGCTTCTTCTCCCCGCACAGCTGGCAGCCGCTGTCCCTGGCCGTCGGTGGCGCGTTCGCCTTCATGGGCGTCATCTTCGGCTGGTGGCTGCTGTACTTCTCGGCCCCGATCATCCTGGTCGGCCTCTTCGGCTGGGTGTTCGAGTACTACCGCGGCGAGAACCAGAACCAGTAGCTCACGCACGACGCCGCGCGCGGCGAGCAAGACAGGGCCCGGACACCTCCTCAGGTGTCCGGGCCCTTCGTCGTACCGTCCGTCATCCGCTCACGTCATCCGCTCGCGTGATCCGCTCGCGTCATCCGGGACCGCGCGATCCGCCCCGAGCGGTCCCGGCGCCCCTCGATTGCAGTCATCCGGCGCGCCGTTCCTGCCATTTCTTCATAGTTTGTGGTTTATGAGTCACAGCTCTCGTACCCGCACTGTCCCGGTCTGCGCCCTGCTGGTGGCGCCGCTCGCGGCGGGCCTCGCCGGCTGCGGCGGCTCGTCCTCGGATCCGCTCGCCGCCAAGCCGTACGACGCCGCGGGGCACGTCGCCTTCGGCGGCCTCGCCACGGGCAGGCAGGTCGATCCGGACAAGCCCCTGGAGGTGACCGTCAAGGGGGACGGCAGCCACATCACCGACGTGACCGCCACGGACGCCGCAGGACGGTACGTACGCGGCGAACTCAACGCCGACGGCACGAGATGGCGCAGCACCGCGCCGCTGGCCGCAGGGGCCCACTACACGCTGCGGGTGAGCACCGAGGACGCGGTCGGCCGGCCCGGCCGCCGGACCATCGGCTTCGACACCGCCCCCGCCGACCGGCGACTGCGCGTCACCTTCGGCCCGGACAGCGGCACCTACGGGGTGGGGCAGCCCATCACCGCCGAGCTGAGCAGGCCGGTCAAGAGCGCCTCGGGGCGCGCGGCGGTGGAGAGCGCCCTGAAGGTGGAGGCGCAGCCCGCGGTCAAGGGCGCCTGGCACTGGGTGAACGCGCGGACCCTGCACTACCGGCCCAAGGCCTACTGGCCCGCAGGCGCCCGCATCTCCGTCCGCTCCGCACTGGACGGCGTCAGGGTCGGCCGCGGGCTGTACGGCGGGGCCTCCAAGCCGCTGAAGCTGCGCACCGGTGCCCGGATCGAGGCCATCACGGACGCGCGTACCCACCAGATGACCGTGCTGCACGACGGCAAGAAGATCCGCACCATCCCGATCACCACCGGACGACCCGGTTTCGACACCCGCAACGGTGTCAAGGTGGTCCTCGCCAAGGAAGCCTTCGTACGGATGCGCGGCACCAGCATCGGCATTCCCGAGGGAAGTTCGGACTCCTACGACCTGCCGGTCTACTGGGCCACCCGGGTCACCTGGAGCGGCGAATACGTGCACGCGGCGCCCTGGTCGGTGGGCTCGCAGGGGTCGGCGAACGTCAGCCACGGCTGCACCGGGATGAGCACCGAGAACGCCCGCTGGTTCTTCGGCGCGATCCACGTCGGCGACATCGTCAAGGTCCAGGGCAGCAGGGGCGCGACCATGACGCCCTTCGACAACGGCTTCGGCGACTGGAACATGTCGTGGGAGAAGTGGAAGAAGGGCAGCGCGCTGCGGCCTACGGCGGACCGGGGCGGCCTGGCCGACGCGGCCAGGCTCCGCCCCACGGTGTGAGGCCCCCGGCCCGTGGTGTGAGCGGCGAGGGCCCCCGGCCGCCAGGCTCAGGCGGCCCCGAGCTCCAGTCTCCTGCGCAACAGTCCGGCCAGCGCGTCGGCGAACGCCACCGGATCCACCGGATGGGTGACGGCGGCCTCCGCGCGGCTCCAGGTCGCCAACCAGGCGTCCTGCGGACGGGCGATGAGCAGCAGCACCGGCGGACAGCGGAAGATCTCGTCCTTGATCTGCCGGCACACCCCCATGCCGCCCGCCGGCACGGCCTCGCCGTCCAGCACGCAGACGTCGACGCCGCCCGCCTCCAGGGCGGAGAGCACGGCGGGCAGGGTGGCGCACTCCAGGAACTCGACCGGCGGGACGTCGGGGGCCGGGCGCCGGCCGGCGGCCAGCCTGACCTGCTCGCGGACGGTCGCGTCATCGCTGTAGACCAGCACCGTGGCGGTCGGCTGCATTGTTCCTCCACGCTCGTAGACGGCACGCTTGCGGTTCCGGAACCGTGCCGCGGATGCTACTCCTCACGCGCCCCTCCGGCAGCGGTACGAACAGTGCTGCGATGGGCCGTTCGGGCCCCGCACAGGGTGCTGACACACCGAACGGCACCCCCCGGAGTGAGGGCTGGATAAGCGACCGACATAATGTCGGTCGTGGCGACAGCAACAGCAGTAGATACCGGGCACGCGCACCCGTCGGTCAACCGGCCGAACCTCACCAGCGTCGGAACCATCATCTGGCTGAGTTCCGAGCTGATGTTCTTCGCGGCCCTCTTCGCGATGTACTTCACCCTTCGATCGGTGACGGGCTCCGAGCACTGGAAGGAAATGGCCGATGCGCTGAACTTCCCGTTCTCGGCCACCAACACCACGATCCTGGTGCTCTCCTCCCTCACCTGTCAGCTCGGCGTGTTCGCCGCCGAGCGCGGTGACGTGAAGAAGCTCCGCATGTGGTTCGTGATCACCTTCATCATGGGTGCCATCTTCATCGGCGGACAGGTCTTCGAGTACACCGAACTGGTCAAGCACGAGGGTCTCTCGCTCTCGTCCGACCCGTACGGCTCGGTGTTCTACCTGACCACCGGCTTCCACGGACTGCACGTGACGGGCGGACTCATCGCCTTCCTGCTGGTCCTGGGCAGGACGTACGCGGCCAAGAGGTTCACCCACGAGCAGGCGACCGCGGCCATCGTCGTGTCCTACTACTGGCACTTCGTCGATGTCGTCTGGATCGGCCTCTTCGCCACGATCTACATGATCAAGTAATCCGGCGGCCGGGATGTCACATCCCGCACCGGAGCAACGTCCTTAAAGCATCGACGCAGAAGATCCTGACACCGGGGTAATCCGTGAAAAAGCTCTCCGCACGACGACGCCATCCGCTGGCGGCGGTCGTCGTCCTACTCTTCGCGCTGGCGGTCACTGGGGGGCTGTACGCCGCGTTCGCACCCGCGGACAAGGCGAAGGCCGATGATTCCGCCCAGTCCCTCGCCATCGAGGAGGGCAAGAAGCTCTACACCGTGGGGTGCGCAACCTGCCACGGTACCGGCGGACAGGGCACGAGCGACGGCCCGAGCCTGGTCGGCGTCGGTTCGGCCGCCGTCGACTTCCAGGTCAGCACCGGCCGCATGCCCGCGCAGCAGCCCGGAGCCCAGGTCCCGAAGAAGAAGGTGATCTACACCGAGGCCCAGACCGAGCAGCTGGCCGCGTACATCGCCTCGCTCGGCCCCGGCCCGGAGACGCCGACCAAGAGCCAGTACGACCCCTCGGACGCGGACATCGCCAAGGGCGGTGAGCTCTTCCGTACGAACTGCGCGCAGTGCCACAACTTCACCGGTAAGGGTGGCGCCCTCACCGACGGCAAGTACGCGCCGAAGCTCGACAACGTCAGCCCGAAGCACATCTACGAGGCCATGCAGACCGGCCCGCAGAACATGCCCTCCTTCCCCGACTCGACCATGCCGGAGAAGGAGAAGCAGAACATCATCGCGTACCTCGGCGAGGTCAACAGCTCGGACACCGAGACCCCCGGCGGCATGGAACTGGGCGGGCTCGGCCCGGTCAGTGAGGGCCTGTTCGCCTGGATCTTCGGTCTCGGCGCCCTGATCGTCGTCACCATCTGGGTTGGCGCCCGGACCGCAAAGGCCAAGAAGTCATGAGTACCCAAGACATCCCAGAAGAAGAGAACCTGCCGGCAGAGCAGGGCGCCGAGGCGGTAGCCGTTCCGGAAGACCCCTTCCACGACCCCGGTGTGCCGCCGCACGAGCCGCGGATCCAGGACATCGACGAGCGGGCCGCCCGGCGCTCCGAGCGCACGGTCGCACTGCTGTTCACCCTGTCGATGCTCGCCACGATCGGCTTCATCGCCTCGTTCGTGGCCTTCCCGGTCGACGAGATCGTCTACGTCTTCCCGCTCGGCCACATCAGCTCGCTCAACTTCGCGCTGGGCCTGACGCTCGCCATCGCCCTCTTCTGCATCGGCGCGGGCGCGGTCCACTGGGCCCGCACCCTGATGTCGGACCACGAGGAGTTCAACGAGCGTCACCCGATCGAGGCGACCCCGGAGCTTCGCGAGAAGGTCTTCGAGGACTGGAACCAGGGCGTCGCGGACTCCGGCTTCGGCCGCCGCAAGCTGGTGCGCAACACGATGTTCGGCGCGCTGACCCTGGTGCCGCTCGCCGGCCTGGTGCTGCTGCGCGACCTCGGTCCGCTGCCGGAGGACAAGCTCCGGCACACCAAGTGGGCCAAGGGCAAGCGCCTGATGAACCAGAACACCATGACGGCGCTGCGTCCCGAGGACATCCCCGTGGGTTCGCTGACCTTCGCCATGCCCGAGGGCATGAGCGAGGAGGACCACGACTTCCAGATGCAGATCGCCAAGGCCGCCCTGATGATCGTCCGGATCAAGCCGGAGGACATCAAGGACAAGCGCGAGCTGGACTGGTCGCACGACGGCATCGTCGCGTTCTCCAAGATCTGCACGCACGTCGGCTGCCCGATCAGCCTGTACGAGCAGCAGACGCACCACGTGCTCTGCCCCTGCCACCAGTCGACGTTCGACCTCGCCGACGGCGGCCGAGTGATCTTCGGCCCGGCCGGTCACGCCCTGCCGCAGCTGCGGATCACTGTGAACGACGAGGGCTACCTCGAAGCCATGGGCGACTTCGCTGAGCCCGTCGGCCCTGGTTTTTGGGAGCGCGGATGAGCACCACTACCGAAACGCGACGCAGGGGCAAGGCTCCGGCCGGCGAGCGGGTCGCCGACTGGATGGACGGTCGGCTGGGCACCTACAAGCTGGCCAAGGGCGGCCTGCGCAAGGTCTTCCCGGACCACTGGTCGTTCATGCTGGGCGAGGTCTGCCTCTACAGCTTCATCGTCATCATCCTCACGGGTGTCTACCTGACGCTCTTCTTCCACCCCAGCATGGAAGAGGTCGTCTACCACGGTCCGTACGTCCCGATGCAGGGTGTGCGGATGTCCGAGGCGTTCGCCTCGACCCTGGACATCAGCTTCGAGGTCCGCGGTGGTCTGCTCATCCGGCAGATCCACCACTGGGCCGCGCTGATCTTCCTGGGCGGCATGCTCGTCCACATGATGCGGGTGTTCTTCACCGGCGCGTTCCGCAAGCCGCGTGAGATCAACTGGGTCTTCGGCTTCCTGCTCTTCGTCCTCGGCATGTTCACCGGTTTCACCGGTTACTCGCTGCCGGACGACCTGCTCTCCGGAACCGGTATCCGCTTCATGCAGGGTGTGCTGCTGTCGATCCCGCTGATCGGCACGTACCTGTCGATGTTCCTCTTCGGCGGCGAGTTCCCCGGCATGGACATCATTCCGCGGCTGTACTCGATCCACATCCTGCTGCTGCCCGGCATCATGCTGGGCCTGGTGGTCGCCCACCTGATCCTGGTCTTCTACCACAAGCACACCCAGTGGCCCGGGCCCGGCAGGAGCGAGAAGAACGTGGAGGGCATGCCGCTCTTCCCGGTCTACACGGCCAAGGCGGGCGGCTTCTTCTTCCTGGTCTTCGGTGTCATCGCGTTCATCTCCGCGATCGCCACGATCAACCCGATCTGGGCCATCGGCCCGTACCGGCCGGACCAGGTGTCCACCGGCGCCCAGCCGGACTGGTACCTGGGCTTCGCCGAGGGTCTGGTCCGTGTGATGCCGGGCTGGGAGATCAGCGCGTGGGGTCACACCCTCGTCCTGGGTGTGTTCATCCCGATCGTGATCTTCCCGCTGGTCCTGATCGCGCTGGCGGTGTACCCGTTCGTCGAGTCCTGGGCCACCGGTGACAAGCGCGAGCACCACATCCTGGACCGGCCGCGCAACCGGCCGACCCGCACCGCCTTCGGTGTGGCCTGGGTGACCCTCTACATGATCACCCTGATCGGTGGCGGTAACGACCTGTGGGCGACCCACTTCTCGCTCTCGATCAACCAGGTCACCTGGTTCGTGCGGATCGGCATGTTCGCCGGCCCGGTGATCGCCTACGTCGTGACCAAGCGGATCTGCCTGGGTCTGCAGCGCCGCGACCGCGACAAGGTGCTGCACGGTCGCGAGACCGGCATCATCAAGCGCCTGCCGCACGGTGAGTTCATCGAGGTGCACGAGCCGCTCCCGCAGGACCAGCTGCACAAGCTGACCTCGCACGACCAGCCCAAGCCGCTGGAGCTGGAGCCGGAGGTCGACGAGAACGGCGTGCGGCGCAAGGTGACGCGTTCCGAGAAGCTCCGTGTGAAGCTCTCCAAGAGCCTCTACGGCGAGGGCACGCAGATCCCCAAGCCGACCGCCGAGGAGTACAAGGAGATCACCGAAGGCCACGGCCACCACTGATCATCCGCTCGTCGAGCTGACGCCACAGCCGAGGGCCCCGGCCCGCCCCCACGGGGGTGGACCGGGGCCCTCGGCCTGTCCCTGGCGTGTTTCCCGGACCGTCCAACCCGGCGTCCGCCCTGCGGGCAGGACCGCGGCGGGCGGCGGTGCGCCGCTAGGCTGGCTGACGGCCCCGCCTGCGGCAGGCGGACCGCCTTTTCAGCCCACCGCGGATCCAGGAGCGGACCATGGACGTTGTCAGCCCAGTCGGAGGCGACCCGCGTGCGACGGCCACCAGCTGGCCGGAGATTCTCAACTCGCTGCTGCGCGGGGTGGACCTGAGCGCCGACGACACCGCCTGGGCGATGGACCGCATCATGCGCGGGGAGGCGACCGACGCGCAGATCGCCGGCTTCGCGGTCGCGCTGCGCGCCAAGGGCGAGACCGTCGCCGAGGTGTCCGGGCTGGTCCGCACGATGTACGAGCACGCGACCCTGATCGAGGTGGAGGGGCCGGCCGTCGACATCGTCGGCACCGGAGGGGACCAGGCGAAGACGGTCAACATCTCCACCATGTCCGCCCTGGTCGTGGCCGGCGCCGGGGTGAAGGTGGTCAAGCACGGCAACCGCGCCTCCTCCTCGGCCAGCGGATCCTCCGATGTGCTGGAGAAGCTGGGAGTCAACCTGGAGCTGTCGCCGGGGCGCGTCGTCGAGGTGGCCCAGGAAGCGGGCATCACCTTCTGCTTCGCGGTCAGGTTCCACCCCTCGCTGCGGCATGTCGCGCCCGCCCGGCGCGAGCTGGGCATCCCCACCACCTTCAACTTCCTCGGCCCGCTGACCAACCCGGCCAGGGTCACCGCCCAGGCGACCGGGGTCGCGGACGCCCGGATGGCGCCGATCATCGCCGGCGTGCTGGCCGACCGGGGCTCGTCGGCCCTGGTCTTCCGCGGCGAGGACGGCCTGGACGAGCTGACCGTCACCGCGCCCTCCCAGGTGTGGGTGGTCCAGGAGGGCACGGTGCGCCCGGAGCGCTTCGACCCGCGCGATGTCGGCATCGACCTGGTGCCGGTGGAGGCGCTGCGCGGCGCCGACGCCTCGTACAACGCGGACGTGGCCCGGCGGCTGCTGGCCGGCGAGCGCGGCCCGGTACGGGACGCGGTGCTGCTGAACGCGGCCGCCGCGCTGGTCGCCCTCGACCCGGGCCCCGGGTCGCTGACGGAGCAGATCGCGGCCGGTATCGACCGGGCCGCGGAGTCCATCGACTCGGGCTCGGCCCAGCGGGCCCTGCAGCGCTGGGTCGAGGCCAGCAACGTGTAACTCCCTTGCGGAGTCCGCCGATGGGGCCGGACCGGTGGTCCGGCCCCATCGCCGTCCCGTCATGCGGACGGCTACTTGCGCTGCGGCGATCATTTGGCATACTTCCCGTCAGGTCACGAGTGACAGCGACTACGGCCCCGGCCCGCTGTCCGGCAACCCTCCGTCCGTGGCGGGGTGCCCCGGGTGATGACCAGGCCGCAGGCAGCGAGGTCTGCGGCAAGCGCGGACCCCTTGCGATCCCTGGGGTCCTGGTCCTCAAGGGAGCAGTCTCGTGAGCAAGCGAATGCGATAGGGCCCGTCGGCCCCTCTTCCGCACACCCCTCTCTCCTTTTCTCCGCTGTCGCGCGTTGCCCTGCCGCCGCGCAGTGGGTTTCGCCTGCCTTCCCCACGGGAGTTCGCCATGTCTGTCTCCACCGTTGCCGCCGACCCGTCGATTTGTGCCCCGCTGCCCGTTCTGGGACGGGACGTTCGGGTGCCGCTCGTCACCGGTGGCGAGGTGACCTACGCCGCCCTGGACTACGCCGCCAGCGCCCCCGCCCTCCAGCGGGTCTGGGACGACATCGCCGCCTACGCCCCGTACTACGGCAGCGTGCACCGGGGAGCGGGCTACCTCTCGCAGCTGTCCACCGAACTGTTCGAGAACAGCCGCGGGCAGGTCGCCTCGTTCCTCGGCTGCCGCCCCGACGACCAGGTCGTCTTCACCCGGTCCACCACGGATTCGCTCAATCTGCTGGCCGCCGCGCTGCCCGCCGGCACCCGGGTCTTCGTCTTCGAGACCGAGCACCACGCCTCGCTGCTGCCCTGGGAGCGCCGGGCGGACGTCGAGGTGACCTACCTGGCCGCGCCCCGGTCGCGCCGCGAAGCGGTCGAGAGCCTGGAGCGGGCGCTCACCGATCGCGAGCCCCACGGCCCGGCGCTGGTGTGCGTCACCGGCGCCTCCAACGTGACCGGCGAGCTGTGGCCGGTGGAGGAGCTGGCGGCCGCCGCGCATGCGCACGGGGCGCGGATCGTGCTGGACGCCGCGCAACTGGCGCCGCATCACCCGGTGGACATCGCGGCGGCGGACGTGGACTGGGTGGCCTTCTCCGGGCACAAGCTGTACGCCCCGTTCGGCGCCGGGGTGCTGGCCGGGCGGGCGGACTGGCTGCGCGAGGCGGATCCGTACCTGGCCGGTGGCGGGGCGAGCCGCACGGTGGCGCGCCGGCCCGACGGCGGGGTGGACGTGGAGTGGCACACCAGCGCGGCGCGGCACGAGGCCGGTTCGCCCAACGTCATCGGTGCCTACGCCGTCGCCGCCGCCTGCAAGGCGCTGACCGAGGCCGGGTTCGAGGCCCTGGTCGCCCGTGAGCAGCGGCTGCTGACCCGGGTCCTGGCCGGCCTCGCCGAGGTGCCCGAGGTGCGCGTGCTGTCGCTGTTCGGCGACGACACCGCAGACAGGGTGGGCGTGGTGTCGTTCGTGGTGGAGGGCTGGAACAGCTCGCACCTGGCCGCGGCGCTCTCCGCCGAGTACGGCATCGGGGTGCGCGACGGGCTGTTCTGCGCCCACCCGCTGGTCCGCACCCTGCTGGGCGGCGACGCCCAGGACCCGGGGGAGTGCGGTGCTCCGGAGGCGGCGCCGGGTGTGGACCCCTCCTCGCCGAAGGCGGGCGAGGAGGGAAGGTCGCTCAACGCCATCCGGGTGAGCTTCGGCGCCGGGACCCCCGACGAGCACGTCGAGCGGTTCGTCGCCGCGGTGAAGGAGCTGGTCCGGGACGGCGCGAAGTGGAGGTACCGCACGGAGGACGGGCGCTGCGTCCCGGCGGTCTAGCGCCTGTGGCAGGGGGGCCGGGGCGCGAAAGCGCCCCCGCGGCGCCCCCCGGGGTCAGGCGTCCAGGCCGATGGCGAACGCCGCTTCCAGGTCGTGCTGGGAGTACGTACGGAAGGCCACGTGCGTCTCCGTCGAGGCGACGCCGGGCACCTTGTTGATCCGGCCGGGGATGACATCCGCGAGGTTCTCGTGGCCGGGCACCCGCACCATCGCGATCAGGTCGTGCGCACCGGTGACCGAATAGACCTCACTGACCCCCTCCAGAGAGGCGATCTTCTCGGCGATCTCGGGGATCTGGTCGACGTGGGTCTTGATGAGCACGATGGCGGTGATCACGGTGGACTGTCTCCCTCACTGGGACGGGCTGCGCCCCTCACTCTATCCGGCCCCCGGAAACGCCCCCAGGCGAAGAGGAAGCCGAGGGTGAAGCCGATCAGATGGGCCAGATAGGCCACCCCGGGACGATCGCCCGCCTGGTGGACGGCCAGCCACTGGAGGGCGAACCAGAAGATCAGTACCACCCAGGCCGGGAAGCGCAGCGGCAGGAAGAGCAGGAACGGGAAGAGGCTGGTCACCCGGGCCCGGGGGAAGAGCCACAGGAAGGCGCCGAGCACCCCGGAGATGGACCCGGACGCCCCGACCAGGGGCTGCGTGGAGCCGGCGTGCGCGATGGCGTAGCCGGCCAGCGCCAGATAGCCGGTGCCCAGGTAGAAGACGGCGAACAGCGGACGGCCCATCCGCTGCTCGGCCATGGTGCCGAAGACGTACAAGAACAGCATGTTTCCGAGCAGATGCAGCCAGTTGCCGTGTACGAACAGCGCGGTGAGCGGGGTGAGCGCGTCGTCCGGGCCCGCGAGGAAGTCCTCCGGCACCACGCCCCAGCGCGCGAAGTACTCCGTCTGCCGGCGGAGCAGCTCCCCTCCCGTGCCGTAACCGGGGTTGAACCCGGAGGCCGGACCGATCGCGAAGACCAGGCAGCAGACGCCGATGAGCGCGTAGGTCACGGTGGGCCGGCCGGGAGCTGCTGGCGTCTCGATCACGCACAGATCATGGCGTACCGGGTGGAACCTGCCCAGAGTGCCTCGCCGCGGCCGCGGTGGCGACAGGCCCCGGCGCCCGGCACCCCTCAGGCCGTAGGGTTACAGCACGCGGCATGGACATCGTGCCCGCGCCCAGGATGTGCGCCGCGGCGCCCGCGGCATCCCGAGAAGAGGACGAGACGATGGCCGTTCCCGAGCCGACCGACCGGACCCGGTGGCGCTGCACCCTGTGCGGCAACCTCACCCGCTTCGACGTGACCCGGTCGACCAAGGCCGTGGAGTACGTCCACCTGGATCTGGCCGGGGAGCCGGCGATCGAGGAGCGCCAGGTGGTCAGTGAGACCATCGAGTCGGTGCGTTGCCGCTGGTGCAACGCGGTCGACCAGATCGAGCTGGTGGACCGCCCGGGCGCCGGCGCGAGCGCCTGAGAAACGGAGCGGTGACAGGTGGTGGAACGGACGGACGGCCCGCAGGCGGCCGGTGACGCCGATGGTGGCGGCACCGAGTCCCTGGACCGTCCCCTGCCCGAAGGGGTGCGGCGCCGGGTCGTGGCGCTCGTCGCGGAGGCCTTCGGTGGCCTGACGGTCACCGAACTCCCACCCCAGTTGCGGCAGTACGCCCGTTTCACCCCGACTCGTCGGGCGAAGTTCGCGGGGAACGCCATGGCGGCCGCGGTGGAGGGCGACGCCGTCTTCCGGCAGCGGATCGGCGTCCGGCTCCGCGAGGCGCACGGCGAGCTGGCCGAGGCGATCGACGGCGGATCGCCGCCGGCCGCCGCGGATCCGGTCGACGTGGCGGCGCTGGCCTATGTGCTGCGCCCGGCCGGCTGGGTCAAGCTCGTCGAGGCGGCGGGCGAGGAGGTGCAGCGGGCGGATGCCGAGCGGGCCGGCGAGGAGGCGGAGCGCGAGGTGGCTCGGCTGCGCGAGGAGCTGGCGCAGACCCGGGCCGCGGGCCGGGCCGAGGCCGAGCGGAACCGGGCCGAGCTGGAGGCCGCCCGCAAGGAGGCCGAAGCGCTGCACCGCAAGCTGCGCAGTGCGCTGAGCGATGTGAAGCGCGGTGAGGCCGCCCTGCGCAAGGCGGAGGCCGAGCTGGAGTCGGTGCGCTCCGCGGCCGCCGCGCAAGGGGCCATGGCGGACGGTGAGGCGCGCCGGCTGCGGGCCCGGGTGGCGGAGGCCGAGGCGGCGCTGGAGGCGAGCCGCCGGGCCGCGCGCGAGGGCCGCAGCGTGGAGGACATGCGGGTGCGGCTGCTGCTGGACACGGTGCTGGAGTCGGCGCAGGGCCTGCGCCGGGAGCTGGCGCTGCCGCCCGCGTCCACCCGTCCGGCGGACACCGTGGACGCGGTCGAGCCGGGGAAGATGACGCCGAAGGACATCGCGCGGCGGGCCCTGTCGGAGACCGACCCCGCGCTGCTGGACCAGCTGCTGGCGCTGCCTCAGGCGCATCTGGTGGTGGACGGCTACAACGTCACCAAGACCGGCTATCCGACCATGCCGCTGGAGAAGCAGCGGCTGCGGCTGCTGGGCGGGCTCGCGGTGCTGGCGGCGCAGACCGGCGCCGAGATGACCTGCGTCTTCGATGGAGCCGAGCTGGCGGCCCCGGTGCTGCTCGCGCCGCCGCGCGGGGTGCGGGTGCTGTTCAGCAAGCCGGGGGTGACGGCCGACGAGCTCATCCGGCAGCTGGTGCGCGCCGAACCGCCGGGCCGTCCGGTGGTGGTGGTCTCCACCGACCGTGAGGTGGCGGACGGGGTGGCCAGGGCCGGGGCGCGGCCGGTGGCGTCCGCGTTGCTGCTCAAGCGACTTGCCCGCACCTGAGTGTTATGCCCGACCTGGCCAGCGTGCCCGCGCCTGAGCGGCGTGCCCCACGCCCGGCCGGTGACGAACGTGCTCGCGCCTGAGTGGCGTGCTCGAACCTGATGCGAACATATTCGGCGGCGACCCGGATCTGATCGTCAGCGCAGCGTCAACTGCCCATCACGGTACGTATGATGTTTGTAAAAGATACGCGTGTGGACAGAGTTTTTTGCCGGTGGGATTTGAAGCGATCACGATGAGGTTACTAAGGTCAACCTCGAACCTCCGCGCGGGTGATCATCCACCGAGGATGGCCGCGGAGGTACCGCCGAGTCCGCGGTGTGAGAGCGGAGCCGGGGTCATGTACCCCCACCAACCCGGTAGGCGGCTGGAGGAAGAAGGAGCTCGCCCCCGTGGCGTCCCACCGTCGACCCAAGCAGCCGAGCCGCACTCGGGTAACCGTCTTCACCGCGACCGCCGCCGCTGCCGTGGCGCTCTCGTCCCAGGCGGCCAACGCCGAGCCGAAGCAGACCAAGGAGCAGGTCAAGGCCAAGGTCGACAGGCTGTACGAGCAGGCGGAGCAGGCCACCGAGGCGTACAACGGTGCCAAGTCGCAGCAGGAGAAGCTGGAACAGCAGGTCAAGGACCTCCAGGACAAGGTCGCGCGCGGCCAGGAGGACCTGAACAAGCTGCGTGACGGGCTGGGTTCGATGGCCACCGCCCAGTACCGCTCCGGCGGCATCGACCCCTCCGTCCAGCTGCTGCTCTCCTCCGACCCGGACGACTACCTGGACAAGGCGTCCACCCTCGACCAGCTGACCACCAAGCAGGCCGGGGCGATCCAGCGGATCGGCGAGAAGCAGCGGACGCTGGAGCAGCAGCGCACCGAGGCGAAGACCAAGCTGAAGGACCTGGCCGCGACGCGTAAGTCGCTCGGCGAGAAGAAGAAGGAAATCCAGGGCAAGCTCGCCGAGGCCCAGCGGCTGCTGAACACCCTCACCGAGAAGGAGCGGGCCGCGCTCGCCGCCAAGGAGGAGCGCGCCAACCGCGCCGACGACCGGGTCGACCTGGGTGACGACGTCCCCGAGTCGCAGCGGGCCGCCGCCGCGCTGGCCGCCGCCAAGACCAAGATCGGCGCCCCGTACGTGTGGGGCGCGACCGGCCCCAGCTCCTTCGACTGCTCCGGCCTCACCTCCTGGGCGTACGCGCAGGCCGGCGTCCAGCTGGACCGCACCTCGCAGGCGCAGGCCAACAACGGCACCCGGATCGGGCAGAGCCAGCTCAAGCCGGGCGATCTGGTGCTCTTCTACGACGACCTGCACCACATAGGCCTTTACGCGGGCAACGGCCAGGTGCTGCACGCCCCGAAGCCCGGCGCCAACGTGCGCTACGAGTCGATGAACAACATGCCGTTCATGTTCGGCGTCCGCATCTGAGGACGTCCCTCGCGCCGGGGTCTGAACCCCGGCGGGCCCCGGCCCGCCGCGGACGCCCGCGAGAAACGCCCGTCCGGGCGAATCCGGGCACTCTCCGCTGACCCCACGCCCCGCCGGTGACCTGCGCGTACCGGCGGGGCGTCGCCGTGTGTGCGAGGCGCGGAGCTTTGGAAGCCGCGCGGTGGCGGGGCTACTGTCTGCGCCCAGTTCTTTCCTCGACTCAGCGGAAGGGGTGCGGCGTACCGTGGCGTCCCATCGCCGGCCCTCGCCGTCCGGGCTCGACCGGGTGCGGCGGGCAACCGTTCTGTCCGCCGCCGTGGCCTCGGCGGCCGCGGCGCTCTCGACCGTTCCGGCCACCGCTGAGCCCAGGGACCCGGCGGCCGCCGCGGCATCGGCGAAGAAGAAGGTCGACCGGCTCTACGCGCAGGCGGAGCGGGCCACCGAGAGGTACAACGCGGCGGGTGAGCGCGCCACCCGGCTGCGCCGCGAGGTGAACCAGCTTCAGGACCGGGTGGCCCGCGGTCAGGAGCGCGTCAACCGGATGCGGGACAACCTCGGCGCGCTCGCCGGTGCCCAGTACCGGTCGGGCGGAATCCATCCGGGCCTGACACTGATCTTCTCCGAGGATCCGGACAGCTACCTGGAGAAGGCCGCGACCCTGGAGCGGATCGGCCATCAGCAGTCCGGACGGCTGCGCGAGCTGCGGACCGCGCTGCGCGCGCTGCGCCAGGAGCGGGCCGAGGCGGCCGAGAAGCTCACCGAACTGGCCGGCAGCCGGGCGGCCGTGGACCGCCACAAGAAATCCGTTCGGCACCGGCTCGCCACCGCGCGCCGGGTGCTCAGCGCGCTCTCCCCCGACGCCCGCGCGGCATACGACCGCGCCTCCCGGGGCGACGGCCACGGGGGCGTCGAACTGCCCGGCATGCCGGACCTGTCCGGCTCCTCGGCCCGCGGGGCGGCGGCCCTGCTGGCGGCGCGGCAGGCGGTCGGTTCGCCGTACGTCTGGGGGCAGGCCGGGCCCGGCGCGTTCGACTGCTCGGGGCTGACCCAGTGGGCGTACCAGCGGGCCGGGGTGGCCATTCCGCGCACCTCGCAGGCGCAGCGGTTCGCGGGCCGGTCGGTGCCGCTGTCCCAGGCCCGCCCCGGCGACCTGGTCGTCTACCGCTCGGACGCCAGCCATGTGGCGATGTACGCGGGTGGCGGCCAGGTGATCCACGCGCCCTACCCCGGGGCCCGGGTGCGGTACGACCCGGTCGGCATGATGCCGATCGCCTCTGTCACCCGGCCCTGAGCGGAGCGGGCCCGCCGCGAGCCCACCGCGCCCTCGCCATGGGCGCGGATTCCGGCCGCCGTTGGCCGAAGTACGCGCTCCGCACGCCGTGGGGCGGCTCGTACGATCTGACGCGTGGCAGGTCAGCGGTGGTGGGGTGGCGGATGGCGGATGGTGCTGGGACCGGTGGTGAGTGCCGTGCTGCTGGCCGCCACCCTCACCGGATGCGGTGACAGCACGGCCGCCGGCCCCGGTGGGGCGGACCGCACGGCCATCCAGCGGATGCTGGACCGGCGGGCCGAGGCGGTACGGGAGCGGGACGCGGGCGCCTTCCTCGCCACCGTGGACCGGGGCGCGCGCGGCTATCTCGGCGGGCAGCGGCGGGTGTTCGACAACCTGGCGGACGTCCCGCTGCGCAGCTGGACCTATCGGCTCACCGACACCGGCGGCTTCGAACCGATCGCCGGGTCGGGGCACCGGATCGCCGCCCAGGTCGAACTCCGCTACCGATTGGCCGGATATGACAGCGCGCCGGTCATCAGTGAGCAGTTTCTGACGCTGGTCCGGCGCCGCGGGCAGTGGTACATCGCCGGCGGCGGTCGGCGCACCGCGCAGCAGCTGTGGGACCAGGGCGCCGTGGAGGTGGTGCGCGGCGAGCACAGCCTGGTCCTCGGCGTCGGCCACCGCCGCGACCGGCTGCGCGCCATCGCGCGCACCGCCGACCGCGCGGTGCCCGCCGTGAACCGGGTGTGGCACGACCGTTGGGCGGGGCGCGTGGTCATCCAGGTGCCCGCCTCCCTGGACCGGATGGGCGCCCTGCTGGGCGCCCCGGCGAGCCACTACCGGGGCATCGCGGCCGTCACCACCGGCGAGGTCGGCGGCACCGGCAGCGCGCCCGCTGACCGGGTGATCGTCAATCCGGAGACGTATCCGGTCCTTGCCGAGCTGGGCCGCCAGGTGGTGATCACCCATGAGACCGCCCATGTCGCCACCCGCGCCTCCACCACCGAGGGCACCCCGCTGTGGCTGTCCGAGGGCTTCGCCGACTGGGTGGGCTACCGGGACACCGGCCGCGCGCCCCGCGACATAGCCCCCGAACTCACCCGGGCCGTCGCCGCGGGCAGCGCCCCGCGCGAGCTGCCGCGCACCGCGGACTTCAGCTTCGGCGAGGATCCCGCCGCGCTGTCCCGGGCGTACGAGGAGGGCTGGCTGGCCTGCCGGATGATCGCCGAGCGCTGGGGCGAGCGGAAGCTGGTGGAGTTCTACCGCGCGGTCGGCGCGAACCCGGCCAAGGACCAGCGAGCCTCGGTGGAGGCGGCGGTCTCAGCCGTCCTCGGGATGGCGCCGGATCGGTTCACGGCGCAGTGGCGGGCGTACGTCAGGAAGGTTCTGGGCTAGCCCCCGAGTCCGCCCCGGCCTCCCGCCGGTCCTCCAGCGCCTTCAGGGCCTCGGCCAGCCAGGCCCGCTCCGCCTCGCCCGTGGCGCGCGCGATCCGCAGCATGCCCTGCCGGAAGAGGTCCCCGGCCTCCTCCGCCCGCACCGGCGCGCCGTCCCGGTAGAAGAAGCTCGACGGTGCCTCCAGGAACGCCTTCCTCCGCCGCAGCACCGCGGCCTGCTCGGCGGGGTCCGGCAGATGCCGGAGGAAGGCCAGCACCGTGAAGAAGCGCTGGCCGTCGGTGATCTCCACCTCCTTGGGGGTGCGCAGCCGGGCGAGCAGCTCCTCGCGGCCCGCCTCGGTCAGCGACAGCACGCGGCGCGGCGCGGCACCGGTGCCCGGACCGGTGCGCTGCGCCACCAGGCCGTTCTTCACCAGGCGGCTGATCGCGGGGTAGAGGGCGCCGTCGCTGACCGGGCGGACGTGCCCGCTCAGGCCCTTGATGCGCTCCTTGAGCTCGTACCCGTGCAGCGGCTCGTCCTGGAGGAAGCCCAGGATCGTCAGCTCCAGCATGCGCACCGTCCCTTCGCCCCGGCCCGTCCTGTTGTCCGGCCCGTCCTGTTGTACGGCCAGGTGGCTTCATGATACCTCTCAACGCTGTACATCGAATCGAGGTATCGAAGGTCATGGGGGAGCTGTGGCAGGGAAGACCGATCGCGGGAGACTCATCGCGCTGGCCTGGCCGGTCTACGGCGAGCTGCTCGCCGGAGTGGTGGCCGGCATCGTCAACATGGTCTGGGTGGCCCGGCTGGGCGGTGACGCCGTCGCCGCGGTCGCCGTCGCCACCAACGTCGAGAACCTGCTGCTCGGCGTGGTCCTGATGGCGGGCAGCGGGACGACGGTGCTCGTCGCCCGGGCCGCCGGAGCCCGCCACCCGGCCGGGCTGCGCGCCGCCGTCCGCGGCGGGGTGGCGCTGGGCGCCCTGCTCACCCCTGTCGTGGCCGTCGGCGGCTGGACGCTGCGCGAGCCGCTGGCCCGGCTGGTGCTCGGCGGCCAGGACGGCCCGGTGCTCTCGCTGGCCACCGGCTACTTCGCGATCTCGCTGCCCGGCATCGCGGTCTTCTACGCCCAGAACATCCTGGACGGGATCCTCAAGGGGACCGGCGACACCCGCACTCCGATGCGCCTGGCGCTGCTGGCGAACGCATTGATACTGATCCTCGACCCGCTGCTCATCCTCGGCCTGCTGGGCCTGCCCGAACTGGGCGTGCCGGGCGCGGCGCTGGCCACCGTCATCGGCCGGTCCATCGCGCTCGCCGCCGGTGTGGCGGCGCTGCGCCGCAACCCGCTGCTCCGTCCGGCGCGCGGCATCCGGCCCGCCGAGCCGCTCGGCGCGGCGCTGCGCCGCACGGCCGCCACCGGGGTGCCGATGTCCGCCGACTTCCTGATCCGGATGGCCGGGTCGCTGGCCCTGGTCGCGATCGTGGCCCGGCTCGGCGTCACCGAGGTCGCCGCCTACGGCATCGCGACCAAGGCCATGTACGTGGCCACGATGGGCTTCTACGCGCTGCGGCAGGCGGCGTCGATCCACACCGCGCAGACCCTCGGCGCCCGCGAGGCGGGCTGTCCCGAGGCATCCGACACCCCGGCGCCGCGCGTGCCCACGCCGGGCGTGCCGGTGCCGGCGTCTGTGCCGGCGTCGGGGTCTGTACCCGTGCCGGTGCCGGCTTCTGTGCCAGTGCCCGTGTCTGGGCCGGTGCCTGCGCCCGTGCCCGTGCCCGTGCCCGACGAGGCTGCCCTCGGCGGGCTGGCGCCGGGCCGGTCGGCTCCCGTCCGGGTCGCCGCTGACGCGCCCGCGCTCAACACGCCTGCACCCGACGCGCCCGCACCCGACGCGCCCGCGCGGCGCCAGCCTGCTTTCGGCCGGCTCGCCGCCGACGACGAGCGGGCCGTGATCGGGCGGCAGGCGCTGCTGCTGGGCGGTGCGTTCGGCGCGGGCGCCTCGGTGGTGTTGCTGGTGGCCGCCCCGTGGCTGATGCGGGCGTTCGGCGCCGAGCCGGCGGTCGTCGCGGCCGGGGTGCTGTTCCTGCGCTGCCTGGGCCCGTATCTCACCCTGCTGGCCTGCTTCATCGCGCT
Source organism: Streptomyces sp. JLBT605 (assembly GCF_058215555.1). Lineage (NCBI taxonomy): Bacteria > Bacillati > Actinomycetota > Actinomycetes > Kitasatosporales > Streptomycetaceae > Streptomyces > Streptomyces sp. JLBT605. The sequence continues at coordinate 5,162,921 of NZ_CM177087.1, forward strand.
CGGCGGGGTCTTCGAGGGCAGCGGCGGCAGCCCGCTGATGATGCGGGTCACGACAATCGGGGTCGCCGTCCAACTCCCGCTCGCCTACGCCCTGTCGGGCCTCGGGCTGCCCGGGGTGTGCCTGGCGATGGGGGTGAGCGCGGGGCTGCAGTGCCTCGCCGTGCTCCGCCTCTTCCGGCGTCTGGCCGGTCAGCCGGAGCGGACCGGTCCGGTGGGCGCGGCCTCCTCGGGCTGAGGCGTGCCCCGCTCCCCAGGCCGGGGCACGGTCGAACGCCACAGCCGGGCGCCGGAGACCACGGCCGCGGCGACCAGCAGGCCGTTGCGCAGCGCCAGCACCCCGATCCCGGGCCAGTCGCTCGCCACCACGTGGTCGAACCAGACCGGGAACTCCAGCAGGGTGACGGCGGTCGCGGCCAGCACCAGCAGCGCGGCCGGCCGCTGCCGGCTGGAGCGCACGGTCAGACAGACCGCGGCCAGCCCCACCAGCCACAGCAGATACTGCGGGCTGATCACCCGGCTGGTGACGGTGAACAGCAGCACGGCGGTGAGCGCCGCGTCGTACACCGTGCCCGCGGTCCACCGCCGGGCCCGCCATCGCCACAGCAGCAGCCAGCCGAAGACGGGCCCGGTCAGGATCAGCGCGGCCCGGCTGACCGCCGCCACGTACGGGCCCAGGAACTCCACCGAGCCGTAGTGCAGCAGCACCTGTCCGTCCCAGCCCAGCCGGCGGCCGACGTGGAACACCAGCGCGCCCAGCGACTCGACCTCGGTGCCCCGGCCCCGCTGCGCGGTGAGGAAGTTCAGCGAGCCCGGCGCCACGGCCCAGCTCACCAGCAGCCCGGCGCCCAGCGCGGTGGCGGCGGCCGCCACCGTCGCGCGGGTCCGGGCGCCGCGCGGGCTGCCGGTGACCAGCAGTGCCGGCCAGACCTTCAGCAGCGCCCCGAAGCCCATCAGCGCCCCCGCCAGCCGGGGCCGCCGCCCGGCCGCGAGCAGCGCGGCCACCGCCACCGCGGTCACCATCAGGTCGTAGCGGGCGTAGCCGGTCGGCCCCAGCAGCGGCACCCCGGCCACCCACAGCCAGGCCCCGGCCGAGCCGCGCCCGGGTCCGCGCCCGGCCCGTACCAGCAGCGCCAGCACCGTCGCGTCGGCGGCGCACAGCAGGACGGAGAAGGCGACGGCGTAGTCCAGGAACGGCAGCAGACCGGGGGAGAGCACCGCGAGCGCGGCGCCCGGCGGGTACTGCCAGGCCACGTCGTCGGCCGGGAAGGCGCCCGAGCGCAGCAAGATCGACCACCCCCGGTAGATCACCGACACATCACCGGTGACGTCCGGCCCCGGCAGCACCAGCACCTTGGCCACGGACAGCAGGAGCAGCGCCCGGGTTGCGGCCCACACCGGAAAGAGCGCCCGTACCCCGCCGAAACGCGACATGACAGGCATCATGCCCGCCCGCTCCCTCCGGGCCCGGAACCTCCCGGGGCGTGGCGGCGCGGGCCAGCCCCCGCGGCGCGCTGCCGGACACCCCCCCAAGCGGCACCGGACGCGGTCGCCGATCGCACCCGGTACTGTCGGCGGCGATGCACAAGACGCTGATCGTGACCAACGACTTCCCGCCGCGCCCCGGCGGTATCCAGTCGTTCCTGCACAACATCGCGCTGCGGCTGGATCCCGAGCGGATCGTCGTCTACGCCTCCACCTGGAAGCGCGGCCGGGAAGGCGCCGAGGCCACTGCCCGCTTCGACGCCGAGCAGCCCTTCCCGGTGGTGCGGGACCGGACCACGATGCTGCTGCCCACCCCGCGCGTCACCCGGCGCGCGGCCGCGCTGCTGCGCGAACACGACTGCACCTCGGTGTGGTTCGGCGCGGCGGCGCCGCTCGGCCTGATGGCCCCCGCGCTGCGCGCGGCGGGCGCGGACCGGCTGGTCGCCACCACCCACGGCCACGAGGCGGGCTGGGCCCAACTCCCCGCCGCCCGGCAGCTGTTGCGCAGGATCGGCGAGGGCACCGACACCATCACCTACCTCGGTGAGTACACCAGGTCGCGGATCGCCGGCGCGCTCACCGAGCAGGCCGCCGCCCGCATGGTGCAGCTCACCCCCGGCGTGGACGAGAAGACCTTCCACCCCGGCTCGGGCGGTGACGAGGTGCGCGAGCGGATGGGCCTGGCGGACCGCCCGGTGGTGGTCTGCGTCTCCCGGCTCGTGCCGCGCAAGGGACAGGACACCCTGATCCGCGCCATGCCGCGAGTGCTGCGCGCCGCCCCGGACGCGGTGCTGCTCATCGTCGGCGGCGGCCCGTACGCCAAGGACCTGGCGAAGCTGGCCGCCGCGACCGGGGTCGGCCACGCGGTGCGCTTCACCGGAGCCGTGCCCTGGGAGGAACTGCCCGCTCATTACGGCGCGGGCGACGTCTTCGCCATGCCGTGCCGCACCCGCCGCGGCGGCCTGGACGTGGAGGGCCTGGGCATCGTCTACCTGGAGGCGTCCGCCACCGGGCTGCCGGTCATCGCCGGGGACTCCGGCGGCGCGCCGGACGCGGTGCTCGACGGCGAGACCGGCTGGGTGGTCAGCGGCGGCTCCGCCGAGCAGACCGCCGACCGGATCGTCACCCTCCTGGACGACCCGGACCTGCGCCGCCGGATGGGGGAGCGCGGGCGGGCCTGGGTGGAGGAGCGCTGGCGCTGGGACCTGCTCGCCGAGCGCCTCAAGGACCTGCTCTGACCGGACCGGCCCCGAGAGGACCCGTACGACCGGACCGGCCCGAGGGAACCCGTCCGACCGGACCGGCCCCGGGAGGAGCGGCTCCGACCCGCTCCGGCAGACCCGCTCCGGCCTACGCGCGAGGGGCGCGGCACCCGCGTGCCGCGCCCCTCACCCGTATCTCCGCGCCTCAGCTCTGGTAGATCGCCTCGATCTCGGCCGCGTAGTCCTTGGCCACCACATTCCGCTTGAGCTTCAGCGACGGCGTGACATGGCCGGAGTCCTCGGTGAACTGGGCGGGCAGGATGCGGAACTTGCGCACCGACTCGGCCCGCGAGACCGCCGCGTTGCCGTCCTCCACCGCGCTCTGGATCGCGGCCAGCAGCTCCGGGTCCTCCCGCAGCTCCGCGACGGTGGTGCCGGCCGGCTTGCCGTGCTCCTCCAGCCAGCGCGGCAGGAACTCCTCGTCGATGGTGACGAGCGCGCCGACGAACGGGCGGCCGTCGCCGACCACCATGCACTCGGCGACCAGCGCGTGCGCCCGGATCCGGTCCTCGATCACCGCCGGGGCGACGTTCTTGCCGCCCGAGGTGATGATGATCTCCTTCTTCCGGCCGGTGATGGTGAGGTAGCCGTCCTCGTCCAGCGTGCCGACGTCACCGGTGTGGAACCAGCCGTCGGACATCGCCTCCGCGGTCGCGCCAGGGTTCTTCCAGTACTCGGTGAACAGGTGGTCGCCGTGGAGCAGCACCTCGCCGTCGTCGGCGATCCGCACCACCGTGCCCGGCATCGGCTGCCCGACGGTGCCGATCTTCTGCCGGTCCCAGGGGTTGAAGGTGGTCGCCGCACAGGACTCGGTCAGGCCGTAGCCCTCCAGCACCGTGAAGCCGATGCCGCGGTAGAAGTGGCCCAGCCGGGCGCCCAGCGGCCCGCCGCCGGAGATGGCGTGGGTGGCCCGGCCGCCCAGCACCGCGCGCAGCTTGCTGAAGACCAGCCGGTCGAAGACCTTGTGCTTCAGGCGGAGCCCCAGGGACGGACCGGAGGGGGAGTCGAGCGCCTCGCTGTAGGCGATCGCCACATCGGCGGCCTTGTCGAAGATCTTGCCCTTGCCGTCCGCCTGGGCCTTCGCCCGCGCCGAGTTGTAGACCTTCTCGAAGACCCGCGGCACGCCCAGGATCAGCGTCGGGCGGAAGGAGGCCAGCTCGTCGGTGAGCGTCTTGATGTCGCTGACGTGGCCCAGCTTGATCGGGGCCAGCACCGCGCAGATCTCCACCAGCCGCCCGAAGACATGGGCCTCGGGGAGGAAGAGCAGCACGGACGACTCACCGGTGGCGAAGATCGGCTTGAGCCGGGCGACCGCGTTGCCGCACTCGGCGAAGAAGCTGCGGTGCGAGAGCACACAGCCCTTGGGGCGGCCGGTGGTGCCCGAGGTGTAGACGATGGTGGCCGGGGAGTCCGCGGTGGCCACCGCGGAGCGCTGGTCGACCAGCTCCTCGGAGACGTCCGCGCCGGCGGCGGTCAGCTGCTCGATGGCGCCGCCGCCCTCGATCCGCCACAGGTGCTTCAGCTCCGGCAGGGAGTCCCGGATGGAGTCCACGGCCGACTCGTGGGCGGCGGTCTCCACCAGCACCGCGACCGCGCCCGAGTCGCTGAGGATCCACTGGATCTGCTCCGGCGAGCTCGTCTCGTAGACCGGCACGGTGACCGCGCCCGCGCTCCAGATCGCGAAGTCCAGCAGGGTCCACTCGTACCGGGTGCGCGACATCAGCCCCACCCGGTCGCCCGGCTGCACGCCCGAGGCGATCAGACCCTTGGCCGCGGTGCGCACCTCGGCCAGGAACTCGGTCGCGGTGACGTCCTGCCACTCGTTGCCGATCTTGCGGCCGACGACCGCCACATCAGGATGCTGGGCGGCATTGCGGCGGATGAGATCCGTCAGATTGCCGTCGGCCGGAACCTCGTACAGGGCCGGGAGGCTGAACTCGCGCAAGACTGCTGCTCCTCGTCGGGCGCCGGCGCCACGACACTGTGGGCTGTGCGTCGGCTGCGGTCCATGATCTGGCAGGGGGGTGGTGGACTGCCCGGACGTTACCCATCGGTATGGCCTCCGGGATAGAGGGTGCCGCCCAGATGTTTTATGCGTCACACACTGCGACGCTGCCCAGCGCAGACTAGTCGAGTCGCCCTGCCACCCGGAAGTAACCGCAGGTAGATGACCTTCCAGCGACATACCCGGAACGCCTAAGGTGATCAGCATGCGTGTCCATGTGGTCAGCGACGTACACGGGAACAGCGAGGCCCTGGCCAAGGCCGGCGACGGCGCCGACGCCCTGGTCTGCCTCGGTGACCTCGTCCTCTTCCTCGACTACGCCGATCACTCGCGCGGCATCTTCCCCGACCTGTTCGGGGAGGCCAACGCCGACCGGATCGTGGAGCTGCGCACCGCGCGCCGCTTCGAGGAGGCCCGCGACTTCGGCCGGCGGCTGTGGGAGGCGCTGCCCGGCGGGGGCACCCCGGCGGGCAAGCAGGCGGCCATCGAGTCCGCCGTCCGCAAGCAGTACGCCGAACTCTTCGCCGCCTTCCCCGCTCCGACGTACGCCACCTACGGCAATGTCGACATCCCGCGCCTGTGGCCGGAGTACGCGGCCCCCGGCACCACCGTCCTGGACGGCGAGCGGGTCGAGATCGGCGGCCGGGTCTTCGGCTTCGTCGGCGGCGGACTGCGCACCCCGATGCGCACCCCGTACGAGATCGACGACGAGACCTACGCCGCGAAGATCCTGGCGCTCGGCGAGGTCGACGTGCTGTGCACCCACATCCCCCCGGACGTGCCCGAACTCTGCTACGACACCGTCGCCCGCCGCTTCGAGCGGGGCAGTAGCGCCCTGCTCGACGCCCTTCACACCGTCCGCCCCGAATACCACCTCTTCGGCCACGTCCATCAGCCGCTGGCCCGCCGGATGCGGATCGGCGGCACCGAGTGCGTCAACGTCGGCCACTTCGCCTCCACCGGCACCCCCTGGGCCCTGGAGTGGTGACCGGCGCACGATAGCCTTCCCCCGCAGGCACACCAGTCGGCGGACCGGTACGAAGGAGTCACGGCGATGGCGGAACACACCAGCTCAAGCATCACGATCGAAGCGGCACCGGCCGACGTGATGGCGGTGATCGCCGACTTCGAGCGCTACCCGGAGTGGTCGGGAGAGGTCAAGGAGGCCACCATCCTCACCAAGGACGGGGAAGGCCGGGCCGAGCAGGTGCGGATGGTCCTCGACGCCGGCGCCATCAAGGACGACTACACCCTCGCCTACACCTGGACCGGCGCCGACCAGGTCAGCTGGTCGCTGGTGAAGTCCCAGATGCTGCGCGCCCTCGACGGCTCCTACCGGCTCGCCCCGCAGGCCGGCGGGGCCCGCACCACGGTGACCTACCAGCTCACCGTGGACGTCAAGATCCCGATGCTCGGCATGATCAAGCGCAAGGCCGAGAAGGTCATCATCGACCGTGCCCTGGACGGGTTGAAGAAGCGCGTCGAGAGCCGCGCCTGACGCGCCTGACGCCTTTCGTCCCGGCACCTGCCCACCGGGACTTCCCCGCCGGAACCCTCCCCGGAGCTGAGATGCGCACGGTCCTCGTCACCGGACTCGGCGGCGCGGGCCGCACCACCGTCGCGGCCGCCACCGCGCACGCCGCCGCCCGCGCCGGCCGCCACGTCCTGCTGCTCACCACCGACCGGAGCGCCGGGGCCCAGGCCCTGCTCGGGCTGCCGGCCCGCGAGGAGGCCGAGCCCGGGCGGCCGTGGACCCCGCCGGTGGAGACGGCGCCGGGGCTGTGGGCCGCCACGATCGCCTCCGGGGACCACTTCCGGGCCGAACTGGGCGCCCTCCAGCAGCGCGGCAGCGGCCTGCTCGACCTCCTGGGCGCCACCCCGCTGGAGGGCGAGGAGCTCACCGAGCTCCCCGGAGCCGAGGCGTTCGCCCTGCTCCGAGCCCTGCACCTGGCCGCCGGACCCGCGGACCATGCCGCCCCGACCGCCGCCGCGGACGGAGACCACGCGCCCGCCGACGGCGCCGCCGCCCGGTGGGACCTGCTCGTCGTCGACATGCCGCCGGCCGCGGACACCGTCGCCCTGCTCGCCCTGCCCGCACAGCTGCGCCGCTATCTGCGACGGCTGCTGCCCCCCGGGCGCCAGGCCGCCCGCGGCGCGCTGCGGCCGATGCTCGCCCAGCTCGCCGGGGTGCCGGCCCCCGCCGAGCGGCTGTACGAGTGGGCCGAGCGCTGGGAGCGTGAGCTGGCCGCCGTCCAGGGTGTCGTGGACTCGGCCGCCACCACGGTGCGGCTGGTCACCGACCCCGGGCCGTCGTCGGCCGCGACCCTGGGCGCCGTCCGCGCCGGACTGGCCCTGCACGGCTGCCGGGTCGACGCCGTCGTCGCCAACCGGCTGCTGCCCACCGGCTCCGCCGACCCCTGGCTGGCCGCCGTCTCCGGCGGGCAGCAGGCGGCGCTGAAGGAGCTGCTCGAGGAGTGGGGGCCCGTCGCGCCGGTCCATGAACTGCCGCACCTGGGCGCCGAACCGGACGGCGCCGCCCCGGCCGCGCTCACCGCCTGCCTGCCGGCCCCCGACGACCGGCCCGACCTGCCGGCCGCGGACCCCTGGACCGTGGAGGACCGGATCGCCGCCGACGGCGAGCTGGTGTGGCGGCTGCCGCTCCCCGGCGCCACCCGCGACACCCTCGGGCTGATCCGGCGGGGCGACGAACTCATCGTCAGCGTGGGCCGGTTCCACCGGCTGCTGCCCCTGCCCTCCGCGCTGCGCCGCTGCACGGTCGCCGGCGCCGGGCTGCGCGACGGTGAGCTGAGCGTGCGCTTCGCCCCCGACCCGGCGCTCTGGCCCCAGCGGTCCTGAGCCCGTGCCGAGCCCGTCCGGAGCCTGCCTCGGCGGCCGGGGCAGCGCGCACCGGCGGCGGGGTCCGTTCGGGTAACGTCGAAGACAAGCCGCCAGCAGCCAGTTTCCCGCCGCAGGAGCCCGCCATGAGCGATGCCACCGAGCGCCCCGCCGACGCCGACGTCCCCTCCCCGGACGGGACACCCGACCGGAGCGCCCGGGCCGACGCCGACGCGTCCGCGACCAAGGACCCGGACGCCGGGGCCGGTGCGGACGGCGGCACGGAGGTCCCCTTCAAGGACGACATCGACGCCGACGCCTGGCGGCGGGCCTGCGCCGAGGACCTGGCCGCCGAGCAGGCCCGCCGCCGGGCCCGGCACAGCGAGCGGCAGCCGGGCAGCGCGGCCGAGGAACTGCGCAAGCTCGCCGAGGCGGTCGCCGAGAAGGTGTCCGCCCTCCAGGCCCCGATCGCCGGCACGGCGGTCCACGGGGCCGTACAACAATTGATCGCACAGGCGAAGGCCGCGGTCGAGCCCGTCATCGAGCGCAATCCCGAGGTCTTCGACCACCTCGCCTCCGCGGGAACCGAGCTGTTGGCCGCATACCGGGCCGCGGTCGCCGGGCAGGAGCAGCGCTGGGCCCAGGGCTCCGAGCGTTCGAGTAGTGAACACATCGACCTCGACTGAGCCGATGCTCCGGTACGGTGTTCCCCGGCGGGGTTCGACCTAAAAACTGAGGGACCACATGGGACTCACCATCGGCGTTGACATCGGCGGCACGAAGATCGCAGCTGGTGTGGTCGACGAAGAGGGCGCGATTCTCGACACGAGCACGGTGCCCACCCCGTCGACTCCCGAAGGCGTCATCGACGCCATCGCCGACGCGGTACGCACCGTCAGTACCGGTCACGAGATCGAGGCGGTCGGCATCGGAGCCGCCGGATACGTGGACGACAAGCGCGCCACGGTGCTCTTCGCGCCCAACATCAACTGGCGCCACGAGGCACTCAAGGACAAGGTCGAGCAGCGCGTCGGACTCCCCGTCGTCGTCGAGAACGACGCCAACGCCGCCGCCTGGGGCGAGTACCGCTTCGGCGCCGGCCAGGGCCACGACGACGTCGTCTGCATCACCCTGGGCACCGGCCTCGGCGGCGGCATCATCATCGGCGGCAGGCTGCACCGCGGCCGCTTCGGCGTCGCGGCCGAGTTCGGCCACCTCAGGGTCGTGCCGGACGGTCTGCTGTGCGGCTGCGGCAGCCAGGGCTGCTGGGAGCAGTACGCCTCGGGCCGCGCGCTCGTCCGCTACGCCCGGCAGCGCGCCGCGGCCACCCCCGAGAACGCCGCGCTGCTGCTCAGCCTCGGCGACGGCACCCCCGAGGGCATCCAGGGCAAGCACGTCAGCGACGCCGCCCGCCAGGGCGACCCGGTCGCCATCGACTCCTTCCGCGAGCTGGCGCGCTGGGCCGGCGCCGGCCTGGCCGACCTCGCCTCGCTCTTCGACCCCTCGGCGTTCATCGTCGGCGGTGGTGTCTCCGACGAGGGCGACCTGGTCCTGGACCCGATCCGCAAGTCCTTCCGGCGCTGGCTGGTGGGCAGCCAGTGGCGGCCGCACGCCCAGGTGCTCGCCGCCCAGCTCGGCGGCAAGGCCGGTCTGGTCGGCGCGGCCGACCTGGCCCGCCAGGGCTGAATCAGGGGCCGGTCGGCGACACGAGCGGCCGGCACCAGTCGGGTTCGCGCGGACCGCGCGGCCCGAGGCCGTCCGGGTGGGGGTGCCGCCAGGCGGGCGCCCCCATCGCGGCGGGGAGGGATAGCACCGCGCTCCCGGGGAAAGGGATAGCACCGTGCCGCATGATCTCCCCGCCTCCCGCACCGAGCCCGACGGCTCGGCCGTGGTCCGCCTGCTCAGCTACAACATCCGCTCGATGCGCGACGACACGGCGGCGCTGGCCCGGGTCATCCGGGCCTGCGACCCCGATGTGGTGTGCGTCCAGGAGGCGCCGCGCTTCTTCCGCTGGCGCAAGGCCGCGGCCCGGCTCGCCCGCGACACCGGCCTGATGTACGCCACCGGCGGCGCCACCACCGCGGGCCCGATGATCCTCACCTCGCTGCGCGCCCAGGTGGAGCGCACCGAAGAGGTCCTGCTGCCCCGCACCCCCGGGCTGCACCAGCGCGGGCTGGCCATCGCCGAACTCCGCTTCGGTGCCAGGACCGGTGCCGGAGCCGGGGTACGGCTGGGGGTGCTCAGCTGCCACTTGAGCCTCGCCGCCGCCGAGCGCTACCAGCAGGCGGGGCTGCTGCTCGACAAGCTCGCCGGCCTCGACGTCCCGCACGCGGTGGCCGCCGGCGACATCAACGAGCCCCCGCACGGCCGGAGTTTCCAGCGGCTGGCCGGAGCGCTACGGGACGGCTGGAGCGCCAAGCCGTGGGGCGGGGAGCACACCACCCCGCCCGAGCGGCCCCGTCAACGCATCGACGCGATCTTCGCGACCGAGGGTGTGGAGGTGCTGGGCTGCGGGGTGCCGTCCGGGCTGCCGGGGGTCACGGCACACGACCTGACGGCGGCCACCGACCACCTTCCGGTCCTCGCCGCGCTGCGGATCACCCCCGTCGCGGCCGACCCTCCCTCTTGAGGGCCCATAAGGCCCTGGCAACCGGCTGCGTCGCGCGGCCTCAGACCACGGCGCCGCGCCCCGGGTCGTCGTCCTCGTCCTCGTCACGGTCCTTCATCCGCATCACCAGGGTGACGAAGCCGCCGAGGAAGCCGACGACCCCCAGGGTGCTGATCCACCAGACCATCTCCACCTGGAGCAGCACCGTGCCCAGCAGCAGCAACGGGCCACCGATGACGCCCAGCCAGGCGAACCGCGCGGTGGTGTCGGCGGGCGGCAGCGGCGGCGGCTCCGGGGGCACGAAATGGCCCTCGTCGGTCTCGTCGAAGTCGTCCTCGGACGCCTCGGCGGGCTCCCAGTCGCGCGGGCCCACGCCCGGTGCGAAGACGATGAAGCTGCCGACCTGCTTGCCGCCCGGGCCGGACGCCTCCGGCTCCGGACCGCCGGAGGCCTCCTCGGCGTCCGCGTCGGCGGCCTCCCCGGCGGGCCGGCCGGCGCCGACCGGCCCCGCGGCTGCGGGCTCCCGGCGGACGCCCTCGGCGTCCGGCCAGGGCGCGGCGCCCGGCGGGTCCGGGGGCTCCGCGCCGTACGCCGCGACGATCTCGGCGAACGCGGCGTCGTCGTCGCGCGCGCCGGTCCCGTCCGGGTCACGCTCCGCCACTGGCCGCCGTCCCCTCCGCACCGGCGCCGGTCGCGTCCGCGACCGCGCCGGTCCCCGCCGCTTCGGCACCCGGCGTCAGCCGGTCGATGAACGCGGCGGTCTCGGCGAAGATCAGGTCGGCGTCCCAGTCCAGCGTCGCCACGTGGTAGCTGCGCTCCAGCAGCCGCTCGGTGACGTCCCGGGAGGAGACCCGGCCGAGGATGCGCGCCGAGTCGACCGGCGGCACCACGTGGTCCTGCGGGCTGTGCAGCACCATCAGCGGCTGGGTGACCTGCGGCAGGTCGGCGTCGACCAGCCGGAAGAACTGCCGCAGCGAGTGCACGGCGTGCAGCGGCACCCGGTCGTATCCGACCTCCGCCGCGCCCGGCTTGGCGATGTCGCTGATGATGCCCTTGACCGAGGGGATCAGATGGCGCGCGATCGGCACCGCCACCGCCGCCTTGTCGTGCACCTTGTTGCCGGGGTTGACCAGGACCAGACCACTGACCGCCGCTCCGTGCTTGGCCGCCAGCCGCAGCGCCAGCGCACCACCCAGCGACAGCCCGCAGACGAACACCTGGCGGCAGCGCTCGGTCAGCGCGCGCAGTTCGCGGTCCACCTCGGCGTACCAGTCCTGCCAGCCGGTGACCGCGAGGTCCTGCCAGCGGGTGCCGTGGCCGGGCAGCAGCGGCAGCGAGACGGTCATCCCGCGCTCCGCGAGATGGTCGGCCCAGGGGCGCACCGACTGGGGGGAACCGGTGAAGCCGTGACAGACGAGCACGCCGGTCTCTCCGCCGTCGTGGCGGAACGGCTCGGCTCCGGGCAGCAGCGGCAGCGGCACCGGGGGTCTCCGTTCGACGAGTGGGAAAATGGCTGTGGGCGGGGCCAGGGCGGCCCCGTCGCCTCAGCGTACGCGGCGCGCCCCCCAGGGGGTAGGCAGGTAAGGTCTCCTCGTCAGACACAGGAGGTCCTCGGTTGTTCTACGGTGCGATGAAGCTGTCGGTTGGTGGCGCGTTGAAGCTCACTTTCCGGCCATGGGTGGAGGGCCTGGAGAACATCCCCGCTTCGGGTCCGGCGATCCTGGCGAGCAACCACCTCTCCTTCTCCGACTCCTTCTTCCTGCCCGCGATGCTCGACCGGAAGGTCACCTTCATCGCGAAGCAGGAATATTTCACCTCGCCCGGAGTCAAGGGAAAGCTGACGGCCGCCTTCTTCAAGGGCGTCGGGCAGCTGCCGGTGGACCGCTCGGGCGCCCGGGGCGCGGGCGAGGCCGCGATCAAGAGCGGCATCGAGGTGCTGGAGCGCGGTGAGTTGTTCGGCATCTACCCGGAGGGCACCCGCTCGCCCGACGGCCGCCTCTACCGCGGCAAGCCCGGTGGGCTGGCCCGGGTGGCGCTGGCCACCGGTGCGCCGGTGATCCCGGTCGCGATGATCGACACCGAGAAGATCCAGCCGCCGGGCAAGGTGATGCCCAAGATCATGCGGCCCGGCATCCGGATCGGGAAGCCGCTGGACTTCAGCCGCTACCACGGCATGGACGGCGACCGCTTCATCCTGCGCTCGGTGACCGACGAGGTCATGTACGAGATCATGAAGCTGTCCGGCCAGGAGTACGTGGACATCTACGCCACGGCCGCCAAGCGGCAGATCGCCGACCGGGCCAAGGCCGAGGCGGAGGCCGCGAAGGAAGCCGCCAAGGAGGCCGCCAAGGCAGCCGGGCAGCAGCCTGACGAAGGGGAGAACCACGGCCGCAGGCTGTGGAAGAAGACCGCCGGTCAGCGCGGGGCGTAGCCGCGCCCGGCGGGGTGCCCCTCCCGGCCTCGGCGCCCGAAGAGGCCGAGCGGGAGAGGCCGAGGGGGGAGAGGGAAGTGCGGGAGCCGAAGCCCGCCCCGGAGCGGGAGCCGAAGCCCGCCCGGGTGGTCCGGATGTCCGTGGAACAGCCGCTGTGGCAGGCGCTGACCGCCTACCGGGTGCTGACCCTGCTGTACGCCATCGCGCTCTTCGCCCTGGCCTACGACAGGTACGAGCACCCGCTGGGCGCGGGCGCCTACATGCTGGTGCTGACCGTGTGGACCGCCTGCACGGTGCGCATGGTCTCCTCGGCGGAACGCTGCACGCTCCGCTTCCTGGTCGCCGATCTCACCGTCGCGGTGGCCGGCGTCCTGCTCACCCCCGTGGTGGACACGCACGACCGGATCGCCGACGGCGCCCCCACCCTGCCGTCGATATGGACCGCGGGTGCGGTGCTCGGCTTCGCGATCAAGGGCGGCTGGCGGTGGGCCGCGTGGACCTCGGCGATCGTCGGGGTCGCCAACATCGTCCAGCGCGGCGGCTTCGCCCAGGGCAGCGTGCACTCGGTGGTCCTGGTCTGGGTGGCGAGCGTGGCCATCGGCTATGTCGTCGAAGTCGCCCGGGCCAGTGAGCGCACCCTCGCCCGCGCCCTGCAGATCGAGGCCGCGACCCGGGAGCGGGAGCGGCTGGCCCGTGACATCCACGACAGCGTGCTCCAGGTGCTGGCGATGGTGCAGCGGCGCGGTGCCGCGATCGGCGGTGAGGCGGCCGAACTCGGCCGGATGGCCGGCGAGCAGGAGGTCGCGCTGCGCACGCTGGTCTCCAGCGGGCTGGTGAGCCGTCAGCGCACGGCGAGCGGGCACGAGGAGGTGACCCCCGGCGGGGATGCGCCGCCGTCGCCGGGTGCGGGTCGGTCGTGCCCACCGGTTCCGCCCCAGTCGAACGAATGCCCGCAACCGTGCGATCTCCGTGCGCTCCTCGCTTCGTACGCCGGATCGCGGGTCACCTTCTCCGAGCCCGGGGCCCCGGTGCTGATGGAGGCGTCCGCCGCCGCGGAGTTGGCCGCGGCGGTCGGTGCCGCACTGGACAACGTGTGGGTGCACGCCGGCCCCGGCGCCCGGGTGTGGATCCTGGTGGAGGACGAGCCGGACGCGGTCATGGTGACCGTCCGGGACGACGGACCGGGCATCGCGGAGGGGCGGCTGGCCGACGCCGAGCGCGAAGGGCGCCTGGGGGTGGCGCTGTCGATCCGCGGGCGTCTGCGCGATCTCGGCGGCAGTGCCGAGTGGATCTCGGCTCCCGGTCAGGGCACCGAGGTGGAGTTGACAGTTCCGCGGGGGAAGGCAGAGCGATGAACGGCACGAGGCGGCAGACGGACGACGCGGACGACATGAACGGCACGAGCGGCGCGAGTGACGCGGCGATCAAGGTGATGGTGGTCGACGACCACCCGATGTGGCGGGACGCGGTCGCCCGCGATCTGGCCGAGGCCGGTTTCCAGGTGGTGGCCACCGCGGGCGACGGCCCGCAGGCGGTGCGCCGGGCCAAGGCCGCCGAGCCGGACGTGCTGGTCCTCGACCTCAATCTGCCAGGGCTGCCGGGGGTCGAGGTCTGCAAGGAGCTGGTGGGCGGCAACCCGGCACTGCGGGTGCTGGTGCTCTCCGCGAGCGGCGAGCACGCCGACGTGCTGGAGGCGGTGAAGTCCGGCGCCACCGGCTATCTGCTCAAGTCGGCCAGTACCGAGGAACTGCAGGACGCGGTGCGCCGGACCGCGGCCGGCGACGCGGTGTTCACCCCGGGCCTGGCAGGCCTGGTGCTCGGCGAGTTCCGCCGGCTGGCCGGCGAACCGGCCCCGGCCGCCGCCTCCGGCGAACCGCCCGCCCCGAAGCTCACCGAGCGGGAGACCGAGGTGCTTCGGCTGGTGGCCAAGGGGCTGTCGTACAAGCAGATCGCCGAACGCCTGGTCATCTCGCACCGCACGGTGCAGAACCACGTCCAGAACACCCTGGGCAAGCTCCAGCTGCACAACCGCGTGGAGCTGGTGCGGTACGCCATCGAACGCGGCCTCGACTCTTCCGGGTGAACCCCGGATCTCAACTCCCTTGATCCGCACCTGAATTCACCCTTCACCCCATCCCGTGTGACCTGGATCACCACTACCGTTGCCGTCGGTAGGGGAAGTCCTCACGGAGAAGGGAAGATGCGATGCGGGTCGGAGTACTGACCGGCGGCGGCGACTGCCCCGGGCTCAACGCGGTCATCCGCGCCGTCGTCCGCAAGGGCGTGCAGGAATACGGCTACGACTTCACCGGCTTCCGCGACGGCTGGCGCGGTCCCCTCGAGGGCGACACCGTGGCCCTCGACATCCCGGCGGTGCGCGGCATCCTGCCGCGCGGCGGCACCGTCCTCGGCTCCTCGCGGACCAATCCCCTCAAGGCGGAGAACGGAATCCGCCGCATCAAGGAGAACCTCGACAAGTACGAGGTGGACGCGCTCATCGCGATCGGCGGCGAGGACACCCTGGGCGTCGCCGCCCGGCTCAGCGGCGAGTACGGCATCGCGTGCGTCGGCGTCCCCAAGACCATCGACAACGACCTGTCCGCCACCGACTACACCTTCGGCTTCGACACCGCCGTCAACATCGCGACCGAGGCCATCGACCGGCTGCACACCACCGCCGAGTCCCACATGCGGGTCCTGGTGGTCGAGGTGATGGGCCGGCACGCCGGCTGGATCGCCCTGCACTCGGGGCTCGCGGGCGGGGCCAACGTCATCCTCGTCCCCGAGCAGCGCTTCGACGTCGACCAGGTCTGCGCCTGGGTGGAGTCCCGCTTCCAGATCCGCTACGCCCCGATCGTGGTCGTCGCCGAGGGTGCCATGCCCAGGGACGGCGACGCGGTGCTCAAGGACGAAACGCTCGACTCCTTCGGCCATGTGCGGCTCTCCGGCGTCGGCGAGTGGCTGGCCAAGGAGATCGAGAAGCGCACCGGCAAGGAGGCCCGGACCACCGTGCTCGGGCACGTGCAGCGCGGTGGCACACCCAGCGCCTTCGACCGCTGGCTGGCCACCCGCTTCGGCCTGCACGCCATCGACGCCGTCCGCGACCGGGACTTCGGGAAGATGGTCGCCCTGCGCGGCACCGACATCGTCCGCGTCCCGCTCGCCGACGCGACGGCGAAGCTGAAGACGGTCGACCCGTCGCTCTACGCCGAAGCGGGCGTCTTCTTCGGCTGAGCGCCGGGTTGTGGGCATTCGTCCCGGAGGGCGGGACGGGTGGGCACAACCCGGCCACCGGCCCGCAGTCGCGTACGAGACGGTCATGCCCGGCGGGCGGTGCGCGCACCGTCGCCGGGTGCCGTCAGACGCGTACTGTCGCAAGCAGCTCCGCCACGATCGCGACACCGTTCATCGTGAGGACCGACTCCGGGTGGAACTGCACGCCGGCGAAGCCCGGACCGCGCAGCGCGTGCACATCCCCGGTCGCCGGGTCCCGGCTCACCTCGACCCCGCGCATGCCCAGCTCCGCCGCGGCAACCGCGTCGCACCGGGCGGTGAAGGTGTTGTAGAAGCCCACCACCTCCTCGCGCCCGAAGAAGTCGACGCGCTCCTGCGCCCCCTGGAAGGGCACGCTCTTGCGGGCGATGCCCAGCCCCAGCTCGGCCGCGATCAGCTCATGGCCCAGGCACACGCCCAGAAGGCCGTACCGGTGTCCCAGGAGCAGCTCCGCCGTCAGCCCGCGCAGCAGCCGCATCTTCGGGTCGGCCGGATCGGAGGGGTTCCCCGGGCCGGGGCCGAGGACGATCGGGCCCTGGTGGGCGAGCGCCGCCTCGCGCAGCCCGGGCTCGTCGAAGCGGCGGACGGTGACGGTCAGGCCGGAGGTGCGCAGCAGATGCGCCAGCATCGCGGTGAAGGTGTCCTCGCCGTCGATGATCAGCGCGTCCCCGGTCAGGGGCGCCGCCTGGGCCGTGGTCCGCATCCGCAGCCAGAACGGCGCCAGGTCGGCGCGGCGGGCGTCCAGCGCGGCCCGTACCCGGGGGTCGTCCGCCAGCCGCGGCAGGTCCGGCTCCGCGGCCCCGGCCGGCGCGGGCCGCACGCCCAGCGCGCTCAGCACCCCGGCCGCCTTGGCGTGCGTCTCGGCGACCTCGCCGTGCGGGTCGGAGGCCCGTACCAGCGTGGCGCCGACCGGCACCCGCAGCCCGCCGTCCGCGTCGATGTCCGCGGTGCGGATCAGGATCGGCGAATCCAGGGTCTGCGCCCCGCCCGCGTCCCGCCCGATGAGCGCCAGCGCGCCCGCGTAGTAGCCGCGCCCGCCGACCTCGTGCCGCTCGATCACCCGGCAGGCGTTCTGCACCGGTGATCCGGTGACCGTGGCCGCGAACATCGTCTCCCGCAGCACCTCGCGCACATCCAGCGTGGACCTGCCGCGCAGCTCGTACTCGGTGTGTGCCAGATGGGCCATCTCCCGCAGCCGCGGCCCGACGACCACCCCGCCCCGGTCGCCGACGGTGCACATCATCTTCAGCTCCTCGTCCACGACCATGGACAGCTCCTCCACCTCCTTGCGGTCGTGCAGGAACTCCAGCAGCCCCGCCGTGCTCGCCCCCTCGCGCGGATAGCGGTAGGTCCCGCTGATCGGGTTCATCACGACGGTGCCCCCGGACATCCGCACATGGACCTCGGGGCTGGCCCCCACCAGCGTCCGGTCGCCCAGGTGCACCAGATAGGTCCAGTACGCGCCGCGCTCGCCGGAGAGCAGCCGCCGCAGCAGCGCCAGCGCGTCCCGGGCGCCGAAGCCGGGGATCTGCCCCCGGAAGGTGCGGCGGATGACGAAATTGGCGCCCTCGCCGGTCCCGATCTCCTCCGCGATGACCCGCTCGACGATCCGGGCGTACTCCTCGTCACTCACGTCGAAACGGCCGTCCTCGACCCGCACCCGGTGGCCGGGAAGCGCCGCCAGCAGCTCCGCCAGCGGCAGCCGGCGGGTCTCCCGCGGCCGCAGCACGGCCAGCGGGGTGGCGTCGTCACGCACCTGGAAGCCGCGCTCCCGGATCTGCCGGAAGGGGATCAGCGCCAGCGCGTCGACCGCGGGGCCGTGCTCGGGCACCCCGGTGGGCAGGGGGATGTCCGTCAGCCGCTCGACCTCGGTGACCTGGCCGGTCAGCACCTCGACGGTGGACTCGGCGGCGCCGGGGGTGCGGCGGTGCAGCACGGCGAAGGGCGGGGCGTCGGGCGAGAGCAGCTGTCGCACGACGGCGGCGGCGGTGTCGTGGCGCATGTGCGGTGTTCCTTCCGGTGGGAGGAACGACCCCGGGCTGTGTCTGTCTCACAGCGTGCCGAAGGCCGCCCCTCGGGCGGCCTTCGCGATCTGGTCTGGGATGCGCGCGAATCAGTGGGCCGCCGGATGAGCGGTCCACCACCAGTCCATGGTCAGTCGCGCGAACATGCCCCGCACCCTACCCGACGCCGGCGCGGACTCCTCGCACGCAAAAGCCGCGGACCCGTCCCGGATCGTCGTGTGATCGTCATGGGGACGAGTTGTCTCACCCTGTGGGCGGGGGGCTGGACCAGCCGGTTGACCCCGTAATGTTGAAGCGTGACCGTGAACGCTGAAATCCACGCCGGTGGAAACACCTGGCGCTCCCTTCCCGCGGCGCAGCAGCCTGACTGGCCGGACCAAGAGGCTCTGCGCGATGTCATCGCCGAGCTCGAGTCCTATCCGCCGCTCGTCTTCGCAGGCGAGTGCGACCAGCTGCGCGCCCGGCTCGGAGCCGTCGCGCGTGGCGAGGCGTTCCTGCTCCAGGGCGGCGACTGCGCCGAGGCGTTCGACGCCGTCGGCGCCGACCAGATCCGCAACAAGCTCAAGACGCTGCTGCAGATGGGCGCCGTGCTCACCTACGCCGGGTCCGTCCCGGTGGTGAAGGTGGGCCGCATCGCCGGTCAGTACAGCAAGCCGCGCTCCAAGCCGACCGAGACCCGCGACGGGGTCACGCTGCCCACCTACCGCGGCGACTCGGTCAACGGCTTCGAGTTCACCGCCGAGGCGCGCACCCCGGACCCGCAGCGGCTCAAGCGGATGTACCACGCGTCCGCCTCGACGCTGAACCTCGTCCGCGCCTTCACCACCGGTGGCTACGCGGACCTGCGCCAGGTCCACGCCTGGAACCAGGACTTCGTGAAGTCCTCCCCCTCCGGCCAGCGCTACGAGGCGCTGGCCCGGGAGATCGACCGGGCGCTGAACTTCATGAACGCCTGCGGGGTGGACCCGGAGGAGTTCCGGACCGTCGAGTTCTACTCGTCGCACGAGGCGCTGATCCTGGACTACGAGTCGGCGCTGACCCGCATCGACTCGCGCAGCGGGCAGCTGTACGACGTCTCCGGCCACATGGTGTGGATCGGCGAGCGCACCCGGCAGCTGGACGGGGCGCACGTGGAGTTCGCCGCCCGGATCCGGAACCCGATCGGCGTGAAGCTCGGCCCGACGACCACGCCCGAGGACGCGCTGACGCTGATCGACCGGCTCGACCCGGACCGCGAGCCGGGCCGTCTGACCTTCATCACCCGGATGGGCGCGGACAAGATCCGCGAGAAGCTGCCCACGCTGGTGGAGAAGGTCACCGCCTCCGGTGCCCAGGTCGTGTGGATCTGCGACCCGATGCACGGCAACACCTTCGAGGCGGCCTCCGGCCACAAGACCCGGCGCTTCGACGACGTGCTGGACGAGGTCAAGGGCTTCTTCGAGGTCCACAAGAGCCTCGGCACGCACCCGGGCGGCATCCACGTGGAGCTGACCGGCGACGACGTCACCGAGTGCGTGGGCGGCGGCGACGAGATCTTCGTCGACGACCTGCACCAGCGCTACGAGACGGCCTGCGACCCGCGGCTCAACCGCAGCCAGTCGCTGGACCTGGCGTTCCTGGTGGCGGAGATGTACCGGGACCAGTAGCGGGACCTTTCAGGCCCGCGCGTGCGGTGCCTTGGTGGGTAGGGCGCGGATCACAGCGATCCGCGCCCTCTCGCTCTTTTGCGCCAGGACCGGGGCGGGTAAGGTGAGGGTAACCTTACTGATCAATCCGGTTCATTCGGGAGCACCGCGTGTACGTCTGCTCATGCTTCGGCATCACCGAGAAGCAGGTGCAAGAGCATGCGGCTGCCGGTGCCTGCACCCCCCGGCAGATAGCCGGCGCCTGCAAGGCCGGCACGGACTGCGGCTCCTGCGTCCGCCGTATCCAGGCGCTGCTCGGACGGGGCGCGTGCCCCCGCCGTGAGCTGCTCGACCAGGGCGAGCCCGCCTCCGCGGCGCTGGCCTCCGGTGCCGCCCTCGCCGCTCCGGCCGCCTGACCCTGGCCTCTGGCCCTGACCCTGGCCAAGGCCCGGCTCGTCAGCCGCTTCCCGGGCTCGTCTGCTCGATCTGCTGCGCGAGGTAGAGCGCTTCGCCGAGCTTCTCGATGAGCTCCAGCTGGGTGTCGAGGTAGTCGATGTGGTGCTCCTCGTCCGCCAGGATGCTCTCGAAGATGTTGGCCGAGGTGATGTCGCCCTTGCTCCGCATCACCTCGATGCCGCGGCGCAGCCGGTCGATCGCCTCCACCTCGACCTGGCGGTCCGCCTGGAACATCTCGGTGACCGTCTGGCCGACCCGGACGTGGAAGAGCCGCTGGTAGTTGGGCAGGCCGTCGAGGAACAGGATCCGGTCGGTGAGCACCTCGGCGTGCTTCATCTCGTCGAAGGACTCATGGCGGGTGTACGCCGCGAGCTTGGTCCAGCCGAAGTTGTCCTGCATCTTGGCGTGCAGGAAGTACTGGTTGATCGCGGTGAGCTCGCCGGTGAGCTGCTCGTTGAGGAACTCGATGACCTCGGGGTCGCCCTGCATCGAAGGGCTCCTTCCCATGGGAATGCGGAACGGCAGGTTGCGCGCATCCTCGCACCGCACCTGTGGGCCGTCCAGTAAGTTCACGCTTAGTACGGCTTGTCCCATGTGTCCAGTGGCCGGTCACGACCACCCCTTACGGTCTGACACCATGGACCCATGGGTCAGTCGGAAAGCCGCGAGGGGGAGCTCGCACAGCTGCCCCCGGGGCAGCGGCTGCAGCGCGGTTGGCCGGTTACGCACTACGGACCGGTCCCGAAGTTCAAACCGGACCGCTGGGAGTTCCGGGTCTTCGGCGCCACGGCCGACGGGGGCAAGCACACCTGGACGCATGACGAGTTCTCCACGCTGCCGTACACCACGGTCGTGGCCGATCTGCACTGCGTCACGAAGTTCAGCATGCTGGGCGCGGAGTGGGGCGGTGTCGCGGCGCGCACCTTCCTGGAGCTCGCCCCGCCCGCGCCGGAGGCCACCCATGTGATGGTCTGGGCCGAGTACGGCTTCAGCTCGAACCTGCGCCTCGCGGACTTCGCCTCCGACAGCACGATCTTCGCCACGCACAAGGACGGCGAGCCGCTCACCGCCGAGCACGGCTTCCCGGTCCGGCTGATCGTCCCGCACCTGTACGCCTGGAAGGGCCCCAAGTGGGTGCGCGGCGTGGAGTACATGACGGCGGACCGCCGCGGCTTCTGGGAGGAGCGCGGCTACCACAACATCGGCGACCCCTGGCGTGAGCAGCGCTATTCGTACCAGGAGGAGCCGGGGGACGGCCCGGAGCTGTGACGGCCCGGAGCTGTGATCCGGTGACGCGCTGACGCGCGCGCCTTCGCCGTCAGCCGTCCCGCAGCGCCTTGAGCATCGCCACATCGGCCGCGTCCCGGCCCTCTGAGCCCGGGGTCTCGATCACCAGCGGCACGCCCGTCGTCGCCGGATGCGTGAACAGCTCGCGGAACGGCTCCGCCCCGATGTGGCCCGCGCCGATGTTCTCGTGCCGGTCCCGGTGGGCGCCGGCGACGTCCTTGGAGTCGTTGGCGTGGATCAGTTTCAGCCGCCCCTCGCCGACCACGGAGACCAACTCGTCGAGGGTCTGCTTCGTCCCGCCGGGGGCCGCCAGGTCGTGCCCGGCCGCGAAGACATGGCAGGTGTCGAGGCAGACGCCCAGCCGGGGGTGGTGGTCCAGGGCGTCGAAGTACGGCCCGAGGTCGGCCACCAGCGAGCACAGCGAGGCGCCCTGCCCGGCCGTCGGCTCCAGCAGCAGCCAGGGATCGTCCTCGTGGTCCAGCTCGTCCAGCAGCGGCAGCACCAGTGAGCGGACCTGGGTGAGCGCGGTGGCGCGATCCCGCCCGCCGGTGGCGGAGCCGGTGTGCACCACGACGCCCCGCGCGCCGATCGCCCGGCCGCGGCGCAGCGAGTGGCGCAGCGAGAGGCAGGAGCTGTCGGCGGTCGCCGGGTTGTTCGTGCCGAAGTTGATCAGGTACGGCGCGTGGATGTAGGCCGGGATCGACAACTCGGCGCAGTGGGCGCGGAACTTCTCGTCCTGGACGGCATCGCCGGGCGGCGTTGCCCAGCCGCGCGGGTTGGCGACGAAGACCTGGACGACCTCGGCGTCGATCGCGGAGGCGTGCGCGAGGCCCGAAGTGGCCAGGCCGCCGGCCACCCGGACATGGGCGCCGATGGGGTTGCGGGTGCGGTTGGCTGACGTGCTCACCGTACCCAGGGTGCCAGGTTCCGCGGTGCGCCCCGCACCGGCCCTGCCCGTCCGGAAAACGCGGCCGCCGCTCCCCCGGGCGGGCGAGCGGCGGCCGACTGCTGAAACGTGCGGGTGGCCGGGGGCGGCTAGAAGACGCCCCCGTCGAGCTCCAGGGTGATCTCGCTGCCCTCCGGGGCTTCCTCGCCGGCGTCCACCGACTGGTCCTTGACCGTGTCACCGGGGAAGAGCAGCGGCTTGTCGACCTTCACGTCGAAGCCCAGGTCCTTCAGCGTCTCCTTGGCGTCGTCGACGTTCTCGCCCTCGACGTCGGGCACCTCCACCATCCGCGGTCCCTTGGACAGCGTCAGGGTGATGGTGTCGCCCTTGCCGGCCTTCTGGTCTTCCCCCGGCGACTGCGCGGCGACGGTGCCCGCGTCCTCCTCGGAGAACACCTGCTCCTCGGCGAACTCGACCTTGAAGCCCTCGTCCCGCAGATCCGACTCCGCGTCCGCCGCGGACTCGCCCAGCACGTCCGGGATCTTGATCGCCTCGCCCCTGCTGACGATGAGCGAGACCGCGCTGTCCGGCCGGCGCTCGGCTCCCGCGCGCGGGTCGGCGGAGAGCACCGTGCCCTGCGGGGTCTCGGAGCTGAACTTCCGGGTCACCTTCCCCACGGTCAGCCCCGCGTCGCTGATCTTCTCCTTCGCCTCGCTGAGCGGCATGCCGACCACATTGGGCACCTCGGCGCGCGGCGGACCCTGGGAGACCCGGATGGTGACCGTGCCGGTGTTCCGGATGCGCTCACCGACCCCGGGCTTGGTGTCGATGACCTTGCCCTTGCCGACCAGGTCGCTGAACTCCTTGACGACCTTCACGTCCAGGCCCGCGTCGTGCAGTTTCTTCTCCGCCTTGGCCTGCTCCAGACCGATCACGCCCGGCACCTTGGTGAACTGGCCGGAGCTGACATACCAGACCCCGGCGCCGATGCCCAACAGCAGCAGCACCGCGGCGACCACGGTGACGATCGGATTCGGCATCCGCCTGCGCCGCGTGGGCGGGGCGGGGGCGGGGGGCTCCGGCGGCAGCTGGAGGCGGCTGGTGCGGTCGATCCCGTTGGCCCCGGCAGCCGTGGCCGGCACGGCGCCGGCCGGCCCCGGCCCGTCCGCGCCGACCGGCCGGGCGATGACGCTGGTGCGGTCCTGGGACCCGTCGTGGCCACCGGGCCTCGCCTGCGGCGGCATGAGGTCCAGCTGCTCGTCGGTGAGCCCGGCGCGGACCGCCCGGGCCAGCCCCAGCAGCTCCACCGCGTCGGCCGGACGCCGCTCGGGGTCGCGGGCGGTGGCGGCCGCCACCAGGTCGTCCAGCCCGGAGGCGAGCCCCGGCACCGCGGCGGACGGCGGGGGGACGTCCTCGTTCAGGTGCTGGTAGAGGATGTGCGCCGGGGTCCCGCCGCCGTGCGGCTTGCCGCCGGTCAGCATCTCGTACACCACCACGCCGCAGGCGTAGATGTCCGCGCGGGTGTCCGCGGTGCCGTGCTCGATCTGCTCGGGCGCCAGATAGGACACCGTGCCCATGATCGACTGGGTGTCGGTGCTGGTGGCCGCGCCGACGGCACGCGCCAGCCCGAAGTCGGCGACCTTGACCCGGCCGTCGTCCCCGATCAGGACGTTCTCCGGCTTCATGTCGCGGTGCACGAAACCGGCCCGGTGGGCGGCCCCGAGCGCGGCGAGCACCGGCTCCAGGATGTCGAGGGCGGCCCGGGGCTGCAGGGCACCGCGACCGCGCAGCACGTCGCGGAGGGTGCACCCGGCGACGTACTCCATCGCCAGGTAGACGTAGCCGCGGTCGGTGCCCTGATCGAACACGCCGACCACATTGGGGTGGGCGAGTCTGGCCACGGACTTCGCCTCGCGGATGAAGCGGTCCACGAAGGCGGCGTCGGTGGCCAGCGACGGGTGCATCACCTTGAGGGCGAGCACCCGGTCGAGCCGGGTGTCGAGGGCCCGGTAGACCGTGGCCATGCCGCCCACGGCGATACGCGCCTCGACGCGGTAGCGGCCGTCGAGCACCTGCCCGACCAGCGGGTCTTCCCGGTGCGAGCCGGGGGCAGGGTCCTGCAGGGTGGTATCCACGAGAAGGCAGTTTACGAGCCGCCCCGACACGCTTTGGTCACCCCGGGGGCGACCGGGAGGGACTGCAGCCGAACAGTGACATGCTCACGGCCTTCGCACGGCATTCCCTGCCGTCTCCCGGCTCAGAAGGCGGGGCGTTCCGGGTCGAAGTCGGCCATCCCCTCGGCCGGTGACGACGCCAGCGCGAAGTGCCGGCGCGGGATCCGGCCCGCCCGCCAGGCCAGCCTGCCCGCCTCGACCGCGTGCCGCATCGCCTGGGCCATCAGCACCGGCTCCTGGGCGCGGGTCACCGCCGAGGCGAGCATCACCGCGGCACAGCCCAGCTCCATGGCGAGCGCCGCGTCCGAGGCGGTCCCGGCCCCCGCGTCGAGGATCACCGGCACCGTGGCCCGCTCGGTGATCAGCTGGAAGTTGTGCGGGTTGCGGATGCCGAGCCCGGAGCCGATGGGCGAGCCCAGCGGCATGATCGCCGCGCACCCCACGTCCTCCAGTTTCCGGGCCAGCACCGGATCGTCGTTGGTGTAGGGCAGCACCGTGAAGCCGTCGTCGACCAGGATCTCGGCGGCGTCCAGCAGCTCGACCGGGTCGGGCAGCAGGGTCCGCTCGTCCGCCACCACCTCCAGCTTGATCCAGTTCGTACCGAGTGCCTCCCGGGCCAGCCGCGCGGTCAGCACCGCCTCGCCGGCGGTGAAGCAGCCCGCCGTGTTCGGCAGGACCCGGATGCCGTGCCGGTCGAGCACGGAGAGCACCGAGCCCCGCACGGTCGGGTCCAGGCGGCGCATCGCCACGGTCGTCAGCTCGGTGCCGGAGGCGAGCAGCGCCCGCTCCATCACGTCCAGGCTGGGCGCGCCGCCGGTGCCCATGATCAGCCGGGAGGTGAAGGTGGTGGAGCCGATGGTGAGCGGGTCGGCCGCCGGGCCCGCGCTCGGGTCGTGTCCGGCGGTGGCGGCGGCGGTCGTGGTGGCGGTGGCCAGGTCGGGTCCTGCGGTAGCCGGGTCGGAGACAGCGGTGGCGGTGGCGGTGGCGCCGGCCGGTTCGGTGGTGCGGGCCATCCTGATCAGCCTCCCTGGACTGCGGTGAGGACCTCGATCCGGTCGCCGTCGCCGAGCCGGGTGGCCGGCCACTGGCCGCGCGGGACCACGGTCTCGTTGACGGCGGCGGCCACGCCGGCCGCGGCCTGGGTGAAGGTCGCCACGAGCAGGTCGAGGGTGAGGCCGTCGGGGACCTCGCGGGTGACTCCGTTGACGCTGACGGTCATGCGGGCTGCTCCTGGAGTGCGGGTGCGCTGAAGCGCCGGGGGGTGAAGGGGCGGGCCAGGCCGGGGAGTTCGCCGGTGGTGAGCGACTCGGCCAGGATGTCCCCGGTGATCGGGGTGAGCAGGACGCCGTTGCGGTGGTGGCCGGTGGCCAGCTGGAGTCCCGGCAGCTCGGTCGGCCCCAGCAGCGGGGCGTTGTCGGGGGAGCCGGGACGCAGCCCGGCGCGGGTCTCGGTGAGCGGCAGCTCGGTGATGCCGGGCACCAGCTCGTGCGCGTCCCGCAGCAGCTCGTAGACCCCGCCGGCGGTGACGGTGGTGTCCCAGCCCAGCTCCTCGGTGGTCGCCCCCACCACCAGCTCGCCGTTCTCCCGGGGCACCAGATAGATCTGACCGCCGCGGACCACCGCACGCACCGTCCGCGAGAGGAACGGCGCGTACGCCTCGGGCACGCGGAGCCGCAGCACCTGGCCCTTCACCGGGCGGACCGGCGGCAGTACCTCGGGCGGCACCCCCTCCAGCAGCCCGCTGTGACTGCCCGCGGCAAGCACCACCTGGCCGGCGGCCACGGTCCGCCCGGCGAGGACGACGCCGGTCGCCCGGTCCCCGGTCAGCACCAGCCGCTCCACCCGGGAGGGCAGGAAGCCGACCCCGGCCCGCCGGCAGGCGGTCAGCAGCGCCGCGGCCAGCCGCCGCGGATCGGCCTGGTGGTCGCCGTCGACGCGCAGTCCGCCGCGTACGCCGGGCGCCAGCATCGGCTCCAGCCGGCGGCACTCCCGCCCGCTCAGCCACTGCGAGTCCAGCCCGCAGCGCTGCTGAAGCGCGTGGAGTTCCCGCAGGTGGGCGCGGTCGTCGGCGTCCAGTGCGACGGCCAGGGTGCCGCAGGGCCGGAAGCCGATGTCCTGACCGCTCGCCTCCGCCAGCTCGGCCGCGAAGTCCGGATAGCGGCGCGCGGAGGCGAGGTTGAGATCGAGCAGGGTCTCCTCGCCGTAGTGCAGTTCGGTGACCGCCGCCAGCATCCCGGCCGCCACCTGCGCGGCGCCGCCGCCCGGCTCCGGGTCGGCCACCGCGGCGCGCAGCCCGCGCTGGGCCGCCCGCCAGGCCGTGACCAGCCCGATGATGCCGCCGCCGACCACCAGGACGTCGTATGGACCGCGCGGGACATCATCCGCTTCGTGCCATTTGTGCTTATTCGCGTGCATGGGCGCTCAGCCCCTCCCTTCGCCGGCATGACCCGGATCAGGTTCGTACGGTCGGAGGCCGCGACAGCCTCCCTCTCAGCCCGGTGCGCCGGGCTCCCGCGAGTGCGTATGTGGCCGCCACCCTAGTACGCCGCCCGAATCGGCCGGAAGGGCGCTCGCCGCCCGCCCGCTCCGGCCACCGCGCGCTCGCGCCCCCGTGTCGCCGAGGCTGACGGTGTGTCAGAGATCTCGCCGCGCGGGTCTCCGGTCGACCCCGGGCCACGTCCTACAGTGATCGTGTGACTGATCGGCTGAGCGAGCGTGACCAGACCGGGACGGGCGGCGGAGAGGGCCGCCGCGTGGTGATCGCCGGGGCGGGGATCGCCGGCGTGCAGACCGCCGTGGCGCTGCGCGAGGAGGGCTGGCGCGGTGCCATCGCGCTGGTGGGTGCCGAGCCCCACCAGCCGTATGACCGCCCGCCGCTGTCCAAGGGCATCCTCCTGGGCAAGGCCGAAGGCTCCACCTTCGACATCGACTTCGAGGCCCTCGGCGTCGAGCTGCACCTCGGCCGCCGGGCCACCGGGCTGCGCGCCGAGGAACAGCTGCTGGAGACCGAGGCCGGCCCCGAGCGCTACGACCACCTGGTGATCGCCACCGGCGCCGAGCCCATCGCCCCGCCCGGCCTGGAGTGGCAGCCGTCCCCGTCCGGCGGAGCCGACCTGCCCGGTGTCCACCTGCTGCGCACCCTGGACGACGCCGAACGGCTGCGGCCGGTCCTGACCGGGCAGCAGGACGTCGTGGTGGTCGGCGCGGGCTGGATCGGCGCCGAGTTCGCCACCGCGGCGCGCGAGGCGGGCTGCGCGGTGACCGTCGTCGAGGCCGCGGACCGGCCGCTCGCCGGGGCCCTGCCGCCCGAGGTCTCCGCCTACATGGCGGGCTGGTATCTGGGCAGCGGCGCGGAGCTGATCACCGGCGCGCGGGTGACCGCGGTCGAGGAGGGCGGGGTGCGGCTGGCGGACGGCCGCCGGCTGACCGCGGGAGCGGTGCTCGTCGGCATCGGCGCCCGGCCCGCGACCGGATGGCTCGCCGGTTCCGGCATCGAGCTGGCCGCCGACGGTTCCGTGCCGGTGGACGAGCGGCTGCGCACCGGGCTGCCGGAGGTGTACGCCGTCGGCGACTGCGCCTCCTTCCCCTCCGCCCGCTACGGCGAGCGGCTGCTGGTCCACCACTGGGACAACGCGCTCCAGGGGCCGCACACCGTCGCCGCCAACCTGGTCGGCTCGCAGCGGCCGAACTTCACCGGTGCCGTCTACGACCCGGTGCCGTACTTCTGGTCCGAGCAGTTCGGCCGCTTCGTGCAGTACGCGGGTCACCACGCCGCCGCGGACGAGCTGGTGTGGCGGGGCGATCCGAGCGGCGCGGCGTGGTCGGTGTGCTGGCTGCGGGACGGCGTGCTGGTCGCCCTGCTGGCGGTGGGCAGGCCGCGGGATCTGGCCCAGGGGCGCAAGCTGATCGAGCGGGGCGCGGCCCTGGACAGGAACCGCGCGATGGACGCATCGGTTCCGCTGAAGTCCGCACTGCTGTGACCCCGGACGCGGTCCGGACGGCGGCGCGGCGGCGGCGAGCCGACCGCCAAACGACCGCGGGACGACGGAAGCGATAGCGGAAGCGATGACTCCAAGGGGTGCGGAGCGGTCGCCGAGTGTCAGTCCCAGATGGCAGGCTTGTTCCCGTGACCGAGATTGACACAAAGATCGATGCTCTCGTACCCGACTGGCTCACCCTCCCCGACGTCGCCGAGCGTCTCGACGTCGAAGTGACCCGGGTCCGGCAGCTGGTCAAGGAGGGCCAGCTGATCGCCGTCCGGCGTGGCGAGAACCGCGTACTTCAGGTGCCCGCCGCCTTCGTCGGCGACGGAAAGATCGTCAAGGGCCTCGCCGGCACCCTGACGCTGCTGAAGGACGACGGGTTCAGCGACGAAGAGATGCTCGAGTGGCTCTTCACCTCCGACCCGACCCTGCCGGGCACGCCCGCCGACGCCCTGCGCGAGAATCGCGGCACGGAGGTGAAGCGCCGCGCCCAGGCGCTCGCCGTCTGACAGCCCGCAGCCGTACGGTGTGCGGACCGGGACGCCCCCGGTCCGCACACCGCCAACCCGGGGGGTACGCACTTCCATGGCCACCGCCGCAGCCACCGACCCAGCCACCGCCGCCGCGGACCCGGCCCTCGCCGAGGCCCAGGCCCCCGCCGCCCGCCGACAGCTCGCCGACGCCCGGCTGTATCTGTGCACCGACGCGCGCAAGCGCCAGGGCGACCTGCCGGAATTCCTGGACGCCGTGCTCAGCGGCGGCGTCGACATCGTCCAGCTGCGTGACAAGGGCATGGAGGCGGGCGAGGAGCTCGAGCACCTCCAGGTCTTCGCCGACGCCTGCCGGCGCCACGGCAAGCTGCTGGCGGTCAACGACCGCGCCGATGTGGCGCACGCCATCGCCTCCGACGTGCTGCACCTGGGCCAGGGCGACCTGCCCGTCCCGGCGGCCCGCGCCATCCTCGGCCCCGACGTCCTGATCGGCCGGTCGACGCATGCCGAGGCGGAGGTGGCGGCGGCGATCGCCGAGCCCGGCGTGGACTACTTCTGCACCGGGCCCTGCTGGCCCACCCCGACCAAGCCGGGCCGGCACGCCCCCGGGCTCTCCCTGGTGCGGTACGCCGCCGCGCGGCGGCCGGAGCGGCCCTGGTTCGCGATCGGCGGGATCGACGCGGGCAACCTGGACGAGGTGCTGGACGCCGGCGCCCGCCGGGTGGTCGTGGTGCGCGCGATCACCGAGGCCGACGATCCGGGCGCCGCGGCGGCCGATCTGGCCAAGCGGGTGCGGGCCGCGGCCGGCCACTGAACCGGTCACTGAGCCGGCCACTGATTCAGCCACTGAGCCGGTCGCTGGGCCGACTCTGAGCCAACATCATGTCCGAAGTATGGACGTCGGCCCGGCGAAAAGGGCATATCGACTTGGTTGACTGTGCCAGTGGCAGGCCGCTGGTTAACCTGCCGGTATGGCCCTAGGCACCGCTTCCACCAGGACAGATCGCGCACGCACGGTGCGTGAACTGCTCGCGTCGGGCGAGCAGTCCTATTCCTTCGAGTTCGCCGCACCGAAGACCGAGAAGGGCGAGCGGACCCTGTGGAACGCTATTCGCCGTATCGAGGCGGTATCGCCCACCTTCGTCTCCGTGACCTATGGAGCGGGCGGCTCCTCCCGGGAAGGCACGGTCCGCGCCACCGAGCGCATCGCCACTGACACCACGCTCACCCCGGTCGCCCACCTCACCGCGGTCAACCACTCCGTGGCGGAGCTGCGGAACATCATCGGCCAGTACGCCGACGCCGGGATCCGGAACATGCTCGCCGTCCGCGGTGACCCGCCCGGCGACCCGATGGGCGAGTGGCTGCGGCACCCCGAGGGCGTCCGCTACGCCGCGGAACTGGTGCGGCTGATCAAGGAGTCCGGCGACTTCTGCGTGGGCGTCGCGGCCTTCCCCGAGATGCACCCGCGCTCGACGGACTGGGAGACCGATGTCCGTCATTTCGTCGACAAATGCCGGGCGGGCGCGGACTTCGCGATCACGCAGATGTTCTTCTACCCGGAGGACTATCTGCGGCTGCGTGACCGGGTCGCGGCGGCGGGCTGCCAGACGCCGATCATCCCCGAGATCATGCCGGTCACCAACGTCCGGCAGATCGAGCGATTCGCGCAGCTCAGCAATGCCGCGTTCCCCCCGGAGCTGGCGGAGCGGATCCTGGCGGTGCAGGACGACCCGGCCGCTGTACGCTCAATCGGAATCGACTACGCCACGAACCTGTGCGCGCGGTTGATGGCCGAGGAGATCCCCGGGCTGCATTTCATTACGCTGAACCACTCCACGGCGACCCTGGAAATCTATGAGAATCTCGGACTGCATCAGCGGTCCGGGTGACGGCAGCCGGCATCCGGCCGCCGTGGGAGTGGGGCGTACATGGGCTGGACGGTCCTCTACATCGCGTTCGGCATCGTCGCGCTGTGGCTGCTCGGCGAGGTGCTGCTGCAGCACAAGGCACGGCTGCGCTGGCGGCTGCTCGCCTTCGCCGGCTTCCTGGGCGTGGTCGCCGGGGTCCTCATCCCGTCCGTGATCGTGATCGGGGTGGGGGCCGCGGCCTTCGCCGTGGGCCAGACCTATGTCACGCTCTCCTTCCGCCGCGGCTTCTCGGCGGGCTGGGCGCTGAACGTCGGGAAGGGCACTGCCAAGCGGCGACCCGAGCCGGTGAACGCCGAGCCCACCCTCCAGGTCTCCGGCCTGGAGGTCTCCGGCGCGGACGGCTCCGGCCCGGAGTCGGTGCCGGGCGCGCCGCCGGTGCCCGCCGCGGTCCCGGCCGCCGCCCCTGAGCCGCCCACCTACCAGCCCGAGCCGCTGCCCGACGAGGACACCGGCGGGTACGCCGCCTACCGCGACCCGGCACCCGAGCCCGGCTACGCCCCGTACGCCGCCGAGCAGACCGGCTACGCCGACTACGGCAGCTACGACAGCTACGGCGGCTACGGAGCCCCGGCCGCCGGGCACGACGCGCCGGCCGGCGCCGGCCAGGACCTGCTGACCGGTGGCGTCCAGGGCTATGCCGACGCCGCCGCCGGGGCCGGCTACCCGGCCCCGGGTGATCCCGGTGGCTACGGCTACGAGACGGACGCCGGGGGATACGCCGTCTACTCCGACCCGTACGGGACCGGCGGGCAGCACAACTACCCGTCCTACGAGCCGCCCTACGACCCCTACGGGCACCAGAGTTACGGCCACGGCACCGACGACCTCTACGCCGCCCAGGACCCCTACGCCGTGGCCCAGCCCTACGCCGCGGGCCCGGAGGGAACCGGGCAGGACGGGCTGTGGGTGCCCCAGCAGCGCGACGGCGAGCCCGGACAGCCCGCCCCCGACCAGCACTACCCGTACCAGCAGGGCTATCCGACCGGCTACGACGAGCAGTACCGCTACTGAGCACCGCCGCGAGCAGGGCGGGGACGGGCGCCGACGTGAGCAGGGCGGAAACGGGTACGGGCAGTGCCGTGCCCGGCGCGTCCCCGATCCGCCCGGCGCTGAGCGGGACCAGCCGTTCCGGTGGCGGCAGCCCGGCCGCGTGATGTGAATGCAGGGCCCCACGGCTTGTGGGGCCCTGCGGCGTTCACTGGGAGCCGCGCCACTCCGCGCCGTCGACGATCAGGCCGGCGACCATCGCGCCGGACATCCCGGCATGGGCCAGCCCGCCGCCGGGGTGGGCCCAGCCGCCCGCCAGATAGAGCCCCGGTATCCGGGTGAGGTTCGCGGGCCGCAGCTGCCGCCCGCCCGCCCCGGCCAGCGCGGGCGCCGGGACGGCGCCGCCCGCGGCGCCGGTCTGGGCCGCGATGTCGCACGGGGTGCGCACCTCGCGCCACAGCAGCCGCTCCCGCAGCCCGGGTATCGCCGCTTCGGCCGCCGCGACCAGCCGGTCCGCCGCGGCCTCGGCCGCTGCCCGGTCGGACCAGTCCACCGGGCCGTGCGGGGCGACGGTCGCGGTGAGCGTGACGGCCTCGTGGTCCTCGTCCGGGCGCGTCGTCGGATCGTCCGGCCGCAGCACCGACACCGTCGGACGCGGGCACAGCGGAGCCGCTCCGGCGCCGCCGTCGCCGAAGACGGCCGTCAGCTCGGCGGCCCGGTCCCCGGCATGGACCACGGTGCGGTGCGCGGTGCCCGCAGGGCGGGCGCCGGAGAGCGCGAGGAAGACCGTGAGCCGGGCGGCCGGCCGCCCGGCCGGACCGGTCGGCGGCGCCACGTCCCCCTGCTGCCAGGGGTGCGCGCCGCCCAGCAGCGGCGGAAGCGCCGACGGGTCGATCCCGGCGACCACCACATCCGCCTCGATGACCGTGCCCCGCCCCGCGGCGGAGTCCGGCCCGCTCGCGTCCGGCCCGGTGCCGTCGCTCCCGCCGGGGGTCTCGGCCAGCACGATGCCCGCCGCGCGCCCGTCCTTCTCGACGATCCCGGTCACCTCGGCCCCGAAGACGAACTCCACCTTCCGGGCCCGGCACCGCTCGTACAGCGCGTCGGCGATCGCCCGCATCCCGCCGCGCGCGTACCAACTGCCGAAGGTCTGCTCCAGATAGGCCAGCACCGTCGCGCTCGCCGGGGCGGTGCGCGGATCGAGGCCGTGCGCCAGGGCATGGCTCTCCAGCAGCGCGACCAGCCCCGCGCTCCGCAGCTCGCGCGCCGCGACCTCGGCCAGCGTGCCGGGCCGGGCGGGACCCCGGCGGAACCAGCCGCGCCGCGCCACCGCCGGATACGGATCCCGGCCGAGCGGCGACCAGTCGGCGCGCAGCGGCTCCTCCAGCAGCGGCCGGCGGGTGGCGTCCCACGTCTCACGGGCGCGGTTGATCAGATCGCTCCAGCGCTCGCCGGCGCCCGCCCCCAACGCCTCGTCCAGCGCCCGGACCACGCCCGCGCGGGAGGCGTTGGGCAGCGGGAGGTCGGTGCCGTCGGGGAAGAGGTGCCTGCTCGCCGGGTCGACCTGGGACAGCTCGACGCGGCTCTCCAGGGACTCCTTGCCGGTCTTGAGGAACAGATCGCGATAGACGGCGGGGAGATGCAGCAGCCCGGGGCCGGTGTCGAAGACGAACCCGTCCCGCTCGAAGCGCCCGAGAGCGCCGCCGTGGGTGCGCCCTCGTTCGTACACCACCACCCGGTGGCCCGCGACGGCCAGCCGGGCGGCGGCCGCCATCGCGCCCATCCCGGCGCCGATCACCGCAATCCGTGCCATGCCCGCGACTTTATCCGCCGCCACCGACAACGCTCCGCGCCAGGTGGGGTGCGGGGCGCGTGGCCGGGACTGAGGACGAGCGCGCAGGCCGCGGGCGACCGGGAACCCACGACTGAGTATCCGTACCTAGTCCCGGAGATGAGTAGCAGCGCGGATGGGCGGGCCGCCGGGCGGGGGAGAGAGTGGGGGGCACGGACCGGGCGCGGCGCCGGCACCGCCGACACGGGGCGGCGGAACGGCGGCGCGGCGACCTGGCCGTGCAGGGGGAGGCCATCGCACGGGGCATATGGGGGCTCCGGGCGGAGGCATGGGGGAAAGACGGGGGTGAACGGGGTTCGTCCTCAACCGTCGGACGGGGCATGGCCAACGGGCCTCTCCCACGGTTGGGGACACCCCCCGGGACCTCCCCGGGGTCCCGGGGACACATCGCGGCCGACATCGCGGCTGACATCGCGGGTGCGGGGGCAGCACAGCACCGGTGGGACTCCCCGGGATCGGCTCCCGCCGTCGGCTTCTCAGCTCCCGGTCGCCGCGTTCTGCGAGTGCGGTCGCCCGCTGACCCGGCCCTGGAGCAGCCGGGAGAGCGCCGCGTGCACATCGTCGATCGACCGCTCCGGCTGGTACGACTGCCAGTCCAGCGCGGCCACCAGCACCATGCCGAAGAGAGCGGACGCGGTCAGCGGGATGTCGATCTCCTCGCTCAGCTCCCCCTCGGTCACCGCCTCCCGCAGCACCGACTCGATCACCGCTATGGCGCGCTGCCGTACGCGCATCAGCGTGGACTGCCAGGCCCGGTTGGTCCGCCACAGCTCCGCGACGTACAGCTGGGTCAGCGCGGGGTAGCGGGAGATGAAGTCCAACCCCGCCCGGATCATCGCGTCGAGCGCGTCCACATGGCTGCCGCCCCGCTCGGCGGTCTCGTCGGCGGCGTGCTGGAGCGAGTCGGTGAGCAGTTCGATGCCGTGCCGCAGCAACTCCTCGAAGAGCACGGTCTTGCTGGCGAAGTTGTAGTAGACCGTGCCCTTCGCCACCCCGGCCCGCTCGGCGATCTCGTCCACCGTGGTGGAGGAGAAACCCTGCTCGGCGATGAGCGTGACCGCTGCCTCGAAGAGTTTCTGCCGGGTGGCCTGGCGGCGTGTGCTGCTGCTGTCCATGACTCCGATTCTCCCTGCTGAAGGGCGTGTTCCGGACCGCCGGCCGGGCTCGGTCACCCGGCCGGGGTTCGAACGCGCTGCCTGGTCACAGGCTGAGTTCCGGGTGCAGGCGGCTGAAGGACCAGACCTGCTTGCGCCGCGCCGTCCAGGCGGTGAGCGCCAGGGCGGCCACGGTGTACGCGCCCAGTACCGCGCCCGCCTCCCACACCGGCGCCAGGCCGCCTCCGCTGATCAGCCGTCGCAGTCCGGACACGATGTGGCTCATCGGCAGGAAGGGGTGCAGGGCGCTGAAGAAGCCGGGGCTGGTCTGCACCGGATAGGTGCCGCCCGCCGAGGTCAGCTGGAGCATCAGCAGCGCCAGTACCAGGATCCGGCCGGCCGGGCCGAAGCAGGCGTTCAGCCACTGCACGATCGCCGCGAAGCAGGCGGTCACCAGCAGCAGGAAGGCGACCGTGCCGCCGGCCCGCTCCATCTCCAGGCCCAGCTGCCAGTGGAGTACGGACATCAGCGCCAGCGTCTGCAGGACCCCGATGGCGACCACCGGCAGCCAGCCGGCCAGCGCGATACGCCAGGAGGCGGCGCCCGCGGCGAGTGCGCGCCGGTTGAGCGGCTGGATCAGCATGTAGGCCACCATCGCGCCCACCCACAGGGACAGCGGGATGAAGTACGGCGCGAACCCGGTGCCGTAGTTGGGCGCCTTGTGCAGCGTCTGCGAGGCGAGCTGGACGGGATCGGCCATCACCTCGGTGCGGGCGTCGCGGTCCCGCTTGTCGTAGTCCGGGATCTTCCCGGCGCCCTTGTGCAGCCCGTCGGAGAGCTTCCCCGACCCGTCGACGAGCCTGAGCAGGCCGCCGTCGAGCGAGTCGGCGCCCTTGCGCAGCTCGCCGATACCGGTGTCCAGGGAGCCCGAACCCTTCTTGGCGCTGGTCAGCCCGGTGTGGATGCCGTCCGCGCCCTTGGCGACCTGGTGCGCGCCGGTGTTCAGGGCGTTGATCTTCTTGACGGCGGTGTCCAGGTCCTCGGCCAGATGCGGCGCCTTCTTCGCCAGCCACTGCGCCTTGGTGTGCAGATCGTCCAGATGGCCGCCGAGGGTCTCCAGGTCGGTGGTGTGCTTCTGGACCAGGTCGTCGACGTCCTCGGCGACGTCCGCGGCGGTGTCGGCCGCGTCGACCGCCTTCTTCAGCGCCGTGCAGTCGGGAGCCGTCTCCACCAGCCCCTCGCAGCGCAGCTTGTAGTCGGCGGCCAGATCGTCGGAGGCGGTCCGCGCGCGGGTCGCGGCGGTGGACGCCGCCTCGGGCAGCTTGTCCAGGTCCTCGGACGCCTTCTGCGCGGCGTCCGCGACGAGTTGTGAGGCGTCGCCGATGTCCTTGCCGTGCTCCTTGAGGAACGGCCGGACCTTGTCGGCTGTGCCGTTGACCTTGTCCGCCAGCGTCTGGGTGCCGTCGGCCAGGTCACCGGCCCCGGTCTCCAGCCTCCCCGCGCCCTGGTCGAGTGTGGTGAGGCCCTTCTTGAGGCTGCGGCTGCCCTTCTTCGCCTTGGCCAGCCCGGTGGCCAGGGTGTCGGCGCCCTTCTCGGCCTTGCCCAGGCCCTTGTCGATCCGGGCGGCGCCCTTCGCGGCCTTCAGGGTCTCACCGTGGATGTCGGAGAAGGAGACGAAGATGTTGTCGTAGAAGTTGCGGGACACCTTGGCGGAGGCGGCGGCCCGCACTTCGGAGAAGACCGAGCGGGAGATCTGGCTGACGATGTAGTTGTTGGCGTCGTTGGTCCGCACCCGCAGCGCACCGGTCTCCGGGCTGTCGCCCGAACTGGAGGAGATCCGCTTGCTGAAGTCCGCGGGCATGGTGAGGGAGAGGTAGTACCTGCCGTCCTCCAGCCCCTTGCGGGCATCGGCCGCGCTGGTCTCGTGCCACTCGAAGGTCTTGCTGTCCAGCAGCCGCTTGGTGATGTCGTCGCCCGCGGTGATCTTCTCGCCCTTCACCTGCACGCCCCGGTCGTCGTTGACCAGTGCCACCGGGATCTTCTCCAGCCGCCCGTACGGGTCCCAGAACGACCAGAGGTAGAGCGCGCCGTAGAGCAGGGGGAGCAGGAGCAGGGCGACCAGCGCCGCCCGGGGCATCCGCCCTCGGCCGAAGCGCTTCAGCTCAAGCGCGGCCAGCTTCGGAGATCGCATGCTCCGCTCCTTCCTCGTCGTCACCGCGGGCTTCGTCGTCGCCTTCCGCGGTTTCCGTGGCTTCGGCGGTTTCCGTGGCTTCGGTGGTCCGGGGGGTCTCGGTGGTTGCCGGGGCGGTGCGGACGACCACCGCGTCGTCGGGTGCCTGGCTGCACACCGCCAGCACCGTGGTGCCGTCCGCCGCGATGGCGCGCAGCAGCTCCCAGGCCCGCTCGCGCTCGGCGTCCGAGAGCTTGAGGTCGGTGTCGTCGACGGCCAGCAGGCGGGGCCGCGCGATCAGCGCCAGCGCCAGCGACAGCCGGAGCGCCTCGAGCCGTTCCAGGTCGCGGACGGCCGTACGCGGGCCCTTCGGCAGCTCCGTGAGGTCGAGGCCGGCGGCCGCCATGGCCGCGTCGATCCGGGCCCGCGCCGCCCGGGTCCGCTCGGCGCGGGGACGCAGCAGCGCCCGTGGCGAGCCGGTGAAGCGGCGCTGGAGCAGCGCGTGTTCGCGCAGGTGCTCGGCGACGGTCAGCGCCGGGTCGAGTTCGGTGACGCCGGGGACGTGGGCGAGCGCCGAGACGCGCCGCACGGCCGGCATGCGCGCCGGCAGCCGGTGTCCGGCGACTTCGGCGTGTCCGGCGGTGACGCGCATACGGCCGGTGAGGGCGAGCAGGAGACAGGTACGGCCGGAACCGGACGGCCCCTCGACGGCGATCAGCGAGCCCGGATCCGCGGTGATGTCGACGTCGCGGAATGCCCAGCCGCGCGGGCCGGAGATGCCGAGTCCCTCGGCGAAGACAGCGGCCCCGTGCGGGGCGGACTGCGGTGGCGTGGCTTCCAACGGGCCCCTCCCTCTCCCGAATTTTTGAACTGACCAGTCAGTCTAAAACAGTATGCGGGACGGCGTCCGGGGAACGGGTGACCGGGTGGCGGACAGAGCTGTGGAGGCAGCCTGTGATCGATGGAGTCGAGAGCGTGTTCGCGCAGGTCAGAGCGATTGTCAGTGGTGTGCCGGACGATGGGCGCAGATGGCGGGCACGTCGGTTTCGGCGGATCCGCCCTGGGACGACAGGAGGTTCGTCATGGCCACCACCGCCGCCGCGCGTCGGCACCGTGCCGCCCGCACCGCCCCCTCGTTGACCGGCCCCGCGAGTGATGTCCACCCCGTCCTGCGCCGGACCGCGGCCCCGCCCGCCGCGCTCGGCCTGCTGGCCCAGGCCCACCTCGGCCTGGAGGAAGCCACCCTCCTCGAAGCGGCCAACGACCGGTTCGCCGCCGCCCACCTGGCCGCGCTGCGCACCGCCGCCGCCGTGCTCGCCGTCCGCGGCCGCCCCGAGCCGGCCCCGCGCCGCCGCGCGCGGATCCGCAGCGCCTGGGAGGTGCTGCCCGAGGTCGCCCCCGAACTGGCCGAGTGGAGCGCGCTCTTCGCCTCCGGGGCTGAGCGCCGGGCGCGCGCCGAGGCCGGGATACCGGGCGCGGCGAGCCACCGGGACGCCGACGATCTGCTCCGTGCCGTCGCCATGTTCCTGCGCGTCGTCGAGCGGATGCTGGTCCTCCAGCCGGCCCTCCCGCGGCAGCCCGCGGACGCGGGCGCCCCGAGTTCGGGCGCCCCGAGGCCGGACACCCCGAGTCCGAGCACCCCGAGTCCGGACACCCTCGACGGGCCGCCCCGCGCGGCGGCGGGCGGCTGGTGAGGCGATAGGCGCCGGCTGGGAACAGGGCTGCCGGGCCGCCCCTTCGCCGCCCATTAGGCTGGGGATGTCGACGTCAGCCACCCGTCACCACCGCACCGGTGCGACGAACCCGCGCGAGGAGCCATCCGCCGTGTCAGACGCTTCCCCCATCCCCGGCGGGGAGACCCCCTTCCGCCCCCGCGCGTCCCTGCGCACCGCCGTGGTGTGGGAGGTCCTCAAGGACGCCCTGGACCGGCGGGCCAAGTCGGCTGATCCGGCGGCCGGGGGCGTGCTCGACGTGCTCGACACCGGCGGCGGCACCGGCAACTTCGCGGTGCCGGTGGCCCGGCTGGGACACCGCGTCACCGTCGTCGACCCGAGCCCGAACGCGCTGTTCGCGCTGGAGCGGCGGGCCGCCGAGGCCGGGGTCGCCGACCGGGTGCGCGGTGTGCAGGGCGACGCGCACGGCCTCTTCGACGTCGTCGAGCCCGCGGGTTACGACGTGGTCCTCTGCCATGGCGTGCTGGAGTACGTCGACGACCCGGCCGAGGGCGTGCGCAACGCCGCCACCGCCCTCCGCCCCTCGGGCACCCTCAGCCTGCTCGCCGCCGGGCTCGGCGGCGCGGTGCTGGCCCGGGCGCTCGCCGGGCACTTCACCGAGGCCCGGCACGCGCTGACCGACCCCGCGGGCCGGTGGGGGAAGGGCGACCCGGTCCCGCACCGCTTCACCGCCGAGCAGCTCACCGAACTCGTCACCGCCGCCGGACTGGAAGTCGGCGCCGTGCACGGCGTCCGGGTCTTCGCCGACCTGGTCCCCGGGGTGCTGGTGGACACCGAGCCCGGCGCGGTGGACGCCCTTCTCCAGCTGGAGGCGGCCGCCGCGGAGCTGCCCGCCTTCCACGCCGTCGCCACTCAGCTGCACGTCCTCGCAGAGCGGGGCTGAGTACCCCACACGCCTCCGAGCTGCGGTTCCGGGCAGGTGGAGTAGGCCACAGCCTGCCCGGTCGGGCGGTTCGCCCCGTATGATCGGGGGACACCGTCCGGCATGGCGGATCGGCGGGTGGGGAATGGAGCTCTCAGCACCACCATCCACCAGGGCGGTACCGGTGGGTGAATTGGCGCAGAGGGGCGGGTTTCACGGGGGCGATTCCCTGCCTATCCTGAAAGGGTCGCATCCGGTCGCCCCCCGCGACCGACGAGTAGGAGGACTCCGTGCCGCTCTCGGAGCACGAGCAGCGCATGCTCGAGCAGATGGAGCGAGCGCTGTACGCCGAAGATCCCAAGTTCGCGACAGCGCTTGAGGGTAGCGGCCTGCGTACGTACACCCGACGACGGGTCTACCAGGCGGTCGCTGGGTTTCTGGTGGGTATCGCGCTCCTGATGGTCGGCGTCGCTGTCCAGGAGATCTGGGTCAGCGTGGTGGGCTTCCTCGTCATGCTCGGCTGTGCCGTGCTCGCGGTCACCGGCTGGCGCAAGGCGCCCAAGCCGGGGGAGCAGCGCGCCGCCGGACACGGCGGAGCACCGGGTGGTCGCCGCCAGGGCCGTCAGCGTCGTTCGATGATGAACCGGATGGAGGAGCGGTGGCAGCGCCGCCGCGATGACCAGGGCCACTGAACGACTGCCGGCCGGCAGTAGCTGAAAGCTTGCGTGAGGGCGGACGCCGCATGGCGTCCGCCCTCACTGCGTTGCCCGCCCCATCACGTCTTACGTCGTCGCTGGGGCCCTGCGTAGGCACTGGCGCTGCGGTCCGGCGGTCTCGGAGGTGACCGGACCGCCGCCCGGGCCGCCGCCCGGGCCGACCGCCCGGAGCGGCCGGCCCGATCGATCAGGACCCGGAGGCGGTCAGCCGCGCTGCCGGCCCGGACGCCGGGCCAGGTCCCGCCAGCGGTTCCACCGGGGCGCCGCCGGTCCCCACCGCTCCAGCCAGGTCGACCAGCGCTGCGCGGCCGCCCACCCCACTCGGACGGCAGAGCGCGGGGCGAGCAGGGCACGCAGCCGGGTGCGCCGGTCCGCCGAGCTCCGCAGCCCGGCGACCACCAGCCGCACATCGTCCGCCAGGCCCGCGGCCGGGCGCGGCGAGGGCGCGTACAGCAGCTGCTCCACCGCCGCCGCCACCCGCCCCGCCGCCTCGGTCGCGGCCGGATCCAGCCCGCGGTCCCCGGCGATCCGGGCCACCGCCTTCCGCGAGGTCTGCGAGTCGTCGGGGACGACACCGAAGTCCCAGCCCGAGTCGATCAGCTCATGCCAGGCGGCGAGCGTGCGGTCCGCGGCGTCCTCGGGCGTGCGGCCCCCGGAGCCGTTCAGCCGCCGGGCGCGTATCCGCAGCCGCCACAGCATCGGCAGCAGCACCAGGACGACCAGCAGCAACACCGGCGCAGCGATCCCCAGGACCGGGCGGATCCGCCAGTGCCCCCCGCCGGAGGAGGCGTCGTCGGCCGTGTCGACCGGCGCGGCACCGCACTCACCGAGCTTCCGCTCCTGCGGCGGGCAGCTCTCGGCGGCCGACGGCGCGGCGTGGGACGGCTTGGCCGAATCGGTCGGCTTGGGCTCCGCCACATCGGTGCCGTCGTCGGAGGGGATGGTCTCCCGGGTGTAGTCCGGCTGGCTGCCGCGGCTCGGCGTGGGCTCGAAGCGGGTCCAGCCCACCCCCTCGAAGTACAGCTCGGGCCAGGCGTGCGCGTCCCTGATCCCGACGGACATCGTGCCGTTCGACCGGGCGGTGCCCGGGGTGAAGCCGACGGCCACCCGCGCCGGTATGCCCAGGGTGCGGGCCATGGCCGCCATCGAGAAGGAGAAGTGGACGCAGAAACCCTCCCGCTGCTCCAGGAAGGTCGCGATGGCGTTGGGCCCGCTGCCGGCCTGCACCTGGGTGTCGTAGCGGAAGCCGCCGCTGACGGCGAACCAGTTCTGCAGCTTGACGGCCTGCTCGTACGGGTTGTTCACCCCCGAGGTCACCTCGCGGGCGGTCTGCGCCACGATCGTCGGCAGCGACTCGGGCACCTTGGTGTACTCGCGCAGCAGCGACGCGGGCGGCTCGGGGGCCGCGGCCAGCTGCTCGGCGGTCGGCTCCACCCGCAGGCTGGAGACCTGGTAGTCCACCCCCTTGGTGGTCTGCCCCCGGTCGCCGACCAGGGTCCTGCCCTCCGGCTCGAACCGCCAGCGGCCGTCGATGTCGACGCCGGTGGCCGGATACGGCATCGGGAGCCAGCTCTGGGCGTACCAGTCGGCGGCCGTGATGCTGGTGTTGATCTCGGTGGTGCGCGCGTCGCTGCCCAGCCCCTGCGGCTGGGGCAGCGGATTCGGCACATCCTTGACGGCCCGCTCCGAGGGCTTCCAGGTGGCGCCGTCGAACTTGTCGAGCGCGACGATCCGCAGGTAGAGGTCCTGGGTGCGGTCGGAGGTGGTGCGGTAGCGCAGCACCTCACGGTTGGCCGGCTGGTTGAGGCTGTTCTGCAGCGACACCAGCGGATTCACCGCCGAGATCGTGCCGCCCGAGCCGCCCCCCGAGCCGCCCTCGCCCTGCTGGTCCAGCAGCCCCGGCCCCAGCGACGGCAGCACCGCGGGCACCGCCAGCGCGACGCCCAGCGCCAGCGCCCCGATCCTGCGCCCGGTACGCACC
Organism: Streptomyces sp. JLBT605; assembly: GCF_058215555.1. Lineage (NCBI taxonomy): Bacteria > Bacillati > Actinomycetota > Actinomycetes > Kitasatosporales > Streptomycetaceae > Streptomyces > Streptomyces sp. JLBT605. Next base: position 5,205,069 of record NZ_CM177087.1, read on the forward strand.
GGGGCCGGAGCCGGCCCGCCGTCCGCGTCCAGGGCGGACGGCATCCGGCCCCCGGCGCCGGGCCCGCCGCCCGGGGCGGGGAACACCCGGCCCCACCGCGACAGCCGCTCCCGGCCCTCGGCCAGGAGCAGCAGCAGATAGCCGCTCGCCGCCAGCAGGAACCACAACCAGTCCCGGTCGCCGTCGGACAGACCGGCCGCGACCGAGTACAGCGCGAGCAGCGGCAGACCGGCCGGCGCGGCCGTCCGGTACGTCACCGCCAGCGCGTCCACCACCAGGCCGATCAGCAGCACCCCGGCGATCAGCAGCACCCGGATGCCGTCGGTCAGCGGCGCCGGGATGGCGTACGTGCCCACGTCATCGGCGCCCTGAGCGACCAGGCGGCCGAAGTCCTGTATCGACCCGGGGCTGGGCAGCAGCCCGAGGAAGGCCCGCTCACGGGCGAAGACGAGGTTGAGCAGCACCAGGCTCACCAGCGCCTGCGCCACCACCGTCAGCGGTCGGGCCAGCGGCACCCGCCGGCCCACCGCCCCCACTCCACTCTGCACCGCCAGCAGCAGGACCGCCTGGACGATCCAGCGGGACGGATGCACCAGCGGCAGCAGCGCGCAGGCCGCCGCCATCGTCGCCAGCGCCGCGCAGACCGCCAGCCGCGACCGCCCGCTCATGACCACACCCCCGTACCGCTCCCCGCCACCGCCGGCCCGTCCTGGGCCCGGCCCCCGCCATGGGCGTCGGCCTGCCGCCACAGCCCGGCCAGCGGGGTGCCCGGACCGACCGGCAGCGCCGTCCAGCCCGCCTCGCGCAGCAACCGCAGCCGCGGCTCCAGACGCGGGTCGGCGGCCTGCCCACCGCGCGCCCAGGCGGCGTTGTCCAGCACGAACGCCACCGCGCCCCCGCCGCGCGGCCGCATCCGGGCGGCGATCGCCGCCTGCTCGTCGTCCAGATCACCGAAGAAGGCCACCAACAGCCCCTCGTTCCCCCCGCGCAGCGCGTCGTGCGCCAGGTCCAGCCCCGCCTCGTCCGAGTGCTCCACCACGGCGAGCATGTCCAGCAGCAGGCCGACGGTGTCCGCCGACTCCAGGGCGGGGCCGGCCCCGTGACCGCCCGCCGCGTCGGTGCCCGGCACCGAGGCGCCGGTGTCGGTCAGCAGCCGGACCGCGTACCCCCGCTGCAGCAGATGGACCGCCGCGGACGCCGCGCCGGAGACCGCCCACTCGAACGGCGAGTCCGGCCCCGAGCCCTGGTGGGCCACGGCCCGGGTGTCCAGCAGCACCGTGCAGTGCGCCCGCTGCGGCTGCTCCTCGCGACGGACCATCAGCTCGCCGTACCGGGCGGTGGACCGCCAGTGCACGCGGCGCAGATCGTCGCCGTACCGGTAGCCGCGCGGGATGACGTCGTCCTCGCCGGCCAGCGCCAGCGAGCGGTTCCGCCCGTCGCCGTACCCTGCGGACTCGCCCGCGAGCCGGACCGCGGGCAGCGGCTCCACCCGCGGTACCACCGTCAGGGTGTCGTACGCGCTGAAGGCGCGGGTCAGCTCGCACATCCCGAACGGATCGCACAGCCGCAGCTGGAGCGGGCCCAGCGGATACCGCCCCCGCAGATCCGACCGGACCCGGTAGGCCACCTCGCGCCGCCCGGCCGGCTCGATCCGGTCGAGCACGAAGCGGGGGCGCGGCCCGAGCACGTACGGCACCCGGTCCTGGAGCATCAGCAGACCGGTGGGCAGCCGCGAGATGTTGTCGATGCGCAGCTGCACCCGCGCCTGGGAGCCCGCGGGCACCCGCCCGGGGCTCAGCCGCCGGCTGCCGGCCACCCGGTGCCGGGTGCGGTAGAGCACCGCCACGCACACCAGGGGCAGCGCCGCCAGCAGCAGGCCGACCCGCAGCAGGTCGGCCTGGCCCAGCACGTAGGCGCAGACCGCCGCGGCGATCCCGGCGGCCAGGAAGGACCGGCCGCGCGTGGTCAGTCCGCCGAGCGCGGCGCGCATCCCGCCCCTGTCGTCACCGCCGTCGCCCGGCGGCATCCCCCCTGCGGACATCACAGCCTCCGCGCCCCCGGCGGCTGGTGGCCGTAGTCGGTGGGCGGCATCGCCGCGGGCCTGGCCGGAGGCATGCCCGGGGGCATGGCCGGCGGCGCGACCGGAGGCATGGCCATCGTGTGCGCCGGGACCGGCTGCGGGCCGCGCGGGGTGGCGGTGGGCACCGGGGTGCGGTGCAGGATGTCCGCCACCACCTGCTCGGCGGTGCGCCGGTTCAGCTGGGCCTGGGCGGTGGGCAGCAGCCGGTGCGCCAGCACCGGCACGGCCAGCGACTGCACGTCGTCCGGCAGCGCGAACTCCCGCCCGGCGAGCGCGGCCGACGCCTTGGCGGCCCGCAGCAGGTGCAGCGTGGCCCGCGGGGACGCGCCCAGCCGCAGCTCGGGGTGGTTCCGGGTGGCCGCGACCAGGTCCACGACATACCGCCGCACGGCCTCGGCCACATGGACGGTGCGCACCGCGTCGACGAGCTTGACGATGTCGTCGGCGTGCGCGACCGGCCGCAGGTCGTCCAGCGGCGAGAGGCCGCCGTGCACGTCCAGCATCTGCAGCTCGGCCTCGGGGCTGGGATAACCCATCGACACCCGCGCCATGAAGCGGTCGCGCTGGGCCTCGGGCAGCGGGTAGGTGCCCTCCATCTCGACCGGGTTCTGGGTGGCCACCACCATGAACGGACCGGGCAGCTCATAGGTGTGCCCGTCGATGGTGACCTGCCGCTCCTCCATCGACTCCAGCAGCGCCGACTGGGTCTTGGGCGAGGCGCGGTTGATCTCGTCGCCGATCACGATCTGCGCGAAGATCGCGCCCGGCTTGAACTCGAATTCCTTGCGCTGCTGGTCGAAGATGCTCACGCCGGTGATGTCCGACGGCAGCAGGTCCGGCGTGAACTGGATCCGGCGCACCGAGCAGTCGATGGACCGGGCCAGCGCCTTGGCGAGCATGGTCTTGCCCACGCCCGGGACGTCCTCGATCAGCAGATGTCCCTCGGCGAGCAGGACGGTCAGCGAAAGCCGCACGACCTCGGGCTTGCCCTCGATCACACCCTCCACCGACCTGCGGACCCGCTCCGCTGTGGTGGTCAGATCTCCGAGGCTTAGCTGCTCGTCATAGGTCGTCACCCGGCCCTCCTAGGCCCGTCCTTCGGGCCGACGCCCTCGATACGGACCCGACCCACCCCGATACGCGGACACCGTCCCCGCCCATCGGCGGGAACGATGTTCCTCACGCATTCTTGCCGCCCCCGCGGCATCCCGTCACTCGCCTGTGGACAACGGGCAGGCGCGCGCCGGGATCGCGCCGCCAAGGCGCCGACGCGGGCTCAGCCTCGAGGCTCGGCTGCCGCGGTCGGCCCGGCCGGGTCGATCTCGCGCAGCAGGCCCGTGTGCACATCGAAGACGAAGCCTCGCACATCGTCCCTGTGCAGCAGGAACGGGGAGGTACGCACCCGCTGCATCGACTGGCGCACGTCCTTGTCGAGGTCCTTGAACGCCTCCACCGCCCACGACGGCCGCTGGCCCACCTCGGCCTCCAGCTCGTGCCGGAAGTCCTCGGTCAGGTTCAGCAGGCCGCAGCCGGTGTGGTGGATGAGCACCACGCTGCGGGTGCCCAGCGCTCGCTGGCTGATGGTGAGGGAGCGGATGACGTCGTCGGTGACGACGCCGCCCGCGTTGCGGATGGTGTGGCAGTCGCCGAGCCGGAGGCCCAGCGCGGCATGCAGGTCGAGACGGGCGTCCATACAGGCGACGACGGCGACGCGCAGCACGGGGCGGGCGTCCATCCCGGGGTCGTGGAAGTCGCTGGAGTAACGGGCGTTGGCTTCGACGAGACGGTCCGTGACCGTGCCTCCCGGACGGGACACGCTGTCGGCGGACTGGGGCAGCGGCTGAGGCGCGGATATCGACATGGTTACGAAGGTATGCGGAGCTGCGTCGATGTGTCGCCTGTGAGGTCGGGCAAACGCGGGCACATCACACCTCGGGAGCATCATGTGAGCTAACCCACACGGGTGAGATCCGGTGTGTCGCGCCGGCGGTCGGGCTGGTCCGGCGCGGCCATGAGACGCGCTGGCCAGTTGGTTGACCGAAGGGACGAGTGGACTAAAGTGACGCGAAGTGGGAGGCGCGACGCTCCCCCTGGATCCCGAAAAATGCCACGTGCGCGGTGCGTACGTACCTCTCGGCCTCCTCCCGCTCCCGGCCGCCTGACGTCACTTCCCCGGCGCCAGAAGGCCACTTCCCCTTCGAGCGGGTGGGGACCTGGCGGTGCGTGCCGCCGCGCCGGACCTCCCAGAAGGGCGCATGAGCAGCAACGCTCTCCACGTTCCCGTCATGCTCCAGCGCTGCCTGGACATGCTCGCTCCCGCCCTCGCCGAGCCCGGTGCGGTCGTCGTCGACTGCACCCTCGGCCTCGGCGGACACAGTGAGGCGCTGCTGAAGAGCTTCCCCGCCGCCCGGCTGGTGGCGCTCGACCGCGACCCGGCCGCCCTGAAGCTCTCCGCGGAGCGCCTGGCGCCGTATCGAGATCGCGCCACCTTGGTCCACGCGGTCTACGACGAGCTCCCCGACGTCCTCGACCGGCTCGGGCTGCCCCGGGTCCAGGGCGTCCTCTTCGACCTCGGCGTCTCCTCCATGCAGCTGGACGAGGCCGACCGCGGCTTCGCCTACGCCCAGGACGCGCCGCTGGACATGCGGATGGACCAGACGACCGGCATCAGCGCCGCCGAGGTGCTGAACACCTACCCGCCCGGCGAACTCGTCCGCATCCTGCGCACCTACGGCGAGGAGAAGTTCGCCCGGAAGATCGTGGACGCGGTGGTCCGGGAGCGGGAGAAGGAGCCGTTCAGCAACAGCGCCCGGCTCGTGGAGCTGATCCGCGACGCGCTGCCGCAGGCCGCCAAGCGCACCGGGGGCAATCCGGCCAAGCGCACCTTCCAGGCCCTGCGGATCGAGGTGAACGGCGAGCTCAGCGTGTTGGAGCAGGCCATCCCGGCCGCGGTGGGAAGGCTCGCCGTCGGCGGCCGGATCGCCGTCCTGTCCTACCACTCGCTGGAGGACCGCCTGGTCAAGCAGGTGTTCGCGGCCGGCGCCGCGAACACCGCGCCGCCCGGCCTGCCGGTCGTCCCCGAGCAGTACCAGCCGCGGCTGAAGCTGCTGACGCGCGGCGCCGAGCTGCCCACCGAGGAGGAGGTCGCGGAGAACCGCCGCGCCGCCCCCGCCCGGCTGCGCGGCGCCCAGCGCATCCGCGAGGACGTCCGGTGATCCGGCGCGGCCCCCGAGGCTCGGCGCGGCACCGGCCGCAGCCGTACAGCCCGGAGCCGTGCAGCCCGCGGCCGCGCGTCGCCGGGAGCGTCCTCGGGAGCGACGCCGGCCAGGGGTCGGAATGAGGGGCTCCGGGGGGTCGGGGGCGGCCCGTCGGACGCCCTTCGTACTGCTGGTCGTGGTGTTGCTGAGCTCCGGGCTGATCAGCCTGCTGGTGCTCAATTCCGCGCTCAACCAGGGATCCTTCGAGCTGGAAAGACTGGAGAAGCGGACCAGCGAGCTGGGCGACGAACGCCAGGCCCTCCAGCAGGAGGTGGACGAGCTCTCCGCTCCGGACGCGCTGGAGCGGCGCGCCCGCGAGCTGGGCCTGGTCCCCGGCGGCACCCCGGTCTTCCTCGGCCCGGACGGCACCGTCCACGGCGTGCCCGGCGCCGCCGACTCCTCCACCGTCCTGCGCGCCCCCCGCTCCGGGCCGGCGCCGCTCGCCCCGCTCGCCCCCGCGAGGCCCGCCGCTCCCGACCCTCGGTAGGTGACGCCGCATGACCACCCCACGAGACCCGCGGCGCCGCGTGCCGGGCCCCTCCCGCCCGCGCGGCGAGTCGGCAGGGCGCTCCGCCGCCCGGCCGAAGGACGCCGCCGCCCGGCCCCGCCCGGCCGCCCGGCAAGGCTCCCGCCCCGGCCCCCGCCCCGCGCGCCCCGGCGGATCCGGCCGGGCGCCCCAGCCCTTTCGGCTGGGCAGCCCGCGCCCCCGGCTGCGGCTGGTCAGCCTGCTGCTGACCCTGGTGATGGCGGCCTTCGTCATCCGGCTGCTCCAGGTGCAGGCCGTGGACGCCGACACCTACTCGGCCAAGGCCAACGTCAACCGCTACGTCCCGGTCACCCTCGCCGCCGAGCGCGGCACCATCACCGACCGGTCCGGGATCGACCTGGCCACCACCGTGGACGCCTACGACATCACCGCCGCCCCCGACCTGCTCACCCGCCGCACCACCGGCACCGGTGACGCGCCCCGGCAGGCCGCCGCGCTGCTCGCCCCGATCCTGGGCGCAAGCGAGGCGGAGCTGGAGAAGAAGCTCACCGCCAACCCCGAATCCAAGTACGTCGTGCTGGCGCGGCAGCAGTCCCCGCAGGTCTGGAACCAGATCAAGGACCTGAAGAAGGCGCTGGCCGACAAGGCCGAGCAGACCGAGGGCGTGAACGTCCTGGCCGGGGTCAACCGCGAGCCGCACAGCAGGCGCGTCTACCCCAACGGCGACCTCGCCGCGGGCGTGCTGGGCTTCGTCAACACCGAGGGCAAGGGCGCCGGAGGCATCGAGCAGCAGCTGGACACGGAGCTCGCCGGCCAGGACGGCAAGCGCGTGTACGCCCAGTCCGGCGGCCGCCAGGTGCCCACCGCCGACGCCGACGAGCACGCCGCGGTGCCCGGCTCGGACGTCGAGCTGACCATCGACCGGGACATCCAGTGGGCCGCCCAGCGGGCCATCAGCGAGCAGGTCAGCCGGTCCAAGGCGGACCGCGGCTACGTCGTCGTCCAGGACACCCGCACCGGCGAGATCCTCGCCCTGGCCAACGCCCCCGGCTTCGACCCGGGCGACGTCTCCGGCGCCGACGCCGCGGCCCTGGGCAACGCCGCGCTCGGCGACGCCTACGAGCCGGGCAGCGTCAGCAAGGTGATGTCGATGGCCGCCGTGCTGGAGGAGGGCGCCGCGCGCTGGGACACCCACGTGGAGGTCCCCAACCGGCTGCCCCGGGCCGACCGCGCCTTCGCCGACGACATCGACCACGCCACCTGGTACCTCACGCTCAACGGCGTGCTCGCCAAGTCCAGCAACATCGGCACGATCCTCGCCACCGAGCAGCTGGGCAAGACCCAGTCGCAGGCCAACCGGGTCCTCTACTCCTACCTGCGGAAATTCGGGATCGGCCAGCGCACCGGGCTCGGCTTCCCCGGCGAGACCCCGGGCATCCTGGCCAAACCGGAGGACTGGAGCGCCTCGCAGCAGTACACCATCCCGTTCGGCCAGGGGCTCTCCCTCAACGCCGTCCAGGCGGCCTCGGTCTACTCCACCATCGCCAACGGCGGTGAGCGCGTCGCGCCCTCGCTGGTGCGCGGCACCCAGGGGCCGGACGGCCGCTTCACCCCCGCTCCCGCCCCCAAGCGCACCCGGGTGGTGAGCGAGAAGACCGCGAGGACCCTGGCCGCCATGCTGGAGTCGGTGGTGGACGACCGCGAGGGCACCGGAAACCGGGCGAAGATCCCCGGCTACCGCGTCGCGGGCAAGACCGGCACGTCCAACCGGGTGGATCCCAAGACCGGCAGGTACCACGGATACACGGCCTCCTTCGCCGGTTTCGCCCCCGCCGACCAGCCCCGCGTCACCGTCTACTGCGCCGTGCAGAATCCGACCAGCGGGAGCTACTTCGGCGGCCAGGTCTGCGGCCCGGTGTACAAGCAGGTCATGGAATTCGCGCTGAAGACGATGGGCGTCCCGCCCTCCGGCAAATCCTCCGCCCGACTGCCGGTGAGCTACTCCCCGGGCGGCTGAGCACACCACCGTGACGACCATCACCCCCGGTCCCGGGAATCGCCGCCCATTTCGCGGCGAGGCGGGTACGCCCGGTACGCTCACCGCCGTGCCACAAGCTGATCAGTCCCAAACCTCCCAGAAGGACATTCCCGCGGTTCCCCCGGGAGCGCCCCGTCCTGACCAGGCCCGCTCCACCCCGCTCGCGGAGCTGGCCGATCAGCTGGGCATCGAGGCCCCGGAGGGGAAGCCGGTCACCGGCATCACCCACGACTCCCGGGCGGTACGGCCCGGCGACCTGTACGCCGCGCTGCCCGGCGCCCGCGTGCACGGCGCCGACTTCGCCGCCCAGGCCGCCGACCTCGGAGCCGTGGGCGTCCTGACCGACCCGGCGGGCGCCGAGCGTGCCGCCGCCACCGGGCTGCCGGTCCTGGCCGTGCCGGACCCCCGGGCCCGGATGGGCCGGCTGGCCGCCACCATCTACGGCGATCCGGGCTCCGACCTGCTCCAGATCGGCATCACCGGTACCTCGGGCAAGACCACCACCGCCTACCTCGTCGAGGGCGGCCTGCGGGCCGCCGCGGCGCGACAGGGCGACGGCGGGCTGACCGGCCTGATCGGGACGGTCGAGTCGCGGATCGGTGACGAGCGCGTCAAGTCCGAGCGCACCACCCCCGAGGCCACCGACCTCCAGGCGCTCTTCGCCGTGATGCGCGAGCGCCGGGTGCGCTCGGTGGTGATGGAGGTCTCCAGCCACGCCCTGGTGCTGGGCCGGGTCGACGGCTGCGTCTTCGACGTCGCGGTCTTCAACAACCTCAGCCCGGAACACATGGAGTTCCACACCGGCATGGAGGACTACTTCCAGGCCAAGGCCAGGCTCTTCACCACCGCGCGCAGCCGCGCCGGCGTGGTGAACTACGACGACGAGTACGGCAAGCGCCTGGCGCGGGAGTCCGAGGTCCCGGTCACCACCTTCTCCGCCGAGGGCCACCCGGACGCCGACTGGCGCGCCACCGACGTCGAGGTCGGGGCGCTCGGCTCGACCTTCGTCGCACGCGGCCCCGGCGGCGTGGCCGTGCGGGCCGCGTCCCCGATCCCCGGCCCGTTCAACGTCGCCAACGCGCTCGCCGCCATCACCGCCCTCGTCGTCGCCGGGATCGACCCGCAGACCGCCGCCGACGGTGTCGCGGCCGTCCCCGGGGTGCCCGGCCGACTGGAGCGCGTGGACGCCGGACAGCCGTACCTGGCGGTCGTGGACTACGCCCACAAGACCGACGCCGTCGAATCGGTGCTGCGCGCCCTGCGCAAGGTCACCAAGGGCAGGCTGCACGCCGTGCTCGGCTGCGGCGGCGACCGCGACCCGCACAAGCGCGCCCCGATGGGCGCCGCGGTCGCGCGCTTCGCCGACACCGCCGTGCTGACCTCCGACAACCCGCGCTCCGAGGACCCGCTGGCCATCCTGGCGACCATGCTCGCCGGCGCCGCCGAGGTGCCCGCCCACGAGCGCGGCGAGGTGCTGGTGGACGCCGACCGCGCCGCCGCCATCGCCGCCGCCGTGGCCCGCGCCGAGCCCGGCGACACCGTCCTGGTCGCGGGCAAGGGCCATGAGCAGGGCCAGGACATCGCCGGAGTGGTGCGTCCCTTCGACGACCGCGAGGTGCTGCGCCAGGCCATCGAACGCTCCAGGGCCGCCACCCCGGGCGCCGCCGGGGACCCGCACGACGCCCCCGCCTCGTTCCGCCCCTCTTCATCCGTTTCCCCCTCCTCGCACCACCACGACCAGGGATGACAGACCGACATGCGCGCACCAGCCTCCAACAGGAAGCTTTTCGGTACCCCCGGAGGTGACCAGTGATCGCACTGTCCCTCGCCGAGATCACCGCGATCGTCGGTGGACAGCCGCACGACATACCGGACGGGGACCAGCCGGTCACCGGCCCGGTCGTCATCGACTCCCGTGAGGTGCGGCCCGGCGCCCTCTTCGCGGCCTTCGCCGGCAGCTCGGTCGACGGCCACGACTTCGCGACGCGCGCCGTCGCGGCGGGCGCGGTGGCGGTCCTGGCCACCCGCCCCCTCGGCGTCCCGGCGATCGTCGTGGACGACGTCGAGCGGGCCCTGGGCGCGCTGGCCCGGGCCGTGGTCGAGCGGCTGGGCACCACGGTCGTCGCCCTCACCGGCTCTTCCGGCAAGACCAGCACCAAGGACCTGATCGCGCAGGTGATCCAGCACCACGCGCCGACGGTGTGGACCCCCGGCTCGCTCAACAACGAGATCGGCCTGCCCCTCACCGCGCTCAGCGCGGACGAGAACACCCGCCACCTCGTGCTGGAGATGGGCGCCCGCGGCGTGGGCCACATCCGCTACCTCACCAGCCTCACCCCGCCGCGGATCGGCCTGGTCCTCAACGTCGGCACCGCGCACCTGGGAGAGTTCGGCGGCCGCGAGCAGATCGCCGAGGCCAAGGGCGAACTCGTCGAGGACCTGCCCGCCGCCGAGGCCGGCGGAGTGGCCGTGCTCAACGCGGACGACCCGCTGGTCCGCGCCATGAGCAGCCGCACCAAGGCCCGTACCGTGCTGTTCGGCGAGGCCGAGGACGCGGATGTGCGCGCCGAGAATGTCCGGCTCACTACGGAAGGTCAGCCCGCCTTCACGCTTCACACCCCCACCGGGTGCAGCGACGTGACCTTGCGCCTGTACGGTGAGCACCACGTGTCGAACGCGCTCGCCGCGGCCGCCGTCGCCCATGAGTTGGGCATGTCCGCGCAGGAGATCGCCGTGGCGCTCTCCGAGGCCGGGCAGCTCTCCCGCTGGCGTATGGAGGTCACCGAGCGCGCGGACGGCGTGACGGTCGTCAACGACGCCTACAACGCGAACCCCGAGTCCATGCGAGCCGCGCTGCGTGCGCTGGCCGCGATGGGCAAGGCCAGGCAGGCACAGGGTGGGCGTACGTGGGCGGTGCTGGGCCAGATGGCCGAGCTCGGCGAGGAGTCACTCGCCGAGCACGACGCGGTCGGGCGGCTGGCCGTCCGGCTCAACGTCAGCAAGCTCGTGGCGGTCGGCGGCCAGGAGGCCGCCTGGCTCGACATGGGCGCCAAGAACGAGGGTTCGTGGGGTGAGGAGTCGGTGCACGTGTCCGACGTGCGGGCGGCGGTCGACCTGTTGCGCAGTGAGCTGCGTCCGGGGGACGTCGTGCTGGTGAAGGCGTCCAGGTCGGTGGGCCTGGAGCGGATCGCGCTGGAGCTGCTGGACAGCGCGGGCGAGGGTGAGGTCGCCGGCCGATGGGCATGAGGCAGATCCTCTTCTCCGGAGCCATCGGGCTCTTTCTCACGCTGATCGGCACCCCGCTGCTGATCAAGCTGCTGGCCCGCAAGGGCTACGGGCAGTTCATCCGCGACGACGGCCCGCGTACCCACGGCAGCAAGAAGGGCACGCCCACCATGGGCGGCATCGCCTTCATCCTGGCCACGATCATCGCGTACGCCCTGACGAAGGTGATCACCTCCAGCGACCCGACCTTCTCCGGTGTCCTGGTGCTCTTCCTCTTCGCGGGCATGGGCCTGGTCGGCTTCCTCGACGACTACATCAAGATCGTCAAGCAGCGGAGCCTGGGTCTGCGCGCCAAGGCGAAGATGGCCGGCCAGCTGATCGTCGGCATCGCCTTCGCGATCCTGTCGCTGAACTTCGCGGACGCCCGCAACCAGACGCCGGCCTCCGACAAGCTCTCCTTCACCCAGGACTTCGGCTGGCAGATCGGCCCGGTGATCTTCGCGATCTGGGCGCTGTTCATGATCCTGGCGATGTCCAACGGCGTGAACCTCACCGACGGTCTGGACGGTCTGGCCACCGGTGCCTCGGTGATGGTCTTCGGCGCCTACACCTTCATCGGTGTCTGGCAGTACCAGGAGTCCTGCGCCAACCAGCCCACCGCGTACCAGGCCTGCTTCGAGGTCCGGGACCCGCTCGACCTCGCCGTCGTCGCGTCCGCGCTGATGGGCTCCTGCTTCGGCTTCCTGTGGTGGAACACCTCCCCGGCCAAGATCTTCATGGGTGACACCGGATCGCTCGCCCTCGGCGGCGCGCTGGCGGGTCTGGCGATCTGCTCCCGCACCGAGATGCTGCTGGCCATCCTCGGCGGCCTCTTCGTGCTGATCACCCTCTCCGTGATCATCCAGGTCGGATCGTTCCGCCTGACCGGCCGACGGGTCTTCCGGATGGCGCCACTCCAGCACCACTTCGAGCTGAAGGGCTGGAGCGAAGTCCTGGTCGTGGTCAGGTTCTGGATCATCCAGGGCATGTGCGTCATCGTGGGACTGGGCATCTTCTACGCGAGCTGGCGGGCCAACAAGTGAGCGAGCAGGGGACACCGGACTTCACCGGCAAGCGCGTCACGGTCGCCGGACTCGGCGTCTCCGGGGTCCCCGCAGCCCGCGTGCTGCGGGGCCTGGGCGCCGAGGTCACCGTCGTCAACGGCAGCGACGGGCCACGCGAACGCGCCCAGGCGGCCGAGCTGGAGCCGCTCGGGGTCACCGTGCGGCTGGGCGACGCCTCGCTGCCCGAGGGCACCGAGCTGGTCGTCACCACCCCCGGCTGGAAGCCGTCCAGCCCGATCTTCGCCGCCGCCGAGCAGGCCGGGGTCCCGGTCTGGGGCGACGTGGAGCTGGCCTGGCGGCTGCGCGGACCGGACGCGGCGCCCTGGCTCGCGATCACCGGCACCAACGGCAAGACGACCACCGTCCGCATGCTGGCGTCCATCCTCGAGGCCGCCGGACTGCGCACCGCGGCCGTCGGCAACATCGGCGTCTCGCTGCTGGACATCGTCACCGGCGACGAGCAGTACGACGTGCTGGCCGTGGAGCTCTCCAGCTACCAGCTGCACTGGGCGCCCTCGGTCCGCGCGCACTCCGCCGCGGTCCTCAACCTGGCCCCCGACCACCTCGACTGGCACGGCTCGATGACCGCGTACGCCGCCGACAAGGGCCGGATCTACGAGGGCAACCGGATCGCCTGCGTCTACAACGCCGCCGACCCGGCCACCGAGAACCTGGTGCGGGAGGCCGACGTCGAGGAGGGCTGCCGCGCCATCGGCTTCACCCTCGGCACCCCGGGCCTGTCCGAACTCGGCGTCGTGGACGGCATCCTCGTCGACCGGGCCTTCGTGGCCAACCGGCGCGAGCAGGCCCAGGAGCTCGCCGAGGTCAGCGACATCGCCGCGTCTTCCCGGACGGCCCCCGGGGCCCCCGGGCCGGCGCCGCACAACATCGCCAACGCCCTGGCCGCCGCCGCCCTGGCCCGCGCCTTCGGCGTGGAGCCCGCGGCGGTGCGCGAGGGGCTGCGGGCCTTCCGCCCGGACGCCCACCGCATCGCGCACGTCGCCGACGTCGACGGCGTCGCCTACGTGAACGACTCCAAGGCCACCAACACCCATGCCGCCGAGGCGTCGTTGGCGGCGTACGAGCCGATCGTGTGGATCGCCGGCGGCCTCGCCAAGGGCGCCACCTTCGACGGCCTGGTCACCGCGGCCGCGGGGCGGTTGCGCGGCGTCGTGCTGATCGGGGCCGACCGCGCCCTGATCCGCGAAGCGCTGGCGCGACACGCCCCGGATGTCCCGGTCGTCGACCTCGACCGGACCGACACTGGAGCGATGGCGGCGGCGGTCCGGGAGGCCGCGCGGCTCGCCGAACCGGGGGACACGGTCCTGCTGGCCCCGGCCTGCGCCTCGATGGACATGTTCGTCAACTACACCGTGCGGGGTGACGCCTTCGCCGCGGCCGTTGCCGAGCTGGCCGGCGGCGCCCACGGCGCGGACGACGGACCGAACGAGCATTGACCCGCCGGTCCGCCGCGAGGACCGCTCGCGCGGGCTGTACGGAGGGATGCGAGATGACTCATGACGAGTCCGCGGCATCGCGGCCCCGGGCGGCCCGCCCCGCGGTGGACCGGGGCCGCCCGCCGGAGCCCGCCCAGGCCCGCTTCGGCGTACGCGCGCTGCTGTCCGGGCTGAGCCGGCCGCGAGGACACCGGCCGCGCGCCGGCCTGGCGGGCGGTGGCTTCGCCGCCCCGGTGCGCGGCGGCTTCCTCGCCCCTGCGGGCGGTGGCGTCCTTCCCCCCGTGGCGCACCCTGGCCCCCCGGGTCTCGCCCTGCGGGAGCGCTCGGTGGCCCGTACCGGGCGCCCGGGGCGCACCGTCGGCCCGGTGCGCCGCGGCGGCGGCGCGTCCGGCGGGCCGCGAGCCCCGCGCGGCGGCGCCTCCGGCGGGCCGCGGCAGCTGCTGGCCAGGGCCCGGCGGGCCTGGGACCGGCCGCTCACCGCCTACTACGTGATCCTCGGCGGCAGCCTCCTGATCATCGTGCTGGGCCTGGTGATGGTCTACTCCGCCTCCCAGATCAAGGCGCTGCAATCCGGCCTCGCCCCCTCCTACTTCTTCCGCAAGCAGCTGCTGGCGGCCGTCCTCGGCGGCGCCCTGATGCTGTTCGCCGCGCGCACCCCGATCAAGCTGCACCGCGCCTTCGCCTATCCGCTGCTCGCCGTCTCCGTCTTCCTGATGTGCCTGGTCCAGGTGCCGGGGATAGGAGTGGCGGTCAACGGCAACCGGAACTGGATCTCCTTCGGCGGCCCCTTCCTGCTGCAGCCGAGCGAGTTCGGCAAGCTGGCGCTGGTGCTGTGGGGCGCGGACCTGCTGGCCCGCAAGCACGAGAAGCGGCTGCTCACCCAGTGGAAGCACCTGCTGATCCCGCTGGTGCCCGCCACCTTCGTCCTGCTCACCCTGATCATGCTGGGCGGCGACATGGGCACCGCCATCATCCTGACCGCGATCCTCTTCGGGGTGCTGTGGCTGGCCGGCGCGCCCACCCGGCTCTTCGTCGGCGTGCTCGGCTGCGCCGCGTTCATCGGCGTCCTGCTGATCAAGACCAGCGCAAACCGGATGTCCCGGCTGGCCTGCCTGGGGGCCACCGAGCCCGGCGACGGCGATCAGTGCTGGCAGGCGGTGCACGGCATCTACGCCCTGGCCAACGGCGGATGGTTCGGATCCGGCCTCGGGGCCAGCATGGAGAAATGGGGCGAACTCCCTGAACCACACACCGACTTCATCTTCGCCATTACCGGGGAGGAACTCGGCCTCGCGGGGACACTGTCGGTGCTCGCCCTCTTCGCGGCTCTAGGCTATGCGGGTATCCGCGTGGCCGGACGCACGGAGGACCCCTTCGTGAGGTATGCCGCGGGAGGCGTGACCTGCTGGATCACGGCCCAGGCCGTGGTCAACATCGGTGCGGTGCTCGGTCTGCTGCCGATCGCCGGCGTCCCGCTCCCGCTGTTCTCCTACGGAGGGTCCGCCCTGCTGCCGACCATGTTCGCCATCGGGCTGCTGATCGCCTTCGCGCGAGCGGAACCCGGTGCCCGAGCGGCCTTGGCCATGCGGCAGCCTGTGTTCGGTAAGAAGCGGGCTGGGCTGAGATGGAAGACGATGAGACGGCGCGGCGACAAGCGGCCGTCCGGAGAGCGGTGAATTTCGGTGCATGTCGTACTCGCCGGTGGGGGGACCGCCGGCCACATCGAGCCCGCGCTCGCCCTCGCGGACGCCCTGCGGAGGCAGGACCCGACCGTGGGGATCACGGCGCTCGGCACGGAGCGGGGTCTTGAGACCCGGCTCGTACCCGAGCGGGGGTACGAACTCGGGCTGATCCCGGCCGTCCCGCTGCCGCGCAAGCCCACCCCTGAGCTGATCACCGTCCCCGGGCGGCTGCGCGGCACCATCAAGGCCGCCGAGCAGATCCTGGAGCGCACCAAGGCCGACTGCGTCGTCGGCTTCGGTGGCTATGTGGCCCTGCCCGGCTATCTGGCGGCGAAGCGGCTCGGGGTGCCGATCGTGGTCCACGAGGCGAACGCCCGGCCCGGCCTGGCCAACAAGATCGGCTCCCGCTACGCCAAGTTCGTCGCGGTCAGCACCCCGGACAGCAAGCTGCGCAACGCCCACTACGTCGGCATCCCGCTGCGCCGCTCCATCGCCACCCTCGACCGGGCCGCGGTGCGCCCCGAGGCCCGCGCCGCCTTCGGGCTCGACCCCAACCTGCCCACGCTGCTGGTCTCCGGCGGCTCGCAGGGCGCTCGCCGGCTCAATGAGGTGGTGCAGACGGTCGCGCCCTTCCTCCAGCGCTCCGGGATCCAGATCCTGCACGCGGTCGGCCCCAAGAACGAGCTGCCGCCCGTGGACAACATGCCCGGAATGCCGCCGTACATCCCGGTATCGTATGTGGACCGGATGGACCTCGCGTACGCCGCGGCCGACATGATGCTCTGCCGCGCGGGTGCGATGACCGTCGCCGAACTCTCCGCCGTCGGGCTGCCCGCCGCCTACGTCCCGCTGCCCATCGGCAACGGCGAACAGCGGCTGAACGCCCAGCCGGTCGTCAAGGCCGGCGGCGGTCTGCTGGTCGACGACGCCGAGCTCAGCCCCGAGTGGGTGCAGTCCCAGGTGCTCCCGGTGCTCAGCGACCCGCACCGGCTGTACGAGATGTCGCGGCGCGCCGCGGAGTTCGGCCGCAGGGACGCCGACGAGCTGCTGGTCGGCATGGTGTACGAGGCGATCGCCCAGCGCCGCCAGGCGTGACCGGGCAGGTGCGCCGCCAGGTGTGAGGCCGCGGGCCCGGGGAGGTCAACCCCCGGGCATTCGGCCGGAAGGAGTGGGGCAGCGTGGCCGGA
This sequence comes from Streptomyces sp. JLBT605, assembly GCF_058215555.1. Taxonomy (NCBI): domain Bacteria; kingdom Bacillati; phylum Actinomycetota; class Actinomycetes; order Kitasatosporales; family Streptomycetaceae; genus Streptomyces; species Streptomyces sp. JLBT605. Next base: position 5,221,585 of record NZ_CM177087.1, read on the forward strand.
CCGACGACCGCCAAGCGCGGTGACCGACCGGCGCCGTCGTCCGGCCCGGCGCCCCGGACCCTCCGGGCGCGCCGCCGGCTGCGATTGCCCGGCCGCCGCACCCTGCTGCTGCTCCTGGTGGCCGCCGCCCTGCTCGGCGGGGGCGGTACCTGGCTGTTCTACGGCTCGAGCTGGCTTCGGGCCGAGCGGGTGAACATCACCGGAACCGAGGTCCTGACCCCCGGCGAGGTACGGAAGGCGGCGGCGGCTCCGCTGGACTCCCCGATGGTCTCGGTGGACACCGGCGCGATCGAGCACAGGCTCCTTGCGCGGCTGCCGAGGATCGCGGCGGTGAAGGTGGCCCGTTCCTGGCCGCACACCATCCGCGTCGAGGTGACCGAACGGAAGCCGGTGGCCATTCTCCGCACCGGCGGGAAGTTCACCGAAGTCGACAAGTCCGGTGTCCGGTTCGCCACCGTCGCCGAGGCCCCGAAAGACGTTCCGCTGCTCGAATTGGGCATCGAGCGATCGGCGAGTTCCCGCCGATTCGGCGCCGACCGGTTGCGCCGTGAAGGAGTGCGGGTCGCGACCGCGCTTCCCGCGCGCGTCCACCAGGACACCCGCCGGATCCGGGTAAACTCCTACGACTCCATCACCGTGGTGCTGACCGGCGACCGTACGGTGATGTGGGGCAGCGGGGAGCGCGGCGCCGCAAAGGCCCGGGCGCTGACCGCGCTGATGAAAGCGGTGCCCCAGGCGGGTCACTTCGACGTCAGTGCGCCGAGTGCCCCCGCCGCGTCCGGTAGTTGACGTAGATGTGGACGGACATCCCGGCAGGCCAGCACCCTGGTTGGCTACCCCTAGGGGTGATCACATAGGGTGAAAAGAAAAACGGGAGGTTCGGCGTGTTCATTGAACGCGCCCGGCTTGTCGACTTAGTGTCCTGTTCCAAGAACCCAGGGAACAGCAGCACTAGTAACCCTAAACTTCACCTTTAGGGTTGGGCCGGCCAAGAGGACCGCCCCATTCGGCATCAGTCGGCGCACCGCAGCAACTGCGGAGTGGCGACACGTAAATCGAGGCGAGAGGCCTTCGACGTGGCAGCACCGCAGAACTACCTCGCAGTCATCAAGGTCGTCGGCATCGGCGGCGGTGGCGTGAACGCCATCAACCGGATGATCGAGGTCGGGCTCAAGGGCGTCGAGTTCATCGCGATCAACACCGATGCGCAGGCCCTGCTGATGAGCGACGCCGACGTCAAGCTCGACGTCGGCCGGGAGCTCACCCGCGGTCTCGGCGCCGGCGCCAACCCCGACGTCGGCCGGAAGGCCGCGGAGGACCACCGCGAGGAGATCGAGGAGGTCCTCAAGGGGGCCGACATGGTCTTCGTGACGGCGGGCGAGGGCGGTGGCACGGGCACCGGTGGCGCGCCCGTCGTCGCCAACATCGCGCGGTCGCTCGGCGCTCTGACGATCGGTGTGGTCACCCGCCCGTTCACCTTCGAGGGACGCCGCCGGGCGAACCAGGCGGAGGACGGCATCGCGCAGCTGCGCGACGAGGTCGACACCCTCATCGTGATCCCGAACGACCGACTGCTGTCCATCTCGGACCGACAGGTGAGCGTGCTCGACGCGTTCAAGTCCGCGGACCAGGTGCTGCTGTCGGGTGTCCAGGGCATCACCGACCTGATCACCACCCCCGGCCTGATCAACCTGGACTTCGCCGACGTCAAGTCCGTGATGTCCGAGGCGGGCTCGGCCCTGATGGGCATCGGCTCGGCGCGTGGCGACGACCGCGCGGTGGCGGCGGCCGAGATGGCCATCTCCTCGCCGCTGCTGGAGGCGTCCATCGACGGCGCCCGCGGCGTCCTGCTCTCCATCTCCGGCGGCAGCGACCTCGGTCTCTTCGAGATCAACGAGGCCGCCCAGCTGGTGAGCGAGGCCGCGCACCCCGAGGCGAACATCATCTTCGGTGCCGTCATCGACGACGCGCTCGGCGACGAGGTCCGGGTCACCGTCATCGCGGCCGGCTTCGACGGCGGCCAGCCGCCGGCCAAGTCCCGCGACAAGGGGATCGGTTCGTACAGCCGGGACGACTCCGCCGGCGGCTCCGCGGCCCGCTCGGCCGCCCCGGCCGAGCCCAGCCGGCCGTCCTTCGGCGGACTGGGCAGCGTCACCCAACGGGAGGAGGAGCCGGTTCCGGACACTTCGCCGGTCGCCGACGTCCCGCCCGCGTCCTACTCCGGCGCGTCCTCCGCCCCGGTCAGCACGCCGCAGGTCCCGCCGGCCCGTCCCTACCAGGACAGCCAGGCCGAGGAGCTGGACGTGCCGGACTTCCTGAAGTAAGTACCGCCTGAAGTGATAGGGCAACAGCACCGAGCGAGCGGCGCGCACTTCGCTTTCACCGACCGGTGGGGCGGGGTGAGCGCCGCTCCGTACGCGGAGCTCAACCTCGGCGGCGCGGTCGGCGACGACCCCGCGGTGGTCCGGACCAACCGGGAGCTCGCCGCCAAGGCGCTCGGCCTGGATCCGGCGGCGGTGGTCTGGATGAACCAGGTGCACGGCCGGGACGTCGCCATCGTCGACGGCCCGTGGCCAGCAGACCTCGCGCCGGAAGAGGTGCCCGGCGTGGACGCGGTGGTGACCAACCGCCCAGGGCTCGCCCTCGCCGTGCTCACCGCCGACTGCACTCCGGTGCTGCTGGCCGACCCGGTCGCCGGAGTCGCCGGCGCGGCGCACGCCGGCCGGCCGGGCCTGGTGGCCGGAGTCATCCCCGCGGTGGTGGAGGCGATGCTGACACTCGGCGCCGAACCGTCCCGGATCGTCGCGCACACCGGACCCTCGATCTGCGGCCGCTGTTACGAAGTACCCGAGGCGATGCGGGACGCGGTCGCCGAGGCGGTCCCCGCGGCCCGGTCCCGTACCAGCTGGCAGACCCCGGCGGTGGATGTGGCGGCCGGGGTCATCGCCCAACTCGCCGCGTTCGGTGTGAGAATCGCGGGACGGTCTCCCGTCTGCACGCTCGAATCGGCGGACCACTTCTCTTACCGGCGCGACCGCACCACGGGGCGGCTCGCGAGCTATGTCTGGGTCGGGGGCCCTGGGGGAGCTGAGCTGTGACCGATCGCAAGGCGGAACTGGCCGCGAACCTGGCCCGGGTAGAGGAACGTATCTCTGCCGCCTGCGCCGCCGCCGGCCGGAAGCGCGAGGAGGTGACCCTGATCGTGGTCACCAAGACCTACCCCGCCAGTGACGTCCGGCTGCTGGCGGAGCTGGGTGTGCGGCAGGTCGCGGAGAACCGCGATCAGGACGCGGCGCCCAAGGCCGCCGAATGCGCCGATCTGTCCCTTGCTTGGCATTTCGTCGGCCAATTGCAGACAAACAAAGTGCGTTCGGTGGCGAGTTATGCCGATATCGTGCAATCAGTCGACAGACGGCGGCTGGTTGACGCGCTGTCCACCGCGGCGGTGCGGGCCGGGCGCGAGCTGGGCTGTCTCATCCAGGTCGCGTTCGACGCCGGATCGGGTGAGGGTGCCGGGCGCGGTGGAGTCCCGCCGGAGCGGGTGGCCGAACTGGCGGACGCCGTGGCCGAAGCCCAAGGTCTGCGCCTGGAGGGGCTGATGACCGTCGCTCCGCTCGCCGGCCCGTACGCGGGCAGACCGCGAGCGTCCTTCGACCGGCTGATGGAAATCTCAACCGGCCTGCGCGCGAACCATCCTGCTGCGAACATGGTCTCGGCAGGGATGAGTGCGGACCTCGAGGACGCCGTGGCGGCGGGAGCGACACATGTGCGTGTAGGCACCGCGGTACTCGGAGTCCGACCCCGGCTCCGGTAACGTCGCCAAGAAGTCGGACCACAGTAGAAAATATGGTCATTCCCGCGAAAAGGCGGGCAGACCGCGTGGATCCACGGTATCCGGTGGCGGAGCCGATCCACCACAGAGCGGAGGACGCAGAGAATGGCCGGCGCGATGCGCAAGATGGCGGTCTACCTCGGCCTCGTGGAGGACGATGGGTACGACGGCCGGGGGTTCGACCCCGACGACGAGTTCGAGCCCGAACCGGAGCCCGAGCGCAGGCGGCACCAAGCACCGCCGGAGCCTCGCTCGGAAAGGGACGAATCGGTTCGAGTCGCCCTTCCGCCCGCCCAGCGTGAACCCGCTCCGCTCGTAACGGAAAGCGGACGTTCTGGGTCCCTCCTTGCCGAAGGAGGGCGAGGGGGAAGAATCGCCCCCGTGGCGTCCATCACACCTGACCGCCAGAATCTGGAGAAGAACGCACCGGTGATCATGCCCAAGGTTGTGTCCGAGCGTGAGCCTTACCGCATCACGACACTGCACCCCCGGACCTACAACGAAGCCCGTACCATCGGGGAACACTTCCGTGAGGGCACTCCGGTGATCATGAATCTGACGGAGATGGACGACACCGACGCGAAGCGACTTGTCGACTTTGCCGCCGGTCTGGTCTTCGGTCTCCACGGGAGTATTGAGCGGGTGACACAGAAGGTGTTCCTGTTGTCTCCTGCTAACGTCGATGTCACGGCGGAGGACAAGGCCCGTATCGCTGAGGGCGGGTTCTTCAACCAAAGCTGAGACGCAACAGCGGTAGCACCGAGCAGATCCGGCCGCGAGGCCGAGGTACGAGCAAGGGGAGAGGGAAGCGCGGGATGGACATCGCACTCCAGGTGATCTACATCGCGCTGTATTGCTTCCTGATCGTGCTGATCTTCCGGCTGGTCATGGACTACGTCTTCCAGTTCGCCCGGTCGTGGCAACCCGGGAAGGCGATGGTGGTCATCCTTGAGGCCGCCTACACTGTCACCGATCCGCCGCTCAAGCTGCTGCGGCGGTTCATCCCGCCGCTGCGTCTCGGGGGCGTGGCGCTCGACCTGTCCTTCTTCGTACTGATGATCATCGTCTACATCCTGATCACCGTCGTGAGCAACGTTGCGAGCAGCGTGTGAACGATACGGTCTTGCAATTGCCGACGACTACGTTGAGGTGAAGAAGAGATGCCATTGACCCCCGAGGACGTGCGGAACAAGCAGTTCACGACCGTCCGCCTCCGTGAAGGCTATGACGAGGACGAGGTCGATGCCTTCCTCGACGAGGTCGAGGCCGAGCTGACCCGGCTGCTGCGCGAGAACGAGGACCTGCGGGCGAAGCTGGCCGCCGCGACTCGTGCCGCCGCGCAGAACCAGCAGCAGGGCATGCGTAAACCTCCCGAGCCACAAGATCGACCGGGCGCTCCGGTGCCCGCTGCCATATCGGGCCCGCAGCCGGTGCCCCCGCAGCAGCAGCAGATGGGCGGTCCGCCCCAACTGCCCGGCGGTGCACCCCAGCTGCCTCCCGGCCCTGGTGGCCACGGCCCGCAGGGCCCGCACGGTCCCGGCCCGATGGGCGGCCCGCTCGGTCCCGGCCCTATGGGCCAGCAGGGTCCGATGGGCGGTCCCGGCCCGCAGCTCCCGCAGCCCGGTCAGGGCCCCGGTGGCGACAGCGCCGCCCGGGTGCTCTCGCTGGCGCAGCAGACCGCCGACCAGGCGATCGCGGAGGCCCGCTCCGAGGCCAACAAGATCGTCGGCGAGGCCCGCAGCCGCGCCGAGGGCCTGGAGCGCGACGCCCGCGCCAAGGCGGACGCGCTGGAGCGGGACGCGCAGGAGAAGCACCGCGTCGCGATGGGCTCCCTGGAGTCCGCCCGCGCCACGCTGGAGCGCAAGGTCGAGGACCTGCGCGGCTTCGAGCGCGAGTACCGCACCCGCCTGAAGTCGTACCTGGAGAGCCAGCTGCGTCAGCTGGAGAACCAGGCCGACGACTCGCTGGCTCCGCCGCGGACCACGGCCGCTCCCTCGCTGCCGCCGTCCCCGTCGATGGCCTCGGCCGCCGCGGGCCCGATGAGCGGGGGCCACACCATGGGCGGAAACCAGACCATGGGCGGCCACAACCAGGCCGGCGGTGCGCCGTCCTACGGTGGCCAGCAGCAGATGTCCCCGGCGATGACCCAGCCGATGGCACCGGTGCGGCCGCAGGGCCCGCAGCCGATGCAGCAGGCGCCGAGCCCGATGCGGGGCTTTCTGATCGACGAGGACGACAACTGATCGCGCGGTTCGCGCGGAGCGCGTAGCCGTCGGCAGGCAGAACGGGCCGGGCCCCGGGAGGATTCTCCTCCCGGGGCCCGGCCCGTTTGCGCTGCGCCTTGGACGGCGGCCGTTTCTTTGTTCCCCGCCCCGCCCCGTCCCGTACGGGGGCTGGCCCCCGTACCCCCAGTCCTCAATCGCCGGACGGGCTTGAACACCTGCCCGGACGGGCTGGATCTTTCAGCCCCTCCGGCGATTGAGGAGCGGGGTCTGGGGCGGAGCCCCAGTTCGGGACGGGGGCACCCCCGGACGGAGTCCCGCGGGGTTACGCCTTGCGGAGGCGGAAGGCGAGAGCCAGCCCCTCGTCCACGAACTCCTCACCGTAGGAGTCGTCCGCCTCGCCGTCCGCCAGGTCCACCGCCAGCACCTCGTCCGCGATCAGCGACGCGTGCTCGGCCACGGCCTCCGCCGTCTCCGCATCGGTGGCGCGCCAGCGCAGCGCGATCCGGTCGGCTACGTCCAGCCCGCTGTTCTTCCGGGCCTCCTGGATGAGCCGGATCGCGTCGCGGGCCACGCCCGCGCGCCGCAGCTCCGGGGTGATCTCCAGGTCCAGCGCCACGGTGGCGCCCGCGTCGGAGGCGACCGACCAGCCTTCCCGCGGGGTCTCGGTGATGATCACCTCGTCGGGGGAGAGGGCCACCGGCTCACCGTCGACCGGCACCGAAGCGGTGCCCTCGCGCAGCGCGAGCGACAGCGCGGCCGCGTCCGCCTCCGCGATCGCCTTGGCCACCGCCTGCACTCCCTTGCCGAACCGCTTGCCCAGCGCCCGGAAGTTGGCCTTCGCGGTGGTGTCGACCAGCGATCCGCCGACCTCGGAGAGCGACGCCAGCGAGGTGACGTTCAGCTCCTCGGTGATCTGGCTGTGCAGCTCGGGGGAGAGCGTCTCGAAACCGGCCGCGGCGACCAGGGCGCGGGACAGCGGCTGCCGGGTCTTGACCCCGGACTCGGCGCGGCTCGCACGGCCCAGCTCGACCAGGCGCCGGACCAGCACCATCTGCTGGGAGAGCGCCGGGTCGATCAGCGTCCGGTCGGCGGTCGGCCAGCTCGACAGGTGCACCGACTCCGGGGCGTCCGGGGTCACCGGGACGACCAGGTCCTGCCAGACCCGCTCGGTGATGAAGGGGACCAGCGGCGCCATGAGCCGGGTGACCGTCTCGACGCACTCGTGCAGCGTGCGCAGCGCGGCCGCGTCACCCTGCCAGAACCGGCGGCGCGAGCGGCGCACGTACCAGTTGGACAGGTCGTCCACGAACGCCGACAGCAGCTTTCCGGCCCGCTGGGTGTCGTAGGCCTCCAGGGCCTGGGTGGTCTGTTCGACCAGGGTGTTCAGCTCGCCCAGCAGCCAGCGGTCCAGTAGCGGCCGGTCGGCCGGGGCCGGGTCGGCCTCGCTGGGCGCCCAGCCGGAGGTGCGCGCGTACAGCGCCTGGAAGGCGACGGTGTTCCAGTAGGTCAGCAGGGTCTTGCGGACGACCTCCTGGATGGTGCCGTGGCCCACCCGGCGGGCCGCCCACGGCGAGCCGCCGGCCGCCATGAACCAGCGCACCGCGTCCGCGCCGTGCTGGTCCATGAGCGGGATCGGCTGGAGGATGTTCCCCAGGTGCTTGGACATCTTCCGGCCGTCCTCGGCGAGGATGTGGCCCAGGCAGACGACGTTCTCGTAGCTCGACTTGTCGAAGACGAGGGTGCCGACCGCCATCAGCGTGTAGAACCACCCGCGGGTCTGGTCGATGGCCTCGGAGATGAACTGCGCCGGGTAGCGCTTCTCGAAGATCTCCTTGTTCTTGTAGGGGTACCCCCACTGCGCGAACGGCATCGAGCCCGAGTCGTACCAGGCGTCGATCACCTCCGGCACGCGCACCGCCGTCAGCTCGCAGCCCTCGGCGGGGCAGGTGAAGGTGACGTGGTCGATGAACGGGCGGTGCGGGTCGAGCCTGGACTGGTCGCTGCCGGTCAGCTCGGAGAGCTCGGCCAGCGAGCCGACGCAGGTGAGGTGGGCCTCCTCGCAGCGCCAGATCGGCAGCGGCGTGCCCCAGTAGCGGTTGCGGGAGAGCGCCCAGTCGATGTTGTTGCTGAGCCAGTCACCGAACCGGCCGTGCTTGACCGACTCGGGGAACCAGTTGGTCTTCTCGTTCTCCCGCAGCAGCGCGTCCTTGACCGCGGTGGTGCGGATGTACCAGGACGGCTGGGCGTAGTAGAGCAGCGCGGTGTGGCAGCGCCAGCAGTGCGGGTAGCTGTGCTCGTAGGCGACGTGGCGGAAGAGCAGGCCACGGGCCTGGAGGTCGGCGGTGAGCGCCTCGTCGGCCTTCTTGAAGAACTGGCCGCCGACCAGTGCGACGTCCTCGGCGAAGGTGCCGTCCGGGCGCACCGGGTTGATCACCGGCAGGCCGTAGGCGCGGCAGGTCCTCAGGTCGTCCTCACCGAAGGCGGGTGCCTGGTGCACCAGACCGGTGCCGTCCTCGGTGGTGACGTACTCGGCGTTGACGACGAAGTGCGCGTCCTCGATCGCGACCAGCGAGAAGGGGCGGTCGTAGGTCCAGCGCTCCATCTCACGGCCGGTGAAGGACTGGCCGGTGGGCTCCCAGCCCTCACCGAGCGCCTTGGAGAGAAGCTGCTCGGCGACGACCACCTTCTCCTCGCCGTCGGTCGCGACGACGTAGCGGACATCGGGGTGGGCGGCGACGGCGGTGTTGGACACCAGGGTCCAGGGGGTCGTCGTCCACACCAGCAGGGACGCCTCGCCCGCCAGCGGGCCGGAGGTGAGCGGGAAGCGGACGAAGACCGACGGGTCCACCACGGTCTCGTAGCCCTGGGCCAGCTCGTGGTCGGACAGCCCGGTACCGCAGCGCGGGCACCAGGGGGCGACCCGGTGGTCCTGGACCAGCAGGCCCTTGTTGAAGATCTCCTTCAGCGACCACCACACCGACTCGATGTACTCGGGGTTCATCGTCCGGTAGGCGTCGTCGAGGTCGACCCAGTAGCCCATCCGGGTGGTGAGCTCGGTGAACGCGTCGGTGTGCCGGGTCACCGACTCACGGCACTTCGCGTTGAACTCCGCGATCCCGTACGCCTCGATGTCCTTCTTGCCGCTGAAGCCGAGCTCCTTCTCCACCGCCAGCTCGACCGGCAGGCCGTGGCAGTCCCAGCCCGCCTTGCGGCCGACGTGGTAGCCCTGCATGGTGCGGAAGCGCGGGAAGACGTCCTTGAAGACCCGGGCCTCGATGTGGTGGGCACCGGGCATGCCGTTGGCGGTCGGCGGGCCCTCGTAGAAGACCCACTCGGGCCGTCCCTCGGACTGGTCCAGGCTGCGGGCGAAGATCTTGTTGTCCCGCCAGAAATCGAGCACGGCGTGCTCGAGGGCGGGCAGGTCGACCTGGGCGGGCACCTGGCGGTACTGCGGCTGCGGACTCATCGGGGTCGTCCTCCGGCGGACACGTCGTTTCCGTTCCGTCGGAGGGACGAGAGCTGCGCGCTCCCGCGGTACCACCCTCCTTGACCGCGAGCGGTCTCGCTCCCGGCCCCCTCATTGGGGTCGCGAAGCCGGCTCTACTCGCCCTCGGCGGCCCCAGCGGAGCGGGCCCCATGGATCGGGCTTTCTTCCGGCAGCTCCGGGGTGATCCTTCACATCGCGCTCGCCCCCGGGCTCGCACCGTCCCCGGGTCGCTCATGGCTGCGTACGACGTTACTCGTCCCCATCCACGCCTTTCGCTGCTCCCCCGGGCTCTCGTCTTCGCTCGAGCTGGGGGCGCCCCCACAGTGTAAGGGCCCGGGCCGGGTGTGGCCGCCTGGTTTTCCCGCCGGCCCGGGCGGGCGGACCGACCGGACTCCTCCGCTCGGCCGACCGGAGGAGTGGGCGTGCCCCGCCCCGCCGGCACCCGGGCGAGGGGCCCGGCGTGGCGTCCGGCGGATTATCGGGCGGGACGTGGGGCACAACGGATGAGACCGCTTTCTCGTACGAGCAAGCCGGGCGAATCGGGCGGCGTGCCCCGTTGCCGCGTGCTCGGAGTCGATTTATCGTTCCGGGACGATTCGCGCGCAAGATCACAATATGTGAAGGGGCCGCGGCCATGGTGGCCAAGAAGACCGTGCCGGCCGGGAAGGCCGAGACGAAGAGCGCACCGGGCAAGAAGGCCGTACCGGCGAAGACGGCCACGGCCAAGGCCGCCGCGGACGACGGCACCGCGAAGACGAACGCCGAGACGAACGCCGAGACGGCCGCGAAGACGACCGCGAAGACGACCGCGCGGAAGACCACCCGGAAGGCCGCGGCGGAGACGACGGCCGCGAAGAAGACCGCATCGGCGAATGCGAAGAAGACCGCGTCGGCGAAGAAGACGAGCCCGAGGAAGACGGTCTCGAGTAACTCGAAGAAGACGGCCCCGAGGAAGACGGTCCCCCAGAAGTCCACAGCCACCAAGCCCGCACCGGCGAAGAAGGCGGTGCCCGCGGAGAAGACGGGAGCCAGGACATTGGCGCTGAAGAAGACACCGGGTGGCGCGCTGCCGGCCGGCGGGGCCCCCGCCCCGGCGGCGGACGCGGTTCCGAACGCGGTTCCCAAGGCGCGCGGCGGAGCCGACCCCGGCGAGCTGGCGGTCCGCCCCGGGGAGGACCCCTGGACCTCCGAGGAGGTGGCCGCGGCCCGCAGCGAACTGCACGACGACGCGGAGCGGCTGCGCGGCGAGATCCTCGCCTCCGAGGCGGCGATCACCCGGCTGATGCGCGACTCCGGGGACGGCGCGGGCGACGACGAGGCGGACACCGGCTCCAAGAACATCACCCGGGAACACGAGCTGGCGCTGGCGACCATCGCCCGCGAACGGCTGCAACAGACCGAGCGGGCCCTGGATCGTCTGGACGCCGGGACGTACGGACTGTGCGAGAGCTGCGGCAAGCCCATCGGCAAGGCCCGGACGCAGGCGTTTCCGCGCGCGACCCTGTGCGTGGAGTGCAAGCAACGCCAGGAGCGCCGCTGACCACTCGTACGAGTGTGCCGTAACCTCGTCCTCAGCCAGGCGGGCGCTTGGCGCCGGACGGATACGTTGAGGGACTCACGTGACAGAGGCGGAGCAGGCCATCGGTACGCCAGACGCGGACAGCGGCGACGAGGCCGGAGCGACGGCGGGCGCCGAGCCCACGGGCGCCGGGCAGCCGGAGACCACGGACGGCCGTGGCAGGCGCCGGATCGGCACGCTGCTCGGGGTGGCCGCCTTCGCCTACCTGCTCGACCTGGTCAGCAAGCTGCTCGTCGTCGCTCACCTGGAGCACCACGCGCCGGTCGAGGTGTTCGGCAGCTGGCTGCAGCTCGAGGTGATCCGCAACCGGGGCGCGGCCTTCGGCGTCGGCGAGGCGATGACCATCGTCTTCACGGTGATCGCCGCGGCGGTGATCGTGGTGATCGCGCGGATCGCCCGCAAGCTGTACAGCCTGCCGTGGGCCATCGCGCTGGGCATGCTGCTCGGCGGCGCCTTCGGCAACCTCACCGACCGCCTCTTCCGGGCCCCCGGCGGGCTGCAGGGCGCGGTGGTGGACTTCGTCGCGCCGGCGCACTTCGCGGTGTTCAACCTCGCGGACTCCGCCATCGTCTGCGGCGGCTTCCTGATCGTGATCCTTTCCTTCCGCGGCCTCGACCCGGACGGGACCGTCCACCACGACTGACCGTGCACCACGACTGACCGTGCACCACGGCTGACCGTGCACCACGGCTGATCGCGTGACCGGGCTCACGACTGACCGCCCTCACGGCTGACCGCCGCACGACCGACCGGGCGCGACGACGGCCGCGCACACGACTGACGGCCGCGACGACGGCCGCGCACACGGCTGACCGGGCACGACGACCGGCCGTTCACCGGCGCCGGGCGCGGCCCCGGCCGGAAGCCGGCCGTACCGAGCCCGGCGCGCGGTCCGGCATACTCGTCGGGTGAGCACGATTCCCGAGATCCGAACCCTGCCCGTGCCCGAGGGCCTCGAAGGCGAGCGCGTCGACGCCGCCATAGCCCGTATGTTCGGCTTTTCGCGGACCAAGGCGGCAGAGCTGGCCGCCGCCGGGAAGGTCCAGGTCGACGGCAGCGTCGCCGGCAAGTCCGACCGCGTGTCCGGCGGGGCCTGGCTCGAGGTCGAGATGCCGCAGGCCGCGCCGCCGGTGCGGGTCGTCGCCGAGCCCGTCGAGGGCATGGAGATCGTGCACGACGACGAGGACGTCGTGGTGATCGTCAAGCCGGTCGGCGTCGCCGCCCACCCCAGCCCCGGCTGGACCGGGCCGACAGTGATCGGCGGGCTCGCCGCCGCGGGCTACCGGATCTCCACCTCCGGCGCCGCCGAGCGCCAGGGCATCGTGCACCGGCTGGACGTCGGCACCTCCGGGCTGATGGTCGTCGCCAAGTCCGAGCGCGCCTACACCCTGCTCAAGCAGCAGTTCCGGGAGCGCACCGTCGACAAGCGCTACCACGCGCTGGTCCAGGGCCACCCGGACCCGCTCAGCGGCACCATCGACGCCCCCATCGGCCGCCACCCCACCCACGACTACAAGTGGGCGGTCATCGCCGAGGGCAAGCCCAGCGTCACGCACTACGACCTGGTCGAGGCGTTCCGGGCCGCCAGCCTCCTCGACATCAAGCTGGAGACCGGCCGTACCCACCAGATCCGGGTGCACATGGCCGCCCACCGCCACCCGTGCGTCGGCGACCTGACCTACGGAGCCGACCCGACGCTCGCCAAGCGACTGAAGATCACCCGGCAGTGGCTGCACGCGGTGCGCCTCGGCTTCGAGCACCCCGCCGACGGCTCCTGGGTGGAGTTCCACAGCGCGTACCCCGACGACCTCCAGAACGCGCTGGACATCGTCCGCGCGGAGAGCGCGTGATACCGGCGCCCGAGGCGCCGGGGGGCATCGAGATCACGGTGGTGCCGGGGGACGGCGACCTGACGGGCTGCCACGCCGTCCGCCGTGAGGTGTTCATCGAGGAGCAGGGCATCGCGGTGGAGGAGGAGCTGGACGCGTACGACCTGCACGCCGTCCACCTGCTCGCCACCGGCCCGGACGGCACCGCGCTCGGCACCGCGCGCTTCCTGCACGGCCCGGCCGCGGACACCAAGTACGGCCACGCCGGGATCGACGGCCGCGTCACCGCCGTGCTCGGTCGGCTGGCTGTGGGCCGCGCGGCCCGCGGCACCGGCCTGGGCGCGGCCCTGGTCCGCGCGGTGGAGGCCGAAGCCCGCCGGACCGGGCTGGCCGAGGTCTACCTGGAGTCGCAGACCCATGCGCTGGGGTTCTACCAGCGGCTCGGTTACGCGGCGTACGGCCCGGAGTTCGACGAGGGCAGCGGGATCCCGCACCGCGCCATGCGGAAGGCGCTGACGACCGCGCCCGACGGTTCCGGCCGCACCTGACGCTCCACGCTTGCCGGCCGCGCCTGACGCCGCACGCCTCACGCTTGGCCTCTGCCGGCCGCACCGGTCAACCGGTCGGGCACCCGGTGCGCCGGGTGGGGCGCCGCACCGGGCGGTCGCGCCGGCTACCGGAACCAACTGGCACGATGGACCTGATCGACATCCAGCGACAGGGAAGTGACAGCTGTGGCGGCCTCCTCGGACCCCTCGACGATTCTCCTTCTGCACTCGGCCTTCGGGCTGCGGCCGGCGGTGCACGCCGCGGCGGACCGGCTGCGGGCCGCCGGACACGAGGTGCACGTCCCCGACCTCTACGAAGACCGGCCGGTGCGGACGGCGGAGACCGTCGAGGAGGGCATGGCGATCAAGGACGCGATCGGCACCGACGAACTGCTGCGGCGCGCCGTCGCGGCCGCCGCGCCGCTCTCCGACCGCGGCGTGGTCTACGCCGGATTCTCGCTCGGCGCGGCGCTTGCGCAGAACCTCGCCCTCGCGGACGAGAAGGCGCGCGGGCTGCTGCTCCTGCACGGCACCTCGGACCTGGCGGAGGACGCGTCGGTCGACGACCTGCCGGTCCAGCTCCATGTCGCGGACCCGGACCCGTTCGAGCCGCACGACTGGTTGAACGCCTGGTACCTGCGGATGCGGCGGGCCGGCGCCGAGGTCGAGGTCTTCCGGTACGCGGGCGCGGGCCATCTGTACACCGACCCGGAGCTGCCGGACTACGACGAGGAGGCGGCGGACGCCACCTGGAAGGTGGCGCTCGGCTTCCTGTCGGAGCTGTGACGCGACGCGGGGCCGCCGAGTCAAGGCCGCGGGGCCGCCGCGACCGGCGGCGGCCCCTTGAAGGTGGCTAGCGCACCGGCTGGTCCGCGCGCTCCACGCGCTGGGTGCCGCTCCGGGTGCGGTAGGAGCGGGCCCAGGCGGAGGTGGCCTGGGGGTCGGTCTTGTCGGACACGGTGAAGTAGTCCATCTGCGTCCGCTCGGCGGTCACGTCCAGCACCCCGTAGCCGTGGTTGTCCATGTCCAGCCACTTCACATGGCGGTTGGCAGCCCGGATCGCGCCCTCGGCCACCGTGGAGAGCGTGTTCGGCAGCACATGCAGCATGTCGTCGATGTTGTCCGAGGTCACCGAGGTGACCACGAACTCGGTGGCGGCCGACCGGGACAGCGGATAGGTGGCGGCCCGCACCGGCACGTCGTTCGCCCACGCCATGTGGATGTCGCCGGTGAGGAAGACGGTGTTGTCGATGGAGCGCTCGGTCAGGTGGGCGAGCAGCTCGCGCCGGTCGTCGGTGTAGCCGTCCCACTGGTCGACGTTGATCGCCAGCCCCTCCTGGGGCAGCCCCAGCAACTCGGCCAGCGGCCCCAGCAGATGGGCGGGTACGGAGCCGAAGGCCACCGGCGAGATCATCACCGAGGTGCCCACCAGCTTCCAGGTGGTGTCCGAGCCGGCCAGCCCCGCCTTCAGCCAGTCCAGCTGGGCGCGCCCGGTGATCGTGCGGTCCTTGTCGTCCACCTCGCCGCTGCCGATACGGGACTGCTCGGAGCGGAACGAGCGCAGGTCCAGCAGGTGCAGGTCGGCGAGGCTGCCGAAGCGCAGCCGCCGGTAGGTGGTGCCCTCGGTGGAGGTCCGCACCGGCATCCACTCGAAGTACGCCTGCTTGGCGGCGGCGACCCGCTGCGCCCAGTCGCCCTCGGCGCCGGGCGTGTGGTTCTCCGCCCCGCCCGCCCAGGCGTCGTTGGCGAACTCGTGGTCGTCCCAGATCGCCACGACGGGATGCGCGTGGTGCATCGCCTGGAGGTCGGGGTCGGTCTTGTAACGGCCGTGCCGGGTGCGGTAGTCGGCGAGCGTGGTGATCTCGTGGGCGGGGGAGTGCTGCCGGACGACGTACTTCGGCTCCGGGTACTGGCCCGTCCCGTACTCGTAGATGTAGTCGCCGAGGTGCAGCACCGCGTCCAGGTCGCGACGGGCGGCCAGATGGCGGTAGGGCGCGAAGTAGCCCGACTCCCAGTTGGCGCAGGAGACGACGCCGAAGCGGACGCCGCCGACGGCCTGGCCGTGGGCCGGCGCGGTCCGGGTGCGTCCGGCGGGGGAGCGCACCTCGCCGACCGCGAACCGGTAGTAGTAGCCGGTGGCCGGCCGCAGCCCGCGCACATCGGCCTTGACGGTGTGGTCGGCGGCGGCGGAGGTCTTCACGGTGCCGCGCGCCACGACCTTGCCGAACGCCTGGTCCTCGGCCACCTCCCAGGCGACCTCGACCTGCGGGCCCTGCCCGGACCCGGGCTCAGCTCCGGGCTCCGGGGTCACCCGGGTCCACAGCAGGATCCCGTCCGGAAGCGGGTCGCCGGAGGCGACACCGTGCAGGAAGGCGGGCCCGGAGCTGTCGGCGCGTGCGGCGGGGGCTCCGGTGGCAAGGGGAAGAACGGCTGCGGCAGCGGCGACGGCCGTGACGGCGCTGCGGCGCGATATGGAGTCGTGGGAGGTCACGGCGGCCGACCCTACTGGCAAGTAGGTGGAGTGAGAAGGCTTACGGGCAGGTGAACTCCAAAAGTTCGCTTGTTGGTTGCTTGGCGTGCGTATGCAGCGACGGTTGCCCTATGGCCAGCATGACGGACAGGCCCGGTTTGTTGAATTTTGCGCAACTGGCCGTGAGGGCGAAGTGCTTCGAGTCGCCGTTCCACCCGCCGAGGGACTGCTTCCGAGCGACTGACCATCGCCTCTGACGCACAGGGCCCCGCCGTGTCCCTTCGGACGCGGCGGGGCTCCGGCGTTCAGCGCTCGTCAAGGCCGAGCGGCGAACTACTTCTTCAGCACCGGCTTGAGCGCGACCTCAAGCTGCTCAGGGGTCATCGGGACGTTCTTGCCGTCGTAGGTCAGCCTGTCGCCCTTGTGGAACAGGGCGGGGGTGCCGTTGACCTTGTTCTTCTCGAAGAGCGTGCCCATCTCCAGCGCCCACTTGTCGAAGGTGCCCTTCCGGACGTCCTTCTCGAAGCCCTTGTTGCCCTTGAGCGCCTTGACCTGCTGGGCGACCTCGATCAGCCGCTCGTCGTCCGAGTAGGCGTCATCGCGCTCCTGGGGGTGGTTCTTCTCGTCGTACAGGGCGGCCTTGTACTCGAGGAACGCCTCCGGGCTGACGTTCAACGCCGCGCCGAGCGCGCTGACCGCGTTCTTCGAGCCGCTTCCGCCGGCCATGCCGTCGATGAAGTTGACCATCACGAACCGCACCTTGTAGCGGCCGCTGTCCAGGTCCTTGGCGACCTGCTGGCCGGCGTTCGCCTCGAAGATCGCGCAGGCCGGGCAACGCGGGTCCTCGTAGAGCTCGATGGTCTCCTTGGCCTGCTTCTTGCCGATGACGATCTCGGTGCCCTTGTCACCGGTGGTGTTGGCGGGCTTGACGTAGGTCGTCTTCGCGGCCGCCGCGCGCCACTCCTTGTTGCTCACCTTGACGTTCTTGCTGCCGTCGGTGGAGTTGCTGATCGCGTAGCCGATGCCGCCGGCCACTGCCAGGACGACCACGATCGAGCCGGCGACCGTCAGTTGACGGCGGACCTTGTCCTTCTTGGCCTGGCGCTCGCGCTCGGCGCGCAGCCGCTCTCGGGCTGCCTGCTTGTTGGCCTGGCTGTTCCGGTTGCTCATGATTTCTTCTTCTCCGTCGCAAAAGGGGTCGGTGAGAGGTACAACGCCGTGTTCGGGCGGCCGGATACTCAGACGGCCGCGATCGGACACGGCGGACCACGCCGGACCACCGAGTGCACCAGGAGCGGAAGCGCGCGCGGTCTGCGCGCGCGGTGCCGGGAAGGCGCGAGGGGACGGGTCTGCCGGGCGGGGGCGACGACCGCGGCCACCGCCATCAGCAGCGGGCGGAAGGCGAACGCGGCGACCGCGCCCAGCAGTCGGACCAGCGCCGCCTCGCCGCGCCGCAGCCAGGCCGCGGCGATCATGCCGACCGCGACGTGCGCGGCGAGCAGCAGCCAGGGGGAGACGCCGGGCAGGCCGGGCGGGTGGGCGCCGGAGACCTGGACGAACGAGCCGCCCACGCTCCCACCCGAGCAGAGGAAATCGACGCCGAACGCCCGCAGCGGCCCGGTCACTGGGCCGCCGGTCGGGCCGTAGCAGGCGTGCTGGCCGGTGGTGAAGGCCGTGTCGGCGGCGAGCTCAAGCGGCACCAGCAGGGCGGCGATCCGCCAGTAGCTCCGCTCCCGGCCGGCCAGCGCGTAGGCGATCGTGAAGACGCCGACGCAGAGCCCGGCGACCGTGGTCACCGGCAGCGGCATCCCCGACAGCAGCACATGCGACGCGGCGGACAGCGTCACGCACAGCGCTGTGAAGAGCGCTGCGCGTGCTGCCCGCAGATGAGTCGCAGTAATGTCCATCGGCGCAGAGTGTGCCACGACCGGACGTAGGCGTCGCGTCAAGATTTGGTCTCTCCGCGACGCCGCCGCCCTGCCCGCCGCCCCGACACCCTTCCCCAAGGCTCCTAGAGGCGCTTGGCCACCGCGGCGTTGTACTCCGCGGGGCTCATCGGGGTGCCGCCGCCCTCGGCCAGCGGCTGACCGTCCAGCCGGACCGACGGCACGCTGCCGACGCCCGCCTCCATGAAGGCGGCCGCCACCTTCTCCGCCCAGGCGTCGTACGTGCCCTCCCGCACCGCCTTGGCGAAGCCGGCGTCGGACTTCAGCGCGGGGACCTCCCGGGCCACCTTCAGCAGGTAGTCGTCGTCGGCGAAGGAGTCGACGGACTCCTCCGGGTGGTGCTCCTCGGAGTAGAGCGCCTTCTTGTACGCGAGGAAGGCGTCCGGGCTCACGTCGAGCGCCGCGCCCAGCGCGCTGAGCGCGTTCTTCGAGCCGGATCCGGTGAGCTTGCCGTCCAGGAAGGCGGCCATGTGGAACTGCGCCTTGTACTTGCCGGCCTCGATGTCCTTGGCCACGGTCGAGCCGACCTTCTGCTCGAACATGGCACAGAACGGGCAGCGCATGTCCTCGTAGACATCGAGGGTGTGCTTGCTGTCCTTCTCGCCGACCACGATGGTGGTGCCGTCCGGGCCGGTGGTGTGGCCCGGCTTGACCAGCCGGCCCGAGCTGCCGCCGGTGGTGGTGCCGGTGTCCTCACCGCTGTTCTCGCCGGAGCCGCCGCCGGTGTCGGTGCCGGGCGTCCCGGGGCGGGCGGGCGCGGCGCCGGGCTCATCGCCGTCCGCGCCGTCGACCTTGGCGACGCCGGCGGCCTTGCCCTTGGAGTCGCTGTCGTCGTCGGTGAAGAGGAAGACCGCGCCGGCCCCCAGCACCACGAACGCCACGGCCGCGGCTATCCAGCCCATGAGGGCCTGCCGCCGGGCGCGGTCCGAGCGCGTCGGGACCGGGACCGGAGGGGCGGCCGGATACCCGGCCGCGGGCTGCTGCGCGCCGTACGGCGCCGCCGGTGGCGGGGCCCCGTGCGGCCCGGGGACTCCCGGCTGCGCCGCGGCCTGGCCGTCGCCCTGCGGCGGCGCGGGCGGCGCGGGCGGTGTGGGAGGTGCGGGCGGTTGGCCCTGCTGGGGGGCCGCGCCCTGCTCGTGTCCCGGCTGCTCGCCGGGGTGCCGGCCGGTCACAGGCCCGGGATCCGGCCGTTGCGGAACAGGTCCACGAAGATCTGGTGGTCGGCCCGCGCCCGTGCCCCGTAGGAGTGCGCGAAGGCCACCAGCAGCTCGCCGAACCCGTCCTCGTCGGCGGCGATCACGGCGTCGATCGCCCGCTCGGTGGAGAACGGCACCAGCGAGTGGCCGCTCTGGTCGTCGGCCGCGGAGTGCATGGTCGCGGTCGCCCGGCCCAGGTCGGCCACGACCGCCGAGATCTCGGCCGGGTCGTCCAGATCGGACCAGTCGAGGTCGACCGCGTATGGCGAGACCTCGGCGACCAGCTGCCCGGCCCCGTCCAGCTCCGTCCAGCCCAGCCACGGGTCGGCGTGCGCCTGGAGGGCGCGCTGCGAGATCACCGTGCGGTGGCCCTCGTGGTGGAAGTACCCCCGCACCCGCTCGTCGGTGATGTGACGGGAGACCGCCGGGACCTGCGCCTGCTTCATGTAGATCACGACGTCGTTCTCCAGGGCGTCGCTGTTGCCCTCCAGCAGGATGTTGTACGAGGGCAGACCGGCGCTGCCGATCCCGATGCCGCGGCGGCCGACGACGTCCTTGACGCGGTAGGAGTCGGGCCGGGCCAGGCTGGACTCGGGCAGCGTCTCCAGGTATCCGTCGAAGGCGGCCAGCACCTTGTACCGGGTGGCCGCGTCCAGCTCGATGGAGCCGCCCCCGGCGGAGAAGACCCGCTCGTACTCGCGGATCTCGGTCATCGAGTCCAGCAGCCCGAAGCGGGTCATCGCACGGGCGGCGCGCAGCGAGCCCAGCAGCGGGCCATCGGCGGTGTCCAGGGAGAAGGGCGGCACCTCGTCGTCCTCGGCGCCCGCGGCCAGCGCGTGGATACGCGCCCGGTAGGCGGCGGCGTAGGTGCGCACCAGCTCGCTGATCTTCTCGTCGCTGAGCGCCTTGGTGTAGCCGATCAGCGCGATCGATGCGGCGAAACGCTTGAGGTCCCAGGTGAACGGGCCGACGTACGCCTCGTCGAAGTCGTTGACGTTGAAGATCAGGCGGCCGGTGGCGTCCATGTAGGTGCCGAAGTTCTCGGCGTGCAGATCGCCGTGGATCCACACCCGGCTGGTGCGGTCGTCCAGGTAGGGCCCGTCGTTCTTGTCCTCGGTCCGCTCCAGGTCGGCATAGAACAGGCACGCCGTGCCCCGGTAGAAGGCGAAGGCCGAGGCGGCCATCTTCCGGAACTTCACCCGGAACGCGGCCGGGTCGGCGGCGAGCAGCTCCCCGAACGCGGTGCCGAAGACGGAGAGGATCTCCTCTCCGCGTTGATCGACGTCCTTCCGGGGGACGTGCAGGTCGGACATCGAGGGGTGCCTCCTGGGTACTGGTGCGCGGACTGGTGTTCCATCGCGGACAACGCGTGAGGCTACTCCGGAGTGCCCGGCTCTGTCGGTGCGGAGGGGTAGTCTTCGAAGCTGTCCCCACCCCCGGAGCAGACCACATCGGGGAGACGGGGATCACAGCCGTCATCGAGAGTTTCCCGGGGGTTTTCCACCGTGGCCAAGCAGCCGTTCACGCACCTGCACGTACACACCCAGTACTCCCTGCTGGACGGTGCGGCGCGGCTGAAGGACATGTTCCAGGCGTGCAACGACATGGGCATGACCCATATCGCCATGACCGACCACGGCAACCTGCACGGCGCCTACGACTTCTTCCAGCAGGCCACCTCGGCCGGGGTCACCCCGATCATCGGCATCGAGGCGTACGTCGCGCCGGAGTCCCGCCGGTACAAGCGCAAGGTGCAGTGGGGCCAGCCGCACCAGAAGCGCGACGACGTCTCGGGTTCGGGTGGTTACACCCACAAGACGATCTGGGCGGCGAACAAGACCGGCCTGCACAACCTCTTCCGGCTCTCCTCCGACGCCTACATGGAGGGCTTCCTCCAGAAGTGGCCCCGGATGGACAAGGAGACGATCTCCCAGTGGTCCGAAGGGCTGATCGCCTCCACCGGCTGCCCCTCCGGCGAGGTGCAGACCAGGCTCCGGCTCGGCCAGCCGGAGGAGGCGCTCAAGGCCGCCGCCGACTACCAGGAGATCTTCGGCAAGGGCCGGTACTTCCTGGAGTTGATGGACCACGGGATCGAGATCGAGAAGCGGGTCCGCGACGGCCTGCTGGAGATCGGCAAGAAGCTCGGCATCCCCCCGCTGGTCACCAATGACTCGCACTACACCTACGCCAGCGAGTCGGAGGCCCACGACGCTCTGCTGTGCGTCCAGACCGGCAAGAACCTCTCCGATCCCGACCGCTTCCGCTTCGACGGCACCGGCTACTACCTGAAGTCCACGGAGGAGATGTACGCCATCGACTCCTCCGACGCCTGGCAGGAGGGCTGCGCCAACACGCTGCTGGTCGCCGAGCAGGTGGACACCACGGGCTGGTTCGACAAGCGCGACCTGATGCCCCGCTTCGACGTCCCCGAGGGGTACACCGAGGTCACCTGGTTCCAGGAGGAGGTCAAGCGGGGCATGGCCCGCCGGTACCCGGGCGGCATCCCGGAGGACCGGCAGAAGCTCGCCGAGTACGAGATGGACGTCATCATCCAGATGGGGTTCCCGGGGTACTTCCTCGTCGTCGCCGACTTCATCATGTGGGCCAAGAACAACGGCATCGCGGTCGGCCCCGGCCGAGGCTCCGCGGCCGGCTCGATCGTCTCGTACGCCATGGGCATCACCGACCTCGACCCGGTCGACCACGGCCTGATCTTCGAGCGGTTCCTCAACCCCGAGCGCGTGTCCATGCCCGATGTCGACATCGACTTCGACGAGCGTCGGCGCGGTGAGGTCATCCGGTACGTGACCGAGAAATACGGCGCCGACAAGGTCGCCCAGATCGGCACCTACGGCACCATCAAGGCCAAGAACGCGATCAAGGACTCCGCCCGCGTCCTCGGCTACCCGTACGCCATGGGCGACCGGATCACCAAGGCCATGCCCGCCGACGTCCTCGGCAAGGGCATCCCGCTCTCCGGCATCACGGACGAGAAGCACCCGCGGTACAGCGAGGCCGCCGAGGTCCGCGGCATGTACGAGAACGAGCCGGACGTGCGGAAGGTGATCGAGACCGCGCGCGGCATCGAGGGCCTGGTCCGCCAGATGGGTGTGCACGCGGCCGGCGTGATCATGTCCAGCGAGAAGCTGACCGACCACGTCCCGGTCTTCTCCCCGAAGAACGACGGCCAGGTCGTCACCCAGTGGGACTACCCCACCTGTGAGTCGCTCGGCCTGCTGAAGATGGACTTCCTGGGCCTTCGCAACCTCACGATCATGGACGACGCCGTCAAGATGGTGAAGGCCAACAAGGGCGTCGACCTCAAGCTGCTCGAGCTGCCGCTGGACGACCCCAAGACCTACGAGCTGCTGTGCCGGGGCGACACCCTGGGCGTCTTCCAGTTCGACGGCGGTCCGATGCGCTCCCTGCTGCGCATGATGAAGCCGGACAACTTCGAGGACATCTCCGCCGTCTCGGCCCTGTACCGGCCGGGCCCGATGGGCATGAACTCGCACATCAACTACGCCCTCCGGAAGAACGGCCAGCAGGAGATCACGCCGATCCACCCGGAGCTGGAGGAGCCTCTCAAGGAGGTCCTCGACATCACCTACGGCCTGATCGTCTACCAGGAGCAGGTGCAGAAGGCCGCCCAGGTGCTCGCCGGGTACTCGCTCGGACAGGCCGACCTGCTCCGCCGTGCCATGGGCAAGAAGAAGCAGGAGGTCCTGGACAAGGAGTTCGTGCCCTTCCAGGCGGGCTGCCGGGAGCGCGGCTACTCGGACGAGGCCATCAAGGCGGTGTGGGACGTCCTGGTCCCGTTCGCCGGATACGCGTTCAACAAGGCGCACTCCTCGGCGTACGGGCTGGTCACCTACTGGACCGCCTACCTCAAGGCGAACTACCCGGCCGAGTACATGGCGGCGCTGCTCACCTCGGTCCGCGACGACAAGGACAAGTCGGCCGTCTACCTCAACGAGTGCCGCCGTATGGGCATCAAGGTGCTCCCGCCGAACGTCAATGAGTCCGAGGCGAACTTCACCGCCCAGGGTGACGACGTGATCCTCTTCGGCCTCACCGCGGTCCGGAACGTCGGCCAGAACGTGGTCGACGCGATCATCCGTGGCCGGAAGTCGAAGGGGAAGTACAACTCCTTCCCCGACTACCTCGACAAGGTCGAGGCGGTGGTCTGCAACAAGCGCACCACCGAATCGCTGATCAAGGCGGGCGCCTTCGACGAGATGGGCCACACCCGCAAGGGCCTGACGGCGCACTACGAGCCCATGATCGACAACGTGGTCGCGGTCAAGCGCAAGGAGGCCGAGGGCCAGTTCGACCTCTTCGGCGGCATGGGTGACGACACCGGCGACGACGGTCCTGGCTTCGGGCTCGACGTGGAGTTCTCCGACGTCGAGTGGGACAAGGCGTACCTGCTCGCCCAGGAGCGCGAGATGCTCGGCCTCTACGTCTCCGACCACCCGCTCTTCGGCATCGAGCACGTCCTCAACGACAAGGCCGACGCGGCCATCGCGCAGCTGACCGGCGGCGAGCACGCCGACGGCGCGATCGTCACCATCGGCGGCATCATCTCCGGCCTCCAGCGCAAGATGACCAAGCAGGGCAACGCCTGGGCCATCGCCACCGTCGAGGACCTGGCGGGCTCCATCGACTGCATGTTCTTCCCGGCCACCTACCAGCTGATCTCCACCCAGCTGGTGGAGGACGCGGTGGTCTTCGTCAAGGGACGCCTGGACAAGCGGGAGGACGTGCCCCGGCTGGTCGCCATGGAGCTGATGGTCCCGGATCTGTCCGAGGCGTCGGCCAACGCGCCGGTGACCATCACCATCCCGACCGTCAAGGTCACCCCGCCGCTGGTCGAGAAGCTCGGCGAGGTGCTCACCCACCACCGGGGATCGACCGAGGTGCGGATCCGGCTCCAGGGGGCTCGGAAGACCACCGTGCTGCGGCTGGACCGGCACCGGGTCACCCCGGACCCGGCGCTCTTCGGGGACCTCAAGGTGCTGCTCGGCCCGTCCTGCCTGGCGGGCTGAGGCCCACCGAGCCGAGGGCAGGTCGAGCCAGGCCAAGGACAGGTTGAGAGGCAGGTTGAAGGGGGCGCGCTCGGAGTAGGCGCGCCCCCTTCAAGTTTCCGGGTGGCTTTCGGTCAGTTGTGACCGAAGCGTCTTTGCCGACCCTTGTTGGTCATGCCAGACGGGCTCATCGGCGACTGCATCTCCTCGTCCGGGGCATCCATCGAGGAGGGCCTGGCCTGCTCGTCACCCTGCTCGGCGGCGCCACGGTTCCGGCCCTTGCTGCGGTCGCGATTCTTGTTCTTCGCCATGTCTGCTATGCCTCCCGTTTGGGGTCGGGTTCCCCCGGGGTCACCCTGACACGGTTGAACGTAGTGCGCATTTCGGGCAATTACCGTGAGTGAGATGGCCTTGTGAGGGGTAAGCCGTATCCGCCACGCCGTTGATCCAGTTCGCACTGATAAGCCCTCCCTCGGCCGGGCAGACTCGAGGTGAAGCCGCGGAGAACGGGGAGCACGGCTGCGCCGGGGGGTGAGACCGCAATTCCGTAACCGAGGGAAGAGGTGGAACGTGGACCGCTGCGTCGTCCTGGTGGACGCCGGCTATCTGCTGGGCGCCGCCGCGAGTCTGCTGGCCGGAGAACCCGCCCGGTCCCGCATCACCGTCGACCACGCGACCCTCATCCAGGGGCTGCGCGAGCGGGCCGAGGCCGACACCGAGCGCCCGCTGCTGCGGATCTACTGGTTCGACGGCGCCCCCGACCGGCTGCCCCAGCCCGAGCACCGGCGGCTGCGGGTGATGCCCCGGGTCACCGTCCGGCTGGGCGCTCTGACCCGCAGCGACGGCCGCTGGGCCCAGAAGGGGGTGGACGCGGCCATGCACGCCGAGCTCACCGGACTCGCCCGCAACCGCGCCTGCTCCGACATCGTGCTCGTCACCGGCGACGGTGACCTGCTGCCCGGCCTGATGGACGCCAAGGAGCACGGCGTCGCCATCCACCTGTGGGCCGTCCAGGCCGCTGACGGTGACTTCAACCAGTCGGAGGACCTCGTCGCCGAGGCCGACGAGCGGCGGGTGCTCGACCGCACCTGGATCACCCGCGCCGTCCGGGCCAAGGAGAGCACCGCGGCCGGCGCCCCGGCCCCCGGCCCCCGGCCCGAGATCGCCGCCATCCTCGCCGCCCCGCTGCCCGAGACGGCCGCGGCCGCCGCGGCGCCCACCGCGGCCGATCCGGCCCCCGGGGCCAACGGCACTCCCCGCCCCGCCCGGGCCGCCGCGGCACCCGTGACCGCCGCGCCGCCCGCCGACCCGACCCCCTGCGGGGCGCCCCCGGCGCCCGGCACCCGCGGGGTGCCCACCCCCAAGGACCTCGCCGGCCTCGGCCGGACCGGCGGGCAGCCGGGCGGCCTGGTCCCGCAGCCCGTGCCCAGCGCGACCCTGCGGTGGTCCTCGGACAAGGGCTGGGTCGACCGTGGCGCGCCGTCGGCCGAGCCGCCCGAGACGGCCGCGCTGCCCATGCTCGCCCAGCTCACCACCGCCGAGCAGCGCTGGGCGGACCGCGAGGAGGACATCACCACGGTCAGCGGCGACCCCTACGAGGTCGGCCAGGTGTTCGCCCGGCGCTGGAGCGAGCGGCTCTCCGACCTCGGCCACCTCCAGCAGCTGTCGGCCGAGTATCCGCGCATCCCGCACCGCATCGACGGCGAGCTGCTGCGGTACGCCGCCCGCTTCGGGCTGCTCGCGCACAAGGACGACCAGATCGACGAGCACGACCGGTACGCCATCCGGGCGGGCTTCTGGCGCGAGATCGACAGCCGCACGGCCGCCGAGCACGCCCCAGCGGGCGACTGACGTCCCTTCAGCGGGGCCTCGCGCGGCCCTCGCCCCGCGAGCGGGCCCGGCGCACCGACGGGGAAGGCCGGGGGAGGTTGTCACCCGGTGAGCGCAACCCGTGCCCCGAGGCCGACCCACGGCACACGGGCGCGTACCCTCGTAGCTCGTGAGGACGGGCACAAATGAGGCGGCAGGCGGCGATGCGGTGTGCACCGTACGCGGCCTGGTCAAGACCTACCCAGCCGCGCGCCCGCGCCGCGGGGTGCCCGCCGCTCCCGCGGTCCGCGCCACCGACGGCGTCGACCTCACCATCGGCCGTGGTGAGGTCTTCGGGCTCCTGGGTCCCAACGGCGCCGGGAAGACCACCCTGGTACGCCAGCTCACCGGGCTGCTGCGGCCCGACACCGGCAGCGTGGAGATCCTCGGCCACGATCTGGTCCGCCACCCCGAGCGGGCCGCCCGGCTGATCGGCTACCTCGGCCAGGAGTCCACCGCCCTCGACGAACTGACGGTCTCGCTCGCGGCCGAGACCACCGGCCGGCTGCGCGGCCTGGACATCCACACCGCCCGCGCCGAGCGCGACGCGGTGCTGGCCGAGCTGGGCCTGACCGAGCTCGCCGGGCGCCCGCTGAAGAAGCTCTCCGGCGGCCAGCGGCGGCTCGCCTGCGTGGCGGCGGCGCTCGTCGGCGAGCGCCCGCTGCTGGTGCTGGACGAGCCAACCAGCGGCATGGACCCGGTGGCCCGGCGCGCCGTGTGGGCCGCCGTGGACCGGCGCCGGGCCGAGCTGGGCACCACGGTGCTGCTGGTCACCCACAACGTCATCGAGGCGGAGACCGTGCTGGACCGGGTCGCCGTACTGGAGCGCGGCAAGGTGATCGCCTGCGACACGCCGGCCGGGCTCAAGGCCCTGGTCGCCGAGGAGGTCCGGGTCGAGCTGGTGTGGCGGAGCGAGCCTCCGCTGCATGTGCCCGAGGTCGCCGCGTTGCGGGAGAGCGCGCACGCGCACGGACGGCGCTGGCGGCTGCGGCTCGCCCCCGAGGAGGCCCGCGCCGCGATCGCCGCGGTGACCGGCGGACCGGCCTTCGCCGCCCTCGACGACTTCACCCTCGCCACGCCCAGCCTGGAGGACGTCTACCTGGCGCTGGGCGGCCGGGCGGAAGGCAGCGAGGGGCTGGTGAAGGCGTGACCCGTCACCCCGCCGGACGGCCGCCCCGCCGCTCCGCCCCGGCCGGGCGCCCTGTCCTCGCCGGGCATCCCGCCCTCGCCCGGCGTCCCGTACTGGCCGGGCGCGGCGCCGGCTGCCGCCCCGCCGTCCTGACCCGCCACTTTGGACTCCGTCCATGGGGACCCGCACCGAAGAGGAGCCGCGCGACGTGACTGCCGTGTCCCTGGAGGCCGCGACCCGCGATGAGCGCCGGCCGAGGCCGGCCGGTGCCGCCGCACCGGCCCCGCTGGCGGCGCGGGCGCGACTGCTGCCCGCCCTCGGCGCCGTCTACCGGGCGCAGCTCTCCCGGGCCCGGGTGGCCCGCATCCCGCTGCTGTTCGTGGCCACCTTCCAGTCCATCGGGATCATGGTCCTGATGCGCGGGGTGGTGGACGGCGGCAGCGAGGCCCGGGCCGTGGTCGCCGGATCCAGCGTGCTGGTGGTGGCGTTCGTCGCGCTCAACCTGCTGGCCCAGTACTTCGGCCAGCTGCGCGCCGGCGGCGGCCTCGACCACTACGCGACACTGCCGGTGCCACCCGCCGCCGTGGTGCTCGGCGCGGCCGCCGCGTACGCCTCCTTCACCGTCCCCGGGACCGTGGTCACCGCGGTGACCGGCAGCCTGCTCTTCCAGCTGCCGATGGGGCAGCTGTGGGTGCTGGCGGCCGTCATCCCGCTCTCCGGCGCGGCCCTGGCCGGGCTCGGCGCCGCCCTCGGGCTGCTCGCCCCGCGCCCCGAGCTGGCCACCCTCGGCGGCCAGCTCGGCATGTCCGCCGCGCTGCTGCTCGGGGTGCTGCCCGCCGAGCGGATGCCGGCGGTGGTGTCGTACGCCCGTGATCTGCTGCCCTCCACGTACGGTGTGGAGGCGCTGGCCCGGACCTTCCAGACCCGGCCGGACTGGCTCGCCGTCCTCGCCGATCTGGGCGTCTGCGCGGCGGTCGGCGTCGCGTCGCTGGCCGTCGCGACCTGGGCCTACCGCCGGGCGGCGGTGCGGTGACGCATCGCAGTGGCCCTCCTGACGACATACCGACGCCGCCCACCTGGCACGATGACGGGGTGACCGCACCGTTGACGCCGCACGACAAGCCCATGCCCGAGGACGAGCCCACCCCCGGGCCGCAGCCGTCGGGATCCACCGCCTACCCCGTTCCCGAGCGCCGGGACGAGGGAGAGCACGGGCCGGTGTCCATGGCGGAGATCATCGAAGCGGTGCTGGTCGCGCTCGCCGTCGGGGTCCTCGGCGTGGGGCTCGGCCTGCTGTGGGTGTGGCTGGCGCCGCGCGTCCCGCTGATCTCGAACGGCCAGGCGATCTACCTGGAGAACTCCGAGGCCGAGGACGCGATCGCGGCCGACGGGCTCTTCGTCCTGCTCGGGCTGGGCATGGGCCTGCTGACGGCCGTCGCGGTCTTCCTGTTCCGCAAGCGCGGCGGCATCCCGCTGGTGCTCGGCCTGGCCGTCGGCGGGATCCTCGGTTCGCTGCTCGCCTGGCGCCTGGGCGTCTCCCTCGGGCCGGACACGGACATCAGGGCGCACGCCCGCGAGGTCGGCCCCGGGGTCACCTTCGACAAGCCGCTGGAGCTGAACGCCAAGGGCGCGCTGCTGGCCTGGCCGGTGGCGGCGATGGCGGTGCACCTGGCGCTGACCGGTCTCTTCGGCCCGCGCGACCCCCAGCCGCAGACCCACTGGGCCGCCCCGGCCCCTGGTCCGGGGCCGGAGTCCGCCCCGGACACCCCCCGCTCCGGCTGAGCGCTGCCCGCCGGTGAGCGGCCCCCTCGGGCGAGTCTCGTCAGCCGCGGGCGATCGGCGCGATCACCGCGCCGGTGAGTGCCGCCAGGTCTGCGGGGGACAGCTCGACCTCCAGGCCCCGGCGGCCCGCCGACACGCATACCGTCGGATGCCCGGCGGCCGACGCGTCCAGCGCGGTGGGCAGCCGCTTGCGCTGGCCGAGCGGGGAGATGCCGCCGCGTACGTAACCGGTGGTGCGCTCGGCGACCGCCGGATCCGCCATCGCCGCGCGCTTGCCGCCCATCGCGCCCGCCAGCGCCTTGAGATCGAGCGAGGCCGAGACCGGCACGACGGCGACCGTGAGCGCCTCGTCCACGGTGGCGATGAGTGTCTTGAAGACCCTCGCCGGATCCACGCCCAGCGCCCGGGCGGCCTCCTCGCCGTAGGAGGGCACCGCCGGATCGTGCTCGTAGGAGTGCACGGTGAAGTCGGTACCCGCCGCGGTGAGCGCGACCGTCGCCGGCGTCCCCGCGCTCTGCTTCCTGGACTTCTTCGCCACGGCCTGGTCGCCTCCGGATCAGTTGGGGCTGGTCGGGCGCTGAGTGGGGTCGACCAGCGGCAGCGACGGGAGCTTACCGATCAGCGTGGTCTCGGCGCGCAGCAGTTTCAGCTCGTCGGCCAGCCGGGAGGCGGTGTCGGGCGCCTGGAGCAGCCGCTGCTTGACGGAGTTGTCGAGCACCGCGGCGGCGGCCACCAGATAGGACACCACCGACGGTTCGCCGGGCAGGTCCTGCTCGGTCGCCAGGGTGCGCTCCCGCGCCCCCGCCAGCCGCTTCTGGTACGCGCGGAAGGCACGCAGCACCCCGGCGGCGAGCGCCCCGGCGCCCTCGCCCTCCTCCTCCGGCAGATGCTCGACCTCGCCGGTCAGATACGGACCGGAGGCGTCCACCGACAGCAGCCGGAACCGGGTGGTGCCGGTGGAGAGCACCTCGAAGGTGCCGTCCGACCGCTCCCGGATGGTCGCCGCGTCCGCGACGCAGCCGACCGAGTGGAAGGCCTGCATGGGGTGCGCGCCGAAACCGGCCGCGGCGCCGCGCTCGGGCAGCGCGGTGGCGTCCGGCATCCCCGGCGCGGTGGGGGCGACCTCCCGGCCGTCGCGGATGGCGATCACCCCGAAGCGGCGCGGCGCGTCCTCGGGAAGTGCCGACAGATCACGCATCAGGGCGCGATACCGCTCCTCGAAGACGTTCAGCGGCAGCACGAGGCCCGGGAACAGCACCGTGTTCAGCGGAAAGAGCGGCAGGCGGGCGGAGGTCACGACGGGTAAGCGTAATGGCCCAGGGCGCCAGGACCCGCCCCGGTGCCCGCATCCGCCGCCCTGTCGCCGCCCGCTTCCCGTCTCCCTCCGGTGTTCTTCCCCGCCTTCCTCGAAGTTTTCTTCATCAGCCTGTCACTGCCGCCGCAGCAGCCGGGAGGCGCCGGCGGCGACCGAGGTGGCCAGGATCCAGCCCAGCAGGATCAGCACTGCCGCGACCCACTGGACCGCTCCGCCCGGCCGCCAGTAGGCGTCCTGCCCCAGATCGACGACCGGCAGCAGCAGATCCAGCGTGTAGAGGTAGGCGTTCCAGTGCGGCGACTCGCCCGGCTTGAGCGCGTCCGGCCGGTGCTGGGCGAAGAAGACCGTGCCGATCGCCCACAGCACCGCCATCCACACCGCGGCCCGCCCCGGGCGGTAGCCGTACGCCACCGTCCAGTCCTGCAGATAGCCCCACAGCTTCCCGGCCAGCGGCAGGGTCTCGCGCCGCCGCCGCTGCTTGGCCAGTAAGACCTCGCGGGCGTCCGCGTCCTCACCGCTGGTGCGCAGCGCGGTGGCCAGCATCTCGTACGGGTCGGGGTGGTACTCGGGCGTGGCGGCGGAGACCCACTCCAGCCGCCGGGACAGCGGGAAGTGGCCGCGCGGAATGAGGTGCTCGTAGGCGAAGCCGGCCATCGCCAGCTGGCCCGGCCCCGGCCAGCTCACCGACCTGTCGACCAGGTTCACCACCTTGGCACCGGAGAGGATCACCCGTCCGCGCTGCGGCCGCTCGCCGAGGAACCGCAGCTCCGGCGTCTGCACCCGGCGCATGGACAGCTCCTGGTCGTTCTCCATGACGAAGCGCGCCTGGTCGAAGTCGATGGCGTCCCCGAACCGCCCGTCGTCCAGCCGCACCCCGCCCTCGCACTCGAAACGCTGGATGCGGGTGCCGCGGGTCGGCGTGCTGATGCCGTACGGGGGAGTGGCCCCGCTGGAGAACGGCGAGCTGCTGACCCCCGCCGCGGTCAGGTACAGCGTCCGCTCGACGGTCAGCTGCGGGGCGTTGAGCGCCCGCCGCCCGTACGGATTGCGCAGCTGGCTGCCGCGCAGGCTCAGGCTGACGCCGATCTGCGCGCCGCGCAGGCTCAGCTCGCCGTACGACTCGATCATCTCGGCCTGCAGATCCTGGCCGACCGTCAGACCGTCCGCGGTGATCGACCGGCCGCGCCGGTCCCGCCGCACCACCAGCTGGTTGAGCAGCAGATCGGTGCCGATGTGGGCGTCGGTCAGCCGTATCCCGTGCTCGACCACGCAGCGCGGCAGATGCAGGTCGCCCTCGGTGTGCAGCCGGGCCGCCTCCACGCGTGGCACCGCGCAGCCCACCAGCCGCAGCGTGCTGAACCGGCTCTCCGGCAGCAGCAGCTCCTGCTCGAAGCGGCAGTTGCGCATCTCCACGTACGGGTCGATGGTGCCGCCGGCGAGATCGAGGGTGCCGGTGATGTGCACGCCGTTCAGCTTGAGCGCCGCGACCCGGCCCGGCTGCGGCGTCGGGCCGTTGAGCAGCAGCAGCGCGACCACCCGCGCCCGCACGCTGCGCTCCGGGCCCCAGGCGTGCGGCCCGGTCGGATCGTTCCGCTGGGGCTGCGGGGTGCGCAGATCGAGGGTGCTGCCGTTGCGGAACGCCTGCCACATCGCCCACTCGGGGGTGGTCAGGTCGAGCCCCGCGGGTGGATCACCGTCGTGTGGCTCGGTCACAGCCTTCTTCCCCTCCCGTCCGCCGTGCGCCCGCACGGGTCCCCATTCCCGCTGAGTAACCGGTTGAACGCCAGCGGTCAGGATCAACTTAGGGGCTGCGTATCACAGGCTGATACGCGGCATCGGCCGCGCAGGCCGTCTGAGACAATTGGCCGCGTG
This sequence comes from Streptomyces sp. JLBT605, assembly GCF_058215555.1. NCBI lineage: Bacteria > Bacillati > Actinomycetota > Actinomycetes > Kitasatosporales > Streptomycetaceae > Streptomyces > Streptomyces sp. JLBT605. The sequence goes on from NZ_CM177087.1 coordinate 5,253,691, forward strand.
ATCTCCCGACTCGATCTGCGCGGCGCCGCCCGTCCGGAGGGTTCTCCCGACGGCGGCATCGACCGCGACCTGCTGCCCCGTGCTGAGCTCGACGTCGAGGCCGCCCTGGAGAAGGTGCGGCCCATCTGCGACGACGTGCATCATCGCGGCACCGCGGCGCTGATCGAGTACGCGGAGCGTTTCGACGGCGTGAAGATCGACCGCGTCCGCGTCCCCGCCGAGGCCCTCGCCCGCGCTCTGGAGGAGCTGGACCCGGCCGTCCGGGCGGCCCTGGAGGAGACCATCCGGCGCGCCCGGATCGTCCACCGCGAGCAGCGGCGCACCGACCAGACCGTCACCGTGGTGCCCGGCGGCACGGTGACCGAGCGCTGGGTGCCGGTCGACCGCGTGGGCCTCTACGTCCCCGGCGGCAACGCCGTCTACCCGTCCTCCGTCGTGATGAACGTCGTCCCCGCGCAGGAGGCGGGCGTCGGCTCGCTCGCCGTCTCCTCCCCGCCGCAGCGGGACCACGGCGGCCTGCCGCACCCCACCATCCTGGCGGCCTGCGCGCTGCTCGGTGTGGACGAGGTGTACGCGGCCGGCGGCGCCCAGGCCATCGCGATGTTCGCCTACGGCACCGACGAGTGCCGTCCCGTCCAGCTGGTCACCGGCCCGGGGAACATCTGGGTGGCGGCCGCCAAGCGGCTGCTCAAGGGCCGCATCGGCATCGACGCCGAGGCCGGCCCGACCGAGATCGCGATCCTCGCCGACGACACCGCCGACCCCTCGCACGTGGCCGCGGACCTGATCAGCCAGGCCGAGCACGACACGCTCGCCGCCGCCGTGCTGGTCACCCCCTCGCCGGCGCTCGCCGAGGCCGTCGAGGCGGAGCTGAAGACCCAGGTCGCGGCGGCCAAGCACCGGGAGCGGATCACCGAGGCGCTGGCCGGCCGGCAGTCCGGCATCGTGCTCGTTGACGACCTCGACCAGGGCCTGGCCGTGGTGGACGCGTACGCCGCCGAGCACCTGGAGATCCAGACCGCGGACGCCGCCGGTGTCGCCGCCCGGGTGCGCAACGCCGGCGCGATCTTCGTCGGCCCGTACGCGCCGGTCTCCCTCGGCGACTACTGCGCCGGATCCAACCACGTCCTGCCCACCGGCGGCTGCGCCTGCCACTCCTCCGGGCTGTCCGTCCAGTCCTTCCTGCGCGGTATCCACGTCGTGGACTACACCCGCGAGGCCCTGGCCGACGTCACCCACCACGTGGTGACGCTCGCCGAGGCCGAGGACCTGCCGGCGCACGGCGCGGCCCTCAAGGCAAGGTTCGATGGGAAGGTGCCGCAAGACCAGTGACCGGCAAGACCCCCTCCCCCTGGGACGAGCTCCCCATCAGGGACGAACTGCGCGGCAAGTCCCCGTACGGCGCCCCGCAGCTCGACGTGCCCGTCCGGCTGAACACCAACGAGAACCCCTACCCGCTGCCCGAGCCGCTGGTGGCCCGGATCGCCGAGCGCGTCGCCGAGGCCGCCCGCCACCTCAACCGCTACCCGGACCGGGACGCGGTGGAGCTGCGCACCCAGCTGGCGCACTACCTCTCCCGGACCTGCGGACACCACGTCGGCCCGGCGAACATCTGGGCCGCCAACGGATCCAACGAGGTGCTCCAGCAGCTGCTGCAGACCTTCGGCGGGCCCGGCCGCACCGCGATCGGCTTCGAGCCCTCGTACTCGATGCACGCGCTGATCGCGCGCTCCACCGGCACCGGCTGGATCTCCGGCCCGCGCAACGACGACTTCACCATCGACGTGGACGCCGCCCGGGCGGTCATCGCCGAGCGCCGCCCCGACGTCGTCTTCATCACCTCGCCGAACAACCCCACCGGCACGGCCGTCGAGGCCGACACCGTCCTCGCGCTGTACGAGGCGGCGCAAGCGGCCAAGCCGTCGATGGTGATCGTGGACGAGGCGTACGGCGAGTTCAGCCACCGGCCCTCGCTGCTGCCGCTCATCGAGGGCCGCCGCCACCTGGTGATCTCCCGCACCATGTCCAAGGCGTTCGGCGCCGCCGGGCTTCGGCTGGGCTACCTGGCCGCCGACCCGGCCGTGGTCGACGCCGTCCAGCTGGTCCGGCTGCCCTACCACCTGTCGGCGGTGACCCAGGCCACCGCGCTCGCCGCGCTGGAGCACACCGACACGCTGCTGAAGTACGTCGAGCAGCTCAAGGAGGAGCGCGACCGCCTGGTCGCCGAGCTCCGCGCGATCGGCATCGAGGTCACCGACTCGGACGCCAACTTCGTGCAGTTCGGGCGCTTCCCGGACAGCCACCGGGCGTGGCAGGGCCTGCTGGACCGGGGTGTCCTGGTCCGGGACAACGGAGTGCCGGGCTGGCTGCGGGTCACCGCGGGCACCCCGGCCGAGAACGACGCGTTCCTCGATGCGGTGCGCGACCTTCTGCTGCATCTCCCGGGGGCTCAGACATCAGCGGCTGACGCCGCGGGCCCCCGGACCCCCAGCCGGAAGAGCCGGGGCGAAGCCGAACGAATGCCGCTGGGGACACAGAGCAAGGAGAGCAAGTCATGACGGGCGCCGGCCGTGTCGGAAGAATCGAGCGCACCACCAAGGAGACCTCGGTCCTCGTCGAGATCGACCTCGACGGCACCGGCCAGGTCGACGTCTCCACCGGCGTCGGTTTCTATGACCACATGCTCGACCAGCTCGGTCGCCACGGGCTGTTCGACCTGACCGTCAAGACCGACGGCGATCTGCACATCGACACCCACCACACCATCGAGGACACCGCCCTCGCGCTCGGCGCCGCCTTCAAGCAGGCGCTCGGCGACAAGGTCGGGATTTATCGATTCGGCAACTGCACCGTGCCGCTGGACGAGTCGCTGGCCCAGGTGACGGTGGACCTCTCCGGGCGCCCCTACCTCGTGCACAGCGAGCCGGAGAACATGGCGCCGATGATCGGCACCTACGACACCACGATGACCCGGCACATACTGGAGTCGTTCGTCGCCCAGGCGCAGATCGCCCTGCACGTCCACGTCCCTTACGGGCGCAACGCCCACCACATCGTCGAGTGCCAGTTCAAGGCGCTCGCCCGGGCCCTGCGCTACGCCAGCGAGCGTGACCCGCGTGCGGCCGGAATCCTTCCCTCCACGAAGGGCGCCCTGTGAACGGCACGTCCACCCTCTTCATCCTCCTCGGCCTCTTCCTGCTCGGCGGAGTGATCTCCTTCGTCAAGCAGGGCATGTCCAAGAGCATGATCACCCTCCTCAGCATCGGCGCCGGGATGTCCCTGATCGCCGGGATCATCCGGCTGGAGGTGTGGAGTTGAGCGCGGCCAAGAAGGTCGTGGTCTTCGACTACGGCTTCGGGAACGTCCGCTCCGCCGAGCGCGCCCTGGCCCACGTCGGCGCCGACGTGGAGATCACCCGCGACTACGACAGGGCGATGACCGCCGACGGGCTGCTGGTGCCCGGCGTCGGCGCCTTCGCCGCCTGCATGCACGGGCTGCGCGAGGCCCGCGGCGACTGGATCGTGGGGCGCCGGCTCTCCGGCGGACGCCCCGTCATGGGCATCTGCGTCGGCATGCAGATCCTCTTCGCCCGCGGCATCGAGCACGGCGTGGAGACCGAGGGACTGGACGAGTGGCCGGGCGCCGTCGAGCCGCTGCGCGCGCCGGTCGTCCCGCACATGGGCTGGAACACCGTCACCGCGCCCGAGGGCTCGCAGCTCTTCGCGGGCGCGGACGCCGACGCCCGCTACTACTTCGTGCACTCCTACGCGGTGCGCCAGTGGGAGCTGGAGGTCGGCAACCCGAGCATCCGCGCCCCCAAGGTGACCTGGTCCACGCATGGCGAGCCGTTCGTCGCGGCCGTCGAGAACGGCCCGCTGTGGGCCACCCAGTTCCACCCCGAGAAGTCCGGCGACGCCGGCGCCCAGCTGCTGACCAACTGGATCGAGACCCTCTGATGCCGAAGCTCGAACTCCTCCCCGCCGTCGACGTCCGCGACGGGCAGGCCGTCCGCCTGGTGCACGGCGAGTCCGGCACCGAGACCTCCTACGGCTCCCCGCTGGAGGCCGCCCTCGCCTGGCAGCGCGCGGGCGCCGAGTGGCTGCACCTGGTCGACCTCGACGCCGCCTTCGGCACCGGCGACAACCGCGCGCTGATCGCCGAGGTCGCGGGGGCCATGGACATCAAGGTGGAGCTGTCCGGCGGCATCCGCGACGACGACACCCTGGCCGCCGCCCTCGCCACCGGCTGCACCCGGGTCAACCTCGGCACCGCCGCCCTGGAGACCCCGGAGTGGGTCGCCAAGGTCATCGCCGAGCACGGCGACAAGATCGCGGTCGGCCTCGACGTCCGCGGCACCACGCTGCGCGGCCGCGGCTGGACCCGCGACGGCGGCGACCTCTACGAGACCCTGGCCCGCCTGGACGCCGAGGGCTGCGCCCGGTATGTCGTCACCGACATCGCCAAGGACGGCACCCTGCAGGGTCCCAACCTCCAGCTGCTGAAGGACGTCTGCGCGGTGACCGACAAGCCGGTCGTCGCCTCCGGCGGCGTTTCGTCCCTTGACGATCTGCGGGCCATCGCCACTCTGGTACCCGAGGGCGTCGAAGGGGCCATCGTGGGCAAGGCGCTCTACGCGAAGGCGTTCACCCTCGAAGAGGCACTGGAGGCTGTGTCCTGATGAACGAAGCCGTGCGGCGAGCGCTGACCGACGACCTTTGGGAAGAGACGATCGGTTCGGCGCGCGCCGTCGCGGCGGGGGACCGCGTCCTCGTCGCGGGCACGATGCCCTTCACCGGCACCGTGCTCCAGGGCGAGGGCGACCCCTACGAACAGGCGCTGGCGGCCTTCGGCAACGCGCTTGAGGCGCTGAAGGAGTTCGGCCTCGGTGCCGAAGCCGTCATCCGCACCCGTATGTACCTCACCCACCTGCGCGACGTGGACGCGGTGGGGCGTGCCCACAAGGAACTGTTCGGCCAGGTGCGGCCGGCCGCGACGATGGTCGTGGTCGACCGGTTCGTCGATTCCCGGGTCCTGGTGGAAGTCGAAGTAGAAGCATTCCGAGGAGAGCGCACATCATGACCCTGGCGGTCCGAGTGATCCCCTGCCTGGACGTGGACAACGGCCGGGTCGTCAAGGGAGTCAACTTCCAGAACCTGCGGGACGCCGGCGACCCCGTCGAGATGGCCCGCATCTACGGCGAGGAAGGCGCCGACGAGCTGACCTTCCTCGACATCACCGCCTCCTCGGGCAACCGCGAGACCACCTACGACGTGGTGCGCCGCACCGCCGAGCAGGTCTTCATCCCGCTCACCGTCGGCGGCGGCGTCCGCACCCCCGAGGACGTGGACAAGCTGCTGCGCGCCGGTGCGGACAAGGTCGGGGTCAACACCGCCGCGATCGCCCGGCCGGAGCTGATCCGGGAGATCGCCGAGCGCTTCGGCCGCCAGGTCCTGGTGCTCTCCGTGGACGCCCGCCGCACCCCCGAGGGCAGCGGCCCCTCCAGCGGCTTCGAGGTCACCACGCACGGCGGCCGGCGCGGCACCGGCATCGACGCCGTCGAGTGGGCGCACCAGGCCGCCGAGCTGGGGGCCGGCGAGATCCTGCTCAACTCCATGGACGCCGACGGCACCAAGGACGGCTACGACACCGAGATGATCGCCGCGGTGCGCAAGCACGTCACCGTCCCGGTCATCGCCAGCGGCGGCGCCGGGCGGCTCGCCGACTTCCCGCCGGCCATCGACGCGGGCGCGGACGCGGTGCTGGCCGCCTCCGTCTTCCACTTCGGCGACCTGCGCATCGGCCAGGTCAAGGACACCCTGCGCCAGGCCGGGCACCCGGTCCGCTAGGGCCCGCCGGGGCGCCCGGCGGCTCAGATGCCCAGGTCCGCCTCGAGCAGCCGGGCGGTGTCCTCCTTCTCGCCCTCCAGCTCGACCCGGGCCGCGTCCTGGCGCCCGTACAGGAAGATCATCAGCTCCCCGGGTTCGCCGGTGACGGTGACGACCGGGGTGCCGCGGTGGGCGACGGCGGTACGGCCGTCGGGGCGGCGCAGCACCAGGCCCACCGGGGACCTGCGGGCGAAGAGCCGGGCGCCGCGCTCGACGCGGGACCACAGGGCGTCGGCGAGGACCGGATCCACCGGGCGCGGGGTCCAGTCCGGCTGGGCGCGGCGGATGTCCTCCGCGTGGACGAAGAACTCCACCGTGTTCGCGGCCTCGTCCACGGGCTTCCAAGCGAACGGCGAGAGCCGCGGCGGGCCGGTGCGGATGAGCTGGATCAGCTCCTCGTACGGCTTCGCGGCGAATTCGGCCTGCACCCGCTCCAGGCGGGCCGCCAGCGGCGGCAGCAGGAGGCCGCCGGCCGCGTCGGGGCGGCGTTCGCGGACCACCAGATGGGCGGCGAGGTCGCGGGTCGTCCAGTCGTCGCAGAGTGTCGGTGCCTGCGGTCCCGAGCTCTCCAAGAGGTCGGCGATGAGCAGGCGTTCGCGCTTCGCGTGAGTCGACATGCGGTCAGCCTACGGCCGGGCCAGGGGCGCTGCCATGGTGCCGCGCCCGGCCGCGGACGAGCCGGCGCGGCGACCGCCGGTGGCCGGCCCGCGCTGCCGGAGCGGCTCAGGCGGCCGGTCCGGCGCAGACCCGGTGGGCGATGAGCGCGGCGTGGATCGTCGGCAGGTCCGCGGGCCGGCTGGTGTCCAGGCCGGTCAGCGCCGCCACCTTGCGCAGCCGGTAGTCGACGGTGTTGGGGTGCACCTGGAGCGTGGCGGCGGCCTGCCGCCGGTCGATCGGCCCGGCCATGAACGCGCGCAGGGTGTCCAGCAGCTCCGGCTTGTCGGCCAGCGGTGCCAGCAGCGCCGCCAGCTCGGCGCGGGCCGGGCCGGGGCGGGACAGCTGGTGTTCCAGGGCGACGTCCGCCAGCCGGTACACACCGGGCGCGCGGCCGAAGGCGACGGCCACCTCGCACACCTCGCCGGCCAGCCGGGCGGCCTCCGACACCCCGTCCGGGTCGGTGGCCACCACCCCGGAGGTGATCCGGGCGCCGGACACCAGGCTCATGTAGCGGACCACGCCGGACAGCCAGTCCCAGTCCTGGGCGGTCAGCTCGGCGGCGGCGACCTCGCGCGGCACCAGCGCGATGCCGCCGTCGGCGGAGAGCACCGAGAGCACCACCCCCGCGACGTGCCGCTCCAACTCGACCCGCAGCCGCCGGAGTTTCCGCCGGGCCGCCACGGCGCTGTCGACCCCGGGCCGCAGCTCGTCCGGGTGCGGCCCGGCCCGCAGCGCGAGCACGAGATAGCAGGCCGGCAGCCGCACGCCCGCCCGTCCCGCGGCCTCCTGCGCGGGGGCCCCGTCCAGCAGGGCGGAGAGCAGGGACTGCCGTGCGGAGTGCTCATCGCCGAAGGCGGCCTGACGCTCCTGCGAATAACCCGCCGACGCCGCCGAGGTCATCAGCTGCAGATACTGGAGCACCAGCCGGCTGGTGGCGAAGACCGCGGACAGGTCCCCGGGCTCGGCGGCCGGCGCCATGTGGTCCAGGCACACCTGGGCGCCCAGGTGGTAGGCGCTGAGCACCGCCTCCAACGGCACCCCGTCCTCGGCCCGCTTGGCCGCCGACTCGCGCAGCGAGGCCAGGTGTTCGGGGCCCGGGAGGGTGCCGGTGGTGAGCACGTCGACGAAGGTGCGGATGGACTGCTCGACGACCTGGCTGATATCGGTGCGCAGCTGCTCCACGGGCAGCCTGCTGTACACCGGCAGCCGCTCGGTCAGTTCGTCGATGACCAGCGCCGCGAGATCGTGTACGGCCGAGGACAGCCGCTGGCGCAGCGGTGTGCCGCCGAATGTGATGGTCGCCTGCTGGACAGCCATGCTTCCCCCCGTCGAAGACTCGGTCGGTGTCGCGCGGGACAGTCCCTGTTACCAATGGGTAACACGACGGCCGGTCGGACACCAGGCACCTGGGGAGGGAAATGCCTGCCAATCGGGCCGTCAGCCCGGCAGCGGCGCGGAGAGCTTGCGGCCGTCCAGGCTGCCGCTGAGCGTCAGCGAGCAGGAGATCTGGTTCTTGCCCCGGTAGGTGTAGGTGTCCCGGGCCGGATAGATCGCGTAGTAGTAGTACATCCGGCCGTCCTTGATGGTGGCCAGCCGCTTGCCGGCGTCCTCCCGGCAGAGCGTCAGCACCTTCTTCTGGAGCGCCTCCTCGGTGGCGAACTCCCCGGTCAGCGTCTCGTTGGCGATGATCTCCCCGTCGTGCGGCCCGTCGCAGGACCGGGTCTGCACGGTGCGCACGCTGCTGTCCAGGGCCGGGTGGTCGAAGCACTGGCCCGGCTTGAGGACGACGTACGGCACCACCTCGGCGGGCGAGGAGGCGGACGGGCTGGGGTCCGGCTCCTCGCTCTCCGGCCCGCCCGGGCCGCCGCCCAGCGGTGCCCCCTGGCCGGGGTTCTCACTGGCGGACGGCTCGGCGGCCGAGGGGGAGGCGGACGGGGTGCCGGAGGCGGCGGGCTTGCCCCCCGGTGTCTTCCCCGCCGAGGACCCGTGATCGTCGCCGCCCCGGAGCGCCAGGGCGAGGCCGCCGGCGACCAGGGCGGCTATGACCACGGTGCCGGTCACGATCCAGGCCGTCTTCGGACCGCGCCTGCCGGGCGGGGGCGGCGGCGGGCCGTACCCGCCCGGCGCACCCGGGCCCCCGAACCCGCCCGGCGGCACCGGTCCGCCCGGCGGCACCGGTCCACCCGGTGCGCCGAATCCGCCCGGCGGCACCGGCGGCCCGAACCCCTGCGGCTGCGGCTGTCCGTCCCCGGAAGCCGGAGGAGGGCCGAAGCCGCCGTTGCCGGCGGGCGGACCGAACGCGTTCGACGGAGGCGGAAACGTCATGTCCGAAGCATGCCGCACGCCGCTGACAGCGCCGCGAGCGGGCATCCTTCCGCCAGGCCGTCCACCAGTCGGTCGGCCGGCCCGGCGGCCTTCGCCGACGAGGCAGAATGGGCGCATGACCGGCTCCGACAGCCCCGCGACCCCGTCCTCCCCGCTCGCCCCGGCCGTCGCCGCGCGCCTGAAGCGCACCGCCGACGGACTGATCCCCGCCATCGCCCAGCAGTACGACACCGGAGAGGTGCTGATGCTCGGCTGGATGGACGACGAGGCGCTGCACCGCACGCTCACCACCGGCCGCTGCACCTACTGGAGCCGCAGCCGCCAGGAGTACTGGGTCAAGGGCGACACCTCCGGCCATGTCCAGCACGTCAAGTCCGTGGCGCTGGACTGCGACGCCGACACCATTCTGGTCAAGGTCGACCAGGTCGGCGCGGCCTGTCACACCGGAGAGCGCACCTGCTTCGACGCCGACGTGCTGCCGCTCGGCGAAGAGTAGGGTCATCCGCCATGGATCTTGAGACGTTCCGCAAGCTGGCGTCCGACCGCCGTGTCATCCCCGTCAGCCGCCGCCTCCTCGCGGACGGCGACACCCCGGTCGGCCTCTACCGCAAGCTCGCCGGCGAGCGGCCCGGCACCTTCCTCCTGGAGTCCGCGGAGAACGGACGCTCCTGGTCCCGCTACTCCTTCATCGGCGTACGCTCCGACGCCACCCTCACCGAGCGGGACGGCCAGGCGCACTGGCTGGGCACCCCGCCGGTCGGCGTCCCCACCGACGGCGATCCGCTGGCCGCCCTGCGCGCCACCGTCGAGACGCTGCACACTCCGCGCGACCTCGCCGGCGGCCTGCCGCCGTTCACCGGCGGGATGGTCGGCTACCTCGGCTACGACATCGTGCGCCGCCTGGAGCGCATCGGCGACCAGGGCCGCGACGACCTGAAGCTGCCCGAGCTGACCATGCTGCTCACCTCCGACCTCGCGGTGCTCGACCACTGGGACGGCTCGGTCCTGCTGATCGCCAACGCGATCAACCACAACGACCTCGACACCGGCGTCGACGAGGCGTACGCGGACGCGGTCGCCCGCCTGGACGCGATGGAGGCGGACCTCGCGCGTCCGTCCGAGTACCAGCCGGTCGCGCTGCCGGCCTCCGAGCTGCCCGCGTACACCGCCCGCTGGGGCGGCGCGGACTTTAGGGACGCCGTCGAGGAGCTCAAGGAGCACATCAGGGCCGGCGACGCCTTCCAGGTCGTCCCCTCCCAGCGCTTCGAAACCCCGTGCGCGGCGAGCGCCCTGGACGTCTACCGCGTCCTGCGGGCCACCAACCCCTCGCCGTACATGTACCTCTTCCGCTTCCCGTGCGGGGAAGGGGAGTCCTTCGACGTCGTCGGCTCCAGCCCCGAGGCGCTGGTGAAGGTCGAGGACGGCCGCGCCATGGTCCACCCGATCGCCGGCACCCGGCACCGGGGCGCCACCCCGCAGGAGGACCAGGCCCTGGCCGAGGAGCTGCTGGCCGACCCCAAGGAGCGCGCCGAGCACCTGATGCTGGTCGACCTGGGCCGCAACGACCTGGGGCGGGTCTGCGAGCCGGGCAGCGTCGAGGTGGTCGACTTCATGTCCATCGAGCGCTACTCGCACGTCATGCACATCGTGTCCACGGTGACCGGCCGGGTCGCCGAGGGCCGCACCGCCTTCGACGTGCTCACCGCCTGCTTCCCCGCGGGCACCCTCTCCGGTGCCCCCAAGCCGCGGGCCATGCAGCTCATCGAGGAGCTGGAGCCGTCCCGCCGGGGCCTGTACGGCGGCTGCGTCGGCTATCTGGACTTCGCGGGCGACTCCGACACCGCCATCGCGATCCGCACCGCGCTGCTGCGGGACGGCACGGCGTACGTCCAGGCGGGCGCCGGGGTGGTGGCCGACTCCGACCCGGCGGCGGAGGACGCGGAGTGCCGGAACAAGGCGGCCGCGGTGCTGCGCGCGGTGCACACCGCGAACCGGCTGGGCGGGTAGCCGGTAGCCCGCAGCTGGTCTGCGGCCTCCGGGAGCCGGTCCCCGGTAGCCGGCCTGCGGCTGCCGGACGGCCGTCTGCCGCGGCTTTGCCGCACCGGTGGCGGATGTGGATCATCCGCTTCTGGTCGCCGCAGGGCTTCTGCGTACCGCTGGGCCGACCCGCCCGCGCTGTCCGTTTCGCGTACGGGATAGTGGTAGGCGTGAGTGCAGCAGCCGTACCCCCACAACGCGCCCAGTCCGAGCCGTCCGCCGCCGCGGAGCGCACGCGCCGGCGCAGTCTCGCCGTCGCCCTGCTCTCCGGTGCGGCAGGCGCCGCGCTCGTCCTGCTCGCCACCAGCCGCACCTGGGCCGAAGGCACCGCCGCGGTCGCCCAGGGCAGCATTCCGCAGCGCGCCGACGGCGACGACATCACCGGGCTGCCCGGCGCGCTCGCGGTCGTCGGCCTCGCCGCGCTGGTCGCGGTCTTCGCCGTCCGCCGCACCGGCCGCGTCATCGTCGCCGGTCTGCTCGCCCTGTGCGGCGCGGGCATCGTGGCCAGCGCGCTGGCCGGGGCCTCGGACACCGGGGCGCTGGAGGACAAGGCGTCCAGGGCGACCGGGCTGGCCGACAGCGCCATCCACGACGTGGCGCACACCGCCTGGCCGTGGGTGGCGCTCGCGGGCGGCCTGCTGCTGCTGCTCGCCGGGCTGCTCGCGCTGGGGTACGGCCGCCACTGGCCCGCCATGTCCGGGCGGTACGACCGCGGCGGCGGGCGCGCACCCCGTCCGCGACGCGCCGCCGCCGACCCGGACCGCCCGGACGAGCTGTGGAAGGCCCTGGACCGCGGCGAGGACCCCACCAGCCGTTAGGGGGTGTCCGATGGGTCTGCGCGGCGTCGCGACGCTCCCCCAGCTACCGCTGGGGGTGCCCCCAGGCACCAGCGCTCGCGGCGTTGTCGTCGGTCTCCCCCAAGCTCTCGGCTTCGCTCGAGCAGGGAGGTGCCCCCACCGCTCCGCGTGGACTCCCTCCTCCGCCTTGCGATCACAGGCACCAGGCGCCGCTCCTTCTCCCACGCCGACCCACCGGACACCCCCTAGCGGCCGGCGAGGACCCCAGCCCCTGGCGGCAGAGCACCCGCGTCACGTCCTCGAGGACACGTGATCCACGACCCCGACCCCCGCTGAAACAGCGGGGACGCATCGGGGAGAATGTGCGCGGAGCGTTCGCCCCCGCGGCCTGGCCCCGCGACACCCGGAGGTGGTCCGGGAGACGGAGCCGGGAAGCAGCACAGCAACGAGGAGTACTCATGGCGGGTAACAACCACGGTCACACCCCGGCGGCCTGGACCGGCGTCATCATCGCCTTCATCGGCTTCAGCATCTCGGGCGCCTTCACCGTGCTGGCCAACCCGGTCGGCTTCTGGGCCGGAATGGTGGTCGTCGCGCTCGGTGGCCTCGTGGGCCTGGGCATGAGGATGGCCGGATTCGGTCAGCAGCCGCGCCGCACCGCGGCGAAGTCGGCGCAGCCGCAGCACTGAGCCGAGCGGCCGAGCGGAGTCGCGGCACCCGGCCGAGGGAGCCGCGGCACGGCCCACCCGGCGCGCACGGCCCGGACAGTCTCTCCGGGCTGCGCCGTGATCGCCCGCGGGTGAGACTCGACGGGTGAGCGAGAGCCCCGTGAGCCGGACCAGCGTGAGCCGGACCAGCGTGAGCCGGAGCCGCCCCGCGAAGGCGCCCGTGGCGCCCGGTGCGGTCCGCCCGCTGGCCGCCCCGCTGGGCGTGCTGGCCGGGGTCACCGCCGCCTTCACCGTGGTGGGCCTCGTCGACCCCAACGACCCGGGGCACTATCCGGTCTGCCCGCTGCTGCGCCACACCGGGCTGCTCTGTCCCGGCTGCGGCGGACTGCGCGGCGCCCACGCCCTGGCCCACGGCGACCTGGTCACCGCGCTCGGCGCCAACGCCCTGGCCTTCGCCGGGTACCTCGCGTTCGCCGTCTTCCTCGCGGACTGGCTGCTGCGATCCGCCACGGGGCGACCGCCGGCGGCGCCGCGCGCCCGGCCCGCGCACTGGTGGGCGCTGGCCGTGCTGACGCTGGCCTTCACCGTCGTCCGCAACCTGCCTCTCGGCCGGGCCCTCGCCCCCTGACTGTCCACCCAGTGGACCTCCCAGCGACCGGATGCGGACCCTCGGTCGATCGGCGGATACCATCGCAAGTGCAGGTGAAGTGGCTCGGTCCGCCTCGCCCGCAGCCGACCGAAGCTCCATCCCCGCCCGGAAGGGGGCCGCTCGCGTGAGTGTGCTCGACGAGATCATCGACGGAGTCCGTGCCGACCTCGCGGAGCGGCAGGCGCGCGTCACCCTCGACGAGCTCAAGGAGCGGGCCGCCAAGGCGCCCCAGGCAAGGGACGGCGTCGCCGCGCTCCGGGGCGACAGCGTCAAGGTGATCTGCGAGGTGAAGCGCTCCAGCCCGTCCAAGGGCGCGCTCGCCGCGATCGCCGACCCGGCCGGCCTCGCCGCCGACTACGAAGCGGGCGGCGCGGCCGTCATCAGCGTGCTCACCGAGCAGCGGCGCTTCGGCGGGTCCCTCGCGGACCTGGAGGCGGTGCGGGCCAAGGTGGACATCCCGGTGCTGCGCAAGGACTTCATCGTCACCGCCTACCAGCTGTGGGAGGCCCGGGCGTACGGCGCCGACCTCGCCCTGCTGATCGTCGCGGCCCTGGAGCAGGACGCGCTGGTCTCCCTGATCGAGCGCGCCGAGTCCATCGGGCTGACCCCGCTGGTCGAGGTGCACGACGAGGAAGAGGTGGAGCGGGCGGTCGACGCCGGGGCCCGGATCATCGGCGTCAACGCGCGGAACCTCAAGACCCTCGAGGTGGACCGAGGCACCTTCGCGCGCGTCGCCCCGGAGATCCCGGACCACCTCGTGAAGGTCGCGGAGTCCGGCGTGCGCGGCCCGCACGACCTGATCGCCTACGCCAACGACGGCGCCGACGCCGTGCTGGTCGGCGAGTCGCTGGTGACCGGCCGCGACCCGAAGGCCGCCGTCGCCGACCTGGTCGCCGCAGGCGCCCACCCGGCCCTCCGGCACGGACGGGGCTGACCGTCATGCGGGCGTACGCGCGTGGGTCCTGCCCGGTCGGTCAGGCCGGATCAGCGAGCGGCGTCTGGTGCGGTGGATCGCAAGGCGGAGGAGCCGAGCGCAGCGGCACTGCGCGCGGCGACGACAACGCCGCGAGGCGCCGTGCCAGGCGTCGTGAACCCGGCATGACCGGCTGGGCAGGACCCTTGGCTCGGGGCTGTCGGCCCCGGGGTTGCCGTGCGCCCGCGCGCCGCGTGCGGGGACGCCGCGTGCGCTACCACATCGGCTGCGAGCCGGGGCAGATCAACGGAATGCGATGGCGTGCGGTGGCCGACCACCGCACCCCGCGCCGCTAGGCCGAATCCTCACTCACGGAATTCCTGGATCACGGAACTCCTGGACCACGGAGCTCACGGATCACGGCGGGCGCGGACCGTCGGCGACCCGCGGCACGGACGCGTATCCGAGCCGTGGCGGGTCGGCCGCCGCATACCTTGATGCCCACCAATCGTGACGTGTCGGGGCATGTCCCCGATCGAGGAGATACGTCGGATGTCTTCTGACTTCTTCATCCCGGACCCGGAGGGTCTGGTTCCCAGTGCCGAGGGGTACTTCGGTGCGTTCGGCGGCAAGTTCATCCCGGAGGCGCTGGTCGCCGCGGTCGACGAGGTCGCCGCCGAGTACGCGAAGGCCAAGGCGGACCCGGCGTTCGCCGCCGAGCTGGAGGACCTGCTGGTCAACTACACCGGCCGGCCGAGCGCACTGACCGAGGTGCCGCGCTTCGCCGAGCACGCCGGTGGCGCCCGGATCTTCCTCAAGCGCGAGGACCTCAACCACACCGGTTCCCACAAGATCAACAACGTGCTCGGGCAGGCCCTGCTCACCAAGCGGATGGGCAAGACCCGGGTCATCGCGGAGACCGGCGCCGGCCAGCACGGCGTCGCCACCGCCACCGCCTGCGCCCTCTTCGGCCTGGAGTGCACCATCTACATGGGCGAGGTCGACACCGAGCGGCAGGCGCTCAACGTCGCCCGGATGCGGATCCTCGGCGCCGAGGTGGTGGCCGTGAAGTCCGGCAGCCGCACCCTGAAGGACGCCATCAACGAGGCGTTCCGCGACTGGGTCGCCAACGTCGACCGCACCCACTACCTCTTCGGCACCGTCGCCGGCCCGCACCCCTTCCCGGCGATGGTGCGCGACTTCCACCGGGTCATCGGCGTCGAGGCGCGCCACCAGATCGTGCACCGCGCGGGCCGCCTGCCGGACGCGGCGATCGCCTGCGTCGGCGGCGGATCCAACGCCATCGGCCTCTTCCACGCCTTCCTGCGGGACATGGACGTCCGGCTCGTCGGCTGCGAGCCGGCCGGCCGCGGCGTGGAGACCGGGGAGCACGCGGCCACCCTGAGCGAGGGCGAGCCCGGCATCCTGCACGGCTCCCGGAGCTACGTCCTCCAGGACGAGGACGGCCAGATCACCGAGCCGTACTCCATCTCCGCGGGCCTGGACTACCCAGGCGTCGGCCCCGAGCACGCGTATCTGAAGGACACCGGGCGGGGCGAGTACCGAGCGGTCACCGACGACGCGGCGATGGAGGCCCTGCGGCTGCTGGCCCGCACCGAGGGCATCATCCCGGCGATCGAGAGCGCGCACGCGCTGGCCGGCGCCCTGGAGGTCGGCCGCGAACTGGGCGAGGACGGCCTGCTGCTGGTCAACCTCTCCGGCCGGGGCGACAAGGACATGGACACCGCCGCCCGCTACTTCGGGCTGTACGACTCCGCCGCGGGGGGCAAGTGATGACCAAGGACACCGGAACCGCCGGCCCCGCCGGCAACATCGCACTGCTGGACACGGTGCTGGCCACCGCCAGGAGCGAGGGCCGCGCCGCGCTGGTCGGCTACCTCCCGGCCGGCTTCCCCACCGTCGACGGCGGGGTACGGGCCATCACGGCGATGATCGAGGGCGGCTGCGACATCGTCGAGGTCGGCCTGCCGCACAGTGACCCGGTGCTGGACGGGCCGGTCATCCAGACCGCCGACGACATCGCGCTGCGCGGCGGAGTGAAGATCGTCGACGTGATCCGCACGGTCCGCGAGGTGCACGCGGCGACCGGCGCGCCGGTGCTCTGCATGACCTACTGGAACCCGGTCGACCGATACGGCCCCGAGCGGTTCGCCGCCGAGCTCGCCGCGGCGGGCGGTGCCGGGTGCATCCTGCCCGACCTGCCCGTGGAGGAGTCCGACGCCTGGCGGAAGGCCGCCGAGCAGCACGGACTGGGCACCGTCTTCGTGGTGGCGCCGAGCAGCCGTGACGAGCGGCTCGCCAGGATCACCGCGGCCGGCAGCGGCTTCGTCTACGCGGCGTCCCTGATGGGCGTCACCGGAACCCGGGACTCGGTCGGGCGCGAGGCCCAGGACCTGGTGCGCCGCACCCGGGCCACCACCGAGCTGCCGGTCTGTGTCGGGCTCGGCGTGTCGAACGCGACGCAGGCGGCCGAGGTCGCCGCCTTCGCCGACGGGGTGATCGTCGGCTCGGCGTTCGTCAAGCGGCTGCTGGACGCGCCGGACCTGGAGAGCGGCCTGGCCGGGGTGCGGGAGCTGGCCGCCGACCTCGCTCAGGGAGTGCGCGGCCGGGCGGAGTAAGGCCCCATCCGGCGGGACGCGCCGTCCGGCCGGATGCGCCGTCCGGGCGCAAAACGGCGCCGGATCGGAGCAAAAGCGAGGCGGAGGAGCGCGGCGGTGCTCCTCCGCCTTGTTGTATCCGGGCGTGAGCCCAAGAAGCGGTGGAAGCGGTGACAAGGATGGCCGGGGGCCCGGGCGGGGCAGCGCCCGCGAGCGGCTGCGGGCCCAGCAGGAGCGGGACCGGGCGCGCGAGAAGCGCCGGCGCGCCCTGATGGTGGCGGTCGTGGGGGTGGCCGTGCTCGGCATCGCCGCCGGCATCGGGGTGCTGGTCTCCGGCGACGACAAGGCCGACACCTCCGGCCCGGTCACCGCGCCGAAGGGCGCCACCGGCAAGGACGATCTGGTGATCCCGACCGGCCCGGCGAACGCCCCGGTCACCCTCACCGTCTACGAGGACTTCCGCTGCCCGGGGTGCAAGCAGTTCGAGGACACCTTCCGGGAGACCATCCACGACCTCCAGGACACCGGCCGGCTGAAGACCGACTACCGGCTGGTCACGATCATCGACGGCAACCTGGGCGGCAGTGGCTCGCGGAACGCCGCGAACGCGGCGGCCTGCGCCCAGGACGCGGGGAAGTACCTTCCGTACCACGACACGCTCTTCATCAACCAGCCCAAGGAGACCGACGACGCCTACGCCGACCAGGACACCCTGATCGAGCTGGCGGGCAAGACCGAGGGCCTGGACACCCCGGCCTTCCGCCGTTGCGTCCGGGACGGCACCCACGACGGCTGGGTGGCGAAGTCCGCCGACGCCTTCTCCGGCTCCGGATTCAGCTCCACCCCGACCGTGCTGCTGGACGGGAAGAGCGTCTACCCCGGCGACCGGGACGACCCACTCACCCCGGACCGGCTCCGGAAGCTGGTCGACGAGGCGGCCCGAAGCTAGAAGGTGTCCCCCTGATGCCCGTTACGCAGCCGTTGCCCCGGGCGGGTTGCCGCGCGGGCCGTCGGGCAGGGTAGCGTCGACCCTGACATGGACCTCGCATACATTCCCAGCCCCTCGACCAGCGTGATCAATCTCGGCCCGATCCCGCTGCGCGGCTATGCCTTCTGCATCATCATCGGCGTCTTCGTCGCGGTCTGGCTCGGCGGGCGGCGCTGGGTCGCCCGTGGAGGCCAGGTCGGCACGGTCGCCGACATCGCCGTCTGGGCGGTGCCGTTCGGCCTGATCGGCGGCCGGCTCTACCACGTCGTCACCGACTACGAGCTGTACTTCTCCGACGGGCGCGACTGGGTCGACGCCTTCAAGATCTGGGAGGGCGGCCTCGGTATCTGGGGCGCCATCGCGCTCGGCGCGCTGGGCGCCTGGATCGGCTGCCGCCGCCGGGGCATCGCGCTGCCCGCCTACGCCGACGCGATCGCGCCCGGCATCGCCTTCGCCCAGGCGATCGGCCGCTGGGGCAACTGGTTCAACCAGGAGCTCTACGGCAAGGCCACCGACCTGCCGTGGGCGCTGAAGATCGACGCGGACACCGACGCGGGCCATGTCGCCGGTACCTACCACCCGACCTTCCTCTACGAGTCGCTGTGGTGCGTCGGAGTGGCACTGCTGGTGATCTGGGCGGACCGCCGCTTCAAGCTGGGCCACGGCCGGGCGTTCGCGCTGTACGTCGCGGCGTACACCGTGGGCCGCTTCTGGGTGGAGTACCTGCGGGTCGACGACGCCCACCACGTGCTGGGCATGCGGCTCAACAACTGGACCTCGATCGTGGTCTTCCTGGCCGCGGTGGCGTACATGGTGATCTCCGCGAAGCGGGCGCCGGGCCGCGAGGCCGTGGTCGAGCCGATCCCCTCCGGGGAGGACACCCCGACCGATCCGACCGATCAGGCTGATCCGACCGATCAGGCTGATCAGTCCGATGAGGATGTGGTCGCTGTCGCCGACGAGAAGGCCGCGGATCAGGCTGACGAGGACGACGCTGAGCCGTCCACGGAGGAGCCCTCCAAGAAGTCGTGACTGTGGGCGGGGCGGTCGGTCATCTTCCCCACCCCGCCCCTTCCCGTTCTTGTCCTCAATCGCCGGACGGGCTGGATTTTCCAGCCCGTCCGGCGATTGAGGACCGGGGTCCGGGGCGGAGCCCCGGGAGGTTGGGCAGGCCACCCTCACCACACGCGTGAGGGTGGCCTCCGCATTTCCGGATTTCGCCAAGCGCCCAGCATTCCCGCAGGTCAGAGAGGTAAGTTCGGCCTTGCTTGCTGGCGGGCAAGGGGAATTCGTGCGTACCTTCGAGGTGTTGGGATCACGGCGGACCACCGCCTGCCCAAGGGGAAGGGAGCACCACCGTCATGTCCGTCATCGACACCTCAGCGCCACTGCACGTCGCGCACCGCGACAACCACACCCACCGCGATGTCAACGGCGGCTGGCTTCGCCCCGCGGTGTTCGGCGCGATGGACGGCCTGGTCTCCAACCTCGCACTGATGACCGGTGTCGCCGGCGGCGCCGTGGACCGGCAGACCATCGTGATCACCGGTCTGGCCGGTCTGGCCGCCGGTGCCTTCTCGATGGCCGCGGGGGAGTACACCTCGGTCGCCTCGCAGCGCGAGCTGGTCGAGGCCGAGCTGGACGTCGAGCGCCGTGAGCTGCGCAAGCACCCCAAGGACGAACAGCGCGAGCTGGCCGCCCTCTACGTCTCGCGGGGCGTGGAGCCGGAGCTGGCCGGCAAGGTCGCGGAGCAGCTGTCCCGGGATCCGGAGCAGGCGCTGGAGATACACGCCCGGGAGGAGCTGGGCATCGCCCCGGACGACCTGCCGTCCCCCTCGCTCGCCGCGGTGTCCTCCTTCGGCTCCTTCGCGCTGGGTGCCCTGCTGCCGGTGCTGCCCTACCTGCTGGGCGCGACCGCGCTGTGGCCCGCGGTGCTGCTGGCGCTGATCGGGCTGTTCGCGTGCGGCGCGGTGGTGGCCCGGGTGACCGCCCGCACCTGGTGGTACAGCGGACTGCGGCAGCTCGCCCTGGGCGGCGCGGCCGCGGGTGTGACGTACGCCCTGGGCATCGTGTTCGGAACGGCCGTAAGCTGACCTACCGCGCGGTAACCGCGCGCCGCCGGCCGATCGGTCCGGCGGCGCTTCGGCATGGAATGTCTCGCCCCGGCGGGGCTCGGGTGACCCCTGAGGCCGAGGGGGCCGGTGGGGAAATTTCCGCAGCCGGCGTTACCTGGCGGTTTCGATCCGTTTACCAGTGGGCATAAGGCTCAGGCGCGTGGGCAACGTCGCCCGTCTCGCGCTGTCCCCCAGACCTCTCCCCCAGCCTTTCGGCCGGGTGGGGGTGCCCCCGGCCGAAGGCTGGGGGAGCGCCTCCAGGGTGGCGTACCCCAGCGGCAGTGGCCGTTTCCGCCCCCCTCGCTCACTGGTCATCCTCCATGCGGGTTGTCCGCATGTTGAAACGGAGTATCCGCTTCCTGGGAAGCGGGCCATCATGTAACCTGCACGAAAATTCGCAGAGGGCCAACGTCGTCCCTCGGCACTTCAAATGCCATGACGACGACGGGAGAGCCGATGCGTGCTGCGTCCACAGCGTCTTACCCCGCCCGACAGGGGATGTACGACCCGCGCAACGAGCATGACGCCTGTGGCGTGGGCTTTGTGGCGACGCTCACCGGAGAGGCGAGCCATACGCTCGTCGAACAGGCCCTCACCGTCCTGAGGAACCTCGAACACCGCGGTGCCACCGGCTCCGAGCCCGACTCGGGCGACGGCGCGGGCATCCTGGTGCAGGTCCCGGACCTCTTCCTGCGCGAGAACACCGGCTTCGATCTCCCGGAAGCCGGCGCCTACGCGGTGGGCATCGCCTTCCTCCCCGAGGACGAGGCCGAGCGCGCCGCCGCCACCGCCCGCATCGAACAGATCGCGGCCGAGGAGTCCCTGACCGTCCTCGGCTGGCGCGAGGTCCCCGTCACCCCCGACCTGCTCGGCAACGGCGCCCGGGCGACGATGCCCGCCTTCGCCCAGCTCTTCGTGGCCGACGGTGTCTCCACCGGGCTGGCCCTGGACCGCAAGGCGTTCGCCTTGCGCAAGCGTGCCGAGCGGGAGGCCGGGGTCTACTTCCCGTCGCTGTCCGCGCGCACCATCGTCTACAAGGGCATGCTGACCACCGGGCAGCTGGAGCCCTTCTTCCCGGACCTGTCCGACCGCCGTTTCGCCACCGCCGTCGCGCTGGTGCACTCGCGCTTCTCCACCAACACCTTCCCGAGCTGGCCGCTCGCCCACCCGTACCGCTTCGTGGCGCACAACGGTGAGATCAACACCGTCAAGGGCAACCGCAACTGGATGCGCGCCCGCGAATCGCAGCTGGCCAGCGAGGTGTTCGGCGACCGGGACCTGGCCCGGCTGTTCCCGGTGTGCACCCCCGACGCCTCCGACTCCGCCTCCTTCGACGAGGTCCTGGAGCTGCTCCACCTCGGCGGCCGCTCGCTGCCGCACAGCGTGCTGATGATGGTCCCCGAGGCGTGGGAGAACCACCCCACCATGGACCCGGCCCGGCGCGCCTTCTACCAGTACCACTCCACGATGATGGAGCCCTGGGACGGCCCGGCCTGCGTCACCTTCACCGACGGCGTCCAGGTCGGCGCGGTCCTGGACCGCAACGGACTGCGCCCCGGCCGCTACTGGGTCACCGACGACGGGCTCGTGGTGCTCTCCTCCGAGGTCGGCGTGCTCGACATCGACCCGGCCAAGGTCGTCCGCAAGGGCCGCCTCCAGCCCGGCAGGATGTTCCTGGTCGACACCGTTCAGAAGCGGATCATCGAGGACGACGAGATCAAGGCCGAGCTCGCCACCGCCGCCCCGTACGCGGAGTGGCTGGAGGCCGGCGAGATCGAGCTGACCGACCTGCCCGAGCGCGAGCACATCGTGCACACCCACGCCTCGGTCACCCGCCGCCAGCAGACCTTCGGCTACACCGAGGAGGAGCTGCGCGTCCTCCTGGCGCCGATGGCCCGGACCGGCGCCGAGCCGATCGGATCCATGGGCACCGACTCGCCGATCGCCGCGCTCTCCGAGCGGCCGCGGCTGCTGTTCGACTACTTCACCCAGCTGTTCGCGCAGGTCACCAACCCGCCGCTGGACGCCATCCGCGAGGAGCTGGTCACCTCGCTGATCTCCTCGCTGGGCCCGCAGGGCAACCTGCTCGCCCCGGACGCCGCGTCCTGCCGCAGCGTCACCCTGCCCTTCCCGGTGATCGACAACGACGAGCTGGCCAAGCTCATCCACATCAACGCCGACGGCGACATGCCGGGCATGAAGGCCGCCACGCTGTCCGGCCTGTACCGGGTCTCCGGCGGCGGCGACGCGCTCGCCGCCCGGCTGGCCGAGATCTGCGCCGAGGCCGACGCCGCCATCGAGGACGGCGCCCGGCTGATCGTGCTCTCCGACCGGCACTCCGACGCCGAGCACGCGCCCATCCCCTCGCTGCTGCTCACCTCCGCCGTCCACCACCACCTCATCCGCACCAAGCAGCGCACCCACGTCGGGCTGCTGGTCGAGGCCGGTGACGTCCGCGAGGTGCACCACGTCGCGCTGCTCATCGGCTACGGCGCGGCCGCGGTCAACCCGTATCTGGCGATGGAGTCGGTCGAGGACCTGGTCCGGGCCGGCACCTTCTTCCAGGACGTCCCCGGCCTGGAGCCGGAGCAGGCGATCCGCAACCTCATCTACGCCCTCGGCAAGGGCGTGCTGAAGGTGATGTCCAAGATGGGCATCTCCACCGTCGCCTCCTACCGCGGCGCACAGGTCTTCGAGGCCATCGGTCTGGACGAGGGCTTCGTGGACGCCTACTTCCACGGCACCGCCACCAAGATCGGCGGCGCCGGGCTGGACGTCGTCGCCAAGGAGGTCGCGGCACGGCACGCCAAGGCCTACCCGGTCACCGGCGTCCCCTCCGCGCACCGCGCGCTGGAGATCGGCGGCGAGTACCAGTGGCGCCGCGAGGGCGAGCCGCACCTGTTCGACCCCGAGACGGTCTTCCGGCTCCAGCACTCCACGCGCGAGCGCCGCTACGACATCTTCAAGAAGTACACCGAGCGGGTGAACGAGCAGTCCGAGCGGCTGATGACGCTGCGCGGCCTGTTCGGCTTCGCGTCCGACCGCCCGTCGATCCCGGTCGACGAGGTCGAGCCCGTCTCCGAGATCGTCAAGCGCTTCTCCACCGGTGCCATGTCCTACGGCTCCATCTCCAAGGAGGCGCACGAGACGCTGGCCATCGCCATGAACCAGCTGGGCGGTAAGTCCAACACCGGCGAGGGCGGCGAGGACCCGGAGCGGCTGTACGACCCGGCGCGCCGGTCCAGCATCAAGCAGGTGGCCTCCGGCCGCTTCGGTGTGACCAGCGAGTACCTGGTCAACTCCGACGACATCCAGATCAAGATGGCGCAGGGTGCCAAGCCCGGCGAGGGCGGCCAGCTGCCCGGCCACAAGGTCTACCCGTGGGTGGCCAAGACCCGGCACTCCACGCCGGGCGTGGGGCTGATCTCCCCGCCGCCGCACCACGACATCTACTCCATCGAGGACCTCGCCCAGCTCATCCACGACCTGAAGAACGCCAACCCGGCCGCCCGCATCCACGTGAAGCTGGTCTCCGAGGTCGGCGTGGGCACGGTCGCGGCCGGCGTCTCCAAGGCGCACGCCGACGTGGTGCTGATCTCCGGCCACGACGGCGGCACCGGCGCCTCCCCGCTCACCTCGCTGAAGCACGCGGGCGGCCCCTGGGAGCTGGGCCTGGCCGAGACCCAGCAGACGCTGCTGCTCAACGGGTTGCGCGACCGGATCGTGGTGCAGACCGACGGCCAGCTGAAGACCGGCCGCGATGTGCTGATCGCCGCGCTGCTGGGCGCCGAGGAGTTCGGTTTCGCGACCGCCCCGCTGGTCGTCTCCGGCTGCGTGATGATGCGCGTGTGCCACCTGGACACCTGCCCGGTCGGCATCGCCACCCAGAACCCGGTGCTGCGCGGCCGGTTCAGCGGCAAGGCCGAGTTCGTGGTGAACTTCTTCGAGTTCATCGCCGAGGAGGTCCGCGAGCTCCTGGCCGAGCTGGGCTTCCGCACCCTGAAGGAGGCGGTCGGCCACGCCGAGCTGCTGGACACCTCCCGCGCCGTCGACCACTGGAAGGCCCGCGGGCTGGACCTCGCCCCGCTGCTGCACGTGCCGGAGCTGCCGGCCGGCGCCGTCCGCCACCAGGCCGTCGCCCAGGACCACGGCCTGGAGAAGGCGCTGGACAACGAGCTGATCGAGCTCGCCGCGGACGCCCTGGCGGCGGAGACCGCCGAGGCCGCCCAGCCGGTGCGCGCCCAGGTCGCCATCCGCAACATCAACCGCACCGTCGGCACCATGCTCGGCCACGAGGTGACGAAGAAGTTCGGTGGTGCGGGCCTGCCCGACGACACCATCGACATCACCTTCACCGGCTCGGCCGGCCAGTCCTTCGGCGCCTTCGTGCCGCGCGGCATCACCCTGCGGCTGGAGGGCGACGCCAACGACTACGTCGGCAAGGGCCTGTCCGGCGGCCGGATCATCGTCCGCCCGGACCGCGGCGCCGACCACCTCGCCGAGTACAGCGTCATCGCCGGCAACACCCTGGCGTACGGCGCGACCGGCGGCGAGCTGTTCCTGCGCGGCCGGGTCGGCGAGCGGTTCTGCGTCCGCAACTCCGGTGCCACGGTGGTCTCCGAGGGCGTCGGCGACCACGGCTGCGAGTACATGACCGGTGGCCGGGCGGTCGTCCTCGGCGAGACCGGCCGCAACTTCGCGGCCGGCATGTCCGGCGGCATCGCGTACGTCATCGACCTGGACCGGGACAACGTCAACGCCGGGAACGCCGGGGCCGTCGAGGCTCTCGAGGAGAGCGACAAGCAGTGGCTGCACGATGTCGTGCGCCGCCACCACGAGGAGACCGGCTCCACCGTCGCCCAGACCCTGCTGGCGGACTGGGACGCGGCCGCCGCCCGGTTCAGCAAGATCATCCCGACCACGTACAAGGCCGTTCTCGCCGCCAAGGAAGCCGCCGAGCGCGCCGGACTGTCCGAGTCCGAGACCACCGAGAAGATGATGGAGGCGGCGATCAATGGCTGACCCCAAGGGCTTCCTGACCACTGACCGCGAGGTCGCCAAGACCCGTCCGGTGGGCGAGCGCGTCAAGGACTGGAACGAGGTCTACGTCCCCGGCTCCCTGCTGCCGATCATCGGCAAGCAGGCCGGCCGGTGCATGGACTGCGGCATCCCGTTCTGCCACAACGGCTGTCCGCTGGGGAACCTCATCCCCGAGTGGAACGACTACGCCTACCGCGAGGACTGGACCGAGGCCAGCGAGCGGCTGCACGCCACCAACAACTTCCCGGAGTTCACCGGGCGGCTGTGCCCCGCGCCGTGCGAGTCCGCCTGCGTGCTCGGCATCAACCAGCCCGCGGTGACCATCAAGAACGTCGAGGTCAGCATTATCGACAGGGCGTGGGAGGACGGGAACGTCACCCCGCAGCCGCCGGAGCGGCTGTCCGGCAAGACGGTGGCCGTCATCGGCTCCGGCCCGGCCGGGCTCGCCGCCGCCCAGCAGCTCACCCGGGCCGGGCACACGGTCGCCGTCTACGAGCGCGCCGACCGCATCGGCGGCCTGCTGCGCTACGGCATCCCCGAGTTCAAGATGGAGAAGCGCCACATCAACCGCCGCATCGAGCAGATGCGCGCGGAGGGGACCAAGTTCCGCACCGGTGTGGAGATCGGCCGGGACATCGACGCCGCCAAGCTGCGCAAGCGGTACGACGCGGTGGTGATCGCCGCCGGCGCCACCACCGCCCGCGACCTGCCCGTCCCCGGGCGCGAGCTGAACGGCATCCACCAGGCGATGGACTACCTGCCGCTCGCCAACAAGGTGCAGGAGGGCGACTACATCGCCCCGCCGATCACCGCCGAGGGCAAGCACGTGGTGGTCATCGGCGGCGGTGACACCGGCGCGGACTGCGTGGGCACCGCCCACCGCCAGGGCGCGGCCTCGGTCACCCAGCTGGAGATCATGCCGCGGCCGTCCGAGGACCGCCCGGCCCACCAGCCCTGGCCGACCTTCCCGATGCTGTACAAGGTGACCTCCGCGCACGAGGAGGGCGGCGAGCGGGTGTACTCCGTCTCCACCACCCACTTCGAGGGCGACGAGGACGGGAACGTGCAGTTCCTGCACCTGGTCGAGGTCGAGTTCACCGGCGGCAAGCTGGAGCAGAAGCCGGGCACCGAGCGGAAGATCCCCGCCCAGCTGGTCACCCTCGCCATGGGCTTTACCGGCACCGACCAGGAGAACGGCCTGGTCCGGCAGTTCGGCCTGGAGCTGGACGAGCGCGGCAACGTCGCCCGCGACGCGGATTTCGCCACCAACGTCGACGGCGTCTTCGTCGCCGGTGACGCCGGCCGCGGCCAGTCGCTGATCGTCTGGGCCATCGCCGAGGGCCGCTCCGCCGCGCGCGGTGTCGACCGCTACCTCACCGGCACCAGCGCCCTGCCCGCCCCGATCCGCCCGACCGACCGGTCCCTGACGGTCTGAGGCCCTCGACGGCGCCGAGGGCCTCGACAGCCCTGACGCCTTCGACGGCCTGACCCTTTCCGGGGCTTCCCGGCACAACTCCACAGGCTCCGCCGCACAGCGCCGTGCGGGCCGGATGCGCGGCGTCTGCCCCCTCCCGACCGGGCAGACGCCGCGCGCTTTTGTGCCGCCCAGGGAGCGTCCGGAGTGCGAACGTGACTGGCCGGAAACCGCACCTTGTCACGCCCTTCACCCCGTCCACATAATCACACCAATGTGCTTGGCATGTGCGTGCCAAGTGCCTGCCACGCTCTTCCCCCACGAGAGGACATCCCTTGCGGAACATCCTGAAGAACGTGAAGAGATCGGCGGTCCTCGCAGCGGTGACACTCGCCGGGGTCAGCCTGCTGCCCGGCACCGCGCTCGCCGGGTCCGGCAGCGCCACGCACGACAGCGCCAGGCACGACGGCGTGAAGTCCGCCGCCGCCAAGCCCGGCCCCGGCGTCATCGGCGGCACCCGGGCCGCGCAGGGCGAATTCCCCTTCATGGTCCGGCTCTCCATGGGCTGCGGCGGCGCGCTGTACTCCAAGACGCTGGTGCTGACCGCCGCGCACTGCGTCAACGGCAGCGGCGCCAACACCTCGATCACCGCCACCGCGGGCGTCGTCGACCTGCAGAGCAGCAGTGCCATCAAGGTGCGCTCCACCCGGGTGCTCCAGGCCCCCGGCTACAACGGCAGCGGCAAGGACTGGGCGCTGATCAAGCTCGCCCAGCCGATCAACCTGCCCACCCTGAAGATCGCCGAGACCCCCGAGTACAACAAGGGCGACTTCACGGTGGCCGGCTGGGGAGCGGCCCGTGAGGGCGGGCCCCAGCAGCGCTACCTGCTCAAGGCCACGGTGCCGTTCGTGGACGACGCCACCTGCCAGTCCGCCTACGGTGGCGGCCTGATCCCGGCCGAGGAGATCTGCGCCGGCTTCATGGAGCAGGGCGGGGTGGACACCTGCCAGGGTGACTCCGGCGGCCCGATGTTCCGCAAGGACAACACCGGCCAGTGGATCGAGGTCGGCATCGTCAGCTGGGGCGAGGGCTGTGCGCGTCCGGGCAAGCCCGGTGTGTACACCGAGGTGAGCACCTTCGCCAAGGACATCAAGGCGGGTGCCGCCCAGCTCGGCGGCTGACGACCTGGCCGCTGACGGCCCGCGCCGCTGACGACCTGGTCGCTCCACCGCCGCACCACCTTGGGCGCTCCCGTGAACGCCGCCCCGGCCGGACCTTTCCCCCCGGCCGGGGCGGCGCCATATCGCCTACGTGCACGGCCTGTTCAGGGCGGTGTCCGCAATATGGACGTGGGTGGCCGGAAAGCGACCCTTGTCATCGTGTTGATGAAGTACACATAATCACAAGGCGCTTTGCGGACTCATCCCCCACTGGGTCCGGAGCACCTGACGGTGTACCGCCGCATGCCGACGCCTTGGCGTCCGCGGTGGCTTTCCGGATTTCCGGTTGGCATGGTCCTGCCATGCGCAGCAACCCCCCACGAAAGGAAATCCGTTGCAGAACATCCTGAAGCAGGTGAAGCGCACAGCAGCCGTCGGCGCTGTGGCCCTGGCCGGGTTCAGCCTCTTCCCCGCCGCCGCCCAGGCCGACCCCCACACCCTCAAGGCCGGGCAGCACAGCGCCAAGCCGGGGCCCCGCGTCGTCGGCGGCACCAAGGCCGAGCAGGGCGAGTTCCCCTTCATGGTCCGGCTGTCCATGGGCTGTGGCGGTGCCCTGTACACCCAGGACATCGTGCTGACCGCCGCCCACTGTGTGGACGGCAGCGGTCCCAACACCGACATCACCGCCACCGCGGGCGTGGTGGACCTGGAGGACTCCGCCGCCGTCACCGCCAAGTCCACCGAGGTGCTGCAGGCCCCGGGCTACGACGGCCACGGCAAGGACTGGGCACTGATCAAGCTGGACAAGAAGATCGACCTGCCCACCCTGCCGATCGCCGAGACGGACGCCTACAACAACGGCGACTTCCAGATCGCCGGTTGGGGCGCCGACAAGGAGGGCGGCGACCAGCAGCGCTACCTGCTCAAGGCGTCCGTGCCGTTCGTCGACGACGCCACCTGCAAGGGCGCCGGCGGCGACTACGCCAACCTCGTGGAGAACGAGGAGATCTGCGCCGGTCTGCTGGACCAGGGTGGGGTGGACACCTGCCAGGGTGACTCCGGCGGCCCGATGTTCCGCAAGGACGACTCCGACAAGTGGATACAGGTCGGCATCGTCAGCTGGGGCGAGGGCTGCGCGCGTCCGGGCAAGCCCGGCGTGTACACCGAGGTGAGCAACTTCGCGGCCGACATCAAGGCGGGCGCCGAGCAGCTCGGCGGCTGACCGGCACGAGCCGAGCCGGCCTGTCCAGGCCGACTGAAGAGAGAAGCGGGCGCCGTCCCCGGCCGGTACTCCTCCCGGCCGGGGGCGGCGCCTTGCCGTACGCCTCGCGCGAGCGGCCGGTACGTCCGGTGCGCGCGCCGTTAGTCCAACACTCCCGCGCCTTTGTCCATGGGCGGTCGCCCCGCCGCCGTCCCAGGGTGGAGCACCGGTCACACCCGCGAGGCGGAGGAGTCAGCGCGTTGAGACAGACAGGGGCGGCAGAGACAGGGGCGGCAGAGGCGGAGCCGGCACGGACAGGGCAGGGGCGGCCGAGCCGCAGAGCCGTCGTGGTCACCGGCACACTGACCGGCATCGGCACCGCGATCGGCACCGCCATCGGCGCGGGCGGGGGCACCGCTCAGGCTGCCGCGGCCGAGGGCACCGCGCAGGCCGCCGAGCGCGTCCTGCGGTCGGCCCGGCTGGAGGTCCGCGTCGACCCGGCCTTCCCGCGCGTCATCTCCTACACCGACACCGGGACCGGCGCGATCCTCCACGGGCAGCGGCAACCGGTCACCTCGGTGCTCATCGACGAGGTCGAGCGGACCCCCGAGGTCACCAGCACCGCCGGCACCGACCGCATCACCTACACCCTCGCCTTCGCGCCCGGTGCCGCCGCGGAAGCGGCGGAGCGCACCCGGATCGAGGTCGAGATCCGGGTGCGGGGCTGGCAGGTCCACTGGCGGGTCACCCGCGTCACCGACACCGACGCCCTCCGGGTGGGCACCCTGCGCATCCCCGGCCTGGCACTGCTCAGCGTCCACGCCGACCAGCCGGGCGCCACCCTGTACGCCGCCCGCATCGAGCTGGACAAGGCCAGGAGCGGCGACACCCTGATCCGGCTCGGCGCCATCACCCCGACCGACCCCGCGCCGCTCGGCTGCGCCTACGCGGTCGTCTCCACCGACCGGCTGGCCGCCGCCGTCGAGACCAACACCGTCTGGGACAAGCCCTCCTCCGCAGCCGGCACCACCTGGGAGAACGGCCGGCTGTGGCGTCAGACGGTGACCGAGGACGGCCGGATCACCGCCCGCCTGAGCTGCGGCCAGTGGACCCACCGGGCCGCCACCTCGCCGGTGGACGCCACCGAGCCCCTGCCGTACGCCACCGTCATCCTCACCCGCGACCGCAACGGCGACGGCGTCGTCGACTGGCAGGACGCCGCCATCGCCCTGCGCGAGATCATGGTCAACCCGCCCGGCGCCGACGAGCAGCATCTGCGCGTCGTCCCGCACATCCCCTTCAACTTCGCCAGCCAGGCCACCCATCCCTTCCTGGCCATCCTCGACAACGTCAAGCGGATCGCGCTGGCCACCGACGGGCTGCGGCAGTTCACCCTGCTCAAGGGCTACCAGTCGGAGGGGCACGACTCAGCCCACCCCGACTACGCGGGCAACTACAACAAGCGCGCCGGCGGGCTCGCCGACCTCAACACCCTGCTGCGTGCCGGCGCCGCCTGGAACAGCGACTTCGCGGTGCACGTCAACGCCACCGAGTCCTACCCGGTCGCCAACGCCTTCTCCGAGCGACTCGTGGACAAGGGCAACCCGCAGTGGGACTGGCTCGACCAGTCCTACCGCATCGACGCCCGCCGCGACCTGGTCTCCGGCGACATCGTCAAACGCTTCCAGGACCTGCGAGACCAGACCGATCCCGCGCTGGGCATGCTCTACATCGACGTCTTCCGCGAGTCCGGCTGGAACTCCGACCGGCTCCAGCGCGCCCTTCGCGACCAGGGCTGGCAGATCACCACCGAATGGGGACACGGCCTGGAGCGCTCCTCGCTGTGGTCGCACTGGGCCACCGAGACCGACTACGGACCGGACACCTCACGCGGCATCAACTCCCGGCTGATCCGCTTCCTCCGCAACCATCAGAAGGACGTCTTCGCCGACAAGTGGCCCACGCTGCTCGGCATCCCGCGCACCGGCAACTTCGAGGGCTGGGTCGGGAAGACCGACTGGCACGCGTTCTACCGGCTGATCTGGACCGACAGCCTGCCCGCCAAGTATCTCCAGGCCCACCCCATCCGTACCTGGCGCGAGCACGAGATCACCTTCGAGGGCCCCACCAGGACCTCGGTCACCGACACCGGCGGCGTCCGGCGCATCACCACCGACGGGCGGCTGGTCTACGACGGCGGCCGCTATCTGCTGCCCTGGGAGCCCCGCGAGGCCACCGACCCCGCCAAGCTCTACCACTACAACCCGGCCGGCGGCGCCACCACCTGGCGGCTGCCCCGCGGCTGGGCGGCCCTGGAACAGGTCCGGCTCCACCCGCTCACCGACCAGGGCCGGGGCGAGCCCGTCACCCTGCCGGTCAGCGACGGAAAGGTCAGCATCACCGCCGAACCCGGCCGGCCCTACGTCGTCCTGCCGGCCCTCTCTCGGACGTCGTCCGGCGACGCCCCCGGCCCGGCCCAGGCCGCGCCCGGCTGGGGCGAAGGCACCCCGCTGTACGACCCCGGCTTCCACTCCGGCACGCTGGACGGCTGGCAGACCACCGGACCGGCCCGGGTCGAGCTCAGCGAGCCGGGCGACTACGAACTGGTCATCGGCGCGGGCCCGGCCGCCACCGTCCGGCAGCGGCTGGCCCGCCTGGCGCCCGGCGGCTACGCCGCCTCCGTCCAGGTCGAGGTGGGCGCCGAGCCGGGGGAGCGGCGCCGGGCGGCGCTGGAGTTGCGCACCGCCGACGGGGTCACCGCGGCGAACTGGACCGAGACCTCCACCGCGGTCAACCACGTGGCCGCGGACCGCAAGCACGGCACTCGCTTCCAGCGGATGTTCACCTACTTCACCGTCCCCGAGGGCGGCGGACCGGTCGACCTCACCCTGCGCGCCGAGGCCGGGACGGCACGCGTGCGGTTCGACAACATACGGATCGTCCCGGCGGTCCCCAGCCGCAAGGACGGCGCCCTCGTCTTCGAGGACTTCGAGCGGGTGCCCCAGGGCTGGGGGCCGTTCGTCAAGGGCGACGCCGGCGGCTCGACCGACCCGCGCACCCATATCGCCCAGCGGCACGCCCCGTTCACCCAGGCCGGCTGGAACGGCAAGGCCGTCGACGACGTCCTGGAAGGCGGCGAATCGCTCAAATCGCGCGGCGAGAACACCGGAGTCGTCTACCGCACCGTGCCGCACACCGTGCGCTTCCGGGCCGGCCGTACCTACCGGGTCACCCTGCGGTACGCCAACGAGAAGGCCGGCCAGTACGCGTGGATCACCGCGGCCGACGACCCCGGGGCACGCGAGCTGGAACGCACCCCGCTGCCCGCCACCGGCCCGGCCACCCACACGTACACCTTCACCGCCCCGGCCACCGGCGATCCATGGGTGGGGCTGCGAAAGACGGGCGACGACGGAACCTCGGAGTTCACTTTGGACTCCTTCACGGTGGAGGAGCTGGAGTAGGGGACACCCCCTGGCGCTCCTTCCCGGCGGCCGTCTTCGTCCCCTACCGCTCACAACCCCCCACAGGGGGCGAAGACGGCCCGCCGCCCCCCGCACCCTGGCGTGGAGCCGGTCCATGGACGAAGATCGCCCCGACCGGTACCGACGGGAGCGCGGATGTATCACACGTGGATGCGGTACTTCACCCCCAGCCCGGCCCACCATCGCCTCGGCCTGGTCTGCCTGGGCGTCGGGCTCCAGCACGGCGCCCTGCCGGCCGTCGGACCGCGCACCCTCGACCACCACGTGGCGGTGGTGATCAGCGCGGGCAGCGGCTGGTTCCGCGGCCCGGACGGCCGCCGTCAGACCGTCACCGCGCCCGCCCTGCTCTGGCTCACCCCCGGCGCCAGCCACCACTACGCGCCCGACCCGGTGTGGGACGAGGCGTTCGTCGACTTCACCGGACCGGCCGCCGCCACCTACACCGAGCTGGGCTACATCGACCCCGGCCGGCCCGTGGTCCCGCTCGCCGACGCCGCCACCGCCCGCACCACCATCAACCGCATCGCCCGCGCCGCCCGGCCGGGCAACCCCTTCCTGGAGGTGGAGACCGCCGCCGCCGTCCACGAACTGCTGGTCGCGCTCCGCCGGGCCCGCGCCGGCACCGGCGGCCACCCCGTCCTCCAGGCCCTTGCCCGGGACGCCTTCCTGCCGCTGTCCGTCGCCGAACACGCCGCCCGGCACGGAATGACCCCCGCCGAGCTGCGCTCCGCGGTGCGCCGGGGAGCGGGCTGCAGCCCCAAGGACTACCTGCTGGGCGTCCGCCTCGGCCACGCCAAGGAGCTGCTGGCCGGCACCGAACTGCCCGTCGCCGCCGTCGCCCGCCGCGTCGGCTACCACGACCCCGCCTATTTCAGCCGGCTCTTCGCCCGTCGGGTCGGCACCGCCCCGGCGCGCTTCCGGGAACAGCAGGGCCGCGCGGTCCCCGGCGGCTTCAGCGACCGGATACCCGACCCGGATCACCCGCCCACCATTCAGACAGACGCGACGGCGCGGCGCCCGGGCACATAGTGTCGGTCCATGACGAACAGCGAAATCGACGCGTCCGCGCGCGCAGAGCTGGACCGGCTGCGTGAAAGCATCGACAACATCGACGCCGCCGTGGTCTACATACTCGCCGAACGCTTCAAGTGCACCCAGCAGGTGGGCCATCTGAAGGCCGCCCACAAGCTGCCGCCGGCCGACCCGGCCCGCGAGGCCCGCCAGATCGCCCGGCTGCGCGACCTCGCACAGAGCGCGAACCTCGACCCGGCGTTCGCCGAGAAACTGCTCAACTTCGTCATCGCCGAGGTCATCCGGCACCACGAGACCATCGCCCGCGACTGAGCCGCTCGCCCGGTGCGCCGTACCAGGGGCCCGGCACCCCCGGTACGACGCCCTGGGCCCAGGCCGCACGCGTTCCGCTGTGCGCTGAAAGCGCCGGTCACCCCGGTGTGCCAGGCGAGGGGCGTACGGCAGCATGGCCACATGTCCGTAACCACGCGCGACGAAGCGCAGACCCGAGCCCGGCTCCTCGACGTTCACCGCTACCTCATCGACCTGGACTTCACCCGCGGCCCGGAGCTCTTCGGCTCCACCACCACCATCCGCTTCACCGCGCGAGAGGCGGGGGCGGACACCTTCGCGGAGATCAAGGCCGCCACCGTGCACCGCGCCACCCTCGACGGCCGCGAGCTGGACCTCGGCGCGTACACGGACGACCGCCTCCACCTCACCGGCCTCACCGAGGGCGAGCACGAGCTGCGCGTCGAGGCCGACATGCGCTACTCGCACACCGGCGAGGGCATCCACCGCTTCACCGACCCGGCCGACGACGAGACCTATCTGTACTCCATGTGCTGCATGGCCGAGGCAAACCAGGTCTTCGCCGCCTTCGACCAGCCCGATCTCAAGGCAGTCTTCGAGGTCACCGTCACCGCCCCGCCGCGGTGGACCGTCCTCGGCAACGGCATCGCCGAGCGCACCGGGGATCCGGCCGACGGGCGCTGGCACATCGCTCCCACCCCGCCGATCAGCACCTATCTGCTGGCCGTCGCCGCCGGCCCCTACCACTCGGTGCGCACCGAGCACCGCGGACTGCCCCTCGGGCTGCACGTCCGCCGCTCCCTCGCCCCCCACCTCGACGCCGACGTCGACGAACTCTTCGACATCACCAAGCGCTGCTTCGACCGCTACCAGGAGATCTTCCACGAGCCCTACCCCTTCGACTCCTACGACCAGGCCTTCGTGCCGGAGTTCAACGCCGGCGCCATGGAGAACCCCGGACTGGTCACCTTCCGCGACGAGTTCATCTACCGTTCCGCGGTCACCGACGCCCAGCGCCAGACCCGCGCCATGGTCATCGCCCACGAGATGGCCCATATGTGGTTCGGCGACCTGGTCACCATGGGCTGGTGGGACGACATCTGGCTGAACGAGTCCTTCGCCGAGTACATGGGCTTCCAGATCCTCAACGAGGTCGCGGACGCGCGCCCCGGGAGCCCGGCCCCCGCCTGGCGCAGGTCCGACACCTGGGCCGACTTCGGCATCCGCCGCAAGAGCTGGGGCTACGACGCCGACCAGCGGCCCTCCACCCACGCCGTCGCCCCCGACCCCGACGGCGTCCCGGACACCGACGCCGCCCGCCTCAACTTCGACGGCATCTCCTACGCCAAGGGCGCCTCCGCGCTGCGCCAGCTCGTCGCCTGGCTCGGCGAGAAGGACTTCCTCGCGGGGATCAACGACCACTTCACCCGGCACCGCTTCGGCAACGCCACCCTCGCCGACTTCATCGACTCGCTCGCCCGATCCTCCGGCCGGGACGTGCACGGCTGGGCCGAGCGCTGGCTGCGCACCACCGGCGTCGACACCCTCACCCCCGAGATCACCACCAACGGCGACCGCTGGACCGCCGCCATCCGCCACGACGGCAGCCGCCCGCACCGCATCGCCATCGGTCTGTACGACCAGGCGCCCGCCGACCCGCGCCGGCTCCAGCTGCGCGAGCGGATCGACGCCGACCTCAGCGACGACGGCGCCACCCTCACCCTCTCCTTCACCGGTCCCCGCCCCGACCTTCTGCTGCTCAACGACGGCGACCTCAGCTACGCCAAGATCCGCCTCGACCCGGCCTCCTGGGAGACCGCGGTGCGCTCGCTCTCCGGCCTGCCCGACGCGCTCAGCCGCGCCGTGGTGTGGAACGCCGCCCGCGACATGGTGCGTGACGGCCTGCTCGCGCCCACCGCCTACCTCGACGCGGTCCGCGCCCACCTGCCGCACGAGACGGACACCGCTGCCGTCGAGGGCGTCCTGGCATTCGCCCGGCTGCACGTGGCCGACCGCTTCCTCACCCCCGAGCAGCGGCCCGCCGCCCTCGCCACCCTCGTGGCCACCTGTCGCGACCTGCTGCGCCGCACCGAGGACGGCGACGCCCCCGGCCTGCGGCTGGCCGCCCTGCGCACCTTCCTCGACAGCGCCACCAACACCGCGGAGCTGGCCCACTGGCTGGCCGACGGGATGGTGCCCGGCGGCCCGGCCCTCGACCCCGAGCTGCGCTGGCGCACCCTCTACCGGCTCGCCGTCCTGGGCGCGGCCACCCGCGCCGACATCGACGCCGAACTCGCCCGCGACTCCAGCGCCACCGGCCAGGAAGGCGCCGCCCGGTGCCGCGCCGCACTCCCTGACGCCGAGGCCAAGGCCGCCGCGTGGGCCGACCTCTTCGAGCCCCGGGAAGAGGCCCAGGAGCTGTCGAACTACCTGTTCACCGCGACCGCCCAGGGCTTCTGGCAGCCTGAGCAGCACGATCTGCTCCGCCCCTACCTCCCGCGCTACTTCCCCGAAGCCGTCCGGCTCGCCGACCGCCGGGGCCCGGTGATCGCCGAGGCCATCGGCCGCTTCGGCTTCCCGGTGACGGTCGACGCCGAGACCCTGCGGCTGGGGGAGGAGTGCCTGCGCGGCGAAGACCTCCACCCGGCGCTGCGCCGCCGCCTCGCCGACGAACTGGACGACGCACGGCGCGCCCTGCGCGTCCAGCAGACGGCATAGGGGGTGCCCGGTGGGCGCGCCCGATCGCGTCGCCGGATGACCCTGGCCCGGGGAGCCGGCCGCCGGTCTCGGCCGGCCGGCCTCCCGCCCCCGGAACCACCCGAGCGTCCCGGACACACATGAGCCCGGACGCACATGAGCCCGGACGCACATGAGCCGGGCTCCGCATCCGGAGCCCGGCTCACACCGACAATCGGGTGACCTCAGATCCGGTCGCGGGCGAACTCCTCCAGCGGCTCACCGACGATCTTGCCCGCCAGCTTGGTCGCCATCGAGCCGATCTCGGCGTTGAGCGAAGCCTCCGCCAGCGCGCGGTCGGCGTCGATCTGTGCCCGCGCGGCCGTCAGCATCTCCTCGCGCTGGCGCTGGCCCTCGGCGCGCAGCTCGGCCAGCAGCGCCGCACCCTGCTCCGCGGACTCCTGACGCAGCCGCGCCGCCTCGTGGCGCGCCTCCGCCAGCAGCGCCTGGTACTCCTCATGAGCGCGCTCTGCCTCCGCGCGCAGGTCCTCTGCCCGGTGCTGACCTCCTTCGATCCTCTGCTCACGCTCACTCAGCACCTTCGCGATGCGCGGCAGGAAGACCCCGGCCAGCATCCCGAAGCAGACGACGAAAGCGATGAACGCGACAACAAGGTCCTGCCACTCCGGCTTGAGCGGCCCGATATCCAAGGCAAGTTCCATACCCGCAAGGGTACGGGGCGGCGCGCGGCGGTCGCGTTCCGCCCACCCTTCCGCGTGGTCGCCCGTACGGGTGATCCGGGCGGCGGGCAAGCCCCGGGCGCGGCCCGGCGCGCGGCCCGGGCCGCCGGGAGGCTACGCCCCGCCACCCCGCTTGCGCTTCCGGCGCGGGCCGCGCTCCTTGGCGCCGGGCTCCGGCGGCACCGGCCGGGCGGGCAGCTCCCCGATCAGCGCGACCTTCTCGCCGCTGCGCGGGCAGGACCACACGGCCGTGCCGCCTATGACCCCCGGCCGCAGCGGATGCGAGTCGGGGTGGCCGGGACACTCGGGCCACACCGCGGGCAGCAGCGCCGCGCACAGGGCTTCCACCGCCCAGTCCTGCGCCTGGTCGGCGATGTGCTCGATGCGCTCGGCCAGGCTCCTGCCTTCCCATATCCCGATGCCCGTGCCGGAGCCGTCCGGTTCGTACAGCATCACGTACGTCTCGCCGTGGTGAACCTCTTCGACGACCTTCGGCCGCACGGCACAGGTACGGGACAGGTCCCGGAGCACGGGCTCCAGCGCGGTGGCGAACTCCTCGTTCATGCCGCCAGTGTGCCGGGTCCGGCCCGGGACCTCTCCTCGTTATCCACAGGGGCTGGCCGATTATCGGAAGAATCAGAAGACGGGGGCGCCGTCCCGGGTCAGCTTCCAGTCCACCGACGCGAACCGCGCCACGTCGATCGTGCCGTTCGCCTTCACCCACGCGATGATCGTGTTGCGGATCTCCTCGGAGTTGGCCCACACCTGCTGCGCCTTGGCCACATGCGGGAAGTTCCCGCCGCCGCTCGCCCGGTAGTTGTTGACCGCCAGCACGAACCGGGCCGCCGGGTCGACCGGCTTCCCCTCGAAGGCCAGGTTCGCGATCCGCGAGCCGGCCTCCTTGGCGATGTCGATCTCGTACGTCAGGCCGCTGACCGCGTCGTAGTTGTAGTCCGGGATGCCGTCCGCGCCTGTGAGCTTCGCCGGGTCGACCTCGCCGCCCGCCGGAGTCCGCACGTAGTACCGGGCCGAGAACTCCAGGTAGTCCTTCAGCTGGGCGCCGGTCAGTACCCGCGCCTGAAGGGTGTTCTCGAACGGGTAGAGGCCCGCCACCTCGCGGATGGTCACCTCACCCGCCGGGATCGCCGCCGTCCGCGAGAAGCACGACGCCTGGGAGAGCACCGGCAGCGCCGCGTGCTCGGTGCCGGCCAGCGCCTGCCGCACCGTCGCGGCCTGGACATGGTTGATGAAGTCGATGATCGCGGTGTCCTCGTACGGCGCCTTGTCCGCCGCCATCGCCGCCGTCGAGGTGCCGATGACCTGGTTGACGTAGGCCACGACCTTCTTGTGCTCGTCGCCGAGGAGCGCGGTGATCTCCGGGTCCTCCTCGGCCGTGTTGGAGTTCAGCACCTTCGCCGACACCGACTCCACCTGCCAGCGGCCCTTGCACCGCACCAGCTCGAAGTCGAAGAGCGTCAGCCGCTGGCCCCACTTCAGCGGCTCGGAGAGCACGACCTCCTTGCCGGTCTCCTTGTTCGCCACCCGGTACTCCGGGATCTCGGTGTGCGCGTGCCCCACCAGAATGGCGTCGATCCCCGGGACCTGCTCGGCCACCAGCGCCGCCGCGTTCTCGATGTACGGCAGCTGGTCGCCGTAGCTGGAGGTGCCGCTGGAGCCGGAGTGCGCCGAGACGATCACCACGTCGGCGCCCATCGAGCGCAGCTTCGGCACCCACTTCGCCGCCTGCTCCTCAAGGCCCGGGAAGGTCATCTTCCCCTGCACATGGGCCTTGTCCCAGATCGCGATGCCGGGGTTCGTCAGCCCCAGCACCGCCACCTTCACATCCCGGCCGCACGGGGTGCGCAGCCTACCCATCCAGTACGGCGGGAAGGCCGGGCGCAGCGTCCGGGCGTCCAGCGCGTTCGCGCCCAGCAGCGGGAAGTCGCACTGCTCCTGGAACTTCCGCAGCACCGGTATGCCGTAGTTGAACTCGTGGTTGCCGAGCGCCGCCGCGTCGTAGCCGATGGCGTTCATCGCCTGAGCCATCGGGTGCACCGGGCCGTCGGCGCCGGTGATCGGGTCCACCTTGGCGTAGTAGTAGGAGAGTTGGGTGCCCTGAATGGTGTCACCGGCGTCGATCAGCAGGGTGTTCTCCCGGCCCTTCTCCCGCCGCACCTGCTCCACCAGGGTCGAGATCTTGGCCAGGCCGACGTCGTTGTGCGCCTTGTCGTCGAACTCCCGGTCGGTGAAGTAGTCCCAGTTGAAAACGTTTCCGTGCAGGTCCGTGGTGCCCATCACGGTGAAGGAGTACCGCTTGCGGCGCGGCCCACCGGACTCCTGCGCCACGGCCGGCGCGGCGGCCGCCGCGCCGGTCAGCGCGACCCCCGCCCCGGTCGCGGCGGATCGGCCCAGGAACGTCCTACGGTTGAGCGGCATATCGGTATCTCCCCTGAAGTGTGGTGCATAACGCGCGTAGATTCTGGCGCAGTGACCACCTGTCGCAACACCCCCGCAAGGTTTCGATCAGGTTGCCCTCGGGCCATGCTGGGGTGAGGACCGACGCCATCAGGACGACAGGAGTCCCCCCATGGAGCAGCAGCCCCAGCCCTACGGCACCCCCGACGCGCCCCGGCTGGCCGTCCGGGGCGAGGCCCGCCACGAGGTGGATCCCGAAATCGCCCGGATCCAGGTCACGGTCAACGCCCGCGGCACCGACCGGCGCGGTGCCATCGCCGACCTCACCACCCGCAACCAGCGCGTCCTGGAACTCCTCAAGGGTTACGGCGACGCGGTCGAGAAGGTGGAGACCGGCTCGCTGAGCATCGCCCCGCAACTCGCCACCAAGGGGCGCCACGAACGCGTCAGCTCCTACCTAGGCACGGTCCGCACCACCGCCACCGTCGGCGACTTCACCGCCCTCGGTGAACTCACCACCCGCCTCGCCGACCTGGAGCTGACCAGCGTCGCCGGACCCTGGTGGGCCCTGCGCCCCGACTCCCCGGCCTACCGGGCCGCCCGCCGCCAGGCCGTACACGAGGCTGTGCGGCGCGCCCGGGAGTACGCCGACGCACTCGGCGCGCGCCTGGTCGCGCTCCTGGAGCTCGCCGATCAGCACGCGGAGAGCCCGGGCCCGGTCGCCAGGGGCGGGTTCTCCGGCTCGATGCGAGCTCGCGGCCCGCACGAACCGGGAGCCGCGGCCCCGGCCGTCATCGACCTCGAACCGCAGCGCCAGACCGTCTACGCGCAGGTGAACGCCCGCTTCATGATGACCCGTCCCGAGCTGTGAGACACCCCGGCCCGAGGGCACTTTTCCGCTCATCGGAGCGCGCCCCTGCACGTTTCATTAGTTGTCAATACCCCTTCACCCAAAGGCCGTTGGGCTGTCGTGACGAGCGCCACCTTTACCAGCGGGTAGGTCGTAGGGTCGAAACATGCGCCGAGCGAAAATCGTCTGCACCCTGGGACCCGCCACCGACTCGTACGAGCAGATCAAGGCACTCGTCGAAGCCGGAATGGACATCGCCCGCTTCAACCTCAGCCACGGCACCTACGCCGAGCACGAGGAGCGGTACCGACGGGTGCGCAAAGCCTCCGCGGAGACCGGCCGCAGCGTGGGCGTCCTCGCCGACCTTCAAGGCCCGAAGATCCGGCTGGGCCGATTCCGGGAAGGGCCCGTACTCCTTGAACGCGGCGATGAGTTCACCATCACCGTGGAGAAAGTGGAAGGCGACCGCTGCCGCTGCGGCACCACCTACGACGGTCTCGCCGCCGATGTCAGCCGGGGCGAGCGCATCCTCGTCGACGACGGCCGGGTGACCCTCGAAGTCGTCGACGTCGACGGCCCGCGGGTCAACACCATCGTCATCGAAGGGGGGATGGTCTCCGACCACAAGGGGCTCAACCTCCCCGGCGTCGCGGTCTCCGTCCCCGCCCTGTCCGACAAGGACATCGAGGACCTCCGCTGGGCGCTGCGAACCGGAGCCGACGTCATCGCCCTCTCCTTCGTCCGCAACGCCGACGACATCACCGATGTGCACCGGGTGATGGAGGAGGAGTGCCGCCGGCTCCCGGTCATCGCCAAGATCGAGAAGCCGCAGGCGGTGGAGAACCTCGAAGCCATCGTGGACGCCTTCGACGGCATCATGGTGGCTCGCGGCGATCTGGGTGTCGAAATGCCGCTGGAGCAGGTCCCGATCGTGCAGAAGCGGGCCATCAAACTCGCCAAGCGGAATGCCAAGCCGGTCATCGTCGCCACCCAGATGCTCGACTCGATGATCGACAACTCCCGCCCCACCCGCGCCGAAGCCTCCGACGTCGCCAACGCGGTCATCGACGGCACGGACGCCGTGATGCTCTCCGGCGAGACCAGCGTCGGCACGTACCCGGTCACGACCGTCAAGACCATGGGCCGCATCGTCGCCGCGGCCGAGCAGGACATCCTCGCCAAGGGCCTGCCCCCGCTGACGGACCGCAACAAACCCCGCACCCAGGCCGGTGCCGTCGCCCGCGCCGCGGCCGAGATCGGCGACTTCCTGGGAGCCAAGTTCCTGGTGGCCTTCACGCAGAGCGGCGACACCGTGCGCCGCCTCTCGCGCTACCGCTCGCCCATCCCGCTGCTGGCCTTCACCCCCGAGCCGGCCACCCGCTCCCAGCTCAACCTCACCTGGGGCGTGGAGACCTTCCTGGGCCCGAAGGTGGACACCACCGACGAGATGGTCCGGCAAGTGGACGAGGAACTGTTGCGCATCGGCCGCTGCCGCAAGGGCGACACTGTGATCATCACCGCGGGGTCGCCGCCCGGAGTTCCCGGTTCCACCAACCTGGTGCGCGTGCACCACATCGGCGTGGACGATCCCTCGACGGGACCCTTGTCAGGACGCTGACCTTGGAAAACGAAGTTAAGTACCCCGGGTGGGATTCGAACCCACGCTGGATGGTGTTTGAGACCATTGCCTCTACCGCTGGGCTACCGGGGCGCCCTTCAAAATGAAGGCTAGCGGAGAATCGCCGTGCCTCAAACATACAGGAGATAGGTAGGCTCAGGGTGCCCCACCTGCCCAGAAGCGAGGAGCACAGTGAGCACCACTGACGCCCCCGACGCGCAGTCGCACGTCCCACCGCAGACCACCCGTGTCGTCATCGCCGAGGACGAGGCCCTGATCCGTCTCGACCTCAAAGAGATGCTCGAAGAAGAGGGGTACACCGTCGTCGGTGAGGCCGGCGACGGGGAGACGGCTGTCGCGCTCGCCCAGGAGCACCGCCCCGATCTGGTCATCCTCGATGTGAAGATGCCGGTGCTGGACGGTATCTCCGCCGCCGAGCGGATCGCCGCCGACAGCATCGCCCCCGTGCTGATGCTGACCGCCTTCTCCCAGCGCGAGCTGGTGGAGCGGGCGCGGGACGCCGGTGCGATGGCCTACCTGGTCAAG
This sequence comes from Streptomyces sp. JLBT605, assembly GCF_058215555.1. NCBI lineage: Bacteria > Bacillati > Actinomycetota > Actinomycetes > Kitasatosporales > Streptomycetaceae > Streptomyces > Streptomyces sp. JLBT605. The sequence continues at coordinate 5,295,810 of NZ_CM177087.1, forward strand.
CCGTTCAGCAAGAGCGATGTGGTGCCGGCCATCGAGATGGCGGTGTCCCGGTTCGCGGAGCTGAAGGCGCTGGAGCAGGAGGTGGCCGACCTCGCGCAGCGACTGGAGACCCGGAAGCTGGTCGACCGGGCCAAGAGCGTCCTGCAGACGCAGTACGGGCTGACCGAGCCGGCCGCGTTCCGCTGGATCCAGAAGACGTCGATGGACCGACGTCTTTCGATGCAGCAGGTCGCGGAGGCGGTCATCGAGGACGCCGAGGAGAAGAAGGCCGGCAAGGAGTAGCCCGCCCGAACCCAGCGCCGAAGGGCCCGTACCGCCTTCGCGGTACGGGCCCTTCGGGCGCATTGGGCGGGTCGGTCCTCGCCCCGGGTCAGTCCTCGCCCAGATACGCCTTGCGCACCGACTCGTCGTGCAGCAGCGAGGCGCCGCTGCCGGAGAGCACGATGCTGCCGATCTCCATGACATGGCCCTGGTCGGCCAGCGAGAGCGCGGCCTGGGCGTTCTGCTCCACCAGCAGGATGGTGGTGCCCTGGGCCTTGAGCTCGCTGATGGTCGCCATGATCTTCTGCATCATGATCGGTGACAGGCCCATGGAGGGCTCGTCGAGCATCAGCAGCTTGGGCCGTGACATCAGGGCCCGGCCCATGGCGAGCATCTGCTGCTCACCGCCGGAGAGCGTGCCCGCCGCCTGGCCGCGGCGTTCGCCGAGGATCGGGAAGAGCTCGTAGGCGCGCTCGATGTCCTTGGCGATGCCGTCCTTGTCCTTGCGGAGGAAGGCCCCGAGCTCCAGGTTCTCGGCGATGGTGAGCCGCGGGAAGATGTGCCGTCCCTCGGGCGAGTGGGCCAGGCCCAGGGAGACGATCTTGTGCGCGGGGACCCCGGTCAGCGGCTTCCCCTCGAAGAGCACCTTGCCGCTGAGCGGCTTGAGCAGCCCCGAAAGGGTGCGCAGGGTGGTGGTCTTGCCGGCGCCGTTGGTACCGATCAGCGTGACGATCTGGCCGGCCTCGACGGTGAACGAGATGCCCTTGACGGCCTCGATCTTGCCGTAGGCGACCCGGAGGTCCTCGACCTCGAGCAGTGCGGTCACTGGTCGTCCTCCGTTGTTGCGGTGCTGCTGCTGTCCTGCGCCCCGGAATCACCGGCGGCCGCCGCGGCTTCGACGGCCTCCGCCGCCTCGGCCGCTTCGACTTCGGCGACCTCCTCCTGCCCCGGCGCCCCCTCGAACGGGGTGCCGAGGTAGGCGGCGACGACGCGTTCGTCGGCCTGGACGATCGCGGGGGTGCCCTCGACGAGCTTCTCGCCCTGGACGAGGCAGGCGACGCGGTCGCACAGGTTGAAGATGAAGCGCATGTCGTGCTCGATGACGAGGACGGCGATGCCCTTGTCCCGGATGGCGAAGATGAGTTCTTCGGCGGCCCGCGTCTCCTGCGGGTTCATGCCCGCGGTCGGCTCGTCGAGGAGCAGCAGCCCCGGATCGCTGGCGAGGGCGCGGGCGATCTCCAGCTTGCGCTGCTCGCCGTAGGGCAGGTTGCGGGAGAGGTGGTCCGCCTTGTGGTCCAGCCCGATGAACTCCAGGAGTTCCATGGCCCGTTCCCTGGAGGCGGCCTCGGCGCGCTTGAAGCCGGGGCCGCGCAGCAGGGCCGACCAGAGCCCTTCCCGGGTGCGGGTGTGGCGTCCGACGAGGACGTTCTCCAGCACCGTCATGTTGGCGAAGAGCCGGATGTTCTGGAAGGTGCGGGCAATGCCGGCCTGGGTGACCAGGTGCGGCTTGGGCGGCAGCACGGTCCCGCGGTAGGAGACCGTGCCCTCGGTCGGGACGTAGAGCCCGGTGAGGCAGTTGAAGAAGGTGGTCTTCCCGGCGCCGTTGGGGCCGATGAGACCGACGATCTCGCCGGGGTGCACGGTCAGGTCGACCGAACGCACCGCGGTGAGTCCGCCGAACCGCATCGTGACGCCCGCGGCGTTGAGGACCGGTGTGGTGCTCTCGCCGGTTTCCTTGGTGAGAGTGGGGGCATTCTCGGTCATGTCAGGTCACGCCTCCGCCTTGGTGACGCCGACGGTTGCGTCGTCCAGGCCCTTGTCGGGCACGTCGAGCTGGTCGGTCTCGTGGTATTCGAGTTGCTGTCGCCGGTTGGGGATGAGTCCCTCGGGGCGGAAGCGCATCAGCAGGATGAGAGCGACGCCGAAGGCGAGGAGCTGGTAGTCCTGGAGGAAGGTGAGCTTCTCCGGGATGAGGAAGAGCAGCGCGGCGCCGAGCAGCGGGCCGCTGATGGTGCCCATGCCGCCGAGGATGACCGCCGCGAGCAGGAACGCGGAGTTGGGGGCCACCGGTCCGGAGAAGACGTACTGCTCGGGCACCACGGTGTACTGCGTGTGGGCCCAGACGGTACCGGCGACTCCGGCGAGGGTGGCGCCCAGCGCGAAGGCGATGAGCTTGAGACGGAAGCCGTTGATGCCCATGGCGGTGGCGGCGGTCTCGTCCTCGCGGATGGCGACCCAGGCGCGGCCGATGCGGGAGTTCCCGGCCCGGCTGAAGACCGTCACCACCAGGATGGTGAACAGCAGCATCAGCAGGTAGTAGTTGGCGAACGAGCCCAGCTCGAAGCCGCCGATGGTGTGCGGCTGCCCGAAGTCGTATCCGAAGATCTTCAGATCCGGGATATTGGGGATGCCGTTGGGGCCGTTGGTGACCTTGGGGCCGGAGTCGCCGTCGAGGTTGTTCACCGCGATCCGGAAGATCTCTCCGAAGCCCAGGGTGACGATGGCCAGGTAGTCGCCGCGCAGCCGCAGCGTCGGCGCGCCGATCAGCACGCCGAAGATCAGCGCGACCACGGCTCCGGCCAGCACGGCCGCCCAGAACGGGAAGTGGATGTCCAGGGTGGAGGCGGTGGATCCGGAGACCAGCGCCGCGGTGTACGCGCCGACGCCGAGGAAGGCGACGTACCCGAGGTCGAGGAGACCGGCGAGGCCGACCACGACGTTCAGGCCGAGGGCGACGGTCGCGAAGATCAGGATGTTCACGCCGAGCTGGAGGTACTGGTCGTCGCTCTGGGTGAAGGGGAAGGCCGCGGCCGCCGCGAACGCCGCCGTGACGGTGGCGGTGCGGTGCTTCTGGGTGAGTGCCGACAGCCGGGCGGCGAGCCCCGACTTGAGCACGGCGGCGGCGCCGAAGCCGACGCTGAGGAGGTAGCCGATGAACTCCTCGCTGTTCTCGTCGTCGATGTCGATGCCGAAGGTCAGCACCTGGAGGGCGACGGCGAAAGCGGCGACGATGATCAGGATTTCCAGCCAGGAGGGCAGTTCCCCGGGGCGCTTGGCGAGCCGGGTGTCATCCGGGATCAGGAAGGCGAGGCCGGCCGGGATGGCCGAGGCGACGGCCGCGACATAGCCGCCAGGTTCGAGGTTGACCACTCCGCCGAGGTCGTAGGCGATGGCGATGACGGTGAACCAGGTGGTGGCGAAACCGCCGAGGGCCGCGAGCCGGACGGCCCGGGTGGCGCCGGTGGGTGCCGCCCAGCGCAGCCCCTTGATGTCGAGGGAGGCCAGCGCCAGCAGGGTGGTGGCCAGACCCATGATGAGGGTCAGGACCTGGAGGCCGGCCGGGTAGCCGTAGAAGGTCAGGTCGCCGGGGAAGGAGGAGGTCCAGGTCCACGGGAGCATGGTGCTGCCCGCGGTGGCCACTCCGCCCGCGGCCGTCAGCGCGCGCCAGAGGGTGGTACGGGAGTCCGGGCCGGTGATCTTGGCCAGGCTGGTGGTCTCGGTGCTCATGTGCGTCCCTCCCTCAGGCCCGGTCCGCTACGCGTTCACCGAGCAGGCCCTGTGGCCTGACCAGCAGTACGACGATGAGCAGGGTGAAGGCCCACACGTCCTTCCAGGCGCCGCCGCCGAGCTGCTCCATGCCGGGAATGTCCTCGATGTAGCGGATGGCGAGGGCCTCGGCGACGCCGAGCACGACTCCGCCGAGCATGGCGCCGTAGATGTTGCCGATGCCGCCGAGGACGGCCGCGGTGAAGGCCTTGAGGCCGGCGATGAAGCCCATCTCGAAGTTGATCTGGCCGTACTTCAGGCCGTGGGCGGTCGCGGCGACGGCGGCGAAGGCGCCGCCGATGGCGAAGGCCATGACGATGATGCGGTCGGTGTCGATGCCCATCAGCTTGGCGGTGTCCGGGTCCTGCGCCGTGGCCTGCATGGCGCGGCCGGTGCGGCTCTTGGAGACGAACATGCCCAGCGCCAGCATGCACAGCGGGGCGGCGATGAGCAGGAAGAGGTCACCGCGCTGGATGTGCAGGTCGTCGAAGATCTCGAACGACTCGCCCTGGAACTGCGGGAAGGATCGGGGCTTCTTGGCGTCCGGGTAGAAGGCCCAGATCAGCTGCTGCAGTGCGATGGACAAGCCGATCGCGGTGATCAGCGGCGCCAGCCGTGGCGCGCTGCGCAGGGGGCGGTAGGCGAAGCGTTCGGCGGCGGTGGCGACGCCGACCGAGGCGAGGGCACCGCCGATGAGCATCAGGGGTATCGCCAGGGTCAGCGCGGTTTCGCTGGGGAGCCACAGATAGACGGTGAGGGCGCCGAAGCCCCCGATCATGAAGATCTCGCCGTGGGCGAAGTTGATGAGCTGGACGATGCCGTAGACCATGGTGTACCCGATGGCGATCAAGCCGTACAGGGCACCGAGGGTCAGGCCATTGACCAGCGTTTGCGGCAGTTCGTGCACCGCAGGGCCTCCGATGAGCGTGTCGGATGTGAGGCCGCGCGAGGGCGCTGTTGGCACCCTCGCGCGGATCGATCAAGTGGTGCGGGGGTCGCTGGTCAGTCCTTGAAGGTCTCGCTCTTCTCGGTCTTCCACTCGCCGCCCTCGACCTTGTAGACGGTGAGCTGCTTGTTGGTGGTGTCGCCGTACTCGTCGAAGGAGACCTTGCCGGTCACACCGTCGAAGGAGACCTTGCTGAGGGCCTCGACGACCTTGGCGCGGGCGTCGTCGGGGAGCTTGCCGTCGTTCTCCTCGACCACGGTCTTGACGGCCTGGATGATCGCCCAGGCGGCGTCGTAGGAGTAGCCGCCGTAGGCCGCGTACGGGTCGTCGTACCCCTGGGCCTCGTAGTTCTTGATGAAGTCCTGGGCCGACTTCAGCTCCTCGACGGGGTAGCCGACCGAGGTGGCCAGGTCGCCGTCGTTGTTCTCGCTGGAGGCCTTGATGAAGGCGGGGTCGTAGATGCCGTCGCCGCCCATGGTCGGGACGTCGGCCCCGGCCTTCTTGATCTGGTCGGAGAGCAGACCGCCCTCGGGGTACTGGCCGCCGAAGTAGACCGAGTCGGCACCCTTGGACTTGATCTTGTCCGCGATGCCGGAGAAGTCGGTCTCCTTGACCGTCAGGTGGTCGGTGCCGACGACCTTGCCGCCGAGGCGCTCGAACTCCTGGGAGAAGATCGAGGCGAGGCCGGCGCCGTAGGTCTGCTTGTCGTCGACGACGAAGACCTTCCGCTTCTTCGCGTCCTTGTAGTAGTACTGCGCGGCGAAACGGCCCTGGATGACGTCCGTGGTCGCGGTGCGGAAGTAGGTGTCGAAGGGGCGCTTCTTGTCGCCCTTGGCCCAGTCGTCGCCCTGGGTGAGGGCCGGGTTGGTGTTGGCGGGGGAGACCTGGGCGAGGTCCGCCTTGGCGAAGACGCCCTGCATGGACTGGGCGACGCCGGAGTTCAGCGGGCCGACCACACCGATCACGTCGTCGTTGCCGACCAGCTTGGTGGCGTTCTGCTGGCCGGAGGCGGGTACGGCCTTGTCGTCGTAGGACTCGACCTTGAAGGTGACGCCCTCGACCAGGTTTTCCTTGTTCGCGGTCTTGGCGGCCAGGTCCACGGAGTTCTTGATGCCCTGGCCGAGTGCCGAGAGGGAACCGGTCAGCGGGGCGTCGACCCCGATGACCACCGTGGTCTTGCCGCCGCCGTTCTCGTTGTCTTTGTCGTTGTCCCGCGAGCCGCAGGCGGAGAGGGTGAGCGCTCCGGCCGTGATCGCGGTGGTGAAGAGGAGCAAGGAACGGTGTCGCACGGTGAGTCCTTTCCTGGCGCGGCACCCCGTGCTGGGGGCCGGAACGCTGGCCGGACGACATGGGCCGTGCTCGTGAAGAAAATGTGTGCCGTCCGTCCGCGTGGTGACTGGCCGTGACTCTAGGCGCGGGCGGCGATAAGGGGCAGTGGTGCAGGACAGGATGTGACTGTCTTGTTATGACGCAGGTCACCGGCCGTTGTCTGTGTAGCAGAATGCAGGGGACAACTCGGGCAATTCGACGTTTTTCATTGGTCCAGATAGTGAGAATCCGCAGTTCCGCTAAGGAGTCGCGGGCCGCTTGGGTACTTACGTGATCTGGGTCACCGAAATGCTCGGTGAAGAAGATGTGTCCTGTGTCTCAACGGAAATCAAGATCGCCGATCACATGTCATCGACGTTACGGAGTGTTACGGCAGGCCGCCTTCACAAAATGATCATGAAGCCCCCTTGGTCGGTCCGGCGGTCAGTCCGGCGGGCGCCAGTTCTCCGAGCTGCCGGTGGCCCCCTTCTCCTCGGCGCAACGCCGCCGTGACTGACGCCTGATCAGGTCGTCCGCCGCCGCCGCTCCATGCCGGCGGCGCTCCGCGCGCGCCGCCGCCAGCACCTCGTCATGGATCGCCAACTGCTCGTTGGACAGGCCCTTTTGCTCCCAGTCCAACCCGGCCCAGCTGCTGTCCTTGAGCGCCTCCCGGACCCAGTAGGAGATCAGCTGGGCGCACACCTCGGCGGGGTCGGCCGGCTCCGGCGCCGGGCTCCGGCCACCGTGGTCCCCGGTGTGAGGGGTGCGCTTCCCGGACGGCGTGCCGCCGGAGTCGGGCCCACCGCAGCCCGCCGCCAGGACGGCGGCCGCCATGGCGCACCCGGCGGCCCGGCGGATGCTCATCCGGGGCACGGCCCTCATGGCATACCACGCTAGGCCGCCGGGGCGACCCTTACAACAGCGCGGCGGCAACGCGCCGTTGAGGCCGGCTCGGGACCCGCCGGTCACATCGGACCGGGCAGTGGCCGAGCCGGCTTGAGTCAGGGCAGCTTCACAAACGGGGCCAGGAACGCGCGGGCGCCGGGAGTGTCGAGCCGGTAGGTGACATTGGTGGCATAGCACGGGGTGTCCCCGGTGATCGTGGTGGCGGCCAGCAGCCGCTTGCCGCCCACGGTGGCGAAGTTCGGCCCGCCCGAATCGCCGTAGCAGGCACCGCCGTTGCCCTGCGGCGCGGTCATCGCCAGCCGGAGCCAGGCGTCATTGACCGCGTCGAAGGTCACCGGCGCCTTCATCCGCACGCCGCCGCCGGGGTGGGTCTGCCCGCCGGGGCCGCGCTGGGCCTCCTGGGTGCCGTAACCGGCCACCATCCAGTCGGCGCCCTCCAGGCCGCGCGGGCCGAGGCGATCGAAGAGCCCGGCCGCCGGCAGGGTCGCCGGGGTGAACGACCAGCGGGCCCTGACCTGGTCGGCGGGGAGCTCGATCACCGAGATGTCGTGGGGGTCGGAGGCCGGACCGGGGTAGTCCGGGTGGCTGTGTGCGGTGCCGCCGACCGCCACCGCCGAGGCGACGGCCGCCGGGTCGCCGGGGTGCTTCGCCCCGGCCTCGTCCAGCTCGGCCTGCACGTCCTGGTCGAGCGACACGTAGAACTTCACGTTCTCGGGCCAGTCGGTGGTGCAGTGCGCGGCGGTGAGGAAGGTGTCGGTGTCCACCATCGTCCCGGAGCACACCCAGTCCACCCGGTCGGGCGTCGCGGGACTGCCGTCGTCGTCCCAGGTGGCGATCAGCGCGCCGACCTCGGTGCGCTCCGGGGCCGGTACGGCGTTGTACGAGTTGATGGCGGCGGCCGGGGACTGGGCGGCGAGGGCGAGGGCGGCGGCCCCCGCGGCCACGACGGTGGCGGCGCGCTTCCAGGTAGAGCTCAGGCGTATGGCCCGCAAAGCGAACTCCTTCGGTCCGGCTCCCGTCGGGGACCACGGTGGTGATCTCCCCGGGAGGCTCAGCCCGGCATTGAAGCGGCTCACGGCCCGCTGCGGAACCCTTTGAACACGGCCGCCGTCATCCCCGGGCGCGCGTCACCGCCGCACGCCGCGCCCCGGGGCAGCGGCTCTCACTGCCCGGCGGCCGCCCGCGCCTGCTCGACGTCGGCCAGGGTCGCGTCCGCCTCCGCGGGGCGCAGCAGACAGGTCAGCCGGGCGCTGCACACCCGCCGCTGCTGCTCGTCGCTGATCACGATCTCGTAGGTGGCGGTGGTACGGCCCCGGTGCACTGGGGTGGCGACGCCGGTGACCAGCCCTGACCGGACGCCCCGGTGGTGGGTGCAGTTGAGGTCGACACCCACGGCGATCTTGGTACTCCCGCCGTGCAGCATCGCGCCGATCGAGCCCAGCGTCTCCGCCAGCACCGCGGAGGCGCCGCCGTGCAGCAGCCCGTACGGCTGGGTGTTCCCCTCCACGGGCATGGTGCCCACCACGCGCTCCGCGGCGGCCTCCACGATCTGCACGCCCATCCGGGTGCCGAGGTGGCCGGCGGAGAACAGCGAGGGAAGGTCGACGCCGAGCGCCGCGTACTCGTCGATGACCTCTTGCGGGAACTTCACACTGGCCTGCTCGCCCATGGGGTCCGGCTCCGTTCGTCTGACTGTGGTGCGCACCGTCTTATCAGGACATTGAGCGAACGCTTAGGCGGGGGTGGTCTGTTCCAGGCGGATCACCAGCGACTTGCTGGCGGGGGTGTTGCTGGTGTCGGCGGTGGCGTCCAAGGGGACCAGGACGTTGGTCTCCGGGTAGTAGGCGGCGGCGCAGCCGCGGGCGGTGGGGTAGTGGACCACCCGGAACCCGGGGGCGCGGCGCTCGATGCCGTCCGTCCACTCGCTGACCAGGTCGGCGTAGGCGCCGTCGGCCAGCCCCAGCTCACGCGCGTCCTCGGGGTGCACCAGGACCACCCGGCGGCCGCCCTTGATGCCCCGGTAGCGGTCGTCCAGGCCGTAGATCGTGGTGTTGTACTGGTCGTGGGAGCGCAGGGTCTGCAACAGCAGGCGCCCTTCGGGCAGCCCCGGGTACTCCACCTCGGCCGCCGTGAAATTGGCCTTGCCGGTAGTGGTGGGGAAGCGGCGGTCGTCGCGCGGCGCGTGCGGCAGGCGGAAGCCACCGGGGCGGGCGACCCGGGCGTTGAAGTCCTCGAAGCCCGGGATGACCCGGGCGATGCGGTCGCGCACCGCGCCGTAGTCCCGGCCGAACTCCTCCCAGGGGGTGCGGCTGTCCGGCCCCAGCACCCGGCGGGCCAGCCGGCAGACGATGTCCGGCTCGGACAGCAGCTGCGGACCGGCCGGCTCCAGACGTCCGCGCGAGGCGTGCACCATCCCCATGGAGTCCTCGACGGTGACGAACTGCGCGGCGCGCTTGCCGTCCCGGCCGACCCGGACGTCCCGCTCGGTGCGGCCCAGGGTGGGCAGGATCAGCGCCCGCGCCCCGGTGACCACATGGGAGCGATTGAGCTTGGTGGAGACATGGACGGTCAGCCGGGCCCTGCGCATCGCGGCCTCGGTGACCTCGGTGTCGGGGGAGGCGGCGACGAAGTTGCCGCCCATGGCGAAGAAGACCTTCGCCTGCCCGTCACGCAGCGCCCGGATGGCCCGCACCACGTCGAGCCCGTGCTCGCGCGGCGGGGCGAAGCCGAACTCCTTCTCCAAGGCGTCGAGGAACGCCGGGGCCGGGCGCTCGAAGATGCCCATGGTGCGGTCGCCCTGCACGTTGCTGTGACCGCGCACCGGGCAGACACCGGCACCCGGACGACCCACGTTGCCGCGCAGCAGGAGGAAGTTGACCACTTCCCGGATGGTGGGCACGGCGTGCTTGTGCTGGGTCAGGCCCATCGCCCAGCAGACGATGATGCGCCGGGACTGAAGGATCATGGCCAGCGCCCGCTCGATCTCGGCGCGGGTCAGCCCGGTGGCGGCGAGCGTCTCGTCCCAGTCGGCGGCCCGGGCCGCCGCGGCGAACTCCTCGAAGCCATGGGTGTGGTCCCGGATGAACTCCTCGTCCACCGCGTCCGGCCGCCCGCCCTCGGCGGCCTGGAGGATCAGCCCGTTCAGCGCGCGGAAGAGGGCCTGGTCGCCGCCGAGCCGGATCTGCAGGAAGAGGTCGGCGAGCGGCGTGCCGCCGCCCACCAGGCCGCGCGCGGTCTGCGGGTTCTTGAAGCGCTCCAGGCCCGCCTCGGGCAGCGGGTTGACGGTGATGATCCGGGCGCCGTTGCCCTTGGCCTTCTCCAGCGCGGTGAGCATGCGCGGATGGTTGGTGCCCGGATTCTGCCCGGCCACGATGATCAGATCGGCCTGGTGGAGATCCTCCAGCAGCACGCTGCCCTTGCCGACACCGAGCGTCTCGGTGAGCGCCGAGCCCGAGGACTCATGGCACATGTTGGAGCAGTCGGGGAGGTTGTTGGTGCCGAACTCGCGGGCGAAGAGCTGGTAGAGGAAGGCCGCCTCGTTGCTGGTGCGCCCGGAGGTGTAGAAGACGGCCTCGTCGGGGGAGTCCAGGTCGAGCAGCTCGTCGGCGATGATGTCGAAGGCCCGCTCCCAGGGCACCGGCTGGTAGGTGTCCGCGCCCTGTTCCAGATACATGGGCTGGGTGAGGCGGCCCTGCTGCCCGAGCCAGTAGCCGCTGCGGGTGGCCAGCTCGGAGACCGGGTGCGCGGCGAAGAACTCCGGGGTGACCCGGCGCAGGGTGGCCTCCTCGGCCACGGCTTTGGCGCCGTTCTCGCAGAACTCGGCGGTGTGCGGCTTGTCGGGCTCGGGCCAGGCGCAGCCGGGGCAGTCGAAGCCGTCGGGCTGGTTGACCTTGAGCAGGGTCAGGGTGGCGCGGCGCAGGCCCATCTGCTGCTGCGCGACGCGCACCGTGTGACCGAGCGCGGGCAGCCCGGCGGCGGCGTGCTGCGGGGCGGCCACCTCGGGTGCGTCCTGCACCGGATCCCCTGCGGGCGGCTTGGCTGCCATGGCGCTCTCCCTTGAGCGGTCGTCGGCCTCGGTGGTCCGTGTCAGGCGGACCGTCTTTCGATCCTTTCACGGACCACTGACATCCGCGCCGGTGGCATCGCTCGCGGGGCGGGTCGTCCCCGGAGCGTGGGCGGGATTGTCAGTGGTCCGTGGCAGGATCGGATCCGTGGCAGAGAAAGCATCGAAGCAGCAAGCTCAGGACGCATCGACCCCGCAGGCAGCCGGGCCCGGGGGCGGTACAGACCGCCCCCGCCTGATGCTGCTCGACGGGCATTCCCTGGCATACCGGGCATTCTTCGCCCTGCCCGCGGAGAACTTCAACACCTCCACCGGGCAGACGACCAACGCGATCTACGGCTTCGCCTCGATGCTGGCGAACACACTCCGTGACGAGCAGCCCACCCACCTCGCCGTCGCCTTCGACGTCTCCCGCAAGACCTGGCGCTCGGCGGAGTTCCCCGAGTACAAGGCGAACCGCTCCAAGTCGCCGGACGAGTTCAAGGGGCAGGTCGAGCTGATCGGCGAGCTGCTCGACACGATGAACGTCACCCGCTTCGCCGTGGACGGCTTCGAGGCGGACGACGTGATCGCCACCCTCGCCACCCAGGCCGAGGCCGAGGGCTTCGAGGTGCTGATCGTCACCGGCGACCGGGATTCGTTCCAGCTGGTCAGCGACCACGTCACGGTGCTCTACCCGACCAAGGGCGTCTCCGAGCTGACCCGCTTCACCCCGGCGAAGGTGCAGGAGAAGTACGGCCTCAGCCCGCGGCAGTACCCGGACTTCGCGGCGCTGCGCGGCGACCCGTCCGACAACCTCCCCGGCATCCCCGGCGTCGGCGAGAAGACCGCGACGAAGTGGATCACCCAGTTCGGTTCCTTCGCCGAGCTGGTGGAGCGGGTCGACGAGGTCAAGGGCAAGGTCGGCGAGAAGCTGCGCGAGCACCTGGAGTCGGTCAAGCTCAACCGGCAGCTCACCGAGCTGGTGCGGGACGTCGAGCTGCCGGTCGGCCCGTCCGGTCTGGCCCGCGCCCCGTACGACCGCCAGGCGCTCTCGGTGATCCTCGACGCCCTGGAGTTCCGCCACCAGAACTTCCGCGACCGTCTGATGGCAGCCGACCCGGGCGAGGTCCAGGAGGAGGCCCCGCCCGCCGCGGGCGTCGCGGTGGACGGCGTGGCGCTCGGCTCGGGCGAGCTGGCCCCCTGGCTGGCCGAGCACGGCGACGGGCCGCTGGGCCTGGCCACCGTGCACGCCTGGGCGCTGGGCAGCGGCAGCGTCAGCGAGATCGCCCTGGCGACCGCCGCCGGCCCGGCCGCCTGGATCGACCCGACGGCTCTCGACGAGGCCGACGAGCGGGCGTTCGCCGAGTGGATCGCCGATCCGGCCCGGCCCAAGGTGATGCACGACGCCAAGAGCGTGATGCGGGTCTTCGCCGAGCATGGCTGGTCGGTCGAGGGCGTGCGGATGGACACCGCGCTCGCCGCCTACCTGGTCAAGCCCGGCCGCCGCTCCTTCGCGCTGGACGCCCTCTCCGTCGAGTACCTGGGCCGTGAGCTGGCCCCGGCCGCCGCCGAGAGCGGCCAGCTGGCCTTCGGCGCCGACGACCAGGCCGAGCAGGACGCCCTGATGACCCAGGCGCGCGCCATCCTGGACCTCGGCGACGCCTTCGGCGACCGGCTGCGTGACGTGGGCGCCGCCGAGCTGCTGCGCGATGTGGAGCTGCCGACCTCCGCGCTGCTGGCCCGCATGGAGCGCGCCGGGATCGCGGCCGACCGGGCCTGGCTGGAGCGCATGGAGCAGCAGTTCGCGGGCGCGGTGCAGCAGGCGGTGAGCGAGGCGCACCAGGCGGTGGGCCATGAGTTCAACCTCGGCTCGCCCAAGCAGCTCCAGGAAGTGCTCTTCGGCGAGCTGGGCCTGCCCAAGACCAAGAAGACCAAGACCGGTTACACCACCGACGCCGACGCGCTGGCCTGGCTCGCCGGGCAGACCGACCACGAGCTGCCCGTGATCATGCTGCGGCACCGGGAGCAGGCCCGGCTGCGCTCCACCGTCGAGGGCCTGATCAAGACCATCGCCCCCGACGGCCGGATCCACACCACGTTCAACCAGACCGTCGCCGCCACCGGCCGGCTCTCCTCCACCGACCCCAACCTGCAGAACATCCCGGTCCGCACCGACGAAGGCCGCGCGATCCGGCGGGGCTTCGTGGTCGGCGAGGGCTTCGAGTCCCTGCTGACCGCGGACTACAGCCAGATCGAGCTGCGGGTCATGGCCCATCTGTCCGAGGACGAGGGCCTGATCGAGGCGTTCACCTCCGGCGAGGACCTGCACACCACGGTCGCCTCGCAGGTGTTCTCGGTCGCCAAGACCGACGTCGACCCGGAAATGCGCCGCAAAATCAAGGCGATGTCCTACGGCCTGGCGTACGGGCTCTCCGCCTTCGGCCTCTCCCAGCAGCTCAGCATCGCTCCGGACGAGGCCCGCAAGCTGATGGACACCTTCTTCGAGCGGTTCGGCGGCGTGCGCGACTACCTGCAGCGGGTCGTCGAGGAGGCGCGGGCCACCGGATACACCCAGACCATGCTGGGCCGCCGCCGCTACCTGCCCGACCTGAACAGCGACAACCGCCAGCGCCGCGAGATGGCCGAGCGGATGGCGCTCAACGCCCCGATCCAGGGCACCGCCGCCGATATCGTCAAGGTCGCGATGCTCAAGGTGGACCAGGCGCTGCGGGCCGAGCGGCTCGACTCCCGGATGCTGCTCCAGGTGCATGACGAGATCGTGTTGGAGATCGCCCCCGGTGAAAGGGAACGCGTCCAGCGTCTGGTGCGTCAGGAGATGACAGGAGCGGTCGCACTGCGCGCGCCGCTCGATGTGTCCATCGGTGACGGTTCGGATTGGGAATCCGCGGCGCACTGACGGGCAAGCGGGGCCGGGGCAGCGGAGCAGACGAGGCCATGGCTGGCCGCCGCTGGTTGTCGTAGTGTCACGAGGGTTGTCGCGCGGGGGAGCGCACGGCACCCGACGGGAGGGGATCGGAAGATGGCAGCGCACTACGGTCGGCGGCTCCGCAAGGGGGCGGCCACGACGGCGGTGGCGGCGGTCGCGATGGCCGCCCTCACCGCTTCACAGGCCCCGGGGTTCGCCGGTTCACACCAGCGCGAACGGGATGCCGCCAGTGATGCCAGGCCCACACCGCCGCCAGGCACACCCATCGACGGCGGCTCCTCGTACCACACCGATCTGCCGCCGCTGGTGAAGCCGGGCAAGCCGGAGGCCTCCGCCGACCTGCCCGGCAAGGACAAGGGCGGCAAGGGCGACGGCCCGCTGATCGGCACCGGCCCTGCCGAGCGAGGCATACCGGCCTCGGTCCTGGCCGCCTACAAGCGGGCGGAGGCGAAGCTCCGGGAGAGCAACCCCGGCTGCAACCTGCCCTGGGAACTCCTCGCCGCGATCGGCAAGGTCGAGTCCGGCCAGGCCAGGGGCGGCGCCGTCGACGCCGACGGCACCACCCGCGCCCCGATCCTGGGCCCCCAGCTCAACGGAGACGGCTTCGCCAGGATCACCGACACCGACGGCGGGGCGTACGACGGCGACACCACGCACGACCGCGCCGTCGGACCGATGCAGTTCATCCCGTCCACCTGGGCCACTTGGGGCCGGGACGGCAACGGCGACGGCGAGAAGAACCCCAACAACATCTACGACGCGGCGCTGGCCGCGGGCGGTTACCTCTGCGCGGGCGGCCGTGACCTGTCCGTCAAGGCCCATCTGGACCGCGCGATCCTCGGCTACAACCACTCGCAGGAGTACCTGCGGACGGTGCTCTCCTGGTTCGCGTTCTACCGGAACGGCACCCATGAGGTGCCCGATGGCAGTGGAGTGCTGCCCCGGCGTACCGGCCCCGGCGCCCCTTCGGGCAAGAACGAGGACAAGCACAAGGGCAAGCACCCCGACAAGAACAAGCGCGACAAGCCGGGCAAGGACGACGGCGGCAAGGGCCCGGGCCACCGCCCCAAGCCGGGCGGCGACGACAAGCCCAAGCCCCCCGGCGACGACGACAAGGACAAGCCGGGCCCCCACGTCCCGACCCCCGCTGACGCCGCCGACCTGGTGACCGTCGGCGAGAGCACCCTGACCGCCACCGTGGGCGGGCAGTTCGCCCGCTCGCCCCAGGTGCGCGCCGAGGACGCGGCGGGCAAACCGGTCATCGGCGTCCTCGTCCAGTACGAGATCCGCGGCGAGACCGACGCGCACTTCGCCGGCAAGGTGCGCCGGGTGCGGGTGCAGACCGGTCGGGACGGCATCGCCCTCGCGCCCAAGCTGTACGCGGGAGCCAAGGCCGGCGACTTCACGGTCCGGGCCACCGCGGTGGGCCGGCACATCGACACCGTCGACTTCGCCTCCACCGTCACGCCCCCGCCGGTGCCCCAGGCCGACGCGCTGGCCCGCACCGACACCAAGGTCCTCCAGACCACCGCGGGCAGCCCGTTCGCCGACCTCATCGGCGTCAAGGCAACCCACAAGGGCAAGGTGGCGGCCGGCGTTCCGGTGACCGCGACCATGATCACCTCGGATCAGGTCAACCCCGCGCAGAACGACCGCGGCCCGTTCTTCAAGGACGCCGCGGGTCGGCCGGTCCGTGTCCTGGAAGACCTGAAGACCGACGCCGAGGGCAAGCTGACCCTCCCGCAGGTCTTCGCCGACGACCAGACCGGAGACTTCCGCCTCCGCCTCACCACCGCCGACGGCACGGAGCTCGTCATCACGCTCTCGGTCACCCCCGCCGCCGGCTGACCTGCCCGGCCCGCACCCGGGCCCCGCGCGGCGACACCTGCCGGACCTCCCCCACGCCCACCGGGCGCGGGGGAGGTCCGGCATGTTCTCATCTGCGCTCCCCGTTGCTACGGTGCCCCAACTATCTGACGCGGCATCAGCCGGGGACGGAGGTGGGCATGCGCGCGATCCTCGCAGCGGCCATCGGACTCGCCGCCGCCCTCGCCCTCGTCCTCGCCGTGACGGCCATCGGACCGCCCAGCGGTGAGACCTCCCCCGAGCCGCTGCTCACCACCGTCCCCGAGCACCCCTAGCCGAAGGACCTGGCCATGCGGAGAAAAGCCAGCCTGGTGCTGCTCGCCTTCGCCGTCTTCTTCGCCGCCCTGGCGCCACTGATCCGCTGGTACGCCTTCCCCCGGCTCGCCAAGATCCCGCCCGAGGAGTACCAGACCTCCGTTCTGGAGGCGAAGCCCGCCACGCTTCTCGACTACAGCACCCTGCGCCCCCGGAAGGTCTCCAAGGTCACCATCGTCCAGACCCTCAAGGGCGACGTGGCCGCCTCGGAGAAGATCGAGAGGACCGTGGACCGCGATGTCGTCGTGTGGGACACGCTGTCCTACGTCGTCGGCCCCGACGGGAAGATGGTCTCGGAGATCCCCGAGCGCTACATCTTCGACGCCCACTCCCAGGCCCCGGTGCACGCACCCGGAGAGATGGTCGACGGCGACCCGGTCCGGCGGAAGGGCATCGAGTTCAAGTGGCCCTTCCTGACCGAGAAACGGGACTACCAGTACTTCGACGCCCAGGCCCGGATCTCGGCACCCATCCACTACCAGGGCACCCGCACCTTCCGGGGCCTGGAGGTCTACTACTTCGAGCAGACCATCCCCTGGACCAGGGTCCCGCTGCCCAAGAAGCTGCCCGTCGGCGGCGTCACACCCGAGTCGGTCGCCAAGGCGGGCACCACCCGCTGGTACACCACGAAGCGAATGTTCTGGGTGGAACCGGTCACCGGGGCACCGGTCAACGGCGAGGAGATCCACCGGGAGGAGCTGCGCGGCGGTGCGCTGCTCGGCGGCCGTGACAAGGTGACCGCCTTCGCCGGGCACGTGAAGATGCGCGAGGACTACATCGAGCACACCGTCGACCTGGTCACCTCCCAGCGGCGGCTGATCCTGCTGCTCACCCGCTATCTGCCCTGGGGGTCCGTCGTCCTCTCCACCCTGCTGCTGGCGCTGTCCCTGCTGCTGGAGGCCCGCGGCCGCGGGCCGGCCCCGCCGGGACGAAGCCCCCGACACCGCTCGACACCGCGGCCGACCAGGCCCTGGCGGGCCCTCGCCGGCCGGCACTCCGGCACGGTGCCGGCCCGAGGGAGCCCAGGGCCCGCCGCCCCTTCCTGACGCCCGGCCGCACCGCGGCGCTCACCGCCACCGCTGCGATCGGGCAGCGGGCCGGCCCCGACTACCGGCGTGCGTTGGTCCGCCGGGTGGCCTGCGCCGTCGAAGGGTCCTCCGGCCAGGGATGCTTGGGGTACCGGCCCCGCAACTCCGCCCGGACGGACCGGTAGCCGTCCTTCCAGAACGACGCCAGGTCGGCGGTGACCGCCGCCGGACGCCCGGCCGGCGACAGCAGATGGACCAGCACCGGGACGCCCGCCACCCGCGGCGTCTCGGCGAGCCCGAACATCTCCTGCAACTTCACCGCGAGCACCGGTTGATCCTCGCCGTAGTCCACCCGCACCCGCGAGCCGCTGGGCACCTCGATCCGCTCCGGCGCCAGCTCGTCCAGCCGCGCAGCCTCGCCCGTCGCCCACGGCAACAGCCGCCCCAGCGCCGCGCCCGCGTCGATCCGCGCCAGATCCGCCCGTCGCCGGGCAGCGGAGAGCTCGGGTTCAAGCCACTCGTCGGCACGTTCCAGCAGGGCCGCATCCGACACATCCGGCCATGGCTCGCCCACCGCCCGGCGCAGGAAGGCCAGCCGCTCGCGGAGCCGACCCGCCTCCGCGGTCCAGCGCAGCAGCCTCGGCCCCTCCCGTCGCAGGCCCGTCAGCACCGCCTCGCGGAGCAGTACGGGATCGGGCGAGGCCAGCGGCCGGGCGGTCAGCTCGACCGCCCCGAGCCGTTCCACCTCGCGGGCCACCACATCGCCGTCCGCCCAGCCCACCTCCGCACCGGAGTAGTGGAGCGCGGACGCCGCCCGGCGGGCAGTGCCCTCGTCGATCACGGCCGCGAGGCGGATCCGCGCGGACGCGGAGGTCACCGGCCGGTCCGCCACGGCCACCGCCAGCCACGGCGCACCCCGCAGCCCTGAACCCTCGGCCGTCTCCGCGCCCGTCCCGGCGGCCATGAGATACGCCCGTCCGCCACGCGCCCGAGCCACCCGCTCGGGGAAGGCCAGCGCGGCAATCAGCCCGGCCACCGCGTCCTCGCCACCCCCGGTACGCACCGAGGACGGCTCCGCGGGCCCATGCTCGGCCGCCGATGCCGATGCCGACGCCGAAGCCGGCGCCGATGCCGACGCCGCGCGTGCGGGCTTCCGGGCCGTGGTCGTCGCCACCGCGCGTTCCAGTCGGCGAGCCTCCTGCCGCCAGCGCGCGGCGTAGCCGTCGCCGCCGCGCCGGGCGGTGCGCCACGCGGCCGCCAGGTCGTCCCCGTAGTTACGTGGCGGCTCCTCGCTCAGCAGCGCCACGATCTCCGCCGCCCGCCGCGCGCCGACCTCCCGCGCGCCGTCCAGCAGCGCCCGGCCGAGCCTGGGGTGCAGACCCAACCGGGTCAGCCGGCTCCCTCGCTCGGTCGCCTTGCCCTGGGCGTCCACGGCGCCGATCGCCGCCAGCACCTCCCGCGCGGCGGCCATCGCTCCGCTCGGCGGCGGGTCGAGGAGCGCCAGCCCGGAGGCGTCCGGGTCTCCCCAGCACGCCGCTTGCAGCGCGAACGCGGTCAGATCCGCGACCGCGATCTCCGGCGAGGGCCAGCGCGGCAGCCGGGCGTCGTCGGCCTCGCTCCAGCAGCGGTAGACGACGCCCGGTGCCTCCCGCCCGGCCCGCCCGGCGCGCTGCCGCGCCGACGCCTGCGAGGCCCGTACGGTCGTCAGCGCGCTCAGCCCCCGCGCATGATCCACTCGCGGCTCGCGGGCCAGCCCGGAGTCGACCACGATCCGCACCCCGGGCACGGTCAGGCTCGACTCGGCGACCGAGGTCGCCAGCACCACCCGGCGCTCCGCCGCCCCTGCCACCGGCTGCCGACCGCTCCTGGTGCCACCGCCCGTACCGGCATCGGTGCCGGCGCCATCGGCGCCGCCCGCACCGGCCCGCGCCGCGTCCGGACCTTCCGAGGCCGCGTCCCGGCCGTTTCGCGGTGCCGGCCGGCCCGCGAGCACCGCGTCCTGCACGGCCGCCGGGGCGCGCCCGTGCACCTGGAACACCTCCGCGCCGCAGCCGTCCAGCAGCCCGGCCACCCGGGCGATCTCGCCCACGCCCGGCAGAAAACAGAGCACATCGCCGCTGTGTTCGGCCAGTGCCCGGCGCACTACCGACGCCACATGGGCGAGGAGCTCGGGGTCCACCCGCATGCCGTGCGGCGGTCGCACCGGCCGGGCAGGCGGCGCCCACACCACCGCCACCGGGTGCGAGGCGCCCTCGGCCTCGATCACCGGCGCCTCGCCGGACCCGCCCGCGGCCCCGAGGGCGTCGGCAGCGCCGGCCGAGTCACCGCCCAGCAACCGGGCCCAGCCCGCCGCGTCGGTGGTCGCCGAGGCCGCGATCAGCCGCAGATCCGGGCGGAGGGTGGCGCGTACGTCCAGCAGAAAGGCGGCCACGGTGTCCGCGTCCAGATGCCGTTCATGGCATTCGTCCAGGATGACCGTGTCGATCCCGCTCAGCTCCGGGTCGCGCTGGAGCCGCTGCAGCAGCACGCCGGTGGTCACCACTTCTACAACGGTGTCCGGCCCGGCGCGCCGCTCTCCTCGTACGGTGAAGCCGACTCGCCCGCTCCGCCTCTCGCCCGGTCCTTCGCCTGGTCCTTGTCCTTCGCCTGGTCCTTCGCCCGGAGCATCGCCCAGGGATTCGCCCAGCAGCCAGGCCATCCGCCGCGCGGCGGCCCGGGCCGCGATCCGCCGTGGCTCGGCGACGATCACCCGCCGCACCGGCCGGCCGTCGTCCAGCAGCCCGGCCACAGCCAGCGGCACCAGGGTCGTCTTCCCCGTCCCGGGCGGCGCACAGAGCACCGCGACACCGTGCTCGTCCAGCGCGCGCAGCAGCGCGGGAACGGCGCCGCGCACCGGAAGCCGGTCGAGCGCGCCAGTCCGTATCGTCATCCGGTCAGTTCCCCCCGCCGCCTCCGGCCGGGGGCACCCCCACCTCGCCGCGCTCGCACACGAAGATCGCCGTGCCGGGGATGAGGTGTCCGCGCAGCGGGGACCAGCCGCCCCACTCCTGGGTGTTCCAGGCCGGCCACTCCGGTTCGACCAGATCCACCAGCCGGAATCCCGCCGCGACCACGTCCCGCACCCGGTCACCCAGCGTCCGGTGGTGCTCCACGTAGACGGCCCGGCCGGAATCGTCCTGCTCCACATAGGGCGTGCGGTCGAAGTAGGAGGCGGCGACACTCAGCCCCTCCGGGCCCGGCTCGTCCGGGAACGCCCAGCGAATCGGGTGGGTCACCGAGAAGACCCACCGGCCGCCGGGCCGCAGCACCCGGTGCACCTCGCGCATCACCCGCACCGGATCGGCGACGAACGGAATGGCGCCGTACGCCGAGCAGGCCAGGTCGAAGGAGGCGTCCGCGAACGGCAGTGCCCCCGCGTCGGCCTCCACCAGCGGGAAGCCGGAGCCGATGCGCAGCGCGTGCTGCAACTGCCGGTGTGAGACGTCGAGCGCCACCGGCCGCGCGCCCTGGGCGGCCAGCCAGCGCGAGCACTGGGCGGCGCCCGCGCCGATCTCCAGGACGTCGCGCCCCTTCAGCGCGCTCGCCGGGCCGAGCAGCCCGGCCTCGGCCTCGTCCAGCCCCTCCGGGCCCCAGACGAAGCGGTCGTCGCCGAGGAAGCCGCCGTGCTCGCTCTGGTACTCGTCCGCGTTCCGGTCCCACCAGCCCCTGCTGGCCCGGCTGCTTTCCGTGTCACTCGCGGCACGCCGGGTCGCGGTCGGTTCCGCCGGTCCCTGGACCTCGTCATCTTGGATCATCGGGCGCGTCGTCGTACTCTCTGGTCGACATGTGGCTGCGGGGCGGTGTGAGCCGCGTCGCAGTCGGACAAGCAATGCCGGGTATGGGACAAAAGTCCCGGGGTCACCCTCTTCGTGCATTGACCCTGCCCGGCTGCCCCCGTATGCTACAAGTTGCGTTGCGAGCCTGCGCGCCTCAGACGGAGCAGGCCGCGCTCGCATCTGTTGTATGTCCCCTCGGTTGTCGAGGCGCTGTTCACTTCTCTCGGAAGAGATTCCGGGGAAGCGGAGAGACCGCCTCCAAGCTGTCCGGCTTCTGCAGTGCGATACGGGCTCACGGCGTAGCAGTACCTACGACTCAATGTCCGTACCGGAGCCCTTTCCCACATGACGAGCAGCACCGAGGCAACCCGCACCACCCCGCAGGTGGCGGTCAACGACATCGGTTCCGAGGAAGCCTTCCTCGCCGCGATCGACGAGACGATCAAGTACTTCAACGACGGCGACATCGTCGACGGCGTCATCGTGAAGGTCGACCGGGACGAGGTCCTGCTCGACATCGGTTACAAGACCGAAGGCGTCATTCCTTCCCGCGAGCTTTCGATCAAGCACGACGTCGACCCGAACGAGGTCGTGTCCGTCGGCGACGAGATCGAGGCCCTGGTTCTCCAGAAGGAGGACAAGGAAGGCCGCCTGATCCTCTCGAAGAAGCGCGCCCAGTACGAGCGTGCCTGGGGCACCATCGAGAAGATCAAGGACGAGGACGGCATCGTCACCGGTACCGTCATCGAGGTCGTCAAGGGTGGTCTCATCCTCGACATCGGCCTCCGTGGCTTCCTCCCGGCGTCCCTGGTCGAGATGCGTCGTGTCCGCGACCTCCAGCCCTACGTGGGCAAGGAGCTCGAGGCGAAGATCATCGAGCTCGACAAGAACCGCAACAACGTGGTCCTGTCCCGCCGCGCCTGGCTGGAGCAGACCCAGAGCGAGGTCCGCCAGACCTTCCTCACCACCCTCCAGAAGGGCCAGGTGCGCTCCGGCGTCGTCTCCTCCATCGTCAACTTCGGTGCCTTCGTGGACCTGGGTGGCGTCGACGGTCTGGTTCACGTCTCCGAGCTGTCCTGGAAGCACATCGACCACCCGTCCGAGGTCGTCGAGGTCGGCCAGGAGGTCACGGTCGAGGTCCTCGACGTCGACATGGACCGCGAGCGCGTCTCCCTGTCGCTCAAGGCGACCCAGGAAGACCCGTGGCAGCAGTTCGCCCGGACCCACCAGATCGGTCAGGTCGTCCCGGGTAAGGTCACCAAGCTCGTTCCGTTCGGTGCGTTCGTCCGCGTCGACGAGGGCATCGAGGGCCTGGTCCACATCTCCGAGCTGGCCGAGCGCCACGTGGAGATCCCGGAGCAGGTCGTCCAGGTCAACGACGAGATCTTCGTCAAGGTCATCGACATCGACCTGGAGCGCCGCCGCATCAGCCTCTCGCTGAAGCAGGCCAACGAGTCCTTCGGCGCCGACCCGGCCTCGGTCGAGTTCGACCCGACCCTCTACGGCATGGCCGCGTCCTACGACGACCAGGGCAACTACATCTACCCCGAGGGCTTCGACCCGGAGACCAACGACTGGCTGCCGGGCTACGAGGCCCAGCGCGAGGCGTGGGAGACCCAGTACGCCGAGGCGCAGCAGCGCTTCGAGCAGCACCAGGCTCAGGTCATCAAGTCCCGCGAGGCCGACGAGCAGGCCGCTGCCGAGGCCGGCAACGCCGCGCCGCAGGCCGGTGGCCAGGCTTCCGGTGGCTCGTACTCCTCGGAGTCGGCGGACAACTCCGGCGCCCTGGCGTCGGACGAGGCCCTGGCCGCGCTCCGCGAGAAGCTCGCCGGCGGCCAGAGCTGACGCTCTGACCTCGCTGGTCGCTAGCTGACAGCTGAGGCCCGCTCCCCACTCGGGGAGCGGGCCTCGGTGCGTTTCCGGGAGACCGTGCGTCAAATCCGCGCACCGCGACCTCACCCGTTGAACTGACCGGACCGGTCGTCAAGTTGACGGCCGCCGGAGTCAGCAGGGGGCTCTTCCCAGGCAATACGCAAAGGTCCGGGCGGGTTCCCCGCAAGGACCGGCAAAGAAAGCGCGGCCGACTCGCGGGACGGGAATGCCCGCGCCCCGCCCGGGCGTTCTTGATGTCGGAACACGAGGAGGAGCGTCAGGGTGTTGAATCCGCAGGAGTTGTACGCATGGGACCCGAGCGGGCTCGCGACGGTCGACGCCATAGCCTCTCGGGACTCGGCCGGGCTGGTGATGCTCTACCACTTCGACGGCTACATCGACGCGGGCGAGACGGGCGAGCAGATCGTCACCCGGCTGCTTGACGGACTGCCGCACCAGGTCGTCGCCCGCTTCGACCACGACCGGCTGGTGGACTACCGGGCCCGCCGTCCGCTGCTC
This sequence comes from Streptomyces sp. JLBT605, assembly GCF_058215555.1. NCBI lineage: Bacteria > Bacillati > Actinomycetota > Actinomycetes > Kitasatosporales > Streptomycetaceae > Streptomyces > Streptomyces sp. JLBT605. The sequence continues at coordinate 5,319,184 of NZ_CM177087.1, forward strand.
ACCTTCGAGCGGGACCGGTGGACCGAGTACGAGACCCCCGCCATCGAGCTTCACCTGGTGCGCGACGCGACCGGCTCTCCCTTCCTGCTGCTCGCCGGCCCCGAGCCCGACGTGGAGTGGGAGCGGTTCGCCGTGGCCGTGCGGCAGATCGTCGAGCGGCTCGGCGTCCGGCTCTCGGTGAACTTCCACGGCATCCCGATGGGCGTGCCGCACACCCGGCCGGTCGGCCTCACCCCGCACGGCAACCGCGTCGACCTCACCCCCGGCCACCGCGGTCTCTTCACCGAGGCGCAGGTGCCCGGCAGCGCCGAAGCCCTCACCGAATTCCGGCTCGCCGAAGCCGGCCACGATGTCCTCGGTGTCGCGGCCCACGTCCCGCACTACGTGGCCCGCTCGCCGTACCCGGACGCCGCGCTCACCGCCCTCGAAGCCGTCACCGCCGCCACCGGCCTGGTTCTGCCGGGTGTGGCCCACGCCCTGCGCACCGAGGCGCTCAAGACCCAGGAAGAGATCGAGCGCCAGATCTCCGAAGGGGACGAAGAGCTGGTCGCGCTGGTCCGGGGCCTTGAGCACCAGTACGACGCGGTCGCCGGGGCGGAGACGCGCGGCAGTCTGGTCGCCGAGCCGGTCGAGCTGCCCTCGGCCGATGAGCTGGGAGCGGAGTTCGAGCGCTTCCTCGCCGAGCGGGAAGGCGAGAGCGGCAGCTGAGCATCGCGCGCCCGGGCGCCCCGCCGGCTCCCGTCGCCGGGGTCCACCGGGCTGCCCGATCTGCCTACCCTCGGGTAGCGTGACGGCCGACCGGCGCCGCCGCGGCGCCCGGGCGGACATCCCCGCATCGGCGGGGGCGAGCGAGTGAGTGGAGGGGGCCGCCATGCTCTCGGTGGGCCTGACAGGCGGAATCGGCGCGGGCAAGAGCGAGGTGTCCCGGCTGCTCTCTTCCTACGGGGCGGTGCTGATCGACTCGGACCGGATCTCCCGTGAGGTGGTCGAGCCGGGCACGCCGGGGCTGGCGGCGGTGGTCGACGCGTTCGGTCCCGAGGTGCTCAACCCCGAAGGCGCCCTGGACCGCCCGAAGCTCGGCGCCATCGTCTTCGCAAGCCCCGAGCGTCTGCGCACCCTCAACGACATCATCCACCCGCTGGTGCGCGCACGGTCCGCCGAACTGGCCGCCGCGGCCGGCCCCGACGCGATCATCGTGAACGACGTCCCGCTGCTCACCGAGAACGCCCTCGCCCCGCTCTACGACCTGGTCATCGTGGTCGACGCCGCCCCGCAGACCCAGCTCGACCGGCTGGTCCGGCTGCGCGGCATGACCGAGGACGAGGCCCGGGCCCGGATGTCCGCCCAGGCCACCCGCGAGCAGCGGCTGGCCATCGCGGATGTCGTCATCGACAACGACGGCCCGCTCCAAGCCCTGGAACCGCAGGTCCGGAAGGTCTGGGCGGACCTGGTGGAGCGGGAGCGGCGGCAGCGCGGCTGACTCCGCTCGCACCCGCGGGGGCGGCCCGCGGCGCCTGGCGCGACCGTGCGGGAATGCCCTGGCCGGGTCGCTCGTTGTGCTGCTCGTAGCGAGCGCCGGCGGCGTCCCCCGCCGACGGCGACATGTCGACGGGAAGGAACTGGCTGTGCCCGCACCCACGCCCGAGACCCATGTGATCGACTACCGCGCCGCGGAGCAACTGCTCAACGCCCGGGACGCGCGTGGCGCCGTCAAGCTGCTCGACTCCGTCATCCGCGCTCACCCGGAGAACACAGCGGCCCGGCTGCTGCGGGCACGTGCCTTCTTCCTGGCCGCGCAACTGCGCGCCGCCGAGCTGGAGTTCCAGCTCGTACTGGAGCGTGAGCCGGACAACGCCTTCGCGTACTTCGCGCTGGGCCGCACGCTGGAGCGCGCCAACCGCCCGGACGAAGCCATCCGGCACTTCCGCCTCGCCGCCGCCCTCGACCCGCGCCCCGATTTCGTCGCGGCCGCGCGATTCGGCGAGACCCGCTGAGCTCCGGCCCCGACCAGATCAACCTGTGCGGCCCGGGTGAACCGGCCCGGGCCGGATCGCGGCACGCCCTCGGTCGGTACCCGGCGGCTACGGCCGGAAGTCCCACCGCTTCCGCTCGTCGTACCGCCGCCCCGGCTCGCGATCGCTGACCGGCGCGTACGGCGGGACATCCCGGCCCGGCTGATAGTGCGGCCCCTGCCGGATGTGCCGGATCACGATGATCAGGTCCACGAGGGCGATGACCGCCACCACGCCGCACGCGATCGCCCAGCCCGTCCGGCCCACGGCGCTGAACAGCACCACCCCGGCGACAGCCCACAGCAGCCCCCACACCGCCAGCCCGCAGCGCAGCCGCAGCGCGCTCCGCGCATGCACCGGCTCATCGCCGGTCCGCACCAACCGCCACATCGCGACGCATCTCCCCTGATCGGAGCCGCATCTCCCCGGCGTCGGAGCCCGCCGGGCCCACCCCCAAGCTACTCCGGCCGCATGCCCCCCGGAAACTCGTTCGAGAGACTCGGGCACCCTCTGTTAGCGTTCGACACGTGGCGAAACTGAACCAGATCATCGCGGTGGAAAAGGGCGTCAAGTCCAAGACGCAGCAGGACCTGACGGCAGCTCAGCACGGGCTCCAGAAGCCGGCCCTGCTGGCCGGGATATCCCGCACCTACCAGCCCAAGGACGAAGAGGGCGAGCAGCTTCCGCCGGAGTCCACCCGCGTCCAGGTCAAGGCCGAGGACGTCCTGCGGGACACCGCTGCCCTGCTGACCCGCCTCTTCGACGTCACCGCCACCAAGGACTGGGCCAACTGCACGGCTCGAGCCGACGTCACCGTCGAAGGCCGCACCCTGCTGCGTGACGTCCCGGTCTCCTACCTCCTCTTCCTGGAGAAGCAACTGGCCGACCTCGGCGCCTTCCTGCGCAGGCTCCCGGTCCTGGACGCCGCCGAGTCCTGGTCCCTGGACCCGTCCACGGACGCGTGGAAGACGGAGCCGGTCCGCACCGTCCGCACCAAGAAGGTGCCCCGCAACCACGTCAAGGCCGAGGCCACCGACAAGCACCCGGCCCAGGTCGAGGTCTACTACGAGGACATCCCGGTCGGCTACTGGACCACCGTGAAGTTCTCCGGCGCGCTCCCCGCCCGCCGGGTCAACGAGCTCCTGGACCGCGTCGAGAAGCTCCAGCAGGCCGTCAAGTTCGCCCGCGAGGAGGCGAACGCGGTCGAGGTCACCGACCAGCGCGTCGGTGACGCGGTTTTCGGCTACCTCTTCGGGTAGTCTCATCAACTCCCCGGCCGCCCGAGTGCGGTCGGGGTGCGCGAGGAGCGCAAGCTGAAGCTGAAGTTTGTCGTGACGGCACGGTCCGGCGCTACTGACGCCGGATCGTGATCAATCTCAGACTCTCGCTCCAGACTCAGCATTCGCCGCCGATCGCCGGACAGACCGGGCCCAGGCTTGGTCGTCGGATGCCGGTTCAAGTCCGGCCCGCGCAGCTCTTCTTCTCACCGATGCGCGGTAGTTCAAAGGCAGAACACGACGACATGATGACTGACCTGTGCCCGAAGTGACGCCGGCGTGCGATTCCGGCGGCATCCCGGGGCCCGGGGGCAGGCTACGCCCCCGGGCCCGCTCGCTCTCGCCCTCACGCCCCGTCGCCGCCGCGCACCAATTGGCGGAAGCGGTCGGCGAGCGGGAAGCGGCGGCGCTGCTCGCGGGCGCTGCGGTCGAGCTCCTCCATCAGACGGGTGGCGCGGTGCTCCATGTCCAGCTCGTCGATGATGCGGTCGACCTCGGCGAGGATGGCGCCGTGCAGCTGCCACTGGCGGGGGTGCTGCCGGACGCGATCGAGGAGCATGTCGGCGACGGTGTTGCGGCAGGCGATGGCGGCGTCCAGTTCGGTGGACAGGCGGGTCTCGGCTTCCTCGGCGTTGCTGGAGACCTGCGTGGTGACCAGGATCGCGAAGCTCTGCACGGCCGCGGCGATGTGGAAGAACAAATCTTCCAGGGCTGCGGCCACGTCGTCGGGGAAGAGCGGTTCGTCGGGACGGTGCTTGGCCAGGTCGGTGATGCTGCGGGCCAGGACGCGCAGCACCACGGCGCAGATCTCCAGAGTGTCCAGGCCGGTGCGGAGCACGATGCGGTGGAGAAGGCCCTCCTTGACCCGGGGGTTGAGGCGCAGGCTGTCCTCGGCCTGACGGAGGGCGGCGTCGACCAGGGCGACGTCGTTGTCCAGACGGCGGGCCTCGTGGAGGCGCGCGGCGGCTTCCTCGACGGGGATGTGGTCCGCCAGCTGGGCGCCGAGCCGGACCAGCAGGTCGCGCAGCCGGCGGGCGAGGTCCTCGATCGCCTCGCCGGCGCTCTGCACCCACACCGGCGGGGCGAAGAGGAAGTTGAACAGCAGCCCCACCAAGGCGCCGATCAGTGTCTCCAGCACCCGGGCCCAGGCCGTGTGCGCCACCTGGGTCACGCCCAGCACCAGCATCGCGCTGATCGCGACCTCGGGAACGAATTCGTCCACCCGCACCAGATGGCCGGCGGCCAGCGAGGCGAGGATGATCAGTCCCAGGCTCCACCAGGTCAGGCCGACCAGGGAGCTGAAGGCGCTGGCGATCAGCACTCCGGCCACCACCGAGTTCACCCTGCGGATACCGGTCGTCAGGGTGGAGTAAAGGGTGACCTGGACGACGAGCAGCGCGGTGAGCGGGGCGGTCAGCGGGGCCGGCTCGCTGCTCAGGTGGAGGGCGACGACATAGGAGATCGTGGCAGCCACCGTGGAGCGCAGGGCCTGCGCCACGACGGGGCTGCGGCCGTGCTTGACCAGTCTGGCCATGGGGTCGGTTGCATCACGCACCCCCTCCTCCTTCCCGCTGTCCGGTGTCCCCGACACCGTCAAGCACCGGCTGCCACCTGGCTGGACGCCCTCTCCCGCCCGGGCCGGGCCGAGGCCCGCCACGCCCGGTCAGACGGCGTCGGCCAGGGCCAGCAGCTTGGTGACGGTGTTCCAGTTGCGGGCGGTGACGGTGACGCCGAGCCTGATGCTGGTGATCTTCTCGGCGAGCTTCGACCGGCCGATGCCGTCCGGGCACCACAGATAGATCTCCCGACCGATCAGCCGGAACCGGTCAGGGCCGTACGCGGACGGGTCGAGGGCGTCCAGGCGGGCGGTGTCGGCCGGGACGTCGGACAGGAACACCACATGCAGCGTCTTGGGCTCGGCCGCGGCCTGGGGGTAGGGATTGGCGGCCACGGTGGCGGCCAGCTCGTCGCGGGTCCGCACCATCACCGGCACCGGGAAGCCGAGGTCGGTGGCGATCCGATCCTCGATCCGCCGGGCCGTCTCCTCGGGCGGCGTGCCGGGGTCGGCGAAGACGATGTTGCCGCTCTGCAGGTGCACGGTGACGTCCTCGTACCCCAGGGCGTGCATCAGCTCGCGCTGCCGGGCCATGGGGAATTTCTTGTGGCCGCCGACGTTGATGCCGCGGAGCAGGGCGATCTGGGCAGGCATGGCGGTCTCCTCAGGTGTGGTGCAGCGCGGTGCGGTGGGTGCGGTGCGTCGGACGCGGTACGCGGTGCGGACGCCGACGTCGCGTCGGTCGGGAGAGGGGATGATGGGGCCGTGCGGCTGGAAGCGATCACCTGGGAACGGCTGACCGAGGCCCTCGCCGGGCACATCACCGGGTCTGAGGCGGCCGACGGCGGACCGTGGCTGCGGGTGGCGGTCGACGGTGCTCCCGCGGCTCGCACCGGCGAGCTGGCGGACCGGCTCGCCGACGCGCTGCGCGCCCGGGGCCGCCCGGCCGTGGTGGTCGGCTCGCACGGCTTCCTCCGGTCTGCCTCGTTGCGCTACGAGCACGGGCGGGAGGACGTCGACGCCTATTACGGCGACTGGACCGACACCGGCGCGCTGTGGCGGGAGGTCTTCACCCCGCTGGAGCCCGGTGGCTCCGGCCGGGTGCTGCCGGATCTGTGGGATCCGGTGACCGACCGGGCCACGCGCAGCGGCTACACCGAAATCCCGCCCGGCGGGGTGCTGTTGCTGCACGGTCCGTTCCTGCTCGGCCATTGGTTCCCCTTTGATCTCGCCGTCCATCTGCGACTCTCGCCGGGCGCTCTCGCCCGGCGCACCGAAGAAGGCGAACGCTGGACGCTGCCCGCGTTCGCGCGCTACGAGGACGAGGTGCGGCCCGACGAGGCCGCTGACGTGGTGATACGCGCCGATGACCCCGGACATCCGGCGTGGAGCGGCATCGGGCGCTGAGGCCGCCCGGCGGGCCACCGGGCACTGGCCAAGCAGTGCCGGGCGGTGTCAGGCAGCGGTATCAGGAGGTGTCAGAAGAGCGGCTGCGGCAGGATGCCCTCCAGGGCCAGCAGGGTGCGCTTGGTCTCCAGGCCGCCGCCGAAGCCGCCTATCCCGCCGCCGCTCTCGACGACCCGGTGGCAGGGCACCACGACCGGCAGCGGATTGCTGCCCATGGCCATCCCGACCGCACGGGCCGCGCCCGGCTCATGGACCCGGTCGGCCAGGTCCTGGTAGCCGACCACCGTGCCGAACGGGACGTGCTCGAACAGCTCGCGCAGGACTCGCCGGTTGAAGCCGGTGGTCAGGGACCAGTCGAGGGGCAGGGTGAACACGCGCAGGGTGCCGGAGAAGTACGCCTCCAGCTGGGATATCGCCGCCTCCAGATGGCGGTGGCGGGCCGCGGCGGGAGCACGGCCCAGGCGGCGGGTGAGGCGCGCGACGGCCTGGGCCGCCGTGCTCTCGTCGGCGTGGAAGACCACCTGGGCCAGGCCCTGGTCGGTCGCCGCGAGCAGCAGTGGCCCGATGGGGGTGTCCAGCACCGCCCACGACCAGGGACGTGCGTCCGGCTGCGGCGCCGGTTCCGCCGGCTCCGTCGGCTCTGTGTTCGTCACGCCTGCAAGGGTAGGCGGGGGCACTGACAGTGCCCCCGCCTGAGTCACCCCGCGGGACTACGGCGCCACGCCGGCCGCGGCATTCTCCGCCACCGTCGCGGTCGGGTCGCCCGCCGCCGCGGCCTTCCTCTCCAACACGGTCGCGGCCCGGTAGCCCGGCGCGGCCGCGTCGGCCTCGTCCACGGCGTCCCGGATGACGTCGGGCTTGTTGGTGATGATCCCGGACACGCCCATCCTGGTCACCGCGACGGCGCTGGGGCCGTCGTTCACCGTCCAGGTGAAGACTTCCAGCGGCCGGCCGTGCGCGCCGTTGACCGCGCGCACCGCCGCGACGTACCCGGCGTCGATCGTCTTGTAGCTCGGGTTGATCTGGTCGCTGAACTCCGCGTACTTCGGCAGGTCGGCGATGGCCGGGGTGCCCAGGAAGCCCGTCTTGACGTCCGGCCGCAGCTCATGGACGGCCTTCAGCGAGGGGGCGCTGAAGCTCTGCACCACGAGCCGGTGCTTGACGTGGTGCCGGTTCAGCCAGCCCTCCGAGCGCAGTTCGGCGAGTGTCTGCCGTTCTATCCCGGGGTAGAGCTCGGGCGCCTTGAGCTCCATGAGCAGGTTCTGGTGATTGTCCGAGACCCGGTCCAGGTACTCCGACAGGGTGGGCACCTGCTCGCCTTCGAACTCGGGTCCGAACCAGCTGCCGGCGTCGAGCCGCTCGATCTCCTCGAGGGTGAAGTCGGAGATCTTCCAGGGGGCGCGGCCGGGGAAGACCTGTTCGACGTCGGTGGTCCGGCTCAGGGTGGTGTCGTGCATGATGATCAGCTCGCCGTCCTTGGTGCGCTGGACGTCGTTCTCCACCCAGCGGATGCCCAGGTCATCGGCCGCGTCGACGGCGGCGAGCGTGTTCTCGGGGGCATAGGCGGAGGCGCCGCGGTGCGCCACGGTGACCGGTCGGTGCGGATGGTCGGCGCCCTGGGCGGCCGCGGACGGGAGGAACAAGGCGGAGGCACCCAGAAGCGCACCGGTGACGGCGGCAAGAGGGCGAATATGCATTGGTTACTCCTCGCATCGTCTCTGTCACGGACGCGCGAAGCGTCCCAGCCATCATGGACCGGGGGATAGGGGCCGGATGGCCACAAAATGAACGCGGCGTTTCCCGGAGGTTCTGCTCGGGCCGCCGAGGCGCCCGCGCGGCGGGCTTCAGGGGCGAGGAATCGGGCCGTTGTCAGTGGCGGGTCGTACCGTGGTTCCATGCGGCCCGTATCGAAAATCGAACGCAAGGTGGCGCCTTTCGAGGTCGTCAGCCCCTATCAGCCCAATGGCGACCAGCCGGCGGCGATCGCCGACCTGGAGCGGCGCATCCGCGCCGGTGAGAAGGACGTCGTGCTGCTCGGGGCGACCGGCACGGGAAAGTCCGCGACCACCGCGTGGATGATCGAGAAGCTGCAGCGGCCGACGCTGGTCATGGCCCCCAACAAGACCCTCGCGGCCCAGCTCGCCAACGAGTTCCGAGAGCTCCTGCCGAACAACGCAGTCGAGTACTTCGTGTCGTACTACGACTACTACCAGCCCGAGGCGTACGTCCCGCAGTCGGACACCTACATCGAGAAGGACTCCTCGATCAACGAGGAGGTCGAGCGGCTCCGGCACTCCGCGACCAACTCCCTGCTCACCCGGCGCGACGTGATCGTGGTGGCCTCGGTCTCCTGCATCTACGGCCTGGGCACCCCCCAGGAGTACGTCGACCGGATGGTGCCGCTCAAGGTCGGCGACGAGATCGACCGCGACCAGCTGCTGCGCAGGTTCGTCGACATCCAGTACACGCGCAACGACCTGGCGTTCACCCGTGGCACCTTCCGGGTCCGGGGCGACACCATCGAGATCTTCCCGGTCTACGAAGAGCTCGCGGTCCGCATCGAGATGTTCGGCGACGAGATCGAGGCGCTGTCCACGCTCCACCCGCTGACCGGCGAGGTCATCTCCGACGACCAGGAGCTGTACGTCTTCCCGGCCAGCCACTACGTCGCCGGACCCGAGCGGATGGAGAAGGCCATCGCCGGGATCGAGAGCGAGCTGGCCGAGACGCTCGCCCGGATGGAGAAGCAGGGCAAGCTGCTGGAGGCGCAGCGGCTGCGGATGCGCACGACCTACGACATCGAGATGATGCGGCAGATCGGCTCCTGCTCCGGCATCGAGAACTACTCGCTGCACATCGACGGCCGCGAGTCCGGCACCCCGCCGCACACCCTCCTGGACTACTTCCCCGAGGACTTCCTGCTCGTCATCGACGAGTCGCACGTCACCGTGCCGCAGATCGGCGCGATGTACGAGGGCGACGCCTCCCGCAAGCGGACCCTGATCGAGCACGGCTTCCGGCTGCCCTCCGCGCTGGACAACCGCCCGCTGAAATGGGAGGAGTTCCTGGAGCGCGTCGACCAGACGGTGTATCTGTCCGCCACCCCGGGGCCGTACGAACTCTCCCGTTCGGACGGCTTCGTGGAGCAGATCATCCGGCCGACCGGTCTCGTCGACCCCGAGGTCGTGGTCAAGTCCACCGAGGGCCAGATCGACGACCTCATCCACGAGATCCGTACCCGCACGGAGAAGGACGAGCGGGTCCTGGTCACCACCCTCACCAAGAAGATGGCCGAGGACCTCACCGACTACATGCTGGAGCTGGGCATCCAGGTCCGCTATCTGCACAGCGACGTGGACACCCTGCGCCGGGTGGAGCTGCTGCGCGAGCTGCGGGCCGGGGAGTTCGACGTGCTGGTCGGCATCAACCTGCTCCGTGAGGGCCTGGACCTCCCCGAAGTCTCGCTGGTCGCCATCCTGGACGCCGACAAGGAAGGCTTCCTGCGCTCCGGGACGTCGCTGATCCAGACCATCGGGCGTGCCGCCCGCAACGTCTCCGGCCAGGTCCATATGTACGCCGACAAGATCACCCCGGCGATGGAGAAGGCCATCGACGAGACCAACCGCCGCCGGGAGAAGCAGATCGCCTACAACACGGCGAACGGCATCGACCCGCAGCCGCTGCGCAAGAAGATCGGCGACATCGTCGCGACCATCGCGCGCGAGGAGATCGACACCAAGGAGCTGCTGGGCAGCGGCTATCGGCAGGCGGCTCAGCCGGCCGCCAAGGGCAAGGGCCAGACCAAGGCACCGGCGAAGGGGCAGGCGAAGGCCCCGGTGCCGGCGCTCGCCTCGCACAAGACGACCGGTGGCAAGGGTGCCGGGCTCACCGACCGTCCCGCCGCCGAACTCGCCGAGCTGATCGAGGAGATGACCGACCGGATGCGGGCCGCCGCGGCGGAGCTGCAGTTCGAGGTGGCCGCCCGACTGCGCGACGAGGTGGGGGAGTTGAAGAAGGAGCTGCGTCAGATGCGCGAGGCCGGGATCGCCTGACCGGGCCTGATCCGGGCCGGGCCCGGCGAGCGGCAGCCTGCCGGCGGGTGCGCGCGGCGGCGCCTGCCCGCCGGCCCGGTATGCCTCCTGGTGTGTTGCAAGAGCGACACAAAAGCCGACACCGGTGGTGGGACGGCTCGCGGCAGTGCATAGGGTTCTGACGGGCCGTACCGACGGACGGCCACGCGGAAAACGAGAGACGAGAGTAGGGACAGCGCGTGACGGTCAACATGTCCAAGGGCCAGGCCATCAGCCTGCAGAAGGCCGACGGGGGCACCCTGACCGCGGTGCGAATGGGACTGGGATGGCAGGCAGCCGCCCGCCGCGGGCTGTTCGGCTCCCGTACACGGGAGATCGACCTCGACGCCTCGGCCGTGCTCTTCGCCGACAAGCAGCCGACTGACGTGGTCTTCTTCCGCCACCTCACCAGCGACGACGGCTCGGTCCGGCACACCGGTGACAACCTGGTCGGCGGCGTGGGCCAGGGCGGCGACGACGAGGCGATCCTCGTCGACCTGCAGCGGGTGCCGGTGCACATCGACCAGATCATCTTCACCGTCAACTCCTTCACCGGTCAGACCTTCGCCGAGGTGCAGAACGCCTTCTGCCGCCTGGTGGACGAGACCAACGGGCAGGAGCTGGCGCGCTACACCCTCACCGGCGGCGGCCAGTACACCGCCCAGATCATGGCGAAGGTGCAGCGGGTCGGGGACGGCTGGCAGATGAAGGCGGTCGGCGAGCCCGCCAACGGCCGCACCTTCCAGGACCTGATGCCGCACATCGTGCCGCACCTGTAGGCCACGGCCGCGCCCGCGCGACGTGACGCCAGACGCGGCCCGGTGGCGCTCCGCCGCCGGGCCGCCCGCACGTCCGGGCATCGCCGGCGCATGTACCGACGCAGTGAAACGCAACGAGGGAGCACAGCGATGACGGCCGAGCTGGTCCGCGGGCAGAACCACCCACTGCCTCAGACCCGTTTGGAAATCCGGGTCTCGGCGGCCAAACCGGTCGTGGCCGGAGCGACGCTCGGCGACGAGCACGGCACGGTGCGGGGGGCGGAATGGGTCGCTCACCCGGCCGCCCCGCAACTCCCCGGCATCGAGGTGTCCAAGCAGGCCGCGGCCGAGCACCGACTCGCCGTCGACCTCGACGCCCTGCCCGAGACGGTCCACCGGGTCAGTGTGCTGCTCGCGCTGCCGACCGACACCGGCGGTCCGGTGCGGTTCGGCGGCCTCCCCGCGCCCTCCGCCACGGTCACCGGTCTCGACGGCACGGGAATCGCCGGCTACACCCTCACCGATCTGGACTCCGAGGCGGCGGTGGTCGCCCTGGAGCTCTACCGCAGGCAAGGCGCCTGGAAGGTGCGAGCGGTGGGCCAGGGGTACGCGGGCGGGCTGGCCGCCATGCTCCAGGACCAGGGGCTGCCGCAGGCCGCCGAACTCGCCGCGCAGATCAATGAGGCCGTCGCCCGTGGGATGGCCCGCTCCGTCGCCCAGCCCCCGCCGCGCGCCGGTGAGGACGGCCGGCTGCGTACGGCGACCGGCAGCGGCGCGGCCGCCGACCCGGCCCCGGCGGACCAGCAGCCGACCGGCGCGGTGTCCCCCGCCGCGGTTCAGCCCACCGGCGGACCGGTCAACTACCAGCACCCGGGCCGCCGTACCTCCGCACCGCCCGCCCCCGCCCCCGAGGTGCCCGCCGCCCCGCCCGGACAGCCCGCGCCCCCGGTCGCCGGCGACGCCTCCGGCTGGACCATGGAGGAGCGGCTCTACAACCAGGTCTGGGGCATGTTCGAGGACCTGGCCCGCACGACCGCGGCCTACCGCAGCGCCGTCGACTTCGCCGAGTCCCGGATGGAGCAGGAGCTGGACCGGGTGCTGTCCGACCCGCGCACCCGGGTCGGCCCGGCGGCCGACGCCGCGCGCTCCGAGGCAAGCGGCAAGCACGACCAGCTCGTGGAGCAGGCCCGCGCCGCTTTCGACCGGGACGTGGCCCAGCTGGTGGCCGAGTCGGAGGTCGTCGAGCCGGCGCTGCCGCCCGCCTACGCCGGCTGGGGCAGCCCCGTCTGGCACGCCTACCAGGTGCCCATGGAGATGCCGATGGCGATGCGCCTGGGCGACCTGCATCTCCCCGAGCACACCGACCTGCGGATCCCGATGCTGGTCCGGCTGCCGCTGGAGCGCGGGCTGTGGATCGACAGCGGGCGCGGCGGCTCGGCGGACGCGGCCCTGGCGGACTCGGCCGCGCTGCGCCGGCTGGCCATGGACACCGCGGTGGCGCACGCCGCCCGGCTGCTCGCGGTCTACCCCGCGGGCGAGTTCACCGTCCGGGTGATCGACCCGGCCGGGGCGGCCGCAGCCTCGCTGGAGCCGCTGGTCCGCGCCGGGGTGCTGCCGGAGCCGCCCGCGTCCGGGGCGCAGGGGGTGACCGCGGTGCTGGCCTCCTTGACCCAGCGCGTCGACCTGGTGCAGATGGCCGTCCGCAGCGGCGCCACCGACGCCCTGCCGCCGGATCTGGACCTCGCCCAACAGCTCCTCATCGTCAACGACTTCCCGCACGGCTTCGATGACCGGGCCGTCACCCAGCTGCGGTATCTGGCGGATGAGGGGCCGTCGGTCGGCGTGCACCTGATGATGGTGGCCGACCGGGAGGACGCACGGGCCTATGGGCCGGTGCTGGACCCGCTGTGGCGCGCGCTGCTGCGGATCACTCCGGTCGCCGACGACCATCTCGCCGATCCCTGGGTCGGCCATGCCTGGACGTACGAGCCGTCGCTGGCCCCGCAAGGCAGCCAGGTGCTGCATCAGGTGCTGGCGCAGGTGGCCCGAGCCAGGCAGGAATATGGCGGCTGATCAGGCCTTTTAGATTCCTCTTTACTCTTCCTTGGGTATTCCTGTACTCTTCTTTACGCGGAGGGGAGTACTCCTACGCGGCGTGCCCGTCACCACGGACCGGAACCGGTCCCGGGGCGCCGGCCCGTGGCATGAGCGCGGGTGGAAGAGACCTCCGGCAGCGACGACGCTGAATTTGCCGTACGAATGCCGGAGGACCAGTGGACGTTTCCTGGACGCTGTGGGTGCTGACCATCGTCGGTCTGTGCGCCCTCATCGCCGTCGACTTCTTCATCGGCGGCCGCAAACCGCATGAGGTCTCCCTCAAGGAGGCCGGGATCTGGACCGCGGTCTGGGTCGCACTCGCCGGACTCTTCGGACTCGGGCTGCTGCTCTTCGCGGGCAGCCAGCCCTCCGGCGAGTTCTTCGCGGGCTTCATCACCGAGAAATCGCTGAGCGTCGACAACCTCTTCGTCTTCGTCCTGATCATGGCGAAGTTCGCGGTGCCCACGGTCTATCAGCAGCGCGTGCTGATGGTCGGTGTGCTCATCGCCCTGGTGCTGCGCGCGATATTCATCGGTGCCGGCGCCGCGATCATCTCGACCTTCGCCTGGGTCTTCTACATCTTCGGCGCCTTCCTGATCTGGACGGCCTGGAAGCTCATCCAGGAGGCACGAGCCGAGGAGGAAGACGAGGAGTTCGAAGAGAACCGCTTCCTGAAGATGGTCGAGAAGCGCTTCCCGTCGACCGACAAGTACCAGGGCACCAAGCTGTTCGTCGTGGAGAACGGCAAGCGCCTGATGACGCCGATGCTGGTCGTCATGCTGGCGATCGGCACCACGGACGTCCTCTTCGCGCTCGACTCCATACCCGCGATCTTCGGCCTCACCCAGGACCCGTACATCGTCTTCACCGCCAACGCCTTCGCGCTGATGGGCCTGCGTCAGCTGTACTTCCTCATCGGCGGACTGCTCAAGAAGCTCGTCCACCTCTCGTACGGCCTGTCGGTGATCCTCGGCTTCATCGGTGTGAAGCTGGTGCTGCACGCGCTGCACGAGTCCGGGGTGCACGTCCCCGAGATCAGCATCCCGGTCTCGCTGGGCGTCATCTGCCTGGTGCTCGCGATCACCACGGTCACCAGCCTCTACGCCTCCAGGAAGCAGGCCGCCCAGGCGGTGGCCGAGGAGGCCGCCGAGGCCGGCCCCGGCGCCCGGGAGAAGGCCGGCGTCGACGCCTGACACGTCGGCCGGGCGCCCCGCGCGGCGGGGTGCCCGGCTGTCAGGCCGCCGCCTCCTCGGCCTCCACCGCCCGCAGCAGGCGGCCGTTGGTGTCCGGCAGGCAGGCGAAGCAGCCCAGGCTGAGCAGCGCCACACCGGTCAGGTAGGCGGCCACGCCCCACGGCGGTCCGCTGCCGTGCGACAGCGAGGTCGCCAGGATCGGGGTGAGGGCGCCGCCCAGCACCCCGGCCAGGTTGTAGCCCACCGCGGCACCGGTGCAGCGCACCCGCGGCTCGTACAGCTCCGGAAGATACGCGCCGGTGACCGCGATGGTGGGGGAGAAGGCGAGCAGCGCGCCGAGGAAGCCGATGAACATCGGCAGCGGCTCCCCGGTCCGCAACAGCGCGACGAGCGGGAACGTCCACAGCACGGTGGCGGCGCAGCCGGCCAGGCACAGCGTCCGACGCCCCAGGCGGTCACCGAGGTGTGCGAGCACCGGTGTCACCGCCCCGCTGACGGCGACGGCCGCCATGATGCAGCCGAGCATCACCGTGCGGCTGGCTCCCAGCCGCTCCGTGCCGTACGCCAGCGACCAGGTCGTCACCGTGTAGAACACCGCGTAGCCGAAGGCCACGCCGCCCGCCGTGAGCAGCACCAGCCGCCAGTGCGTGCGCACCACCTCGGCCAGCGGCGCCGTGGCGCGCTCGCCGCGCTCGGCGAGCTCCTGGAACTGCGGTGTCTCGGCCAGCTGGGAGCGGAGCAGCAGCCCGGTGGCGGCCAGTACTCCGGCGGCCCAGAACGGCACCCGCCAGCCCCACTCCCGGAACTGCGCGTCGGTCAGGGCACCGGAGAGCGCCAGCAGCAGGCCGTTGGCCAGCAGGAATCCCACCGGCGGGCCCATCTGCGGGAACGCTGCCCACAGTCCGCGCCGCCGGGCCGGCGCGTGCTCGGTGGCCAGGAGCACGGCACCGCCCCATTCGCCGCCGAGACCCAGTCCTTGCAGGAAGCGCAGCAGGGTCAGCAGCACCGGCGCGGCGATGCCGATGCTGTCGTAGGTGGGCACCAGTCCGACCGCGACGGTCGCGAGGCCGGTGAGCAGCAGTGAGGCGATCAGAACCGGCCGCCGCCCGTGCCGGTCGCCGATGTGGCCGAAGAGCACGGAGCCCAGCGGACGGGAGACGAAGCCGACGGCGAAGGTGCCGAAGGCGGCCAGCGTGCCCGCCAGCGGTGAGAAGTCCGGGAAGAACAGCGGGCCGAAGACCAGCGCCGCGGCGCTCCCGTAGACGAAGAAGTCGAAGAACTCGATGGCTGTGCCGACCAGGGACGCGGCGGCGAGGCGCGTCATGGACGGCGAGTGATCGTCGCGCATGAAGCACCAACCCCGGCCGCCCGGCCCCGGTTACGGGGCGTGCGGAAGCGGCGGGGTGTGCGCCCAGGGCGGGTGCCGCGAGCGAGCGGGCGCGGGGCCAGGTGCCGGGCGCCCGCTCGGTCAGGCCCTGGTCACCAGCCGCGTTCGCGCCATTCGCCCAGGTGGGGACGCTCGGCGCCCAGCGTGGTGTCATCGCCGTGACCGGGGTAGACCCAGGTCTCGTCGGCCAGGACGAAGAGCTTGGACTCCACGTCGTCGATGAGGCTGGCGAACGCCTTCGGGTCCTTGTGGGTGTTGCCCACGCCGCCCGGGAAGAGGCAGTCCCCGGTGAACACGTGCGGATGGCCGTGCGGGTCGTCGTAGACCAGCGCGATGCTGCCCGGTGTGTGTCCCACCAGGTGGCGGGCGGTGAGCTCGACTCGCCCGACGCGGATCGTGTCACCGTCCTCGACCAGCACGTCGGTCGGCACCGGGATGCCCTCGGCGTCGTACCGGCCGGCGTAGGTGCGGGCCCCCGTCGCTTCCACGACCTCCCGCAGCGCCCCCCAGTGGTCGGGATGCCGGTGGGTGGTGACGACGGAGGCGATGCCGCTGTCGCCGATCAGCGTCAGCAGCGTGTGGGGCTCGGCCGCGGCGTCGATCAGCAACTGCTCATCGGTCGCGCGGCAGCGCAACAGATAGGCGTTGTTGTTCATCGGGCCGACCGCGACCTTCGAGATCATCAGGTCGGGCAACTCGTGCACCTCGGCCGGGCCGCCGACCGTCACAGCTCCGCTGTACGTCATGATCTCAGCCTAGCGGCGGGAGCTGGGGGAGCGGGCCGCCGTCGCAGACCAGCCCGGTGCCGTCGGAGCGTCCGGTGAGCCAGCCCAGCAGCGCCACGGGGGAGCCGGCGACCGTCAGGCGCGGGCCGCCGTCGCCGCCGGTGGTGCGCTCCTGCCCGTCCTCGCCGCGCAGCACCAGGGCGGGGACGTCCGGGTGCCCGGCGAACTTCCCCTGGGCGAGGAAGTCGATCTCCTGGGCCACGAACTCGGCGGGCAGGTCGGCCAGGGTGTAGCCGATGTTCAGGTCGACGTGGTGCAGCTCGACCTCCACCAGCCTGCGGAACGGCAGCCGCGCGGCCCGCTCGGTCACCCCGTTGCGCATGGCCACCTCGTACGACCAGCGCTCCCGGGGGAGGGCAGCGGCCGCCGTGTTGAACCGGAAGGCGCTGGTGCGCAGGTCGTCGAGGTGGACGGCGAGCGGCCGGCCGGCGTCCCGGGCGATGTCGGCGTTGCGGGCGTCGTCGCTCGCGTACATCGGGGTGACCACGTCGGTGCGTGCCCAGGTGAGCAGGTTGGTGAGGGCATCGGCGTTACGGGCCAGGTGACCCAGGATGTGGCCGCGGGTCCAGCCGGGGAGCAGGGACGCCTCGGTGACGGCGGCCTCATCGAGCCCGGCCACGGCGGTGAGCAGCCGGTCGGTGGCTCCCTGTACAGCGGAAGCATCGTGTGCGAAGTCACTCATGCCCTGACCGTAATGCCTCCACCACACGTTCGGGTGAAGCCGGCTGACTTCCCCCGCAAATCGAATGTGCGTGCTATAGGCTCGGAGTGCTGCATCCTTGAAAGACATCGCCGTACCGGCCCATACCCTGGGTCGGGGGGCTTCGCTCCGTGCCGTCCGCGTCATGCGAACAGCCGACGCGGTACAGCGCGGCCCAGCAGGAGCCCGGCGCACCCCACACGTCCTCCAGAAAGGTGCCGACCGGCGTGGCCGACCGTCTCATCGTCCGTGGCGCTCGCGAGCACAACCTCAAGAACGTCTCGCTCGACCTTCCCCGCGACTCCCTCATCGTCTTCACCGGACTTTCGGGGTCGGGCAAGTCCTCCCTCGCGTTCGACACGATCTTCGCCGAGGGGCAGCGCCGCTACGTCGAGTCGCTCTCCTCTTACGCCCGGCAGTTCCTGGGCCAGATGGACAAGCCCGATGTCGACTTCATCGAGGGCCTGTCCCCCGCTGTCTCCATCGACCAGAAGTCCACCTCGCGCAATCCGCGCTCCACGGTCGGCACCATCACGGAGGTCTACGACTACCTCCGGCTGCTGTTCGCCCGGATCGGCAAGCCGCACTGCCCCGAGTGCCGGCGGCCGATCGCCCGGCAGTCCCCGCAGGCCATCGTGGACAAGGTCCTGGAACTCCCCGAGGGCAGCCGCTTCCAGGTGCTGTCACCGCTGGTCCGCGAGCGCAAGGGCGAGTTCGTCGACCTCTTCGCCGATCTTCAGACCAAGGGCTACAGCCGGGCCCGGGTGGACGGTCAGACCATCCACCTGGCGGAGCCGCCCACGCTGAAGAAGCAGGAGAAGCACACCATCGAGGTCGTCGTCGACCGCCTCACCGTCAAGGACAGCGCCAAGCGGCGGCTGACCGACTCGGTGGAAACCGCGCTGGGGCTCTCGGGCGGCATGGTGATCCTCGACTTCGTCGATCTCGACGAGGACGATCCGCAGCGCGAGCGGATGTTCTCCGAGCACCTCTACTGCCCGTATGACGACCTGTCCTTCGAGGAGCTGGAGCCGCGCTCCTTCTCCTTCAACTCGCCCTTCGGCGCCTGCCCGGAGTGCACCGGCATCGGCACGCGCATGGAGGTCGACCCGGAGCTGATCGTCCCGGACGAGGACCGCACCCTGGACGCGGGCGCGATCCACCTCTGGTCGCACGGTCACACCAAGGACTACTTCGGCCGCCTGGTCGGGGCGCTCGCCGACGCCCTCGGCTTCCGCACCGACATCCCCTGGGCCGGGCTGCCGCAGCGGGCCAAGAAGGCCCTGCTGTACGGGCACAAGACGCAGATCGAGGTGCGCTACCGCAACCGGTACGGCCGCGAGCGGGCCTACACCACCGCCTTCGAGGGCGCCGTGCCGTTCGTCAAGCGGCGCCACTCGGAGGCGGAGAGCGACTCCAGCCGGGAGCGCTTCGAGGGCTATATGCGCGAGGTGCCCTGCCCCACCTGCGAGGGCACCCGGCTCAAGCCGATCGTCCTCGCGGTCACCGTGCAGGAGCGGTCGATCGCGGAGGTCTCCGCGATGTCGATCAGCGAGTGCGCGGACTTCCTGCGCGGCATGAAGCTCAACGCCCGTGAGAAGAAGATCGCCGAGCGGGTGCTCAAGGAGGTCAACGAGCGGCTGCGGTTCCTGGTCGACGTCGGACTGGACTACCTCTCGCTCAACCGCGCGGCGGGCACCCTCTCCGGCGGCGAGGCCCAGCGCATCCGGCTTGCCACCCAGATCGGCTCGGGCCTCGTCGGCGTGCTCTACGTGTTGGACGAGCCGTCGATCGGCCTGCACCAGCGGGACAACCACCGGCTCATCGAAACCCTGGTGCGGCTGCGCGACCTGGGCAACACGCTGATCGTCGTCGAGCACGACGAGGACACCATCAAGACCTCCGACTGGGTCGTGGACATCGGCCCCGGCGCGGGCGAGCACGGCGGCAAGGTGGTGCACAGCGGTCCGCTCGCGGAGCTGCTGAGCAACGAGGAGTCGATGACCGGGCAGTACCTGTCCGGGAAGAAGGAGATCGCGCTGCCGGCGGGCCGGCGCCCGGTGGACCCGGATCGGCAGCTGACCGTGCACGGCGCCCGGGAGAACAACCTCCAGGACATCGACGTGTCCTTCCCGCTGGGCGTGCTGACCGCGGTCACCGGCGTCTCCGGCTCCGGGAAGTCCACCCTGGTCAACGACATCCTCTACACCCACCTGGCTCGGGAGCTGAACGGCGCCCGCTCGGTCCCCGGCCGCCACACCCGGGTGGACGGCGACGACCTGGTCGACAAGGTCGTGCACGTCGACCAGTCGCCCATCGGCCGTACTCCCCGGTCGAACCCGGCCACCTACACCGGGGTCTTCGACCATGTGCGCAAGCTCTTCGCCGAGACCATGGAGGCGAAGGTCCGCGGCTATCTGCCCGGTCGCTTCTCCTTCAACGTCAAGGGCGGCCGCTGCGAGAACTGCGCGGGCGACGGCACCATCAAGATCGAGATGAACTTCCTGCCGGATGTGTACGTGCCGTGCGAGGTCTGCCACGGTGCCCGCTACAACCGGGAGACCCTGGAGGTGCACTACAAGGGCAAGTCCATCGCCGAGGTGCTGGACATGCCCATCGAGGAGGCGCTCGACTTCTTCGAGGCGGTCCCGACCATCTCCCGTCATCTGCGCACGCTCAACGAGGTCGGGCTCGGCTATGTCCGGCTCGGCCAGTCCGCGCCGACCCTCTCCGGTGGCGAGGCGCAGCGCGTCAAGCTCGCCAGCGAGCTGCAGAAGCGGTCGACGGGCCGTACGGTCTACGTGCTCGACGAGCCGACCACCGGCCTGCACTTCGAGGACATCAGCAAGCTGATCAAGGTGCTCTCCGGGCTGGTCGACAAGGGCAACACCGTGATCGTCATCGAGCACAACCTCGATGTGATCAAGACGGCCGACTGGGTTCTGGACATGGGCCCGGAGGGCGGCAGCGGCGGTGGCCTGGTCATCGCCGAGGGCACCCCGGAGCAGGTGGCCGCGGTCCCGGCCAGCCACACGGGCAAGTTCCTGCGCGAGCTGCTGGGCGACCGGGTGAGCGACGCGGTGGTGCCCGCGGCCCGCAAGAAGCCCGGCACCAAGGCCGCGGCGAAGAAGACGGCGGCCAGGAAGACCGCGGCGAAGTCGGTCAACTCCACCGCGGTCCCGAAGGCGGCCTCGGCGACGACACCGACCGCCAAGAAGGCCGCCGCCCGGACCCGCCGGGCCTGAGGGCTCCGGCTCCCGGGCCGGTCGGACTCGGGCTGACGGCCAGGGTCCGCCGAGGCTGACAGCCAGGGTCCGCGGAGGCCGGCGGCATCTGCCGCCGGCCGCGCCCGGCTCGGGTGCCCGGCCCGCGCCGGCGGGTCCGCAACGCCGCCGGGGCCCGCCGGCCCGGGCCGCTCCGGCGGCGTCCGGCGGGCAGGGGCCGGGGCGGATCGCCTCGGACAGGCGTGCCTCAGGCGGGGAGTTCCGTGGGGTAGGGCGGCTGGGCGCCGGGCCGGGAGCAGGTGACGGCCGCGGCGCGGGCCGCGAACCGCAGCACGTCCCGCCAGGCGTCCTCGTCCAGTGCGGCGGCGGCCTCCGGGGAGAGGGCGTCGTGGGCGGCGAACCGGTGCAGAAGGGCCGCGTTGACGGTGTCGCCCGCGCCGATCGTGTCCACGACCGCCACCGGCTCGCCCGGGACGCTCAAGCGGAGACCGCCCCGGGTCAGCACGCTCAGCCCGTCCCCGCCCCGGGTGAGCACCACCGCCGCGGGCCCGGCGGCCAGCCATCCCTCCACGGCGTCCACGAGGTGAGCCTCGTCCTCGGCGGCGGCCAGCCAGCGCGCGTCCTCGACCGAGAGCTTGACCAGGCTCACATCCGGCAGCCAGGAGTGGAAGCGGGCCCGGTAGGCGGCCGGGTCGGGGATGAGACCGACACGGACGTTCGGGTCGAGCGCGGTGAGGAGACCTCGCCGCGCCTCCCGCCGCAGCAGTGCCTCGTAGGCGGTGGCGCCGGGCTCCAACACGAGTGAGCAGGTGCCGAAGGAGACCGCCGAGGCCCCCTCCGGCAAGGCGGCGGGCAGTGCGAAGAGCCGGTCCGCCGTCCCCTCGGCGTAGAAGCCGTAACCCGCCGAGCCGTCCGACCCGATGGCCGCGACGGCGAGCGTGGTGGGCTCCGGGCCGCGCTGTACCAGGGAGACGTCCACCCCGTCGGCCAGTAGTCCGGCCAGCAGGGCCTCGCCGAAGGCGTCGGTCGAGACCCGGGAGCAGAAGGCGACCGGGGAGCCGAGCCGCCCCAGCGCCAGGGCGGTGTTGTACGGTCCGCCGCCGCGCCGTGGCAGTAGCGCGGGCAGGTCGCCGCCTCTGGCCGGAGAGGGGCCGCCGCCCGCCGGGGCGGGGGCCGGCACCAGATCCATCAGCGCTTCTCCGGCGACGACGATCACCAGCCGTGGTCCTTTCCGTCGATCCCGCGGGCCTCGTCGAGTCCTACGGGGCTCCGTCGATCCTGCGGGGCCCGCCGACCCAGCGGGGCTCCGTCGGTCCTGCTGGGCGGCCGCCGGGTACCTCCGCGCGCGCCCGCCCCTTTTGGAGCCGGAACGTATCCCATCGCGGTGGCCGCGTAAACGCTCAGGCGGCTGGTCGGGGAGGGCGGCCGGCGCCGGGTACCGTCAGGCGGTAGCGGCGCGACACCCAGCGCCACCAGGAACGATGTCTGGGAGAAACACCATGAGCAGCCAGCAGCCCGCCCGCCGAACCGTGTTGCGAGGGGCCGCACTGGCCCCGGTCGCCGGTCTCGGAGCCGCCGCCTGCTCGCCCGCCGACGGCAAGCAGGGTCCCGCGACGCCGACCGCACCGGTCGACCTCGGTGCGCCCGACGCCGTGCCGGTCGGCGGCACCAAGATCTACCGCGAGGACCGGGTTCTGGTGACCCAGGTGGCGGAGGGCGAGTACAAGGCGTTCAGCGCGGTGTGCACGCACAAGCAGTGCGTGCTGAACGGGCTGGACGGCGACAGGGTGACCTGCTCCTGCCACGGCAGTGCCTTCGACGCGCGGACCGGCAAGGTGCTGCAGGGCCCGGCGAGTGCCCCGCTGCCGCCGGTTCCGGTGCGCACCGAGGGCGGGAAGCTCGTCGTCGGCCCCGAGGCCTGACGACAGCCCTCCGACCCCCGCCCCGGCCCCGGCAGCGCCCGTCCCACAGGCGTGCTCAGGACCAGTCCCAGCCGATGCCCAGGATGCCGGGGCCGATGTCGCGCTCGACGACGTGCACCACGCGGTGCTGGCCGCTCAGGGTCAGGTCGCGCTGGTCGGTGCGCGGTGCGGTGGGGGAGGCGCGGACGAAGCGGCGGCAGCGCACCGGCAGGGCCGCCTCGTCGAAGCGCACCTGGAGCACGTACTGCCCGCCGGCGAAGCTGAAGCTGCGGACGTACTCGTCGCACGGCTCGCCGGTGCCGTGCTCGAAGCCGTAGCCGAAGAGGTAGGTGTCCCCGGGACGCAGCCGCGCGTCGAAGAGCAGCTCCGCGACGACCAGGCCCGCCTCCTGGTGGCGGCGCACCCGGCCCAGCCGGCAGTTCTCGTTGGCGTGCACGACGACCGTGGCCGGGTCGCAGCCCGGTTCCCCGGTGTGGATGGCCAGATAGCGGTCGATGCCGTCCCGGTGCGCGCGCACCACGTGCTGGGAGTCGCGCGCCCGCAGCTCCCGGCCCGCGCCGACGTACACCCGCTCCAGATGCCAGACGGTGTGCAGGCCGCCGTCCGCGGGCGACTCCAGGTCGGCGAGCAATTCCTCCAGTGCCTCGGCCTCCTCCACCAGGGACCGGTACGAGCGGCCCGCGGGGCGCTCGGGCTGGGTTCGGAAGCCCGGCTCCAGCAGCCGGGTCAGCGCGTCCACCGGGAGCTCCAGGACCTCCTCCAGCGCCCGCACCGCCCGCAGTGACTCCGCCCGCTGGGGCCGCCGCGCGCCCTGCTGCCAGTAACTCAGGCTGGTCACCCCGACCTTGATGCCACGCTGCGCGAGCCGGTGCTGCACCCGGTGCAGGGCGAGGCCGCGTGCGGCGAGCGCGGCCCGCAGGGCCAGGTGGAAGGGGCCGGTGCGCAGCGCCCGTGCCAACTCCGCCTCGGCCGTGGCCGAGTGCGCGGTGACCTGCCGCATGCCCCGCTCCTTTGTGAACTTTCACGGACGGCCCGGGGGAGCGGTGAACCCTCCAGGACTCTTTTCCGTCATCCGAAGCCATATTTCGTTCACATCCGGTGGAAGACGTTCACACCCCGATGTTATTGCGCATTCAAGCGTGTTGACCCGCCCCCGACAACACCCGATGCTCCTCCCCAACGCCCGGACGCGTACCCCCCCCAACGTCCGGACGCGCACCCCCCAACGCACAACCCCCCACCCCCACGGCGGCCTGCCGGTGCACAGCGGGCCGCCGCCCCCCCCACGCATTCCTCACTCCCCACTTCACACCGTCATCACGGGAGGAACGCCATGCCACTCGTTCCACGCATGCCTCGCGCCGGACGATCACGCGGCAGACGACTGTCCATAGCCGCGGCCGCCGTCGCCGCGCTGCTCGCCCTTCCCGCCACGGCCGCGAGCGCGGCCGGCGAGGGCGCCGACCACACCACGGGCACCCGGAGCGGCTCCGTCGCGACCAGCTACAACGTGCTCGACATCGACATGCAGGCGCAGCAGAAGACCAACTGGTGCTGGGCCGCGTCCGGGAACACCATCGCCACCTGGTACGGGCGGAACTACTCGCAGAATCAGTTCTGCAACGCCGCCTTCAACCGCACCCAGGGCTACGACTGCCCCAACAACCAGGCCACCCTGGGCAATGTGCAGACCGCGCTGCGCTGGGCGGGCATCAGCCCCGGCTCCTACGTCAACGGCTGGCTCCGCTACTCGACCGTGCAGAGCGAGATCAACGCCGACCGCCCGATCGAGACCCGCATCCAGTGGTCCTCCGGCGGCGGCCACATGCACGTAGTGTACGGCTACGACACGTCCCAGAGCTGGGTCTACTGGGGCGACCCGTGGCCCGACAACTACCGTTACAACTGGGCTTCGCACGACTGGTACGTCAACAACGGCGAATTCTCCTGGACCCACTCGCTCTACCGGATCGGGGCGTGACGAAAGTGACCATCGTCAACACCGCCCGCGCGGCCTCCCT
Source organism: Streptomyces sp. JLBT605 (assembly GCF_058215555.1). Classification (NCBI taxonomy): domain Bacteria; kingdom Bacillati; phylum Actinomycetota; class Actinomycetes; order Kitasatosporales; family Streptomycetaceae; genus Streptomyces; species Streptomyces sp. JLBT605. Next base: position 5,343,592 of record NZ_CM177087.1, read on the forward strand.
GGCCGCCGTCGCCACCGCCCTGATAGCCCTCGCCGCGCCCACCGCGTCCGCCACCGACGCCCCGGCGGCCCCCAAGGCGCCCAGCGCCACCGCCGTCGACGGCGCCCGGGACGCGGCCACCGCGCGCACCACCATCGACACGCTCTCCCGGTTCTTCGCCCGGGACGGCGCGGTCAGCAAGCGCGCCGCGGCCCCGCGGATCGAGGGCGCGACCGTGCCCGTGTACACCCTCTCCCCGGCCTTCGTGGCGGCCTCACCGAAGACCGAGGGGGTCGCTCGGACACCCGTCGCGGAGCTGGAGTTCTTCGCCAGCAAGGCCGTCGCCTCGAACGGACAGCAGGCGTCCGTGTGGTCGGTGCGGCAGGGCGGCTCCTTCCGGGTGGTGAACATCGCCACCGGCGCCGACGAGACGCTGTTCGCGGCCAAGGGGGCCAAGAAGCTGAAGGGCGGCACGGTCTTCCGGGAGCCGCAGATCGACGCCTGGTACGTGCAGCGCGGCTCCCGCGTCCTGCCGCTCGACCCGGACGCCACCAAGGCGATCGGCGCCCGGGGCACCACCGTCCGGGCCTACCAGCAGCGGGTCCACGACGCCTACGGTGACAAGCTGCCCGGCTCGGCCTACGCCAAGAAGGGCAAGGCCGGTGGCTTCCCCCTGGCCGGGCCCGGGGCCCGGCCGGACGGCGCGAAGCCGCAGGCGGCGGGGGCCGAGGGAAGTGAGCCGCTGCTGACCGCGACCTCCACCGTCGCGGGCGCGGGCGCGCTGGCCGCCCTCGGGCTGTGCGGCGCGGCGGCGCTGCGCGCACGGCGGCGCTGAGTCTCCCGCCGAGCCGGGCGCGGAGCACCTCCACGCGCCGGCCGGTGCCCCGGCGGCGGGTCCCGCCGGGGCACCGGCCGATACGCCGCCGGGGCTCCGGCCCTGAGCGGTCCCCGGGATCGCTCCCGGGGACCGCTCAGGGGTCGATCCGGGTCCGTTCGGGGTCCGTTCCGGGGCCCCACTGTCACCGCCCGCCAGTAGGGTGGTGACCATGGCCGACCCCAGCAGTTACCGACCCAAGCCGGGACAGATCCCCGACTCGCCGGGGGTCTACAAGTTCCGCGACGAGCACGGCCGGGTGATCTACGTCGGAAAGGCGAAGAGCCTGCGCCAGCGGCTCTCCTCGTACTTCCAGGACGTGGCGAACCTCCACCCGCGCACCCGCACCATGGTCACCACGGCCGGGTCCGTCGAATGGACCGTGGTCTCCACCGAGGTCGAGGCGCTGCAGCTCGAATACTCCTGGATCAAGGAGTTCGACCCCCGGTTCAACGTCAAGTACCGCGACGACAAGAGCTATCCCTCGCTCGCCGTCACCCTCAACGAGGAGTTCCCGCGCGTCCAGGTGATGCGCGGCCCCAAGAAGAAGGGCGTGCGCTACTTCGGCCCGTACGCCCACGCCTGGGCGATCCGCGAGACCGTCGACCTGATGCTGCGCGTCTTCCCCGTGCGGACCTGCTCCGCCGGGGTGTTCAAGCGCTCCGCGCAGATCGGCCGCCCCTGCCTGCTGGGATACATCGGCAAGTGCTCCGCGCCCTGCGTGGGCCGGGTCACCCCCGAAGAGCACCGCGAACTCGCCGAAGACTTCTGCGATTTCATGGCCGGCCGTACCGGCACCTACCTGCGCCGCCTCGAGGAGCGGATGCACCAGGCCGCCGAGGAGATGGAGTACGAGCGGGCCGCCCGGCTGCGCGACGACATCGGAGCGCTCAAACGGGCCATGGAGAAGAACGCCGTCGTGCTCGCCGACGCCACCGACGCCGACCTGATCGCCGTCGCCGAGGACGAGCTGGAAGCCGCCGTGCAGATCTTCCACGTGCGCGGCGGTCGGGTGCGCGGCCAGCGCGGGTGGGTCACCGACAAGGTCGAGGCGGTGGACACCGCCGGCCTGGTCGAGCACGCCCTCCAGCAGCTGTACGGCGAGGAGGAAGGCGACGCCGGCCACGGCCGCGGAAGCGGCGGCGTGCCCAGGGAAGTGCTGGTCCCCGCCCTGCCCGACCCGGTCGAACCGCTCGCCCAGTGGCTCAGCACACGCCGCGGCGCCCGCGTCGACCTGCGCATACCGCAGCGTGGCGACAAGAAGGACCTGATGGCCACGGTCCAGCGCAACGCCCAGCAGGCGCTGGTGCTGCACAAGACCAAGCGCGCCTCCGACCTGACCACCCGCTCCCGCGCCCTGGAGGAGATCGCCACCGCCCTGGAGCTGGACTCCGCCCCGCTGCGCGTCGAGTGCTTCGACATCTCCCACCTTCAGGGTGAGGACGTCGTGGCCTCGATGGTCGTCTTCGAGGACGGACTGGCCCGGAAGAACGAGTACCGCCGCTTCCAGATCAAGTCGTTCGCCGGGCAGGACGACGTCCGCTCCATGCACGAGGTGGTCAGCCGCCGCTTCCGCCGCTACCTCCAGGAGAAGCAGAAGACGGGGGAGTGGCAGGAGGAGGACGCCCCCGAGGCGACCGCCGGTCCCATCGGCGAGGACGGCAGGCCGAAGAAGTTCGCCTACCCGCCGCAGCTGGTGGTGGTCGACGGCGGCGCCCCGCAGGTCGCCGCCGCCCAGCGGGCGCTGGACGAGCTGGGCATCGACGACGTCGCGGTCTGCGGACTCGCCAAGCGCCTGGAGGAGGTCTGGCTGCCCGGCGAGACCGACCCGGTGGTGCTCCCCCGCAGCAGCGAGGGCCTCTACCTCCTCCAGCGCGTCCGGGACGAGGCGCACCGCTTCGCCATCAGCTACCAGCGCACCAAGCGCGCCAAGTCCATGAAGGCCGGGCCGCTGGACACCGTCCCGGGGCTCGGCGGCAGCCGGCGCCAGGCGCTGCTCAAGCACTTCGGCTCGCTCAAGCGGCTGCGGGCAGCCACCATCGAGGAGATCTGCGAGGTCCCCGGCATCGGCCGCAAGACGGCCGAGACCGTCGCCGCCGCCCTCGCGCAGGCGGCTCCGGCCGCCCCGGCGGTGAACACCGCCACAGGAGAGATCATTGAGGATGAGGCCGCCCCGGCGGCGTCGTCATCGACACGGGGGACGAGATCATGAACGAGCATGGAAACGACGGAGACGGAGCACAGGTGAGTTTGGGCACGACCGGCACGAACGGAGAGGCGTCCGACGCGACGGCCATCCCCGAGCTGGTGATCATCTCCGGGATGTCCGGGGCGGGCCGCAGTACCGCCGCGAAATGTCTGGAAGACCTCGGCTGGTTCGTCGTCGACAACCTCCCGCCGGCCCTGATCCCCACCATGGTGGACCTCGGCGCCCGCTCGCAGGGCAACGTGGCCCGCATCGCCGTGGTGGTGGACGTCCGCGGCCGCCGCTTCTTCGACAACCTCCGCGAGTCCCTGGCCGACCTGGAGGCCAAGAACGTCAAGCGGCGGGTGCTGTTCCTGGAGGCGTCCGACGAGGCCCTGGTCCGGCGTTTTGAGTCCGTCCGGCGCCCGCACCCGCTGCAGGGCGACGGCCGGATCGTGGACGGCATCGCCGCCGAGCGCGACCTGCTGCGCGAGCTGCGCGGCGACGCCGACCTGGTGATCGACACCTCCAGCCTCAACGTCCACGAGCTGCGCGCCAAGATGGACGCCCAGTTCGCCGGCGACGAGGAGCCGGAGCTGCGCGCCACAGTGATGTCCTTCGGCTACAAGTACGGCCTGCCCGTCGACGCCGACCTGGTCGTGGACTGCCGCTTCCTGCCCAATCCGCACTGGGTCCCCGAGCTGCGCCCCTTCACCGGCCTCAACGAGGAGGTGTCCGGTTACGTCTTCAACCAGCCGGGTGCCAAGGAGTTCCTCGACCGGTACGCCGAGCTGCTCCAGCTGATCGCCGCCGGCTACCGCCGCGAGGGCAAGCGCTATGTGACCATCGCGGTCGGCTGCACCGGCGGCAAGCACCGCAGCGTCGCCATGTCCGAGCGGCTCGCCGCCCGGCTGGCCGCCGAAGGGGTGGAGACCGTCGTCGTCCACCGCGACATGGGGCGCGAGTGAGCCACCCGCCCACCCGCACCCGGCGTCTGCGGCGGCTGGTCGGCGGCCGCAGCGGCCGAGGTGCGCAGCCCAAGGTCGTCGCGCTCGGCGGTGGCATGGGCCTGTCCGCCTCCCTCGCGGCGCTGCGCCGTATCACCGGCGACCTCACCGCCGTCGTCACCGTGGCCGACGACGGCGGCTCCAGCGGCCGGCTCCGTGACGAGCTGGGCGTGCTGCCCCCCGGTGATCTACGCAAGGCGCTGGCCGCGCTGTGCGGTGACGACGACTGGGGCCAGACCTGGTCCCGGGTCATCCAGCACCGCTTCGCCAGCGAGGGCGAGCTGCACGGCCACGCCGTCGGCAACCTGCTGATCGTCGCCCTGTGGGAGCAGCTGGGCGACCACGTGAAGGCGCTCGACCTGGTCGGCAAGCTGCTGGGCGCGCACGGCCGGGTACTGCCGATGTCCGCGGTGCCGCTGGAGCTGCAGGCTCTGGTGCGCGGCCACGACCCGGAGCGCCCGGGCGATATCTCCACCGTCCGGGGCCAGGCCACCGTGGCGCTCACCCCCGGTGAGGTGCAGTCGGTGCACCTGGTGCCGGAGGACCCGCCCGCCGTTCCGGAGGCCGTCGCCGCGGTGCTGGACGCCGACTGGGTGGTGCTCGGCCCCGGCTCCTGGTTCTCCTCGGTCATCCCGCACCTGCTGGTGCCCGAGCTGCTGGATGCGCTGGTGGAGACCAAGGCCCGGCGGGTGCTCTCGCTCAACCTCGCGCCGCAGCCCGGCGAAACCGAGGGCTTCTCTCCGCAGCGTCATTTGGAGGTTTTGGCCCGACACGCCCCTAAACTCGCCTTCGACGTGGTGCTGGCCGACGCGGCAGCCGTGCCTGACCAGAGCAGCCTGCGCGACGCCGCCAAGCGGCTTGGCGGCACGGTCGAGCTGGCCCCCGTGGCGGCACCCGACGGTGCTCCCCGGCACGACCCGGAGCTGCTGGCCGCCGCGTACGACCGTATTTTTCGGATGCATGGAAGGATCGGCCCATGGCGATGACGCCAGCGGTGAAGGACGAAATCTCCCGGCTTCCCGTCACCCGGACCTGCTGCCGGAAGGCGGAGGTCTCGGCGATCCTGCGGTTCGCGGGCGGACTGCACCTGGTCAGCGGACGCATCGTGATCGAGGCGGAGCTGGACACCGGCATCGCCGCCCGGCGGCTGCGCAAGGACATCCTGGAGATCTTCGGCCACTCCTCGGACCTGGTGGTGATGGCGCCCGGCGGGCTGCGCCGCGGCAGCCGGTACGTCGTGCGGGTGGTCGCCGGCGGCGACCAGCTGGCCCGCCAGACCGGCCTGGTCGACGGCCGCGGCCGCCCCATCCGCGGGCTGCCGCCGCAGGTCGTCTCCGGCGCCACCTGCGACGCCGAGGCCGCCTGGCGCGGCGCCTTCCTGGCGCACGGCTCGCTCACCGAGCCCGGCCGCTCCTCGTCGCTGGAGGTGACCTGCCCGGGCCCCGAAGCCGCCCTCGCGCTGGTCGGCGCGGCCCGCCGGCTCCAGATCGCGGCCAAGGCGCGCGAGGTGCGCGGTGTTGACCGCGTCGTCGTCCGGGACGGCGACGCGATCGGCGCCCTGTTGACCCGGCTCGGCGCCCATGAGTCGGTGCTCGCCTGGGAGGAGCGGCGGATGCGCCGCGAGGTGCGGGCCACCGCCAACCGCCTGGCCAACTTCGACGACGCCAACCTGCGCCGCTCCGCGCGGGCGGCCGTCGCCGCGGGCGCCCGCGTGCAGCGCGCCCTGGAGATCCTCGGCGACGAGGTGCCCGAGCACCTGGCCGCGGCCGGGCGGCTGCGCATGGAGCACAAGCAGGCATCGCTGGAGGAACTGGGCGCGCTCGCCGACCCGCCGCTGACCAAGGACGCGGTGGCGGGCCGCATCCGCCGGCTGCTGGCGATGGCCGACAAGCGGGCGCAGGACCTCGGCGTCCCGGGTACCGAGTCCAACCTGACCGAGGAGATGGCCGAAGGCATGGTCGGCTGAGTCGCCGCCGGGCTGGGGTGTTCACTTTGTGTGACCAACGATGAGCGGCGGCGCGGCGCGAACCACCCGTCGGGGACCGCGGAGCGCTGCTGTCAATGTCACGTACGTCTCGTGCAGGCGGTAGGGTCGGAGGCGGTCGGGGACATTCCATACAGCCCGCCGGCTTCCAGACCGGCACACCAACGAGGAGATCGGTTCGTGACGATCCGCGTAGGCATCAACGGCTTTGGCCGTATCGGTCGGAACTACTTCCGCGCGCTCCTGGAGCAGGGCGCGGACATCGAGATCGTCGGAGTCAACGACCTTACCGACAACGCCACCCTGGTCCACCTGCTGAAGTACGACACCATCCTGGGTCGTCTGAAGCAGGACGTCAGCCACACGGAAGACTCGATCACCGTCGGTAGCCAGACCTTCAAGACGATGGCCGAGCGCGACCCGGCGCAGCTCCCCTGGGGCGAGCTCGGTGCCGACATCGTCATCGAGTCCACCGGCATCTTCACCAAGCGCGAGGACGCCGCCAAGCACCTCGCCGCCGGTGCGAAGAAGGTCATCATCTCGGCTCCGGCCAAGAACGAAGACATCACCATCGTGATGGGTGTCAACCAGGACAAGTACGACGCGGCCAATCACCACGTCATCTCCAACGCCTCCTGCACCACCAACTGCGTGGCGCCGATGGCCAAGGTTCTCGACGAGAACTTCGGCATCGTCAAGGGCATGATGACGACGGTCCACGCGTACACCAACGACCAGCGCATCCTGGACTTCCCGCACTCCGACCTGCGTCGCGCCCGCGCCGCGGCGGAGAACATCATCCCGACCTCGACCGGTGCCGCCAAGGCCACCGCCCTGGTCCTCCCGCAGCTCAAGGGCAAGCTGGACGGCATCGCGATGCGCGTCCCGGTGCCCACCGGTTCGGTCACCGACCTGGTTCTCGAGCTCGACCGCGAGACCACCAAGGAAGAGATCAACGCCGCCTTCCAGAAGGCGGCCGAGGGTCAGCTCAAGGGCATCCTGGACTACACCGAGGACGCCATCGTCTCCTCGGACATCGTCAACTGGCCGGCCTCCTGCACCTTCGACTCCTCCCTGACCATGGTCCAGGGCAAGCAGGTCAAGGTCGTCGGCTGGTACGACAACGAGTGGGGCTACTCCAACCGCCTGGTCGACCTGACCGCCTTCGTGGGCGGCCAGCTCTGAGCCTGATCCGGCATGAGCGTCTGAGCCTGATCCGGAAACGAGCGGCAATTTCGATGTGAGCGACGGGGCTCGCGCAGCGCACAGCGCGCCGCACGAGCCCCGCCGTTTGTCTCGGTTTGTCCCCGACCGACCCGTCGTAAGGAGTTCACTGCCATGAAGACCATCGAGGAACTCGAGGTCTCCGGGCGGCGCGTGTTCGTCCGCGCCGACCTCAACGTCCCGCTCGAGGGAGACACCATCACCGACGACGGCCGGATCCGCGCCGTCGCGCCGACCATCGCCAAGCTGGCGGCGGCCGGCGCCAAGGTGATCGTCGCCTCCCACCTGGGCCGCCCCAAGGGCGCCCCGGACCCGCAGTTCTCGCTTCAGCCGGTCGCCCAGCGGCTCGGTGAGATCCTCGGCAAGCCGGTCGCCTTCGCGACCGACACCGTGGGGGACAGCGCGAAGGCCACCGTCGCCGCTCTCGGCGACGGCGAGGTCACGCTGCTGGAGAACCTCCGCTTCAACGCCGGCGAGACAGCCAAGGACGACGCCGAGCGCGGCGCCTTCGCCGACCGGCTGGCCGCGCTCGCGGACCTCTACGTGGGCGACGGCTTCGGCGCGGTGCACCGCAAGCACGCCTCCGTCTACGACCTCCCGGCCCGGCTTCCGCACGCCGCGGGTGGCCTGATCGCCACCGAGGTCGGCGTCCTCAAGAAGCTCACCGAGGATGTGCAGCGGCCGTACGTGGTGGTGCTCGGCGGCGCCAAGGTCTCCGACAAGCTCGGTGTGATCGACCACCTGCTGGAGAAGGCCGACCGCATCCTCATCGGCGGCGGCATGGGATACACCTTCCTCAAGGCCCTGGGCCACGAGGTCGGCATCTCGCTGCTCCAGGAGGACCAGATCCCGGCGGTCAAGGAGTACCTGGCGCGGGCCAAGGAGCGCGGTGTGGAGTTCGTGCTCCCCGTCGACGTCCTGGTCTCCCCCGAGTTCCCGGACCTGAAGACCAAGGCCCCGGCGAACCCGACGGTCGTCCCGGTCGACGCCATCCCGGCCGACCAGGAGGGACTGGACATCGGCCCGGAGACCCGGAAGCTGTACGCCGCCAAGCTCGCCGACGCGGCCACCGTCTTCTGGAACGGCCCGATGGGCGTCTTCGAACACCCCGACTACGCTGGCGGCACCAAGGAGGTCGCCCAGGCGCTCCTCGACAGCCCTGCCTTCACCGTGGTCGGTGGCGGCGACTCGGCCGCGGCCGTGCGCATCCTGGGCTTCGATGAGTCCGCTTTCGGTCATATTTCGACCGGTGGTGGCGCCAGCCTTGAATACCTTGAGGGCAAGACCCTCCCCGGCCTCGCCGCACTGGAGGACTGAACACCGTGAGTGACCGCATTCCGCTGATGGCGGGCAACTGGAAGATGAACCTCAACCACCTTGAGGCCATCGCACACGTCCAGAAGCTCGCCTTCGCGCTCGCCGACAAGGACTACGAGGCCGTCGAGGTCGCGGTCCTGCCGCCCTTCACCGACCTGCGGTCGGTGCAGACGCTGGTCGACGGCGACAAACTGAAGATCAAGTACGGCGCCCAGGACATCTCGGCGCAGGAATCCGGTGCCTACACCGGTGAGGTCTCCGGCGCGATGCTCGCCAAGCTCGGCTGCACCTACGTCGCGGTCGGGCACTCCGAGCGCCGGCAGTACCACAACGAGACCGACGAGCTGTGCAACGCCAAGGTCAAGGCGGCGTTCAAGCACGGCCTCACCCCGATCCTCTGCGTCGGCGAGGGCCTGGACATCCGCAAGGCGGGCGACCAGGTCGCGTACACCCTCGCGCAGATCGACGGCGGCCTGAAGGACATCCCGGCCGAGCAGGCCGAGACCATCGTCATCGCCTACGAGCCGGTCTGGGCGATCGGCACCGGCGAGGTCGCCACCCCCGAGGACGCGCAGGAGGTCTGCGGAGCGATCCGCGGCCGCCTCGCCGAGCTGTACTCCCAGGAGCTGGCCGACAAGGTCCGGATCCAGTACGGCGGCTCGGTCAAGTCGGGGAACGTCGCGGCGATCATGGCCCAGCCGGACGTGGACGGCGCGCTGGTCGGTGGCGCGGCGCTGGACGCGGACGAGTTCGTGAAGATCGTCCGGTTCCGGGACCAGTAAGAACCCCCGGCCACCGCGACGATCAGTGGCTATGACGACGGGTACTCTCCGTCGTACTCTGTCGGGGCCGGAGCGGCGCGGGAGCGCCCTTCCGGCCCCGACGCTATTCTTCAGGTTTGCTCAGTTTCGTCAGTTCCTGCACCCGAGAGAGTTGGTCCAGCCGTGGTCATGGGGTTCTCGATCGCCCTCATCATCTTCAGCGTTCTGTTGATGATGCTGGTGCTCATGCACAAGGGGAAGGGCGGAGGGCTGTCCGACATGTTCGGTGGCGGCATGCAGTCCTCCGTGGGTGGTTCCTCGGTCGCGGAGCGTAACCTCGACCGGATCACCATCGTGGTGGGCCTGCTGTGGTTCGCCTGCATCGTGGTGCTCGGTCTGCTGATGAAGCTCGACTAACTGACGTACCGTTATAGACGCGGCCCACATGGGGGCGGCGTCCTCGGCGGCGGGTGTGGTAACTCCTGTCACTGGACGCGCGTTGGGCCTTACGTAGACTGGGGCGCCCGCAGCGGAGCTGTTCTCAACGCTTCGCGGCACCATCACGCAGGGAGTTACGACCGTGGCAAGTGGCAACGCGATCCGAGGAAGTCGGGTTGGAGCGGGGCCGATGGGAGAAGCGGAGAGAGGCGAGTCAGCGCCGCGCCTCCGCATCTCCTTCTGGTGCTCGAACGAGCACGAGACTCAGCCGAGCTTCGCCAGCGATGCGCAGATCCCGGACACCTGGGACTGCCCCCGCTGCGGCCTCCCGGCCGGGAAGGACCGGGAGAATCCGCCGGGCGCGCCGCGCACCGAGCCCTACAAGACGCACCTCGCGTATGTACGGGAGCGGCGGAGCGACGCCGACGGCGAGGCGATTCTCGCTGAGGCCCTCGCCAAGCTCCGCGGTGAGATCTAGCGGATCCGATACGCACAGCGCGATCACGGCCCGTCCGGGCACCCTCCTGGGTGCACGGACGGGCCGTTGCCGTATCCGGCGTGACTCTCGGGAAGCGACCGGCCACCTGACGGCCTTAAGGTTGACCACGGCGGGGTTGCAGGTACGAGAAGAAGTGGGCTGATGTCCGAGATGAACGCAGAGCGCCGCAGGCTCGACCAGCTGCCGGAGTGGCACGCGCTGGTCAAACACCGTCAGGAGCTGGGCGAGACACATCTGCGCGAGCTGTTCACCACCGACCCCGGCCGCGCGGACCGCTACACCCTCCAGGTCGGTGACCTCCACCTGGACTACTCCAAGCAGCTGGTGACCGACGAGACCCTGCGGCTCTTGCGCGAGCTGGCCGCGGCGGCCGGCGTGGCCGAGCTGCGGGACGCGATGTTCCACGGCGAGAAGGTCAACAACACCGAGGGCCGCGCGGTGCTGCACACCGCCCTGCGCGCCCCCCGGTCCGCCGTCATCAAGGTGGACGGCAAGGACGTCGTGCCCGAGGTGCACGCGGTCCTCGCCAAGATGACGATGTTCGCCGACAAGGTCCGCTCCGGCCACTGGACCGGCCACACCGGCAAGCGCATCAGGACCGTCGTCAACATCGGCATCGGCGGGTCGGACCTCGGCCCCGCGATGGCCTTCGAGGCGCTGCGCTCCTACACCCAGCGCGACCTGGACATCCGTTTCGTCTCCAACGTCGACGGCGCCGATCTGCACGAGGCGGTGCGCGATCTCGACCCGGCCGAGACGCTGTTCATCATCGCCTCGAAGACCTTCACCACCATCGAGACCATCACCAACGCCACCTCGGCCCGCGCCTGGCTGCTGACCGGGCTGCGCGCGGACACCGACGCCGTCGCCAAGCACTTCGTGGCGCTGTCGACCAACGCGGAGAAGGTCGCCGAGTTCGGCATCGACCCGGCCAACATGTTCGAGTTCTGGGACTGGGTCGGCGGACGCTACTCCTACGACTCCGCCATCGGCCTCTCCCTCATGATCGCCATCGGCCCGGACCACTTCCGGGAGATGCTGGCGGGCTTCCACGAGGTGGACGAGCACTTCCGCACCGCCCCGCCGGAGGAGAACGTTCCGCTGCTGCTGGGCCTGCTCGGGGTCTGGTACCACAACTTCCACGACGCCCAGTCGCACGCGGTCCTGCCCTACAGCCACTATCTGTCGAAGTTCACCGCCTACCTCCAGCAGCTCGACATGGAGTCCAACGGCAAGTCCGTGGACCGGCAGGGCGACCCGGTCGGCTGGCAGACCGGCCCGGTGGTCTGGGGCACCCCGGGCACCAACGGCCAGCACGCCTACTACCAGCTGCTGCACCAGGGCACCAAGCTCATCCCGGCGGACTTCATCGGCTTCGCCAACCCCGTCGAGGACCTGCTCCCGGGCCTGGTCGGCCAGCACGACCTGCTGATGGCCAACCTCTTCGCGCAGAGCCAGGCCCTGGCCTTCGGCAAGACGCCGGAGGAGGTGGCGGCCGAGGGCGTGCCCGCCGAGCTGGTGCCGCACAAGACCTTCCGCGGCAACCACCCGAGCACCACCATCCTGGCCAAGGAGCTTAGCCCGTCGGTGCTCGGCCAGCTGGTCGCGCTCTACGAGCACAAGGTGTTCGTCCAGGGCGCCATCTGGAACATCGACTCCTTCGACCAGTGGGGCGTCGAGCTGGGCAAGGTGCTCGCCAAGCGCGTGGAGCCCGCCCTGACCGAGGGCGCCCAGGTGCCCGGTCTCGACCCGTCCACGGCCGGGCTGGTCGCCAAGTACCGTCAGATGCGGGGCCGCTGACCTAAGGGTGTCCGACGGCTCTGCGCCACGCCGACCCATCGGGCACCCCCTAAGCCCGAAGACGCCCTGAGGCCCGACCGGAGAACTCCGGCCGGGCCTCAGGGCAGTCGGCGCCGTACGAACCCGCGGCTCAGGGCGACGCCGGAGGGTAGAGCCCGCGCGGCAGGCCCGCCGCGGCCGTCCGGTCCAGCAGCCACAGGGTGCGGTTGCGGCCGTACGCGCCGGCCGCGGGGGCCTGGATCTCCCCCGCTCCCGACAGCGCGATGGCCACCGCCTTGGCCTTGTCCTCGCCCGCCGCCAGCAGCCACACCTCGCGGGCCGCGCGGATCGCCGGCAGGGTCAGCGAGACCCGGGTGGGCGGCGGCTTGGGCGCGCCGCGCACCCCGACCACCGTCTGCTCGGTCTCCCGCACCGCCGGCAGCTCGGGGAAGAGCGACGCCACATGGGTGTCCGGCCCGACGCCCAGCAGCAGCACGTCGAACGACGGCACCAGGCCGCGGTTCTCCGGGCCCGCGGCGGCCGCCAGCTCGGCCGCGTACGCCTCGGCGGCCGCGTCCACGTCACCACCGCAGGCGCCGTCGGACGGGGGCATGGGATGCACCCGCGCCGGGTCCAGCCCCACCGAGTCCAGCAATGCGGCCCGGGCCTGGGTGTCGTTGCGGTCGGGGTGCCCTTCGGGCAGGAACCGCTCGTCGCCCCACCACAGATCCAGCCGCGACCAGTCGACGGCGTCCCGCGCCGGGGCCTGGGCGAGCGCCGCCAGCAGGCCGTTGCCGTTGCGGCCGCCGGTGAGGACCACCGAGGCCGAACCGCGGGCCGCCTGGGCGTCCACGATCTTCGTGATCAGCCGTGCCGCCGCGGCCTGAGCCATCAGCTCCTTGTCGCGGTGCACGACCACCTGAGGAGTCGTCACTTAGGAGGCCGCCTTCTTGCCACGCGCCCCGGAGGGCTTCTCGGCCGACGACTTCGCCGCGGGCGCCTTCCCGGCCGCCGGGGCGGACCCCTCCGTGCTGCCGGCGCTGTCGGTGCTCTCGGCGCTCGGGGCGGCGGTGCCGGCCGGCGCCTGCCTGCCGCCGCTCCTCGCGGCGGCTCCCGAGCCCTGGGCGAGCGCCGCCACGCCGAACTTCACCGCGGAGGCGTAGGTCTCGTCCGGGTCGAGGCGGCGCAGCTCCTCCGCGATCAGCTCGGAGGTCGCCCGCCGCGGCAGCGCGACATGGCGGTCCGGCTGACCGGGCATCGCCAGCTCCGCCAGGGAACCGTCCGCCCGGTCCAGGCAGATGGTGCCGTCGGCCGTCTCCAGCCGCACCGCGGTCAGCCCCGGACCCTCCGAGACCTGGCGCTCGACCGGCACCCGCAGCCGCTCGGCCAGCCACAGCGCCAGCAGCTCGCTGCTCGGGTTGTACGCCTCGCCCTCGACCACCGCGGACTTGATGGCCGAGTGCTTCTGGTCCAGAGCGGCGGCCAGCACGCTGCGCCACGGGGTGATCCGGGTCCACGCCAGGTCGGTGTCGCCCGGGGTGTAGGTGCCGGCCCGCAGGCCGAGCGTGGCCACCGGGTCCTCGGTGGCCTGCGCGTCGGTGATCCGGCGCGCCGCGAGCTGCCCGAGCAGGTCCTCGCTGGGGTGGTCGGGCGCGTCCTCCGGCCACCACACGACCACCGGGGCGTCCGGCAGCAGCAGCGGCAGGACGACCGAGTGGGCGTGGTTGGCCAGCTCGCCGTGGAGCCGCAGCAGCACCGTCTCACCGCTGCCGGTCTCGCCGCCGACCCGGACCTCGGCGTCCAGCCGGGCGATCTTGCGGTCGCGCGGGGACCGGCCGGGCCGCTTGATGACGACCAGGATGCGCGACGGGTGCTCCTTGGACGCCTCGGTGGCGGCCTTCAGAGCGTCGTAGTGGTTGCCCTCGTCGGTGACGATGACCAGGGTGAGCACCATGCCGACGGCCGGCGTGCCGGTCGCCCGTCGTGCCTGGACCAGCGCCGCGTTGATCTGGCTGGACGTGGTGTCCGTGAGATCGATCTTCATGGCCGGCGCCAGCTCCGTCCGTCTCGTGCGAGCATCTCGTCCGCCGCCTTCGGGCCCCAGGTCCCGGCGGTGTACTGCTCCGGCTTGCCGTGCTTGTCCCAGTAGGCCTCTACCGGATCGAGGATCCGCCAGGACTCCTCCACCTCCTGGTGGCGGGGGAAGAGGTTGGCGTCGCCCAGCAGCACGTCCAGCAGCAGCCGCTCGTACGCCTCGGGGCTGGACTCGGTGAAGGACTCGCCGTACGCGAAGTCCATGGTCACGTCCCGGATCTCCATCGAGGTGCCCGGCACCTTGGAGCCGAACCTGATGGTCACGCCCTCGTCCGGCTGCACCCGGATGACCAGGGCGTTCTGCCCCAGCTCCTGGGTGTCGGTGGCGTCGAAGGGGGAGTGCGGGGCGCGCTGGAAGACGACCGCGATCTCGGTCACCCGGCGGCCCAGCCGCTTGCCGGTGCGCAGGTAGAAGGGGACGCCCGCCCAGCGGCGGTTGTCGATCTCCAGCTTGATGGCGGCGTAGGTGTCGGTCTTGGAGTGCGGGTCGATGCCCTCCTCCTCCAGGTAGCCGAGCACCTCCTCGCCGCCCTGCCAGCCGTGCGCGTACTGGCCGCGGACGGTGTGCTTGCCCAGCTCCCGGGGCAGCTTGACCGCCTTGAGGACCTTCAGCTTCTCGGTGACCAGCGCCTTGGCGTCGAAGGAGGACGGCTCCTCCATGGCGGTCAGGGCGAGCAGCTGGAGGAGGTGGTTCTGGATGACGTCGCGGGCGGCGCCGATGCCGTCGTAGTAGCCGGCGCGGCCGCCGATCCCGATGTCCTCGGCCATGGTGATCTGCACATGGTCGACGTAGGAGCGGTTCCACAGGGGCTCGAACATCGTGTTGGCGAAGCGCAGCGCCAGGATGTTCTGGACCGTCTCCTTGCCCAGGTAGTGGTCGATCCGGAAGACGTCGCTGGGCGGGAAGACCTGGTGGACGACCTGGTTGAGCTCCTGCGCGCTGGCCAGGTCGTGACCGAAGGGCTTCTCGATGACGGCGCGCCGCCAGGAGTCGCCGGTGCCGTCCGACAGGCCGTGCTTCTTGAGCTGCTGCACGACGGTGGGGAAGAACTTCGGCGGGACGGAGAGGTAGAAGGCGAAGTTGCCGCCGGTGCCCCGCTCCTTGTCCAGCTCCTCGATCGTCGTCCTGAGCGTGTCGAACGCCTGGTCGTCGGAGAACTCGCCGGGCACGAAGCGGAAGCCTTCGGCGAGCTGCTGCCAGACCTCCTCACGAAACGGCGTACGGGCGTGTTCCTTCACCGCGTCATGGACGACCTGGGCGAAGTCCTCGTCCTCCCAGTCGCGGCGGGCGAAGCCGATGAGCGAGAAGCCCGGCGGCAGCAGGCCGCGATTGGCCAGGTCATAGACGGCAGGCATCAGCTTCTTACGGGACAAATCGCCCGTGACGCCGAAGATCACCAGGCCCGACGGCCCCGCGATGCGCGGGAGCCGTCGGTCCTGGGCGTCACGAAGCGGGTTGTCACCGCTTACGGACGAAGAGGTCAACTCACGCCTCCGAAGGAGCGAGGCGCTTCAGCTCCGCCTCGGTGGACTTCAGCAGGTCGTTCCACGACACCTCGAACTTGTCGACGCCCTCGTCCTCGAGCAGCCGCACGACCTCGTCGTAACGGATGCCGAGCTTCTCGACGGCGTCGAGCTCGGCGCGGGCCTGCTCGTAGGTGCCGGCGATGGTGTTGCCGGTGATCTGGCCACCGTCGGCGGTGGCGTCCAGCGTGGCCTCCGGCATGGTGTTCACCGTGCCCGGGGCGACCAGGTCGTCGACGTAGAGGGTGGCCTTGTAGGCCGGGTCCTTGACGCCGGTGGAGGCCCACAGCGGACGCTGCTTGTTGGCGTGCGCCCGGTCCAGGGCCGCCCAGCGCTCGCCGGCGAAGACCTCTTCGTACGCCTGGTAGGCCAGCCGGGCGTTGGCCAGCGCGGCCTTGCCGCGCAGCGCCTTCGCCTCGTCGGTGCCCAGCGCGTCGAGGCGCTTGTCGATCTCGGTGTCCACACGGGACACGAAGAACGACGCCACGGAGTGGATCAGGGACAGGTCCAGACCCCGCTCCTTGGCCTTCTCCAGGCCGGCGAGGTAGGCGTCCATGACCTCGCGGTAGCGCTCCAGCGAGAAGATCAGCGTGACGTTGACGCTGATACCCAGGCCGATGACCTCGGTGATCGCCGGCAGGCCCGCCTTGGTGGCGGGGATCTTGATCAGCGTGTTCGGCCGGTCGACCAGCCACGCCAGCTGCTTGGCCTCGGCGATGGTGGCCACGGTGTCGTGCGCCAGCCGCGGGTCGACCTCGATGGAGACCCGGCCGTCCTGCCCGTCGGTGGCGTCGAAGACCGGGCGCAGGATGTCGGCGGCGTCCCGGACGTCCGCCGTGGTGATCATGCGGACGGCCTCGTCGACGGTGACCTTGCGGGCGGCGAGGTCGGCCAGCTGCTGCTGGTAGCCGTCGCCGTGCGAGATCGCCTTCTGGAAGATCGACGGGTTGGTGGTGACGCCCACGACGTGCTGCTGGTCGATCAGCTCGGCGAGGTTGCCGGAGGTGATCCGCTTGCGCGAAAGGTCGTCGAGCCAGATCGCGACGCCTTCGTCGGAGAGGCGCTTGAGTGCGTCTGTCATGAAATCTGCATCTCCTACTTGGATTCTACGAGCGTCAGCGCCCGGCGGCGGCGAGAGATTCCCGGGCGGCCTGCGCCACCGCGTCAGCGGTCAGCCCGAACTCACGGAACAGCACCTTGTAGTCGGCGCTTGCCCCGAAGTGCTCCAGCGACACGATCCGGCCCGCGTCGCCGATGTAGCGGTGCCACGTCAGACCGATGCCGGCCTCCACGGCGACGCGCGCCTTCACGGCGGGCGGCAGCACGCTCTCGCGGTACGCCTGGTCCTGCTCCTCGAACCACTCCACCGACGGCATCGAGACGACCCGCGCCGGGATGCCCGCGGCCTGCAGCTCCTCACGCGCGGTGACCGCCAGCTGCACCTCGGAACCGGTGCCGATCAGGATGACCTGCGGCTCCACCTGCCGGCCGTCCGCGTCCGCGGCCTCGAAGAGCACGTAACCGCCCTTGGCGGCGTCCTCGTTGGGCTCGTAGGTCGGCACGTTCTGACGGGTCAGCGCGATGCCGTGCGGGGCCGGCCGGTCGCTGTGCCGGCGGACGATCTCACGCCAGGCGATCGCGGTCTCGTTGGCGTCCGCCGGGCGGACGATGTTGAGACCGGGGATGGCGCGCAGCGCGGCCAGGTGCTCGACCGGCTGGTGGGTCGGGCCGTCCTCGCCCAGGCCGATGGAGTCGTGCGTCCACACGTAGGTGACCGGCAGCTTCATCAGCGCGGCCAGCCGCACGGCCGGGCGCATGTAGTCGGAGAAGACCAGGAAGGTGCCGCCGTAGATCCGGGTGTTGCCGTGCAGCGCGATGCCGTTCATGGTCGAGCCCATGGCGTGCTCGCGGATGCCGAAGTGGATCGTGCGGCCGTACGGGTCGGCCTCCGGCAGCGGGTTGTCCTTCGGGAGGAAGGACGAGGACGGGTCGATGGTGGTGTTGTTCGAACCGGCGAGGTCGGCCGAGCCGCCCCACAGCTCCGGGATCACCGCGCCCAGCGCCTGGAGGACGTGGCCGGACGCCTTGCGGGTCGCGACGTCCTTGCCGGCCTCGAAGACCGGGAGCGCGTCCTCCCAGCCGTCGGGCAGCTCGCCCGCGCTGATCCGGTCGAACTCGGCGGCCCGCTCCGGGTTGTTGTTCCGCCACTCCTGGATCTGCTTGTCCCAGGCGGCGTGCGCCTCACGGCCCCGGTCGACCACCGCGCGGGCGTGACCGAGCACCGCGTCCTCGACCTGGAAGTGCTGCTCGGGGTCGAAGCCCAGCACCCGCTTGGTGGCCGCGACCTCCTCCTCGCCGAGCGCCGAGCCGTGCGAGGCCTCGGTGTTCTGCGCGTTCGGCGCGGGCCAGGCGATGATGGTGCGCGCCGCGATGATCGAGGGGCGCGTCGTCTCCTCCTGCGCCGCCTTCAGCGCCGCGTACAGCGCGTGCACGTCGAAGTCGCCGCTGGCGGCCTGCTCGATGCGCTGCACGTGCCAGCCGTACGCCTCGTACCGCTGGAGCACGTCCTCGGAGAGCGCGGTGGCGGTGTCGCCCTCGATCGAGATGTGGTTGTCGTCGTAGAGCGCGACGATGTTGCCGAGCTTCTGGTGGCCGGCGAGCGAGGACGCCTCCGCGGAGATGCCCTCCTCCAGGTCGCCGTCCGAGACGATCGTCCAGATGGTGTGGTCGAACGGGGAGGTGCCGGCCGCCGCCTCCGGGTCGAACAGGCCGCGCTCGTAGCGGGCGGCCATCGCCATGCCCACCGCGTTGGCGATGCCCTGGCCCAGCGGGCCGGTCGTGGTCTCCACACCCACCGTGTGCCCGTGCTCCGGATGGCCCGGGGTCAGGCTGCCCCAGGTGCGGAACGCCTTCAGGTCGTCCAGCTCCAGGCCGTACCCGGAGAGGAACAGCTGGACGTAGAGGGTCAGGCTGGTGTGGCCGGGGGAGAGGACGAACCGGTCGCGGCCGGTCCAGTTCGCATCCGACGGGTCGTGCCGCATCAGCTTCTGGAAGAGCAGGTAGGCGGCGGGGGCGAGGCTCATGGCCGTGCCGGGGTGGCCGTTACCGACCTTCTGCACGGAGTCCATGGCCAGGACGCGGGCGGTATCGACGGCCCGCTGATCCAGCTCGGTCCAGTCGAGGTCGAGGTCTGTGGTGGTCGGCTTGGTGCTCACCCTAAGATCAGGGCTCCTCTCCACATGATCAATTTGCCGGGGGCGGTATTGCCCGCCACGACGCGGCGGGGTCGAGCCTACCCTTGGCGGAACGGTCGTCTTATCGACTGCCGCCCGCGGTACCGCTCACCGGATCCTCGGGCAACGAATGAGGTTCACGCCGCACAAATGAGGTCCACGCCGCACCCCCGTCGCGGCGTACCGGCCCGCTCCCGGACCGCCGGTCACCCGCACTCCCAGACTGCCGGGCGCCCGCCCGCTTCGCCTCTCGGCGGGGGCCCGTGTCGGCCACCGCGGGCCGCGCGCGAGTCACCGCCCGCTTCGCCGGGGCATCCCGGGAGCGCCCACCGACCTTCCCCCGTGGTCTTGACGGCATCGGTGGTACGCCCATGGGACGGGGGCCAACACGACCGACCCCCGCGACGGGCCGGGTATCCGCTACGTCTAGAGTGGCGTGGTACGCGCAAGTCTTTACCGGGCCTTCATGTCTGGTGCTTGCTGGTTCTGCTGCTTCTACCAGGGGTGTGCGTGACGGCCGTCGAATCCCGTCCTGCGGGGGTGCTCACTGCGAGCCCCACTCACCGTCCGTTCGGGGCACGTGTCAAGGCGTTCGTGGCTCTGACGAAGCCCCGCGTCATCGAGCTGCTGCTGATGACGACGGTTCCGGTGATGTTCCTGGCGGCCGAAGGCGTGCCGGACCTGTGGCTCGTGCTCGCCACCTGCGTCGGCGGCTACCTGTCCGCCGGCGGCGCGGGCGCGTTCAACATGTACATCGACCGGGACATCGACGCGTTGATGGACCGCACCTCCCAGCGGCCGCTGGTCACCGGGATGGTCTCCCCGCGCGAGTGCCTGGTCTTCGCCACCGCGCTCGCCGTCGGGTCCACGGCCTGGTTCTGGTTCCTGGTCAACCCGCTGTCCGCGATGCTGTCGCTCGGCGCGCTGCTGTTCTACGTCGTGGTGTACACGATGTGGCTCAAGCGGCGTACCGCGCAGAACATCGTCTGGGGCGGCATCGCGGGCTGCATGCCGGTCTTCATCG
This sequence comes from Streptomyces sp. JLBT605, assembly GCF_058215555.1. Taxonomy (NCBI): domain Bacteria; kingdom Bacillati; phylum Actinomycetota; class Actinomycetes; order Kitasatosporales; family Streptomycetaceae; genus Streptomyces; species Streptomyces sp. JLBT605. The sequence goes on from NZ_CM177087.1 coordinate 5,363,514, forward strand.
GCTGGTCCGCGGTCACCAACTCGGTCTCCTGGGCCGCGCTCATCCTCTTCCTGGTGATCTTCTTCTGGACGCCGCCGCACTACTGGCCGCTGTCGATGAAGGTGAAGGACGACTACGAGCGGGTCGGCGTGCCGATGCTCCCCGTCGTCGCCGGCAACAAGGCGGTGGCCCGGCAGATCGTCGCCTACAGCTGGGTGATGGTCGGCGTCTCGATGCTGCTGTGGCCGCTGGGCTACACGGGCTGGTTCTACCCGCTCGTCGCGGCGGCGCTCGGCGCCCTCTGGCTCAAGGAGGCGCACGCGCTCCAGGCGCGGGCCAAGGCCGGGGTGACGGGGCCCAAGCTCAAGGAGATGCGGCTGTTCCACTGGTCCATCACCTATGTGTCGCTGCTCTTCGTCGCGGTCGCGGTGGACCCCTTCCTGCGCTGACCTCTGCTTCCTGCGCTGACCTCTGCCCCTTTCCCGCGCTCTCTTCCGTAATCGAGTCGCCCCTTTCCCGTCTGGTTACTGCTGGGTAGCATCGAGGTATGGCAGACACCAAGCAGGCGGAGACCGCTCAGCAGCCGGGCACGGACAAGCGCGCCGAGAAGCACGCCCAGCGGCTCGCCCACCAGATCACGTCCTTCGCCAAGACCCACGGCGGCAGCGCGGAGGGCCAGCTCGCCCACATCGCCCGCGGCACCACCCGGATCGCCCTCGTCGGCGCCAACGGTGAATGGGGCAACCTCGTCGCCCCCTCGTACGAGACCGCCCAGCGCGCCGCGGAGCTCGCCGGAATCACCCTCCAGGACGACTTCGACGGCGAGATGGCCGCGAAGGTCCGCACCGGGGCCTACGAGTGGACGCGGATGGCCGGCATGCAGATGGGCGGCCCTGCCAACGACTGACCGACAAAAGGCCGGGGCCCGGGCACATTGCCCGGGCCCCAGCCTTTTTCCGGCTCTGCCGGTCGCTGAACGAAGTCCTCTCAGCCGGAAACCGCCCCCGTGGCCTCGACCGTCTCGGCCGTCTCGACCGTTTCCACTGTCTCGATCGCCTCGTGGCCGCCGTCGGGCGCGGGCACGGCCACCGCCTCGGAACGCTCCCGCTGGGCCAGGAAGACCCGCAGCACGGCGATCCACACCAGGCAGGAGCCGAACATGTGCGCCCCGACGACCAGCTCCGGCAGATGGGTGAAGTACTGGACGTAGCCGATCACGCCCTGGCCGAGCAGCACCGCGAACAGCTCCAGCACCGGGCGGCGCACCTCCGGGGCGGCACCGACGGCGCGCAGCGTGAACCAGAGCGCGACCGTGAGCCCGACCACGATGTAGACGAAGTCCACGTGCAGCTGGGTGATCTCCTGCCAGTCCAGCGGGATACGGTGCACCTTCTCCGCGTCGCCCGCGTGCGGGCCGGAGCCGGTGACGACCGTGCCGATCACGATCAGCGCGGCGCTCGCCGCCACCAGCAGCGCGGTGAGCTGGCGGACCGGGCGGGACACCAGGTCCCGGGCCGGCGCGTCGCCCTCGCGGGCGCGCTGCCAGGTCAGCACGGCCACCGTGAGCAGCGCCGTGGAGAGCAGGAAGTGCGAGCTCACGATGTACGGGTTGAGGCCGGTGAGCACCGTGATGCCGCCGACGACCGCATTGCCCATGACGATCCAGAACTGTGCCCAGCCGAGCCGGGTCAGCGACCGCCGCTGGGGCGTCCGGGCCCGGGCGGCGATGATCAGCAGGCCGACGACCGCGCACAGCACGTACGTCAGCATGCGGTTGCCGAATTCGATGACACCGTTGATGCCCATCGCGCCGGTGGGCGTCAGGCTCTCCTCGGTGCAGGTCGGCCAGGTCGGGCAGCCCAGCCCGGACTGGGTGAGCCGCACCGCGCCGCCGGTCACCACGATGACGACGGCCATCACCACGCAGGCCAGCGCGGCCTGCCGCACGAACCGCGCGGACGGCTGCCAGCGGCGGGCGATCAGCTCAAGGGGATTCAGCGAATTCGGCACGGGCCCATCGTAGGCGTGCGCTTGTGCGGCTTTTCACGAGGGGGTCTGGGGCATGGTGCCCTTCGTCACTCCCAGCGGAAGAAGCGCGCCGCCGCGCCCAGCGCGAGCACCGCCCACCCCGCGAGGATCCCCAGGTCTCCCCACGGCATCGCGGCGCCGTCCCGCAGCACGTCCCGCAGTCCGTCCGAGAGCGCCGCGATGGGCAGCAGCTGGAGCACCTGCTGGGCCGCGTCCGGGAACTTGTCCAGCGGCACCATCACCCCGCCGCCGACCAGCAGCAGCAGGAAGACCAGATTGGCCGCGGCCAGGGTGGCTTCCGCCTTCAGGGTGCCGGCCATCAGCAGCCCCAGCCCGGAGAACGCCGCCGTACCGAGCACCAGCAGCAGCACCACCGCCACCGGATTGCCGTGCGGCGACCAGCCGAGCGAGAAGGCGATGCCGAGCAGCAGCGCGCACTGGAGCACCTCGGTGACCAGCACCGAGCAGGTCTTGGCCGTCATCAGCGCCCAGCGGGGCAGCGGCGAGGTGCCCAGCCGCTTGAGCACGCCGTAGCGCCGTTCGAAGCCGGTCGCGATGGCCTGGCCGGTGAACGCGGTGGACAGCACGGCCAGCGCGAGCACGCCGGGGGTGAGGAAGTCGACCGGGTCGCCCGCGCCGGTGTCCACGATGTCGACGGTGCCGAACAGCACCAGGACCAGTGCCGGGATGACCACGGTCAGCAGCAGCTGCTCGCCGTTGCGCAGCAGCATGCGGGTCTCCAGCGCCGCCTGGGCGCGGATCATCCGGGACAGCGGGGCCGCGCCGGGCTTCGGGGAGAAGGTTCCGGTGGCGGTCACGATCGCAGCTCCTTGCCGGTCAGCTCCAAGAAGACGTCCTCCAGGGTGTGCCGCTCGACCGAGATCCGGTCGGGCAGCACGCCGCTCTGCGCGCACCAGGAGGTGACGGTGGCGAGCAGCTGCGGGTCGATCCGGCCGATGACCCGGTACGAGCCGGGGGTCAGCTCGTCGGCGGTGCAGCCGTCGGGCAGCGCCTTGAGCAGGGAGCCCAGGTCGAGGGCGGGGCGGCCGGTGAAGCGGAGGGTGTTCTCGGCGCCGCCGCGGCACAGCTCCTCGGGGCTGCCCTGGGCGATGACCTTGCCGCCGTCGATGATCGCGATGTCATCGGAGAGCTGCTCGGCCTCGTCCATGTGGTGGGTGGTGAGGACGACGGTCACCCCGTCCGCTCGCAGGTCGCGGACGAGGTCCCAGGTGGCGCGGCGGGCCTGCGGGTCGAGTCCGGCCGTGGGCTCGTCGAGGAAGACCAGCTCCGGGCGGCCGACGACGGCCATGGCGAGCGCGAGGCGCTGCTGCTGGCCGCCGGACAGCCGCCGGTAGGTCGTCCGGCCGCAGGAGCCGAGCCCCAGCCGTTCGACAAGCATGTCCACGTCCAGCGGGTGGGCGTGCAGGGTCGCGGTGTGCCGCAGCATCTCCTCCGCGCGCGCCCCGGAGTAGACCCCTCCGGACTGGAGCATCACGCCGATCCGGGGACGCAGCGCCGCGGCGTCGGCGACCGGGTCGAGGCCCAGCACCCGGACGGTGCCCGCGTCGGGGCGGCGGTAGCCCTCGCAGGTCTCGATGGTGGTGGTCTTGCCCGCCCCGTTGGGGCCGAGCACGGCGGTCACGGTGCCGCTCCGGACGGACAGGTCCAGTCCGTCCACCGCGGTTTTCGCCCCGTACCGTTTGACCAGGCCGACGATCTCGACCGGGGGCTCTTTACGCATGCCCGGCAGTCTACGAAGCCTTGAGGAACGCCGGAGGGGCAGGGCGTCCGAGCGGTCTTCCGATGATCGTTTCCGCAGGTCAGGTTAGGTGTGCCTAAGTGATGCACCCCACCGGTCAACTGATCGATCGCGGCTTGTGTGGCTCCGGGGAATTACGCAACAATGGCGTTGTGAAAAAGGTGAGCGAGGAGCAGAAGGGGTCCGTGACCGAGTCGGCCGCGAGGCCCGTCGCCCCTGCGCCCACCCGGCCCGCGGCCGCGATCGCCGCGCCCGCTCACGACGAGCAGCACGGCACGCGCAACCGCGTGGCCCGCTCCATTCTCGACCACGGCCCGTCCACCACGGCCGAGCTCGCCCTGCGGCTGGAGCTCACCCAGGCGGCCGTCCGCCGCCATCTTGACGCGCTGGTCTCCGACGGTGTCGTCGAGCCCCGCGAGAAGCGGGTGTACGGCGCCCGCGGCCGGGGCCGGCCCGCCAAGATATTCGCGCTCACCGACTGCGGCCGGGACGCCTTCGACCAGGCCTACGACAAGCTGGCCGTGGACGCGCTGCGCTGGATCGCGCAGAGCGCCGGCGGGGGCGAGAAGGGCGAGGCCGCCGTCGCGGCGTTCGCCCGCGCCCGGCTCGCCGCCCAGACCGAGGGATACCGGGACGCGGTCGAGGCCGCCGGCCCCGAGGGACGGGCGGAGGCACTGGCCAAGGCCCTCACCGCGGACGGGTACGCTGCCACCGCGCGCAGCGCGCCCAATTCCCAGCAGGGTGAGCAGCTCTGCCAGCACCACTGTCCGGTCGCCCATGCGGCCGAGCAGTTTCCGCAGCTGTGCGAGGCGGAGACCGAGTTCTTCTCTCGCCTGCTCGGCACCCATGTGCAGCGTCTGGCCACCATCGCCCACGGCGACGGGGTGTGCACGACGTTCATTCCGCGCGGCGGAGCACCACCCGCGGGCAAGCGCCCCGCGACAGCACATCAGACCACTTCAGCACCATTTACCAGCACGGCCGGGAGGAACCCCGAATGACTCTCCCCACGGAGACTGCTCACCCTGAGCTCGAGGGGCTGGGCAAGTACGAGTACGGCTGGGCCGACTCGGATGCCGCCGGCGCCGCGGCGAAGCGCGGCCTGTCGGAGGAGGTCGTCCGGGACATCTCGGCCAAGAAGTCCGAGCCGGAATGGATGCTGAAGCTCCGCCTCAAGGGCCTGAAGCTCTTCGGCAAGAAGCCCATGCCGACCTGGGGCTCCGACCTCACCGGCATCGACTTCGACAACATCAAGTACTTCGTCCGCTCCACCGAGGCGCAGGCCGCCTCCTGGGAGGAGCTGCCCGAGGACATCAAGAACACCTACGACAAGCTGGGCATCCCGGAGGCGGAGAAGCAGCGCCTGGTCGCCGGTGTCGCCGCCCAGTACGAGTCGGAGGTCGTCTACCACCAGATCCGCGAGGACCTGGAGGAGCAGGGCGTCATCTTCCTGGACACCGACACCGCCCTGAAGGAGCACCCGGAGCTCTTCAAGGAGTACTTCGGCACGGTGATCCCGGCCGGCGACAACAAGTTCGCCTCGCTGAACACCGCGGTGTGGTCCGGTGGCTCGTTCATCTACGTGCCGAAGGGCGTGCACGTGGAGATCCCGCTCCAGGCCTACTTCCGGATCAACACCGAGAACATGGGCCAGTTCGAGCGGACGCTGATCATCGTCGACGAGGACGCCTACGTCCACTACGTCGAGGGATGCACCGCGCCGATCTACAAGTCGGACTCGCTGCACTCCGCGGTGGTCGAGATCATCGTGAAGAAGGGCGGCCGCTGCCGCTACACGACCATCCAGAACTGGTCGAACAACGTCTACAACCTGGTCACCAAGCGTGCCGTGGCGTACGAGGGCGCGACCATGGAGTGGGTCGACGGCAACATCGGCTCCAAGGTCACCATGAAGTACCCGGCCGTCTACCTGATGGGCGAGCACGCCAAGGGCGAGACGCTGTCCATCGCCTTCGCCGGTGAGGGCCAGCACCAGGACGCCGGCGCCAAGATGGTCCACATGGCGCCGAACACCTCCTCCAACATCGTCTCCAAGTCGGTGGCGCGAGGCGGTGGCCGCACCTCCTACCGCGGTCTGATCGAGATCGGCGAGGGCGCCGAGGGCTCCAAGTCCAACGTGCTCTGTGACGCCCTGCTGGTGGACACCATCTCCCGCTCGGACACCTACCCCTACGTGGACGTCCGTGAGGACGATGTGTCGATGGGCCACGAGGCGACCGTCTCCAAGGTCAGCGACGACCAGCTCTTCTACCTGATGAGCCGCGGACTCTCCGAGGACGAGGCCATGGCGATGATCGTGCGCGGCTTCGTGGAGCCGATCGCGCGTGAGCTGCCCATGGAGTACGCGCTGGAGCTCAACCGGCTGATCGAGCTGCAGATGGAAGGCGCGGTCGGCTGACGCCGGCCCCCTTCCGGGGTAACCCCGTCCAGGCCGTGAGCGAGCCGAAGGGCGCACCGCTGTCGAAAGAGACGAGACCAAGCGACCGAGGTACGAGGGAGCGCAGTGTCGAGGAACGTCGACAGCGGGTGCGAGCGCCCGGAGGCGAGCGAACACCATAAGAGCGAGAGAGAGCAGTACGACAGCCATGGCTGAAACCATTCCGGCCGGCAGCACCACGGACGGTGCCATCCAGGTGGGGCAGCCCACCGATGCGCGGGTCAGCGCCCCCGCCTCGTACGACGTGGCCGACTTCCCGGTGCCGCACGGCCGCGAGGAGGAGTGGCGCTTCACCCCGCTGGAGCGCCTGCGTGGCCTGCACGACGGCACCGCCGTCGCCGACGGCGCCATCAAGGTCGAGGTGACCGCCCCCGAGGGCGTCACCGTCGAGACCGTCGGCCGTGACGACGCGCGCCTGGGCAAGGCGGGCAAGCCGGTGGACCGGGTCGCGGCCCAGGCGTACAGCTCCTTCGAGAAGGCGTCGGTCGTCACCATCGCCAAGGACACCGTGCTGACCGAGCCGGTGCGCATCGCCGTGCACGGCGAGGGCGGCACCGCCTTCGGCCACCAGGTCGTCGAGGTCGGCGCCTTCGCCGAGGCCGTGGTCGTCATCGACCACACCGGCGACGCGACCCTCGCCGCCAACGTGGAGTTCCTCGTCGGCGACGGCGCCAAGCTCACCGTGGTCTCCGTCCAGGACTGGGACGACACCGCGGTGCACGCCGCGCAGCACACCGCGCTGGTCGGCCGGGACGCCACCTTCAAGTCCGTGGTCGTCACCTTCGGCGGCGACCTGGTCCGGCTGCACCCCCGCGTGATCTACGCCGCCCCCGGCGGCGAGGCCGAGCTCTACGGCCTGTACTTCACCGACAACGGCCAGCACCAGGAGCACCGCCTCTTCATCGACCACGACACCCCGCACTGCCGCAGCAACGTCGCCTACAAGGGCGCGCTGCAGGGCCAGAACGCGCACGCGGTGTGGATCGGCGACGTGCTCATCCGGGCCGCCGCCGAGGGCACCGACACCTACGAGCTCAACCGCAACCTCGTCCTCACCGACGGGGCCCGGGTCGACTCCGTCCCCAATCTGGAGATCGAGACCGGCGAGATCGTCGGCGCCGGCCACGCCTCGGCGACCGGCCGCTTCGAGGACGAGCAGCTGTTCTACCTGATGGCCCGCGGCATCCCGGAGCGGGAGGCCCGCCGGCTGGTCGTCCGGGGCTTCTTCGCCGAGCTCATCCAGCAGATCGGACTGCCGGACGTCGAGGACCGCCTGATCGAGAAGATCGAGGCCGAGCTGGAGGCGTCCGTAGCATGACCGAAGCCTTCGTCCGCGTCTGCGCGCTGAGCGAGCTCGAAGACGACACCCCCAAGCGGGTGGAGCTCGACGGCACGCCGATCTCGCTCGTCCGCACCGAGGGTGAGGTGTTCGCGATCAACGACATCTGCTCGCACGCGAACGTCTCCCTCTCGGAGGGCGAGGTGGAGGACTGCCAGATCGAGTGCTGGCTGCACGGCTCCAGCTTCGACCTGCGCACCGGCAAGCCCTCCGGCCTGCCCGCGACCCGCCCCGTCCCCGTATACCCCGTCAAGATCGAAGGAGACGGCCCAGAGGCTTCTGTGCTCGTCTCCGTCACCCAGGAGTCCTGAGGCACCCATGGCAACGCTTGAGATCCACGACCTGCACGTCTCCGTCGAGGCCGAGAACGGTCCGCGCGAGATCCTGCGCGGTGTCGACCTGACCGTGAAGCAGGGCGAGACCCACGCCATCATGGGCCCCAACGGCTCCGGCAAGTCCACCCTGGCGTACTCCCTCGCCGGCCACCCGAAGTACACCGTCACCGGCGGCACCGTCACCCTCGACGGCGAGGACGTCCTGGCGATGTCCGTCGACGAGCGGGCCCGCGCCGGCGTGTTCCTCGCCATGCAGTACCCGGTCGAGGTGCCCGGCGTCTCCGTCTCCAACTTCCTGCGCACCTCCGCCACCGCCATCCGCGGCGAGGCCCCCAAGCTGCGCACCTGGGTGAAGGAGGTCAAGGAGGCCATGGAGCGTCTCTCCATGGACCCGGCCTTCGCCGAGCGCAACGTCAACGAGGGCTTCTCCGGCGGTGAGAAGAAGCGCCACGAGATCCTGCAGCTGGAGCTGCTCAAGCCGAAGATCGCGATCCTCGACGAGACCGACTCCGGCCTGGACGTCGACGCGCTGCGTATCGTCTCCGAGGGCGTCAACCGGGTCCGCGAGGGCGGCGAGGTCGGCACCCTGCTGATCACCCACTACACGCGCATCCTGCGCTACATCAAGCCGGACCACGTCCACGTCTTCGCGGCCGGGCGTATCGCCGAGTCCGGCGGCCCCGAGCTCGCCGACAAGCTGGAGGCCGAGGGCTACGAGGCATATGTGAAGGGCGGCGCGACCGTATGACACAGCTGCCGGGCCTCCTCGACACCGAGGCGATCCGCAAGGACTTCCCGATCCTGGACCGCGTGGTCCACGACGGCAAGAAGATCGTGTACCTGGACAACGCGGCGACCTCGCAGAAGCCGCGCCAGGTCCTCGACGTGCTGAACGAGTACTACGAACAGCACAACGCCAACGTCCACCGCGGCGTGCACGTCCTCGCCGAGGAGGCCACGGCGCTGTACGAGGGCGCCCGCGACAAGATCGCCGCCTTCATCAACGCCCCGAGCCGCGACGAGGTGATCTTCACCAAGAACGCCTCGGAGTCGCTCAACCTCGTCGCCAACATGCTGGGCTGGGCCGACGAGCCCTACCGCGTGGACCGTGACACCGAGATCGTCATCACGGAGATGGAGCACCACTCCAACATCGTCCCGTGGCAGCTGCTCTCGCAGCGCACCGGCGCGAAACTGAAGTGGTTCGGCCTCACCGACGACGGCCGCCTCGACCTGTCGAACATCGACCAGATCATCACCGAGAAGACCAAGGTCGTCTCCTTCGTGCTGGTCTCCAACATCCTGGGCACCTTCAACCCGGTCGAGCCGATCGTGCGGCGCGCCCAGGAGGTCGGCGCCCTGGTGGTGATCGACGCCTCCCAGGCCGCGCCTCACATGCCGCTGGACGTCCAGGCGCTGGGCGCGGACTTCGTCGCCTTCACCGGCCACAAGATGTGCGGCCCGGACGGCATCGGCATCCTGTGGGGCCGCCAGGAGCTGCTGGAGGACCTGCCGCCCTTCCTCGGCGGCGGCGAGATGATCGAGACCGTCTCGATGCACTCCTCCACCTACGCCCCGGCGCCGCACAAGTTCGAGGCCGGTACGCCCCCGATCGCGCAGGCCGTGGGGCTCGGCGCGGCCGTGGACTACCTCAGCGCCATCGGCATGGACAAGATCGCCGACCACGAGCACGCGATAACGGAATACGCCATCCAGCGCCTGCTGCAGGTGCCGGACCTGCGCATCATCGGCCCCACCACGGCCGAGGAGCGCGGCGCGGCGGTCTCCTTCACACTCGGTGACATCCACCCGCACGACGTGGGTCAGGTCCTCGACGAACAGGGCATCGCCGTGCGCGTGGGCCACCACTGCGCCCGGCCGGTCTGCCTGCGGTACGGAATTCCGGCGACCACGCGAGCGTCGTTCTATCTGTACTCCACGCCGGCCGAGGTCGATGCCCTGGTCGAGGGACTGGAGCACGTCCGCAACTTCTTCGGGTAGGGGCTCACTCGTGAAGCTGGATTCGATGTACCAGGACGTCATCCTGGACCACTACAAGCACCCGCACGGGCGCGGTCTGCGGGATGGCGACGCCGAGGTGCACCATGTCAACCCGACGTGCGGCGACGAGATCACGCTGCGCGTCCGGCTCGACGGCGAGACAATCGGAGACGTCAGTTACGAGGGCCAGGGCTGCTCCATCAGCCAGGCCAGCGCCTCCGTGCTGAACGAGCTGCTCGTCGGCAAGGAGCTCGCCGAGGCCCGCGAGATCCAGGAGACCTTCCTGGAGCTGATGCAGTCCAAGGGCCGGATCGAGCCGGACGACGCCATGGAGGAGGTGCTGGAGGACGCGGTCGCGTTCGCCGGCGTCTCCAAGTACCCGGCGCGCGTGAAGTGCGCGCTGCTGAGCTGGATGGCCTGGAAGGACGCCACCGCCCAGGCACTGGGCGAGACCGCTGCGAGGAAGAGCGCATGAGCGACAGCACCGAGACCACGGCCGGGACCAAGCCCGCCACCGAGGAAGAGATCCGCGAGGCGCTCTACGACGTCGTCGACCCCGAGCTGGGCATCGACGTGGTCAACCTCGGCCTGATCTACGGCGTGCACATCGACGACGCCAACATCGCCACCATCGACATGACGCTGACCTCCGCGGCCTGCCCGCTGACCGACGTCATCGAGGATCAGGCGAAGTCGGCGACCGAGGGCCTGGTCAACGAACTGCGGATCAACTGGGTCTGGATGCCGCCGTGGGGCCCGGACAAGATCACCGACGAGGGACGCGAGCAGCTGCGCGCGCTCGGCTTCAACGTCTGAGCCCTCTTCCGGATCGCACCGGAACCGCACCCGGATCGCAACAGGCCCCCGGCACATGCCGGGGGCCTGTGTGCTGCGCGCGAGTCATCTTCGGCCGGGACGCGTGACCGCCGCCGGGCGAGGACGTTGGGCCCGGCGTGGGAGAGCGTCACAGTGAACGGCACGTACCTGCGGGCAAGACCTTCCTGGAGAAGGCTGCGATCGTCGTCGCGCCCGGCACCGTCATCCTCGGCCTGCTCTACTACCTCGGCCGGACCCGGATCAACGCCTACTACTCCGAGCTCGGCCTCTCCGTCAGCGAGCTGGGGCTGACCTATCAGGACTACCTCCTCGCCAGCCCCAACGCCGTCTTCCTCCCGCTGTGGATCCTGCTGCTCGTCGGGCTCGGAGCGCTGATGGTCTACGCGTACGTGGAGCGCGGGCTCGCCCGCCCGGCCAAGCGGGAGCTGCGGCGGCGGACCTACCGGGTGGCCGGTGCGGTCGGCGGCGTGATGCTGCTGGTGGCGTTCGGCACCTCCTATGTGTGGCGCGGGTGGTCCGGGGCGCCGCTGCTCGGGGTGATCGGTGCGGCGCTCGCGCTCTTCGGGCTGGCGCTCAAGCGCGGCGGGACGCGGGCGTTCGCGGCCGGCCATGCGCGCGGCCGCGAGCGGCTGTGGACCGTGGTCGGCGGAGTGCTCATGGCCATGCTGACGCTGAGCGCGTTCTCCAGTGTGGCCTGGTGGGTGGACCGCGAGGGCCGGGAATCGGCGAGGGACGAGTGGCGGGACGGGCTGGGCGAGCACCCAGGGGTGGTGGTCTATACCAGCCATATGGTCCTCGGTAAGCCGGACCGCCCGCTGGCGAAGCAGTACGAGCCCCTCCGCTATGCCTACGACCGGTTCGCGGTGCTGGCCTCCTCGAACGAGCGGTACTACCTCGTGCCTCGCCGGGAAACCGTGGACCGGGTGCACATGGTGCGGCGCGACGACCCCGAGATGCGTGTGGTGGTGCTGCGCTGACGGCGTCCCGCCGGCCGGCGGGACGCGATCAGGTCTGCGGGACCGGGTTGGGCGGCGGCTCCACGGGTGGTGGCTCCACCGGGGGCGGCGTCTCGCCGTCGGCCGGCCCGGTCGGCGTCGGAACCGGGACGGTGGCGTCCGTCGGGAGGGTCGCGGACGGCGTGGGGGAGACCGGCGGCGGCGTAGCCGACCCCGTCGTGGCGGGCGGCGGCGTCGAGCCCTCCGGGGGCAGCGCCACAGCCGAGACCTCGTCGTGGATGTCCGGCGTCGACCCCGCGAAGTCCACCATGAACGCGGCGGTGTGCGACCCCTGCTTCGTGGGCGCGTAGCGGAACAGCACCTGGCAGGACTTCCCTGGCTCCAGGGTCTTGCCCGAGCAGCCGTCGTAGGGCTTCTCGATCTCCGCGCGCCGGACCGCCGGCGCCCGGCGCCCCGCGGCGCCCGCGGCGGACGACTGCGACTTCACACCCACCTCGTCCACCTTCTGGGACTTGTCGCTGTCGTTCTGGATCTTGGCTTCCAGTTCGGACTGGGATCCGACCTCGGCATCGGGGAAGTCCGGGTCCCCCGCCGCCGCCTTGTTGCTGCCCGGGTGGTAGGTCACATGGTTGCGCGGGGTCCCCTTCTCCACGCCCGGCAGCGCCGAGCCGCCGGAGCCGGAGCACCCGGAGACGAGCACGGTGGCCAGCAGCCCCGCGGTCCCCAGCAGGACCGGCGGTGTGACCGCGCGGCCAAGCGGCAGCCACCGACCGGTCCGGCTCCGGATACCGCTTCCCGCCGCACCGGGCATGTGCCGCCTCCTTGGCCTCTTCCGCCGCCTTGCCGTCGGACACTCGTCTTGTTGACACTCGTCTTGTTGATCGAGCCTCGCACGGACGTGTCTGCCAGCCGCGCTGCCGCCGCCGCAACACGGCGCGATCACCCGACAGGCGGACCCGTCGCCGCGGACACGCACCGGACACCCTGGCTCCGCACCCCGGTGCCCGCTCGGCGAGACCGGTTCGCCTGATCGGCCCACATCCGGTTAGCGTTCGGACATGACCGACGCAGCAACCTCCACCCCGAACACCCGCACCACCGGCGCCGTCGCCGCCGGTCTGGCCACCGTCGCCGCCGACGGCACCATCCTGGACACCTGGTTCCCCGCCCCCGAGCTGATCGCCGAGCCGGGCCCGGCCGGGACCGAGCGGCTCAGCGGCGAGCGCGCCGCCGAGCTGCTGGGCGAGGCCGCCCCGCAGGCGCTGGGCGCCGACCCGCGCCGTGGGGTCGAGGTCGTGGCCGTCCGTACGGTCATCGCCTCGCTCGACGACAAGCCGCTCGACGCGCACGACGCCTACCTGCGTCTGCACCTGCTCTCGCACCGCCTGGTCAAGCCGCACGGCCAGAACCTCGACGGCATCTTCGGCCTGCTGGCCAACGTCGCCTGGACCAACCTGGGCCCGGTCGCCGTCGACCAGGTCGAGCAGGTCCGGCTCGCCGCCCGCGCCGAGGGGCTGACGCTCAACGTCACCAGCATCGACAAGTTCCCGCGGATGACGGACTACGTCGCCCCGGCCGGGGTGCGGATCGGCGACGCCGACCGCGTCCGGCTCGGCGCGCACCTCGCCTCCGGCACCACCGTGATGCACGAGGGCTTCGTCAACTTCAACGCCGGGACGCTGGGCACCTCCATGGTCGAGGGCCGGATCAGCGCGGGCGTCGTGGTCGGCGACGGCTCGGACATCGGCGGCGGCGCGTCGATCATGGGCACCCTCTCCGGTGGCGGCAAGCAGACCATCTCCATCGGCGAGCGCTGCCTGCTCGGCGCCGAGGCCGGAATCGGCATCTCGCTGGGCGACGACTGCATCGTCGAGGCCGGCCTCTACGTCACCGCGGGCACCCGGGTCACGCTGCCGGACGGCCAGGTCGTCAAGGCCGTGGAGCTCTCCGGCGTCACCAACCTGCTGTTCCGCCGGAACTCCACCACCGGCACGGTGCAGGCGCTGCCGCGCACCGGCTCCTGGGGCGGTCTCAACGCGGCGCTGCACAGCCACAACTGAACCCCGCCACCCGCGCACCAGCGCGAGCGGCCCGCGCCGGATCACCGGCGCGGGCCGTTTCGTATGCGGCCGTCTCCAGGGTTACGGCTTGATGCGGACGACCTGCGGGTCGTGGTCGCTGGCCTGGTCCGCGAACTCGGCGTTCACATGGACGATGTCGTAGTCCACCTTCCGCAGGTGACCACTGGTCAGCATGTGGTCGAGCACCTGCGAGTTGCCGTTGAAGACGTATCCGTAGCGCTCCTCGCGCGGCAGCCGGTTCACCAGGTCGGTGAGCACGCCGCCGTCGGTCAGCGTCCGCAGCGCCGGCGAGAACTGGTAGTCGTTGAGGTCGCCCGCGACCACCACATCGGCCTTGGGGTCGGCCGCCAGCAGCTCCTTGACGAAGGCGTTGACCGCCTTGGCCTGCTCACCGCGCTGCTTCTCCGAGGGGCGGGCCGGCGGCTGGAAGCGGCTGTCCAGGCCCTGGTCGCCGCCCTTGGAGTTGAAGTGGTTGGCGATCACGAAGACCCGCCGGCCGTGGAAGGAGAACTGCCCGGCCAGCGGCTTGCGGCTCTTCTCCCAGGCGGTGTTCGCCGGGTCGATGCGGCCCGGGGAGGCGGAGAGCGCGGCCTTGCCGCCCTCGCCCACCACCCGCACCGGGGTCGTCGCGTCGCCGCCCGGGACATCGGTGAAGGAGACCCGCTCGGGGTTGAAGAGGAAGGCCACCCGGATGTTGCCGCCGGGCTGGCCGCCGTCCTGGTCGTCGGCCGGGTCGATCTGGCGCCACTGGTAGGACGGGCCGCCGGCCGCCGCGATGGCCTCGGTCAGCTTCTTCAGCGTGGCCTCGGCGCCGGTCACCGAGTCGTTGGTGGGGCCGTTGTCGTCCTGCACCTCCTCCAGCGCGACGATGTCGGGGGAGGCCAGGTTGGTCACCAGCGCCTGGGCCAGCCGGTCGAACTTGGCCTGCGGGGTCTTGGGGGAGAGGTTCTCGACGTTGTAGGTGGCGATGGACAGCTCGTCCGCCGCCTGCTTGCGCGTCGTCTCCCGGGTGAGCCCGCCGTCGTGGCGCTCGCCGAGCTCGGTGGCCTGGATCTCGTAGCCGCCGAAGTTGTCGTAGTCCAGCGGGCCCGCGGTGGTGCCGGTCAGCTCGTCGCCCACGTTCGCCACCGGGAAGGGCTGCTGCGCGTACGGGATCAGGGAGGCGACCTTCACCCGGCCGGCGTTCGGGTCCCGGTAGGAGTCGTAGAGCACGCCGCCGCGCTCGGTGCGGTGGTGGCCCGGCTCGGCCGTCACCCACAGCTCCTTGTGCTCGCTGCTCGCGCCGACGACGGGCGCGTCCGCCACGGCGACCGTCATGCCCTCCAGCGACTCGTACCGGTCCAGGGCGAAGCTGCGGGGCCGCAGCTCCACGCCCTCGATGCTGCCGCCGTCGGCGTCCGGGGCCCAGCGGTTCGGCACCGTGGAGGGGTTGAGGGTGAAGGCGTCGGGCAGCGTGTTGCCCGAGGAGGTCACCGTCCAGCTCGCCTTGGTGATCTGGGTGATCGACTGCAGGCCCGCGTCCGCGCCGCCCGGGTAGTACTCGGCCACCGTGCCGGAGACCGTCACCGCGTCACCGACCTTGACCGTGGGGGTGGTCGAACCGGTGAAGACGAAGACGCCCTCGCTCGTCGCGGCAGAGCGGTCGGGCTGGGAGTCCTGGATCCAGAAGCCGCGGCCCGAGCCGAAGGCGCGGATCGCGGTGACCGTGCCCGGCACGTCGACGACCTGCTTCCCGGCCAGCGGGGATATCCGGGTGCTGCCCTGGATGTCGTGGATCCGGATCTCGTCGGCGGACGCGGACCCGGGCGCGGCGAGCAGGCCGGCCGCGAGCGCAGCGGCGATGACGGCGGTGACGCCGGCGGATCTGCGCAGGGCGCGTGGGGACATGCTGATGGCCTTTCGGTGTGGGGAGTGGTGGGGCAAAAGTGATGTCTACGCGCGCTGAATCTCTTGTCTCGGCATGGACATTGTCAAGAGATCCCGGGTGAACACTGCTTGATAGTGATCTACGAGACATCCGCACCAGGTTTGGAGGAACCTCCGTCGCGGTGGCCGGATCGGATCCCCACCGGGTCGCGCCCATCCCATCGGACGGAAGCGCGATGGCATTCCGTCTACGCTTGGACACGGTCCGTCCACATTCCGAGGAGCTGAACACCCCATGCCCGCAGACCGCTCCACCATGCCGCCGGTGCGGCTGCACACCGACGCGGAACTCGCGCGGGACGCGCTGTGCACCCCGCTCCTGAACCGCGCGGCACGGCTGGCCCGCTGGCTCGAACCGGGCCTGCGGGTCGGGGCGAACGGCGAGCTGACCGGGGACGCGCTGCGCGCCGCGGTCGAACAACTGGGCCTCGCGGACGACACCTACGGCGCCGACCACACGGCGTACGCCTGGCGGCTGGCCCTGGACATCGGACTCGTCGACTACATCGACAAGGACGAGGAGCCGGAGCGCGCGGACGCCGGCGGCGACGGGCAGGACGACGACGAGTCGGCCGGCTGCGTGCGGCCCGGCACCGAGCTGGCGACCCTCATCGGCGGCAGCCCGCACGACATCCTCGAACTCTGGCTCGGCGGAGTGGACGTGGTGCTGGCCGACGCCGCCACCCCCGACCTCGGCGACCACCTCGACGAGGACGGCGAGGTCGACCTCGACGCGTTCCAGTGGGACCCCCAGGCCGACGCCGACTTCCTCGACGGCGTGCTCCGCAACCTCTACCTGCTGACCGCGCTGGACGAGGACGCCGCCGAACGGCCCGTGCCGCTGCCCGCGCTCGCCGCCTCCCTGATCGTCCCCGACGACATGACCGAGCCCACCGACGACATCCTCCAGGAGGTCTCGGAGGCGATGCTCCGGCTCGACGACCAGTTCCGGCTGCTGGAGCCGTCCGGCCTGGTCGAGTACGAACCGGTCGACGAGGCGCTCATCGAGGAGGTCGACGGCGACGGCGGACACCCCGAGACCGGTCCGGAGCCGGCGGAGCTGGACGCGGAGGACGTCTCCCGCTACGGCATGGTCCGGCTGACCCCGCTCGGCGTCTTCGCGCTGCGCGCCCGGATGCTGGACGCCGGAATCGACGCCCCCGCCGTCGGCGATCTGGCCGACAAGGGCCCGGAGATGCTGCTGGACGCGCTGCCCGGCCACCCGCGCCGGGCCGCACGCGCCGAGGCCGAGGCCTGGCTCGCCCACCGCGCCCCCGACGCGGCCGCCCGGGAGCTGCTCGCCGCCGCCCGTGGCGACGACGAGGACGCGCCACTGCGCCGCCTCGCCTGCCAGCAGGCCCTCACCCTGGTCGGCGCCGAGGCCGAACCGGCCTTCCGCGAGGTCCTCGACGACCGCGAGCTGGGCGGCCTGGCCCGGGTCTGGCTGGCCGAGCGCGGCGTGACCGACGTGCCGGAGCCGCCGGAGGACATGGTCTTCTGGCTGACCGTGGACACCATCGCGGCACAGCTCGCCGCGGACGGCGACTCGGACGAGCTGCGGGAGCTGGTGGAAGGGCTGGTCAGCCGCTCGGAGAGTTTCTTCGAGACAGCCTGGCGGGTCGACCACCCGGCGACCGCGCAGGTGCTGGAGGCGATGGGACGGCTGCACCCCGACAAGAAGACGGCCAAGGCGGCCCGCCGGGCGGCCTTCAAGGCGCGCTCGCGGGGCTGAGCCACCGCGGGCCGAATAGGCCCGCCGATGTCGTGTCACGTTCAACTCCCGTTCGGCCGGGGGCGGGACCGTATGCCCGCAGTCGGAGGAAGAACTGGCCACCCGGGAGACGACCATGCCGCTCAGCCGCAGAGACTTCGCCAAGCGATCCGCCTACACCGGGGCCGGGGTCGCCCTGGTCGGGAGCGCCGCGGTGCTCGCCACCGCGCCCGGCGCGATCGCCGGCGAGGAGGGCACCGAGGCGAGCGGCGAGGACGCGGCGCGCGGCGGCCACCGCTTCGGATACGGGCCGCTCGTGACGGACCCGGACGGCATCCTCGCGCTGCCCGCCGGCTTCTCCTACCGCGTCATCACCCACAGCGGCGTCACCACCCTGGAGTCGGGTGAGCCCACGCCCTCCAACCACGACGGCACCGCGACCTTCGCCGGGCCGCGCGGCACCACCCTGCTCGTCAACAACCACGAGCTGAAGGGCCCGCGCTCCAAGTGGAAGCACCCGGTGCCGCTGACCGAGGGCCTGGTCTACGACCCGGCGGCGTCCGGCGGTTGCACCGTCGTGGAGGTCTCCAAGCACGGCGACCATGTGACCGAGTGGGTGGGCATCGCCGGTACCTCCACCAACTGCGCGGGCGGCCGCACCCCCTGGGGCACCTGGCTGACCTGCGAGGAGAACACCGACCGGGCGGGCCAGAACGGCATGACCAAGGACCACGGCTACGTCTTCGAGGTCGACCCCCACGACCGGCGGGCCAACCTCGACCCCCGGCCCATCAAGGCGCTCGGCCGCTACGACCACGAGGCCGTGGTCGTTGACACCAAGCGCGGCCACCTCTACCTGACCGAGGACGCCTCCGGCCCCAACGGACTGCTCTACCGCTGGACCCCGCCGGAGGGCTTCGCGCACGGCCGGGGCAGGCTGCGCGGCCTCGCCGACGACGCCGGCGTGCTGCAGGCCGCCCTGTGCTTCGACTCCGGCGGCAACGTCGTCGACGACCTGTCGCGCGCCACCAGGACCGGCACGGTCTACGGCGTCGACTGGGTGACGGTGCCGGACCGGGACGCGAAGTCGGTGCCGGTGCGCAAGCAGTTCACCGCGGGACAGGTCACCCGGGCACGCAAGCTGGAAGGCATGTGGTGGGCCGACGGCGGCGCGTACGTCGTCTCCTCCTACGCCCGGGCGGAGAGCCCGGTCGCGCACGACGGCCAGGTGTGGTTCTACGACCCCAAGCGCCGCACCCTCACCCTCAAGGTGCTGCTCGGGGTGAACCCCGAGCCCGGCGAGGACGGCGCTTTCGACGGCCCGGACAACATCACCGTCTCGCCGTACGGCGGGCTGATCATCGCCGAGGACGGCGAGGGCGTCCAGCACCTGTTCGGGGCCACCGACGACGGGCGGACCTACCCGATCGCGCGCAACGACCTGAACATCGGCACCGCAGACGCGCCGGAGTACAGCGAGTTCACCGGCGTCGTCTTCTCTCCCGACGGCCGCACGCTCTACGCCAACATCCAGGACCCGGGCATCATGGTGGCGATCACCGGCCCCTGGCGTCGCCAGCGCGGCTGACCTGCTCGGCGCCGGCGCGGCTGATCCCGCCGGCACGTCCGGCCGGGCCCCGCTCGGGCCCGGCCGGGTCCCTCGGACCGGTCAGAGTGCCTTTCCACCGGGCTTGACCATGCCGCGCACGGTGCGCGAGTCCACGTACTCGCCCAGCGCGGTCATCTCCCACTCACCGGAGAACTGGCGGATCATTTTCGCCATCATCACGCCGGTGCGCGGCTCGGCGTGGGTGAGGTTGAAGCGGACCAGCTCCTCGCCCGTCCCGGCGTCCAGCAGCCGGCAGTACGCCTTGGCGACATCGGTGAACTTCTGACCGGAGAAGGAGTTCACCGTGAAGACCAGCCCGGTCACCTCCGGGGGCAGCCCGCCGAGGTGGACGGTGATGACCTCGTCGTCCCCGCCGCCCTCGCCGGTGAGGTTGTCACCGGAGTGCTGGATGGTGCCGCCCAGGATGCTCAGCTTGCCGAAGAAGCAGTTGTCGATCTTCTTCCGGTCCACGCCGTAGGCGATCACGGACGCGTCCAGGTCGATGGCCTTGCCGCCGAACGCGGGCTCCCAGCCCAGCCCCATCTTCACCGAGGAGAGCAGCGGCTTGCCGCCCTTGACCAGCGAGACCGTCTGGTTCTTCTGGAGGCTGACCCGGCCCTTGTCCAGGTTGATCTTGCCGGCGCCGGCCGCAGGCGCGGCGGCCGGGGCAGGCGGGGCCGCCGGCGGCGCGGCGGGAACCGGCGGGGCCGTCACCGCGCCGGGCGGCGGGAGCTGGACGGCCGGACCGGTGGGCGGCGCCGGCTGCGCGGCGGGCGCGGCCGGTTCCTCGACGGTGACCCCGAAGTCGGTGGCGATCCCGGCCAGGCCGTTGGCGTAGCCCTGACCGACCGCGCGCACCTTCCAGGCGCCGCCGCGCCGGTACACCTCGACGACCACCAGCGCGGTCTCGGGGCCGAGCCGCGGCGGCGTGAAGGTCGCGATGACCGAGCCGTCGTCGGCGCCGCGGACGGTGGCCGTCGGCTCGGTGCCGGCGAAGGTGGCGCCGGGCGTGTCCAGGCTCGCGGTCACCACGACCTTGTCGATGTCGGCCGGGATCGCCGCGGTGTCGACGGTGATGGTGTCACCGCCGCCGGGCGCCGAGGCCGAGTGGGTGACGCCGGGGCCGGCCGGCTGGTTGTAGAAGACGAAGTCGTCGTCGGAGCGCACCTTGCCGTTGGCGGTGAGGAGCAGGCCCGACACGTCGAGCCGCACCGGTGCGGTGACGTCCACCGCCACCCGTGCGACGGGGAGTGGCAGGTTCGAGCCGGGAGTCATAGCGGTCATGTTCCGGGTAACGAACGAGGCCGGTTTACGGTTCCTTGACCTTGCGGAAGCCCGGTGCCCGCCGGAGCGGGACGCCCGTGCCGCCGGCCGGTCGGGATGCGGCCGATTTCCTACCTGTTCCAGACCGAGACCATGTGGATGGAGCGGCACGCGACGGAGAAGAATAGTGGTATGGGCGGCGACAGCCCATGGCCTTCGTCTGCCGCCCCGGAGCGGGAGGCCGGGCGTTACCTGGCCCCGCCCGGCCTCCCTTCCCCTCCTCTCCTCGCCACGTGCCCCGCCGGCCGCCGCACGGCGCCGGCGCGGTGGTCCCCCGGCCGTCCCGGTGCGGCCCGGCCGTCACACCGGCGGCCGTTGATCACGATCGGGTAGCGGCCCCAACCAGTAAGCCAGAAGCCCCCATTGGGCCGCTTCCCACGCGTACCATCTGCATCCATGGACACCGCGAGCGCACGGCGACCCTCGCCGCACCGACAGGAGCTGCCATGAGGCGCCGTCGCTACCGCGGACGCCACCGCAAGGACCGCACGCTGCCGCTGGGCACCGTCGTCATCGCCGCCTCCGCCGCGGCGGGCGTGTATCTGACCGCGGCCCCCGGCGGCGCCAGCGCCGCGGACACCGCGGTCTTCGTCTCCACCACCGGCAGCGACGCCGCCACGGGCACCCGCGCGACCCCCTACCGCACCCTGGCCAGGGCCCTGTCGGCCGCCGAGCCGGGCACCACCATCTGGGTGCGCGGCGGCGTCTACCACCCCGCCGCCCCGCTGCGCGGCGAGATCGACGGCAGCGTGGACCACCGCATCGAGCTGCGGGCGTACGGCTCGGAATCGGTCACCGTGGACGGCTCGAAGCTGGCGGCGGGGGACGCGCTGCTGACGCTCCGCGCCGACTTCTGGACCGTGTCGGGGATCGAGTTCCGCAACTCCCCGGGCAGCGCGGTGGTGTGCGTCTCCTGTACCGGCGAGATCCTGGAGAAGCTGACGACGCGTGCGGGCGGTGGCACCGGTGTGCTGCTGCGCGGCGCCGGGACCCGCGGCAATGTCATCCGCGACGTCGATTCGCACGGCAATCACGGGCGGCCGGGCGCCCCCGTCGCGGACGGTATCGCGCTCATCTCCGGTTCGGGCGGCGGAAATCTCATCACCGGGGCCCGGTCCTACGACAACAGCGGCGACGGAATCCGACTCCGGGACTGGCCCAGCCCGGTCGTCGTCGAGCATTCCTGGGCCGTTCGGAACGGCGGCATCGACGCCCGCCTCGGCGCCCGCACCGTCTCCCGCGGCAACGCCTGGGGAATCCCCTCCAGCCTTGCATCCAAGGGGAGTTGACCCCCGCCTGTCCAGGCTCTCGCCGCTGTCGCAGTGATCTCGTAATACACCGTAAACCTGATCGATGCGTCCGGCGAGCACAATCCAGCACACTCGCTTGCCGTCATTTTCCAAGAACGAGGAGCAGCGCCGTGTCCAGACAGCTCATTGACAAGCCCGAAGCGCCACCGGCCACCGGACAGAACGGAGTCGACCGGTTCTTCCGGATATCGGAGCGCGGGTCGGACTTCGGCCGGGAAATACGCGGCGGATTCGCCACGTTCTTTACGATGGCGTACATTCTCGTGCTCAATCCCATCATCCTGGGGAGTGCCGAGGACAAGTACCACCACCACCTCTCACAGACCCAGCTGGCCACCGCCACCGCTCTGGTCGCCGCGGTGATGACGGTCATCATGGGCGTCGCGGGCAATCTGCCGCTGGCCCTCGCCGCCGGACTCGGCCTCAACGCGGTCGTCGCCTTCCAGATCGCCCCGCAGATGAGCTGGGAAGACGCCATGGGCCTGGTGGTCCTGGAAGGTCTCATCATCTGCGCGCTGGTGCTCACCGGCGTGCGCGAAGCGGTCATGCACGCCATTCCGCAGCCACTGAAGCAGGCGATCAGCGTCGGCATCGGCCTGTTCATCGCGTTCATCGGCTTCATCGACGCAGGCTTCGTCACCCGCATCCCCGGTGGCCCGGGTGAGGGCTCGGTGCCGGTGCAGCTCGGGGCGGACGGCGAGCTGAGCGGCTGGCCGTCGGTGGTCTTCTGCTTCGGCGTGCTGCTGACCATCGCCCTGATGGCCCGCGGCTTCCGGGGCGCGATCCTGATCAGCATCATCGCCACCACCGTGCTGGCGATCGTGGTCAACGAGGTCTTCGACAAGCACGCGGGCTGGGGCGCGATCGAGCCCAAGCTGCCGGATGACGTGGTCTCCTCACCGGACTTCGGCCTGATCGGCGAGTTCGACCTCTTCGGGGCGTGGCACGAGGTCGGCGCCCTCACCCTCGTCCTGATCATCTTCACGCTGATCCTCTCCGACTTCTTCGACACCATGGGCACCGTCGTCGGCGTGAGCAACGAGGCCGGACTGCTGGACGCCCAGGGCAAGGTCCCCAACCTGGGCCGGGTGCTGTTCATCGACAGCGTCGCCGCGGTGGCCGGCGGCGCCTCGTCCGCCTCCTCCTCCACCACCTACATCGAGTCCGCCGCGGGTGTCGGCGAAGGCGCGCGCACCGGCTTCGCGAACCTGGTCACCGGCGGCCTCTTCGGCCTCGCCCTCTTCCTGACCCCGCTGGCGACGGTGGTGCCCGCGCAGGCCGCCGCGCCCGCGCTGGTCGCCGTCGGCTTCCTGCTGATGAGCCAGGTGCGGCACATCGAGTGGGAGAAGTACGAGATCGCCATCCCGGCCTTCCTCACCATCGCCGTCATGCCGTTCACGTACTCCATCACCAACGGCATCGGCGCCGGCTTCGTGAGCTACGTCGTCATCAAGACGGTGCTCGGCAAGGCCCGCGAGGTGCACTGGCTGCTGTGGGGCACCGCCGCCCTCTTCGCCGCCTACTTCGCGATCAACCCGATCCGCGAGCTGCTCACCTGAGCCGCGGCGCGCCGCGCCCGCGCCGAGTCTCCTCGGCGCGGGCGCTCGCATATCCGGACACCCGCTACCGGCGGCGCGCCACCAGCTGCAGCCGGGTCACGGTGTGGCCGTCGAGCGTGGGCACCGGATCCCGCCGCTCCTCGGCCACCTCGAAACCATGGCGCGCCAGCAGCGCGCGCAGCCCCTCCGGGTCCTGGTGCCGGAAGACCCCGCCGTCGGCGATGCCGAAGGTGCCGTACGCGGCCGCCTCGCCGGCATCCCCGTCCGCCCCCGCCGCGTCCTCGCCCGGCGCCGCCGCGCGGTACCGGGCCAGGTGGCGCTCGTCGTCCTGCAAAGGCACATCGCTGAGATAGAGCACCCCGCCCGGCCGGATCAGCCGCGCCAGCTCGGCCAGCGTCTCCTCCTGGGCGCTGCCCTCCGGAATGCAGGTCAGCACCGCGAACAGCAGCGCCGCCTCGAACTCTCCGTCCCGATACGGCAGCGGCGGCCGCTCCACATGGCTCAGCCGCAGCCCCGGACGCTCGGTGCGACCGCGCTCGATGAGCGCCGCGGACGGATCCACCCCCCGCACATCGCGGTACCCGAGCGCGCCGAGCTCGGCCACCAGCCTTCCGTACCCGCAGCCGTAGTCCAGGATCCGCGCGTCGACGGACACGTACCGCGCCAGGAGTTCGGCATCGAGCGGATGGGTGAAGGTGTGCCCGGCACCGGTCGTCTCCCAGTACCGCCGCAGCTGCTCGGATCGCGTCATGCGGTCACGCTACCCACCGCGCGCCGCCGCGCACCCCGCTTCGGCCCGGACCGAAACAGCCGGAAAGTAGCGGGAAGGCGGATCGGAGCGGATCGCCGCAGATGGCAGCAGATTGCGGCGGATCCGCAGCGGATTGAATCGCCGCAGGTCAGCCAGGGTGCGTCCCCGCTGCTTGACGGAACGGCGCGGCGCGGTGCGATGGACGGCTGCGTCGGCGCGGCTGATAGTTGGCGCATGGAGAGCTTGTCAGGAAGTGAGTTCGCGCCCGTCACGACCTACCTCAACACCGCCTCCAGCGGGCTGCTCCCCGCCCGCTCGGTGGCTCCCCTGAAGGCCGCCATCGACGCCGCCGCTTCCGGCGGCGACTACCTCGACGCCGCCTTCGACGCGGTGGAGGAGAGCCGCGCCCGCTACGCCCGGATCGTCGGCGTGCCCGTGCGGCGGGTGGCGGCCGGGGCCTCGGTCGCGGTGTACGTCGGCCTGATCGCCACGTCCCTGCCGACGGGGGCCGAAGTGCTGGTCGCCGAGGGCGATTTCAGTTCGCTGGTGAACCCCTTCACGATGCGCCCGGACCTCAGGCTGCGGATCGTGCCGCTGTCCGAGCTGGCGGAGGCGGTACGCCCCGGCACCGAGCTGGTCGCCGTCAGCGCGGTCCAGTCGGCGGACGGGCGGCTCGCCGACCTCGACGCCCTCACCGAGGCGGCCCGCGCGCACGGGGCCCGCACGCTGGTGGACCTCAGCCAGTCCGCCGGCTGGCTGCCGCTGAGCGCCGACGTCTTCGACTTCACCGTCTGCGTGGGCTTCAAGTGGCTGATGTGCCCGCGCGGCGTCGCCTTCCTGACCGTCCCCGACGACCTCGGCGGGCTCACCCCGGTCTTCGCGGGCTGGGCCGCCGGAGAGAAACCCTGGGAGAGCACCTACGGCCCGGTCACCGAACTCGCGCACTCCGCCCGGCGCTTCGACCAGAGCCCGGCCGTACTCTCCTACCTGGCCGCCCGGCACTCACTCGCCCTGGTCGAGGAGATCGGCCCGGAGGCCATCGGCACCCACGACCGCGCGCTCGCCGACCACTTCCGGGCCGGGGTCACCGCGCTGGGGCACACCCCGCTCCCGGCGCCCGGCTCGGCGATCGTCTCGGTGCCCGGGCTGGGCCACACGGTCGAGGGACTGGCCGAGGCCGAGGTGTATGTGGCCGGCCGGGCGGGCGGTCTGCGGGCCGCCTTCCACCTCCACAACACCAGGGCCGACGCGGACCGGCTGCTGGAGCTGCTGGCGACCCTGCCAGGCCAGGGGTGACGCGCACGCGCGCGGGGTGCCGAGGCGATCGGCCCCGGCACCCCGCGCGCGTGCTGGTCAGCGCACCGGATCAGTGCGCCGCGTCAGCCCACAGGTCACCGCACCGGCGTGAAGTCCCGCGCCCCGATGAAGGCCGGGCGGGGGGCCGGAGCCGCGAAGGGCTCGACCGCGGCGTTCTCGACGCTGTTGAAGACGATGAAGACGTTGCTGCGCGGATACGGCGTGATGTTGTCCCCGGAACCGTGCATGCAGTTGCAGTCGAACCAGGTGGCCGAGCCGGCCTTGCCGGTGAACAGCCGGATGCCGTGCCGGTCGGCGAGGTCGGTCAGCGCCCTGTCCGACGGCGTGCCCGCCTCCTGCATCTTCAGCGACCGCTTGTAGTTGTCCTTCGGCGTCTCACCCGCGCAGCCGAGGAAGGACCGGTGCGAGCCGGGCATGATCATCAGGCCGCCGTTGGTGTCGTGGTTCTCCGTCAGCGCGATGGAGACGGACACCGTGCGCATCCGCGGCAGCCCGTCCTCGGCGTGCCAGGTCTCGAAATCCGAGTGCCAGTAGAAGCCGCTGGCCCCGAACCCCGGCTTGACGTTGATCCGGGACTGGTGGACGTACACCTCGGAGCCCAGGATCTGCCGGGCGCGGCCGACGACACGCGGATCGCGCACCAGGTCCGCGAAGACCTCGCTGATCCGGTGCACCTCGAACACC
Source organism: Streptomyces sp. JLBT605 (assembly GCF_058215555.1). Taxonomy (NCBI): domain Bacteria; kingdom Bacillati; phylum Actinomycetota; class Actinomycetes; order Kitasatosporales; family Streptomycetaceae; genus Streptomyces; species Streptomyces sp. JLBT605. The sequence goes on from NZ_CM177087.1 coordinate 5,389,477, forward strand.
GACCTCACGTCCCTGGACTTCGGCTCGATGATGGCGCGCTCATCGGCCCGCACGGCCGGATCGGTGATCAGCCGTTCCAGCTCCGCACGGAGGGTGGCCACCTCCTCCGGCGTGACCAGCTGGTCGACGGTGAGGAATCCGTCCCGGTCGAAGCCGTGCAGGTCCGCGGGGGCGATGGGCCCGGGGGCGTCGGCGGGCGACCAGACCACCGGGTCCAGCCGCGGGGTGAGCACCTCGGTCGCGCCCCGGGTCGGGTACAGGTCAGTGACCGTGGTCATCGCTCAGGCCTCCTCCGTGAGCAGGGGATAGACACCGTTCTCGTCGTGGTCCTCCCGTCCGGTGACCGGCGGGTTGAAGACGCAGACGCAGCGGAAGTCGGTCCTGGGCCGCAGGGTGTGCCGCTCATGGCCGTCGAGCAGGTACATCGTGCCCGGGGTGATCAGGTGCTTCTCGCCGGTCTCGTCGTCGGTCAGCTCCGCCTCGCCCTCGACGCACAGCACCGCCTCGAAGTGGTTGGCGTACCACATCGACGTCTCGGTGCCCGCGTACAGCACGGTCTCGTGGAGCGAGAAGCCGACGCCCTCCTTGGCGAGGACGATGCGCTTGCTCTCCCAGGTACCGGACCTGGACTTGACATGCCGGTCGGTTCCCTCGATGTCCTTGAAGGATCGGACGATCACGGTGAGTTGTGCCTTTCTGCTGGTACGGGTGGTGCGCGCGGAAGGGGACGGTCAGGCGGTCTCGCGGACCGCCCGGGCGAGGGTCCGCAGGCCCTCGTCCAGCTCTTCGGGGGAGACGGTGAGCGCCGGCAGCAGCTTGACGACCTCGCTCATCGGGCCGGAGGTCTCCACCAGCAGACCGAGCTCGAAGGCGCGGGCGCAGACCGCCTGGGCACGCGACCGGTCGGCGAACTCCAGCCCCCAGACCAGGCCCCGGCCGCGGTACTCGGCACCCAGGCCGGCGTGCTCGGCGCAGATCACGCGCAGCGCCGCCTCGATCTGCTCGCCGCGCGCCAGCGTCTGCTTCTCCATCCCTCCGTCGGCCCAGTAGGTGCTCAGCGCGGCGGTGGCGGTGACGAACGCCGGGTTGTTCCCGCGGAAGGTTCCGTTGTGCTCGCCCGGCTCCCAGACGTCCAGCTCGGGCCGGAAGAGGGTGAGCGACATGGGCAGCCCGTAGCCGCCGATGGACTTGGAGAGCGTGACGATGTCCGGGGTGATGCCCGCCTCCTCGAACGAGAAGAACGGGCCGGTGCGGCCACAGCCCATCTGGATGTCGTCGACGATCAGCAGCATGTCGCGGCGCTTGCACAGGTCGGCCAGGCCGCGCAGCCACTCCGGGCGTGCCACGTTGATGCCGCCCTCGCCCTGCACCGTCTCGACGATCACCGCGGCGGGCTGGTTGAGCCCCGAGCCCTGGTCCTCCAACAGCCGCTCGAACCAGAGGAAGTCCGGGACCTGGCCGTCCAGGTAGTGGTCGAACGGCATGGGGGTGCCGTGCACCAGCGGAATGCCGGCGCCCGCTCGCTTGAAGGCGTTGCCGGTGACGGCCAGGGCCCCGAGCGACATGCCGTGGAAGGCGTTGGTGAAGGAGACGACCGCCTCCCGGCCCTTGACCTTGCGGGCCAGCTTCAGTGCTGCCTCGACCGCGTTGGTGCCGGTCGGGCCCGGGAACATGACCTTGTACGGCAGGTCGCGCGGGCGCAGCACGATGTTCTGGAACGCCTCCAGGAAGGCGCGCTTGGCCGTGGTGCCCATGTCCAGGCCGTGCGTGACGCCGTCCCGCTCGATGTAGTCGATGAGGGCGCGTTTGAGAACCGGGTTGTTGTGGCCGTAGTTGAGGGCACCGGCGCCGGCGAAGAAGTCGAGGTAGGTGTGGCCGTCCTCGTCGTACATGTAGCTGCCCTGCGCGCGGTCGAAGACGGCGGGCCAGCCACGGCAGTAGCTGCGCACCTCCGACTCCAGGGTCTCGAAGACACTCAGTGCGGGCGGGGTGATGGTCACGGCATTCTCCTGAAGGATGCGTGGCGAGGGGGGAGGAAGTCCGGGGTCTGCGGGGTGGGAAACGCAGGTCGGGTGCCCGGTGCGGGTGGGTGGGCCCGGCGAGGGCGGGGGATGCGGTGCGGGCGGCAGGTCCGGTCAGCGCGCGAGAGGGCCGATGCGGTAGAGCACTTCGGGCTCGTGCGTGCCGTCCGGGAACAGGCTGCCGTGGAAGAGCACCTCACGACTGACATCCGCGCCATGGCGCTCTGCAAACGAGGTGAACAGCCGGTTCGAGGCGGTGTTGTCCGGCGTGATGGTGGTTTCGATCCCCTGGATCCCCGCCGTCCGCGCGACCCGCGCGGTCAGTCCGTCCAGCAGGGCCGCCGCCAGCCCCCGGCCGCGGTACGCGTGGTCGACGGCGACCTGCCAGACCACCAGGGTCTGGGGGCGTTCCGGGCGGATGTAGCCGGTGACGAAGCCGACGGCCTCGCCCTGGGCGTCGCGGGCCACCACCGAGGTGGCGGCGAAGTCGCGACACCACAGCAGGTAGCTGTACGACGAGTTGAGGTCCAGGGCCTTGGAGTCGCGGGCGATGCGCCAGATCGCGGCTCCGTCCTCGACGCGTGGGGCGTCGATCCGCAGTCCTTCCGGCATTTCTGTGAATTCGTCACGGGCACGTGCAAGATCTGCTGGTGCGGGGGTCATGCGAATTGAATTTACCGAGGAGAATCCTGAATTGCATCGCCGGGAGGGGTTACGTGGACGGGGGTGGTCGTGTTATCGCGCGGACGCGCGTGCGCGCGGGCCCGGGGAAAGAGGTGATTTGCCCCGGTGAGTATCGGGCGAAACGGACGTCCTGTGGAGTGTGTCACATGTACGTAACGACGAGGAGATGTGCGTGAATTAGCCCCGCGTGAACCTTGCTTCGACCCTTGTGGAATCTAGCGAAATCTTGGCGTTTAAGGTTCGGAAAACCGGGCAGAAGAATATGGGAAGCTGCGCTGAAAAGGGCGGCGAAAATTGTCGCGGCAATCACGGGAATTTAACGCGTAATGGTGTGTGGCGGAATCGGCCGGGGGCGGCCCGCGGGGCGCCGGGCCCGCCGGCCGGCCGGGGCGGCCCCGCCCGGTGCCCGGGCGTGTACCCCGCGGCGGGTGGTGCTCGTACAGTGCGGAGCATGAGCGATAGCGCGGTGCTGCACATCAAGGGACGCGTACTGGTCGGGCCGGAGCCCGGCGAGACCCGCGACGAACTCTGGGTGATCGACGGGAAGATCTCGTACGACCGGCCCACCGGGGCCTCGGCCCGCGACGTCACCCTCGTCGAGGGCTGGGCACTGCCCGGCCTGGTCGACGCGCACTGCCATGTCGGGCTCGACGCCCACGGCCCGGTCGACAAGGCGGTCAGCGAGAGCCAGGCGCTGCGCGAGCGGGAGATCGGCGCGCTGCTGCTGCGGGACGCCGGATCGCCGTCCGACACCCGGTGGATCGACGACCGCGAGGACCTGCCGCGCATCATCCGGGCCGGCCGCCACATCGCCCGCACCAGGCGCTACATCCGCAACTACGCGCATGAGATCGAGCCGGCCGACCTCGTCGCCTATGTCGGCCGCGAGGCGCGCCGCGGCGACGGCTGGGTCAAGCTCGTCGGCGACTGGATCGACCGGGAGACCGGAGACCTCGGCGCCTGCTGGCCGCGTGGCGAGGTCGAGGCGGCGATCGCGGAGGCGCACCGGCTGGGCGCCCGGGTCACCGCCCACTGTTTCGCGGAGGAGACCCTCGCCCCGCTGGTGGAGGCGGGCATCGACTGCGTCGAGCACGCCACCGGCCTCACCGAGGAGACCATCCCGCTGTTCGCCGAGCGCGGGGTGGCCATCGTGCCGACGCTGGTCAACATCGCGACCTTCCCGCGGCTGGCGCAGGGCGGCGAGGCGAAGTTCCCCCGCTGGGCGGACCACATGCGGCGCCTCCACGCCCGCCGCTACGACACCGTGCGCGCGGCCTACGACGCCGGCGTGCCCATCTACGCGGGGACGGACGCGGGCGGTTCGCTGGCCCACGGGCTGATCGCCCAGGAGGTCGCCGAGCTGACCCGCGCCGGTATCCCGGCGGTCGACGCGCTGTCCGCGACCACCTGGGGCGCGCGCGCCTGGCTCGGCCGCCCCGGGCTGGAGGAGGGCTCCCCGGCCGACCTGGTGGTCTACGAGGCCGACCCGCGCGCGGATGTGCGGGTGCTGGCGGCGCCCCGCCGGGTGGTGCTGCGGGGGCGAGTGGTGCGGTAGGAATCGAAAGCAGGGACGAGAGTCACCCGGTGGGATGAACTCACCACGGGTGGCTGACCGTTCACGTTGGGTGCGCGAGTATGGCCGGGGTCGAGGCCGTCGGCACCCGTGATGTCCCCCGTAGACGGGTGCCGACGGCTCCAAGTCTCTTGTGGGGGTTCCACACACGTGTCCTGTTCCACCAACTACTCCTTCCCCGGTGTGCCTGCTCGTCGTGGAGGCGCTGTGGCCGGTGTCGCGGCCGCCGTCCTGGCGCTGGGCGCCGCGTCGGCGTACGCCACCGGCGGCAACGCGGCCGCGGACAGCGGCGGTTCCGCCGGGCGCGCCGACGCGGTCGTGCTCCGCACCGGGCTCGACGTGTCGCTGCTCGGCAAGGCCGCCGATGTGCCGGTGGACCTCGTGCTGAACGAGGTCCACGCGCCCGCCGACGCGCACCAGACGACGCTCAGCACTACGCTGGACGGCGTCGAGGGCGGCAAGCCCGTCCAGTTGCTGCGGGCCGATGTGGCCACCGCGCGCGCCACCACCAACCGGACCACCGCCCAGGGGTACGCCAACCTCGTCCGGGCCAAACTCCATGTGCCGGGCCTGCCGTTGCTCTCGCTGATCGAGATCGAGCAGGTCACCTCCAAGGCGGTGTGCCGGGCGGGGAAGCGACCGACGGCCACCTCCACCCTGCCGGGCAGCGTGCTGGTGCTCGGCAAGAAGGTCACCTTGAGCGCGTCGGGCACGGCTCAGGTCTCCGTCCCCGGGGTCGGCGAGGTCCGGCTCGACCTGGCGCGGACCACGACCACGGCCCGCTCGGCGGCCGCCACCGCGCTCGACCTGAAGGTCTCGGTGGACCCGCTGAAGCTGGGCGTGGCCAAGGTCGAGGGCCGGCTCACCCTGGCGGAGGCGAGCTGCAAGGCTCCCGTTGTGCGGCGGGCCGAGTCCGAAGATCCGGCGAAGCCTACGAAGCCCGCCGAGGAGAAGCCCGCTCAGGAGAAGCCGGGTGCCGGTTCGGGCACCGGGGTGAAGGCGGGGGCCGGTCAGCGGCCGGAGAACCTCGCCGAGACGGGCAGCAGTTCCAGCACGCCGTATGTCGCGGGTGGCGCGGGGGCGCTGGTCGTCCTGGGTGCCGGAGCGGTGGTGCTGAGCCGCCGCCGGCGCGCCGCGGGTGGGCGGCGCCGGGGCTGAGGCCCTGACCGGGCGGGGGCGGGCCGGGCGTGTGGTCGCCGGCCCGCCCCCTTCCACTTCCGCTGCCGGCCCGCCCGCTCAGGGGTGGTGGCCCCCGCTCGCCGCCGCGCCGGTGGCGTCAGGCGAGGACCTCGGCGAGGGCGGCGATGAAGCGGTCGGTGGTGCCGGGATCGCGGACGGCGAGGCGCAGCCAGTCCGGGCCGAGCCCCGGAAAAGTGTCACCGCGCCGCGCGGCGAAACCGTGGTCGCGCAGCCGGGCGCGGACCGCCGCCGCGTCGGGCAGGCGGAGGAGCACGAACGGGCCGGCCGCCGGCCCGCAGACCCGGATCCGGGGGAACTCCGCCAGGCGGGCGAGGAGATGGGCCCGGTCCGCGGCGGTCCGCTCGGCGGCACGGGCGGCCTCCGCCAGCGCCCGGGGGGAACAACATGCCTCCGCGGCGACCAGGGCGGGGGTGGAAACCGGCCACAGCGGCTGGGCACGCTCCAGAGCCGTGATGGTGTCCGGCTCCGCCAGTACGTAGCCGATGCGCAGCCCTGCCAGGCCCCAGGTCTTGGTCAGGCTGCGCAGCACGATCAGGCCGGGGAGGTCGTGACCGGCCAGCGACGCGGCCTCTCCCGGGACCGCGTCCATGAACGCCTCGTCGACCACCAGGAAACGGCCGGGACGGGCCAGGGCGGCCAGGTCGGCGGCCGGATGCAGCACCGATGTGGGGTTGGTCGGGTTGCCGATGACGACCAGGTCGGCGTCCTCGGGTATCCGGTCCGGGTCCAGGCGGAAGCCGTCCTCCTCGGTGAGCAGCAGCCGCTCGACGCGGTGGCCCGCATCGCGCAGGGCCGCCTCCGGCTCGGTGAACTGCGGATGCACCACGGCCGGCCGGCGCGCGGGCAGCGCGCGGGCCAGCAGCACGAAGGCCTCGGCCGCGCCGGCGGTCAGCAGGACCCGTTCGCAGGGCAGCCCATGGCGGTCGGCGACCGCGCGGCGCGCCGCCCGCCCGTCCGGGTAGGCGGCCAGCCCGTCCAGGGACGCGGCGATGCGGGCCTTCAGCCAGGCCGGGGGCGTGTCACTGCGGACGTTCACCGCCAGGTCGGTCAGTCCGGCGCCGCGGACCTCCGCGTCCCCGTGGTGCCGCAGATCGATCTCAGCGGACATGGGTTTCCACCGCTTCCCGGTAGCGGTCCATGACCGCCGTGATCAGCTCCTTGGCAGGGCCGATCGGCTCGGCGCGGACCACTTCCACCCACGGATAGGCCAGCGCCGCCCCTTCGGCCTGCTGCCACGCCCGGTCGGCGAGGCCGCCGGGGAAGAGCAGATACGGCAGGACGACGACCCGGCGCGCACCGAGCCGGGCGCAGCGGTCCAGGCCCGACGCCACATCCGGAGCGGCCAGCGAGACGAAGGCGGTCTCCACGCCCGCGAAGCCGCGGCCCTCCCACAGCAGCCGGGCGGCCCGGTGCACCTCGGCGTTGGCGACCGGGTCGCTGGAGCCGTCGCTGACCAGCAGCACCGTCGTCCCGGCCCGGTCCGAGGGCGTCCGGACCCCGTTCCCCAGGGCCTCGTCGAGGCGGCGCTCCAGCAGGTCCAGCAGCATGGCGTGGGTGCCGACCGGGCCGGCGAGCGCATGGAGGGTGCCGGGGTGCCGCAGGCGGGCGTCGGCCAGCGCCGCGGCGATCGACTCCCGCATCCGGCCGTCCGGAGCCAGGCTCAGCGGAACCGTCACCACCTGCGAGGCGCCATGCTCGGCGAGCACCTCCAGCGCGTCCGCCAGCGCCGGGGTGTCCGGGGGGACGCAGCCACCGACGACGGGGAGACCGGGGTGGGCGGCGCCCAACTCCTCCACCAAGATCTGGAACGCCGCGGCGGCCGACTCGTCTCGGGTGCCGTGGCCTGCGATGAGCAACGCGGGCGGGCTGGTCAAGGAATCTCCTCGGGCAAGCGGGCCCCGGACGACAGTCGGGGGTGAAGGTCGGACTCACATCCGGCGTCCTCCGGGCGGGCCTGCGGGTGGGGCCCGGGAGGAGGAACCGGCAACACGCACCATGTTTGCGCGAGACGTTACTGACGGGCCCGCGTGCCCATGCAGCCGGGGGTGACCGGACCGTCCGCGGTCACCCGCCGTGGGCGGACGGTACGCGGCGGGCCACCGCGCAGGTGACCCGGGCCGGCCGGCCGTCCGCCGGGGCCGACTTCCGTTTGGCGACCAGGAGTTCGGCACCGGAGGGCCCGGCGGCCAGCAGGGCCGCGGCCTCGGCGACGCTCGGCGTACCCACCGCCGCCCGGGCGGCGGCGGACGGGCTCGGCACGGGCACGGCCGCCAGCGCCGCCGCCTCGAAGGCGAGCAGCGGCACCCCCAGCTCCGCCGAGGCGGCGGCCAGCCCCGGCTCGCCGGCCCTGGCCGCGCAGGTGGCCAGGGCCCGCACCGCCCCCGGCTCCAGCCCGGCCTCGGCCAGGGTCAGCCGGACCAGCCCGAGCACCTCCTCCGGCGGGGCGCCACGGCGGGCGCCCACCCCGACGAACAGCGGACCGGTCATGCCGGGCAACCGCCGGCGAGGCGCACCGCGGTGGCCGGGGCGGAGGCCCAGTGCACATGCAGATACGAGGCGTGCACCGAACCCGGCGCGAAGCCCTCCACCCGCCGCTCGGGGTACACCATCCCCCAGGCCGCCTCCGGCCCGGCGCCCGGCTCGACGGTCGTGCGGTGGAACTCATGGCCGCGCATCCGGGTCCCGGCCGCCGCCAGCACGTTGTCCTGGATCGCGACGGCCTCCCGGTAGCCGAGGGTCAGCCGCTCCGTCATCCGCCCATGGGCGGGCAGCACCCCGCACATCGGCAGCGGAGCCTGGCCGTCGGAGGCGTCCAGCGAGCGCGCCAGATACAGCAGGCCCGCGCACTCGGCGGCGATCGGACCGCCGGCGGCGGCCAGCCGCGCCACCGCCGCGCGCAGCGGCTCGTTCGCGGACAGCTCCGGCGCGTACACCTCGGGAAAGCCGCCGCCGATCACCAGACCTCCGGTGCCGTCCGGCAGCTTCTCGTCGCGCAGCGGGTCGAAGCCCACCACCTCCGCGCCCGCCGCCCGCAGCAGCTCGGCATGCTCGGCGTAGGAGAAGGTGAACGCGGCACCGCCCGCGACCGCCACCACCGGCCGCCGCCCCGGCCGCGCGGCGGCCACCTCGGCCACCTCGGCGGCGGGGTCCCAGACGGTCGAGGCCAGCGGGGGAGCGCTGCGCGCCAGCGCCATCAGGCCGTCCAGATCACAGCCCTGGCGGATCTGCGCGGCGAGCGCGGCCACCGACTCCACCGCGTCGGCGCGGCGTTCGGCGACCGGCACCAGACCCAGGTGACGGCTGGGGGTGCGGACCGTCCCCACCCGGCGAAGCGCGCCGAGCACCGGCACCCCGGATCCGTCCAGCGCCTCCCGCAGCAACGCCTCGTGCCGGTCGGAGCCGACCTTGTTGAGGATCACCCCGGCCAGCCGGACCTCCGGGTCCCAGGACGCGAAGCCGTGCACCAGCGCCGCGACCGAACGGGACTGCGAGGACGCGTCGACCACCAGCACCACCGGGGCGCGCAGCAGCTTCGCCACATGCGCCGTGGAGGCCAGCTCGCCCTGGTTGCTGGCACCGTCGAACAGCCCCATCACCCCCTCCACCACGGCCAGGTCGCAGCCCGCCGCGCCGTGCAGGAAGAGCGGGGCGATCCGCTCCGGCCCGCACAGGTAGGCGTCGAGGTTGCGGCCCGGCCGGCCGGTGGCGAGGGCGTGGTAGCCCGGGTCGATGTAGTCCGGCCCCACCTTGTGCGGCGACACCGCGAGCCCGGCCTCGGTGAACGCGGCCATCAGCCCGGTGGCGACGGTGGTCTTGCCGCTGCCGGACGACGGCGCCGCGATCACCAGCCGGGGCACCTGATGGGTGCCGGGCGAGGACAGCGGTCCGCTCACCACTCGATGCCCCGCTGGCCCTTCTGGCCCGCGTCCATCGGATGCTTGACCTTGGACATGTCGGTGACCAGGTCCGCGAAGTCCAGCAGCGGCTGCGGGGCGTTCCGGCCGGTGATCACCACGTGCTGGGTGCCCGGCCGGTCGCGCAGCACCGAGACGACCTCCTCGGTGTCCACCCACCCCCAGTGCATCGGATAGGCGAACTCGTCCAGCACGTACAGCTTGTACCGCTCCTCGGCGAGGCAGCGCTTGACCTGCTCCCAGCCCTCGCGCGCCTTGTCCTCGTTGGACATCTCGCCGTCGCGCTGGATCCAGGACCAGCCCTCGCCCATCTTGTGCCAGTCGACGGTGCCGCCCTCGCCGGAGGCGCCCAGCACCTTCAGCGCGTTCTCCTCGCCCACCTTCCACTTGGCGGACTTCACGAACTGGAACACCCCGATCGGCCAGCCCTGGTTCCAGGCGCGCAGCGCCAGCCCGAACGCGGCGGTCGACTTGCCCTTGCCGATGCCGGTGTGCACCATCACCAGCGGGCGATTGCGGCGCTGCCGGGTGGTGAGCCCGTCGTCGGGGACGGTGGTCGGCTGTCCTTGTGGCATTAAGCGGCCCTCCGGGTCTTCTGAGCGGTCCGTACATCACGTACCAGCGCGGTCACATGGTCCGCGCGGAGTTCATCGAGGGTGACCGGCGTGGCGTGCAGCCGGCCGGCCAGCCCGGCCGCCAGGCCCAGCCGGACCGGGCCCGACTCGCAGTCCACCACCACCGAGGCGACCTGATCGCCAGCCAGCAGCGCCGCCGCGCGGCCCGCCCGGACCACCGGCTCGGGGCCACCGGTGGCCCGCCCGTCGGTCACCACCACCAGCAGCGGGCGGCGCGCCGGATCGCGCAGCCGCTCGATCCGCAGCACCTCACGAGCCATCACCAGCCCCTCGGCCAGCGGCGTCCGGCCGCCGGTCGGCAGCTTCTCCAGCCGGGCTGCGGCGGCGTCCACCGAGGAGGTCGGCGGCAGCGCCAGCTCCGCCCCCGAGCCCCGGAAGGAGATCAGCCCCACCTTGTCGCGCCGCTGGTAGGCGTCGAGCAGCAGCGAGAGCACCGCGCCCTTGACCGCGCTCATCCGCTGCCGGGCCGCCATCGACCCGGAGGCGTCCACCACGAAGAGCACCAGATTGCTCTCGCGCCCCTCACGCACCGCCTCCCGCAGATCGTCCCGGCGGATCACCAGCCCCCGACCGCTGCGCCCGCGCGCCCGCTGGTGCGGGGCGGCGGCCTGCACGGTGGCCGTCAGGTGCAGCGCGGAGAGCGAGCCGCTCCTGGGGAGCCGGGCGCCGGTGGTGCGGCCCTGCGCGGTACGCGCCCGGGACCGGCGCCCGGCCGCCCCCTCGCCCAGCCCCGGCACATCCAGCTTCCGGGCCCGGAACGGCTCACCCGCCCCGACCGCCCTCTGCTCGGCGCCCCCGCCCGGCGCGGGAGCCGGAGCGCCGGAACCCTCGCCGGAGTCCTGGCCCGCGGGCTGCTCCGGGCCGGCCGCCGTCTCGGCCTCCGGGCGCTGCCCGGGCAGGGAGGGATCCGGCTGCTCGGCGGCGGCCTGGCCGTCGGCCGGCGGCGTCCCCTGCGGCGCCCCGCCGCCCGGACCATCGGGTCCGTCCGGTCCGCCGTCGTCCTCCGGCCCCTCCGGCTCGGGGTCCGGCTCCGGGTCGGGCTCCTCCTCCGCGAACTGCCGCAGCACCTCGTCGAGCTTCTCCTCGTCCAGCCCCGGCGCGTCGAACGGGTTCCGCCGCCGCCGGTGCGGCAGCGCGAGCAGCGCGGCCTGCCGCACATCGGCGGTGGTCACCTCGGTACGGCCGGCCCAGGCGGACAGCGCCGTCGCGGTGCGCGCCGTGACGATGTCCGCCCGCATCCCGTCCACCTCGAACGCCGCGCACACCGCCGCGATCTGCCGCAGCGCGGTGTCACCCAGCCGCACCTGGGGCAGCAGGGCGCGCGCCGCGGCGATCCGCTCCCGCAGCTGCCCCTCCTCCGCCGCCCACCGCGCGCGGAAGGCGGCCGGATCCTCGTCGTACGCCAGCCGGCGGCGCACCACCTCGACCCGCTCGTCCGGCTCCCGGGAGGCGGCGACCTCGACCGTCAGCCCGAAGCGGTCCAGCAGCTGCGGCCGCAGCTCACCCTCCTCCGGGTTCATCGTGCCGACCAGCAGGAAACGGGCCGCGTGCCGCACCGAGACGCCCTCGCGCTCCACGTACGAGGAGCCCATCGCCGCCGCGTCGAGCAGCACGTCGATGAGGTGGTCACCCAGCAGGTTGACCTCGTCCACGTAGAGGATCCCGCGGTGCGCGTCCGCCAGCAGCCCTGGCTGGAACGCCTTCACGCCCTCCGCGAGCGCACGCTCGATGTCCAGCGAGCCGACCACCCGGTCCTCGGAGGCACCGACCGGCAGCTCGACCAGACGCGTCGGCCGCGCGCCGCCGGTACCGGTCTCGTGCGGGCCGTCCGGGCACCGCGGATCGGGCCCGGCCGGGTCACAGTTGAACCGGCACCCGGCGACGACCTCGATCCGCGGCAGCAGTGCCGACAGGGCCCGCACCATCGTGCTCTTGGCCGTTCCCTTCTCGCCGCGCACCAGCACCCCGCCGATCGCCGGGGAAATCGCGTTGAGCAGCAGGCCGAGCCGCATGTCGGCCATGCCGACAACCGCGGTGAACGGGTAAGGGGCGGTGGTCATATGGTCGTACCTCCTGCGGTAACTCGTCGGACGAGCGGCGAAATCCAGCCCGTCCGGCGATTGAGGACCGGGGTGTGGGGCGGAGCCCCGAGTAGGGGACTCACGGCGCCCCCGGCGGTACGAACGGCAGCCCCCGGGGCACCCCGTCCTCGATCAGCCGCAGCAGCGCGTCCGTGTCCGCGTGCTCCTCGATCAGATCACCGAGCCGGTCCAGCTGCTCCTCGCGCAGCGCCCCGAAGGCGGTGTCCGGAGCCGGTACGAACGCCCGGCCCGCGTCCGCGGCGACCCGGCGCAGGAACGCCCGCCGGAAGCCGTCGCTCTCCAGCGAGCCGTGCCAGTGCGTTCCCCACACCGAGCCGACCCGGCAGCCGTCCAGGAACCCCTCGTCGTACGGTCCGTGCAGCTCCGCGACGCCGTGGTGGATCTCGTACCCCTCCACCGGCTCGCCGAGCGCCTCACCGACCGGCCGCGCCAGGGTCTTCTCCACGGCGAAGCGCACCCGCACCGGCAGCAGACCCAGCCCCTCCACCGTTCCCGCCCGGGACTCCACCTCGTCCTCGATGCGCGCCGCCAGCATCTGGAAGCCGCCGCAGATGCCCAGCACCGGGCGGCCCTCGGCGGCCCGCCGGGCCACCGCGTCCGCCAGGCCGCGCTCCCGCAGCCAGGCCAGCGCCCGCACCGTGCCGCGGGTTCCCGGCAGCACCACCAGATCGGCGTCGGCCAGCTCCTCCGGCCGGTCCACGAACCGTACGATCACGCCCGGTTCGGCGGCCAGCGCGTCCACGTCCGTGAAATTCGACATCAGCGGGACGGCGGCGACCGCGACCCGCAGCACGTCCGCGCCGTGCGGCGGCGCGACCACGCTCTCCCGGACCGCGCCGCGCATCGACACGCGCAGCCCGTCCTCCTCGTCGATGCCCAGCCCGTGCGCGTACGGCAGGACGCCGAGAGTGGGCCGCCCGGTCAGGTCCCGCAGCATGTCCAGGCCCGGCTGCAGCAGCGTCACATCGCCGCGGAACTTGTTCACCAGATAGCCCGCCACATGCCGCTGGTCCTCGGGTGAGAGCAGCGCGGTGGTGCCGAAGAACGAGGCGAAGACGCCGCCCCGGTCGATGTCGCCGACCACCACCACCGGCAGCGAAGCAGCCCGGGCGATCCCCATGTTGACGATGTCGGTGCGGCGCAGATTGATCTCGGCCGGGCTGCCCGCGCCCTCGCAGATCACCGCGTCATGGGTACGCCGCAGCTCCTCCAGGCACTCCGTCACCGTGCCGAACAGCGCCTCCTGCCGCCCCCGGTGGTAGCCGCGGGCGCTCAGCTCGCCCACCGGCTTGCCCAGCAGCACCACCTGGCTGCTGCGGTCGGAGCCCGGCTTGAGCAGTACCGGGTTCATCAGGGCGCTGGGCTCGACGCGGGCCGCGGCGGCCTGCATGGCCTGCGCCCGCCCGATCTCCGCGCCCTCACGGGTGACGAACGAGTTCAGCGACATGTTCTGCGCCTTGAACGGCGCCACGGAGACGCCCTTGCGGGACAGCCACCGGCAGATGCCCGCCGTGACCACGCTCTTGCCCGCGTCCGAGGTCGTCCCGGCGACCAGCAGCCCGCCACCCAGCCGATTCCGGCCGCCGCTCATGCCGTGTCCCTTTCTCTCTCCCCCGGACTCCGCCCGGGGGTGCCCCCATCTCCGCCCGCGCGGCGCGCACGTACGGCTCTCGCCGGCGCCCGCTGCCCGGCTGCGTCTGCCGCCGGTGCCTGCCGCCCGGCGGCCGCGTACGCGTCGCTCATGTCCCCCCTGTCCGCGGCCGTCGGCCGCGCCGCGTGCGGGGCGCCGCCCGCGGTAGACCATGCCCGGCGCGGCATCGCCGCACGCGGCCCGGCCGGGTACTCCGCGTGTGCGGCGTCGCCCCGCGTGGCGCGCGCGAACGCGGCGCGCCGGTACGAGGTGAACGGCGCGCCCCATCGCGCGGCGCGGGCGGCACAGCCGGCACGCACGCCGTCGGCGCGCCGAGCCGCTTCGCGGGTCGACCGCCAGGCGCGCCCGGACGCACACGTGGCGGCCGGTGGCGTGACCCACGGCCCCGCCTCGGCGCCGCTGCGCGGCACAGGACGGCGGAGCGCTGGGTCGCCGTGTCGGCCTCGCGCCGGATCGCCGGTGCGGCTCATCCGGCCCTCGTCCCGGCGGCCTTCGCCTGTCCCGCTGCCCCGGCTCGTCCCGGCCCACGGCCGCCGTCGGAGAGGGCCGACCGCACGGCGCCGATCGCCAGCCGTCCGGCGATGGATGTCGCCAGCGCCAGTGCTCCCACCCGCCGCGACAGCCGGGCCGCGCGGTCGATGTCGGCGACCTCCACCGGCCGGCCGGAGGCGTTGAGTACCGGCCGGTGCTCGACCCGTCCGCCGTACGCGAGGGTGCCGCCCAACCGGACCCCCAGCGCTCCGGCGAACGACGCCTCCACCGGGCCCGCGTTGGGGCTCGGGTGCGCGCGGCCGTCGGCGCGCCAGGCCCGCCGGGCGCCGCGCGGGTCCGGGCCGGCGAGCGTGGCCAGTGCGGCCGTCAGCCGGGCACCGGGCCAGCCGGCGACGTCGTCCAGCCGGGCCGACGCCCAGCCGAAGCGTCGGTAGCGCGGCGATTTGTGACCCACCATGGCGTCCAGGGTGTTGACGGCCCGGAAGCCGACCAGCCCCGGAACGCCGCCGATCGCGCCCCAGACCAGGGCGCCTACGACGGCGTCCGAGGTGTTCTCCGCGACCGACTCCACGACCGCGCGGGCCATCTGCTGACCGTTCAGCGCCTGCGGATCCCGTCCGCACAGGTGCGGCAGCCGCTCCCGGGCGGCGGTGAGGTCCCCGGCGGCGAGCGCGGCGCCGATGGCCTGTGCCTCGCGGCGCAGCGAGGTGCCGCCCAGCACGGACCAGGTGGCCGCGGCGGTGAGCGCGATGTCGGCGGTGCGGGACAGCGAGCGCACGACACAGGAGGCGGGGAGGCCGGGGAAGACAGAGGAGGCGGGGAAGACAGAGGAGACGGAACCGGACGGCGCCGGGGGGCGCGCCGCGCCGCGCGCGGCCGCAGCGGGCTGCCGCACGGCATGGGTCAGCAGCGCGGCACCGGCGGCCGCGCCGCCCGCGCAGAGCAGTGTGTGCAGTGCGCCGTACCCCCGGTGGTCGTGCCACAGCCGGCGCTCCACGGCAGCCGCGGCCCGCCCGAAGGCGGCCACTGGATGGCCGCGGCGCGGATCACCGGCGGCCAGGTCGCAGGCGAAGCCGAGAGCGGCGCCGCACGCGAAGGAGATGGCGTGATCGGCCCGCATCGCTCAGCCTGCCGTCGCGCCTCGACGGGGGAGCGGGGAAGCAGTGGGTGCGGCGGGTGGAGATGGCCGCATGGCGGTGCCGGGCATGGCGCAGTGTCCTCACTCAGGGTCCGCGCCCTGGCTCGACGTGACCGGCGGTGAGAGTCTCCTGGCTCCCGGATCGGCGCTTCCCCCGGTCTTCCAGCCCCCTCGCGGTGAGCCGTGACCTTCGACAGGCGGCGGAGCGCTCCCCGGTGACAGTGGCGGGACCGCGCCGGACTCGCACCGGCTTCCTCTCCTGCCGCCGTTTGGCTCGGGCAGTCCACCACGCTGCGGGAAGGGCCGTCAACTCACCTTTGACCTGCGATGAGACGGTCTGCCCCGGGTGTGGCCGAGGGCACAGCGGCAACCGCGCTCCCGGCCCGGACATGGCTGAGTCCCTGCCTGGACATGACTGAGTCCCGGTCCGGGCACAGGGCCCGGACCGGGACTCATACGTCCGGATGCCGGCTCAGCCGACGATGATCGAGATGCCGTACGCGACGGCCGCCGCGCACAGCGCGAAGCAGAGGTAGGCACCCCCGCGCGCCGCCACCGAGGGGGCGCCGGCGGTGGCGACCGCCGTCTCCCCGGCGGTCTCCGCACGCCGCTTGCGCGAGCTGCCGACGATGCCGAGGGTGAACACCCCGACCAGCGCGACGGTGAAGAGCAGGCTGACGCCGAAGACCTGGCCGAGAGCTTCCCAGTCGATGTCCATCGGATTTCTTCCTTACCTGGCCGTGATCAGGCCGTGGCCTGGGCGGGGGCGGCCGCGGTGGCGGCGGGGGCAGCGGGGGCGGTCGGCTCGGTGACGGCCGCCGGTGCGGCCGGCTCGGTGGAGGCCGCCGACGCGGCCGGCTCCTCCGCGGGGGCCGCGGCCACCGGTCCGGCGGGCGGCGGGGCGACGGTCTGCAGCGCGGCGGTGACCACGCCCACCGGCTCGGCGAGTTCCGAGCCCGTCTCGTTGACGTTGGTGTGGTCGATCGGCTTGCGGCGCGAGGCCACCCAGATCGCTGCGCAGGCGGCGATCGCCAGGACCGCGACCGCGGCGACGCCCCAGTTGCCGCGCTCGGCGAGCAGCGCCGCGGCGGCACCGACGAGACCGGCGGCCGGCAGGGTCAGCACCCAGGCGGCGGCCATCCGGCCCGCGGTCGACCAGCGGACCACGCCGCCCTTGCGGCCGAGGCCCGAGCCCATGACGGCACCGGAGCAGACCTGGGTGGTGGAGAGCGCGAAGCCCAGGTGGGAGGAGGACAGGATGGTCACCGCGGCGCCGGTCTGGGCGGCGAAGCCCTGCGGCGGCTGGATGTCGGCGAGCCCCTTGCCCATCGTGCGGATGATGCGCCAGCCGCCCAGGTAGGTGCCGAGCGCGATGGCCACACCGGCGGAGACGATGACCCACATCGGCGGGTCGGAGTCGGGGGCGATCACACCGCCGGTGATCAGCGCGAGGGTGATCACACCCATGGTCTTCTGGGCGTCGTTGGTGCCGTGCGCCAGCGAGACCAGGGCGGCCGAGGCGATCTGACCGGCCCGGTAGCCCTTCGCGGCGTCCTCGGGGTCGGCGTTCCGGGCGGCCCGGTAGGTGAGCCGGGTCGCCAGCAGCGTGGCGGCACCCGCGACGATCGGCGCGGCGACGGCCGGGATCAGGACCTTCATGACGACCGCGTCGCCGTGCACGGCGTCGAAGCCGACCGAGGCGACGGTGGCGCCGATCAGACCGCCGAACAGCGCGTGGGAGGAGCTGGAGGGAAGACCGGCGAGCCAGGTCAGCAGATTCCAGATGATCGCGCCGACCAGGCCGGCGAAGATCACTTCGGGTTGGATGCCGGATTCGTCGACGATCCCCTTGGAGATGGTCGCGGCCACCTCCACCGACAGAAACGCGCCGATCAGGTTCAGCGCCGCGGACATCGCCACCGCGACCTTCGGCTTCAGCGCGCCGGTGGAAATGGTGGTGGCCATGGCGTTGGCCGTGTCATGGAAGCCGTTCGTAAAGTCGAACACCAAGGCCGTGATGATCACGATCCCGATGAGAAGCGTGATGTGTTCCATTCACCCAGGCAATCCGCTCGGTGGTCAGTAGCACGGCGACGTTAAGGACGCGGGGTGAACGGAAGGTTAACTGGCACTGGCGTCGCGGTGACACAGGTGAAGGGGTGTCTGGCGTGCCCTTGCCGCCACTGGGGTGAAGCTCGCCCACCGTGTGATGAATGTGACGTACACGACGTATGGCGACCACATGGCACGGAGGTGACACACCGGAGACGGGGCCCGCCCGACGCACCGACCGACGCCCCCGCAGGCCGTCACCCCGGCGGGCACGCCCGCTGGCCACCGTCCGCGTGTCCGACCACACTGACAGGGATGCGCCTGCGAACCGCGGCCGCCGTGGCCGCCACCACCGTGCTCGGTGCCGGCGCGGCCGCCGTGGCGGCCGGACGGTACGCCAGTGACGCCGCGCTCCGTCCGCCACCGGGCCGCCCGCTGCCGGACGACCCCCCGCTGACCGTGCACGCCATCGGCGCCGGAGAGATCACCCTGACCCGCGCCTTCGCCACCCTGCGCCCCGGTATCTACGGCCTCACCAGCGGCAGCGCGCACGCCGTCATCGGGCCCGTCCTCACCGATGTGCCGCACCCGCCGGACTGCGTGGTCCGCCGCCTTGAGCGCGTCACCCACGGCTCCCTCGCCCCCGGCGCCCGGATGCGGCTCAGCCCGCAGGTCCACATCGGCAATCCGCGGGACGCCCTCGGGCTCGACCACGCCGACGTCGACATCCCCGGCGAGCTCGGCGCGCTGCCCGCCTGGTTCCTCGCCGGCGCCCGCGGCACCTGGGTGATCACCATCCACGGCCTCGGCACCACCCGCGAGCACCCCATGGTCGTCATGCCCTTCCTGCACCGGTACCGCTTCCCGGTGCTCGACCTCGCCTACCGCGGCGACCCCGGCGCCCCCCGCACCCGCGACGGCGTCGGTCACCTCGGCGACTCCGAATGGCGCGACCTGGACGCCGCCATCCGCTACGCCGTGCGGTACGGCGCCCAGCGCATCGTGCTCCACGGCTGGTCCACCGGCGCCACCATGGCACTGCGCGCCGCCACCCACTCCCCGCTGCGCCACCGCGTCAGCGGCCTGGTCCTCGACTCGCCGGTGCTCGACTGGCAGACCACGCTGCGCGCCCTGGCCGCCGGCCGCGTCCCGCGCCCGCTGCTGCCGCTGGCGGTGCGCGCCGCACAGGGGCGGGCCGGCCTGCCCGGCCACCCGGCCCTCGCCGGGGCCCAGCACACCGGCTCGCACCGGGCCGGGCCGGGACACACCGGCTCGCACGCCTTCGACCCCGAGTCGCTGACCGTCCCGGCGCTGATCGTGCACGGTCCGGACGACACCATCGCCCCCTGGGCACCCTCGCGTGAACTCGCCGCGCGCCGCTCCGACCTGATCAGCCTGCACACCGTCCGGCGGGCCCCGCACGCCGCCATGTGGAACGCCGACCCCGCCGGCTACGAGGAAGCCCTGCGACGCTTTCTGACGCCCTTCATGTGACTCCCCGCAGGCCCCCGCCGAGGCGTGCCGGCGCCCCGCGGAACCGCCGGACGGATTCCGATTGGGCTTTCGGGCTGTCAACGGCAAGACTGCTCCCTGTGACGTCCCGTACTCCGCGCGACTCCCGGCTCCGCCTCGTCCCCCATCGGCCGCTGGCCGCTGCCCGCCGGGCCGTGGCACATCGCGGCTCCCCACGTCCCGCCCCCCGCCCCCCCGAGGGCACCCCGCCGCCCGCCGAACTGGCCCGCCGGGCCAGGGCGGAGCTCGCCGGAGCGGTCCGGCTGGCCCGCTGGGCCGCCGACCGGCCGGAGGCCCCCGGCACCCTGTCCGAGCAGGCCGCCGACCGGGCAGCCGCGGCGCTGGGCGTGGATCCGGACCGGGTGCGCGCCGACTGGGACCGGGCCCGGCTCGTCGGCCTCGTCGAGGTGCACGGTGGGGCCGCCCGCCCCGGCTGGCGGCTGCACGCCTGGGACCGCGACGACTCCGCCGTACTGCGCGGCTGGGTCGCGCTCTTCGACGCCTGGTCGCTGACCCGGGGCGCACCGGAGGAGGCCGAGCCCTCGGCGGTCGCCGAAGTGGTCGAGGCCGTCCCGCAGTTGCTCTCCATCCTCCAGCTGTCCGGACCGGTGCAGCTGACCACGCTGCTGGACATGCTGGAGCAGCGGATCGCCGAACTCCGCACCGAGCGCTGCGAGGTCCCCTACACCACCCCGCAGGCCCCCGCCGAGGACGCGGCCGGCCGGACGGCCACCGAAGCCGCCCCGTCTGCCGCGACACCGGCTGACGAGCCGTCGCCGCCGGTCGGGCCGTCGAGGGCTGACGGGCCGTCGGTGGTCGGCGCGGCGTCGCCCATCGACGCGGAGCCTGGGGATGACGAGCCGTCGGCGGCGCACCGCCCGGCCGCCGGGGACCCGGCATCCGACTCCGGCCCCGCCGGCGTCGTCGCCGATGCCGCGGCCTCGCCGGCCGCCCTGCTCGACTGGGCGCTCGCCGCCCTCTCCTCGGTGGGCGCGCTGGTGGTGCGCGCCGGCGCCGAGGGCCGGCACGAGGCGGTGCTGACCGCGCTGGGCAACTGGGCGGTGTGGGTCAAGCTGGAGCAGATCTGCGTCGCCGCGCAGAGCCCGGCGGGCAACATCGAGCAACCCGCGCCCGACATGCTGCGCGGCTGCGCCGGGCTCACCCCCGGTCCGGCCCGCGCCGAGTACCAGGCGTGGCTCGCCGCCCGCCCCGTCGGCAGTGCCGTCACCGAACTGCTGGAGACCGCCCGCGGCCACGACGCGCTGCTGCGCGGCCTCGCCTTCGAGGCGCTGCGGGTGGTAGGCGCCCCGGCCGAGCCCGCGGTGCGGGCCGCCGCCGATGACCCGTGGCTGCGGCCGTACGCCCTGCTGTGGCTCGCCGAGCTGGAGGGCGGCGACCCGGACGACGCGCTGGCGGTGCTCACCCGCGAAGAGGCCACCTGGCTTTGGGTGGACACCGCGGCGGCCGTGGCGGACCACGGCGAGAGCCCGCTGCTCGTGCGCCACCTGGAAAGCGCCGTCCAGGGCACCGTCCCGGCGCTGCTGGAGGAGGTACGGGCGGTCGGTCACCCGCGCACCGTTCACGTGCTGGTCGCCCTGGCCGCCGCGCACCCCGATCCGGTGCTGGCCAAGGCCGTCCGCCGGGCCGCCTTCCAGGTGCACACCGGCGGCTCCTGACGGGCCGGGCCGGGGGCACGGCCCGGCCCGCGCCGGCACGGGCTCACGCCGCTCCCGGCACCCGGCTCCAGCACCCGCCCCCGGGACACCGCCCCGGAGGCGCTTCCCCGACGACGCCTGGGGCTGCCTACCCTGGGAGCCCCCGGTAGTGGCCGCGGGAGGGCGTTCACCGTGCACGGCCCACCCCCAGCTGTGTCCTGCGTCACCCTGGCCTCGCCGTCAGAGAGTCAGGGCATGTGATCTGCCACACAATTCCCCGCCCCGGCCCGGGCTTTGCCTGCGGGACCCCATTGGCGCCCCGAAAAGCATTTGCCCCTCGCCGGTAAGCTGACTCCATGGCATTTCTCCTCGTGCATTAGACGGCCTGGTCCGCATCCCGTCAGCCCATCCCGCCGTCCACCCTGCCCAGGAGCAATACCCGTGATCACCGCATCTGGCATCGAGCTGCGCGCCGGCGCCCGCGTCCTCATCGAGTCCGCCTCCTTCCGTATCGCCAAGGGCGACCGCGTCGGCCTCGTCGGCCGCAACGGCGCCGGCAAGACCACCCTCACCAAGTGCCTCGCCGGCGAGGGCATCCCCGCCGCCGGCACCATCACCCGCTCCGGCGAGGTCGGCTATCTGCCGCAGGACCCGCGCACCGGCGACCTCGACGTGCTGGCCCGCGACCGCGTGCTGTCCGCCCGCGGCCTGGACACCGTGCTGCGCAAGATGCGGGAGAACGAGGACCGCATGGCGAACGGCAAGGGCGCCACCCGCGAGCGGGCGATGAAGAAGTACGAGCGGCTGGAGACCGAGTTCCTCACCAAGGGCGGATACGCCGCCGAGGCGGAGGCCGCGACCATCGCCGCCAGCCTCGGCCTGCCCGACCGCGTCCTCGGCCAGCCCCTGCACACCCTCTCCGGCGGTCAGCGGCGCCGGGTCGAGCTGGCCCGGATCCTCTTCTCGGACGCCGACACCCTGCTCCTCGACGAGCCGACCAACCACCTCGACGCCGACTCGATCAGCTGGCTGCGCGACTACCTCAAGACCTACCGCGGCGGCTTCATCGTCATCTCCCACGACGTCGACCTGGTCGAGACCGTCGTCAACAAGGTCTTCTACCTGGACGCCAACCGGTCGGTCATCGACGTCTACAACATGGGCTGGAAGCTCTACCAGGCCCAGCGCGAGGCCGACGAGAAGCGCCGCAAGCGCGAGCGCGCCAACGCCGAGAAGAAGGCCGCGGCGCTCAACGCCCAGGCCGACAAGATGCGCGCCAAGGCCACCAAGACCGTCGCCGCGCAGAACATGGCCCGCCGCGCCGAGAAGCTGCTCTCCGGACTGGAGGAGGTGCGCGCCTCCGACAAGGTCGCCAAGCTGCGCTTCCCCGACCCGGCCCCCTGCGGCAAGACCCCGCTCACCGCCGACGGTCTGTCCAAGTGGTACGGCTCGCTGGAGATCTTCACCGACGTCAGCCTGGCCATCGACAAGGGCTCCCGGGTGGTCATCCTCGGCCTCAACGGCGCGGGCAAGACCACCCTGCTGCGCCTGCTCGCCGGCGTCGAGAAGCCCGACACCGGCGAGGTCGTCCCCGGCCACGGCCTCAAGATGGGCTACTACGCGCAGGAGCACGAGACCCTCGACCCGGACCGCACCGTCCTGGAGAACATGCGCTCGGCCGCGCCCGACATGGACCTGGTCGACATCCGCAAGACCCTGGGTTCCTTCCTGTTCTCCGGCGACGACGTCGACAAGCCGGCCGGCGTCCTCTCCGGCGGTGAGAAGACCCGGCTGGCGCTGGCCACCCTCGTGGTCTCCTCGGCCAACGTGCTGCTGCTGGACGAGCCCACCAACAACCTCGACCCGGCCAGCCGCGAGGAGATCCTCGGCGCGCTGCGCACCTACACCGGCGCGGTGGTGCTCGTCACCCACGACGAGGGAGCGGTCGACGCCCTCCAGCCGGAGCGCATCATCCTGCTGCCGGACGGCGTCGAGGACCTGTGGGGCGCGGACTACGCCGACCTCGTCGCCCTGGCCTGAGCCGTCGCCGCCGCCCTGCCCGGGCCGGAGCCGTTGCCGACTCGCGCCCGGTTCCGGCGGGCCGGCCCGGCGGTGGTACCCCCGGCCCGGGTGGTCACGGCGCCGCCGATCACCGATCGTGATCAAGGAGCTATGGATCATTCGGCCGACGGGTGATCCATCATCTGAGTGAGGCCGGCTCGTACCGCGGCGCGTCGCATCCGCCCGGCGCGAGCCCGCCCGCTCGCGCCCCACAGCCTGACGTACTTCGCGCAGCGTCCTCTCTGACCTGCCGCTTCGTGTCGATCACCGGCCGGCGGCCCGCGCGGAGCGTTCCGGAATTCCGGGCTCCGGAGGCTCTCAGCCGCTCACTCCGCGGAACTCTTGTGTGACGGACCTTGCCGAATGGGTGGCCAGGAAGCCCGCGAGGGGTGATCATGAGAAGTCCAGAGCGCACTTCCCATGAGGAGGCACGGGTGGCCGAGACTCTGAAGAAGGGCAGCCGGGTGACCGGCGCCGCGCGCGAAAAGCTCGCGGCAGACCTGAAGAAGAAGTACGACTCCGGTGCGAGTATCCGGGCGCTGGCCGAAGAGACGGGCCGCTCCTACGGCTTCGTCCACCGGATGCTCAGCGAATCCGGAGTGACGCTCCGTGGTCGCGGAGGGGCGACACGAGGCAAGAAAGCCGCCTCCGCCTGACGCCTCCCACCGGCGGGTACGAGCAGTGCCACCCGGTTGATCGACTGGTCGGCCGGGTGGTTACTGTGCAGTCAACTTAATTTGACTGCGGCCGACCGGAGGCTCCCAGTGACCCTGCTCGACAAGGATGGTGTCCAGCTCACCGTCGATGACGCGGTTGCCACCGTGACCCTGACCAACCCGGCCAAGCGCAATGCCCAGTCGCCCGCGCTGTGGCGTGCGTTGGCCGAGGCCGGGCAGTTGCTGCCGGGCTCGGTGCGGGTCGTCGTGCTGCGCGGCGAAGGCAAGTCCTTCTCCGCGGGGCTCGACCGTCAGGCGTTCACACCGGAAGGGTTCGACGGCGAGCCGTCGTTCCTCGACCTGGCGCGCGGATCCGACGCCGACCTGGACGCGACCATCGAGGAGTACCAGCAGGCGTTCACCTGGTGGCGGCGGAACGACATCGTCTCCATCGCGGCCGTCCAGGGGCACGCCATCGGCGCCGGCTTCCAGCTCGCGCTCGCCTGCGACCTGCGCGTCGTCGCCGACGACGCGCAGTTCGCGATGCGCGAGACCAGCCTCGGACTCGTCCCGGACCTCACGGGTACGCAGCCCCTCGTCGGGCTCGTCGGCTACGCGCGCGCCCTGGAGATCTGCGCCACGGGCCGCTTCGTCCACGCCGACGAGGCCGAGCGCACCGGCCTGGCCAACCTCGTCGTGCCGGGCGCCGAGCTCGACGCCGCGGTGCGTGACCTCGCCGCGGCGCTGCTCGCCGCGCCCCGGGACGCCGTCATCGAGACCAAGGCGCTGCTGCGGGGAGCGCTGGACCGCACCTACGAGGAGCAGCGCGTCGCCGAGCGCGCCGCGCAGGCCCGCCGCCTCCGCGACCTGGCCGGCCTCTCCGACTGACCCCGGCTCTCCAACCGCCCCGGCTGTCTGACCGACCCCACGGCTGCCCGGCTGCCCGGCTGGCTCCGGCCTGACTGCCCTCCGGCTGCCGGGCTGCCCCCGGCCGTCCGAGCGACCCCTCGGCTGTCCGGCTGACCCCCGGCTCTCGGGCTGCCCCGGCCATCCGGCTGGCCCTCGGCCCGGCCGCCGCTCCTCGGCGAGCCGGGCCTGCCGTCGGTTCTCCCGCGCGCCCGCGACGGCCGGTCATCAACCCGTCTCGCCCGTTCCGGCCCGCACGTCCGTGACCAGTACGCTCACCGTGCCCGGCGCGGACACGGTCCGTCCCACCGCGGCGCGCACCTCCCGTGCCACGTCCAGCGCCCGGTGCCCGGCCGCCACCGCCAGCTGCACCTCCACATGGCGGCCGCCCGGGCCGCCGCCCGCCGCCGTGCGATCCTCGACCCGCACCGGCTGCCGCGAGCCGCCGAGGACGGGCGTCAACGCGGCGACCCCCGGGACCGCCGCGGCCGCCGCCGCGGCCGCCACGGCACCCGCCGGCAACTCCACCCCGCCCGCTGCCTCCGGCCCACCCGGCTCCCCCGCACCGCCCCACCCCTCCGACTCGCTGACTCCGCCCAGGTCGCCTGGCCCAGCGGGTCCGCCGGCCCCTGTCTCGGTCGGCGCCTCCGGGGCCCCGGGGCGGCCCTGGGCTGCGGGTCCGCCGAGTCGGCCCGCCTCCGGGAGGCCGAGGCGGCTTGAGGCTTCGGGGCTGCCTGGTCCGGCGGGTCCGCCCGGGGGCTCCGGGGCGTCTGGAGCGGCGGGCGACGGCGCCGCGCTCGGGAGGCCGCCCGGGGCGGGTGGGGCCTCCGCCTCCGGAGGCACCGGCTCATCGAGCAGGGCCGTCACCCGCAGGTCGACGGCGTCGAGGCGCAGCCCGAGCCCGCCGGTCGCCGCCTCGGCCAACGCCGTCCGAAGCGTCGCCGTCAGCACCGGCAGCGGCTGCCCCGCGACCGCCGCGCAGGTCGCCTCGATCCGCAACCGGCCCGGCGGCAGCGCGCTGGCCGGCGGCGGCACCGAGGGCCGTGCCACCGCCGCCGGGTCGGCCAGGCCGACCCGGAGCGTGTCGAGCCGCAGGTCCGGCACCGCCGCGGCGGCGCGGCGCAGCGCCTGCCGCGCCGCGCGCTCGGTGATCCACGCACCGTCCGCCGGCCCGCCCAGCGGCAGCAGCCTGCCGAGCCCCAGTTGTTCCCGCACCGCGCGCGTCAGCCGGTCCGCGACCACGTCCGTCACCTCCTCGCCGTCAGTGCGCCCACGCGCTCCGTCGGCGCCCGAGCGCTGTTGGTCCGCCCAGCCTGCCGCATGCTCCGGCGACCCGGCCGCCGACCCACCACGCGCCGCGCCGACTCACCGGTCGCACATCTGCCGCGCCCCGCAAGCGGCAACCCGAATACGTACATATGGTGATAAATGAGCCGAGACTACTCCACCGCTTGGAAAGGATGATCGGCGATGACGGAGACCACACAGCGGGGCCGCGCCGAGGCCGTGTCGACCGAGTCGGACCGGCAGGCGACGACCCGGCGCGGCGCAGGCGAGGCCGGTGTCCGGGGCCGCACCACCATCGCCGACGGCGTCGTGGAGAAGATCGCCGGATTGGCGGCCAGGGATGTGGTGGGCGTCCACGCCATGGGCAGCGGTCTCGCCCGCACCTTCGGTGTCGTCCGCGACCGGGTGCCGGGCGGCAGCAAGGCCGCCGTCACGCGCGGTGTGAAGGCCGAGGTCGGCGAGGTGCAGACCGCACTGGACCTGGAGATCGTCGTCGAATACGGCGTCTCGATCGCCGACGTGGCACGCGCCGTGCGGGAGAACGTGGTCTCCGCCGTCGAGCGGATGACCGGGCTGGAGGTCGTCGAGGTCAACATCGCGGTCAGCGATGTGAAGCTGCCCGAGGAGGAGGAAGAGGAGCAGGAGTTGCGGGTCCAGTAAGGGCCCGTCAGGGCGAGTTGAGGTGAGGACGCGATGAGCAACGCGGTCGTCGGCCTGATCGCCGGCATGGGACTCGCGTTCGCCGGATACTTCGGCGGCTTCGGGGCCTTTCTGCTGGTGGCGGCGCTGGGCGCGATCGGATGGGTGGTCGGACGGCTCGTGGACGGTGATCTGGAGCTCGGTGACTTCATCCGTACCCGGGACCGCGGCGAGCGGCGGCGGTGAGCGCCCGTGGTCGAGCCCGCTGAGCGCGGGGCAACACGCATCGCGGACCGCGTCGTGGCGAAGATCGCCTCGCAGGCGGCGCGCGAGGCGCTGCCCGGTGCGCCCGGGAAGCAGCGCCCGCACGCGGTGGTCGCGGTGCGCGAACGGGTGGCCCGGGTGCGCGTCGCGGTGGAGCTCGGATATCCGTCGGACATCGGAGCGCAGTGCGGCGCGGTCCGCCGCCGGGTCGGTGAGCGGGTGACGCTGCTGGCGGGCATGGAGGTGCCCGAGGTGGCGGTCACCGTCGAGCGGCTGCACTCACCGCACCTGGGGCGCGGGGGGCCGGAGAGGGTGCGATGAGCGACACGGAAGCGGGCGGTCCGACGGAGCCCGGCGAGCCGGCGGACAGACCGGGGTCCGGCGAGTCCGCGGGCCGAACGGGGTCCGGCGAGCCGGCAGGCCGGCCTGGGTCCGGCGAGTCGGCAGGACAGGCGGGCGCGGGGGTGCCGCGGCCCGTGGTGGATCTGCGCAAAGCCGAAGGGCCCCGGCAGCCGCCTCCGCCGAACGGGCCGTCCACGGAAGAGCCGCGAGAGGCGGCTCGCGCCGGGCGGTTCTGGTCCACGCGACGGCTGCCCGCGCTCCTGGCCGCCGCGGTGCTGCTGGGAGCGGTCGGCCTGCTGCTGTACGACGTGGCAGCGGTCCGCGCCGACCAGCCCGCGATGTACTGGCGCCGCCGGCTCGCCGACGAACTCGCCACCCGGCCGCTCGACAACGGGTGGATCATCGGGTCCGCCGCGCTCGCCATGCTCCTGGGACTGTGGCTGCTGGCCCTCGCCCTGACGCCGGGACTGCGCCGGGTGCTGCCGATGCGGCGCGACACCGCCGACGTGCGCGCCGGGCTCGACCGGTCGGCCGCGGGACTGGTGCTGCGCGACCGGGCCATGGAGGTGTCCGGGGTGCGTTCGGTCCGCGTGGACGTGGGCCGGCGCAAGGTCCGGGCGCGCGTCCAGTCCCACTTCCGGGAGCTGGACGAGGTGCGCGCCGAACTGGACACGGTGCTGAGCGCCGGCATCCGGCAGCTGGGACTGGCCCGGCCGCTCGGGCTCTCCGTCCAGGTCCGGCGTCCCCGAAAACCGAAGTAGCCGTGGCCCAAGTAACCGATGACCCAAGTAGCCGATGGCCGAAGCAGCCGATGGCAGAGGAAGCGATGGCCGGTGAAGCGATGGCGGTGGTGCGGTTGACGACGCTGGTGTGGAGGGGTGAGGCGGGGTGCTGAGAACCGTCAACCGGGTGCTGCTGGCGGTGGCCGGGCTCGCCCTCCTCGCGCTGGGTGGCGCGGTTCTGGTCTCGGGTCTCGATCTACCCCGGCACTGGGGGTTCACCCTGCCGTCGTGGTGGCCCTTCGAGAGCCGTCACGACGTGCTGCTGAGCCGCGCGGACCGGCGGCGATGGCGGGACGAGGGCTGGTGGTGGCCGACCGTGATCGCGACCCTGGGCGTGCTGCTGCTCCTCGCCCTGTGGTGGGCGCTGGCGCAGCTGCGGCGGCACCGGGTCGGGGATGTGCTGGTGGGTGGTGCGGACGGGGCGGACAGCGGGGACGGGCAGGGGGAGGCCGCGGCGTTGCGGGGGCGGACGCTGGAGGCGGTGATGGCGGCCGAGGCGGAGTCACTGGACGGGGTGGAGCGGGCGTGGGTCGGGCTGCACGGGCGCCGGGCGGCACCTGAGGCCCGGATGGGGCTGCTGCTGGCCGCGCACTGCCAGCCGGTGGTGGCGCTGGCCGGTGTCCGGGATCAGGTGCTGGAGCACGCCCGGGGCTCGGCGGGGCTGGAGAGGCTGCCCGCCGAGGTGCGGCTGCGGGCGGTGCGCCATCCGGCGGAGCGGGTCAGCTGACGCGGACGGG
Source organism: Streptomyces sp. JLBT605 (assembly GCF_058215555.1). Taxonomy (NCBI): domain Bacteria; kingdom Bacillati; phylum Actinomycetota; class Actinomycetes; order Kitasatosporales; family Streptomycetaceae; genus Streptomyces; species Streptomyces sp. JLBT605. The sequence continues at coordinate 5,417,780 of NZ_CM177087.1, forward strand.
GGCGCGGGCGGGGAAGGGCGCGGCCCCCGCCCGCGCCCCGCCGTCGCGTCGCGTCTGCCCGCGCCCGCCGTCGCGTCGCGTCTGCCCGGGTCGCTCAGAAGGCGTGCTGGGCGCCGCCGTCGACGGGCAGCATCAGACCGGTGAGGTAGGACGCGGCGGGGGAGAGGACGAAGGCGGCGGCCCTGCCGAACTCCTCCGGGGTGCCGTAGCGGCCCAGCGGGATCGCCGCGCTGTTGCGGAGCCGGGCCTCCTCCGCGTTGCCGGAGAGCGCGTCCAGCTCGCGGACGCGGTCGGTGTCGATACGGGAAGGCAGCAGGCCGACGACCCGGATACCGCGCGGGCCCAGCTCCACCGAGAGCGACTTGGCCAGGCCCGCGAGGCCCGGGCGCAGGCCGTTGGAGATGGTGAGGCCCTGGATCGGTTCACGCACCGAGCCGGAGAGGACGAAGCCGATCACTCCGCCGGAGGTCAGCGCGGCCGCGGCGGCGCGAGCCAGGCGCACCGCACCCAGGAAGACCGCCTCGAAGGCGGCCAGCCACTGCTCGTCGGTGTTGTCGGCGAGCAGCCCGGCCGGTGGGCCGCCGACGCTCACCAGAATGCCGTCGAAGCGGCCGAAGTGTTCCTGGGCGAGGGCGATGACCCGGTCGGCGGTCTCCGGGTCGCCGTTGTCGGCCGCGACACCGACGGCGTTCGGGCCCAGCTCGGCGGCGGCCTGGGCGGCCTGGGCGGCGTCGCGTCCGGTGATCAGCACCTTCGCGCCGTCGGCGACCAGCTCGGCGGCGGTGGCGCGGCCCAGTCCCCGGGTGGCGCCGGTGATCACGTAGACACGGTCTTTGAGTCCAAGATCCATGGGGTCAGTCTGCCGTGGTCGCCGGGAAGAGCGTGCAGGCGGTGCCCACCAGGCCGACGTGGCTGAACGCCTGCGGGAAGTTGCCCAGCATCCGGGAGGCGCCGGGGTCGTACTCCTCGGAGAGCAGCCCGACATCGTTGCGCAGCGCCAGCAGCTGGTCGAACAGCTCCCGCGCCTGGCGGTCGCGGCCCGCCATGTGCAGGGCGTCCGCCAGCCAGAACGAGCAGGCGACGAACGCGCCCTCGCTGCCGGGCAGCCCGTCGATCCGGGAGCTGTCCGCGCTGTAGCGGCGGATCAGGCCGTCCTGGCCGAGCTCGCGGCGGACCGCGTCGACGGTGCCGACGACCCGCGGGTCGGTGCCGGGCAGGAAGCCGCACCGGGGGATCAGCAGGGTCGCGGCGTCGAGTTCGGATGAGCCGTAGGACTGGGTGAAGGTGGCGCGCTCGGCGTCGTAGCCGCGGCGGCACACCTCCTCGTGGACGGTGTCCCGCATGGCCCGCCAGCGGTCGGCGTCGCCGCGGAGGTCGGGGTGCGCCTCGACGGTGCGCACCGCCCGGTCGGCGGCGACCCAGGCCATCACCTTGGAGTGCACGAAGTGGCGGCGCGGGCTGCGGATCTCCCACAGCCCCTCGTCGGGGTCGCGCCATGCCGACTCCAGGAAGTCCATCAGCCCGCGCTGCATGTTCCAGGCGTGCGGTTCGGCGGGCATGCCGTGCTCGCGGGCGAGATGCAGGGAGTCCAGGACCTCGCCGTAGACGTCGAGCTGGCGTTGGTGGGCGGCCGCGTTGCCGGCCCGGACGGGCGTCGAGTCCTGGTAGCCGGGGAGCCAGGGCAGGTCGTACTCGGGCAGCCGCCGCTCGCCCCGCAGCCCGTACATGATCTGCAGATCGGCGGGGTCCCCGGCGATCGCGCGCAGCAGCCAGTCGCGCCAGGCGGTCGCCTCCTGCCGGTATCCGGTGGAGAGCAGGGCGTTCAGGGTGAGGGCGGAGTCGCGCAGCCAGCAGTAGCGGTAGTCCCAGTTGCGGACGCCGCCGATGTCCTCGGGCAGCGAGGTGGTGGGGGCGGCGACGATGCCGCCGGTGGGGGCGTAGGTCAGCGCCTTGAGGGTGATCAGGGAACGGAGTACGGCCTCCCGGCACGGGCCGCGGTAGCAGCACTGCGCGGTCCACTCGCGCCAGTCGGCCAGCGAGTCCGTCAGGGCCTGGCGCGGGTCGACCAGTGGCGGACGGGGTTGGTGGGAGGGGTGCCAGGTGAGGACGAAGGCCACCGTGTCCCCGGCGGAGACGGTGAACTCCGAGCGGGTGCTGAAGCCCTCGCCGTAGGTGCGCACGTCGGGATCGGAGCGCAGCCATACGGAGTCGGGCCCGGCGACGGCGACCCGGTGGCCGTCGCAGCGGCGCACCCAGGGGACGACCTGGCCGTAGTCGAAGCGCAGCCGCAGCACGCTGAGCATCCCGACCCGGCCGGAGACTCCCTCGACGATGCGGATCACATCGGGCGCCTGATCGCGCTGCGGCATGAAGTCGGTGACCTTGACGGTGCCGTCGGCGGTCTCCCAGACGGACTCCAGCACCAGCGAGTGGCGCAGGTAGGCCCGGCGGGTGCAGCTTCCGGCGCCCGCCGGGGCGAGCCGCCAGTGGCCGTTGTCCCGGTCCCCCAGCAGGGTGGCGAAGCAGGCCGGCGAGTCGAAGCGGGGCAGGCAGAGCCAGTCGATCGAGCCGTCGCGGCCTACCAGCGCGCCCGTCTGGTGGTCGCCGATGAGTGCGTAGTCCTCGATGCGTTGCGGCACACCGTTCGGGTGCCCCGGGACCGGCGAAGCTAGTCGGATCCCCCGGCGGCGGGCTCCTTCGGGGCGGCTGCCGCCTCGGCGGCTCCGGTGGGGCTACGGCCCAGGCTGCTCCGGCGGGGCTACTTCGGGGCGGCTGCCGTCTCGGTGGCCTCGGCGGCCTCGGCGGGTTCGGCGGGCTCGCGGGGAGCGTCGGCGCGCTTCGCCGCCGCGGCGGCCAGATCGCGGCGCTCCCGGCGTACCAGGACGACCCAGCCGGCCGGCACCGCGGCGGCGAACAGCCACCACTGGACGGCGTACGCCATGTGCGGGCCGATGTCGCTGTGATCCGGGGCCGGCACCGGGGTGGGCTGCCTGGTCCCCTTCGGGGTGGAGGCGGTGAGTTCGATGTAGCCGCCGAGCACCGGGCGGTCCAGCGTCCTGCCCTGCCGCTCGCTGCTGATGAGCATGACCTGGCGGTCGGGCAGCCCCTTCTTGTCCTTGATGCCGCTGCTGCCGGTGGTCTCGTCGGGCCGCAGCCGGCCGGTGACGGTGACCTTGCCCCGGGGGGCGGCGGGCACCTCGGGGTACTTCGTCAGATCGCCGCCGGTCGGGATCCAGCCGCGGTTGACCAGCACCGCGCGGCCGTCGTCGAGGAGCAGCGGGGTGAGGACGAAGTAGCCGATCTCGTCATTGGCGCCGGTGCGCTGGCGGACCACGACCTCGTGCGCGGAGTCGTAGCGGCCGGTGGCGGTCACGGCGCGCCAGGTGGCGTCGCGGGGCAGCTCGCGCCCGGGGGTGGTGAGCTTGCCGACCGGGACGGCCGGGGCGTCGAGGCTGGCGGCGACGAGGTCGTTCTGCGCTACCCGGTGCTGGTGGCGGTGGAGCTGCCAGAATCCCAGCTTGATCATGACCGGGATGAGGACGAGCCCCACGAGCGTGAGGATCACCCACTGCCGGGACAACAGGAAGCGGTACACGGCTTAAGACAGTACCCGTCGTGGATCGTCCCCCGGCCGGTGGGTGCCGACTGAGGGACGATCGAGGGGAATGTGCGCCGGGAGTGACCGAGGGGAATCAGACGCGGTCGACGATGCCCGTCCTCCCTTCCGCGCGGGCACAGTGCGCCCCGCAGTAGAAGTGCCCGTCGGCCTCCACGCCCTGCCCGATGATCTGACAGCGGCAGTGTTCGCAGATCGGCGCCATGCGGTGGATGGCGCAGGAGAAACAGTCGAAGACGTGCACCGCGCCCTGCGCGTGCACCTCGAACGTCATGTTGTAGTCGTTTCCGCAGACCTCGCATCGTGCCATGCGCCACAGCCTGCGGCGCGAGGGAGCGGGCGGGCGAGCGGCGGGCGGGCGCGTCGCCCGGACTTCACCTGATTGTCGGGTCGGATGGTCCGATGAGCGGCCTCCGCTCATCGGACGCGGGCCCGCTCCGCCGCTCAGGCCGGGGCGGGCCGCACATGCTGGAGCAGCTGCAGATAGACCGCCTCGTCGACGACCGGAGTGCCGAAGGAGCGGGCCTTGGCGACCTTGGAGGTGGGGGAGTCCGGGTCGTTGGTGACCAGCAGGCTGGTGAGCCGGGAGACGCTGGTGGCGACGTGCAGCCCGGCCTCCACGGCGCGGTCCTCCAGCAGCTCCCGGTCGACCGAGGTGTCGCCGGAGAAGGCCACCCGCATGCCCTGGATCAGCTGCTCACCCGGCACATAGCGGCCGGGGTTGGGATAGGGGCAGGGCGGCCGCTTGCGGCTGGGCCGCCAGCTGCCCGCCGCGTACGACCGCTGCTGACCGATCGAGCGGTAGCCGCCCCCGGACTCCGCGCGGGACTGCCCCCAGCTCGCCGTGGCCGGGGTGTCGGTCCACTCGGTGAGCGGCTGGCAGGCCAGCAGCGGCAGCCGCAGACCCGATCGGGCAGCCAGCCGCAGGCTGGGCCGGAAGGTCTCGGCCAGCACCCGGGCGTCGTCCAGGGCGTGGTGGGCGCGCTGCTGCACCACGCCGTAGTGGGCGGCGAGCGTCTCCAGCTTGTGGTTGGACAGCGGCAGGCCCAGCTCCTTCGACAGGGCGATGGTGCACAGCCGCTGCCGCACCGGTGCGGTCTGCCGGGCGCGGGCGTACTCGCGGGCGATCATCGACCAGTCGAAGGCGGCGTTGTGCGCGACCAGCACCCGGTCCGCGAGGCGCTCGGACAGCTCGCCGACGATCTCCCCGAAGAGCGGGGCACCGTCGAGCACCTCGCTCGTCAGGCCGTGGATCCACACCGGGCCGGGGTCCCGCTCCGGGTTGACCAGCGTGTACCAGTGGTCCTGGACCTCGCCCTGCGCGTCCACCCGGTAGACGGCGGCCGACACTATCCGGTCATCCCGGGCGAGTCCGGTGGTCTCCACGTCGACGACCGCGTACCCCTCGGGGTACGCGGTCGGCCACGGGTTCATCGGCGGAGCGGCTGCCGTGCGGTCTTCGAGCATGGTCAATGAGGATACGGGCCGACGCTGACAGTCACCGAGCCGGCCCGGTCACTATGTGACGGTGTGAAAGGTGACGGGGCTTTTGGGAAGTAAACGCTTGCTGACGACCGGTCTCGCTTACTTCTCGGTAACTACCTCTAGCCGCAGCCGCCAGGGCGGCTCTATCTTGCGAACATGCCTCACCTTCCCGATGTCGTGTTGTGGTCGATACCGGCTTTCGTGCTGCTTACCGCCGTGGAGATGGTGAGCTATCGGATCCATCCCGACGACGAGGCCGAGGGGTACGAAGCCAAGGACGCCGCGACCAGCGTCGGCATGGGCCTGGGCAGCCTGGCTTTCGATTTCCTGTGGAAAATCCCGATTGTCGCGATCTACTCCGCCATCTACGAACTCACTCCGCTGCATGTGCCCGTGGTGTGGTGGACGCTGCCGCTGATGCTGCTCGCACAGGACTTCTTCTACTACTGGTCGCACCGCGGGCATCACGTCATCCGGATCCTGTGGGCCTGCCACGTGGTCCACCACTCCAGCCGGAAGTTCAACTTCACCACCGCGCTGCGCCAGCCGTGGACGACCTGGACCGTCTGGCCCTTCTATGTGCCGATGATCGCGCTGGGCGTGCACCCGGCCGCCGTCGCCTTCTGTTCGGCGACCAACCTCGTCTACCAGTTCTGGGTGCACACCGAGCGGATCGGCAAGCTGTGGCGCCCCATCGAGTTCGTCTTCAACACGCCCTCGCACCACCGGGTCCACCACGCCTCCCAGGGCGGCTACCTGGACCGCAACTTCGGCGGCATCCTCATCCTCTGGGACCGCCTCTTCCGCTCCTTCGTCCCCGAGACCGAACGCCCCGTCTACGGCCTGACGAAGAACATCGACACCCACAACCCGCTGCGCGTGGCCACCCATGAGTACGCCGCCATCGCCCGCGACATCCGCGCGGCGAGCAGCTGGCGCGAGCGCGCCGGCCGCGTCTTCCGCGGCCCCGGCTGGCAGCCGGCCGCCCCCGCGACGGCCCCCGCGGTCGCCTCGGCTGCCGACGGTCAGCCAGCGCCCGCCCCGCAGCCGGAATCCGTGCCCCACCAGCCCGCGGCCAAGCAGCCCACCGCATGAGCGGGACACAGCCCGTGAGCGGCGCTCGGCCGGCGAACGACTCCCACCGCCCGGCGGGACCGCCCGTGTCGCCACGTGCGGAGCAAGTCGCCCGGGCCACCCTCGGGCTCTTCGCCCTCCTCACCGCCGTCCACCTCGGCGCGCTGCTCGCCGGCACCGACACCGTCGAAAACCTCACCAAACCGGCCCTCATGCCGGTGCTCGCCGCTTACGTCCTGGCCCGCGGCGGCCCCCGCCCGCTGGCCGCCGCCCTGCTCTTCGGCTGCGGAGGCGACACCCTCCTCCAGATCGGCGGCGACCTCGTCTTCCTGCTCGGCATGGGCTCGTTCGCCGCCGGACACCTCTGCTACCTGCTGCTCTTCCGCCGCAGCGAAGCCGCCCGCATCCCCCCACTCCTCGCCGCCGGCTACGCGGCCGCCTGGCTCGGCACCGTCGCCCTGCTCTGGCCCGACCTCCCCGCCGACATGCGCGGCCCGGTGGCCGGATACAGCCTGCTCCTCACCGCCATGGCCCTCGGCGCCCTGCGCGCCGGCCCCGTCGCCGCCCTGGGTGGGCTGCTCTTCCTGCTCTCCGACACCCTGATCGCCACCGACATAGCCGACTGGCCCCAGGCCCCGATCCCGCAGTTCTGGATCATGCTGACGTATGTCGGTGCCCAGTACGCGCTGACGACCGGGCTGCTCCGGACGGCACCGAGCGGCCCGACGGCCATGCAGCCACCGGCGGCTGCGGCAGTCTGACGACCGCTCAGCGGAGCGCCGGGGCATGGGGAGATCACCGGTTTCAGCAGCGTCGACGACTGACCGGCGGTACCCCGAAGTTGCGGGGTACCGCCGGTCGTCCGGCCGGTGAGGCCGGGTGATCACATGTGCGACAGCCGGCGTCGCGGCTTACTTCTCGACCGCGTCCAGCGCGTCCGCGATGCCGGCCCCGTAGAAGCCGTTGTTGTCGGCGTCGCCCTCGCACACCGCGTCGACCTTGCCGTCGCCGTCGATGTCGTACGTGGTGGGGCAGGCGGTGTCGTCGGCCTGGGCCAGGAGGAGGCGCTTGACCTTCTTGGCGGAGGCGTGCGGGTGGGTGGACTTGATGAGCGCGGCGGTGCCGGCGACGTGCGGGGAGGCCATCGAGGTGCCCGCCATGTAGCCGTACTTGCCGCCCGGCAGGGTGTTGTAGATCTGGCCGCTGGTGGCCGGGGGCTCGGGCTTCTGGTAGCGGGTGGAGTCGCCGCCGGGGGCCGCGATGTCGATGATGCCCAGGCCGTAGTTGGAGAAGGAGGACTTCAGGCCCTTGGCGCCGGTCGAGGCCACGGTGACGACACCCGGCAGCTGGGTCGGGATGTCCAGGCACTTCGACGGGTCGATGTCCCGGTCACCGGGGGTGGTGTCGTTCGGGCTGGTCGGGTCGAGGATGGAGTCCGACGCCAGGTCGTAGTTCTCGTTGCCCGCCGCGGCGACGTTGACCACCCCGCGCCGCTCGGCGTAGCGGGAGGCGCGGCCGACCGCGTCGACCAGGGCCTTCTGGTCCGGGTCGTTCAGGCAGTTGAAGTTCCACGGGTCGGTGTAATAGCTGTTGTTGGTGACGTCCACGCCGTGCTCGGCGGCCCAGACGAAGCCGCAGACGACCGCCTCGGTGTAGAAGAAGCCGTCGGGGTTGGAGACCTTGATCCCGGAGACCTTCACGCCCGGCGCGACGCCGGTGACGCCGATGCCGTTCTTCGCGGCGGCGATCTCACCGGCCACATGCGTGCCGTGCGGGCTCTCGGCGGCTGCGGGGCGCCAGGCGCCGTCCGTGGTGTCCGGCTTGCCGGAGACGCAGTTGACCGACGCCTGACGGTCGAAGTTCGGGGCGAGGTCGGGGTGGGTGTCGTCCACACCGGTGTCGATGACCGCCACGGTGACGTCGCGGCTGCCCAGGGTCTTGGCGTGCGCCTTGTCCGCCTTCATGGCGGGCAGGTCCCACTGCAGCGGCTCCAGCGGGTCCTGGCCCGCGGTGGCGCGGGCGGCGACGGCCCGCTGCTCCTTCTCGGAGAGCAGCTTCGGGGAGCCGGTGTCGGTGGTGGACTGGGCGGGCAGCGGCTTGGTGCGGGTGGCACCGGCCGAGTCGACGCCGCGGACGGTGCGGATCTTCTTGGCGAAGTCCGCGGCGGCGGAGTGGACGACGATCACGCCGATCTTCTCGTACGCGATGACCACGGTGCCGCCGGCGGCGGTGATGGCCTTCTTGATCCGCGGCGAGTCGGTCAGCCCGGGGCGGACGTTGACCACATAGCTCAGCGAGGTGCCCTCGGCCGTGGCGGCCACGGCGGAGCCCTCGGTGGTGTCGGTGTCGGCGGCCGTGGCGCCGCTCGGGATCAGGGCGAGCGTGGCGGTCAGTGCCACGGCCGCGGGTATCGCGGCGGTGCGCAGCACGCGGGCGGAGCGGGAAGCCATGGGGGACTCCAGTTCGTCGATGGTTGCCGGGTGTACCGGGTGGGGGCATCCCCAGTGGTGGCTGGGGGAGGACGAAGCCGGGGCCGGGCCGCGGACGGCGACCCGGCCCCGGTTGGAGCAGCTGCTCAGCGGGTCACTTGGTGACCGCGTCCAGCGCGTCGACGATGCCGTAGCCGTAGAAGCCGTTGACATGCGCGGTGCCGGTGCAGGTGGCGTCCACCGTGCCGTCACCGTTCCCGTCGTACGGCGCGGTGGGGCAGCCCGGGTTGTCCGCGTACTCCTTCAGGAGCCACTGGATCTCCTGCGGGGTGGACGTCGGGTGCGCGCTCTTGACCAGCGCGGCGACACCGGCGACGTGCGGGCCGGCCATCGAGGTGCCCTGGAGGTAGGCGTAGTCGCCGTCGGGCATGGTGGACAGGATGCGGCCGTCCTTCGCGGGCAGCTCGGGCACCTGGTACTTGTCACCACCCGGGGCGGCCACGTCGATCTGGTTCAGGCCGTAGTTCGAGTAGTACGACTTCGCGGACTTCACGCCGGTCGCGGAGACGGTGACCACACCCGGGATCTGGGTGGGCACGTCGAGGCACTTCGACGGGTCGATCTCGCGCTCCACCGGAGTCGAGTCGTTCGGGCTCGAGGCGTCCTTGATGGACTTGCCGGCGAGGTCGAAGTTGGAGTTGCCCGCGGAGGCGACGTTGATGGCGCCCTTGCGCTGCGCGTACTTCGCCGCGCGGCTGACCGCGTCAAGGATGGCCTTCTGGTCGAGGTCATCCTTGCAGTTGAACATCCACGGGTCGACGTAGTAGCTGTTGTTCGTCACCTCGACGCCGTGGTCGGCGGCGAAGACGAAGGCGCAGACCACGTTCTCCGCGTAGAACAGACCGTCGTTCGGGTCGCTCACCTTGATGCCGGCGATCTTCACACCCGGCGCGACGCCGGCCACGCCGACACCGTTGCGCGCGGCGGCGATCGAGCCCGCCACATGCGTGCCGTGGTAGTCCTCGTCCGGGTTGTACGGACGCCAGGCACCGGGGGTGGTGTCCGCGACGCCGCCCACGCAGTTGGCCGACTGCTTCGCCGAGAAGTTCGGGGCGAGGTCGGGGTGGGTGTCGTCCACACCGGTGTCGATGACCGCGACCGTCACCTTGTTGCTGCCGGGGTTCACCTTCGCGGCCTTGTCGGCCTTGATGGCGGGCAGGTCCCACTGCAGCGGCTCCAGCGGCTCCTTGCCGGCGGCCAGGGACCTGGCCTTGCTGGTGGCGGTGGTGCGCGGGACCTTGATCTTCTCCGGCTTGCCGACCTCGGTGGTGGTCTGCGCCTTCAGCGGCGCGGTGCGCGTGGCACCGGCGGACTGCACGCCCTGCACGGCGCGGATCGTGGCGGCGAAGTCCGGGTTGCCGGAGTGCGCGACGATCACACCGATCTTCGGGTGGGCGGTGACGATCTTGCCGCCGGCTGCCGTGATGGCCTGCTTGACCTTGTCGACGGTGGCCTTGTCGGCGGTGGTGTTCACGACGTACGACAGCTGCGGTCCGTCGGCCTGGGCGGTACGGGTGACCGAGTCCTGGGGGCTGGCTATGGCTCCGTGGGGGAGGAAGCCGAGGGACGCGGTGAGGGCCAGCCCGACCGGCACGGCCAACATGGCGCGCCGACGGGTGGATCTCAGATGAGCCATGGGGTCTCCACATCATCCGTGAGACCGCCCGCGCGCCATCTGCGCCCGGGCGGTGTACATGACGAGTGAAGCTAGCGCCGATCAAGCTCAGCCATCAATACATTCCGGAAGAAATCCGATCACGGTTCGCATACGAAGTGCCCCTTTTTTTAACAGATTTGGGCGGCATTCTGTTGACGCGCTCTGTCGGAGGACTTCCGGACGGTCCTACGATGCGTGACCTGGATCACTCGCACCCCGTCCCCCCTCACTCACCAGGAGAGATCGTGGACACCGCACCCCCCGATCAGCAGCGGCAGCATCCCCGGCCACCGTACGAACAGGTGCAATCGAGTCCCGAATTCGGTGAACTGCGCCGCGCGCACCGCTCGTTCGCCTTTCCGCTCACGGTCGCCTTCGTCAGCTGGTACCTGCTCTATGTCCTGCTGTCGAACTACGCCGACGGTTTCATGGCCACCAAGGTCGTCGGCCATGTCAACATCGCCCTGATCTTCGGCCTGGCGCAGTTCCTGACCACCTTCCTGATCGCCTGGTGGTACGCGCGGCACGCGGCGCGCAAGCTCGACCCGCGCGCCGAGGTCATCAAGGCCCGGCTGGAGGGCGGCGCATGAGGCACCACACCACCCTCCTCGCCGCCGCCACCGATGCCAGTGAGCACCGCCCGCTGATCATCACCCTCTTCGCGGTCTTCGTCGTGGCGACCCTGGGCATCACCGTCTGGGCCGGGCGCCAGACCCGGGACGCCGCCGACTTCTACGCCGGCGGACGCCAGTTCTCCGGCTTCCAGAACGGACTGGCCGTCTCCGGCGACTACATGTCCGCGGCGTCCTTCCTCGGCATCGCGGGCGCCATCGCGCTCTACGGCTACGACGGATTCCTCTACTCCATCGGCTTCCTGGTCGCCTGGCTGGTCGCGCTGCTGCTGGTCGCCGAACCGCTGCGCAACTCCGGCCGCTACACCATGGGCGACGTCCTCGCCTACCGCATGCGGCAGCGCCCGGTGCGCACCGCCGCGGGCACCTCCACCATCGTCGTGTCGATCTTCTACCTGCTGGCCCAGATGGCGGGCGCCGGTGTGCTGGTGTCGCTGCTCCTGGGCATCAAGAGCGACGCCGGCAAGGTCGCGATCGTCGGGCTGGTCGGCGTCCTGATGATCGTCTACGTCACCATCGGCGGCATGAAGGGCACCACCTGGGTGCAGATGGTCAAGGCGGTCCTGCTGATCGCGGGCACCCTGCTCATCACCTTCCTGATCCTGTGGAAGTTCCACTTCAACCTCTCGGACCTGCTCGGCAGCGCGGCCTCCAACAGCGGCCAGGGATCGTCCTTCCTGGAACCGGGCCTGAAATACGGCGCCAGCGGCACCTCGAAGCTGGACTTCATCTCGCTGGGCATCGCGCTGGTCCTCGGCACCGCCGGACTGCCGCACATCCTCATCCGCTTCTACACCGTGCCCACCGCCAAGGCCGCCCGTAAGTCGGTGAACTGGGCGATCGGCATCATCGGCGCCTTCTACCTGATGACGATCGTGCTCGGCTTCGGCGCGGCCGCGCTGCTGGAGCAGAGCGACATCAAGGCCTCCAACAAGGCGGGCAACACCGCGGCCCCGCTGGCGGCCATGGAGATCGGCGGCGGCGGGGACTCCACCGGCGGCGCGATCCTGCTCGCGATCATCTCCGCGGTCGCCTTCGCCACCATCCTCGCGGTGGTCGCCGGCCTGACCCTCGCCTCCTCGTCCTCCTTCGCCCACGACATCTACGCCAACGTCATCCGCAAGGGGAAGGCCAGTGAGCGGGAGGAGGTCCGCGCGGCCCGCTGGGCGACCGTGCTGATCGGCGCGGTGGCCATCGTGCTCGGCGCCTTCGCCCGGGACCTCAACGTCGCCGGCCTGGTCGCGCTCGCCTTCGCGGTCGCCGCCTCGGCCAACCTGCCCACCATCCTCTACAGCCTCTTCTGGAAGCGGTTCACCACGCAGGGTGCGCTCTGGTCCATCTACGGCGGCCTGGTCTCCTCCGTGGTGCTGGTGCTCTTCTCGCCGGTGGTCTCGGGCAAGGAGACCTCGATGTTCAAGAACGCCGACTTCTACTGGTTCCCGCTGGAGAACCCCGGGCTGATCTCCATCCCGCTGGGCTTCCTGCTCGGCTGGCTGGGCTCGCTGCTCTCCAAGGAGGAGCCCGACCGGGAGAAGTACGCCGAGCTGGAGGTGCGCTCGCTCACCGGATACGGCGCCCACTGACGGCGCCGGGGCCGCCCGGACCAGGGCTCCGGGCGGCCCCGCCCACGGACGGCCACCGGGTCGTTACTTCAACGAACTGTTGAAGATCGTGCTTGTCGCGTACGCTGCTGCACCATTGACACCAGCGCATGCACCCGACATCCGTGGGAGGGGTCGCCGCCATGCTGATCGACACCTATGGTCGCGTCGCCACCGATCTGCGCGTCTCGCTGACCGATCGGTGCAATCTGCGCTGCACCTACTGCATGCCCGAGGAGGGGCTGCAGTGGCTGGCCAAGCCCGACCTCCTCACCGACGACGAGATCGTCCGCCTCATCGGCATAGCCGTGACCCAGCTCGGCGTCACCGAGGTGCGCTTCACCGGCGGCGAGCCGCTGCTGCGCCCCGGCCTCGTCTCCATCGTCGAGCGCTGCGCCGCCCTGGAGCCCCGGCCCCGGATGTCGCTGACCACCAACGGCATCGGCCTGGCCCGCACCGCCGAGGCACTGCGCGACGCCGGCCTGGACCGGGTCAACGTCTCCCTGGACACCCTGCGCCCCGAGGTCTTCCAGACCCTCACCCGCCGCAAGCGCCACCACGACGTGCTCGCCGGACTGGAGGCGGCCCGCGCGGCCGGACTCACCCCGGTCAAGGTCAACGCCGTGCTGATGCCCGGCCTCAACGACGACGAGGCGCCCGACCTGCTCGCCTGGGCGGTGGCCGGCGGCTACGAGCTCCGCTTCATCGAGCAGATGCCGCTCGACGCCCAGCACGGCTGGAAGCGCGAGGGCATGATCACCGCCGGGGACATCCTGACCTCGCTGCGCACCCGCTTCGAGCTCACCGCCGAAGGCGAGGACGAGCGCGGCTCGGCCCCCGCGGAGCGCTGGCTGGTGGACGGCGGCCCGGCCCGGGTCGGCGTCATCGCCTCGGTGACCCGCCCGTTCTGCCGGACCTGCGACCGCACCCGGCTCACCGCCGACGGGCAGGTGCGCACCTGTCTGTTCGCCCGGGAGGAGTCCGACCTGCGCGGGCCCTTGCGCTCCGGCGCCCCGGACGAGGAGGTCGCCCGGCTGTGGCGGCAGGCGATGTGGGGCAAGAAGGCCGGCTCCGGCCTGGACGACCCGTCGTTCCTCCAGCCCGACCGGCCCATGTCCGCGATCGGCGGCTGACCGGCGCGGTCAGCTCTCGGGGCCGGCCTCTGGGTCCTGCCAATCGGCCAGCTTCACCACGTCCTTGAGGAAGCCGCGCACCCCGAGGAACTGCGACAGATGCTCCCGGTGCTCCTCGCAGGCGAGCCACGTCTTGCGCCGCTCCGGCGTGTGGATCTTCGGGTTGTTCCAGGCCAGCACCCACACGGCCGGCGCCTTGCAGCCCTTGGCCGAACAGATCACGTCGGCGGTCGAATCGGGGGAAGCCTCTGCGGAGTTCACAACCCGAGGGTATGCCACCCGGACATGACGACGCCGGGCAGCCACGGGGGGAGCCGCCCGGCGTCGGTCCGTCGCTCCGACGGGGGATGCGGAGCGCGTACGCAGTATGTCATGGGACATGGGGCGCGGTGCACCGTAACCACATGATTGATCTGAAGCTTTTCCGCCGGCCCCGGGCGCGCGACAGCTCAGTCGCGCCCCTGCCGACCGTCCTCGGACGCGCCCGCGGCGTCTTCCGGTACGGATTCCGTCCGCGGGTTCTCCTCGCCCGGCGTCAGCATCGGAGGAGTGGGGGAGGGGAAGAAGCTCGACGGCAGCGACGGGGCGTTCTCCCGGCCCGCGTTGGCGATCACCACGGCGATGTACGGCAGCAGCATGCCCACCACCAGCGCCACGATCGCGACATGCCGCTCCACGCCCCACAGCACCGCCGCCAGCACCACCGCCACCGTGCGCACGGACATCGAGATGACATAGCGCCGCTGCCTGCCGCGCACATCGTCGGCCAGGCTCTGCCGGGCGCCGGTGATCCGGAAAACCTCCGCATCGCCGCGCTTCCGCATCACGTTCCACCACCTGACTGCCGCGCCGGTCCCACCCCGGCACCGGACACCGTCCACGGTACGCCTCGCCACCGGCGGCACGGAGGCCGGGGCACACCGATGGACGGCCCGGCTGTCGGTCAAGCGGCGTAGGGCACCTGCGTCATGCGTCCAACCGTGCCCGCGGCATGTGCCGTACGGGTGGTGGCCGCCGCGCACCCGGCGCGGCGGCCACCACCGCGGTCACACTCCGCGCAGCTCGGCGATCTTCCGGCCCGCCTTCAGGAACACCCCGCCGGACGCCTCCAGCTGGCCGCCCTCGACGGCCTCCCGGACCACCTCGCCGAGCGGCCGGATGGCCTGGGCCTCGGTCAGCACGACGCTCTGCTGGCCGCCGTCGCCCTGACCGACCAGCCGCAGCCCGTTCTGCTTCGCGACCCGGCGGGCGGCCGACGCGCTGGGCTGGAACTCCAGCACCTTGGAGAGCACCGCGGTGACCGCCTCCGCGCCGTGCTCGGCCAGCTCCACCACCGGCAGCGACTCGACCTCGGTGAAGCTCTTCTTGGAGAACTGCGCGACGAAGCCGGCCCGGGCGGACATCGCGGCCTCCACGCCGTACAGCGCCGCGACCACCTCACCCGCCAGGACCTTCTTGAGGTCCATCGGGTGCAGCCGCTTGGAAGCGACCCGGGCCAGGACGAACGCGATCTCCTCGTCCGTCCACTCCGTCCACGCCTTGAGGTACGGCTCCATCAGCCGGTCGGGAACCGACATGATCTTGCCGAACACGTCGTCGGCGGGGGCGCTCAGCCCGACGTAGTTCCCCTTGGACTTGGACATCTTGGCGCCGGTGCCGTCCGTGCCCTCGATCAGCGGCATGGTCACCACCAGCTGCGGCCGCTGCCCGCGCAGCTCCATCAGCTTGCGGCCCATCTGCAGGTTGAGCAGCTGGTCGGCGCCGCCCAGCTCCACGTCGCACTCCAGCGCCACCGAGTCCAGGCCCTGCGCGATCGGGTAGAGCAGCTCGGTCATGGTCAGGCCGGAGCCGGCGGCGAGCCGGTTGCGGAAGTCCTCGCGCTGGAGCAGCTGCGAGACCGGCACCTGCGAGAGCAGACCGAGCAGCTCGGGGAAGGTGTACGGAGCCAGCCACTCGCTGTTCTGCCGGAAACTGACCTGCTCGAAGTCGAAGAACGGCCGGACCTGCTCACGGTAGGTCGCCAGGTTCCGCTCGATGTCCTGATCGGTCAGCGGCGGCCGCTCGGCGGTACGCCCCGACGGGTCGCCGATCTTGGCCGTGAAGTCACCGATGATCAGCGTGACGTCATGACCCAGCCGCTGGAAACGGCTGAGGATGATCAGCGGCACGGCGTGCCCGAGGTGCACATCGGTGGCCGTCGGGTCGATGCCCAGCTTGACGTGCAGACCCTTGCCGGCCGCCTGGCGCTGCTCGATGCGCTCGGCCAGCTTCTCCACACCGGGCAGCACCTCCACCGTCCGGGAGGCGATCAGCTCGGCCTGCTCCTTCGCCGACAGGTCCGACAGGTCCAGATAGCGCCTCGACTTCGTCTCCGTGAGCAGCTGCTCCACGGTGGAGTCGGAGGAAAGGTCCTGCGCCAGCAGAGCGCTGGCGCGCGCGACGGAGTCGCCGAGGCGTGTCATCGTGGCGTTCCTGAGGTGTGGTCGGACGAAGGACAGGTCGAGTCTATTTGGTCGTGCCGGCGGTTTTTGGCTCCGCCGGCGGCCATCGGCTTCTCCGGGGGGCTAGACGCCCTGGCTGACCGAGCTCATGTTGAAGTCGGGCACCCGCAGCGCAGGCATCGCCGCCCGGGTGAACCAGTCGCTCCACTCCCGCGGCAGGGTCCGCTCGGTACGGCCCGCCTCGGTGGCCCGGGAGAGCAGATCCACCGGCGACTCGTTGAAGCGGAAGTTGTTCACCTCGCCGACGACCTCGCCGCCCTCGACGAGATAGACCCCGTCCCGGGTCAGCCCGGTCAGCAGCAGGGTGGCCGGATCGACCTCGCGGATGTACCACAGGCAGGTCAGCAGCAGACCCCGCTCGGTGCCCGCGACCATCTCGTCCAGCGAACGGCTGCCGCCCGCGTCCAGGATCAGGTTGTCGATGACCGGTGCCACCGGCTGACCGGTGAGCTCCGCGGTGTGCCGGGAGGTGATCAGCCGGTTCAGCCGCCCGTCACGTACCCAGTCGGTGGCCGGCAGCGGCAGACCGTTGTCGAAGACGGACGTGTCGTCGTCCGAGGAGTGCGCCAGGACGAACGGCGCCGCCTCCAGTCCCGGCTCATGCGGATCGCTGCGCAGCGTCAGCGGCAGCTCGGACAGCTTCTCGCCCAGCCGGGTGCCGCCGCCGGGCTTGCTGAAGACCGTACGTCCCTCGACCGCGTCCCGCGCCGACGCCGCCCACATCTGGCAGACCAGCAGGTCGGCCACGGCGGTCGGCGGCAGCAGCGTCTCGTACCGACCGGCCGGCAGCTCGGTCCGCCGCTTCGCCCACTCCAGCCGCCGTGCCAGCTCGGCGTCCAGCTCCGCCGGATCCACGTCCTTGAAGTCCCGGGTGGCACGGCCCGCCCAGGCCGAGCGCGTCCGGTCCGGCGACTTGGCGTTCAGCTCCAGCGTCCCGGTCGGCTGGTCGTGGCGCAGCCGCAGCCCCGCCGAGGTGCCCAGATAGCTGGAGACCACCTCGTGGTTGGCGAAGCCGTACAGCTCCCGGCCGCCCGCGCGGGCCCGCGCGAAGGACTCCCCGAGCGCCGGGGCGAAGGCGGCGAACACCTCGGAGGAGGTCTCGGCGGGGGCGTCGGCGAAGTCGACCGAGGCGGGCACGCCGGTCACCAGCGGCTGGGCGTCCTCGGCCGGGCCCGCGTCCCGCGCGGCCGCCTCGGCGGCCCGCACCAGCGACTCCAGCTCGTCCGCCGTGACCGCGGAACGTGACACCACACCGGCGGCGGTGCCCTCCTTGCCGTCCACCGTCGCGATCACGGTGAGCGTGCGGCCGCGGGTGACGCCGTTCGTCGTCAGGGCGTTGCCCGCCCAGCGCAGGTTCGCCGTGGACCGCTCGTCGGCGACGACCGCGCAGTGGTCGGCGCGGGAGAGTTCCAGCGCCCGCTCCACGATCTCGTGCGGCTTGTGGCTGCGGCTCATCGACCGGCCTCCTGCGTGGTGTTGAGGATGTTGACGCCGCGGAAGAGCGCGGAGGGGCAGCCGTGCGAGACCGCGGCGATCTGGCCCGGCTGGGCCTTGCCGCAGTTGAACGCGCCGCCCAGGACGTAGGTCTGCGGGCCCCCGACGGCCTCCATCGAGCCCCAGAAGTCGGTGGTGGTCGCCTGGTAGGCGACGTTCTTCAGCTGACCCGCCAGCCGGCCGTTCTCGATCTTGAAGAAGCGCTGGCCGGTGAACTGGAAGTTGTAGCGCTGCATGTCGATCGACCACGACCGGTCGCCGACGACATAGATGCCGCGCTCCACGCCCGAGATCAGCTCCTCGGTGTCCGGCCCGTCCGGCGCCGGCTGGAGCGAGACGTTCGCCATCCGCTGCACCGGGACGTGCTCGGGGGAGTCGGCGAAGGCGCAGCCGTTGGACCGGTCGAAGCCGGTGAGCTTGGCGATCCGCCGGTCGAGCTGGTAGCCCACCAGCACGCCGTCCTTGACCAGGTCCCAGGACTGGCCGGCCACGCCCTCGTCGTCGTACCCGATGGTCGCCAGCCCGTGCTCGGCGGTCCGGTCGCCGGTGACGTTCATGATCGGCGAACCGTAGGTGAGCTTCCCGAGCTGGTCGAAGGTGGCGAACGAGGTGCCCGCATACGCCGCCTCGTAGCCCAGCGCCCGGTCCAGCTCGGTGGCGTGCCCGATCGACTCATGGATGGTGAGCCACAGATTCGACGGGTCCACCACCAGGTCGTACGTCCCCGCCTCGACCGACGGCGCCCGCATCTTCTCGGCGAGCAGTACCGGGATCTCGGCCAGCTCCGCGTCCCAGTCCCAGCCGGTGCCCCGCAGGTACTCCCAGCCCCGGCCGGCCGGCGGGGCGAGGGTGCGCATCGAGTCGAACTCGCCGCTGTCCGGGTCCACCGCCACGGCCGTCAGCGCCGGGTGCAGCCGCACCCGCTGCTGGGTGGTCGTGGTGCCCGCGGTGTCGGCGTAGAACTTGTTCTCCTGGACGGTCATCAGCTGGGCGTCGGTGTGGGCGACCCCGTCCGCCCGCAGCAGACGCTCGCTGAAGTCGGTCAGCAGCGCCGTCTTGTCCGCGTCCGGCACATCGAACGGGTTGATCTCATAGGACGAGACCCAGGTCCGGTCCGCGTGCACCGGCTCCGCCGCCAGCTCCACCCTCTCGCCCGCCCGTCGCCCACCACCACCCTTCGGCGGAAGCGCTTCGCGCTCTCTGTTCGCGGCCTCGATCACCTTGGCGGACAGCTTCGCCATCGCCACCGCCTGCGAGGCCACCCGGGCCGCCGCGTCCATGGTCAGATCGACCCCCGAGGCGAAACCCCAGCTGCCGCCGTGCACCACCCGCACCGCATAGCCCAGGTCGGTGGTGTCCGACGAGCCCGCGGGCCTGGCGTCCCGAAGCCGCCAGGACGCGCTGCGCACCCGCTCCAGGCGGAAGTCGGCGTGCTCGGCGCCCAGCGCGCGGGCGCGCGCCAGAGCCGCGTCGGCGAGCGCGCGCAGCGGCAACGCCAGAAATGACGGATCGACCTCATGGGGCACGACGGCCTCCCCTTCTTGTCGTTCTCCACAGCTGTTGTCGTTCACCACGGCGTTCACCCGCAGTGAATCACGGCTCGCAGACCGTACAGAGAATCAGGCGCCGGGGACAGGTGGATTTCTGTAGGGACCCCACAGCGACCGCAGCGCGCCCCTGTGCGGCCCGGATTCCCCGTAACCGGCCATGGACCGATAGTTTCGTGCAGACAACGGACACAGACGCACGCTGCGACATCGAACAGAGAGGGTGGTCCCTTGAGCCGCTCGGTTCTCGTCACCGGAGGCAACCGCGGTATCGGCCTCGCCATCGCCCGCGCGTTCGCCGACGCGGGCGACAAGGTCGCCATCACCTACCGGTCCGGCGAGCCGCCCGCGGGCTTCCTCGCCGTCAAGTGCGACATCACGGACCCGGAGCAGGTCGAGCAGGCGTACAAGGAGATCGAGGAGAAGCAGGGCGCGGTCGAGGTGCTGGTGGCGAACGCCGGCGTCACCCGCGACCAGCTGCTGATGCGGATGTCCGAAGAGGACTTCACCTCGGTCCTGGAGACCAACCTGACCGGCACCTTCCGGGTGGTCAAGCGGGCCAACCGCGCCATGCTGCGCGCCCGCAAGGGACGCATCGTCCTGATCTCCTCGGTCGTGGGCCTGCTCGGATCCGCGGGACAGGCGAACTACGCCGCCTCCAAGGCCGGCATGGTGGGCTTCGCCCGCTCCCTCGCCCGCGAGCTGGGCTCGCGCAACATCACCGTCAACGTGGTCGCGCCCGGCTTCGTCGACACCGACATGACCCGCGCGCTCAGCGACGAGCAGCGGGAGAGCATCGTGAAGCAGGTGCCCTTGGCGCGCTACGCGCAGCCCGAGGAGATCGCCTCCGCGGTCCGCTTCCTGGCCTCCGACGAGGCCGCGTACATCACTGGAGCCGTCATCCCCGTCGACGGCGGAATGGGCATGGGTCACTGAACGTCATGAGTGGAATTCTCGCCGGCAAGCGCATCCTGATCACGGGCGTCATCACCGACGCCTCCATCGGCTTCCACGCCGCCAAGCTGGCCCAGGAGGAGGGCGCCGAGGTCATCCTCACCGGCTTCGGGCGGCTTTCGCTGGTCGAGCGGATCGCCAAGCGGCTGCCCAAGCCCGCCCCGGTCATCGAGCTGGACGTCACCAACACCGAGCACCTGGACTCCCTCGCCGACAAGGTGCGCGAGCACCTCGGTGAGGGTGTCGACCTGGACGGCATCGTCCACTCGATCGCCTTCGGCCCGCAGGGTGCGTTCAACTTCCTGGAGGCGTCCTGGGAGGACGTGTCCACCGCGGTGCACGTCTCCGCGTACTCCCTCAAGTCGCTGACCACGGCGCTGCTGCCGCTGATGCCGCGCGGCGGCTCGGTCGTCGGTCTCACCTTCGACGCGCAGTTCGCGTGGCCGGTGTACGACTGGATGGGCGTCGCCAAGGCGGCCCTGGAGTCCACCTCCCGCTACCTCGCCCGCGACCTGGGCCCGAAGAACGTGCGCTCCAACCTGGTCTCGGCCGGCCCGATCAAGTCGATGGCCGCCAAGTCCATCCCCGGCTTCGAGGTGCTGGCCGACCAGTGGGGCGACCGCGCCCCGATCGGCTGGGAGATCGCCGACCCGGAGCCGGCGGCCCGCGGTGTCGTCGCGCTGCTGTCGGACTGGTTCCCCAAGACCACCGGTGAGGTCGTGCACGTCGACGGCGGCGTGCACATGATGGGCGTCTGAGCCCGTCTGACCCCCTCCCGGCCGTACCACCGGCCGTAGCACGTGGTGCCGGGCCCTGCCCGGCGTGATGCCCCGGTCCCCGCACAGTGCGGGGGCCGGGGCATCGCCCTTCGGCGGGACCTCTACCGGGCCCGCGCCGGGGCGCGGACAATCACCCGTTCGGGCCAGTCCGGCGGGCGGCCGGGGCCGGGGGCGCGCACCGTGGTGTACGCACTGCGCACCGCGTAGCGGAGCACCGGAGGCACCCGGTGGGTGCGGCCGGGCCATGCGGCCGGGCCAGGCGCCGCAGTGGCCACGCGCCGCAGTACGGCCGAGGAGGTCCCGTCATGCGCATCTCCCGCCCCGCGGCGGCCGTGGCCCTGACGGCGGCCGCGTTCGCGGTGGGCGCGGCCCAGCCGCAGGCCGTCCCGGGCTCGGCTCGGCACCAGGCCGCCCCGGAGCGGCCCGGGGACCGGGTCGCGGAGCAGCGGCCCCGAGCGGAGTCCGGCCGGAAGCGGCCCGAGCCGGCCGCCTGCAACGCCTGGACGGAGGGCTCGCGGGCGATCGCCAGCTGTTTCAACCCCAACCCCGAGGCCGACCGGGTCCAGTTGCATGTGGAGTGCGACCGCTGGTGGGACCCGGACATGGACGGCGCCGCGTTCGACCTCGGCCCCGCCCAGCACGTACGGCTCACCCAGCGCTGCTGGAAGGAGATCCGCGAGGCGTGGGTGAGCCACCGCCCGCTGAGCTCCCGGCGGTGAGGCGGCCGCCCGGCGGGCGGTGGCTCGCGGGCGGTGCTCCGTGGTGGCTCGCGGGCGGCGCGTCGTCAGCCGATGGTGAGGCGGCCGGTGCTCAGCGGTTCGGCGCGAAGCGGCAGGAGAAGGGGTGCGCGCTCGCCTCGGCCGCGGCCCGCTCGCCGTCCCCGGCCCGGATCGCCTCCACCAGCCGGGCGTGGTCCACATGGGCCTCCGGCCGCAGCTCGGCGCCGACGTCCGCGCGCAGGAACTCCCGCAGCACCCCGGCGAGGTCGGCGTACAGCTCCGCCAGCACCTCGTTGTGCGAGGCGGCGACGACCGCCATGTGGAAGGTGGCGTCCGCCTCCACGAACGCCTCGGTGTTCCCCGACCGCCAGGCACGCTCCCGCCGGTCGAGCAGGGTGTCCAGCTGCCTGAGGTCCTGCGCGGTGCGCCGCTCCGCCGCCAGCCGCGCCGCCTTCGTCTCCAGCGCGCTGCGCAGCTCGGCGATGTGCAGCGGCTCGGAGTCCGCGAAGCGCCGGTTCATCACCCCGGCCAGCTCGCTGGTCGCCACCACGTAGGTGCCCGAGCCCTGCCGGATGTCCAGCAGGCCGTTGTGAGCGAGCGCGCGCACCGCCTCCCGCACGGTGTTGCGGGCCACCCCGAGCTGCTCGACCAGCTCGGGCTCGGTCGGAATGCGAGCGCCGACCGGCCACTCACCGGAGGTGATCTGGGCGCGCAGCTGGGCGATCACCTGGTCGGCGAGCGCGGAGCGCCGGGGCGAGGTCAGCGGCATGACTCTCCTGGCCTTGAGCCGTCACGGATCTCAGGTCCCGCAAGGGTCCTGAAGGGCGTCTGAACCCTCCCATGATGCCGTCCGCGCTTCGCCGAGCGGCTATCCGGGCGGAACGCGGCGCTTCCGCGTGCCCCCGGTGGTCCTGCGGGCTGCGGCAAACGCATTGGACAAGGATTCATCCCATGATTCTATGATGGCCTCATGGCAGACGACGAGACAGCGACCATCGACCCCGCCACCGCACCGGAGCTCCGGTCCGGGCCGGCGGCGGGCAGCGGGCGCCCCACGGCGGCGCCCCTGGCACCAGGCCCCACTTCGGGTTCCATGCCGGGACCGACGTCGGGATCCGTCTCGCCCTGGGCCCAGCGCCTGGTCATGGCCGGACTCGTCCTCGCCGCCCTCAACCTCCGGCCC
This sequence comes from Streptomyces sp. JLBT605, assembly GCF_058215555.1. Taxonomy (NCBI): domain Bacteria; kingdom Bacillati; phylum Actinomycetota; class Actinomycetes; order Kitasatosporales; family Streptomycetaceae; genus Streptomyces; species Streptomyces sp. JLBT605. The sequence goes on from NZ_CM177087.1 coordinate 5,440,644, forward strand.
GCCATCACCAGCCTGGGCTCCCTCCTCGAGGAAGTGCGCGACGGGCTGGGCATGAGCGGCACCGTCGCCGGACTGCTCACCTCCGTCCCCGCCCTGTGCTTCGCCCTCTTCGGGATGACCGCGCCCGCGCTGGCCCGCCGCTGGGGCCCCGCGACGGTCGTCTTCGCCGGGTTGACGGCCATCACCGCGGGTCTGGCGATACGGCCGTTCGCCGGTGGCACCGTGGGCTTCCTGGCGGCCAGCGCGCTGGCGCTGGCCGGTATCGCGGTGAGCAACGTGCTGATCCCCGTGATCATCAAGCGCTGGTTCCCGGACCGGGTCGGCGCGATGACGGGTCTGTACTCGATGGCCCTGGCGCTCGGTACCTCCGCCGCGGCCGCCGTCACCGTTCCGATGACCGACGCGATGGGCGGCAGTTGGCGCCTCGGGCTCGGTGTCTGGGCGGTGCTCGCCGCCGTCGCCGTGCTGCCCTGGCTCTCCGTCGCCCGCAGCCGCACCAACCGTCAGGCGCGTGAAGAGGCCGCCGCCGCGACTCCCCAGCAGGCCCCCGCCGCCCGGATCACCCGCTCTCCCACGGCCTGGGCGATGGCCGTCTTCTTCGGCCTCCAGGCCACCGCCGCGTACATCACCATGGGCTGGATGCCGCAGATCTTCCGCGACGCCGGGGTGTCCGCCTCTACGGCCGGTGTGCTGCTGGCGGTGACCATGGTGATGGGCGTGCCGCTCTCCTTCGTGCTGCCCAGGGTCGCGGCGCGCCTGCGCCACCAGGGCGTGCTCGCCGTCGTCCTCGGCCTCTTCGGACTCACCGGCTACACCGGGCTGTGGCTGGAGCCGGCCGGCGGCGCCTGGGTCTGGGCGGTGCTGCTCGGCATCTCCAACTGCGCCTTCCCGCTCGCCCTCACCATGATCGGGATGCGCGCCAAGACCAGCGCCGGGGTGGTGAAGCTGTCCGCCTTCGCGCAGAGCACCGGCTATCTGCTGTCCATCCCCGGACCGCTCCTGGTGGGCGCGCTCTACCAGCACACCGGCGGCTGGGACCTGCCGATCGCGCTGATGGCGGCGCTGATGGTGCCGCAGATCGTCGCGGGCGTCCTCGCCGGACGCAACCGGACCCTGGAAGACGAGCTCTGACCCTGCTCTGACCTGCCGCCCCGTCCCGCCTCGGCCCGTCCTGGCCCGGGGCCGGGGCGGCGACCCGCCGGAGCCCGGCGAGGGCCGGATGCGACACTGGAGCCATGTCGTCTCCCGTGCTCGATCCCAACCCCCAGGGCGGCCAGAAGAAGCTGCTCACCATCCTCGGCGTGATGCTGGGGATCACCGTCGTCATCGGCGTGATCGCCACCATCGCCTCGCCCTGACGCCCGCTCATGGGCCCATGGTGGGGCTGGCCCCACCATCCCCTAGGGGGCCAGGCTCAGGGGGAAGTGGGTGGGTCACCTGATGGGAACGGCGGCGCTGAGTCCCTAGATTCGAAGGGTCACAGCGGCTGACCGCCCGGAGGCGATCCGATGTTTCCCCCTACCCACCCCCGGCACGTCACCCACTCCCGGCGCGTTCCCTCGGCGGCCGGCGGGGTGGAGGTCCAGCTGCCGTGGTGGGCCATCGCCCTCCCGGCCCTCGCCTTCGCCGCGCTGCTGCTGCTGATAGTCGGCCCGGCCGACGCCGGTGCCCGCGAGGGCGGCCAGGGCAGCGGGACCCTCTCCCAGGTCGTCACGGTGATCCGGCAGGCGGTGTTGTAGCAGCCGCCGGCCCTGGGCAACGGCTCCGGGCGCCGGCCCTGGGACCGGCCCTGCCGCTCGGTGCGGCAGCCTTCCCGGCGGTCGCGGTAAACCGCCGCTCGAGGCCGTGCCACTCACGGTGGGACCGTTCCAACACCCCGCGCTGCGCCCCGTTTTTCATGCGAAGCTGGTCGCATGAGCACCGATACGCCCCGCAGGATCGTGCTACTCCGACACGCCAAGGCCGACTGGTCCGAGGAATCCGATCACGAACGACCGCTCGCCGAGCGTGGCCGCAAGGACGCCCCGGCGGCCGGACGCTGGCTCGCCAGTTCAGGGATCGTCCCGGACCTCACCCTGTGCTCCACCTCGGCCCGTACGCGCGAGACGTGGAAGCTCGCCGTCCCAGAACTGCCTCAGCGGCCGAGAACCGTCTACGACGAGCGGATCTACGAGGCATCGCTCGGCGAGCTGATCGCCTTGCTCAACGAGGTCTCCGAGGATGTCAACGACCTCATGCTCGTCGGCCACAACCCCGGAGTCCACGCACTGGCCGACGCGCTCGCGGGCGAGGCGGAGGGCGATGTGCTGCCCCGCATGAACCGCAGTGGTTTCCCCACCGCCGCCATCGCGGTGCTGACCTTCAGCGGCTCCTGGAAGTCGGTCGAGCACGGCGTCGGGCGTCTCATCCAGTACTGGACGCCGCACGCCTGAGGGACCGGCCCCGGAGCCGCAGGTGATCGGCCCCCGCTGAAGCGCACCAGGCGGGGGCCGTGTGCCGCGCACCGCGCGGGCGGGCGGCTCGGCCGCGGTGCCGCCGCTCAGTCGCTGTGGGTCTCCGCCGCCTCGACCTCTTCGCGGGTGACTCCGAGCAGGTACAGCACGGTGTCCAGGAACGGCACGTTCACCGCGGTGTGGGCGGCCTCCCGCACCACCGGCTTGGCGTTGAACGCCACACCGAGCCCGGCCGCGTTCAGCATGTCCAGGTCGTTCGCACCGTCGCCGATCGCCACGGTCTGCGCCAGCGGCACCCCGGCCTCGGCGGCGAACCGGCGCAGCAGCCGGGCCTTGCCCGCACGGTCCACGACGTCGCCGACCACCCGCCCGGTCAGCTTCCCGTCCACCACCTCCAGGGTGTTGGCGGACGCGAAGTCCAGCCCCAGACGCTCCTTGAGGTCGTCGGTGACCTGCGTGAATCCCCCGGAGACCACGCCCACCTGGTAGCCGAGCCGCTTGAGAGTGCGAATGAGCGTACGAGCGCCCGGCGTGAGCCGGACCTCCGCCCGCACCTTCTCCACCACCGACTCGTCGATCCCCTCCAGCAGCGCGACCCGGGCGTGCAGGGACTGCTCGAAGTCCAGCTCACCGCGCATCGCCCGCGCGGTGACCTCGGCGACCTCGGCCTCACACCCCGCGTGCGCCGCGAAGAGCTCGATCACCTCGTCCTGGATCAGGGTGGAGTCGACGTCCATGACCACCAGGCGCTGCGCCCGCCGCTGGAGACCGGAGGAGATCACCGCGACATCCACGCCGAGGGCCGCGGCCTCGGTGGCGAGCGCGGTGCGCAGCGGCTCGGTCTGGGTGCCGGACACCTCGAACTCCACCGCCGTCACCGGGTACTTCGCCAGCCGGAAGATACGGTCGATGTTGCCGCCGGTGCCGGTGATCCGGGCCGCGATCCTGGCCGTCGACTCGGCGGTGAGCGGATGGCCGAGCACCGTGACGTGGGAGCGGCCCATACCTCGCGGCCGGTTGTCGCCCCGGCCGGAGATGATCTCCGCCTGGAGCCGCAGGGAATCGGCCCAGCTGTGCACGGTGGCGCGCAGGTCACCCTCGGTGACACCGGAGCCGGCCGGTGGCGTGACCAGGGCGCACAGCACTATGCGGCCCCGGGTGACGACCTGCTCGATGTCCACGACGTCCACGTCGTAGGCGGCGAGGGTGTCGAAGAGGCCGGCGGTGATGCCCGGACGGTCCTTGCCGAAGATCTTGACGAGGAGAGTGGGATCGTCGTCGCCCGGTACGGCGGTGGCAGGTGGGATCTGCGATGCGCTCATGGTGTTCCCACCGTATCGGGCCCGCTCGGAGCCTCGCGCGGGTGTCCGCGCTGCGGACGTATCAGCGACTCGGAGTGTTCCACCCACGGTCACCGAGTGGTCACCCGCCCCCGCACCTGCTCCCGTCACTGCCCGTGCCGGGCTCCGGCATCAGTCCTGGCACCGGCCCGGGCCGGGCTCCGGCATCTCTCCTGCCACCGGCCTCTGCCGGGCTCGGGCATCAGCCCCGGCCGCCGCCCACCGCGCCAGGCCCGAGTGCCCGGAATCCGGCGGTTCCGGTCGTCCAGGTGAGCAGCGCCCCGACGAAACCGGCCGCGCCGCCCCACACCGCGCCCAGCAGCAGCGCCCACAGCACGCTCCCATGCAGCTCCAGCCGGCTGTCGAAGGCGTCGAAGCCGAGAATCGACAGGCCGGCCCCCGCCGAGAGCCCGGTCAGCCACACCAGCAGCGGGAAGGTGAGCGCCGTCACGGCCGACAGCCGCACCGCGCACCGGCCCGCGAACCGATACGGTCCCGGATCGCGGACGCCGGGCGTGACGGCCGGGGGCTGTAGATCCCCCCGCACGGAGCCGGGCAGAGGTGTGCGGGCCGCGGTGAGCAGCCCGGCGGCGAGCATCGCCAGCACGCAGGCGACGACCAGCAGCCAGACCTCGCTGTTGAGCTCGGCCAGCCGCCCCACCGTGATCGTCTTGTCGTTCTCCCCACCGAGCAGGTCGTCCAGCGGATCAGGCAGCACCTGCCGCAGCGGACCGGTGGCCGAGCCGTGCCAGGGCACGAACAGCCCCAGCGGCACCCCGAGCCACGCGCCGTTCGGCGCGCCGAGCAGGGCGCCGCCGATCACCAAGCCCGGATGGTCGTCGTCGATCGCGGCGACCGCGGCGGCGGCCAGCCCGGCGCCGACGGCCAGCACCAGCACCGCGCAGAGCGCGGAGGCGGCCGGCCGCACCGTCTCGTGCGCCCCGTCCCAGCCCTCGGGCAGCGGGGCGCGGCGCGCGACCAGCAGTGCGATGAGCAGCACCCCCAGCACCCACACGAGCCCGCCCAGCAGCGAGCGGCCCACCGCGACGGAGAAGCCGACCTCGGCCTTGGCGTTCACCAGGTCCGCGAGGTGACCGGGGAGCAGTCCGCCGCCGATGCCCGCGATGTCCCCCAGCTCCTCGGGCAGCCGGTCGAGCAGTCCCTCGCCCCGGTCCCGTCCGATATCGCCCAGCCCGAGCTCGGAGCCGTCGATCGTGACCGTATCGTTGCCCACCCAGCAGAGCCCGCCGAGCAGCGCGACGAAGAGCACGGCCACCGCGCCTGCCCGCGCGGCGAGTTCACCCAGCCCGATCACCGGACCGGCACCGCGCAGCGATCGCAGGAACAGGTAGCCCAGTAACAGGGCGCCCACCAGCGAGATGCCCAGGGGCGTGACGTCCACCGCGCTGGTGGCGTCCGCGCCCACAAGCCCGAAGACGCTCACATCGCCTGACGGATCGACCGCGCCACCGACCGCGAGCGCGACCGCGGCGGCGGTCATGGGCCCGAGCGCGCCCGCCTCGTCCGCCCCCATCAGATGCAAAGCCAGCGCCGCGACGCCCACCATGGCCAGAAACGACCAGCTCACGGCGGCGAGCGCGGTCAGCAGCAGCCCGCCCGGGCGGACCCGCTCGCCGTCCCCAGCCGCCATCGTGCTTCCCTCGGTCGATGCGAGTTGCCCGGTTCCCTCATGATCTGCACCGTCCATGGGTGCCTACCACTTTCCGGGGGCCTTTCGGATGAAGTCAACGCTGCCCGATACCGGTCTTGCCAAAGCCCGACTTCCCGTTCATGGACTGAGCCTGAAATAGTTCCCCACGATGTTCGCCATCCCTAGACTCCCTGTGCAGGGGGAAATTCGGGGGACAACTAGTGGGGCATGGAGTGCCGGAACTCGTACTGGAATTGAACGGACAGACCTGGACACTTGACCCGTCCCGGTCATACAGCCTGGGCCGTGACCCGCAGGGTGACCTGGTACTGGATGACGCCAGGGTCTCGTGGCGCCATGCCACCGTGCGCTGGGCCGGGCACAGTTGGGTCATCGAGGACCACGGCAGCACCAACGGCACCTATACACAGGGCCAGCGGATTCAGCAGATCGAAATCGGCCCCGGTTCGGTGGTGCACCTCGGCAATGCCACCGACGGCCCCCGGCTGAGCCTTTCCGGTGCGGTGGCGCACGCGGGTTCGGGCGCCTTCAACGCTCCGAACGGCATGGCCGCGCAGGCGCAGGCTCCGTACGCCGCGCCCGAGCAGCCGCAGCAGGCCCCGTTCGCTCCGCCCCAGCAGCAGCCCGCCCCCGCCTGGGGCCACCCCCAGCAGCAGCCGCAGCAGCCGTACCAGCAGCAGGCCCCGCAGGGCTGGCCGCAGGCGCAGCCGCAGCAGCCGCCGCAGGGCCAGCCCCCGCAGGGCTTCGTGCCGCCGCAGCAGGCCGCCGCCCCGCAGGCCCCCGCTCCGCAGGCCGGCCACGCGCACACGCCGCCGCAGGCGCCGCCCGGGCAGCCGGCGCAGAAGGTGCCCGGGGCCGGCCCGGTGGGTCCGGCGCCCATGCAGGGTGACCGCAGCCCGACGACCTTCCACCACCTGGCCGTCGGCCGCGTGATGCGTATCGGCCGTGCCCTGGAGAACGAGCTGGTCGTCTCCGACCTGCAGGTCTCCCGCCATCACGCCGAGTTCCGGGCCCTGCCCGACGGCCGCTTCGAGATCGTCGACCTCGGTAGCCACAACGGCACCTACGTCAACGGCCAGCCGGTCCGCCAGCAGGTCATCGGCCCGAACGACATCGTCGGTGTCGGTCACTCCACCTTCCGGCTGGTCGGCGACCGGCTGGAGGAGTTCGTCGACACCGGTGCGGTCTCCTTCTCCGCCCGCCACCTCACGGTGACCGTCGACGGCGGCAAGCAGATCCTCAAGGACGTCTCCTTCAGCGTCCCGGAGAAGTCCCTGGTCGCCGTCATCGGCCCGTCCGGTTCCGGAAAGTCCACCCTTCTCAAGGCGCTCACCGGGTACCGCCCGGCCAACCAGGGCGACGTCCTCTACGACAACCGGAATCTGTACAAGCAGTTCGCCGAGCTGCGGCAGCGCATCGGTCTGGTCCCGCAGGACGACATCCTGCACAAGGAGCTGACCGTCCGCACCGCGCTCAAGTACGCCGCCAAGCTCCGCTTCCCCGGTGACACTGCGGAGGCCGAGCGCAGGGCCCGTATCGACGAGGTGCTGCGCGAGCTCAAGCTCGACATCCACGCGTCCAAGAAGGTCACCTCGCTCTCCGGCGGTCAGCGCAAGCGTGTCTCGGTCGCGCTGGAGCTGCTCACCAAGCCCTCGCTGATCTTCCTGGACGAGCCGACCTCCGGCCTGGACCCGGGCATGGACCGCGACGTCATGCAGCTGCTGCGCGGCCTGGCCGACGACGGCCGCACCGTGCTGGTGGTCACCCACTCGGTCGCCGAGCTGGCGCTGTGCGACAAGCTCCTGGTCATGGCCCCGGGCGGCGCGGTCGCCTACTTCGGCCCGCCGGAGGAGGCGCTCAACTTCTTCGGGTACGAGACCTGGGCGGACGTCTTCTCGGCCTTCGAGAACTACCGCGACTACGACTGGGCGGGCCGCTGGCGCGGCTCCCAGCACTACCAGCTGTACGCCGCCGACCTCGACGCCGTGGCCCCGCAGTCGGTGCACATCCAGCCGCCGCCGGCCCGGGTGGCGAAGCCGCAGAGCTGGGGCTCCCAGCTGTGGACGCTGATCCGGCGCTATCTGTCGGTGATCGCCTCCGACCGGGGCTTCATGGCCCTGATGGTGATCCTGCCAGCCGTCCTCGGCATCGTCAGTACGGTCATCCCGGCCAAGAACGGCCTGGTCCACGCGCCGGCGCCCAAGCACAATCCGCAGGCCGGCACGGTCATCATGATCCTCGTGGTCGGCATGTGCCTCTCCGGCGCGGCCAACTCCGTACGTGAACTGATCAAGGAACGGGTCATCTACGAACGGGAACGGGCTGTCGGCCTGTCCCGCTCCGCGTATCTGATGTCCAAGGTCATCGTGCTCGGCGTGATCACCGCCTGCCAGGGCGTGATCATCTGCGCCATCGGTCTGCCCAAGCGCGAGCTGCCCGAGGAGACCCTCGTCCTCCCGCCGTTCGCCGAGCTGTGCGTGGCGATCATGGCCATCGGCCTGACCTCGATGATGGTCGGCCTGGTCATCTCCTCGCTGGTGAAGACCTCCGAGAAGACCATGCCGCTGCTGGTGATGTTCGCGATCGTCCAGATCGTCTTCACCGGCATCATGTTCCAGATCTACGACTCGCCGGGCGTGGAACAGGTCGCCTGGCTGATGCCCGCCCGCTGGGCGGTGGCCGCGGCCGGCGCCACGCTGGACCTCGGCCCCGGCCTGGGCCACGTGATGGCGCCATGGGACAAGGAGAACGCCAACAACCCGGACCCGCTCTGGGAGCACGTCGCCTCGCAGTGGTACACCGACCTCGCCGTCCTGCTCGCCATCGGCGTCATCTGCGGCTTCGTCGTCTCGCGGCTGCTGCGCCGCCATGAGCCGGAGGTCATGCGCAAGTGACCCGGCCGCGCCGGGCATGACGCGGCGCGCGCGAAAGGGCGGCACCCCACAGGGGTGCCGCCCTTCGTCATGGCGTCGCGGTGGCCGGACGGGGCCGGGCCGATCCGGATCAGTAGGCCGAGTTGACGTTGTCCATCGAGCCGTACCGGTCCGCGGCGTAGTTGCAGGCCGCGGTGATGTTGGCGACCGGGTCGTAGATGTCCCAGGAGGTGCCGTTGACGTGGTACGCCCGGAAGGTCGGGTCGATCACCTGGAGCAGGCCCTTGGACGGGATGCCGTTGGCCGCGTTGACGTCCCAGTTGTTGATGGCACGCGGGTTGCCGGTGGACTCACGCATCACGTTGCGGTAGATGCCCTGGTAGGTGCCGGGGATGCCCTCGCGCTTCATGATGTCCAGGGACTCCCGGATCCAGCCGTCCAGGTTGTTGGCGTAGGTCTTGGGAGCCGGGGCGGCCTTGACGAGCGGCTTGCGCGCGGCGGCACGGCTGGCGGCCTCGGCGGCACGCTTCTTGGCGACCTGCTCCTTGACCGCGCGCTCCCGCTCGGCCTTGGCCTTGGCGGCGATCTCCGCGGCCTTCTTCTTGGCGGCCTCGTCGGCCTTCTTCTTCGCGGCGGCCTCAGCGGCCTGCTTCTTCGCCTCGGCCTCGGCCTGCTTGGCGGCCATCGCGGACTGCTGGGTGAGACTGTCGTGCTGGATCTTGCCGCCGAAGGAGGCGTCGCTCAGCACGGCGACGGGCTTGGCGGAGAGCGCCTCGGCGTGCGCTTCGGTGTCCGAGCTGCCACCCGGCACGACGGTGAAGGCCAGGGCGGCGGCGCCGGCCGCGGCGATGCCGGCGGCGGAAAGCTTGTGGGTCTTGGTCAGACGGCTATAACCGGAGATGCTGGGGACGCGCATGCGGGTGTAGTCCTCTTCCAATCGCTCGAGTCGCAAGGGCACCGATCGGCGCGAAAAAAGCGCCGCGTCTCGATGACGGCGCCGTGCGACCCGGTAATTGTTAGCGGCCGCAAAAATGCCTGGCAAAGGTGTGACCTACGATCCGCGATAGTGGAACCCGGGCCCGCCGATCCGCGTCCGAGCCCCCCACCGCCCCGCTTATCGGGGCCTTAAGGCTCCACTAATCCAGGTCGTAGGTGATCTGCGTCCTATGCACAGGCTCACACCGAGGGGCCTTCTCCCTCGCTCACTGTGCTCAAGCGAATACAGAAAGTCTGACGTTTCGGACTCCGCGGCCGGCCCGTCCCGGCGGGTGCGTCCCGGCCGGCGGCCCGTCGGCCACCGCGGCCACCCGGCCACCGTCCCCGGTCCTAGTCCCCAGGGCCTAGGCGCGGGCCACCGCCGGTCCGATACAGGGCCACCCGGCCCGTCGATACGGTGATCCCATGAACACAGGAAGGGGCAGTGCTCCCGTAGCCGGTGCTCCCGGTGCCGGCCTGGCGAGCGTCAGCGGCGCGCTGCTGGCCATGAACCGGCATCTGGACGTCCGCGATGTCCTGCAGACGATCGTGGCCTCGGCCCGGCAGCTGCTGGACGCCGAGTACGCGGCCCTCGGCGTCCCCGACGATCACGGCGGCTTCGCCCAGTTCGTCGTCGACGGAGTCAGCGACGAGGAGTGGAAGGCCATCGGCCCGCTGCCCCGCCAGCACGGCATCCTCGCCGCGATGGTCCAGGACGCGACCCCGCAGCGGCTGGCCGACGTGCGCAAGGACCCGCGCTTCGAGGGCTGGCCCTCCGCCCACCCCGAGCTGTCCGACTTCATCGGGCTGCCGATCGCCGACGGCGACGAGGTCCTGGGCGCCCTCTTCCTCGCCAACAAGAGGTGCCCCAAGCCCCACGGGGGCTGCGGCTTCACCGCGCACGACGAGGAACTGCTCCGCATCCTCGCCCAGCACGCCGCGATCGCCCTCACCAACGCCCGGCTCTACGAGCGCGGCCGCGAGCTGACCATCGCCGGCGAGCGCGCCCGCATCGCCCACGAGCTGCACGACGCCGTCGCCCAGAAACTCTTCTCACTGCGCCTGACCGCCCAGGCGGCGGCCGCCCTGGTCGACCGCGACCCGGCCCGCGCCAAGACCGAACTCCAGCAGGTCATGGCGCTCGCCGCGGAGGCCGCAGACGAGCTGCGCGCCGCCGTCATCGAGCTGCGGCCCGCGGCCCTCGACGAGGACGGCCTGGTCGCCACCCTGCGCACCCAGGCCGAGGTGCTGGACCGGGCGCACACCGCACACGTCACCTTCGCCACCCGGGGCATGCGCGCACTGCCTGCTTCCCAGGAGGAGGCCCTGCTGCGGGTGGCCCAGGAGGCGCTGCACAACGCACTGCGGCACTCCGGTGCCGAGCACGTCGAGGTCTCCCTCACCCGCCAGGGCCGGAGCGGCGCACTGCTGCGGGTGGCGGACGACGGTGCGGGATTCGACCCGAAGGCCGTACGCCGCGCCGGGCGGCACCTGGGCCTGGTGTCGATGCGCGACCGCGCCGGCGGCGTGGGCGGCAAGCTGACGGTGGACTCGGCGCCCGGACGGGGCACCGTGATCGAGATGGAGGTGCCCGGTGGCTGAATCGGAGGAGGTGGCCCGGAGGGCCTCGTCTGAAGGGCGGTGGCGGGAGACGGGCGGGCGGATTCGGGTACTGCTCGTCGACGACCACCAGGTGGTCCGGCGGGGCCTGCGTACCTTCCTTGAAGTACAGGACGACATCGAGGTCGTCGGCGAGGCGTCGGACGGCGAGGAGGGCGTGGTCCGCGCCGAGGAGCTGCGCCCCGACGTGATCCTCATGGACGTGAAGATGCCCGGCCTGGACGGCATCGGCGCGCTGCGCAGACTCCGCGAGGCGGGGAACCCCGCCCGGGTGCTGATCGTCACCAGCTTCACCGAGCAGCGCACCGTGGTCCCCGCCCTGCGCGCCGGCGCCGCCGGCTACGTCTACAAGGATGTGGACCCCGACGCCCTGGCCGGCGCCATCCGGTCCGTACACGCCGGGCATGTGCTGCTCCAGCCCGAGGTGGCGGGCGCCCTGCTCTCCCAGGACGAGGCGAACGGCACGCAGGGCCGCCAGGGCTCGCTGACCGAGCGGGAGCGCGAGGTGCTGGCACTGATCGCGGACGGCCGCTCGAACCGGGAGATCGCCCGGGCGCTGGTCCTCTCCGAGAAGACCGTGAAGACCCACGTCTCCAACATCCTGATGAAGCTCGACCTCGCGGACCGCACCCAGGCGGCGCTGTGGGCGGTCCGGCACGGCATCGGGGCGTGACCCGGCCCCGCGGCGCCGGAGAAGTCATCCGGAGAACAGAGATTCATACCGTCGGGTGTATGTCACCCGTTCAGCGCAACCCCGGCGGTGGTCGCCCGTTCTCCAGTGCGGCTACGGCAGATGCCGTGGCCGCACGCTAGGAGGGTTTGACCAAAGTGAAGAACATCAAGAAGTTCGCGGCCATCTCGATCGCGGCCGCCGGCCTCACCTTCGCCGGTGCCGGTGTGGCCTCCGCGGAGAGCGGCGCGGTCGGTGCGGCCGCGGGCTCGCCGGGCGTCGTCGCGGGCAACACCGTCCAGGTCCCGGCCCACGTCCCGGTGAACGGCTGCGGCAACACCATCTCCGTGGTCGGCGTGCTGAACCCGGCCCTGGCCACCCCGTGCCACGGGAACTGATCTCCCGGCCGGCTCAGCGCTGACCGTCCGGCGGGCCCCGCTGTCACACCGACCGCGGGGCACCGTCACGTCCGGGCCCGGGCCGGCTCCCGGGGCGGCCCGGCTCCCGGCGGCCCACCGGCCCACGACCGGTCCCGCTCACGACCGAACCGGCCCGGCGGGCCGAGCCCGCGACACCTGCCTCAGCGCCGGACCGGCTCACGCCCCGGCCGGCTCAGAGGCCCCTGCTCACGGAGAGCTCGGAGGCGGGCCCACTCACGGCCGGTGGCGCTCCCGCTCCTCCAGATACGCGTTGTACGCGGCCACCTGCGCCCGCCGCGCGGTGCGCTCCACCGGCCGCAGCGCCTCAGACCGCGCCGCGATCTCCGAGGCACTCACCGCCCCGCCGTGCTCCCGGCCGTCGCCTCCGGCCCCGTAGGCGATGGAGATCAGCCCACCGACCCGCTGGGCCAGCTCCAGCACCCGGGCCGCGCGAGGCGGATATCCCGGCGCCAGCACCTCCCGGCCCCGCTCGGCGCGCGCCCGGTAGGCATCGAGAGCCGCCTGCGCGACCGGGCCGGAGCCGGCGACGTTCAGCCGGGAGAGCAGCTCCGTGGCCTCCCGCAGCGCCTCCGCCAGCTCCCGCTCGGCCTCGCCCAGCGAGGGCACGTCCGCGGGCGGCGCCTCCCGCACCGGCAGGCAGCGCCACACCACCTCCACATGCGCGTCTCCCCGCGGGCCGGCGGTGAAGACTTCCGGCACCAGGCCCAGCGACACGCCCGGCGCGAGCACGGCCTCGCCCGCCTCCAGAGCCCGCGCGTTGAACTCCGCGGGGCCGCTCAGCCCCAGCGGATGCCCCGGCACCGGCAGCGCCACGCCCAGCCCGGTGGCCCCCAGCGCGCGCAGCCGGCCGAGCGCCAGCGTGAGGCCCACCGGGGCGGACTCCCCGGGCAGATCGGCGACGCGGTGCGTCGCATCCTCGCCCACTATCTGGTGCGCGGCCTCATCAGGCGAGACAAGTCCGGCAAGAAGGGCATTTCCCCATGCGGCGAGACGTCCTGAACGCGGTTCATCGAGCATGGCACCAGCCTAAGGACAGGCACTGACAACGCGTGGCGTAGGTTTTCCCTGGGGGCTGCGCCTGCCGGCGCAAGCGACATACGAGACTGCAATGGGAGACAACGCGCTCATGAGCGATGTTCTGGAGCTGGTGGACGTATCCGTGGTCCGCGAAGGCCGGGCTCTGGTGGACCAGGTCTCCTGGTCGGTCGCAGAGGGGGAGCGCTGGGTGATCCTCGGCCCCAACGGCGCCGGCAAGACCACCCTGCTCAACGTGGCCTCCAGCTATCTCTTCCCGACCACCGGCACCGCCCAGATCCTCGGCGAGAAGCTCGGCGGCGTCGACGTCTTCGAACTGCGCCCCCGCATCGGCATGGCCGGTATCGCCATGGCCGACAAGCTCCCGCGCAACCAGACCGTCCTGCAGACCGTGCTGACCGCCGCCTACGGCATGACCGCGCACTGGCACGAGGACTACGACGCCGTCGACGAGGAGCGCGCCCGCGCCTTCCTCGACCGCCTCGGCATGAACGACTACCTGGACCGCACCTTCGGCACCCTCTCCGAGGGCGAGCGCAAGCGCACCCTGATCGCCCGCGCGATGATGACCGACCCCGAGCTGCTCCTCCTCGACGAGCCCGCGGCCGGCCTCGACCTCGGCGGCCGCGAGGACCTGGTGCGGCGCCTGGGCCGGCTCGCCCGCGACCCGTACGCCCCCTCGATGATCATGGTGACCCACCACGTCGAGGAGATCGCCCCGGGCTTCACCCACGTCCTCATGATCCGTCAGGGCAAGGTGCTCGCCGCCGGCCCCATGGAGACCGAGCTCACCTCCCGCAACCTCTCCCGCTGCTTCGGCCTGCCGCTGGTCCTGGAGCGCAACGGCGACCGCTGGACCGCGCGGGGCCTGCCGCTCAACCGATAGGACGGTCCGACGCCCAGCCCTCGCCGCACGGCACCCTGTCCGTCGTCCGCCCCCGAGAACTACCATGATGATGTGGACGGATGGGTGTGGTGGCTGATAGCCGCCGTAGGGCTGGGCATTCCGCTCGTACTGACCGCGATGCCCGAGTTCGGCATGGTCGCGGTCGGCGCCGTCGCCGGTGCGATCACCGATGCGCTCGGCGCCGGGCCGGTACTCCAAGTCGTGGTCTTCGCCGTCGTCTCGGTCGCCCTGATCGCCGTCGTGCGGCCGATGGCGAACCGCGCGCGCCGCGGCCGCCCCGAACTCGCCACCGGTATCGAAGCCCTGAAAGGCCGCCAGGCCGTCGTCCTGGAACGGGTCGACGCCAGCGGCGGCCGGATCAAGCTCGCCGGTGAGGTGTGGTCCGCGCGCGCCCTCGACACCGACCAGGTGTACGAGCCGGGTCGGCAGGTCGACGTCATCGAGATCGACGGAGCCACCGCCGTCGTGATCTGATCCTCCGTCAAGCTGCGCCGCACGCCGGTTATCTGAAAGACTTCAACATCATCGTCCGATGAGACCGACCAGCCTTGATCATCCGGACCCATGGAAGGCACGGGGAGCGCTGTGGAACCGATCATCATCGTCCTGATCATCCTGGTGGTGCTCGTCTTCATCGCACTCATCAAGACGATCCAGGTCATCCCGCAGGCCAGCGCGGCCATCGTCGAGCGCTTCGGGCGCTACACCCGCACCCTCAACGCGGGCCTCAACATCGTCGTGCCGTTCATCGACTCGATCCGGAACCGGGTCGACCTGCGCGAGCAGGTCGTGCCCTTCCCGCCGCAGCCGGTGATCACCCAGGACAACCTCGTCGTCAACATCGACACCGTCATCTACTACCAGGTGACCGACGCGCGCGCCGCGACCTACGAAGTCGCCAGCTTCATCCAGGCGATCGAGCAGCTCACCGTCACCACCCTGCGGAACATCATCGGCGGCATGGACCTGGAGCGCACCCTGACCTCCCGCGAGGAGATCAACGCCGCGCTCCGCGGAGTGCTCGACGAGGCCACCGGCAAGTGGGGCATCCGCGTCAACCGCGTCGAGCTCAAGGCCATCGAGCCGCCCACCTCCATCCAGGACTCGATGGAGAAGCAGATGCGCGCCGACCGTGACAAGCGCGCCGCGATCCTCCAGGCCGAGGGTGTCCGGCAGTCCGAGATCCTCCGCGCCGAGGGCGAGAAGCAGTCCGCCATCCTGCGCGCCGAGGGTGAGGCCAAGGCGGCCGCGCTGCGCGCCGAAGGTGAGGCCCAGGCCATCCGTACGGTCTTCGAATCGATCCACGCCGGCGACCCGGACCAGAAGCTGCTGTCCTACCAGTACCTCCAGATGCTCCCGAAGATCGCCGAGGGCGACGCCAACAAGCTCTGGATCGTGCCCAGCGAGATCGGCGACGCCCTCAAGGGACTCGGCGGAGCCATCGGCAACTTCGGCCCGCTCTCCGGCGGCGGCTCCCCCAAGGAAGCCCCGCCGGCCCCGCGCCGCGAGCAGCCCCGGATCGACTGACCCCACCGCCGCACCCTTTCCGCACCAAACCATGAGCTGCCGCCCGGCGCGTCCCGCGCACCGGGCGGCAGCTCATCGCACATCAGGCGGCCCACAGCGTCAGCCTCCGCGTAGCATCAGGCGCACGCGGCCTCCCCCGTCGTCAGCCCGGCGCCCCCCGACTCCTCAAGCTTCATCAGCAACGCGTCCGAAGGCGTCGGCGCGAACGGCGCACGGAGCAACCGCATGCCCGCCTGCTCCGGAGTCCGATCCGCCTTGCGGTTGTTGTCCTCCGCGCAGGACGCGACCGTGTTCAGCCAGGTGTCCCCACCCCCGTGCGATCGGGGCACCACGTGATCCACGGTCGTCGCCCGGCGGCCGCAGTACGCACACCGGTGCCGATCACGTACCAGGACACCACGCCGCGACCACGGCGCCTGTCTTCGGAACGGCACCCGCACATACCGGGAGAGCCGGATCACCCGCGGGACGGGCAGTTCGACCGCCGACGCCCGCACCCGCAGCCGGGGATGGGCCTGTTCGACAACGGCCTTGTCCTGCAGAACCAGCACCACAGCACGTCGCAGCGTGACCGTCGCCAACGGCTCGAAGCTCGCGTTCAGAACCAGCGTCTCGCGCACCCAGACCACCTCCCACGCCCGGCATTCCCGGCCCGCACCACCATGGGCGGGCCGGGATCAACTCTGGCGCGGCGGCCGGATGACGACAACGCAATTTCGCGGTGGCGTCAGCCCTGGGCAGGCGTCTCGTACTCACCGATCAGCTGGGCACGAGCCAGCGCGTGGAACCGCAGATGGAAGCCGACGACCGCCGGCGAGGCGTCGGCATCCGGCCCCAGCCTCTCGCTGTCCACGGCGTACACGGTGAACACATAGCGGTGCGGCCCGTCCCCGGGCGGCGGCGCGGCACCCCCGAAGTCCCGCGAGCCGTAGTCGCTCCGCGCGTGCACCGCGCCCTGCGGCAGCCCCTCGAAGTCACCGCTGCCCGCACCGGCCGGCAGCTCGGTCACCGACGCCGGGATGTCGAAGAGCACCCAGTGCCAGAAACCGCTGCCGGTCGGTGCGTCCGGATCGAAGCACGTGACGGCGAAACTCTTCGTCTCCGCCGGGAAACCCTCCCACCGCAGGTGCGGCGAGCGGTTGCCCCGCGCGTGCACCTGGTCGGGCCCCAGCGTCCCGCCCGGCTCCACATCGTCACTCACCACCGTGAACGACGGCACCGGGGGATGGAAGTCATGGGGGAGCGGACGCCGCTTCTGCTCGGACACGTCGAAACCTCCTGCTGCTCGTGCGAGTCGCATGCGCGGCCAGCCTAACGATCAGCCACCACCCCTTCTGGGACGATGCCGACATGACCACACCGGCGCCCCAGCCCGCCCGGCACACCGCCGAACTCCATCTGGACGGCGTGACCGACAAGGCGGCCTTCCTCGACGCTTGCGCGCGTGATCTGCGGCTGCCCACCTGGTTCGGCCGCAACTGGGACGCGCTCGCCGACGTGCTGACCGACCTGTCCTGGTGGGGGGAGCCGATCGAATACGTGCTGCGCGTACACGGCTGGTCGGACTTCCGCCGCGCCGACCCCGAGGACGCCGCCACGGCCGCCGGCATCCTCGCGGACGCCGAGTCCTACTGGGCCGCCCGCGGCACACCCCTCACCGTCGTCTACGACCCCAGGAACGACTGACCCGCGCGCCCCCGCGCACACACGACGCGGGGGTGCACCCGGACGACGTCCGCGCACACCCCCGCAGGAACAGCTGGTGCCTCAGAACCAGTTGCGGCGGCCACCGACCTCGGCGAGCCACTGGTTGAGGTAAGCCGTCCAGTCGGTGCCCTGGTACGACGCCAGACCCACCGTGAACGAGCGGTACGAGTCGCTGCCCTCGGTGAACAGCCCCGGCTTCTTGTCCATCTCCAGCACCACGTCCATCTCGTTGTTGTCCGCGATGAACGTCAACTCGACCTCGTTCAGCCCGCGGTACTGCTGCGGCGCGGAGAACTCGATCTCCTGGTAGAACGGCAGCCGCTGCCGGGTACCCCGGATGTGCCCCCGCTCCAGGTCCGCGCTCTTGAAGCGGAAGCCGAGGTTGCCGAACGCGTCCAGGATCGCCTGCTGCGCCGGGATCGGGTGCACATTGATCGGGTCCAGGTCACCGGAGTCCACGGCTCGCGCGATCTGGAGGTGCGTGGTCACCCCGACGTTCATCCCGGTCAGGTGCCGGCCCAGGAATGTCGTGATCGGCGTCTCCCACGGGATCTCCAGCCCGAACGGCACCGTGTGCACGGCACCCGCCTGCACCTCGAAGGCGCCGCCCAGCTGCAGCCGGGTGAACTCGATGTCCTGCTTGGTCTCCTGGTCGTGGCCCTCGACCTCCACCCGGGCCTGCAGACCGACCGACACCCCCTCGATCTGCTGCGGCACGGAGCCGCCCTGGATGCGGACCTCACCCTGCACGACGCCGCCCGGGACGACGTTCTCCTCGGTCAGCACCGTCTCCACGGACGCGCCACCGGCACCCAGACTCGCGAGCAGCTTCTTGAAGCCCATGTTCTTCCTCTCCAGGACGTGATCACTGATTGATCCGCCGGTCCCACGGATCCGGGCAGATCCGTGCGCGACCGCACTGTGCACCGTACGAACGCGGAACAGCGTCGCGCGGTTCCGTGCCTACCCTCCCAGCCGCCCGGGCTCGTCACCAACAGCGAGGGCGAACTGTTGCAGGATCCGTTGCACTACGCTCGAATCCCGTGACCGTGCCACCCACCCGTACGCCGCTCGACCGAGACTTCTTCGACCGTCCGGTACTGGAGGTCGCACCGGACCTCCTCGGCCGCACCCTGGTGCGCCGTACTCCGCAGGGCCCGATCGAAGTGCGACTGACCGAGGTGGAGGCGTACGCCGGCCCGGCCGACCCGGGCTCGCACGCCTACCGCGGCCGCACCCAGCGCAATGCCGTGATGTTCGGCCCGCCCGGCCATGCCTACGTCTACTTCACCTACGGCATGTGGCACTGCCTGAACCTGGTCTGTGGTCCGGAGGACTCCGCCAGCGGCGTGCTGCTCCGCGCGGGCGAGATCGTCCACGGCGCGGAGCTGGCTCGCACCTACCGCCCCACCGCCCGCAACGACCACGAGCTGGCCAAGGGGCCGGCCCGCCTGGCCACCGCGCTCGACGTCGACCGCCGCCTGAACGGCGCCGATGTCTGCGATGGACCGGGAGCGCCGCTGGGAGTCCTCACCGGTGAGCCGGTCGCGGCCGCTCGGGTCCGCCGGGGACCGCGGACCGGAGTGGGCGGAGACGGCGCGACCCACCCATGGCGCTTCTGGATCGCGGACGATCGCACGGTCAGCCCGTACCGGGCACACGTCCCGCGCCGCCGTCGGTAGACGACCCGTCAGGTGGAACTTGACTCGGACCGGACGGACGCCTAACGTAGCCCGAGCCGCTTGAGACGGGCCGTATGGCTGGAGCGACCCCTGGGTCTGCTCCACCACAGCTCCGGGCGGCACACCACTACCTGCGACTCCCGGGATCGGGAAAATTCGGCATGCCGAATTCCGGTCCGAATAGCTCGATTATGAGCTGCCAGGGAAATCCGCTAAAGTAGTGAACACGCCGGAAGGCGCGAAACAAACCCCCTCCAACGGGGACCGGAAATGAATTCCGACCGACTGCAACTTTCGAGAAGCAGGGGAACGGAAAACGGATCTGGTAAGGTTGGAAACACCGAAGGGAAGCGCCCGGAGGAAAGCCCGAGAGGGTGAGTACGAAGGAAGCGTCCGTTCCTTGAGAACTCAACAGCGTGCCAAAAGTCAACGCCAGATATGTTGATACCCCGTCTCCGGGCCTGATGGTCTGGGACGAGGTTCCTTTGAAGAAAAAACACAGCGAGGACGCTGTGAACCGAGGGGACTATTCCTCTCCTTGGTTCCGCTCAACGCGAGTGTGCAACCGGATTACCGGTAAACATTCACGGAGAGTTTGATCCTGGCTCAGGACGAACGCTGGCGGCGTGCTTAACACATGCAAGTCGAACGATGAACCCGCTTCGGTGGGGGATTAGTGGCGAACGGGTGAGTAACACGTGGGCAATCTGCCCTGCACTCTGGGACAAGCCCTGGAAACGGGGTCTAATACCGGATATGACCACTGACCGCATGGTTGGTGGTGGAAAGCTCCGGCGGTGCAGGATGAGCCCGCGGCCTATCAGCTTGTTGGTGGGGTGATGGCCTACCAAGGCGACGACGGGTAGCCGGCCTGAGAGGGCGACCGGCCACACTGGGACTGAGACACGGCCCAGACTCCTACGGGAGGCAGCAGTGGGGAATATTGCACAATGGGCGAAAGCCTGATGCAGCGACGCCGCGTGAGGGATGACGGCCTTCGGGTTGTAAACCTCTTTCAGCAGGGAAGAAGCGAAAGTGACGGTACCTGCAGAAGAAGCGCCGGCTAACTACGTGCCAGCAGCCGCGGTAATACGTAGGGCGCGAGCGTTGTCCGGAATTATTGGGCGTAAAGAGCTCGTAGGCGGCTTGTCGCGTCGGATGTGAAAGCCCGGGGCTTAACCCCGGGTCTGCATTCGATACGGGCAGGCTAGAGTTCGGTAGGGGAGATCGGAATTCCTGGTGTAGCGGTGAAATGCGCAGATATCAGGAGGAACACCGGTGGCGAAGGCGGATCTCTGGGCCGATACTGACGCTGAGGAGCGAAAGCGTGGGGAGCGAACAGGATTAGATACCCTGGTAGTCCACGCCGTAAACGTTGGGAACTAGGTGTGGGCGACATTCCACGTTGTCCGTGCCGCAGCTAACGCATTAAGTTCCCCGCCTGGGGAGTACGGCCGCAAGGCTAAAACTCAAAGGAATTGACGGGGGCCCGCACAAGCGGCGGAGCATGTGGCTTAATTCGACGCAACGCGAAGAACCTTACCAAGGCTTGACATACACCGGAAACATCCAGAGATGGGTGCCCCCTTGTGGTCGGTGTACAGGTGGTGCATGGCTGTCGTCAGCTCGTGTCGTGAGATGTTGGGTTAAGTCCCGCAACGAGCGCAACCCTTGTTCTGTGTTGCCAGCATGCCCTTCGGGGTGATGGGGACTCACAGGAGACTGCCGGGGTCAACTCGGAGGAAGGTGGGGACGACGTCAAGTCATCATGCCCCTTATGTCTTGGGCTGCACACGTGCTACAATGGCCGGTACAATGAGCTGCGATACCGCGAGGTGGAGCGAATCTCAAAAAGCCGGTCTCAGTTCGGATTGGGGTCTGCAACTCGACCCCATGAAGTCGGAGTCGCTAGTAATCGCAGATCAGCATTGCTGCGGTGAATACGTTCCCGGGCCTTGTACACACCGCCCGTCACGTCACGAAAGTCGGTAACACCCGAAGCCGGTGGCCCAACCCCTTGTGGGAGGGAGTCGTCGAAGGTGGGACTGGCGATTGGGACGAAGTCGTAACAAGGTAGCCGTACCGGAAGGTGCGGCTGGATCACCTCCTTTCTAAGGAGCACAGCACCGTCTGCGAGCGAATGTCTCGCACGGTCAGCTCATGGGTGGAACGTTGACTACTCGGCAGGATCGTCTGATCCGTCTTCCTAGTACTGCTCTTCGGGGCGTGGAACGGGACGCGGGGATGGGGATTGTGTCGGGCACGCTGTTGGGTGTCTGAGGGTGCGAGCGTTTGCTTGCCCTTCAAACGCCGGCCCCGGTAAAGCATCGCAAGTTTTGTGGTGTGTGACGGGTGGCTGGTCGTTGCTTGAGAACTGCACAGTGGACGCGAGCATCTGTGGCCAAGTTTTTAAGGGCGCACGGTGGATGCCTTGGCACCAGGAACCGATGAAGGACGTGGGAGGCCGCGATAGGCCCCGGGGAGCTGTCAACCGAGCTTTGATCCGGGGGTGTCCGAATGGGGAAACCCGGCAGTCGTCATGGGCTGTCACCCATACCTGAACACATAGGGTATGTGGAGGGAACGCGGGGAAGTGAAACATCTCAGTACCCGCAGGAAGAGAAAACAACCGTGATTCCGGGAGTAGTGGCGAGCGAAACTGGATGAGGCTAAACCGTATGTGTGTGATACCCGGCAGGGGTTGCGCATGCGGGGTTGTGGGAGTGAGCTTCAGTCGTCTGCCGGCGGCTGGGCGAGTCAGAAACCGTATGGATAGGCGAAGGACATGCGAAAGGTCCGGCGTAGAGGGTAAGACCCCCGTAGCTGAAATCTGTACGGCTTGCTTGCTTATTTCCCAAGTAGCACGGGGCCCGAGAAATCCCGTGTGAATCTGGCGGGACCACCCGCTAAGCCTAAATATTCCCTGGTGACCGATAGCGGATAGTACCGTGAGGGAATGGTGAAAAGTACCGCGGGAGCGGAGTGAAATAGTACCTGAAACCGTGTGCCTACAAGCCGTGGGAGCGTCGCATGCAAGCTTGCTTGTATGTCGTGACTGCGTGCCTTTTGAAGAATGAGCCTGCGAGTTTGCGGTGTGTTGCGAGGTTAACCCGTGTGGGGAAGCCGTAGCGAAAGCGAGTCCGAATAGGGCGATGTAGTAGCGCGCTCAAGACCCGAAGCGGAGTGATCTAGCCATGGGCAGGTTGAAGCGGAGGTAAGACTTCGTGGAGGACCGAACCCACCAGGGTTGAAAACCTGGGGGATGACCTGTGGTTAGGGGTGAAAGGCCAATCAAACTCCGTGATAGCTGGTTCTCCCCGAAATGCATTTAGGTGCAGCGTCGTGTGTTTCTTGCCGGAGGTAGAGCACTGGATAGGCGATGGGCCCTACCGGGTTACTGACCTTAGCCAAACTCCGAATGCCGGTAAGTGAGAGCGCGGCAGTGAGACTGTGGGGGATAAGCTCCATGGTCGAGAGGGAAACAGCCCAGAGCATCGACTAAGGCCCCTAAGCGTACGCTAAGTGGGAAAGGATGTGGAGTCGCAGAGACAACCAGGAGGTTGGCTTAGAAGCAGCCACCCTTGAAAGAGTGCGTAATAGCTCACTGGTCAAGTGATTCCGCGCCGACAATGTAGCGGGGCTCAAGCGTACCGCCGAAGTCGTGTCATTGCAGTACATACCCCCAACGGGGACTGTGATGGGTAGGGGAGCGTCGTGTGCCGGGTGAAGCAGCGCCGGAAGGTAGTTGTGGACGGTTCACGAGTGAGAATGCAGGCATGAGTAGCGATTCACACGTGAGAAACGTGTGCGCCGATTGACTAAGGGTTCCTGGGTCAAGCTGATCTGCCCAGGGTAAGTCGGGACCTAAGGCGAGGCCGACAGGCGTAGTCGATGGACAACCGGTTGATATTCCGGTACCCGCTTTGAAACGCCCAATATCGAGCCCATTAATGCTAAGGCCGTGAAGCCGCCTCTGATCTCTTCGGAGTGAGGGGGAGTGGTGGAGCCGCTGACCCAAGGTGGTAGTAGGTAAGCGATGGGGTGACGCAGGAAGGTAGTCCAGCCCGGGCGGTGGTTGTCCCGGGGTAAGGGTGTAGGCCGTGTGGTAGGCAAATCCGTCACACGTTAAGGCTGAGACCTGATGCCGAGCCGATTGTGGTGAAGTGGATGATCCTATGCTGTCGAGAAAAGCCTCTAGCGAGTTTCATGGCGGCCCGTACCCTAAACCGACTCAGGTGGTCAGGTAGAGAATACCGAGGCGTTCGGGTGAACTATGGTTAAGGAACTCGGCAAAATGCCCCCGTAACTTCGGGAGAAGGGGGGCCATTTCCGGTGATGGAATTTACTTCCTGAGCTGGGGGTGGCCGCAGAGACCAGCGAGAAGCGACTGTTTACTAAAAACACAGGTCCGTGCGAAGCCGTAAGGCGATGTATACGGACTGACGCCTGCCCGGTGCTGGAACGTTAAGGGGACCGGTTAGCTCTGTTTCGACGGGGCGAAGCTGAGAACTTAAGCGCCAGTAAACGGCGGTGGTAACTATAACCATCCTAAGGTAGCGAAATTCCTTGTCGGGTAAGTTCCGACCTGCACGAATGGCGTAACGACTTCTCGACTGTCTCAACCATAGGCCCGGTGAAATTGCATTACGAGTAAAGATGCTCGTTTCGCGCAGCAGGACGGAAAGACCCCGGGACCTTTACTATAGCTTGATATTGGTGTTCGGTTCGGCTTGTGTAGGATAGGTGGGAGACTGTGAAGCATGCACGCCAGTGTGTGTGGAGTCGTCGTTGAAATACCACTCTGGTCGTGCTGGATGTCTAACCTGGGTCCGTGATCCGGATCAGGGACAGTGTCTGGTGGGTAGTTTAACTGGGGCGGTTGCCTCCTAAAGGGTAACGGAGGCGCCCAAAGGTTCCCTCAGCCTGGTTGGCAATCAGGTGTTGAGTGTAAGTGCACAAGGGAGCTTGACTGTGAGACCGACGGGTCGAGCAGGGACGAAAGTCGGGACTAGTGATCCGGCGGTGGCTTGTGGAAGCGCCGTCGCTCAACGGATAAAAGGTACCCCGGGGATAACAGGCTGATCTTCCCCAAGAGTCCATATCGACGGGATGGTTTGGCACCTCGATGTCGGCTCGTCGCATCCTGGGGCTGGAGTCGGTCCCAAGGGTTGGGCTGTTCGCCCATTAAAGCGGTACGCGAGCTGGGTTTAGAACGTCGTGAGACAGTTCGGTCCCTATCCGCTGTGCGCGTAGGAGTCTTGAGAAGGGCTGTCCCTAGTACGAGAGGACCGGGACGGACGAACCTCTGGTGTGCCAGTTGTTCTGCCAAGGGCATGGCTGGTTGGCTACGTTCGGGAGGGATAACCGCTGAAAGCATCTAAGCGGGAAGCCTGCTTCGAGATGAGGACTCCCACCTCCTAGAGAGGGTAAGGCTCCCAGTAGACGACTGGGTTGATAGGCCAGATATGGAAGCCGGGTAACCGGTGGAGTTGACTGGTACTAATAGGCCGAGGGCTTGTCCTCAGTTGCTCGCGTCCACTGTGTGGTTCCCGGGTTGCGAACAGTCGCACCGGCACACCACACCATTAATTGAAGAGTGTGCTTGTTCGCTCGAACCCGATAGGGTTTCGGTGGTCATTGCGTTAGGGAAACGCCCGGTTACATTCCGAACCCGGAAGCTAAGCCTTTCAGCGCCGATGGTACTGCAGGGGGGACCCTGTGGGAGAGTAGGACGCCGCCGAACAATCTTTCAGGACCCTTGGTCCCAGCGTTCACGCTGGGACCAAGGGTCCTTTTGTTTTGCCAAGACGCGCCGAAAAGCCAGGTGCGCGAGAATGACTGCGGTACCTCATGACAGGAGTCACGTCGATGACCAACAACTCCCCTGACGACAGGCCGGAGCGCGAGCCGCGACGGCGCGACAGCGGCGACCGGCGTGATTTCCGCAGCTCGGGACCGCGCCGGGACGACCGCGACCGTGGGCCGCGTCGGGACGACGACCGCGGCGGTCGGTTCGGCGGCGGCTACGGCCGCCGTGACGATCGCCGCGATGACCGCCGTGACGACCGGCCGGCGTACCGCCGGGACGATCGGCGCGATGACCGCCGTGATGACCGGCGTGACGATCGTGGCGGCTTCCGGCGCGATGACCGCCGGGATGAGCGGCGTGACGAGCGCCCCGCGTTCCGCCGTGATGACCGGCGTGACGAGCGCCGTGACGAGCGTCCCCGTGGGCCGCGTCGGGACGACCGTGCCGGCGGGTTCCGCCAGGACCGGGAGCGCGACGACCGTCCGCGTTTCCGTCGCGATGACCGCGACCGTGATCGGGACCGTGGGCCTCGCCGCGACGACGACCGTGGTGGCTTCCGCCGCGACGATCGCCGGGACGACCGGCGTGACGAGCGTCCCCGCGGGCCGCGTCGGGACGATGACCGTGGTGGGCGTCCCGGTGGCTTCGGCCACCGCGATGACCGCGACCGCGATCGCGGCGGTCGCCCGGGTGGCTTCGAGCGCCGTGACGACCGGCCGGCGTACCGCCGGGACGATCGGCGCGATGACCGCCGTGATGACCGGCGTGACGATCGTGGTGGCTTCCGGCGCGATGACCGCCGGGACGAGCGGCGTGACGAGCGCCCCGCGTTCCGCCGCGACGACCGCCGTGACGAGCGGCCGGGATTCCGCCGGGAGGAGCGTCCCGCGTTCCGCCGTGACGACTTCCGCCGGGACGAGCGTCGGGATGACCGCCGTGACGAGCGGCGTGATGAGCGGCGTGACGACCGCCGTGATGAGCGGCCGCGTGGGCCGCGCCGGGACGACCGGGACGGTGGTTTCCGTGGTGGCCGTGACGACCGGGACCGCGGGCCGCGCCGTCCGTACGGGCAGGGGCGTGGGCGGGACGACCGCGAGCGCTCCGGTGGCTACGGGCGTCGTGACGACCGCGGCTACGGTCGCCGGGACGATCGGGGCCGTGACCGCGACCGCGACCGTGACCGCGAGCCGGTGAAGCGGCTGCCGATCCCCGAGGACGTGACCGGCTTCGAGATCGACAAGGACGTCCGGCAGGAGCTCCTGAGCCTGCCGAAGACGCTGGCCGAGGACGTCGCGAGGAACCTCGTGATGGTTGCCAGGCTGCTGGATGAGGACCCGGAGCAGGCGTACGGGTACTCGCGCGTGGCGCTGCGGCTGGCGTCCCGCGTGGCGGCTGTCCGAGAGGCGGCGGGCTTCGCCTCTTACGCCGTCGGCAAGTACGCGGAGGCCCTGGCGGAGTTCCGCGCGGCGCGCCGTATGACGGGCTCCGCGGAGCTGTGGCCGGTGATGGCCGACTGCGAGCGTGGCATGGGCCGCCCCGAGCGGGCCCTGGCCATGGCCGGTGAGCCGGAGGTGCAGAAGCTGGACCGGGCCGGACAGGTCGAGATGCGGCTGGTCGCGGCCGGTGCGCGGCGTGACATGGGGCAGGCCGAGGCCGCGGTGGTGACCCTCCAGAGCTCCGAGCTGGCCTCGCACTCCATCCAGCCGTGGACCGCGCGGCTCCGCTACGCCTACGCCGACGCGCTGCTGGCCGTCGGCCGTGAGGACGAGGCGCGCGAGTGGTTCGCGAAGGCGCTCGAGGCGGACCAGAGCGGTACGACGAACGCCTCCGACCGGCTCGCCGAGTTGGACGGGGTGGAGTTCGTGGACGCGCTGGCCCCCGAGGCCGAGGACGACCTCGCGGACGAAGAGGCCACCGGCGACGCCGAGGCCGGGGCGGCCGCGGGCGGGGAAGCGCGCGCTGCGGACCTGGACGAGGCGCCGTACGACGTCGACGACGCGGCCGAGAGCGACGACGAGAACGGCGGCGAGAGCGACGACGAGAACGGCGGCGAGGACGCGGCCGAGAACGTCGCCGTCGCCAAGGCGGAGGCCGAGGACGCGGAGCGCGACGGAAACGACGGCTGACAGCTGACAGTCGACGTCTGCCGCAGCCGGGTAACGCGCCCGGCTGCGGCAGCCGCGTAAATGATGAAAAGCGAGGGCGGAACCCGGTGGGGTTCCGCCCTCGCTGTGTAGGGGGCCGGGCCGGGTACGCGGCCCGGGGGGCGTCAGCCGAGTGCGAGGCTGCGCAGCACCAGACCGGTGGCCGGTTTGGGACCGAAGGAGGTCGACTTGTGCGGCATGGCGACCCCCTGCCGGGCGAGGTCGTGCACCACCTGCTCACGCACCGGACGGAGCAGGACGGCGGTGCCGCCGTGGCGCTCCGCCTGCTCCACGGCCGCCTCCGCGTCGTGGATGTAGCCGATGTCGCTGGGGGCGTCGGGGACCTTCCAGAGGTGATCCAGCAGTACCGAGTGGAGGACCGTGGCGTCCAGCGTGCGCCACTCCTCCGGCCGGTCGGTGGGGACGGTGCCGGCCAGCAGCGCCGGATTCGGGCGGTCGAGGAGATGGAACCGGCCCTCTCCGGCCAGCAGGAAGGCGTTTCCGCTGATGGCGAGGTCGGTCGCCCCTCCGGCGCCCCCGGAGCCGGCGGCGGCCGGGGCGTTGAGGACCTCCAGCGCGCGGGCCAGCGGGCCGTCGATGGTCCGTACCCGGAAGGCGTCGCCGAGTGCGTCGAGTGCGGTGGCGATGGGCAGTTGGTGCAGCAGGCGGTGGATGGCGCGGACCCGCAGCGGGTAGCGGGCGGTGTCCACGAGCAGCACCAGGCCGAAGTCCCAGGGGCCCGGACCCTGCTCGGCGCGCAGCCGCAGATAGGTGGCCCAGCGGTGGTGTCCGTCGGCGATGAGCGCCTGGTGGTGGGAGAGGTCGGTGGTGATCTCCGAGAGCTCGGCCGGGTCGGTCACCTGCCACAGCACGTGGCTGAAGCCGTCCTCGGTGGTCGTCGACAGCAGCGGCGGCCGGGTGGCGACCTGCTCGATGACCCGCGCGGCGCTGGGCGCGGGGATGGCGCCGGCCGCCGGTGCGCCGCCGACGGCGTCCTCGGCGGGGGCGCTGCCGTTGCCGCGGTAGGCGAGGAGCAGCGGATCGAGGTTGGCCCCGGTGGCGCGCAGCAGCGCGGCCCGGTCCTCGACGACGTGCGGCATCACCTCCTCGTGCGGCAGGACGACGCCCTCTTCCCGGGGACTCAGTCGCAGGGCGCCGATCAGGCCGCGTTGCAGCATGCCGTCGCCACGCTGCTCGTACACATAGAGCGCGGGCTCGGGATCGGGTGCGAGGATGCCCTCGGCCTGCCAGCGGCGCAGGGTCTCCGCGGCCTGCCGGTGCCGGTCGGCGGGGGTGTCCGCCTGCGGGAGGATGAGCCGGACGATGTTGTACGGGTCGGCGGTCTCCAGCTGACGCAGTCCGTCCGGCCGGACCACCACGTCGTAAGGCGGGGAGGTGACGGCGGCGAGGGAGCCGACGCGCTCCGGGACGTACCGCAACGCACGGAACGGGGCCAGCTCAAGGCCGTGCCCGACAAGCCCTGGAATGCTCATCAGTGCATGTTATGCCGCGTCGGAGCATGAGCGATGATCGGGGGGACTCCCGCGGCGGATCCGGCGTCATCCGGCCATGGATCCGCCGGCGGGAGAAGTCCACGATTCGCCAGCGATCCGCTAAGGAGCGGCCACCTCATGAACGACACGGTCCGGACCCGGCCCGATGCCAGCGCACAGCCGCTGAGCGAGGCGTACGACACCGCGCTGCTGGATCTCGACGGGGTCGTGTACGCGGGCGGGGAGGCGATCCGGCACGCCGTCGAGTCGCTGGGCGCGGCGCGGGACGGTGGTATGCACCTGGCCTACGTGACCAACAACGCGCTGCGCACCCCGCAGGCGGTGGCCGGGCATCTGACCGAGCTGGGGGTGCCCGCCGAGCCCACCGACGTGATCACCTCCGCGCAGGCGGTGGCCCGGCTGATCGCGGAGCAGGTACCGGCCGGGGCGCCGGTGCTGGTGATCGGCGGTGAGGGGCTGCGGGTGGCGCTGCGCGAGCGCGGCCTGCGGCCGGTGGAGTCCGCGGATGAGGACCCGGCCGCGGTGGTGCAGGGCTACGGCGGTCCCGAACTGCCGTGGGGGCGGCTGGCGGAGGCGTCGTACGCGGTGGCCCGGGGGGTGCCGTGGTTCGCGTCCAACACCGACCTGACCATCCCCAGCGCGCGCGGCATCGCCCCGGGCAACGGCGCCGCGGTGGAGGTGGTGCGGATCGCCACCGGCGGCACTCCGCAGGTCGCGGGGAAGCCGCTGCCGCCGATGCACCGGGAGACCATCCTGCGGACCGGGGCCCGGCATCCGCTGGTCGTCGGGGACCGGCTCGACACGGACATCGAGGGCGCCTGGGCCGGTGGGGTCGACTCGCTCCTGGTGCTGACCGGGGTGACCACGGCGGCGCGGCTGCTGGCCGCCGAGCCGAAGTACCGGCCGACGTATGTCGCGGCGGATCTTCGGGGGTTGCTGACCGGGCAGCCCGAGGTGGTGCCGGTGTCCGGGCCGAGCGAGGGCGGGTTCGGCTGCGGTGGCTGGGTGGCCCGGCTCGATCACGGCGTACTGCTGCTGGAGGGTGCGGGTGACGATCCGCTGGACGGGCTGCGCGCGCTGTGCGCGGCGGCCTGGACCGCCGCCGGAGCGGGCAGCTGTGCCGCGGACGCGGGGAAGGCGCTGGCCAGGCTGGGTCTTTGACGCCCGCTCGGAGCCGGGGACCGGGCGGGGCCCGGAACGGGCTGCCGGGCGGGGGCCTTCGGCGGCGACCGGGCGGGGGCCTTGAACGGCGGCAGTAAGATTAGGTTAGCCTAACCTCGCCATTCTGTTCCGGTTGTGCTGCTGCGAGGTGGAGTTCCGCGTGTCCCTGGCCAGTCCTCCCCGCGCCGGGGTCGCGGCAAAGCCCTCGCCGCCGCCCCGGCCGCGCACCTCGCGCCGCGCGACCGGGCTTCTGCTCTCCCTCGCCGCGCTGGCCCTGGTCACGGCGGCGAGCATCGCGGTGGGGGCCAAGCCCATCCCGCTGGACCAGGTCTGGCACGGCCTCTTCGCCTACGACGGCGACAAGACGGACGTGGTGATCCGGGACGTGCGGGTGCCGCGCACCCTGCTGGGGCTGCTCGTCGGCGTCGGCCTCGGGCTCGGCGGCGCGGTGATGCAGGCGCTGACCCGTAATCCGCTCGCCGACCCCGGGCTGCTCGGGGTCAACGCGGGCGCCTCCGCCGCCGTGGTCTCGGCCATCAGCTTCCTGGGCGTCACCTCGCTGACCGGCTATGTGTGGTTCGCCTTCGCGGGTGCGGCGGTGGTCTCCGCCCTGGTCTACCTGCTGGGCGGCAGCCGCGGCGCCACACCGGTGCGGCTCGCCCTGGCCGGTACCGCGACCTACTCCGCCCTCTACGGCTACGTCTACGCCGTGCAGCTGCTGGACACCGCCGCGCTGGACAAAGTGCGCTTCTGGACGGTCGGTTCGCTGGCCTCCGCGAACATGTCGGTCGTCGAGCAGGTCGCCCCGTTCATCCTGGCCGGCGTGGTCCTCGCGCTGGCCCTCGGCCGCCCGCTGAACGCCATCGCGCTCGGCGACGACACCGCGCGCGCCCTGGGTGCCCGGCTGGCTCTCACCCGGGCCCTCGCCATGGTGGCGATCACCCTGCTGTGCGGGGCCGCGACCGCCGCCTGCGGCCCGATCGCCTTCGTCGGACTGATGGTCCCGCACATGGTGCGCGCGCTCACCGGCCCCGACCTGCGCTGGATCATGCCGTACGCGGCCACCCTCTCCCCGGTGCTGCTGCTCGGCTCCGACATCATCGGCCGGATCGTCGTCCGCCCCTCCGAACTCCAGGTCGGCGTCGTCACCACCCTCATCGGCGGCCCCGTCTTCATCTACCTCGTACGCCGCCGAAGGATGGCTCAGCTGTGAGTGCCCGCAGGGATGACAAGATCAGCGCGCGCGGCTTCCGCGGCACCACCCTGCGCGCCGGCGGCCTGTCGGTGCGGGTGGACACCCGCGCCCTGCTGGTGGGGCTGCTGCTCGCCGCCGCCGCGCTCGCCATGAGCGTGGTGCTCATCGGAACCGGCGACTTCGACATCCCGCCGGCCGATGTCGTGCGGACCCTGATGGGCGACGGGACGGTGGCCCAGGACTTCATCGTCAACGAACTGCGGCTGCCGCGGGTGCTGGTGGGACTGCTCGTCGGCGCCGCGCTCGGGCTGTCCGGCGCGATCTTCCAGAGCGTCTCGCGCAACCCGCTGGGCAGCCCGGACGTGGTCGGCTTCGGGCAGGGTTCGGCGGCCGGCGCGCTCACCGTCATCGTGCTCTTCCAGGGCGACACCACCGCCGTCGCCCTCGGCGCGATCGGCGGCGGCCTGCTGACCGGGCTCGCTGTCTACGCCCTGGCCTGGCGCCGCGGCGTCAACGGCTACCGGCTGGTGCTCGTCGGCATCGGGGCCTCCGCCATGCTCAGCGGCGTCAACAGCTATCTGCTGACCAAGGCGGACCTGGTGGACGCCGCCCGGGCGCTGGTGTGGGTGACCGGCTCGCTCAACGGACGGGACTGGGAGCAGGTCTGGCCGCTGCTGGGCGTCTGCGCCGTCCTGCTGCCCGTGGTGATCGGACACTCCCGGGCGCTGCGCATGCTGGAGATGGGTGACGACAGCGCGTACGCCCTGGGGGTGCCGGTCGAGCGGACCCGCTTCGTCATGATGGTCACCGCCGTGCTGCTGACCGCCTCGGCCGCCGCCGCGGCCGGCCCGATCGCTTTCGTCGCCCTGGTCGCGCCCCAGGTCGCCCGGCGGCTGACCCGCGCGCCCGGCCCCAACCTGCTGCCCTCCGCCCTGCTGGGCGCCACGCTCCTGGTCACCTCCGACTGGGCCTCGCAGCGGGTCTTCGGCACCGATCAGCTGCCGGTCGGCGTGCTCACCGGCATCCTCGGTGGCGTCTATCTGCTGTGGCTGCTGGTCAGCGAACGCCGGGCGGGCCGGATATGAGCGGGCAGCGCGGCGCCGAGACGCCGCGGGCACCCGGGGACGCACAGCGGCCCGGGGACGCACAGCGGCCCGAGGACCCACAGCCTCGCGAGCAGCCTGAGAAGTCCGAGCAGCCCGAGAACCCCCAGAGCGCCGAGACGGCCGAGAACGCCGGGCCGGCTCAGACCGCCCAGAACACCGAGAACGCTGAGAATCCCGTGGACAAGGACACCCGACCGACCGTGCCTGCCGCAGCCGCCCGCCAGCGCCTCACCGCGCAGGGCCTCACCCTCGCCTACGACGGCCGCACGGTCGCCGAGAACCTCTCCGTCACCATCCCCGACCACTCCTTCACGGTGATCGTCGGGCCCAACGCCTGCGGCAAGTCCACCCTGCTGCGCGCTCTGTCCCGGATGCTCAAACCGGCCGCCGGCTCGGTGCTGCTGGACGGCGAGGCGATCGGCAGGATGCCGGCCAGGAAGGTCGCCCGCACCCTCGGCCTGCTCCCGCAGTCCTCCATCGCCCCGGACGGCATCACCGTCGCGGACCTGGTGGCGCGCGGCCGCTATCCGCACCAGGGGCTGCTGCGGCAGTGGTCCGAGGCGGACGAGCGGATCGTCGAAGAGTCGATGGCCGCCACCGGTGTCGCGGACCTGGCCGACCGCTATGTGGACGAGCTCTCCGGCGGCCAGCGCCAGCGGGTGTGGATCGCCATGGCCATCGCCCAGCAGACCCCGCTGCTGCTGCTCGACGAGCCCACCACCTACCTGGACATCCAGCACCAGATCGACGTCCTGGACCTGTGCGCGCAGCTCCACGAGGAGCAGGGCCGCACCCTGGTCGCGGTGTTGCACGACCTCAACCACGCCGCCCGCTACGCCACCCACCTCATCGCGATGCGCGGCGGCACGGTGGTCGCCGAGGGCGCGCCCCGGGAAGTGGTGACCGCCGAGCTGGTGGAGGAGGTGTTCGGGCTGCGCTGCCAGATCATCGAGGACCCGGAGACGGGCACCCCGCTGGTGATCCCCGCCGCCCGCAAGCCCCGGAACACGGCCCTGGGCGGGCAGAAGGCGCCCAGCGGCCAGAAGGCGCCCGATGATCAGCAGAAGCCCGATGGTCGTCAGACGTCGGCTGGTCAGCGGACGCCGGGTGGTCAGCAGAAGCCCGGCGCTCAGCGGACCCCGGGTGGTGCCTCCGAGGTGAGCCTCACAGCAGCTTCCGCAGCCGCAGCAGATCCCGCAGGCCCGCTTCCAGCCTGACCCGGCCGCTCGCCCAGGCGCGGGCGAAATGCAGCTCACCGGCGACCAGGGCGAGCAGATCGTCGCCGCTCATCGCCAGCCGGATGTCGGCCCGGCCGGGCGGAGGGCCGGGCACCGGCGTCACATCGGTCAGCCGGCCGCCCGCGAGCCGGCCGGTGAAGGTGGTGTCGAGGTCGGTGATGCGGCAGCTGAGCGAGCGGTCGAGCGCGGCGGCGCTGCGCAGGTCGCCCTCGGCCCCCGCGAGATTCTCCGCCAGCTGGTCGAGCGCGCCCCGGCACTCCTCGATGGTCGCCATGGTCATGGACCGTACCCCAGGGGTCCGTACGCCGGAGAACGGCTGGTTCGCGGTAGCGTCGGGACCATGAACGAGCCGATGCCGGACGCACCTCCGCGGCCCAGCGCCACGGAGCCCGCTACTCCGGATCCTGTCGCCGCCCGGGCCGCCGCGGCGGGTCCCGCCGCTGCCGGGCAGCCCGCCGCCGCTCAGGCCGGTACGGGGCCGTCCGCCGCTGCTCAGGCCGGTGCGGATTCGTCTGCCGCCGTGTCCGCCACCGCGGAATCGGTCGCGGAATCGATCGCGGAATCCACCGCGGAATCCGCTGCCGGGCAGACGGCCGCCGGGCAGGCCGTTCCCGAGGAGCCGGCCGCCGGTGGCCCCGCCCCGCTCGGGGTGGTGCGCACCCCCACCGGGCACCCCGGGACCGACGCGGCCCTGGACCGGCTCGCCGACGCCGACCACCTCCCCGTCGGCGGTCATCCGGAGGTGTACGAGGATGTGCACCGGGGCCTGCGCGACACCCTGACCGCACTCGACCGGCAGCCCGGTCCACCCGCCCCCTCACGCCCGCACGACATCAGGAGCTGAACCGCACCGTGGCAGCGCCCCGCAACCAACGCAGCCAGCGCCGACGACTCGACGCCGAGCTGGTGCGCCGCAAGCTGGCCCGTTCGCGCGAGCACGCGAGCCAGCTGATCGCCGCGGGCCGGGTGACCGTCTCCGGGACGACCGCCACCAAGGCGGCCACGCAGGTGGAGACCAGCGTCGCGCTGGTGGTCACCGAGGACGACAGCGACCCGGACTACGTCTCCCGCGGCGGTCACAAGCTCGCCGGGGCGCTCGCCGCCTTCACCCCGCTGGGCCTTGAGGTCGCAGGCCGCCGGGCGCTCGACGCGGGCGCCTCCACCGGCGGTTTCACCGACGTCCTGCTGCGCGCGGGCGCCGCCCATGTGGTCGCCGTCGACGTCGGCTACGGACAGCTCGCCTGGTCCCTGCAGAGCGACGACCGGGTCACCGTG
The DNA here is from genome assembly GCF_058215555.1 of Streptomyces sp. JLBT605. NCBI lineage: Bacteria > Bacillati > Actinomycetota > Actinomycetes > Kitasatosporales > Streptomycetaceae > Streptomyces > Streptomyces sp. JLBT605. Next base: position 5,474,987 of record NZ_CM177087.1, read on the forward strand.
AAGGACCGCACCAACGTCCGCGAGCTGACCCTGGACCAGATCGACGGCGAGCCGGTCGACCTGATCGTCGGCGACCTGTCCTTCATCCCGCTGGGCCTGGTGCTGCCCGCCCTGGTGCGGTGCGCGGCGCCCGACGCCGACCTGGTCCTCATGGTCAAGCCGCAGTTCGAGGTCGGCAAGGAGCGGCTCGGCAGCGGTGGAGTGGTCCGCAGCACCGAGCTGCGCGCCGAGGCCGTCCGCACCGTCGCCCAGCAGGCGGCCGCCCTCGGCCTCGGGGTGCTCGGCGTCACGGCCAGCCCGCTGCCCGGTCCCTCCGGCAACGTCGAGTACTTTCTGTGGATGCGCGCCGGGGCGCCGGCACTGGACCCGGCCGATGTCGACCGTGCAGTGGCGGAGGGGCCTCGTTGACCACTTCAGAAGCAGCATCAGCAGCGCAGGGAACAGCAGCGGCACCGCGGGTGTCGGCGGGGGCGCCCGTGGCGGCTCCGGCACCGGTATCGGTGCCGGCGTCCGCGTCGGTGCCGGCACCAGCCGAGGCGGGCGGACGCACCGTTTTCCTGCTCGCCCACACCGGCCGCCCGGCCGCCGTACGCAGCGCCGAACTGGTCGTCCAGGGGCTGCTGCGCAACGGCATCGGGGTGCGGGTGCTCGCCGAGGAGGCCGCGGACCTGCCGCTGCCGTCCGAGGTCCAGCTCGTCGACGGCGGCGCGGACGGCCTGGACGGCTCCGAACTGCTGGTGGTCCTCGGCGGGGACGGCACGCTGCTGCGCGGCGCGGAGTTCGCCCGGGTCTCCGGGGTGCCGATGCTCGGCGTCAACCTGGGCCGGGTCGGCTTCCTCGCCGAGGCCGAGCGGGACGACCTGGACCGGGTGGTGGAGCGGGTGGTCAGCCGCGACTACGAGGTCGAGGAGCGGATGACCCTCGACGTCCTGGTCCGCACCGACGGCAAGGTCGTGCACACCGACTGGGCGCTCAACGAGGCGTCCGTGGAGAAGGCCGCCCGCGAGCGGATGCTGGAAGTCGTCACCGAGGTCGACGGGCGCCCGGTCTCCCGCTTCGGCGGCGACGGAGTGGTGTGCGCCACACCGACCGGCTCCACGGCCTATGCCTTCTCCGCCGGCGGACCGGTGGTCTGGCCCGAGGTCGAAGCCCTGCTGATGGTGCCCATCAGCGCCCACGCGCTGTTCGCCAAGCCGCTGGTCACCGCGCCGGACTCGGTGCTCGCGGTGGAGGTGCAACCGCAGACCCCGCACGGCGTGCTGTGGTGCGACGGGCGGCGCACGGTCGAACTGCCCGCCGGCGCGCGGGTGGAGGTCCGGCGCGGGGCGGTGCCGGTGCGCCTGGCGCGGCTGCACCACGCCTCCTTCACCGACCGGCTGGTCGCCAAGTTCGCGCTGCCCGTCGCGGGCTGGCGCGGCGCCCCGCAGTGACCCGCACGGATGCCTGCTCGGGCGCCCGTTCGTCCAGCGGCCGGGCCCGCCCGTCGCATCACACGCCCTGAACCTCGTAAGGTCATGGGCGTGCTGGAGGAGATGCGGATACGTGCGCTGGGCGTCATCGAGGACGCCGTGGTCGAGCTGTCCCCGGGATTCACCGCGGTGACCGGCGAGACCGGCGCGGGCAAGACCATGGTCGTCACCAGCCTCGGCCTGCTGCTGGGCGGGCGCGCCGACGCGGGCCTGGTGCGGATCGGGGCCAAGGCCGCGGTGGTCGAGGGCCGGATCTCGGTCGACGGGCGGTCGCCGGCGGCGGTCCGCGCCGAGGAGGCCGGGGCCGAGCTCGACGACGGCGCGCTGCTCATCAGCCGGACGATCTCCGCCGAGGGACGGTCCCGGGCGCACGTCGGCGGCCGGTCGGTGCCCGTGGGGCTGCTCGGCGAGCTCGCCGACGAGCTGGTCGCCGTCCACGGCCAGACCGACCAGCAGGGGCTGCTGCGCCCGGCCCGCCAGCGGCAGGCGCTGGACCGCTACGCGGGCGACGCGGTCGCCGGGCCGCTGGAGAAGTACGCCGGCGCCTACCGCAGGCTGCGGGCCGTCGCCGCCGAGCTGGACGAGCTGACCACCCGTGCCCGGGAGCGCGCCCAGGAGGCCGACCTGCTGCGCTTCGGGCTGGACGAGATCGCCGCCGCCGAGCCGCGGCCGGGCGAGGACGCCGAACTCGCCGCCGAGGCCGAGCGGCTCGGGCACGCCGAGGCGCTCGCCTCCGCCGCCACCGCCGCGCACGCCGCGCTGGCCGGCGATCCGGAGGACCTCGAGGGCGTCGACGCGGCCACCCTGGTCGCCGGGGCGCACCGGGCGCTGGAGGCCGTCCGCTCGCACGACCCGGCGCTGGCCCAGCTCGCCGACCGGATCGGCGAGGTCGCCATCCTGCTGTCCGACGCGGCGGGCGAACTGGCCGGATACGCCGACGACCTGGACGCCGACCCGCGCCGGCTGGCCGCCGTCGAGGAGCGGCGGGCCGCGCTGACCCAGCTGACCCGCAAGTACGGCGACACCATCGCGGACGTGCTGGCCTGGGCCGAGGCGGGCGCGGCGCGGCTGGCCGAGCTCGACGGCGACGACGACCGGATCGGCGAGCTGACCGCCGAGCGGGACGCCCTCCGCACCGAGCTGGGCGAACTCGCCCAGACACTCACCGACGCCCGTACCGAGGCGGCCCGGCGGTTCGCCGACGCGGTCACCGCCGAACTCGCCGAACTCGCCATGCCGCACGCCCGGGTGAGCTTCGCCATCCGGCAGACCGAGGTCACCGAGGAGAGCGCGGGCATCGAGGTCGGCGGCCGCGCGGTCCAGTACGGCCCGCACGGCGCCGACGAGGTCGAGCTGCTGCTCGCCCCGCACCCGGGCGCGCCGCCCCGGCCGATCGCCAAGGGCGCGTCCGGCGGTGAGCTGTCCCGGGTGATGCTCGCGGTCGAGGTGGTCTTCGCCGGCTCCGATCCGGTGCCCACCTATCTCTTCGACGAGGTGGACGCCGGCGTCGGCGGCAAGGCGGCGGTCGAGATCGGCCGACGGCTGGCCAAGCTCGCCAGGACCGCGCAGGTCGTGGTGGTCACCCACCTGCCCCAGGTCGCCGCCTTCGCCGACCGTCATCTGGTGGTGGAGAAGACCAACGACGGCTCGGTGACACGCAGCGGCGTCCTTGCGATGGAGGGGGAGGACCGGGTGCGCGAACTCTCCCGGATGCTCGCCGGCCAGGAGGACTCGGCCCTGGCCCGCGCCCACGCCGAGGAGCTCCTGGAAGCCGCCCGCACCACCCGCTGACCGCCCGCCGGCCGCGCCTTGGTGCGAGGCCCGCGTCCCGGTGCGCGGCTCGCGCTTCGCGCTGCCTCGCGGTTGGCCGGGCCTCGCGTCGCCTCCCGGCCGTCCGGCGCTGCGCATCCGCCCGGCGCGTGGTGCTGCTCGAGTTTCGGACGTGCGCATGGGGTGTCACTCGTACGGGTGACGGCGTGGCGGGGTGGGTGAGCCAGGCGCTGCTGGTGTGGCCGGACCTGGTCGGTGAGGGGCGTGGGGACTGGCATCCTGGGCACAGCGCATCACCGAGCGGCGAGGCACGGCGTCCGCGTCCGGCGAGCGGCGTCCGCGTCGCGGCACCGGCGTGGCCCCACCCGCGCCCTCCTTTCGTCCCCGCCCCGACACCGCCTCAGGAGTCTCGCCCGCGTGAGCAGCACACCGGACCCGCCGCCGCACGGGCAGCCGCCGCTGCATGCCGTGCAGGTGCTGGGCAGCGGGGACTCCGGAAGCGGTGTGCATGTGCGCTCCCTGACCGCGGGGCTGGTGGCGCGCGGCGTTCGGGTGACCGTCTGCGGGCCGCGCGAGGCCGAGTACGGATACGGCTTCACCGCGGCCGGCGCGCGCTTCACCCCGTTCGACGCGCGGACCGGAGCCGGCAGCCTCGCGGTGATACGGGCGGTGTGCGCCGAAGCCTCCCTGGTGCACGCCCATGGGCTGCGGCCGGGGCTGCTCGCCGCCCTGGCGCTGCGCGGCCGGCGTACCCCGCTGATCGTCACCTGGCACACCCGGCCGACCGCCCGGCGCGCGGCATCCCGGCTGGTCCGGCTCACCGAGCGGACCGCGGCCCGGGCCGCCACCGTGGTGCTCGGCGCCTCCTCCGATCTGGTCGACCGGGCGCGCCGGCGCGGTGCCCGGGACGCCCGCCTGGCGCCGGTCGCGGTGCCCGCGCCCGGACCGGTGCCCGCGCGGGAGGACGGCTGGCGGCAGAAGTTCCGCGCCGAACTGGGGGTCCTGGACCGCCCGTTGCTGGTCACGGTCGGCCGGCTGGAGGAGGGCCGCGGCTTCGGCCCGCTGTTGGACGCCTCGCGTGCCTGGCTCACCCTGGACCCGCCGCCGCTGCTCGTGGTGGCGGGGGAGGGGGCGGGGCGGGCCGAGTTGCAGCACCGGATCACCGCCGAAGAGCTGCCGGTGCGGCTGCTGGGCCGCCGTGACGACGTCCCCGAGCTGCTCGCGGTCGCCGACGTCGCCGTGCTGTGCAGCCCGTGGGAGGCGCGGCCGCTGCTGGCGCAGGAGGCGCTGCACGCCGGGGTGCCGCTGGTGGCCACCGCGGTCGGTGGCGTCCCGGAGCTGGTGGGGGAGGCGGCCGACCTGGTGCCGTACGGCGATCCGGTGGCTCTGGGGGCGGCGGTGACCCGGCTGCTGGCCGATCCCGGCCGCCGCGCCCGGCTGGCTCGGGCGGGCCCCGCGCAGGCCGCCGGCTGGCCCACCGAGGACGACACGGTCGCTCATGTGCTGCGTGTCTACGACGAGTTGGCGCAAGGGTGAGGCGTGCGCGGCCGCGCCGGGCGGAAAGTCCGAGCCGCTGCGCGGAGGGTTGACGCGCGCGCCGTGGGTGGGCAAGGTGCTGGCACTGAGAGAGCGCTCTCACGACGCTTCCGGCGCCTCCCGGTCCGGGCCGCCCGGCCTGCCCCTGCCCGCGCCACGGGATCCGGCCCGCCTGGTGGATCCGGTGCGCCGCCGGCGTCGACACCCCCCACACCTCGCTGAGGAGCTGCGACATGCGCCCAGACCGAACGGGTTCCCCAGACCGAACGGATCCCCTCGCCCGAACGGGTTCCCCCGCCCGAACGGGTTCGCTCGCCGCCCGGCATGTCGCCGGGATGCCGCTCAGCCGCCGGAAACTGCTCGGCGGGCTGGCGGCGGGCACGGCCGCCGCCGGCGGGCTCGCCCTCGTCGGCGGCCGCGCCCAGGCCACGCCGTCTGGCGCCACCCTGCCGCTCACCGTGGTCAACCGGACCGGCGAGTTCGGCAATACGTCGATATGGCTGTACATCGTCGGCAACCAGGACGGGCGGCAGGTCCGGGTGACCCCGGACGGCGTCCTCGCGCCCGTCTCGCCGGCCGACAACGGCCCCGACGGCTTCACCGACTACGCCATTCCGCTCAGCCCCACCGGTGACACCCGGCTGACGCTGCCGCGGATGTCCGGACGGATCTACGTCGCGCTCGGCGCCAGACTCAGGTTCAAGGCGGTCACCGACGGGGCGGGCCGCCCCGCCCTCCAGTACCCGGCCGGCTGGGTGAGCGGCGACCCGAACGACCAGGTCCTGCACGACTGCGCCGAGTTCACCTTCAACGCCGCGGGCATGTTCTGCAACACCACCATGGTCGACATGTTCAGCGTTCCGCTGGCCATCCGGCTCACCGGCGCCAAGGACCAGACGACCGGCACCCTCAAGGACGGCGCCCGCGCTCGGGTCTTCGCCACGCTGGCCGCCGTCGAGGAGTTCGCGCCGCTGATCACCGGCAGCGACCTGCGTGTGATCGCACCCGGCCACGGCCTGGACGCCGGGCGCTTCCCCCGCGACTACCTGGCCGGCTACATCGACCAGGTCTGGGACGCCTACACCGCCCGCGACCTCACCGTCACCACCAACGCCGGGACCTTCACCGGCCGGGTCAGCGCCGGACGGCTGACCCTCAACGGGCCCGGCACCGTCTCCTTCGCCAAGCCCTCCACCCGGGACGTGCTCTTCTGCGACGGAGCACTGGCCGCGCCCAACGACGGGGTGAGCGGGCCGGTCGCGGCCATCCTCGGCGCGGCCTTCAACCGCACCACCCTGCACGACACCCCGGCCCAGCCCACCACCGACCCGGCCGGCTTCTACCGGCCCGCGGTCACCCACCACTACGCCAAGGCGATGCACGCGGCGACGGCCGACGGCAGGGCGTACGGCTTCGCCTTCGACGACGTCGCCGACTTCGCGTCCTACATCCAGGACACCGCGCCGACGGGGATCACGCTCACCCTGACGCCGTTCTGACCGACGCCGATCCGACCGGTGCCGGATCCGTCACTGCGCGTGGCGACGGGCCTGGAGGGCCAGGCCGAGGGCGAGCATGGTCTGCGGGTCTTCCAGGTCGCTGCCGAGCAGCCGCGCGATCCGCGCCAGCCGGTCGTACAGCGTCTGCCGGTTCAGATGCAGCTCCCGCGCGGTCTCCGCCTTGCGCCCGGCGTGGGCGAGATACGCCTCCAGGGTGGGGATCAGCGGCGGCCGCGCGGTGCGGTCGTGGGTCAGCAGCGGCCCGATCACCCTGTCGACAAAGGCGGCCAGGTCGCCGTGCTCGCGAAGTCGCCACAGCAGTACGTCGACTTCGGTGCGGCGCACGTCGTGCCACGGCCGGTCCGCCAGCCCCTGCGCCGCGCACGCCGCCTCCGCCGCGTGCCGCAACTCCCCGCCGACCGTCTCCCAGCCGCCGGCCACGCCCACCACCACGGTCGGCGGCCGGGAGCCCGCCCGCTCCGGCCAGGCCCGCCCCACCCCGGCGCGCAGCGCCGCCGCGACCCGCTCGGCGACCGGGACCCGCTCGGCCACGTCCCGCAGTCCGACCAGCAGCGGTACGCGGCTCTCCGGCAGCCGGACGCCCAGCAGCACCGGCACCCCGGCGGCCGCCAACTCCTCCTGCACGGCGTGCGCCAGCGCCGCCCAGCTCTCCTGCGGGCCGGCCGGCAACCCTGCCGACAGCCGCGTCGACACCCGCACCACCACCGGCAGCAGCAGCCCGTCCGGCGGCGGCCGGAAACCCAGCACCCGGGCCTGCGCGGGCGCGTCGGACGCCTCGATCCGCCCCTCGGCGAGGTCGGTGAGGAAGTCCCCCCGGCCGCGCGCCGCCAACTCCTCCTCCTGACGCGCCTGGAGCAGCACCACGGCCAGCAGGTCCGCGGTCCGCTCGGCGGCGATGCGGTGCACCGGGGCCAGCTCCCCGGCCACCGGAAGCACCGTCAGCCGGGCCCGCGCCGAGCTTCCGGGCCCCGGGCCGCCGCCGGGGACGTCCACCAGCACACTGCCGGCCGGCGGCTCGGGGCGGCGCGCCGCCCGCTGCGCCATCAGCCCCTCCCACACCTGGAGCGGGTCGGCCATGCCCGGCTGGGCCGCAGGCCCCGGTCCGGCGGCGTAGAGCAGCTGTCCGTCGGGCGTCTCCAGGAAGACCGGGTTGCCCGCGAAGGCCGCGAAGAGCCGCAGGATCTCCGGCACCCCGCCGCCGCCCAGCAGTGCCTGGGTGCACTGCCGGTGCACCTCCTCGGCGCGCCGCAGCAGGGCGTAGTGCTCGTTGATGATCTCGGTGTGGATCTCCTCGGTGACCGCCACGAACGGCACCTCGCGGCGGAGCTGCACCAGGGGCAGCCCGCAGCCGCGGGCGGTGTCCACCACCGCGGCGGGCAGCGTGGTGAAGCGGGAGCCCAACTCCACCACCAGGGCGGCGATCTTCCGCTCGGCGAGGGTGCGGACGAAGGCGCGCTGCTCGGCCGGGCGCGGCCCGAGCCCCAGGCCGGTCGTCAGCAGCAGCTCGCCGCCCCTGAGCAGGGAGGCGATGTTGGGCACCTCGCCGGCGTGCACCCACCGCACCGGCCGGCGCAGCTGGTCGGCGGCGGCCACCACCTCGGGCAGGCCGCGGCGCAGCGCGGGAAGCTCCAGCGCCCGCGCCACGGTGATGGCGCCCTGGGGGTCCCCGCGGACGACGTCCGGGGGCGGGGGTCCCCCTGGGGGCACCTCCCGGACGAAGTCTGGGGGAGGTGGCTGGGGGAGGCCGGGCGCGATCTCTTCGCCGCTCACGTGTCCGACGGGATGGTCGTCGTTCAGCCGCCGTACGCGCCGGAGGCGGTCAGGCGCAGTGCGGTGTCGATCAGCGGCACGTGGCTGAACGCCTGCGGGAAGTTCCCCACCTGGCGCTGGAGCCGCGGGTCCCACTCCTCGGCGAGCAGCCCGAGGTCGTTGCGGAGCGAGAGCAGCTTCTCGAACAGCTGCCGGGCCTCGTCCACCCGGCCGATCATCGCCAGGTCGTCCGCGAGCCAGAACGAGCAGGCCAGGAAGGCGCCTTCATCGCCCTCGAGGCCGTCCACGCCCGCCTCCTCGCCGGCCGTGGGGTAGCGCAGGACGAAGCCGTCCGGGGTGGACAGCTCGCGCTGGATCGCCTCGATGGTGCCGATGACCCGCTTGTCGTCCGGCGGCAGGAAGCCCATCTGAGGGATCAGCAGCAAGGAGGCGTCCAGCTCCTTGGAGGGGCCGTCCTCGCCGTAGTACTGGGTGAAGGTGTTGCGCTGCGGGTCGTAGCCCTTCTCGCACACCGTCCGGTGGATCTCGTCGCGCAGGTCGCGCCAGCGCTCCAGCGGCCCGTCCACCTCACCGGACTCGATCAGCTTGATGGTGCGGTCCACCGCCACCCAGGCCATGACCTTGGAGTGCACGAAGTGGCGGCGCGGGCCGCGCACCTCCCAGATGCCCTCGTCCGGCTCGTCCCAGTGGTCCTCCAGGTAGTTGATCAGCTTGATCTGGAGCAGCTGTGCGTAGTCGTTGCGCGCCAGACCGGTCATGTGGCCCAGGTGCAGCGCCTCGATGACCTCGCCGTAGACGTCCAGCTGGAGCTGGCCGGCGGCGCCGTTGCCGATGCGTACCGGCTGGGAGCCTTCGTAGCCGGGCAGCCAGGGCAGCTCGTTCTCGCCCAGCTCCCGCTCGCCGGCGATGCCGTACATGATCTGGAGGTTCTCCGGGTCGCCGGCGACCGCGCGCAGCAGCCACTCACGCCAGGCGCGGGCCTCTTCGCGGTAGCCGGTGCGCAGCAGCGAGGAGAGGGTGATCGCCGCGTCCCGCAGCCAGGTGAAGCGGTAGTCCCAGTTCCGGGAGCCGCCGATGTCCTCGGGCAGCGAGGTGGTGGGGGCGGCGACGATGCCGCCGGTGGGGGCGTAGGTCAGCGCCTTGAGGGTGATCAGCGAGCGGATCACCGACTCGCGGTAGGGGCCGTGGTACGTACAGTGGTCGACCCACTCGCGCCAGAACTCCTCGGTCGCCTCCAGCGCGCCCTCCGGGTCGGGCAGGCCGGGCGGCTCCTTGTGCGAGGGCTGCCAGCTGAGGGTGAAGGCGACGCGGTCACCGGGCGCGATGGTGAATTCGGAGTAGGTGGTCAGGTCCTTGCCGTAGGTGTCGGCCTCGGTGTCCAGCCACACCGAGTCGGGGCCGGCCACCGCGACGGTCCGGCCGTCGATCTGCTGCACCCAGGGCACCACCCAGCCGTAGGCGAAGCGCATCCGCAGCGCGGAGCGCATCGGCACCCGGCCGCTGACGCCTTCCACGATGCGGGTCAGCTGCGGGGCGCCGTCGCGCGGCGGCATGAAGTCGGTGATCCGGACCGTGCCGCGCTGGGTGTCCCACTCCGATTCCAGGATGAGGGAGTCGCCGACGTAGCGGCGGCGGGAGGCGGGCGGCGGGGTGGAGCCTGCGGGGTGGGCGGGGCCGAGCCGCCAGAAGCCGTGTTCCTCGGTGCCCAGCAGCCCGGCGAAGGCCGCGGGGGAGTCGAAGCGCGGCAGACACAGCCAGTCGACCGTGCCGTCCCTGCACACGAGCGCGGCGGTCTGCATGTCCCCGATGAGTGCGTAGTCCTCGATGCGCCCGGCCACCTGCATCCCCATTCGAACGGCCTCGCCCCGCGGGGCGCGTTTTTGCGGTCTCGGATTACCCGACGAGCTCGTCTTCCGGGGCGTTACAGACAGGTAGAAGCCTGGTAGGTGCCTTGCCGACCGCAGCTCGCAGCGTGTGTGTCCGAGCAGGATACGACTAAGGCCGGTGCCGCGCTGGCCTCGTTCCACAATGTGGCTGGGCCGTTCGAGTGGTCGAACACGGCCGGTCTTCGCAGGGTTCCCACACCCTCCGCACGCGTCGCCGGACGCGGCCGCCCCGGGGCGCTGATACCCTGGTAGCCCGTGGACCGGTGGGCACGACAACCCCCGAACCGCAGCGACGGCACCACCCCTGGAATTACCAGTGAACCAGGGAATGAGCCGATCCGCTTCTCACCTCGCGACCACGGGAGCCCCCCTTTGGCACTTGCCGCTAAGCCCATGACGACCAAGCACATCTTCGTCACCGGGGGTGTCGCTTCCTCACTCGGCAAAGGCCTCACCGCCTCAAGCCTCGGTGCCCTGCTCAAGGCGCGCGGTCTGCGCGTCACCATGCAGAAGCTCGACCCGTACCTGAACGTCGACCCCGGCACCATGAACCCGTTCCAGCACGGCGAGGTCTTCGTCACCAACGACGGCGCCGAGACCGACCTGGACATCGGCCACTACGAGCGCTTCCTCGACGTCGACCTCGACGGCTCCGCCAACGTCACCACCGGCCAGGTGTACTCCCAGGTCATCGCCAAGGAGCGGCGCGGCGAGTATCTGGGCGACACCGTCCAGGTCATCCCGCACATCACCAACGAGATCAAGCACCGCATCCGGCGGATGGCCACCGACGACGTCGACGTGGTGATCACCGAGGTCGGCGGCACCGTCGGCGACATCGAGTCGCTGCCCTTCCTGGAGACCGTCCGCCAGGTCCGCCACGAGGTCGGCCGGGACAACGTCTTCGTCGTCCACATCTCGCTGCTGCCGTACATCGGCCCCTCCGGCGAGCTGAAGACCAAGCCCACCCAGCACTCGGTGGCCGCGCTGCGCAACATCGGCATCCAGCCGGACGCCATCGTGCTGCGCGCCGACCGCGACGTGCCGACCTCCATCAAGCGCAAGATCTCGCTGATGTGCGACGTCGACGAGGCCGCGGTGGTCGCCGCCATCGACGCCAAGTCGATCTACGACATCCCCAAGGTGCTGCACACCGAGGGCCTGGACGCCTACGTCGTGCGCAAGCTGGACCTGCCCTTCCGCGACGTGGACTGGACCGTCTGGGAGGACCTGCTGGACCGGGTCCACAACCCCGACCACGAGGTCACCGTCGCGCTCGTCGGCAAGTACATCGACCTGCCCGACGCCTACCTGTCGGTCACCGAGGCGATCCGGGCCGGCGGCTTCGCCAACAAGGCCCGCGTCAAGATCAAGTGGGTCACCTCGGACGACTGCAAGACCCCGGCCGGCGCGGCCAAGGTCCTCGGCGACGTCGACGCGATCTGCGTCCCCGGCGGCTTCGGCGAGCGCGGGGTCAACGGCAAGGTCGGCGCGATCACCTACGCCCGGGAGAACAAGATCCCGCTGCTCGGCCTCTGCCTGGGCCTGCAGTGCATCGTGATCGAGGCCGCGCGGAACCTCGCGGGCATCGAGGGGGCCAACTCCACCGAGTTCGAGGCCGCCGCGAGCGACCCGGTGATCTCCACCATGGCCGAGCAGCTCGACATCGTGGCGGGCGAGGGCGACATGGGCGGCACCATGCGTCTGGGCATGTACCCGGCCAAGCTCGCCGAGGGCTCGATCGTCCGCGAGGTCTACGACAACGAGCCGTACGTCGAGGAGCGCCACCGCCACCGCTACGAGGTCAACAACGCCTACCGCGGTGAGCTGGAGAAGAAGGCGGGCATCGTCTTCTCCGGCACCTCCCCGGACAACAAGCTCGTCGAGTACGTCGAGTACCCGCGCGAGGTGCACCCCTACCTCGTCGGCACCCAGGCGCACCCCGAGCTGCGCTCCCGCCCGACCCGTCCGCACCCGCTCTTCGCGGGTCTGGTGAAGGCGGCCATCGAGCGCCGGCAGACCGCGCAGGGCTGACCGATACGGTGGTGAGATGCCGGGGTGCGCGCCGCTGCGGTGCGCACCCCGGCATCCGTTTCACATGAGCACTGGCTGGCACTGGCTAAGGACGGCACGCATGGGCATCCAGGACACCCCCGAGGAGTGGCAGGTCACCGAGACCGCCACCCCCTTCACCGGCAACAAGACCGGTGTGCGCACGGACCGGGTGGTCATGCCCGACGGCAGCAGCGTCACCCGCGACTACCAGGTGCACCCCGGCTCGGTCGCCGTCCTCGCCCTCGATGACACCGGCCGCGTCGTCGTGCTGCGCCAGTACCGGCACCCGGTGCGTCACAAGCTGTGGGAGATCCCGGCCGGGCTGCTGGACGTGCCCGGGGAGAACCCGCTGCACGCCGCCCAGCGCGAGCTGTACGAGGAGGCGCACGTCAAGGCGGAGGACTGGCGGGTGCTCACCGATGTGTTCACCTCGCCCGGCGGCTGCGACGAGGCGGTGCGGATCTTCCTCGCCCGGCAGCTCTCCGCGGTGGAGGGGGACCGCTTCGAGGTCTTCGAGGAGGAGGCCGACATGGAGCTGGCCCGGGTCCCGCTGGACGAGCTGATCAGCGGCGTCCTCGCGGGCGAGCTCCACAACACCTGCCTGGTCGTGGGCGCCCTGTCGCTGAAGGCCGCGCTGGCGGCCGAGGGCGGCCTGGACGCGCTGCGCCCGGCGGACGCCCCCTGGCCGGCCCGGCCCTACGAGGCGTAGCCCCGGCGAGGCGTACTGCCGGAGGCCACGCGCTTGGAGGCGGCCCCGCGAGGCGGTTCCTCGCGGGGCCGCTTCGTGCTCCAGCAGTGGCCGCCTCCTCGCTCCGGCCGGGGTCACCTTCGTGCTCCGGCAGTGGCTGCTTCGTGCTCCGGCCGGGACCGGCGCCGGTGCGAACATCGGTGGATCCGATCAGGTGATCTTTCTCCGGTGGTGTCGGCCGGGAGTGCCCAGCGCATGACTCCGGGTGAACTACGCTCGTCCAGACCCGGACCGCGGCCGCGGTCGGGCTCAAGGGCGCAGGTGGACGGGAGTGGGGCCCGTGGCGGAGCAGGCGGTCGGCACGGAGGGCGCGACGAGCACGCCCCGGAACCGGCGGCCGGTCGCCGCTGACCCCGGCAGCCAGGTGGCCCCGGAGGACGGTCGTACCGACTCGGCCGGGAGCCACGCAGGGGCCGACGGGGCCAACGTGACGGCCGGCAGGAGCCATGGAAGGGCCGACGGGGGCCGCGTGATGACATCCGGAACCGCCGTCCCCCAGCCGCCGCCTGCCGGATCCGGGAAGCCGGCGTCCGGCACCTCCCAGCCGACGTCCGGCACCTCCCAGCCGGCACCCGGCACCTCCAAGCCGGCGCCCGGGGCGGGGCAGCCATCGGCCGGTCCGGACCGGCGCCGGTCGGCGACGGCGACGCGGCCCGGCGGGGTCGGCTCCCGGGTGCGTTTCCTGGCGTCGGCGGGCGCCGGGTTCGTGGGACGGCGGCGGGAGCTGGCCGCGCTGCGGTCCGACATCGGCCGGGCCGGTCTCGACACCATCGCCGGCCGTACGGTCCCGCGCGGCCGGGTGCTGCTCATCGCGGGACGGCCCGGCTCCGGGCGCACGGCGCTGGCCGAGGAGCTCGTCCAGCGGCTGCGCGGCGACTACCCCGACGGCTTGCTGCGGATCCGCCTGACCACCTCCGGCGGCGAGCCGGTGCTGCCCACCCGCGCCGCCCGGCAGCTGCTGGACGCGATCGGCGCCACCGCCCATCCCGGCGCGGACGAGGAGGAGCTGTCCGAGCGGCTGCGTACGGCCTTCGCGGGGAAGCGGGCAATCCTGCTCTTCGACGACGCGGACAGCGCCGAGCAGGTGGATCCGCTGCTGCCGCACGCGCCGGACTGCCTGGTCGTCGCGGTCTCCCGCGGCCCGCTGACCGGCATCCCCGACGTCCGGCCCTGCACCCTGGGCGGGCTGGACTCAGATGCCGCCCTGGACATGCTCGTGCAGTACGCCGGGCCGACCCGGATCACCTGCGACCCGGTGGCTGCCGAGTCCCTGGTAGAGGAGTGCGGGGGACAGCCCGCCGCGCTGGCGCTGGTCGGCGGCTGGCTCGCCGCCCGGCCCCAGGCGTCCGTCGCCGATGTGGCCAAGCGGCTGCGCGAGCAGCAGCCCGGGCCCGGCGCGCACGAGTACACCGGACGGTCGCTGGCCCGCGCCTTCCGGCTGGCCTACGAGTCCCTGCCGGGCCCGGCCGCCCGGATACTGCGGCTGCTCGCGCTCGCCCCGGACGCCACCGCGGACGCGCTGAGCGCCTCCGCGCTGGCGGGCTGCTCGGTGTCCGCCGCCCAGGCCACGCTGGAGGAGTTCGTCGCCCACGGGCTGCTGCGGCGGCTGCCGGCCCCGGCCCGTACCGGTCAGCCCCAGCCGGCCGGCGGCGGCACCGCGCCACCTGATCCCGAGCCCGGCCCCGAGGCGGCCCGTCCGGACGCGGCCGGCGGTGACGCCCCGCGCCCCGAAGGGGCGCGATCGCAGACGGCGGGTGCCGACGCGGCGGGCGGCGACCCGCGGCGGGCCGGCTCCTCGGCCGTCCCCGGCGCGGCGGCCGAGCCGTCCGCGTACCCGGTGGCCGGGCCGGCCCCCGGCGCACTGCGGGCGCCGGGGGCGTCGACCGGGCACCGCTATCAGCTGCCCGGCTGCCTGGAGCCGCTGATGCACACGGTGCTGCGGGAGCAGGAGCGCCGGACCGAGGTGGACCTGGCCCGCGCCCGGATGCTGGAGCGGACCGTACGGCAGCTGCACGCCTGCCGGCTGGCGGCCGAGACCGCCGATCCGGAAGCCCGCGGGAAGCTGGACACGATGCCCAGGGCGCTGCGGTTTCCGTCGCCGGCCGCCGCGCGGGAGTGGCTCGACGAGCGGCTGGGGGAGCTGCACGAGGCGGCCCGGCTGGCGGTGGAGGACGGCGGGCTCGACACCCTGGCCCGCCGGCTGGTGGCCGCCCTCACCCAGGCGCTGGTGGTGCACCGGGGTGCCGCGGGCGCCGCGCCGGAGCTGTACGAACTCCATCAGCTGGTGCTGGACGTGGCCGAGCGCGGCGGGCTGGCCCTGGAGGAGGCGGCGGCACTGCTGAACCTGGGCGACCTGGACGCGCGGGCCGGGCGGACCACCGAGGCGCTGGCCCGGTACAAGGGTGCGCTGGAGGCGGCGCGGATGGCCGGCGACCCGTACGCGACCGGGCGTTCGCTGGAGTCCATCGGCAGCACCTACCAGGAGCTGCGCGACTGGAACCGGGCCGCCGACTGGTACGGCCGGGCCCTCGCCCAGTACCTGACGCGCCGTGACCTCGCCGCCGAGGCCCGGCTGTACGCGCGGCTCGGCGCTGTCCACACCTATGCCGGGCGGTGGGGCGAGGCGCTGCGCGGCTGGCGCGCGGCGGCCGCGGCCTGCCGCCGGCTGGGCGATCTCACCGGGCACGCCCGGGCGCTCAGCGAGACGGCCCGGGTGCAGGAGTACGCGGGGCGGCCCCGGGAGGCGCTGCGCACCTGCCTGGAGGCGGTGGAGAGCGCGCGGCGGGCGGGGGACCTGCGGCTTCAGGCGGCAGTGCGGATGCGGACCGCGGACACCCTGGAGCGGCTGGGCGAGGGAGGGGCGGCTGAGCTGCACCGGAAGGCCGCGGAACGGCTGCTGGCCCGCGCGTCCGGGGGCGAAGCGGAAGATCCGGAAGATGCGCCAGAGCCTACCTACGAAATCAGTAGTAGCTCCGCGAAAGATTGATGCAAACAAAGGCTAGACAGCGCGACATCCTTCATTAGACTGGCTGACGTAGCGACCCCCGCTCACTCTTCCGTCATGTTCGAACATGTCGGTAATGCCAGGAACCCCCCAGATTCAAGGACCGTGATCGACGTGAAGGTCGGCATCCCCCGCGAGGTCAAGAACAACGAGTTCCGCGTGGCCATCACGCCCGCCGGCGTGCACGAGCTCGTCCGCAACGGCCACCAGGTCTTCGTCGAGCAGGGCGCCGGTCTCGGCTCCTCCATCACGGACCAGGAGTACGTCTCCGCCGGTGCGACGATCCTCGGCACCGCCGACGAGGTCTGGGCCACCGCCGACCTGCTGCTGAAGGTCAAGGAGCCCATCGCGGAGGAGTACCACCGCCTCCGTAAGGACCAGACCCTCTTCACCTACCTGCACCTGGCCGCCTCCCGTGAGTGCACGGACGCGCTGCTGGAGTCCGGCACCACCGCCATCGCCTACGAGACGGTGGAGACCGCGAACCGCGCGCTGCCGCTGCTCGCCCCGATGTCCGAGGTCGCGGGCCGGCTCGCCCCGCAGGTCGGCGCCTACCACCTGATGCGCGCGGCCGGCGGCCGTGGCGTGCTGCCGGGCGGCGTCCCGGGCGTCTCCGCCGGCAAGGCCGTGGTCATCGGCGGCGGCGTCTCCGGCTGGAGCGCCACCCAGATCGCCGTCGGCATGGGCTTCCACGTGACCCTGCTCGACCGGGACATCAACAAGCTGCGCGAGGCCGACAAGATCTTCGGCACCAAGGTGCAGACGGTCGTCTCCAACGCCTACGAGCTGGAGAAGGCCGTCGTCGAGGCCGACCTCGTCATCGGCGCGGTGCTCATCCCGGGTGCCAAGGCCCCGAAGCTGGTCACCAACGAGCTGGTCGCCAAGATGAAGCCGGGAAGTGTCCTTGTCGACATCGCGATCGACCAGGGTGGCTGCTTCGAGGACTCGCGTCCCACCACGCACGCCGAGCCGACCTTCAAGATCCACAACTCGATCTTCTACTGCGTCGCCAACATGCCGGGCGCGGTGCCGAACACCTCCACCTACGCGCTGACCAACGCCACGCTGCCGTACATCGTGGAGCTGGCGAACCGCGGCTGGCGCGAGGCGCTCCGCCGTGACCAGGCGCTGGCCAAGGGCCTCAACACCCATGAGGGACAGGTCGTTTACGGTCCGGTGGCCGAGGCGCACGGGCTGCCCAGCATCGAGCTCTCCACCCTGCTCGGCTGAGTCGGGCGGTTGTTCGGTCCGTCAACCGGAAGCGTCAACACGGCGTAGCAGGCCGGGTCTTGCCAGAGGCGGGACCCGGCCGCAGCCATGCCCGTACACACCCGAAAAGTGATGGTGTGTGTCTTTCGTGAGGCTCGGTCAAGTCGCCGCGAAGGTATCGCTTTAACCGGTTCGCGGGCCCGACGAAACGTCTCCGACAGGGTGGTTGGACTCTTGACATCCGGGCGTTCGGTTGCCGACACATCCCGCCGTGTCCGGCGGATTGTGTTGCTGTGAACCGCCGACACGCCATAGAGTCGCAAACCGTCGGCATGGTGTCACGCTGACCAATCGAGAAATTTCCTGGTCACCAAGGAGGTAGGACGACTTGTGAATGAGTCGACATTTTCTCCCGGGGGTGGTCAACCAGGATCGGCTGCGCGGGGCCAGACTCCTCCGGGACTCGCGGCTGTCGGCTCCGTCGCTGTCCAAACAACCGCCACTCACCAGAGCATGACGACAGCCCACCAGAGCATGGATGGCCACAACGTGAACGCCATGGCCGGCGATCAGCGCGGCATGGATCCCGCCCTCGCCGACTACGACCTGCCCGAAGGGCACTTCTACGACCCCGACGCGGAGTACGAGCCCGACCCCGAGTACGCGGCCACGCTCGCTCCGGACGCCGCCCGCCAGCGCCGGGAGCGCATCGGCCCGACCGGCCGGCCCCTCCCGTACTTCCCGATCCCCGGGCCGCTCACCGACCACGGCCCCGCGAAGATCATCGCGATGTGCAACCAGAAGGGCGGGGTCGGCAAGACCACCTCGACCATCAACCTGGGTGCCGCGCTCGCCGAGTACGGACGCCGGGTGCTGCTCGTCGACTTCGACCCGCAGGGGGCCCTCTCGGTCGGCCTCGGGGTCAACCCGATGGAGCTGGACCTGACGGTCTACAACCTGCTCATGGAGCGGGGCATGTCGGCCGACGAGGTGCTGCTGAAGACGGCCGTGCCCAACATGGACCTGCTCCCCAGCAATATCGATTTGTCAGCCGCTGAAGTGCAGTTGGTCAGCGAGGTCGCCCGTGAGTCGACCCTCCAGCGCGCGCTCAAGCCGCTGATGGCCGACTACGACTACATCGTGATCGACTGTCAGCCCTCGCTGGGCCTGCTCACGGTGAACGCGCTCACCGCCGCGCACAAGGTGATCGTGCCGCTGGAGTGCGAGTTCTTCGCCCTGCGCGGCGTGGCCCTGCTCACCGAGACCATCGAGAAGGTCCAGGAGCGGCTCAACCCCGATCTGGAGCTGGACGGCATCCTCGCCACGATGTACGACTCGCGCACCGTGCACAGCCGCGAGGTGCTGGCCCGCGTGGTCGAGGCGTTCGACGACCACGTCTACCACACGGTGATCGGCCGCACGGTCCGCTTCCCCGAGACCACCGTCGCGGGTGAGCCCATCACCACCTACGCGTCCAACTCCGTCGGCGCCGCCGCCTATCGCCAGCTCGCCAGGGAGGTGCTCGCCCGGTGTCACGCCGAGTGAGTCTGCCAGGCGCTGACGAACTGTTCCGTACCACCGGGGGGATGGGCCTGCAGGCTTCGCCACCGTCGTCCTCCCGCCGGCCGGCGGCCGGGGAGGCCGCCCGGGTGCCGGGCCCGGCCGGCGAGAGCGACCCCGCGGCCGCCGACGCGCCCGGCGGCGCGACCGAGGCCGCCCCGGCCGCGGGCCGCCCCGCGGCGCCGGGATCCGAGGAGCACGGCGGACGGGAGACCGGACCGCAGGACGCGCCCGGCGACCGCCGCGCGGCGCCCGGTCCGGACCGGGCGGGCAGCCGCCAGCCACAGGACGCCGCCGGGCATGGGCAGGCCGGCCAGGCGGCCCAGGCCGGGCAGCCCGGACAGGCCCGCCGCCGCGGCGGCCGCACCGCCGGGCGCCGGCCCAGCGGCCGGGAGCGCCACGACGAGAAGATCACGGTCTATGTCTCCGCCGAGGAGCTGATGGACCTGGAGCACGCGCGGCTGGTGCTGCGCGGCGAGCACGGGCTCGCGGTCGACCGCGGCCGGATCGTCCGGGAGGCGGTCGCGGTCGTGCTGGCCGACCTGGAGTCGCGCGGCGACGCGAGCATCCTCGTGCGCCGTCTGCGCGGGCGCTGACGGTAGCCTGCGGGCTGCCGCCCGTGCCCGTACGCCCCCTGGACCGCGATGCCCCCGTCAGACGACTCCGCCCCCGCTCCTGCCCGCCGCCGCGCGCTGGGGCGGGGCCCGGGGGCAGCACCGCCGTCCGCGCCGGCCGCCGCCGAAGCGGTGGAGACCACTGAGCACGAGCCCCGCCCCTCCCACGCCCCGGCCCCCGCCGTGGCCGAAGCCCCGGCCCCCGCTGAGCCCGGCCCCGCCGAGGCGGCGGACGAGGACACCTCCGAGCCCCCTGCCCCGTCCGGCTCCGCCGAGCCGGCAGCGGGCGAGCCCGTCGAGGCGGTGGACGAGGACACCTCCGAGCCCCTGGGCCCGTCCGGCTTCGACGAGGCGGCTGACGTGGGCAGGCCCGCGCGGACCGGTGTCGCCGGGGCTGGGGCTGAGGGCCGGGGGGACGGTGCCCCTGGAGAGGCGCGGGACGGGGCGGGGGAGGACCGGCCGAGGGGCGAGGACGGCCGGTTCACCGTGCGGCTGGCCAACTTCGAGGGGCCCTTCGACCTGCTCCTCCAGCTGATCTCCAAGCACAAGCTGGACGTCACCGAGGTCGCCCTCTCCAAGGTCACCGACGAGTTCATGGCGCACATCCGCGCCATGGGACCCGACTGGGACCTCGACCAGACCACCGAGTTCCTGGTGGTCGCCGCGACCCTGCTGGACCTCAAGGCGGCCCGGCTGCTGCCCGCCGCCGAGGTCGAGGACGAGGCGGACCTGGCCCTGCTGGAGGCCCGGGACCTGCTCTTCGCCCGGCTGCTGCAGTACCGCGCGTACAAGCGCGTCGCGGACATCTTCAGCGAGCGGATGGACGCGGAGGCCCTGCGCCACCCGCGCACCGTGGGGCTCGAGCCCCACCACGCCGACCTGCTCCCCGAGGTCGTCATCAGCATCGGCGCCGAGGGCTTCGCCAGACTCGCGGTGAAGGCGATGCAGCCCAAACCCGAGCCGCAGGTCTACGTCGACCACATCCACGCCCCGCTGGTGAGCGTCCGTGAGCAGGCCGAGGTGATGGTGGCCCGGCTGCGGGCGGCCGGCGAGGCGAGTTTCCAGGAGCTGACCGAGGACGCCCCGGACACCCTCACCGTGGTGGCCCGCTTCCTGGCGCTGCTGGAGCTCTACCGCGAGAAGGCGGTGGCCCTGGACCAGACCGAGGCGCTCGGGCCGCTGCTGGTGCGGTGGGCCGGGGACGCGGTCACCCAGCCGCTGGTCACCGACGAGTTCGACCGGGAGCCGGAGCCGGACCCCGAGGAGGAGAAGAGATGAGCGAGGAGATCCCCCAGGGGCCGCGCACGGTCGCGGACCTCGACCTCAAGCCCGCCCTGGAGGCGGTCCTGATGGTGGTCGACGAGCCCGCCACCGAGGAACACCTCGCCAAGATCCTCCAGCGGCCCCGGCGCGAGATCGCCGACGCCCTGCGCGAGCTGTCGGACGAGTACACCCTCCAGCGCCGCGGCTTCGACCTGCGCCACATCGCCGGAGGCTGGCGTTTCTCCACCCGCCCCGAGTACGCGGCCGCCGTCGAGGGCTTCGTCCTCGACGGCCAGCAGGCCCGCCTCACCCAGGCCGCGTTGGAGACCCTCGCGGTGGTCGCGTACCGTCAACCGGTCAGCCGTTCCCGCGTCTCGGCCGTCCGTGGTGTCAACTGCGACGGCGTGATGCGGACCCTCCTGCAGCGGGGCTTGGTGCAGGAGGCGGGCACGGAACCCGAAACAGGTGCGATCCTGTACAGGACGACGAACTACTTTCTGGAGCGGATGGGCCTGCGCGGCCTGGATGAGCTCCCCGAGCTCGCGCCCTTCCTCCCCGAGGCGGACGCGATCGAGGCAGAGACACAAGAGGGTGTGCCGTCGTTCGATCCGGACGGACCGGACACCGACGCAGACCACACGACGACGACGGAACTTTGATGCGAAGCAGCGGCAGGAACAGCGGTAGCGGCAACCGGGGCCAGCGGGGCACGGGCGCGGGACGCCCCCGGCCGGGCGCCGCGGGGCGGCGTGACGACAAGCAGGGGCAGCGCCCACGCCGGCCCCGGCCCGAGGAGCGCCGCTACGACGTGGACGGCATGGCCGGTTCCGCCGAGGACGGCGGCCGTAAGAGCGGCGGCGGCGCCCGCGGCACGTCCGCGCGCGGCGGCGCCAAGGGCGGCCCCAAGGCCCCCCAGGGCGGCACCCGCGGCGGTGCGGGCCGCGGCCGGCAGGGCAGCCCGTCCCGCCCCCGCGAGCTGGACGCGAAGATCGAGCAGCGCAACCGCGACCGGTACGCCGACAAGCCGCAGATCAAGACCCCCAAGACCTTCCCCGGGGCGGAGCAGGAGGGCGAGCGGCTGCAGAAGGTGCTGGCCCGCGCCGGAATGGGCTCGCGCCGCGCCTGCGAGGAGCTGATCGACCAGCGCCGCGTCGAGGTCAACGGCAAGATCGTCACCGAACAGGGGCTCCGGGTCGACCCGGAGAAGGACGAGATCAAGGTCGACGGGCTGACCGTCGCCACCCAGTCCTACCTCTTCTTCGCGCTGAACAAGCCGGCCGGCGTGGTCTCCACCATGGAGGACCCGGACGGCCGCCAGTGCCTCGGCGACTACGTCACCAACCGGGAGACCCGGCTCTTCCACGTCGGCCGTCTCGACACCGAGACCGAGGGCATCATCCTGCTCACCAACCACGGCGAGCTGGCCCACCGCCTCACCCACCCCCGGTACGGCGTGCAGAAGACCTATCTCGCCGCCATCCAGGGCCCGCTCCCGCGCGAGCTGGGCAAGCGGCTGAAGGACGGCATCCCGCTGGAGGACGGCTACGCCCGCGCCGACCACTTCCGGGTCGTGCAGAACACCGGCAAGAACTACCTGGTCGAGGTGACCCTGCACGAGGGCCGCAAGCACATCGTGCGCCGCATGCTCGCGGAGGCCGGCTTCCCCGTCGACAAGCTCGTCCGCACGCACTTCGGGCCGATCGCGCTCGGCGACCAGAAGTCGGGCTGGCTGCGGCGGCTGACCAACACCGAGGTCGGCATGCTGATGCGCGA
The DNA here is from genome assembly GCF_058215555.1 of Streptomyces sp. JLBT605. Lineage (NCBI taxonomy): Bacteria > Bacillati > Actinomycetota > Actinomycetes > Kitasatosporales > Streptomycetaceae > Streptomyces > Streptomyces sp. JLBT605. The sequence goes on from NZ_CM177087.1 coordinate 5,497,164, forward strand.
GGTCGATCTGTAGCATCCGCGCGCCGGCCGCCGAAGCCGGCGCCTGGCTGCGGCCAGGCCCCGGACACCGCCGGGGCCCGGCCACCGAAGCCAGGGCCCGGTTGCGGCCAGGCCCGGCCATGGCGGACCCGGCTCAGGCCGGCTTGGGCTACGACCACACGGCGAGCCCGGTGGCGCGTCCCTCCGCGTCCCGCTCGACCTCCAGTATCCCGACCACCGCGGTGCGGATGATGTGCCCGTAGACGTGCGGGAACAGGGTCGTGGCAGGGACTCCGGGGGGCGGCGCGGGGTCCGCCGCCTCCCAGCGCACCATGACGTCGAGCCTGTGCTCGTCGATCATCAGGACCATCAGCGGCCCCGGAGTCTCCCGGTAGAAGGCGCCGGCGACGGCCAGCGTGGTGCTCTCGTCCGGGGAGCAGTGCACGAAACCGTCCTCCGCCAGGGTCGGTGGGGCGTAAGGGCGGTCCGGAGCGACCAGCCAGTCGTCGAGGCGCACCAGGTGGAAGATCATGCCCATCGTTGTACCGGACTTCGTGCCCGTCCGTCTCGCGTAGCGGGCGCGGCAGCAACCTCCCGACCAGCTCGTTAGGCTGATCAGGCAGCAAGGGACGACGCGCGTGTGCAGGGGAGCGAAGAGACGTGGCGGTACGAGCGGTCCGAGGGGCGGTCCAGCTGGACCGGGACGAAGCGGAGCACATGCATGAGCGGGTCTCCGACCTGCTCACCGCCATCCTGGAGCGCAACGGGCTCACCCCCGAGGATCTGATCAGCGTGTGGTTCACCGCGACCCCGGATCTGCACTGCGATTTCCCGGCCGTCGCCGCGCGCCGGATCGGCATCACCGACGTGCCGCTGATCTGCGCGCAGGAGCTGGACATCGCGGGAGCCATGCCGCGGGTCGTGCGGATCCTCGCCCACGTCGAGACCGACCTGGCCAGGTCCGAGGTCGCCCATGTCTACCTGGGCGCCGCGGCCGCTCTGCGCAAGGACATCGCCCAGTGAGAACCGCCCTCGTCATCGGCACCGGCCTGATCGGCACCTCGGCGGCGCTCGCCCTGGCCGGCCGCGGCGTCCAGGTCCACCTCAGCGACCACGACCCGAGCCAGGCGCGGACCGCCGCGGCCCTGGGCGCGGGCACGGACGCGGCACCGGAGGGCCCGGTCGACCTGGCGGTCGTCGCCGTGCCGCCGGCGCACGTCGCGGCCACCCTGGCCGAGGCGATGCGCCGGGGCGTGGCCCGCGGCTACATCGACGTCGCCAGCGTCAAGGGCACACCGCGCCGCGAGCTGGCCGCGCTCGGCTGCGACCTCACCCGCTACCTCGGCACGCACCCGATGGCGGGCCGGGAGCGCTCCGGGCCGCTGGCGGCCACCGCGGACCTCTTCGAGGGCCGCCCCTGGGTGCTCACGCCCACCAGCGGCCCCTCCGGCTCCACCGACACCGAAGTGCTCAACCTCGCCCTGGAACTGGTCGCGCTCTGCCGCGCCGTCCCGGTGGTGATGGACGCCGACGCGCACGACCGCGCCGTGGCCCTCGTCTCGCACACCCCGCAGCTGCTGTCCAGCATGGTCGCGGCGCGGCTGGAGAACGCCGACGAGACCGCGGTACGGCTGTGCGGCCAGGGCATCCGCGACGTCACCCGGATCGCGGCCTCCGACCCGCGCATGTGGATCGAGATCCTCTCCGCCAACCCGGGGCCGGTCGCCGACGTGCTCGCGGCCGTCGCCACCGACCTGGACGAGACGGTCCGCGCGCTGCGGGCCCTGGAGTCCGCCGACGAGGCCAGGCGGCAGGCCGGCGCGGGCGGGATCGAGGACGTGCTGCGGCGCGGGAACGCGGGCCGGGACCGGGTGCCGGGGAAGCACGGCGCGGCACCCGCGGCCTACGAGGTGGTGGCCGTGTACATCGGCGACCAGCCCGGCGAGCTGGCCCGGATCTTCGCCGACGCCGGACGGGCCGGGGTCAACATCGAGGACGTGCGGATCGAGCACGCCACCGGCCTCCAGGCCGGAGTGATCCAGCTCATGGTGGAGCCCAAGGCGGCCCCCGGTCTGATCGCGGCGCTGCGCGAGCAGGGCTGGTCCATCCGGCAGTAGACCGCCCCGGGGCGCGGGCGGCGGGCGGCGGCCACCGGCCGACTGTCCGTGGCGGTCGTGCGAACCAGTAACCTTGTCCGAGGTGCCGTAACGGCCCGCGAACCCCGCCCCGCGCACATGGAAGGTGTCAGTCACCGTGGAAACCGTCGACCGGACCGCCCCGGCAGCAGTGATTGTCGCGATCGACGGCCCCGCGGGCACCGGCAAGTCGAGCACCTCCAAGGCCGTCGCCGCCGAGCTGGGCTTCGGTTACCTGGACACCGGCGCCCAGTACCGCGCGATCACCTGGTGGATGCTGAACAACGGCATCGACGTGGCCGACGCGGAGGCCATCGCGGTCGCCGCGGCCAAGCCGGTGATCGTCTCCGGCACCGACCCGGCCGACCCGACCATCACCGTGGACGGGGTGGACGTCGCCGCTCCCATCCGCACCCAGGAGGTCACCTCGAAGGTCAGCGCGGTCAGCGCGGTCCCGGAGGTGCGGACCCGGATCACCGAGCTGCAGCGGTCCATCGCGGCCGGCGCCGAGCGCGGCATCGTCGTCGAGGGCCGGGACATCGGCACCACCGTCCTGCCCGACGCCGACCTCAAGATCTTCCTCACCGCCTCGGCCGAGGCGCGTGCCGCCCGCCGCAGCGGTGAGCTGGGGGGCAAGGAGGCCGCCGACCTGGCCGCCACCCAGGCCGCCCTCGCCAAGCGGGACGCCGCCGACTCCGGCCGGAAGACCTCCCCGCTGGCCAAGGCCGACGACGCGGTCGAGGTGGACACCACCGACCTGACCCTCCAGCAGGTCATCGAGTGCGTGGTCACCCTGGTCGAGGAGAAGCGGCAGGCCCAGTGAGCTCATCCGGGTCGCCCTCCGCGGCCGGCGCCGCGTTCGGCCGCCGCCTCGGCATCGGTCTCATGCACGGGCTGTGGAAGCCGCGGGTCCTCGGCGCCTGGCGGGTCCCGCCCGCCGGTCCCGTGATCCTCGCGGGCAACCACTCCCACAACCTCGACGGCCCGATGCTGATGGGCACCGCACCGCGACCGGTGCATTTCCTGATCAAGAAAGAGGCCTTCGTCGGCCCGCTCGACCCGTTCCTGCGCGGCATCGGGCAGCTGAAGGTGGACCGGGCCGCCGCCGACCGGGCGGCCATCGGCGACGCGCTCGCCGTGCTGCGCGACGGCGGGGTGCTGGGCATCTTTCCGGAGGGCACCCGCGGCGAGGGCGACTTCGCGTCGCTGCGCGCGGGCCTGGCGTACTTCGCGGTGCGCTCCGGCGCGCCGATCGTCCCGGTCGCGGTGCTGGGCAGCAACGACAAGCGTGGCCGGCTGATATCCGGGCTGCCGCCGCTGCGCAGCCGGATCGACGTCGTCTTCGGCGACCCCTTCGAGGCCGCGGCGCCCGGCGGGAGACGGACGAAGGCCGCGCTGGACGAGGCGACCGCCCGCATCCAGCGGCGGCTGAGCGCGCACCTGGAAAACGCCAGGCGTTCCACCAGCAGCTGAGACAGACTTGACGGTGGTGACCGCTGAGGGTCACCACGGACGAACGACGAGGAAAAACGCTTCATGAACGACCAGATCCACACCGGCGACGAGCACGGTGAGCTTGGCGACGCCGAGTACGCGGAGTTCATGGAGCTCGCCGCGCAGGAAGGCTTCGACGCCGAAGAGGTCGAGGGCGCGCTGGAGGAGGCCGGACACGGCCCGCTGCCGGTGCTCGCGGTCGTCGGCCGCCCCAATGTCGGCAAGTCGACCCTGGTGAACCGCGTCCTCGGCCGCCGCGAGGCCGTCGTCGAGGACCGCCCGGGCGTCACCCGCGACCGCGTCACCTACGAGGCCGAGTGGGCCGGCCGCCGCTTCAAGGTCGTCGACACCGGCGGCTGGGAGCAGGACGTGCTCGGCATCGACGCCTCGGTGGCCGCGCAGGCCGAGTTCGCCATCGAGGCGGCCGACGCCGTGGTCTTCGTCGTCGACGCCACGGTCGGCGCGACCGACACCGACGAGGCCGTGGTCAAGCTGCTGCGCCGGGCGGGCAAGCCGGTCGTGCTCTGTGCCAACAAGGTCGACGGCCCCAGCGGTGAGGCGGACGCCGCCATGCTGTGGTCGCTGGGCCTGGGCGAGCCGTACCCGGTCTCCGCCCTGCACGGCCGCGGCACCGGCGACCTGCTGGACGCCGTCCTCGGCGCGCTGCCCGAGGCCCCGGCGCAGACCTTCGGCGGCGGGGTCGGCGGCCCGCGCCGGATCGCGCTCATCGGCCGCCCGAACGTCGGCAAGTCCTCGCTGCTCAACAAGGTCGCCGGCGAGGAGCGGGTGGTCGTCAACGAAATGGCCGGCACCACCCGCGACCCGGTCGACGAGATGATCGAACTCGGTGGCAAGACCTGGAAGTTCGTGGACACCGCCGGCATCCGGCGGCGCGTCCACCTCCAGGAGGGCGCCGACTACTACGCCTCGCTGCGCACCGCGGCGGCCGTGGAGAAGGCCGAGGTCGCGGTCGTCCTGATCGACACCAGCGAGTCGATCAGCGTCCAGGACCAGCGGATCATCACCATGGCCGTCGAGGCCGGGCGCGCGCTGGTGATCGCGTACAACAAGTGGGACACCCTCGACGAGGAGCGCCGCTACTACCTCGAGCGTGAGATCGAGACCGAGATGGGCCAGGTCGCCTGGGCCCCGCGGGTCAACGTCTCGGCCCACACCGGCCGCCACATGGAGAAGCTCGTCCCGGCGATCGAGACCGCGCTGGAGGGCTGGGAGACCCGGATTCCCACCGGGCGGCTCAACGCCTTCCTCGGCGAGCTGGTCGCCTCCAACCCGCACCCGATCCGCGGCGGCAAGCAGCCCCGCATCCTCTTCGGGACCCAGGCCGGCACCAAGCCGCCGCGGTTCGTGCTCTTCGCCTCGGGCTTCCTGGAGGCCGGCTACCGGCGCTTCATCGAGCGGCGGCTGCGCGAGGAGTTCGGGTTCGAGGGCACCCCGATCCACATCTCGGTGCGGGTGCGCGAGAAGCGCGGCCGCAAGAAGTAGCGAACCGCGGGCGTGCGGCCGCGCCTTGGTGGCCGCACGCCGGGAATCTCAAAAGCCGCTGCCGCGTCCGTCGCGGGGGGCCGGGGGCAGCGCCGCGGGGCGGTAGCCGACGCGGTAGGGCCGCGCCGCCGACCGGTCCGAGGAGGGCTGTTCGCTCTCGCTCTGCCGCTGCCAGGCGGGCTGCGCACCGCTTGACCCCAGGGCCGCGAACGCGGTGAAGCCCAGGTCCTCGTCGCCGGTGCGGTCACCGGGCAGCGCCCGGAACAGCCTGCGGTACTCGGCGTACAGCGCGTCGTAGATCGGCGTCGCCGACCAGCGGCGCGGATATTCCGCGGGCGGGTCCTGGGACGGCCGCATGCCGGGGATCGGGCTCGGATACGGGGAGCGGGAGGCGGAGTCGTATGCGTGCACGTAGGAGCCAACGACGACGCCGCCGGACGGATGCGGTCGCTGCGTCGAATGGGCCACCGGCGTGGGGCGCGAAGGGTGCGCCGGTTGGGGCCCCGAGGGGCGCGCGGGGCCGTTCATGTGCCCGACAACGGCAGTACGCCGGCGACCAGCAGCCCGTTCGCCGCGGCCCGGTCCAGGGCGTCCCGCAGCTGGTCCTCGCGCGGCTGGCTGCCGATCGAGCCGACCGGGGCCGCGAAGACCAGCACGGAGGGCGACTTGTTGACCGCCGCCCGCCACCCCTCGCTCACCGGCATCGGCCGGTGCGCCTGCCACCACGCCACCTGACCGCCGCCGGGGGCGGGCATCAGCACCGAGTGCAGCTGCCCCATCGCCATCAGGACCGACCAGCCGTGGATCGGCGGCGGAGTCTGACCGAGGTCGCGGACCGGCTGGAAGCCCCGCTCCAGCAGCAGTTGGAGGAACTCGTCGTGCGGGCTGGTGGAGCCGGGGCGGGCGATCGGCCCGGTCGGCTCGACGACCAGCGCCGGACGCGATTCGTCGTCCAGCAGCACCAGGCCGCAGGTGACGTGGAGCACCGCCTGCTGGGGAGCCGGCTGCGCCCCGCCGGGCGCCGGGATGCCGGTGACCTCGCCCGGCCCGGGGAGGCCACCGCCCGGGAATCCCGCGGCGGGGTAGCCGTCGGCCGGGGCGCCGGGGTAGGAGCCGGCGGCGTACGGATCGCCGGCGGCGGGCGGGACCGGCTCCCCGGTGATCGAGGCGACCGCCCCCTGCAACTGCTCCTCGGAGACCGGGACGACCTGCGAGGGCACACAGCTGGCGTGGGCGAAGGCGAGGACGGCGGTTTCCCGGCCGACGAAGAGCACCGTGCTGGTCCGCTCCTGCTCCGCGTCGCCCGGCGTGCGGCAGGAGGTGCAGTCGTAGCTGCCCGGGGCGTTCTCCCCGGCGAGCAGCCGGTTGGCTTCTTCGTCACCGATCTCGGCGCGTACGTCGTCGCTGACGTCGAGCATGCGGGGCACGGGTGGCTCCTGAGGTCTCGGGCTCAATGCCGGGCGGTCCCCGGGCGCCCTGTTCAACGGCCGATCGGTGGCGTGGGTCACGCCGCGGACGGTCCACGCCCCGGCGCCCGGCCGGGCCGCTGCGCCAACCCCCGGGCCGGCGGCCACCGTTGGCCGGACCGGCCCGCGGCTCCCCGGCCCCTGGGCCGGAACGGCCTCTCCATCCGCCCTGATGGACATCGCCGCACAAAGGTTCCCGAGTCCGGTTACCGATTCGGCATCCGTTCTGGAACAAGACGGTGATAGCTGCCAACCCTTGGGCACCTGTACTGGTCTAACCCAGTGCTAGGTGGACGAGACACGCCGTCCGCGCAGAAACGGTGGGAAACGGTGGGGCACGGGGACGGATGCATATCTCATTCCTTATTCACAACGCGTACGGCATCGGCGGCACGATCCGGACCACCTTCAACTCCGCGCGTACGCTCGCCGAGCACCACGATGTCGAGATCGTCTCCGTCTTCCGCCACCGTGACGTGCCGGTCTTCGACCCCGGCCCCGGCGTCCGGCTCAGGCACCTGGTCGACATCCGCAAGGACAGCCCCACCTACGACGGCACGGACCCGGAGTACGCCCGGCCGGCCGAGGTCTTCCCCAGTACCGAGGGCCGCTACAAGCAGTACAGCGCGCTGACGGACCGCCGGATCGCCGACCACCTGCGGCAGTTGGACGCCGACGTGGTCGTCGGCACCCGCCCGGGCCTCAATGTGCACATCGCCCGGGAGGCCCGGCGCGGCCCGGTGCGCGTCGGCCAGGAGCACCTGACCCTCAGCACCCACTCGCAGGGCCTGAAGCGCTCGCTGCGCGCCGTCTACCCGCGGCTGGACGCGGTGACCACCGTCACCGAGGCGGACGCCGCCACCTACCGCCGGCAGATGCGGCTGCCCGGGGTGCGGGTCGAGGCGGTGCCCAACAGCGTGCCCAAGCCCGCGCTGGCGCCCGCTGACGGCACCGGCAAGTGGGTCGTGGCGGCCGGCCGGCTCGCGCCGGTCAAGCGGTACGACCTGCTGATACGCGCCTTCGAGAAGGTCATCCGGCAGCGGCCCGACTGGCGGCTGCGGATCTACGGCGGCGGTGGCCAGCACGCCAAGCTGCGCGCCCTGATCGACCGCCTCGGCCTGTACAACCACGTCTACCTGATGGGCCCCGCCAACCCCCTCGACCCCGAGTGGACCAAGGGCTCCATCGCCGCCGTCACCTCCAGCCTGGAGTCCTTCGGGATGACCATCGTCGAGGCGATGCGCTGCGGCCTGCCGGTCGTCGCCACCGACTGCCCGCACGGCCCGGCCGAGATCATCGACGACGGGGTCGACGGCCGGCTGGTGAAGTCCGGCGACGTCGGCGCCATCGCGGGCGGTCTGCTCAGCCTGATCAACGACGACGAGCTGCGGCAGCGGATGGGGCGCAAGGCGCTGGAGCGCTCCGCCCGTTTCGACCCGGCGAACATCGCCGGCCGCTACGAGTCCCTCTTCAACGACCTGGTCGCCCGCGGCGGGCTGCGCGGTGCGCTGCACCGGACCCGGGGCACCCTGCTCAGCGGTGCCTTCGTGACCAAGGACGCCGGCCGCAGCGCCCTGCGAAAGGTCCGTGCCGCGTGACCACCACCGTGCTGCCCACCACCGCGACCACCCTCGAGGAGTCCGCCACCGTGACCGTCCCGCTCCGCGCCGACTGCATCGCGGACTCCGCCGGGGGACTCACCTTCGAGATGGCCGGCGCCGAGAGAGCCGGCCGGGGCGCGGCGGCGGGCGGCGACGGAGCCGAGGGTGCGGCGCTGGTGCTGCGCCTGCGTGGCGCGGACGCCGCGGCCGACGAGGTCCGGCTGCCGCTGAGCCCGGCCGCCGACGGGCGCCTGCGGGCGCACCTGCCCGCCTCGCGGACGCTGCCGGAAGGCCGCTGGGACGTCCACCTGGCCCCAAGCGGCTCCACCGACATCCACACCGACGCCGACTCCCACGCCGGCCTGCAGCGGCTGATGCCCGGCCTGAACGACCTGCGGGCCCTGGTCGACCGCGAGCCGGAGCCGGGCACCGGCCCGCTGACCGTGCGCATCCCGTACGCCACCAAGCACGGCAACCTCTCGCTGCGCAGCTGGCTGCGCGCGGTGCACGCCGAGGCGGGGGAGATCCGCGTCGACGACGGCGTGCTGTCGGTGCGCGGCCGGGTGCACCGGGTCGAGCGGCCCGCCGACTGGCTGTCCGGCGCGGTCGCCGAGGCCCGGCCGCGCGGCGGGGGAGAGCCGGTGTCCGCGCCGGTGACCGCCGTGGAGGGTGACGCCTTCGCCTTCACCCTGCCGTACGCGGAGCTGACCGCCGGCGGGTCGGGCGGGGCGGAGGTGTGGGACCTGTGGCTGCGCCCCACCTCCGGCGCGCGGGTCCGGATCGCCCGGCTGCTGGACGACGTCGCGGACAAGAAGGAGATCTTCAGCTACCCGGCGCGACGGGTGGCGGTCGGCGAGTCCACGGTCCAGGCCGGCCCGTACTACACCGTCGACAACGATCTGTCGGTGCGGGTCGGGCGGACCGGCTGAGCGAGAGGCCGTTCCGGCTGTCACCGCTGCCCCGCGCCCGCCGGTGAGCCGTGTTCCGGGCTGATTCAGGCGCGTTGCGGCAACTGGTCCGATGTGTGCGACAAGAGGCCGGAAGTGTGCGTTCCGTGCAGGCCGCGCACCGATATTCGGGCAGTCATGGAATTTCTCCGCGAAGAAGCCGCCCGCACCGCGGAAGGCGGGCAATTCCGTATGGCCGGAAGTGTTTTCCCGGTAAGCCGTACCGGCCCTTCCGGGCGGGTACGGAAGAGCACGTACGAGTGAAAGCGCAAGCGTGACACCGGCCGTCAATTCCGTGACACAAGTGTGACACGTGGCGGATCTGTGACGGGTGGGGTCGCTCGGGGCTCGCCTTCCACCGGCGTGCGCCGACGCCTACGGTGGCGTCATGGCACCTCAACCCACCCCCGCGACGGAACCCGACGACATCCCGCAGCGCTACGCCGGGATGGACGCCGACACCGCCGAGCGGCAGGCCAGGGCGCGCGGCTGGACCACCGTGCGGCGGCTGCCGCCGGGCGCGATCATCACCATGGAGTACCTGACGGGCCGGCTCAACCTGGAGGTCGAGGACGGCGTCGTACGCCGCTCCTGGAAGGGCTGAACTCCCGCACTCGGGCACCCCCTTGGTCCCGGCCATCCCTTGGCCCCCGGCCACGCCGTTGGTCCCGGACGCGCCCTGGCTCCGGACGCGCCGACGGCCCCGGTCCACTCCGACGGGAGTGGACCGGGGCCGTCAGGCCGCGGGGAGCGGGCGGTGCGTACCCTCCCCGCGACGATGGGACCTTGGCCCGGCGAGCCGGCCTCGGCTCAGCCGCCGCCGGTGCGGCCGCGGGCCGGGCCGGGGCCCACCGGGGCGGCGGTGCGCGGCGCGCGGTCCGCGTGCGGCGGGCGGCGACTGCCGGTCGGGGTGACCGGGGTGCGCTCCGCACGGGTGGTGTGCGGCCGGGCCGGGTGATGCGGCCGGGCGTCCGGCACCCGCGCGGCGGTGCCACGGCTTCCGACGCCCACCGTCTCGCGGGCGGGCGGCTCGTCGTCCTGCGCGGTGCGCGGGGTGGCCAGGGTCGCGCCGGAGGCTTGCGGGACGGCGGCCACCGGCACGGGCGGCGCCGCGCCGCGCAGCCGGCGCCAGAGCGCCACCAACGGCATCTCGGCGCGCGCCATGGCCGGTTCCAGCCAGGGCAGTGCGAGCAGCACCAGCAGGCCGGCGGCCCAACCGAGCAGCACATCGCTGACCCAGTGCGTGCCGAGGTAGACGGTGGTCATGCCCACCCCGAGGGCGAAGATCGCCGCGATGACCGAGGCGACCCTGCGGGCCTGCGGGGTGGTCGCCAGGTAGGCCAGCACACCCCAGGTGACCACCGCGTTCGCGGTGTGACCCGAAGGAAATATATCGCCGCCGGCGGCCATCTCGTTCGAGCCGACGGTGGTCGCGTAGTGCGGGCCGAGTCGCCCCATGCCCAACTTCGCGGCGCCGACGGTGACGTTCAGCATCAGCAGGGAGGTGCCCAGCACCAGCAGCGGGCGCACGGAGCGCTGCCGCCAGGAGCACCAGCCCAGCCAGGCGGCGACGGCCACCGCGGTCGGACCGCGCTGGCCCAGGACCACGAAGTAGTCCAGGAAGGTGTGGATCTGGGGCCACTGCTTGTACGGCCGGAAGAGCATGACCTGCCAGTCGAGCCGCACCAGCCACGAGGTGGTGACCACGCCGATCACGGTCGCCGCGTAGACCGCGAGGGTGGACCCGAGCAGCCAGCGGCGGACCCGGGTCATGCCCGGCGGCGCGAGAGCGGCGGGGCGCCCCTGCGGCCGGGGGAGCTTGTCATCGGTACGCACTCAATCGACGTTACATTGCGTCACACGCCGGTTCTGACGATCAGGTCGGTTTGTGATGACGATGTGATGTGGAGTGCGTCTCGTTCGAGGCATTGGAACGAGTCATTCCGCGAAATCCGCAAAGTTTTAGGGGATTCCCCGGAAGGGGCATCCACCGGTGTCGCCCATCCCTTTTTATGCTTTTCGAGAGAGTGGGTTTATCGGTGATTGGCCGGGGTGTTCCCCAGGGTTTCCCTGGCCGTCGCCTGCCGCTCGGCCGCCCGGGGTTGGCCGGATCCCGACCCCTGTGGCGGCGCGGAACCGTGTAGCCGGAGCGCGCCGTGGAACGCCGAGGCCAGCCCAACCAAGCCCGGTGCCAGGGGCGTTCGCGCCGGTCCGGCCCGGGCCAGGTTGACCGAGAGCGGGAGCGGCGGCGGGAAGGCGGGTATCGGCAACCGCGGTTTCGAGCCGATATGGCCCTTGGCGGCCGGCGCGAGAACCACCACCACGCCGCCATGGACGAGCGGCGGCAGCGGCCGGTGCCGCCGGATGCCCGGGGCGTACAGCCACAGCGGCAGCAGCCCCACCCCGATCAGCAGGCCGATTTCGGCCGGAAAGGCGCTGGAGGCCGGCCGCTCCCCGATGAAGGCGGCGAATGCCGTGCCACCGTCGAAACCGTTTCCCCGGCCGCCTTGGACGTCCGGACAGCCGGTCACGGATGCCGAGAACCACCAGGCCGAGCAGCCGCGTCCCCGCATACGCGAGCAGCGCGGGCGCGGCCCGGCGCAGGGCGGCCCGCGCCAGGGGGTCGCCGGAGCCGCGCGCGAGGGCGGACGGACGGGCCAGAGCGGTCATGATCTTGATTATCCGGTATGGCCGAGCCCGGTCGAGCCGCCTGTGGACAACCCGAAACGGCGGGGGACAAATGGGAACAGCGGCACGGACGCCCCGGTCACCGGGGAGCGACGTGGGTCTCAAGATGACCTGCGGCACACGCCGCACCCGGGGACTCGCGTACTCTGACGTCTCACTCGCCTACGCCACCGGGCCGCCGGGACAGTGTCTCCACGAGTCCCCGCCAAGCCCGGCCACGGTCGCGAGCGCAAGACAGGGAGGTGCGTACATGCCCGGGACGACGACGGCCGGCAATCGGCGGACGGCGGGCGTTTCCCGGCATTGGCGCCAAGCCCGCGAGGACGGCGGGGCCAATCGCTGGATCGTGCTCGTCATGCTCTGCGTCAGCCTGCTGCTGGTCGCCGTCGACGGCACGGTGCTGCACGTCGCGGTCCCCGCGGTCAGCGAGGACCTGCGGCCCGGCGCCATCGAGCTGCTGTGGATCGTCGACGCCTATCCGCTGGTCTGCGCTTCCCTGCTGATCCTCTTCGGCACCCTCGGCGACCGGGTCGGGCGCCGCCGCATCCTGCTGCTCGGCTACGCCCTCTTCGGCGCGGCCTCGGCGCTCGCCGCCTTCGCCGGCTCACCGCAGATCCTGATCGTGGCCCGGGCACTGCTGGGCATCGGCGGCGCCATGATCATGCCCGCCACCCTGTCGATCCTGCGACAGGTTTTTCCCGACCGCAGGGAACGCGCTCTCGCGATAGGCATCTGGAGCGCCGTGGCGGGCATCGGCGCCGCCGGCGGCCCGCTGCTCGGCGGCTTCCTGCTGGAGCACTTCTGGTGGGGCTCGGTCTTCCTGATCAACATCCCGCTGATGGCGGTCGCCCTGCCGGTGGGCCGCTGGCTGCTGCCGGAGTCGGCCGGCGACCGGAACGGGCCGTGGGACGTGCTCGGCGCACTGATGGCCGCCGTCGGACTGGCCGCGCTGGTCCTGGGCATCAAGCGGGTGGGCAACGGCGTGGACCCGCTGGACCTGCGCACCCTGGGCCTGATAGCCGTCGGCGCCGCGCTGCTGGCCGCGTTCGTCCGCCGACAGCGGCGCCGGGCCCACCCCCTGGTCGACCTCACCCTCTTCGCCCGCCCGGCCTTCGGGATATCCGTCGGCTGCATCGTGCTGGCCCTGCTCGCGCTCGTCGGCCTGGAGCTGATCGCCGCGCAGTACCTGCAACTCGTCCTTCACCTCACCCCGCTGGAGACCGGCCTGCGGCTGCTGCCGCTCACCTGCGCCGCCATGGCCGCGGGCGTCGTCGGATCCCGGATGCTCCACCGGCTCGGCCCGCGGAAGATGGTCGGCACCGGCTTCCTGCTCACCGCCCTCGCCGTCGCCTCGCTCACCCTGATGGGAGAGTCCGACCGGCCCGCCATCATGCTCTGCGGGTTCGTGGTCCTCGGCTTCGGCCTCCAGATGACCCTCTTCGGCGCTTACGAGTCGATGCTCAACGAGGCCGCGGCCGAGTCGGCGGGCGGGGCGGCCGCCATCGGTGAGACCTCCTACCAGCTCGGCGCGGGCATGGGCATCGCCTTCCTCGGCAGCGTGATGAACGCCGCGTACAAGCCCGGTGTCTCCTCCGTCCCCGGCGTGCCGGACGACTCCGCCACCGCGGCCCGGCAGTCGCTCGGCGAGGCGTACGAGGTCGCCGACCGGCTCGGCGGACCGGTCGGTGAGGCCCTGCGCGCGGCCGCCCGCGAGTCCTTCGTCCACGGGCTGCACGTGACCATGGCGGTCAGCTCCGGACTGCTGCTGCTCGGCGCGCTGGCGGCGCTCCGGCTGCCGCGCGTGATGGAGTGCGCGACCACGCAGGACACCCCGGACACCGCCGCGCGGGCGGACGCCGCACCCGGCACGCCGACCCAGGAGAGCGCCCAGACCGCGCCCGGCGTGCCCGTGGTGCCCGAGCCACGGGAGCGCGCCGCCGTCGTGGTGGAGTCCTCGGGCAGCTGAGCACGCCCCCGGCGGAGCCGTCGGCGGTGTGCCGCGGGCGGCCCGCACCCGGCGGGAGGGGGGTCTGGACGCGAAGGGTTACCCGGCCGTAACGTCGGGCCCGAGCCGTGAAGATCCGCTGCCGGAGGCGTACAGATGTCCGCGAGTAGCTTGCCGCCCTTCGATCCCGCCGACCCGCTGGGCATCGACGACCTGCTGGATCCCGAGGACCTCGCCGTCCGGGACACCATCCGGCAGTGGGCCGCCGACCGTGTGCTGCCGCACATCGCCGACTGGTACGAGCGGGGTGAACTGCCCGTCATCCGGGAGCTGGCCCGCGAGCTCGGCTCCCTCGGCGCCCTCGGGATGTCGCTGACCGGCTACGGCTGCGCGGGCGCCAGCGCGGTCCAGTACGGCCTGGTCTGCATGGAGGTGGAGGCCGCCGACTCGGGCATCCGCTCACTCGTCTCCGTCCAGGGATCCCTGGCGATGTACGCCATCCACCGCTTCGGCTCCGAGGAGCAGAAGCAGCGCTGGCTGCCCGGCATGGCGGCCGGCGAGATCATCGGCTGCTTCGGACTGACCGAGCCGGACCACGGCTCCGACCCGGCCGGGATGCGCACCTACGCCAAGCGTGACGGCTCGGACTGGGTGCTCAACGGCCGCAAGATGTGGATCACCAACGGCTCGGTGGCCGGGGTCGCGGTGGTCTGGGCCCGCACCGACGAGGGCATCCGCGGCTTCGTCGTGCCCACCGACGCACCGGGCTTCTCGGCCCCGGAGATCAAGCACAAGTGGTCGCTGCGCGCCTCGGTCACCAGCGAGCTGGTGCTGGACGACGTCCGGCTGCCCGCCGACGCGGTGCTGCCGGAGGTGACCGGCCTGCGCGGCCCGCTGAGCTGCCTGGGCCACGCCCGCTACGGCATCGTCTGGGGCGCGATGGGCGCGGCCCGCTCGTCCTTCGAGAGCGCGCTGGAGTACGCCCGCACCCGCGAGCAGTTCGGCCGGCCCATCGGCGGGTTCCAGCTCACCCAGGCCAAGCTGGCCGACATGGCGGTGGAGCTGCACAAGGGCGTTCTGCTCGCCCACCACCTGGGGCGGCGGATGGACGCCGGCAGGCTCCGTCCCGAACAGGTCAGCTTCGGCAAGCTCAACAACGTCCGCGAGGCGATCGAGATCTGCCGCACCTCCCGCACGATCCTGGGCGCCAACGGGATCTCGCTGGAGTACCCGGTGATGCGGCACGCCACCAACCTGGAATCGGTGCTCACGTATGAGGGCACGGTCGAAATGCACCAGCTGGTGCTCGGCAAGGCGCTCACCGGGCTCGACGCCTTCCGATGAGCCGGGCCTCTCGCTGAGCCGCCCGGTCCCGCCCCCTTCTGCCGGCCAGGGGGCGGGACCGGGCGGCTCTGGTTACCGAGTCCTCCGGGGGGGGCACCCCCGGCCGGAAAGCCCCCGCGGCTCAGCTCTGGTTACCGAGTCCTCCGGGGGCCAACCCCCGGCCGGAAAGCCCCCGCGGCTCAGCTCTGGTTACCGAGTCCTCCGGGGGCCAACCCCCGGCCGGAAAGCCCCCGCGGCTCAGCTCTGGTTGAAGAATCCGCCGGTCGCGCGGCCGGACTCGCCGCTCACGACGCGGTAGTCCGCGGGCGTCAGCAGGAACACCCGGGTGGCGACGCGCTCGATCGATCCGCGCAGGCCGAAGGTGAGCCCCGCCGCGAAGTCCACCACGCGCTTGGCGTCGCTGGGCTCCATCGCCGTGAGGTTCACGATCACCGGAACACCGTCCCGGAAGAGTTCACCGATGGTGCGGGCGTCCCGGAAGCCGTCCGGGGTGACCGTCGCGATGCGGGTCCCCTGATCCTGCGCGGCCTGGTCGGTGACCCGCACGCGGGGATCCGTCACCCAGGAGTCGCTGGGCTCGGGCCCCTCGGCGTAGTCGTCGTCGTAGTAGCGCTCGTCATCGCTGTCGTCGACGAGGCCAAGCCAGGCACTCGCCTTGCGTACCGATCCCATGGACGCCTCCTTTCACTGACGGTGTGTACTGTCCGCTCCTCTATGGTCGTCCATGGTGTGGATGGTGTGCCAAGTGGTTTGCCGCCGCACAGGGGATTCGTGACGGTACTGGTGCAGAACGTTTGGCTGACGATCAGAGTTCCTATCACGGACGGGAACTGACAGGGACATGGATAGACTCCGCGGGCCGGACGGGTGAAGTCCGCGGCGTTTGGGTGATGGGGGACCATGTTCGGGATTATTCGGCCTTGTCGGCATCGGCTGTCGGAAGGCATGCGCACGGAGTGGATGGCGCATATGTGCGGTCTGTGCCTCGCGTTGCGTACCGACCATGGCCAGTTCGCGAGAGTCGCCACCAACTATGACGGTCTGGTCATATCCGTGCTGACCGAGGCTCAGTCGGAGCGGCCGGGCAGCGCCGGTGGCTGGCGGCGCACCGCGGGTCCCTGTCCACTGCGCGGGATGCGCACCGCCCCGGTGGCGCGGGGCGAGGGGGCGCGACTGGCCGCGACCGTCTCCCTGGTCCTCGCCTCGGCCAAGGTGCGCGACCATGTGGCCGACCGGGACGGCCTGCTGGCCCGCCGGCCGATCGCCGCCGCGGCGCGCCGGGTGGCGGCCAAGTGGGACCGCGCGGGCGCCAGGTCGGGCGCGGACATCGGCTTCGACACCGCCGTGCTGCTCGACGCGGTCGGGCGGCAGGAGGGTATCGAGCGCGCCGCGGGGCTGGGCACGCCGTTGCTGGAGATCACCGAGCCGACCGAGACCGCCACCGCCGCCGCCTTCGGGCACACCGCCATCCTGGCCGGGCGGCCCGGCAACCAGGCGCCGCTGGAGGAGGCGGGCCGGCTCTTCGGTCGTCTCGCGCATCTGCTGGACGCCGTCGAGGACCTGGCGGAGGATGCCCGGACCGGCGCCTGGAACCCGATCGCGGCCACCGGTACCGAGCTGGCCGAGGTGCGCAGGCTGTGCGACGACGCGGTGCACGGGGTGCGGCTGGCGCTGCGGGACGCGGAGTTCGCCAAGGGCGCGGACAAGCTGGCGCACCTGCTGCTGGCGCACGAGCTGAAGCACGCGGTGGACCGGGCGTTCGGCCCGACCTGCTCGCATCTGCCCGGCCCGGGGCAGGG
The DNA here is from genome assembly GCF_058215555.1 of Streptomyces sp. JLBT605. NCBI lineage: Bacteria > Bacillati > Actinomycetota > Actinomycetes > Kitasatosporales > Streptomycetaceae > Streptomyces > Streptomyces sp. JLBT605. The sequence goes on from NZ_CM177087.1 coordinate 5,514,065, forward strand.
GCATCCGGGAAATCCCTACGGGCAAGGGGATCCGTACGGCCAGGGGAACCCGTACGGGCAGGGCGGGCCGTACACCGACCAGTACGGCAACCCGTACGGGAACCAGCCCGGTCATCCCTACGGGGCCGGCCCGCAGGGGCCGTACGCCGGTGGGCCGTACCCCGGTGGGCCGGGCGCACCGGCCGGTGCCGGTGGCCCGTACGGCGGTGGCCCCTACGGCGGCGACCCCGGTGGCGGCGGCGGGCACGGTCCGCACCCCGGGCACGGGCCGTCCGACCCCTACCCCCGCAAGCGCGGCACGATCGCCGGATGCGCCGTCTGGCTGGGGCTGTGCTGCACCTGCCAGGTCTGCTGCCGGGAGCACTACGACGACCCGTGGCGGCACAACAAGAGGCGCGAGGGCTGCTGCCACCAGGTGGGCGACTGCGGCTGCTGCGGGTGTTGCGAGTGCTGTGAGTGCTGCGACTGCGGCTGCTGACGCGGCATGAAGGCGGGCCTTTGCCCCTCCTTCGCTCCGCCCGGTGCCCTCCTTGGGTTCGATGTCCTGGCGGGGGAACGGAACCGGATCACCCGACGACCCGTCTGACGGAACGACCCGAGGGGAAGGGTTGGGTGCACAGCCCCGGTGGCCGAACAGGCCGCCGGGGCTGTGCCGTATCCGGTGACCGGGGTCCGATTCGCGGTCTTGCGCGAGAAGGTTCTCTGCGCAAATACTTCCCGCAGCGCTTGTCAGGGACACGACGGGAAGCGGAGTCCCGGTCGTGTGCTGACTGCGCCTCACGGGCCCGCGCCCCCCACGGGCCCCTCCCTGCCCGTTCGCGGGCAAGGAGGGAGGACCCCCGATTCCCCTCGGAGGAAGAGTTGAGGATCAAGCGCAACACCCCCCGCACCGCCGGTTCCAGACGCATCCGGCTGATCGGAGCCTCCTCGGCGATCGTGGCGGTCGCCGCGCTGGCCGTCCCGGCCGCCGCCAACGCGTCCGACAGCTCGGCGAAGACCCACAGCGCGTCCGAGGCCAAGGCCGCGAGCGCCGCCCTGCTCAAGGCCGACGTCCCGGGCACCGCCTGGTACGTCGACGCAGGCACCAACACCCTCGTCGTCACGGCCGACAGCACCGTCTCGCAGGCGGAGATAGCCAAGATCAAGAAGGCCGCGGGCGGCAGCGCCGACGCCATCGAGATCAAGCACACGCCGGGCAGGTTCAACAAGCTCATATCCGGCGGCGACGCCATCTACGCCAGCAGCTGGCGCTGCTCGCTGGGCTTCAACGTCCGCAACAGCAGCGGTACCAACTACTTCGTCACCGCCGGGCACTGCACCGACGGCGCGGGCACCTGGTACTCCAACTCCGGGCGCACCACGGTGATCGGCCCGACCGCCGGCTCCAGCTTCCCGGGGAACGACTACGGCCTGGTCCGCTACAGCGGCTCGGTCTCGCCGTCCGGCACCGTCGGCAGCCAGGACATCACCCGCGCGGCCAACCCGACCGTCGGCCAGACGGTCACCCGCCGCGGCAGCACCACCGGCATCCACAGTGGCCAGGTCACCGGCCTGAACGCCACCGTGAACTACGGCGGCGGCGACATCGTCTACGGCATGATCCAGACCACCGTCTGCGCCGAGCCCGGGGACAGCGGCGGCCCGCTGTACTCCGGCACCACCGCGCTGGGTCTGACCTCCGGCGGCAGCGGCAACTGCTCCTCCGGCGGCACGACCTTCTTCCAGCCGGTCGTCGAGGCGCTGAACGCCTACGGCGTGAACGTCTACTGATCCACCCCGATCGGCGTCGCGAGCCGATCGTCACCCACCCCCGGGGCACGAACCCCCGCACGACCGCGGAAGCCGGCAGCAGCAGGAGAGCCCCCGCCCGGGACGCCGGGCGGGGGCTCCTCCGCGCCCCGGGGCGAGAGGCCGCCGGGCCTCCCCGGCCCGCATCGCGCGGGACTATCGTGGACCTCAAGACCCTTATGGGGGTATTTGCTCGCAATCGGGACGGGCGGTGGCCGTGATGGTCGGAGAGCTCGTGGCAGCAGGTGCGGTGGCGCTCTCGGGTGCGGCGGTGTATGTCATGGCGGCGGCCCGGGTGGTCAAGCAGTACGAGCGGGGCGTCGTCTTCCGGCTCGGCAGGCTCCGGTCCGCGGTCCGCGGTCCGGGATTCACCACGGTCGTGCCGATCATCGACCGGCTCCGCAAGGTCAACATGCAGATCGTGACGATGCCCGTGCCGGCCCAGGAGGGCATCACCCGCGACAACGTGACGGTCCGCGTCGACGCGGTCGTCTACTTCAAGGTCGTGGACCCGGCCGACGCCGTGGTGCAGGTCGAGGACTACCGCTTCGCGGTCTCGCAGATGGCGCAGACCTCGCTGCGCTCGATCATCGGCAAGAGCGACCTGGACGATCTGCTCTCCAACCGGGAGAAGCTCAACCAGGGCCTGGAGCTGATGATCGACAGCCCGGCGGTCGGATGGGGAGTGCACATCGACCGGGTCGAGATCAAGGACGTCTCGCTGCCGGAGACGATGAAGCGGTCCATGGCCCGGCAGGCCGAGGCGGACCGGGAGCGGCGGGCCCGGCTCATCAACGCGGACGCGGAGCTGCAGGCGTCCCGCAAGCTGGCGGAGGCCGCCGCGCAGATGGCGGACACCCCCTCGGCGCTCCAGCTGCGGCTGCTGCAGACGGTGATGGCGGTGGCCGCCGAGAAGAACTCCACCCTGGTGCTGCCCATCCCGGTGGAGCTGCTGCGCTTCCTGGAGAAGGGCGCCGGTGGGCCGGGGGAGCCGCATCCGGAGCAGGCGGCTCTGGCGGAGCCGCACCCGGACGGCCCGGGTCCGGTCCGGGTACCGGAGAACGAAACCGGAAGGGCGGTTACCGGACAGGGCTGACCGTCACCGGTTGTCGACAGGGCGATCGCGAGGTGTGCCCGCGCACGGACTGACGTGCGCGGGCACCGGTGTGTCCGGGCGCCTCGGCGCCCTCCGGCTCCGGCCCCCTCGACCGGATCGTGACCTTGTGCGCGCGGACGCGCCCTCGGAATACTCGATCTGCACGTTGGCATGGACGCGACTGCCCGGTGCGACCGCAATGACGCGATCGCCTGCCGGGCGCGTCCATGGTCGCTGGTCCTCCGGGCCCACCCCCCCACCCCGGGCCCATCCCCCCACTGGAGGTCTGACTTGAAGCACCGACGTACATCCAGCCGACGCGGAGTCATAGCCGGCGCCGGTGTGGCGGCCCTCGCGGCCGCGACCCTCACCCTGCAGAACGCGAACGCCGCGCCGTCCCCCACGACGCCGGACACCCTCTCCGCCGCCGCGGCCGGTGAACTCGCCACCCACCTCGCCTCCGCGCTCAAGGGCGACGCCGCGGGCTCCTACTACGACGCGAAGACGCACCGGCTCGTGGTCAACGTGGTGGACCGGGCCGCGGCCGACCAGGTGCGGGAGGCGGGCGCCCGGCCCCGGCTGGTCGAGCACTCGCTGGCCCGGCTCGACGCGGCCCGCGCCGCCCTGAAGGAGAAGGCCGCCATCCCCGGCACCGCCTGGGCGATGGACCCTCGGCTCAACAAGGTCGTCGTCACCGCCGACCGCACGGTGAGCGCTGCCCGGCTCGCCGAACTCGACCGGGTCACCGACGCGCTGGGCGACCGGGTCGAGGTGCGCCGCTCGGCCGGGGCGTTCCGGACGGTCATCGGCGGCGGCGACGCGATCTGGGGCGACGGCGCGCGCTGCTCGCTCGGCTTCAACGTCGTCAAGGACGGCCGGCCGTACTTCCTGACCGCCGGGCACTGCACCAACGCCATCAGCAGCTGGTCCGACACCCAGGGCGGCGAGGAGATCGGTGCCACCGAGGACGGCACCTTCCCCGGTGACGACTTCGGGATCGTGAAGTACACCGCCGAGACCGAGCACCCCAGCGAGGTGAACCTGTACGACGGCGGGTCCCAGGCCATCACCAAGGCGGGCGAGGCGACGGTCGGCCAGCAGGTGCGGCGCAGCGGCAGCACCACCCAGGTGCACGACGGCGAGGTCACCGCGCTCAACGCCACCGTCAACTACCAGGAGGGCACCGTCGAGGGGCTGATCCAGACCACCGTCTGCGCCGAGCCCGGCGACAGCGGCGGCTCGCTCTTCGCCGACGACACCGCGCTGGGCCTGACCTCCGGCGGCAGCGGTGACTGCTCCTCGGGCGGCGAGACCTTCTTCCAGCCGGTGCCCGAGGCGCTGTCCGCGTACGGCGCCGAGATCGGCTGACGCCCGCGGGCCCGCGGAGCCGGCCGACGCTTAACCGGCCGCCGGTGGCCCGGGTCGCGGACGGTCCCGGGCGGCTGGGCCCAGGTGCTGCCCGGGACCGCGGACGGCCCGTAACCGCGCCGGGCCGGGGCCGTTGAAGCGGGCGGAGCCCCCGGACACCTCTCCCGTGTCCGGGGGCCCGCTCATGTTTCCGCCGGCTCGGTCCTCGGCGGCGACGGCTGTCGCTCAGCGCCGGATGGTCCTCAGAACTCGAAGGCCATCGACGAACCGTCCTTCATGCAGTTGTTCGAGAAGGTGTGGCTGTACCACACTCGCTTGCCCTTCCAGACGCCCTGCGCGGTGACGGTGATCGGGCGGTACTCCTTCGTACAGAACTTGCCGGGCGCGGACTTGATGCCCGGCAGCTCCCGGAAGTCGCCGCCGACGGTTGCCAGTTCGGCGCAGGCCGCGGCCGGGTCGGGGTGGGTGCCGGTGGGCCTGGGGGCGCAGCTGAGGGTCACCGCGCGCTGCACGGCGGCGGTCGCGGGGTCGTCCCCGTTCCCGACGGTGAGCACCAGCGCCGACGGCGAGTACAGGCTGCGCGGCTGGGCGGGCTCGGCGTTCGCGCCTCCGGCCGAGACCAGGCAGCCCATGGTCAGTGCGGCGCCCAGGCCCATCGCTCCAGCGATCTTCCGCATTCCGAACACTCCTTTGGGTCGCGGTTGCAGATACCGGACGGGAGTCTTGCTCAAACGCGCACCGAACGCACACTGAACGAATTCTTCCGGTCACTCTTGGCGATTGCGGAGTTGGCCGATTGTGGCGCCCCGATGGCTGGTGCCTCTCCGTATAACGCCAGGGAACCGAGGGTTACATGACGTGGACCTGGCGTCCTGCTGGTGAGGAGATGTCCGTCGTGCGGCCGAGTGTGCCGGAAAGGGCGCGGCTCGGTCGCGGCGTCTCGACCGGAAACCGCCGCTTCCGGCGGGCGTGCCCGGGCTGTCGGCGCTCGGGAAATGTCTGAGATGTCATGGCTTGTCGGATCGGACGGGCGGCGGCGGGGCGGCGGTGCGACCCCGCGGGCGTCACAGATGCGGGCTGCCGTGCACCGGCGGCGACAGATCCGCGCCGCGACTCGGGCGGCGGCCGCGCAGTACCGCGGCCACCATGGTGATCACCGTGCCCGCGACCGCCCAGGCGGAGAGCACCAGCAGCGGGCCGGTCACCCCGTTGCCCCGGAAGTACGCGATCGAGCGCGCGGTCCAGGTGCCCGCGCCCGGCGGCAGCGCCGGCCCGATGGTCCGCCAGAACTCCGGCAGCAGCGGATAGGGGTACGCGCCGCCCGCGCTCGGATTGCCGAGCACGACCACGAGCAGGATCGCCAGGCCGATGCCGACCACCCCCGCGATCCCCTGGCAGGCGAGCGTCGCCGCCCCGACCGCGAAGACCACCAGCGTGCCCAACCCCCACAACCCCCAGACGCTGCCGGGCAGGGCGTCCAGCAGCGGACCGGCGATGACCGCGCCACCCAGCCCGGTGACCGCCGAGTACAGCGCGAGCGTGCCGAGCCGGAGCGCCGCCCGGCGGGGGTTGGCCGGCCGCGCGCCCGCGCTGACCGCCAGGGCCGCCGCGCACAGGTAGCCGCCGACGCACCAGCCGACCACCAGGTAGAACGAGGTCAGGCCGCGCGCGTCGCCCTGGCTCACCCGGGCGACGTCGAGGGTGCGCACGGTGCGCCCCCGGGCCTTCTCCGCCGCGCCGACGGTCGCCTGGACCGCCACCGAGAGGGAGGCGCCCGACCCGCTCGCGACGAACAGCCGGTCGGTGGTGCCGCCGGGGTCGGCGACCAGCGCCGCGTCGAGTTCCCGGTGCCTGATCTTCCGCACTGCCGTCTCCGGAGTGCCGACCACGCGCGCGTCGAACGGCTCGCCCGGCAGCGCGTTGAGGTCGCGCGCCAGCCGGGCGGCCGCCGGGCCGGGCGCCACGGCGGCGATGTCGACGCGGTGCGGCTTCGGGTGGTGGAAGGCGCCCACGTAGGAGGTGATGAAGGCCAGCTGGAGCAGGAGCACGCCCAGCACCAGCAGGGCGGCGCGCGGCGTCACCCCGCTGCCGTCGTCGGCGTGCCGCCAGGAGCGATGGGTCGCGTGGTTCGTGGGGATCATCCGTCGCTCCTCGCCGGGCGCCGACCTGTGTGGTCTCCACATCGTGTGCAGCCGGAGGCGGGCCCCGCAGGTGGCGCGGGCCGTTCAGGCGACGCCCGACCGCGCGTATCGTACGAACGTTCGAAACTTGGTCTATGGTGGAGACGGGGACACGGACAGGGCCGGTCAGGGGGTGGACAGGGCAAGGAGCGGGAGGCGCGGATGCCGGACTTCACACATCTGCACACCGCCTCCGGGTTCTCCCTGCGCTACGGCGCCGCGCACCCGGAGCGGCTGGTGGGGCGCGCCGCCGAGCGGGGCATGGACGCGCTCGCGCTGACCGACCGCGACAGCCTCGCCGGGGCGGTCCGCTTCGCCAAGGCGGCCGCCACCGCCGGGATCCGGCCGCTGTTCGGCGTGGAGCTGGCGGTGGCCGAGCCGCCGGCGCCGGACGGCGCCCAGCGCCGCCGCACCCCGGTGCGCGGCGGCGCGTTCATCGACGAGTCCACGCAGCGGGTGACCTTCCTGGCCCGCGACGGCGCGCCCGCCTGGGCCGCGCTGTGCGGACTGGTCTCCGCCGCGCACGCCAGCCCGGACGCCGACCCGCATCCCGGCCCGTACCCGGGCTCCGGCGGCACCGGGGTCGAGGGCGCCCGCCAGGACGGTGGCCGCCCCGGCGCACCCGGCCGCCGGACCGACGCCGACCACACCCGCGCCCGCGCGGCGGCTCCCGCCCGTACCCGCGCGGCGGCTCCCGCCCGTACCCGCCCCGCGGATCCCGCGCGCTGGTCCGCCGACGGGCACCGCGCCGCCTCCGCCCCGCGCACCGGGGCGACCGGTGCCCGCCCCGAGCTGCGCCGGGAGGACCTCGAAAGCGCGGCGGCCGGCGCGCTGGCGCCGCTGACCGTGCTGCTCGGCGCGGACTCCGACGTCGGCCGGGCGCTCGCCGCCGGGCGGCCCGACCGGGCGGAGCGGCTGCTGGCCCCCTGGCGGGATCTCTTCGGTGACGCGCTGCGGCTGGAGGCGTTCTGGCACGGCCGCACCGGCACCGGCCCCGGCTCGCTGCGGCTGGCCGCCCGTACCGTCGGCTTCGCCGCCGACCAGGGCGTACCGGCCGTGCTGAGCAATGCCGTCCGCTACGCCGACCCAGGTCAGGGCCGGGTCGCCGATGTACTGGACGCCGCCCGCCGGCTCGTGCCCATCGACCCGCGCAAGCCCGAGGCGCTCGACAGCGGCGAGGGCTGGCTCAAGGGCGCCGTCGACATGGCGCGGATCGCCGAGCGCGTCGCGGAGGCGGCCGGATTCCGCCGGGACACCGCGCACCGGCTGCTGACCGAGACCGAACGCACCGCCGCCGCCTGCCGGGTCGACCCCGAGGACGACCTCGGCATCGGCAGCATCCACTTCCCCGAGGCCCACCTGGTCGGCGCGGGCCCCGGCGGAGGCGGCCCGGGCGGCTGGGGGAGGACCGCCGAGCGGGTGCTGCGCTCCCGGTGCGCCGCCGCCATGGTGCTGCGCGGCTACGACCGCGACGAGCGGCGCTGGCAGCGGCTGGAGGACGAGCTGCGCACCGTCGAACGGCTCGGCTTCGCCTCGTACTTCCTCACCGTCGCCCAGGTCGTCGACGACACCCGGGCGCTGGGCATCCGGGTCACCGCGCGTGGCTCCGGCGCCGGCTCCCTGATCAACCACCTGCTCGGCATCGCGCACGCCGACCCGGTCGAGCACGGGCTGCTGATGGAGCGCTTCCTGTCGGTGCGCCGCCGAGCGCTGCCCGACATCGACATCGACGTGGAGTCCGCGCGCCGCCTGGACGTCTACCGCGCGATCTTCGACCGCTTCGGTGCGGCGCGGGTCGCGACGGTCGCGATGCCGGAGACCTACCGGGTGCGCCACGCGGTGCGCGACGTGGGCGCGGCCCTGGGGATGGACCCGGCCGAGGTGGACCGGATCGCCAAGTCCTTCCCGCACATCCGCGCCCGGGACGCGCGGGCGGCCATCGCCGAACTGCCCGAGCTGCGCGAGTTGCGGCGGCCGGACGGCTCACCGGCCCTGCCGGGGTCCGCGGGGAGCTCCGGGAACCCTGCGCAGAATCGTTTCGCCGGGTTCTGGGAACTGGTGGAGTCGCTGGACGGGCTGCCGCGCGGCATCGCCATGCACCCCTGCGGCGTGCTGCTGTCGGACGCCGGGCTGCTGGGCCGCACCCCCGTCGTGCCGACCAGCGGCGAGGGCTTCGCCATGTCGCAGTTCGACAAGGACGACGTCGAGGAGCTCGGGCTGCTCAAGCTGGACGTGCTCGGAGTGCGGATGCAGTCCGCCATGGCCCACGCCGCCCAGGAGGTCGAACGCGTCACCGGCCACCCGCTGGACCTCGACGACCCCGCGCAGGTGCCGCCGGGCGACCGCGCGACGTACGAGCTGATCCGGTCCACCGAGACCCTCGGCTGCTTCCAGATCGAGTCGCCCGGCCAGCGCGACCTGGTCGGCCGGCTGCAACCCGAGACCTTCCACGACCTGGTGGTCGACATCTCGCTCTTCCGGCCCGGCCCGGTCGCCGCCGACATGGTCCGCCCCTTCATCGCCGCCCGGCACGGCCACACCCGCCCGCACTACCCGCACCCGCACCTGGCGGAGGCCCTGCGCGAGACCTACGGCGTGGTCGTCTTCCACGAGCAGATCATCCAGATCCTCTCGATCATGACCGGTTGCGAACGGGACATGGCGGACGAGGCGCGCCGCGCGCTCTCCGACCCCGAACGGCAGGGGCGGGTCCGGGCCTGGTTCCACGCGGAGGCCGCGGGGCGCGGCTACTCGCCGGAGGTGCTGGCGCAGACCTGGGAGATCGTCGAGGCGTTCGGCTCCTACGGCTTCTGCAAGGCGCACGCGGTCGCTTTCGCCGTGCCGACGTACCAGTCCGCCTGGCTCAAGGCCCACCACCCGGCGGCCTTCTACGCCGGGCTGCTCACCCACGACCCCGGGATGTACCCCAAGCGGCTGCTGCTGGCGGACGCCCGGCGGCGGGGGGTGCCGATCCTGCCGCTGGATGTGAACCGCTCGGACACCGCTTATCGAATCGAACTGGTGTCTGGTGGAGGGGGTGGGGCTGGTGGATCCGGTGGGCTTGGTGGTTCTGGCAGGCCTGGTGGATCTGGTGGTTCTGGCGGGCCTGGTGGATCCGGTGGGCCTGGCGGGCCTGGTGGGTCGGGCGGCGCGGGCTTCGGGCTGCGGATGGCGCTGTGTGACGTGCATGGCATCAGCGAGGCGGAGGCCGCCCGGATCGCCGCCGGACGACCGTACTCCTCGCTCCAGGACCTGTGGCTGCGCGCCCATCCGGGCCGGCCGGTCGCCGAACGGCTCGCCCAGGTCGGCGCGCTGGACGGCTTCGGCGCCAACCGGCGCGACCTGCTGCTGCACATCGCCGAACTGCACCGCCGGACCTCCTCGCGCGCGGGCGGGGCGCACAGTGGCCAGCTGCCGCTCGCCGAGGGCGGCCCGGCCGCGCCCGCCGGACTCCCCGACCTCGACCCGGCCGAACGCCTCAGCGCCGAGCTCGGGGTCCTCGGCATGGACGTCTCCCGCCACCTCATGGGCGATCACCTGGTCTTCCTGGAGGAGCTGGGCGTCGTCCCGGCGAGGCGGCTGCGTACGGCCCGCAACGGCGAGGCCGTGCTGGTCGCCGGGGCCAAGGCGGCCACCCAGACCCCGCCGATCCGCTCCGGGCGGCGCGTCATCTTCACCACCCTCGACGACGGCACCGGCCTGGTCGACCTCGCCTTCTTCGACGACAGCCACGCCGCCTGCGCGCACACCGTCTTCCACTCCTGGCTGCTGCTGGTGCGGGGTGTGGTCCAGCGGCGCGGCCCGCGCAGCCTGAGCGTGGTCGGCTCGACCGCGTGGAACCTCGCGGAGCTGGTCGAACTGCGGCGCACCGGCGGTCTGGAGGCGGTCGCCGCCCGTCTCGCGGCCCCGGGCTTGGCGGGCGGCCCGGCGGCGGATGGGGAACCGGCCGCCGGCTCCGGCGACGAAGCGGCAGCGGCGGGTACGGGCACGACGGCGCGGCGGATCCATCTGCCTACGGGGTACGAGATGCACCCCTGGGCCGACCTCCGGCCGGCGGGTGAGGGCGCCGCGACGGGGCGCAAGCTGTGGCACTCGAGTCCGGGGAGCGCGGGGCGATGACGTACGGACCAGTTCGGACGGTGCCGGGGCCGGTGCCGGGGCCGGGGCCGTCGGGGGTCGGTCCCACCGGGGCGTCTCCTCGCGCGGTGAAGAACACGGGCCGATCGCTGGATGCGGCTTCGATTACTTCACCGCGCTGCGGGGAGCGCCCCGGTGTCCCCTTCCGCCGGTCCCAGACGGCGGCGCCGGTGGGCCGGTCGGATCTGCCGGAGCCGGCGACCTCGTTGGCTCCGGGGGGTCGTTCGGTACCGCGTCGTGGCCGGCTCAGTGCTGTTCCGGAATCCAGTGGGCCTGGGGCGCGGCTGCCGGTGCGTGGGCGGGGCGATGAGCGGGGGCGCGAGCCGGGGGTGCTGTATGTGCGCTTCCACGCCGCCGACGGGGGCGAGCCCGGGGCGGACACCTATGAGGGGCTGCTCGGGCTGCTCGCCGAGCTGACGCCCGTCGTCGAGGCGCTGCCGCCCGATGCCGCGCTCGCCGATGTCCGGGGCGCGCTGCGCTACTTCGGCCGGGACGCGGCCGGACTGGCCCAGCTGGTGCGGGTCCGGGCCCTGGCCCGGTACGGCGTCGACTGCACGGTGGGGGTGGCCACCAACCCGCTGCTGGCCCGGATGGCCGCCACCGCGCACCTCGCGGAGGGCGGTACGTCGGCGCGCGGCGCGGTCCGTACCGTCCCCGGTGACCCGGAGGCGGTCGCCGCCTTCCTCGCGCGCAAGCCCGCGGCCGCCCTGCACGGGGTGGGGCCGGCGACCGCCCGCGCTCTGTCCGCGTACGGTCTGGACACCGTCGACCGGATCGCGGCGGCGCCGCTGTCCACCCTCCAGCGGATCCTGGGCGCGGCGGTCGGGCGGCGGGTCCACGACCAGGCGCGCGGTATCGACCCCGGTCCCGTCGTGCCCAACGCCCCGGCCCGCTCCATCGCCGCCGAACACCGCTTCGACCACGACGAACTGGACCCCGACCGCCGGCGCCGCGCACTGCTCACCCTCGCCGACCAGCTCGGCACCCGGCTGCGGAGCAGCGGCCGGATCGCCCGTACCCTCACCCTCACCGTCCGCTACGCGGACCGTTCGGCGACCACCCGCTCCCGGGCCCTGCCCGAGCCGACCGCGCACACCCCCGACCTGATCACCGCCGCCTACGCGCTGCACGCCGCGCTCGCTCTTCAGCGAGCCCGGGTGCGGTCGGTGTCCCTGCGCGCGGAGGGGCTCACCGACGCCGGGCGGGCCGCCCACCAACTGGCCTTCGACACCGCCGATGACAAGGCGCGCCGTGTCGAGGCCGCGGCCGACCGCGCCCGCGCGCGCTTCGGCCCCTCCGCGGTCCGCCCCGCCTCCTTCCTGGACGTGGCCTGAGAAACGGGTGTGCCCCCGCTCGCCGTCAGGGCTTCAGGCGGGGGCGGGGGCACCGGAACCGATGACCCGGTTCCTCGATTCCTCGGTTACTCGACGACGAGCTCGACCGGGATGTTGCCGCGGGTGGCCTTGGAGTACGGGCACACCTGGTGGGCCTGCTCGACCAGGCCCTGGCCGGTCGGGCCCTGGAGGTCCTGCGGCAGCTCGACGCGGAGCGTGACCGCGATGCCGAAGCCGGTCTCGTCCTTGCCGATGCCGACCTCGGCGGTGACCGAGATGTCCTTGGTGTCGATCTTCGCCTGGCGGCCGACGACGCCGAGGGCCCCGGCGAAGCAGGCGGCGTAACCGGCGGCGAACAGCTGCTCGGGGTTGGTGCCCTGGCCGTTGCCGCCCAGAGCCGGCGGCGGGGCCAGCGGCAGGTCCAGCTGACCGTCGGAGCTCACGGCCCGACCTTCGCGACCGTTGGCCGTGGCGACCGCGGTGTACAGCGTGTCCATGAAAACCATCCCTTGCGTGCGTCGTCGGATGCGCGTCGTTCTTCGGTGTTCTTCGGTGTTCTGCCGGTCGTGCCCGGGCGGGCCGTGCGGGGTCCGCGGGCTCGCCTCACCAGAAGAGTAGTGCACAACTGAATTGTGCACAACCAAAAGGTAGGCTGGTGGCATGGCACGCCCCTCGGACCCCCTGGCGCACACCCCCGCCCCCTCGCCCGACGACGAGCAGGACCTGCTCCGACTCGACCTGCAGATCTGCTTCGCGCTGCACGCCGCCTCCCGCGCCTTCGGCGGCGTCTACCGCCAGGTGCTGCGCGAGACCGAGCTGACCTATCCGCAGTACCTGGCACTGCTGGTGCTGTGGGAGCACGGCGAGATGCCGGTCAAGCGGCTGGGGGACTTCCTGCGGCTGGACTCCGGGACCCTCTCGCCGCTGCTCAAGCGGATGGAGGCGGCCGGCCTGGTGCAGCGGGAGCGCAGCGCGCACGACGAGCGGTCGGTGACCGTGCGGCTGACCGCGGACGGCGCGGCCCTCAAGGCGGAGGCTCAGGAGATCCCCCGGAAGGTGATCGCGGCGAGTGGCCTGGACCCGCGGGAGCTGATCGACCTGCGGACCCGGCTGCACCGGCTCACCCAGGCGCTCGACTCCGCTCTCGGCTCTCCTCCCGGGTGACGAACGTCGCCCGGTGGTGACGGAATCGGGCCGCGACCGCGGGCGGGGCCCCGTGGGAAGGTGGGCACATGACCGGAGCGAACACCCGTACGTCCGCGCTTCAGCTGATCGAGACCGTCGTCGACCCCGGTACCTGGCGCTCCTGGGACGAACCCGTCGCGATCACCACGGAGGACCCCGACTACCGCGCTGACCTGGAGCGGGCCCGCGAGCGCACCGGGCTGGACGAGTCCGTGCTGACGGGTGAGGGGCGGATCGAGGGCCGCCGGGTGGCGGTCGTCGCCTGCGAATTCCGCTTCCTCGCCGGATCGATCGGGGTCGCGGCGGGGGAGCGGCTGGTACGGGCCGTGGAGCGGGCCACCCGGGAGCGGCTGCCGCTGCTCGCCGCACCCGCCTCCGGCGGCACCCGTATGCAGGAGGGCACCATCGCGTTCCTGCAGATGGTGAAGGTGGCGGCGGCGATCACCGAGCACAAGGCCGCCGGGCTGCCGTATCTGGTGCATCTGCGCCACCCCACGACCGGCGGGGTGCTGGCGTCCTGGGGATCGCTCGGCCATGTGACCGCGGCCGAACCCGGTGCGCTGATCGGCTTCCTGGGGCCGCGGGTGCATCAGGCGCTGTACGGCGAGGAGTTCCCGTCCGGGGTGCAGCTCGCGGAGAATCTGCTGGCCCATGGCCTGGTCGACGCGGTGCTCTCGCCGCGGCAGTTGGCCGACGTGGCGGCCCGGGTGCTGCGCGTGCTCTGCGCGGACGGCGCCGACCGGACGCCGGGGGACGCGGCGCTGCCCGCCATCCCGACGGAGGCGGATCGGCCCGCTGGGGCGGCGGAGGCGGACGCGCCCGCCGGGGAGGCGGCCGGCGACGGGGGAGTGCCGTCCGCGGAGGAGTCGATCCGGCGATCGCGGCGGCCCGAACGCCCTGGGGTGCGCGCCCTGTTGCGTGCCGCCGCCGAGGACGTCACCCCGCTCAGCGGCACCGGCGCGGGGGAGCACGACCCCGGGCTGCTGCTCGCCCTGGCCCGCGTCGGCGGGACCCCCTGCGTGGTGCTCGGACACGACCGCGAGAGCCACGCCACGGACGGCCCCGGCCAGGCGCTGGGCCCCGCGGGGCTGCGCACCGCCCGACGCGGGATGCGGATCGCCGCCGAGCTCGGCCTGCCCCTGCTCACCGTCATCGACACCGCGGGCGCGGCGCTGAGCCAGGAGGCCGAGGAGGGCGGACTGGCCGGGGAGATCGCCCGCTGCCTGGCCGACATGGTGACCCTGCCCGCGCCGACGCTCTGCCTGCTGCTCGGGCAGGGCGCGGGCGGCGCCGCACTGGCCCTGCTGCCCGCCGACCGGGTGCTGGCGGCCCGGCACGCCTGGCTGTCTCCGCTGCCGCCCGAGGGCGCCTCGGCGATCCTCTACCGGACGACGGACCGGGCGTACGAGATCGCCGGACGGCAGGGGGTCCGCTCCGCCGACCTGTTCGACCACGGCATCGTGGACCGGATCATCGAGGAGGACGACACTCCACGCCGCTTCCTGGTCCGTCTCGGCGAGATCCTGGGCGCCGAACTCGCCGCCCTGCGCGCCAGGGACGAGGGCGAACGGCTCGCCGCCCGCCGCGCCCGGCACCGCGGCATGGGCCTTCCGCTGTGACGCATTGACGCGAGGGGGTGAGCTGGGGCGAGATGGAGGGCGACGAAGGGCAGCGGGGTGACCCGGTGGCGGGTGCCGGGGTGACGGAGATTGACGAAGAAGGGCGGGCAAGTTGACGGCGAACCGGGGTCAAACGGGCGCTTGGAACAGACGAATTGACAGAATTAGGCTTGCCTAACCTAGTGTCTGCCCGTGCACGAGAATGATCTCGACTCGGCCCGCCCCCACTCGCCCGCCGCGCCGCGGCGGCTCCATCTCCTCGCACTCAACCCCACCGACTCCGTCACCGAGGGCTTCCTGCCGGCCGCCGCACGACTCGGTCTGGCCGTCACCCTCCTCACCGATCAGCCCGCCGCGCAGACGCGGGCCTGCCGGCGCCACGCCGCCGCCGGTGGGCGCCTCCCCGAACTCGCCATCGAGCACTGCGCGGTACGCGACTTCCGCGCGGTCGTCGACCACCTGGCCGCCGACCCCGGCGGGCCGCCCGACGCGGTGTTCACCAACAGCGACCACCTGCAGACCCAGGCCGCACTGGCCGCGGCCTTCTTCGGCCTGCCGGGCAAGGACTGGCGGGCCGCGCTGCGCACCAAGAACAAGGCCCAGATGCGCCGCACCCTCGCCTTGTGCGGCGCCGACACCATCTGGTGTGCCGAACTCCCGCCCGCCCGGGATCCGGCCGAGCTGATCGCCCTCGGCCCGCCCTTCCCCTGCGTCGTCAAACCCCGCGAGGGCGTCGCCAGCGAGGACGTCCACCTGGTCGCCGACGCCGCCGAACTCACCGCCCGCTGCCAGGAGATCCGCACCCGCCGGCCCAACGAGGCACTCGTCGTCGAGGAGTATCTGGAGGGGCCGCTGCAGACCCTGGAGACCCTCGGCGACGGCCGCACCCTGCACGCCGTCGCCGCCTTCCGCACCGAACTCTCCCCGCCCCCGCACTTCATCGAGGAACGTCTGGTGCTGCTCCCCGAACCACCGCAGCCGCACACCGGGCAGGTGCTCGCCCAGTTACGCGCCCTGGGTGTGGGCTTCGGCGCCTGCCACACCGAGTACGTCGTCCAGGGCGAACGGGCCCGGCTCATCGAGGTCAACTACCGGGCCATAGGAGACCAGTGCGACCTGGTGCTGGCCGAGCTGCTCGGCGTACCGCTCTTCGAGCACATCCTCCGCACCCACCTGGGCGAGCCGCTGCCCGCCGCCCTCGGCGCGCGCACCGGCGTCCGGGCCCGCCTGGAGTACATCACCGCCGACCGTCCCGGCCGGCTCGTCTCGTCACCCGCCGCGAGCGTGCGGGAGACCGGCGGGGTGCGGCTGGACTACCGACCGCTGCGGGAGGCCGGGACCGAGGAGCCGCTCCACCACACCAACCGCGACTTCCTCGGCGTGCTGCGCGCCACCGGCACCGATCAGCAGCGGATCGACCGGGCCGTCGCGGAGTTCCTGGCCGCGAACCGATGGGAGATCGCGCCATGAGCCACCACCCGCCGCCCGCTCCCCGCGTGCCCGCCGTACCCGGTGGGTCTGCCGCTCCCCGCGTGCCCGTCGCTCCCGGCGTACCCGCCGCTCCTCGTGCGTCCGTCGTGCCCGGCGTGTCCGCCGTACCCGACGCGTCCGCTGGTCCCCGCGTGCCCGCTGCCCCCGGTGCGTCCGCCGTACCCGGCACGCGCGCCGCTCGCGGCGCGCCCGACGGCCATGAACGCGCCCTGCTCCGACGGGTCCTGACCGCCCTGCTGCGCGAGGACGCCTACGGGTTGCGCGGCCGCGCCGGAGCCGCGTCGCGCCCGGACGGCGACTGGCTCCGGGTGCCGTTGGACGGCGGCGCCGGGCAGTTGCTGCTGCCGGTCGGCCCGGACGGCTTCCAGAGTGACCTCGCCGTGCGGCGACCGCTCGCCGAGCACCAGCCCGCCGACGGCTCACCCGCCACCACGCTCACCACCCTCGACTCACTCCTCGGGGTGCTGCGGCGCCTCGCGGCACCCGGCGAGCAGGGCCTGTTCGACGCCTTCGCCGGGGAGTGCCGTGCCGAACTCGCCGCCTTACGCAGCCAGGACCGCATCCGCCCCGAGGTGCTGCGCGGGCTCGCCGCGACCTACGGCGACCGGCCCGCGGAGCAGTGGACCGGACCGGCCGGCGCCCTCGCCTACGACACCCTCGCCGCCTTCGCCGGCCACCCCGTCCACCCCACCGGCCGCGTGCGCTCCACCCTCGCCGAGGACCGGCTGGCCGGGTACGCCCCCGAGTTCCACCCCGCCTTCCCCCTGCGCTGGGTCGCGCTGCCGCGCGGCGCGGTCACCCGCGGCCCCGGCCCACTGCCCGAGTGGTGGCCCACCCCCGGCGAGCTGGGCCTGCCCGCCCTGGACCGCGGCCACATCGCGCTGCCGGTGCACCCGCTGACCGTCGACCGCGCGCTCCCGGCGGCGCTGCGCGCGGCCGGGCTCGACACCGCCGCCCACCTCGCCGAGCGGGCCTGGCCCACGGTGCGGCCCACCCTGTCGATGCGGACCGTGGCCCTCGTCCACGACCCGGGCACCCACCTCAAGCTGCCGCTGCCCACCGCGACCCTCGGCGCCCTCAACCGGCGCACCATCAAACCCGGCACGCTCACCGACGGCACGGTGACCCAGCGCCTGCTGGAGACGGTGGCGGCCCGCGAACCCACCCTGGCCCGCAGCCTGCTGCCCGCCGACGAGACCACCTGGCTCCACGCGGGCCAGGAGTTCCTGGCCGCCCTGGTCCGCCGCCACCCGGCCGGAGTCGACCACTGCCGGATCGTCCCCGTCGCCGCGCTGGCCGCCCCGGCGCCCGGCGGCCGGCCGGTCGCCGAAGCACTCGCCGACCACTTCTTCGACGGCGACCCGACCGCCTTCTGGGACGCCTACCTCACCGTGCTGTTCGACGTCCACACCACCCTCTTCGGCTACGGCATCGCCCTGGAGGCCCACCAGCAGAACACCTCCCTGGTCCTGGACCGCACCACCTCCGGCCACCCCCGGCTGCGGCTGCTGGTCAAGGACCACGACGGGCCGCGCGTCCACCCCGGCCGGCTCGCCGCCGCGCTCGGCACCGGCGGCACACGACGGGCCGCCGCGCTCTGCGGATTCGACGACCCCCGGATCCTGGTGGACCGGGACGGACCGCTGGCGGACGTCTTCACCACCATCACGGTGCATCTGTGCGCCGCCGCCCCCGTCCTCGGGCTCGCCACCCCGTCCCGGCTCTCGCCCACCGCCTGGCTGCCGCTGCTCCGCCGCCGGCTCACCGAAGCGGTCGACCGGCTCGACGGCAGGCCCGGCGACCCCGGTGCGGTACTCCGCGCCCGAGTGCTGGACGCGCCGCGGCTGCCGGTCAAGGCGATGGTGACCGCGGGCACCCTCTACCCCAAGCGGCGCTCCGGCGCCGCCGACATCAACAAGCACTACACCAGCGGGCCGAACTACCTGCGGACGGCCGCCCCGTGACGGCCCCCGCGACCAGCCCTCCGCAGGCAACGCCGCCGCTGGCAACGCCCCCGCCCCCGCAGGAGCCCCGTATGCCCTCCTCCCGCACGGCCGTGGCGCACGCCGACCACGTCGTCGCCCACACCCTCCTCAACTGCCTGCTCCGCGAGGTGTCGGGACGGGAACACCAGACGGCCGTCACCGACGGGCATCTGCTGCTGCGTATGCCCTGCACCGGCGTCGTACTCCGCGTCGCGCTGCGCCGCACCTCGCTGATCGGCGCGCACCGGTTCGCCGGGCCGGTGACCGAACAGCGCGCGGACGGCTGGGCCGAGGTGCCCTGGCGGACCCTGGCCGGACACATCCACCGCGAACTGCGGGCGCGCACCGGCGTACCCAACGACGAGTTCCTGGCCCAGGTCGCCTCCAGCCACGCCGGGATCAGCGCCGCCCTGGCCGTGCGGGACGCGCCCCGCGTACCCCGCGCGCCCCGCCGCAGGGCGCCGCACCGGGAGCGCTCCCACACGGGCGGGGCCGCGCCGTCCTCACTGCCGCACGCCGACGCCTACCTCGCCTCCGAGCAGTCGCTCATCTTCGGCCACCGCTTCCACCCCACCCCCAAGGCCCGCACCGGCAGCCCCGAGCAGTGGCGGACCTACGCCCCCGAGTCCGGCGCCCGCTTCCCGCTCCACCACCTCGCGGTGCGCCCCGAGCTCATCCGGGAGGAGGCCGCCACCGATGACGCGCTCGCGGTACTCGACCGGCAGGGCCCGGTGCCGAGCGGCTACCGGCTGCTGCCCGCCCACCCCTGGCAGTACGCCATGCTGCGCGACCACCCCGCGCTGTGCGCGGCGCTCGCCCGCGGCGACATCCTCGACCTGGGGCCCGGCGGCCGCGCCTTCGCCCCCACCGCCTCCGTGCGCACCCTCTACGACGGCCGGGACTTCCTGAAGTTCAGCCTCCAGGTACGCATCACCAACTGCCTGCGGAAGAACGCCGATTACGAACTGACCGGCGCGGTCGCGCTGACCCGCCTGCTGGAGCCGCTGGCCGCCCGCCTCGCCGCACGCTTCGACGGCTGCGAGCTGCTGCGCGAACCCGCCTACCGCACACTCGACCTGGGCACCCGCCAACTCGTCGAGGGCTTCGGCGTCATCGTCCGCGAAGGACTCGCCGTCCGCCTGCGGCCCGGCCTGACCGGGCTGCTCGCCGCCGCGGTGGCCGACGAGTACCCGACCGGGCCGGCCCATGTCTCCCGGCTGCTGGACGGCGCCGGCCCCGAGGAGGCGCTCGCCTGGTGGGCGGCGTACCTGAGGCTGCTGCTGCCGCCCGTGCTGGCCGCCTACTTCGACCACGGTGTGGTCCTCGAACCCCATCTGCAGAACGTGATCCTGGGCGTCGACGCGGCAGGCGCCCCGCGGCAGATCCTCCTCCGCGATCTGGAAGGCACCAAGCTGCTCGCCGGCCACCACGCGGCCGCGCTCGCCGAGCTGCCCGCCGCGGTGGCCGGCCCGCTCACCTACGACCCCGCCCGCGGCTGGAACCGGATCGCCTACTGCCTGCTGGTCAACCATGTCGCCGAACTGCTCGCCGCCCTCGCCGACCTGCACCCGTGCCTGGAGCCCGCGCTGTGGTCCGCGGTCCGCCGGGTGCTGGCCGAGCGCGCCGCGGCCCACGGCGGGCCGGCCGAGCTGACCTCGCTGCTCGCCGGGGCACCGCTGCCGGCCAAGGCCAACCTGCTCACCCGCTGGAGCCGCAAGGCCGACCGCGACGCCGGGTACGTCCGGATCGCCAACCCCTTGGCGCCGGACCTGCTTCGCGAGGCCGCACGGTCCCGCCCCCTGATTCCTTGCCCCTCTCCCACCCCCACCCGTACGCCGAGGAGCACTCAGTGATCACCGAGCCGGTCTCCGCACTCGCCACCACCCTCACCGACGAGCAACTCCCCGCCTACGTCTACGACCTGGCGCACCTGTCCGAGCACGCCCAGGCCGTCCGGGCCGCGCTGCCGCCGCGCGTGGAGCTGATGTACGCGGCGAAGGCCAACCCGGCCCCGGAGATCCTGCGCACCCTCGCGCCCCAGGTCTGCGGCTTCGAGGTCGCCTCCGGCGGAGAGCTGGACCATGTGCGCCGTGCCGCGCCGGAGATCCCCCTCGTCCTCGGCGGCCCCGGCAAGACCGAGGCCGAGCTGCGGCGCGCCCTGGAGCTGGGCGTGCACCGCATCCATGTGGAGAGCGAGTCCGAACTGCGGCTGCTGGACGACCTGGCCCGGCGGCTGCCGGACGGCCGCGGCGCCGATGTACTGCTCCGGGTCAACCTGCCCGCCGACGGTCCCGCCCTGGACGGGGCCGCGCTCACCATGGGCGGCCGGCCCAGCCCCTTCGGGCTCGACCCGGAGCGGCTCGCCGCCTGCCTGCCGCTGCTCGCCGGGCGGCCCCTGCGGCTGCGCGGCATCCACGCCCATCTGGCCAGCGGCCTGGGCGCCACCGCGCAGCTCGCGGTGGCCGAGCGGATCACCGCCTTCGCCCGCGAGATGTCCGACCGGCACGGCCTGGCGCTCGAGGAGGTGAACGTCGGCGGCGGGATGCACGTCGACTACACCCGCCCCGAGGAGCGCTTCGACTGGGCGGCGTACGGCGCCGGGCTGGCCGCGCTGGCCGACCGCCACCCGGAACTGACCCTGCGCATCGAACCCGGCAGGTCACTGACGGCCTACTGCGGCTGGTACGTCACCGAGGTGCTGGACGTGCGGCGCAGCGGCGGCGAGGCCTTCGCGGTGGTGCGCGGCGGCACCCACCACCTGCGCACCCCCGCGGCCAAGCAGCACGACCAGCCCTTCACCGTGCTGCCGCGCGAGGGCTGGACACGGCCCTGGCCCCGACCCGGCGCGCACGGTGAACCGGTCACCCTGACCGGCCAGTTGTGCACGCCGAAGGACGTGCTGGCCCGCCGGGAGCCGGTCACCCGGATGCGGGCCGGCGATCGGGTCGCCTTCGCGCTGGCCGGCGCCTATGCCTGGAACATCTCGCACCACACGTTCCTGATGCACCCGGCGCCCGACTTCTACTTCCTGGGTTAGAGGGGGTCCGGTGGGCCGGTGGCTCACCGGGGAGGCCGGTCAGACGGCCAGCTCGCGCACGTACCGCCACTCCGCGGCCGCGGGACGGAAGCCGAGCCGCTGGTTGATCGTCAGCATCGGGGCGTTGCCGGTGTCATTGCCCGCGAACGCCTCGGTGCAGCCGACGGCCCGGGCCCGGTGCAGGGTGTGGATCTTGGCCAGGGTGGCCAGCCCGCGCCCGCGATGGGCGGGCACGGTGCCCGTCCCGCCCGACATCAGCCGCCCCCGGTCGTCGGTGCGGGCGATGCTGTAGGCGGCGATCACCCCCTCGACCAGCACGAAGGAGGTGAGCTCGTGGTCGCGGTCAGGCCGCCCCCAACTCGTCGCCAGCCACCGCTGGTACGAGCCGGCCTCGGCGCTGACATCGCCCGGCTCGTCCCGCCCGGCCTCGGCCTCGGCGGCGTGACACACCCGCGGGTCGTCGGCGAAGTCGGTCCCCGGGCGCACCTCGACCCCGGCCGGCAGCGGTTCCAGCGGCGGCAGCCGGTCCGCCGTCAGGTCCAGCCGCAGGAAGCGCGAGGCGCGACCGCGCCGGTATCCGCGCCGCTCCGCGAAGGTGGTGCTCGGCCTCTCGTCGAGCGTCCGGGTGTAGACGGTGTGCGCGCCCAGCCCGGCGAGGTGCTCCTCGGCACTGTGCAGCAGGGCGGTGCCCACGCCCTTCCCCCGGTGCGCGGGGTGCACCTGCACCTCGGCGAAGGACTGGCCGGGCACACTGCTCCCGGTGAAGACTCCCGTGGGCGCGGAGCCGACGACGACCCCGTCGGCCTCGGCGACGAGCAGCCGGTGACGCTGCTCGGCGGGTGCCGTGTCCACCTCCCAGGCGACGCCCTCCGCGGTGGTCACCAGATACGGCCAGGCCGCGCGGCGCGCCTCGGCGACCGCTTCGGCGTCCGACGCGCGGAAATCGCGCACGATCAACGTCATGACGTCGGAGATTACGGGCTGGTACGGCCCGGCGCCGCTCGTTTTCCGCCAACGGTGATCGCTTCGGCCAACGGGCCGCCGCGCGCCCGGGCGTGTCCCGGCCGAGCCGGTCCCGGAGCGGTCGCGCGGGGGGAGACAATGGGTGGGACAGAACCGCACGTCGTTGGAGTGCCCGTGGCTGTGCAGATCACCGTCGACCCGCGGTCGGCGACCGCGCCGTTCGAGCAGATCCGTGCCCAGATCGCCGAGCAGGCCAGGTCCGGCGCGCTTCCGGTGGGCCACAAACTGCCCACCGTCCGCGGCTTCGCCGAGGAACTCGGGCTCGCCGCGAACACCGTCGCCAAGGCCTACCGGGCGCTGGAGGCGGACGGGGTGATCGAGACCCGCGGACGGCACGGCACCTTCGTCGCGGCCGCGGGGGACGCCGCCGCGCGTCAGGCCGCGGAAGCGGCGGCGGCGTACGCGCAGCGCGTCCGGCGGCTCGGTCTGGACCGGTCCGCCGCGCTCGCCGCCGTGCAGGACGCGCTGCGCGCCGCCTACGAGGACGCGGCCGACTGAGCGTGCTCAGTGCCGCGGCCCAGCGGGCGCAGGCCGCCGCGGCCCGGTCCGCTCCAGGAAGCGCAGCAGCACGGCGTTGAACTCCTCGGGCCGCTCCAGGTTGGGCATATGGGCCGCCCCCTCGATCACCGCCAGCTCGGCGCCCCGGAGCAGCCGCCGCATGGTCTCGGCGTCCCGCGGCGGGGTGAACTCGTCGTCCCGGCCGACCACGATCAGCGCGGGTGCCGCGGCCTGCGCCAGCACCGGCCGGTAGTCGGGCCGGGCCGCGCGCCCGCGCAGCGCCGCGGCGGCGCCCTCCGGCGAGGCGGAGCCCATCATCAGCCGCACATGGGTGGCGACATCCGGCAGCTCCTCGATGGTGGCGGGCGCGACCATCCGGGCCAGCACCTCATCGGCGTACGGGGCCATGCCCTCCCGTAGCAGCCGGTCGGCCATGGCATGGCGCGCGGCCCGGCCCTCCTCGGTCTCCGGCTCGGCGGAGGTGTCCGCCAGCAGCAGCCCGCGCACCCGGCCGGGGAAGAGGCGCTGGAACTCCATCACGATCTGACCGCCCATCGACAGACCGCCGATGACCACGCCGTCGATGCCGAGGTGGTCGAGCAGCGCGGCGAGGTCGGTCGCGAAGACCGACAGCGGGGTGGTGCCGGGCACCACCTCGGACTCGCCGTAACCGCGCAGGTCGGGGGCGATCACCCGGCGCCCGGCGCGGGCGGCCTCGGCGATCTGCGGCCGCCACATGGACCGGTCGAAGGGGTGCCCGTGCACCAGCAGCAGGGGTACGGCGTCACCCGTCGGCCCCTCGTCGTCGTAGCCGATCGTGATGCCGTTCACCAGCGCAGTGCTCATCAGATCCCCGTTTCTCCGGCCCTGTTGATCGCGATGCTAGGTCGGTGCATCATGCGAGTGCAATAAAAACATTGCCCTCGGTGCAATGTGGGGTGTGCCCGCGAAGCGCCGCGGGGGAGCGGACGGTGGAGGACCGACGATGGAGGATTACCGACGGACGGCGGACGCGGTGGCCGCGGACATCGCGGGCGGCCGGCTGCGGCCCGGTGACCGGCTGCCCACCCAGCGCGCGTTCGCCCGCGCGCACGGTATCGCCAACTCCACCGCGAGCCGCGTCTACCGCGAACTCGCCCGGCGCGGACTGGTCACCGGTGAGGTCGGCCGCGGCACCTTCGTCCGCGCCGACCCACCGGCACCGGGCCCCGCCCTCGCCGAGCCCGCCGCACAGCGGATCGACCTGGAGCTCAACTACCCGGCCGCCGACGGCCAGTTCGACCTGCTCGCCGCGGGGCTCGCGCCGCTGCTGCGCCCCGATGTCCTGGCCGCGTCACTGCGCCCGGTCGGCGCGACCGGCACCCCGGCGGCCCGCGAGGCCACAGCCGACCTGCTGGCCCGGCCCGGCTGGCGGCCCGACCCGGACCGGGTGCTGTTCGCGGGCGGCGGCCGCCAGGCCATCGCCGCCGCCCTCTCCGCACTCGTCCCGGCCGGCGGCCGGCTGGGCGTCGAGGAGCTGACCTACCCCGTGGTCAAGGCCGTCGCGGACCGGCTCGGCGTCACGCTCGTCCCGCTGGCCACCGACACCGAGGGCCTGCGCCCCGACGCCCTCGCCGCCGCACACCGCTCCGCCCCGCTGCACGCCGTCTACGTCCAGCCGACCCTGCACAACCCGCTCGCCGTGACCATGCCCGCCGACCGCCGCGCCGAGCTCGCCGACACCCTGCGCCGGCTCCGGCTGACCGCCGTCGAGGACACCATCTGGGCCTTCCTGCACGACGGTCCGCCACCCCTGGCCGCGTTCGCCCCCGACCGGACCGTGCTGGTCGACAGCCTCTCCAAGCGGCTCGCCCCGGGCCTGAGCACCGGCTTCGCGGTCGTCCCGCCCGGTCTTACCGACGAGGTCGCCGCCGCCCTGCGCTCGGGGGCGTGGGGCGCCACCCGCTTCGCGCTGGACGCCGCGACCCGCTGGATCGGCGACGGGACCGTGGCTCGCACGGTGGCGGCCAAGCGCGCCGACGCCGCCGACCGGCAGCGGCTCGCCGCCGGCCGGCTCACCGGATTCCCGCTCCGCGCCGACCCGCACTCCTACTTCTGCTGGTGGGAGCTGCCCGCGCCCTGGCGTGCCGAGACCTTCGTCGCCGCGGCCGCCCGCCACGGCATCGCCGTCACCCCGGCCGCGGCGTTCGTGGTCGGCACCGGCCGCGCCCCCTCGGCCGTGCGCGTCGGACTGGCCTCACCGCCGCGCGAGGTGCTCCGCTCCGCGCTGGACACCCTCGCCGCACTGGCCCGCCGCACCCCGGAGGACACCGCCCCGGACTGACGGCGGCCGAACTGGGATGCTGAGGGAGCCCGGACCGATCCGCGGATCGCCGCCCCCGTCCCCGCAGTCCCTCAAGGAGCACCATGACCAGCAGGAAAGCCCTCGTCCGGCGGCCCAGCCCGCACCTGGCCGAAGGACTGGTCACCCATATCGAGCGCACCCCGGTCGACGCCGCGCTGGCGCTGCGTCAGTGGCGGGAGTACGTGGCGGCGCTGCACGCGCACGGCTGGGAGACCGTGGAGGTGGCCCCGGCGGACAACTGCCCGGACAGCGTCTTCATCGAGGACACCATGGTCGTGTACCGGAACGTGGCGCTGATCGCCCGTCCCGGCGCCGCGTCCCGCCGGGCGGAGACGGCCGACGCGGAGGAGGCCGTGACCGCCCTGGGCTGCTCGGTCAACCGCGTCCGGGAGCCGGGCACCCTGGACGGCGGCGACATCCTCAAGATCGGCGACACGATCTACGTGGGACGCGGCGGGCGCACCAACGCCGAAGGGGTGCGCCAGCTGCGCGCGGCCTTCGAGCCGCTCGGCGCCCGCGTGGTCGCCGTCCCCGTGAGCCGGGTCCTGCATCTGAAGTCGGCGGTCACCGCCCTCCCGGACGGCACGGTCGTCGGCCATCCGGCGCTGGTCGACGACCCCGGTGCCTTCCCCCGCTTCCTGCCCGTGCCGGAGGAGTCCGGCGCCCATGTGGTGCTGCTGGGCGGCGGCCGGCTGCTGATGGCCGCGAGCGCCCCGCGCAGCGCGGAGATGTTCGCCGACCTCGGCTACACGCCGGTGCCGGTGGACATCGGCGAGTTCGAGAAGCTGGAGGGCTGTGTGACCTGCCTGTCGGTGCGGCTGCGGCACCTGTACGCGTAGGGAGACCCCCTGGGGGCACCCCCCCTGACCGGTGACCGCCGGCTGTGGGCGGTCACCGGCGGCCGGGCCAGGGGCCCGTCCCGGTCACTGGTGGCCGGGTCGGACGGGGCAGTGCACGGCCTTGTTCCACATCGCCAGCAGACCACCCGGATTCTTCTTCCAGATCCAGGCGTGCAGGTCGTAGTGGACCGGCATGGTGGGGCTGTGGCCCGGCATCGGGCCGTCGAGGCCGCGGCCGAAGACGTGCGGGCGGTCGTCATCGGTGTTGACGTTGTTGTCCCGGTCCAGGACGACCCACTCCACGGCCGCCAGCTGCTCCTTTCCGTTCTTGTCCGGGGCGTAGACGAGCATCGCGGGCTTGGTCAGGTCGGTGGAGCCGAAGTACTCGTCCTTGATGTAGTGGTAGCCCATGTCGCCATCCATCGAGCGCGTGCACAGGGAGTTGCGCACATAGCCCTCCGCGATGGCCCGCTTCGGGTCGCGGAAGCGGGCGGACGCCTTGCGCGCCACGGCCATGTCGTGCTTGACGCGGTCGTGGTGGTGACCGGTGTACTCCCGGTCCCCGTGGTGCGGGCCAGGCGTGGCATGTGTCGCCGGGCCGGTGACGAGCGTCAGCGAGGCGAGGGCGGTCACGGCGAGCGGGGCAGCCAGGTGGCGTGCGCGCATGTGCGGCTCCTGTTCCGGTGAGGTGTCGAACAGCAGCAGCCTCTCCGCGCCGCCGCCGCCCCGCACCCGGGAATGGGCCGTTGGCGTGCACGATCGTCCGGCCTCAGAGGTAGAGCCCGGCGTCCGCGTGCCCAGGCTGCGGCGGCACCGAGGCCGGGCCGGTGCCGCGCCGCAGCGCGAACAGCTCGGCGAGCGTGGCGCCGTCGCGGCCGATGCCCTCCTCGTGACCCAGCCAGCCGACCGCCTCGGCGCGGGTCAGGGAGCCCACCTCGATCCGGGCCAGACAGCGGCCCGGGCGGACCACGGCCGGGTGCAGCCGCTCCAGGTCCTCATTGGTCGTCACCCCCACCAGCACATTGCGCCCCTGTCCCAGCAGCCCGTCGGTGAGGTTGAGCAGCCGGGACAGCGCCTGCCCCGCCGTGTGCCGGGCCTCGCCGCGGATCAGCTCGTCGCAGTCCTCCAGCAGCAGCAGGCGCCAGCGACCACCGCCGCTGCCCCCCTCGTCCTCGCCGATGGCGATGTCCATGAGGTAGCCGACGTCGTTGAACAGCCGCTCCGGGTCCAGCACGCAGTCGACCTGGCACCAGTCCCGCCAGGAACGGGCCAGGGTGCGCAGCGCGGAGGTCTTGCCGGTGCCGGGCGGGCCGTGCAGGAGAAGCAGCCGGCCCGCGATGTCGTCCGGGGTGACCTTCATCAGCCGGTCCATGGCATCGGCGACCGGCGCGGTGTAATTGCCGCGGATCTCCTCCCAGGTGCCGGCCGAGATCTGCCGGGTGGTGCGGTACGGGCCGCGGCGCGGGGAGACGTACCAGAAGCCCATCGGGACGCTGGAGGGCTGCGGCTCCGGCTCGTCCTCGGCGCCGTCCACGGCCTGGTTGAGCACCTGCTCGGCGAGCTCCTCGCCCACCGCGGTCACGGTCACGTCCGCGCCGCGGTTCCAGCGCGACACCAGCACCGTCCAGCCGTCCCCCTCGGCCAGGGTGGCGCTGCGGTCGTCGTCGCGGGCCGAGCGCAGCACCTGGGCGCCGGGCGGCAGCAAGGTCAGCCCGGACTTGACGCGGTCGACGGAGTGGCTGCGGGCGTAGGGCTGCTCACCGGTGGCGAAGCGCCCCAGGAAGAGGGCGTCGACGACATCGGACGGCGAGTCGCTGTCGTCCATGGAGAGCCGGATCGGGAGGGACTTCTCGGCCGGGGTGCTGGGCAGGGTCTGCCTCCTGGGGTCGGATCCGCGGTCGGCGCACATACCCGCCATGATCCGTCAACCGGTCCGCCCGCGTACATCTTTTTACGGCCCGATGGCTCACTCGGCGTACCCACGGGCACACCGTGCGTCCGCCGGCGGCCGGGCTGGGCCGGGCCGGCCGGGAGCCGGCCGGGCCGGGACACGCCGCAGGGCCGTACGGAACGGGGGCCCTCCGCTCCGTACGGCCCGCCGCGCGCGGCTGCTCAGACCGTCAGGCCAGCCATCCGGCCGGGCGTCAGGGGACGATCTTCAGCAGCTTGTTGGGCGAGCCGCTGCCGGGGTTGCTGACCTTCCCCGAGGTCGCGCCGTTCACCAGCGCCGACGCCACCTGGGCCGGCGTGGCGGTGGGGTGCCCGGCCAGGTAGACCGCGGCCGCGCCGGTGACGTGCGGGGTGGCCATCGAGGTGCCGGAGATGGTGTTGGTCGCCGTGTCCGAGGTGCGCCAGGCCCCCGTGATGCCGGAACCGGGCGCGAAGAGGTCCAGCCGCGATCCGTAGTTCGAGTAGCTGGCACGGGCGTCGCTGCTGGTCGTGGCGCCGACGGTGATCGCCTCGGGGACGCGGGCGGGGGAGTAGTTGTTCGCGTCCGCTCCGGAATTGCCGGCCGCCACCGCGTAGGTGACGCCGCTGGCGATGGAGTTCTTCACCGCGTTGTCGAGGGCGGTGCTGGCGCCGCCGCCCAGCGACATGTTGGCCACCGACGGGCCGCTGTGGTTGCGGGTGACCCAGTCGATGCCCGCGACCACCTGCGCGGTGGTGCCCGAGCCGCTGTTGTTCAGCACCCGGACGGCGACGATCTTCGCCTTCTTGGCGACGCCGTAGCTGGTACCCGCGGAGGTCGAGGCGACGTGCGTGCCGTGGCCGTTGCCGTCCTGGGCCACGCTGTCGTTGTCCACCGCGTCGTAGCCGTTGACCGCCCGGCCGCCGAAGTCGCTGTGGCTGATCCGGACGCCGGTGTCGATGACGTAGACCGTGGCCCCGCTGCCCGCGCTGTCGGGGTAGGTGTACTTGCTGTCCAGTGGCAGGCTGGTCTGGTCGATCCGGTCCAGGCCCCAGGACGGCGGGTTGGTCTGGGTCGCGGTGGCCCGGACCCGGGTGTCCTGGATGACCTGGTCCACCGCCGGGTCGGCGGCGAGTCTGCGGGCCTGCTCCTCGGAGAGGTGGACCGCGTAGCCGTTCAGCGCGGCACGGTAGGTGCGCTCCACCGTGCCCCCGTATCGGGATATCAGGTCGCGGCCCGCGGCCGAAGCGGACTTCAGACCTGCGCTCTTGCTCAGCGTGACGATGTAACTGCCCTGGACGGCGTCGGGGGAGCCGGCGCCGACGATCGTGCCCCGCGCGGGCGCGGCGGCGTCCGCGGGAAGCGCGGTGACCGCGCCCAGCACGGTGGCCGCGGCGACCGCGACCAGCGCCGCGGACCGCCGGGCGGTACCGGCCTTCGTGCCCTTGGTGCCCTTGGTGTTACGCAACACTGTCATCGCGAGGGTCCTCCTCCTCGGTGACGCGCCGTGGTGCGCGCGTATGTGGGGGGCTGGTCGCGCACCGGTCGTGCGCGTGTCGTGTACATGTCCAGGATTCCTCAAGTCGCGGACCGCCAGACCTGATTGGTTCAAGATTTTCCAATCAACCCGCATAGATCAATGGATTCGGCGGGATGACATAGCCATGTCATGTCGTCGCAACACCGATGCGACATGACGCGCACAAAGAACCGAAATGCCCAGGTGTGCCGGGCAATCCGCCCGCAACACAGCCAGCAGAGACCCTGATCAGGGAGGTTCGATGAAACTGCCCCGCATCATGCCGCGGCTCATGGCCGTGGCCAGTTCTCTCATCCTCGGTTCCGCCCTCGCCCTCACCGGAGCGAGCACCGCCCAGGCGTCGGAGACGAGCGCGGGACCCGCGTACGTGGCGCTCGGTGACTCCTACTCATCCGGCGTCGGCGCCGGCAGCTACGACAGCTCCAGCGGCGACTGCAAGCGCAGCACCAAGGCGTATCCCGCGCTGTGGGCCGCCGCGCACGCCCCGTCCAGCTTCAGCTTCACCGCCTGCTCGGGGGCGAAGACCGGTGACGTGCAGGCCAAGCAGCTCGGCCCGCTCAACACCGGCACCGGGCTCGTCAGCATCAGCATCGGCGGCAACGACGCGGGCTTCTCCGACGTCATGACGACCTGCGTGCTCAGCTCCGACAGCGGCTGCATCGACCGCATCAACCAGGCCCGCGAGTTCGTCAGCACCACGCTGCCCGGCAAGCTGGACACCACCTACGACGCCATCCACGGCAAGGCGCCCAACGCCCGGGTGGTGGTGCTGGGTTACCCGCGCTTCTACAAGCTCGGCGGCAGCTGTGTGGCGGGCCTGAGCGAGACCAAGCGGGCCGCCATCAACGACGCCTCGGACTACCTCAACTCCGTCATCGCCAAGCGCGCCGCGGACCACGGCTTCACCTTCGCGGGCGTCACCTCGTCCTTCACCGACCATGAGATCTGCTCCGGCGACGCCTGGCTGCACAGCCTCAACTGGCTGAACATCGGTGACTCGTACCACCCCACCGCGACCGGCCAGGCCAAGGGCTATCTGCCGGTCTTCACCTCCGCCGCCTGAAGTTCCACCTCACTTCCACCTCACTTCCGATCGAGTCCGAACCGCCCACGCGACCAGCACCAGCCCGCCGTGAGGCCCCGTACGTCGGCACCGGGGCCTCCTCACCGGCACACCTGTCCGTGGGACGTGCGGTCAACGCCCTTGACCGCGCGGTGAATCCACCACCTTGGATGCGCGGGTGACGATTCGGGGAGGTAGGGTTACTCTGCCCGGGGCGGGTGCCCTCGACGGGTGGGGAGTGTCATGGAGCAGATAACGATTCGGAGCAGGCCGAGAGTGCCTGCCGTCAACTGCGGGAGCGGTGCGTCCAGCGCGCGCCTCGACCGCCATCTCGCGGTGCTGGGCGGCCCTGCCGTCCCGCGGCGGGAGGCGGAGGGGGCCACCGTGCTGATGCAGGAGCTCACCGCCCGCGACCACAAGCGCATCACGGAGAGCCGTAGCGCCAGGGTCTCGCTCTTCGCACCGCTGCGGCGGCTGCGGCGTTCCCTGTTCGGCAACCACGGCTGAGGCCGGCGGCCCCACCGCCGGCGCGACGGATTCCCGACCCCACCGCCGTCCTCACTCTCCCGCGGCGGACAGCCGCCGGAGAGTGAGGACGGACACCCGCCACCCCCTCAGTGCGCGTCCACCGTCACCGTGAAGGAGAAGCGGTCCCCCCGGTACCGGATCCGGGCCACGTCCACCGCCCGCCCGCTCTCGTCGTAGGTCACGCCCGTGTAGTGCAGGATCGGGCTGAGCAGCGGGATCTCCAGTAGCCGGGCCGTCTCCGGATCGGCCAGCCGGGCCTCCACGGTGTCCGTGATCCGGCTGATCCGCACCCCCACCTCGTCCCGCAGCACCTTGGTCATCGGCCAGCGCGCCAGATCGGCCAGGTCGATGCGGTCGGCCAGCTCGGGACGGACCAGGTTCTCCGCCCAGTTGGTCGGCTCGCCGCTGCGCTCGTCGGACCGCAGCCGCCGGAAGGACATCGCCTCCTCCAGGTCGGGGAAGTGCTCCGCCAGCTCGGCCGGGACCGGCCGCGGCCCGTGGCCGAGGATCTCGGTGCGCTCGCCCGACTGCTGGGCCACGATGGCGTCCACCGAGCCCAGCAGCCGTACCGGGGAGCCGCGCCGCGCGCTCGGCTCGATGAACGTGCCTCGCCGCCGGTGCCGGCTGATCAGGCCCTCGCTCTCCAGCTCCTTCAGCGCCTGGCGCATGGTGAGCACGCTGACCCCGTAATGCTCCGCCAGCCGGTCCTCGGTCGGCAGCCGCAGCGGCTCGTGCGGCCGGCGGCCCAGTATCGAGGCGCGCAGCGACTGCGAGACCTGGTACCACAGCGGCAGCTTGCGGTTGAGCGCGAGTGAGTCGGGGGCGAAGGTGGTCACGGCGGCCTCCGGTCACGGATCAGGGACGGAAATGGCGCTCCAGACCCTGCCACACGTCGTCGTAACGCGCCTGGAGATGGTCGGCTTCCGCCGCCTGGCGGGTCAGCGCCACCGGCCAGCGGGTCTCGAACATGAACGCCAGTCCGTCGTCGATCTTATGCGGCGCCAGCTCCGCCGCACTGGCCCGCTCGAAGGTCTCCCGGTCGGGCCCGTGCGCCGACATCATGTTGTGCAGCGAGCCGCCGCCGGGGACGAAACCTCCCTTGCCGGCCGTCTTGGCGTCGTACGCCCCCTCGATCAGGCCCATGTACTCGCTCATCACGTTGCGGTGGAAGTACGGCGGCCGGAAGGTGTCCTCGCCCACCAGCCAGCGCGGCGCGAAGACCACGAAGTCCACGCCCGCCAGACCCGGGGTGTCCGAGGGCGAGGTGAGGACGGTGAAGATCGACGGGTCCGGGTGGTCGTAGCTGATGGACCCGATGACGTTGAAGCGGCGCAGGTCGTAGACGTACGGCACGTGGTTGCCGTGCCAGGCGACGACGTCCAGCGGGGAGTGGTCGTAGGTCGCCGACCACAGGTTGCCGCAGTACTTGTTGATCACCTCCACCGGGCGCTCCACGTCCTCGTAGGCGGCGACCGGCGCGAGGAAGTCACGGGCGTTGGCCAGGCCGTTGGCGCCGATCGGGCCGAGGTCGGGGAGGACGAAGGGCTGGCCGTAGTTCTCGCAGACATAGCCGCGGGCGAACCCGTCCAGCAGCTCGACGCGGAACCGCACACCGCGCGGGATGAGCGCCATCTGGCCCGGTTCGGCGCTCAGCACGCCCAGCTCGGTGCGGAGCAGCAGCCCGCCGCGCTCGGGCACGATCAGCAGCTCGCCGTCGGCGTCGCTGAAGACGCGGTCGGTCATGTCGGCGTTGGCGGCGTAGAGGTGGATGGCCATGCCGGTGCGCTGGGTGGCGTCGCCGTTGCCGCCCAGCGTCCACAGCCCGGCGAGGAAGTCGGTGGACTCGGCCGGCTCCGGCAGCGGGTCCCAGCGCAGCCGGTTGGGGTCGGCGACGCACTCGGTGAAGGGGGCGCCGCCCAGCTCGCCGTTGGCGACCCGGGTGAACGGCGGGTGCGCGGCGGACGGGCGGATCCGGTACAGCCAGGAGCGGCGGTTGTGGCTGCGCGGCTCGGTGAACGCGCTGCCGCTCAACTGCTCGGCGTAGAGGCCCAGCGGGGCGCGCTGCGGCGAGTTGCGCCCGATCGGCAGCGCGCCGGGAACGGCCTCGCTGCTGTGCTCGTTGCCGAACCCGGAGAGGTATTCCAGCGCCTTCGCCGTCTGCCTCGCCTGCTCGTTCCCGCTGCCCGTGCCGCTCATCGCGTACTCCCGCCGCTCCAACGATTCCTATAGAAGACCATAGGAATAGCGGAGCCGCGCGTCAACGATTCCGCCGGGACCAGGCAGGATGGGGGGCGTGTCCACGCCCACATCGCACCTCCGCCGCGTGCCGGTCCAGCGGCGCAGCGCAGAACGCCTCGGCCGGATCCTCGACGCCTGTGCCGAACTCCTCGACGAACTGGGGTACGAGGAGCTGACGACCAGGGCCGTCGCCGAGCGCGCCGCCGTGCCCATCGGCTCCGTCTACCGCTTCTTCGACAACAAACGCGCCATGACCGAGGCGCTCGCCCGCCGCAACCTCGACGAGTACACGGCCCGGATCGAGGCCCGGCTCGACGCCGCCGAGGCGGCCGGTGAGCCGGCCGACTGGCGCGCGGTCATGGAGGTGGTGGTCGACGAGTACCTGGCCATGAAGCGCGGTGCGCCGGGCTTCGGCCTGGTCGAATTCGGCATGCCGCTGCCCACCACCGCGCCGCCGGACCAGCCCAACCACCTGGTCGCGGACCGGCTGCTCGGCCTGCTCGCCGCCCGCCTGGGGCTGGACGAGTCCGAGGAGCACCGCGACCGGGTGCGGGTGACCATGCTGATCGCGGTCGAGACCGCCGACGCGCTGCTGCGGCTGGCGTTCCGGATGGCTCCCGACGGTGACCCGGTGGTGGTGGCCGAGGCCAAGGAGATGCTCCGCGGCTATCTGGCGCGCGTGCTGGACTGAGACGGGCCCGGGGCGGGTCCGGCGGGGCTGCGGCGGTGCGCGCCGCCGGCCGGTTCCGGCGCGGCATACCGCGCGGTATGGTCGGGGCGATCGCGCGTCACCGTTGCCGTCACCGTCCCCGGGAGGGACCGATGAGCCGTACCGCCCTGCGCATCTGCCCGCTCTGCGAGGCCACCTGCGGGCTCACCCTGACCATCGAGGCGGACCAGGTCACCGGCGCCCGCGGGGACCGCGAGGACGTGTTCAGCCAGGGCTTCATCTGCCCCAAGGGAGCGGCCTTCGGAGAGCTCGACGGCGACCCGGACCGGCTGCGCGGGCCGCTGGTGCGCCGCGACGGCCGGCTGAGGGAGGCGGGCTGGGACGAGGCGTTCGCCGCGGTCCAGGCGGGGCTGCGGCCGGTGCTCGCCGAGCACGGGCCGCAGGCGACCGGGGTGGTGCTCGGCAATCCCAACGTGCACACCATGGCAGGCGGCCTCTACCCCGCCCTGCTGATCGGCGCCCTGGGCACCCGGAACGTCTTCACCGCCAGCACCCTGGACCAGATGCCCAAACACGTCTCCAGCGGACTGCTCTACGGCGACGCGAACGCCCTGCCGGTGCCCGACCTGGACCGCACCGACCACCTGCTGGTCATCGGCGCCAACCCGCTCGACTCCAACGGCAGCCTGTGCACCGCGCCGGACTTCCCCGGCCGCCTCAAGGCACTCAAGCGGCGCGGCGGCCGGCTCACCGTGATCGACCCGCGCCGCACCCGCACCGCCCGGCTGGCCGACCGGCATGTGGCCGTCCGGCCCGGCTCCGACGCGCTGCTGCTCTTCGCCATGGTGCAGGTGCTCTTCGCCGAGGGCCTGGCCGACCCGGGCGAGGCGGCCGGCCACCTCACCGGCGTCGAGGAGGTCCGGCGGCTGGCCGCCGACTTCACCCCCGAGGCGGTCGCGGACGCCTGCGACGTGCCCGCCGAGGAGATCCGCACCCTCGCCCGCGAGCTGGCCGCGGCCCGAAGTGCCGCGGTCTACGGGCGGATCGGCAGCTGCACGGTGGAGTTCGGCACCCTCACCAGCTGGCTGGTGGACGTGCTGGCCATCCTCACCGGCAACCTCGACCGGCCCGGCGGCATCATGTTCCCGCTGTCGGCCACCGCCCGCGCCGAGCGGCCGCCGCGGCCCGGCAAGGGCTTCGCGCTCGGCCGCTGGCACAGCCGGGTCAGCGGCCACCCGGAGGTGAAGTCCGAACTGCCCTGCGTCGCGCTGGCCGAGGAGATCGACACCCCCGGCCCGGGCCGCATCCGGGCGCTGGTGGTCGCCGCCGCCAACCCGGTGCTCTCCGCGCCCGACGGCGACCGGCTCGATCGCGCCCTGGCCGGACTCGACTTCATGGTCAGCGTCGACCCGTACCTCAACGAGACCTCCCGGCACGCGCACGTCGTCCTGCCGCCGCCCCCGCCCGCCCAGAGCCCGCACTTCGACTTCGCCTTCAACGCGCTGGCCGTCCGCAACCAGGTCCGCTACACCCGCGCCGCCGTCCCTCTCCCCGACGGCCGGCCGGACGAGGCGGAGATCCTCGCCCGGCTGGTGCTGTGCGCCGCCGGACAGGACGGCGCCGACCCCGGGCTCGTCGACGCCGGGGTGATCGACCACACCCTTGCCAAGGCCGTCGCCGACCCGCTCTCCCCGGTGCACGGCCGCGACCCGGAGGAACTGCGCGCCGCGCTCACCGGGGCGGACGGCGCCGAGCGGCGGCTGGACCTGATGCTGCGGCTCGGCCCCTACGGCGACGGCTTCGGCGCCGCCCCCGAGGGGCTCGGCCTGGAGCGGGTCCTCGCCCACCCGCACGGCATCGACCTCGGGCCGCTGCGCCCCCGGATCCCCGCGCTGCTGAAGACCCGCAGCGGGACCGTCGAGCTGTGCCCGGAGCCGATCGCGGCAGACGTGCCCCGGCTGCTCGCGGCCCTGGACGCGCGGGCCGCCGGGCCGGTCCTCATCGGCCGCCGGCATCTGCGCTCCAACAACTCCTGGCTGCACAACGTCCCGGCGCTGCGGGGTGGCACCAACCGCTGCACCCTCCAGGTGCACCCCGACGACGCCGCCCGGCTCGGCCTGACCGACGGCGGCCGGGCCCGGGTCAAGGGCGACGGAGGCGAGCTGGAGGTCCCCGTGGAGGTCACCGACACGGTGCGCACCGGAGTGGTGAGCCTGCCGCACGGCTGGGGGCACGACCGGCCCGGCACCCGGACCCGGGTCGCCGCGAGTGACCCGGGCGTGAACGTCAATCAGCTGCTGGACGGTTCACGGATCGACCCGCTGTCGGGTACCGCGGTGCTCAGCGGCTACCCCGTCCAGCTCTCGCCCGTCCCCTGACCGACGCGCCGCCCCGATCCTTTGACCCCTCGCCTGAGCTGGGGTTTTGCGCTTATTGCTCACGCGTCAAGGTCTTGTTGCGCCCACATCGAGGCCCCTAACGTCGCCCCGACCGCCGCCCCCCGGTGGAGTTCAAGGGTGAACGTGAGGTAACCGTGATGCTGACAATCCTCGGATTCGTCATGATCGCCACCTTTCTGGTGCTGATCATGATGAAGAAGATGTCCCCGATGGCGGCGCTGGTGCTCGTCCCCGCGCTGTTCTGCGTCCTGGTCGGCAAGGGAGCACACCTCGGGGACTACGTCCTCGACGGTGTCGGCAGCCTCGCGCCGACCGCCGCGATGCTGATGTTCGCCATCATCTACTTCGGCGTGATGATCGACGTCGGGCTCTTCGATCCGGTCGTCCGCGGCATCCTGCGGTTCTGCAAGGCCGACCCGATGCGGATCGTGGTGGGCACCGCCGTACTCGCCGCGATCGTCTCGCTCGACGGCGACGGTTCCACCACCTTCATGATCACCGTCTCGGCGATGTACCCGCTCTACCGCCGGCTGAACATGAGCCTGGTGGTGATGACCGGCGTCGCCGCCATGGCCAACGGCGTGATGAACACCCTGCCGTGGGGCGGTCCCACCGCCCGCGCCGCCACCGCGCTGAAGCTCGACGCCAGCGACATCTTCGTGCCGATGATCCCGGCGCTCGCGGTCGGTCTGCTCTTCGTCTTCGTCCTCGCCTACGTCCTCGGCCTCCGCGAGCGGCGGCGGCTGGGCCTGATCGACGTCGACGAGGTGACCCTCGGGACCGGTCAGGTGCCGGTGCGGGCCGGCTCGGGCGCCGCGCGGGGCGGTGCCGCCCTGGCCGGTGGCGGCGCGGGCGGCGCGGTGCCGGACGGCCCCGCGTCCGGCGGCGGCCGGACCGGCACCGATGAGGGTGCGGACGGGGTCCTTGAGGGCGGGGCCGGTGACGACGACGGCTTCCAGGGCCTGGACCCCCACCGCCCCACGCTGCGCCCCCGGCTCTACTGGTTCAACGCCGCGCTGACCGCCGCCCTGCTCACCCTGATGATCACCGAGACGCTGCCGATCCCGGTGCTCTTCCTGCTCGGCGCCGCCATCGCGCTCACCGTCAACTTCCCCCACATGCCGGAGCAGAAGGCGCGGATCGCCGCTCACGCCGAGAATGTCGTCAATGTCTCGGGTATGGTCTTCGCCGCCGCCGTCTTCACCGGAGTGCTCACCGGCACCGGCATGGTCGAGCACATGGCCCGCTGGCTGGTCGACGGCATCCCGGACGGGCTCGGTCCGCACATGGGCATCGTCACCGGCGTACTGAGCATCCCGCTGACCTACTTCATGTCCAATGACGGCTTCTACTTCGGCATCCTGCCGATCCTCGCCGAGGCGGGCGCCGCGCACGGCGTCGACTCGATGGAGATCGCCCGCGCCTCACTCGTCGGCCAGGCGCTGCACATGTCCAGCCCCCTGGTCCCGGCGGTGTACGTGCTCGTCGGCATGGCCAAGGTCGAGTTCGGGGACCATACCCGCTTCACCGTCAAGTGGGCGGCGCTCACCTCGCTGGTGGTGCTCGGCGCCGGGCTGCTGTTCGGCATCATCTGAATTCGCCCGGATGGTCGCCCGAGGGTGCGCGGCGCTATGCGCTGATTGAGGGATAATCGGGTATTTATTCCGTTCGACCGTTTCCGCTCCCTGCCCGCGTGACACCTAGTCAGTGCAGTGCGGTACGCCGCACCGCACCGACGACACCCCCACGGGCTTGAAGGAGCACTCGCGTGTCCACCTCAGTACCCCTTCCCATCCTCGGTGCCCGTCCGGGCGCGGCGGTCCTCGCCGCTCTGGCCTGTTCCGGCGCCGCCCTGATCGCCGCTCCGGCCGCGGTCGCCACACCGGGTGATCACGGCGACGTCAAAGTACGCAGCGTCGGCACCCCGATCTCGTCCCCGCGGAACGAGACCCGGGTCTGCGACTTCTACCTGGCCGGGAACGACTTCGACTCGGTGCAGGAGCTCACCTGGGCGATCGTCCCGCAGGGGCGGAGTGCCGAGACCAGTGGCCTGTCGGGCGGCATCAGCCTGGCCGGCGGCCTCGGCCGCACCGAGGAGCTGTCGCTGCCGAACGGGCTGTACAAGCTCACCTGGAACATCGAGGGTGCGGGGGGCGCGGGCAAGCAGAAGCTGTTCACCGTGGACTGCAGCAGCAAGGGCGCCCCGGGCGCCAGCTCGGCCCCGGCGGCTCCGTCCGACGACGCGGAGGTCAACCCGGAGGCCGGCCGGGAGCCCACCGACGAGGCGCAGAGCGCGCCCCGGGCCCCCGACGAGGCCGAGACCGACGACCAGCGGACCCATGACGCCGAGGACATCCCGGGCGCCGACGGACCGGAGACCTCCGGCACCGACCGCGCCGCCGACGACGAGGTCGTGGCGGAGGACCAGCAGGCCCAGGCCGCGGCCGACGAACGGGCCGCGAGCCGCGACCGGGCCGAGGCGCCGAGTGGCGCGGTGGGCGCCGGCGGTGGTGGTGTGGCGGACCACGACAAGGACGACGGCGGCCTGTCGGGAGCCGTGATCACCGGAGCGGTGGCGGCCGGTGCGGCGGGCGCGGCCGGGCTGTTCCTGGTGCGCCGAGCCCGTCGTCGCAACCATGGCACCGTCTGACCGGGGGCCTGCCCCGCGCTTGAAGGATCGCGCCCTCCGTCTGCTGCTGACGGTGGGCGCGATCCTGGCACTGGCGGCGGGCGGCTGGACGCTCTACCACGCCTCCTCCGAGGGCGCGCCGGCCGACGCCCGTCCCGTCCTGCCCGCCCATCCACCGATGCCGTACTCGCCCGCGATCACCATCTCCATCCCCGACCTCGCCCTGGAGGCGCCGGTCACCGGCGTCGGCGTGGACCCGCAGGGCCATCTGGAGCCACCGCCGGTGAACGATCCGCGGCTGGCCGGCTGGTACGAGCGCGGACCGGCGCCCGGTGAGCGGGGCACGGCGGTGATCGTGGGGCACCGGGACACCCTCACCGGGCCCGCGGTCTTCCTCAATCTGGGGCAGCTCGATCCCGGAGACGTGGTCAAGGTGGCCCGCGAGGACCACCGGACGGCCGTCTTCACCGTCGACGCGGTGCGCACCTTCGCCAAGGAGGCGTTCCCCGACTCTCGGGTCTACGGCCCGACCGAGCGCCCCGAACTGCGGCTGCTCACCTGTGGCGGCACCTTCGACCGGGCACACGGCTACGCGGCCAACATCGTGGTGTTCGCGCATCTCACCCGCGACGAACCCACCGCCGGGGTGACGTGATCGAGGGCACCCCGGCGCCCTCTGGCACCAGAAAACTACCGGCGTTAGTTTGGCCGGTGACACAGGTGTCGCGCGGGAGGGGGACCATGAGCGTCCACGACGGGATGTACATCGACGGGCAGTGGCGGAAGGCCGCCGGCCCGGACACGATCGAGGTCGTCAACCCCGCCGACGAGCAGGTCATCGGCCGGGTCCCGGCCGGCACCGAGAGGGACGTCGACGCCGCCGTGCGCGCGGCGCGTGCGGCCTTCCCCGGCTGGGCGGCCACTGCGCCCGCCGAGCGCGCCGCCCGCCTCACCGCGCTCCGCGAACGCCTCGCCGCCCGGCGCGAGGAGATCGCCGAGACCGTGAGCGCCGAGCTCGGCGCCACCCTGGCCTTCGCCCAGGCCGTCCACGCCGACCTGCCGATCGCGGTCACCGGTTCGTACGCCGAGATCGCGGCCACCCACTCCTTCGAGGAGAAGATCGGCAACTCCACCGTGCTGCACGAGCCGGTGGGCGTGGTCGCGGCCATCACCCCCTGGAACTACCCGCTGCACCAGATCGTCGCCAAGGTCGCCCCGGCGCTCGCGGCCGGCTGCACCGTCGTCCTCAAGCCCGCCGAGGACACCCCGCTGGTCGCCCGGATCTTCGCCGAGGCGGTGCACGAGGCCGGCCTGCCGGCCGGGGTGTTCAACCTCGTCACCGGCCTCGGCCCGGTCGCCGGCCAAGCGCTGGCCGAGCACGACGGCGTCGACCTGGTCTCCTTCACCGGCTCCACCGCGGTCGGCAAGCGCATCGGCGCGATCGCCGGCGGCGCGGTCAAGCGGGTGGCGCTCGAACTGGGCGGCAAGTCCGCGAACGTGATCCTCCCGGACGCCGACCTGGAGCGCGCGGTCAACACCGGCGTCGCCAACGTCTTCCGCAACTCCGGCCAGTCCTGCAACGCCTGGACCCGGATGCTGGTGGACGCCGACCGCTACGAGGAGGCGGTCGAGCTCGCCGTGCGGGCGACCGCGAAGTTCCGGCCCGGCGACCCGCGCGATCCGCAGACCCGGCTCGGCCCCGTCGTCAACGCCGGCCAGCGCGACCGGGTGCGCGGCTACATCGAGCGCGGTGTCGCCGAGGGCGCCCGGCTGGTGGCGGGCGGACCGGAGGCCCCCGAGGGCCTGGAGCGCGGCTACTACGTCCGGCCCACGGTCTTCGCGGACGTCACGCCCGAGATGACGATCGCTCAGGAGGAGATCTTCGGGCCGGTCGTCGCGATCATGAAGTACACCGACGAGGACGACGCGCTGCGGATCGCCAACGGGACCGTGTACGGACTGGCGGGCGCCGTCTGGTCGGCGGACGAGTCGGCCGCGGTCGCCTTCGCCCGCCGCCTGCACGCCGGCCAGGTCGACATCAACGGCGGACGCTTCAACCTGCTCGCCCCCTTCGGCGGCTACAAGCAGTCCGGCGTGGGCCGGGAGCTCGGCGTCCACGGGCTGACCGAGTACCTCCAGACCAAGTCCCTCCAGCTCTGAGGAGAAGCACATGGTCCGCGCCGCCGTCCTGCCCGCCGTGGGCGCCCCGCTGAGGATCGCCGAGATCGAGCTGCCCGCCCCCGGCCCCGGCCAGGTCCGGATCCGGCTGGCCGCCGCCGGCGTCTGCCACTCCGACCTGTCCCTGTCCAACGGCACGCTCCGCCAGCCGGCCCCCGCCGTCCTCGGACACGAGGGCTCGGGCACCGTGACCGCCGTCGGCGCGGGGGTGACCTCGGTGTCGCCGGGCGACCAGGTCGTCCTCAACTGGGCACCCGCCTGCGGCGCCTGCCACTTCTGCGGACTGGCGGAGCCCTGGCTGTGCGCCGAGTCGGGTGCCGCCGCCGAGCATCCGTACGCCCGCCTCGCCGAGGACGGCAGCGATCTCTACCCGGGCCTGGGCACCGCGGTCTTCGCCGAGGAGACCGTCGTCCCGGAGCGTGCGGTGCTGCCGCTGCCCGACGGGGTGCCGCTCGCCGACGCCGCGCTGCTGGGCTGCGCGGTGCTCACCGGATACGGGGCGGTCCACCACTCCGCCCGGGTGCGCCCCGGCGAGTCGGTGGCGGTCTTCGGCGTCGGCGGGGTGGGCCTGGCGGTGCTCCAGTCGGCCCGGATCGCCGGTGCGGACACGATCGTCGCGGTGGACGTCTCCCCGGCCAAGGAGGAGCTGGCCCGTGCCGCCGGCGCCACCGAGTTCCTGGTCGCCGGCGAGGACTTCGCCAAGGAGGGCCCCAAGCGGATCCGCCGGCTCACCGGCGGCCACGGCGCCGATGTGGCCATCGAGTGCGTCGGCCGGGCGGAGACGATCCGGACCGCCTGGTCCTCCACCCGCCGCGGCGGGCGGACCACGGTGGTCGGCATCGGCGGCAAGGACCAGCAGGTCGCCTTCTCGGCGCTGGAGCTGTTCTACTTCGGCCGCACGCTGGCCGGCTGCGTCTACGGCGACAGCGACCCGGCCAGGGACCTGCCCGCCATCGCCGGGCACGTCCGCGCCGGACGGCTGGACCTCGGCGCGATGGTCACCACCCGGATCGGCCTGGACGGCATCCCGGCCGCCTTCGACGCCATGCTGGCCGGGCGCGGCGGCCGCGCGCTGGTGGTCTTCTAGAGGGTTTCCGGCCGGGTCCGTGCCACGCGCTCGAACTGCAGCGCCAGCCCGTCCAGCAGGGCGGTCAGCCCGGTCTCGAAGGCGCCCTGGTCCACCTGCCGCTCACGCTCCGCGAGCAGGTGGGCCCGGCCCAGATGCGGGTAGTCGGCGGGGTCGTAGGCCGTCGGGTCGTCGACGAATCCGCGCGCGAACGAGCCGAGCGCCGAGCCGGCGACGAAGTAGCGCATCAGCGCGCCGATCCGGGTGGCGTGGGCGGGTGGCCAGCCCGCGTCGACCATGCCGCCGAAGACCGCGTCGGCCATCCGGAGTCCGGCCGGGCGACGGCCGGGCCCCTGGGCCAGGAACGGCACGATGTGCGGGTGCTCGGCGAGCGCCGCCCGGTAGGAGCGGGCCCACTCCAGCAGCGCGGCGCGCCACTGGGTGCCCCCGTCGAACATCGACAGGTCGACCTGGGCCACCACGGTGTCCGCGACCGCGTCGAGGATCTCGTCCTTGGTCGTGAAGTGGTTGTACAGGGACGGGCCGCTCACCCCCAGCTCGGCG
This sequence comes from Streptomyces sp. JLBT605, assembly GCF_058215555.1. Classification (NCBI taxonomy): domain Bacteria; kingdom Bacillati; phylum Actinomycetota; class Actinomycetes; order Kitasatosporales; family Streptomycetaceae; genus Streptomyces; species Streptomyces sp. JLBT605. The sequence continues at coordinate 5,556,773 of NZ_CM177087.1, forward strand.
GCGAGCCGCCGGGTGGAGACCGCCTGCAGCCCCTCCGCGTCCACCAGGGCGAGCGCCGCCCGGACGATGCGGTCCCGGCTGAGCAGGGGCTTTCGGGGGCGTGCCATGCGCGACATGGTAAGGGCTCACGGCCGAAAACTAACGGCGCTCGTTTACGGCCGAACCGCTGCGGGAAAGCCAGCGGGTCTAAGCGCTTGCTCACCCTCCGTGTAGGGTGTCCGCCATGAGTGCGGAGGCGAACAAGACCGAGGACACCGGGTCGTGGGCCGACATCACCCCTGACGCGGCCCGGCGGCTGGTGATCGCCGCCGTCGCCGCCTTCGCCGAGCGCGGCTATCACGCCACCACCACCCGGGACATCGCGGGCCGCGCCGGGATGAGCCCCGCGGCCCTGTACATCCACTACAAGACCAAGGAAGAGCTGCTCTTCCAGATCAGCGGCGTCGGCCACCAGCTCGCCCTGGGCATCGTCCGGGAGGCGGCGGACGGCGGCGGCAGCCCGGCCGAGCGGCTCGCCGCCGTGGTGCGCTCCTTCGTGCGCTGGCATGCCGAGCACCACACCACCGCGCGAGTGGTCCAGTACGAGCTGGGCGCGCTCAGCGAGGAGCACTACACCGAGATCGTCGCGCGGCGGCGGGAGATCGACGGGGCGGTGCGCGCCATCCTGGAAGAGGGTGTGCGCGCCGGGGACTTCGACGTCCCGGACGTGCCCGGCACCACCCTCGCGGTGCTGTCGCTCTGCATCGACGTGGCGCGCTGGTTCACCGCCGAGGGCCGCCGCACCCCCGACGAGGTCGGCCGGCTCTACGCCGACCTGGTGCTGCGCATGGTCGGCGCGAGCGCGGCCTGACGCGCGGTCGCGTTCCCGGCGTTGGTCAGAGCGTGAAGCGGCTGACGGACTCGGCCACGCACACCGGCTTCTCGCCGCCCTCCCGCTCCAGCGTGACCACGGTCGTCAGCTGGACGCCGTCGCGTACCTCCGCGACCTCCGCGATCCGCGCGGTGGCCCGCAGCCGGGAGCCGACCGGCACCGGGGCGGGGAAACGCACCTTGTTCACCCCGTAGTTGACGCCCATCCGCACCCCCTCTACGCGGACCAGCTGGGGGGTGAAGAGCGGCAGCAGGGAGAGCGTCAGATAGCCGTGCGCGATGGTGGTGCCGAACGGGCCCGCGGCCGCCTTCTCCGGGTCGACGTGGATCCACTGGTGGTCCCCGGTCGCCTCGGCGAACAGATCGATCCGCCGCTGGTCGATCTCCAGCCAGTCGCTGGGGCCGATCTCCTGGCCCACCGCGGACCGCAGGTCGTCGAGCGAGTGGAAGATCCTGGGCTCTGCCATGTGGTGCCTCCCCGGCGGATTCTCACTAAGCGCTTGCTCAGGATGCTGAGGAGTCGCCCGCCTGTCAACGCCGCAACGGCCGTTCACGTCACAACGGCCGCTGAGGAGTCCCGATCGTGCGCTGGGCCGCCGCCCCGCCGCGTCCACCGTCGGCAAGCGGCGGGGCGTGGCGGCCGGTCAGATGGTCGCGTAGCCAGTCGCGTAACCGGGCGCGAACCTGGCGGCGGTCAGCGCCGCGGGCGTCAGCAGCGCGAGCGGCACCACGATGCCGCAGCCGGTGCACACCGGACCGGCCGCCGGGCAGCGGTCCAGGTCCTCGCGCCAGATGATGCGGTCCTCCGCGCAGATCGGGCACGCGGTGTCCGGCCCGGACTCCATCGCCGCGACCATGCGCCGCAGCACGGCGGCCAGCCGGCCGCGGGGGTGTGCCACCGGGCTCTCGCAGGGGACGATGTCACAGCCGCCCCAGGTGTGCAGGTGCCATTCGTCGACGGCGTTCGGCTGCCGGATGCCCAGGTGCTTCTCCTGCCGGCGGCGCGCGGCGAACTCCGCCTCGTACTCCAGCCACACCGCGCGGGCTTCTTCCAACTCCTCCAGCGCGTGCACCAGTCGCGCCGGATCGGGGTCCCGGTCCTCCGGGGATATCCCGGCCCGGGTGCACAGATGGTGCCAGGTCGCCCGATGCCCGTAAGGCGCGAACTTCTCCAGGCACTTGCGCAATGCCGTGCGCCGCTGGGCGACATGTCTGTGCGGATCGCGTACCTCTCGCGCGAGCGCTCTGAAACCGGCCACTGCATCCCACCTCCGCTGGTGCGGATCCGACTTCTTACGGAATGGACGTAAGGCACCGCCCGAAGGATCCCTCGCCACTCAGGGCTGTCTCATGCGCACCGGTTTCCGGCGGATTCGTGTCGGACGCTCCCGCCCGGGCTCCGCACGAGGTCCGGCCGAGACCCGCACCGAGCTCCGGCCGGGGTCCGCGCCGAGGTCCACACCGAGGTCCACGCCCCCTTCCCCGGTACATACCGACCGCTTAGTATGCGTCGGCAGTGGAGTCCAGGCAGGGGAGAGCCGACAGATGAAGACCTTGCGCGGTGCGGGAGTCGTCGTGACCGGAGCGGGCGGCGGCATCGGGGCCGCCCTCGCCCGCCGCTTCGCGGCCGAGGGTGCCCGGGTCGTGGTGAACGACCTCGACGCGGCGAAGGCCCGCGAGGTCGCCGACGAGATCGGCGGCACCGCCGTCCCCGGCGACGCCTCCCGCATCGTCCCCGAGGCCCGCGACGCGCTCGACGGCACCATCGACGTCTACTGCGCCAACGCCGGGGTCGCGCCCGTCGGCGGACCGGAGGCCGCCGAGGAGGTCTGGGCGAGCGCCTGGGACGTCAACGTCATGGCCCATGTGCGCGCCGCGCACCAGCTGCTGCCCGCCTGGCTGGAGCGCGGCGAGGGCCGCTTCGTCGCCACCGTCTCGGCGGCCGGCCTGCTCACCATGGTCGGCTCCGCGCCGTACAGCGTCTCCAAGCACGCCGCCCTCGCCTTCGCCGAGTGGCTCTCCGTGACCTACCGGCACCGCGGCATCCAGGTGCACGCGATCTGCCCGCAAGGGGTCCGCACCGACATGCTGCGCGCCACCGGCGCCACCGGTGAGCTGGTGCTCGCGCCGACCGCCATCGAACCCAAGGACGTCGCCGAGGCGCTCTTCGCCGGCATGGCGAAGGACCGCTTCCTGATCCTTCCGCACCCCGAGGCGGGCCACTTCTACCAGGCCCGCGCCACCGACACCGACCGCTGGCTGACCAGCATGAACCGCATCCAGCAGAAGCTGGAGGAGGATGCCGGGTGACCGGGAGTACCGGCCGCTCAATCCTCTGACGGACGTCCGTACCATCGCACCCGCCACCACGTCGCGGCCGAAGGGCCGGACCCGCACCGCGGCGCACCTACGGCAGACAGGGGCCCACCGTGACGTCGTACCAGGACAAGCCCTGGCTCGCGCAGCTCAACGCGGCGCAGCGCGAGCCGGTCCAGGCGCGCCCGAGCGTGCTGCACGCCTTCCGGGACGCGGTCCGCGCGGTGCCCGACCGCACCGCGATCGCCTACTTCGACGGACGGCTGAGCTATGCCGAGGTCGACGCCCTCACCGACGCGGTGGCAGGGCATCTGGCGACGCGCGGCTTCCGGCCCGGCGACCGGCTCGCCCTCATGCTGCAGAACACCCCGCACTACGTCCTCGCCCTGCTCGGCACCTGGAAGGCCGGCGGCACGGTGGTGCCGGTCAACCCGATGTACAAGGCCGGCGAGCTGCGCCATGTGCTGCACGACGCCGGCGCCACCGCGCTGGTCTGCTCCGACCACGCCTGGCGGGAGTACGTGGGTCAGGTGGCGGCCGGTTCACCGGTGCGGCTGGCCTTCACCGCCCGCGACCGCGATTTCCAGACCCGGGACGACGAGCGGGTACTGCGGCCCCGGACACCCGACGCCACCGACGAGGGCGCCCAGGCCCGGGATGCACAGAACGGCGCTGCGGAGGCGGGTGCCGGGGCCCGGGTCACGGAGGCCCGGGTCGGCAAGGCCGGCGAGCCCGAGGATCTGCTCACCGTCGCCCGTGGCACCGCCCGCCCGCCGGCCGACTCCGCGGTCTCCGCCGACGGCATCGCCCTGATCAGCTACACCTCGGGGACCAGCGGCGTCCCGAAGGGCGCCACCAACACCCACGCCAACCTGGCCTACAACGCCGACCGGCAGTGGGTGGGCCACGCCCTGCCGGACGGCTCGACCTACTTCGGCCTCGCCCCGCTCTTCCACATCACCGGCATGGTCTGCCAGCTCGGCACCTGCTTCGCCGCCGCCGGCACCCTCGCGCTGGCCCACCGCTTCGAGCCCGGCGTCGTCCTCGACGCCTTCCTGGAGCACCGCCCCGCCTACACCGTCGGCCCGTCCACCGCCTTCATGGCCCTGCTGGCCCAAGCGCACGCCGGGCCGGACCACTTCGCCTCCTTCCGGATCATCTCCTCCGGCGGCGCACCGCTGCCGCCCGCCCTGGTGGAGCGGTTCCGCGAGCGGTTCGGCCGCTACCTCCACAACGGCTACGGCCTCACCGAGTGCTCGGCACCCTGCGCGAGCGTGCCACCGGGCGTCGAGGCCCCCGTCGACCCGGTCTCCGGCACCCTGGCGGTCGGCGTGCCCGGGCCGGACACCCTCGTGCGGATCATCGACGAGGCGGGGGCGGACGTGCCGATCGGCGAAACCGGCGAGATCGCCGTCCGCGGCCCCATGGTGGTGCCCGGCTACTGGCGGCGCCCGGAGGACACCGCGGCCGCCATGCCGGGCGGGGAGCTGCGCACCGGCGACGTCGGCTTCATGGACCAGGGCGGCTGGCTGTACGTCGTCGACCGCAAGAAGGACATGATCAACGCCTCCGGCTTCAAGGTCTGGCCGCGCGAGGTCGAGGACGTCCTCTACACCCACCCGGCGGTCCGGGAGGCCGCGGTCGTCGGGGTCCCCGACCCGTACCGCGGCGAGACCGTCAAGGCGTACGTCAGCCTGCGGCCGGGGGCCCACGCGGCGCCCGAGGAGCTCAGCGCCTACTGCCGGGACCGGCTGGCGGCGTACAAGTACCCGCGGGTGGTCGACGTCCTCCCGGAGCTGCCGAAGACGACCAGTGGGAAGATCCTCCGACGGGAACTGCGTTCCCGAGAGTGACCAGACGGAACGAGAGAAGAGGTGGCGACGATGGCCAGAACGACGGAGCGCGGTCCCACACCGGTGCCGCAACGGCTGCTGGCCGCCGCCACCCGCCTCTTCGCCGAGCAGGGCTACGACCGCACCTCCGTGCAGGAGATCGTCGAGGCGGCCGGAGTCACCAAGGGCGCCCTCTACCACTACTTCGGTTCCAAGGACGACCTGCTGCACGAGGTGTACGGCCGGGTGCTGCGCCTCCAGCAGGAGCGGCTGGACTCCTTCGCGGACGCGGACGCCCCGGTCGAGGAGCGGTTGCGCGCTGCGGCCGCCGACGTCGTCGTCACCACGATCGAGAACCTCGACGACGCGATGATCTTCTTCCGCTCCATGCACCACCTCAGCCCCGAGAAGCACAAGCAGGTGCGGGCCGAGCGGCGGCGCTACCACGAGCGCTTCCGGGAGCTGATCGAGGAGGGCCAGCGCTCCGGGGTGTTCAGCGACGCCACCCCGGCCGACCTGGTGGTGGACTACCACTTCGGGTCGGTCCACCACCTGGGCACCTGGTACCGCCCGGACGGCCCGCTCACCCCGCAGCAACTGGCCGACCACCTGGCCGACCTCCTCCTCCGCGCCCTCCGCCCGTAAAAAATCCAGCCCCTCCGGCGAGGAGCGGGTCCGGCAAATCCGGTGGGTCCGGCAAATCCAGCCCCTCCTGGGGGCACCTCCCAGCGGTAGCTGGGGGAGTTTGAGGAGCGGGGTCCGGGGCGGAGCCCCGAAAGCCCGCCGCAGGCGGCCCAAAGCAGCCCAGCCGGCCCACCCCGCCCCGCTCCGCCACACCCCTACGCGTACCGCCGAAGCTCCCGCCGCGCCAGCGACCGCTGATGCACCTCGTCCGGCCCGTCCGCGATCCGCAGCGTGCGGGCCGCCGCCCATAGCTCGGCCAGCGGGAAGTCCTGGCTGACCCCACCCGCGCCGTGCAACTGCACGGCGCGGTCCAGGATGCCCACCACGGTCCGCGGCGTGGCGATCTTGATGGCCTGGATCTCCGTGTGCGCGGCCCGGTTGCCGACCGTGTCCATCAGCCAGGCCGTCTTGAGCACCAGCAGCCGCAGCTGCTCGACGGCGACGCGGGCGTCCGCGATCCACTCCTGGACCACGCCCTGGGCGGCCAGCGGCTTGCCGAAGGCGGTACGGGCCACCGCGCGGCGGCACATCAGCTCGATCGCGCGCTCGGCCATGCCGATCAGCCGCATGCAGTGGTGGATCCGGCCCGGTCCGAGCCGGGCCTGGGCGATGGCGAACCCGCCGCCCTCCTCACCGATCAGGTTGGTGGCCGGGACCCTGACCCGGTCGAAGACCACCTCGGCATGGCCGCCGTGGTAGTGGTCCTCGTAGCCGTAGACCCGCATGGCCCGGCGCACCTCGACGCCCGGGGTGTCGCGCGGGACCAGGATCATCGACTGCTGGCGGCGCGGGTCGGCGCCCTCGGGGTCGGTCTTGCCCATCACGATGAAGATCGCGCAGTCCGGGTTCATCGCGCCGGAGATGTACCACTTGCGGCCGGTGATGACATAACTGTCGCCGTCCCGCTCGATCCGGGTCTCGACGTTGGTCGCGTCGGAGGAGGCCACGTCCGGCTCGGTCATCGCGAACGCGGACCGGATCTCGCCCGCGAGCAGCGGCTCCAGCCACTGCTTGCGCTGCTGCTCGGAGCCGAACTCGGCGAGCAGCTCCATGTTCCCGGTGTCCGGCGCGGCGCAGTTGAGGGCGGTGGGTGCCAGCTGCGGGCTGCGCCCGGTGATCTCGGCGAGCGGGGCGTACTGCAGGTTGGTCAGTCCGGCTCCGTACTCCCGGTCCGGGAGGAAGAGGTTCCACAGGCCCTGGCGGCGGGCCTCGGCCTTGAGCTCCTCGACGACGGGCGGGGTGTCCCAGGGGGAGCCCAGCGCCGCGCGCTGCTCCTCGGCGATCGCCTCGGCCGGGTGGACGTGCTCGTCCATATAGGCCAGCAGCCTGGCGCGCAGCTCCTCGGTGCGGGCGTCGAATGCGAAGTCCATGGGGGCGTCAGCTCTCCTGAAGGGTGGTGAGACCGTTGCGGATGAACACCGGGACGAGGGCACCGATGCGGTCGAATCCCGCGCCGACGGTCTGGCCGAGCGTGAAGCGGTAGTGGATGCCCTCCAGGATCACCGCGAGCTTGAACCAGGCGAAGGCGGTGTACCAGGCGATGTCCGAGACGTCCCGGCCCGAGCCGGCGGCGTACCGCTCGATCAGCTCGGCGGGGCTGGGGTGGCCGGGTGCGCCGGCGGTGGTGGAGACCGGCGACTCGGGGAGGTCGAGGGGCCGGCTGTACATCACCAGCAGGCCGAGGTCGGTCAGCGGGTCGCCGAGGGTGGACATCTCCCAGTCGAGGATCGCCTGGATCCGGTCCCCGGCGCCGACCAGCACGTTGTCCAGCCGGTAGTCGCCGTGGATGACGGTGGGCGCCGGGGACTTCGGCAGGGCCGCGCCCAGTGCGGCGTGCAGCTCGTCGATGCCCGGCAGCTCGCGGTTCCTCGAGGCCGTCAGCTGCTTGCCCCAGCGGCGCAGCTGCCGCTCCAGGAAGCCCTCGGGCCGCCCGAAATCGGCGAGACCGGCCGCGGCCGGATCGACCGCGTGCAGTGCGACCAGGGTGTCCACCAGTCCCAGCACCACGCCCCGGGTGCGCTCCGCGCCCAGCGGGGCGAGCTGATCGGCCGTGCGGTACGGCGTGCCCTCGACGAACTCCATGACGTAGAAGGGCGAGCCCAGGACGGAGTCGTCCTCGCACAGCAGCACCGGCTCCGGTACCGGCACCGGCGTCGGGTGCAGCGCGCTGATGACCCGGTGCTCACGCGCCATGTCGTGCGCGGTGGCCAGCACATGCCCGAGCGGGGGGCGGCGCACCACCCAGCGGCCGGTGCCGTCGGTGACCCGGTAGGTGAGGTTGGACCGGCCGCCCTCGATCAGCTCGGCGGTCAGCGGCCCGCTCAGCAGCCCCGGACGCTCCCGGTCCAGATGGTCGCGGAGCCGCTGGGGATCGAGACCGGGGGTCTGACGTGCCGGGGCCGGTGCGTCAGGGGTGCCATGGTTCATCGAGTTCTTCCTCCGGACGGAGTGGGACGACGGCTCAGCACATGATGCCGACCAGTCGGTATGTCCGTCCAGTGGGTCTCCGGTCACCTGCCGCACGGAACGTCGGCGGCCGTCCGGCGGAGATCCGGCCGCACCCCGGCACGGTCAGGGCGCGGCTCGGCGCGGCCCGGCTCGGTCCGGTGCGGGAGAGGGGTGCGCGGGGCGCCGGGCGGTGGTCAGACGGTGCGCTCCATGGACGGGCGGAGCCGGCTGAGCAGCGCGAACAGGGTCGCCCGCTCCTCGTCGTCCAGGCTGTCCAGCGCGGTGTGCGTCGCCTGCATCTCGGTGCGCACCTCCAGGATCGTCTCGCGCCCCTTGTCGGTGATGACCACGTTCTTCACCCGGCGGTCGGCGGGCGAGGGCTCGCGGCGCACCAGGCCGCGGTCCTCCAACCGGTCGACGATGCCGGTGATGTTGGAGGCGTCGCAGGCCAGCCGCTCGGCCAGGCCGCGCATGGCCACCGGCCCGCCGCGCACCTCGACGAGCACCTTGGCCTGGGTAACGGTCAGACCGTGCGGTGTCGCCGCGGCAGCGAAGTCACGCCACTGGGCGATGCCGATCGCGGCGAGCAGCTCAAGGAGCTCGAGCTTGGCGGGGGCATGCGGGGTGCTGGCGCTCATATCTCAACCCTACGCAAAGTAATTCAGGGATTCAATCATTAGCTTGACTACCTCAACCTTTGATGTCTACCGTTAGTCGAGTTGCTTGATGACGTCAAGCATCCATGTCGTGAAGTAACCAGAAGGACAGCCACCCTGATGAGCCAACCAGCCGCCCCCACGGCTACCGAGGGACGCAAGGAGACGGTGATCGTCTTCGCGCTCAGCCTCGCCGCCATGGTCGTGTCGATGATGCAGACCCTGGTCGTCCCGATCCTCGGGCTGATCCAGAACGATCTGCACACCACCTCGGCCAACGTCAGCTGGGTGACCACCGCCACCCTGCTCTCCGCCGCGGTCTTCACCCCGCTGCTCGGCCGCTTCGGCGACCAGCACGGCAAGAAGCGCACGCTGGTCGGCGTACTGATCGTCATGGTCGCCGGCTCGGTGCTCGCGGCGACCACGCACTCCCTGACCTGGCTCATCGTCGGCCGGGTCCTCCAGGGCGCCGCCACCGCGATCTTCCCGCTCGCCCTCTCCGTGCTCCGCGAGGAAGTCCGCCCGGCGAAGCTCCCCGGCGCGATGGCCCTGGTCAGCGGCACCCTGGCGTTCGGCAGCGGCATCGCGCTGGTCGCCGTCGGACTGCTCACCTCCGGCGACAACCCGGACTACCGCAGCGCCTTCTGGCTGGCCACCGGACTCGCCGTGGTGGCCCTGCTGGCCGTGGTCTTCCTGGTGCCGGCCACCCGCGAGACGACCGGCGGCCGCACCGATGTGCTCGGCGCCCTCTCCCTCGGCGCCACCCTCGTCCTGCTGCTGCTCCCCATCACCCAGGGACACGAGTGGGGCTGGACCAGCGGGCGCACCCTCGGCGGCTTCGCCGGCGCCGTGGTCATGGCGGTCGTGTGGGTGATCGTGGAGCGGAAGGTGCGCGAGCCGCTCGTCGACATGCGGATGTTCACCCATCCCCCGGTGCTCTTCGCCAATGTGGCCGGTCTGCTCGTCGGCTTCGGGATGTTCGCCCTCTTCATCGGCGTCTCGTTCCTGGTCCAGATGCCGTCCAAGCTGATCGGATACGGCTTCGACGCCTCCGTGCTGCGCGCCTCGGTGGAATTCCTGCTGCCCAGCACCGTGGTCTCGCTGCTCTCCGCGCCGGTCGGCGGCCAGCTGGTGCGCCGCCACGGGCCGCGGCTGGTGCTGATCATCGCCTCGGTCGTCGGCACCCTCGGCTTCGCCTGGGTCGCCCTGGACCACAGCCACACCGTCTCGGTCATCGGTGCCGGCATGCTCGTCGGCGCGGGCATCAGCTTCGGCTACGCCGCGATGCCGGCGGTGATCGTCGCCAGCGTGCCGCCGCACCAGACCGGCATCGCCAACGGCATCAACTCCATCGCCCGGTCCACCGGCAGCGCCATCGGCAGCGCCATCGTGACCACCGTGCTCGCCTCCAAGAGCGTCGAGCACCTGCCGCCGGGCGTTCCGGCCCTGCCCGCCGAGTCCCAGTTCACCCTGAGCTTCGTCCTCGCCGGTGCGGCGTTCGCGCTGGTCGCGCTGGTCGCCGGATTCGGGCTGCGGAAGATCCACACGCACCGGACCGTCGAGGCGAAGGCCGAGGCGGCACCGGCCGCCGAGCCCGCGTCCGCCGACGCCTGACCCTCCCCGGGCCCATCCGTGGGCCCGTCCCCCGGCGGGAGGCGAGCCGTACCCCCGACACGGCCCGCCTCCCGCCTTCCGCTTTTCTCTTCCAGCGGTGAGGCGGCGGCGCCGACCATACGGCCGCCGACCGTACGGCCGCCGGCCGGGGACGCGGCCCCGGTGTCAGAGGAGGACGGCCGCGCCGAACACCGCCAGCGCCACGGTGCACCCGGCCGCGACCATGGCCGCCCGCGGGGACAGCGCGGGCGGCCGCGGCGTGTCCAGCGCGCTGATGCGGCGGTGCGCCGCTCCCCAGAATGCCGCCCACCCCAGCGCGATCAGCGACATCACCAGCAGCGGGCCCGGCCGCGCCCCGTCCTGCAGCGCCTGCCGCGCCCCCAGCCCGCACGCCACCGCGCAGGTCAGCGTGGTGCGCCGCCAGGCCAGCCGGGTCCGCTCGGGCTGGAGCCCCGGATCGCGCCGCGCCTCGCCCACCGTCAGCCGGTCCAGCCGAAGGCGACCACGACCACCATGGCCAGCGCCATCACCCCGACGGCCACCCCCACCGCCGCCGGGAAGCGGGAGGCCGGCAGGTCCTCGCCGCGCCGCATCGCCCGCTCACAGCGCACCCAGTGGTTGACCGCCCGGATCGCGCACAGCGCTCCGCCCGCCAGCAGCACCACCGCCAGCGTGACCCGCAGCGGCCGACCGGTGTCGGTCAGGAACTGGTCCACCGCGAACCCTCCGCCCACCAGCGCGAGCGCGGTGCGCAGCCAGGCCAGGAAGGTCCGTTCGTTGGCAAGCGAGAAGCGGTAGTCGGGGGTGTCGCCCTCCTCGCGGATCCGCGCGGGCGCGAACCACAGCCGCACCGTCGCCGCGGCGGAGCGGACGGCGCTCCGGAGGGTGGCGGGGGCGGATCTCACCGGATGGTTCACGGGACGTGGTTCTCCCGCCGCTCCGCATCACGCCAGGCCAGCAGCCGCCGGTACCCCTCCAGCCCGTCCGGCACCCACTTCCACTCGCCGAGCCGCCGGGCCACCTCCTCCTCGGTCAGGAAGGCGTGCCAGGCGACCTCCTCGGCCTGCGGGTGGACCGGCAGCTCGCAGCGGACCTGGTAGACCCGGCTCCACCAGGTGTGCTCGGGCGCCTCGTAGAGGAAGCCGAACAGCGGCTCGGGCGCGGGTAGCCCGGACACCCCGAGCTCCTCCTCGGCCTCGCGCAGCGCCGCCTCGTCATAGGACTCACCCGCGCCGACGACCCCGCCCACGAACATGTCGTACAGCGAGGGGAAGACCAGCTTCCGCGCGGTGCGGCGGTGCACGAAGATCCGCCCCTCGGCGTCCCGCGCTAGGACGAACACGCACCGGTGCCGCAGCCGCCGCGCCGTCGCGTCGCCGCGCCGCGCCTGCCCCACGACGCGGTCCTGCTCGTCCACGATGTCCAGTAGCTCGTCGGCCGAGCGCGGCATTGGATCAGACATGAGGTCATACAAACAGATCGCCGAAGCCGGTACGGAGGCCGACACAAAGCACCGCAGGGAGGTTGACGCCATACCGGCCGGTAGGCAGGATCGCCCCACAACGGCGGCCGCACACCCGGGTGCGCTCCCGGTGAGCCCTGGCAGGGATGGCAGCGCATGTCCTACGACGCGGATGTGATCGTGATCGGAGCGGGGCTCGCGGGACTCGCCGCCACCGCCGAGCTGGCCGACGCCGGACGCAGCGTCATCCTGCTGGACCAGGAGCCCGAACAGTCCCTCGGCGGCCAGGCCCACTGGTCCTTCGGCGGCCTCTTCCTCGTCGACTCGCCCGAGCAGCGCCGGCTGCGGATCCGCGACAGCCACGAGCTGGCCTGGCAGGACTGGCTGGGCACCGCCGCGTTCGACCGCGAGGAGGACCACTGGCCGCGCCGCTGGGCCGAGGCGTACGTCGACTTCGCGGCGGGCGAGAAGCGGTCCTGGCTGCACCGCCAGGGCGTGCGCTTCTTCCCCGTCGTCGGCTGGGCCGAGCGCGGCGGATACGACGCCACCGGCCACGGCAACTCGGTGCCCCGCTTCCACGTCACCTGGGGGACCGGTCCCGGGATCGTGGCCCCCTTCGAGCGGCGGGTGCGGGCCGCGGTCGCCCGCGGCCTGGTCAGCCTCCGCTTCCGGCACCGGGTCACCGGGCTCACCCGCACCGCCGGGGTCGTGGACACCGTCAGCGGCGAGATCCTGGAGGCGAGCGACGCCGAGCGCGGCACGCCCAGCAGCCGGGACGTCGCCGGGGCCTTCGAACTGCGCGCGCAGGCGGTGATCGTCACCTCCGGCGGCATCGGCGGCAACCACGATCTGGTCCGCCGCAACTGGCCGCGGCGGCTCGGCACCCCGCCGGAGACCATGATCTGCGGGGTGCCGGCGCATGTGGACGGGGCGATGCTCGGCATCGCCGAGGCGGCCGGTGCGCGGCTGATCAACCGGGACCGGATGTGGCACTACACCGAGGGCATCCAGAACTGGAACCCGATCTGGCCCATGCACGGCATCCGCATCCTCTCGGGCCCCTCACCGCTGTGGTTCGACGCCCGCGGCAGGCGGCTGCCGGTGCCGCTCTTCCCCGGCTTCGACACCCTGGGCACCCTTGAGCACATCATGCACACCGGTCACGACCACACCTGGTTCGTACTGAACCAGAGGATGATCGAAAAGGAGTTCACCCTCTCCGGCTCCGAGCAGAATCCCGATCTGACCGGCAGGAGCGTGCGCGAGGTGCTGGGCCGCGCCCGGGGCGGGACGCCCGGCCCGATCCAGGCGTTCGTCGACAACGGCGCGGACTTCGTGGTGGAGCCGACGCTGACCCGGCTGGTGCGCGGGATGAACGAGCTCACCAAGGAACCGCTGGTGGACGAGGCCGAGCTGCACCGCGAAATCGTCGCGCGGGACCGCGAGGTCGCCAACCCCTTCAGCAAGGACCTCCAGGTCACCGCGGTGCGAGGCGCCCGCAAGTACCTCGGGGACCGGTTGATACGGACCGCCGCGCCACACCGTCTGCTCGACCCCGCGGCCGGCCCGCTGATCGCCGTACGCCTGCACATCCTCACCCGCAAGACCCTGGGCGGGCTGGAGACCGACCTGTCCGCACGGGTGCTGACCGCGGACGGCGATCCCCTGCCCGGCGTCTACGCGGCGGGCGAGGCGGCCGGATTCGGCGGTGGCGGGATGCACGGCTACCGCTCGCTGGAGGGCACCTTCCTCGGCGGCTGTCTGTTCTCCGGGCGGGCGGCGGGCCGCGCCGCCGCCGAGGCCATCGGCTGACCGATGCTCCCAAGCGCGGACCCGTCGGACACCCCCTAGGACTCCAGCGCGGCCCGCACCCGGCGCGAGGCGGTGAAGGCGTACAGATCCAGCACGCCGGGCGGGTCGGCGAGTCCGGGCCCGCCCGCGCGGATCCATGCCGCGATGTCGCCGAGCACGTCCTCGTCGTTGACCAGTCCCAGCCACACCGGGCGGCCCCCGGCCGCCCGGCCCGCCGCCGAGGGAGACACGACCATCACATTGGCCTGGTCGCAGACGTCGAGACAGTCCGAGGCGCGGACCTCGGCGGCGCCGCCCAGGGCGGCCCGGAGCCGGGGCAGCTGCCCGGCATGGTCGACGCCGGGAATCTTCCGTGCATCGCCGCAGCAGCAGCCGCGACAGACCGTCACCCGGCAGGGAGCGGTGGATTTGCTGGTCACCGCGCGATCCTAGAACGCCCCCCGCCCGGACACGCGAACGGGCCGCGGGAGATCCTCCCGCGGCCCATTCCGATGGCGCGTCAGCCCATACGTCCAGCGCGCTGTCTCACTTGTTGATGCAGACGTTGCCGAACGCGGGGTTCAGCAGGGCGATGAAGCCGTCGACGGTGTTGCCGCAGACGTTGATCGGGACGTGAATCGGCACCTGAACGACATTGCCGCTGATGAAGCCCGGCGAGCCGACGGCCACACCCTTGGCGTACGCGCCGTGGTCGCCGCCGCCGTGCCTCCCGTTCTTCCCGTTCCCGTTGTTCTTGGTGCGAGTCTTGGGCTTGGCTACCTTGACTACCTTGGCAACCTTGACTGCCTTGGTCGCCTTGGTCTGGGTTTGGGCCTTGCCGCCGTCTTGGACGCTCGCCGCGGCGACGCCGGCTCCGCCGACGATGAGGGCGCAGCTGGCGGCGGTGATCCCCGCAGCCCGGACGATTCGGTTCATCGCCAGATTCCTTTGCGTGTTGCGAATGGGGCAACTTTTCCAACGAGCCGAATCGGCCCAGGGTGCGGACAATCACCCGATGGCAGCATTCACCGGTCTCGGCAGTTCCATACTTCGGGTACCGCAAAGCCCGAATGGGCGAGAAACGTACGAGAAAAACACCGCACCGACCCGGGGGCGGCGGGCCGCGAATTGCCGGTGAATCCGGATACCGCGCGGCGCGCCGTCAGACACTGCACACCGGGTCCTTCTCGGTGGCTTGCGGATCGAGCCTGGGAGCCCCCGGTGCCACCGCCCGGGTGATTTCCCGTGCCCGGGCCATCCGCGCCACCCCGTCGTCCGGCGGTCCCGGGTCCTCGGTCGCGCGGGAGGTCGCGCGGCGCAGCCCGGGGCTGATGTCCCGGATGGCCGGCGGCCCCGGGGGAGCGGTCCGCCGGCCTCCCTCGCGGTACTCCTCGGCGTACCAGACGGCCAGCGGCATCAGGCACAGCGCCAGGGCGAGCGCGGCCCAGACCACCATCGCGCCCTGGGAGTGGCGCAGGGCGAAGGAGGCCAGGATCGACCCGCCGAAGACCACCGCCCACAGCAGGTGGATCCGGAAGGTGGCCGGCCGGTCCGGGCTGGCGGAGTCGCCCTTGGGCGTCACCACGAAGCGGCTCTTGCGGCGCAGTGCCGCGTCGAACAGCGACTTGGCGTAGATCGGCGCGGAGAGCGCGGACAGCAGCATGCCGGCGGCCCCGGAGGAGCCGGCCGGTTCGTGCGGGCTGACGTTGTGCCGTCTGTTCCAGACGTAGAGCCCGATCTGCAACGCGGCAGCGTCGCCGTAGAGCATGAGCCACACCTCGGGGGCGATGTGCACGCCGGCCGCGCCGATGGCGAGGAAGAGCAGGCAGGACAGGGCGGACAGCACCCAGTTGAGTGCGGTCATGGGGTAGTAGGCGACCATCAGGCCGTAATTGAGCAGCCGCCCCGGAGGCAGACTCCAGGCGCCCTTCCAGAACTGCTTGAGCACCGTTTCGTAGGTGCCGCGCGACCACCGCATCTGCTGCGTGAAGAAGTCGGTCCAGGACGACGGGCCCTCGCCCACCGCGAGCACGTCCGGTGTGTAGACCGAGGCCCATTTCCGGCCGGTCGCCGGATTCCGGTGGCGATGCAGCTCGAATCCGGTGGCCATGTCCTCGGTGATGGAGTCGTACAGCCCGCCGATGCCCTTGAGGGCACTCACCCGCACGGCGTTGTTGGTACCGACGAACATGGCTCCGCGATAGGCGTTGCCGGCCCGTTGGATCAGTGCGTGGAAAAGGAACTGCTGACTCTCCGCGGCCTTGGTGACGGGTGCGTGGTAATTCCCGTACACCTGCGGCCCGACGACGAACGCGACATCCGGGTCCCGGAAATAACCGAGCATACGCTCCAGGAAGTTGGGCAGCGGGACATGGTCGGTGTCCACGCACGCCATGAAGTCGTAGCCGCTGCCGTGCGCGTCGAGCCAGGCGTTGTAGTTCCCGTGCTTGGTACGGGCGCGGAAGGGGCCGGCCGGCTGATTCCATTTCTCGACTCCCTTGCGGGAGAAGTGGTGCACGCCCAGTCCCGCGCAGAGTTTCTTGACCTCGTCGTCGTTCCCCTCGTCGAGCAGCCAGATGTCCAGCTTCCCGTCGTGCCGCAGCCGGGTGGCCCCGCGCAGGGTGGCGCGCACCATCTCCAGCGGTTCCTTGCCGGGCACGAAGGAGGTGAGGAAGGCGACCCGGGTCCCGGGCTGGGGCGGCACCGGCACCGGGTCGCGCGCCATCAAGGTGGCGTGCGCGTTGGAGACCACCGTGAACAGCCGGAACGATTCGATCAGTCCGATCGAGGCCAGTATGACCAGGTCGGCCACGTGCTCCCAGCCGGTCACGCCGGGCCGCTGCACCCAGTGCGCGGGTTGCAGCAGCCAGATGAGCAGCAACCCGGAGAACAGCGGCGCGGCGCACAGCAACAGGACGGCACGCAGCCAGTGCGGCTCCTGGGCGATCAGACTCCGGAACCTCACGCGGTACGGGACTCCCGGCTCCGGTTCCCTCAGCGGGCCTGCCAACTGGCTGTAGCGGTCGTACGCGTAGGCGGGCCCGGCGGGCGCGGAGGAGCCCTCCGCGCTGGCGTTGAGGGGGCTCGGCGACGTCATCAGGTCCACTCCCGCAGTGCTGTGGGGGTCGGAGTCTCACGCGGCGATCACCCGAATGGAGGAGATCGTCGGGTGGTCGCCCGAGATGAGAAGGTAACAATCATGCAGGACACACTTGGGCAAATCGGATGTTCGGCGCGTCTTCGTTCAATTCAGAAGAAATGGCCACCCCGACGGGGCACCCCGGCAGGCCATCCGGGCGCGTCCTGCGTGATTTACATCCCGTCATCTGTCATGGTCTTGGGCGGTTCACAAGGCGGGCACCACCCACCGAGCCCAGCAGCGGAGTGACGCGATGAGAGTCCTGCACGTCATCAGCGGGCTCGGTGCCGGCAGCGCCGAACAGCAGCTGCGACTCCTGCTGCGCCACCTCCCAGTGCGCTGCGACGTCGTCACCCTCACCGACCCCGGTGCGGTCGCCCACGGAATCCGCGCCGACGGCACCCCCGTCACCCACCTCGGCATGGCCGGCGGACGCGACCCGGGCGCCCTCCTCCGGCTGGTGCGGCTGATCCGCGCCGGCGGCTACGACCTGGTGCACACCCACCGGTACCGGGCCTGTCTGTACGGACGGGTCGCCGCCCGGATCGCCGGCATGCGCGCGGTCATCGCCACCGAGCACTCGCTCGGCGCCACCGCCATCGAAGGCCGGCCGCTCACCTGGGCCACCCGCGTCCGCTACCTCGCCTCCGAACGGCTGGGCTCGGCGACCGTCGCCGTCTCCGCCACCGTCGCCGACCGGCTGCGTGCCTGGGGCGTGCCCAGCGAGCGGGTGCACCTCATCCCGCACGGCATCGACGCCCGCCACTTCCGCTTCGAGCCCGCCGCCCGGTCCGCCGCGCGGTCGCGACTGGACCTGACCGCACCGGACTTCGTCGTCGGCGGCGTCGGCCGGCTGACCCGGGCCAACCGCTACGACCTGCTGCTGCGCGCCGTCGCCGCCGTCCCCCAGGCCCGGCTGCTGCTCATCGGCGACGGCCCCGAGCGCCACCGGCTGCGCGCTCTGGCCGTCGCCCTCGGCGCCGGCGACCGGATCCGGCTGCTGGGGGAGCGGGACGGGGCCGTCGAGACCGCGGGGGACCCGCCCGCCGACATCCCCGGACTCCTCGCCGCCATGGACGTGTTCGTCTCGACCGCACCCGAGGGCATCTTCGGTCTCGCCGTCGTCGAGGCCCTCGCCGCCGGCCTCCCGGTGCTCCACGCCGCCTGCCCGGCCGTCGACGAACTGCCGCCCGACGCCGCGCCCGGCGCCCGCCGCATCGCCCCCGACGCCCATCTGCTCGCCGCCGCGCTGCGCGAACACGCCACCGCCGGGGCCCCGCGGCTGCCCGTCCCGCCGGCCGTCGAGCGCTACACCATCCAGCGCACCGCCCATCGTCTGATGGCGCTCTACGACCGCACCGCCACCCACGGCCCGGACGGCTGCGCGCGCGGGCCGGCGCCCGCCACCCCGCAGAGGCCGTTCCCCGCCCTCTCCGACCCCCGGCGCTGACCGGCGGCCCGCGCCCCGGCCTCGACGGAGCCCCGGGGGGTGCTGCAAGACTGGCCGGGTCCCACCGAAGGAGCACCGGTATGTCCATGGTCCGCCAACTCCGCAGGGCGGTGCGGCTGCCCCTGCGGCGCCGCCGCGTCGATCTCAGCCACCCCGCCCGGTCCCCCCTCGGCACGGCCGTGGTCAGCTGCGTGGCGTATCTGGACGGCGTGCGGCAGGAGGGCGACTGCCCGGCGGCGGAGGCGCTCGGTTACGTCCGCAAGGCCGACGGCGGGTTCGTCTGGATCGGCCTGCACGAACCCACCGACCAGGAGTTCGCGGGCATCGCCGAGCTCTTCGGGCTGCACCCGCTGGCCGTGGAGGAGGCCGTCCACGCCCACCAGCGGCCCAAGGTGGAGCGCTACGACGACACCCTGTTCGCCGTCTTCAAGACCGTGCGCTACGTCGATCACGACCGGCTCACCGCCACCAGCGAGGTCGTGGACACCGGCGAGATCATGGTCTTCACCGGCTCCGACTTCGTGATCACCGTGCGACACGGCCGGCACGGCTCGCTGGGGCCGCTCCGCGAGGAGCTGGAAGCCGCCCCCGAGCAGCTGGCCAAGGGGCCCGCGGCGGTGCTGCACGCGATCGCCGACCACGTCGTCGACGACTACCTCGCGGTCACCGACGCGGTCTGGTCCGACATCGACCAGGTGGAGACCGAGGTCTTCGCCCCGCAGTCCCCGCACGGCGCCGACCCGGGGCGCATCTACCAGCTCAAGCGCGAACTGCTGGAGCTGAAGCGGGCGGCGGCGCCGCTGGACCGGCCGCTGCAGATGCTCGCCACCCAGCCGATGCGCCTGGTCGACCCGGAGATCCAGACGTACTTCCGGGACGTCGCCGACCACCTGGCGCGGGTCTCCGAGCAGATCGCCGCCTTCGACGAACTGCTCAACTCCATACTCCAGGCCCATCTCGCCCAGGTGACCGTCGCGCAGAACGAGGACATGCGCAAGATCACCGCCTGGGCTGCGATCATCGCGGTCCCCACCATGGTGTGCGGCGTCTACGGCATGAACTTCGACCACATGCCGGAGCTGCACTGGAAGTACGGCTATCCGCTGGCCCTCGCCGTGATCGCCGTCCTCAGCGCCACCATCCACCGGGGCTTCCGCCGCAACGGCTGGCTGTGACCCCCGCGACGCCAGGCCCCCGGCCTCCCGGCCACCCCGCTGAACATCTCGGATAATGTGTGATGTCCGTCGGCGGTTCGAGGCTGTGCGAGGGAGGCCGGAAGGTGAAGCAGGGCCGGGGGTCGGAGGCCGAGGTGGAGCAGCGCCGGCTGTCGGTGCTGCGCCGCGTCGCCCAGGAGGGGGAGGTGCGGATCGACGCGCTCGCGAAAAGCCTCGGGGTCAGCGCGATGACCGTCCACCGCGACCTGGACAACCTGCACGCGCGGCAGCTGCTGGTCAAACGGCGGGCGGTGGCGGTGGCCTTCCCCCCGCTGATCATGGAGACGGCCGTCCGGTTCCGCGAGACCCTGCACGCGGCGGAGAAGGCGGCCATGGCCGAGGTCCTCGGGGCGCAGGTGAAGCCCGGATCCACGGTGCTGATGGACTGCGGCACCACGCTCTTCCCGCTCGCCCGGCACCTCGCCACCGTCGAAGGGCTGCGCGTGATCACCAACTCGCTGCGGCTGGCCCACCTCCTGGGGGCCTCCGGCGACACGGAGGTGACCTTGATCGGTGACCGCTTCCACCCCGACTTCGAGTCCTGCGCGGGACCCGAGGCGCTGCGGCGGCTGGAGCGGATCCGCGCGGACGTCGCCTTCACCACGGCGACCGCGGTCAGCGACGGCCGCCTCTACCACCCGGTACAGGCCTACGCCGAGCTGAAGGAGGCCCTCCAGCGAGCCGCCGAGCGCGTAGTGCTCGCCACCGACGGCAGCAAGTTCGGCCGCACGGCCACCCATGGATACGGCGACCTGGGCCGCTACGACCTGGTCGTCACCGACGCTTCCGCGCCCGCGGAGGAGATCGGGGCGGTGAGACGGCTCGGCGTGGTGGTCCGCACGGTGCGGCCCGCCGGGGCGGGCGGCACCGCGGACGACCCTCCCCGGGCGCCCGGCCGGTCCTGATCCGCAAGCCCGCAAGCCCGCAAGCCCGTAAGCCCGTAAGCCCGCAAGCCCGTAAGCCCGTAAGCCCGCAAGCCCGCACAAGCCTTCAAGCTGGAGGACGGTTATGCCAACGGTCGCCGGGGTGGACTCCTCCACCCAGTCGTGCAAGGTGGTGGTCTGCGACGCCGAGACCGGAGAGGTCCTGCATCGCGGACGGGCCTCCCACCCGGAGGGCACCGAGGTCGACCCGCGGGTGTGGTGGGAGGCGCTGCTGGACGCGGGGCGGGGCCTTCTGGAGCACGTGGACGCCGTCGCCGTCGCCGGTCAGCAGCACGGTCTGGTCACCGTCGACGCGGACGGGCAGCCGGTGCGCGACGCCCTGCAGTGGAACGACACCCGATCCGCCCAGGCCGCCGCGGACCTGGTGGCGGAGCTCGGCGGGCCGGAGAAGTGGGCGCAGGCGGTGGGCACCGTTCCGCTCGCCGCCATCACGGTCGCCAAGCTGCGCTGGATGGCCGAGCACGAGCCGCACCTGGCCGACCGCACGGCCGCGGTGATGCTGCCGCACGACTGGCTGACCTGGCGGCTGTGCGGCGGCCCGGAAAGCGGCGCGCCCCTGGTCACCGACCGCGGTGACGCCTCGGGCACCGGGTACTGGTCGCCTGCCGAAGGCCGGTACCGCACGGACCTGCTCTCCCTCGGCTTCGGAGGCCGCACGCCCGCGGTGCCCCGGGTGCTCGACCCGTCCGAGCCGGCCGGCCGGACCGAGCACGGCGCGCTGGTGGCAGCCGGTACCGGCGACAACATGGGGGCGGCGCTGGGGCTGGGCATCGGACCGGGGGACGCGGTGGTCTCGCTGGGGACCAGCGGCACCGCCTTCGCCCTCTCCGCCCGTCCCACCGCGGATGCCGGCGGCGCCGTCGCCGGCTTCGCGGACGCCACCGGACGGTTCCTGCCGCTGGTCTGCACCCTCAACGCGGCCCGGGTACTCAGCTCCACGGCCCGGCTGCTCGGCGTCGGGCTGGACGAGCTCGACCGGCTCGCGCGGCAGGCGCCGCCCGGCGCCGAGGGGCTGGTCCTGCTTCCCTATCTGGGCGGCGAGCGCACCCCCAACCTGCCCGACGCGGCCGGCAGCCTGCTGGGCATGCGGGTCGCCAACATGACCCCGCCCAACCTGGCGCGGGCAGCGGTGGAGGGCATGCTGTGCGGCATGGCCGAGGCCCTGGACCGGCTGCGCGGGCAGGGCCTGGCGGTGGAGCGGGTGGTGCTCATCGGCGGCGCCGCCCGGGCACAGGCCGTCGGGCAGGTGGCGGCCCAGGTGTTCGGCAGCGCGGTGACCGTGCCCAGTCCGGACGAGTACGTGGCCCTGGGCGCGGCACGCCAGGCCGCATGGGCCCTGTCCGGGGCGGCGGAACCGCCGCGCTGGCCGCGGGCCGCGGCCGGCGCCATCCCCGGCCCGGCCGACCCGGAGCCCGGCGAGCGTGTTCGCCGCGGCTACGCGGCGGGCCGCCAGTCGCTCCACGGCTGACCCTCCGTGCCCGGCCCGGCGCGCACCGCCGCGACCGGCACCCCTATTTCTGCTCACGTGAGCACGGTGAGCTCATTTCTCAAAAAAAGCCCCTCATTCCATTGACATCGCCTTGCGCGGATCTTTAATGGAAGGAGAAGTACACATATGAGGTGTAAATGCTCAATTGAGCAAGCACTCCCTGGGCCCCGGACGAAGACCGGGGGAAAGTGGCCGGGAGAGCATCTGCCGGGGGGTTCCCGCCCTGAGCCGCTGCCGCCTCAGGGGCCGATCGCGGACTTGTGAGAGGGCCGAGAACAATGAATGTCGCGGCCGACTGTGCCAACCCTCCTGATATCGAAGTCGCCCGGGCCTGCCTCGAATTGACCGCCGTGCCGTCCGCCGCCCGTCAGGCGCGGGCCTTCACCCGGGAGGCGCTGGGCCGGTGGGGCGAGGACCCGGAACTGATCGACGCGGCCGTACTGATCGTCTGCGAACTGGCCACCAACGCGATCCGCCACGGCGCCTCGCCCCGACCGGCCCGGCCGCCCCGACCGGGGCACGCGGCCGGGCTGGACCACGCGTTCAGCCTCGAGCTCGTCCTGCACCCCGCCGCACTCCGTATCGAGGTCCGCGACGGGTCCTGCGTCCTCCCCGTCCAGCGCACCGCCGGAAGGGACGAGGGCAGCGGCCGCGGGCTGATGATCATCGCGGCACTCGCCGAGTCCTGGACGGCCGGCTGGGACTCGCGCGGCGGCAAATGGGTCCGCGCCACCCTGCCCCGCCCGACCGGCACCGCCCTCGGGAGCTGACATGGGAGCGCCGCACAAGCCAGGCCCCGGCAGGCGGGCACACCACCCGGGCCCGGAAGAACTGGTGCAGACGGCCGCCATGGCCCGGATGTTCTACCTGGAGGGCAAGTCCAAGATAGAGATCGCGGACGAGTTCGGCATCAGCCGCTTCAAGGTGGCACGAGCCCTGGAGACCGCCATCCGTGACGGCCTGGTGCGCCTGGAGATACGCCTGCCCGCCGAGCTGGACGCCGAACGCTCCGAAGCCCTGCGCACCCGCTACGACCTGCGCCACGCCATCGTCTTCCACTCCGACGCCCAAGACCCCGACGACCCCCGGCTGGTCACCCGCCGCCTCGGCGCCGTGACGGCCGACCTGCTGGCCGAGATCGTCACCGACGACGACGTACTCGGACTCATCTGGGGCCCCGAGATCGACGCGCTCGGCCCCGAACTGACCCGCCTGGCCCGGTGCAGCGTCGTGCAGCTGTGCGGGGTGACCCCGCTGCGGCCGGTGAACGCAAACGCCGTGGAAGCGGTGCGCCGCGCCGCCTCGGTGGCCAGAGGCGCCGTCTACCCCATCTACGCACCGCTGCTGCTGCCCGACGGCCCCACGGCCCAGATGCTGCGCCGGCAGCCGGGCATCGTCGAAGCGGTCAGCCGGTTCGGCACCGTCACCAAGGCGATCATCACCGTCGGCGGCTGGGGGCCGGGGCTGTCCACGGTCTACGACGCCCTCAGCGACTCCGAGCGTGAGTCATACGTGCGCCAGGGAGCGTGCGCGGAAGTGGCCGGCGAACTCCTCGACGCCGAAGGCCGCGTGGTCGCCCCGGAGCTGACCCAGCGCATCATCGCCATCAGCTTCGAGGAACTGCGCCGCGTCCCCGAGGTGATCCTCATGGCCGACGGCGCCGAGCGGTCCACCGCCACCGAGGCGGCCCTGAAGACCGGTCTGTTCAACGGCATCGTCACGGACACCGCCGTGGCCGAGCACCTCCTGCGATGACACGCCGACACCGGCCGGCCGTTCGCCCCCGGGCCCGGCAAACGGGCACCCGGGCGCGCCCGATTGGTCGGCGCCGGCCGCCGCACCTGCCGCCCATACCCGTGCTGACCTGCATAAAGACCGCCCGCCCGAGCGGGCACAAACGGGCAGAACCCACCGAGCAACGGAAGGCCGCAGGGGCGGGAGGCGCAGGTATAAATCTCAGACAGAAGGCGAACGGGCCTCAGCCGACGCCCAACGGAGAAGAAGCCGGGAGGTGCTGAAGAAGATGAAAGCCGATGAACGCCAGCACCGGATCCTGGCTCTCGTACGGCAGCGCGGACGCGTCGAAGTCGCGGCCGTGGCCGCCGGCTTCAAGGTCGCGCCCGAGACCATACGCAGGGACCTGAGCGAGCTCGAGCGGCGCGGACTGGTCCGCCGCAGCCACGGTGGCGCGTACCCGGTGGAGAGCGCCGGCTTCGAGACCGACCTGGCGCACCGCGAGGCCAACCACGTGGAGAGCAAACGCCGCATCGCCGACGCCGTAACCCCCCTGCTCGGCGAGGCGGAGACGGTCTTCATCGACGAGGGCTACACCCAGCAGCTCATCGCCGCCCGACTGCCGGCCGACCGGCCCCTGACGGTGGTCACCGCCTCCCTCCCCGCCGCCGCGGCCATCGCCAGGACATCCCAGGCCACCGTGCTGCTCCTCGGCGGCAGAGTCCGCGGCCGCACCCTCGCCACGGTGGGGTCCTTCACCACCCGGATGCTCTCCTCCTTCGTCATCGACCTGGCGATCCTGGGCGCCAACGGCATCTCCCGCGACTTCGGCCTGACAACCCCCGACCCGGTGGTGGCCGATGTCAAGGCCCAGGCCGTGCAGTCCTCCAGACGCCGAATACTGGTGGGAATCCACACCAAGTTCGGCGCGAAGAGCTTCTGCCGATTCGCCGAAGTCGGCGATTTCGAAACCATCGTCACCGACACCGGACTGCCCGCCGCGGAGGCGAACCGCTACGCGCTCCTGGGCCCGCACGTCATCCGGACCTGAAAACCCCCATCCGCGCAACCCGCCCGGCCTGGGTGTGAACACCACAGGCTCCATCCGCCCTACCCATTTCGCGCCCCGGCCGCCGCCCCCGGCCGACTCCACCTCCCCCCGGAATGAGGCGATTTCCATGAACACGAGACCTACAGGAGCCCGGCACCACACCGCCGCCACCCTGGCCGCCCTCGGTGCCTGTACCGCCCTGCTGCTCGCCGGCTGCGCCGGAGCGGGAGGCGGCGGCGGGGGAGAGAAGTCGGTGAACGTCCTCATGGTGAACAACCCCCAGATGCTCGATCTGCAGAAGCTGACGAAGGAGCACTTCACCAAGGAGACGGGCATCGAGGTCAATTTCACGGTGCTGCCGGAGAACGACGTACGCGACAAGATCAGCCAGGAGTTCTCCAGCCAGGCCGGTTCCTACGACGTCGCCTCCATCAGCAACTTCGAAGCCCCCATCTACGGCAGGAACGGCTGGCTGGCCCCGCTGGACGACACCGTCGCCAAGGACCGCGCATTCGACCAGTCCGACATCCTGACACCGATCGAGGAGGGACTGAGGGGAGAGGACGGAAAGCTCTACGCCGAGCCGTTCTACGGTGAGTCCTCGTTCCTGATGTACCGCAAGGACGTCTTCGAAGCCAAAGGGCTGACCGTGCCGGCCTACCCGACCTGGAAGCAGGTCGCCGACCTGGCGGCCAAGGCCGACGGCGCCAAGCCGGGGATGAAGGGCATCTGCCTGCGCGGCATGCCCGGCTGGGGCGAGGTCTTCGCCCCGCTCACCACGGCGGTCAACACCTACGGCGGCACCTGGTTCACCAAGGACTGGAAGGCGCAGGTGAACGGCCCCGGCTTCACCGAGGCGACGAAGATGTACGTCGACCTCGTCCGCGAGCACGGTGAACCCGGTGCCGCACAGGCCGGCTTCGCCGAATGCCTGGCCAGCTTCCAGCAAGGCAAGACCGCCATGTGGTACGACGCCACCTCGGCCGCCGGGCTGCTGGAGGACAAGGACTCCCCGGTCGCGGGCAAGATCGGCTACGCCATGGCTCCGGTGAACAAGACCAGGAGCTCAGGATGGCTGTACTCCTGGGCCTGGGGCATCCAGAAGGCGAGCAAGCACCAGGAAGCGGCGGCGAAGTTCATCGCCTGGGCCTCCGGCAAGGAGTACGAGGAGCTCGTCGGGGAGAAGCTCGGCTGGGCGAAGGTGCCGGCAGGCAAGCGCGAGTCGACCTACGCAAACCCCAACTACCAGAAGGCGGCGGCTTCCTTCCACGAGGCCACCAAGGACGCCATCAGCAGCGCCGACCCCCGTGACCCCGGGGTACAGCCGCGCCCGACCGTCGGCGTCCAGTTCGTGGACATCCCGGAGTTCCCGGATCTGGGGACCAAGGTCTCCCATGGAATCGCCTCGGCCATCGCCGGCCGCACCTCCGTGGAGAAGGCCCTGGACAAGGGCCAGCAACTCGCGGAGCAGGTCGCCGAGGAGTACCGGAAGTGAGTAGCACGTACATGCACAAGGCAAGACCACCCGTCGGCGCCACGATCGCGGCCCCGGCCGCGCGGCCGCGGCGCTCCCGTCAGGCCTGGGCGCGGCGCTCCCCGCTGATCCCGGCCCTGTTGTTCATGGTGATCGTCACCCAGCTGCCGTTCGTCGCCACGCTGGTGATCTCCTTCATGAACTGGAACGCGCTGCGGCCCGGCGAGCGCCGGTTCACCGGCTTCGACAACTACACGCAACTCTTCACCGACCCGGACCTGCGCTCCTCCGTCTTCACCACCGTCTGGCTCACCGCCGGAGTGGTGCTCGTAAGCCTGGCACTGGGGCTCGGCGCGGCGCTGCTGCTGGACCGGAAGTTCCGCGGCCGCGGGCTGGTGCGCACCCTGCTCATCGCACCGTTCCTCATCGTCCCGGTCGCGGCCGCGCTGCTGTGGAAGCACGCGCTCTACAACCCCGAGTACGGGCTGCTCAACGGCGGCCTCACCTGGCTCTGGTCCTTGTTCGGCTCCGACAGCCCGCCCCAGCGGGACTGGATCACCGAGGCCCCGCTGACGTCCGTCACGGTCTCCCTGATCTGGCAGTGGACCCCGTTCATGATGCTGATCCTGCTCGCGGGCCTGCAGAGCCGGTCGACCGAGGCGGTGGAAGCCGCCCGGGTGGACGGGGCGAACGCGCTGCAGATCTTCCGCTACCTCACCCTGCCCCACCTGCGCAGATACCTCGAACTCGCGGCGCTGCTCGGATCCATCTACATCGTGCAGAACTTCGACGCGGTCTTCACCATCACCTCGGGCGGCCTGGGCACCGCGAACCTGCCGTACACCATCTACCAGAGCTTCTACCAGGCACATGACTACGGGGCCGCCTCCGCGGCCGGTGTCATCGTCGTCATCGGCACCATCATCGTCGCCACCTTCGCGCTGCGCCTGGTCTCCACACTCCTCAGGGAGGAGCAGCCATGAGCACCACCGCAACGGCACCCTCGCGAGGACGGCCCCGCGACGGCCGGCTCAGGCGCCACGCAGGCGCCGTCTGGACACTCGCCGCCTGGGCCACCGGTCTGCTGTTCTTCCTGCCCGTGGCATGGATGGTGCTGACCTCCTTCCACAGCGAGTCCGACGCCGCGACCAATCCCCCCTCGATCACCGCCGACCTCACCCTCGACGGCTACCGGGAGTTCTTCGGGGACACCACCGGGACCAGCCCCTGGCCCGCCCTGGCCAACTCCGCCACGGCCGCCATCGCCTCGACCGCCTTCGTGCTCGCGCTGGCCATCCCCGCGGCGTACGCGCTGTCGGTCAAGCCGGTGCGCAGGTGGTCCGACGTGATGTTCTTCTTCCTCTCCACCAAGATGCTCCCGGCGGTCGCGGGCCTGCTCCCGATCTACCTGGTGGCCAAGAACCTCGCCCTGCTGGACAACATCTGGCTGATGGCCGTCCTGTACACCGCCATGAACCTGCCGATCGCGGTGTGGATGATGCGCTCCTTCCTCGCCGAGATCCCGGTGGCGATCTTCGAGGCGGCCGCGATCGACGGCGCCGGCCTGATCACCGTCTTCCGCCGGATCGTCATCCCGATCGCCGCCCCCGGTATCGCCGCCACCTCGCTGATCTGCTTCATCTTCAGCTGGAACGAGATGCTGTTCGCCCGGGTGCTCACCGGCGTCCGTTCCGTCACCGCGCCGGTCTTCCTGACCGGCTTCGTCACCAGCCAGGGCCTCTTCCTGGCCCAGATCTGCGCCGCGGCCGTCGCCGTGTCGCTGCCGGTGCTCATCGCCGGATTCGCCGCCCAGGACAAACTGGTCCAGGGCCTCGCACTGGGAGCCGTCAAGTGAAGGCCGTCGTCATCACCGAGCCCGGGACCATGGAGTGGACGGACGTGGAGGACCCCACGCCCGGCCCCCGCGAGGTCGTGGTCGCCGTGTCCGCGTGCGGACTGTGCGGCACTGATCTGCACATCCTGCAAGGAGAGTTCGCCCCCCGGCTGCCGATCATCCCCGGTCATGAGTTCGCGGGCGAGGTCGTCGCCGTCGGCAGCGGCGTGACCGAACTGGCCGTCGGCACCCGGGTCGCCGTGGACCCCACCCTGATCTGCGGCGAATGCCACTACTGCCGCCGCGGCAGGAACAACCTGTGCGAGCGGTGGGGCGCGATCGGCGTCACGGCTCCCGGTGGCGCGGCGGAGTTCGCCGTGGCCCCGGTCGCCAACTGCGTGCCCCTGCCCGATCACGTCGCCACCGAGGACGCGGCCCTCATCGAGCCGCTGTCCTGCGCGGTGCGCGGCTACGACGTCCTCCGCACCCAACTGGCCAGTCATGTCCTCATCTACGGCTCGGGCACCATGGGCCTGATGATGCTGGAACTGGCCAAGCGCACCGGAGCCGCCACCGTCGACGTCGTCGACCTCAACACCGACCGCCTCACGACCGCCCGCGAGCTGGGCTGCAGCAACGCGGTCACCTCCGCCGACGAACTGGACCGGCCGCGCGGCTGGGACGTCGTCATCGACGCCACCGGCAACGAGAAGGCGATCCAGGACGCGCTGGGCAGGGTGGGGAAGG
Source organism: Streptomyces sp. JLBT605 (assembly GCF_058215555.1). NCBI lineage: Bacteria > Bacillati > Actinomycetota > Actinomycetes > Kitasatosporales > Streptomycetaceae > Streptomyces > Streptomyces sp. JLBT605. The sequence continues at coordinate 5,585,522 of NZ_CM177087.1, forward strand.
GGGGAACGTACCTGCAGTTCGGCGTCTCCGACTACGCCGCCCGGGCCACCATCGAGCCCTACCGGATCTACAACCAGGAGATCACCATCACCGGCTCCATGGCCGTCCTGCACAGCTACGAACGGGCCGCGGAGCTGTTCGCCACCGGGGTGCTGGACCCGGACGTCTTCATCAGCGACCGCCTGCCGCTGGCCTCCTACGCCCAGGCCATCCAGCGGTTCCAGGCCGGCATCGGCCGGAAGATCCAGGTCCAGCCCGGCCTCACCGCTCCCTGACCGGCGGCGGCCACGGCGTCCCCGGCCCCCTGGCCGGGGACGCTCCCGTGCGTCCGGGCCGGATTCCGCCGGTCACGCGATGGGTCACGCGGTTGGCCATGCGATTGATCACGCGACTGCGGCAGAAACAGAAGAACCCCAGCTCAGCTGGGGTTCTCAGTGGTGTCCGAGGGGGGACTTGAACTCTCCACTCGGGCACCAGCCCACAACCGCTCTGACCTGGGGAAACGCCCGCTGACAGGCTTCATTTCGGCGGCCGTTTCTCCTGTTCTTTCCTGCTGTTTCAGGGGCTTTCCGGCCCCTGTTGGTCACGCGTTGGTCATGTGACCAACCCTCCGGCCCTGGGTCTGATCAGGACTTTTCGATGACCTCGAAGATGTCGGCGTCCGTCTCCCGCTGCCATGCCGGGAGGTCGGGCCAGTCCGCGACGTACCCCGGCTTGGGGTCCTCGAAGTGCTTGAACATCTGCGCTGTCCAGCACACCGCCACGAACCGGCCCTTCTGCTCCCGAGACAGCTTGGACGTATGGCCGTCGCTGAGCTCGATGAACTGGCGGACCTGGTCATAGACGGCGCCTGCGGCCTCTTCGGGACGGAAGACCCGACAGCCGAAACCGTCGCCGAGACCACCACGTCAACGCGGCGCCGCAGCGGTGAGGCTTCCAAGTAAGGACGGAAGCCCCCGCTGACCCGGAGCGGCGGCCAAACGGCCGCCCTCCGCTCCACAACCCACTTGCACATCAGACCGTTTCCCGACCCAACGCGGGCGGCGGCCTGGTGTGGAACGGACCGCCCACCAGGCAACAGCTCAACGGTCCAGAGGCGAGCGGCAACCTTGATTACCGCCATCGTCATACCCGTCGATCCGGGTCAACCGATCCGGCTCCAGCAGCTCGAAACGAGCGACATCGACGCCTACCAGCAGATCGTAGGAGGCAACCTCCAGATCGTCGGTCTCGAACGGCCGCCGGCCGGGATGTACCTCAACGAGTCCGGCAAGCTGAACCGGATGCGCGTCAACCACCGAGCCACGACGCTCGTGTGGGTGCACAACTCGGCGCTTCGGAATCACGACGTGATCGTGGGACCGGCGCTCATCGTCGGTCCGCCGAATCGCCACGGCGACGACACCTCGGCCCCGCAGGACCTCATCGACCTGCTGTTCAACAGCGAGCGCTAGCGTGTCCAACTCTGGACCGGCGGCGACTCTCAGCGGACAAGCGACCCAGAAGTGTTCACCGACTGGACCGAGGCCTACCGCTACGCCTTGCAGCAGGTCGAGACGCAAGAGGGCGCTCAGGAGGTCCGGGTCATCGCTGAACTGGCCGATGAACTGCGCGAGCAGTGGTTCAAGCTCGGCATCGAGAACCCGTGGATCAGTTCCGCGGACGATCCGCCGTTCACCCGGAACAGCTTCGTCGGCTGCTACAGCGTTGAGGAGCTGGAACAGAACATCGGGCACGGCAACTGGGCTATCGGCACCGCGTTCTACTACCGCGACCTGTGCTTCATCAACCAGGTCGATGGTGGTGACGAGTGGCTGACCATCCGGCACAGGATCGCGTTCGAGTCCATGATGTTGGAACCGAGTATCGAGGAAGGAAGGTTCGCTTCGCTCATCCGTAGGCTCCTGGCCGCTTCAAAGGAGCAGTGTCAGACGCTCACGTACTAAGCAAAACGTCCATCGCCCTGGCCTTACAGCCCGGGCGACGGACGCCCAACGCATACACAATTTGCGTGAGGGAAAGCAGCCCGCTAGTCGGGGAGCGCCGGGTCCCTTCGTCTCCTCGCCGGATACAGGTGGCCGCAGCTGCATCGCTTTCCGGCGCCTAGCACGTCGTAGAAGGAGACGGACATGGTGATCTGCCAGGCGGGCGCATACCTTTTCCCAAATTCTGTCCAACTGGGGGGGTTACGCCGCCATCTCCACACGCAGTTTCCGCAGCAAACCCATCAGCTCGTCAACGATCGCCACAATCCGGTCCTGCTCCTCACGAGGGGGGAGAGGGATGGGCGTACGCCTAATGGCGCGTTGTGACACATTCTTCATTGAACTACTCGTACCACTTGCTTCATCTTCGTAATGCGCCCGCGCGACTGCAGCACGGTTGGCCAGATTCAGGTAGCGCGGACAGCAACCGTCTCCCACCTTGAGTCGCAAAGTCTTGTCACTTAGCATCAAATGAGGCGGCGTTTCCGCGACCACGACACTTCGGGCAACCAACTCCGCTGTGTTCGCTCGCGAAATAAGGAAGTCACCGGTCTGCACTTCCAGCGCCGCCCGGGGAAGCTGACCTTCCTTAAGAGCCTTATTTTCGCCAGGTCGAAACTCGCCCCAGGAACAAGCGCTCACCTTCAGCACGCCCCACTCGTCACCTTCCTTGGGGCGAGCTTGAGCGCTTGGGCTCCAGCCTGCCTCAATATTAGTGAGAAGAGCGCCAAGCATGACCCATTGCCACTGCACAGGCAGCGCATACGGTTCGGGCTTTGGGTTTCCCTTGGCGTCCACGAGAGGCCAAGAATCAAGTGCCTCAGGCTTGATGCGGAGCAGTAGTTCCTCTACTGGTTCGTCTTGCTCGGTCGATCGAGTCAACCGCCCCGTCACTGCCAACTGCAGGATTGCGGTTTCCAGGGGGGCGACATCCTCAGCCGTTTTGACCAGGTCGCACATGTGCTCAAGCGCGAACTGGCTGTTCCCCTCGGCGAGATCCATGAAGGCGGATCTCGTCAACTTCTGCTCAATCGTCACGCAAAGTCCTCATCAGGGTTTCACGGATAGTGACTAGGATGTCACGGACGGAGTTCTGCTTCGCCTGCCATCGCTCAAAGAGCTCACCCGTACTCACTTCTTCAGCATCGAAAGAGTAGGGGTTCTTGAAGTCAAGGTTGTAGCCTCTGTCAATAATATCTCCGATCGGGACCTTCCATGCTCGTCGAGATTCGACCCGCTCATTCCACCACGCCCGTTCCGGATCAAACTCGCTCACGCGGATAGGCCGAGACCTGTTGTACGCCTTCATGTCCGACGGCAACTGATGCTCAAAGAACCAGACTTCTTTTGTCGGCTCGCCCTTCGTGAAAAAAAGCAGGTTCGTGGCAATATTGGTATACGGCGAGAAGACGCTGTTTGGGAGGCGGACGACCGTGTGCAGGTTGCAGTCTCGGAGTAGTTGCTCTTTGATGCGCTCCTTAGCTCCCCCCTCTCCAAACAATGTGCCATCTGGCAGCACAATCCCTGCGCGCCCTCCCGGCTTCAGTAGGCGCATGATGAGCACCAGGAACAGGTCGGCGGTCTCCCGGGTACGGACGTTCTGTGGGAAGTTCTGCTCAACCCCTGGCTCCTCGACGCCACCGAAGGGCGGGTTGGTGACGATCACGTCAACACGGTCGGCAGGGCCATGGTCACGGAGCGGACGGGTCAGGGTATTGGCGCGGCGGATGGCCGTCGGAGCGTCGATGCCGTGAAGGATCATGTTCGTCAGGCAGAGCAGGTGCGGCAGCTGCTTCTTCTCGATGCCCCGCAGCGAGGCCTGAAGGAGCGCTTCGTCGTCCGGCGTCTTCACCTGCCCACGCAGGTGGTCGATGGTGTTGGCCAGGAAGCCGCCGGTGCCACAGGCCGGGTCCAGCACGGTCTCGCCGAGCTGGGGGTTCACCATCTCCACGATGAACTGGGTCAGCGCCCTCGGCGTGTAGTACTCACCGGCGTTGCCAGCGCTCTGGAGGTCCTTGAGAAGCTTCTCGTAGAGGTCATTGAACTGGTGCCGGTCGGCCCGGACGGTGAAGTCAATCGAGTTGATCTTGTTGATCACCTGGCGCAGCAGCGTGCCGCTCTTCATGTAGTTGTACGAGTCCTCGAAGGCCTCGCGCACGATCAGGGTCCGCGGGTTGGTGCCGCCGCTCAGCTTGCGCAGCGCCGGGAAGAGGTCGTTGTTGACGAAGTCGTTGAGGCCATCACCGGTGAGGCCTTCTTCGTCGCTCGCCCAGGCCCGCCACTGGTACTGCGCTGGGATCGCCGGCACGTAGCCGTCGGTCATCAGCTCGAGTTCCTGCTCGGTGTCATCGAGGATTTTAAGGAAGATCATCCAGACGAGCTGGCTGAGGCGCTGGGCATCGCCGTCCACACCTTGGTCCTGCCGCATGACATCTTGGATGGACTTGATGAGCGTGGACGAAATCACTGCGCCTCCTGGTACAACTGCTGCTCAAGGTCACGCACGGCCTTGAAATAGGTCTCGCGGGTTCCGAAGGATCGTATGAGCTCCATGGGGCCGCCCATCGAGCGGAAGGGCTCCACCCGCAGCACTCCAATGTCCTCCAACGAGCGCACGCCGGACTCGACATACTTTTCCAGTAGCGCCTCCAACACGGAGCGCATCTGGCCCTGGTACTTGCCAAGGTAGCCGTTCGCGTGGACTGCTGCTGCCCGCTGCCGACGCTCGATCGGCTGACGTTCGTAGGCAACGTCGAGGGCCATGTCGAATGGATCAAGCGCTAGTCCTGACTGTTCCACCAGATCTTCCAGCGGTATGCCGGCGTCCACCAGCTCGTCGAGCAGAGCCGATCGCTGATCCGCAGCCGACCAGGCGCTCACGAAGGCGTCTGCGGTCGGGTACCGCTCCAGCAGGCCGCTGCGGACGAACTCCTTGAGGCTGGAGGCGAGAGGCTTGCCGTCGGTCCCGAGCATCTGCACCTGTTCGCCGATGATCGTCACGGCATGGCCGCTGACCACGATCTGCTTGCGCCGCGGCTTGCGCTCGCCCGGCCGCTCCGTCCACTGCTCAGGCGTGTCATCGTCCTCGTCGGCGTCGCTGCGCTCATCGACATCGTCCAGGTCTTCAACGGCGTCCTGCATATTGCCATCGGGCGGCAGCTCGTAGACCTTGACTGGATCGCCGTCGAAGTCCTTGTCAGCAAACAACCGGGTGACGTTCTTGAAGTCCATGATCACGAAGAACCACTTGTCGTAGTCCGTCCGTACGCGGGTGCCGCGACCAATCATCTGCTTGAAGTCGGTCATGCTTTCGACCCGGCTGTTGAGCACGATGAGCTTGCAGGTCTGGGCGTCTACGCCGGTCGCCAGCAGCTTGCTGGTGGTCGCGATCACGGGGTAGGGCATCTCAGGATCGATGAAGTTGTCGAGTTCCTGCTTGCCCTGTTGGTCGTCGCCGGTAATCTGCATGACGTAGCGCGAGTCCTTACGGACCTCATCGGCGTTGAGGTTGGCCAGTACCCGGCGCATGCGGTTGGCGTGCGGGATGTCCTGGCAGAAGACAATCACCTTGGCGTAGCGATCCGTGCTCTTCAGGTACTCGGTGATGCGCTCGGCAACCCGCTTGTCGCGTTCCGGGAAGACGATCGAGTCGTCGATATCCTCGCCGGTGTAGTGCCGGTCGGGGATCAAGTTGCCCGCGTCGTCACGCTGCCCCTCCTCAGGGCGCCAGCCGTAGGTGTCGACGTCAAGCGCCGTGCGGATGACCTTGTACGGGGCCAGGAAGCCGTCGTCGGTGCCCTGCTTCAGGGAGTAGGTGTAGAGCGGGTCACCGAAGTAGTCGATGTTGCTGACAGTCTTCGTCTCCTTGGGCGTGGCCGTCATGCCGAGCTGGATGGCCGAGTCGAAGTACTCCAGGATGCCCCGCCAGGCACTGTCCTCCCGGGCGCTGCCGCGGTGGCACTCGTCGACGATGATCAGGTCGAAGAAGTCGGGTGAGAACTGCTTGTAGACGTTGTCGATCTCCTCCGTACCAGTCACCGCCTGGTACAGGGAGAGGTACAGCTCGAAGCTCTTGTCAACGACCTTGATGTCCCCGCCGCCGGGGTCGTCGGCGTTCGCCACCTTGGAGATGGTGCCGCGCGAGGCGCTGAGCTTGGCCATGCGCCCCTTGAACATGGCGAAGTCGTTCATCATGGTCTGGTCGATCAGGATGTTGCGGTCGGCCAGAAACAGCACGCGGGCCTGGCCCTTGTCCGGGTTGATCGTCCGGAAGGACTCCATGAAGCGCCAGATGATCTGCGCGCCGGTGTAGGTCTTGCCCGTCCCGGTGGCCATGACCAGCAACAGTCGGCGCTGCCCCTTGGCGATCGCTTCGAGCGTCCGGTTGATCGCGATGCGCTGGTAGTAGCGCGGCCGGCGTCCCGACCCGTCGTCATGGAACTGGCCTGCGATCACCGGCTCGTCGGAGTCTTCGATGCCCTTCCACTGCTTGTACAGCTGGTAGAGGGCTTCAGGAGAGGGGAACTGCTCCAGCGGGATCTCGACCTCGACATCAGGCCGGATGCCAGTGCGATCATGCCACACAAACGAGTCGCCGTTGCTCGTGAAGACCGAGGGCACGTCAAGCTGCTCGGCGTACTCGATCGCCTGCTGCATGCCGTCGCCCGGCTCGTGGTTGTTGTCCTTGGCCTCGACCACGGCGATCGGGAGGTTCGGACACCACTCAAGCAGGTAGTCGACCTTCTTGGGCTTCCGGCGCACGCCCTTCTTGCCCACCACCTGGATGCGTCCAGCCGAGAAGTAGTAGTACTCCTCGCGGAGCGATGTCAGGGGCCAACCGGCGGTAGTCAGGGCAGGCGTGATGTACCGGGTACGGATCTCCGTCTCGGTCAGCTGGGACTTGTCTGAATCGCTCACGCGGAGATTCTACGGACCACCACCGACAGTCACGGGGATCGCGCACGGCCCGACGCCGTGGCCGCACCGTGGGGCCAGAGCGGCGTTGCACATCCCCGTGGCTGGTTGCCGCTGCTACGCCCAGTCTGCACGGGCGCGTACGTGACCACGTACCGGGGATGGCTGGGGCGGTCGGGGACCTGTTTATGCAAGGACACGCATAGTCGCGTTCACGCATAGACGCGTAGTGCCACCCCCTCTACTGTCGGTGGGCAGGCGGCCCAAACGGGGCCAGAGCAAGGGGGTTTGGCATGTCCGAACGTTCGGCACTCACCCGGCTCACGGGCAACGGCAACGGCGAGTGCGGAGAGAAGGACTGCCCGAACGTGTACCGCACGGCCACGGGATCGTTCGTCGTGCAGGGCGACGTGTCCAACGCCTTCACCCCGCCCTCCGGGGAAGGGCTCGTGGAAATCCCGGAGGCGGTTCTCAGGGAGGCTTTCCGTGCACTTGGATGGTGACGCGTGGAATGACTGCTTCGATTCCATGGAGCGTGAGGCGTGGCGGCTGGAAACGCTGCCCGTCTACACCATGCCCCAGGAAGCGGAGAAGCTGAAGCGCTTCCTCGCCGGGGAGAAATCCCCGGACGATTACACGTCGGCTTGGATGGACGAGGTTCGGCAATGGACCTCGGAAGGGAAGAGCGTCGGCAGGGTGCACGTCGTGACCCGCCCGCTCTCGGACTACCTCCGGTTTGAGTTCGAGTATTACTACCGGCACCACGTGAAGGCGGGCGAGGATATCCGCATCCTCGACCTCACCGACCGAGAGAACCCGGGGCTTCCGGATCAGGACTTCTGGATGTTCGATGAGTCCAAGGTGGTCCTGATGAACTACCGGGAGGACGGGACGCAGATAAACCGTGAACTGTACGAAGGTGACCCTGAGCCGTATCGGCAGTGGAAGCGGATTGCCGTTGCTGAGTCGGTTCCGTTCCTGGAGTACGTGAGCGGGTGACGTTCGACCCTGAACAGTTGGGGCAGCCGAAGCAAGAATTGGCCGCCCTGCTGAAAGAACTACGCAAGCGAGCCGGCCTCACTGGGGACCGGCTCGCTCGGCGTTGCAACATGTCCCAATCGAAGATCAGTCGAATCGAGAACGGGAAAGCGCAACCGAGCCTGCTCGACCTGGAGAGAATCCTCCGGGCTGTCGTTGCTCCGCCCGAGGTCATCGAGGAGGTCATTGCCCTCGCGAGGCTGGCCAATACCGAGTGGCAAGACCTGCGCTCGCTGCGCCGCAGAGGACTGGAAAAGAAGCAGACCGAACTTGCCGCGCTCGAATCCTCCTCTACCGAGTTCCGTTTCTTCCTGCTCTCGATGATTACTGGACTGCTGTCCACCCCCGAGTACATCCGGGCCAGCCTCGCCCATTCCCCGGCTGACGTCACTAAGACGATCGCGAGGAAGCTGGAGCGGCAGGAGGTTCTTTACGACACGAAGAAGCGGTTCACCTTCATCCTCACCGAACAGGCCGTAAGGTGGCCACTCCTGCCCCCGGCCGCGATGGCGATGCAGATTGACCGGCTGGCCTCACTGACCCACCTACCGAATGTGAAGCTCGGTGTCATCCCAATCGCGGGATATAAGCCCATGGCTCCGATGGACACCTTCACTGTCTACGACAACACCCTGGCCACTGTGGAGAACACCACTGGTGTCGTGATCCTGAGAGATCCGCGCGACATCGAAATGCATTTGGAACTGTTCTCGACACTGGAGGGGTACGCGCTGTTCGGGGCCGAAGCGCGAGCCTTGTTGACGGAGTGGGCTGCCGCCTGCCGTTCATGATCTTTAGTCCATGACGGGAAAGAACTACGCAGCCGCCGCTTTCTGGGCCAATGATTTCCCCTATGACAGCGACCGAGCGAAACGAAGAGTGGGTGCGTTACGGCGTAGGTCGGGGGCTGGAGTACCGGCGGACGTTCGGCCCTGATGGTGGTGTGCGCTCGTGACGGGGCGCATGACTCTGCGGGTGTCGTACGACGGCGGCCGGACGTACGGCCCGGTGCGTGAGGTGCAGGTGGAACCGCGCAATGCGGTGATCCTGGGTTCGCCGACCAAGTACCCGCCGTGCGGGTGCCCTCGGTGCACGGGCCGCAGTTCGTTGCCTGCCAGTGCTCTCCGCCCCGTGGCGGTGGAGCCGAAGGCGACGTGATGCGCCGCTTGGGCCACTGGGTACTGCGCCACTTTGGCCGGTACGCGGGGCCGCTCTACCTGGCCGCGATCCTCGGCGGCTGTGCCCTGGTTCTCGCCGTGGCTCTTTGGTAACCGCATTGGCCGCTGTCCCTGATGCTTCCCGCCGGATTCCCGGGGGGAGTTCCCGAGAAGAGAGGTAGTCCGATGGTGGAAGAGAACACCACTTCGGTGGCCCCCGAGGGGGGTGGCCTGCTCGTCGCGAAGCGGAAGATCGTGGCCGCACGCACCCGTGCCGAGCAGGAGTCTGACGTCAGCAGTGGCCGTTCCGACGGCAACGACTGACGGGAGCGCCCACGGTGCTTGATGCAGCCTCGTGGGCGGGGCGTCTGGGCGGGGACACGTTCCTCGCCCAGACGTACCACCGCTCTTACGCGCACTTCCCCGGAGCCGCCGACACGGCGGGCCTGTTCTCCTGGGACGACCTGAACCGGATCATTGCCACGCAGCGGCTGGAGCCGCCCCGGCTGCGCCTGTCGGTCGACGGGGAGATGGTGCCGCTCCACCGCTACGCGATCCCGACCACGAACCGCCGAGCGGTCACCTGGTCCCGTATCCAGCCGTCCGACTTCCACGCCCAGCTCAGAGACGGGGCGTCGCTGGTGCTCGATGCGGTGGAGAAGATCCACCCCGCTGTGGGGGCGGCTGCTGAGGGGCTGGAACGCTTCCTCGGAACTTCCGTGCAGGCCAACGTGTACGCCTCATGGACCGAGCGGGAGGGCTTCGGCCGGCACTGGGATGACCACGATGTGGTGGTGGTCCAACTGCACGGCTCGAAGCGGTGGCGCCTGTGGGGGATGACCCGTGAGGCGCCCACCTTCCGGGACGTGGAGTCGCCGGAGGAGCCGGAGGGCGACCCGATGGCGGACCTGGTTCTGTCCCCGGGTGACGTGCTCTACCTGCCGCGCGGTTGGTGGCACGCGGTCACCGCTGACCAGGGGACGGAATCCCTTCACCTGACGTTCGGCATGGTCCCGCACACGGGGGCTGACCTGATGCTGTGGGTCGTCGATCAGCTCCGGGCGTCCCTCGCGCTGCGCAGGGACATCCCGCGCTTCGGCTCGCTGGCGGAACAGTCGGACTTCATCGACGCCGTGCGCCGTGAGGTGGCCGACATGATGGCGGACCCCCGCCTCGTGGAGCGGTGGGCAGAGTCGATCGACACGACGGACCTGGGCCACGCGATTCCGTCCCTGCCCTACGTGGGCGGACTCCCCGCCCAGCGGGACATCACGGTCAAGCTCACCACTCCGAGGGGCCGCCTGACGGCGGACCGCGAACAGGGCACAGTCACCTTCTCGGCGGCCAGTACCGCGTGGGACTTCGCCGAGTCCGCCGCTCCCGCGCTGGGCACGCTGCTGACCAACCAGCCGACCACGCTGGGCGAACTCGCCGACTCCGCCGGGCTGGAGGTCAAGGAGGTGGCCGAACTGGTCTCCGTCCTCATCGACGGCCACGCCGTTGCAGTCGTGGGGACGGCGCTGTGACCGCCGCGCTCTGCCTGGGGACATACCGCGTGCGTGCCGTCAGTCAGGCGGCACGCACCGCCCTGGCCGCCGGTAGCCCCTGGGTGGACACGGCACCCAACTACGCCCACGGTCGGGCGCAGGAGGAACTGCGCCCGGTTCTCGGGGAGTACCCGACCGTGCGGGTAGCCACGAAGACAGGGTTCTTCACGGAGGAACAAGGCCGCACCGCCCTGGCTGAGGGCGTGCTCACCCGGGGAGAGGCGGCCGGTAGGCACAGCCTTGAGCGGGGCTTCGTCCGCTGGCAGACGGAGCGGTCGTTGGCCGCGCTCGGGCGCGTGGACCTGGTGTTCGTGCACAACCCCGAGCACCACGGGCACGGCCTTGACCGTGCCGTTCTGCACGGGCGTGTACGGGAAGCCTTCACGGCGCTGGAGGAGTTCGCCCATGCGGGCAGGATCGGCGGGTACGGCGTCGCCACCTGGTCGGGCCTGACCTCCGGAGCGTTCAGCGTCCCCGAGTTGCTCACGCTCGCCCGGCAGGCGGCCGGTTCCGCCGAGCACCACTTCACGGCCTTGCAGATGCCCGTCAGCCTGATCATGGATGCCCCGATCACACAGGCCCTGAACGGCGGCGGACCACTGGTGCAGGCGAAGGACGCGGGGCTGATCACCTTCGGCTCCGCTCCCCTGCACGGGGGCGAACTCCTCGACGCCATGACACCCGAACTGGTGAACCTCATCCGCCCCGGCCTGTCGGCCGCAGCCGCTGCCCTGCTGGCCGCTGGCTCGTGCCCCGGCCTCGATGTCGTCCTCACCTCCGCGAGCACCCGCGAGCACTGGGACGATGTCGCCAAGGCTCTGGCTGCGCCGCTGACGGCCCAGGAACTCAGGAGGGTGACGGATGAACTCGCCGGTGAATGAGGAGGTGCAGGCCCTGATGGAGGCCGCCCACGACCGGGCGGCCAAGGCACTGGGCCTCACCTGCACGGGGCCGCTGGCGTGGGGCTTCCTCGGTGTCACTCTCGGACGCCGAGCAGGGGACCGGTGGCTACGGGTCAGCCGGACGGCGAAGAGGAACGCGGGCAGGAAGGCGGGGGAAGGCATCGTCGGCGCCTCGGAGCTGGTGCCTGACGGCGTGCCCCGCCCCCGCCTGCACGCGGTGCATGACTGGACTGACGGCGAGTGGGCCTTCGAGTCGGAAGTACTGGACTACCTCACGCAACCCATCGTGTCCCCTGACCGGGCCGACATCGACCACGACCCGGGGTTGCCTGACGAGTGGTGGGCGGACCTTCGCCAAGCCCTTGCCCTCCTCGCTGAAGCGGAGGGAGTGAAGGCAACCGTGCGGGACGGGTGGATCGAACGAGCCTTCCCCCAGTTCCTCGGCATCCCTGCCCCCGCCAAGGTGGAGCGGGTGACCGGTCACGGTGACCTGCACTGGGGCAACCTCACCGCCGCGCCCCTGTGCCTGCTGGACTGGGAGCGGTGGGGGCGGGTGCCCTTCGGCTATGACGCGGGACTCCTCCACGCCAACAGCCTGCTTGTTCCCGACGTAGCTACCCGCATCCGCAAGGAGTTCGCGCCGATCCTCGACACCCCGGCCGGCCGAATCGGGGAGCTCGCGGCCCTGGCCGAGATGCTGCAAGCCGTAGCCCGGGGCTGGTATCCCGACCTTGCGCCCCGCCTCGTGGCCCGTGCAGAGGCGCTCACCGGAGTGCGCCCGCCCGTCCCGGTGCACTCCGAGGTGAGCGCCTGACCGTGCCCCTGTGCGGCTGTCTCAGGCGCTCTCACCGATGTGCCGGTACAAGGTGGCCCGAGAGATCCCTAGAGCCTTGGCGATAGCCGTGACGCTCTCTCCCTTGGCGTGCCGGGCACGGGCTATGGCTAGCTTGTCGTCGTCCACGACGGAGGGGCGTCCACCGTGGTTGCCCTTGCGTGCGGCAGTGTCCAGCCCCTCCAACGTCTTCTCCCGGATGCCTTCCCGCTCCACCTCGGCGGCCACGGCCAGGACAGCGAACACTATGGCTCCCGCCCCGTTCGGGTCGTACACGCCCTGCAAGGGACCGGAGAGGAGTTCCAGTTGGATGCCGTCTTTCTGGAGCGTGGACGAGAGGGTCATGAGTTCCGCCGCGTTGCGGGCAAGGCGCTTCATCTCCACCACGGTGAGGATGACGGGCTGGTTCGGCGCGGCTGCCTTGAACTCCCGCGCGAGAGTGAGGGCCTTCTCCAGTTCCGGCCGCTCCTTCACACGGGTACTGATCTTCTCCGAGAACACCCGCGTGCAGTCGGCGCGGGCCAGCATGTCCAACTGGCTCTGTAGTTCCTGCCCAACCGTTGAGCACCTGGCATAGCCAAGTCGGATCGCTGCGCCCGGCACGGCTTCGGCCACCACGGGCACGGGCTCACCCTGCACCCACCGCTTGCCGGGGTTGCGGTCGGCCGGGGTCTTCACGGTGAGTTCCGCCTTCAGAGACGGCACGAGGGCGAAGCGGCCCGTGTGGTAGTTCGCTGCCACCTTGCCCGCTCCTGTCCGGCAGGGGCTACCGGCGGGGGCTTCGCACTTCGGGCAGGAGTGACGCTCGACCTGATCGGCCGGGGTGTTCGTGGTCATGACGAGACCGTCTCATAAACCCGTCTCGAAAGCCAGTCGTGAGACGGATCTTTTGAGACGGGTTTCGAGACGCTGGAGTGAGGGCGAAACGACACGCCCCGGAGTCCGGCGGATCGTCTCACTATCGAAGGTTTTTGAGACGCCCTGTGGTGATCACTCTCCGCGTTGCCCGTGGTCCTGGTGCTCATGCTCGGCACCTTCGACAGTGGGGCGCTGGTGCGCCCTGCCTTGGGCTTGCCCTCTGCCTGACTCCTGCCCTGTCGTGGGGCTGTGCGCCTGCTCCCTGCCTGTCGCTTGGCTCTCGTCCCTCGCGGAGTCGTGCGGCCTGTCGGCCGCTCACAGAGACGCACAGCCGTTCGCCTGCCATCCGGCGGGCAAGCCTGCCAACGGCGGAGGGAAGGGCACAGCCTCACGCTGCCCAGTGCGACGGCGAGGCGGACAGTCGAGAACTACGAGGCGACGGCGAAGGGGTGGGGGATGACCCCTTGACACCGAAGTCGAGGACCGGCATGTCTTAGCAGCTCAGATCCTGCCACGGTTCCAGACCTCGTCAGGGCAGCGGCGAGGTAAGGCACCGGCGAAGAAGTGGCAGGTGGGAGCGCTGCGCCCAGCCTGGCCGGCATTCGGAGCCTGCACAGGAATGAAGCCTTCGGGGCTTGTCGTAAGTGGCTTCGCTCCGTGGCCGCGTAAGCGGCCCACTCCCCTTGCTGCAAGTCGAAGGGGCTTCGCGCTATGGGGGCGCGGCAGCGCCCCACCTGGCTAGCTTCCTGGTCTTCCTGGTGTCGGCCCCCTTCGGGGCCGCCCTGTCGAAGCGGCTTCCGGCTGTGCGGCCGGAGGCCGCCCCTGATCCTTACCTCTTCGCCGCTGCACCTAAGTACGTAAGCGGCTTCGGGCTGAGCGGCCGAACGGCCGCCCTCTCTGCTCACGCTTTCGCCGTTGGGTCTTCGCCCGTGGGGGCGCTGCGCGCCCTACTTCCCTTCGCCGCTGCACGTACGTACGTAGGCGGCTTCACGCTGTCGGCCCCCTTCGGGGCCGGCCGGACGTGGACGGCTTGACGATGTGGCGGCCGGACGGCCGCCCCTTGGGTGTGCTCTTGTACGTATCGCCGTTGACGTACTTCGAGACTTACCAAGAGAGAGTAAGAGGGAGTAGCACATCACCCCAGGTCACAGCGTTACAGCGACACAGGACATCTGTCGTTGAGCCCCCGATCGACAGACCTCCTGTGTCGCTGCCCCGATCGACCGACACACCTCACGTGTCGGCTAGAGCCTGAAGCGCTTGGCCGGGCGGATGCCGTGCTCGTCGCACATCCTGTCCCCGATGCCCTTCTGAAAGCGGTACTCCGGCAGCACGAGGCATCGGCGGTTTGACTCCGGCTCGATCAGACCCCACTCCTTCGCTCGGCGCACGTGGTTGTTGACGGCATCCTTGCTCGGCACGGTGCCGTGCTTGTCGGCCAGGATCTTGTTCAGCTCACCCGGCGGGAACTCGGCGTGCCCGATCTGGTTCGCCCATCCCATGGCTGCGTACTCGACGCGATGGCGGTATTCGAAGCGCGGGTCTTGTGCCCGCCGCTTGTACTCCTCCTGAGACACAGCGGCGAAGTCGCCTTCGAACTGGAACGGCATACGCCCCACGCGGACAGTCCCCTTTCTGAGTGGCGCTGGGTGCGCCAGTGACGCCCGCCGGACGGCGGGACATGCGCCTCCCTTCTTGAGGCGGTGAATGGTCGTCGCCGTCAGGCGACCGCTCGGCAGTCTCGCTCGATCCAGCGGTCCACGTCCGAGGGGCGGAAGCGGAGGTGACCGCCGATCTTGCGGGCGGGGATGTTGAGTGCTCGGTGGTTGTTGTAGACCCACGCGGGCGTCACGCCCAGGTACTCGGCCAGGTCGGTGACGCTCATCAGGCGGGCGTTCCGCAAAGGACGGCTCCTCGGTTAGCGGAGGGGAGGGTTCCCCTCGGGCTGCCCATCCTGAGTTATCAGTCTGGCTCAGTCAAACCCGGATGCGTCACACCCTGACTTGCCTGATGTGTTTCGGTTCCGTACGTTGTCGGCCATGACGAACACCAACGATCACGAGGGCAGCGCTGCGCCCCGTGCGGGCATCGAACAGTTCCAGCGCATCGGGGCATGGAAGGTCACCATGTGGATGCCGCTCGACTCCACGTCGGGCAACCCCCGCGAAATCCGGATCGAGCCCCACGAGGAAGCCGACCCCCAAGAGGTAGCGCGCGGCATCACCAGCACGGTCCTGCGGCAGATCGACACCGCCGCGTTCGCGAAAGACGTAGGGGCGTTGACACGGCTGAGCCGCGCTGGCGAGCAGGCGATCGAGAACTTCCGGCGTGAGCTGGCCGGCCTCCCCAAGGGGGTGTCGGACGAGTACCTCGCGGTGCTCTCCGCCCTGTACGTGCGCTTCGTGAACCTCGGACGGACCGCACCCGCCCAGGACCTTGAGCTGTGGACGGGGACCAAGCAGGCGACGTTGAAGGGCCACCTCCGGGCGGCGCGTCAGCGCGGCTTCCTGACCAAGGTCGAAGGCAAGGCGGGCGGGCAGCTCACGGACAAGGCGATCGAAATGTTGAGGGGGATCAATGTCGAACAGGTGCGACAGCCGTAGCGGCTGGGGCAGAGCGAGGGGGAACTAGCCGGGTGGCAAAGCGTGGCAACGGGCTCGGTGGGACTCCGGTGGAGATCCCGCGCACGGGCCGACCGAACACCTGGGGCGTGCGTACGCCCCTGCACTTCAACCCGGCGACGGGCAGGAAGGAGCGCTACTGGATAGGCCGGGAGTACAAGAACAAGACCGAGGCGGAACGGGCGCTGCGCAAGTGGCACACCGACCACGAGGCGGGCACCCTCACGCCCCGCTCCGACATGACCATGGGGCAGCTCATGGACGGGTGGCTTGCCAAGCATCGGGGCGAGGACACCACGAAGGAGGGGTACGAGCCGAAGATCCGGCTGCACATCAAGCCGCACATCGGCAGGGTGAAGGTGGTGGAGGTGACGGACGAGCGGCTGGACGAGCTGTACCGGCTCCTGGAGGGCACGCCCATCGAGGCGAACGGGAACAAGCCGCTCGGCCCCAAGAGCGTCCGCCACATCCACAACATCATCTCGGCGGCGCTGGACTCGGTGACGGGCCCGAGGAAGCTCCTCACGGTCAACCCGGCGCACACGGCAAACCCGCCGACCGAGCGGCAGATCAAGGCGGCGCAGCCGGACTTCCCCACCCTCAACGATCATGAGACGACGCACTTCCTCAAAGAGATGTGGAAGCCGTGCGGCAACCGGGCCTGTGACGACGGGCTGACTCACCACTGCCTTCGGGACGCCCCGCTGTGGACCGCCTACGCGGCCACCTCATGCCGACGCAGTGAAGTGCTGGGGTGGAAGTGGTCGCTCATCCACTGGGACGAGTGCGCCATCGAACTGGCCTGGGTCGTGGTAGAGGAAGGCAACACCTACCGGCTGCGAAAGCTGACCAAGGACGGAGACGACAACGCGATCATCTACGTAGACCAAGCCCTGATGAACGTCCTGAAGTGGCAGAAGGAACGCCAGGACGCGGAGCGGGAACGGCTCGGAGATCTCTGGGTGGACCATGACCTCGTGTTCGCCCGCGACGGCTTCAAGCTGTACCGGGGCGAGGCAGGCGGACCCCAGGACCCCGAGAAGGTGTCGGCCCGCTGGCGGACGGCACGCAACCGTCTGCACCTGCCGGAGAACTTCCGGCTGCACGACTGGCGGGCGTCGAAGATCACGAACGATCTCGACAACTACGAGAACCCTGTAGAGGTCTCGGCCAACGCCCGGCACCACTCGCCGGGCTACACCATGGCGCGGTACGGCAGGCGCCGCGCTGAGGGAGCGAAGAAGCTGGCCGCTTCGAGCGCCGCCCGAATCGGCCTGTCATCCCTGGTCTGACCAGGAAGTTCGCTCGGCTGTTGGTCACGTGGTTGGTCACGCCACAGTCGGAGAAACAGAAAAACCCCAGATCAACTGGGGTCTCTGCTGGTGTCCGAGGGGGGACTTGAACCCCCACGCCCGATAAAGGGCACTAGCACCTCAAGCTAGCGCGTCTGCCATTCCGCCACCCGGACCAGGTGTCTGCCGGCCGGCCCGCGGCCGTTCCGACGTGGAAAACCATAGCAAACATCCGGACGTGCTCGATCACGCGATCGGCGGCCGGCGCCCTGGCAGCCGCAGCGTGTCGGGCGTATGACGGCCGTATTGCCGCCTTGGGCTGCGAGGGCGGGCGCGGCAGGATGGCCGTGGACCCGCCGTGGCGCGCGCCCGCACCCGGGCCGGCGGCGGCAAGGAACGACGAGGAGGCAGTGTGAGCGAGTCGATTTCGGCCGCGACCGGCAGCGGAGCCGTCACGGGTGAGGACGAGGTCGTCGATCTGTGCCGCGATCTGATCCGGATCGACACCAGCAACTACGGCGATCACTCCGGCCCCGGCGAGCGGAAGGCGGCAGAGTACGTCGCCGAGAAGCTCGCCGAGGTGGGGCTGGAGCCGCAGATCTTCGAGTCGCACAAGGGCAGGGCCTCGACCGTGGCGCGGATCGAGGGGGAGGACCCCTCCCGTCCCGCGCTGCTCATCCACGGCCACACCGACGTCGTCCCGGCCAACGCGCACGACTGGACACACCACCCCTTCTCCGGGGAGATCGCCGACGGTTGTGTCTGGGGCCGCGGCGCGGTCGACATGAAGGACATGGACGCGATGACGCTCGCGGTGGTGCGCGACCGGATGCGCAGCGGCCGCAAGCCGCCGCGCGACGTCGTCCTCGCCTTCCTGGCGGACGAGGAGGCCGGCGGCGTCTATGGGGCGCGTCATCTGGTCAATGAGCACCCGGACCTCTTCGAGGGGGTGACCGAGGCGATCGGTGAGGTCGGCGGTTTCTCCTTCACGGTCAACGAGAACCTCCGGCTCTATCTGGTGGAGACCGCCCAGAAGGGCATGCACTGGATGCGGCTCACCGTGGACGGCACCGCGGGCCACGGGTCGATGACCAACAAGGACAACGCGATCACGGAGCTGAGCGAGGCCGTGGCGCGGCTGGGGCGGCACAAGTTCCCGGTGCGGGTGACGAAGACCGTCCGGTCCTTCCTCGACGAGCTGTCGGACGCCCTGGGCACCACGCTCGACCCGGAGAACATGGACGAGACGCTGGCGAAGCTCGGCGGCATCGCCAAGCTCATCGGGGCGACCCTGCAGAACACCGCCCAGCCGACCATGCTCGGCGCCGGCTACAAGGTCAACGTCATCCCGGGGCAGGCGACGGCGCACGTCGACGGACGCTTCCTGCCCGGCTACGAGGAGGAGTTCCTGGCTGACCTGGACCGGATCCTCGGCCCCCGGGTGCGGCGCGAGGACGTGCACGCGGACAAGGCGCTGGAGACCAGCTTCGACGGCGCCCTGGTCGACGCGATGCAGGCGGCGCTCAAGGCGGAGGACCCGATCGCCCGTGCCGTGCCCTACTGCCTCTCCGGAGGCACGGACGCCAAGTCCTTCGACGACCTGGGCATCCGGTGCTTCGGTTTCGCGCCGCTCCAACTGCCTCCGGAACTCGACTTCGCGGGCATGTTCCACGGCGTGGACGAGCGGGTACCGGTGGACGGACTCCGCTTCGGCGTAAGGGTCTTGGACCGCTTCCTGGACCAGTGCTGACCCCGTCAGCCTCCAGCCGCTCATGCCCGGAACGGGTGAATGGACGCATGGCTTCGTAGCTTGATTAACCCCTCCTCGTTACAGGGGGTGCGGCCGAGGTTTGGGGCTGCACGCCAACAAGGAGGAAGAATGATCAAGAGGGTTGTCGCTTCGGCGGCTGCCTCCGCTGGTCTCGTGCTCGCCGGCGCGGGTCTGGCCGTTGCTGACTCGGGAGCGCATGGGGCCGCGGTGAAATCCCCCGGCGCCGTCTCCGGCAACGTGGTCCAGGTCCCGGTTCATGTCCCGGTGAACGCATGCAGCAACACGATCGACGTGATCGGGCTGCTGAACCCCGCCTTTGGCAACACCTGCACCAACAAGTGATGTCGCGTCACAACCAGTAGGGGTGGGAGTTCCGGGTGGTCCCGGAGTGCGCACCGCGCACTCCGGGACCGCTGGGTTCGACGCACGGGCGCTCTGCCCGTGCGTGTTTCAGATACGAGGCAAGGCAGGGAACGGACCCATGCGCAAGGTAGCGAGAAAGAGCCTGATGACGGTTGCGGCGGCCGGGAGTGTGCTCGCCGCGGCCGGTTACGCCCAGGCGGCCGGCGCCCACGGCGGCAGCGCCGACTCGCCGGGCGTCGCCTCCGGCAACACGATCCAGGTGCCGGTGGACGTCCCGATCAACGTCTGCGGCAACACCGTCGACGTGGTCGGACTGCTCAACAACTCCGTGGGTAACAAGTGCGGCAACGGCTCCGGTGGTAGCCACGCCGGTGGCTCGCACCACCACAAGGGCTCACACGGCGACAAGACGCGCGGCACCGGGTCGTCGCACGCGGGAGGCGCCAAGCAGGACCGGGCCAAGCAGGACCGCGCCAAGCAGGGCGGGGCGAAGCAGGACGGGACCAAGCAGGGCGGCTCCACCCGCGGCGGCGGGAACGGTGCCGGGAACAGCGGTGGCGCGAAGCACGGCGGGAAGCACGGTGGCGGTGCGCACGGCACCGGTGCGGTGGCCGACGGCATCGCGGTCGGCTCGCCCGGCGTTCTCGGCGGCAACGCCATCCAGGTGCCGATCGAGGCCCCGGTGAACCTCTGCGGCAACGTCGTCGGCGTCATCGCCCTCGGGAACGAGGCCCTGGGCAATGCCTGCGAGAACGACGGCAAGCCCGGTCGTGGCCACGGTCACGGCCACGGCAATGGCCACGGGCACGACCACACCAAGCCGCCGAAGGACACCGAGCCGGGTGCCTCGAAGCCCGCTCCGCGGACCCCGCACTCCTCGGGTGGGTCGCACACCAACCGGAACACCGCGCAGCTGGTCGACCCGGGCTCGCGCCTGGTGGAGACCGACCAGCTCGCCGAGACCGGTTCCGGTCCGCTCGACGTGCTCGTCCCGGTGAGCGCGGGCATGCTGGTGGCCGGCGCGGTGCTCTACCGCCGGGCCCGCGTGCAGCAGCACTGACAGACCGCATCGCATACCGGCGGAAAGAGGGCGGGCCTCGCGATGCGGGGCCCGCTCCTCGCTTACCAGGTGGCGCGCAGCTGGCGGATGATCCGGCGGCGTAGTCTCACTCTGCGGCTACCGTCGGGATTCAGTCGCAGTTTGTCCAATTCCCAGTGTCCATACTCGGCGTGGTCGGTCAGCAGGCGTGTGGTGGCCTTGCGGGAGACGCCCCTGGGCACATACACATCGCAGAATTCGTATTCCGGCATCGCATCTATTGTGCGGGAACTGCCCTCATACGGATAGCGTCTGCACTATGTCTGATGCTGCGCAGCCATCCGCTGCCGAGGTACGCGCCGCCGCTGAAGCGGTCAAGGTCGCGCTGGACCGCCACCTCGACGCTGTCGAACGCCGGTCGGGCGACGACGACCCGGCCGTCTACGCCGCGTTCAATGAGCTGGCGACGGCAGCCGAGGCCTACGACGAGCTGCTCTACGACGCGTATGACGAGGTCACGCCCTTCGAGATCCCCGGCGACGACGGCATGCCCGCCTACGCCGGCCCGGAGGAGCCCACCGCGCTGAGCGTGCTCATCCGCCGGGATTACGCCGTCGCCGAGCCGCAGCGCCTGCTCGCCCAGGCCCAGCGGGTCGCCGATCTGGATCCGGACGCCGGCCCGGGTAACGGCGGGTCCGGGGCCGCGGGCGTCGTCGGCAGCAGTGTGCACGCCGCGATCGGCGTGCTCTTCGGTGAGTACGAACCGGACGAGATCGCTTCCCGGCACAAGGAATTCGGCCTGGAGGAGGGCGATTCCACGCTCTGGGTGGCCGCCGCCGACGAGCTCGCCGAGCCGGGGGAGTGGTTGTCCTCGCCCTTCGACCAGACCGACCCGCAGCTGGTCGTGTGCCGCTTCGACGTCAGTGAGGTCTTCGACCAGGAGCTCGAGGACGACGCGGTCGACGAGGTCGAGGACGAGGAGGTCGATGAGCCTGACGAGGACGGTGTCGACGAGGACGACATCGACGACGAGCTGGACGAGGACGCCGAGGACGCCGAGGACGAGGACGCCGAGGACGACGACGAGATCGACGACGTCGCGGAGGACGATCTGGAGGTGCTCGGCCCCGAGCGATGAGCCCGGGGCCGAAGGCCCGCGATGATCACCCGGCGGGTGGGCGCTGCGCTTCCAGCAGGGTCCGCAGCCGGGTGGTCCGCTCCTTGGCCGGGACCTCCGCCACCGCGCGCGGCAGCGCCTCCTGGGCGCCGTGCACCACT
The DNA here is from genome assembly GCF_058215555.1 of Streptomyces sp. JLBT605. NCBI lineage: Bacteria > Bacillati > Actinomycetota > Actinomycetes > Kitasatosporales > Streptomycetaceae > Streptomyces > Streptomyces sp. JLBT605. The sequence continues at coordinate 5,607,119 of NZ_CM177087.1, forward strand.
GACAGATGGCGCTCGCCGCGGCCGAAGGCGGTGTAGACCCAGGACCGGGTGAGCCCGGCGGTCGCGTCACCCGGAAGCACCACCACCGCCGCGGGCCAGCGCAGCCCCGCGGCCTGGTGGGCGGTGAGCGCCCAGCCGTGCCGCACGGTGTCGGCGACCGACTCGCGCGGCACCACCAGTGGCGTGCCCGCGCAGTCCAGCCGCAGCCCCTCGGCGTCCGCGGAGACGACCGTGCCCGGCACGGTGCGGCCCGGCGCCGGAACGTAGGCGACACGGTCGCCGGGGTCGAAGCCGCCGAAGCGGCCCGGCCCGGGATTCAGCCGCTCCTTCAGCGCCGCGTTCAGCGCGCGGGTTCCGGCGGCTCCGCCGTGGCCCGGGGTGATGACCTGCACGGCTTCGGCCGGCACCCCGATCACCCGCGGCACCGAGTCCGCCACCAGCTGCACGGTGCGGTGCACCGCCTCCCCGGCGTCCCGCACCGGGACGATGACGACCTCCTTGCCGGGCGCCTCCACCTGGTCGAGCTCGCCGATCCCGATGCCCGACACCAGCTCGCCGATGGGTCCCGGGTCCGGGGTGCGGGAGACGATCTGGGGGCAGCAGCGGGCGGCCAGTACATCGGCGAAGACCCGCCCGGGACCGGCCGACCAGAGCACCCCGGGGTCACCGCTGAGCACCAGGCGGGCGCCGTCCGGCAGCGACTCGACCAGCATCGCCGCGGTCTCCACGTCCAGCTGCGGCGCGTCCAGCACGGCGAGCAGATCGAGCGCGAGCGCGCCCTCCGCGTCGCGGCCCGGCCCCTCGTGTCCGGACAGCAGCCCGGCGACGGTGACGGCGGCGGGATCGTCCTGACCCGGGCCGTGGCCCTCGCCGGGCTGCCGGGCCTCGTCGAGCCGGCCGTCGGCGGGCTGCTGGCCGTCACCAAGCGCGGCGGCCAGCCGCCTCCTGCCGTCCTCGCTGTGCGCGGCGGCGTACGCCCGAAGACCCAGCGCCCGCGCGGCGGTGACCAGGGCCACCGGCTCGGCGCGGGCCGCCTCGCCGCCGCTGTGGGCGACCAGCCCGTGCTCGGCGGCGGCCCGGATCAGCTCGGCGGCGGAAGCGGAGGGGGCGGCGTTCGCGGCCGCCGCCCAGTCCGGCCCCCCGGAACCGGCGGATCCGATCTGCTCGGTGGGCTCACCGCTCCCGGCCGTCTCGGTCGTCTCGGCGGTGTCGGCCGGGCCGGCGGTGTCGGCACGCGCGGCTACCTCGACGGTGTCGGTCCCCCCGGCATCGTCGGTCGGCCCGGCGGCAGCGGCGGCAGCGGCGGTGGCGGCCGTCGCGGTTGTCCCGGCGAAGCCGGGTCGCTCGGCCGGCTCGTCGTCGAAGGGGCCCTCCGCCGCGCCGCGGCCGAACGTGTTGATCAGCCGGGCGAGGCCGTCGGCGAGGCTCTCCTCCGCCAGGGCGTACCGGTCCAGGCCCAGCAGCACCCGCACCGGAGCGGGGGCCTCGTCCTCCTCGGCGGCAGCCGCCGGCCGCTCGCCGGGCAGCCCGTCCAGGGCGTCCTCGAAGACCAGCACCCCGCCACCCGCGATCGCGGCCCGCAGCGCCTCGTCCGGGTCGGGCACCGACCGCGCGCCCAGCGCCTCGCGCACCGTGGCGGCCGGGAGCGCGGTGTGGCCTTCGAGGGCGGCCCGCTCCAGCAGCCAGCCGACGAGCGCCTGCGTCCGGCGCTCGTCATTGGGCCCGCACTCCGCGCCGAGCAGCGCCCGGGCGAAGGTGTCCGCCTGCTCGGGGCGCACCCCGGGCACGCTCAGCAGCAGCCACGGATCCTCGCGCAGCATTTCGCCGGCCCGCTCGCCGAGCGTCTCCGCGACCGCCGCGGCCAGTTGCTCTGGGGCGCCGCCCGCGGCGAGCACCTCCCGGATCCCGGCCGTGTCGGCGAGCGTCGCGGCCCGCTGGGCGCGGGGGGCGGCGGGCGCCGGACCGAGCGGCCGGGCGGACACCGACCCGCCCGCGCCCGGCGGCACCGCGCCGGACGCCGGCCCGGTGGCGGGCCGCCCGGCACCGGCCGCCGGAGCGCTCGGGCCGCCGGGGCGCCCGGCCCCGCTCGCGGGCGCACCCTGGCGGCCCGGGCGGGGCGGGGTCTGCTCGGTGAAGAAGGACGCGGCCGACCGCTCACCGCTCTCCACGGCCCGGACCGCCGCGGCGAGCGCCTCCGCGGCCGCCGACCGCTTCCGCCCGCCCCCCGCCGCTCCCGCGGCCGGCTGCCGCGAGCCGCTGCCGTCCGCGGGGGTGCTCCCCGCCTCAGCGCCTGCGGCGCGCCCGGTCTCCCGCGCCCCGGCCGGGCCAGGAGCGTCGGGTGAGCCGGGTCCGGCCGATGCCGCGTCGGTGCCGGGGGTGGCGGGGGCGCCTTCGGCGCCGGGGCCCGGGTCGTCCGCAGCGGCGGGGGGTGCGGGGTCCTCCTCGGGCGCGGTGGCGTCCTCGCCGGCGAGGCGGTCGGTACTCACAGCGTGCTCCAGTCCTGATCGGGATAGCGGTGCACGGGCGCCGACACGTCGTCGAGCGCCTGGCAGATCTCGTGGGGAAGGGTAAGCGCCTCCACTGACAGAGCCGCCTTGAGCTGAGTCGCGTTCCGCGCGCCGACGATGGGGGCGGCGACTCCGGGCCGGTCCCGCACCCAGGCCAGCGCCACCTGCAGCGCGGTGGTCGCCAGGCCGTCGGCGGCGGTCGTCACCGCATCGACGATCCGGCTCGCCTCTTCGTCCAGGTAGGGGGCGACGAAGGGCGCCAGATGCTCGGAGGCGCCGCGCGAGTCGGCGGGGGTGGTGTGCTGGTACTTGCCGGTGAGCACGCCCCGGCCGAGCGGGGACGACGGCAGCAGGCCCACCCCCAGATCGAGCGCGGCGGGCAGCACCTCCCGCTCGATGCCGCGCTGGAGCAGGGAGTACTCCATCTGGGTGCTGGCCAGCCGGGTGTGCGTGCCGGGCGCGGTGAGCTGCCAGGTGGCGGCCTTGGCGAGCTGCCAGCCGCAGAAGTTGGACACCCCGACATAGCGCGCCCGGCCGCTGCTCACGGCGATGTCGAGGGCCTGAAGGGTCTCCTCGAGCGGGGTGAGCGGATCGAAGGCGTGCAGCTGCCACAGGTCGACGTGGTCGGTGCCCAACCGCGCCAGCGAGGCGTCCAGCGCCTCCAGGAGATGACCGCGCGAGCCGTCGAAGCGGCGGTCGGGATCCGGCACGCTGCCGGCCTTGGTCGCGATGACCAGGTCACGGCGCGGCACGAGAGTCTCCAGCAACTGGCCGAGCAGGTACTCGGCGCCACCGTCCGCGTAGACGTCGGCGGTGTCGACGAGCGTCCCGCCCGCCTCCCAGAACGCCTTGAGCTGATCGGCCGCGTCGTGTTCGTCGGTGTCCCGGCCCCAGGTGAGGGTGCCGAGCCCGATCCGGGATACGCGCAGGCCCGTGCGGCCGAGGTGCCTTAGCTCCATGGGCCTTGAGATTACTGGGCCCGCGATCACCCGTGTCCTGTTGTGGACAACGCGCCCTCTGTGGACAACGCCGCCACCCTGCCGCGGCCGGGCACTGCGCGCTAGAGTCCCCCGAAAGGGACGTTACTGATCGGTAAGGGGAGCGGTATGAGGCTCGGGATCAACCTCGGCTACTGGGGTGCCGGGATGGACGCGGACAACCTCGCGGTGGCCCAGGAGGCCGACCGCCTCGGCTACTCGGTGTGCTGGGCCGCCGAGGCCTACGGCTCCGACGCGCCGACCGTGCTGTCCTGGGTCGCCGCCCAGACCGAGCGGATCGACGTCGGTTCCGCGATCTTCCAGATCCCGGCCCGTACGCCCGCCATGACCGCGATGACGGCCGCCACCCTCGACTCGCTCTCCGGCGGCCGCTTCCGCCTGGGCCTGGGCGTCTCCGGCCCGCAGGTCTCCGAGGGGTGGTACGGCGTCAAGTTCGACAAGCCGCTGGCCCGCACCCGGGAGTACGTCGAGATCGTCCGCAAGGCGATGTCCCGCCGGCGGCTGACCCACGAGGGCGAGCACTGGACGCTGCCGCTGCCCGGCGGCCCCGGCAAGGCGCTCAAGCTCACCGTGCACCCGCAGCGCGAGCACATCCCGCTGTACATCGCCGCGATCGGACCGAAGAACCTGGAGCAGACCGGTGAGATCGCGGACGGCGCACTGCTGATCTTCCCCTCGGCCGAGCACCTGGAGGAGACCGCCCTCAAGCATCTGCGGGCCGGCCGGGAGAAGGCCGGCAAGACGCTGGACGGCTTCGACGTCTGCCCGACGGTGCCGCTGGCGCTGGGCGACGACAAGGACGTCAGCGCGCTCGCCGACACCTTCCGGCCCTACACCGCGCTGTACGTGGGCGGCATGGGCAGCCGCAAGCAGAACTTCTACAACCAGCTCGCGCGGCGCATGGGGTACGAGAAGGAGGCCACCGAGATCCAGGACAAGTACCTGGCCGGCGACAAGGAGGGCGCGGCGGCGGCCATTCCGGAGCGGCTGATCGACTCCACCACGCTTCTGGGTTCGGTGGACCGGATCGCGGACGGCATGCGGCGCTACGCGGAGGCCGGGGTGACCACGCTGTCCCTGGCCCCGGCGGGCTTCACCCTCGACGAGCGGGTCGCCGCGCTGCGCGCCGGCACTGAGGCCCTGGAGCGGGCCGGCCTGGCCTGACGGCGGCATCCGAAGAGGCTCTGCGGCCGTGGTGGGGGCTCGGGGGTCTTCCCCGCCACGGCCGTCACGGAACACAACGCCCCGGGCGCCGGGCGGTTACGCGCCGCGCCCGCCCGGGGCGGCGCCCGCTTCCGCCGTTCGGCCGACCGGCGGCGGTCAGCTGTTGCCCGCCCGAGATTCCGGCATTTGACTTTTCCTGCGCGGACGTCGTGCACGGAGGTGGCAGATGCTCTCGGCGAAAGGCCTGTTCCAGGAGATCCTGGACAACGACGACTCCTTCCGGCTCTTCTGCTCCATCGCCGCCAGCGGCGAGGCGCAGGGAGGCTGGGAGAACGGCCGTATCGCGGCACTGGTGCCGGAGAGCCAGCGGCCCCTCGCGCCCAAGATCACCCGGCACGGCGCGGACGAGGACAAGCACGGCCGCATCTTCAACGCGCTGCTGCGCAAGCGCGGCCTGGAGCCGGTCGAGGTGCCGCGCGAGACCGACTACACCATGTTGCTGGAGGAGCGCGGCATCGGGCTCGCGCACGACAAGCTGCGCCGCGACGAGCCGCTGACCGAGCGGGACATCGTCGTCTACCTCTCGCACAGCAGGGTCACCGAGGAGCGCGCGTCCGGCCAGATGCGGATGCTGCGCAGGTACTTCCACGACCACCCGGACATCGGGCGGGCGGTGCGGATGATCTCCCGGGACGAGGACAACCACCTCGCCTACTGCCACGAGGAGCTGCTGCGGCTGGCCGCCGCCGGGCACGGCAGGCTCATCCAGTCGACGCTGCGGGAGACCGCGCTCGCCGAGATCGAGGTCTACCGCGACGTCAGCCTGGCGGTGATGGACCACATGGGCCGGCTGCTGGGCTGGCCGCGGGCGAAGGCCGCGGTGCTGGCGGCGGGCATCCACGCGGTCTACGCCCTCGAGCGGCTCGGCGGCTGGCGGCGGATGGTCTCGCTGAGGATGCCGGAGCGGCGGGACGCGCTGGGCGGCCCGGCCACCACGGCCCCGGAATTCGCCTGACCTGCCGGGGCCGCGCTCCGCCACCCGGCCCCCCCTGGACCCGGCCGCTGCTAGAGCCAGCCGCGGCGCTTGAAGAACCAGTACAGCAGCGCCACCGTGGCGGCCATCAGGACGATGACGGCCGGATATCCCCAGGGCTGCGCCAGCTCGGGCATGTGCTCGAAGTTCATGCCGTAGATCCCCGCGACCATGGTCGGGATCGCGATCATCGCGGCCCAGGCCGAGATCTTCCGCACGTCGTCGTTCTGCCGCACGCCCATCTGCGCGAGATGCGCCGCCAGGACGTCCGACAGCAACCGGTCCAACCCCTCCACATGCTCGTTCACCCGCGACAGGTGGTCGCCGATGTCGCGGAAGAACGGCTGCGCGTGCGTGTGCACGAACGGCACCCCGCCCTTCGCCAGCCGCGCCATCGGTTCGGTCAGCGGGCCCGCGGCGCGGCGGAATTCGAGCACCTGCCGCTTGAAGGAGTAGATCCGGCCGGCGGTGTGCGTCATCCGGCCGCGCTCCGGCGAGAAGACGTCCGCCTCCAGCTCGTCGAGGTCGATGTGCAGCTCGTCGGCGACCTCCAGATAGTGGTCCACCACGGCGTCGGCGACGGCGTACATCACGGCAGCCGGCCCGTGCCGCAGCACTTCGGGCGAGTGCTCCAGCCGCGAGCGCACCACCCCCAGCGGATTGGCCTCGCCGTGCCGCACGGTCACCACGAAGGCATCGCCCACGAACACCATCAGCTCACCGGCGGTCACCGCGCTGTACCGGTCCTCGTACAGCACCGGCTTGAGCACCAGGAAGAGCGAGTCGTCGTAGACCTCCAGCTTGGGGCGCTGATGGGCGGTGAGGGCGTCCTCCACCGCCAGCGGGTGCAGCCCGAACTCGCTGGTGACCCGGTCGAACTCCTCCTCCGTCGGCTCGTACAGGCCGATCCACAGGAACGAGTTGCCCGCCGCGCGGGCCTGACCGAGCGCCTCGGAGAAGTCGCCGGGACCCTTGGTCCGGCGCCCGTCCTGATAGATGGCGCAATCCACGATCACGCGGCGATTGTGCCTCCGGTCGGCCCGTCCCGCACACCGGGGACACCCGGCCGCCGGGGCGGCAGGCCCCTGCTGAAGCCGCCGGCAACGGATTAGGGTGGCGGCATGCCCACCCTGATCCTCGTCCGGCACGGCCGGTCCACCGCCAACACCGCCGGCGTGCTCGCGGGCTGGACGCCCGGTGTCGCACTCGACGAGCGCGGCGCGGGTCAGGCCGCCGCGCTGCCGGCCAGGCTGGCGCGGGTGCCGCTGGCGGCCGCCGTCTGCAGCCCACTCCAGCGCTGCCAGGAGACCCTCGCCCCGCTGCTGGCCGCCCGGCCCGGGCTGCCGCTGCACACCGACGAGCGGATAGGGGAGTGCCACTACGGCGACTGGTCGGGCCGCAAGCTGGCGGAGCTGTCCGACGAGCCGCTGATGACCGTCGTCCAGCAGTACCCGTCGGCCGCCGCCTTCCCCGGCGGGGAGTCGGTACGGGCCATGCAGACGCGGGCGGTGGACGCGGTGCACGAGTGGAACGCCCGGATCGAGGCCGAGCACGGGGCCGACGCGGTCTACCTGATGTGCTCGCACGGGGACATCATCAAGTCCCTGGTCGCCGACGCCCTCGGCCTCCACCTCGACCTCTTCCAGCGGATCTCGGTCGAGCCCTGCTCGGTCACCGCGATCCGCTACACCGCCCTGCGGCCCTTCCTGGTACGGCTCGGCGACACCGGGAACTTCGACGGCCTGGCCCCGCGCGGCGGCGAGGCGCCGGACCCCGGGCCGGACGCGGCGGTGGGGGGCGACGCGGGAGCGCCGTGATCTCCGCGCGCAGTAGGGTGGTGCCGCGGCGCCGTTCCCTTCCGCGGCGCGCCGGAGGCCCGGCCACCGAAGCCCGTGACCGACCGAAACGACATGGAGCAGGACGTTGACCCGTCAGGTGTTCCTCTACGACCCGCCGGACCGGTTCGTGGCCGGTACGGTCGGGCTGCCTGGCCGCCGTACCTTTTTCCTGCAGGCGTCGGCCAGCGGCCGCGTCACCAGCGTCGCGTTGGAGAAGACCCAGGTCGCGGCGCTCGCCGAGCGGATCGACGAACTGCTCGACGAGGTCGTGCGGCGCACCGGCGGCAATGCGGCCGTGCCGGCCATGGCCCCGGCCGAACTCAGCGACACCGCGCCCCTGGACACCCCGGTCGAGGAGGAGTTCCGGGTCGGCACCATGGCGCTCGCCTGGGACGGCGACGAGCAGCGCATGGTCGTGGAGGCGCAGGCGCTGGTCGAGCTGGACGCCGACACCGACGAGGATCTGGCGGAGGCCGAGGAGCGGTTGCTGCGGGACGAGGTGAACGGCCCGCCGATGCTGCGGGTGCGGCTCACCGGGACCCAGGCCAGGGCGTTCGCCAAGCGGGCGCTGGAGGTCGTCAACGCGGGCCGGCCGCCGTGCCCGCTGTGCAGTCTGCCGCTCGATCCGGAGGGACACGTATGTCCGCGCCAGAACGGATACCGTCGCGGGGCGTGATGCCGCCGGGTCCGTCCGATCCGCCGTCCGGCGCGCCGGAGCCCGCCGGGGCGGCCGACGGCTCCCAGGCCCTGCCGCCGGAGCCGCCCGAGCTGCTGGCGCTGGGTGAGCTGACGGTGCGCGGCCGGGTCCGGGAGGCGTCCAACGCGGTGCTCTACTGCACGGTCGAGTACCGGGGCCACAGCGCCGCCTGCGTCTACAAACCGGTCGCGGGGGAGCGCCCGCTGTGGGATTTCCCCGAAGGCACCCTCGCCCAGCGCGAGGTCGCCGCTTACGAGCTGTCCGAGGCCACCGGCTGGGGCCTGATACCGCCGACCGTGCTCCGGGAAGGCCCCTACGGGCAGGGCATGTGCCAGCTGTGGATCGAGCCGTCCGCGGACGGGGACGCCCCGGAGCTGCTCGCCCTGGTCGAGGGCGAGGAGCCGGAGCCCGGCTGGAAGGCCGTCGGCTTCGCCGAGGTGGGGGAGGGCCGCACCGCGCTGCTGGTGCACGCCGACGACGTGGCGCTGCGGCGGCTGGCGGTGCTCGACGCGGTGATCAACAACGCGGACCGCAAGGGCGGGCACCTGCTGCCCACCGCGGAGGGCCGGGTCTACGCGATCGACCACGGCGTCACCTTCAACGCCGACGACAAGCTGCGCACCCTGCTGTGGGGGTGGGCCGGGGAGCCGCTCACCGAGGACGCGATGACGGTGCTGCGGCGGCTGGCCGCCCAGCTGGTCGACGGGGAGGCGCTCGCCACCCGGCTGGCCGAACTCATCACCGCGGCCGAGATCGACGCCCTGCGCGCCCGGGTCGAGGCCCTGCTGGCCGACGGCCGGCACCCCGAGCCCAGCGGCCGGTGGCCGGCCATCCCCTGGCCGCCGGTCTGAGTGCGCCAGGGTCGGGCCGGGGCCGTGACGGGGTCGCCCGGCGGTCCCGTGCCTGATCACAGCCGGTTCGTCCAGCGGTCAGCCGGCGGCCGGCCGCCGGCGCCCAGGCCCGGGGAGGTGGCCGGTTCCGGTCGCTTCCCGGAGTCGCCGGAGCCGGGTGCTCAGGCTCCGCGACGGGGACAGCAGATCGCGGGCGATCGCGCAAGATCGCCTTTTCGGCCAACCTTCGCCGGTCCGGTTCGTATCCGGAACGCGCATCCGGTTACGCTCATGACATGTATGCCTGGCCCGCTTCTGAGGTTCCCGCCCTGCCTGGCAGAGGCCGCGACCTGAGGATCCACGACACCGCGACCGGCGAGTCGATCACCCTCGACCCCGGTCCCGTCGCCCGCATCTACGTCTGCGGTATCACCCCGTACGACGCCACCCACCTGGGACATGCGGCGACCTACAACGCGTTCGACCTCGTTCAGCGCGTGTGGCTCGACACCAAGCGGCAGGTTCACTACGTCCAGAACGTCACCGACGTCGACGATCCGCTGCTGGAGCGGGCCGCGGCCAACGGCGACGACTGGACCGAACTGGCCGAGCGGGAGACGGCGCTGTTCCGCGAGGACATGACCGCCCTGCGAATGCTGCCCCCCGCCCAGTACATAGGTGCCGTCGAGGCGATACCCGGGATCGTTCCGCTGGTGGAGCGGCTGCGCGACCTGGGCGCCGCCTACGAGCTCGACGGCGACGTCTACTTCTCGGTGGAGTCCGACCCCGCCTTCGGCAGCGTCTCCGGACTGGACGCGGAGGCCATGCGGCTGCTCTCCGCCGAGCGCGGCGGCGACCCGGACCGGCCGGGCAAGAAGAACCCGATCGACCCGCTGCTGTGGCTGGCCGCCCGGCCGGGCGAGCCGAGCTGGGACGGCGGGTCGCTCGGCCGGGGCCGTCCCGGCTGGCACATCGAGTGCGTCGCCATCGCCCTGGAACACCTGGGGATGGGCTTCGACGTGCAGGGCGGCGGCTCCGACCTCACCTTCCCGCACCACGAGATGGGCGCCTCGCACGCCCAGGTGGTGACCGGACAGCGGCCGTTCGCCAAGGCGTACGTGCACGCCGGGCTCGTGGCGCTGGACGGCGAGAAGATGTCCAAGTCCAAGGGGAACCTGGTCTTCGTCTCCACCCTGCGCCGCGAGGGCGTGGACCCGGCGGCGATCCGGCTCGCCCTGCTCTCCCACCACTACCGCTCCGACTGGGAGTGGACGGACGAGGTGCTGGCGGAGGCGGTCGAGCGGCTCGGCCGCTGGCGGGCCGCGGTGTCCCGGCCCGACGGGCCGTCGGCGGACGCGCTGGTCGAGGAGATCCGGGCGGCACTGTCCGAGGACCTCGACGCCCCGGCCGCGCTCGCCGCGGTGGACCGCTGGGCGGCCTCCCAGGAGGCCGAGGGCGGCACGGACATCGGGGCGCCCGGGCTGGTGTCCCGGGCCGTCGACGCGCTGCTGGGCGTCGCGCTGTGAGTGAGCCGGTCCCCGGCCGCCGCCGCTGACGTCGGGGCCGGCCGGAAAACGGCTGAGGGGCGCTCTCCCGCATCGGGGGAGCGCCCCTCCTCAGTTGCCTGAAGTCGCCTGCTGCCGGTCGCGTCACGAGCGCTGAGAGCTCTTCTGACGCCCTGCCGGCCTGGTGGCGCGTCAGCCGACCGGCCGTCAGCCGTCAGTCCTGGCTGTCGGCGTCCCCCGGGCCGGACTCCTCGCCGCCGGGCGTCTCGGGACCCGGTCCGGCGCCGGGCCCGCTTCCGGGCCCGCCCTCGCCGCCGTCCGCCGTCGTCTCCGGCCCGGTCGTCTCGTCGGCCGAACCGCCCGGCTCGGTGGTCCCCGCCGCCTCCGCCGGCCCGTCCTTGGCGGTCGGCTTGCGCGGGCGGGTGCGGCCACTGGCGGTGTCCCGCAGATAGCCGGCCTGGTCCCGGCCGTCGGCCACGGCGCCGGTGTCCGTCGCGTGCCCGCCCGGCCCCGGCTGCCCGTCCCGGCGGCGCAGATAGCGCTCGAACTCGCGGGCGATGGCCTCGCCGGACGCCTCCGGCAGCTCGGCGGTGTCCCGCGCCTCCTCCAACGACTGGACGTACTCGGCGACTTCGCTGTCCTCGGCCGCCAGCTGGTCGACGCCCAGCTGCCAGGCACGCGCGTCCTCGGAGAGCTCGCCGAGCGGGATGCGGACCCCGATCAGGTCCTCCAGACGGTTGAGCAGGGCCAGGGTCGCCTTCGGGTTCGGCGGCTGGGAGACGTAGTGCGGCACGGCCGCCCACAGGCTCACCGCCGGCACGCCGGCGTGCGTGCACGCCTCCTGGAGGACGCCGACGATGCCCGTCGGGCCCTCGTACCGGGTCTCCTCCAGATCGAGGCTGCGGGCCAGGTCCGGGTCGGAGGTGACACCGCTGACCGGCACCGGCCGGGTGTGCGGTGTGTCGCCGAGCAGCGCACCCAGCACCACGACCATCTCCACGCCCAACTCATGGGCGTATCCCAGGATCTCGTTGCAGAACGAACGCCACCGCATGCTGGGCTCGATCCCGCGCACCAGCACCAGATCGCGCGGCTTGTCGCCGCCGCCGGCACGGGCCACGGAGAGGCGGGTCGTCGGCCATGTGATCTTCCGGACCCCGCCCTCCAGCTGGATCGTCGGACGATTGACCTGGAAGTCGTAGTAGTCCTCGGCGTCGAGCGTGGCGAAGACCTCGCCCTTCCACTCCCGGTCCAGGTGCCCGACCGCGGTCGAGGCGGCGTCTCCGGCGTCGTTCCAGCCCTCGAAGGCACAGATCATGACCGGGTCGATCAGCTCGGGAACCCCCTCAAGCTCGATCACCCAGCGCCTCCTTCCGACCGGGGCGGACGGGTCCGTACCGCCGCCGGCTGCAGTTCCGTTGCGTGCGCCCCCAGCCTACGGCTTCCAGGGTGTCCGACCGCAGTCCCTATCCAGGGATGCGCGCAGATTCCTCCCGGTCGCGAGGGGGCGCGGTCGGCGCGGTGGCCGCGGTCGGTACCGCGCTCCGCACCACCGGCTCGCGCCGCTGAGGACGGGCCGCCCGCAGGGCGCGGATCAACTCGCGCACCGCGCGCGTGCGAGCCAGCGCGGGCGTGGTGACATAGGCGATTCCGCGGGTCGGCGGATCCGGCGTCAGGTCCGTCACCGCGATCCGGTCCGGGGCACCGGCCAGGGTCAGTTCCGGCGCGATCGCCATGCCCATACCGGCGGCGACCATGGAGAGCACCACGCTGTCGTCCTCCGCGGTGATGGTGGCGTGCGGTAGCCAGTCCTGCTCGGACCACCAGCGCCGGGTGTAGGAGCCGCAGTTCTCCTCCCAGTCGATCAGCGGCAGGCTCCGCGGGTCCGGGTGCCCGACGGGGTGCGCCAGCGCGTACGTCTCCTGGAACAGTTCGGCGGTCAGCAGCCCGGGAGGAACCGGGGAGGTGGGCGAGAGGGTGGCGATGGCCAGGTCGGCACGCCCGTCCGCCACCTCGCCCGCGGCGCCCCGGCCCACCTCCCGCACGATCCGCACCTGCGGGGTCAGCCCCGGGTGCCGGGCGGTGAGCTGCTCCAGGGCGGCGGGCAGCAGATGGGCCGCCGCGCTGCGGAACGCCGCGATCCGCAGCGGGCCGGAGAGTACCTCCGGCTCACCGGCCCCGACCGCCCGGGCCTCGGTGCCCATCGCCTCCAGCAGCCGCAGGATCTGCCGGGCGTGCGCGGTGACCCGCTCCCCGGCCGGGGTGGCACGCGCGCCGTGCCGCCCACGCTCGAAGAGCACGGCGCCGATCTTCCGCTCGCAGGTGCGCACGGTGTGCGACACCGCGGACTGGGTGAGGCCCAGCGCCGCGGCGGCGGCCGTGAAGCCCCCCGCGCGGTCGACCGCGACGAGCACACGCAACTCCTGAGGAGCAAGATCGGTCATTCGGCCCACGCTACCTTCCATGAAGGGCATTCATGGAAGGGGAGCTTCCATCGACGAGCGGCTCTGCCCGGCCGCCGCCCGGCCTCCTAACGTGATCGTCATGTCCAGCAACGCACGAGCCGTGCACCAGATCAGCAGGCCCCAGGGCTTCCCCACCGCCGACGACTTCGCCTTCGTGACCGAGGCGCTGCCGGCCCCCGAGGACGGCACCGCCCTCGTGGAGAACCTCTACCTCTCCGTCGACCCCTACCACCGCGAGGCCATGGACGGTGAGTGGGACCTGCACGCGCCCCTGGAGGGCCGCTCCATAGGCCGGGTGGTGGAGTCGCGGGAGCCCAGGCTGCCGGTGGGCGCGATCGTCTTCCACCGGCACGGCTGGCGCACTCATGCCCTGGTCCGGCCGGAGGAGGCGCGGCTGCTGAGGCCCGAGCCGGACGTGCCGCTCAGCGCCTATCTCAGCGTGCTCGGCGGCACCGGCCTGAGCGCGTATGTCGGCCTGGCCAAGGTCGCCCGGCTGCAGCCCGGCGAGGCGGTCTTCATCTCGGCCGCGGCCGGCGGGGTGGGCAGCGCGGCCGGCCAGATCGCCCGGCTGCTGGGGGCCGACCGGATCATCGGCAGCGCCGGGTCGCCGGCCAAGGTCGAACACCTCACGCGTGACCTCGGCTTCGACGCGGCCTTCGACTACCACGACGGGCCGGTCGCCGAGCAGCTGCGCCGCGCCGCGCCCGACGGCGTCGACGTCTACCTGGACAACGTCGGCGGCGACCACCTCGAAGGCGCGATCAGCGCGCTGCGCGACCATGGGCGGATCGCCTGGTGCGGGGCGGTGGCCCAGTACAACAGCGCCGAACCGCCGCCCGCGCCGCGCAATCTGTACGACGTCGTCGAGAAGAGCATCCGCCTGGAGGGCTTCCTGGTCCGCAATTACCGCCATGTGCAGGAGGAGTTGGAGGACTTCCTCATCCCGCACCTGAAAGCCGGGCGGATCGTGCCCGACGAGACGGTGGTGGAGGGCTTCGACCGGATGGTGGACGCCTTCCTCGGCATGCTGCGCGGCGCGAACACCGGCAAGATGATCATCAAGGTCGGCGAGGTCTAGCGGTGCCCCCTGGGCCACCCCGGGGGATGACTCAGCGTGCGCGCCCCGACACGCCATGCGACAGTGCTGGCGTTGCGTCCGCTAAAGCCCTGGCCGAGGAGCCGTCAGATGACGATCGACACCACCGAGCTGTCCGACCCGACCGTCCGCGCCGTGGTCACCGCGATCAACGACAACGACCGGGAGGCGTTCCGGGCCCTGCTCACCGCTGACGCGACGATGTCCGACGACGGCACCGACCGCGACCTTGGGCAGTGGACCGACTCGGAGATCTTCCTGGTCCACGGCCATATGGACGTCCAGTCCCAGGCCGACGGCGGACGCTCGCTGCGAGCCACGTTCCGCAACGACACCTGGGGCGAGATGAACACCGCCTGGAGGTTCACCGTCACCGACGGGAAGATCAGCCGGTTCGAGACCGGTCAGGCGTGAGGGCCGGTCAGCTGGTTCGAGACCGGCCAGGGGTGAGGATCGTCAGGCGTGAGGGGGAGGCCCGGAACGAGCCTCCCCCTCACGGCATGACATGACGCGATGTCAGGCGCGACGGGCGTCCAGCAGGTCCTGGACCTTCTGGCGGACCTCGTCGGTGTCCAGGCCGCGGATCGTCAGCGTGGTGCGGCGGCGCAGCACGTCATCGGCGGTCTCCGCCCACTCCAGGTCCCGGGCGTAGACGACCTGCGCCCAGATCTCCGGGGCGTCGGGGTGGATGCGCTCGGCGAGCGCCGGGTCCTCGTTGGCCAGCCGGGCGATGTCGAAGGAGAGCGAGCCGTAGTGCGTGGCCAGGTGGCGGGCGGTGTCGCCGGACATCCGCGGGCCGGGGGTGCCGCCGTCCACCAGCAGCCGGTGCTCGACCGCGTGGGGGTTCGCCAGGCCCGGCAGCGGCACGTGCTTGGGCAGCTGCGAGATCGGCGCCATGTCGTCGGCGAGCGGGTGGCCCGGCAGCTGGGCGAGCTTGTTCATCACCGTGCGGCCGATGTGGCGGAAGGTCGTCCACTTGCCGCCCGCGATGGACAGCATGCCGCCCTTGCCCTCGGTGACCACCGTCTCGCGCTTGGCCTTGGCGGTGTCGCCGGGGCCGCCGGGCAGCACCCGCAGGCCCGCGAAGGAGTAGGTGATCAGATCGCGGGAGAGCTGCTGGTCGCGGATGGAGAAGGCGGCCTCGTCCAGGATCTGGGTGACGTCCTTGTCGTTGACCGCGACATCGGCCGGATCGCCCTCGAACTCCTCGTCCGTGGTGCCCAGCAGCAGCATGTCCTCCCAGGGGAGGGCGAAGGTGATGCGGTACTTGTCGATCGGGGTCGCCAGCGCGGCCTTCCAGGGCGAGGTGCGCTTGAGCACCAGGTGCGCGCCCTTGGAGAGGCGGATGGAGGGAGCCGCGTTCGGGTCCTCCATCCGGCGCAGGTGGTCCACCCACGGGCCGGTGGCGTTGAGCACCAGGCGGGCGTTGACCCCGAACTCGGTGCCGTCGGTGCGGTCCTTGAGCTCGGCGCCGGTGACCCGGCCGCCGGTGAAGCGGAGCCCGGTGACCTCGGCGTGGTTGAGGACGGTCGCGCCCGCCTCCGCCGCCGCCCGCACCGTCATCAGGGCCATCCGGCTGTCGTTCATCTGGCCGTCGCCGTAGACCGCGACCGCCTTGAGGTTCTCGGTGCGCAGCTCCGGCACGTCCCGGGCGGCCTTCTCGGCGCCTATGACATGGCCGACGCCGTCCCGGAAGGCGGAGAGCGCGGAGTAGGCGAAGACGCCCGCGCCGAGCTTGGCCGCGCCGTGCGGTCCGCCCTTGTACACCGGCAGGTAGAAGGTGAGCGGGTTGGCCAGGTGCGGGGCGACGCTGCGGGAGACCGCGCGCCGCTCGAAGTGGTTCTCCGCGACCAGCTTGACCGCGCCGGTCTGGAGGTAACGCAGGCCGCCGTGGAGCAGCTTGGAGGAAGCGGAGGAGGTGGCGCCGGCGAAGTCGCCGGCGTCCACCATGGCCACCCGCAGTCCGGACTGCGCGGCGTGCCAGGCAGTGGTGATGCCCAGAATGCCGCCGCCGATCACCAGGAGGTCGTATGAAGCCTTGGACAGCTGGTCCCGGGTCTCGGCGCGGCTCGGGTTCGAACCGGCAGCCGGGTGCGCCCCGAGGGCCGGGGCGCTCTGCAGGGTGGTCATGTGATTACTCCTCGTCTTCGATCCAGCCCATGGTCCGCTCCACGGCCTTGAGCCAGTTCTTGTACTCGCGGTCGCGAACGTCCGCGTCCATACGGGGGGTCCACTCGGCGGCACGGCGCCAGTTGGCGCGCAGCGCGTCGGTGTCCGGCCAGAAGCCGACGGCGAGACCGGCGGCGTAGGCGGCGCCGAGGCAGGTGGTCTCGGCGACCATCGGGCGCACCACCGGCGCGTCCAGGAAGTCCGAGAGGGTCTGCATCAGCAGGTTGTTGGAGGTCATTCCGCCGTCGACCTTCAGCGCGGTCAGCTCGACGCCGGAGTCCTTGGTCATGGCGTCGGTGATCTCGCGGGTCTGCCAGGCGGTGGCCTCGAGCACGGCGCGGGCGATGTGCGCCTTGGTGACGTACCGGGTCAGACCGGCGATGACACCGCGGGCGTCGGAGCGCCAGTACGGGGCGAACAGGCCGGAGAAGGCCGGCACGAAGTAGGCGCCGCCGTTGTCCTCCACGGAGCTGGCGAGCGTCTCGATCTCGGCCGCGGAGTTGATCAGGCCCATCTGGTCGCGCATCCACTGCACCAGCGAACCGGTGACGGCGATCGAACCCTCCAGGGCGTAGACCGGCTTCTGGTCGCCGATCCGGTAGCCGACCGTGGTCAGCAGCCCGCTGTAGGAGTTGATGATCTTCTCGCCGGTGTTCATCAGCATGAAGGTGCCGGTGCCGTAGGTGGACTTGGCCTCACCCTCGGCGAAACAGGTCTGGCCGAACAGCGCCGCCTGCTGGTCACCGAGCGCGGAGGCGACCGGGACGCCGTCCAGCACACCGCCCTTGACGTGTCCGTACACCTCGGCGGAGGAGCGGATCTCCGGCAGCACCGTGGCCGGGATCTCCATGGACTGGAGGATCTTGTCGTCCCACTCCATGGTGTGCAGGTTCATCAGCATGGTGCGGGAGGCGTTGGTGACGTCGGTGACGTGGTGGCCGCCGTCGACACCGCCGGTCAGGTTCCAGATGACCCAGGAGTCCATGGTGCCGAAGAGGATCTCGCCGGCCTCCGCGCGCTCCCGCAGGCCCTCCACGTTGTCCAGCAGCCAGCGGACCTTCGGGCCGGAGAAGTACGAGGCCAGCGGCAGGCCGGTCTCGCGGCGGAAGCGGTCCTGGCCGACGTTGCGGCCCAGCTCCTTGCAGAGCCCGTCGGTGCGGGTGTCCTGCCAGACCAGGGCGTTGTGCACCGGCTCACCGGTGTTCTTGTCCCACAGCAGGGTGGTCTCGCGCTGGTTGGTGATGCCGATCGCCTTGACGTCGGCGGCGGTGATCCCGGCCTTGCTGATCGCCCCGGCGACGACCTCCTGGACGTTCTGCCAGATCTCGGTGGCGTTGTGCTCCACCCAGCCCGGCTTGGGGAAGATCTGCTCGTGCTCCTTCTGGTCGACGGAGACGATGCGGCCGTCGCGGTCGAAGACGATGCAGCGGCTGGAGGTGGTGCCCTGGTCGATCGCGGCGATGAACGGGCCGTGGCCGTGGCTGCCGGTGGTGTGGGTTTCGGTCATGGTCTGCTGCTCTCCTGCGAAGTCTGGGGAAAGGGAGGGGCTTCAGGCTCAGGCGAAGGCGAGTTCGTAGAGGCCGCCGGCGAGGGCGGCACCCGCGAGCGGGCCGACAACGGGAATCCAGGCGTAGCCCCAGTCCGAGCCGCCCTTGTTGGGCAGCGGCAGGAGGGCGTGGGTGATGCGCGGGCCCAGGTCACGGGCCGGGTTGATGGCGTAGCCGGTCGGGCCGCCGAGCGACAGACCGATGCCGACGACGACGAAGGAGGTGACCAGGACGCCGATCACGCCCAGGCCGTCGCCGTTGCCGTTCAGACCCTGGGTGAGGATCGCGAGCACCAGCACGGCGGTGGCGATGATCTCGGTGGCCAGGTTCTGGACGGTGTGCCGGATCTCCGGGCCGGTCGAGAATATGCCGAGCACCGGGCCGGCGGCCGGGGCCGCGGCCTTGTCGACCATGCCTTCGTGGCCGGTCTGCTCACCCACGATCTCGGGATCGGTGAGGTGGGCGCCGAACTGGCCGAGATACGTCACCCAGACCAGGCCCGCGCCGATGATCGCGCCGAGCATCTGGGAGGCGATGTAGGTCGGAACGTCGCTCCACTCGGTGCCGCCCTCTATCGCGAGGCCGAGAGTGACGGCAGGGTTGAGGTGGGCGCCGGAGAGGGGGGCCGATATGTACGCGGCGGTGAGGACGGCGAAGCCCCACCCGAAGGTGATGGCGAGCCAACCCGCGTTACGCGCCTTGGAGCTCTTGAGCGTGACGGCGGCGCACACGCCACCGCCGAGCAGGATGAGAACGGCGGTACCGATGGTCTCGCCGATGAAGATGTCGGAGCTGGACACCCGCGACTCCTTTGTCCTTCGTCCAGGGGAAGGCGAACCCCGGGTCCCTCCGGTGGTCCGCGCCCTCTCGGTGAGGGCGTTGGTCGGCCCGCGGCGAGTCCACCATAGCGAATATTGTCGTCAGGTGTTCGACAATGCCGACCGATGAACGGCAGTTTTCTGCACCGTGAAGAACCCGTCAAGGGTTCCCGAGAGCGGAAAACCGGCTGGTAACCCAACCGTGATGATCCGGGTGAAGGGTGGGCGGAGAAGGCTTCCGCGCGCCGCCGGGCGGCCCAGGAAGAGGGCCCGCGAGCGCAGGCGTCAGAAGCGGCCGGCGCCCAGGTCGCGGGAGACCGCACGCGCGCAGTCGCGGACCGCCGCGACCAGGTCCGACCGCAGTTCGCCGGCCGGGCAGACCCGCTCCACCGCGCCGGTGATGCCCACCGCGCCCACCGGCATCCGGCGCCGGTCGTGAATGGGGGCGGCCACCGAGGCCACGCCCTCCCAGGTCTCCTCCACGTCCGCGGCCCAGCCGCGCGCCCGGGTGAGGTCCAGTACGCCCTCGAACTCCGCGAGCCCGGTCACCGTGCGCGGCGTGAACGGCTTGCGCTCGCCCTCGGCCGCCTCGCTGTGCGCCACCGGGTCGAAAGCCGAGAGCACCTTGCCCAGCGCGGTGCTGTGCAGCGGCTGCATGGCCCCCACCTCCAGCACCTGGCGGCTGTCGTCCGGCCGGAAGACGTGGTGGATGACGAGTACGCCCTGCTGGTGGAGGACGCCGAGATAGACGCTCTCCCCGCTGGACCGGGCCAGGTCGTCCGCCCAGACCAGGGCGCGGGCGCGCAGCTCGTGCACGTCCAGGTAGCTGTTGCCCAGGCGCAGCAGCTCCGCGCCCAGCTGGTAGCGGCCGGAGGCGGCCTCCTGCTCGACGAAGCCCTCCTGCTGGAGGGTGCGCAGAATGCCGTGCGCGGTGCCCTTGGCGAGCCCCAGCGAGGATGCGATGTCGGACAGGCCGAGACGCCGCTCGCCACCGGCGAGCAGACGCAGCACGGCGGCCGCTCGCTCCAGCGACTGGATGGTCCGGGCCATCGCGATACCTCCCCAAGTGCGGTTCGACAATGCTGAACACTATCGGTCGATGCCGACCTTGGGATACCGGGAGAAGGGGCTAAAGGATCACTTGAAGCCACTCCGCCCACCACAGGGGTCCGTCCCGCTTGGTGGAACGGCCAAGACCAGCGCGTGGCCCGGGGGCTAGGCTGGCCTGGTGCGCCTTCCTCCGGGAAGCCGCAAAGCCGACAGCCGTCGCACTCCAGGGAGCATGTCCATGGCCTCGTATACGCCATCGTCCACCGCCCGCAGCCGTATCGACGCATTGCGCGAGGCACTCGCCACCCGGGTGGTGGTGGCCGACGGTGCGATGGGCACCATGCTCCAGGCGCAGGACCCCTCCCTGGACGACTTCCAGCAGCTCGAAGGCTGCAACGAGATCCTCAACATCACCCGGCCGGACATCGTCCGCTCCGTCCACGAGGAGTACTTCGCGGTCGGCGTGGACTGCGTGGAGACCAACACCTTCGGCGCCAACCACGCCGCGCTGGGGGAGTACGACATCCCCGAACGCGTCCATGAGCTCTCCGAGGCCGGTGCCCGGGTCGCCCGCGAGGTCGCCGACGAGTTCACCGCCGCCACCGGGCAGCAGCGCTGGGTGCTGGGCTCGATGGGCCCGGGCACCAAGCTGCCCACCCTCGGCCACGCGCCGTACACCACGCTGCGCGACGCCTACCAGGCGAACGCCGAGGGCATGATCGCGGGCGGCGCGGACGCCCTGCTGGTGGAGACCACCCAGGACCTGCTCCAGACCAAGGCCGCGATCCTCGGCGCCCGCCGCGCGATGGAGGCCGTCGGGCTGGACCTGCCGCTGATCTGCTCGGTGACGGTGGAGACCACCGGCACCATGCTGCTGGGCTCCGAGATCGGCGCCGCGCTCACCGCGCTGGAGCCGCTCGGCATCGACATGATCGGCTTGAACTGTGCCACCGGCCCGGCCGAGATGAGCGAGCACCTGCGCTATCTGGCGCGGAACGCCCGGATCCCGCTGTCCTGCATGCCCAACGCCGGCCTGCCCGTCCTCGGCAAGGACGGCGCGCACTACCCGCTGTCCGCCGCGGAGCTGGCCGACGCCCAGGAGACCTTCGTCAGCGAATACGGCCTCTCGCTGGTCGGCGGCTGCTGCGGCACCACGCCCGAGCACCTGCGCCAGGTCGTGGAGCGGGTCCGCGACCTGACCCCGACCACCCGTGACCCGCGGCCCGAGCCCGGCGCCGCCTCGCTGTACCAGACGGTGCCCTTCCGCCAGGACACCTCCTACCTGGCCATCGGCGAGCGCACCAACGCCAACGGCTCGAAGAAGTTCCGTGAGGCCATGCTCGACGCCCGCTGGGACGACTGCGTGGAGATGGCCCGCGACCAGATCCGCGAGGGCGCGCACATGCTCGACCTGTGCGTGGACTACGTCGGCCGGGACGGCGTCGCCGACATGGAGGAGCTGGCCGGCCGCTTCGCCACCGCCTCCACCCTGCCGATCGTGCTCGACTCCACCGAGGTCGAGGTCATCCGGGCCGGCCTGGAGAAGCTCGGCGGCCGCGCGGTCATCAACTCGGTCAACTACGAGGACGGCGACGGCCCCGAGTCGCGCTTCGCCAAGGTCACCGGTCTGGCGCAGGAGCACGGCGCCGCGCTGATCGCGCTCACCATCGACGAGGAGGGCCAGGCCCGTACGCCGGAGAAGAAGGTCGAGATCGCCGAACGGCTGATCGCGGACCTGACCGGCAACTGGGGCATCCGCGAGGAGGACATCCTCGTCGACACCCTGACCTTCACCATCTGCACCGGCCAGGAGGAGTCCCGCAAGGACGGCATCGCCACGATCGAGGCGATCCGCGAGCTGAAGCGGCGCCACCCGGACGTGCAGACCACCCTGGGCCTGTCCAACATCTCCTTCGGCCTCAACCCGGCGGCCCGCATCCTGCTCAACTCGGTCTTCCTGGACGAGTGCGTCAAGGCCGGCCTGGACTCCGCGATCGTGCACGCCTCGAAGATCCTGCCGATCGCCCGCTTCGACGAGGAGCAGGTCAACACCGCCCTGGACCTGATCTACGACCGCCGCGCCGAAGGCTACGACCCGCTCCAGAAGCTCATGCAGCTGTTCGAGGGCGCCACCGCCAAGTCGCTCAAGGCCGGCAAGGCGGAGGAGCTGGCCGCGCTGCCGCTGGAGGAGCGGCTCAAGCGGCGCATCATCGACGGCGAGCGCAACGGCCTGGAGGCCGACCTCGACGAGGCGCTGCAGACCCGCCCCGCCCTGGACATCGTCAACGAGACGCTGCTGGACGGCATGAAGGTCGTCGGCGAGCTCTTCGGATCCGGCCAGATGCAGCTGCCGTTCGTGCTCCAGTCCGCCGAGGTCATGAAGACCGCGGTCGCCCACCTGGAGCCGCACATGGAGAAGTCGGACGCGGAAGGCAAGGGCACCATCGTGCTCGCCACGGTCCGCGGCGACGTGCACGACATCGGCAAGAACCTGGTCGACATCATCCTCTCCAACAACGGCTACAACGTCGTGAACCTCGGCATCAAGCAGCCGGTCTCGGCGATCCTGGAGGCCGCCGAGGAGCACAAGGCCGACGTCATCGGCATGTCCGGCCTGCTGGTGAAGTCCACGGTGATCATGAAGGAGAACCTCGAGGAGCTGAACCAGCGCAAGCTGGCCGCCGAGTACCCGGTCATCCTCGGCGGCGCCGCCCTCACCCGCGCCTACGTCGAGCAGGACCTGCACGAGATCTACGAGGGCGAGGTCCGCTACGCCCGGGACGCCTTCGAGGGGCTCCGGCTGATGGACGCCCTGATCGCCGTCAAGCGCGGCGTGCCCGGCGCCACCCTGCCCGAGCTCAAGCAGCGCCGGGTCGCCAGGCGGGCGGCGGTCGAGGTCGTCGAGCCGGAGCCGGAGCTCGGGCAGATCCGCTCCGACGTGGCCACCGACAACCCGGTGCCCACCCCGCCGTTCTGGGGCACCCGGGTCGTCAAGGGGATCCAGCTGGCCGACTACGCCTCGTGGCTGGACGAGGGCGCGCTGTTCAAGGGCCAGTGGGGCCTGAAGCAGGCCCGCACCGGCGACGGCCCCAGCTACGAGGAGCTGGTGGAGAGCGAGGGGCGGCCGCGGCTGCGCGGCTGGCTGGACAAGCTGCACACCGAGAACCTGCTGGAGGCGGCGGTCGTCTACGGCTACTTCCGGTGCGTCTCCAAGGGCGACGACCTGGTGCTGCTGGGCGAGGACGGCAGCGAGCGGACCCGTTTCACCTTCCCGCGCCAGCGGCGCGGTCGCCGGCTGTGCCTGGCCGATTTCTTCCGTCCGGAGGAGTCCGGCGAGACCGATGTGGTCGGCCTCCAGGTGGTGACCGTCGGCTCCCGGATCGGCGAGGCCACCGCCGAGCTGTTCGCCGCCGACTCCTACCGGGACTACCTGGAGCTGCACGGCCTGTCCGTCCAGCTCGCCGAGGCCCTCGCCGAGTACTGGCACGCGCGGGTCCGCGCGGAGCTGGGCTTCGCGGGCGAGGACCCGGCGGACGTCACGGACATGTTCGACCTCAAGTACCGCGGTGCCCGCTTCTCCCTGGGCTACGGCGCCTGCCCCGACCTGGAGGACCGGGCGAAGATCGCCGACCTGCTCCAGCCGGAGCGGATCGGGGTGCAGCTGTCGGAGGAGTTCCAGCTCCACCCGGAGCAGTCCACCGACGCGATCGTCATCCACCACCCCGAGGCGAAGTACTTCAACGCGCGCTAGCCGCGCTGGTCGCCCAAGTCACACAGGTCGCGCCGGCCGATCGAGGCCGGGCGCGGGAGCGCCCGGGGCCGCCGGAAAACTTCCGGGCGCTCCGGGCATACCCGACGTAGACTTGTCGACCCGGTAGAGGCCGGTCGCCCAGGAACCCAGGGGGTGGCCGGCCTCCGTGTCCCTTACGGAGGTCCTCGATGACCAGCAGCATCCCCGCCGTCGCCACCCGGCCGGCAGAGGGCTCCGCCCTGCAAGCCGTGCTGCTGGACATGGACGGCACCCTGGTGGACACCGAGGGCATCTGGTGGCAGGCGGAGGTCGCCATCTTCGCCGAGCTCGGATTCGTCCTGGACGAGAAGCACCGGGCCGTGGTCGTCGGCGGGCCGATGACCCGCAGCGCCTCCTACCTCATCGAGGTCACCGGCGCCGACATCGCCCTCGCCGAGCTCACCCTCGAGCTGAACAGCCGCTTCACCGAGCTGATCGGCAGGGACGTGCCGCTGCTGCCCGGCGCCCGGCGGCTGCTCACCGAGCTCGCCGCGCACGGGGTGCCGACCGCGCTGGTCTCCGCGTCCCACCGGCGGGTCATCGACCGGATCCTGCACTCGATCGGCCCCGAGCACTTCCACCTGACCGTGGCCGGTGACGAGCTGGAGCGGACCAAGCCGCACCCCGATCCGTACCTGCTCGCGGCGACCGGGCTGGGGGCCGACCCCGCGCGGTGCGTGGTCATCGAGGACACCGCGACGGGCGTGGCGGCCGCGGAGGCCGCCGGCTGCCCGGTGGTCGCGGTGCCGTCGGTGGTGCCCATCGAGCCCGCCACCGGCCGCACGGTCGTCGGCTCGCTCGAAGAAGTCGATCTGCCATTTCTCCGCGGACTGGTCTCCGGATTGAACTGAGCGGGCCGCCCCGAGCGCGCCCGACGGCGAATTGAATACAGCGGGTGCATTTCAGTGATCACCCAGATGTCGATCAAGTGATGTTTCTCACTGGCCCCGGCGTCGACATGATCGTGCCATTGTGCTGCGCCCGCTGTTCGGCGGTATGCGCACCCCCCTTTGTGTCCCGATTAATGCGGCCTAGACATGAAACGATCCAGTGTCCGCATATCGGTTACCGCTTGGTCGTTATCGGGGCGTGATATCGGCTCAACTCCGTTGTGTTCCAGCATGGCTGGCACCGCCGACTAATCTCGTCGCGAGCACGTTGAACGACCGCAGGGAGATTCCCGACCATGAAGCCCAAGACGTTGGTGCTGCCGGCCATAGCGGGCCTGCTGGCCTCCGCACTCACCGCCTGCGGGAGTTCGGACGGCTCAGGGTCCGGCGGCGGCACCATCGTGGTCGGGAGCACCGATCGGATCGAGGCCACGCAGGACGCGCCCGCTCCGCTGGACCCCGCCCAGGCGTACGACGTGGCGTCCTGGAGCATGATGCACAACGCCTTCCAGACCCTGATGCGGCTGCCCCGCTCCGGCAGTGAGCCGGTGCCGGACGCCGCCGAGCGGTGCGGCTTCCAGGACAAGCAGAGCGAGCAGTACCGCTGCACCCTGCGCTCCGGCCTGAAATTCGCCAACGGCCACGAGCTGACCTCCGCGGACGTGAAGTTCTCCCTGGAGCGGATCGGCGCCGTCAAGTACGAGAACGGCCCGGCCTCCCTGCTGTCCAGCATCGACAAGGTGGAGACCCCCAGCGCCCGCGAGATCGTCATCCACCTCTCCGCGCCGGACGCCACCTTCCCCTCCAAGCTCACGACGCCGGCCGCCGCCATCGTCGACAGCGAGGTGTACGAGAAGAGCTCACTCCACAAGGGCTTCGAGATAGCCGGTTCCGGCCCGTACACCGTGGAGACCGAGGAAGAGGACAACCGGGTCGTCAAGGCCGTCCTGACCAGGAACGACAACTACCGGGGCGAGCTGGAGCCGAAGGCCGACAAGCTCGAGGTCCGCTTCTTCGACACCTCCACCGAGCTGGAGAAGGGCCTGGCCGACGGCGACGTCGACGTCGCCAACCGGACCTTCACCCCCGACCAGATCGCGAAGCTGGAATCGGGCAAGGTCGACGGCGTCCGGGTCACCGAGTCCTCCGGCCAGGCCATCCGCTACCTCGCCTTCAACACCGACGCCCCGGTGGTGCGGGAGAAGGCCGTGCGCCAGGCCATGGCCCACGTGGTGGACCGCCAGGCGCTGGTCCGCGACATCTACAAGCGCACCGGTGACGCGCTGTACTCCGTGGTCCCCACCGGGATCACCGGGCACACCAACTCCTTCCACAACGCCTACGGCGAGCCCTCCACCGACGCTGCCCGGCGGGTGCTCAGCCGCGCCGGCATCCAGACCCCGGTGAAGCTGACGCTCACCTACTCCACCGACCACTACGGGCCGGAGACCGCCGAGGAGTTCGCGGCCCTGCGCAAGCAGCTGAACGCCAGCGGGCTGTTCTCGGTGAAGATCAAGGGCGTCAAGTGGACCGAATTCCGGTCCGCCACCGCCGACGGCGAGTACGCCGTCTACGGCATGGGCTGGTTCCCCGACTTCCCGGACCCGGACAACTACATCGCGCCCTTCTTCGGCGAGAACAACTTCCTCCACTCGCCCTACCGCAACGGCACGATCGAGAACGAGCTTCTCCCCAGCACCCGGCAGAAGGCCCAGCGCTCGCTCGCGGTGCGGGACTTCCACCGGATCCAGGACCTCGTCGCCGCCGATGTCTCCCTGCTGCCGCTGTGGCAGCAGAAGCAGTACGTCGTGTCCCGGGACGACATCACCGGCACCGAGTACGCTCTCGACTCCTCGGCGATGCTTCAGCTCTGGGAGCTCGGGCGGGGCGTCACGGACTGACCTTTCCCAACGGGGGGCGAATTTTTCAGCACACGGAACTGTGAGGAACGAGTACGTGAAACTGCGTGACCGATGGCTGGCCGTCCCGCTGGGCGCCGGCTTGATGGCCGCCACGCTGGCCGGCTGCGGGACCGAGCAGGCGGACGGGGGCGGCGGAGGCGACAAGGTCGTCATGGGGATGTCGGACAACGTCCTGTCCACCGACCCTGCCGCCGGTTACGATCCCGGCTCCTGGCTGCTGTTCAACAACGTCTTCCAGTCCCTGCTCAGCTTCCCCAAGGGCGGCACCGCCCCGCGGCCGGAGGCCGCGCAGAAGTGCCGGTTCGAGGACAACCAGAGCAAGGTCTACCGCTGCAAGCTGCGGGCGGGTCTGAAGTTCAGCAACGGCAACCCGCTGACCTCCAAGGACGTCAAGTTCTCCTTCGACCGCACCCTGCGGATCAACGACGAGAACGGCCCGGCGGTGCTGCTGTCGTCCATCGACAAGGTCAGCACCCCTGACGCCCGCACGGTCGTCTTCCACCTCAAGGCCGCCGACGCCACCTTCCCGCAGAAGATCGCCTCGGGCGCGGGCTCCATCGTCGACCACCGCGAGTACCCCGCCGACCGGCTGCGCACCGACCACAAGGCCGTCGGCTCCGGCGTCTACACGCTGGACTCGCTGGACGAGGAGAGCGCCGAGTTCTCGGTGAACCCGGAGTACCAGGGTGACGCCGAGGCCCAGAACCCGGGCGTCGAGCTGAAGTTCTTCCACGGCCGGCAGAGCGACCTGAAGGCCGCCGTGAAGAACGGTGACATCGACGTCGCCTACCGTGGTCTGACCATGCAGGACACCGCCGACCTGGAGGCGACCTCGCTGGACAGCGACGGCGAGATCAAGGTCGTCAAGGGCACCAGCGCGGAAATCCAGCACCTGGTGTTCAACGTGGACGACCCGGTCGTCGGCAAGCTGGGCGTGCGCAAGGCCATCGCCCAGCTCATCGACCGCGGCGCCCTGGTCCGCGACGTCTACAAGCGCACCGCGGAACCCCTCTACTCGATCGTCCCGGCGGGCATCACCGGCCACAACACGGCCTTCTACGACGCCTACGGCGACCAGCCCCGCCGCGACCGGGCCCAGGCATCGCTGCGCTCGGCCGGGGTGACCGGCAAGGTCAAGCTGACCCTGTGGGGCACGCCGAGCCGCTACGGGCCGGGCACCATCCCCGGACTGCGCAAGATCGCCGCCCAGCTCAACGCCAGCAAGCTGTTCGACGCCAAGGTGCGCAGCGTGGACCTGGAGACGTACGAGAAGGGCATCGAGGCCGGGGAGTACGGCGTCTATGTGAAGGGCTGGGTGCCGGATTACCCGGACGCCGACAACTTCGTCTCGCCGTTCTTCGGCGAGGGCAACGTCCTCGCCAACCACTACACCTCGAAGATCATCACCGGACAGCTCATTCCGGCCACCGCCGCGCAGCCCAGCCGGCAGGCCACCGTTCCGGACTTCCAGCGCATCCAGGACATCGTCGCCCAGGAGCTGCCGGTGCTGCCGCTGTGGCAGGGCAAGCAGTACGCGGTGGCCCGCTCCAACATCTCCGGACTCCAGTGGACCCTGGACGCGTCCACCGTCTTCCGATTCTGGGAGATCAAGAAGTCCTGACGGTCCGGACGGTCCGGGCGGTCCCGAGGGAGACAGTCCCGGCGGAGACCGTCCCGACCGGGCCGGTCAGCCCCTGGTGACCAGCCCCTGATGACCGCGACGCCCCGGCGCCTGAAGGCGCCGGGGCGTCGGTGCTCGCTCGGGTGCGGCCCGCGCTACTGCGCGCCGGGCCGGACCAGCCCGCTCTCGTACGCGTACACCGCGGCCTGCACCCGGTCGCGCAGCCCGAGCTTGGTCAGCACATGGCCCACATGGGTCTTCACCGTCGTCTCGCTGACGAACAGGTCCGCCGCGATCTCCGCGTTCGACAGGCCGCGGGCGACGAGCTTGAGCACCTCGACCTCACGGTCGGTGAGCGTGTGCAGCGTGTCCGGAACCGGCTCCTCGCCGGACGGCAGATGCCCCGCGTACTTGTCGAGCAGCCGCCGGGTGATGCTGGGCGCCAGCATCGCCTCGCCGGCCGCCACCACCCGGATCGCCTGCACCAGCTCATGGGCGGGCGCGTCCTTGAGCAGGAAGCCGCTGGCCCCCGCGCGCAGCGCCTCCACCACGTACTCGTCCAGATCGAAGGTGGTCAGCACCAGCACCTTGGCGGGGCCGTCCCGGCCCGGCCCGGTGATCTGCCGGGTCGCCTCCACGCCGTCCATCCGCGGCATCCGGATGTCCATCAGCACCACGTCGGGCTGCAGCGCCCGGACCTGGTCCAGGGCCTGCAGACCGTCCCCGGCCTCACCGACGACCGCGAGGTCCTGCTCGGCCTCGAGGATCATGCGGAAACCGGTGCGCAGCAGCGGTTGGTCATCGACGAGCAGGACACGGATAGCCACGGAGGTCTCCTTCGCTAGACCTGTCTCATTCTGCCCTGGCCTTATGCGTCGGGCTGCGCCGGGACGGTGATCCGCAAGGGGTACGGCGGGGGAGTGCCGCCGAATTCCGGACAGTGCGCCTGGTGGTCGCACCAGCCGCACAGCTTGGACTGGCGCGGCCGCCAGTCACCCGTCTCGGTCGCCAGCCGGATCGCTTCCCACAGGGCGTGCAGCTTGCGCTCCACCCCGAGCAGATCCGACTCCTCCGGGTCGTAGGTCAGCACATCGCCACTGCCCAGATAGACCAGCTGGAGGCGGCGCGGCACGGTACCCCGCAGCCGCCACAGCACCAGGGCGTAGAACTTCATCTGGAACAGCGCGCCCGAGGCGTACTGCGGGGCGGGCGCCTTCCCGGTCTTGTAGTCGACGATCCGCACCTCGCCGGTCGGGGCGACGTCCACCCGGTCGATGTAGCCGCGCAGCGTCAGCCCGGACTCCAGCGCCGTCTCCACGAACAGCTCGCGTTCCGCGGGCTCCAGCCGCGTCGGGTCCTCCAGCGTGAACCACCGCTCGACCAGCCGCTCCGCGTCCCCGAGCCACTGCGCCAGGCGATCCGGGTCCTCGCTGCCGTCCTCCCGGGCGAACAGCTCGGCCAGCTCCGGCCGCGCCGCCAGCAGCCGCTGCCACTCGCCCGGCACCAGCGCGCGGGCCCGGGGCACGGTGCGCTCGGCCGCCGGATCGTCGAAGAGCCGCTCCAGCACCGCGTGCACCACCGTGCCGCGGGTCGCCGCGGCACTCGGCTTCTCCGGAAGCCGGTCGATCACCCGGAAGCGGTACAGCAACGGGCACTGCATGAAGTCGGCGGCGCGCGACGGAGACAGCGAGGACGGCCGGCCCCGGTCCGAAGCGGCGGCCCCGGCCGGCCCTCCGACAGCCCCGGCCGCTCCGGTCGTCTCGGTCGCTGCCGCGGTCGTTTCGCCGGTCATCTCTCCGGACGAGGAGGAGGGGTCTGCGGCCTCCCCGGTGACGATTCCCATGGCGAAGACCATACGGCCTGCCACTGACAGTGAGGCCCCGGACCGACCGCCACCGGCCGCGCACCGCCCCGCACCGGCGGCGAGGAGAGCCGGGCCAGTGGGGTCGGGGAGCGGCCGGCGCATACCATCGACGGCAGAGCTCCTCGCACTGCATGATCGTGGGACCGTACCAAAGGGGTGCGAGGGACGAATCCGACGAGGGGACACCGTGGACAACAGCGGGCGCCGGCAGTCCGGCAGCGGGGGAGCCGACCGCGCGACCGGGCCCCAGGGAGACAGGCCACGACGCCCCCGTGAGACGGGTGGTGGCTTTCTGATGGGCCGGCCGTTCGGCGTCCCGGTGTACGTCGCGCCCAGCTGGTTCATCGTCGCCGCACTGATCACCTGGGTCTTCGGGGACCAGCTGGACCGGGTGCTGCCCGAGCTGGGCGCCGCCCGCTACCTCGTCTCGCTGTTCTTCGCGGTCGCCTTCTACGCCTCGGTGCTCATCCACGAGCTGGCCCACACCGTCGCCGCGCTCCGCTACAAGCTGCCGGTCCGCCGGATCCAGCTGCAGTTCTTCGGCGGGGTCTCGGAGATCGAGAAGGAGAGCGAGACGCCGGGCCGCGAGTTCGTCCTCGCCTTCGTCGGGCCGCTGCTCTCCCTGGTGCTCTCCGGGCTGTTCTACCTCGGCATGCAGTTCGTCGAGCCAGGCACGGTGCCCGGGGTGCTGCTGGCCGGGCTGATGATCTCCAATCTCATCGTGGCCGCCTTCAACCTGCTCCCGGGCCTTCCGCTGGACGGCGGCCGGATGCTCCGCGCCGTCGTCTGGAAGATCAGCGGCAAGCCGATGACCGGCACCATCGCCGCCGCCTGGGTCGGCCGGGCGCTCGCCGTCGCGGTCCTGATCGGCCTGCCGCTGCTCAGCCAGGCGGGCGGGCTCAACGAGGACGCCGAGGGCTTCGGCAGCTTCGAATCGCTCACCGACGCGCTGCTCGCCGCCATCCTGGCCGCCATCATCTGGACCGGTGCCGGGAACAGCCTGCGCATGGCCCGGCTGCGCGAGCGCCTGCCGGAGCTGAGCGCCCGTACGCTCACCCGGCGGGCCGTCCCGGTCGCCTCCGACACCCCGCTGTCGGAGGCGCTGCGCCGGGCGAACGAGGCCGGTGCCCGCGCCCTGGTCGTGGTGGACGGCAACGGCCTGCCCACCGCCGTGGTCCGCGAGGCGGCGATCGTCGGGGTCCCCGAGCACCGGCGGCCCTGGGTCGCGGTCGGCGGCCTGGCCCAGGACCTCAGCGACGGCATGAAGGTCTCCGCCGAGCTGACCGGCGAGGAGCTGCTGGACACCCTGCGGGCCACCCCGGCCACCGAGTACCTGGTGATCGAGGAGACCGGGGAGATCTACGGCGTGCTCTCCACCGCTGACGTCGAGCGCGCCTTCGTCGCCGCCATGGCCCGCACCCCCTCCTGAGGTCTGGGCGGCGGCTCCGGGCGCCCGCGGCTGAACGGCTGAACAGAGCCCCCGAAATAAGCGGGTAGGCTGGTCACATGTCCGAACCGACCGGTGCCGCCCGCCGTCGCGGGCCCTTCAAGGTCGGGGACCAGGTCCAGCTCACCGACCCCAAGGGACGCCACTACACGTTCACGCTCGAGGCCGGGAAGAACTTCCACACCCACAAGGGTTCCTTCCCGCACGACGAGCTGATCGGCGCTCCCGAGGGCAGTGTTGTCCGTACCACCGGGAACGTCGCCTACCTCGCGCTGCGCCCGCTGCTCCCCGACTACGTCCTGTCCATGCCCCGCGGCGCCGCCGTGGTCTACCCCAAGGACGCGGGGCAGATCCTGGCCTTCGCCGACATCTTCCCCGGCGCGCGCGTCGTCGAGGCGGGCGTCGGGTCCGGCTCGCTCAGCAGCTTCCTGCTGCGGGCCATCGGCGACCAGGGCATGCTGCACTCCTACGAGCGGCGGCCCGACTTCGCCGAGATCGCCAAGGCGAACGTCGAGCGCTACTTCGGCGGTCCGCACCCCGCCTGGCAGCTCACGGTCGGTGACCTCCAGGACAATCTCTCGGACACCGACGTCGACCGCGTCATCCTCGACATGCTGGCGCCCTGGGAGTGCCTGGAGGTCGTCTCCAAGGCGCTGGTCCCCGGCGGCATCCTGTGCGCGTACGTCGCCACGACCACCCAGCTCGCCCGCACCGTCGAGGCGATCCGCGAGTTCGGCACGTTCAACGAGCCGGCCGCCTGGGAATCGATGATCCGCAACTGGCACGTCGAGGGCCTGGCCGTCCGCCCCGATCACCGCATGATCGGCCACACCGGCTTCCTGCTCACCGCCCGGCGGCTGGCCGACGGCGTCGAGCCGCCGCTGCGCCGCCGCCGCCCGGCCAAGGGCGCGTACGGCGAGGACTACACCGGCTGGGGCGGCAAGGACGCCGCCGGCGGCAAGGCTGCCGCCAAGGGCGCCGAGAAGGACGTCGCCGCCGGCGACGGGGACGGCTCCGCCGACCGCGCCTGACCGGCCGGGCCGACCGCGCCTGACCGGCCGGGCCGACCGCGCCTGACCGGCCGGCCCGCCGCGGCCCCGGCACCTCGCCGGGCGGCAGCGGACCGTAGCCCCAACACACCATCGCAGCCACCGACTTCCCCCGGGAAGCCGGTGGCTGCGGCGCGTGGTGCCGGCCCGCCGCGGGCCCCGGCGCGCAAACCGGTACCCGGTGGTTCCCGCGCCCTGTGACGTGTGGCACGATGCTGGGCACCCCGAGCCTCCCCCAGCCACTCCCACTGGCTTCGCCGGGGCACCCTGGACCTCGTCCGGGGGTGCCTTACGGGGAGGTGCCCGCCGCTCTCACAGGAGTCGCCCCGCGTGCAGTCCCTGGCAGGTGCTGAAGCCCGTCCGGCATCCTCTCCGCTCGACCTGGACCT
The DNA here is from genome assembly GCF_058215555.1 of Streptomyces sp. JLBT605. NCBI lineage: Bacteria > Bacillati > Actinomycetota > Actinomycetes > Kitasatosporales > Streptomycetaceae > Streptomyces > Streptomyces sp. JLBT605. Next base: position 5,639,808 of record NZ_CM177087.1, read on the forward strand.
CGCGCACAGCCGCCCCCGGCCGGTGCACTGGGTCGCCACCGCGGCCGCCATCGCCGCCGTCATCGCGGGCGGCTCGATCGTGCAGCCCGAGGACGCCCATGCCTCCGGTCCGCGGCCCGCGGCCGCGGCGCCGGCGGTGCCCGCGGTCCCCGCGCCCGACGCCGGTGCCGCGGACTATCCGGTGGACTGCGGACCCGCCCGGCTGGACGTGGTGCAGCGGGCCTCCGGCGATCTGGACGGGGACGGACGGCCGGAGACGGTGGCCGTGGTCCGCTGCCACTCCGAGGCCGGGACCCCGCCCAGCGGCATCTACGTGCTGGCCCCGGCCGAGGCCAAGGGCGCCGCGCCCCGCGTGGTGGCCACCTTCCTGGACCCGAAGGAAGGGATGAGCGTGCAGGGCTTCGCGCTGCGTGGGACCACCGTCTCGGCGACGCTGCTCGGTTTCTCCTCGACGGACGTCCCGCGCTGCTGCCCGGATCTCCAGCGGAAGGTCAACTGGCAGTGGCGGGACGGCAAGTTCGCCCTGAAGGCGCTGCCGGCTCCGGGGAGTGTCTGAGTCGTCACTCGGCGTCGGGGCCGTATACCTCAATCTTGTCTGAAATGCGTCGTACGTGGATGCAATCACCGGGACATTCCCGGGCCGAGTCCACCACCTCGGCGAGGAGCGGCAGCGGCACCGGAGTGGTGGCGCCGGCCTCCTGGAGCAGCTCGTCCTCGGGGCTCTTGACGTAGGCCAGCCCGTCGATGTCCAGCTCGAAGACCTCAGGCGCGTACTGCACGCAGATCCCGTCCCCGGTGCACAGGTCCTGGTCGATCCACACCTCCAGCTCGGCGCCGTCGGTGCTGATGGAGAGGCCGTCGCTCTGCGCGGTCATGTGCTCTGCCGTTCCCTGTGCATGTGCCGCAGCGCCGACCAAAAGAAGCCAGCTCTGGCGGGTGTTGACCGTCCCGACGATACAACCGCTCGCTTTCGGATCTTGTTCGGTGGGTATTCACCTGGGGTGAGGACGTGCGCAAGGGTGAAGATCGGACACACTCCGACCGGGTTTGTGATCTAGGGGTTTCAACCTGCACCGGCCCAGGTAGGGTCAGGAAGCGTCCAGCTCCCCTTGGAGGAGGTGAGGACCGTGGCAGCCCACGACGACGACATCAACCGCGGCATCCGGCCGGGGCGGGGGTCTGAGGACCCAGCCGGCCAGGTTGCCTATCTAGAGCAGGAAATCGCCGTCCTGCGACGCAAGCTCGCCGACTCTCCGCGGCACACGAGGATTCTCGAAGAGCGGATCGTCGAGCTGCAGACCAACCTGGCGGGCGTGTCCGCACAGAACGAGCGGCTCGCCAACACCCTCCGTGAGGCCCGAGACCAGATCGTGGCCCTCAAGGAGGAGGTCGACCGGCTCGCACAGCCGCCGGCGGGCTTCGGGGTGTTTCTCCAGGCGAACGAGGACGGCACAGTCGACATCTTCACCGGAGGCCGGAAACTCCGGGTGAACGTCAGCCCAAGCATCGAGCTCGACGACCTCCAGCGCGGCCAGGAGGTCATGCTCAACGAGGCGCTCAACGTGGTCGACGCCATGGAGTTCGAGCGTGCCGGGGACATCGTCACCCTCAAGGAGATCCTTGAGGACGGCGAGCGTGCCCTGGTGATCGGGCACACCGACGAGGAGCGTGTGGTGCGGCTCGCCGAGCCGCTGCTGGAGGCCACCATCCGCCCCGGCGACGCCCTGCTGCTCGAACCCCGCTCCGGCTACGTCTACGAGGTCGTCCCCAAGAGCGAGGTCGAAGAGCTCGTCCTGGAAGAGGTCCCGGACATCGACTACACCAAGATCGGCGGACTGGGAAACCAGATCGAGCTGATCCGGGACGCGGTCGAGCTCCCCTACCTCTACCCCGACCTGTTCAAGGAGCACGAACTGCGGCCGCCCAAGGGTGTGCTGCTGTACGGTCCGCCCGGCTGCGGCAAGACGCTCATCGCCAAGGCCGTCGCCAACTCCCTTGCCAAGAAGGTCGCCGAGGTGACCGGGCAGCCGGCGGGGAAGAGCTTCTTCCTCAACATCAAGGGCCCCGAGCTGCTCAACAAGTACGTCGGTGAGACCGAGCGGCACATCCGCCTGATCTTCCAGCGGGCCCGGGAGAAGGCCAGCGAGGGCACGCCCGTCATCGTCTTCTTCGACGAGATGGACTCCCTCTTCCGCACCCGTGGCTCCGGGGTCAGCTCGGACGTGGAGAACACCATCGTCCCGCAGCTGCTCTCCGAGATCGACGGTGTGGAGGGCCTGGAGAACGTCATCGTGATCGGCGCCTCCAACCGCGAGGACATGATCGACCCGGCGATCCTGCGCCCCGGCCGCCTCGATGTGAAGATCAAGATCGAGCGTCCGGACGCGGAGGCCGCCAAGGACATCTTCTCGAAGTACCTGACCGCGACCCTGCCCATTCACACGGACGACCTCACCGAACACGGCGGGTCGCCGAAGGCCGCGGTGGCGGGCATGATCCAGTCGGTCGTCGAGCAGATGTACGCCGAGTCCGAGGAGAACCGCTTCCTCGAGGTGACATACGCCAACGGCGACAAGGAAGTCCTCTACTTCAAGGACTTCAACTCCGGCGCGATGATCCAGAACATCGTCGACCGGGCCAAGAAGATGGCGATCAAGGCCTTCCTCGACCACGACCAGAAGGGTCTGCGCGTCTCCCACCTGCTCGCCGCCTGCGTGGACGAGTTCAAGGAGAACGAGGACCTGCCGAACACCACCAACCCGGACGACTGGGCCCGGATCTCCGGAAAGAAGGGCGAGCGGATCGTCTTCATCCGCACCCTCGTCACCGGAAAACAGGGCGCGGACACCGGACGCTCCATCGACACGGTGGCGAACACCGGTCAGTACCTGTAAGGCCACTCTCCGGCTGCGGACGTCCTGTCGATCCCCCCGCCGAAGGCAGGGGAAGGGCGTCCGCGGCCGGACGCGTCTTTCCGCACGGGAAAAGCACGAGAGCACGGACGAAACCGGACCGGAGCAATGACCGAAATGATCTCCCAACCGCCGCGTCGCCCCTTTAGGCTCGTCGGTACCGCCGCGACGCGCTGTGGGGGATCAGGGCCGACCGCACTCGGACCGGAGGCGCAGCGGGACTTGAGCGCCGGCCTCATCGGGGGCCGCCGCCAGGCAAGGAGGGCCGCATGACCGTACGGCGCGTAATGGGCATCGAGACGGAGTACGGGATCTCTGTCCCCGGTCACCCGAACGCCAATGCCATGCTCACCTCATCCCAGGTCGTCAACGCCTACGCGGCGGCGATGCACCGGGCGCGCCGCGCCCGCTGGGACTTCGAGGAGGAGAACCCGCTGCGGGACGCCCGCGGCTTCGACCTCGCGCGCGAATCGGCCGACGCCAGCCAGCTCACCGACGAGGACATCGGCCTGGCCAATGTGATCCTCACCAATGGCGCGCGGCTCTACGTCGACCACGCGCACCCCGAGTACTCCGCCCCCGAGGTCACCAATCCGCGGGACGCGGTGCTCTGGGACAAGGCGGGCGAGCGCATCATGGCGGAGGCCGCGCTGCGCGCCGCCGAGGTGCCCGGCGCCCAGCCCATCCACCTCTACAAGAACAACACCGACAACAAGGGCGCCTCCTACGGCACGCACGAGAACTACCTGATGAAGCGGGAGACCCCCTTCTCGGACATCGTGCGCCACCTGACGCCGTTCTTCGTCTCCCGGCAGGTGGTCACCGGCGCCGGCCGGGTCGGCATCGGCCAGGACGGCCACGAGCACGGCTTCCAGATCAGCCAGCGGGCGGACTACTTCGAGGTCGAGGTGGGCCTGGAGACCACCCTCAAGCGCCCCATCATCAACACCCGCGACGAGCCGCACGCCGACGCCGAGAAGTACCGGCGACTGCATGTGATCATCGGTGACGCCAACCTCTCCGAGATCTCGACCTACCTCAAGCTGGGCACCACCGCCCTGATCCTGTCGATGATCGAGGACGGTTTCATCGCCGTCGACCTCGCCGTCGACCAGCCGGTGCGCACCCTGCACCAGGTCTCGCACGACCCGACCCTCCAGCGGCTGATCACGCTGCGCAGCGGCCGCACACTCACCGCCGTCCAGCTCCAGATGGAGTACTACGAGCTGTCCCGCAAGTACGTCGAGGACCGTTTCGGCACGGACGCCGACGAGCAGACCCGCGACGTGCTGACCCGCTGGGAAGACGTGCTGAACCGCCTGGAGAACGACCCGATGAGCCTGGCCGGAGAGCTGGACTGGGTCGCGAAGCGGGAGGTCATGGAGGGCTACCGGCGGCGGGACGGCCTGGACTGGGACGCTCCCCGGCTGCACCTGGTCGATCTGCAGTACGCCGATGTGCGCCCCGAGAAGGGCCTGTACAACCGGCTGGTGGCCCGTGGCCGCATGAAGCGGCTGCTGGACGAGGCCGACGTGGAGCGGGCCCGCAGCCGGCCGCCGGAGGACACCCGGGCCTATTTCCGGGGGCGCTGCCTGGAGCAGTACGCGGACGACGTCGCCGCCGCCTCCTGGGACTCGGTGATCTTCGATCTGCCGGGGCGTGACTCGCTGCAGCGAGTCCCCACGCTGGAGCCGCTCCGCGGCACCCGCAACCACGTCAAGGAGCTGCTGGACCGCTGCCGCACCGCGGAGGACCTGGTCCGGTTGCTCTCGGGGGGCTGAAAAGACCTTCGAAAGGGAATGATCGAGGTGGTCCCCGCGCGTTGGAAGAGTGCGGGATCGATGTCGGACCCGGCTTGTAGGGTCTGATCTTGAGCGATCGAATCAAGCGGGCAACCGAGCGGGGTGAGGTGGATGGCGACCAAGGACACCGGCGGCGGGCAGCAGAAGGCGACACGTGGCTCCGAGGAGGTCGAGGAGCAGGCGCAGGACGCGCAGGCTGCCGAGGAGCTCCGGGAGCGTCAGGAGAAGCTGTCGGACGACGTCGACTCCATGCTGGACGAGATCGACGACGTCCTCGAGGAGAACGCCGAGGACTTCGTGCGGTCCTTCGTGCAAAAGGGCGGCGAGTAGGGCGACCCGGGCCATCCGCCCTGTTCCGGGCCTGCTCCCGACAGGGCGGATGACACCGGCAGCCCCGGGTAAGGTCCGTGCAGTGTGACAAGATCGGCCCGACGCCATGCGGCAGGCGGCCACCTACCTGGAAGGAATGGTGTGGAAGCCAACACCGTTAGCACAGGGCGTCTGCCAGCGGCCTTCCTGACGCCCGGCTCGTCCTCGTTCATGGACTTCCTCGGCCAGCACGCGCCGGAGCTGCTGCCGGGCAATCGGCCGCTCCCGTCCGTGCAGGGGGTCGTGGAGGCCCCGCACGGCACCACCATCGTCGCGGCCACCTTCCCCGGCGGCGTGGTGCTCGCCGGCGACCGGCGCGCCACCATGGGCAACGTCATCGCGCAGCGGGACATCGAGAAGGTCTTTCCCGCCGATGAGTATTCCGCGGTCGGTATCGCCGGCACCGCCGGACTCGCCGTGGAGATGGTCAAGCTTTTCCAGCTGGAGCTGGAGCACTTCGAGAAGGTCGAGGGCGTCCAGCTCTCCCTGGAGGGCAAGGCCAACCGCCTCTCCACGATGATCCGTGGCAACCTCGGCATGGCCATGCAGGGCCTGGCCGTGGTGCCGCTCTTCGCGGGCTGGGACGTGGACCGCGAGAAGGGCCGGATCTTCTCCTACGACGTGACCGGCGGCCGTTCCGAGGAGCACGGATACGCGGCCACCGGCTCCGGCTCGGTCTTCGCTCGCGGCGCGCTCAAGAAGCTGTTCCGCGAGGACTTCACGGAGAACCAGGCGGCCACCGCGGTCGTGCAGGCGCTGTACGACGCGGCCGACGACGACTCCGCGACCGGCGGGCCCGACCTGGCCCGGCGGATCTACCCGATCGTCACGGTGATCAGCGAGGAAGGCTTCAAGCGGCTCACCGAGGCGGAGGTGTCCGAGATCGCCCGGGCCATCCACGAGCAGCGGCTCCAGCAGCCGGACGGCCCGCGGGCCGCCCTGCTCTGAGATGACGGGGGGACCACCGGGATGCATTCGCCAGTGACAGTGACAGAAAGGAACGGATAGCCGGTGACGACGCCGTTCTATGTATCGCCTCAGCAGGCCATGGCCGACCGCGCCGAGTACGCCCGCAAGGGCATCGCGCGCGGCCGCAGCGTGGTGGTGCTGCAGTACGCCGACGGCATCGTGTTCGTCGCGGAGAATCCGTCCCGTGCGCTGCACAAGGTCAGCGAGATCTACGACCGCATCGCCTTCGCCGCGGTCGGCAAGTACAACGAGTTCGAGAACCTGCGCATCGGCGGGGTGCGCTACGCGGACCTGCGCGGCTACACCTACGACCGCGATGACGTCACCGCCCGCGGCCTGGCCAACGTCTACGCGCAGACTCTGGGCACCATCTTCTCCAGCGCCGCCGAGAAGCCGTACGAGGTCGAGCTGATCGTCGCCGAGGTCGGGGACGGCCCCGAGGACGACCAGATCTACCGGCTTCCGCACGACGGCTCCATCGTGGACGAGCACGGCTCGGTCGCGGTGGGCGGCAACGCCGACCAGATCAGCAACTACCTCGGCCAGCGCCACCGGGACGGGCTCACCCTCGGCGAGGCCCTGAAGCTGGCCGTCGAGTCCCTGGCCAGGGACAGCAACGGTGGCGAGCGCAGCCTCACCGCCGAGCAGCTGGAGGTGGCGGTCCTGGACCGCACCCGCCCCCAGCAGCGGAAGTTCAAGCGGATCCTGGGGCGCCAGCTCTCCCGCCTGCTGGAGCCGGAGAGCACCCCGGCCGCCGAGGAGGAGGAGCAGGCGGCGCCGGAGTCCCCCGGCGGGGAGTCCTCCGGGGCCGAGTCCACCGGACCCGCGGACTCCACGGAATCCAAGGACTCCAAGGACTCCAAGAGCTCCGAGGAGTAGTGAGTGGCCGGAAGGCCCCGGCGGGCAGCAGCCCGCCGGGGCCTTCCGTGCGAAGGGGTTATGCCGGGCGGGCCGTGGAGCCGCGGACGACCAGCTCCACCGGCAGGCTTCCGCCGTCCGCCGGGCGCCCATCCAGCACCGCCAGCAGGGCCTCCATGCCGTGGGCCCCGACCTGCTCCGCGGGCAGCCTGACGGTGGTCAGCTCCGGCTCCAGGGCGGCGGCCAGCGCCAGGTCGTCGAAGCCGGTCACCGAGATGTCGTCCGGCACCCGCAGCCCCAGCCTGCGCACCGCCTTGCAGACACCCGCCGCCAGGACGTCGTCGTCACACACCAGAGCGGTGGGCCGGGGGCCGGCCCCGGCCAGCGCCCGCTCGGCGGCCTGCCGACCCCCCTCGACGCTGAGACCCGCCCGTTCCACCCGCACCCCGGCCCCCGGCACCGCGTCGAACGCCCCGGCCAGCGCGCGGGCCCGCACCCGGAAGGTCCAGGAATCCACGTCCGCGCCGATGTGGACGATCCGGCGGTGCCCCAGGGCCAGCAGGTGCTCCGCCACCTGCCGCATGCCGCCCGCGATGTCCGGGTTCACGGTCGCGGCGGCACCCGCGTCGTCCGGGTCGCTGTCCAGCATCACCAGCGGCAGCCCCCCGCCCCGCACCGCCGCGAGCGCCTCGGCCGCCATGGAGGAGGCGATCACCCCGTCCAGCGAGGCGCGCGCCGAGTCGAACGGGTCGCGGGCCGGGCCGATGCCCTCCGGCGAGGGATACAGCACCACGCCGAAGCCGTGATCCGCGGCCACCCGGGCCGCTCCGGTGTACACCCGGGCGAAGAACTCCGTGGTCAGGGCGGGGACGACGAGCAGCGCGGTCCTGGTGCGGCCCAGCCGGAGGCTGCGCGCCGCGAGGTTGGGCCGGTATCCCAGGTCGCGGGCGGCGGAGCGCACCGCCTCCGCGGTGCGCTCCGACACCCGGCCGCGCCACTTGTCACCGAGGACGAGCGAGACGGTCGCCTGCGAGACCCCGACCACGCGCGCCACGTCCTTGCTGGTGACCTGCGCCCCGGCGATCCGCCCGGCGGCGGCCTCGTCCGCCGCGGTCCGTGTCCGGTCCGCGGCGTCGCCGGTGGGCGCCCCGCGCACGGCCCGGGCCCCGGCTCGCCTGGCCACTGACCCACCGCTGCCGGCCGGTCCCGTGAGGTCCTGGTCGGCGACGTCCTGCTCCCGGGCGTCCCGGCCGGCAGCACCTCGCTCCTCGTCGCCCTCGTCCGGGGCTTCCCGCTCCCTGACGCGCTGGTCCGGGGCTTCCGGCTCCCTGACGTCCTGTCTCGGGGCGACGTGCTGCCGCTCCGGGGCACCCCGCCGCTCTTCCTCCGGACCGGCCTCAGCCGGGTGCGGGCTCCGCTGCTCCGCGGCGGCCGCCGCATCCCCACCCGCGGGGCCGCGCCTCGCGCCCGTCACCATCGCCTCGCTTCCGCTCTCGCCCTGCGCAGTTGCCCACCGCGAGGTAACTCAGTGGACCGGCGGTGAGCTGCCATGGTACGTATGACGCCGGACGTTATACGTAAAACCCCGGGAGATCCGGGGGAGAGGGGGAGGACGATGGCCACCGGCTACGCGGATCTGCTGCGCACCCGGCATGCGGCGCGGCTGCTCGCCGGGACACTCATAGGCCGCCTGCCGAACGCCACGGCCGCGCTCGCCGTGGTGCTCTTCGTGCGCGCCGAGGGCGGCAGCTACGCCCTCGCCGGCGGGCTCTCCGCGGTCTACGGCGTGGGCAACGCCATCGGGCAGCCGCTGCTGGGCCGGGCGGTGGACCGCCTCGGGCAGCCCCGGGTGATGTTCCCCGCCGCTCTGCTCTCCGCCCTCGGCATGGCGCTGTTCGCCCTCTCCGGCGTGGAGCCGCTGCCCGTCGCCTACGCCGCGATGCTGATCGCCGGCCTGTTCACCCCGCCGCTGGAGGGCGGCCTGCGGGCCCTGTGGCCGTCCGTGCTGAAGCGTGAGGACCAGGTGCACGCGGCGTACGCGCTGGACGCGGTCGCCCAGGAGGTGATGTTCGCCGTCGGCCCGCTGCTGGTGACGCTGCTGGTCGCCGCCTGGTCGGAGGCCGCCGCGCTGCTCGTCATCAACGCCGTCGGAGTAGCCGGCGCGCTCTCGGTGGTGGTCTCGCGGCCGTCCCGCCAGTGGCGTTCCGAGTCGCGCGAGGCGCACTGGCTCGGCGCGCTGCGCTCACCCGGACTGCTGGTGCTGCTCGCCTCGTTCTTCTTCGTCGGGATCGCGCTGGGCTCCATCGCGGTGGCCGCGGTCGCCTACGCCGACGAGCACGGCGGCGGCATGGTCTCCAGCTATCTGCTCTCCGCGCTCGGCGTGGGCGCGCTGATCGGCGGGGTGGTCTACGGCGCCCGGCAGTGGCCCGGTTCGCCCGAAGGCCGGATGCGGTTGCTGATGGCCGCGCTGGCGGTGGGATACCTGCCGCTCGCCCTGATGCCCGGGGTGGTGGGCATGACGGCCCTCTCGCTGATCTCCGGCGTCTTCCTGGCACCGGTGCTCGCCTGCGCCTTCGTCGTCATCGACCGGCACGCGCCGCGCGGCACCGTCACCGAGGCGTTCTCCTGGCTGGTGACCACCTTCGTGGTCGGCAACGCGGTCGGCACGGCGCTGGCCGGACCGGTCATCGAGACCGTCGACGTCAGGGGCGGGTTCGCCGTTCCGGGAGCGGCCGGCGCGGTGGCCCTGCTCGTCCTGCTGGCCGCGCGCCGCTTCCTCGCGCCGGTGAACGCACCCGCCCCGGCCACCGCGTCCGCACCGGTCACGGCGGAAAATGATCGAAACGGTGCCGCCGAACCCGGTTTCAGAGCAGGCCGTCAGGCGTAATGTTCAGTCATGGACCGCCGCATTTTCGGGCTGGAGAACGAGTACGGCGTCACATGCACGTTCAGGGGACAGCGCCGACTGTCTCCTGACGAAGTGGCGCGGTACCTCTTCCGCCGTGTCGTTTCCTGGGGCCGCAGCAGCAATGTCTTCCTGCGCAACGGCGCTCGCCTCTATCTGGACGTGGGATCACACCCGGAATACGCAACTCCCGAGTGCGACAACGTGACCGAGCTGGTCACCCACGACAAAGCGGGCGAGCGCATCCTCGAAGGACTCCTCGTCGACGCCGAAAAACGCCTGCACGAGGAAGGGATCGCGGGCGACGTCTACCTCTTCAAGAACAACACCGACTCGGCGGGTAACTCCTACGGCTGCCATGAGAACTACCTGGTGGCCCGGCACGGCGAGTTCTCCCGCCTCGCGGACATCCTCATTCCCTTCCTGGTGACCCGTCAGCTGGTGTGCGGCGCGGGCAAGGTGCTGCAGACCCCGCGCGGCGCGGTGTACTGCGTCAGCCAGCGGGCCGAGCACATCTGGGAGGGCGTCAGCTCCGCCACCACCCGCTCCCGGCCCATCATCAACACCCGGGACGAGCCGCACGCCGATGCCGAGCGCTACCGCCGCCTGCACGTCATCGTCGGCGACTCCAACATGTCCGAGACGACCATGCTGCTCAAGGTCGGCGCCACCGACCTCGTGCTGCGCATGATCGAGGCGGGCACCGTCATGCGCGACCTCACCCTGGAGAACCCGATCCGGGCCATCCGCGAGGTCAGCCACGACATCACCGGACAGCGCAAGGTGCGGCTGGCCAGCGGGCGCGAGGCATCCGCCCTCGAAGTCCAGCAGGAGTACTACGAAAAGGCGGTGGATTTCTGCGAGCGCCGCGGAATCCGCACCGGCACCGTGGAGCGCGTCCTCGAACTCTGGGGCCGCACCCTGGAAGCCGTCCGCTCGCAGGATCTCGACCGCATCGACACCGAGATCGACTGGGTGATGAAATACCGGCTCATCGAGCGGTACCGCGCCAAGAACAACATCACCATGTCCCATCCGAGGATCGCTCAGATAGACCTCGCCTACCACGACATCCACCGCCGCCGAGGGCTCTATTACCTCCTGGAGAAGCGCGGACAAGCGGCTCGCATCTGCAACGACGTGAAGATCTTCGAAGGCAAGTCGGTGCCGCCGCAGACCACCCGCGCCCGGCTGCGCGGCGATTTCATCCGGCGCGCCCAGGAGCAGCGCCGGGACTTCACCGTCGACTGGGTGCACCTCAAGCTCAACGACCAGGCGCAGCGCACCGTGCTGTGCAAGGACCCGTTCCGTTCGGTGGACGACCGGGTGGAGAAGCTCATCGCCGGAATGTGAGGTTCTGCTGAATACCGACGCGGGCCCCGTACGTTCCTCGTACGGGGCCCGCGCCACAACGTAGAGTGGCGCGCATTGCCCCCGCAGGATCTATCGAACGAGGACATCCGTGCGCCGACGCTCCGTACTCCTTGCCGTGCCCGCCGGCCTGCTCACGATGGCGGGCTGCGGTAGCGAGAAATCCGACTCCGACAAGGGCGACAAGGCATCCCCCTCCGAGCCGCAGAGCCCCACCTCCTCCGCCGAGCCCACCGGCAAGATCGTGAACGGCCCGGTGCCCGAGCTGACCGGCGGCACGGCGTTCGGCGAGAAGCCCAAGGTCGCCAAGGGCTCCGGAGACCCGTCCTCCGATCTCGCGGTCAAGACCCTGATCGCCGGCCGCGGCGGGGCCGTGGCCAAGGGCGACTACCTCCAGGTGAACTACCTCGGCCAGATCTGGAAGACCGCCAAGGTCTTCGACAACTCCTACGACCGGGGCAAGCCGGCCGTCTTCCAGATCGGCACCGGACAGGTCATCCCCGGCTGGGACCAGGGTCTGGTCGGAAAGAAGGTCGGCAGCCGCGTCGAGCTGGCGATCCCCCCGGCCCTCGGCTACGGCAAGCAGGGCCAGCCGCAGGCCGGCATCAAGGGCACCGACACCATGGTGTTCGTCGTCGACATCATCGGCACCTTCAACGGCAGCAGCGCCGCCAAGGGCTCCACGGTCGCGCAGAGCAACAAGGACCTGCCCAAGGTCGGGGACAAGACCGACGGCAAGGCCCCGGAGATCACGGTGCCCAAGACCGACGCGCCGAAGAAGCTCGTGTCGAACTACATCATCGAGGGCGACGGGCCCAAGGTGAAGGAGACCGACGGCGTCCTGGTGCAGTACAAGGGTGTGCTGTGGGACGGCGGCAAGGAGTTCGACTCCTCGTACAAGCGGGAGCAGCCCGCCCAGTTCTCCCTCCAGCAGGTCGTCAAGGGCTGGTCCCAGGGCCTGACCGGCAAGAAGGTCGGCAGCCGGGTGCTGATCGTCGTCCCGCCGGACCTCGGCTACGGCAAGCAGGAGCAGCAGGGCATCCCCGCCGACTCCACGCTGGTCTTCTCCGTCGACATCCTGGCGGTTCTGTAAGACTGTGCAGGTTGCCCACAACGTTACGAGGAGCAATTTTTCGTGAGCATCGACAAGCCCGAGGTCGACTTCCCGGTCGGTCCGCCGCCGGCCGATCTTGACATCAAGGACATCTGGGAAGGCGACGGGGCCGTCGCGAAGACCGGGGACACCGTCTCCGTCCACTATGTCGGCGTCTCCTTCTCCACCGGCGAGGAGTTCGACTCCAGCTGGAACCGCGGCACCCCGCTGCAGTTCCAGCTGGGCGCCAAGCAGGTCATCCCCGGCTGGGACATGGGAATCAAGGGCATGAAGGTCGGCGGCCGCCGCCAGCTGACCATCCCGGCCCACCTGGCCTACGGCGACCGCGGCGCCGGCGGCAAGATCGCGCCGGGCGAGACCCTGATCTTCGTCTGCGACCTGGTCGCCGTCTAAAGACACCGGTCACCACCCGGCTCGAGGCCCCCTGCGCACCGCAGGGGGCCTCGGCTTTCGCCGCGCGTCCCCGGAGCGGTACGGTCACGTCCAAGAGGCCGAAGAAGAAGGGGCGAGACGCGTCGATGGCGATTGCCAAGGCCGAGCGGCTGATGAATCTGGCGCTGTGCCTGCTGGGCACGCGGCGTCCGCTCACCAAGCGGGAGCTGCGCGCTTCCATCGAGGCGTACCTCGAAGCGGGTGCGGCGGGCGCGCCCGGCGCGGCCGACCCGGCCGCCACAGCCGCCCGCGACGAAGCCTTCAACCGGATGTTCGAGCGCGACAAGGACGACCTTCGCGAACTCGGCCTGGTCATCGAGACCGTGGAGGGACTCGACGGCGAGACGGGCTACCTCGCCCGACGCGACAGCAACCGGCTGCCGCCCATCACCTTCGACGCCGAGGAAGCCGCGGCCCTCGGCCTGGCCGCCAAGGTCTGGCAGCAGGCCCGGCTGGCCGGCGCGGCCAGCGGCGCCCTCCAGAAACTGCGCGCCGCCGGGATGCCGCTGGCCGACGAGGAGTACGGCCCCCAGGCCCCCGGCGCCCTGGAGCCCCGCATCCCCGCGCACGAGGCCGCCTTCGAACCCCTGATGCTCGCCTGCCGCGACCGCCGCCCGGTCGTCTTCGACTACCGCAAGGCGAGCGCCGCCCACGCCGAGCGCCGCCAGGTCGAGCCCTGGATCCTGGAGTGCTGGCGCGGCCACTGGTACCTGGCGGGCTGGGACCGGGACCGGCAGGCGGAGCGGGTCTTCCGGCTCTCCCGCATCACCGGCAAGGTGCGCTCCCGGATCGGCGCCTTCACCGCAGAGGTCCCCGACCACGTCACCGTCCGCGAGACCGTCGAGCGGTGGGCGGGCGAATCGGCCACCGAGACCGCCCGCATCCGGCTGCGCGCCGGCCACGGCTATCCGCTGCGCGCCAGGGCACTGAGCACCCGTCCGCTGGGCGACGGCTGGGACGAGTTGGAGATCCCGTACGGGCACGGGCTGGACGCCTGGCTGGTCGAGCTGGGCCACGACGTGCTGGTGCTGGAGCCCGCGGAACTGCGGGCGGATGTCGTCGACCGGCTGCGCGCCGTCGCCAAGGGCTGAGAGGGACGGAACGACTTCCTATGGCCGGCAACGCCATTGACCAGACCCGCCGGATGCTCTCCCTGGTGACGTATCTGCGCGAGCGCCCCGGCGCGCGCGTCAGCGAGGTCGCCCGCGCCTTCGGCATCACCGAGGACGAGCTGATCGCCGACCTCGATGTGCTGCCGATGTGCGGCACCAGCTTCCGCGGCGGAGACCTGCTCGACATCGACACCGACGGCGAGCGCATCTGGTGGCACAACCCGGACGCCACCGGCAGCAGCGCCGGCGAGCCGCTGCGGCTGGCCGCCGACGAGGCCACCGCGCTGCTGGTCGCCGCCCGCGCCGTGGCCACCCTGCCCGGCCTGCGGGAGGGCGACCGGCAGGCGCTGCTGCGCGCCACCGCCAAACTGGAGGCCGCCGCGGGTGAGGCCGCCGGGGCCAGCGCCCGGCTGTCGGTGACCTTCGAGGCCGAGGGCGGGGTGTTCGCCGACATCGACCGGGCCATCGCCGAGCGGCGCCGGGTGTGGATCCGCTACTACTCGCCCGCGCGCGACGAGCTGACCGAGCGCGAGATCGACCCCATCCGGCTCTTCGCGGTCGGCCACACCTACGTCGAGGCGTGGTGCCGCCTCTCCGAGGCGCGGCGCACCTTCCGACTGGACCGGGTGGCCGAGATCAAGCTGCTCGACGACGCCTCCGACCCCCCGCCGATCGAGCTGCGCGACCTCGCCGATCTCTCCGCCGGGCTGGTGCAGACCGCGGCCGAGGACCCCGAGGTGGTCATCGAGGTCGGCCCCGGCGGGCGCTGGGTGGCCGAGTACTATCCGCACGACCGCGCCGAGGAGCTGCCGGATGGGGGCCTGCGGATCACCCTGCGCACCCCCGACCCGGGGACGCTGCGCCGGCTCGCGCTGCGGCTGGGCCGGGACGGCCGGATCACCGCGCCCCAGGAGCTGGCGGACAGCGCGCGGGACGCGGCGCGGCAGGCGCTCGCGGCGTACGGCGAGTGAAGGGACGGAAGAGTGACCGCTGGGCCGAACCCCGCCTCCGGACCGGTGATCTTCAAAGCCGGCTGTCCGCAGTGCCGCGGTCAGTTCGAGCTGGCGGCGGACGCGCTGCGGCTGGCGATAGGCGGCAGCGACCGCACCACCTTCTACTCCTTCACCTGCCCCGACTGCGGGTCGGCGGTCCGCAAGCCGGCCGGGGAGCGCATCGTGGAATTGCTCACGGGCGGCGGCGTCAGCACCCTGCGGCTGCACTCGGCCTGACGGCCGCCGGAACCAAGCGCGACGCCAGGGCCGCCGCGGACCGCTCGCCCGAGGCCGCCGTGCGGGGACCGCGGGCCCGGTCCCGATGGGCGCCCCGGTAGGCTCCATCCATGTTCTGGCCGATGCTCGCTGTCGCTCTCGCCTTCTGTGGAATCGCCGTCCTCGGAGTGCTCGCCGCCCGCGTCTTTCTCGAGGTGCGGCGGCTGTCCCGGCAGGTCGCGGAGAGCTCGCGCCGGATCGCACACGCCGCCGAGGAGCTGGAGCGGGCCGCTACACCGCTGGCCGCGCACGTCGACGCGACCGTCCACGGCAGGTGAGCGGCTCTCATGACCGCAGCCCCCGGAGGGTAGGCTTCAAGGCGCAGAAACTGACAGCGGGTGCGAACCTCGCAACCGGGCGTACGCAAGGGCATTGCCCGGCGTTTACCCCAGCGGGTTACGATCGCTGGCAGCACTAGCACGCCCGTCCGACCCACACGGCAGGCAGTAGGTACGCCGCCCCGGCGAGAAGGTAGTAGCACATGAACCTGAGGCCCATGGAGATCGTTCTTATCCTCGTCGTCATTCTGCTGCTCTTCGGTGCCAAGAAGCTTCCGGACATGGCTCGGTCGCTGGGCAAGTCGGCCCGCATCCTCAAGAGCGAGGCCAAGGCGATGAAGAAGGACGACGAGGCCGCCGCAGGTGCCCCGCCCGCCGACCAGCCCGCCGCGCAGGACGCGCCGAAGACCATCCAGGCCGCGCCCGGAGACGTGACCAGCTCGCGCCCGGTCAACGAGCCGAACCGCACCACCCAGAGCTGACGAGGGCCCGCCAAGCCGCGCGGGCGTCGGTCTGACGCGCCGCGGACGGTTTTCGCACGAGACGAGGACGTGGGTTGCTCAAGTCTGCCCGCAAGCAGAAGCAGGAGAAGGACCCGGAGGGGCGGATGCCCCTCGCGGAGCATCTGCGTGAGCTGCGCAACCGGCTGCTGAAGTCAGTGATCGCGATCATCGTGGTCACGATCTTCGGGTTGATCTATTACAAGCAGATCGCCGAGTTCATCACCGACCCGGTGATCGACTCCGTGGGCTGCCCTGAGGGCCGGACCGCGAACCTCGACGGTTCCTCCTGCGCCCGGATCACCGCCAACGGTCTGATCGCGCCCTTCACGATCATGCTCAAGGTGGCCCTGGCGACCGGTGTCGTCGTCTCCAGCCCGGTCTGGCTCTACCAGCTCTGGGCCTTCCTCGCACCCGGGCTGCACGGCCACGAGAAGAAGTACGCGCTCAGCTTCGTGGCCGCCGGCGTCCCGCTCTTCCTCGGCGGCGCCTACCTCGCCTACGCCATCCTGCCGACCTCGGCGGGCGCGCTCATCGGCCTCACCCCTGGGGGCTGGGAGAACCAGTTCCCCGCGGACGAGTTCCTCGACATCGTCACCCGCCTGGTGATCGTCTTCGGACTCTCCTTCGAGCTGCCGCTGCTGCTGGTGCTGCTCAACCTCGGCGGCATCCTCACCGGCAAGCGCATGCTCAGCTGGTGGCGGTTCATGGTGGTGGGCATCACGGTCTTCGCGGCCGTCGCCACCCCCACCGGCGACCCGCTGACCATGTCGATCCTGGCCGCACCCATCGTGGTGCTCTACTTCGGTGCGACCGGAGTCAGCCTCCTCAACGACCGGCGCCGCCGCCGTCGGAACCCGGACGCCGATCTGAGCGACGACGAGGCGTCCCAGCTCGACCTCACCCCGCAGCGCATCGACGACGTCGAGCCGGTCTCCGCCTACCGGGCCCCGACCGAGCATGCCGGCGGCGACGACCACGGGGATGCGGCCCGCCGCAACGGGTACGACGACATCACCTGACCGCGGCCTGAACCGGTGACCGGATAGGGTCCTCCCAGACTCCAGGGGGGACCCAGTGACCTGCGACATCACTCTCTTCGTCAATCCCACCGCGGGCCGCGGGCGCGCCGCGCACGCCACACAGCCCGCCGCCCGGGTGCTGCGGGACGCCGGATTCAGCGTCCGCACGGTGCTGGGCGCCGACGCCGATGACGCGCTGCGCCGGGCCCGGGAGGCCGTGGCCACCGGCACCGGGGCGCTGATCGCCGTCGGCGGCGACGGCATGACCTCCCTGGCGCTGCAAGCCGTCGCCGGAACCGGCACCCCGCTCGGGGTGGTCGCGGTCGGCACCGGGAACGACTTCGCGCGGGCCGTCGGGCTGCCGGTGCGTGACCCGGCCGGCGCCGCGCGCGCCATCGCACGGTCCCTGAAGGAGGACGGGGGCCGGCCGGTCGACCTGGGCCAAGCCGGGGAGACCTGGTTCGGCACCGTACTGGCCGCCGGGTTCGACTCCCGCGTCAACGACCGGGGCAACCGCATGCGCTGGCCCGCCGGCCGCTTCCGCTACGACATCGCCATGGTCGCCGAGCTGGCCGCGTTCCGCCCCACCCCGTTCCGCGTGCGGCTGGACGACGGGCCCGAGCGCGAGATCGAGGCCACCCTGATCGCGGTCGGCAACACCACCTCCTACGGCGGCGGCATGCGGATCTGCGCGGACGCCCGCTTCGACGACGGGCTCTTCGACGTCACCGTCGTCGGCCCGTGCAGCCGCGCCACCCTGCTGCGCGTCTTCCCACGCGTCTACCGGGGCACGCATCTGAGCCATCCGGCGGTTGCCGTGCACCGGGTGCGCTCCATCACGCTGGCCGCGGACGGCATCACCGGCTACGCGGACGGGGAGCTGGTGGGCCCGCTGCCGCTCACCGTCCGCAACGTCCCCGGCGCGGTGCGTGTGCTGGGCGCCTGACGCCCATCGGGCCGGGCCGTCAGACCCCTCGGGCGGGGCGCGAGGCGGCCGCGGACCGTGCCCCGGACCGGGCGCTTCGGCGATAAAGATCGTACGTTGTCAGAGGCGGCCGGTAGGCTCGTAGACACAATGACCGACGAGTTGACTCCTGCCGAGCGCTACGCCGCGGCCCGCCGCCGGGCCGCCGAGGAGGCCACCGCGCTGGCCCCCTTCCGCGCGATGTAC
This sequence comes from Streptomyces sp. JLBT605, assembly GCF_058215555.1. Classification (NCBI taxonomy): domain Bacteria; kingdom Bacillati; phylum Actinomycetota; class Actinomycetes; order Kitasatosporales; family Streptomycetaceae; genus Streptomyces; species Streptomyces sp. JLBT605. The sequence continues at coordinate 5,657,891 of NZ_CM177087.1, forward strand.
GACTTCGAGCTGGACCCCTTCCAGATCGAGGCGTGCAAGGCCCTTGAGGCCGGAAAGGGCGTGCTGGTGGCCGCGCCCACCGGCTCCGGAAAGACGATCGTGGGCGAGTTCGCCGTCCACCTGGCCCTCACCCAGGGCCGCAAGTGCTTCTACACCACCCCGATCAAGGCGCTGTCCAACCAGAAGTACACCGACCTGGTCAAGGCCCATGGCGTCGGCCGGGTGGGGCTGCTGACCGGGGACAACAGCATCAACCCCGACGCCCCGGTGGTCGTGATGACCACCGAGGTCCTGCGCAACATGCTCTACGCGGGCTCCCAGACCCTGCGCGGCCTGGGTTATGTGGTGATGGACGAGGTGCACTACCTCTCCGACCGCTTCCGCGGCGCGGTGTGGGAGGAAGTCATCATCCACCTCCCGGATTCGGTGACCCTGGTCTCGCTCTCCGCGACCGTCTCCAACGCCGAGGAGTTCGGCGACTGGCTGGACACCGTCCGCGGCGACACCGAGGTGATCGTCTCCGAGCACCGGCCCGTTCCGCTGTGGCAGCACGTGCTCGCCGGCCGCCGGATGTACGACCTCTTCGAGGAGAAGAGCCAGGCGGACGGCGGCCGCGGTACCGCCCGGCGCGAGGTCAACCCCGACCTGGTGCGGCTGGCCCGTATGGAGAGCAGCCGGCCCAGCTTCGGCCGCGACAAGCGCCGCGGGCGCAACGGCATGCGGGAGGCCGACCGGGAGCGGGAGCGCCGCCAGCGCAGCCGGATCTGGACGCCCAGCCGCCCCGAGGTCATCGACCGGCTGGACGCCGAGGGGCTGCTGCCCGCCATCACCTTCATCTTCAGCCGCGCGGGCTGCGAGGCGGCCGTGCAGCAGTGCCTGTACGCCGGCCTCCGGCTCAACGACGACCACGCGCGCGCGAAGGTGCGGGCCATCGTCGAGGAGCGCACGGCCGGTATCCCGGACGAAGACCTGCACGTCCTGGGGTACTTCGAGTGGCTGGAGGGCCTGGAGCGGGGCATAGCCGCGCACCACGCCGGCATGCTGCCGACCTTCAAGGAGGTGGTGGAGGAGCTGTTCGTCCAGGGCCTGGTCAAGGCGGTGTTCGCCACCGAGACCCTCGCCCTCGGCATCAACATGCCCGCCCGTTCCGTGGTGTTGGAGAAGCTCGTCAAGTGGAACGGCGAGCAGCACGCCGACATCACGCCGGGGGAGTACACCCAGCTCACCGGCCGCGCGGGGCGGCGCGGCATCGACGTCGAGGGCCACGCGGTGGTGTTGTGGCAGCGCGCCACGGACCCGACCGCGCTGGCGGGCCTCGCCGGCACCCGCACCTATCCGCTGCGCTCCTCCTTCAAACCGTCGTACAACATGGCGGTCAACCTGGTCTCGCAGTTCGGCCGGCACCGTTCGCGCGAGCTGCTGGAGACCTCCTTCGCGCAGTTCCAGGCCGACAAGGCGGTCGTCGGCATCTCCCGCCAGGTGCAGCGCAACGAAGAGGGCCTGGCGGGCTACCGCGCCTCCATGACCTGCCACCTGGGCGACTTCGACGAGTACGCGCGGCTGCGCCGCGAGCTCAAGGACCGCGAGACGGAGCTGGCCCGGCAGGGCGTCGCGCAGCGCCGGGCCGCAGCCGCGGCCGCGCTGGAGAAGCTCAAGCCGGGCGACGTCATCCATGTGCCCACCGGCAAGTACGCCGGCCTGGCGCTGGTGCTGGACCCGGGCCTGTCGGCCGCCCGCACCGGCGGCCACCGGGGGTATGACCACCAGGACGGGCCGCGGCCGCTGGTGCTCACCGCCGAGCGGCAGGTCAAGCGGCTGGCCTCGATCGACTTCCCGATCCCGGTCGAGCCGCTGGAGCGGATGCGCATCCCGAAGTCGTTCAACGCGCGCAGCCCCCAGTCGCGCCGCGACCTGGCCTCCGCGCTGCGCACCAAGGCCGGGCACCTCGATGTGCGCCGCCATCGCAGGGAGCGGTCGGCCGCCGCCGACGACACCGAGATCGCCAGGCTGCGGGCCGCGCTGCGCGCCCACCCCTGCCACGGGTGCGACGAGCGCGAGGACCACGCCCGCTGGGCCGAGCGCTACCACCGGCTGCTGCGCGACACCCGGCAGTTGGAGCGCCGCATCGAGGGCCGGACGAACACCATCGCCCGCACCTTCGACCGGATCTGCGCCTTGCTGTCCGAGCTGGACTACCTGCGCGGCGACGAGGTCACCGAGGACGGCAAGCGGCTGGCCCGGCTCTACGGCGAGCTGGACCTGCTGGCCAGCGAGTGCCTGCGGGACGGCGTCTGGGAGGGCCTGAAGCCCGCGGAGCTGGCGGCCTGTGCCTCCGCGCTGGTCTACGAGGCCCGGCAGGCCGACGACGCGATGCCGCCCAAGCTGCCCACCGGCAACGCCAAGGACGCGCTGGGCGAGATGGTGCGGATCTGGGGCCGGCTGGACGCCGTGGAGGAGCAGCACAAGATCAACCAGGCGGAGGGCGTCGGCCAGCGCGAGCCGGACCTCGGCTTCGCCTGGGCCGCGTACCGCTGGGCCTCCGGACACGGGCTCGACGAGGTGCTGCGCGAGATCGACATGCCGGCCGGCGACTTCGTGCGGTGGTGCAAGCAACTGATCGACGTACTCGGTCAGATCGCCCAGGCGGCGCCGGAGGGCGGCACGGTCGCGCGCAACGCCCGCCGGGCGGTGGACGGTCTGCTGCGCGGCGTCGTCGCGTACTCGTCGGTGGGCTGACCGAGACACCCCGAGGGAGTCCGAGCGCCCAAGACGCGTGTGGGCCCCGCCGGTTGCGTCCGGCGGGGCCCACATACGCGTCACGTACGGCTCACCCGTGCGTCATCCACGGCTGACCGGCTGACCGGCCGCCCGGGAGCCGGCCGGTCAGGCGGCGGCCGCGCTGTCCTGCTCCTGCTCCGCCTCCACCTGGGCGTTCCACTCGCGCTTCGAGGACTGCCAGCCGTCCTCGTCGTGCCCCCGGCGCCAGTAGCCGGAGATGGACAACTGCTCGCGTGTGATGCCGCGTTCCAGCCGCAGATGGCGGCGCAGCTCCTTCACGAAGCCGGCCTCGCCGTGCACGAACGCCTGCACCTGGCCGGCCGGGAAGTCCAGCGCCCGCACCGCCGCCACCAGGGCCTCGCCGACCGGGGCGTCACCCCGGTGCAGCCAGCGGACGTCCACACCTGCCGGAACGTTCAACCGCTGCTCTTCGCGCGGGTCGGCGACCTCGATCAGCGCCCGCACCGGCACACCCGCCGGAATCCGCTCCAGGGAAGCGGCGATGGCCGGCAGCGCGCTCTCGTCCCCGGCGAGCAGATGCCAGTCGGCGTCCGCGGCGGGCGCGTACGCGCCGCCGGGGCCGATCAGCCGGATCTCCGCGCCCGGCAGAGCGGCGGCAGCCCAGGGGCCGGCCAGTCCCGCGTCGCCATGGACCACGAAGTCGATGGTCAGCTCGCGGGCCTCGGCGTCCCAGTCGCGCACGGTGTAGGTGCGGGTGCGTGGCCACTGGTCCCGGGGGAACTCCTCGCGGATCCGCGTGATGTCGAACGGCTCGGGATACTCCACCCCGGGCACCGGGAAGAGCAGCTTGACGTAGTGGTCGCTCCACTCGCCCGCGGCGAACGCGGCCAGGCCGTCGCCGCCGAAAACGAGCCGCACCATATGCGGGGACACCCACTCGGTGCGCAGCACCCGCGCATGATGGACGTGCTGTTTCCTGCGGACAGGCCGGTCTGACACGGCACCTCCCGATCAAGGAAGAGTTAGGTTTACCTAACCTAACACGTCACTCCCGTAGCGTGGTGAGAACACGCTCCAGCGAGCCGCCCAGCCCCCACCGCCCAGCCAGCCGTTCCAGCGCGGCCGGGTCGCGCGGCGCGCGGGGCAGGGCCGGATCGGCCTCCGGCAGCGGAACATCGGAAGCCACCCGCACCACCTTGGAGGCCACCGCGACATACGGCCGCGCCTCGTCCAGCCGCCTGCGCTGCGCGGGGGTCAGCTTCGAGCGCGGATCGTCGACCGCGGCCATGATCCCGTCCAGATCGCCGTAGGCGGCGAGGAGCTTGGCCGCGGTCTTCTCCCCGACACCGGGCACCCCCGGCAGCCCGTCGCTGGGGTCCCCGCGCAGCAGGGCCAGATCGGCGTAGCCCGGGCCGTCCACGCCGTACTTCTCGCGGAGCACCGCCTCGTCCACCACCGCCAGCGTGCCCACGCCCTTCACCGGATACAGCACCCGGATCCGCCGCTCGTCGTCCACCAGCTGATACAGGTCGCGGTCGCCGGTCACGATGTCCACCGGACCGGCGGCGCGGCCGGTGAGGGTGCCGATAACGTCGTCCGCCTCATACCCGGCCGCGCCCAGCCGGGCGATGCCGATCGCGTCCAGCACCTCGTCGATCACCGGCACCTGCGGGGAGAGGGTGTCCGGGATCTCCTCCTCGTCCGGGACGCCCTCCGGCGCCTCGACGGCCACCCGGTGCGCCTTGTACGTCGGGATGAGGTCCACCCGCCACTGCGGCCGCCAGTCGAAGTCCATGCAGGCGACCAGTTCGTCCGGGTGGTGGTCCTGGACCAGCCGGGCGATGAAGTCGAGCAGCCCGCGTACGGCGTTCACCGGCGTGCCGTCCGGCGCCCTGACCGATTCCGGCACTCCGAAGAAGGCGCGGAAATAGAGCGAGGAGGTGTCGAGGAGCATCAGGCGTCGCGTCACGCCTCGATGATGCCGCACCCCACCGACACCGGCCGGGCGGCGGGGCGGCACGGCACCCGGGCGGCCGGACCGCGAACCGCGCGATCCGCAAGACCGCGAGACGTGAAGTAGGTCACGCGGTGGTTTACACCAATCGGCCCCGGGCAGGCGCGCACCCGGAGCGGACCCGTTCGATGTCGATGACCATCGCAGGGCACGCGGACGGATTCCGCACCGCTCCACGACCTGCCCACGGGGGTTGGCAGGTCGTTTTTTGCTGCGACTCGAGAGGTGTATGTGTCCAGGCTGCGAGCCGAGAACCTGTACAAGGTGTTCGGCAGACGACCCGAAGAGGCGGTGCGCCGGCTGGCAGCCGGCGCCGACCGTGACCAACTGCGGGCGGACGGCACGACGGCAGCGGTGATCGACGCCTCGTTCTCCGTCGAGGCAGGCCAGATCTTCGTGGTCATGGGGCTGTCCGGATCCGGCAAGTCGACCCTGCTGCGCATGCTCAACGGCCTGCTGGAGCCGACGTCCGGACAGGTGCTCTTCGACGGCCAGGACCTGACCTCGCTCAGCCCGCAGCAGCTGCGCGAGGTGCGCTCGAAGAAGATCAGCATGGTCTTCCAGCACTTCGCGCTCTTCCCGCACCGCAGCGTGCTGGAGAACGCCGCCTACGGGCTGGAGGTGCAGGGCGTACCGCGAGCCGAACGTGCGCGCCGCGCCACCGAATCGCTTGCCCTGGTGGGCCTGGAGGGGTGGGAGAAGTCCTGGCCCGACGAGCTGTCCGGCGGCATGCAGCAGCGCGTCGGCCTGGCCCGCGCCCTGGCCACCGACGCCGATCTGCTGCTGATGGACGAGTCGTTCAGCGCCCTGGACCCGCTGATCCGCCGCGATATGCAGGACCAGCTGCTGCAACTGCAGCAGCAGCTGAAGAAGACCATCGTCTTCATCACCCACGACCTCAACGAGGCGATGCGGCTCGGCGACCAGATCGCCGTCATGCGTGACGGCCGGATCGTCCAGACCGGCTCCGCCGAGGACATCCTCGTCACCCCCGCCAACGACTACGTGGCGTCCTTCACCCAGGACGTGGACCGCACCCGGGTGCTGACCGCCGGGGCGATCATGGCCGAGCCGGACACCGTGCTCGGCGGCCGGACCGAGGACGGCACCCCGCTCGCCACCGAGCGGGACGTGCTCGCCGCCGCCCCGGCCACCGTCTCCCCCGACACCCCGATCGCGGAGCTCTTCACGCCCTGCTCGCGCAGCGCCGCCCCGGTCGCCGTGACCGACGGCGGCGGCGCCCTCCTCGGCGTCGTCCCGCGCGCCCGGCTGCTCGCCGTCCTCGGCGACCCGGATCCCGGCCCCGAACCGGGCCCCGTCCCCGAGCCGGGCCCCGGCTCCGCCGCGCGACCGGCCGTCGGCGGCAAGGACGTCGCCAAGGACGGCGGCAAGAACGTCGCCAAGGACGGCGGTAAGGACAAGGGCAAGGCCGACGGCAAGGACCTTGACACCCCCGAGGACAAGGTGGCCGCCGATGCCTAGGCTCGAACTCGGAAAGTGGATCGACTCCGGCGTCAACTGGCTCCGCGACCACCTCGACTGGCTCTTCGACTTCATCGCGTCCGTCGTCGAGGGCGCCTACGACGCCGTCCACCAGGTGCTCGCCGCCCCCGAACCCCTGCTGCTCACCGGCATCCTCGCGCTGCTCGCGTGGTGGCTGCGCGGCCTGCTGCCCGCGCTCCTCGCCTTCGCCGGCTTCGCGCTCATCGACTCGATCCAGCAGTGGGACGAGGCGATGGAGACCCTGTCGCTGGTGCTCGTCGCCGGCGCGATCACCATCGTGCTGGCGGTGCCGCTGGGCATCTGGGCCTCCCGCAGCCGGGCCGTCAGCGCGGTGTTGCGCCCGGTGCTGGACTTCATGCAGACGATGCCCGCCTTCGTCTACCTGATCCCCGGCATCTTCTTCTTCGGCGTGGGCGTCGTCCCGGGCGTCATCGCGACCATCGTCTTCTCCATGCCGCCCGGCGTGCGCATGACCGAACTCGGCATCCGGCAGGTCGACGCGGAGCTGGTCGAGGCGGCCGACGCCTTCGGCACCCACCCCCGCCGGATCCTCACCCGCGTCCAGCTGCCGCTGGCGCTGCCCACCATCATGGCGGGCGTCAACCAGGCGATCATGCTGGCGCTCTCCATGGTCGTCATCGCCGGCATGGTCGGCGGCGGCGGACTGGGCTCCTCCGTCTTCGAGGCGATCAGCTCCGTCGACGTGGCGCTCGGCTTCGAGGGCGGCATCGCCGTCGTCATCCTCGCCATGTACCTGGACCGCATGACCGGCGCGCTCAACCAGCGCGTCTCCCCGCTCGGCCGGCGCGCGCTGGCCAAGCGGAGCGCCGCCGACACCAGCGGCCTCAAGGTCCTCCAGTGGCGGCCCACCACCTCGCTCGCGATGACCGGCGTCATCGTCCTCGCCCTCGTCGCCGGCGGCATGAACGTCTTCGGCGGTGACGAGGAGCGCGAGCAGGTCGCCGTCGACGTCGGCAAGGGCCGCTCCGTCAGCATCGGCTACATCAACTGGGACGAGGGCGTCGCCTCCACCTACCTGTGGAAGGAAATCCTCGAACAGCGCGGCTTCAAGCCCGAGGTGAAGCCGTACGACGTCGGCGCGCTCTACACCGGCATGGCCGCCGGCGACATCGACGTGCAGACCAATTCCTGGCTCCCGGTCACCCACGCCCCCTACTGGAAGCAGTACCAGGACCGCCTGGAGGATCTCGGCGCCTGGTACGACAAGACCTCGCTGGAGGTCGCCGTCCCCTCCTACGTCAAGGGCGTCCACAGCCTCGAGGACCTCAAGGGCAAGGCCGGCACCTTCAAGGGCAGGATCATCGGCATCGAGCCGGGCGCCGGCGAGATGAAGCTGATGAAGGACAAGGTCCTCCCGGCCTACGGCCTCGACAAGGAGTACCAGCTCGTCAAGGGCTCCACCTCCGCCATGCTCGCCCAGCTCAAGCGGAGCATCGCCAAGAAGGAGCCGGTCGCGGTCACCCTCTGGTCCCCGCACTGGGCCTACAGCTCCTACGAGCTGACCAAACTGAGCGACCCCAAGGGCTCCTTCGGCTCCGGCGACGGCATCCACACCCTGGCCCGCAAGGGCTTCTCCGAGCGGGAACCGCAGGTCGCCCAGTGGATGAAGGACTTCAAGCTGAGTGAGAAGCAGCTCACCGGCCTGGAGGCCGAGATCGAGAAGGCGGGCCAGGGCAACCAGCAGCAGGGCGTCCGCGCCTGGCTGGACAAGCACCCCGGCATGCTCGACAAGATCGCCCCGGCAGGTGCCAAGCCCGGCAAGCAGGCGGGCGCCGCGCCGCGCATCGGCTACTTCCCCTGGGACGAGGACATCGCCACCACCTACCTGTGGAAGAACGTCCTGGAGCAGCGCGGCTACAAGCCGTCCATCAAGCAGTACGACGTCGGCTCGATGTTCACCGGAATGAGCGCCGGCCAGATCGACGTGGAGTTCGACGGCTGGCTGCCGGTCGCCCATCGCCAGTACTGGGACCGGTACAAGAAGAACCTCGTCGACATCGGCGCCTGGTACGACAAGACCTCGCTGGAGATCGCGGTGCCCTCCTACGTCAAGGACGTGAAGTCCCTGGCCGATCTCAAGGGCAAGTCCAAGACCTTCGACGGCAGGATCATCGGGATCGAGCCGGGCACCGGCGAGATGAACCTGCTCAAGAGCAAGGTCCTCAAGGAGTACGACCTGGAGGACGAGTACGACCTCGTCGACGGCAGCACCCCGGCCATGCTCACCGAACTCCGCCGCGCCTACGAGAAGAAGGAGCCGGTCGCCGTGGTGCTGTGGACCCCGCACTGGGCCTACAGCGCCTACGACCTGACCAAGCTGGCCGATCCGAAGAAGGCGTTCGGAGCCAACAACGAGATCCACTCGCTGAGCCACACCTCCTTCCCCGGGAAGTACCCCGAGTTCCACCGATGGCTGAAGAACTGGCACATGACCGAGGAGGAGCTCGCCGGCCTTGAGCAGGCCGTCCAGGACGCGGGCAAGGGCAACGTCGAGAAGGGCGTCCAGAGCTGGATCGACGCCCACCCCGGCATCGTCGACAAGATGGCCCCCGTCACCCCCTGACGGCCCCGGCCCCGGCCCCGGCCTGACCTGGCCTGACCTGGTCTGACCTTGACCTGGCCTGGTCGGGCCTGACGACGGTCCGGGGCCTGGTCCATGCCGTACGCCGCCACGGAAACCTGCCGTGGCGGCGTACGGCGTACTACGCACTGCGCGCTGCGCGCGGCGTGGTGCGCACGCCTACCGCGGACACCGCCGCCTGCCCTCCGCCGCGTACCGTGGAGCGATGAGCAGCAGCGGCGCCGTGCGGCGCGTGGTGTCCCTCGTCCCCTCGCTCACCGAGGCCGTGGCCGCCACCGCACCCGAGTTGCTGGTCGGGGTGACGGACTGGTGCAGCCATCCGCCCGGCCTGGGCGCGGTGCGCGTCGGCGGCACCAAGAACCCGGATCCGGCCCGTATCGCCGCGCTCGCACCGGACCTCGTCATCGCCAACGAGGAGGAGAACCGGGCCCCGGACCTCGCCGCGCTGCGCGCCTTTGGCCTCGACGTCCTGGTCACCGAAGTACGCACCCTGGAGCAGGCGTTCACCGAACTGGAGCGGGTCCTGGTGCGCGGCTGCGGACTTCCGCGCCCCGACTGGCTGGACGCCGCGCGGGACGCCTGGCGGGACGTACGGCCCACCAGCACCCCGCTGCGCGCCGTCATCCCCATCTGGCGACGCCCCTGGATGGTGCTGGGCCGCGACACCTTCGCTGGCGACCTGCTGTCGCGGCTGGGGGTGCGCAACCTCCACGACACCCATCCGGAGCGCTATCCCCGCATCCCGCTGGACCAGCTGAACGCCTCGGGCGCCGACCTGGTGGTGCTCCCCGACGAGCCGTACCGCTTCACCGCCGAGGACGGCCCGGAAGCCTTCCCCGACCTGCCCGCCGCCCTGGTCAGCGGACGCCACCTCACCTGGTACGGCCCCTCTCTGGCCGAGGCCCCGACCGTCCTCAGCTCCGCCCTGTCCGCCACGCACTGACCTGCTGCCGGCCGTCCGCCGGCTGGCTGCTGACCGCCTGGGTGGGGTGGTGGCGTGCGGCGGTGGCGTGAGTCGGTGGCGCGCACTCCTGGCCGCGCGCCTCCTCACGGTCGCGAGGCGGGTACGGCGCCGGCCACCGGTGCGGTCCCAGCCGGCCCCACGCGCTCGCCTCCCGCCCCGCAGGCCCGGACCGCGGCACCGCCCTGCCCGGTACCCCGCCCTGCCCGGCGCCCCGGCCAGCCCGGCTACCGCTGAGCCGCCGCCGCGCCCGATCCGACTACCGTCTGGGCCACCGCAGGCCCGGACGGCGACACCGCCCTGCCCGCCGCCCCGGCTACCGCTGAGCCGCCGCCATGCCCGGCCCGGCTACCGCCTGGGCCGCCGCCCCGGCCGAACCGGATTCCGCGCCAGCCACGGCCCCCGCCACCAACCCGGCCCCCGCCATCGACCCGGTCCCCGCCATCGACCCGGCCACCGGCGCGCCGCCGCGCGCGGAAGCCGGCGGCGGCACGAGCAAGGTCCCTCGCGCCAGACCCATCGCCGTGCGCCAGGCGACCACCACCCACGCCGCCACCAGCACCGCGTACAGCCCGACCGCCAGCCAGGTCAGCGCGTGCAGCCCGGTGTGCCGGGCCAGCCCCGTCGCGCCCGTGACACACGTGCCGACCGGGAAGGTGAAGCCCCACCAGGTCATCGCGAACGGCAGTCCGCGGCGCGCCACCTGGGCCACCAGCGCCCCGGCCAGCACCAGCCACAGCAGCGCGAAGCCCAGCACCGGCACTCCGTACGCCACCGCGAAGTACGCCCCATGGACTGCCGGCGGCGCCGCGTCGGCCAGAGTGCCGGCGGCCGTGGTCGACTGGCCCAGCGGCCCGAGCACCAGGAAGAGCGTCGGGGCGAGCGCCGGGGCCGGCAGCCCGTACCGCAGCAGCCGGGCGAAGATCAACGGGAGCATCAGCAAGACCGCGAACAGGCTGATCCCGAACAGCGCGTAGCAGCCCAGCAGCAGCGCCTCCCGCCACTGCCCGGCCGGCAACCACGGCGCCAGCGCAGGCCCCGACGCCGCCGACACCATCGGCGCGACCACCGGCAGCAGCCAGACCGGGGCGGCGTCACGGGCCGCGATCCGGTGCCGGGTGATCATGAGGTAGGGGATTCCAGCCGCAGTGGCGAGGCCGAGGAGTGTCCCGACCCCCCACAGCACCGCGGCCACGGCCACCGCTGCCGGCTCACCGATCAGCCCGGCGCCGACGGACAGCGTGCCGCTGCCGACCGCCAGCAGGGCCATCGCCGCGCAGCCGTGGAACGGCGCGGCCGCCGCGTCGCGCAGCTGCGCCCGCGCCTGGTCCGCGTGGCACGTCCAGTGCACCGCCCGGCCGATGAGCAGCGCCACCAGCGCACCCGCGGCCAGAGCCCAGACGGCCTGGAACACCGGGCGAGTGCCCGCCCCGCCGGCCAGCCCGTGTCCCGCGTTCGCCACGATCGCGGTGCCCATCACCGCCGCGTACCAGTTCGGTCCGAGGTAGCGCACGCGAGCGCGCCGGCGGCCGGCGGTGGTGGCGAGGGAGGGGCGCGAGGGACTGAGAGCGGTCATGTTCATACCCTTTCGGCCTCCTTGCTCCGCCACCAGAGACCACATCCCTATGAGGACATAAACTGAACTTATGAGCAGCGACCGCCCAGGGCCCCCCGAGCACGCCGTCGACCACACCCCCCTCCCCCTCGGCGCCCCGGTCGCCCACCGCGTCCCCGACCTCGGCGCGCTGGAGCTGCTGCTCGCCGTCGCCCGCCTGGGCAGCCTCGGCCGCGCCGCCCGCGAGCTCGGCATCACCCAGCCCGCCGCCAGCAGCCGCATCCGGTCCATGGAGCGCCTGCTCGGCGTCCCGCTGGTCGACCGTTCGCCGCGCGGCTCACGGCTCACCGAGGCGGGAGCCCTGGTGACGGACTGGGCGCGCCGGATCGTCGAGGCCGCCGAGGCGTTCGACGCGGGCGCGCACGCGCTGCGCGGCCGCCGCGACTCCCGACTCCGCGTCGCCGCCAGCATGACGATCGCCGAATACCTGCTGCCCGGCTGGCTGATCGCGCTGCGCGCCCTGCGGCCGGACACCGCCGTCTCACTGCTCACCGGGAACTCCGCCGCGGTCGCGACCCGGTTGCTGACCGCCGAGGCCGACCTGGGGTTCGTCGAGGGCCTCGACATCCCGGGCGGGCTGGACGGCGCGGTGATCGGCCACGACCGGCTGGTCGTGGTCGCCGCCCCCGACCACCCCTGGGCGCGCCGCCGCGCCCCCCTCAGCCCCGCCGAGCTGGCCGACACCCCCCTCATCCTGCGGGAACGCGGCTCCGGCACCCGTCAGGTCCTGGACGCGGCCCTCGCCACCCACGGCGGACTCGCCGACCCGCTGCTGGAACTCGCCTCCACCACGGCGGTGAAGGCCGCGGCGATCAGCGGCGCGGGCCCCGCCGTACTCAGCCGGCTGGCGGTCGGCGAGGAGCTCGCGGCCCGCCGGCTCATCGAGATACCCGTGGACGGCGTACGGCTCCGCCGCGACCTGCGCGCGGTATGGCCCACCGGCCAGCTCCCGGCAGGCCCGGCCCGCGACCTCCTCGGACTCACCCGCTCCACCCCCTGACCCCAAGACCCGCTCTACCCCCTGCCCCCAAGACCCGCCCCACCCCCTGACCCCGAGCCCCGCGCGGCCTTGACCCCCTCATCCCTGAGCACACACGGCCGGTCCTGTCCTGGTCGACCCTGCGCCCGGCCTCCGCGTCCGCCCGCACAGTGCACTCAGCCGGCTCCGCGCCCGGCGCCCCCCGGGACCTCACCGCGCGGCCCTGCCCCGACCAACTTCGGCCGGCCGCCTGGGACCCCGCGCCACGCCCAACCAATCCCCGCGCCGAGCAACCAGAGCCGGCCCCACTCCGGCCCAAGGCGCCCACGCCCCCTTGGCCGGTGCCCCGAGCGACGGCAGAGTGCTCCCTGCGCACGCGCCCAGGCCATTCCCCGTGCCGGCCCCGCGCTGGCTCGGGCCCCTGGCCCCGTCCCCTCACCCCTGACCCCGGCCCTCAGGAGACGACACCCATGGTTTCTCCCGCCCCGACCGCACACCACTCCGGCCACCTCGACGCCTCGGACGGCACCCGGATCGCCACGTACACCTGGCTGCCGGAGCACGAACCGCCACGCGCCATCGTCCAGATCGCCCACGGCGCAGCCGAGCACGCCCAGCGATACGCCCGGTTCGCCCGCTTCCTCGCCGCCCACGGCCTGCTCGTCGTCGCCTCGGACCACCGGGGCCACGGAGCCACCGCGGAGAACACCGGTGGGTACGGAGTCGTCGGTCCGGACGACGGCTGGCGGGCGACGGTCGGCGATCTGCGAGCCATCGGCGAGCGGCTCCGGGCCGAGCATCCGGACCTTCCGCTCTTCCTCTTCGGCCACAGCATGGGCTCGATGCTCGCCCGTGACTGCGCTCAGGAGTACGGGGCCGAGCTCGCCGGACTGATCCTCAGCGGCACCTTCCGATCGCTGCCCGGCGCCGAGTCCGAGGAGCTCATCGCACACATCGAGGGAGAGATCGCCGAGCGAGGCCGGGACGGCCGGTCCTCCTTCACCCCGACCCTCTTCGCCTCCTTCAACGACCCGTACGAACACGTGACCGGGTTCGAATGGCTGTCCAGGGACCCCGCCGAGGTCGCCACCTACGCCGCTGACGAACGCTGCGGCTTCCCGTTCAGCGCGGGCCTCTCACTGGACTGGGTCCGGGCCGTACGGAAGATCAACGACCCGGCGCACCAGTCCCGCATCCCCGCCCACCTGCCGGTCCACATCGCGGTGGGTACCGAGGACCCGTGCAACCAGCGGATGACCCTGGTCTACGAACTGCTGGAGGACTTCCGCTACATCGGCACCCGCGATCTCACCTGGAAGGGCTACATCGGCGCCCGCCACGAGATCCTCAACGAGACCAACCGCGAGGCGGTCCAGCACGCCCTGCTCGGCTGGCTGGAAGCCCACCTGCCCCACTGAGCCGCCCGGCCGTGATCACATGGTTCCCGGGTTGAAGACGTCCTGCTCGATCAGCAGCTTGTCGATGCGGGCCTTGTCCACTCGATTGGTCACCTCCTCGACCTCCTGCCGGTCCCGTACGCACTTGGCAAGTGTGAAGCTCGACGTCACGACGAAGACCAGCCCCAGCGCGAGGAATCCCCGCTCCCACGCCCCGACCGGCAATTTCAAGATCCCGTACGCCACCGCCGCCAAGGAGATCCCGAACGAGATCGCGGCCTGAACGAAGAACGCGGTGGTCGTCGGCCGCTGAATGGATGGAGTCGTCATGTGCGTAGCGTGCTCGCCCGATGACGCACGCGCATGAGTACTCCTACTCAGACACTCCCGAGCTCCGCATCCCCTGCCCGCCCCACCAGGTGGAGGCGACCACCCCCTGAAGTGCGGTATTGTTCTCATGCGCGGTCGGCGAGGGGGAAACCCCAGCCGGACGAGCACCGGGACGTGGCGCAGCTTGGTAGCGCACTTGACTGGGGGTCAAGGGGTCGCAGGTTCAAATCCTGTCGTCCCGACGGTGCAATCGCAGGTCAGGGGCCCATCTCCTACGAGGAGATGGGCCCCTGAGTCGTGTTGCGGACCCTTCTGGGAGCCAAATGGGAGACGATCTTCTACCGTCTCTCCAGAGCCGTCTCGTGCTCCCGCAGCAGCCGGTCCAGCACTGGCACTGCCGACGTTCGGCACATCGCCAACCGCGCCGACAGCGCCGCCTCCCAGACTTCCGTCAGCTGCTCACACAGCCTCATCCTCATCTGCGGCGTCACGTGCGAGTAGTTCGCTGACATCGAACTGTCCGTATGGCCCATACGCTCGTCCATCAGCACCTTGGGAGTGCCCAGTTCGTCCATCAGCACCTTGTGCCCGTGCCGGAGGCCATGCCGCGTCAACCCGTCCTTGATCGGTACCCAGCACGCCGCCGCCCGGCCCTGGGAATTCCGTCCCCGCACCGGCTGACCCGGCCACGGCCCAGCCGACACAGGCACCGGCCGCCGCTCGTACGGCCCCTTCTTCGGGTACCAGCCCGACGCGGCAGGCTCGAAGATCCACGTGGCGAATCCCGACCGGCGCCAGTGCACACCGTCCCCGGTCGTCCCAGTCCGTCGTACGAATCCCAGCTCGGCGACCACCTTCTCCACCCGCGCGCGCGTGTGCTCGGCCACTCGCTCCGGCCGGTTCAGCACGTTCGACACAGTGCCTGTGGATACGCCGGCCAGCTTCGCTACGTCCGCAAGCGTCGGTCCCTCCCGCCTCGCCCCTCCGCCGGCCGGTCCTCGTCCCCGGAACACGTGGCGGCGCTGATGACAAGGGCAGGGAACGGGTGCGGTACGGGCGATGTGGTCTGTGACCAGACGAGTCAGAAACGCCGGCACGTCCACATCGCGGTATGAGTCGTCCTTCGGTGGACAGCGCAGCAGTTCGCCGGAGTCCAGCTCGTACAGCTGCCACTCGACGCGAATGACCCCGGGCCGTACAAACTGAGGCTCCAGACCGACGATCTCGCCCCACCGCTGACCGGTGTACGTCTTCGTTGTGCACGCTACGAACTCGTCATCCCGGCCGCTGAGGAGCGACGCTCGCTCGGCCAGGAGGAGCGCCCCCAGCGCGCTTGTGATCTTCTTCTCCGGGCCCCTGTTCGCGGACCGGCCGGCCCGTTTCCCGCGCCCCCGCCGCCGGGCGGCCGGATTGGTGGCGATGAGCCCTTCGTCCATGGCGTCGGCCAGAATCAGGTGCAGGATCCTTCGGTATGTGCCGACGCTGGTCGCGGAGTTGGCCTCCTTCTCCTTCTTCTCCCACGCATCGATCATTTTGCTGTCGATGGCTGACAGCGGCGTATCGGCGAATGTGGGGAGTAGGTGCTTCAGACTGTGCCCGTAACTCTGCTTGGATGACTCGGCAAGGTCCAGCCCGTCCAGCCACCCGTCCTGTTCGGCGTCGCTGCTGCCGGAGCCACGGACGAATTCGCCGAACGTCTTCCGGGCATCCTCCGGGGCGACCCAGCCCCCGCGCTTCGCTGCCGCTGCCGCAGTGCTTTCCATATCCTGAGCGGCCTTGAGTGCGGTTCGTTTCGTCGGGTACTTGATTGCTCTGCCGTCTGTGCCGCAGACGGTGCCGTATTTGCCGTCTGGCCGCTGGTAACGGCCTCGGTAGTAGTCCTTGCCGTCACGGCCTCTGCGCTTTTCCGTGTATGCCACGCCTCACCTCTTTTTGCGAAAGGCGCGCCGAGCCTCAAGGTGGGGGATAGGGGGCGCGGTCCTTCGTCTGCTCAGCTCGACAGGAGGGTGAGCAGGTCTTCCATGGACAAGCCCGCACGGAGTGCGGCTCGCAGCATGCGCGCCTGAGCTGCCGTGAACCTCTTGGAGTTGAGGTAAACAACGTCAACGGGATGATTTACCCACAACGTCACGTTGTCGGGCATGCCCGACACGCGTCGAATCCGCGACCCGGACGTTCTCATAGGTACCCCACGCGCCAGACAGGTTGGCCCCCTCATCTGGTCTTCACATGAGACCACAGAACGCCCACGGATGGCAGTGGTCCCATGCAACTCATGAGAAACGGGAGCGCTATGGGGCCTCGTCGGCCTCTTCGTCGGCATCCGGCTCGCTGAGCATCCGGATGACGTCCTCTCGCTCCTGCCAGGCCAGCAACGCCTTATGCAACTCTTCCGGAGTCCGGTCGGGCTCCCCGCGCACAACGATGGTGGCGCGCAACTCCCCGCCGGGTGTCGAGACCGTGAGGACCTGCGAATCCAGAAGCGGGCCCTCCTGGAGCGCCTTGATGACGCGGAGCGACAGGTCGGCCGGTGCGACCTTCGACTGCTCGCCCTCTTCGGTGCCACTGCCGGCCTGACGTCCCGCCGGCGCCTGGTCGGAGGCCAGTGCCGGCTCACCTCCGCTGAGAACCAGCTCCGGTGAGTCGTCGGTCCATCCCACGAAGCGTGCATAGGCCCGGATTGTGGGGGTCACCTTCTTGAAGCTGGCCCCACCTTCGATGGCCTGAAGAGTGGACAGACCGATCTCAAGTTCGCTTGCCACCTGCTGCTGGGTGCGCTCGCCGCGGGCGGCGGCGAGCTTGCGGCCGAGTCGTGCCCAGTCCCTTTCCATGCCGCCATCATGCCGCATCCCCATGCAACCGGGACCCAGATCGCGCCTGCGAATAGGCGGGCACACGACGCGTCGGTTGCATCGGGGGCCGCACCTAGCGCGCTCCGTTGAGCTCGACGCCTAGAAAATGGGGCCCAGAAGTTAGGTAAAGGTCTTGCAGGCGTGCCCGTGGACACCTAGATTCTAGGTGTGACACCGAACGGGATCGCCATCCGAGCCCTGAGGGAGACCCGAAAACTGGGTCTTCGGGGGCTGGCTCGACTCACTGGGCTTGACCGCAGCTTTCTCTCCCGCCTGGAGCGGGGGCTGGCTGGGGCGAGTGAGGACACGATCCGGCGAATCGCACAGGCCCTTGAGGTGTCCCCGGCAGACATCACCCGAGGAGACGACGTGCTCACGAAGGACGAGAAGACGAGCGGGGAGCAGGAGAAGCCGACGCGTGAAGTCCCCGCGCCCGGCACTGAGGCCGGGGCGTACTTCCACTACACGCCGGAGGAAGCCCAGGAGTGGCTTCCCTGGTCCGCCTTGCAGCTCAGGCGCAAGGCGTACGCCCGGGAGATTCCGCACAACAGCGGCGGCAGTCGGGTCAGCTTCACCGGCCTCGACATCCGCGAAATCAGTCGGATGACGGCCGTTCCGCCGCTGGCCAAGACCCACAAGCGGACCGCGCGCACCTCCGCCGCCTGATCACACAAGAAGCGGGGCCGCCCGGCTGGACCCCGGAACGACCCCTCACGGCTTCACCCCACCCAATCTCTGATCAAGAAAGCGAGGCTCCACCGTGAGCACTCACCCTAGCCAGCGCGGGCGCCTGATGGCAGCGCTGTCCGCCGCCGGGCACCTGGTGGCCAACGGCCCCGTCGCCGCCGCGTCCATCAACATCCGGCCCTCTTCGGACTTCCCGCCCGGTGTGGTGGGCGTCGACATGCTGCTGCACGAGAACGCGGAAGCGGTGGCGAAGTACCGGGACACCTTCGGCGGGACCTTGACCCACCGGGAGGGCATCACCGGGGACCGGGCCAGCCGCTACACCGAGACCAAGCTGCTCGGCTCGCTCGATGGCGTGCCATTCATGGTCTGGACGCGCACGGACAAGGCGCCCGTGCCACCGGGTGCGGCCGTCTCCGCCGCCTGGCTGGGCGCGCTGCTCGCCCCCTCCCACACCAGCGCCCCCGATGTGCCGGAGGACTCCCCGGCCGCGTTGCTGGCGCTCAGGGTGCGCAATTCGCAGCCGGACGTTGTGGCCACGGAGGTCACTGCTGCTGACCGCGTGGGGATCACGGTTCGGCCGCAGTCCGTGGAGTGCTGGAACTGGTGGACCGCCCGGCTGAGCGTGGACCTCAAGTCGACCAGCCACCGCGACGGCTTCAGCGTCGCACGGGGCTCCCACAGGGGCGTGACCGTGCACCTCACGGGTCTCGGCGTGCCCGCGCTGCTGGGCGAGGCCCTCCAAGCAGAGCAGGAGGCCCGCTCGTGATCTGGCTCCTCCTCGCCCTGGCGGGGGCCGGCGGCCTGTTCGTCTGGCTCGGCGTCGCGGACTCTCACGCCGCCCGACGAGCGCCCCGCACCGCCACCGACCCGTGTGCGGCCTCGCGCGCCCGCTCGTCCGCCGCCCGGACCGGGCGTCACAGCCAGCCCGGAGGCACTCCGTGAGCGGACCCCTGTACATCCAGGCGCTGCCCGGCGCCTTGACGGTCGATGTGGAGGCGCTGGTGCGGAACAACATCGCCGACGTCATCGACGCCCTCACCGGCGACCTGTACGACGACCTCGCGGAGATCGCCGACCGGGCCGCGACCAACGAGGCGTACGACGGCCACCAGCGGGAGCGCTTGCTGGCGGAGCAGTTGACCGAGCTGTTGGTGGAGCGGGTCGCGACGCGGCTGCACCTCACCCCGCAGCAGGCGCTCCGTGCGGGTAGGCAGCTGACCGAGCTGGCCGCGCCGAAGGCCCTGCCCACAGCGGGCGGCGAAGGCGGTGAGGGCCGGTGACCGCGACCAAGAGCCAGATGGCGTGGAACCGCGGTCTGACCGGTCAGTCGGGCGCGCCGCGTCTGGTTGCCCGGCCGGGCGGGTGCATCACCGAAGGGTGCGGCGAGCTGCACGCCCTCACCGAGCACACCGACCTGACGCGGGTGTTCGTGGAGGGATCGCGGGAGCCGGCCCGGGTCTACTGCTCGTCCTGGTGCGTGACCTATGGGACCGCACTGGCCGAGGTCCGGGCGATCGGGGCGGTCGCGTGACCAGTCCCAAGCACGCCAGGGACACCGAGCGGGGTCGGTACTACACCGACCCCGCCGGGGGCCCGGACCTGGTGTCCGTCACCAACGTCATCGCCACCGCGATCCACAAGCACGCACTGATCCCGTGGGCGGTGAAGCTCACCGCCGAGCACTGCGTGGACAGGCGCTTCGAAGTCGCGCGCCGCGCCCGGACCGACCGCGATCAGCTCCTGCGGGAGATCAAGGCGGTGCACCGGGACGCTCGCGACCGCGCGGCCGACCTGGGTACCCGCATCCACCACCGCGCGCACATGATGGCGCTCGGCGCTCCATGGGCGACCGATCCCGAAGTCGACCTGTACGCCCGTCAGTTGGTGCGGTTCTGGCAGACGTGGGGCGTGGACCTGGAGCGGCACATCGTCGCTGCGGAATGCACCTTCGTCCACCGCCGCCTGGGCTACGCCGGTACCGGCGACTGCGTCCTGTGGCTGCCCACCGGCCCCCGCCGGCGGCCGGAGCTGTGGCTGATCGACTACAAGACCTCAGCGACCCGACCCGCCTCCTCGGTCTACCCGGAGAACGCGCTCCAACTGGCCGCGCTCCGCTACACGGAGGGCCTGCTGCTGCCGGACGACACCACCGCCCCGGTGCCCCGCATCCAGCGCACCGGCGTGCTCAACCTCCGCCAGCGGTCCCACGCCCTGGTGCCCATGCCCGGCGACCGCGCGGCGCACCGCGCGTTCCGGGGCGCCCTGGAAGTCACGAAGTGGCTGCACCCGGCGCCCACCGCCTACCCCGCGCTCCTGCCCCCCGTGGCCGAGCCGCGCACGAACCGAAAGGCAGCCTGATCATGGGCTCCCGCATCATCACCATGCAGCGCCAGGCACGCGAACTAGGGCGGCTGCGCACCGGGTACAGCGTGCCCAGCGACAAGCCGGGCGGCCGTCCCCGGCCGGTGAAGTCGAAGACGTGGGTGGTCACCTCCCACGCCCAGCACTACGTTGCCGCCGCCGCTGAACAGTGGGGCGGCACGGTCCAGCGGTGGCAGCCGCAGGGCAACGGGCCCGAGCAGTGGCGGGTGATCACCGAGACCTCCTCCATCGACGCCCTCCTGCCGCCCGGCGACCCGCTGTCCCAGTTCAACGAGCTGTGGTCCGGCGGCGGTTGCCAGCGCCGGTGCGACGGCCAGACCGAGCAGCTCACTGGCCAACCGTGCCTGTGCCTGTCCCAGTTCGGCGAGAACTGGTACCGCATGCCCAAGGGCCGCGTGTGCTCCGCAACATCGCGGATCGCCGTGGTCCTGCCGGACATGCCGGATGTCGGCGTGTGGCGTGCCGAGACCCACAGCTTCTACGCCGCGCACGAGATGGCGGGCACCGTCGACCTGGTGCTGTCCGGCACAGGCGGCAAGGGACTCGTGCCGGTGTCCTTGCGCATCGAGCCGCGCCAGCGCGTCGCTGAGGGGAAGACCAAGAAGTTTCCGGTCGTCGTCGTGGAGATCAGAGGCATCACTCCGCGCCAGGCCCTGACCGGACCACTGCCCACCGCCGTAGCGCTGGACCCGGCCGGGGCGGGTGAGCGGCTGGCGATCGAGGCCGGCCGCCCGGATTACCTTGCCGAGGCCGAAGGCGCGTTGACCTCCGACGACGTGCGGGACGTGTGGCGGCGGGCTCACGAGGCCGGAGAGGTCCACCCCGAGGGCACCGACCCGCTGTCACAGCAGCTGATGGCCATAGCGCAACGCCTGGACCAGGAGAACACCACACCCGATCAGGGCGAGGTGCCGGGCGCGGACCCGAAGCCTGATGAGGACGGGGCGTACGAGGCCGAGGTCATCGAGGACCAGGGCGAGCACGCCCGGCCCGACCCGGCCGGTTGGCCGCCCGTGGCCCAGCCCGGCGCGGGAGCGTCGCAGTGACCCCGGCCACGGCCGCCGCAGCAGGGCTCCTCGGCTGCGGCGGGGCCGCCCTCATCGCGCTCGGCGCCACCGCACTCCGCCGCAGCACCCGCCGGTCGCGGACCGGCCGCCGAAGTGCACGGCAGTTCGCCGAACTCGCCGATCAGATCGCCTCCGGCGACGCCGAGCCCGGCGAACACCGCTGGTGCACCGAGGAGATGCGCACCACCTACCACGCCATCCACCGCGACGGGTCCCGCACCTGCTGGACCTGCCACACCACCACCAGCGAGGAGCAATGACCGCACCAACGCTGTTCGAGCGCTCCCCCGCTGCCCCGGCCCCCGGGCCGGCGGCGGGGCCCCGCCCCCTGGCGGCGGCGTCATGACCGGGAACTGGCGCGACCGCGCGGCGTGCCGCCAGATGGACCCCGAGATCTTCTTCCCGATCGGCAACGGCGGTCCGGCCGCCCGTGCGGCTACGAAACTCGCCAAGGCCGCCTGCCGCTCGTGCCCCGTCATCCGGCAGTGCGGGGACTGGGCCATCCGCCACGGCATCCCTGACGGCATCTGGGGCGGTCTCGACAAGGACGAACGGCGCCGCGTAATCCGCAAGCGCGCACGGAATCAGCCCCGGCCATGACCGCCAGCTGGCCGCCGGCAGACCTTCCGGGTCTGCACATCGATCTTGGCCATTGGTCGCCGGCGGCCAGCGCCTGGCTCCGCTACCCCACCGCCGACTACCGGTGCTCCTGCGGCTGGT
The DNA here is from genome assembly GCF_058215555.1 of Streptomyces sp. JLBT605. Lineage (NCBI taxonomy): Bacteria > Bacillati > Actinomycetota > Actinomycetes > Kitasatosporales > Streptomycetaceae > Streptomyces > Streptomyces sp. JLBT605. Next base: position 5,679,742 of record NZ_CM177087.1, read on the forward strand.
CGGACAGCGCCAGCGGGGACGCCGTCCCGGCCTTCGTCGCCACCGCCCGCCGCACCCACCTCACCAACTGCCCCCATCACCCACCGCCGAAGGAGTCCGCCGATGGCCCTGAACCCGCATGAGATCCGCCTCCGCTTCGCCCCAGTGAAGACCGACCCGGACCGCACAGCCATAAAGGACCGGATCACTGACGCCGCCCTCGAACTCGCGCTGCTCATCCACCAGTTGGTGCCCGGCAGCCGCGAGGAATCCCAGGCCGTCAAGGCCGTGGAGATCGCGGTGCAGTGGGCGCACGACGGCATCGACCGCCGGTACGTGGCCCGCGACGAGCGGTCGCGTTCGTGAGGTGATCCGCACGGTGGCGGGCTGCTCCCGCCGGTCCGCCACCGCGCACAAACGGTTCACCACCCCACCGAAGGAAGCACGTTGACGACAGACGAGCAGGGCCCCAGCGGAAGCGTCCCCCATGCTTTCCGCAACGCGCTCTTCTGGCGCTGGGCACCCCAGATGCCGAAGGGACTGCCCACCCTGTTCGTCACCGTGCTGTACGCCCTCGCCGCCGCAGCGGACCCCGCCGGCCGCGTCCGCTTCCGCGACGGCAAAGCGATCCGCATCAAGGACATCGCCGCGGGCTGCAAGGCGGACGAGAAGGACGTCCGCCGCCAGCTGGACGCCGCGATCGCGGCCGGAGTCGTCGGCGTCGAAGGCGAGCGCCGCCGCGGGCGCCCCGCGCTCTACATCCTCCTGCTTCACCCTCAGCCCGACTGGGACGCCGCCGTCCGCTGCCTCGAGGCCACCAAGCGGAAGCGCCCGGAGCGCCAGGCCCCACCGTGGCGAGCAGAAAAGAACGGGGGACCGCCCCCCGAACCCGCGACCCCGGAGAACGGGGGACCGCCCCCCGAACTTCCCCGTGATCCCGAGAACGAAGAACGGGGGACCGCCCCCCGTATGAGTTCGGGGGACCGCCCCCCGTTTGGTTCGGGGGACCGCCCCCCGAACAACCCAGGGATAGCCAAGGAACTACCCCAAGCCATGGCTGATGCGGATGAGCAACCACAGGACGCACGCGGGCGCACGACCCCCAACCCCCACGAACCACCAACCTCGACACCGACCGCGCCCCCGCCCGCCGACCTCCCCCGCTGCCCCCGCTGCCAGCAGCCCATCATCCGCCCCGGCAAAACCACCTGCGCCGGATGCGAACGCACCCACACCACCCCCGCCACCACCCCAAAGGCGGCCGACCCATGAACCCCCTCGAACGCCCCCTCATGGACGAAATCCCAGACGGCACCTTCGGCGGCGCGCACCCGGTTACTCACCCGAACGCGCGTATGCCCCACAGGACGTCCCTGACGCCCCTGCTCGGGATCACCCGCACTGCGCCCTGATAGCCCGCCACACACCCCAGGAGACGCCCGGATGGCTGCCACCGAACCGCGCCCGACACGCGGAGAAAGCACATGCCCCGCATTCCAGCCCGGGGACCTCTGCGCCGCGTGCGGCGAGGCGCGCCGCTGGCATCGCCCGGCCGCCGACGCCGTACCGGTCGACTGGCAGGCCGCGGCCAGCCGAGCCGAGGCCGAGCGGGACGCCGCGTACCGCGAGCGTGCCCATCTCCTCGCCTGGCTCGCCGCGCTCCACCCCGCCAACGCCGTCGTCATGGCTGCCGACGACGTCCCCGGCGAGGACAGCTGGCAGCTGCTGTACCTCCTGGCCGGCGGCCGCCAGCTCTCCTGGCACATCCACCCCCGCGACACCGACCTGCTGACGGGCGTCGAACACGTCGACCCCAGCGACCCACGCGCCCAGTGGGACGGCCACACCACCGCCGAGAAGTACCAGCACATCCGCGAGCACACTGCGCTCCTGAACGGCTCGGCTGACCAGCCGGTGTGCCTGTGCACCGACGACGGCCGATGCCCCGCCTGCCGCACCACCGCCTGACCCGCTGCGGTCGGGCGCGCCGCCCCGCGCCCGGCCGGCCCCGACCGACCGCACTACACGCACCCGGGAGCACCACCGTGACCACCGCCGCCAGCGACGCCGACCGCCACCTCCAGACGGTCATCACCCACTGGGACGACCTCCACCACGCCCTCGCCAGCACCGGCACCGGCACCTGGCCGCCCGCCGGCCGCATGTCCGACTACCTCGCCGCGCTGGACCAGGTCGACGCCGAGGAAGCCGAAGCAGCACGGTGGCGCGCCGCAGCGCAGCGAGCCGCCGAACGCAACCCGGACCAGATCGGCGAGACCCGAGCCCCGGTCCGGCTCGCCATCGTGGACACCATGCGCACCGTGGAAGCCGCCCTCGTCCACCTCGCCGACCAACTCGCCGCCGTGATCCAGCGCCCCACCCTCACGGTGCCGACCGGCTGCGGCTGGACCGACGACGTCCACCGCCAGGCCGCACTCCTCGCCGCCCGCGACTCCGCAGACCCGGCCCGCTGGCGGTACAGCGGGCAGCGCACCGCAGTCCGGGCCGCCGAGTGGCTCCTACAGCGGGTACGCGGCGAGGCGGGGCCCTGCCGGAGGTTGGACGACGGACAGCTGCGGCTCCTGGGACAGGTCGCGGCCGAAGCGGCAGGGCGCATCGAGCGGGCACTGGAGCTAACGCGGGAAGCCCGGCCGCTCGCCGAGCCGTGCCCAGACTGCGCAGGCCAGCTGACCTTGGAAGGCGGCGACGGTCAGACGCCTGCCGTCCGGTGCGGCGGGTGTGGCCGGACGTGGCGGGAGCCAGAGTCCCTGTCCTACATTCACTGTTAGGGCTTGTCCGGCGAATCATGCAGGGCATCGGTCCGCATTAGATCGGAGGTCCGCCTCCTGGATGGTCGGGATGGCTGGAGTGGGCTGCCGATCGATGGCCGTCGCTCGCGCGAACCCAACCTTGGCGCGGCTCCATGCCGGCAGCGGCAGCCTTGGGCGCAGTCGGTGATCCGGCCACGAAGTCGTGCCAGGCGTGCCAAGTCGAAAGATCCGCCGGACAGGCCCTAGACCCCGAGCTTGTCGATCTTCATTTTGTAAGAACGAGGGATCCGGCAACGATCGTGAGCAGCACCGCGAAGAGAAAGAAGATGATCTGCCACCTGGAGTCGCTCGTGACGCTGCTCGCCCAAATGGTGGGCTTCGTAGGACCCCTTGGCTTATTTGGGCTATTCTCCAATTGTGCAGTCAAGGCATGAAGTGTCAGCAAGCCAAATAGAATAGAGAAGAGAAATAGGCCCCAACTAATTGCAAGAAGAACTTTTGGGCAGCCTCCCGCCTCGCCGAGGAAATCCTTCGCGAAGGTGATGGTTACAGCGGTGATCGCAGTCGAAAGCGTGATGAGCTGAGTCGTTGCCGCCTGAGCGAAATCGAATGCCTTATGGAGGTGAGGGTCGATTGGAGATGGCGCGCCAGTCACGGGCACCACGGCCATTTTGGACAGAAGCGCCTGATCGCGGCGGAAAACGTTTGCAGGTCAACCTCACGTCCTTCACGACTGATTGTATCGCTCGCCATCTCCCTGACGAACTCACGCAGTTCGAACTCCGCCGCCTCCAGGTTCGCAAGTAGAAGTTCATCGTCGCCACCGAGGTCGATTCCTTTAACCCCATCCGCGATGAGCGAGTCAAGAGAATCGATGGCATCGGCAGTGAAAGACAAGCCGGATCTAGCCATTGACTCGAAGGCGACACCTTTAAACCACTGTCCCATCCTCTGGGGTGTCAGCCATTCATTCGTCATGACTGATCTCCTTTACGGCGCTGCTGACTCAGTCCATGATCTAACGCAAGAGCCCGAAGGCAACTCTGACTGAGCCATTGGTGTCTGCGGCAACCAAGGACCAGGCCATGATCTGCGGCGGCTCACATCACCCGAACAGGCGCAATTGTTGACAGGGAAGTCGGCCCCAACAGCGCTACCCGGCGGCGAACCAGTCGTCGGGGCCCCCGCCGCGCCACTCAATCAGCTCGGTGCTCTCAAAGTTCAAGGCGTCGGGATCCAGGCCGGCCCGGCGCAGGAACTCTGCCAGATCGTGCATCCCGTAGGCCGTGCCCATAATCTCGCCGTCGATACGCACCCGGCGCCCGCCGGACGGGGTCGGCGGGTAGACGACGACGGGCGGATGAATGGCCATGTGACCAGCGTGCTCCGGAGGCCCGCCAGGCGCAGCCCGGCTACATCCCCAAGTCGCTGTCAGGGCGGCAGAACGGGCACGGCTCTATGCCTTCGGCCAGGGCCCGACGCGCCTGCTCTCGAGTGATCGGCTTACCGGCCGCCATCGGGCAGTCGCCGTGGTGGACGCTCACCGGCATGCGGTCGCGTGACCTCGCGAGCTGGATCATCCACTCGGGTGCGGGCGGCGGCTCAGGCACGGGCCGGCGCGTCTGTTCCTGGCGTTCCAGTTCCTGGATGGTCGCCCTCAGTCGACCAAGCTGCCACGCCAGGAATTCTTCCGCGATGCGGAGGCGGTCGAGGCGAGACAAACTATCGGACACACGTTCGAGTGTAGGGCGTCGGCCCGGCCAGCAGTGCCCCCATCCATGCGGGGGCAGCGAGACCCCCGTGGCGGGCGTCAGCGCTGCCGTCAGCGACCCTTTGAGATCTTCCATGCCCGCGACCGGTCGATCCCGATCTCCTTGCCGATCTCAGGGAAGTCCATGCCGCCCTCGTTCATGGTGATGACAGCCTGCTGACGGATCTCTTTGACCAGCCGGTGCAGGTCAGGCCACAAGCGCAGCACCTCGGTCGTTACCTTGGCGCGCTCGGTGGCGTCCGGGATTGCCTCCAGTGCGCGCACGGCCTGGCGCAGCGCCTTGATTTCCGGCCGGACCTCGGCCTCCTCGTCCGTCATTGCTCACCTCCCGCCCGGAGCGTAGGGCTGCACCGCCATGTCGGTGTCGGGTACCCTCCACGGGTGTCGGGTCCCCGACACCAGCTTGTTGGCTGGCGCTGACGCCTGCCAGCACCTGACAAACAGAACGGCCCCCCGACGGTGCCGAGAACACCATCCAAGGGGCCTGACCAGGAGAGGTGTGTTCTCCATGGCTGATCGTCAGCCTACCCATCCGCCCGCCCCGCCAGGCGGCCCGCGTGCCATCGCTGCCCTCGCTGGCCTGGCCGCCACCATCATCGTGATCCTCACCGCGGCCGCCATGTGGCTGTCGTACGAGCACCTCCACGATGTAGCCGCCGCGCACGGCCTCCGTCACTCCGCCGTGCGCGCCTGGGCGTGGCCGGCAACCGTCGACCTCTTCATCGCCGGCGGCGAGCTGCTGATCCTCCGCGCCTGCCTGGCCAAGCGGGTCGACTGGTGGGCGATGAGCCTGACCACGGTCGGCTCTCTCGGATCGATCGCCCTCAACGTCGCCGGGGTCGGCCCGAACGCCCAGCCGCTCGACTACGTCGTGGCCGCCGTCCCGCCGATCGCGAGTCTGCTGGCGTTCGGCGCGCTGATGAACCAGCTCTACCGGCTGATCTCCCGGTACGTCGACCAACCCGTCAGCGCCCCGCGATCGGCCGCCGACGCCCCGGCCGCCGTCCACGTCGACCAGGAGCAGGCCGTCGCCCCGCCGCCCCCGGCCGCTCCGCCGGCGCACCGCCCGGCGGTGCGCGCTACCTTCCGGGCCCCGGAGCTGCTGCCCCCGGACGAGTCGCCGAGGGGCGACGGCGAGACCGCCGCGCCCGAGCGGCCCCGGTTCAACGACCCTCGGCACGAGGCCATCCGGCAGTTGTACGAGAACGGGTATCGGCCTGGCACAAAGGCGATGTGCGATGCGGTGGAGCAGGCGACCGGCGCCCGACCGCCCGAGTCGACGGTGCGCACCATGCGGCAGATCATCGAGGCCGTGGAAAGCCAGCTGGCCAAGCTGCCGCCCGCGCCCCTGCCACTGCGTCGCGCAGGCTGATCGGTCAACTCCGGCGCTGTTCGCCGGCGTCGCTGTCCGGCTCGTCGGCCCTGGTCGCCGTCCGCGTCAGTGCGCCGGGCTGCGAACCAGCCGGACAACTACCGCAACCTGATCAGACAGAGAGAGGATCGCTTCATGGAGCGAATGACCGTGCAGGTGCTGTTGACCATCGGCGATCAGGCCGAGCTCATCACCCCCGAGCGAGACCACACCAACCCGGAGCGCGTACCCGTCGCACGGATCGCGCAGGACACTGGTATCCCGGCTGAGCAGCTGCCCGGCCGGAAGTTGATCGCTGTTGTGGACAACGGAGAATTGGTGAGGTTCGAGTCCGTCTGAGGGGCGTCGGGCCGGCCGGATCACCCGGCCGCTTTCGGCCCGGCCCGACGGGATGGACCGGCTAGCATGGGGCCCGGCTTTCCCTCGTGGAGAGTTCAACTGGGTAGGGTCGGCGCTCTGTCACCCCCGGTCTCCGGGGATCGCGCCGACCCTTCGTTGTTGTCGGGAGCTTCCCCGTGGCTCCTGAGAGAGGCGACCGCCGCCCCCGGCCTGGCTGGCCGGGGGCGGTTGGGTTTACGACCTGTTGTCCTCCGGATCGTCATTCGAGTCGGGGGACGGCTCAAGCTCTTCGTAGAGTTCGAGCAGGGTGCTGAGCCGGGCCAGGGAGGCGGTTGCGCTGTCCACCCGCCAGGGTGTGGCACCGGCTGTGGCCACCAGCGTGGTGATCTCGTAGGCGGTGAGCCATTCGAGGATCACCGCAGTGAGCACCTTCGCGGCCGCTTCGGGGATCGGCTCGTCCGGGACCAGGGTGCGGGCCCGATCGAGGGACTCCAGGACCGTTCGGACAGTGTCACTGTCTGTCGGGTTGAAGTCTGGGACGCTCACTGGAACCGGCAAATCCTCCAATACCGCCTGGATATACAGGAACGAATACAGGACCTGCCTGGCGAGGAAGGTGAACCCTTCCCAGTTCTCGTCATGGTTGTCCGCCATGACTTCCTCTCTCTGTGGAGTTTTCAACTGGCGCCGATTTCAGGGCTGTCACTCCCCGAATCGACGTGCTTAACAATACAACACGGGTGCACTTTGATGCAACGCAAACTCCCAATCGATGGGTGTTGCTAGTTAGTGCAGCAGCGATGTATTCTGATGCATGTAAGGGCGAGGGGCCGCAAACTCCTCGTCCACCGCCACAACTCAAGAGAGGACCAGAATGTCCGACGCACATAAAGGCGAAAGCCTTGCGCTAACCCACCTGACCGCGAGGGTCTACGACCTTCTCACCCGGGTGTGCAGTGGACTGCCAATCCCGCACTGCCTGCCAGGCCACAACCGGCGGGCCACCGGGGAGCGCCTGAGGCCCGACGCGATGGTTGCCGCCGTGCAGCGCCTGACTCAGATCGTCAGCGATATGCCGCTCAGCGAAGACCACCAAGCGGGGGTGTGGGGTGCCAGCCTTCACTGGCTGACAGCGTTCGACCTGCTCGGCGTTCAGCTGACCCGATGGGAGGATGTGCGAGTTCACGCCATCCTGATCGCACTCGCACACGCCGAGGAATCCCTGCGTGCGCTCGCCTCCGAACTGGGGGTAGACATCCAAGACTTCGGAGAGTCGATCGTCTCGGATTAGCAAGAGTGACCAAGTGCCCCCGACGGCCAGTCGGGGGCACTCCCATTTCTGTTGCGATTCACTGCACTTGCGTTGTATCATCATGCTTGTGAGGAGGGGGCCGCAAACCCCCGGCCTCGCCAACCACAACAACTCAAGAGAGGACGGGCTACATGGCCAATGAGTCGGACCCCCAGATTGCGAGCTTGGAAAAGGCCCTCTCAAGCTTCTACGGATTGCTTGTGACGGTCTGCTCGAAGCTACCGCTCCCGATCAATCTGCCTGACATGCCGGTCACTGACATGATCGTCGTGCAGGCCGTGAAGCGGATGACTCGGATCATCGAGGATGAGACGATCAGCCACCGGCTGGCTCACGCGATCTTCACCGGAGCCCTGCACTGGCTGACGGCGGCGCGCCTGCTCGACGTCCTGCGGTCGGACTGGGACCGCACGCCCCCCGAGGACCGGCAGTACCTCCCGGTGACCGAGATCCAGCAGAGCCTCGCGCTGGCTGGGGAGTTCCTGACGCTCGCGGCACAGGAAACGAGGAAGCTCACGTAAGCGATCGCCCCCGGCACCCAGCCGGGGGCCCAGAATGAAGGACCGGCGGGGGCCGGGCCGAAACCCACGGACAGCGAATGTCCGCCGCAAAACCCCCGCCGGTCACCACCACAACCTCAAGAAAGGTCGGGCCACCCATGGTAGCCAACGACGCCACCCCCAGAGGGGAGACGCTGCGCGAGATCGCCGAGCGCTACCACCGCGCGGAGACCACCGTGCGGAACCAGTGGTCACGCCACCCTGAATGGCCCGAACCCCTCCCCCAGAAGCGCGGCCGCTCGTACGTGTACCCGCCGGACCTCGTGGACGAGTGGTACCGGGCGGTGTTCCCCGAACGCCCTGCCATCGAGCTGGAGCCCACCCGTCTGTACACCGCGCAGCAGTTGGAGGACGCCGGCATCGGCCTCCAGGCAGTGTCCATCCGGTCCGCCCTCTCGCGCGGCCACTGGCCCGAGCCGGACGACACCAGCGACGGCGTGAACCGCTGGTACGGCGCCACCATCACGGAGCACCGGCAGCCACGCAACACCAGCAGTAAGAGCGCGGCAGCTCCAGCCGTGATCACCTTCAAGGCTGGCGCCCCCGCTGACGCGCTCCAGCAGGCAGCTGACTGGGCACGCACCAATCCGGCCGCGACCATCGCCGACGTCCGTTGGAGGACCGCGCAGCCGTACGCTATCGACCTGTTCGTCTACCAGCCCTGAACCCTTGACTCTGCCGATCCCGCTCAGTGGACACCGCTGTACGAGCCACTCAGTGGCTCCAACAACGGAACTGCGGCGAGGCGGTCCATGCTGGCCGCTCGACGCGGTCGCAGATTCGAGGGATCGAGCGGTCTCGGCCGCCGCGGTGGCACGGATCGAGCGCGCCGGAGCTGACACGGCAGGCCGAATCATGTCCACAATGCGGGAGGCCAGCTGGTGCTGGAAGGCGACGCCGGCGGCCAGCCGGTGTCGCCTTCCAGAGCAGGTGTCAGGAGTTGGAGGCGGGCGTAAGGGGCATCAACGCACGTCCGATGGGTCTGGAGGGTCCTGCGGCTGATCGCCAGTCGGCGTCTGTGAGTTTCACAGGCTGTGCGCTCCGGAGACGACAGCTATTGTCCAGCGGGGGTTGCCGCTGCTCACCTGAACGGCGAGGGACTGGGATTTGGCGTCCGTGTAGACCCGTCCGATCGTGATGGGGGCGTTGCAGGAGACCGGGGTGGGCCGGTCTTTGGGCTTATTTCCGTAAACGATCGTGACTTTGCCTTTGCCTACGCACTTGGCGTGGATGGTGTAGACGTCCTTTTCCACCTTGAACTGGGGGAGCTTGGCGTCGTCTGTGCCTGAGGTCGGCTGGACCAGGATCCGTGCTTTCGCGGGAAGGTCGAGTCCCGAACCGGGCTTTGTCGCGGTGGGTTTGGGCTCGGCATGGCCAGCGTCCTTGTCGTCCTCACCACCGCATCCGGCAGCCAGTAGGACGATGAACAGGGCGGTTGTAGCGGTGGCGTAACGGCGCATCGGATCCTCCTGGAAGGCTCCCAGTCCTGGTCCGGCTGAAGCCGGACCAGGACTGAGGGTTGGTTTGGGGTGGACTCGCTACTTGAGGATCCAGCCCTCACGGTAGGGGGCCCACACCGTCATGTCCTGCCTCTGGCCATACTCGCAGTTGCTGTACATGTACGCCTTGTACGCGCGCACGTTTTCCTTCATGATCCCGTAGTCACCGTAGACGGTGCTTCTGGCCTTCACCTTGCCGCCGACCTCAATGCCCAGTTCGGACGTCCAGCTCTTGCTAGCGTTGGCGTTGACCTCAGTCTTGATCTTGCCCAAAAACAAGATCTTCGCTTCGCCGCTCACCGTGACAGACGTGCCGATTGTCGTCGTTCCCGACTTCTTCGAAGTGAACTTGAAGTCCGCGGCGTAAGACTTGTCGTTGCGTATGAAGGTCGAGTACTTCACGGCCATCGTGTTCTTCATGTTCCTGGTGATGTGGACGACCGTTCCCGGCTCACAGTACCGACCACTCGGCACCTTGGGCTCATCGAGATCCGGACCATCCGTCTCTCCGGGTATCGCGAGATCCTCCGGCAGCGAAGCAAGCTCACCATCCGGTGCAGCCTCTACGCCGGCACTCGGTGCGTCCGTCACGGAATCGGTCACCACGTCCGCTCCCGGCGCTGTGAGCGCCGGGCCGACCGGGTCCGCCTTCGGGTTGGATTCGTTCGCGAAGGCCGGCCCCACACCCCCCATGACCATCAGTCCAACAGCGGCTGCGATGACGCGAACTCTGCCTGACAAAGTTGCTCCTTCATTGACCCGGCCCCCCCTGTGTGACCGGCGTGATCTGATCAGAACACAGAGTGATCATGGCCGTGAAGGAAAAAACCCGATAATTGAGCAACATCTGAGGAACGATCACAACAGACCTCGCATGCCATGACAAGGCAGGCCCCTCAGCGCCCGGGGAGCTGAAGGCGTGAGCGACGCCTCACGGAATGTCCTCGTTGCAAACGGACCAGACCTGCCACATACTGGGCCCCACGTCCGGTGTGCCCGGACACCAACAAGCCATCAACGACCCCCACTTCGCTGGGGGTCGTTCGCATTTCACGGCAGCGTCAGGGGGTGAGCCATGCCGCGCCCCGTGACTCAGCAAGACCGCGAGCTGGTGCGTCAGCTCCACGCCGACGGTCTGTCGCGCAACGAGATCGCCCGGCGCCTGGAGCGCTCCGGCCGCACCATCACGCTGATCGCCCGTGACCTCGGAGTCTCCTTCGACCGGGCCGCGACCGAGGAGGCGACCCGGGCCCGCATGGCCGATCTGGCGGAGCGCCGGGCGGTTCTGGCCGAGGCGCTCACCGATGACGCGCTGCGCCTGACCGAGCAGATGTGGCAGCCCACCGTCGTGTACTCCTTCGGCGGCCGGGACAACACCTACGCGGAGCAGCCCGTGGACGAGCCGCCGGCGGACGCCAAGCGGGCGCTGATGGCCGCTGCGGGGGCCGCGATCGACCGGTCCCTGCGTCTGGTCCCGCCGCAGCACGACGACGGCACGGGTGAGGTCGGCTCGCTGCTGACGTCGTTGTTCGACCGGCTGCGAGACCGTCATGGGGACGGCTGAGCTGCGGCTGTCGGAGAAGCAGGAACGATCCATCGCGCACAGCACGGCCTGGCTGAACATCTGGGAAGGCTCGATCCGGTCCGGCAAGACGATCGCGAGCCTGCTGCGCTGGCTGATGTACGTCGCGAAGGCCCCGGCCGGCGGCGCCCTGGTCGTCGTCGGCAAGACCTTCGACACCGTGGCTCGCAACGTCTTCGGGCCGCTCCAGGACCCCAGCCTCTTTGGGCCGGCGGCCAAGCTGGTGCAGTACACCCGCGGCGCCGGCCGGGCGACGATCCTGGGCCGCACGGTCGAGGTCATCACCGCGAACGACGCGTCGGCGGAGGCACGGCTGCGCGGCCTCACTGGGGCCGGCGCCTATGTCGATGAGCTGACGCTGCTGCCGCGTGCGTTCTTCCAGCGGCTGGTGGACCGCCAGTCGGTGCCGGGCGCGCTGATCTTCGCGACCACCAACCCCGACAACCCCGGCCACTGGGTGCGCAAGGAGTGGCTGGGGCGGGCGGGGGAGATCGGCGTCCGATCCTGGCACTTCACCTTGGGCGACAACCCCGCGCTGAGCGCGGAGTACGTCGCCCGCATGAAGGCCGCGTTCACGGGCCTGTGGTACCGGCGGTTCATCCTCGGCCAGTGGGTCATGTCCGAGGGCGCGATCTACGAGGCGTTCGACGCGTCCCGGCACGTAGTGGATGAGCTGCCGCGCATCGACCGGTGGCTGTGCGACGCCATCGACTACGGCACCGTCAACCCCTTCGCCGACCTGCTCATCGGCCTCGGCGCCGACGGGCGGCTGTACGTCGTCAGCGAGTACCGGCACGACTCCCGGGCCGCACGCCGCCAGCTCACTGACGCCGAATACTCCACCGCCCGCCGGCAGTGGCTGGCCGGCATTCCCGAGCCGCGCACGGGCGTGGTGGGTGTCGCGCCGGAGTGGACGATCGTGGACCCGTCCGCGAGCAGCTTCATCGAGCAGCTGCACCGCGACGGCGTCAGCGGCGTCACCGCGGCCGACAACACCGTGCTGGACGGCATCCGCACCATCGCCGCGCTGCTCGCCGCCGACCGGCTGCGCATCCACCGGTCCTGTGCCGGGCTCATCGATGAGCTGCCCGGCTACTCCTGGGACGACGAAGCCGCCCAGCGCGGCGAGGACAAGCCGATCAAGGCGGACGATCACAGCCTTGACGCGCTGCGCTACGGCATCCGTACGACCGAGGCCCTGTGGCGGCCCCACGTCCCGATGCTCCTGGAGGTGGCCGCCTGATGTCCCTGCCCGACCGCAACATCCCCTGGCCGCCCCCGCACCTGCGACCCGCGTTGAAGGCCATGGGCGAGTGGGACACCTGGTACGGCGGCGATCCCGACCGGCTCACCGCCCTCTACGGCGGCGGCGCGGCCGGCCCCCAGCCCAAGCCCATCCAGTACGCCCACGGCTGGGCCGGGCGGATCGCACGCTGGTGGTGGGGCACCCCGCCGGCCCCCGGCGAGCGGCGCACCCACATCCACGTACCCCTGGCCGGCGACATCTGCGCCGCCAGTGCGAACCTGCTGTTCTCCGAAGCCCCGCAGTTCCTCGCGGAAGACGACGCGACGCAGAAGCGGCTGGACGCCCTGGCCGATGACGGCATGCACTCCGCGCTGCGCACCGCGGCCGAGGTGGCGGCCGCGCTCGGCGGCGTGTACCTGCGGCCGGTCTACGACAAGACGCTGCGGGACCGGCCATGGCTGGACGCCGTCCACGCCGACCGAGCCGTCCCCGAATTCCGTTGGGGCATCCTCGCGGCGGTCACCTTCTGGCGGACGCTGCACGAGGAGGACGGCATCGTGCTGCGCCACCTGGAGCGGCACGAGCCCGGCGTGGTCTACCACGGCCTCTACCAGGGCACGGACGACCGGCTCGGTCACGCCGTGCCCCTCCAGGAGCACCCCGGGACCGCGCACCTGGCCGAGCGCGTCAACGACGAGGGCGCAGCCCCGACCGGCTACCCGCGGCTGGACGTGGTGTACATCCCGAACGCCAATGCCCGGAAATGGCGCGGCGTCCCGCGGCTGGCCGCCCTCGGCCGGTCGGATCTGGAGGGCGTGGAGCCGCTGCTGGACACGCTGGATGAGGTCTACGCGTCCTGGATGCGCGACATCCGCCTGGCAAAGGGACGGTTGGTCGTGCCCAACAGCATGCTGGCCAGCGCCGGCCCCGGTCGCGGCGGCACGTGGAACCCGGACCAGGAGATCTACTCCGGCCTGGACATGCTGCCCCGTGCCGGCGACAGCGGCAGTCAGCTCACCATCGTGCAGTTCGCCATCCGGGTCCGCGAGCACGAGGACTCGGTGAACCACTGGATCGACACCATCCTGCGCTCGGCCGGGTATTCCCCGCAGACCTTCGGGCGAGGCGGCGACGTGGCGGTCACGGCCACGGAGGTGAACGCGCGGGAACGCCGGTCGATGACCACCCGGGGTAGCAAGGTCTTGGAGTGGCGGCCCGGCTTGGCTCAGGCGGTGGAGGCGCTGCTGGCCGTGGACCGTGAGGCGTTCGGCAACGGCGTCACGGTGCAGCGGCCCACGGTCGGGTTCGGCGACTCCGTGCAGGAGGACGCGCTGACCATCGCGCAGACCTTGGAGACGCTCCAGCGCGCGCAGGCGATGAGCACGCAGGTGATGGTCGAGACCCTGCACCCCGACTGGGACGCAGCCCGCGTGCAGTCCGAGACCGACAGGATCCTGGCGGAGACCGGCCGGGCGGTCGCGGATCCGCTCATGACGGGGGCAGAGGGGGCCGCACATGCCCGTGTCGCCGGAGATGGCGGAGGACCTCGCCCGTTCGGTCCGTGAGCTGTACGAGGCCGCCGAACTCACCCTGGTGGAGCGCCTCGCCGCTGCCCTGGCGGCCGGCCTGGAGTCCCCGGCGTGGGCGGAGCTGAAGCTCGCCGCCGTCGGCGACCTGCGGCGCGCTGTGGAGGACGTCTCGACCGCTCTGGAGCAGGATGCGGACGGCACGGTCCGCCAGGCCCTGGCCGAGGCATACGGGCGCGGGCAGCAGGCCGCGGTCACCGAACTGGGCGCCCTGCCCACGGGACATGAGCGGTTCGTGCTGCGGCACACGCCGGGCGCAGCCGCCGTGGACCGCCTGGCCGCCTCCTACGCACGCGACGCCCGGCCGCTGTACGCGCGGATCACCCGCGCCGTCATGGACACCTTCCGGTCGGTCGTGGCCCGGGTGACCGGCGGGGTGCTGCTGGGCACCGAAACCCGGCGCCAGGCGTCCCAACGCGCGCTGAACGACTTCGCCCGGCGCGGGATCACCGGGTTCGTGGACAAGGCCGGCCGGTCCTGGAATCTCGCCTCATACGCGGAGATGGCCGTGCGGTCCGTGACCGCACGCGCGGCGATCGAGGGCCACACGGACGTGCTCGCCGGTCTGGGCGTCGGCCTGGTCGTCGTCTCGGACGCGCCGTTGGAGTGCCCGCTGTGCGCCCCGTGGGAGGGCGAAGTGCTCGCGCTGAACGGCGAGCCAGGCCCGCGCACGGTCAGCGTGGAGCACGCCACCGAGGACGGCCGGATGGTGCGTGTCCACGTCGTCGGCACCCTGCTGGAAGCCCGCGCGCAGGGCTTGTTCCACCCGAACTGCCGGCACAGCCTGTCAGCCTTCCTGCCCGGCATCACCACACGCCCGGTGGCGCCGCCACATCCCCGCGGCGCCACCTACGAAGATACCCAGCACCAGCGGTACCTGGAACGCCAGGTACGCCGCTGGAAGCGTGTCGCTGCCGCCGCGATGGACGATGACGCGCGGCGGCAGGCGAACCGGCGCGTGCGGGAGTACCAAGCCCGAATCCGCGAGCTGACCGAGGTCAGGGGTCTGCGCCGCAAGCGGGAGCGCGAACAGCTCTCCTCAGTGCCTTCCCTGGGCTGACTGGATGGCACTACGCGACGTCGGGGGGGGGGGGGGGCAGGACCTCGGCATCCGGGCCAGCCCGCCACGGCGGGCCCTTTCCCATTCCCTCCGGCGCGCCAGGAGCGGGCCGGAACTCTTAGCGCCCCACCGGGGCCGAGCACACCGCGGTCGGCCAGGAGCCGGCCCCGACGCGCCCCAGGAGGGCTCGACATGCGTACGCACCACCTCGCTCGTCGCCGGTATTGCGCCGGCTGGGCACATCCTTACGCCACCGGCCCGCTCTCCCCGTACTGGTACGCCGACGGTGGGGACGGCGACGGCTCGCAGGCTGGGGGCGACGGGAGCGGGACCGACCCCGGCGAGGGCGCCGATGCCCCCGGCAGCGGGGGCAGGGACGACCAGGCCGACGCCACCGGTAGCCACTCCGACTCCACGACGGAGAAGTCCGTGCACGCCAGGGTGCCCAAGTCCATGGGGGAGGATCCGGCCGCGCAGGTCGCCCGGCTCACCAAGGAGCTGGAGGCCGCCCGGAAGGAAGCGGGCAAGGCGCGCACGGACGCCAAGCGGCAGGCGGCGGAGGAGGCGAAGGCCAGCCTCGTACAGGAGCTGGGCCGCGCCCTGGGCCTGGTCCAGGACGAGAAGGACACCCCGCCGGACCCGGCGAAGCTCACCGCCGAGATCGAGCGGACCACCGCCGCGCACCGGGAGACCGCGGTGGAGCTGGCCGTGTACAAGGGCGCGGCCAGGCACGGCGCCGATCCCGCCGCGCTCACCGACTCCCGCGCGTTCCTGGCCAAGCTGCACGGCCTGGATCCGACGGCGGACGGTTTCGCGAAGAAGGTGTCCGACGCGATCAAGCAGGCCGTGGCCGACAACCCCAAGCTGGCCGCTGCCGGCCCGCCGCCCGCGTCCGCCTCGGGCGAGATGACCGGCGGGGCCGGCGAGCCCGACAGCCCCGCGACCGGCAACGACATCGACCAGATCCGAGCCGCGCGCCGGAAGCGCCGCGCCGGATAGGAGAGGTACCACCATGGCCAACACGTTCCTGACCGCGCAGGTGATCGCCCAGCAGGCGCTGGCGAACCTGTACGAGACCACCGTCATGGCGCCGCTGGTGCACCGTGACTACGAGCCGGAATTCGGCCGCAAGCAGGGTGACGCGATCAACATCCGCAAGCCCGCGGTGTTCACTGCCCAGGAGTACAACCGGGCCGCCGGGATCACGGTGCAGAACGCCACCGAGTCCGGCATCCCGATGACCTTGAACCACTTCGCCGACGTCTCGTTCGCGGTCACCTCCGAGGAGATGACGCTGAAGATCGAGGACTTCGACGAGCAGCTGCTGACCCCGGCGATGGAGGCGATCGCGCAGAAGATCGACCGCGACATCCTCTCCCTTCGCGACGACGTGGTGCAGGAAGTCGGCGCGGTGGCGCTGAACGCTGCGGGTGAGGACTACAACGGCTACAACGGCAACTACCCCTACTCCGACTCGCGGGTGCTGATTCAGGCCGGCGCGGTGCTGGACAAGGTCAAGGTCCCCACGCTGGACCGGCGCGTTGTGGTGGGGCCGACGACGAAGGCGTTCTGGACGGCCGAGAAGACCTGGCGGCAGGCTGACCGGCGCGGCTCCACCGAGGGGCTGCTGGAGGCGTCGCTGGGGTCCCGCACCTCCGGCTTCGACCCGTACATGACGCAGAACGTCGGTCAGCCCGCGTCGAACCCGCCCTCTGGTCAGCCGATGACCGAGGTGAACGTGGCTTTCCACAAGACCGCGTTCGCGCTCGCGTTCCGGCCGCTGGAGCTGCCGCCCGGCGCGAAGGACGCGGCGATCGAAACCTACAAGGGGTTCGGTCTGCGGGTGGTCTACGACTACGACATGAACAAGAAGCAGATGGTTGTCTCCGTCGACTGCCTGTACGGCACGAAGACCCTGGACGCCAACCGCGCCGTCCTGATCAAGGGCCCGGACGCGGCCTGACCCCTGCGCCCGCCCGCGTGCGGGTGGGCTCAAGCCTGGAGAGGACAGGACGGATGACCATCCGCTACTACAACCGGCACACCGGCGACACCGCCGTCTTCGAGCGGCCGAACGCCCGGCTCGACGCCCTCACCAACTGGGTGCGCGTGCGCGACGGCGAGCCGCTGCCCGAGCTGGTCGCCGACGGCGTACTCAACCGGCCCCAGCGCAGGCAGCTGGCCACCACCGAACCCACCGCGTCCGGGTCGGCCCCCGGCCCGCGGGCCAGCGACGCCCTGCCGCTTTCGCCGCCGCTGGAGGGCCCGCAGCCGCCGGGACGATCCGCGCCCAAGGCCGAGTGGGCGGAGTACGCCCGCACGGTGGCTGAGGGCGCGGAGGAGCTGGACGCCATCGACAGCATGACCCGCGACCAGCTCATCGACGCCTACGGAGCCATCTGATGGGCCTGCACAGCACCTTGTCGGTGTCGGCGTCGGCCGAACTGACAGCCACCCTGGACCTGGCGACCGGGACGGTGCCGCTGGCGCTGCGGCGGGCCGTGACGCTCGCTGACGGAACCGGCGCGGGCCGGGCCGACCGCCTCTTCCACGACCGGCGCACCCTCGCCGCCGGGGCGTCCGAAGACCTCGACCTGGCCGGCGCCCTCCTCGATCCCTTCGGGCAGCCGATCACCTTCGCCCGCATCAAGGGCCTGATCGTCATGGCGGCCGCCGGGAACACCAACAACGTCATCGTCGGCGGCGCGGCCGCAAACGGCTTCATCTCCTGGGCCGGCGGAGCCACGCACACGACGACCGTCCGGCCTGGCGGCACGCTCGCGGTCATCGCGGGCGAGGCGGACGCCACCGCGTACTCAGTGACACCCGGCACCGCCGACCAGCTCCGCGTTGCCAACGGTGGCGCTGGAAGCGCGGTGACGTACGACATCGTCCTCATCGGCGCATCCGCTTAGGAGGTGGCCGGTGGCGCACATCTACGCCACCCCCACGGACTACCAGAACTACGCTGGGCAGCCCCCGCCGACGGACGCTGGCGTCCTGCTGGCGAAGGCATCACGGATGCTGGATGCCCAACTTCTGCGGCTGTGCTGGTATGAGGTGGATGACGACGGGATGCCCACCCACCCCTCGGTGCGCGCGGCCGTCCGAGACGCGGCGTGCGCGCAGGTCGAATGGTGGGCGGAGCTGGGCGATTCCCTTGGCGCGGCCGGTGCCGGGTGGGGCTCGGTCAGCATCGGATCGGTACAGCTGTCCCGGTCGGTGACGGGCGTCAGCGGCGAGGACTCCCCGGCCCGGCAGATCGCCCCGCAGGTGTGGGACACGCTCCGCTCGCCGGACCTCACCCCCGACATCTTCCGGCTCGGGGACGTGACGACCTGGTGAGCGGCGTCCCCGGGTGGCTGCTGCGGCACCGCATCACCGTTGAGGCGCTGACGGGACAGGGGCCCTACGGGCCGGTGCACGCCGCGCCCGTCAGCGTCCGATGCTTCCTGGACCAGGCCACGCGCATGGTCCGCTCCCCGTCCGGCGACGACGTCACATCTACCAGCACCGCCTACTGCCCGCTGTCCACGGCGGCGCCAGCCGGGTCCCTCGTGACGCTGCCCGACGGGCGCCGGACGACCGTCATCGCCGCGCTACGCCGCGACGGCGGCAGCATGCCTACCCCTGATCATCTGGAGATGCAGCTGGAATGAGCCAGTACACCCGCCTGACCTACAACGGCCGTCGCCTGTGGACCAGCGGCGGCCGTCGCCGTGCCGCCCGCGGCGTGCACCTGGCTGCCGAGCACGTGCTGGCCGAGTCGAAGAAGGAAGTGCCGCTGGACGAGGGCACGCTGGAGCGCTCGGGGAAGGCGACGGTCGATGACGGGACGCTGACGGCCGCCGTCAGCTACGACACTGTCTATGCCCGCCGCCAGCACGAAGAGATCACGTGGCAGCACGCGCCGGGCCGGAAGGCGAAGTACCTGGAAGACCCGATGAACCGCGAGCGGCAGCGGGTCGCGCAGATCATCGCCGCCGAGCTCCGCCGGTGGCTGCGATGAACTACACCGTCGCCCTGGTCGACGGGCTCGCCGCGCTCATCGCCGACGCCGGCATCGCCAGCTACCGGCCCGACGGCATCTACGCCGCCACCGACACCGGCATCACGATCGCGGTCGTGCCGGACAGCCCGGACCGGATCATCACCCTCACCCCGTACCCGGTCGAAGACACCCACCTGACGGATGCCATCACGGGCGTGCAGGCGCGCATCCGCGCCGGCCGGGACCCGCGTGAGGTCGAGCAGCTGGCCGGCGCCGTGTTCGACCTCCTTCACGGGCGCGAGCACTTCACGGCCGGAGGCGTACACGTAGCCCTGTGCTGGCGGCAGTCCCAGGCCCTGCTCGGGCAGGACGCCCACGGCCGTATGGAGCTGTCCGCCAACTACTACCTGCGCACCAGCCGGAGCGCAGCCAACGCGTACGAGTAGAAGGGAGCCGCTTCATGTCGACACCGACCCCGACCCCGGTCACCGCGCTGGCGCGCCGGTGGCGCTTGGAGGTCAACATGGGCACCCCGGAGGCGCCCGACTGGAAGCTGTGCCCGGCGATCACCGAGTTCCAGCCGGAGTACGAGCCGAACCACGAGGACTCCAGCGTCTACGAAGACGACGGCTGGGCGGGCAACACCAAGACCGGGCAGGCGTGGAAGCTCACCGTGAAGTTCAACCGGAAGATCTCCGCGGACTCCACCACCTACCACCCGGTGCACGAGAAGCTGCGCGCCACCGCCTTCGCATGGGGCGCCGACTCCGAGGTGTCGGTGCGGTGGATGGACCGCAACGGGCTGCCGGAGGCGTACCAGGGCAGCGCTCTGGTCACCTGGGCGCCCGAGGGCGGCGAAGCCACCGCCCTGGACGCCGTGGAGGTCACGCTGACCGGTAACGGCCCGCTGCTCCAGATCCCGAACCCCCTGGCGGCGTGATGGCGCTGCGATTCGAGGCCCTGGATGAGCTGCTGGATGACGCGCTGGAACTGCCCATCCAGGGGAAGACGTACCGCGTCCCGAGCCCGACCGCTGAGGACGGGCTGAAAGTGCAGCGCATCGTCACCCTGGCCACCCGCATGATGGCCGGCGGTGAGGCGGTCGACACGACTCTGCTGGACGACGAAGAGGAGCAGGACCTGCTCCGGCTGTGCCTCGGACCGGTCTTCGAGCAGCTGCTCGCCGATGGCGTGAAGTGGACGAGGCTGCGCCACGCCGGGCTGACGGCGATGTTCTGGATCGTCTCCGGCTCTGAGGCCGCCGAACGGTACTGGAAGGCGGCCGGGGACCCTTCTCAGCTGGCCCCGAACCGGGCAGCACGCCGAGCCAAGAAGAATGGATCGGCTGCGGCGAAGTCGACCCGGAAACGGGGCTCTACGAGTGGTACGAACGCCCCCAAGGATGGCGAGAGCGCCCCCAAGGCCGCGAGGACCTGACCTGGGCGGCCCTGCTGGAGCAGTGGCCGCTCATCGAGTGCGACATGCACGAAATCTACGGAGTCGACCTCGGCGTCCCTGGCGCCCTCCGGAATCGCTCCTGGCGATGGCTCCGACTGCGTATCCTCGGCCTGCTGTCGGCTGAATGCCGTACCGCCCGGTGGTTCGAGCCCTCCAGCCCCGGTGTGACGTCTCGTTAGGCAGCCATCCAGTGAGGGTGCCTCCGTGAGCGTGTACGGTGCACGTGGTGTTGGAGCGTCATGCGGGGAGGGGACGTTGGATCTTCAGCATCAGGCCGGGAACTTCGTCAACGCCTCGTGGTCCCTGGTGGGCCTGCGGGACTTGATCTACGACATGATCGGCTTGCTCTTTGCCGAGCTCGACGCGAACGGTGGCATGGCAGGCGATGACGATGCCGGCCGTGCGTTCGCCGCGGTGTACACACCAGCGGTGAAGTCCGTCTTCGAGCATGCCGGCTACGCACACCAGGTCATGGCCACTGGGGCCGGCACGCTGGTGGTGGTCGCCGAGGATTTTCTTGAGCAAGAGAGCAAGATCGCCGCCTCTCTGCTCAGCCAGAGTCCAGGGCCTGCCGATTTCAGCGAGCGGCCGTCCGGACCAGACTGCAACCCGCGTGCCAGTCACAGGGCTGAAGACCTGCCCGATGTTGTGGGCGAGACGAGCTTCGCCGACCAATACCTGTGGAACCAGCGGTTTCGTGGTGAGCGCAGCAAACTCCGTCGCGTGGCGAAAAGCTGGCGTGACGCGGCGAAGATCCTCGAGGACGCCTATTGGGACTCCGACACCGCCTGGAGGACAGCCACTCTCGATCAGGCTGGTGAAACGGCGGACGCTGCCCAGAGCTTCTTCAAGACCTTCGTCGGTAAGAATCCGCCGCCGGTCCTCGTGGGCGAGGACGAGACCCTTATGGCCAACCTGCCCACGGCCTGCAAGATGATCGCCAACGCGTGTGACGCCTATGCGGACCACGTCGATACGGCCCTGAAGCGGATCCCCGGAGAGTCCGACCCGCTCTTGGGCGAGCACCTGCTGCCCTGGGAGGAGCCCCAGCTCGGCGGTGAGGGACACGATGGAGGTCTCCATGAGCTGATCAGCAGCGACGTCCGTATCGCAGCGCTCGGCAACATTCCGCATGCGTTGGACAGCTCCAAAGGGCGTGTCCCGATGCCGCAGCCCGATGGCGGCGGCTTCCATCTGGAGCTGCCGGCTCCCTTGGCCCCGCTGGTCCGTGTGCCCGTCCTCGTCCCGGCGGTCTATCGACCGCCGAACGGCCCACGCGTGCAGCCAATCCCGCCGCCCGCACCCCCCGAGCCCCGCTTTCCACAACTCACCATCAGCCAGCAGCAGAAGTTCCGCACCTGGCTGAGCTCCCTGCGGGCCGGTGATGTCTCTGGCGGCCGTCCCGCCGAGATCGCCTACCAGAAACGCGTGGCCGGATACCCCGAATACGAAGTACCCATCCCTCCTGGGATTAGCAAGAGCAACACACTGATGGTCGACGGCTTCCGCGAGAGCGATGGCATGGCCATCGAGGCAAAGTATGTCAACAACCCCAAAAGGACGTGCTACCGCTCCCTCGATGAACTCCGCAAGAACCACGAGACTCGCAAGAAGGCGTTCCTTTACGATCCGGATCGCAAGGAACTCACGAAGTATGCCGCGGCTCTGAAAGACCCTCGGAATACCGAGATGCGAGGGGTCGAGACGGTAACGAACAACCCGGAATCCGTCGCCTACTGGCGTGTGATGATGGCCGCCTACGGCGTCAAAGGCTACGCCCGCTACGTCCCCTGACCACCGCCAACAGCAACCTCCTGGAGCCACCGCGTGGACGCCTCCGAGCTGGCCGAACTCCGCACCATGTACGTCTTCACACCCGCTGAAGGCGAAACCTGGGGTCTTACCTACCAGCACCTGGAAGCCAGGCTGCGCGAACGGGACCCGGACGAATTCGTTCGCGTCCAAGGCAACCCGGGTGGTCCCATCCGAGGGACTGACATGTCCTTCGGTATCACCCTCGGTGACGAGGAACTCGATGGCACAGCGAAGCTGTCTCCCGAGGGGGTGGCCATCATGGACTGCCCTGCGCACGCCGCTGCGGACTTCGTGAACTGGCTCAGAGAGGAGATCGTCCCGGACGGCATGGCCGTGACGTTCAACACCGCGTGGGGTCTGGAGGAGGACCTGCCTGACGCGCCCGTACCCGATGTCCCGCGTCCACGCCTCATCGCCGCCTTCCTGGCGCACCTGGAGCAGACACTCTGACCGCCCCAGGCCACTGATCACCAACCTGCGCTCGGAGTAACCAAAGGACACGCACCGGCACAGCCGCGCTCCTCGGACTGAGCGGCGCTGACGACCGTGCTTGCCAGCGCACCGACCTCTGCTCGAAGGGAGGCGGTGCGGCATGGGCCTGTCCATCGGCGAACTGGTCGGCTTCATCCGTGCCGACGACGGCGGCTGGAGAAGCGGCCTGGACTCCGCCCGGCTGCGCCTGCGGGGCCTTCGGCGAGATGCTGACGGCACCCTGCGGGACTTGCGCGGTCGCTTCGTCTCGGAGGGCGAGGCGGCCGGGCGAGGTCTCGGCGACGGGATCCGTGCCCACGCCGACCTCGTTGTCCAGGCGCTGCGTCGGGTGGGCCCTGCTGTTGCCGCCATCGGTGCCGGGGTGCCGGCGGTCGCCGCGGTCACCGTGGCGCTCGGCGGCCTGGTGGCCGGCGCGGTGTCCGCTGGGGCTGCGGTGCGGGCGTTCCAGCTCGCCGCGAAGCCTCAGCTGGAGGATGTGGCCGAAGTCGCCGATCTGGCGGCGCAGGCCGAGGAGGCGGTAGCCGAGGGCGCGGCGGACGCGGCCGAGAAGCAGGCGGCGTACGAGGCGGCGCTGAACCGGCTTCCGCCGGCCACCCGGGACACGGCGCGCGAGTTTGTCGGCCTGAAGCGGGACTTCGCGGCCTGGTCGGACTCGCTGTCGGGCACGACGATGCCCGTCTTCACCAAGGCTCTGCAGATCCTGCGCGGCCTGTTGCCCGCGTTGACGCCGCTGGTCCAGGCGGCGGCCGGTGCGTTCTCCGACTTCCTCGACAGCATCCAGGAACGGGTGGAGGACGGCACCATCGCGGACTTCGCCGAGGACCTGGCGGAGAACGCGGAGGAGAACCTGGGATCCTTCCTACGGTCGCTGCGCAATGTGGTGGTCGGCTTCGCCGGGATCATCGATGCCTTCGCCAGCAGGTCGGAGGAGGCGACCGGCGGGCTGGAGGAGATGACGGAGCGGTTCGCCGAGTTCGGCCAGGGCCTCGAAGGCTCAGACGGGTTGGCGCAGTTCTTCGATCTGGCTGGAGAGGGAGCGGAGACTCTCGGCACGCTCGGCAGCGCTGCGTTGCAGCTGTTTCTCGCGCTCGCGCCCATCATCGGAGTCGGCTCGCAGGTGGCCCTGTGGCTGGCGCAGATCATCAATGCGGTCCCGCCAGGCGTACTGACGGTTGTGGCGACCGGCTTCACCGCCGTGGCGCTCGGTGTGAAGGCGTACGCCCTGTACACCTCGATCGCTGCATCGGTCACGCGCGGGTGGGCCATCGCCCAGGGCCTCCTGAACGGCACCATGGCGCTGAACCCAATCGCGCTCGTCATCGGGTTGATCGTTGGCCTGGTCGCGATCGTCGTCATCGCCTGGCAGAACAGCGAGCGGTTCCGGGATATCGTCAAGGCCGCGTGGGAGGTGGCCCAGGGCGCGATCTCCACGGCCGTCACGGGGATCGTGTCCGCCATCGGCTGGTTCGCGAAGCTGCCAGGGATGGTCGGCAGCTGGTTCTCCTCGGCCGCCCGCGCCGCGATCCGCGCGTTCGTCGGGCTTGTCCTGTGGCTGGCGGGCATGCCCGGTCGCACCGTGGCGGCCTTGGCCGGGCTCGGCGGCAGCCTGTGGCGCACAGCCACCACCGCAGGCGGCCGGCTGGTTTCCGGCGTCGGGGCCAAGGTCAGTGATGCGGTGGACAAGGTACGGGGCCTGCCGGGGCGCGCGGTGCGGGCCCTGGGTGACCTGAGCCGCACCCTGTGGAACGCCGGCGTGAGCCTCATCAAGGGCTTCGTCGGCGGCATCGGGTCGATGTTCGGGGCGGTCAAGAACAAGCTGAGCAGCCTGACCAGCGCCCTGACATCCTGGAAGGGCCCCGAGTCGCTGGACAAGCGGATCCTGACCCCGGCGGGCCGGTACGTGATCGAAGGCTTCCAGCGCGGCATCGACGCCCAGACGCCCTACCTGCGAAGCCAGTTGCGCGGGCTGACCAGTGACCTTCCCGCGCTCACCATGGCCGGTCAGCGCCCGGCCCAAGGCACCACGCCGGCGCTCGTCGCACCACGCCGACCGGCGGGGACGCTGTCCGCGCCCACCCCCGGCCCCTCGGCGCAGCAACCGGTGGTCCGCGTGATCGTTGATGCCTCCGACGGTGGCGACGACCTGACCAGGTGGCTCCGTAACCGTGTCCGCGTCATCGGCCGAGGCAACGTCCAAGTCGCCTTCGGCACCGGGTCAGGGAGGTGACGGGCTCATGGCCGTGTGGCCAGACCCCCGGGTTCAGATCCAGGTGGGTGAGGAGTGGGCGGACATCACCGCTGATGTGCGGACCCACACACCGATCACCATCACCCGCGGCCGGTCGGACGAGGCAGCCCGTACAGATCCGGCCCGCTGCACCCTGGAGTTGAACAACGCAGGCGGCCGGTACTCCCCGCGCAACCCCCGGTCGCCGTACTTCGGGCGCATCGGCCGGAACACCCCGCTGCGCGTCACGGTGCCGGGGCCGACCCGCCTGCTGCTGGACGGCACGGCAACAGGTGTGGTGTCGACCCCGCACACAGCCGGGCTGAACATCAGCGGTGACCTCGATCTGCGGGCCGAGGTGGACATCGAGTGGGCCTCGGGGGTGAATCAGGTCCTGGTCTCGAAGTGGGTGGCCGAGGGCGGTCAGCGGTCGTATGCGCTGCGCGTGCTCAACGGCCAACTGTCCCTGTCCTGGTCGGAGGACGGCGTGAGCCGCGTCTTCGCACCGGTCGCCCGGCTGCCACAGCTGCGCGGCCGGGCCGCTGTGCGCGCCACTCTGGAAGCGGACACCGGCGCCGGCCAGTGGGAAGTCACCTTCTACTCGGCACCGAGCCTGGCGGGCCCATGGACGCCCATCGGCTCCCCGGTCCGGGGCAGCGGCACAACCAGCATCCACGCGAGCACCGCGCCCCTGCGCGTGGGCGACTCGGACCCGTCGACCAGCCCGCCGCGGGCCCCCTTCGCGGGATCGGGGTATCGGTTCGAGGTCCGCGACGGCATCAACGGCCCGGTCGCGGCGGCCCCCGACTTCACCACCCAGACGCCCGGCACGAGCGGCTTCACCGACTCCGTGGGCCGGTTGTGGACGTTGGAGGGAAGCGCCGAGATCAGCGACCGGCGGGTCCGTTTCGTCGGCGAGGTGGCCTCATGGCCGGCCCGGTGGAGCCTGTCGGGCCGGGTGGTGTGGGTGCCGCTGGAGGCATCCGGGCTGCTGCGCCGCCAGGGGCAGGGCACCAAGGCGCTGGACTCCACGCTCCGCCGCCGGATCCCGTCCGACCCGGCACTGCTGGCCTACTGGCCGATGGAGGAAGAGCGCGACGCCACCCAGGCGTACAGTCCCCTCCCCGGTGTGCTGCCCATGGTCGTGTCCGGCATCGAGTTCGCCTCGGACGACAGCCTCGCCGGATCCTCCGCGCTCCCGAAGATCGGCGCGGCCGGCAGCTTCGGCGGACAAGTCCCGGCTGCCCCGGCGGGTGCCTGGCATGTCGAGTGCGTGTACAAGATCGACCAGTTCCCCACCCAGGCCACGCTCCTCCAGGTCCGCACCACCGGCACCTACTCCCGCCTCGACATCGAGGTCCGGCCGGACAACGTGCGCCTGTACGGCACCAGCACCTCCGCCGGAGCATCCTCGGTCACGCTGCTGATGAACCTTGGAGGCGTGGAGTTCACCAAGTCCTGGAACCGGCTCAAACTCCGCGCCCAGACGGCGAACGGGGCGACCACCTACCACCTGAACTGGACCACGATCGGCGAGACGGAACGGGGCCTGTCCACGCTCGTCACGGGGGTGACGGCCGGCCGGGTCACCGCGGTGTCGTGCGCGCCCGGCCAGGGCCTCGACCAAGCCACCTTGCATATGGGCCACCTGGCGGTGTTCCGCACGGTCCGAGCCTTCGCGTTCGACCTCGCGGACGACGGCTTCAACCCCGAGGCCGGCTGGTCCCGCCTGACCCGGCTGGCAGGCGAGGAAGGGCTGCCGCTGGTCATCAGCGGGGTGCCGGCGGACATGATGGCCATGGGCCCGCAGCGCCCGGAGAAGCTGCTGGACCTGCTCCAGCAGGTCGCCGACACCGACGGCGGGATCCTGGGCGAGCAGCGCGACCGGGTCGCGCTGCTCTACCGCGCCCGCACCACCTTGTACTCCCAGCCCCCGGCCCTCGCGCTCGACTACAACGGACCCGGCCTGGCCCCGCCTCTGGACCCGGTGGACGACGACGCGGACGTGCGCAACGACATCATCGTGGCGCGCATCGGTGGCTCCTCGGCGCGCGCGGTGCTGGAGTCGGGGCCGCTGTCGGTGCAGGCGCCGCCGGCCGGGGTGGGCCGGTATGACGAATCCGTGTCGCTGTCCCTGGCCAAGGACACCCAAGCCGAGCCCATCGCGTGGTGGCGGCTGTGGCTGGGCACGCAGGACCAGACCCGGTACCCCAGCGTCCACGTCAACCTCGCGGCCGCCCCGGACCTGGTCGAGGCGGCGACGAGCGTGATCGAGGGCGACCGGATCACGATCGCCAACCCGCCGCCGTGGGTGCCGCCGGAGACGATCGACCTGATCGTGCAGGGGCAGACCGAGACGATCCAGCCGCAGAAGTGGGACATCACCTACAACTGCTCGCCCGGCCGCCCGTGGAACGTGGCGATCACCGACGGCGGGTACCGGGCCGACACCGACGGCAGCCAGCTGGCCGCCGCGGTCGACGCCGACGACACCGCGCTGAGCGTGGCGGTCACCGCCGGCCCCCTGTGGCCGACCTCCCCGGACGAGCTGCCGGCAGAGGTGACGATCGGTGGCGAGCAGATGACCGTCACCGCCATCACCGGCACCAGCAGCCCGCAGACCTGGACCGTGGTGCGCGCCGTCAACGGCATCGCCATCGCTCACGCGGCCGGGACCGCCGTGCACCTTGCCCGTCCAGCGATCGCAGCCCTGTAGGAGGCCCCCTGTGTCCACTCCTGTGCAGCAGTGGCATCCGTCGACGCCGATCACGGCCGGGCGGCTCCAGTACATGCTGGAGCGGCTCGCCGAATCCATCACCGTCACCGCGTACGGCGCGGTGGGGGACGCCGCCACCGACGCGGCACCGGGCATCCAGGCCGCGCTGAACGCGGCCCGGGACCGGGGCGGCGGCTGGGTCATCGTCCCGCCTGGCACCTACATGATCGGCGCCACCCTGCGCATCTACTCCGACACCCGGCTGACCCTGCTGCCCGACGCGGAGTTCCGCCGCAACATCGCAGGAACGATGCTCCTGAACGGCGACGCCGACCAGAACACGGGCGGCTACACCGGGCAGTCGCGCATCACGATCGAGGGCGGCCTGTGGAACATGCGCGGCACCACCGCCGGGCTCACCGCTTCCGCGATGTGCATCAGCATCGGCCACGCCTCCGACATCACCATCCGCGACCTGGAGGTCCGGGACACCCCCGGGTTCCACGCCATCGAGCTGAACTCCACCAAGCGCGGCACCATCCATCACTGTCGGTTCCGTGGCTATGTCGACCCCGGCGGCCGCGACTTCTCCGAAGCCATCCAGCTCGACCTCGCGAAGTCGGTCGGCGTCTTCGGCGGCTTCGGTCCCTACGACCACACCCCGGCCGAGGACATCCTGATCGACGGCTGCTACTTCGGCGCCAGCGGCACGGCGGGCACGACCGCCTGGCCCCGCGGCATCGGCTCGCACTCCGCGACGATCACGAAGTTCCACCGCCGCGTGCGGATCGTCGGCAACACCTTCGAGGGCCTGCCGCAATACGTCGTATCCGCGTACAACTGGGAAGACGTCACCGTCACCGGCAACACCATCTCCAGCTGCGGGGCCGGGGTCCGCATCCGGTCGGTCATCGTGACGGACACCGAGGACACCAAGGACCCCAGCGGCAACCAGACCGGCGCCTCGCAGTCGATCAAGAACTTCGCCGTCGTCGGCAACACCTTCCGGTTCGGCGGCTCCTACGACGAACCGATCAGCGCTCTCGGCGAGACCACCGGGCAGATTCTCAACCTCACCATCGGGGACAACGCCATCGACACAACTGCCGGTGGGCAGAGCGGCATCCGGCTGGAGAAAGTTGAGCGGTACACCGTCAGCGGCAACACGATCTCCAACGTGGACGGCACCGGCATCTCCACGGAGTCGTGCACCAACGGCAACATCGTCGGCAACCAGGTCTATACGCCCGGCGCTCACGGCATCACGGCCGTGACCTGCACTCACTCCAGCGTCGCCGCGAACAACGTCATGTACCCCGGCAACAACGGCCTCCTGGTCCAAGACGGCAACGATCTGCACTTGCGGAACAACTACATCAAGTCCCCGGGTCGGGCCGCGAACGCCACCTGGTACGGCATCCGCGTCTCGACCAACGCCAGCAGCATCAGCCTGTCTGGCAACAAGGTGAGGCCGAACGGCTCCGGCAACGAGGCTGTCAACGGCCTGTCCGTGACCAACACGTGCTCCAACGTCGCCCGCTATGGCAACGACTGGCGTGGTGCCCAGTTCACTGGAGGCTCGGGAATGGCCGACGCCTCACCGTCCCCACAGACCCTCGCCACCGACCTCTCCTAGCACTCCGGCAACGGCTTACAAGCCAACTGGTCGGGACTGCGGGAAATGCAGCGCGACATCGGTCTGCCAGCGTCGTTCCAGATGGATAGGCTCTCTGCCGTCAGAGCGTGCGTAGATAGTGGAGGGGCACCCATGGCGGTACTGGACCGACAGCAGGTTTTCAATGTCTCGGTGGACTACTACAGCTTCTCGCTACAGGACGACTGGGATACCGAGGTGCCGGTTGAATACCCGGATGACCTCGCCGAGTTGGGCTCTGGTCTGCTGACAGAATTCGAGGGGCGGGTGGATATTGAGAGCGCGGCGCATGGCCATAAGGCGGTACTGACTGCGGAAGTCTGGGATGCCGAGCCGCCCGAGGACCACCGTGAGGAGTGGGAAGCGACCGGAGAGGCGAAGATTCGTTCTGTGTCCGGCAAGCTTGCTGTGTGGGTGATGGCGGGCCCGGAGGAAGACAGGCTGGATCTCGGCAGCCCTGGCGCTGTGTGGAGGGTGCGGGTGTATTGCACTGGACGCGCGGAGGTTGCTCGTCTCGCACCGCTTGGCGTTCCGGAGGGTGTTGAACGGTACGTGGCCCAGTTCTGGCCTTCTGAGGGTTGATATCCAGCGAGGGGCCAGGGGTTACTCCCTGGCCCCTCATATCCGCTCTTACTTGATCTGCATCATGAAGCCGTCTATCTCCTCGTTGCCGATTCTCCCGTCGACTATCCGGTTCCTCTTCAAGAAAAGGCTTAGGATGCTTCCCGCGGTACGGTTCTGGATCTTATCGAGCGGCATCGCGGAGAAGTTGTCCTCAGGCGTTGAGGGCTCGAATTGGTGCTGCGCGCTTCCTTCGTAGGTGACGGCGTTCGGGTACTCATCGCAGTCCAGTCGCTCGCCCTGGGAGTAGTCGCTGCCCCAGTACTTCACGCAGACGGCCTTCGCCGCCCTGCGGTTCGCTTCCTTGCGATCCCTGCCATCTACGTCATGATAGACGCGGTGAAGCTTGTGGTCTGTATCGAATCCGGGCACTTTCTTCCTCGAATTCACCGGCTTCGTGTCGGCCGGTTTTTCATGCGCCTTTTTCAGGTGCAGGGCCACTGCCCGTTCTGGCGCCCCGGCTTTCGTGCTAAAGGTGAGATACATTGCTATAGGGAAGGCGGCGCCACCCTTCTTCTTGGCGTTCCCACCACCGCCTGGATTATAGAGATAGCTGGCTGCGTCCCATTGCGCGGCCAAGAATCCCACGCGAACCCAGGAGTCACCTTCCCGCACAACCCAGCGAGGCGGGATGGTGATCCTCAAGTACGGCTCATAGGCCATGGAAATGACATCGTCCTTGCCCCGTCCTTGACCCGCATCGAAGACGACGGTGTGCTCATACTTGGGGCTGGCCTTCAGCGCGGCGAATGTCTTGGTGGGAGGGATGAGTCCCCCCTGCTGAGAGCGTGCCCTGGAGGGCCAGGTTTTCATGCGGGCATCGGTAGTGATCTTCAGGTCACGCGTACCGGTCTGGCCCTCATCAAAGAAGTCGGTGAACAAATACTGGTACTTGACGGTCCGGTCCTTACGGTCCGGCACTGTTGAGATAACCCAGAGCGTGAACGAGCTCTGTCCCGTCACGCGTCCGTTCTTAGCCCAAGTCTGAATCATCTGCGTGCCATTGCACATGGCGAAGCGGGACTTCACATAGAACAGCTTGCCGCCGTGTAGGCCCTTCTTGCACTCATCCTTGGTCATGGACCGGGGCGGCTCCGGATAGGTTGCTGCCCCATGGCGCACCGCTGTCCTCTTATCCGGGGCCATGGCTGACGGCGTGTCGGCCAGCGGAAGATGCGCGGCCGCAGGCCCGACCGTCTCCATCGGCAGTCGTCCGCCCACCGGCTCCGACGGCTGCGCCATGCGAGCCTTCCCCGATCGGAGCTGTTCCAGTGACGGGACCTTCGCTCCGACGGGCAGGGCGTAGAGCCCTACGGACTGTGGCTGCTGGTTCTTCGTCTCCTCAGCCACTGCGGCCGGCGCCGCAGCTGGCATGACCAAGGCCGCCGCCAGGGCCACCCCCATTCGACCGGGCTTCTTCACAACCCGGCGCAATACGCGCATCACGCGTTCATCCCCTCCCAATGTCGATGTGCACGAGCCAAACGCCCGACACGGCGCTCGAATCGAGAACTACATCCGCCCATCGAGGCGTCGCAGCGCAGAGAGGTCACAGTGGCCGAGATCGGGCACAATAATGACCATTTCTATCAGTAGCCTGCCTGATCACAGCAATTTCAACGACTGTTCGGACAAGTCGACAAACGCCGAGTCTGGTGCTGTCACCGCGCTTCGGCTGCCTCAGGGTCCCTCCACCCCAGCCGACCCATCTGAGGCATGCCCCCCGCCCGTAACGCCGCTGACTTGCCGTCTCGCTTTGACGGCAAGTCCGTGCCCCGCCCAACCGCTGCCCCGCGCCGACTGGCCGGGGCTTTCGTCGTCCCCGGAGGACACATGAACACCGCTGGACGCCACCCGGCTACCACCTCCGCCGTTCGTGGCTTCGCCTACGAGCACCTGACGCCACACCTGCAAGAGGTCAGCCGACTGTTCCACTCCCTCGCCGTTGAAGTGCTCGATCGACTGCCCGACGACGCCGAGCTGACCGCGTCCCTCCGCAAGCTCCGCGAGGCAAAGGACTGCGCGGTACTCCTCGCAGCAGCCACCGACGCCGAGGGACGCTGATGTCCACATGCCGTGGAGTCGACGTTTCCGCCCACCAGGGCCCGCAGGACTGGGCCGCCCACAAGCGCGATGGCGTGGTGTTCGCCTTCGCCAAGGCCAGCGAGGGGCAGCACAGCCGCGATGGCCGCTTCGCCGCCCACATCACCGCGATCAAGGCGGCCGGGCTGGTGCCGGGCGCCTACCACTTCGCATGGCCCAACCAGGACGCGGCGGTCGAAGCCGCGAACTACATCGACGCCGTCCGCCCGTACGCCGACCGGGGCTTCACACACTGGCTCGACCTGGAGCGCTACTCCGACGGTCGGAACTACCGCGGCCGCTCCGCCGGCCAGATCCGGGCTTGGGCCGGCGCGTGGATCGCCGCCGTGCAGAAGACGTTCCCCGGGCAGCGCGTCGGGGTCTACACCTCCGGCGACGACCTGGCCGCCGGGCACCTCCCGCCGGGCGTGCCGCTGTGGTACCCGGCATACCCGTGGAGCCCGGCGCCGTACAGCCGCGCCGAGGCCGCGCCCCGCCCGACGCCCAGCGGCCACCAGGTCCTGATCTGGCAGTTCACCAGTCAGCCCATCGACCGCTCGATCTGCTACCTGTCCGCCGACGCGCTCCGGGCCTGGGCCGCCGGCACCACCCCCACCGACGAGGAGGACGGCATGGCCACACGCACCGATAAGGAGATCGCCGCGGCGGTCTGGGAGACAGACGGTGTCCTCGGGGTCCCGGAGTCCTGGCGCACCGGCAACCCCGGCAACAAGGAGTGGAAGGCCGCCAGTGTGCTGGTGAGCATCGGCGACACCGCCCGCCGGATCGAGACCAGGGTGACCGCACAGACGGCCGCCATCCGGGCCCTGGCCGACGCGCTCGCCGCGCGGGACACCCGCGGTCGACGTCGATGCGCTGGTGTCCCGGATCGAGGCGGCGATCGAGCGCGTCACCGTCCGGCTCGAAGTGGGGGAGGCGGGCCAGTGAACATGCGATTCGTTCTCGACCTGGCGGAGCGGGCGGGCTGGACCGGCGTTCAGGCCGCGCTGGGTCTGGTCGCGGTGGAGCTGGCCGACCTGCCGGTGTGGTGGGCGGCGCCGGTCGCGCTCCTGGCCGCCTCGGCGAAGTCGTGGGCAGCTCGGCACATCGGCCGGGCAGGGACAGCCTCCACGCTGCCCGCACACGCTGATCCGGCTTCGGGGGCGAGCGGGTGACGCCGCCGGAGCCACAGACGGTGGCACTGGAGCTGGCCGAGCTGCGCCGCAGTGTCGACGTCGGCCTGGCCCGGATCGACGGCCAGCTGGCACTCCTTGTGCAGCGCTCCGATCAGACCGATCGGCGATTGGACGATCACGAGCAGCGGCTCGACACCCTGGAGCGGGGCCGCTGGCCACTGCCGTCCCTGGCTGCCCTGGTCAGCTTGGCGGCCCTCGCGCTCACCCTCATACAGTTCGTGAACTACTGATCAACGCGCCCCCTCGCCTGGCCTTCGGGCCAGGCGAGGGGGCGCCTTCGCGCGTCACCGTCAACTGCGTCGTGCAGCGCCTTCTGGCCAGACCACGCAAACAGGAAGGCCAGCATCCCTCGCAGCGACCACCACGTCAGCGGTCCCGCCGCCCTTGCCCGACGGCGGCTCCCCGTTCCACACGGCGACGATCTGCTGTGCCCGCTCAAGCAGCGTCTTGTTCGCCGCCTCGTACGCCTCGCGGTTCGCGGTCTCATAGGGCATGACGAGGACTTCGTCTGCGGCCTGGACGAGCCGGTCGAACGTCGGGGCGTGGTCGGGCTTGACCTTGGACTGGCGGTAATCACGAGAGGGAAGGACGACCACCAAGCGACCTCCGACCTCCAGCAGCGTCTCGGCGAACAATGTGTCGGAACCGCGTGCGATACAGGAGAGACCAACGAGCTTGTCGTCGGATCGGCGGGCAATGTCCTGAAGCACGTCCCGTAGAGCGCCCCGTACGAGGGGCACTGTGTCGTCGGTGAGGTCCATGTGTCCGGATACTGCGATCGTCGTCACGCGTCGGTCCCTTCTCGACCGGTCAGCAGTGTGCGGATGCGGTCCCTGGCTTCGCGAACGGGCCGGGACGAGCCATGGCCGACGGTATACGGGTAGAGGACCGCCATCTGCGCACGGACCCGGCTTGACTGGGTGAGCTCGGCCGCGGCAACCGCTCGATGGGTGTGGGCGACGGCCTCGGTGATATCCCCGGCCAGGTAGCGGGATTCAGCAAGGCCGATCCAGTCCAGAGCGTGACTACGCCCGGCTTCCGGTCCGCGGCGCCGCAGGGCGTTCTGGATCTCCTCGGATGCGGCTTCTGCGTTCTTGCCAGGGTCACTCCGGGCCATGTCCAAGAGGCGCCCGCCGGTGACTCCGGCGAGTTCGGCCTCATCGAAATACGCGATCCAGTACGGCTCTTCACCGGGCTTGGCGGCGGCCAGGGCCTCGCGGGCCTGCTCGGTCGCCCTCCGGAAGGCTGCGGTGCGGCCCATGGCGGCCAAGGCCCACGCTTCGCGGGTGTGGAGCATCGCCCGCAGCCGGGGACCGGCCGCGTGACGCGCTCCGTCCTGCGCCAGCCGGACGAGTTCCAGGGCGTCTTGCGGGCGGTCGCTACAGAGCATCTGCCGGGCCATGCCAGCCAGTACGTTCGCGCCGAAGGTCATGTCGGCACCGGCATGTGCGGCACGTAGGGCCACACGGTAGTAGTCCTGCGCCCGGCGCTGTAGCCCCGAGTCCCACGCCATCGTCGCCGCGGTGCCGGCGAGCTGAGCCATGACCCGGTAAAGACGGCCCTCGACTGCGGATGTCTGGTGTTCGTCAAGCGCGGTGGCCACCTCGTTCAGCTGGCCGAGGACGGCCTTACGACGCAGGCCGCCGCCGTACTGATGGTCCCAACGGCGGAAGGCTTGGGCGGTCTGTTCCAGTTGGTCGACTTCATGAACGCCGAGACGGCCTCGGGCTCGGTGGGGCGCAGCGACGGCGGGTTGCAGCCAGCCCTCCAGCGGGTCCAGCAGGGCGGCCCCAGTCACAGTGGCGGCCGCGAGGGCGCGTGCGGCGGCGCGGCGGTCCATCACGAGATCGCTCCTCGTCAGGTGAGCGGCGAGCTTCACCGTGGCGGCTGGCTGCCACGGGAGTTCCTCCGCGTCTGTCTCACCCGGCGGCGCTGACGGGTGTTCCTCCTCCCGGCGGTGGTCGGCCTCCCACGGGCGGGGAGCGAGCCCCAGCAGGGCGCCGGGGATTCCAAGTCCGTCCGCGATTCGGCTGATCACCTCGTAGCTGATTACCGCGTGCTTGCCACTGATGATCAGGGAGACCTTGCCAGGGGTCAGCTGGCAGGACGCCGCGATGCGGTTCTGGCTGTAGCCGGCCCACTTCTTGATGAGCGCGAAGGCAGCAGCGAAATCGTGCTCAGCCAACGCCTGCCGGAGGTCGTCCCGGTCGAGGACGTCGGCAGGCAGTCCAGTGGCAGCCATTGGAAACCTGCTTCCAGGGGATCTTGGCACAGGTAAGTAGTCGCGCAGTAGCTGAAACGAGCGTATTACCAGCTAGGTAACCCCCCTCGGTCATTTCGCGATTCGCTCCCGAGGCTGACGCTCTTGGTGTCCAGCAGACGAGACAACACCGGGGAGCGTTCCGTGATCAGCAACCATGAGCCACCTCGCCGGCTGTGCCGGACGGGTCTTGATGGGAGAGATGTCGTCCTCCCTGGCACGGCCGCGGCGCTGGGCCAGCGGAGAAGGCATGCAGTCGTGGTGCCCAGCGGCATCGGTGGGCGTACCCGAAGCCAGCGTGGTGGGACTGGCGATGCCGTCGTTCTCTACGCCCGGACCTCTGGCTGGGCCCGCCCGGACGTACTGCTTGGTCGACTGCGCCGCTATGCCGCCGCGCACGGCTGCGCCGTTGCCGCCGAGCTCGTCGACCGCGCCCCCCGTGACCTTCACATGGCTCACCGCCCCGAGTGGCGCCGCATTGAGCGACTGATCAGCCTCGGGCTCGCCCAGGGCATCGTCACGCCGACACACGACGACGTGAGGTACGTGGACGACTACCTGTCTCTCACGGACTGGCTGGCTGACCAGCACGCATTCCTGAACGTCACGGAGCCCGTCCGATGATCACGGATCGCTGGACGCCGCCGGCCCGCAGCACCGCGCTGCGTGCCGGCCGCTACTGGGACGCCGTCCGGGTACCGCAGGACATCGGTGAGCAGATCCTGGCCCTGTTGGGCGAGGAGTCGGGGCCGGTCATCACCGACAGCTGGGGTCACCTCATGTACTGGCTGGTGAAGCCTGGCGCCGCCACCGGCTGGCGCTTCCGCCACGTCCAGATCCTCGGCGAGACACCGCATGAAGTGGCCTTCGTCGGGGTGCCTGCCCGACACCTGGTTGAAGGCCGTGACCTTCACTGGCACCGCCCGATCACAGATGGCCAGTACCTCACCGACGCCGAACGGCTGCACACCGCCCTTCAGACGGTGACGGCCGAGCTGATCACATGCCTCACCGGCAAGACCGTGGACAAGATGAACGCCATGATCCACAACAAGGGCTAGCCCGGCTGGCGTCCAGCAACGACGCAGACGCCGGCTCTTCGGGAGACCGCCGCCGACCGCGCACCCCGGTCGCCGACGGCTCCCGGACTGCGGCCCCAGGCCGCCTCCGAACTCCATCACCTGGCTGCGAAGGCACAG
The DNA here is from genome assembly GCF_058215555.1 of Streptomyces sp. JLBT605. Taxonomy (NCBI): domain Bacteria; kingdom Bacillati; phylum Actinomycetota; class Actinomycetes; order Kitasatosporales; family Streptomycetaceae; genus Streptomyces; species Streptomyces sp. JLBT605. The sequence continues at coordinate 5,716,530 of NZ_CM177087.1, forward strand.
ACGTATGAGGAACGTGGACAGCAAACTGCTCCGTATCGTTGTGGGTTCAGATAGGGCCGGACGTCGGCACAAGGAAGTGCTGGCCGACGACTTCCGCGCGAGCAGCCTGGTCGCCTCCCTCGTTGATCTGGGTGTCGATGACCAGGCCCACGTCAGCTATCCGGAAATCGCCTTCGCGGCCGCGCAAATCGTCGCCGACGGGCATGCGGACCGGGCACTGCTGGTGTGCCACACCGGTCTGGGCATGGCCATCGCAGCCAACAAGATCCATGGCATCCGAGCCGCCACTGCCCACGACTCCCTGTCAGTCAAATGCGCGGTGCTCGCCAACAATGCCCAGGTGCTCGCCTTCGGCGAAGGCGTCATCGGAGTGGGCTTGGCCCGGCGTCTGGCTGCGGAGTGGCTGACCTACCGATTCGACCCCGAGTCCTCGGCCGCCGCGAAGGTCGAGGCCATCTGCGCCTTAGAGAACCAGCGCCGACCGCGCTGATCGCACCAGGAGAATCCGTGCCCACAGATCCCACTACCGTCCCGCGCTCCGCGGCGTCCCTGCGCTGGCCGGTGGAGCCGGCCCAGGGCGGCTGGTACACCGATGCCGAGCACAGCGCCGTCCAGGCGGTCTTGGACGAGTCCGACCACTGGCAGACGGGCTGGAGGGCCGCGGCGTACACGGACGCTTTCGAGGACGCCTTCGCCACCTACACCGGCGCTGGCTTCGCCGTGGCCTTCAACTCAGGCGGCACCGCCCTGGAGATGGTGCTCCACTACCTCCAGCTCGGTCCGGGAGACGAGGTGATCTCCTGTGCGATCAACTTCGTCGGCCCCCATATCGCAGTGATCGGCCAAGGTGGCAGCCTGGTCCTCGCCGAGCCCGACCCGCTCACCCTCAACCTGGACCCCCTCGACGCCGAGCGCGTGATCACGCCCCGGACACGGGCCATCCTGGTCACCCACTGGAACGGTGCCGCGGTCGACTTCCGGCCGTTCCTCGACCTCGCCGACCGGCATCCCCACCCCGTTCACGGCCCGCCGCTCGTCATCGTGGACGCCGCGCGGGCCTGCGGCGGCCGCACCCCTTCCGGCGCGAGGGTGGGGGCCGAGGGCTGGGCCACGGTCTTCAGCTTCGAGTCGAAGAAGCTCATGACCACCCTGGGGCAGGGCGGCATGGTCACCACCAACGACGAGGACCTGGCCGAGGGACTGCGCTGGTCCCGTACCTACGGCGGCCGGGAGCACTGGGGCACCAACCAGATGATGACCAAGGCCCAGGCCGCGGTCGGCCTGGTCCAACTCGCCCGCCTGGACGAGATGAACACCGCCCGCATCGACCGGGCACACCGCCGCACCCGCAGCCTCGCCGACATCGGCGAACTGACCCTCCCCCCGACGCTGCACGACGGCCAGCACCTGTACTACCGGCACAACCTCCTCGTGCCCGATACCTGGGCCGGCAGCGGCCGCGACGACCTGATGAACGTCCTGGCTTCGCAGCACGGAGTCGGGAGCATCATCAGCGACCCGGTGACCTACGTCGGCCACCGACTGATCCGCGACCACACCAGCGGCCAGCGCTGCCCACAGGCCGAGCGGCTCGCCGCCCGCCTGCTGTGCCCCTGCCTCCACCCCCAGATGAGCCCCGGAGCGGAGGCCGCGATCTGCAACGCCATCCGACAGGCCACCGCCCAAGTCGCCCGCACCCACCGCACATCACACTGAGCAGGAAGCAGATCCCCATGTCCCAGCTCCAGCAGGAAATCAGCGGCATCCTCTCCCGGGAGATCTCCGTCGCCGACCCCTACCCGCGCAAAGACCCGGCCGTGCTGCTGCGCATGGTGTTCCTCATGCCCTTCGGGCACGCCTACAGCCTGATGTGCAACGGACCGATGAGCCTGCACGACCTCATCAACCGCAGCCCGGACATCCCCGCCGTTGCCGAACGTGCCATCCAGTACGAGTGCCTGATCCGGGACGGGAACCGGCTCACCACCCCAGACCACGAGCCCTACCGCAGCATCGAGTCGGCACGCCCGGTCAAGGAGGCGGACATCGTCGGCATCTCCGCGATCAACGCGGGGGACCTGCACAGCGTGATCCGCCTGCTGGACCTCGCCGGGATCCCTCGGCGCAGCGCCGACCGTGTACGCGGCGTGCACCCCCTCGTGGTGGGCGGCAATGCCGGCCTGGCCGACCCGGAACCCCTGGCCGACTACCTCGACGTCGTGGCCATCGGCGAGGCGGAACGCTCACTCGCACAACTCATCCGGATCGTCCACGCCCACCGCGACCGGCCCGACAACGGGGCCTTACTCCAGCAGCTCGCCCGGGTGCCCGGGCTGTACGTGCCGGCCATGTATGACTGCGACTTCCTGCCCGGCGGCGGAGTCAGCGCCATCCGGCCTCGCGCACTGACCGTTCCTGCGGCTGTTCACGCCCAGTATCACCAGCCCGAGGATCTGCACGCCGCGCACTTCACCTACCCCATAACCGACGGAACCGCCGCCGGCTGCCATCCGGTCGTGGGCTGCCTGCACTCCTGCCACTTCTGCGGCCTAGGCCTCCCCCCGTTCCGGCAAGCCCCCCTGGAGTTGCTCACCGCCTACGTCGACCGCCTCGAAGAGCTGAAGGTGCCGACGATCATCATCAGCGCGCCGACGTTCACCCAGTACCGCCACCGCCAGCAGCTCCTGGAGCACATCCGCGCCTACGCCCGGCGCGCGGCGGCCGAGGGCCGCAGGGTCACCACCATCATCGGATCGGTCCGCGCCGACGAGATCAACGCCGACTACCTGGAGGCCGTGACCGAGCTCGGCGACTTCGGCCACCTGTTCACCGAGCTGCACCTGGAGAAGGCTCGCGGCGTCATCACCGTCGCACCGGAATGGGCCGCGCCCGACCTCGTCGCCCTGTACGGGAAGACCCAGAAGATGGAGCGGGTGGACCGGGCGCTGGACCTGTGCCGGGAGACCGGGCACGTCAACACGGTGATGCTGTACTTCATCATCGGCGCCCCCGGCGAACGCCCCGAAGACCGCATGGCCATCGCCGACTACGCGCGCGATGTCCGCCGGCGGCTTGGTGGCGCCGACGCGAATGTGATCGTCAAGCTGCACCAGTTCATGCCCAAGCCCGGCACTCCCACCCAGCGGCTGCGGATGACCGACCCGGACCTGGTCCGGGCGTACGGCGACCAGATCGGCGAGCGACTGCGTGCCCTGGTCGGTGACCGCGTCTTCGCCGAGCACTTCCGCGTGGAGCAGTTCCCGACCAGTCGCATGCACCTCGAGGTCGTCTGCTCGCGCGGCGACCGCCGCATCGGCCACGTGCTGGAAGACCTCTACGACTCCGGCACTGACCTTGCCGCGGTGACCAAGGACCAGCTGATGGAGGCCCTGGCCAAGCGGGACCTGGATTACGACCGCCACCTGCGGCACATGGACGACCTGGTCCTGCCCTGGCACACGGTCAACGATGTGAACCCCGGCGCTGAGCGGCAACTGGCCGCTGCACTCGCCGAACGGGAGACCCGAGCGTGAACGGCACGCCCTTCCCGCTCTACCGGGGCAAACACGCTCTCCCCGCAGTCACGCACCCGGGTGAACACGCCGCATACCTGCGAGCCCGGGAGCCGGCGGCGAGCCTGGCAGACCTCGACGGGCTCATCATGGTCTACCAGCAGCACACCCTGGACCACGCTTGCGCCCGGTACTGGAACCGCCAACTGGCCGGATGGGTACGTGGTGACCTGCGCGTGCTGGAGCGTGACGGCCGGCAGCTCGGCATCTGCGGAGGCTTCGGCCTCGGCGCCCCCGCGGCCGCCTTGGTGCTGGAGCAGCTGACCGCCCTCGGCGCCACCCAGGTCATCACCGTAGGCACCGCCGCATCACTCCAACCCGACCTGCCCACCGGCAGCATCGTGGTGTGCGACAGAGCCCTCCGCGACGAGGGCGTCTCCCACCACTACCTTCCCCCCGCGCCCTACGCTGCCCCGTCACCAGGTCTGACCGACCACATCGCCCGCATTCTCCTCCATGGCCAGGAGATGGCGGTGCGACGAGGGCCGGGGTGGAGCACCGATGCCCCCTACCGGGAGACGACTGCCGAAGTCGCACGCTACGGCGCCGCCGGCGTCCTGACAGCCGACATGGAAGCCGCAGCGGTCTTCGCGGTCGCCGAGCACCGCGCCGTCGAAGCGGCAGCGGTCTTCGCCGTAGCCGACTCCCTCGTTGACCGCGGCCCTCGCCAGAGCGCGCCGGAGATCCGGAATGCTCTCCACACGGCGCTGGAGGCCGCCCTGGACGCCCTCAGCGGCGCACCAGGAGAGCCACGGCGGCGCCCAGGGGACCACTAAGGTGGGCCCTCCGCAACATGACGTGACGATGACGGGCAGGCGAACACTCGTCCGCACCGCGCAGCAAAGGACACGCCTCGTGAGCACTGGCGCACCACGCCCCACGGTCGGCGCCGTCGTACTGACCATGAACGACCGGCCCCAGGAGTTCCCCCGGGCCATGACCTCGCTCCTGGCACAGGAGGGCGTCGACCTGGACGTGGTGGTCGTCGGCAACGGCTGCACCCCCGAACAGGTGCCGCCCGGCGTGCGCACCGTCGAACTGCCGGAGAACGTGGGCATCCCCGAGGGCCGCAACATCGGCGCCGCCAACGTCAAAGGGGACTACCTCTTCTTCTTCGACAACGACGCCCACCTGCCGACCACCGACGCCCTGTCCCGCCTGGCCGCCCATTTCCTGCACGAGCCGGATCTGGCGTACGTACAGCCCCGCATCACCGATCCCGACGGGCACACCACCCTGCGCCGCTGGGTACCTCGGCTGCGCGCCTCAGACCCTGCAAGGGGCGGTGTCGCCACCGTCATGGCCGAAGGCGTCGTCATGATGCGCCGGTCCGCCTTCGACGCCGCCGGCGGCTGGCCTGGCCACTTCTTCCTCTTCCACGAAGGCATCGATCTGGGCTGGCGTCTGTGGGACCGCGGGTACACCGGCCTGTACACGCCCGAGATCATCGTGCACCACCCCGCGACCGACCCGGCCCGCCACGACACCTTCTACCGGCTCAACGCCCGCAACCGGGTCTGGCTCGCCCGCCGCAACCTGCCCCGCGCCCTCGTACCCTTCAACCTCGCCACCTGGGTCCTCCTCACCCTGTGGCGCATCCGCGACCGATCCGCACTGCGCGTATCCCTCGCCGGCTTCAGGGAGGGCCTGCGGAGCGGGTGCGGCGTACGTGCACCGATGAGATGGCGCACGGTCGCCCGGCTGACGCGCGCTGGCCGGCCGCCGATCTTGTGAATGACGAGCGGACGAGTCTGCCCGCCCACATCCACGGGTCCCACTCCTGCCTCGGCTTCACGCTGACAGGCATGTGGCACTCGGTCGTCTTCCTGCGGCCACCCTGCGGCACAGCGGCAGAATCAGCCGAGGGCTCTGCCGAGGCTACTTAGCAGTACGCGCTCACACGCCCCCGGCCCGTCGACCCGGTCCACGAAGTCGGCGATGAGCGCAAGAGCGCACGTCATCGCCCGCGGCTCGCTATCGGAGACGGGCCCGGCCTGGTCTCGCCAGGCCACCAGGTCACCCCCTCGAAAGCGACTCTCACGACCTGGCGCACCATCGGTAGGTCGGCTTCCTCCACGAACTCGCGCCACTGGCGACCTTGTCCATCAGCTTCTTGGTGAACTCTTCGGCGAACTGCTTTCCGCGGGGATCGCCGGCGCCGACCTGATCCAGAGCGCCACCGATCAGGAACACCGTTCCCCGCAGGAGTTCAGCCGCGCCGTATATGGCCGTGGCCGCCGCGATGCGCTCGGTCAGCTCAGGCCACGCCCTCGCGGCGTCTCCCGCGCGCTCGCCTGGTCCCACGCCGCCTGGATGGTGCCCACTTTGATGACGCTCCTTGAAAGCGGCTCTGACCGCGATTCCGTGAACGATCTCGGTGGCAGACCCGCCTCGCCCTTGAGGGTCGGCGGGTGGCCGTCCTGGGGCTGTCGTACGATCCGGTCGCCAGTGACCTGCCGAGACCAGGAAGCGGAGGGATGATGTGGGCCCTGGGCTTGTGCTTCATCACGCTGCCCGCCATCGCCATCGTGAGTTTCGTCTGCTCCGCCGCCTGCCGCGCGCAGCAGCATAGAGCGTTCAAGATCGTGGCGCATGTGTTCCTGGCAGTGGGGCTGGCGTGTGCCCTGGTGCCCATCTATGTTGCGGTATCCGTCTGGTAGAGAGCGGACGGCAGACCGAGAGACGAGACCTGCCCCAGATGGTCAGCGAGGCCGGAGATCGTTCACGGAATCGCGGTCAGAGCCTTGAAAGCGGCCACCCCCTGCTCGGGGGTGACCCCACACCTGCTCAGTAGATCTCCCCACCATGTGGTACCTACTCGAAAGGCCCCACCGGGGGGCGGTAAGAACCGTTTCACCAGCCGCGGTACAGCTTCGATGAGTGAAACGGGCCACCATGCGCGCGCACTGCGGCAAGGCCACCGGGGTTCAGAGGAGGGAAACGGTGTAATGCCGATGCCCTCGCACGCCCTTCGACGCATGATGAGCTGACGGCAACTGATTAGCGGGACAGGAGCTTTGGCTGTGCGCAGACAGGTTTCGGAGCAGTTCGCCTTCTGGACGTGCCGCAGGTTGTTCGGCCCGATCCTTCCCTACGACAGGTGCTTCGGCTGCGGGGCCATGCACATCCCGCCCAGCCACGGGGATCCTCATAACGGCCGCTACGACTTCGCGGGGGAGGGCGTGGCCGTCGAGGTCGTGTCGATCGTCAACTCCTCCGCGCTGAGGAACTTCTCCTCGTGGAACAAGCGTCACCCCGGACCGATCGAGGGGGAACCGGCCGAGTTCGGACTGACCCTGCCGTGGGTGATATCGGTGCCCGCCCGCACTCACACCAGCCAATTGGACACGGTCCTGGAGGCAGTACGTTCCATGGAGCGGGCCGGTATTCACACAAACCGCACCTACGGATGCGGCGGTCGCCGCTGCCCCGCCGGATCGGGCGGGCGGATTTGCACGTTCTGTCAGGTCGCGTGCACCGCGCCCTTCGACGCGTACGTGGACGACGAAGGGCTACTCGCCTCCCGCAAGGGGAACGTGGTCGTCAGCGTGTCCGAGAGCCTGACCTCCCTGGGACTGTTTGACCTGGTGCACGAGATCATGGGTCTGCTCCGGCCGAGCACTGACGGGCAGAGAACAGACGTTCTGCGGAAACTCGACCTGGCCGAACTGCAGGGCAAAAGCCGACGGGTGGTGTGTTTCGTGCTGGATCTCTACTTCGCCCTCCGACTCAACCTGTACCCGGGCACCTGGAAGAAGCTAGGGACCTTCCCCTGGGATGCGATCCGCCCGGTCACCGACGTCGTAGTGGCGTCACCAGACTTTCGCCGCGCCGTGGTCTTCTCGAACACTGCCCCCACCAGGCAGATATTGGTACGCGACGCGGAAAAGGTGCCAGCCCAACGCACTCTCGGATGTCATTCCCGCCGATAGCGTCGGTCGGGGCTGCAGTTCACGGTTGTGGGGCTGGCGCGCCCAGCACACTCCCCGGCCGGGCGACCTCGGTCGACACGCACCGCCCGTCGTCATGACGACTGAGCTTAGCCGCGCCGACCGGCACGGCGGGTAGCGATTGCGAGATCAGCCCCGAGCGGCGTCCAGCGCTTCGAGAAGCTCCGCATACCTGGTCGGGTCCCGCCATGCCTGCTCCCACTGCCTGTACCGCAGGCTGCTCAGCGCTGTCACGGCCATGGGGGAGAGGGCGATCACGGTCAGGGTGCTGTCGATGTGCCGGATCAAGATCCAGCCCTTCGTCCGCAGCGAAGCCACGTCCCGCCCGACACTCCGGCCGGCGTCCCGCGTCAGCTCGTCGACCGTCGGGGCGTTGCCTTCGTCCAGGTGGCCGACGACCAGGAAGAGCACGCACGGCCTGTTCCCCCCCCGCGTGCTGCGGAAGTCCGTGATTCGACCCTACGTCGGCTCCAGCGCGTGCCCCACCGGTGTCGGGTGCAGGCAGGCGGGGCTCATGTCCCGATCTCGGCACGAGCGGGCTGCATTTGTCCAGACCAATACAGGCTGTTTTTTGCCGCTCACATCTAGCCATCTGGCATATGCCGTGCTTGACTGAGGCCCTGCCTTTTTGCGAGTCGCAACGAACCACACGCTCTCCAAATGAGGAGTCCTCGTGTCCACCACCAGCTCGGCGAGCCCGGACGTACAGCGCCAGCTCGTCGGCCAGCTGCTCCTCAGGTGGCGCGAGCGCGCCGGCATCGCGGTCGAAGACGCCGCCCCGAAGATCGAGGTCAGCCCCGCCACTCTCTGGCGAATGGAAGCCGGCCAGGGGCCGCGAAAGGCGAAGCTGGACAAGATCACCGCCCTCCTCCGGCTCTACGGAGCACCGGACCGTGAAGTCGCACGCGCCATCGGCCTGGCGGAAGCCGCCTCCACCCGGCCCTGGTGGTACGCCCACCGCCTCCACATGCCCGAGTGGCTGAGATCGGTCATCGCGTACACCGAGTCGTCCACGCAGGTCCGGATCTACGCCCCCCACAGGATCCCGGGCCTCCTCCAAACCCCGGAATACGCCCGCGCCTTCGGCGCCAACGACCTGGGCGTGGAACTACTCGAAGGCTGCCAGGCCGTGCTCCACCGGACCGACGCGGAGCGGCCGCACGTCTGGGTCGTCCTGGACGAATCGATTCTTCGCAGGGCGCACTCTCCCGGCGTCCTCCACCGGCAGCTCGGCTTCCTGCTCCACCTGGCCGCCAAGCGACGAGTGACCCTCCAGATCCTGCCGCTCAGCGCCCCCAAGCAGCCCGCGGCCGAGGCGTTCACGATCTTCCGCCTGGCGCCGACGGAACTGCCGGACGTCGTCTGCCGACACCTGCTGTCAGGCGGTGAGTTCACCGATGACCGCGACGCCGTCGCTGTGTACCGGGAGGCGTGGGACGTGCTCACCGAGCCTCTCTCCGCGGATGACTCGCGAGCCATGCTCGAAACCATCTACTCCCAAGGGGGCACCTCATGAGTGGACGCACCGACGGAACGGCCGCGAGATTCTACGACCGCTGGCTGGAAGGCAAAGACTCCTACCCCTCTGACGACGCCGCCGCGGCGGCCGTGCTCGAAGTCGCACCCTGGGTGCCCCTCGTCGCCCAGCACAACCGCCACTTCCTCCACCGAGCCGTGCACTACCTGGCGGGCGAGGCCGGCATCCGGCAATTCCTGGATCTGGGCGTCGGCATGCCGCAGGAACCCAACGTGCACGAGATCGCACAGAGCCACAGGCCCGACGCGCGGGTCGTGTACGTCGACCACAACCCCGTCGTGATCAGACACTGCGAAGCCAAGATGGAGTCCTCACCCGACGGCGCGGTGGAAGTGCTCCAGGCAGACGTCCGCGAGCCCCGGACCATCCTGGACGCCCCGCAGGTGCAGCGGACCCTGGACTTCAACGAACCGATCGCGGTGCTCCTGGTCAGCGTGCTGTTGTTCATCAAGGACGACGACAACCCGCACGGGTTCGTGAAGGAGTTCATCGACGCCCTGCCCAGCGGCTCCTATTTCGCGTTCACGCACGCCACAGACGAATTCGCTCCAGATGCCGTCGCGGCGATCTCCCGCGTCTACACCGAGACCGGCGTACCCAACCAACCGCGGCGCGAGGACGAGGTCCGCCGCTTCTTCACCGAGAACGGCCTGCAGTTGGTGGAGCCGGGCTTGGTGACGACCAACGAGTGGCGGCCCCGCGCGGATGAGCCGGCGGGGACCCGAGTCGAGAGCGGCATGTGGGCCGGCGTCGCCCGTAAGCCCTGATCCGCAATGCCCCCCACAGAAGACGTGCTGGGTCCGGTCCGTTGGTTGGCCCCCGATCTGGTCCCGGCACTCTGCGGCCCCCCTCTCCCTGGAGGGGGGCCGTTTCCGTTTCTGGGCCAATGACCTGCGCGTTGGTGGGAGCCTTCTGGGAGAGAACTGGGAGAGGAGTGCTGTCATTGAGAGGTGATTCAGAGGTCTCGGACAAGTAACTAGCGTGTCGAGCAAGGGGAGTGGTCTTGACGGGAACCCAACCTTCACATGCGGGTATGTTCAAGTCCTTGCTGGTCAGGACTGGTTGGGTCAGTGGTGCGCTTTCCAAGATCTCTCAGCTGGGGGTCAAGGGGTCGCAGGTTCAAATCCTGTCGTCCCGACGGTGCGACCAGCGGGTTTGTCGGCAACGGCAGGCCCGCTGGTTGCGTTCGTGTGACACGTGATGGCGGCGTGATGACGGGCCTGTCAAGGTGGTCGCGGAGCCGCGGCGGCGCCCCAGGTCAGGGGCGCCGCTGGTACGGGCCGTCGCAGGCAGGTGCAGGATGCACCGAGGTCTCAGGCCGCCCGTCCTCCTGATGCCTCGTCACCCGCAATGGCTGCATGCTTGCGGTCGGCATGCTCCAGGGCCTTGCTGATGGCGGTGACGGCATCGCGTGCTGCATGGGGCAGCAGGTGGCCGTAGAGGTTGACGGTGGTCGACAGCGTCGAGTGACGCAGTGTCTTGGAGACCACGGCGAGTGGGACCCGTGAGCTGATCATGATGGTGGCGGCGGTGTGCCGCAGGTCGTGCACGCCGATCCTGGGGAGACCGATCTCCGCAGCGCGCCGCCGCAGTTCCTCCAGAACGCGTTGCGGACGCAGCGGAGATCCATCGGGGCAGCAGAACACCAGACCCTCTAGCGGCGTGCCCTTGGGCTGGCCGGCCCGAGCGAGGTCGGCCTGGCGTTTGAGTGCGGCGACGACGCGGGGCGAGAGGCTGACCCAGTTCCGGCTGGCCTTGGTCTTGGGATGGCCGAGGAAGAGCTGGTTGTTGTTCACCGCGGTGAGGTTCCAGCGCACCAGCAGTGTCCTCTCGGCCAGGTGGACATCAGGCCAGTGCAGGCCGAGGGCTTCTCCGCGCCGCATGCCGGTGCCGAGCAGCAGCTCGAACAGGTCGGCCAACTGGTCGTCGTAGTGGGTGTGGTTGTGCCGTAGGAACGCTGCGGCCTGGGTGGGGTTCCAGCAGATCCGCTCTTGTGCGGTCGGGCGGGACAACAAGGCGTGCCGGCACGGGTTGTCGCGCAGCAGTCTCGTGCGCACGGCTGAACCGAGGGCGCTGGAGAAGGTGGCGCCGATCCGGTAGACCGTAGTGCGTCCGCGGCCGCGGGCGAGCTCGGCCTCGCTCCATGCGGTGATGTGGCGAGGCCGTAGGTCGGAGAGCACCATGCGCCCGAAGCCCGGGATCAGATCGTGGTGTACATGGTCGCGGTAGCGTACGAACGTGGTGGGTCTGAGTGTTTCCTCCTTGGTGCGGAGCCATTCGGCCAGGTAGACGGCGACAGTGAGGTCCGCTTCGCAGTTCAGGCCGGTGGCTTCTGATTCCAGGGCCCAATCGAGTGCCGCTTGTGCCGCCTTGCGGGTGCGGAATCCGCTGCGGCAGTGGGGTTTGCGTTTCCCGTCGGCGGATGTCAGGTCGACAGCGAAGGCCCAGGAGCCGTGTCGGGAAGGGCCCTTGAGCTTCGGGCAGCTGGCGCCGAACTGACGCCCGTCGGGGCGTCGGCAGCCGCAACGCTGGTAGAGACGGCCACGCTCAGGAGAACGAGGAGCCATGACGTTCACCTCCAGTGGGGGAGTGCGTTGGCTCCACCGTGAGGGCGCTGGGCCCTGGTATGTCAGCTGGCGGATCATGGCGTTCGCAGTGCGAGTGTCATCACCTCGCCATCACGTGGTGCTCCCCGGGACGGCTGAGCAGGAGCTACCCCTTTGGTGACGACGCCGTCGCCTTTGTGGGCTGTTGATGATGGTCATCTGGCTGTGGCAGCTGAGATGTGGTCGCAGAGTGGTCGCGCGGCGGGTATGCGGAGCGGGGGAGTGGTCGGCAGGGCTGCGCGGGTGAGGACTTGGTCGATGGTGTCGACGGCTTCGCCGGCTGCCTGGGCGGCGAGATCACTGACGTACAGCAGGAACGGCCCACCACTGGGCTCGGAGGAGTAACTCTCCCGCAAGCTCAGGCACTACGGGCTGGGTGGACTTGCCGGCCGTGGCACCTACCGTCTCGGCCTAGCTGCGGACTTCTCTGTCTGGATCCTGGCCGACCTCGTGGGCACCAGTGTCGACAACGACGCGCGGTGGACGACGTTCGCCCAGCGAAACTGCGCGGACTACATGGCCTGCCGGCAGGTGGAACAGCTAGTGCTCTGACCTCAAAGGTTGGCAGGGGTGATGGTCGAGGCGGGAGCCACAGAGACCTTTGGTTGCGAGAATTCGACGCAGCGTCAGGAAGGAATGGCTGAGCCCATGCGAGTGCGCTTGTAACGCGCGGGCGTGGTGCCCACGTGGCGCGTGAAGTGTCGGTTCAGGTGGGCTTGGTCGTGGAATCCCACGGTCGCGGCGACCTCGGCAGGCCGGTGGCCGTCGAGAAGTAGTCGACGTGCCTGATCGATGCGTCTGCCGGTGAGGTAGCTGTGTGGTGGCAGGCCGTATGTCTGCTTGAAGCAGCGGATCAGGTGTGTGGGGTGGGCATGCAGGATAGCGGCGGCCTCGCGCAGAGATATGCCGGGGTGTATCCGTGAGTCCAGTAGTTCCCGCAGCTTGGCGGCGAGCCGGTTTGCCTCACGCCCCGGTGCGCGGGGCTGGAGCGCCTCGAGGTGGAAGTGGAGCCGTTCACGGATGAACTTGAGGCGCGACTCGGCTTCGAACCCGTCGGCGTGGACGAGAGCGGCGTGCAGCTGGTGAATCCGGTGGCGCAGCAGCCCGTCGTTGACGACCGGCGTGTCAACCGCACGACCGGCCAAACGCTGCGGGAGTACGGAGTCGTCGAGGTAGAGATTGCGCTTACGGAAGCCTGACGCCGTGACGGTCCTGCCGTCGTGGGCGACACCAGGAGGCAGCAGGAGGACGCTGGCGGTGCCTGTCGCCCCATGGCGGCGGTGGTCGAGTGCGAAGTCGACCGAGCCGTCGTCGAGGATCATCAGGTCCCACGTGTCGTGGGTGTGGGCCGGGTACGCGTGGTCGGTGAAGTGTGCGTGGAAGACCTCGGCGATTCCTGGGACTGACGGCTTCCAGGCCCTGACGGACGTACGGGGTCGGTCTCCAGTCATGCCAGGAACGTACAAGATCGAAGCAGTCCGAGTGCGACAGGCTCGTGGCGCCGGTCGGAGGGGCTTTGAAGTCGCCCCCGGTTGACCAGCCTGGAGAAAGGATGCCTGGATGTCCAAGTCTGTTGTTCCTGTGAACCTCGCCGACAAGCTGGCGCAGTTCGGCGAGCTGTGGTCTCAGAAGAGAGTGGCTGTGCTCAATGACTACGAGGTCAAGCTGGCCAAACTGAAGGGGGAATTCGTCTGGCACACCCACGAGGACACCGATGAACTGTTCCTTGTCATCAGCGGGCGGCTCACCATCCAGCTCAGGGATGGCGATGTGGTGCTGGAACCTGGCGAGTTGTTCGTGGTTCCCCGCAGGGTTGAACACTGCCCCGTGGCGGACGAGGAGACCGCGATCCTGCTGTTCGAACCGGCGGGAACGGTGAACACCGGTGACGCAGGCGGGCCGTTGACCAAGGCGGCCGAGAACCTCAGCTGACATGGAGGAGGTGGCGCCAGGTTACGGCCTTGAGGGGACGTCCGCCCCAGCGGATGCCCTTCTCGCCGCGGATGTGGGCGCGTTCGCCCAGGCAGGCCAGACCGATCTCGTTGAACCGGTGGATCACCTCCCGCACCATGTCCTGGTCGGCCAGGACCAGCTGCGCGATCACCGGAACGCGGTTCCCGGCGGCGAACGCCAGCGCCGACATCGCGGGGGCGAAGGTGGGGCGTTCGACGGTGTGCCGGGCCCACTCCTGGTAGCTCTCGGGCCGCTGTTGCCATTCGTCGAAGGCGTCCTCGATGAGCTGGTGGGCGTCGTGCTCGTCGCCGAACCGGTCCGCTGCCGGGCCATGGTGCCGGGTGGCGAAGTGGCGGCGGGTGCTGAGCCGCGGCGTGTGGCGGAGGCGTCGATGACGGCATCAGAGATGAGGATGGCGGCGTGGAGCATTTCCACACCGGCCGCCACGCGCATGATCTGGTACTCCTCCCCCTTGGGGCCTGCGGCGTGCCAGCCGACGATGGCCATGAGGGGCCGGATGCGCTTTCCGCCAGCGCCGATGAATGCGGCGATGGCGTCGGTGAGGGGCCGCAGTTCCCTGGGTTCGCGTTTGGTACCCAGGAACGTGGTGAGCATGGTCGTGACCTGCGCGGTGAGTTTGCCCGGTTCGAGGGCCTGCGCCGAAGCGGTGGTCGACACGAGCGTGCTCCTTAGATGGGGCAGGAGTCTTCCGCCCGGTTGCCGCGCCTCCGGGCGTGGGGAGGGCATCGACGTGGCTGTTCCGGGCGGAAGACGTAAGGGGCCCGCTAGACGCGGTCGGCGACGATCAACAGGTACTGGGTTGCCTTCCGGCAGGATCGGCACGAGGCCGGTCGCGAGACCGGCGTTGGACTCGATGAAGCCGGTGGCCAGGGACGCGCCGTAGACGGCCGGGAAGAACAGGGACGCCGGCGTAGGCGTCGATCACGACCCAGACGGCGAGGGCGGCGCAGCCTACGGTCATACCGGCCGTGATGAGGTCCGTGGCGCCTTGGCTGGGGTTCGGGGTGCTCATGGCTTGCGCCCCTGGAAGAGGGCCTTGAGCGCGATGCCCGGGGCTATCAGGGCGGCCGGTGAGCGACACATGTGCTGCACGAGCGCGAAGGTCTTGTAGATGTCGTGGTGGCGCGGGAAGAGGTTGATGACGCGGCCGAGGTACCAGTGGGAGAGGCGCGGGATGAGGCGCCGTCCTTTGGTGTGCCAGGCCAGGTCGGAGCTGGTGGACATCATCCAGGGCAGGCGGATGATGTCCGCGCAGCGCTTTTGGTACTGGCGGCTGGTCTCGTCCTTTGCCAGGGAGGCGGCGAGGGCTTGGGCCTGGAGGGCGGCGACGGTGAGCCCTTGGGCGTAGATGGGGTTGAACAGGCACAGGGCGTCGCCCAGGGCGATGAGTCCGTCGGGCCAGTTGCGGGCCTTGTGGATCAGACGCCACCGGTTTCCCCTGTCGATGAAGCGCCGGGTGGGAATGGCGGGGGTGGTGTCGGCGACGAATGCGGTGATGTGCGGCAGTCCCAGGTCTTTGGTGTAGGCGAGGAACCCGTCGTCGTCGGTGGGCGGGAGGTTGCCGGCGGCTCCGAAGAGAATCGTCATCGAGCGGCCCTTTTCCAGCAGGACGATACCGCCACCGCGGGGCTGGGTGGGGGCGTACACGAGGATGCCCTCGACGGACAAGGTGGTGGCGGGCTGGGTGCTGTAGTTGCGGGTGGTGTAGGCGACTTCGGCGCTGACGGCGAGTTCCTTGACGCCGGTGATGCCGATGCGGTCGATCCACTTGGAGAACTGGTGGTCGCGTCCGGTGGCGACGCAGACGAGGTCGGCGGTGATCTGCTCGTCCTTGGCCTGGTGGCGTCCGTAGACGCCGTGCACGCGGCGCGGTACGCCTGTGCACTGGAGGCCGTCCACGGTGAAGCCGTAGCGGACGATGACGTTGGGGTGTTTGGTGACGCGGCGGCGAAGCTGCTGTTCGAGGTAGGGACGGGACATGGACTGCACGTGGATGCCGGTGGGGGCCAGAGGGGTCCAGCCGGACGGGAAGCGGAAGCGCATCCGTTCGCCGAAGTCGACGGTGGCGACTCCTTCGGCCTCCATGTCGGCGCGCAGGCCGGGGAAGAGCTCTTCGAGGGCCAGGGCGCCGCGCTCCAAGAGGTAGTGCGGGTGGTAGCCCTGGGGGGCGCCTTTGCGGGGCGTGTCCTGGTCCCCGATGTCGTCCCGGTCGATGAGGGTGACCTTGTCGTAGTGGTCGGCCAGGACGCGGGCGGCCAGGAGGCCGCTGTATCCGGCGCCGACTACCAGGGCGTGAGAGCGTCGCATGATCTGGTCCTCTCGTGGCGTCAGGGGGCGGTGGCGTAGCGGCGGCCGACGAGCCCGGCGTGCCATTCGTGGTTTCCGGTGACCCAGTTCATGAGACGTCCAGGAAGCGGGCGAGGACGCCGTCGGTGGGGGCGAGGATGCGGGCCTGCTCCTCGAACCTGTGCAGGAGCTCGTTGTGGATCTGCACGGCGCGGGCGAAGGCGTCGGTGATCGAGCTGCCTTCTTCGGCGGCTATCGCGGTGGGAAGGCTGTAGTGGAAACGCCCGCTGGCGAGTTCTTTGCGCAGGGAGTACAGGTCGTTGCAGGCGGTGGTGACGTTGCAGGCCAGGGCGGTGGCGTACCGCACGACTGGGTCGGCGAACACCTCCGCGGGCAGTTCGTAGCTGCCGATGGCATCGGTGATGGTCAGACAGGGGCGAAAGTTGTTGAACTGCCGCTGCACCAGGTATTCCCATACGGCTGGTGTGTGGAGGCAGGCGCCGTAGTCGCCTTCGCCGGTGTAGCCGAGGTGCAGGTTGCACATGTCCTGACGGAGCCGGTGGCGCTGTTGGGGTGACGATGGCGGAGAAGTGCTCCACGGCGGAGTGCAAGGTCTTCACCGGGGCGCAGTAGGTGAGGGTGCTCGTCCAGCCGGTGGGGTCGATGGCGGCTTGGGACAGGACGAGAAGGGCGCCGCGGCGGTCGTGGGTGCCGCCGTGCTCGGTTTCGCGGATGTAGTAGTCGCACGACGTTCTCCGCCAGGAGGAGCATGGCGGCGGCCAGAAGGTGTTCGGTACTGGCGGCGTCGGGGTGGTAGAGCATGGCGCCGCGGCCGGGGTCGGCGTCCAGGAAGGATTCCGTGACCCCCAGGTCGTCTTCGAGCCAGTGGAGGTGAGGGCTTCTTCGATCAGGGTGTCGACGATCCTGGATTCGGGTACGGTCTTGATCACCTGGCCGCGGACGAAAATCTGTCCTTTGTCGTTATCGGAGGACACGCCGATATCGGCTTCCCTCGCCTCCCCGGGCCGGTTGGCCACGCAGCTCATGACCGCGACCCTCAGCGGATGAGGGAACCCCTCGAACGCGGCCTCGTCTTGTCTGGCAAGCCGGTGGATGTCGACCTGTAGTCGGCCGCAGCCGGGGCAGGAGACCACTTCCAGCTTGCGAGGCCGCAGGCCCAGGGGGGCGAGGATCTGGATACCCGCCTTGACCTGTTCCACCGGGTCGTCGGAGATGGAGACGCGGATGGTGTCCCCGATTCCGGCGTTCAGCAGGATGGAGAAGGCGACGGCCGATTTGATGGCGCCCTGCATGGCCGGGCCGGCTTCGGTGACGCCCAGGTGCAGCGGGTAGGGGCAGGCTGTCGCAAGCAGGCGGTTGGCGTCGACCATGACCATGGGGTCGTGGTGCTTGACCGCGATCTTGAAGTCGGTGAATCCGTGCTCTTCGAAGAGACTCGCTTCCCACAGAGCGGACTCCACCAGGGCCGCCGGGCTTGGTTTCCCGTACTTCGCCAACAGCCTGTTGTTGAGTGATCCGGCGTTGACTCCGATCCGGAGGGGAACCCCGGCGGAGCCCGCAGCTTGTGCGATCCCTTTGACCCGGTCGTCGAAGCGTTTCATGTTGCCCGGGTTGACCCGGACGGCGGCACATCCGGCGTCGATGGCCTCGAAGACGTAACGGGGCTGGAAATGGACACCGGCGATGACCGGGATCGGCGACTTAGCGACGATCTTGGGGATGGCTTCGGCGTCATCGGCGGAGGAGACGGCGACACGAACGGGGAGTCCCGCTTCGGCGAGGGCGCGGGCCACGTGGGTGCCGTACCCGCCGGCTCGAGTGTTGTCCTCCACCGTGACCACGAGGCGGTGCTTGGCCGCCATGGAGGTGATCTCGGGAGCGACGGGGTAGATCCAGCGCGGGTCGGCGACCGTGAAGGTGATGTGCTGCTGGCCCAGGAGAGCGGCCGCCTTCAGCGTCTCGGAGCATAGGGGGCCGGTGGCGAGGACCAGGACGTCACAGCCGGTTTGGGCGAGGATGTCGGTGGTGCCGTGCCGTTCCCGCGCCTCGATCGGATCGGTGACGGAGGCTTTCGGGAAACGCAACGCGGCGGGTCCGTCGCTGTGATCGAGGGCTTCGGCCAGGAGTTGATCGAGCTGGACGGCGTCGCGAGGGGCGGCCACCCGCATACCGGGGACGGCGCCGAGGATGGTCAGGTCCCACATGCCGTGATGGGACAGTCCGTCGGGGCCGGTGACGCCGGAGCGGTCCAGGGCGAACGTGGCCGGCGCGCGGTACAGAGCCACGTCCGTGAGGACCTGATCGAAGGCGCGGCCGAGGAAGGTGGCGTAGACGGCGACCACGGGGTGCATGCCCGCGAGGGTGAGACCCGCCGCGGAGGTGACGGCGTGCTGTTCGACGATGCCGACGTCGAAGAACCGGTCAGGGTAATGCCTCGACGGGTTGGGGAATCCGGGGGAGCCAGTCGATGCCATCGGGTCTTCGGCGCGCAGAGCGGCAAGGTGGTCGGCGAGGCCGCCGATGGTGGGGGCGTAGGAGCGTTCGTTGCTCTCGATGATGTCGTGGACGGATTCGGCGTGCGACAGGTAGCCGGAGAGGCCGCCTTCCTGGCGCAGGGTGTCGAATGAGGATGCCCGGCCGGTGAGGATCTTGTGCACGTATGCCTGGTGGCCGGTGTCGAAGACGATCGTATCCGCCGGGGAGCTGAAGACGCGGCGCAGGGCGAGGGAGAGTTCGACCACGCCCATATTGGGGCCGAGGTGTCCGCCGGTCGCGGAGACGTTCTCGATCAGGAAGGCACGCACCTCGTCGGCGAGCCTGCCCAGGCCGTCGTCGGTGAGGGTGCCCAGGTGCTTGGGGGAAAGGACCGGGGACAGCAGCGGGTATTTCGTGGTTGTGGTGGTCACAGAGTGCCTCCCGGGCGGGACGGGAGATACCAACAAACCGTGCGAGTGCGGGCTGCGGTAGGGGAGGATCTTGATCAGGTTGTTGAACGTGTTGAACACGTATCGGCGGTAGGTGGCCTGGCGGTCCAGGGGCCAGGCCCGACGCCGGCGGAGATCCGCCTTATGGGTGAAGACTGCGGGAGTATGGGCGCGCCGACGACGGGAATACGGCCTTTAGACCCCCACTTAATAGCATTGTGACGGATCCTCATGATGTGGCGATGGTGCTACTCGTCGGCTTAGCCGCGGCACATGCCGAGGGCGGCATGGAGGAGTCCCGGCCGGCGGAGTCGCCTCAGGGCGACGCGGAGAACGGGACCGGGAACGGTACTACCGAGGCAGCGCGCGCAAACGTTCCCGCAAGGACTTGACCTGCCAGTCTTTCTGAAAGGGAGTGAGGCTGTGGGCCAGCTGGGGGAGAGCGCCGTGAACGGAACCGGCGGCGAGCTGCCCATGGTGCCGTAGCGCGTCGAAGGAGTGGTCCAGCGCCGCGTCGAGGTCGTGCAGGGCGAGCAGCGTGTGCGCGAGCTGGGCGTGCAGCAGCGTGCGGGCCTTGTGGTGTTCGACTGGGCGGCAGGCCAGGGAGCTTTGCAGCTCGGCGAGGGCGCCCTTGTGGTCGCCCAGGCATGAGAGCACTTCTGCCCGCTGGTAGCGCAGCGCGGTCTCCGGGTAGCTGGTGAAGGGGCCTTCGGGGGCGGTGGCCTGCGCCAGGTGCCGTTCCGCGGTCAGGAGGTCCGCGGTCGCGGAGCGTTCCTGGCCCGCGCCGGCGTGGGCGACGGCGCGGCCCGCGTGCACGAACGCACGGACAGCGCGGGGTACGGCGGACCCCGCGACCTCGATGGCGGCGTCGCCGAGGGCGACGGCCTGACAGTGGTCACCCAGGTGGTGTGCCTGAGTGCTCAGGCAGCGCAGGGTGATCGCGTAGGAGCCGCGGTCCCCGGCCGCGTGGGCGAGTTCCAGAGCGATGTAGTAGTAGTGCTGCGCCAGGACGGGGTGGCCGATCTCCGATGTCTGCCCGGCCAGCAGCAGAGTCAGGTGGGCGGCGCCGGTGAGGAGGGCACGCCGGACCTCCGGGTGCCCGGGTGCGCTGAGCAGCGGCACCACGTCCGCGGCGAGGTACCCCGCCAGCGCCGTCCTGCCGTGGGCACCGCCGTACATCTCCCCCTCCAGGGCGCTGCGGAAGGCCATGCCCTCCAGCCGTGCCGGGGCCGCGGCGGCGGCCCGCGGCATGCGAGGGTCGGCCGGAGGGAGTGACGGGGCCCGGCTCTCCCAGCCGCTGAACACCGGCGATGGGCCAGAGAGGACGAGGCTCGACCGCCGGGTGGGATCGGTCTCGGCGTGGCAGAGAGCGGACAGCCGGCGCACCGGATCGCCGTGCTGAGGAACCGGCGACCGCGCGGTCTCGACGCCCTCCGGTGCGGCGAATCCGATGTCCAGGGGCATCAGCAGGCGGCCTATGCGGCTGCCGAGCGCCTGGCCGACCAGGTCGATGACCGCGGGTCGGGGGCGCGCCCCGTTGAGCCAGCGGGCCACCGATGTCCGGTCGTAGCGCAGGCGCAGCCCGTGGGCCGCGCCCAGTGCGTTGACGGCGCGGGAGAGGTCCGCGGCGGTCCAGTCGGCCTCGGCCAACAGTGCCGCGAGCCTCCGGTTCGGACAGCGCGGGTGCGTCATGGTCTGTCTGCCTCGTTGACTGATCCGGCTTTCCGGATCGGAAATCGTTTCGGTGCCGCCAGAGACTTTCAACACGTTCACGCTTCTCGCCGCGGCCGGACGTTCCACCCCGGCTTGATTCATGGTTCCGTTGGTGGACGGCTGCTGGCTAGGGCTCAATGGTCCGCAAAGCGCCTTTGCGGCCACGCCTAGGCTGCCCTGGACCAATTCCAACGAAACCATCAGCACGCTGCGGCCGTACGCCAGGAATCCACCACGCGCAACAGCATTACCAGGAACGGACATCACTCCCCATGAACCCCTTACGCCTCTCTATAGCTCCAGCCCGCCTTCTCCGTTCGCCTCTGGCGCGAATGCCGAAATGAGACGGGATGACGCGGCTGAGGACGACGGGCCAGAACCCGAACCGCGTCACCGGGAGCACGAGGTGCCGCCAACACGCCGCCGTAACGAGAATCTGCGAGCCCTGCTGACGGAGGCCCGCTGGACGCAGGCCGCGCTGGCGCGCTCGGTCAACTCCCTCGCCGCGGAAATCGACCTCGCCCTGAACTACGACCGCACGGCCGTCGCCCACTGGCTCAGCGGTACGCAGCCGACGCCACCGGTACCAGAACTGGTCGCGGAGGCCCTGACCCGGCGCCTGGGTCGACCCATCTCCCCCACCTCCGCGGGGTTCGCCGGCGAACCGTCCGCCCCGTCGGGTGGCAGGCCACCCGCAGCCGGCACCCCCATCGAGCACACGCTCACCGACCTGTGCGGCATCGAGAGCGACCCCGCACGCCGGGCAGCCGCCCGGCTGCTGCCGTACCGGGCAGCGGAACTCGCACGTGTGACGGCCGGACCCACCGCGGATCGTCCCGTACCTCCGGCGCCGCGCAGGGCTCGCGACAGTGCGGACGATCTCGGCGTCGTCCGGCTCGCCGTGCGCTTCTACGCGGCCTCCTTCAACGCACACGGAGGGCGGCGTGCGCGCTCGGCGCTGGCCGCGTACCTGGCGGATGACATCGCTCCGCTGCTGCGGGGCCGCGATCCGCACCCCCGTCTGCTGGTGGAGGCATCCCGACTCTCGTTCCTGCTCGCCCGGATGTATCAGGACGCTTCCGCCCAAGGGCTCGCCCAGCGCCACTTCACCACCGCCCTACAGCTCGCCGACGCGTCCGGGGATCCGACGGCGCGCGCCGTCGTGCTGCGAGGACTGAGCGCCCAGGGGCTCGCGCTGGGCCACCGGCACACCGCCCTGCACGCCGCCGAGGCCGCCGCTTCCGTCCGTATGCCCGACGGCCCCGCCCGGGCGTTCGTCCTATCCCAACTCGCCGTGTCGCAAGCGGCCTGCGGCAACCACCGTGCGGCGCTGGCCTCCCTCGGCCGAGCCGAGTTCGCGCTGGAGAGGAGCGAGAGCGCCGGAACGACGGAGCCGTTCACCGCATACTCCCCCGCATCCCTCGAATTCCAGAGTGCCGAGACGTTCAGATACACCGGCGACATGCCGGCCGCACGCATCGCCTTAAGCAACTCGCTGGCGCGGCGAGTGGGCGACGACCACCGGGGGCTGGCACTGAGTCACGCCCAACTCGCGGAGATAATTGTCGGCCTCGGCCATGTGGAAGAAGCCTGCGCCTCCTGGAATTCCTTTCTCGACCACTACACGCAGTTGTGTTCCGGAACTGCGGATCTCGCTGTGAGCCGACTCCGGCAGCTGCTGACGCCCTTCCGCCGACTCCCCGCCGCGCACGACGTGCTGCGCCGTACATTCGCCATGACATCACCGTCACCACAGCCCTGCCCCCGTCCGCCGCCGGCGCCTTCACCTCTTCCCACACGTCCACGGGTGGCAGGCAGCGCCCCGACGGCGGCGGTGTCGGGGGTCTCCCCGCAGCGCGCCACCGCGCCCAGGGATCCAGGGCGGCAGGTGCGTGGGTGGATGGCTTCTGGTGCGGCGGTCCAGTGGTGTTGCCGCAGCGGGGGTGAGGCGTATGCCGCGAACACATAACACTCGTCTGCAGGCGCTGCTGCAGTCGGCCGACTGGGGTCCCAATCAGCTCGCCCGGGCACTGCGCGCGGTGGCCGCCGAGCAGGGCCTTGCGGTTGCATACGGCCACACCACGGTGCGGCGCTGGCTGGCAGGCACGCGCCCCAGACCGCCCGCCCCGGCGCTGCTGCTGGAATGTCTCTCCCGCCAATTGGGCAGGCCCATCACGGCGCACGAGGCTGGTTTCACCGATGCCCCCACTGCTGTTGTGGATTCCTCCTGGCAGGCCGAACCGGTCCATAAACTCACTCAGCTCACCCGTGCCGAACTCGACCCCGCCCATGCGACGCTGTTGGGCACTCGTGGCTTCAGCCTGGCCGCCCTGACCCTCCCCGACTGGACTACCCCCGTTGGCCGCCTTGGGCACCGACTGGGCACCGGACCCGAAGCGCCGTCTCCCGGGCCGGCCGAAGTGGACCGAATACGCGGCATGGCCGACCTGTTCCACAGCGCGGCCGAGGCATATGGAGGACAGGCTGCGCGCTCCGCGCTGGCCGCCTACCTCGCCCACAACGTCACCCCGCTACTGCATGCGCGGGTACGTTTCCACCGAGATTTGCTGTCCGCCACCGCTCAACTGACCCTGCTGCTCGCAAACATGTGCGTCGACAGCGGCCACGATCGCACCGCACAGTACTATCACCAGGTCGCAGCCCGTCTTGCCGCCGAGGCCGGCGATGCCGCCACACTGGCCATCACCCTGCGTGCCATGGCCACGCACGCCTATGACCTCGGCTACCACAGCACGGCTGTCCTCAACCTTGCCGACCAGGCCGCTGTCCAGGCCCTCCGTGCCGCACCCGCCGTCCAGGCTTATACCCAGGCCCATCTCGCGGTGGTGCAGGCCCACCACGACCGCTACGCTGCCCTGTCCGCCTTAGCCCGGGCAGAATCCTTATTCTCCCGGGCCGACGCGGCGCCTGGTCCCTTCACCGCTTACCCGCCCGGTGCCTTGCACTACCAGCGAGCTCAAACTCTCGCAGCCCTGGGCGACCCCGCGGGCGCCATCCGTGCCCTGGCCACTTCCCTGCGCCTGCGCACACCAGCCGAACACCGCGCCACCATTCTGACCCGGGCTCACCTTGCCGAAACCCACCTCCGCCTCGGGCACCTCGACCAAGCCCTCACCCACTGGCAGACATTCCTCACCTCCTATCCCACCATTCACTCCGCCCGCGCCGCCCGCCATCTCCACAGCATTCTGGCGCAATTGCGGCCATACCAGCGCCACCCTCAGGTCGCCGCACTCCTGGCCGAGGCGACGCCCCTTACCTGACACCCCGCCACCAGGCTGCACAGGTTCGGCCTTCCGTCGGCGTGAGGACGCAGCGACATCAAAAGGATCTCGCATCGTTACCTGACCTCCCCAAACATGCACATTGGCACCGGGACACGCCTAGTAAAGTGAGGACGGTTCGCCCTTGCCGGGCCGCAATCCCCCTTGGGCTGCACGAACTCGCCCGCCATCCCCTGCACGCAGAGCAAGAAGCTGACGAAAACGCCGAGAAGACGAGGGCTCCCCATTGGGGCAGGGGGTACTCATAGGCGCGGTTTCCACCTCCATCGAATGGTGGCCGTCACGATCAATCGCAGGAGATGTCACGACGGATGAACCAAGAGAGCGGACGTTTCGTTGACATGCGACAACCATACAAAACCGTTCGTTGCCAGTCCTCCTGAGTCAGTCGACCAAGGAGCGCCCTAGAAAATGCCCGGCGGCATTCGCTGCATGGCTGGGCCGCACCGGACAACGCCGCCAAGATTTCCCGGCTGCTGTCGCGGGCGGCGGAACTTATCGGGGTGATCGTGGCTCACCGATTCTGGAGCGAGCTCGATCCCTGCGATGCACCCGCAGCATGGGGGCGCACTCAATGGCAGCCGAGGGCCTTCCGACCCTGCAAGTGACGGAATCAACCCGGCAACAGCGTAAGGACGGCAACACCATTCGCACAGACTTGACCCGCGACTTTTCAGGGCGAAAGCTGCTCGCAGGCACGTCTACGAGGTGGGGCCTGTCCCGCCGGCTCACCGCCGGCGCCTTCACCGTGCGGCGCACCGAAGCCCTCCGGCCGCGCAGGCGCATTCGAGCGAGTCTGGAGGCTCGGTGACCTCGGCAGATGTGGCGGTGTGAATATCCGGTTGTGTCGTTGCTGATCTGTCGTCCCAGCAGCCAGGTCACTAGCGGCCCTGCCGTCGCCGTCGTCATCACGGCCACGACGATCACGAGCGAATGGAGCGCTTGGTGGAGGAAGCCCCAGTTGCAGGCCCAGGTTTGCTCGGGCCATGGGTTGATCTCGGTGCAGATTATCGCGAGGGGAGGGCCCGGGACGGCGCTCCTGGTTTGCGTCAGAGATGATCGGTCACGTGTGGCTGTCCGAAGAGACCGAGATCGCGACTCATGACTGCAGCACAGGCTCTCGCCACATCGAGGTCAGTTCAATTTCCTCGCTTATTTTGAGAGAGTCGATCACGGTGAATCCGAGCAGCGAATACATCTCTATATTCTGAGGTGTTGATGCGTTTAGATAGACGGGCATGCCGTGTTCTTTGAAATTGTACCGAAGGAGGCGAATGCCGACCGCTTCACTGCGGCATTCTGGTCGCACTGCTATAGCTTCCGCATGCCAATGAGGTGTGTCCATCGGGTGGTGCGGGGCTCGGCGTGCAGCGTTGAAATAGGTGAGCGCATTGTCGGCACACTCTGCACAGATATCCCGTACTTGTTGCTGCCCGACTGTGTTCCAGTGCTCCTCGGATGCGATTGCCGATGAGTTCCGTCCGATGAGTGTTCCTTTTCCGTCGACGATGTACGCGTCGCCGACCTCCACTGCCTCATCAACCATCCACCGGAACAGAGCTGGCGCCAGGTCGGCATATTGCTTTTTCGTCCTGAACATCCATGCGAAGAAGGGGTTCCCGGCGAATCCGTCAGTCAGAATATCTGCCATCTCGTCCAGGTCTGCTCGCGTCGCACGCCGCACCTGTGTTGATTCCATCCCGAGTCCCCTTTCATTATTGCCTGATTCTGCCTGCCGGCTTCGTGTGTACGGCAAGTTCCGCTACGCCTTTTCCTTGGAGGGGCGCGTCTATTCGGCCGGGTGTCGCGCTAGGCTGCTGTTTCTTGGCTCTCAAGTATTTCGATGAGATCCCCGACGGTCTCCTGCCGGAAGACTGCTTCGTCGTTGATTTCGATGTTCAGTTTCTCTCCGAGAGTGAGGATCATGCGAAGCAGAGTCAGGGAGTCGAAGCCTAGTTCGCGGAAAGACGCCTCGGGTCGCAGCTCATACTTTCCGATACCGAGCTTGGTTGCCATGATTTCCGCAACAGTTTCGGTGACTATTTGGTATACCGAGCCCATGGGTTGCTCTTTCGCGTGGGTTGAGTGGAGGCTTTCGTTGTCTCGAGATCGCTTCTTGGATGGGAATGGCCGGCCGTCCGGCGGGGCTCATGCCCGCGCGTCGCGGTTAAGAGATGCTGGTTAGAAGTCGCCATGAGGTCCGGGCGTAGGCGACCCATGTCGAAGAACAACGTGTCACGGAGGAGTCGAACACCCGGTGCGGCTCCAGGGCCGGCTCCACCACGCCCAGGTTCGGGCGGCACACGGCCAGCCAGGGTCCGCCAGGCATCCCAGCAGTGCATCCTCGGACGCTTTGGTGAGCGTCTTAGCGACTAGCGTCTGCGTCATCAGCTTTTTCGTCATCAGTTTTGTACCTTTCCCTCCGGCCAGCAGATACGTGCTGGATCCACCGGGTCTGCACGGGCGCAACTGTCCCGTGCGGACGGTCATCTCAGCGGCGGACGCCGACTTCGGTACTCCAGTGCAGTGCCGCGAATCCGATGTGTACAGAGGAGGGACATGCCGGATGCTGTGCACATCGCGCCACATTGCGCGTTTGTGAAAGACACCATGCGCGTAGCACCACAGGTGTTGTCATCTCTGATGCGATGCCGGCCGAGTGCGGGTAACACTGGGGTTGCCCTGTCCAGCCTGTTCTCCCGGTACTACAGGGGAGCTTCGAGAGCTTGTCGTCGGCGTCTTTCGTAGTGGATCTTCCATGCGACGGCTGGGTGGGCGCGGTGCCACAGAGACTGGGCGGCGATGACCGCGGGCAAGTGGTGGACGTGCCACCTGGTCTGGTGGAGCAGGCGGCGGATCTCCTCAGCGGTGTAGTCGATCAGCTCAGGACGCTGCCGCCTTCGGTGTTGTATCGGGTCAGTCAGCGGAAGGCGTCGAGCCGGGCTTCGCGCTCGCTCGACCAGCCCTTCTGCCCTCGATCTTCGCCAGCCGACGGCGATCTGGGCGAGCGTGTCGTGCCTGCGCAGGTACGTCAGGCCGACAAGCGCACGCTGGTGTGGTGGGAGCTTGCAGCGGCGGTCACCCTCGCGGGTGACGATGAGCATGGTGACCCACTCGACGAGTTCGTGAAGCAAGTCGAGTGCCGGCAGGATGGGCAACCAACAAGGCTCCTGTGCCGATGGGTTGAGACTTCGAATACCTCCCTCAACGGCACCGGAGCCTCGTGCGTTTCGTACACCCTCACAGTCACCCGATCAGTGCCGCGCTGAAAAGGCTCACTGACCTCCGTGATCGGTGTGCATCACCGCGCCGGCCAGACTCCTGCGGGCCCGATGGGCCGCTGCCAGGGCTTCGATGACGAGCTCGTATTGGGGGCCGCAGTTGCTGTGACTGGTGGTGGCAGGTCGGAGCCGCGTGAGCGGCACGGCAGTATCGGCGCGGTTTGCTTGCGCCGCTGGGGCGCAAGAACGGCTGGACACTGGCCGAGCAGGCCGGAGAGGTGTGCCCGGACGGTATACAGCGGTTGCTGAACCAGGCCGACTGGGACACGGACGCGGTGCGGGACGAGGTCCGCGGCTTCGTCGTGGAGCACCTCGGCGCCGAGGGACGGCGGGTTAGCCGTGGATGAGACCTGCTTCATCAAGAAGGGCACTCGCTCGGCAGGAGTGCAGCGGCAGTACACCGGCACCTCCGGGAAGATCGACAACTGTCGGCTAGGGGTGTTCCTCGCCTACGCCTCAGCCAAGGGACGAGCGTTGATCGACAGGGAGCTGTACCTGCCGACCCGCTGGATTGAGGACCCGGCCCGCCGGGCGGATGCCCGGGGCGGCGACGAGGTTGGCTTCGCCACCAAACCGGCCCTGGCGAGAACGAGGCTGGCCCGGGCCGTGGACGCCACGGTGCCCTTTCGGTGGGTGACCGGCGACGAGGTCTACGGCCAGGCTCCGGTGCTGCGCAGCTGGCTCGCCGAGATGCAGCTCAGCTACGTGCTGGCGATCGGCGCGAATACGCCTGGGCGATGGCCCCGCTGCCCGGCAACCGCGCGGACGCTTCGTAGACGCCCTGCTCATCCGCCGGCCCCTAGCCGACGGCGAGCGCGCCTACTACCGCACCCATGCGCCCGCCCATACCCCGCTGGCGGAGCTGGTCCGCGCCGCCGGAGCCCGCTGGGCGATCGAGCAAGCCTTCCAGGCCGCGAAGAACGAGGCCGGACTCGACCACTACCAAGTCCGCCGCTATCCGGCCTGATACCGACACATCACCCTGGCCATGGCGGCCGCCGCTCATCTGACCGCCCTCCGGGCCTCCATCTGCGAAACGGGGACACCCAGGCGACCTGATCCGAGTGAGCGCGAACGAGATCCGCCGCCTGCTGAGCAAACTCGTCCACACCGTCCGGCACGAAACCGAACACATTCTGCACTGGTCACTCTGGCGACGGCGCCACCAGCATCGTGCCCGCATCAGCCATTACCGACGATGAGGCCACCGACCCCCACAACTGCGGCTGCCGTACTCAGTGCGCATGTGATCAGCGATCGCCCACCCGGCCAGCCGACGTGAACACAGAGCAATGACGGTCGCGAGATAGCAGAACATTCCGCCGCCGATGCTCAGGTAGGTGATGTCGCCTACGTACTGCGTGTTCGCCTGCGTCGCGGTGAAGTCGCGGCCGATCAGGTCCGGGCCCTTCGCCGCGACCGTATCGGAGACGGTGGTGCGGTGCCGACGCCGCAGGCGGACTCCTTCGATCCCGATGCCCGCATAATCCCCGCGACCCGCTTGTGATCGACCACCAGGCCATCCTCGTCGCGGAGTTCGGCGGTGATCCTCGGCGCGCCGTAGGTGCCGTCGGACTCCTGGCGAGCCTTGCGTATCCGGGTTGCGAGCTCAGCCTCGGCCGCCTGGCGGGCCACGCGGGCCGCAGCGGTGCGGCGCCAGTATTAGAAGCTCGAGCGGGCGATCCCCAGCAGCGAGCACAACCGCGTGACGCCGAACTGGCGCTGGTGATCACCAACAAACTGACAGCGGTTCACCAGCGCGTCTCCCCGGCGAAATACCGCGCAGAATATCCCGTTCTTCCTCGAGCACGCGGACCCGCCTGCGCAACGCGGCAACTTCCGCCGAGCCCGGTGTCGGCGCGGCCACCTGGGACGTCGAGTGGGCATCGGGGCGCCGACCGTCGAGGGTCCGGATCCAGTTCCGCAGCGTCTCGGTGTTCACTCCAGCGACCGACTTGATCGTCGCTCCCGGTCGCGACCGGTACAACGCGACCGCGTCCGCCTCGGACTCGGCGGGGTAGTGCTTCATCCCCACAGGGACTCCGTTCTCCTTGACCATCCAAATCCAAGTCTCTCCGGCGTCCAAGATCCGGGGTCAGGGCCCGATATGGAAGATCCACTACGAAAGACGCCGACGACAAGCTCTCGAAGCTCCCCTGTAGTACCGGGAGAACAGGCTGGACAGGGCAACCCCAGTGTTACCCGCACTCGGCCGGCATCGCATCAGAGATGACAACACCTGTGGTGCTACGCGCATGGTGTCTTTCACAAACGCGCAATGTGGCGCGATGTGCACAGCATCCGGCATGTCCCTCCTCTGTACACATCGGATTCGCGGCACTGCACTGGAGTACCGAAGTCGGCGTCCGCCGCTGAGATGACCGTCCGCACGGGACAGTTGCGCCCGTGCAGACCCGGTGGATCCAGCACGTATCTGCTGGCCGGAGGGAAAGGTACAAAACTGATGACGAAAAAGCTGATGACGCAGACGCTAGTCGCTAAGACGCTCACCAAAGCGTCCGAGGATGCACTGCTGGGATGCCTGGCGGACCCTGGCTGGCCGTGTGCCGCCCGAACCTGGGCGTGGTGGAGCCGGCCCTGGAGCCGCACCGGGTGTTCGACTCCTCCGTGACACGTTGTTCTTCGACATGGGTCGCCTACGCCCGGACCTCATGGCGACTTCTAACCAGCATCTCTTAACCGCGACGCGCGGGCATGAGCCCCGCCGGACGGCCGGCCATTCCCATCCAAGAAGCGATCTCGAGACAACGAAAGCCTCCACTCAACCCACGCGAAAGAGCAACCCATGGGCTCGGTATACCAAATAGTCACCGAAACTGTTGCGGAAATCATGGCAACCAAGCTCGGTATCGGAAAGTATGAGCTGCGACCCGAGGCGTCTTTCCGCGAACTAGGCTTCGACTCCCTGACTCTGCTTCGCATGATCCTCACTCTCGGAGAGAAACTGAACATCGAAATCAACGACGAAGCAGTCTTCCGGCAGGAGACCGTCGGGGATCTCATCGAAATACTTGAGAGCCAAGAAACAGCAGCCTAGCGCGACACCCGGCCGAATAGACGCGCCCCTCCAAGGAAAAGGCGTAGCGGAACTTGCCGTACACACGAAGCCGGCAGGCAGAATCAGGCAATAATGAAAGGGGACTCGGGATGGAATCAACACAGGTGCGGCGTGCGACGCGAGCAGACCTGGACGAGATGGCAGATATTCTGACTGACGGATTCGCCGGGAACCCCTTCTTCGCATGGATGTTCAGGACGAAAAAGCAATATGCCGACCTGGCGCCAGCTCTGTTCCGGTGGATGGTTGATGAGGCAGTGGAGGTCGGCGACGCGTACATCGTCGACGGAAAAGGAACACTCATCGGACGGAACTCATCGGCAATCGCATCCGAGGAGCACTGGAACACAGTCGGGCAGCAACAAGTACGGGATATCTGTGCAGAGTGTGCCGACAATGCGCTCACCTATTTCAACGCTGCACGCCGAGCCCCGCACCACCCGATGGACACACCTCATTGGCATGCGGAAGCTATAGCAGTGCGACCAGAATGCCGCAGTGAAGCGGTCGGCATTCGCCTCCTTCGGTACAATTTCAAAGAACACGGCATGCCCGTCTATCTAGACTCATTATCACCTCGCAGTGCAGAGATGTATTCGCTGCTCGGATTCACCGTGATCGGCTCTCTCAAAATAAGCGAGGAAATTGAACTGACCTCGATGTGGCGAGAGCCTGTGCTGCAGTCATGAGTCGCGATCTCGGTCTCTTCGGACGCGAGTGGAGTGACGGATTGTTAGGCGAGTGAAATGTGGGCTAGGTGACGTACCTGATGGCCCGTGTTTGCGAGACACCCGTGTGTAGGACCTGAAAGCAGAAAGACCGTCTCTGGGAGTTCCCAAATGCTGCGTACTATGCTCAAGTCCAAGATTCACCGTGCCACCGTGACGGAGGCCGATCTCCACTACGTGGGTTCCGTCACCGTCGACCTGGAGCTGATGGAGGCCGCGGGCCTGCTCCCGGGAGAGCTTGTCCACGTCCTCGACATCGACAACGGGGCCAGGCTGGAGACGTACGTTATCGAGGGTGAACGTGGGTCCGGTGTCATCGGCATCAATGGCGCGGCCGCCCAACTCGTCCACCCCGGTGACCTCGTGATCCTCCTCAGCTACGCGCAGGTCGACGACGCTGAGGCGCGCGTCCTGGTGCCCCGGGTCGTGCACGTCGACGCGGCCAACCGCATAGTCGAACTCGGCTCGGACCCCTCAGGTCCCGTGCCCGGGAGCAACACGCAGAGCAGTCCCCACGCCGCCCCGGTGACTGCCCGCCCGGGACTGAAGCCCGGGGGCGCTGCCGGATCGAGGAGTGGGGCATAGATGCCATCGGAGTCGGCTATGCCGGCTGCTGGGCACGGTGCTGCGGGAAGCGGCGTCGCTACCAGGCTGCTGGCTGCCTTCACGGAGCATGCGGAGCGGATTGCTGTCGAGGTGCCTGCAGCGAAGGTGAAGCTGTCGTACAGGCAACTTCACCAAGAAGCACAGAGCTGGGCCAAGACATTAGGACCACCGAGCGCACCACTGGTTCTGTATCTGAACAAGGGAGCCGATTACTATCGATTGCTCTCGTGTGCCTTCTTGTACGGATACTCTCTATGCCTGGTGGATCGAGCTAAGCCACTCATGTTGCTTAAGAGGATTGTCGAACAATTCGATCGTCCATGCCTCGTCACCGATGATATAGCCACGGCCGAACACTTCGAGGCAGTCGGAGTAGCGACGCTGTGCCCGCCAGGAACGGGGTCCAGTTCTGAGGAGCGCGGCCGGCCCGCGCCACGCAGTGTAGAGCCCCGATATTTCATAAGCACGTCTGGTAGCACCGGCGTGCCACGACTGGTGGAAGTCCGGCAAGACGCAACTTCGGCGTTCGTAGCATGGTCGACACGCTTCTATCAGTGTAAACCCGGTTCACGATGGGCTCAGTTCACAAGCATCGGCTTCGACCTAAGTCTGGTCGACTTCCTTACCGTGCTCTGTAGTGGCGGGACGTTGGTCGCCGTGACAACGGCTCGGGAGCGGTTGCATCCAGGGGCCTTCGTGGCCGAGCACGCAATCACTCATTGGCACTCCGTGCCGACCATGATCCCGCACCTATTACGCGGTGGGGCAGACCTCAGCTCAGTGCAATGTTTTACCTTCTGCGGCGAGTCACTCCTGCGTATTTCTTGTGTACAGCTACGGGAACGCGCACCAGATGCGCGGATAGTCAACACGTACGGGCCGACTGAAGGCACGTTGTTCTGCTCATTCCATGAGGTCTCCGATACGGATATGAACTCCACTTCCCCGGTTGTGCCCATTGGTGCGCCGATCCCCGGATGGAGCTTCGCGTTCATCCCCGCCGAGTCCCATTATCGACTGGTCATCCTAAGTGAGCACTTGGCCGAGGGATATCTGAACCAAGAGAGCGGTAACTTCTCTACAGTGTCCATCGCCGGGCAAAGCCTTCGATCATTCGATACCGGCGACTATTTCAGCCTGGCGGAAGGCGCCGTGCGTTTCAGCCATCGCAAAGACGGCATGATCAAAGTGCACGGGAATCGCGTTGACGTCGGTGAAGTCGCAGATGCCTGCATAGCTTGTGGTGTGCAACAGCCAGTGCTGATTCTCGTCAATAAGGAGTTGGTGTTGTTCTTTGACGACCCTGAATGCAGCATTGATCGTCAGGACCTGCTCCGCTGCTTGTTGCAACGGCTCCCGTCCTATGCGGTTCCCTCCAAGTTCACCGCAATGATGGAGATGCCTCGTACAGCCAACGGAAAAATCGACCGCAATGCTCTCGCTGAGCGGCAGGACATATGAGTGAACGGCGTTGTCATCGCCGCGTGACTATTCAGGATGGTTGATCACGCGATGAGTGGAGCGAGTCCACGCGGGGATGGCTCAACCGACAATTCTCACGAGGAGAGCAACGATGGATCCACATGTGACTTTCTGACGGCTGATCGGACAGGGCGGATGCCCCAGCAATGACCAACATAGAAGAAGCCCACGGAGGTGGCTAACTTGAGGAAGGTAGACTTCCCGCGAGTGGACGTCGCGGGTGTCGGCTTCGGCCCCTCGAACCTGGCGCTGGCAATTGCGCTTAGCGAGCCGCGTGAACCTACTGCAGCCATGTTCTTTGAGCAGCAGCCGCGGTTCGGCTGGCATCGGGGAATGCTGTTGAGTGACAGTCGGATGCAGATATCCTTCCTTAAAGATCTGGTAACTCTTCGTAACCCGCATAGTCCCTACTCATTCGTCTCCTACTTGCACAAAATTGGCAGGCTGGCACAGTTTATAAACTGCCAGACCTTCTTTCCCTTGCGTCGGGACTTCCATAACTACCTCGAATGGGCTGCTTCCCATTTCTCACATCAAGTGCTGTACGGAACGCCCGTGACCAGAATTCGACCTATTCCCCACAGTGGAAGTGTCGGGGCCCTGGAGATATTAGTGCGCCAGGACGGCGAGGGAGAGTCCGTAGCCTGTACAGCCAAAAATGTAGTGATCTCGACCGGGCTGGTCCCCCGCATGCCTGAAGGCGTCACAGAAACCGAACGAATCTGGCACAACGCCCATCTTCTGGACCACGCGGAGAAGCTAGATTCGAGCGAAAATCTCAAGTTTGCTGTCGTCGGGGCAGGGCAAAGCGCTGCGGAGACGGTCCGATTTCTTCACCGAAAGTTCCCTAAGTCTCGCATCTATGCCATATTCTCCCGCTACGGCTATAGTATCGCTGACGACAGCCCCTTCGCGAACGCGATCTTCGACTCCGACGCGACAGACATCTTCTATATCGCTCCTCCTGCGGTACGGCAACAATTGCTCAACTATCATGCCGGCACCAACTACTCTGCCGTCGACCTCGACCTCAGTCGGGAGCTCTACGACGTTATGTACCAAGAGCGCCTCACAGGGCAACCGCGAATACGTATCTTGAATCTCACCCGACTGCTGGAAGCAACCGAAAAAGATAACGCCGTCCACATTGTTATCAAGGACCTGCCCACTTCTTTAGCGACGTCGCTAAAGGCCGACTATGTCATATGCGCTAGCGGATACTCCCCGTCCGACCCTCTCACCCTCCTCGACGAGGCATTGGCCAGCCAATGCCGACGGGATGCTTCTGGGCGCCTGCAACTCAACCGCGACTACCAGGTGGTCACCTCCGAGCAGATCGAGTGCGGCCTCTACGTCACTGGTCAATTCGCTGAGCATTCCCACGGAATCGGAGCCGGCCTGCTATCCAATGTTGCTACCCGCGCCGGAGAAATCCGCGATGTGGTCCGCGCCAATCAGGAGAATCATCGTGCATGTCCCTGATCTTTATCGCGTCAACTCCGCCTGGATTAGGCGCATCATCTCCAGCTACCCCTTGGCCCTATTGGTGACCAATGGTTCACACACACCCTATGCAACCCATCTCCCCATCCTCATACCCCCGGATGAGGACAACCGAGAACCTCGTAAAGTTCTCGGCCACATGAACCGTGCTAACCCCCACTGGATGTCACTTACAAAGGGCACGAAGGCCAAACTGATCTTCACAGGTCCGCATCACTACGTCAGCCCCACCGCCTATCCCGAAGGCCCAGCAGCTCCCACATGGAACTTCATTTCTGTCCATCTAAACGGCACCCTTTCCCCCCTCCCGTCCGGACCGGAAACACTTGAGGTCGTGCGCCAAACAGCTCAAGACTTCGAAAAACGTTTCGGCAACGGATGGAAAATAGATTCATCCCTGGATTACTTGGGGCAGATCGTCGCAGGCGTCGGCGCATTTCGCTTCCATATAGAACACGTGGACGCAATGTTCAAGCTCAGTCAGGAAAAGCACCCTGACGTTCAGCGGCGAGTAATATATTGGCTCAGCAATTGCGGATCAGGGACAGCCAAAGACCTTGCAGACTTCATGCACCGATACCGAGCCGAGGGAGATCGGCGGTGACCTCGATAGCGCTGCACGACTTTGAATGATCAGACGTTCAACTGATGCTCTCAAACTTGCGCTTATGGGGGAACTACTCCTTCGTTCGCATTAGGGGGTATCGATCAAGGAAAGTACCT
Source organism: Streptomyces sp. JLBT605 (assembly GCF_058215555.1). Lineage (NCBI taxonomy): Bacteria > Bacillati > Actinomycetota > Actinomycetes > Kitasatosporales > Streptomycetaceae > Streptomyces > Streptomyces sp. JLBT605. Next base: position 5,751,820 of record NZ_CM177087.1, read on the forward strand.
CGAGCTAGCGAAAGCGGATTACTTCTGTGAATGGATGGCAAGATGTCGCAGATAAGCGCTCAAAATCCTGACGGTAACCGAGTGGCGCGGGCGCGACGTTTCCTTATGTGTCGGCCGACCTACTTCGATGTCACCTACTCGATCAATCCATGGATGAACCCCACGCGGCCCACCTCAGCTGAAGCTGCACTGGACCAGTGGAAACGGCTGCACGACACGTTCGTGAAGCTGGGGCACGATGTCTCTCTGATCGAACCGGTGCCTGGGCTGCCAGATATGGTATTTGCGGCCAACGGCGCAACTGTCGTGGACGGCAAGGTGCTCATAGCGCGATTCCGCCACCGGCAGCGTGCCGCGGAGGCGAAGGCCTACGCCACGTGGTTCCGTGACAATGGCTGGACCGAGGTGCGCCAGGCGGATTACCTGAACGAAGGCCAGGGTGACTTCCTGTATACGGGGGAGACCTTGCTGGCAGGCTGCGGCTTCCGCAGCGATGTCCGGGGGCACGACGAAGCGCGGGAGTTCTTCGGTGTCCCCGTTGTCAGTCTGACGCTCGTTGACCCGCGTTTCTACCACCTGGACACGGCCCTCTCCGTCCTCCGGCCGGGAGAGGTCATGTACTACCCGGCGGCCTTCTCCGCCCCCAGTCGGAAGGTCCTAGCCGAGTACTACCCCGACGCGATCTTGGCCGACGAGGCTGACGCCGTCGCCTTCGGGCTCAACGCCCAGTCGGACGGCTGCAATGTGGTGCTGGCGCAGCAGGCCACCAGTCTGGCCAGGCGGTTACGTGACCGCGGCTACCGACCAATCGGCGTCGACCTGGCCGAGTTGCTCAAGGCTGGCGGTGGTGCCAGGTGCTGCACTCTTGAGCTGCGGTAACGGGTATGGCCAGCCAACGGTGTAACTCGGGTGTTGTGAGTTAGCGGCGGCCGACGGAGAGTCGGCCGTCGAAGGCGATGTCGAAAGCCTGCAAGGCGGGCTTCCAGCGCATGGTCCGGCGTTTGCGTCCCTGGCCGGTGGGGTCCGGGCTCATGACGGCCATGTAGACACATTTGAGGGCTGCGGCCTCGGTCGGGGAATGCTCGCGGGCCCGGACGGCTTTTCGTATGCGAGCGTTGACCGACTCGATGGCGCTGGTGGTGCAGACGACGCGGCGGATCTCGGCGTCGAACTGGAGGAAGGGCACGAACCGGGGCCACCTCCGCCGCCGACCAGCGATTTCGCAGGTCGGAGGCCGTTTCCTCGAATTGAGGGAACGGCCTTTCTGACGTTGCGTCGGCTTGTGGTCGCAAGGTGGTCGCATGCGTCCGGGCGCGGTGGGGCTGGTCGGCTGTAACTCGTAGCTTCTGTGGGCGGCCTGATGATGGTCATTTGGTTGTGCAGCTGCGGGATGTGGTCGCCAGGTGGTCGCGCGGCCGGTATGCGGATCGGGGGAGTGGCCGGCCGGGCGGCGAGGGTGAGGATTTGGTCGATGGTGTCGACCGCTTCGCGGGCTGCCTGGGCGGTGAGGTGGCTGTAGATGTTCGCCGTGGTGGACAGCGTCGAATGCCGGAGAGTCTTGGACACCACGGTCAGTGGCACGCCGGCGGTGATGGAGATGGTGGCCGCCAGGTGCCGGAGGTCGTGGAGCGTGGTGCGGGGGACTCCGGCTTCTCGGCTGAGCAGGTGGAAGCGGTTGAGGGCGTACTCGGGGTGGAGTGGTTGGCCGTCGAGCCGGTGGAAGACGAAGTCGCCCCGAAGATTCTGCGCGGTCGAAGGGCACTTGTCCTGGGCCCGGTGGTGGAGGACGGTGGCGACGCGGTCGGAGGTGGCGACCCAGTTCTTGCTGCTGCGGGTCTTCGGGGTGGTCAGTGCGAGGTGGTTGTTGTCGATGGCGGAGAGCGTGCGGCGTATGTAGAGGACGCGCTCGTCGAGGTGGACGTCCTCCCAACGCAGGCCGAGAGCTTCCCCTTTCCGCATGCCGGTGCCGATCAGGAGCTTGACCAGGGCGGCCATGAGCGGATCGACTGCGTGGCTGTAGCGCAGGAAGGAGACGGCTTCCGCGGTGGTCCAGATGTGGCGCTCGGCTGCGGCCGGCCGGGGAATGATCGTGGGCCGTGCCGGGTTGCGGTCGAGTCGGTGGTGTTTGACGGCTTCACCGAGCGCGCTGGAGAGGGTGGCGAGGATGCGATGGACGCTGACCGGCCCGCGGCCATGGGCGAACTGGTTGCGGACGAAGGCGGCGATGTGCGCGTAGCCGAGGTCGTCGAGCTTGAAGTGGCCAAGGGCTGGGATGAGGCCGGCTTGGACGTAGGCGCGGTAGCGGGCCATGGTGGTCGGCTTCAGCGTCATGGCTTTGGCCTGGAGCCACGCGGTCAGGTAGTCGCCGACCGACTGGTTCGGGTCGGCGAAGAACCACCGCCGTCACTGTCGACCAGCCGGCGCAGGGCCTCGGTGGCGTTGGTCTGGGTGGGGAAGCCGCCGCGGCGGATGGTGCGGCGCCGGCGGGCGGGGGAGGGGAGATCGACGGCGAACGTCCAGGTGCCGTGATCAGACTCTGTGAGAAGGCGCGGGCAGCGTGATCCGAGCTGCTGGTGATGCTGGTCCCGGCAGCCGCACCGGCGGTAGACGCGCCCCCGAGGAGTGGCGGAGCGCATGGTGATCGCTTCCAAAAGTTGCACATTGAACTGATGGATCCATTATCGGCGATCAGCGGCTCGGTCCTGCGACCACATGCGACCACAACGGCGTCCGAAGCCCTCCTGACCTGGGGCGATCCCTTGGCGGGGCGACAAGTGCGGTTGGCGCGTGCGGATGACGTGTCACTGGTCAGAGACGGTGACTGCTGTATACCCCGATGTGGCACGGAAGCGGCACGGTGGCCCGCAACGGTCGTAGAGCTGCGCTATTTGGGTCGTGCGTCAGGTTGTCTTCCGGGTGTTCACGAGTGGGGCTGACCGGCAGGGCTGCCATGCCCTACAAGATCCCTTCCCGGCGACGGCGTGATCGTTTCCCGGCGTGCCCACAGAACGGGTACGGTCCACCACATGGTGGGCGACTTCGATGCGGCCGAGGCCATGCACGACGGCATATCAGGCCGGTCGGAGGCATGGGACTTCATCCGCGCCTTCGTGGCTGCGTGGTACTCGCCCTTGACCGATGGCGACGGCGTCTGCCAGCAGGAGCTCAAGCAGATCGAAGATCAGCTGGGCCTGTCGCTCCCCACCGCTCTGCGTGAGGCATACCTGCTCTTCGGTCGGCGTCCGGAGTTGTTTGAGCACCAGGATCCGATGCTGCCGCCCTCAGAACCTTTCGAGCACGAAGACCTCGGGGGAGTGTTGTGCTTCCGCAGCGAGAACCAGGGGAGCGCCTTCTGGGGCGTGCGCCTGCGCGATCTGGGGGAGGCTGACCCGCCTGTCGTCGTCCAGTCGCGTGAGGGATGGCGGCCGTTCATGGACAAGGTCTCGATGGCGTGCGTGGAACTGGTCCTGTCCGAGAGCCTGTTCAGAGAGGAACGTCTGTACAACGCCTGCGAGTTGCCGGCCGAGGTCATGAGCGAGATACCCCAGCTCTTCCAGCGGGTCCCGCTCCCGGACTATCCGATGTGGACGGGTGATGACGAGTCCCCGGTCCGCTGGTTCTCCGCTCCCGGACTTCTTCTGCGGCAGGACGGGCTGGCGGCCGACAGCTGGCTGCACGTCCGGGGGAAGACCTTGGCCCACCTCTCTGCAGCCTGCATCGCCGTCCCGGGACGGTGGGCCCAGTGGCAGGGGACTCAACCGACCGCGGTCGACGAGCTGCCCTTTTAGGACCGCACACGGACTCGGCCTGGTGCGCGTCCAAGAGTCGGAAGAACTCCTGGACCGGAGTCGAGCCCGCGCAGCGGCCGGAGATCGCCCTGGATACGTGGTCGCGCAAGCAGGTCAGAGCCCGTCGAGCTCGCTGTTTGGCTTCCTCGGCGGTGGGAGGGTTGGGCCCGCGGTGTGGATGATGGTGCAGTGACGAGCATCAGGAATGACCACGTGAAGGTCCACTTCCGCCTGGAGGCGGACGAGGACGGCTGGCCGCCGGCGAGCGTGGAGAGCTTGTGGGCGATTGACCTTGGCGACGGCACCGTCCGCTTGGACAACACTCCCTGGTTCGTACGGGGAGTCGCCAGCGACGACATCATCCAGGTGGAGGTCGACCACGATGGTGTCCGCCGGGCTGGCGAGACGGTGCGGGCTTCAGAGAACTGCACCATCCGGTTGATCGTCATGAAGGGCGGCGGCTCAGCTACCGCTCGGCAGACCGTGCTGGAGACCTTTCATCGGCTCGGCACGACTGGCGAGGGGATCGAGCAGTTCCGGATGGTGGCGCTCGATGTGCCACCGGATGCGGATCTGCCTCGGATTCGGAAGCTTTTGGAGCATGGGGAGGCCAAGGGGTGGTGGCACTGGGAGGAAGGGTGTGTCACCGCCGTGTGGCAGGCCACGGCAGCTGCGTGACTGCCATGGAGGCTCACGCCTCTCCTCGTGCGGAGGCAAGGAGGAAGTCGCTATGACCATCTTTCACTGCGTCAGCTGTCAGCAGCTCCTGACAAGGGAGGTGGCTCCGGGAGAACCACTGAGGGCGCCGGAGCTGCCGGTGGGCCATGCGGTCGTCTCGCCCCGGATGGCCCCGGGGACCTTCAAGGTCAATTTCGACGGCAGTCTGCTGATCTTTCACCCGGATGACCTTCCGGGGACTGCGCTGCACCCCGAGTCTCGACGTCTCGTTGGCTGCTGCGGACTCGCTGGCCAGGACGGCCCCAACCTTGTGTGCAGCGGCTGCGGTGTCGAGGTCGCTACCAAGGAGTCTGACTGCTGGACCGACAACCTAGTGGCGTTGATCGCCTCGGCCGTCACGGAGAGTGTCTCCTCGCGCCCCTGCCGTTAGTGATGGGAGCGGAGCATTCGGTCGCGGAACTGCTGGAAGCGGTGCCAGCCGGGGGTGTCCAGTGGAGTGATCAGGTCTCCTTCGGCGCAGTCCAGAACCTTGCAGCGTAGGACTCCTGCGAGGCGGAAGACAGGGGTGAGGACATCGTCGCCGCCTCCGCGGATGTGGAGCATGATCGAGTCGACCGGGTCTTCTGCACCGATGTTGAGTTCCATGGACCAGGTGGGGCCGACGAGTTCGCCCCAGGTGGGGTCGGAGAGGTCAGTGTCGGGGATGGCCTGGGTGATGGCTGCGAAGACGTCGTGCTGGCTGCCGAGCGGGGCGGGGGTGTAGTCGTCAGGGATCTGCTGCACCGAGGTGACGTCATCGGGCAGGCGGAGGAGGAGCACGTCCCAGCTCATGGTGACCTTTCGGGGATAACTCGTAGAGGGTGCGGTGGTTCATGTCAGGCTGAGCTGTTCGCCGGGGGGCTCCATTCCGATGCCCGAGCAGGCGGCGAGCAGGCCGCCGCCGGCGACGGCGATTCCGGTGCCGAGCACGGCGCGGCGAGTGGGTGTGCGCATGATGAGGTGCACCTCGTATCGGTGTAGACGCGTAAGGGACTGGGCACGACGCCGCCGCTCCGGGGGGGGTGCCCCTATGTCCTTGGTCAAGGGAAACGGGGGTGCGTTGGGTTTGGGAGCCGGGCAGCATGGCGGCGTGGCTGATCTGCTGTGGGATGACGTGAGCTGTTTCTTCGACCCGGACTTGATGGGGTCGCTGCCGGATGTGCGTGTCCCGGATGCGTCGGCGGAGGACTGGCAGGCGGTTCTCGATCTTGTCACGGAAAGGGGCTGGAAGTGCCAGTACTCCGAGGGAGAGACGGTGCTTCCGGTGCCCCGGGCGGAGGGCGTGCTGTCCCGCCCGGCGGATGCCGAGTGCCCGGACCTGCGGGTCTGGCCGACGGCCGATGTGCTGGCGATCTTCCGTTTTCATGCCGCCGATGAAGTCGACTTCGACGTCGACCTGCGGGAGTTGCAGGGCCAGGAGCGACTTGATGTGTTCTGCGGCTTCCTTCGGGAGATCGGGCGGCGGTTGGGCAAGCAGGTGCTGATGGACCCGGAGGGCGACTATGGCCGTCCGGTGCTCGGCTTCGACGTCGAGGCTGATCGAGTCGTCCTCCTCGCGGACCCGCAGGTCAGGTGACTGAGGCCGACGGCTGCGGTTCGTAGAAGGTTCCGTCGCGGAGCATCGCGAAGAGGACGTCGGCCCTGCGTCTGGCGAGGCAGAGCAGGGCCTGGGTGTGGTGCTTGCCCTGGGCGATCTTCTTGTCGTAGTAGGCCCGGGAGGCCGGGTCACCGAGCGCCGCGAACGCCGAGAGGAAGAAGGCCCGCTTGAGCTGCTTGTTCCCTCTCCGGGAAGGCTGTTCGCCGCGGATGGAGGAGCCCGAGCTCCGGGTCGCCGGGGCGAGACCCGCGTAGGCGGCCAGGTGGCCGGCGGTCGGGAAGGTGCTGCCGTCGCCGACCTCGATCAGGATGCGGGCTCCGGTCCTGACGCCGACTCCCGGCATCGAGGTCAGGACCTTGGAAAGAGGGTGGGCCTCCAGCAGTTCCTCTATCCGCCCGGCCAGCAGTTTCCGCTGGTCGAGCACGGCCGTCAGCGACGCGGCGAGGCTCGGGACGATCAGAGCGGCCGCCTCGGTCCCCGGGACGATCACGGTCTGCTCGTCCAACGCGGCGAAGATCTCATCGACCAGCCGCTCGGCCATCCTCGGCGCCTTCGGCCGCAGCAGGGTGATCAGCCGCCGACGGCCTGCCTTGCGGATCTGGGCCGGTAACCCGAACCGTTCCAGCAGCGTGAGGACGGCTGGGTGCTGCAACCGCGGGCCCAGCACCCGTTCCAGCGACGGGTGGATCTGGGTCAGCAGGCCGTGCAACCGGTTGGCGACCCGGGTGGCCTCGCCGGCCAGGTCGTCGTCGAACCCAACGATCATCTCCAGCTCGGCGATCGTCTCGTCCTCGCCGTCGATGGCCCGCAGGGTGTGGGGCATCGCGCGGGCAGCGTCGGCGATGATGAACGCGTCCTTCGCATCGGTCTTCGCCTCGCCGGGGTAGAGGTCGGCGATCCGTCGCATCGTCAGCCCGGGCAGATAGGCGACCGGGCAACCCATGTCCCCGGCGACCGTCAGCGGTAGGGCTCCGATCGAGGCCGGCTGGTCGACCACGACCAGCACAATTCCGTGCTTGGCCTGGAGCTTCGCGAACAGCTCGCGGAGCTTGGGCTCGGTGTTGGGCAGGCGCTTGTCGAACGCCTTCTTCCCGGCCGGTGTCACGGCGGTGGCGTGGTGTTCGCCTTTGCCGACGTCCAGGCCGAGGAAGACGTCGATGTCGCCGGTGTCGATCACGTGCAGGCCCCTCCATCACGCTTTCGTCCGGCCTTGCCAGGGCACCGAGCTGCCACATCCACGTTACGGAGAGCTCTTCCGGCTCGGGCGAAGCCGGTGCTCAAGCCCCTCATCAGCGGTCCGTCGATGCCTTCGGACCCGGTGACACCACCCCCCCCGGATCATCAACAACAGGAGGGGGAAGTCATGCCGGACCCGAAGGCCGGAGACCCCGTTGCGGAGCCACGAAGAAGGTAACGGGGGGGCGGCTGGGCGGCGTGCTCCTATACGCGCAGCACCGACAGCTGGGTGAGAAGCGTTCCGCGGCGGGGTGGGGGATTCGGCCGCAGGGCGTGGTGCAGCCGCGCGAGGGCGGCGGCCGGGACGTTCCCCGGCCGGTGGGCGAAGGCCCCGCCGAGGAGCAGGGCGAGGGTCCCCGCGCCGAGCACGGCCAGGCAGACGGACATCGGGTCCATCCCGCCGAGGAGAGCCGGGTGGTCCGCGCCGAACTCCGGCCGATCGGCTCGGGGCGCGTGGACCGCGGGCTCAGCGGCGTGGTGCCGCATGGGGGCGGACGCGGCAGCCGCCATGGAGCCGACAGGCGTGTGCGGCGCGCTGTGCTCGGCGGGGTGGCCGAGGCTGTGCATGGTGACGATGCCGAGCAGCAGCGCGGTGAAAAGCAGCAGGCGTCCGCACCAGGCGGTAACTCTCCGCTGCCCGGGCATCGCGTACCTCCCACGTTCTCGACCGACCGCCTCGCATCATACCGGCGGGGGGTATGACGGCCGAGCGGCACGTTCGCGAGCCGTCTTCCCGGCGGGTGGCGGCCCGTTCCCTCGGAGGTGTCCGTGCAGGTCAGCGACGTTGGTCGGGCGCGGCATGACGTCCGAAGCGGTGGCTGTCCCGGACGCTTGGAGCACCGCCCCGCCCCTGCCTGGATCGCCCTCCGTCATCGCGGGGTGCTCACCCGGGGATCAGGCCCTCGTCCGACAGCAGCTCCCGCACTCGGCCCAGGCTCGTGTCCTGATCGGGCAGGACCAGGTCGGAGGGGGTGATCCGCTGGTCCGGCAGCGGTGCGCCCAGCCAGCGCACGGCGTCCAGCAGGGCGTGCAGCGCGGAGCGGAAGGACGTTTCGTCGCCTGCGTCGGCAGCCGCTTGCAGGGCTGCGTCGAGGGTGTTGAGGTCGTCGAGGTGGGTGTCGGTGAGGTCGTACTGGCCCTAGCCGAGAATCCGGATGATCACGGCTGCTCCTCCCGCTCCGGCGCACCCCGTGCGGTACCACCCTCTACCGCCGGTGCCGAGTCGGCGGCCGGGAGCTGGGCATTGAGCCGGGCCAACTCCCTCCTCCACCGCGCTCCGGTTGCCGACCGCCTCCAGCTCGGCCTGGATGTCTGCGATCCGGCCTCCGCCCCCGTCACCGCCGCATACCCGACCGCCGCGACGGTGTCTCCCGGGCCGGGATGTCGCGGTAGGTATCGGCGGTCGCGTAGGTGAGGGAGGCGGCGATGACGAGGGCGCCCCACAGACCCCACGCGCCCGCGGGCCCGGGCGCCGAGCGGGGCGGGCAGGGGAAGCAGCCCGGCGGCGAGGAGAGCGGGGGCGGCGCGGCGGATCCGGCGGGCCAGACGGGCCGGGTCCCGACGATGGCACTGGGTGAGAACAATGGTGCAAGCCGCTGTGGTCAGCGCCCCGAGGACGATCAGCACCCAGGCGAGGGCTTCCACACCGGTCACCCCCGAACGGCGGGCCGGTACGGCCTGCGGTCCCGGGTGTCGCTGTGACTGTGCTCCGGGGGCGTTTGGCGGTGCCGCCTTGGCCAGAAGCCCGGGGTGCGGGCGGCGTACGCGGTCCACTCCTCGCCGAACCTCTCGGCGACCTCGCGTTCCTCGCCGCGGGCCAGGCGCACGTAGACGTACGCGAGGATCGGGAACATGATCAGGGTGGGGATGGTGGGCCACTGCAGCAGGAACCCGATCATGATGAGCAGGAAGCCGTCGTACTGAGGGTGGCGCACCCACGCGTACGGGCCGCTCGTGGCGAGCTTGTCCTGCTGGGCGGCCTCGTGCAGCCGCTTCCAGGCCGCGGCGATCAGCCAGAACCCGCCGCCGATGGCCGCATAACTGGCCAGGTGGAACGGGCTCAGATGCGGGTCGCCGGTCCAGCCGGTCAGGTCGTTCCACACGTGCCCGCCCGCGTGGGTGTCCTCCAGCAGCGGGAAGCGCGAGCCCAGCCAGCTGCCCAGCAGGTAGACGGTCAGCGGCGTGCCGTACATCTCGGTGAACAGCGCCACCAGGAAGGCGCTGTAGGCGCCCATCGCCCGCCAGTCCCGCCTGGTCTTCGGGCGGAAGATGCCGGCGGCGAAGATGATGAACAGCAGGGTGTTGAACGCCACCAGCGGCCACAGGCCGTACGCGGCGTCAGCCATGATGTCCCTCCTTCACCGCGGTCTCCGTCCCAGCGGAGTCCTTCGGTTACGGCCGACTGGAACCGGTGCGGTGGTCGTGCTCATTCAGCCGGTCCGGCTCGTCGGAGCCATCGCGGCCTCCGCGCATCTCGCCACCGTGTCCGCGCATCATGAGGAACATCATCAGCGGGCAGGCGACGGCGATGGCCAGGACGAACAGGGATCCGACGGGCAGGCCGAGGGCCAGTGCGCCGACGAAGGCGATGGCTAGCGCGAGCGCGTAGAGACCGAAGTTCTTGTTCTTCATGGTGGGCCTCCGTCGCAAGGTGAAACAGGACGCGAGCCGTGTTTCGGTGGGTCAGGGTCCGGTGCCGTGCAGCGCGGCCAGGCGCCGCCGGTACTCCTCCTCGTCGATCTCGCCCCGGGCGAACCGTTCGGCGAGCAGTTGCTCGGGCGAAGACCGCGTTGCCGGGGGGTGCTCCTGCAGGCGCTCCAGGGCTCGGAAGATCATCACCGCGACCGTGATGATCAACGCCCAGAAAAGGATCATGCTGGCCGACATCGCGAACCAGCCCCACCCGCCGACGTCGTGGTCAAACCAGAACATCACTGCGAGCCACTCCCCAGGTCAGTCGGACGCACGGCCCAACTGCTGTCATCGGGTCCTTCTCACCATCAGTCTCTCTCCCGCACGCCGGTGCACGTCGAGGCCCAAAGGTCCCCGAGTACGGGGCCGCTCAGCCCTGCCTGGTAGCGGTAGCCACGTGAGGGAAGGGAATCTCCAGAGGCCACCGAGACGGGTACCTGGCCTGCGGCTTCGCAGGCCGCAAGGGCAAGGGCTGCTGCGGTACAGCCGGATGGCGGGAACGTTGTGCTCCTGGCGGGGGCTTCGATGGCTTCATGTCCTCCTCAGCAGTGTGCTCTCAGGGGCGGTCCGGTGGCCTCGGGCCAGAGCGGCCATCCTGCGTCGGTAGGTCGCCGCGTCGATCCGGCCGTGCAGGCGCAGGCCCGCACACCACCCTTCAGCGGCCTCCAGGGCCGCACGCCGACCCCACAACCGCGCCAGCGGAGGGCAGCGGCTCTCTCCAGGGCTGATCAGACGCGCCACGTCGTAGACGACGGCCGACAGGACCAGCACGCCGATCACGATGGCCACCACAGCGCCCATAGCGCGCTCCTCGCTCGGTGACGCCGGATCCGGCTCGCTACGGCCTGCCCGGTCCGGAATGGTGATCGTGCTTGCGCAGCAGGTCGTGCTGGCCGTCGGCGCGCTGGTCAGGCGCGATGGCGAACCGACCGTAGTTCTTGTTGTTCATGGCGGAACCTCCTCCGCTCCCTCCATCATCGCTCCCGCGTCCACCGGACCGTACGGAGGGCGACGCGACACCCTGGCTGGGCGTCGCCTTCAGGGTCCACCCTCCGTTGCGGCGCCGGAGGGCCGGACGGCCCGCTGTCAGGGGACATCCAGCCCTGCCTGGCAGGGAAGCGTGCGCGAGGATGAAGGGGACGAATCGGGCGGCCGTGCGGGGAGATGGTCTGCGATGGGTGTCGCCGATGTCGTGGTGGTGCTGGTCGCCGTCGGGCTGATCGCCGCCCTGGGCTGGTACTTCTTCGGTAGGCGCCGTGGCCTGAGCGCCACGTTGGAGGACGGGGTGCAGCGGGTCGAGGTGACGGTGCGCGGGGGCTACAGCCCGGATGTCATCCGGGTTCGGCAGGGTGTGCCGTTGGAGATGGTCTTCGACCGGCAGGAGTCGGGCGAGTGCACTTCCCGGGTGGTCTTCCCGGACCTGCGGGTGAGCGCGGGGCTCCCGGCGTATGAGCGCACGACGGTGCGGGTCAGCCCCGCCGAGGCTGGGTCGTTCGGGTTCGCGTGTGGGATGAACATGATCCACGGCACGCTCGTGGTCGAACCGGACGGCGAGACCACGACCGCTGAGACTTCTGCCGCCCCCGCCGCCCCCGCCGCCCCCGCCGCCCCCGCCGCGCGGGCCGCTGAGCCGCCGGACGGGGAGGACGCGGCGGAGGCGGAAGCCGCGGACGTCACCGAGCGGCGCGCGGAGATCGCGGACCTGACCCGCCGGGTCGCTCTCGGCGCCGTGCTCACCGCGCCAGTGCTGTTCGCCGTCATGGCGCACGAGCTGTTCGGCGCCGACTGGGTTCCCGGCTGGATGCTCAACCACTGGCTGCAACTGGCGCTGATCACGCCGGTGATGTTCTATACCGGCTGGCCGGTCCACGTGACCGGCTGGCTGGCCCTGCGGCACCGCGGGGCGGAGATGAACAGCCTCATCACGTTGGGCACGACCGCCGCGTACGGCTACAGCCTGCTGGTCACCCTCGCCCCGGGCCTCCTGCCGAGCGAGGTGCGCGAGGTCTACTTCGAAGCCGTCGGGGTGATCCTCACCCTGATCCTGCTGGGTCGGCTGCTGGAGGCCCGCGCGAAGGCCGGCACCGGCGAGGCGATCCGCGCGCTGCTGGGCCTGCAGGCGCGTACCGCCCGGGTGCTGCGTGACGGCACCGAGGCCGAGATCCCGGTGGAGGAGGTGGCCGTCGGGGACGAGGTGGTCATCCGGCCAGGGGAGAAGGTGCCGGTGGACGCGGAGGTGTTGTCCGGATCCTCGGCGGTGGACGAGTCGATGGTCACCGGGGAGTCCATGCCGGTCACCAAACGGGCCGGTGACACCGTGATCGGCGCGACCGTGAATGGCACCGGCTCCCTCCGGGTGCGTGCGAGCAAGGTCGGCGCCGACACCATGCTCGCCCAGATCATCCGACTGGTGCGGCAGGCGCAGGCGTCCAAGGCCCCCATCCAGCGGCTCGCGGACGCCGTCTCCACGTACTTCGTGCCCGCCGTGATCGCTATCGCCATCGCCACCTTCGCCCTCTGGTTCACCGTCGGCCCGGCCCCCGAGCTCATCCTCGCCCTGGTCTCCGCCGTCGCGGTGCTGATCATCGCCTGCCCTTGTGCGCTGGGCCTGGCCACTCCGCTGTCGATCATGGTGGGTACGGGCAAGGGCGCGCAGGCGGGCATCCTCATCCGCTCCGCCGAGGCGCTGGAGACCGCCCACAAGCTGGCCACGGTGGTGCTGGACAAGACCGGCACCGTCACCGAGGGGAAGCCCGTTCTCACCGACGTGTACCCGACTGCGGGAAGTGTCGGCGAGAACGAGCTGCTGGCATGGGTGGCGGCGGCCGAGGCCGACAGTGAGCATCCCCTCGGGGCCGCGATCGTCGCCGGGGCCCGCGACCGCGGTCTGGAACCTGCCCAGGCGAGGGGCTTCGACTCGGTCACCGGCAAGGGCGTGAGGGCCACCGTCGACGGCTGCGCCGTCCTGGTCGGCACCGCCCGGCTGCTCGGTGACGCCGGTCTCGACACCAGTGCCCTCGACCCGGTCGCGGCCGACTTCTCCGGCGAGGGCAAGACCCCCGTCCTCGCCGCCGTCGACGGACGGCCCGCAGGCGTGCTCGCCGTCGCCGACACCCTCAAGGACGACTCCGTCGCGGCTATCGCGGCCCTGCGCGACCTCGGTGCTGAGGTCGTCATCATGACCGGCGACAACGCCCGCACCGCCGCCGCCATCGCACGCCAGGTGGGCGTCGGTCGTGTGCTGGCCGAGGTGCTGCCCGAACACAAAGCGGACGAGATCCGCCGACTGCAGGCGGAAGGCGGCACCGTCGGCATGGTCGGTGACGGCATCAACGACGCCCCGGCCCTGGCCGCCGCCGATGTCGGCCTCGCCATCGGGACCGGCACCGACGTGGCCATCGAAGCCGCGGATATCACCCTGATCTCCGGTTCCCTGACCGGAGTTGTCACCGCCATCCGGCTCTCCCGGGCCACTATGCGCAACATCCGGCAGAACCTGTTCTTCGCCCTGATCTACAACGCCGTCGGCATCCCCATCGCCGCAGGCGCCCTGTACCCCTGGCTCGGCCTGCGCCTGAGCCCCATCCTCGCCGCCGCGGCCATGGCCCTCAGCTCGCTCTCGGTGGTCACCAACTCCAACCGGCTGCGCCGCTGGCAGCCCACGAAGCCGCCGCCAGCCGAGCCGCCGCCAGCCGAGCCGCCGGCCGTCGATCCGCCGGTCGTCGATCCACCGGTCGTAAGAGACGGCGACCGCTGTCCACCGTGACGTTGAGCGTCGCGGAGAGCCGACCTGCGAACCACGTCAGGCGGGGTGCTGCGGACGCTGTTTGGCGTTCTCCGTCTGGGTGGCGATGACGGCGGCTTGGACGCGGCGTTCTACGCCCAGCTTGGCGAGCAGGCGCGAGATGTGGTTCTTGACGGTCTTCTCGGCGAGGTAGAGGCGCTGGCCGATCTGGCGGTTGGTCAGTCCTTCTCCGATCAGCGCCAGGATCTCCCGCTCGCGCGGGGTCAGACCCGGCAGGGCCTCCGGTGGCGGTTCCCCGGCTTCCGCCTTGCGGACCCGGGCCATGAGCCGGGTGGTGGCGCTCGGGTCGAGCATCGACTGTCCCGCGGCCACGGTGCGTACGGCCGCGATCAGGTCGGAGCCCTGGATCTGCTTGAGCACGTAGCCCGCGGCCCCGGCCATGACGGAGTCCAGCAGGGCGTCCTCGTCGTCGAAGGAAGTGAGCATCAGGCAGGCCAGATCAGGCATACGGGAGCGCAGCTCACGGCAGACGCTGACACCGTCGCCGTCCGGCAGCCGTACATCCAGCACCGCGACCCGCGGCCGCACCGCCGGCACGCGCGCCAGCGCCTGTTCGGCGGTGGCCGCCTCGCCGACCACCGTGATGTCGGGCTCGTCGTCGAGCAGATCGCGCAGTCCGCGTCGTACGACCTCGTGGTCGTCAAGGATGAAGACGGTGATCGGGGCTTGCGGGCCCGGCTGCGCCATCATCGGCTCCCGTCGCGCGTGAGGACCGTCGGAGAGCTTCCTACTTCACAGAGTGCCACCCGGGGTCCGCCGCGGTCGCGCCGGCCCGGTGGGCGTGCCGTCGAACGAGAAGGAGCTGCCGCGCCTCCGCAGCGATGTGCCCGATCACGCGGCCGCGTTGCCGAAACGCTCTCCTCGGGGGCATCTGACCGATACTGACTGAAGAGGATGGCTTTCGGTCGCCGGGCGCCTGGAGGAGCGACAGTGGCAGGTGCCGAGAAGGGGCGGGTGCCTCTGCCGCAGCTGAGGCTGGACGAGCTGCTGGATGAGCTCCAGACTCGAATCGACGCGGTGCGGGGGACCCGCGACAGGGTGCACAGCCTCCTGGAGGCGGTGCTCTCGGTGGGCCGCGGGCTGGAGCTGGACCAGGTGCTGCGGCACATCGTCGAGGCGGCGGTCGTACTGGTCGACGCGGAGTACGGGGCGCTGGGCGTCCTCGATCCGGATGGGCGGAAGATCGCCAGGTTCCTTCCGGTGGGCGTGAGCGAGGAACAGACCGCGGCCATCGGACCGTACCCGTCCGGGCGCGGCATTCTGGGGGAGCTGATCCGGTACCCGGAGCCGCTGCGACTGGCGAGGATCTCCGACCATCCGGCCTCGTTCGGCTTCCCTCCGCACCACCCGCCGATGAGCACCTTCCTCGGGGTACCGATCCGGGTGCGCGATCAGGTGTTCGGCAATCTCTACCTGACGGAGAAGCGGGGTGGTGGGGAGTTCGATGCCGAGGACGAGTCCGTGCTGTCCACGCTCGCGGTCGCGGCGGGGGTGGCGATCGACAACGCCCGGTTGTACGAGGAGTCGCGGCGGCGGGAGCGCTGGCTGCGGGCGAGCGGGGAGATCACGAACAGCCTGCTGTCCGGGAGCGCCCGGGACGAGGTCATCGGCCGGATCGCCCGGGGCGCGAGGGAGATCACCGGCGCCGAGCTGGCGGTGATGGCCGTGCCGGTGGCGGAGACCGGGACCCTGGCGGTGGAGCTCGCGATCGGCCCCGACGCCTCGGCTCTGAGCGGGCTCGTACTCCCGGTCGAGGGCACCCTGATGGGCACGGCGCTGTCCACCGGGGCCCCGGTGACCGGCACCGATGTCAGCGGCGATCTGCGGATCGCGGAGGGCCTGAGGTCCGGAGCCGGGCTCGGGCAGGCGGTGGCGGTGCCCCTCGGCACCGGGGAGGGGCTGCGTGGGGTGCTGCTGCTGGTTCGGCATGCAGGTGGTGCGGCGTTCACGGATGAGGAGATCCAGCCGCTGCGGGGATTCGCGGGACAGGCGGCGGTGGCGATGGAGCTGGCGGAGCGGCGCCGTGACGCCGAGCAGATCGCGCTGCTGGAGGAGCGCGACCGCATCGCCCGTGACCTGCACGATCTGGCCATCCAGCGGCTCTTCGCGACCGGCATGACGCTGCAGAGCGCCGCCCGGGTCATCGATCACCCGGGTGCGTCGGAGCGTGTGCTGCGTGCCGTCGGCGACCTGGACGAGACCATCAAGATCATTCGTTCGACCATCTTCGGTCTGCGGACCCACGAGGGCGGCACCGCGCGGAATCTGCGCGCCCGTGTCGTCCAGACCATCGGGGAGGCGACCGGTCCGCTGGGATTCGCGCCGAGCCTGCGGATGGAGGGCCTGCTGGATACGCAGGTGCCGAGGGAGATCGCCGACCACGTGGTCGCTGTGCTCTCGGAGGCGCTGGCCAACGTCGCCCGGCACGCGCATGCCTCATGCGCCGACGTGGCGGTGGCCACTGACGGGGCTGAGCTGGTGCTCACCGTGGCCGACAACGGAGTGGGCATGCCGTGTGAGGGCCGCCGCAGTGGACTGGTCAACCTCGCTGAGCGGGCCGAGCGCCTGGGCGGGCGACTGGAGGTCTCCGCCACGGCGGGCGGCGGGACCACACTGGTGTGGCGGGTACCGGTGCCCACGCCGTGACAGGTGTCAGCGGACGTCGGCGTAGGCCCTCCTGCCGCTCCGGCTCGCGGAAGCCGCCGGATCAGTACCTGCCCTCATCGCACGCACCCCACGCTGCCTGAAGTAGGGCCGGTGGTCCCTGCTCATCAGGGAGGTTCGGGCCCCTTCGGGTGGGGCCGGGAGGCTCTCGCGGTCCCGGCAAGGCGGCGTGACGGTGGAAGGAGAAGGACAGCGAGGCGGTGAGGACAGTGCGGACGACGAGGACGACCCAGCTGCCCCTGGTGGTCGGTGTGGACGGTTCCCAGGCCAGCCTTGAGGCGGTCGACTGGGCCACCGATGAAGCGATACGGCACCATGTGCCGCTGCGGCTGGTGTACGCGTCAATGTGGGAGCGGTACGAGGGCGTCAAGCCCGCCTTCGGCATGGAGAAGCCCACTGCGGAGCTGCTCGGCGATCACATCACCGCGGCCGCCGCGGAGCGTGTCCGGCGACGCGCCCCTGAGTTCGAGGTGGTCACCGACGCCCTCGCCGAGGACCCCGTTCGCGCCCTCGTGCAAGCGAGCCGCAACGCCTTCGCACTGGTCGTCGGCGCTCGTGGCGCGGGCCCGGTCGCCGAACTGCTGCTCGGCTCGGTGAGTTTGGCGGTCGCCGGTCACGCGGACTGCCCGGTGATCGTCGTACGGGGCGGCGAAGAGAACCGTTCCGGAGGGTTCGGCCGGGTCGTGCTCGGTGTCGGTCACCCGCGCACGGACGCCACCGTCGTACGCTTCGCGTTCCGCGAGGCCGCGGCGCGTGGTGCGAAGCTCGACGCCGTGCGGGCCTGGCGACGCGCCGCCATCGACGTCATCGATGAGCCGCTGCGCCACGCGGACGTGCGGGGGGAGGACGAGCGGCAGGCGGAGCACGAGCTCGCGGAGGCGTTGCGGGGGCCGGAAGTCGAGCTTCCGGAGGTCGCGGTGTGCCGCGACACTGTGGAAGGCCACGCCCGTACAGCCCTGCTCGACGCGGCCCGGACGGCTGACCTGCTCGTCGTCGGCGCCCACCGGGTGACCGCATACCGTGGCCTCCAACTCGGACGGCTCGCGCACGCGCTCCTGCACTACGCCCCCTGCCCGGTCGCCATCGTGCCGCACGGTGTCTAGGCGTCCAGAAGCACGTTCTCGCTGGTGCGACCCGCCAGGTGGTCTTCGACGTCGCGCACGGTAATCATCCTCCCGCGCCCACGCCGTTCAGCTGAAGAGCTGGAAGAACTCGGGGAAGGTGCCGAGTACTCCGAGGCCGATGAGCAGCAGGCTGATGACCAGGGCACGCAGTGTCTCGTACGGCCGGTTGCGCAGCGCGGCGTAGAGCAGCACCCAGGCCAGCAGCCACACCGCCACGGTCAGGCTGGTCTTGCCGGAGAGTGGGCCGACGTCGTCGCTCCAGGTCATGGCCTCCTTCACGCTCTCGCTGGCCTCGGTGAGCGTGGTGAGCAGGCCCAGAGTGGTGGCACCGACACCCGCGGCGATGATCGCCGCCGAGATCGGCCCCTCGCCCTTCTCGCTGCGGGGGAACGCCTCGTCGTCTTCTCCTCCCGCGGCATGCGCGGTGTCCGTGCGCTCCACGTCGGCGGCCTCCTTTTCCGTGCCCTGCTGGCTGGACTGTCTGGCTATTGGACGGGTGCGACCTTGGTGATGAAGGCGCCGAGCGCTCCGGCGATCGCCGCGATGAGGAAGGACAGGACGAACAGGGCGATCGTGGTGTGGCGGACGCGGTTGTGCCGGATCAGGCCGGGGCCGTAGTACCAGACGATGAAGGCGACGGTGGTGGCCAGGATCGGGCTGATCCAGGCGATGTGTTCCTTCCACTCCATGCCGAATTCGTGCCAGTCCGCGTTGTCGGGGTCGGCGAGCAGTTGCGACCGGGGGCTGCTCGGGGTCGCCTCCCGGTACCAGGGGTAGACGACCCACGTGCCGGTGATCACGGTGGCCCACGCCGTCACCGCCATGGCGGTGACGCCGATCCTGACCCTGCGCATGCGCTCGCTCACCCCTTCGGCCGTCATCAGCGCCGGTTTGAGGCTGTAGAGCTCGGCGAGGCCGCCCGCGAACGCGAGGAGGAATGCCGCGCCCAGGAGCATGCCGTGGATGATCGCCCACCACTCTCGGCCGGTGAAGGACAGCGCCATCACCTGTTCGGGGGTTGGGTGCAGCACGGCCATATGCCCGCCTTCGTAGAACCGCATATCTGATGAAAAGCGACCAAAGCGAACTCTAGCGCCGACGCCTATCGTGGAAGCGGAGGCGCATCGTGCAGGCGCACCGTCGTGGTGTGCGGCCCGCCCGCGGACTCCGGGAGGAAGGGGCCCCGATGTCGGCAGAACCGCTGGCGGCACAGGCTGTCGCGGAGCTGGTCAGGGACGCCGTCGCCGCCCCGTCCATGCACAACGCGCAGCCCTGGCGATTCCGCTTCTTCGCCGGCAGTAGCGCCTTTCATGTGAGATCCGATCAGACGCGGGCCATGCCGCACGCCGACCCGGACGGCCGTGCTCTGCGTCTGGGCTGTGGTGCCGCGCTGCTGAATCTGCGGGTGGCCGCCGCTCACGCGGGCTGGGAGCCGGTGACCGAGCTGCTGCCGGACCCCGCGGACCCGGAGCTGCTCGCCACCGTGCGGCTGGCCGGTCCGGTCCGCGCCGACGATGACTTGGTCTCTCTGCACCCCGCGATTGACCGGCGGCACACCAGCCGGTATCCGTTCACAGAGGAAGAGATACCCGAAGCCATCCGGGCGGATCTGCGGGGAGCCGCCGTCGCGGAGGGGGCGCGGCTGGTCTTCCCCGAGGCGTGGCACGTGGAGACCCTTCTCGGCCTGGTACAGGACGCCGAGGGCCGCGACGCCCCGTATGCCGAGCAGCCCGGCGTCTACGAGGACATGGTCCGCTGGACGCACACCGGCGCCGGGGACGCCGAGTCGGCGCCCGAGGGCGTTCCGGCGTACGCCTTCGGGCCCAGCAAGCGGGACGGCAAGGCACCGGTACGCGACTTCGCCGGACGCCGCGCGGTGGCCGGGCGCGGTACGGCGACCTTCGAGAAGACGCCGCAGCTCGCCTTGTTGGGAACAGCCGAGGACGGGCCGGTGGACTGGCTGCGGGCGGGGCAGGCGATGGAGCGGGTCCTGCTCCAGGCCACGCTCGACGGGCTGGCCACCGCACTCACCTCTCATGCTCTGGAGTGGCCCGATCTGCGCTGGGCCGTGCGCGACCCGGTGACAGCCATGGGACACGTGCAGATGGTGCTCCGCCTCGGCTACGGGCCGCCGGGCCACGCGACGCCGCGCCGCCCCGTGGCGGACGTGCTGGACATCGAGCCCTGACTGGCGACCGCGGCCCCGGACCCGGCCGCGTCAGCGGGAGGGCCGGGCGACCGTGAACTGACCCATCATCCCGTGGTCTTCATGGGCCAGCAGGTGGCAGTGGAAGACGTAAGGCGTCCGCGCGTCCGCGGCGCTGCCGAAGCGGACGGCGATCTCCGCGGTCGTGCCGGGAGGGAACAGCAGGGAGTCCTTCGGGCCGGCGAGGTGGTCGGGCGGCGGGGAGCCGTCGCGGCTCAGCACGGTGAAGCTGACACCGTGAACGTGGAAGACATGCTGGTTGTCGGAGGCGTTGCGCAACTGCCACACCTCGCTCGCTCCCGGGGCGACGGTGAAGTCGACTACGGGTCGTGGGTGCCGTTGACCAGGATCTCGTCGCCCAGCAGGCCGATAGGGCTGAAGCGCGGGCTGTCGAAGCTGAGGCGGCGGTCGTCGGTGAACCGCTTGTCCTGCACGATCAGGGGGATGTCGTCGACGCCGTAGTGGTGGGGCAGGCGCGGGGCGGCGGGGCCGCCGGGGTCGTCGAGGAAGAAGAGCCCGGCCAGGCCGCGGTACACCTGGGCTCCGGTGCGGCCGTGGGGGTGGGCGTGGTACCAGAGGGTGGCGGCGGGCTGGGTGATGGTCCATGACGGGGACCAGGTGGTGCCGGGTGCGATGGGCTGGTGGGGCCCACCATCCATGCGTGCGGGCAGGTGCATGCCGTGCCAGTGCACCGTGGTGGGCTCATCGAGGTGGTTGGTGACGTTGACCCGTACATGGTCGCCGGTGCGCGCCCGGAGGGTTGGGCCGAGATAGGAACCGTTGATCCCCCAGGTGTCGGTGGGGTGGTCGGCGAAGAACCGGGTCTGACCTGGGGCGGCGGTCAGGTCGTACACCAGACGGCCCGAGGCGTCGCGCTCCGGTTCCAGGAGCGGAGGGATCCGCAGCCGGTTCCGGAAGGACAGCTCGCCGACGTTGGAGCGCAGCGCGTCCTGGTAGAACGAGATGGCGAGCCCACCCGCGGCCAGGGCGAGGGCGACGAACACGGCAGCCACGAGCGCCAACACCCGTCGCCCACGGCGACGGTGCGTCCGCCTCACTCGGGCCCCTGCACTCGGCGGCCCTGCCATGGAACCGGCCACACTTCACGGTCTCACACGGCGAGCTGTTCCACACGGGCCGGATGGCCCTACCGGCTGTACCCGGTCGGCCCTGGGCCGCCCGTGGCACCGTGGGTTGAAATGAAGGTGCGAGGAGGACACGAGGAGACGCGGAGCAGCGGGAATCCCCCGACCGCGCACCGCGCAATCAGGGCCCGCGAGAAGTGGGCGGTCCTCCTCGCCACACGTTCATCGCCCGATACGCGCGACTTCGTCCCCCGGCCCTGCGCTGCGCACCACCGGCCCCGCCAGTGGTGCGCAGCGCAGGGACCGCTCATAGCGTGGGAGGAAAGTGTGTCGGCGCGGTGGTGACCGGAGGCGCCCGTGGGTGGCGAGCGACTCGGGCGGGCGGCCGAGACGGCGGGGTTGTCGCAGGCGGAGGCCGAGCGCCGGCTCGCGATGTACGGGCCGAACACCGTGGCCGCCGAGGTGCGTACACCCGCTTGGCGGCGGGTGTTCCAGCAACTGCGCGACCCGCTGATCCTGGTGCTGCTGGTGGCGGCCGTGCTGACCATCGCCACCCGCGATCTGGCCGACGCGGCGGTGATCCTGCTGGTGATCACGGTGAACACCGCGGTGGGTGTCGCCCAGGAAGTGCGGGCGGAGCAGGCCGTGGCCGCTTTGTCGGCGATGAGCGCGCCCGCCGCCAGGGTGGTGCGCGATGGAGTGGAGGGTTCCGTCCCGGCCGCGGATGTGGTGCCCGGTGATCTGGTGCTGCTGGCCGAAGGCGACATCGTCCCGGCCGACGGCGACGTCTTGGACGCGGTGCGGCTGCTGGCCGATGAGTCCGCGCTGACCGGGGAGTCCGTCCCGGTGGAGAAGGCGCCCGACGAGGACCGTTCGCGCGGCACGGTGTCGGCGGGCACGGTCGTCGTCCGCGGCCACGGCCGGGTACGGGTCACCGCCACGGGCGCGCGCAGCGCCTTCGGCCGGATCGCGGCACTGCTGGGTGCCCCGCCGGGGCTGACGCCGCTGCAGCACCGGCTGGCCCGCTTCGGCCGGGTCCTGGCCGCCGTGACCGTCGTTCTGTGCGCGGTCGTGCTTGCGCTCGGGCTGGTACGGGGACAGCCGGTGGAGGTGATGGTGGTGGCGGCGATCAGCCTCGCCGTCGCGGCCGTGCCCGAGTCCCTGCCCGCCGTCATCACCCTCGCGCTGGCGCTCGGCGCCCGGCGGATGGCCGACCGGCGCGCGATCGTACGGCGGCTGCCCGCGGTGGAGACGCTGGGATCGGTCACCGTGATCGCCACCGACAAGACCGGAACCCTCACCGAGGGCCGGATGGCCACCGAATGGCTGTGGACACCCGAGGGCACCGCCACCGTCACCGGCACGGGCTACGCGCCCACCGGAAGCGTGCTGCGCGACGGGCGACCGGTCAACGCGGCGGACGCCGCGGATCTGGCGGAGCTGCTGGGCGCCGCCATGCTCTGCAACGACGCTGCCCTCGAATCTCCCGGCGAGGAGGGGGCGGACTGGCGCGCGCTGGGCGACCCGACAGAGGCCGCTCTCCTTGTCGCGGGCGCCAGGCTCGGACTGGACAAGGCGGTGCTCGACCGTGAGCTGCCCCGGATCGACGAGGTGCCCTTCGACAGTGCCCGCAAGCGCATGACCACAGTGCACCGGCGGCCGGACGGGGGCCTGTTCATCGTATGCAAGGGAGCTCCGGAGGCGGTGCTCCGGCCCGGAGTCCTCGCCGATGGCCCTGCCCTTCCGGCGCGGGCCGCCGCCGAAGCCGAGGAGCTGGCCCGCGCGGGATACCGGGTGCTCGCCGTCGCCACCACCGACCGCGCCGACCGCGACCGGTCGGGACCGGGGGAGGCCGCCTGGGAGACCGGGTTGTCGCTGCTCGGTCTTGTGGCGATCCTGGACCCGCCCCGCGAGGCGTCCGCCGCCACCGTCGCCGCCTGCCGACACGCCGGCATCGCCCCGGTACTCATCACGGGCGACCACCCGCTGACCGCCGGGGCCGTGGCCCGACGCCTGGGCATCGTGGACGAGGACCAGGAGGTCGTCACCGGCCGGCAGATCCGCGAGGGCACGGCGGGTCGGCTGACGGATGTACGGGTCTTCGCCCGCACCACCCCCGAGCAGAAGCTCGACATCGTGCAGGCGTGGCGGGCCGACGGGCACGTGGTGGCGATGACCGGGGACGGGGTCAACGACGGCCCCGCCCTGCGGCGGGCCGATATCGGTGTGGCGATGGGACGGCGCGGCACCGAGGTGGCGCGGCAGGCCGCCGACCTCGTCCTCGCCGACGACAACGTCGGCACCATCGTGGCCGCCGTGGAGGAAGGCCGCCGCGTCTACGCCAACATCCGCAGGTTCCTGCTCTACGCCCTGGCCGGAGGCACCGCGGAGGTCCTGGTGATGCTCCTCGGCCCGTTTCTGGGGATGACCCTGCCGCTGCTGCCCGCGCAGATCCTGTGGATCAACCTGCTCACCCACGGCCTGCCGGGCGTCGCGCTGGGCGCGGAGCCGGTCGACCCGCGGGTGATGAGGCAGCCACCGCGACCGCCCGAGGAGAGCGTACTCGGCACCGGGCTGTGGGCGCGGATCCTGGTGATGGGCGGGGTCGTCGCCACCGTCACGCTCGCGGCGGGTGCATGGGGATATCACACCGGCCGCCCCTGGCAGACTCTGGTCTTCCTGGTGCTGGGGGCGACCCAACTCGGAGTGGCCCTCGGCTCCCGTGCGCGCCCCGGCACCTTTGCCAACCCCTTCCTGCTGGTGGCGGTCGCGACGGCGCTGGCCCTCCAACTGGCCGGCGTCTACGCACCCCCGCTCCAAGCCCTGCTCGATACCGAACCGCTGGCCCTGACCGAATTGGCGGTCGCCTGCGTGCTGTCCGGCGTGGGGCATGTGCTGATGCGCCTGGGGGCGCACATCCGCCCCGAACCGCCACCCCGTGCGCGAAGTGGGGATCACCGGAAGGCTGCGTGAATCTCCCGCTCGGCGGCCGCGTGGGAGAGGAGCACGCGGGCCGGTCGGTGGTATCTCCTGGCCATCTACTGATCGGCCGGGATGATCCGGCGGCCCGTGCGGCGCGCGGGCTGGATCGACACCCACATGTCGCGTTCGCCGCCGGCCCACGGCTTGGTGTGGGCACGCTCGGCCAGCTCGCGCACGGCGTCGGGCTCCGTGACAACTCGCGCGGAGCCGACGACGAGCACGCTCCAACCCTGGCTCATTGCCTCGTCGATGTGGTCGACCTCGAACGCGACGTCCGTCCCCACCGCTGCCGCAGGCACCGAGTCGGGCGCTGTCCGGAAGGCGATAGCGTCGTCGACGACCTCGTAGTTCACCGGGACGACCGCTGGGCCATCTGGTGTCGACACCGCGACGCGCCCCACGCCGTGCGTGGAAAGCAGGCGACGACACTCGTCGGGGCCGAGGTCCAGCAATCGCGGGTGCAGAAGCGCCTGGCCTTGGCCGGGCGGCAGGTCGATGCCGCTCCCGCGCAGGGTTGCGACGGTCGTGCCCAGCGCGTCGGCCAGTTTGATCAGGCTCGCCAGGCCGGGGTCGGCCGGTTGTTCCTCCAGGTACGCCAGGTAGTCCGGAGCCATTCCGGCGCGCCGCGCCGCCTCTGCGCGCGTCAGTCCCTGTCGCTGGCGTTCGGCTGCCACGCGCCGGCCGATGTCGCCGGCGCCGGGTGCTCTGCCAAGCGGCGCGCTGCCGGACAAGGCGCTCGTCTCATCCGCCGTCGGCCCGGAGGGCTCGTGGCCTTTCCTGGGCCGGTGTTCGATGTGCCGGATATGCGCGTCGGCCCCGGGGAACACGAGCGTCACCTCGCCCGTATCCGACCAGCGCACGTCGTAGGGAGGTGTTCCGTCCTCGTGGTGGAGTCCGACGATCTCGCCGTCGCGCTTGGTAATGCCAGTGGCCGGGCTTTGGACCACAAGCTGATCGCCGAGGTGAGCTCGCATGATCGTCACCGCTTCCCCGCAATGCTGGTGTACCCAACGTGCCACGCCTGGCGTGCCATCGCATGGGATGAGGGTCTTCTCGACCGAACGGGTCGGTCCCGGGCTCACAGGCCCGGCAGACGGGGCCTGAGCGGCTTGCTTGCGCCCCAGTGGACGGCCGGGTCGTGGGCTGCGCCATTCCGGGGGCGTGGTGTTTGCACGGTCCACGCCGGAAGAAACACATGTGGTGGCACGAAGGGAGCACCCCATGGCCGGTTCCGCCCGCATTGCGATCATCGGCGTGGGCAACGAGTTCCGCCACGACGACGGAGTCGGGTGGGCCGTGGCCGACCTGCTGGAGGACCGCGCGCGGCGGCGCCCGCTGCCGCCGGGGACCGTGCTGGGGCGGTGCGACACCGACCCCGGTCGGCTCATGGGCCTGTGGGAGGGGGCTCAGCTCGCCATCGTGGTCGACGCCGCCCACGCGGACCCGCCGAGGCCGGGGCTGATCCACCGGCTGGAGATGGACCTGGACGAGCTGAGTCGCCCCGGCGCGACCAGCTCCCATGGCGTCGGGCTCGGGGAGGCCGTGGAGCTGGCCCGGGTGCTGGGCCGTCTGCCCGACCGGCTGATCGTCTTCGCGGTCGAGGGTGCCGACAGCACGCTGGGCACGGGGCTGTCCGAGCCGGTGGCGGCGGTGGTGGCACCGCTGGCCGGGGACATCGAGGACGAGATCGTCCGCCACCGCGACGCCGCGGCGCGCTCGCGCCCGCGGCAGGAGTGACCTTGTCCGGCACCCGGGCGCAAAGACCTCGGCTTCGGCGCCGGAGCAGGGCCGAACGGCCCGCGCTGTCGGGCCCAGCCGGCCCAAGGGGTGGCAGCCCCCGCGGAGGAGGCTGGCCATGAGACGGGCGGACGGGCCAGTCGCACGGACGCCGTCCCCGACGCGGCGCGCGATGGCTCGACGTCGGCCACCGGCACCCAGGAAGAGGAGCCCGTGATGAAGCACCCCACGATCGGCAACGTGATGACCAGCGATGTCATCAGCGCTCGCACGCACACCCCGTTCAAGACGCTTGTGGAGCTGTTGCGGAGCCACGACATCAGCGGCCTGCCCGTGCTGGACGACGACGACAAGGTGCTGGGTGTCGTGTCCGAGACCGACCTGATGGCGCACCAGGCCGCGGTGGAGGCCAGGGGCCGCACGGGCCGCCTCCGGCTGCCTTGGCGCGGGCGCCTGGTGCCCGGCACGGGCACCCGGAAGGCCGTGGCCGAGAAGTACGCCCGGACCGCGGAGCAGCTCATGTCCCGGCCCGCCATCACCGTGCGGCCGCAGGACACCCTCGTGGACGCTGCTCGGACCATGACCCGGCACGGCGTCGAGCGACTGCCCGTCATCGACGAGGAGGGCCGGCTGGTCGGCATCGTCACCCGCCGTGACCTGCTGCAGACCTTCCTCCGCTCCGACGCCGAGGTACGTGCGGAAGTGGTCGATGAGGTACTGGTCCGCGCGCTCTGGCTGGCCCCCGACACCGTCGATGCGCACGTCGCCGATGGCGTGGTGACCCTCACCGGACAGATGGAGTGGCGGAGCGACGCGGCCACCGCGGTCCGGCTGGCCGGTCAGGTGGACGGCGTGGTCGCCGTGGCCGATCACCTCACCTGGGGCATCGACGACACCCGGGCGCGCTCCGGCGACACGGGCCTGCCGGCCGCCACCGGCGACTGGCTGCGCGGCGCCTGACGCACGCGGCCGCGGAAGCGAGGGCAGCCGAATGGACCAGCCGGCGTCTGCGCGGTGGCATCCCCTGGGCGCACCCTGAGGACACGAGGCCGGACGGGCCGGACCGCATGAGGCCGAACCGGGCCGAGGAGAGCGAGGAGGACGACGTGACGCACACGGCGGACGTCGGCACCACACCGGTCGTGCTCGACCGCGACGGTCTCGACGCACTGGTCAAAGCGCTGACCGCGCGGGGCCGGACGGTCATCGGACCTGTGGTGCGCGACCAGGCCATCGTCCTCGCCGAGATCACCTCCGCCGACGAGCTTCCGTACGGCTGGGGTGTGGAGCTGGAGGCCGGTCGCTACCGGCTGCGGCGAAGGGACGACCAGGCGGCCTTCGCGCACAGCGCCGGGCCGCAGTCGTGGAAGTCGTATCTGCATCCGGAACGGGTCCGGCAGTGGAGCGCGGACCGCGGCCCGGACGGCGCCCTGACGGTGACCCCGGAACGGACCGCGCCGCCCTCGTACGCCTTCCTCGGGGTGCGCCCGTGCGACCTGCGGGCCGTCGCGATCCAGGATCGGGTGCTGGCCGGTGGCCGCCACGCCGACAACGGGTACCGGGCACGCCGGGAGCGGGCGTTCCTCATCGCCGTGGAGTGCACCGAACCCGGCGCGACCTGCTTCTGCGTGTCGATGGCCGCCGGCCCCGGCGTGGGCTCCGGCCCCGGTGCCGACGCCGCCTACGACCTGGCCATGACCGAGGTCGTCGACGAGGGCGGGCACCGCTTCTGGACCCGCGCGGGCAGCGAGGAAGGCGCCCGCGTCCTGGCCGAGATCCCGCACCGGCCCGCGGACCCTGGCACCGTCACCGGGGCCCGGCGCGCCGTCGAGGACGCGGCCGACCGGATGGGGCGTGCCATGCCGCCGGTGAGCCTGCACCAGCTCATGGCCGGGAGCCTGGACGCCAAGCGCTGGGACGACGTCGCACAGCGCTGCCTGACCTGCGGCAACTGCACCATGGTCTGCCCCACCTGCTTCTGCACCACCACGGAGGACGTCACCGATCTGACCGGCGACCACGCCGAGCGGTGGCGCCGCTGGGACTCCTGCTACGACCTGGACTTCTCCAACCTGCACGGCGGACCGGTGCGCGCCTCGACACGCAGCCGCTACCGCCAGTGGATGACGCACAAGCTCGGCACCTGGTACGACCAGTTCGGCAGCTCCGGTTGCGTCGGCTGCGGCCGCTGCATCGTCTGGTGCCCGACCGGCATCGACATCACCGAGGAGGCCGCCGCGCTCCATGCCGAAGCACAGGAGGCGGCCGGGAGCGGGAGCGACGCGCCACCGGACGGCGGCGACCGGGCGGCACCGGGAAGCGGAGACCGGCCATGACCGCGCCCTTGGAACAGCAGGCGCCCCTCGGCCCCGGCGGGGTCCCTGTCCCGCACCGGGTGGCCGAATCCCGGCTCGAGACCGCCGACGCCACGACCTTCGTCCTGGAACCGGTCGCGGAGCCGTTGCCGCCCTTCCGGCCCGGGCAGTTCGCCATGGTGTACGCCTTCGGCGTCGGCGAGATCCCGGTCTCCGTCAGCGGCATCGAGACCGAGCCCAGCCGCCTGGCCCACACCGTGCGGGCCGTCGGGGCCGTCTCCGCCGCACTCGGCGCGCTGCGCCCCGGCGCGGTCGTCGGCGTGCGGGGCCCGTTCGGCACCGACTGGGACCTGTCGCGGGCCGAGGGGAGAGACGTCCTCGTCATCGCCGGCGGCATCGGGCTGGCCCCGCTGCGCCCGCTCGTCCGCGACCTCTTCCGGGCCCCGGAGCGCTACGGCAGGATCAACGTCCTCATCGGGGCGCGTACCCCGAGCGATCTGCTGTACCGGAGCGAGACCGAGCTGTGGTCCGGCTCCGCCGTCCCCGGCCACACCGCCGTCACCGTAGACCGCCCGGACGATGGCTGGCGCGGACCGGTCGGAGTGGTGACCCGGCAGCTCGACCACGCCGCGTTCCACCCGCCCGCGACCACCGTGTTCCTCTGCGGGCCCGAGGTGATGATCCGGGTCACCGCCCGCGAGCTGGCGGCGCGCGGCGTCCCCGAGGCGCGCATCCGGGTCTCCCTGGAGCGCAACATGCGCTGCGCCACCGGCCACTGCGGGCACTGCCAGCTCGGGCCGCTGCTGCTGTGCCGGGACGGCCCGGTCGTCGGATGGGACACCGCTGGCCCCCTGCTCGCCGTAAGGGAGCTGTGACATGAGCGAGCCCGCCACCGACGCGTCCGCGGCCACCCCCACACTGGCCGTCTTCAAGCTCGCCTCCTGCGACGGCTGCCAGCTCACCCTCCTCGACTGCGAGGACGAGCTGCTGGCCATCGCCGGGCGGCTGCGGATCGCCCATTTCCTGGAGGCGAGCAGCGAGGTGCTGCCCGGCCCGTACGACCTTGCGCTGGTAGAGGGTTCGGTCACCACCCCCGCCGACGCCGAGCGCGTTCGCCGCATCCGCGCCGAGTCCCGGCGGCTGGTCACCATCGGCGCCTGCGCGACCGCGGGCGGCATCCAGGCCCTGCGGAACTTCGGCGACGTCGAGGAGTTCCGCCGCACGGTCTACGCACGCCCCGACTACATCGACACCCTCGCCACCTCCACCCCGGTGTCGGCGCACGTCGACGTCGACTTCGAGCTGCGCGGCTGCCCCATCGACCGGGGCCAGCTCCTGGAGGTCATCACCGCGTTCCTGGCCGACCGCCGCCCGGACGTGCCGAACCACAGCGTGTGCTTCGCCTGCAAGCGGCGCGGCACGGTGTGCGTCACCGTCGCCCACGGCACGCCCTGCCTCGGCCCGGTCACCCACGCCGGCTGCGGCGCCATCTGCCCGGCCTACGGACGCGGCTGCTACGGGTGCTTCGGACCGTCGGGGTCGACCAACCTGCCCGCGCTCATCCCGCTGCTGCACCGCGACGGCATGGACCACCGGGACGTCCAGCGCTTCCTGCGGACCTTCAACGCCGCCCACTTCGCGGACGAGGAGAAGCGCTCCCCGGAACTGGCGCATCTCGCGGAAGAGGAGAACCCGTCGTGACCCACCGAGGCTCCCGCGTCCTGCACGTCGGCTCGCTTTCCCGGGTGGAGGGCGAGGGCGCGCTGCACCTGCGCGTCCACCGTGGACAGGTGTCCGAGGCCCGGCTGCAGATCTACGAACCACCCCGCTTCTTCGAGGCGTTCCTGCGTGGCCGCGCCCACACCGAGCCGCCCGACATCACCTCCCGGGTCTGCGGAATCTGCCCGGTCGCCTACCAGATGAGCGCCTGCCGCGCCATCGAGAACGCCTGCGGCGTCGCGGTCGACGGCCAACTGGCCGCCCTGCGCCGCCTGCTGTACTGCGGCGAGTGGATCGAAAGCCACACCCTGCACATCTACCTGCTGCACGCCCCGGACTTCCTCGGTCGGGACAGCGCCGTGGACCTCGCCCGCACCCACCGGAGCCACGTCGAGCGCGGGCTGCGCCTCAAACAGGCCGGCAACGCGATCATGGAGCAACTCGGCGGCCGCGCCATCCATCCGGTCAACGTCCGTCTCGGCGGCTTCCACCGCGTCCCCACCCGAGCCGAGCTGCGGCCGCTGGCGGAGCGGCTGCGACGCGCCGTGGACGACGCGCGGGAGACCGTCGCCTGGGTCTCCGGCTTCGACTTCCCCGACTCCGCCGTGGACGCGGACCTGTTCGCCCTCGCCGAGCCGGGCACGTACGCCATCGACGCCGGCACCCCGACGGTGCTCCCCGCTGACGGCGGCCCCGCACGCACCTTCCCTCTGGCCGACTTCTCCACGCATGTGACCGAGGAGCAGCTGCCGCCCTCCACCGCCCTGTACGCCCGGCTCGACGGCCGGCGCTATCTGACCGGCGCCCTGGCCCGGTACGCGATCAGCGGCCGCCGGCTCTCCCCGGCCGCGCGCGAGGCCGCGGGTGCGGCCGGTCTCGGCGAGCTGTGCCGCAACCCGTTCCGCAGTGTCCTCGTACGGGCCGTCGAGGTCGTCTACGCGCTGGACGAAGCGCTGCGCATCATCGCGGAGTACGAGCCGCCGCCGCGACCGTGCGTGCCGGTGGAGCCGCGCGCGGCCACCGGCCACGGCGCCACGGAGGCCCCGCGCGGCCTGCTCTACCACGCCTACACCCTGAGGGCCGACGGCACCATCGTGGACGCCCGGCTCGTCCCGCCCACCGCCCAGAACCAGGGAGCGGTCGAGGAGGACCTGCGGCGGGTGGCGCAGACGGCCCTGGACGCCGGGGAGCCGACCGACGCGGAGCTGACGGCGCTGTGTGAGCGGGCCATCCGCAACCACGACCCCTGCATCTCCTGCTCCACCCACTTCCTGGACCTGACGGTCGAACGGACCTGAGCGGAGACGCCCGGCCCCGGTGCTCAGATCCCGGACGGACCGGGTGCCGAGCCCGTCGGCGACTTCGTCATGAACGCCGACCGCAGCGCGTGGTACGGCGCGCGCGGATCGAAGAAGATTCGCCGCATCCGCGCCAGCTCGGCCGCCCGGTACGCGCTCAGCTGCCGGACCGCCTCGTCTCGCTCCCGGGCGGCCTTCTTCTCGCCGATGCGCGTCCGCAGCCCGCCGCCCGAGGCGAGCCGGACAGCCGCCCGACTGACGGCGGCGGCGAAGTCCTGCGGGCCGCAGTCCACGACGCGGTCCACCAGCCCAAGACGCCGGGCGCGCTCCGCGCTCACCGGCAGCGCCTCCCGCATCAGCCGCTCGGCGGCACCCGCCCCCACCCGGCGCGGCAGCGTGTACGTCCAGAACTCCGACCCGTACAGGCCCATCAGCCGGTAGTGCGGGTTGAGCACCGCTCCGCCCCGGCACCACACCTCGTCGGCGGCCAGCGCCAGCATCACTCCGCCGGCGGCCGCGTTGCCGCCGAGGGCCGCGACGACCAGCCGGTCGGTCGTCCTCAGGACGGCCTCCACCAGGTCGTCCATGGCCTCAAGGTTGGCCCACGACTCGGCGGCGGGATCGTCCGCCGCGTCGATGACCCCCAGGTGGATGCCGTTGGAGAACAGGTCGCGGCCGCCGCCGAGCACCACCACGTCGGTCGGCCGGGAACAGGCGAAGGAATAGGCGGCCAGCAGCCGCCGGCACTGCTCGGTGCTCATCGCCCCGCCGGGGAAGGAGAACCGCAGGAAGCCGACGGCCCCCTCCTCGGCGTAGGAGATGTCCGACCAGGTGCGGAGTTTGGCGGTCTGCCACGGGCCGCACGGCACCTCGGGCACGTCGCGCAGCCGCCCGGCGAGCACCGCGGTGGCCGGCAGCGGGTACGTGCGCGGCCCGCCCGGTCGGCGCCGGGGCCGCAGCCGCGGAATCCACACCGCGCCGTCGACGGTGGCCCGGCAGATCGCCCCGTTCCGCGTCGCCACCACCTCGCCCGGAGGCCCGGAGAGCTGTTCCTCCGGGTGGCCGCCGTGCAGGAACCACGTACCGCCCAGGAAGTCGTCCAGCACGCCGGGGCGGGAGTCGGCGGCCCGCAGCCGCCGCAGCACCGCCTCCGTCGGCTCCGCCGCCCAGTCGATCCGCCGGTCGGGCTGGCGCATGGACGGCCGTGAGCGGTACGCCCCGCCGCTCTCCGCCGCCTGCGGCCGGGGCCGGTACGCCCCCGAGGCGAAGCGCTCGACGGCGAGCAGTACCGCCTCCAGCGCGGCGTCGGAGAGCTCCCCGCGGTACAGGTCGCTCTTGCCGACCGGCGGCACAGCGAAGGCGGCCGACGCCCACACCGGGCCCGCGTCCATCTCCGCCTCCGCCTGGAGCACCGTGACCCCCCACTCGCCGACGCCTTCCTGTACGGCCCAGTCCAGCGACGAGGGGCCCCGGTCGCCGGGCGGCCCCGGGTGCACGATCAGACAGGGCAGGGCGGACCAGACGTCTTCGGGGATCGCGGTGGTGAGCATCGGCGCGACGACCAGGTCCGGCGCGTGGCGCCGCACCGCCTCCCGTACGGAAGGGCCGCCCGCCACCGTCGCCGCGGCCACCGCGTACCCGCGGTCCGACAGTTCGGCGAAGACGCGCTGCGTCAGGCTGTTGAAGGCGCTCGCGACGAGCAGGACGGTCATGGCGCCTCCCGGGTCGGATGCCGCCGGGCCGCACCGTGCGCCCGGGCCGTGTGGCCCCCGATGCTCGCCCAGCGGCAACCGAGCTCCGCCCCGGACGCGCCGCCTCCGGGCACGGGTTGGGCCGCGCGAGGGCACCGAGGTGGGCCGGGCGGGGGAAACCGGCTCCTCCACGGCCCTGGCTGTGAAGACGCGTCAACGCCGGTGCCTACCGTTGTGGTCCATGCACCGACCGCCGATCGCCCCAGTCCTCGCCGCAACCGCATGACGGGCACGCTGGCGGGCAGCCGGGCGCGGGGTGCCGCGATCCGGCGCCGGGTGAGCGTGCGCGGCGTCGTCCAGGGTGTCGGCTTCCGGCCGTTCGCGCACCGGCTGGCCGGGGAGCTGGGCCTCTCGGGGTTCGTGGGCAACGACGCGGACGGCGTCTTCGTCGAGGTCGAGGGGGACCCCGCCGGAGTCGCGGAGTTCTGCCGAAGGGCCGCGGAGGACGCGCCCCCGCTCGCGCGCGTCACGGAGGTCGTCTCCACGGACATGGCTCCACTGGGCGTCGATACCTTCACCATCCGGCCCTCCGAACCGGGCGAGAGCCGTACCCTCCTCCCGCCCGACACGGCCACCTGCGAGGACTGCCTGCGCGAACTGGCCGACCCCGCCGACCGGCGCCATCGCCACCCGTTCATCACCTGCACCCACTGCGGCCCCCGCTTCACCATCGCCACGGCCCTGCCGTACGACCGCGCCGCCACCACCATGGCGGCGTTCCCCATGTGCCCACAGTGCGCCGGGGAGTACGCCGACCCCGCCGACCGCCGCTTCCACGCCCAGCCCATCGCCTGCCCGTCCTGCGGCCCGCAGCTCACCCTCGTCACCACACGCAGCGGGCGGCCGGTCCCCGGGCGCCAGGGTCCGCACGCCCTCGTCGAGGCCAGGCGGCTCCTCGCCCAGGGCGCGATCCTCGCCGTCAAGGGCCTCGGCGGCTACCACCTCGCCTGCGACGCCACCGACCCGCACGCGGTCGCCACCCTCCGAGCCCGCAAGGCACGCGCGGCCCGGCCCTTCGCCGTGATGTGCGCCGACCTGCCCGGCGTCGAGCGCATCGCCCGCCTCAGCCCCGCCGAACGCGCCGCGCTCACCGGCCCGCACCGCCCGATCGTCCTGCTGCGCCCCCATCTCCCCGGCGCGGTGCCCTCACTCGCTCCCGGCGTCTGCCACGGCAGCCCGTACATCGGCGTCCTGCTGCCCTACACCCCGCTGCACCACCTGCTGTTCGGGCTGCCCGGCGACCCGGCCGGGCCCCGGATCCTCGTGATGACCAGCGGCAACCGCTCCGGCGAACCGATCGTCACCGACGACCGCGACGCCCTGAGCCGGCTGGGCGGCATCGCCGACGCCTGGCTGACGCACGACCGCGTCATCGAGAGCCCCTGCGACGACTCCGTCGTCCGGGTGACGGCCGACGGCGGCGAGCAGGTCCTGCGCCGCTCGCGCGGCTACGTCCCCCGCTCGATCGCCCTGCCGGTCACCGTCCGCCCCGCACTCGCCGTCGGCGGCGACCTCAAGAACACCCTGTGCCTGGGTGCCGAACGCCGCGCCTGGCTCTCCCCGCACATCGGCGACATGGGTGGCCTGGTCGCCGTACGGGCCTTCGAACACGGCGAGCGGCGGCTGCGCGCGCTGACCGGCGTCACCCCCGGGCTGCTCGCCGCCGACCGGCACCCCGGCTACCACTCGGCGCGCTGGGCCCGCCGCCACGCCGCCGGCCGGCCGCTGCGGCTGGTGCAGCACCACCACGCGCACGTCGCCTCCGTCATGGCCGAAGCCGGCCTCGACGGCACCACGCCCGTCATCGGCGTCGCCTTCGACGGCACCGGGTACGGCGACGACGCCGCCATCTGGGGCGGCGAGGTGCTCCTCGCCGACTACGACGGCTACCGGCGCCTGGCCCACCTGGCGTACCTCCCGCTGCCCGGCGGCGACGCGGCCGTGGCCAACCCCTGCCGGACGGCCCTGGCGTGGCTGCGTGCGGCGGACCTGCCCTGGGATCCGGAACTGCCCTGCGTGACCGCATGTTCGGCGACGGAACTCCGCTTGCTGGAGCGTCAGTTGGAGCAGAGGGTGGCCTGTGTGCCGACCTCCAGCATGGGGCGGCTGTTCGACGCGGTCTCCTCGCTGGCGGGGCTCTGCCACCGAGCGGAGTACGAGGCGCAGGCCGCGGTCGAGTTGGAGGCCGCGGCGGCTCTGGCGTGGGCCGACCGGCCGGACGGGTACCGCTTCGCCATCCGGCCGGCGGAGGAATCCGGCGGGTCGGCGGCCGCCCTGCTCGACCCCGTACCCGTGGTGCGCGCGATCGTCGCCGACCTGCGGCGCGGGACGCCCGCGGGGCTGATCGCGGCCCGCTTCCACCGGGCGGTCGCCGCCGCCGTCGCCGAGATCTGCGCCCGGCTGGGACGGGACACCGGGGTCCGCACGGTGGCGCTCACCGGCGGGGTCTTCGCCAACGCGCTGCTGGACGAGGGGTGCGCGGCCCGGCTGACGGCCGTCGGCTTCACCGTCCTGCGCCACCGTCAGGTGCCGCCCGGCGATGGCGGTCTCGCCCTGGGCCAGCTCGTGGTGGCCGCACACACAGAAGCCAGCGACGATCGGAGAACGCCATGTGCCTCGCCGTGCCCGGCCGCGTCGTGAGCACCGAGGACCGCGACGGCTCGCGCATGGCGCGGGTCGACTTCGGCGGCGTGGTCAAGGACGTGTGCCTGGACTACGTCCCCGAGGCGCGGGCCGGCGAGTACGTCATCGTGCACGTCGGCTTCGCCCTGCAGCGGCTGGACGAGGAGTCGGCCCGCGCCTCCCTCCGGCTCTTCGCGGAGCTCGGTCTGGTGGAGGAGGAGTTCGGCGACGCGTGGGAGCGGGCGGCACGGGAGGCGGGCCTGTCCCGCCCAGGCCCCGCGGCGAGGGAGGAAGGCCCCGCGTGAAGTACATCCAGGAGTTCCACGACCCCGAGTTGGCCCGTGGGCTGCTCGACGACATCCACGCCACCGTGACCCGGCCCTGGGCGATGATGGAGGTCTGCGGCGGCCAGACCCACTCGATCATCCGCCACGGCCTGGACCAGCTCCTGCCGGAGGCCATCGAGCTGATCCACGGCCCCGGCTGCCCGGTGTGCGTCACCCCGCTGGAGATGATCGACAAGGCCCTGGAAATCGCCTCCCGGCCGGGTGTCGTCTTCTGCTCCTTCGGAGACATGCTGCGGGTGCCCGGCACCGACCGCGACCTGTTCGGCGTCCGCAGCCGGGGCGGTGACGTGCGCGTGGTGTACTCCCCGCTCGACGCGCTGCGGATCGCCCGCCGCGAACCGGACCGGCAGGTCGTCTTCTTCGGTATCGGCTTCGAGACCACCGCCCCCGCCAACGCGATGACGGTGCACCAGGCACGCCGCCTGGGCATCGGCAACTTCAGCATGCTGGTCTCGCACGTGCGCGTCCCGCCCGCCATCGAGGCGATCATGGACTCGCCCGCCTGCCGGGTACAGGCGTTCCTGGCGGCGGGCCACGTATGCAGCGTGATGGGTACGGCCGAGTACCCCGCCCTCTCGGAGCGGTACCGCGTCCCCATCGTGGTGACCGGGTTCGAACCCCTGGACATCCTGGAGGGCGTCCGCCGCACGGTCCGTCAACTGGAACGCGGTGAGCACCGGGTCGAGAACGCCTACCCGCGGGCCGTGCGCGCCGGTGGCAACCCCGCGGCCCGGCGCATGATCGAGGAGGTCTTCGAGGTCACCGACCGCTCCTGGCGCGGCATCGGCACGATCCCCGCCAGCGGCTGGCGGCTGGCCGGCGCCTATCGGGACTTCGACGCCGAGCACCGCTTCGAGGTCACCGGCCTCACCACCCGCGAGTCGCCCGCATGCCGCAGCGGCGAGGTCCTCCAGGGCCTGCTCAAGCCCGACGAGTGCCAGGCGTTCGGCACCGCCTGCACACCGCGGACGCCGCTGGGAGCCACGATGGTCTCCAGCGAGGGCGCGTGCGCCGCGTACTACCTCTACCGGAGGCTGTCCGCGCCATCCGCGGCCGCTCCGGCCGAGCCGCCGGTGCCGACCGTGCCGCCCGCGCCGACCGAGGAGACGAGCACCGTTGGCTGACACGACAGCGCCCCTGGACCCGGCGGCCTGGACCTGCCCGGCGCCGCTGCGCGACGAGCAGGTCGTCCTCATGGGGCACGGTGGAGGCGGAGCCCTGACGGCCGAGCTGGTCGGGCGGCTCTTCACCCCCGCGTACGGCAACGAGATCCTGGCGGGCCTGGCGGACTCGGCCACCCTCTCCCTGGGAACACAGCGGCTGGCCTTCTCCACCGATTCCTTCGTGGTGCGGCCGCTGTTCTTCCCCGGCGGCAGCATCGGGGACCTGGCCGTCAACGGCACCGTCAACGACCTGGCGATGAGCGGCGCCCGCCCCGCCTACCTCTCCTGCGCCGCCATCCTGGAGGAAGGCGTCGAACTGTCCGTCGTGGACGAGGTGGCGCGGGCTGTCGGTGCCGCCGCCTCCGCCGCCGGTGTCCAGATCGCCGCGGGCGACACCAAGGTGGTGGAGGCCGGGCACGGCGACGGCGTCTACCTCACCACGTCCGGCATCGGGCTGGTCCCCGACGGTGTGGACATCCATCCGCGCCGGGCCGTGCCGGGCGACGTCGTCATCGTCAGCGGACCGATCGGCCTGCACGGCATCGCCATCCTGAGCGTCCGCGACGGATTGGAGTTCGGCGCCGAGGTGGCCAGCGACACCGCACCGCTGAACGGCCTGGTCGCCGCCATGCTGGCCGTCACCTTGGACCTGCACGTGCTGCGCGACCCCACGCGTGGCGGTGTCGCCGCCGCCCTGAACGAGATCGCCACCGCCTCCGGCACCGGGGTCGTGCTGACCGAGAGCGCCCTGCCGGTCCCCGACGCCGTCGCCGGTGCCTGCGGGTTCCTCGGACTCGACCCGCTGTACGTCGCCAACGAGGGCCGACTGGTGGCCTTCGTACCCCGCCGGGAGGCGGACCCCGTCCTGGAGG
This sequence comes from Streptomyces sp. JLBT605, assembly GCF_058215555.1. Lineage (NCBI taxonomy): Bacteria > Bacillati > Actinomycetota > Actinomycetes > Kitasatosporales > Streptomycetaceae > Streptomyces > Streptomyces sp. JLBT605. The sequence continues at coordinate 5,789,539 of NZ_CM177087.1, forward strand.
CTATGCGGGCGCACCCGCACGGCGCGGGCGCGGCCGTGATCGGCGAGTGCGTGGCCGACCATCCGGGGATGGTCGTCGTACGGACCCCTCTGGGCGGCACGCGCGTCGTGGACCTGCCGCTGGGCGAGCAACTGCCCCGCATCTGCTGAGCGACGGCGTCGGGCTGTGGGGCGGTCAGATCGAGGCGCGGCGCCCCACGCCTTCGCACGGGTGGTCCGTTACAGGGACGCGGCGATGCGCCGCGGTGCGTCGAGGACGCGGCTGGCGATCTGCACGAGGAGCGGCGGTTGCCGGGTCTGGCCGTCGTCCGGGGTGAGGACGTAGTAGATCTGCTCGATGGACGGCGGACCGACGGCGAGTGTGCTCTTGGCGGCTTGCGCGGTCGTGGCCTCGCCGGTGCGCAGGAGGTAGGCGGCGGTCATGGAGCCGGTCCGGCCGACACCGGCGCCGCAGTGCACGAAGACCGGGGCGTCGGAGGCGCGCACGGTCCGCAGAAGGGTGTCCACCTGGGCGGACGTGGGGGTCTGCCCGTCGCGGATGGGGAGGGACACGAGCGCGAGGCCGGCCTGCGCGGGACGAGCGCGCTCCTGGGGCGAGAGGTGTTCGGCGCGCAGGTCGACGACGGTGCGCACGCCCATGGCGGCGAGCGCGCGGTAGCCCCGGTCGCCGGGGGCGGAGCCGCGCCACAAGCGGCTGTCGACCTGCTTGACGTGACTGATGCCGGCGATCGTCAGCCCCGAGGCGCCGACGGTGTGGGACGCGGCCCACGCGTGCGCGCCGAGGATGCCGAGGAACGCCACCAGCCAGAACACGGCGTAGCTGAGGGCGCCCACGAGCACCATGACGACGGTCCGCCGGACGATCTTCCGCACACGTGAGGTGGGCGGCCTGACTGCTCTGGGGATGTTCCAGGAAGGGGTGAAGGGGTTCGGGCCGAAGGTTTGGCCATACACGAGAATCACCGGCGGTGGAGCGAGTATCGATGCCGTGAGTCCAGCCTGTCACCCTTGACAACGCCGGGCGTCCGCGGAGGATTCCCGATGGTCACCGCGTGCGGGCGACGAGGAAGTCCGCGGAGCCCGACAGGGTGGTGAGGCGGGGGGTGTCCTCGTCGTCGACACGGATTCCGGTGCGTTCGCCGAGGACCTCGATGAAGCGCAGGAAGTCCAGCGAGTCGAGTTCCAGGGCGTCCCGGAACATCTCGTCCGGCCCCAGTGCCGCGAGGTCCGCGCCTGGCACGACCTCGGCGAGGGATTCCTTCACCGCGTCCAGCGCTTCGGCACGGTTCATAGCTCCTCCGGATGCTGGAGCAGGCGATCCACGGCCGTCAGATAGCGTGCTCCCACGGCACCGTCGGTCGCCCGATGGTCGGCGGAGAGAGTCGCGGTGACCTGGGGCCGTACCCCGATGAGGCCGCTGACCGCGCACGGGCGCTCGACGACCTTTCCGAAGCCCACCAGTGCCACCTGCGGGGGATAGATCACGCCCAGCACCGTCTCCACGCCCTGGTCGCCGAGGTTGGTGACGGTGATCGTGGCCGCGGCGACCTCGGAACCGCGGAGCCTGCCGCCGCGGGCCCGGGTCACCAGGTCCTTGAGCCGGGCCATCAGCTCCGGGAGCGCCAAGGCGTCCGCGTCCCGCACGGTCGGGACGATGAGCCCGCCGCCGCGCAGCGAGACGGCGACGCCCAGGTGCACCCCGTCACCCGGGGTGAAGCGGTCGTCCACCCAGAAGCCGTTGAGCTGGGGAACCTCCCGGGCGGCGCGGGCCGCCGCCTTCAGCAAGAGGGACGCCGGGAGCAGGCGCTCGCCCACCGGGTGGCGGCGGTTGTGGTCGTGGAGCCAGTCCATCGCCGCAGCCATGTCGACCGGGGTGGACAGGTAGTAGTGCGGGATCTCGCGGTTGGCGCGGCTCATCAGACCGGCGATCGCCCGGCGCATCCCTGCCGCGCGGTCCTCCTCGGGAGCTGCCCGGGGCGCCCGTGCCTTCTCCGTCCCGGCCCCGGCCGTCGTGGCCTCCGCCGCGCCGCGCACGTCGGCGGCGCGGATGGCGCCGTCCCCGCCGGTCCCGCGCACGCCGGTGAGCTCGACACCCATCTCGGCGGCGAGCCGCCGGGCGTACGGGGTGACGCGCGCCCGGCGTCGCTCGCCACCAGCGGCCGCGGGCCGTTCGATGTCGGCGCGGACGACCCTGCCTCCGGGCCCGGAGCCGCGCAGTCTCTCCAGGTCCACGCCACGGCGCTCCGCGAGGTGCCGGACCAGCGGACCCGCTTCGGCATGCGCTCGGGCGCGCTCGGCAGAAGCGGCGGGGCCGGCAGGCGCCCGGGCCTCCGCGAGCGATGCCGCGGGGATCTCGCTGGGTTCCTCGGCCGCCGTTTGGATCTCCGCCAGCGGGGTGCCGACCGGGACCGTCGTACCCGGCTCGACCAGGAGCCGCGCCACCGTCCCCGTGGCGAAGCACTCCACCTCGATGGTGGACTTCGCCGTCTCCACGACCGCGACCACGTCCCCTCTGCGGACCTTGTCACCAGTCCGGACCAGCCATTCCAGCAGCGTCCCCTCGTCCATGTCCGCGCCCAGCGAGGGCATCGTGAACTCGGCCATGGTCAGTCCACCGTCCGGTGCGCGGCGGCGACGATGCCGGCGGTCTGCGGCAGGGCGGCCTCCTCCAGGCGGCGGGCGTAGGGGATGGGCACTTCCGCGCTGCACACGCGCTCGACCGGCGCGTCCAGCTCGTAGAAGGAGCCCTCCGCGATCCGGGCCGAGACCTCGGCGGCCAGACTGCCGGTGCGCCAGCCCTCGTCGATGACGACCGCGCGATGGGTACGGGCGACGGAGGCGGCGATCGTCGGCTCATCGAGCGGCCGCAGCGTCCGCAGGTCGATCACCTCCGCCTCGATGCCCTCCCCGCTCAACTGGTCCGCCGCCGCCAGCGCCTTCGGCAGCGAACCACCGTAGGTGATCAGGGAGACGTCCATCCCCGGCCTGCGGACCTCGGCGTGGTCGAGGTCCACCGGTTCGCTGTGGGACACCAGTTCGCCTTCGGCGTTGTAGAGGCTGCCGTGCTCGAAGATCAGGACCGGGTCGGGGTCGGCCAGCGCTGGGGCGAGCATGTGCCGTGCGTCCTCGACCGTCGCCGGGGCGACGACCCGGATGCCGGGGATGTGCGCGTACCAGCCTTCGAGGCTGTGCGAGTGCTGCGCCGCGAGCTGGCGGCCGGCGCCCGTGGTCATGCGGATCACCAGCGGGACGGGCAGCTGGCCGCCCGACATGTGCAGCAGGGTGGCCGCGTTGTTGAGGATCTGGTCGAGGGCGAGGAGGCTGAAGTTGACCGTCATGATCTCCACGATCGGCCGCATCCCGGACAGGGCGGCCCCGATGCCCGCACCGACGAACGCGGACTCCGACAGCGGGGTGTCCCGGACCCGCTCCGGGCCGAATTCCTCCAGCAGACCGAGGCTGACGCCGAAGCACCCGCCGTAGTGCCCCACATCCTCACCCATCAGGAAGACGCGCTCGTCGGCGCCCAGCGCCTCGCGGATCGCTTCCCGCATCGCCTCGCGATACGTCGTACGCCGCTTCTCCGGCAGGCTGGTCCGCGCCGTCATGTCCCCTCCGGGGCAGCGCTCGTGACGTGCCGCAGCAGACCCTCGACGGGTTCCTCCGGCGCCTGCTCGGCCGCCTTGACCGCGGCGTCGATCTCCTCGTCCACCCGCCGCTGGATCCGGTCGGATTCCTCGGGTGTCAGCGCGCCGTCCGCGCTCATTCGCTCCCTGAGTCGCGAGATCGGGTCCCTGGCCTTCCACCGTTCGATCTCCGTCTTCTCGCGGTAGCGGTCGGGGTCGTACATCGAATGGGCCCGGAAGCGGTAGGTGCGCGCTTCGAGGAAGTGCGGGCCGGCGCCATGCCTGATGTTCTCTGTGGCCCGGCGGGCGGCACTCTCCACCGCCTCCACGTCCATGCCGTCCACCGGCCAGGCTGCCAGCCCGTAGGACGAGGCGCGCAGCGCGAGATCGGTCTGGGCCTGGTGCCGGGCCAGCGCGGTCCCCATGGCGTACAGATTGTTCTCGCAGACGAGCAGGAGCGGCAGGTGCCACAGGGCGGCGAGGTTCGCCGTCTCGTGGAACTCGCCCTCGGCGAACGCCCCGTCTCCGAAGAAGCAGCAGGTGACGCGGGACTCCCCGCGCATCCGGTCGGCCAGGGCCAGCCCGGCGGCCAGCGGCAGCCCGCCGGCGACGATCGCGTTGCCGCCGTAGAAGCGCCGGCTTGCGTCGAACAGGTGCATGGAGCCGCCGCGCCCACCGCTGCATCCGGTGGACTTGCCGTACATCTCCGCCATGACGGCCGCGGCGGAGATGCCGCGGGCGAGGGCGTGGCCGTGCTCGCGGTAGGTGGAGACCACCGCGTCCTGCGGCGCGAGCGCCTCGTTGACGCCGACGGCCACGGCCTCCTCACCGATGTAGAGATGGACGAAGCCACGGATGACCGCCGCGCTGTACAGCTCGACACAGCGCTCCTCGAACCGGCGGATACGGAGCATCGACAGCAGCAGGTCCTCCCGGTGCGTGGCGCCGTCGCGGCCGGCAACCGCCTTCGGGGCCCGTGCCGTCCTCGGAGCCGCGCTCGTACGGGTACCGCGTGCGGGAGTCATGCCGATTCCTCCTGCGCCGGCCTCTCCAGGGTGGACAGGTCGCCGGTGGGCAGACCCAGCTCACGAGCGCGCAGCAGGCGCCGCATGACCTTGCCGCTGCGCGTCTTGGGCAGGTTCTGGTCGAAAACGATCTCCCGGGGCGCGACGGCGGGGCCGAGCCTGCGCCGCGCGAATGCCAGCAGCTCACGCTCCACGGCCGCCGTCGGTTCGACGCCGGGCCGCAGTGATACGAACGCCTTGACGATGTTCCCCGCGACCGGATCCGGGCGCCCGATCACGCCTGCCTCGGCGACCGCCGGATGCTCCATCAGCGCGCTCTCCACCTCGAACGGCCCGATCAGGTGGCCGGCGGACTTGATCACGTCATCGGCCCGCCCGACGAACCAGAACCAGCCGTCCGCGTCCCGTCTGACCAGGTCACCCGTCAGATACCAGCCATCGGCGAACGCCGCCTCGTACCGGTCCGGCGCGTGCAGATAGCCGCGGAACATCGACGGCCATCCCGGCCGCAGCGCCAGCTCGCCCTCGACGCCCGGCTCCTCCAGCACGTTCACCCGGCCGTTCTTGACCCGGGCCCGGCCGTCTTCTCCGCGCTCCAGCACCGCCGCGTCGACACCCGGCAGCGGCCGGCCCATCGAGCCGGGCCGGATCTCACAGGCGGCGAAGTTCGCGATCATGATGCAGCCGGTCTCCGTCTGCCACCAATTGTCGTGGATGGGTAGCCCCAGCACATCCCGGCCCCACACCACGGCCTCGGGGTTGAGCGGTTCGCCGACGGAGGCGATGAAGCGCAGCGCGGACAGGTCATAGGCGGCCGGCAGGTCGTGCGGTCCCTGCCGTGGGGTGGCTCGCATCAGCATCCTTACCGCCGTCGGCGCGGTGTACCAGACGCTCACCCGCTGCTCGGCGAGGATCCGGTACCAGCGCCGGGCGTCGTAGTCGCCCTCGTCGACTACCAGCGTCACGCCGTGGACGAGCGGCGCGATGACGCCGTAGGACATGCCGGTGACCCAGCCCGGGTCGGCGGTGCACCAGTAGACGTCCTCGGGGTGGAGATCGAGTGCGGACGCGGCCGTGGCGTGATGGGCCACGACCGCGTCGTGCACGTGGAGCGCTCCCTTGGGGGCTCCGGTGGTGCCGCTGGTGAAGTGCAGCAGGGCCAGGTCCTCCGGCCTGGTCGGCGGGATGGCGTACGTCTCCGGGGCGTCGGCCAGCAGCGCGTCGAAGGATGCGGTGCCGGGAAGTTCATCGGCCCCCGGCCCCACGATGAGTACGTGCTCAAGGCAGGGAAGGGACGCCCGGCGGTCCGCGACCTTCCGTCGGTACAGGTCGGCTGTGGTCACCAGGACGCGCGCGTCGCCGAGCCGGAGCCGCTGCTCGACCGGGTCCGGGCCGAAGGCGGAGAACAGCGGGCAGAGCACGCTGGTGTTCTTCAGCGTTCCCAGCACCGTGGTGTAGAGCTCCGGGCAGCGGCCGAGGAGAGTGAACACCCGGTCTCCCCGACCGATGCCGAGGGAGCGCAGGACGCCTCCGAAGCGCGCGGTCAGCCGGGCGAGTCGGGCGTAGTTGACGGTGGTGACGGAGTCGTCCCGGGCGATGCAGGCCAGTGCGACCTTCTCGGCCCGGTCCGAGGCCGCGTGGCGGTCGACGGCCTCGTACGCGATGTTCAGCCCGCCGCCGGGCAGCCCGGACAGCGCGGCCCGCGCCTTGGCCCAGGAGAACTCCGCCCGTGCCCGGTCGTAGTCCGCGAGGTTCGGCGCGACGCGCGGTGCCCGGTCCTTGCGGATCTGCTCCCACATGGCGTTCCCTTCCTCGCCGCCCTCTCCGCCGGTGGCCCGGCCATTGGGTTCATTCGTGCGGCACAACGGCGACCGGGCACACGGCGTGGTGGACCGCCGCATGGGCGACGGGTCCGAGGTGAGGCGCCGCCGGCGGGCGGTGCAGCCGCCGTCCGATGGCCAGCAGCCGGGCTTCTCCGGCGGCCCGCAGCAGGGCGCGTGCGGGGCTCTCCAGGCGGACGGACTCGGTCACCTCCACCGAGGAGAACCGGTCCCGCCACGGGCGCAGGGCCTCGACCAGCTGCTTCCGGGACCGTTCCCGGAACTCATGAGCAACCTCGGGGTCCACGCCCCAGGGCGCGTAGGCGGTGACTGGCAGGTTTGTGCCGTAGACGGCATGGAGCGGGGCCTCGCGTCCGGCGGCGCTGACGAAGGCGAACTCCAGGAGGCGGTCGCAGGGGCCGTGCAGGCTCAGCCCGACCACCACCGGGGCCCGCGCCGTGGCGGCTCCGGCTTCCCCGCCTTCCGCCGCTGCCCCCTGTTCCGCGCGGACCAGGACGACGGGCTGGTCGGCGCGGGCTGTGACGTAGAGGCTGGTGTCCCCCAGGAAGAAGCTCTCGAGGGTCCTGAGGCCGCGTGATCCCAGGACGAGCAAGTGGGAGCGCGAGGCGGCGTTGAGCAGGGCTCGCGGGGCTTCCTCGGCGGCCAGTTCCTCGACGATGGGCAGATCGGGGTGGCGCTGGTGCAGCTCCTTCGCCGCATCGTGCACGATCCGTTCCGCCCAGTAGTTCTGGTCTCTCTCCGAAGGGACGTCTGGTGGTTCGGCGGCCAGCAGGATCCAGGCGTGCAGCAGCCGCAGGGTGAGGTGGCGACGTTCGGCCTCCCGCGCTGCCCAGCGGGCGGCGGCCAGGCTCTCGGCCGAGCCGTCGAGACCTACGGTGACGACATCCTCCATGGCTATGGCCTCCGTGGCATCAGGGAGCCGACTACCTACAGAGGTACCCGTAAATAGGCAATCCGGTCCTATCCGGTCATATATCCGGAATAATTTGATGGCAGAGGAAGAGCGGAGGCAAGGAGGCGCGAGCCGTGTCCATGCCCCTGATCGTCGGTGTCGACGGGTCGGAAGCAAGCCTGCAGGCCGTGGACTGGGCCGCTGAGGAGGCCGGCCGTCACGCGGTGCCATTGCGCCTGGTCCATGTCGCGGCCCCGGATGACACCGCCGGGGAACGGATGATCGCTTTCGTCGCGGCCCGGGCACAAAGCCGTGCTCCGTCGGTGACGGTGGTCCCGGACGTCGTACGCGGCGAGGACCCCGCCACCGCCCTGGCTGAGCAGGGCCGCAACGCGTTCGCCGTCGTCCTCGGATCGCGGGGGCTCGGAAATCTCGCGGGGCTGCTGCTCGGCTCGGTGAGCCTGGCCGTCGCCGGGCGTGCCGACTGCCCGGTGGTCGTGGTACGCGGCGGACCGCTGCACCGCGGCGGCCGCTTCCGAACCGTCGTCGTGGGCATCGAGGACGGGGAAGGCAGCGGCACCGCGGCGGATTTCGCCTACCGAGAGGCCCATGTCCGCCGCAGCGCCCTGGTGGCGGTCCACGCCGGCCGTGAGCCGGTCATGAACGCCGTCCCCCAGCTCTCCCTGTCCGGATACGGACTCGACCCCCGCCGCCCGCCCGCCGCGGTCCTCGACGACGCCCTGCGCGGCCCGGCGCGGCGATACCCCCAGGTGGCATTGGAGTGCAGGGTGACCGACGGGACGGCGCGGCAGGCGCTGCTGGAGGCATCGGCCACGGCTGATCTGCTCGTGGTGGGCGCCCGTCGGCGAGTCGGTCACTTCGGTCTCCAGCTGGGCCTGGTCAACCATGCTGTCCTGCACCACGCACCGTGCCCGATCGCCGTCGTCCCGCAGATATGACCGGACCGGTGGGCCGTGCCATAGGGACCTTCGGCCCAGTGACCGTGCCGGCCCCGGCGTTCGACGGTGGGTGCGGGATCGAGTCGGATCTTCTGGGAGGCCGACCATGAAGACGCCAGCTCCACTGAACCCGCGAGCCGATCCGAGGCGGTCGTCCGACGTCGTCCAGCTGTGGCTCAACAGACTGTCGATGGCGCTGCTCCTGCTTGTCGTGCCGGTCCTCGCGTTCGTCGCGGGGTCGGCCGCCTACACCTCCCAACTGCACACCGCGCGCTCCCAAGCGGCGGAGCGGCACCAGGTCACCGCGCGCCTGACCGAGGACACCCGCGGCGCTGCCGCCGGCAGCTCCGGAGAGGATCTGCGACGGGCACAGGTGCGGTGGACCGAGCCTGGCGGCGCGCGCCGCACGGGTGTGGCCGAGGTGGTGCCGGGCACCGAGAAGGGCGAGGCCGTGCGCATCTGGGTCGACCGGTCCGGGAGGCTCACCGAGGAGCCGCTGGCAGCCACGTCGGCCGTGTCGACCGGCTGGATGGCCGGAGCCATGACCGCGGCGGTCGGCGCCACGGCGGTATGGGGGGCGCGGGCGGCCATGCGGTGGGCGCTGGACCGCCGCCGGTACGCGCAGTGGGAGAAGGAGTGGGACGAGCTGGAGCCCGTCTGGTCCCGGCGGTTGCCGGGTTGAGCCTGCGCGGAGGACCTACCTGTCGTCCCTCGCGTAAGCGATGTAGTCCCTGACGGACACCACCCCGTCGACCCTCCGGCACAGCTGGACGATGACTGGGATCAGACTCCTGACGTCGACCGATCCACCCAGCGTGACCTCACCGTCCTTCACCTCCACGGTCACCTCCGAAGGCGCCAGCCGCATGGTGTGCCGCAGCAGGTCGCCCTCGATCTCCTCACGGATGGCGTCGTCCCTGCGCAGGAAGACCCGCAGCAGATCAGCGCGGCTGACGATGCCCAGCAGCCGGTCGGCCTCGTCCACCACGGGCAGCCGCTTGACGTTCTGAACCTCCATCAGCCGTGCCGCCTCCACCACGGTCCACTCCGGACGCGCGCACACGGCCGGAGCCGACATGATCTCCTCCGCCCGGGCGCCCTCCGCCTGCGCCCGCTCCCACGCCTCGAGGTGCGGGATCGGCACCCGCCCGGAGGTGTCCGGCTGATCCGCCGCCTTGCGCAGCAGGTCGGCTTCGGAGATCACTCCCACCGGACGGTCCAGGTCGTCCACGACGGGTACCGCGGTGACGTTGTTCTCGGCGAGCAGCCGGGCGACTTCCTTGAAGGACATCTGGGGCCGGGCCCGGACGACCGCCCGGGTCATGAGCTCGCCGACCGTGCGGTGGTGCATCTCCGTTCCCTTCGCGAGGCCACTGCCGTTCCGAAGCCCTCGGACAGTGGTGCGTGCGTCAGCCGAGAGTCCACGTCCACGACGCCCTCCACGGCCTGGACGAGCCGTACGACCAGCTCGACCGGCGCGCCTTGCCGTCTGGGAAGGGCCGCCTCCTTCGAAGATACGCGCGGCCGCCGCGGACGCCACACGCGGCAGCACAGGGTGGTAGAGGGGCACTGTCACGGGTACCCGGCCCTGGATACGCCACGGAAAGGCGGTGGGACGATGGAGCGGCCCCTGGTCGTCGGTGTCGACGGATCGGACTCCAGCCTGCACGCACTGGACTGGGCGACGGATGAGGCGGTCCGCCACCGGCTGCCGCTGCGCGTGATCCACGCTTCGCTGTGGGAGCGGTACGAGGGAGTCCGCCCCTCCTTCGCCACCGACCGGCCCAGCGAACAGGTGATGGCCGAGCACATCGCGGCCGCCTCCGCGGAGCGCGCCCGGAGCCGCGCCCCCCAGGTGCGGGTCTCGGCCGACATCCTGCCCGAGGACCCCGTCAGCGCACTCCTGCACGCGGGACATACCGCGTTCGCGCTCGTCACCGGCGCCCGAGGGCGGGGCGGCATCGCCGGGCTGCTCCTGGGCTCGGTGGGACTCTCCGTGGCGGCCCGTGCCGTCTGCCCCGTCGTTGTGGTGCGCGGGTCGGAACAGAACCGACGGGGCGAGGCCCGAGGGCAGCTCCCGGGTGGAGTCCGGGGGAGGGTGGTTCTCGGTGTCGGCGATCCCGACGAGGATTCGGCGGCCGTGCGCTTCGCCTTCCGCGAGGCCGAGGTCCGCGGCTGCGCCCTCGACGCCGTACGCGCCTGGCGGCATCCCGCCGATCACCGGCCCGGAGAGCCGCTGATCGTCGACGAGTCCGGGCAGGCCCACGAGGAAGCCGCCTCGGCCGCCTTGACCGAGGCCCTGCGCGCGGCCGAAGCAGCTCACCGCCAGGTGGAACTGCGCCGCCACGTCATCGAGGGGCCCGCGCACAAGGTCCTCCTGGACGCGTCGGCCGGCGCCGACCTGCTGGTCGTCGGTGCCAGACGGCGACACGGTCACCTCGGGCTCCAACTCGGACGGGTCGACAACGTCCTCCTGCACCATGCCGACTGCCCCGTCGCGGTCGTCGCCCAGCGGACGTGAGTGCCGCATGCCGGAGACGAGCGGTGGCTACGAGGACGGCTGGCACTGGAGGTACGAGGGCTACGACCCCGGCCAGGAGCGGCTGCGTGAATCCCTGTGCACGCTGGGCAACGGCTACTTCGCCACCCGGGGCGCTGTCGCCGAGTGCTCGGCCGGGCTGGTGCACTATCCGGCGACCTACCTCGCCGGCTGCTACAACCGCCTCACCTCGACCGTGGCGGGCCGGCAGGTGGAGAACGAGGACATGGTCAACCTGCCGAACTGGCTCGGCCTGCGCTTCCGCACGCGCTCCCCGGACGGCGGGACCGGGCCCTGGTTCACCCCGGATCGCGCCGACCTGATCCGGTACGAGCAGACTCTCGACCTGCGTGCGGGCACCCTCACCCGGCACCTCCGGTTCCGGGACCGGGTGGCGGGGCCGGTCGATGTGGAGCAGTGCCGGCTGGTCCACATGGAGGACCCGCACTTGGGCGCGCTGCGGACCGTCATCACCCCCGTCGAGTGGTCGGGCGAGGTCGAGGTGGAGTCCGGCCTCGACGGCGAGGTGATCAACGGCAACGTGCACCGGTACCGGGCCCTGAACCGCAGCCACCTGACGCGACGGCAGACTGGCGTCGCGGAGCCGGACACGACCTGGCTGCGGTGCCGCACCAGCACCTCCGACATAGGCGTCGCCATGGCCGCCCGCACGCGGGTCCCCGGGGGCAGCTCCCCGGCCGGAGGCCCTGGGGGAGCGTCCCCGGTCTCCGCACATCTCCACCCGGCCCGGCGGCACGTCACCCACCAGCTCGTCCTGCCGATCGGGCCGGACTGGCCGGCGGTCGTGGAGAAGACCGTGGCGGTGCACTGCACCCGCGACCCGGCCATCAGCGATCCGCTCGGGGCGGCACTCGACCGCGTGGCCGCGGCGCGGGACTTCCCCACGCTCCTCGCCTCGCACACCGCCGCGTGGGCCAGGCTGTGGCGCCGGGCGGAGGTCCGGGTGCCGGGGGAGGCGGGCCGTATCCTGCGCCTGCACCTGTTCCACGTCCTGCAGACGCTCTCCCCGCACACCGCCGAACTCGACGCCGGCGTCCCCGCGCGCGGGCTGCACGGCGAGGCGTACCGCGGCCACGTCTTCTGGGACGAGCTGTTCGTCCTGCCGTATCTGAACCTGCACCTCCCGGAGGTCTCCCGCGCGCTGCTGTCCTACCGCCACCGCAGGCTGCCGCAGGCGTGCCGCGCCGCGGCCCAATTGGGCCGGGCGGGTGCCATGTACCCCTGGCAGAGCGGCAGCGACGGCCGGGAGGAGGCCCAGACCCTTCACCTGAACCCGCGGTCGGGCCGCTGGCTGCCGGATCACTCCCGGCTCCAGCGCCACGTCGGGTCCGCCGTCGCCTACAACGTGTGGCAGTACTGCGAGGCGACCGGCGATACCGAGTTCCGGCAGACCAAGGGCGCGGAGATGCTGCTCCAGATCGCCCGCTTCTGGAGCGACAGCGCGGCCTGGGACCCGGGAGCCGACCGCTACTCCATCCGCGGCGTGATGGGCCCCGACGAGTACCACGACAGCTACCCGGACGCCGCCCAGCCCGGCCTGGACGACAACGCCTACACCAACGTCACCGCCGCCTGGGTCCTTGCCCGCGCTCTGGACCTTGCCGGGAGCCTGCCGGAATGGCGGCGGCGGGACCTGTTCGAGAGGGACGGGATCGACGGCGAGGAGCTACGACGCTGGGAGGACGTCTCGCGACGGCTGAAGGTGCCGTTCCACCACGGCGTCATCAGCCAGTTCGCCGGCTACGAGAACCTGGCCGAACTGGACTGGCGGCGCTACCAAGAGGGTTACGGGGACACCCGGCGGCTGGACCGGATCCTGGAAGCCGAAGGCGACACCGTCAACCGCTACCGGGCCTCCAAACAGGCCGACGTCCTCATGCTCGGGTACCTGTTCCCACCCGCGGAACTCGCCGACCTGTTCGAACGGCTCGGCTACCACCTGGACGACGACATCTGGCGAGAGACGGTCGACTACTACCTGCGCCGCACCAGCCACGGCTCCACCCTCAGCGGGCTGGTCCACGGCTGGGTACTGGCCCGATCCCGACGCGGTGACGCCTGGCGGTTCGTGCGGGAGGCCCTGGAAGGCGACGTGGCGGACGTACAGGGCGGCACGACCGGGGAGGGCATTCACCTGGGCGCCATGGCGGGCACCCTCGACCTCGTACAGCGAGGGCTGACCGGACTGGAGACCCGCGACGGCGCCCTGCGGCTGGACCCGGCTCCGCTCCCGGAACTCTCCACCTTCGGCTACTCGCTTCACTGCCACGGTCATTGGGGCGTCGGCGTCCAATTGCGGGGCGACGAACTGAGCATCAGCGTCCCCGCGTCCGAGGAGTCACCGATCCGCGTGGTACTGCCTGACCGGGCCGTGACCGTCGCACCGGGGGAGACCTGCTCCCTCGCACTGCCCAGGAAATCGTCCTCGGCCCTCCCGTCCGGGGCGGATGTCCCGGATGGGAGTGAGTAGCTCGTTCGGCCCCCGTCGAACCGTCGCACGCTGCCCGACGGCCGTGACCGTGCCCCGGTCGTGGAGGCTGACACCACGGGTGCCTTCCGCCCTGTTCTCCTCCCGGGCAACTGTGCTCCCTCGGCTCTGCGCTGGCGGGCCGGTGGCCGGTCTGCTCCCCTGAAGAAAGAGACGTTGAAGGAGGTGAGCGCCGTGCAGGCTGATCCGGACCGGCCCGGCCCGGCGGCCGGTGACTCGTCCGGTGACGTCGGCGTGACCGCCCGTATCGCGCTGCGGCGGGAGCAGTTGGGGATGTCCCGCGAGGAACTCGCCAGGCGAGCCGGGATGTCGGTGGCCTATCTGCGGCGTGTGGAGGAGCTGGGAACCGGCTTCGATCCCGGCGCGCTCATGCGGCTCGCCGCCGCGCTGGAGATGTCGTACGAGGAGCTGACGGAGGGCCGACGCGACGCGCCGCCGGGCCGGGGCGGACCGGCGGCCCACCCGGTTCTGGTGCGGTTGTCCGAGCAGGAATGCTGGGAACGCCTCGGTACACACGGTATCGGCCGCCTGGCTCACACGGCCGGTACGGCGGGTGGGGCTCCCGTGCTGGTGCCGGTCAACTTCCTCGTGGACGGGCGGAGCGTCGTCTACCGGACGGACCCGGCCGGCGCGGCGGCGGTCGGCGCCGGCGCCGAGGTGGCTTTCGAGACCGATCACGTGGACGAGCACAGCGGTCTGGGCTGGAGCGTGCTCGTGACGGGCACCGCCGAGCACCTCACCGACCCTGATGTGATCGACACCCTCGCGCGGCGCCCCGGAGCCACGCCGTGGGCCGGAGGCAGGCGCGAGCTGTGGATCCGCATCCTGCCGGGCCAGGTGAGCGGCCGTGTCATCCGGACACTGCAGGAGCCGAGCGGCGGCCGGTGAGCGTCTGCCCCGTGGGGGGCTCCGCGCCCGTCAGCGGAACACGGTGCTGGTAGAGCTGAGTTCGACCGGCAGCTTCGCTGCCTCCGGCTGGACCGGCGTGCCGCCGGAGCGCAGCATGGAAAGGGAGCCGAGAACCTCCGATGCGTCCCACCCCTGGAGGCGAAACGCGATGACTCTTCCAGCACGGCACCACCACCATCACGGCAGCCTGCTGGAGCGCGGGTTCCCGTGGCGTGAGCCGCCGGCAACCGACGGGGTCCTCACCGTGACCATCCCCAAGGCGCAGGTGGCCAAGCCCCACCACGTCGAGATCCAGACCTGACCCCCGAGGAAAGGGGGCAGCGGCTCAGCCTGCCGGTGCCGCCCCATCGCGCCGGTCGGCGGGCCGAGGCAACCCGACCCGGTCGGCCCAGCCCCCGCAGGACGCCACCATGAGCACCAGCCACGGCAAAGCAGTCCGAGAAGAACTACGGCCCCTCACCCGCGAGCTGCGCCACGTCATCCCCGACGTCTACCAGGGCTACAAGGAGCTCCATGACGCGGCCCTGCGCGCCGGTGCCCTGGATGCGAAGACCAAGGAGCTCATCGCATTCGCCATCGCGGTGAGCAAGGAGTGCGACGGCTGCGTCGCCGCCCACGCCCATGCGGCCGTACTCCACGGCGCGACGCCGCAAGAGGCGGCCGAGGCCCTCGGCGTCACCTTCCTGATGAACGGCGGGCCCGCCACCGTCTACGGCGCACGAGCCTTCGCCGCGTTCAACGAGTTCCATACCGAACACACCGGCCGGCAGGCATGACCGGCCTCGCAGTCCCTTCCACGAGACGCACGGGAGTGCGGCCCGCGTGGGAGACCGCACGGTGCGGGGGTCCGCGTGCTCACAAGCCGTGCAGTGCCATGGCCGCAGGGCCTCCAGGGCGCCGTCGTGCGCTTCGGCCTCGCGGGGGGCGAACCGTACGGCGCCCGGAGCCTCCGGGGAGCCGCCGGCGACGCTCACGACCAGCGGGAGTCCCACCGTTCCCCACCGCCTTCCTGCGCCGGCGACTGCGAGTGCCGCGGTGAACACCGTCGCACCGTCCATGGGGACACCGCGGTCTGCGGACCGATCCTCGGCTCGGGATATCCGGCCAGGTTGCGTCGCGCCGCTGCGGGGCGATGGTGGAGTCATAGGGCCGGGGAGAAGGAGGGCCACGGTGGTTGCGAGAACCGGCGTCTTCGGCGCCTTGACCAAGGATCATCGCGATCAGCTCATGGCACTCGGCCGTGAGGTGTCGTTCGCGACGGGCGAGCGCCTCTTCGACGAAGGCGGCAAGGCCGACCGCTTCTGGGTCATCCACACCGGCACGGTCGCTCTCGACGTTCTCGTACCGGGCAGGCGCGCGGCGGTCATCGAGACTGTCGGTGCCGGAGAACTGCTGGGCTGGTCCTGGCTGGTCCCTCCCCGGCACTGGCACCTGGGTGCCGAGGCCACCAGCCCGGTGCGGGCCTACGAGTTCGACGCGGCGGCGGTCCGTGACCTGTGCGGGAAGGACCCGGTGCTCGATCACGCGCTGTGCGTCTATGTCGCCGGAGTGATCGCGGACCGGCTCAGGGCGGCACGGGTACGGCTCCTCGACCTGTACGCGCCCCACGGCGCCGGCCAGGTGCCCTGACGGAGGCGGAGAGGAGGAGGTTCGAAGTGCCCGAGACCCCACACATCGTGAGCGACGTGATGACCCAGACGGTCGTTGCCGTCGGGCGTGACGCGCCGTTCAAGGAGATGGTCCGGACCATGGAGCAGTGGAAGGTCAGTGCCCTCCCGGTACTGGAGGGCGAGGGGCGCGTCGTCGGTGTCGTCTCCGAGGCCGACCTGCTGCCCAAGGAGGAGTTCCACGACAGGCCCATGAGCCTGCACGAGCAGCGGCAGCGCCTGTCCGACGTCGCCAAAGCCGGAGCAGTGACCGCGGAGGAGCTCATGAGTACCCCCGCGATCACGGTGCACCCCGGTGCCACCTTGGCTCAGGCCGCGCGGATCATGGCAGTGAAGCACGTCAAACGACTCCCCGTGGTCGACGAGGTGGGCATGCTGCAGGGCATCGTCAGCCGCGCTGATCTGCTGAAGGTCTTCCTCAGGTCGGACGACGACATCGAGGAGGAGGTCCGCCGCACGGTGGTCGCCTACCTCTTTCCGGCGTTCAGCCATGCCATCCATGTGAGCGTGGACGAGGGAGTCGTCACCCTCCGCGGACACGTCCGCGACACCTCGCTCATCCCGGTCGCCGCGCGCCTGATCCGCGCCGTGGAGGGCGTCGTGGACGTCGAGCCCCATCTCACCGGGGAGCCCGGCGCTTCGGCCTGACCGCAAGACATGCCGCAGTGACGCAGGCCCGTGCCGCCGCGCGTGCGCGGCCCGAAGAAGCCTAAGACCGTGTCCCTATGCCCACTGACCAGCACGTATGACTGCGAACAGCGTCTCATCAGGAGCGTCTCCCCTTCCGCCGCCCTGCGGCCGTGTTCGTTGCTCCGGGATCAGCGGCCCCGCGATCTCCCACAAGCCGTCCGGCACGATCCAGCTCCATGATCCCCGCCCCATTCCGGATCAAAGTCCGCCTCACCGCATGGGACACGGCCTTAGAAGTGTGGCCCGCATGAGCTCAATCCGATTACTGGGCACTCTCGGAGCCGCAATCTAAGGCGGCTCCTGGCCGGGGGTGATGGAACATAGTCGACGATCGCCGGTTGGCCAAACCGGCGATCACCGCGACCATTGACTATTCGCCTTCGGCTGTGCTTGGCGGTGGAGCCGTAGCGGACGCAGTGAACAGCGCCAAATAAACTCGATCGAGGAGGTGAAGGCATCCTGCGCTGCCTGTTGCTGACGGAGACAGCAGTGCCCGCTCGCTGACTCGCGCTTCCTTACGCCTCGCCACAACAATCCGACCCCGGATATTTCCTGCCGGTGCGGCGCCTGCCCCTGCTATTGGCCGCTGGCTTTTGCAGGGATTCCTCAGGTGTGCCGATCGGCGCTTAAACACTCGGCACATCGACGGCAGGACCGAGCCGAGCTCGTTGAGGTCGTCGGACAGGGCCTTGGCCCCTCGACTGCCGGGTTGGCACCCTACTCACCACGCCCAGGATGACAGCAGGGCGCCGTCACGCTACTGAGCTGTGAGGCCGCCCTTAGCAACGTCTACCCGATGTCATAGGACGATGCCCGAGATCGGCAACGTGTTGCCACTCCACAAGGAGTCAGGGGTACCCCGCCAGCGGGCCCTGCCACCTTGCCGAGCACAGTGACCGGCAGGTGGTGCGCCGGGACGGGCTGCTACCGAAGCGACCAGCCGGCCCGGGAGAGAGTGCCGCGGCAAATCCTTCAGCCCGCCTCCGGCAATTGATGGAGTGCATTTGCTTGCGGCCGATTCCTGGTGACGTTCGGCGCGTGGCGCGTTAGACTCGTTTTGTGGCCTCCTGACAAGTCCTGGAGAGAGGGAGGCGGTTGAGATGGCGGAGCTCGTGGGGACCATTTGGGGACCACACGGCATGCGCGTACCCGTACAAATGGCGCTCTATTGCACGGAATGCGCACACGATAGGCGCCAAAATAACCCGATATCTGGCGTTGGCACTTCTGGGGGTCAAGGGGTCGCAGGTTCAAATCCTGTCGTCCCGACCAGCGATTTCGCAGGTCGGAGGCCGTTTCCTCGAATTGAGGGAACGGCCTTTCTGATGTTCCGTCGGCTTGTGGTCGCAAGGTGGTCGCATTCACCGGTGTGCTGCGGGGTTGGTCCGGGGTAACTCGTGGCGTCTGTGGGCGGCCTGATGATGGTCATCTGGTTGTGCTGCCGCGGGATGTGGTCGCCAGGTGGTCGCGCGGCCGGTATGCGGAGCGGGGGAGCAGTCGGCCGGGTGGCTTGGGTGAGGACGCGGTCGATGGTGTCGACGGCCTCGCGGGCTGCCTGGGCGGTGAGGTGGCTGTAGATGTTCGCGGTGGTGGACAGCGTCGAGTGCCGCAGAGTCTTCGGGTGTGCTGCTGGTCCCGGCGGCCGCACCGGCGGTAGACGTGCCCCCGAGGAGTGGCAGAGCGCATGATGATCGCTTCCAGAAGTTGCGCATTGAGCTTTGCCCCGTACCGCCTGGCTGCGTGACGGATCTCGTGCAGGGCGTCCGGCCGCTCCAGCCGCATCGTCCTGGCCTCGCGTTCCTCATGGTGAACGCGCAGCCGCGGACCGTCGGCGACCAGGCGCAGCTCCGAGGGCAGCCCGGCCGTGCTCGAGATCTCGGCGGCCAACGGCCTCGCGGCCCTACGCTTCACCGGCGGCCGGTACGAGTTCGCCGGGATGGCGGGCACGACCGGCGCCGCGACCTGGTTCTTCGCCGCCCAGCGGCTGCCGTTCTTCGAGTCGGCTCCCGGCCGGCGCGGTTCGCTCCGTACGAACGGGCAGGGCTTCCAGCTGGACTTCCTTCTCCATACGTACTGCGCCGAATTCGACACGGACTGGGCGGTGTACGCCGTCCGCTGCACCGCCGGACCCGCCCGTCGGCTGCGGACCTACGTCAACGGCTACCCGTATGACCTCCGCAGGGACGACCGAGTCCGCACCGTCGCGTGGTCCGCTCCGATCCTGTCCCATCGCGACGACGTGGAGTACCGGGGACTCCTGGCCGCCGCGATCATCTGCGACGCGGCACTGAGCGACGAGCAAGTGACCGACACCTGCCGGTACCTGCTGCACCGCTACCGCATCCCGAGGCGTTCCCGGCGGTGGGTGGGCGTCGTCGAGTCACTCGCGGACCGGCGCGTGCATGCTGGGGTGCGCGGCACCGCTGGGCGTATCCAGGCCCGCGAGCAGGCGCAGTCCGTCCTCGGCAGGGCTGCCGGGGGCCGCGGACAGTACCAGCAGCTCCGTGCCTGAGCCATCCGGTAGTGCGAAGTTCTCCTGGTGCAGTTCCAGCAGTCCGACCAGCGGGTGCCGGTACGCCTTGCGGCCATGGGCGCGGGCGCGCACGTCCGCCCGGGCCCAGAGGCGGCGGAAGCGCTCGCTGCCCATCGCCAACTCGCCGATGAGCGAGGTCAGACGGGGGTCCTCGGGGTATTTCCCGGCGGCCAGGCGCAGATGCCCGACCACGTCGAAGGTGCATGTCTCCCAGTCCGCGTAAAGGCCGCACTCGGCCTCCTCAAGGAAGACGTGCCGGGCGATGTTCAGGCCCGGCATCGGCCGGCCGAAGAGGAGCCCGGCGAGCCGGTTCCCGGCGAGCACGTCCAGGCGGTGGTCCATGATCAGCGCGGGTGCGTCGGTGACCAGGTCGAGGACGCGCAGCAGCTCCGGCCTCACCTGCCCGCCCGGCGCCTTCGCGCGGCGGCGGCGCTGCCGGGCGAGCCGGTCAAGGTGCCCGTGTTCGGTCTCGTCGAGGCCGAGGACGCGGGCGAGCGCGTCGAGGACCTGCTCGGAGGGCTGGGTCGCGCGGCCCTGCTCCAGGCGTACGTAGTAGTCGACGCTGACTCCGGACAGGTGCGCGACCTCTTCGCGACGCAGCCCTTCGACCCGGCGACGGCTGTCAGTGGGGATGCCGACGGCCGCCGGGTCGACCCGGGCACGCCGGGTCCGCAGGAAGCCCGCAAGATCGTCCATGCCCCCAGTATGGCCTCGGTGTCGCCCGTGAAGGTGGCCCTGCCGGTACCAGGAAGCCCGGTCCGATGGACGAGGCGTCCCTGAACGCCGGGCGCTGCGGCGTCCAGGATCGAAGGCATCCGATCCGAAGGAGTTCCCATGAAGACGCTGATCGTTTACGCCCACCCGGAGCCGAAGTCGCTCAACAGCTCGCTGAAGGACCTCGCGGTGTCCACGTTGGAGAGCGCCGGGCACCAGGTGCGAGTGAGCGATCTGTACGCGATGGACTGGAAGGCGGTCGTGGACGCCGCGGACTACGGCCCCCACGCATCAAGTCCGCTGAAGGTCGCGGCGGACTCGGGCCGGGCCTTCGAGGCCGGGACGCTCACCCCGGACGTCCTCGCCGAGCAGGAGAAGCTGCTGTGGGCCGACACCATCATCTTCCAGTTCCCGCTGTGGTGGTACACCATGCCCGCGATCCTCAAAGGCTGGGTGGACCGGGTGTTCACTTACCGCTTTGCGTACGGCGTCGGCGAACACAGCGACACCAAGTACGGCGAGCGCTTCGGTGAAGGCACCCTGGCAGGCAGGAAGGCCCTGCTGTCGGTGACCGCCGGCGGACCGGAGTCGCACTACGCCGCTCGCGGGATCAACGGACCCATCGACGACCTGCTGTTCCCCATCCACCACGGCATCCTCTACTACCCGGGCATCGAGGTGCTGCCGCCGTTCGTGCTGTACGGCACCGACCGGATGAGCGACGAGGACTACCCGGACGTCGCCAAGGCATGGGAGCAGCGCCTGCTCACCCTGGAGTCGACCGAGCCGATCGCGTTCCGGCGGCAGAACTTCGGTGACTACGAGATCCCCTCGCTGCACCTGAAAGAGGGACTGGAGCCCGCAGGCCGCACGGGATTCGGGCTGCACGTGCGCGGCTGACTGCCGGCGATCGACAGGACGAGCTGAGGCGCGAACCCGAGGAGCAGCCCGAGGGCCGGGGGAAGCGGTGGCGGCCGACGCGGCGGCTATCTGCCCTCGGCCCTCGACTATGGGCACCCCCGCTCCGCGGCCCGAGCCCGACCCGGCCCCGACGCGCCTGACGGCCCGCCACGGCCCGTCACCGCAATCGGGCAGCATCTCCCAACCTCAGGACGGTTCGCCCCTACGCCTCCAGTTGGCAGATGAGCGCAACGGCTTCCCTCCCCGGAGGCAGGCACGCACGTGGCGAGCCCACCGGGCGCACACAGCATGCTGCTCATTCTCGAGAACATCGAACAGCCGCCAATCGGGGTGGCTCCGGAAATGGTGTACCTCTGCTGTCCGATATCGTGACAAAGCCAGTCCCGGGAGGACGTGCGTCCGTGCGTGGGAGAGGGGGCGGCGAGCCACGGATCCGGGCTCGCCGACCGCGCCGGCCTGGGCAGGGACCAGGGCAGGGGCGGGTGTCGCGGAAGAAGCCGCCGGTGGAGCCGTCGTCGGGCAGGGCCGCCGCCCATACGACGCTCGCGGCGCCTTCATGGACCGGACGACCGCCGGGGCCGCCCATGTCGGTCGCGACCCACCCCGGGCAGACGGCGTTGACCAGGCTGAGGCTGAGGCTGAGGCTGAGGCGGAGGCCCGGACCGACGGCCATGCCCCGGTTGGAGGACTTGCGGGCGGGCGGTGCGGGGGTTTGAGTTCGTCCGTGACTGCTTTGAATGATCTTGTACGGCCCCACCGCTACCCGCGTTCTTCTCGCTACGACCCGGCCTGGCTCGTCGGGCTCGACATGGGCCCGAACCCGTTGTGGCTCCTGGAGGACCTGGCCGGGGACCTGGATCTGCGCCCCGGTATGCGTGTCTTGGACCTTGGATCCGGCAAGGGCGCCACGTCCGTCTTCCTCGCCCGGGAGTTCGGCGTGGACGTCGTCGCCGCCGACTGGTGGATCCCGGCGGAGGACGCGGCCGCCGTGTTTGCCGAGGCAGGGGTAGCCGACCGGGTGACGGCGGTCCGGGCGGAGGCACACGCCCTGCCGTTCGAGGCGGAGAGCTTCGACGCGATCGTGAGCATCGACGCATTCGAGTACTTCGGCACAGCTGACAGTTACCTGCCCTACCTGGTGCACTTCCTCCGCCCGGGTGGCCAGCTGGGTATCGCCACTCCCGCGATGACCCGGGAGGTCCGCGACCTCGGCGCGATTCCGCCCCACATCAAGCGCGTGGTCGGCTGGGAGGCCATCGCCTGGCACACGGCGGACTGGTGGCGCTTCCAGTGGGAAATCACCGGACTCGTGGAGGTCACCTCCGCGCGACTCCAGGAGGATGCCTGGCAGGACTGGCTGCTGTGGGCGCGCGCGTGCGCCGAGCACCAGCCGGAGGGGGAGAAGGCGAATCAGCCGGTGATCGACATGCTCACCGAGGACGGCGGGGAATTCCTGTCCTTCACCCTGGTGACCGCCCGCAAGCAGTGAGCGGGTGGCAGCCGCCGGGATGCCCGGCCCGCAGGCCAGAGACTGGCGTGGCCGCCTGAGCTCGGAGCATTCCGTTCGGTCTGCTACGGTCACCTGGGCGCGGGAAACGCGCGAACACGGCTCCGGACCAGGGAGGTTGATGAATATGGCCGTCAGCGGCCTTCCTCAGCATGCCCTTTTCCGGTCCGCGCGCTGAACCGACGCGACGCGGTCCGGGTCGTTCCAACGACCAGGAGTCACACGTGCATTCCTTCATGTCCAAGGATCTCACCGAGCTGACCACCGAGCGGCTTGTCCTCCGTACCTGGACCGCGGCCGAAGCCGCCGCCGTCCTCGACCGTGAGGGCAGTGCTTCGCCCGCCGACTGGGCACGGGACTTCCCCTCCGAGGGCGACCGCGTCATCGCGGGCCTCCTCGGCGACAATCCCGCCTGGCTCGGCACGTACGGCCACCGGCTGATCACCGAGCGGGACAGCGGTCTCGTCGTCGGGTCGATCGGCCTGTTCTGGCCGCCCGCCGAGGGGGTCCTCGAACTCGGGTACGGTGTCGTCGCCTCTCGGCAAGGACGAGGCTACGCCACCGAGGCCACCCGGGCGCTGGCCGCCTTCGCTCTCACTGCGCCCGGCGTCCACACCATCACCGCCTGCGTGGAACTGTCGAACCCGGCCTCCGTCCGCGTCCTGGAGAAGGCCGACTTCGAGCGGCTCGACTCCACCCCGGCCGAGCAGGCAGACGGCTTGGCCCGATTCCGGGCTACCTCGCACACCCTCGACAAGTAGAAACCCCGTGGGCCGACGGCACCACCGTCGGCCCACCGGCTCCCCCGCCGCACTCAATCCATCGCGAACACAGACAGCCCGACCGCGGCTTGGGGCCCGGCTCCCTCACGTCGTCCTCACGACAAGAACCGCTGTGCACGATGACCACACGCCGTGCACTGATCCTGCTGGGCCACGGCGGCGGCCAGCACAAGACGGCCCCCGGCACCCATCTGGCCGGCCAGGCCGTCGAGGACTGGCAGACCGCCCTGACCGCGGTCCAGCGCCTCGACCACATCGGCACCAGTTCGGTGGGCTACTGCGGCATGTCCATGGGCTGCGGACTGGGCATCCCTCTCATCGCTGCCGAGCCCCGCATCCGCGCCGCAGTGCTTGGCCTCCTCGGCTCGTACGGGCTGGCCGAGGACGCCGCACGCGTCACCGTCCCCCTACAGTTCCTCATCCAGTGGGACGACCAGATGGTGCCGCGTGATCAGAGCCTGGCCCTGTTCGACGCCCTGGCCTCGGCTGAAAAGACACTGCATGCCAATCCCGGCAAGCACGGGGACGTGCCGTCCTTCGAACTGGCCAGCTCGCTGCGGTTCTTCGCCCGCCACCTGACCTGACCCGGCCCGCGGCGTGAACGAAGCCGTACTCCTCATCTGGCTCCGCCCGCAGCCCGGGGAGTTTGCTCACTCCTGGGTCTTGAGGTCCTCCAGCCCGGCCGCGACCAGCAGCGGGGTGAACAACCACAGCGCTGTGCGTGGCGACGCCGTTGAGGACGTACGGATCGGTGGCGAGAAGGCGGTCAAGTTCTTCGGCGGGCATCCGGGGGGCGAGGTAGACGCCACCGCCCAGAGGTACCTGGCGCCCGGCAACCTGAAGCGCTCAGTCACCGGCCCCCGGGGTGTAACGACCAGTGAGGACGCCCCGAAAGCGTCGCCGCCGTCAGGCGACGTGGTCTGCGGCCGTGTGCCGGGTGAAGTCCATGTGCCAGTTGGTGATCCAGGTCTGCCCGTCGTCGAGGGAGAACGCCTGCTCCCAGTGGGCGCGGTCGGTGGTGATGCCGGACCAGATGAAGCGTGCCTTGACCTTGCGGCCGTCGTGCTCGTCGTCGCCGTGGAAGACGCCGGTGCCGTCCGCGCCGAAGCTGCCGGTGACGGGTGGGAAGAGGGTGCCGGTGCGCTTGCTGGCCCAGTACAGCGACCACTGCGCGGTCGCCGGGTTGAACAGCCGCAGCGTCAGCCCGGAGAAGCCCTTGGTCGGGAACTCGATCTCGTCGAAGCTCGCGGCGCCGTCGAAGTGGCAGGAGGCGCGGGTGATGCCGGGGAACTCCTCCCAACGGTCATCACCCTCCGCCGGGTCGAGGAAATCCTTGCGCCAGCGGTTGGCGACGTCGTAGGTGCCGGTGAAGAACGCGAAGTCGTTGTTGGTCATGCCGCAGACGCTAGGACCGGTCCCCTGACATCCTGTGTCAGGGGACCCGCCGTAGATTTGCGACCATGCGCGCCGATCGGCTTCTCTCGCTTCTGCTCCTGCTGCAAAACCGCGGCCGGATGACCGCCGATGAGCTGGCGGCGGAGCTCGAGGTGTCGGTGCGTACGGTGTACCGGGATGTGCAGGCGCTGATCGCGGCGGGCGTGCCGGTCGTGGGCGAGGCGGGGCACGCGGGCGGCTACGCCCTGCTCGACGGCTACCGCACGCGGCTGACCGGGCTGACTGCGGCCGAGGCGCAGACCCTGTTCCTGGCCGGTCTCCCCGGGCCGGCGGCCGAGCTGGGGCTGGGTTCGGCCCTGGCGGCGGCCGAGCTCAAGCTCGAGGCGGCCCTGCCGGTCGCGCTGCAGGACCAGGTCCGGCGGATCCGTGAGTGCTTCCACCTCGACGCCCCGGGCTGGTACCGGCAGGCGGACGAAGTGCCGCATCTGCCCGCGGTGGCGGCCGCGGTGTGGGAGCGGCGGGCGATCCGCGTGCGCTATCGCCGGTGGAACGCCCCGCAGGTGGTGGAGCGGCGTCTGGAGCCCTACGGGATCGTGCTCAAGGCCGGACGCTGGTACACCGTCGCCCGTGCCGACGGTGACCTGCGCACCTACCGGATCGGGCAGATTCTGGCCCTGGAGCCGCTGGATGAGGTGTTCGACCCGCGGGCCCGTTTCGACCTGGCCCGTCACTGGCAGGCCCATACGGCGCGGCTGCAGGAGCGGCTGTGGGAGGGCGAAGCGGAGATACGGATCTCACCGGCCGGCATCGCCCGCCTGAGGGACGTCGCGGCGCAGGCGGTGCTCGACGGCGTGAACCGGGGAGAGCCGGAGCCCGGCGGCTGGCGCCGGGCCGTCATCCCCATCGAGAGCCTGGCACACGCGGAGGCGGAGCTGCTGCGGCTGGGCCCGGAGGTGGAGGTGCTCGCGCCGACGAAGCTTCGGGAGCGCGTCGCCGCGGCGGCACGGGCCATGGCGACCCTTTATCACTGATGGTGGTCTCGCCGGTGTGTGCCGTCCGGACGGCCGGTGCCGGAAAGCGCCAGCGGCCTCCCAGCACCCGGCTGATCCGACCTGCCGGAGGCCGCTCACCACTCTCGGGTGTTCCCCTCAGGCGACCGGCTCGCCGATGCCCAGGAGGTTCCCCTCGCTGTCACGGAACCAGGCGCCGCGTTCACCCCGTGCCCCCTTGCTCGGGTAGTTCCCGTCGATCTCGGCGATGCCGTCCCTCGTTCGAAGCCCGGGTACGTCGACCTCTTCGAACACCACACCGCGCCGTTTGAGCTCCGAGACGACGGCCTCGATGTCGTCGACCTCCCACCCCATCTGAGTGAAGGTACCGGGTGAGGCTCCCGTCGATCGGAACAGTGCGAAGTCCACGCCCCCGCACCGGTACAGCAGCCCACCGGGCCGCTCATCGACGGGCTCCAGACCGAGCTGCTCGGAGTAGAAACGCCGGGCCCGGTCCAGGTCCTTGGCCGGAAGCCTGGTCGCCACGCGTGCCCGGGCCAGAACGTTGCCGTCGCCTGCGTTCATGTCTCCACTGTGCCGTGCTCGGCGGCCGGGAGGGGTGCACGCGACAGGCGCGTGCCACGACGGCCCCACCGATCGGGTGAAATGCCGGGGCGTCGCACAGCGTGAGTCGCCAGGCGCACGGGTCCGCCTGCCGGGCATACGGGCCCGCCGCAGCCGACCACGAGCAAGGTCCGGGCCCGGGATCAGCCCCAGGCATCGTCTGCGCTGAGTCCGGTCGGCGGGTGGAGTCAGCATGTGAGGGGGACCATGTGAACGATGGACGACGGCGGCCCCGCCGCCGTCCGAGGAGACCGAGGACGCCGGCCGTGCCGTGGTCTTCGAGGTGGCGCCGCGCACCGCCTTCGGCTTCGGCAGAGGCGAGGGCTTCAGCCAGACCCGCTGGCGCTTCACTCGCTGAGAGGTACGAGAGGTACGCGCATGGGCTGCACCCTCGAGGTCATCGTGCCGGCCACCGAGGTGGACCAGCCACGGGCTTCTCCACGGACCGGTGCCGCTTCCACGCCGATGCCGACGTGTCTTCTTTCGCGGGCGCCCGGTCCGTCCAGCTCACCCTGCCCGGCTCCCGCCGCCGGCGTCGCCTGCTCACCGGGCGTCCGAAGAATCCTGACCCCGGCTGCGGGAGCCGTGTCGAGGGTCCCCGTCCGGCTCCGACGTCCCTTGTGAGAGCCGCCCGCCGCCGGGCGGTCGACCCGATGCACACCGAAGGAGCGACTGATGAAGTACCTGGTCATGGTGGAGGGTACGCAGGCGGACTACGACGCGATGCGAGGCAAGGCGTCCGAGCACTCCCCGGCCTGGAGCGAGGAGGAGCTGCGGGCCATGTACGCCCATATGAACGCGATCAACGACGACCTTGCCGAGAGCGGCGAGCTCGTCGACGGCCAAGGACTGGCCGATCCGAATCGGACCCGGCTGGTCTCCCTGGGCACGGACGGCAAGGCCGTCATCACCGACGGGCCGTACGGCGAGACCAAGGAGCTGCTGGCCGGCTACTGGGTGCTGGACTGCACGAGCCTGGACCGGGTCACGGAGATCGCCGAGCGCGTCGCCCGATGCCCCCAGCCCGCCGGGGCACCCGCGTACCCGGTGGTGATCCGGCCCATCATGGAAGGCGGCGCCGGGGACATCTGCTGAGGAGCCCATGAGCGCGACCACCGAAACCGAGAACCTGCTGCGCGAGCACGCGCCGCAGGTTCTCGGCGCGCTGGTCAGGCGGTACGGGCACTTCGACGACGCCGAGGACGCCGTTCAGGAGGCGCTGCTCGCGGCGGCCGGGCAGTGGCCGCGGACCGGCGTTCCGGACAACCCGCGCGGCTGGCTGATCAAGGTTGCCTCACGGCGGCTGACGGATGCCCTGCGCAGTGCGGAGGCGCGCCGTCAGCGCGAGGAGCGGGCGGTGGCGCTCACCCCACGATGGGGGTACCTCCCAGGCCCTCTGGGCTCTGGGGGAGCCTTCACGGCTCCGCCCTCGGATGATGACCGCGCCCCACGCGAGGACGACACCCTCTTGCTGCTGTTCCTCTGCTGCCATCCCGGCCTGACCCCGCCCGCGCAGATCGCGCTCACCCTGCGTGCGGTCGGCGGTCTGACGACGGCGGAGATCGCGCGCGCGTATCTGGTCCCGCAGGCGACGATGGCGCAGCGGATCAGCCGGGCCAAGCAGAAGATGCGGACCCTGCGTTTCGGGCGTCCGGAGAACTGGGAGGAGCGCCTCCCGGCCGTGCTGCACACCCTCTACCTGATCTTCAACGAGGGCTACACGGCCACCTCCGGCGCCGCCCTCCAACGGCGCGACCTGGCGGCCGAGGCCATCCGTCTGACCCGCAGAGTCCACCGGCTGCTGCCCGACGACTGCGAGGTGACCGGCCTGCTGGCCCTGATGCTGCTCACCGACGCCCGCAGCGGCGCCCGCGCCGGCCCGCACGGAGACCTCATCCCGCTCGACGAACAGGACCGCGACCGCTGGGACAAGGTCGCGATCGAGGAGGGCGTCGCGCTGCTCACCCGCGCCCTGTCTCAGGATCATCCCGGCCCCTACCAGCTGCGTGCCGCCATCGCCGCCGTGCACGACGAGGCGCCGTCGGCCGGGGCCACCGACTGGCGCGAGATCCTGGGCCTGTACGACATCCTCGTACGCCTGGTCCCCGGCCCCGTCGAACGCCTCAACCGGGCCGTCGCCGTCGCCATGGTCCACGGCCCGCGCGCCGGACTGGCCGAGCTGGACTCGCTGGCGGGCGAGGTGAAGGGACATCGCTTGGACGCCGTCCGCGGCCATCTTCTGGAACGCACCGGCGAGACCGAGGCGGCCCGAGCCGCCTACGAGTCGGCGGCCGCCCAGACCCTGAGCCTGCCGGAACAGCGCTACCTCCAGGCACGAGCGGCCCGCTTGCGGCGCTGAGGCCACATCCGACGGGTCGGGGACCCTTTGTATGTGCTCCGGCGGGACCTGGACCCGGACACGCGACGCGGGCACACGCCGGCGACCCACTCAGGGTCGCCGATGTGCCGACGCCGGATCAGGTCTGCTGTTGGCTGATGTTGACCATCCAGGTGATGCCGAACCTGTCCGTGCACATGCCGAACACGTCGCCCCACATCTGCTTCTCCAGAGGCACGGACACGGTGCCGCCATCAGACAGCTTGTCCCAGTATCCGCGCAGTTCCCCCGCGTCGTCGCCGCTCAGACTGACCGCGATGTTGTTCCCGGGTCTGTGTTCCATCCCGGGCGGATTGTCGGCGCCCATCAGCGTGAATCCACTGGCGGTCTCCAGCATGCCGTGCATGATCTTGTCGCCGTATCCGGGGGGCGTCTCGGAGCCGAAGTCGCCGTAGGAGTTGACGGTCAGGTCGCCGCCGAAGACCTCCTTGTAGAACTCCATGGCTTGCTTCGCGTCACCGGAGAAGCTGATGTAGGGATTGAGACGGGAGGGCATATCCGGTCCTTTCGTGACGAATGGTCAGTGCCGGCAGCCTACGTGCGCCGCACCTCCCCATCGAGAACATCGCCTGGTGGCAACGGGATGACGAGAGCGCGGCAGCGCATCGCGCCTGGGTGCGTGACCTGTCGCGGCTGACGGCCCGCCGGGCGACTACCCGACCTGCCGGCCCTGGCGAATGCGAACGGATCACGCACACGTGCAGACCTCACCGTGAACACCCGCTGGCTGGGACGCGAACGTTCCACCCGGGGGGAGTCTTTTCCGCCACCCCTCTGTCTTACGAAGACCACAGCATGCGAGTGGTGAACGGCACGGCCACCTCGGGTGGGCAGCCGGGTTCCTGGCGCGGTGCACCCCTCGGACGGATGGCCGATTACCGTTCGAGTCGGTGGCAACCAATCAGCGGTACCGGGGGTCATGTGGTGTGCTTTGATTCGACTGCCCACGGAGGATGTGCAGTGCCCTCTCACCACGTCAGTCACCGCCTGCTGCGCGCCGCGTCGACAGTGACGCTGACTCTCGCCACCGGCCTTGTTCTGCCGGCCGCCCTGGCCACCACGTCCGCTGCCGCAGCACCGACGGCCACCGCCGTGCTCAGCGAGAACGGCCGTGAGCTCTTGTACACGGCGGCCGTTGGCCAGACCAACAAGGTGTCCATCACCGAGTCGTCCTTCGACGGGCTCGCGAGCATCACCTATGTGATCGACGACGCCATCCCGATCAGCGCCGGAGCCGGCTGCGAGCACCCCGACGCCACCGACCGCACCAAGGTCTCCTGCACGGTCACCACCGTGGACAGCCAGGACCCGTACGCCACGCTGGAGATGGACCTGCGCGACGGTGACGACACCGTCGCTGTGTCCGACTCCACCGACCAGGCTTACTACTCCAACTCCATCCGACTCGGTGCCGGCAACGACGAACTGACCAACACAGGCCCGGTCGACGGCAGCTATGTGCGTGGCCAGGCGGGCGACGACAGCATCACCGTGGGCGCCGCCGCCATGGTGTTCGGCGATGAAGGCCGCGACACCATCCGCGCGAGCGGCGAGGCCACCATCGCGGAGGGCGGCACCGGTAACGACGTGATCCATGGCGGTGCCGACGACCAAGTGCTTTCCGGCAACGACGGCAACGACACCCTCTACGGCGGTACGGGCGACGACCTGCTGTACGGCGGCAGGGGTAACGACATCCTCTGGGGCAACAGCGGCATCGACCAGATCTACGGCAACAGCGGCGACGACAAGCTGTACGGCGGGCCCGGCCGCGACAGCCTCTCCGGCGGCCCCGGAAGGGACACCGTCCGTCAGGACTGACGACTCCAGCCCCCCCCCGTGCCTCCTCGGCCGGCCGGATCCCTCCGCCGCTGCGGACCTGATGCGCCGGACGGCCCGGCGCCGACTGTCCCGCAGTCGTGTGATCCCGCGGCTGGGCCCCCAACCTCGGCAGACCCTTGGTGCCACCTCCGCCGGTCCAGCGGTCGCTCGTGATCCGCCAGACAGTCCTTAGACCGTGTTTGAGATCTCGGTGCGGACGGCGCGGGCAAGCCGAAAACCGGTTGACCCGTGACGAATGATGAGATCGTGATCTCCAAGGAACGCGCCGTTGAGCTCATCGAGTCCCTCCTGGCCAGAGAGCTGCCGACGCGGCCGTGGAGGGGGTGTGCCCCCACGCCGGACGTCTACCACGTGGAGGAACGCGCGGTTGGCTGGCTCGTCTTCTGGCGCTCGGCGGAGCAAGCCCGGGCCCGTGACATGCGCGGCAGCTTCGTCGGCGGCCACTACCTGGTGGACCGGCACGATGGGAGCGTCCACTACGTGCCCGCCGTCTGGTGGGAGGACGAGGGCTGGGAGGAGCAGTACCTCCTGCAGACCAAGGGCATCAGACCGCCTGATCCACTGGCCTCCACTGTTCGCGCGCTCGTCCACTCCGCAGGCGTCGTGGCCGCGATGAGCTACCTGCGCAAGCGGGCCCCGCGACTGAACCTGCGGGAAGCAAA
Organism: Streptomyces sp. JLBT605; assembly: GCF_058215555.1. NCBI lineage: Bacteria > Bacillati > Actinomycetota > Actinomycetes > Kitasatosporales > Streptomycetaceae > Streptomyces > Streptomyces sp. JLBT605. Next base: position 5,820,562 of record NZ_CM177087.1, read on the forward strand.
GGCCTACGTCACGACCGTTCAGGACGGCGCCGAACCACCGGAAGAGCTGGCAAGCCTTACCTGGAAGGAGCCGAAATGGCCGCCGCTGCCGATCGAGACGCTGACTGGTCCGGTCCAATAGAGGTCTGGCCGAGGAGCCGAGTTTGCCCGCGGTACCCACTGCTGTGAGCTGGGCGGCGCAGACCGCCGAGGCGCTGCAGGCCGCTCATACGGCCGGGGTCGTGCACCGGGACCTGAAGCCGGCGAACCTCATGCTCACCCCGGACGGTCAGGTCAAGGTCCTCGACTTCGGCATCGCTCGGTACATGGCGTCCACACACAAGTCGAGCAAGGTCATCGGCACGCTCGCCTACATGTCCCCCGACCGTTTCGGAGACCTGCCCGCCGACACCCGCTCCGACCTCGTCTTGGCCCTCCTCGCCGAGCACCTCGGAGTGCGGGGCCGGGCCACCATCGTCCGCGGTGACGACTTCTTCCGGCCCATGCCCGTCCCCGTACGCCCGGTCATGAGCACGGCGGCGGGATACGCCGGCCACTTCGACTGGCAGCACCTTCGCGACCAGGTCCTGCTGCCGCTCGCGAGCGGCCAGGCAGCTCGCCACGAGCCGAGATGGAAGAGTTGCTAATTTTTGCAATTGCTTAGATGCTGTGTTCGCTGTGCCCGCAGGTAGCCGCGGGCACAGCTTCAGCGCTTGCCCCGGCATGGGTGCCGTCGGGGAGATTGAAGGGGTCGTGTCCGTTCCGCTGTACCAGGCCAAGGCCGAGTTCTTCCGGATGCTCGGGCACCCCGTGCGGATACGGGTGCTGGAGCTGCTGCAGGACGGGCCGAAACCGGTGCGTGACCTGCTGGCCGCCATCGAGGTGGAGCCGTCGGGCCTGTCGCAGCAGCTGGCGGTGCTGCGTCGGTCCGGGATCGTCACGGCCACCCGGGAAGGATCGACGGTCGTCTATGAGCTGGCGGGCGGGGACGTGGCCGACCTGATGAGGGCCGCGCGGCGGATCCTCACCGAGATGCTCGCCGGGCGGAACGAGCTGCTGGCCGAGCTGCGGGGAGCCGAGGTCGCCGAGCGATGACCTCGGCGATCAGCCGGGCAACGGGTCGGCTCACCGCGCTTCTGCCCACTCGCGCCGACATGGCGGACATGGGACGCGGCCCCCGGCGGGACCTGCTGGCCGGCCTCACCGTGGCGGTCGTGGCCCTGCCGCTCGCGCTCGGCTTCGGCGTCTCCTGCGGTCTCGGAGCCGAGGCGGGACTGGCGACGGCCGTGGTCGCCGGCGCGCTCGCCGCGCTGTTCGGCGGGTCCGACCTCCAGGTGTCCGGGCCTACCGGGGCCATGACCGTGGTGCTGGTGCCGATCGTCGGCGAGTACGGTCCGACCGGCGTGCTGACCGTCGGGCTGATGGCGGGCGTGATGCTCGTGGCGCTGGCCCTACTGCGGGCTGGCAAGTACATGCGGTACGTGCCCGCACCGGTGGTGGAGGGCTTCACTGTCGGTATCGCCTGCGTGATCGGCCTGCAGCAGATCCCGGGCGCGCTTGGTGTGCCCAAGCCCGAGGGTGACCGCGTGCTGGTGGTGACCTGGCGGGCCGTCGAGGAGTTCGCGAAGGAGCCGAACTGGACGGCGGTCGGCTTCGCGGTCGCGGTGGCCGCGGTCATGCTGGTGGGCGCCCGTCTGCGGCCGGCTGTCCCGTTCTCCATCCTCGCGGTCATCGCAGCCACCATCGTCGCCCAGGTCGCGGGCCTGGACGCGGCGCGGCCGATCGGCGACCTTCCGTCCGGGCTCCCAGCGCCCTCGCTCGGCTTCCTGGACCTCGGCTCGCTCGGCGCCCTGCTTGCCCCGGCCGTGGCGGTGGCGGCTCTCGCGGCCCTGGAGTCCCTGCTGTCCGCCTCGGTGGCGGACGGCATGGCGGTGGGGCACAAGCACGACCCCGATCGCGAGCTGTTCGGCCAGGGCCTGGCCAACATCGCCGCCCCGCTGTTCGGCGGGGTGCCCGCGACCGGCGCGATCGCCCGGACCGCGGTCAACGTCCGCACGGGCGCGGGCTCCCGGCTGGCCGCCCTCACCCACGCCGCGATCCTCGCTGTGATCGTCTTCGCGGCAGCGCCCCTGGTGTCGAAGATCCCGCTCGCCGCTCTCGCCGGCGTGCTGCTGGCCACCGCGGTGCGCATGGTCGAGGTCGGCTCGCTGAAGGCCATGGCGAAAGCCACCCGCTCGGACGCGCTGATCCTCGTCCTGACCGCCGCCGCGACGGTTGCACTGGACCTCGTGTACGCGGTGATCGTCGGCATGGTCGTCGCGGGCGCCCTCGCGCTGCGCGCCGTGGCCAAACAGGCCCGCTTCGGCCAGGTGCCCCTCGACAGCGCTGATCGAAGCGCCGAGGAACACGCGCTGCTGGCCGAGCACATCGTCGCGTACCGGATCGACGGGCCGCTGTTCTTCGCCGCCGCGCACCGCTTCCTGCTGGAGGTGACCGAGGTGGCCGACGTACGCGTCGTCATCCTGCGCATGTCGCGGGTGTCGACGATGGACGCCACCGGTGCGCTGGTCCTCAAGGACGCGGTGGAGAAGCTGACGCGGCGCGGCATCCTCGTCCTGGCCTCCGGCATCCGGTCCGGCCAGCGCCAGGTCCTGGGCTCCGTCGGCGCGCTGGAATTGCTGCGGCACCACGACCGGGACTACGCCACCACCCCGGAGGCGATCCGCGCTGCTCGCGATCACCTGGAGCAGGCGGGAGTCCTGTCCGCGAGTGGCGGTGTCCGGAAGAGGATCCCCAACGCCGGGAAGTCTGCCGAATTCAGAGAGGAGGCTGTGCGATGAGCCTTCCCCCCGCCGCCTTGCGCATGGTCGAGGTCTCCGGTGCGGAGGCCCTGTGGCTGGTGGAGGGCAGCAGCATGGGACGGCTGGTGTACCCGTTGCGGGGCCAGACCCTCGTACGGCCTGCCCGGCATGTGTGGGAGTACGGGCGTCTGATCGTCCGGGCCCCCGCACAGGCGGCCGTCGTGCCAGAGGCGGTCACGTACCAGGTGGACGAGATCCGGGTCGTCACCGGCACCGGTTGGACAGTGACCCTGTCCGGCTCCGCCGAGGTGATCGGCGATCGCGACGAGGCGGCCCACTACCGGCGCACCCTCACTGGCTGGATACATGGCCCGCACGACACCGTGCTGCGCCTGCACCCCAAGACGGTCACCGGCTTCCGCCTCGCCCGCGGGGAGAGATGATGGCCCAGGTTCTCGACGTCCTTCCGTACCGGCACGTGCTCACCCTGCCCAACGAGCCGTCCGCCGTCCGTCATGCCCGCGAGACCGCCGAACAGGTGCTGGTCGAGTGGGGGGTAGATCTGCACCGGCCCGTCGTGGACGCGGCGCTGCTCATTCTCAGCGAGCTGGTGACCAACAGCGTCCGGCACGCCGCCGAGATCTCCCCGCATATCACGGTGATGTATACGGCAAATGGAAGCCGCCTGGCCTTCGCCGTCCACGACCGTCACCCTCATCAGCCGCCGCTGCACCTGGCCGTCGGCACCGGTGGCGGTCTCGGCACGGTCATGGAACTCACCGGGCAGTTCGGCGGCACCGCGGCCGTGCACGGCGACGCCGACGGCAAGAACATCTGGATCGTCCTCCCCCGTTGACCTCAACGGCCCGGCAACACGCAAGGAAGTTCCGCGCATGACCATCGAGTGGCGCTACACCAGCGAGCGGGGTCTCGGCATCCTCTCGGTCGCCGGATACCTGGGCCCCGAGGCGGTCCGTCGCTTCGGCGGCGCGGTCGGCTGGGTCGTCGCCCGCGGCACCGGACCGGTGATCCTCGACCTGACCGCGCTGCGCAGCTGGTCCGCCGAGGGCCAGCTGGCCATCACCGAGGCCGCACGCCGTCTTGCCGGGGCCGGCCGTAGCCTGGAGTTGGCGGCGATCCCCGCCGACGGCTCGCTGGTCCCGCCCGGCGACTGCCCGCGCATCCCCGTCCACTGCGACCTGGCCGCCGCCCTCGCCGCCCAAGCCCGGCGCCCTTTTGCCCCCGAGGAGGGGCAGAAGGCGTGGCGCACCGACGGCTGGCCCACCTGACCCTCATCCGACCCACGTATCCGCTCACTGACTGAAAGATTCTTGTGCCATGAGTGACAACCTTCCCCCCTGCCCCGAGTGCTCCGGTACCTACACCTACGAGATGGGCACGCTCCTGGTCTGCCCCGAGTGCGGGCATGAATGGTCGCCGTCCGAGGAATCCGCAGACAGCCCCGGGAACAAGGTGATCAGGGACGCGGTCGGCAACGTGCTCGCCGACGGTGACACCGTGACGGTGGTCAAGACGCTGAAGGTCAAGGGCAGCCCGTCGGGGATCAAGGCGGGTACCAAGGTGCGCAACATCCGCCTGGTCGATGGCGTGGACGGCCACGACATCGACTGCAAGGTCGACGGTTTCGGGGCCATGCAGCTCAAGTCCAGCGTGGTCAAGAAGGCGTGATCCGACACTGCGCTGTGCTGAACCGCCCGGGACGACGTCCCGGGCGGCTCAGCGTTCGCACGGCCTAAGGGGCGCTGTGGCTGAGCGGGCCGGTCGCCGACTCCCTCACAGGGTGGCGGCCCGGCTTCTCGCCCGCGGTTTCGGCGCGGCCGGTGCTTCAGGCGAGGATGTCTGCATGTTCTTGACGAGTGGGTGGATGCGATGCGCCGAGCTGCGGCCGGCGGGGCCGTGCTGTTGTGCCGGGGAGGGGACGGCACGATGAGTACGCCGCTGTACCAGCTGAAGGCCGAGTTCTTCAAGACGCTGGGCCATCCAGCGCGTATCCGGGTCCTGGAGCTGCTGAGCGAGCGTGAACACGCTGTCTCCGAGATGCTGCCCGAGGTGGGCATCGAGCCCGCACACCTGTCCCAGCAGCTGGCCGTGCTGCGGCGGGCAAGCCTGGTCAAGACCCGCAAGGAGGGTTCGACCGTGTACTACTCACTGACCAGCCCCCGGGTAGCGGAGCTTCTGCGGGTCGCACGCGCCATCCTCTCCGGCGTGCTGGCTGGCCAGGCGGAGCTGCTCGCAGACCTGGAGGCGGCCCAAACGGAGGGGAAGCCGCCGTCGTAGCGGCGGCCCGTGACCGGTGCGTCTCCTCATGATCTGATCCGAATGATCTGGTCCGATTCGCTCGCTGTCCCAGATGATCCGGTCCCGTGGGTCCGCTTCTCCGGTCCCGCGGACCCCGGTGGTCTCTGAGCCGTCCCGGAGGCTGACCGATGGGGGCAGGACCTGGTCATAGCCGGGTGGCCGTGCGGACCAGGCCGGCCAGGGTGAGGGAGCGGCTGTGGGCGGGCCAGGCGATGTGGGTCACGACGGAAGGTGCGTCGGTCAAGGGGACGGCCGTGTGCTCGGCCCACAGCCAGGAGCGGGCGGAGTCGGGGACGACCGCCACGGTGCGTCCGAGGGCGATCAGCTGGGCCAGTTGCGTCTGGTTGTGGATCTCGGGGCCCGGGCCGGGTGCGTAGGTGCCATGGGTGGGCCAGCGGGCGAGCGGCAGATCGGGGACGTCCCTGACATCGGCCAGGGACAGGGTCTCGCGGGCGGCGAGGGGGTGCCCGGCCGGCAGGACGGCGACCTGCCCCTCGGTCGTCAGTGCCTCGCTGTCGAACCCGGCGAGGGAGTTCCACGGCGTGTGCATGAGCGCGACATCGGCGCGTCCGTCGCGCAGCAGCTCTTCCTGCTCGCAGATGCCACACGGCAGCACCTCGATCTCGGCACTGTCGGGCTCCGCCGCGTAGGCGTCGAGAAGCTTCCGCAGCAGTTCGTGGGAGGCGGCGGCCTTCACCGCGAGGACCAGCCGATTGCGGGGGCCGCCGGGGCTGTCGGCACCGCCGGCGCGCCGGGTTCGGCGAGCGGCGGCGACGGTCGCGTCGAGGGCCGCCCGGCCCTCGTGCAGCAGCACCTCTCCGGCATCGGTCAGGCGGACACCACGGCGGTTGCGCTGCAGCAGGCAGACCCCGAGGCGCCGTTCGAGCTGCTGGATCGCCCGCGACAGCGGCGGCTGGGCCATGCCGAGACGCTCGGCGGCGCGCCCGAAGTGCAGTTCCTCGGCGACGGCCACGAAGTACCTCAACTCGCGGGTCTCCAGGGTGTCCACGGCCGCAGCATACGTGGTGATACCTGGCGGGTATGACAGGGCACCGGATCGGTGTTGGCCGCGCCATTCGTCCGAGGGCCACCATCATCAGCATGAGCGAAACGATGATCGCGCTGGTGACCGGCGCGAACAAGGGCATCGGGTATGAGATCGCGGCCGGGCTGGGCAGCCTCGGGTACCGCGTTGGTGTGGGGGCCCGCGACGAGACCCGACGCGAGACCGCCGTCGGAAAACTGCGCGCCCTCGGCGTGGACGCGTTCGGGGTACCGCTGGACGTGACCGACGACCGGAGCGTCACCGATGCCGCGGAACTGGTCGAATGGCTGGCCGGGCGCCTGGACGCCCTGGTCAACAACGCCGGCATCTCGGGCGAGATGGGCCCGGGGTGGGAGCAGGACCCGACCGCGCTCGACCTGGAGGTGTTCCGCACGGTCGTGGATACCAACGTCATGGGTGTCGTCCGGGTGACCAACGCGATGCTGCCACTGCTGCGGCGCTCGGCCTCGCCACGTATCGTCAACGTCTCCAGCAGCGTCGGCTCCCTGACCCGGCAGGCGGACCCCGACACCGAGATCGGCCCGGTCATGGCGGCCTACGCGCCGTCGAAGTCGTTCCTCAACGCCCTCACCGTCCAGTACGCCCGGCAGTTCACCGGTACGAACATCCTGATCAACGCCGCCTGCCCGGGCCTGGTCGCCACCGACTTCACAGGCTTCCACGGATCCCGCACCCCCGAACAGGGCGCGGCCACAGCGATCCGGCTCGCCACACTGCCCGACGGCGGCCCGAGCGGTTCGTTCTTCGAGGACGACGGCGTCGTCCCCTGGTGACCACGGACTGCCCTGAGCCGACGAAGCCCCGGCGGGTCCACGAAACGGTGCGGACGGACCAGCGGCTCCGCCGCCAGCTGAGCACAATCAGCCCCACCGCAGGCGTCGTCCCCCTGCCCCGCCGATGAACTCCTCCAGCCCGTGCTCAAGAGGGTGGAGAGGTGGTTGTCGTTGAGTGAGAGGACGAGAACCACGTGGACGTGTATGAAGCTGTGGACAGTCGCCGGGCCGTGCGGGCGTTCAGCGATGAGCCGGTACCCAAAGAGGCGAACAGCAGCCGCGACCATCTCCAAGTCCCCGCACCCACCGACCAAGATCAGTCGCAGGGCGGCCCATTAGGGTCGCTGGCATGACGACATCCCTTGCCGGCAGTGCCTTCGACTCCCTCCGCCTCGACGCCGTGCCCGATCGGGACGCGTTGCGCCGGGTCTACGAACTGCCCAAGGACACGGCCATACGCAAGCAGATGACCGAACTCACCGAACAAACCAAGCGATTGATTGAATGCTCATCGCTCGTCCTGGTCGCCAGCGCGGACACCGAGGGCAACTGTGACGTTTCCCCGCGTGGCGGCCCCGCCGGGTTCGTCGCCGTCCTGGACACACGGACAGTGGCGATACCGGACGCGACCGGCAACAAGCGTCTGGACACCCTGCAGAACGTCATCGCCACCGGCCGGGCCGGGCTGCTGTTCGTCATCCCGGGGCGCACCACGACGCTCAGGGTGAACGGCCGGGCCTGCGTCTCCACCCGCCCGGAGCTGCTCTCGCAGCTGACCGCCGTGGGCAAACCTCCGGCTAGCGCGCTGGTGCTGGGGATCGAGGAGGTCTACCCGCACTGCCCCAAATCGCTCCTGCGCAGCGGGGCCTGGAAGCCGGAGCACTGGCTGCCGGCGGACGCCCAGCCGACCTCGGCCGAGGTGACGCTGGCCCAGCTGCGGATGCCGGAGCTGACGATCGCTGACATCGAGCAGGTGGAGGCGGATTCGCTGAAGTACCGGTACGAGTGACGGGCCGACCCGGCAGCAACGGGATTTCGAGGAGAGAAGCACCGAGGTCGGGGGCGGGCAAGGCGCCGACGCCATGCGTCGACAATCCTGAGCCGGCCCTCATCCTTGCCGGTGTTCCTGACGCGTTGGAACAGACCGGCGGTGACTTGTATGGCGTCATCGTCAACGTCGCCGTGAACACGTGGATGGCCGGCCACATCCATGGCGAGGACGGTTGTGCGGGATGCGAGGACCGCCGAGGCCCTGCCGGTCACAACTTGGATGGTTTGCGGTCGTGTGTGGCGGGTGGGCTGTCGAAGCGGAGTGGGCAGGTGGATTGTCAGACCCATGTGCTGTCGTTGACGCAGTGACGTTCGACGATGTTCGACGTGAAAGGGCAGCGCATGAACCGCGAGCAGTGGCGGCCGTTCCTGAAACTGTGGAGCGAGGAGTGGATCGTCGGGCACGACCCCGAGCGGGACGCACCTTTGGACGACGAGGTCGTACAGGACGGCTGGCTCGGGTTCGCCCCGGCGAGCGCGGATGAGGTCGCGGCAGCCGAGGCCCGCCTGGGCCGGACGTTGCCGCCCTCGCTCCGCGAGTTCCTGCTGACCACCAACGGGTGGCGGGACGCGGGGAACTTTATTTACCGGCTCGCCGGCGCCTCCGAACTGGCCTGGCTGGCAGATACCGACGGGGACTCCGGCTGGATCGACGCCTACAGCGACACCGAGTTCGCCGACGATGACGAGGACCTGGAGCCCGAGGGGGCGATCCTCGCCCGTTCCCTGCGCCTGTCTCTCGACGGCGACGCCGCGATCATGCTCCTCGACCCCGAGGACGTCGACGAGCGCGGCGAGTGGGCCGGATACTGGCTCGCGTCGTGGTCAGGGATGGGACCGGAGCGCTTCGACTCCTTCTACGACCTGATGTACGACCAGTACACCTCTTTCCACACCCTCCGCCGGCCGGAGGGCGAGACGCGCGACCACTGGGACGCCGAGGTGGAGCGGGCCCGGCTCGCCGCGCTCGGTGGAGCGGTCGAGGGGCCGTTGGCGGTGCTGGAGGAAGCCTCCAGGTTCGGCAGCAGCCGAGCCCACCTGCTGCGTTTCCAGATGCTGGCCATGCTCGGCGACTGGTACACCGTTCCCCTGAGCAAGATCGCCCTCGTCGATGAGGAGCGGGTCGGCTTTCTGCGGGACCCGCTGTTCAGCCAGGAACTGCTCCCCTTGCTCTACGCCGAACACCGGCAGGCCATACACGGCCAGAGCTCCACCCTGTCCTTCCTCAAGACGCTCGGCCCGGAGGAGTCCCAGTCGATCGCCGCCGACTTCAAGCCCGGTCTGTTCGACCCGGACCGGCTGAGCTTCGGGAACGCTGAGTTCGACGCGGCAGTGCGCGGCGTACTCGATCGCCTCGGACCCGACCCGGACCTCCAGAACGATGCCCTGTGGCCCGAGCTCCGCGCAGCTCTGGAGCTGTGGCGTCCGGTCAGTGAGGATCACATAGCCCCTGTCGTCCTGTTGGCCCATCCCGTCCTGGCCGAGTTGATCACCGAGGAGCGCGGGCGGGAGGTTCTCTCCATGCGGCGAGGCTCCTGTGGACTGTCCGGCGGGTCATGAGCGGAGCCGCGGCCGCAGGCGTGCCCGGGAAGGTGGGGGGAGCGCCTAAGACCCCCCCTGTCCGCATTGGTTGAGGGCTCACCGTGACTCAGGGGAACTCACGGGATCACGGGATGTCGCACAGATGCCGGACAGAGCAGGATGGGAACAGGCTCACCCAGGCTTGCGTCACAACTCGCTAACTCGCCCAACTCGTGCGGCCCTTCTCACGTCACGACTGATCGCGAATTCCGCTACGCACCGGGGTTCGACGCCCGTGTCGGCCAGACCAGTGCCTGAGCGACGATGACACTCTCACCGTTGAAGGTGACGGCCGGGCCTTCGTGCAGCTCGTAGCCAAGATCCATCAGTTCGCTCACACGCCGGCAGAACGTGGCGTCATCCGGCCCGGTCAAGACTCGGTAGATCGGCAATCCGTCAGGTGGTGTGCTCATGGGAAGAAGGATCCCAGACGCACCCGCTCGCAGAGCCGACGGGCCATTTCGCCCCGAAGCAATCGCTCCCGGGTCGGAGTATCCGGCCGCTGGCTACTGCTCCCGTTGCACCCGCGACACGCCCGCCCCCTTGTGCGGGAACGCCCAGCTGCGTCATCAGGCTTCGCTGAAGGTCCGTCGGTAAGCGCCGGGGGTGGTGCCGACATGTGCCCGGAAGCGGCGAGGCAGGTTGACCGCCGAGGCGAGTCCGACCCGGGAGGCGATGGCTTCCACCGGAAGATCGGTCTGTTCCAGCAGTGGCGCCAACGACTCGTCCGCCCTGGCCGCTGCGGGCTGTGCGGCGGCGTACTGGAGTTGGCTGCCCTCCCGGTGCGGCGGCAGGACCATGCGCCGGGCAATCTGGGCGGCGTACGCCGCGCCGTGGTCGGAGCGCACCGGGTGCAGGCACAGGTCGATACCCGCGCCGGTCCCGGGACTGGTCGCCACGTCGCCGTGGTCCACGAAAAGCACGTCCGGATCCACCTGCACCTCGGGGAAGGCGGCGGCGAACCGGGCGGCGCTGCGCCAGTGGGTGGTGGCGCGTCCCGGCGGCCGGTTCGGTGAACGCGAGACCGCCGATCAGGACGGCAGCGGTAACGGTGAGCACGGATCGAACGGACATGAGGTGTCCTGCCTTTCCGATATCGAAGATGAGCGCGGCGGAACCCGCGGTCAGGCGCTTGTCCTCCGTGCGGACCTGCACGATCGCGGTCGAGCCGTCCTCGGACCGCTTCTCGGCCTGGCCGAAGTCGGCGCTGACGCGCGAGGTACGGATCACACAGACGCGGCCCACGACGGCTCCCGCGCCGTGATCACACCAGCCCAAGCGAGATCGTCTCACCGAGGTGAGCTGAGATCCCCATCCGCCCGTCGTTGGCCGGGCCACATGTCTCCATACGCGGCGTCCATGAACTGGATCTGCGGCCCGCGCATCGCCGACGCATCGGCTATCTCGCCTCGGGCCGCCTCGGCAAGGCGGGACGCATAACGATAGGTAGCGCCCCGCAAGGGCTCGCTCCTGGCCGCCAGGTCGATCTCGGCCTGAGCAAGCCACAGATCATCGACGAGCTGGCCGAGCTCGGAATCGGTCGCGGTGTCGCCGGCGTCCGGGCGGGTGAGCGCGACCTTCTCCACCTGCAACGCGATCCTCACGAACTTCAGGACCGCTTCCTTGAGCTCTGCCCGGTGAGCGGCTGATTCCTGGACTTCGAGCTGTCGAGTGCTCGCGCGCGAGACGAGGTACTGACCAAACAGCGACCCGACCGCGCCGAGCGCAACCCCTGCGAGAGACAACAGCGCCGGCCCCAAGGTTCCCCAAGATCCCATAGGTGGAGTCTCTCAACATCGATCCACCCCTTGAGGAGGGCCGGGGCGCCAGCGGTATTGGTCGCACCCGCTCAGCCGGCCGAAGTGGTCTGTGTCGCCTCGCGTGCTTCGGTGAGGGCTCGCTGTCTGAGGTTGCCGCCGAACAACTGAATCGTGGTGGCGGCCAGGATGTCATCCCTGCCGATGGTCCGCCCGTCCCCCCTGCGGGTGGACAGGGCTTGGAGGGAATCCTTGGGGAACGGGGGTGGGGCCGGTTCGCCCGATATCACTGGGGTGACCGTACCGAAACGTTTGACCCCGCCCTCGCGGACGACCATGGCCGCGTCCCGGGCGAGGTCTGTCAGGAACACGCTCGCGATTCCGTCCAGGTCGCGGACCATCGCTGGGACGGCCGTCGCCCCCCGGCTCCGCAGCAGCTTCTTGACCCCGGCCTCGAACCTGTGGGCGCCGACCACCGCACTCGGTTTGCGCGACCTGCTGCGCTTGCGAGAAGGCACGATGACACCCTCGGCGTCGTACAGGACGCCGGTCATGCCTTGAAAGGTCGGGCTGTGGTCGTACCACTTGTTCCCCACCTCGAGCTCGATGTTCCGGTCGATCGCCGCGAGAAGGTCCCCGGGAATCAGTTTCCTCCGGGCCTCCTCCGACGCCGCTCTCCTCGCGCCGTCGATGATCTCCGTCAGCACTGTCCGCGTCACCGAAGCGGCGGTCCACGCGGCCGACCGAGAGACGTGCATCGAGGTCACGTCCCTGAACACCGCTTTGACGAGAGAAGGCTTGAACGGCGAGACATCCATGACCGAGGCGGTCTTGGGACCGCTGCGCTCCGGGCGTGCGAGCTGTGTGGTCATCGAAGAAACGCTCCCTGCTGTCGGGGTTATCACAGGCCCACACTGCACCACGCGGACCCGCTCTCTTCCCCCGTCCTCCGTCCAAGCGCCACCCGGTCAAAGGACTGACGGCACATCCCGACGGCCGGGCCGATGATCAGCCACCTCCCGCACGCCCTCGTACCGTGGCACCTACGTCCCCTGGCCGGGGGAAACGGCCGGCGCCGTCGGGCCTCGTGCGGGGTCCGCAGCCCCTGCCTCCCCCGCTGTTCCGACGGAAGTGGTCAGCGCGCCGACTGGGACATGTCCGACGGGTCCCGGGTGTCTGACTCGTCGGACGTGCCGAGGGTGAGGAGCGCGGCCGCGAGTTCGCGCCAGCCGCCTCGGGCGAACGTGCCACGCGAGTCGGTGGCGATCTGCACGGCGATGTGGTCGGCGCCGGCCTTGTGACGTTCCGCGAGCCCTGCCGCTATGTCCTCAGGCTTCCCCCAGAGGAAGAGGGCGTCGATGAGCCGGTCACTGCCTCCGCCGGTGAGGTCCTCCTCGGTGAATCCGGACCGCAGCCACGCGGACCGGTAGTTGGCCATGGGCAGGTACGGGGCGAGCGCGTCCCGCGCCCGGGCGCGTGCCGTGCCGGGGTCGGCGTGCAGGATGACGGTCTGACCCAAGGCGAGCAACGGCCCCTGCCCCAGCAGTTCCCTGGTCCTGGCCACGTGCTCGGTGTCGACCAGGTACGGGTGGACGCCAAGGCTCCGGGAGGCCGCCAGCCGGGTCATCCGGGGCCCGTGCGCCCCGACCAGCCGTGCGGAGGCGGGGAGTGCGACAGCCGCCGAATCCAGTCCGTCCAGGTAGCAGGCCATCGCGGTGTAGGGCCGCCGGTAGGTGTCGACGATTTCGCCGTGGCTGACGCCCAGGCCGACCACTAACCGCTCCCGATCACCTGCTGGCAGTGCGCCGTACGCACCGGCCAGGTGTTCCGCGGGCTGGCCCCAGATGGAGACGCAAGCACTGGCCACGGTGACCCGACGCGTCGCCTCCAACACCCGGGCCGCGCTGAGCAGGTCGCCCCGCGGACTGCCGCCGGGGTAACCGCCGAGCCACAGTGTCCTGTACCCGAGTTCCTCGGCCTCCGCGGCGGCATCCGCGGCCTCGCCGGGGTCGCCGTGAGTGAAGGCCAAGCTCCAGATCCCGAACGTCCCCAGCTCCATCGGCTTCCTCCTGTTTGTCGGCACGGCCCTTCCTATCCGTACGGCCACCGCTACCGCTAGGGGCCGTCCGGGAGGTCCCCGCCGGAGCTCGCCCCACGCCGGCCGGAACGACACCAGCTCGGCTCGGTCACTCGACCCGCACCTGCGGTCGGCAGTTCGGGAGGTCAGCCTGGGAGCGGCTCGGGGTCTTCCTTGCCGCCGGCGACGTGCCCATCTCGCGTGCCCTTCGTAGGCACAGATGCCGACCGTCACCATCCCGAACCGCCAGCGCTGCGGTCGGCTCGGCAGGCAGTTCGTCTCCGAAGGGTCAGCGTCGTCGCCGGATATCTCGGCGTCGCTTGATCGTGGCCCGCCGAATGGCGCTGCGGATCTGTGCGACGCTGTCGCAGGGGTTCAGTTCCTGCCGCAGGTTCAACAGGTAGCCGGTGGGGTGTCCTGCGAGGACCTGTCTCCTCTGGTCGAGCGCTCCTCTGGCAGCCCCGACGAAACACCCGGCGGCCATGGCCGCGCTCGTCGCGAGGGGCGGCGCGTCTACCGCGTGGGCGAGGAACCCCAGCGCCGCGGGCGGTACCAGCGTCTGCATGGTCAGGACGGTCCGGACCGGCTGGAAGCCCAATCGGCCAAGTTCCTGTTCCATGGTCAAGATGGGCCCCACGATTGCTCCCTGCACCAAGAGGTCCAGCTTGGCTTCCCTCACTTCGGGATTGGGAATCCCGCCGATCTCGATGAGTTTCGGTGCGAGTGCCTCAAGGTACTCGCGATAGCACATCATCTCGGGCAGCAGTCTGCGTCTGGCTTCGATGATCCGCTCAACCGGGATCTCGGCCAGATCTCGGGGGAGGACGGTCTCCATGGCCAGCACCATGAACGCATGGCTGTAGTCCGTCGGGTCCTCCCTCACCATCGCCGTCTCGTCGGCGAGGAGAATCTGTGCCAGGGCTTCGATCGTCCAACCCGAGGTGGCGGCACAGAGTACGGGCTGATCAGTCACCGGGGTCAGGTGGTTCTCCCGAGCGATCACGTGTGCGAGGACCGCCAGGTAGACATCGGCCAAGCGCCGGTGCATCGCCAGGTCCCACGCAGGAAGGACCCGGCCCCTGAAGTCGCGCCGCTGGTAGCTCCTTGATACCAGTAATCCGGCTTCTGCCAGCCGGTATGCCAGTCGGTGGGACATCTTGGCGTTATGCACCTTCGCCAGCCGGGGACCGAGCGGAGGGGGCTCGTCGTAGACGGCATCGGTATCCAGTGGCGCGACGCCGAGCGCGTCAGTGCCGTACCGGGGTATCAACTCATCCTGGTAGCGATCGAGGAAGTCGTAGAACAGCGCGCTGACCTGCTCCTCGATGCCTGCCGGGTTCCAAGCGGGGCTGCGGGGCAAGACGTCCTCGTCCACCCACGACTGACTGGCCCAGGGGGGCGATACGTCCACGACGAAGTTGAGCTCGTCGCGGAGGCGTTTGACGACGTCGGAGTCTCGGAGACTGTTGTAGCCCTTCGGGACGATCCGCCCGAGCCGTGGCCAGTGCAAGGCCGCAGCCTTGACCCAGGTGTCGCTGGGGAGGTTGGCGTGCGGGAAGTACAAGGCAACGTCATTCACGAAGAACACGATGACCTCTGGGCCGATGCCCATGGAAGATGACTGCACCCACGCCCCCGTCGTCGCGGAGGCTCTCGGCTACCACGACAAGACCATCACCCGACTCCGCGACGAGACCGGCGGGGAATGAAGCCGATGGCCCGGGGATCACACGGTCATCAGCGGGCTGTGTTCCTACCTTCGTCGATGTCCAGCTGGTAGATCGCCAGGAGCTGGGCGGCATGCTCGGGCCGCATCGCGGTGGCGCTCGCGGCGGTCATGCGCGGGCTTCGACGCCGAGTTCGGTGAGCAGGCCGCGGATGCGCCGCTCGATCTCGTCGCGGATCGGGCGAACAGCGGCGACGCCCTGCCCGGCGGGGTCGTCCAGCTTCCAGTCCAGGTACCGCTTGCCGGGGAAGACCGGGCAGGCGTCCCCGCACCCCATGGTGATCACCACGTCCGAGGACTGCACCGCCTCGGTGGTGAGGATCTTCGGGGTCTGGGCGGAGATGTCGATGCCGACCTCGGCCATGGCTTCGACCACGGCCGGGTTCACGGCGTCGGCGGGGGCGGAGCCGGCCGAGCGGACTCGCACGCTGTCGCCGCCGAGGTGGGTGAGGAAGGCGGCGCCCATCTGGGAGCGGCCGGCGTTGTGGACGCAGACGAACAGCACTGAGGGGACGGTGGAAGTGCTCATCAGGTCAGGGCGCTCTCTTCAGCGGGGCGGGCGGGGGCGGCGGCCCGCGACTCGTCGAGTGAGATGGGCTCGCTCATGGCGGCAGGGGCCGGGCGGCCGAAGCAGACGGCGACCACGGCGACCAGTGCGGCTGTGCCGATGGCCTCCGCCGCTGTCCGCCGCGCCAGTGGCACGGTGGCGCTCACGCTGTGGCCTTTGCCGTCGTGGCGGGGGTCTGGAGCAGGGCGGACAGCTTCGCCAGGGCCGGGGGCAGCACCCAGTAGTACACCCACGTCCCGCGCCGCTCGGAGCCGACCAGGCCGGCCTCCCGGAGCACCTTCAGATGGTGCGAGATGGTCGGCTGGGAGACGTCGAAGGGGCCGATGAGGTCGCATACGCACGCTTCGCCGCCCTCGTGCGAGGCGATCAGCGACAGCAGTCGCAGCCGGACGGGGTCCGACAGCGCCTTGAACATCCGCGACAGCTCGACCGCGTCCTCTTCACCCAGCGGCTCGCGGACCATCGGCGCACAGCACGCCGCGTCGTCCTGGCCGAGTACCGGCAAGCCACCTTGTTTCGACATGCCTCTATGTTGACGGGTGTCGAATCCGGTGGCAAGCTCAACTGTATCGACAGATATCGATACAGCAGCGTCCCCGGATGGGAGCCCGCCATGTCCCGCGTCCAGCTCGCCCTGCGCGTCGCCGACCTGCAAGGCTCGATCGCCTTCTACTCCAAGCTCTTCGGCGCCGAGCCCGCCAAGCGCCGCGAGGGCTACGCCAACTTCGCCCTCACCGAGCCCCCGCTCAAGCTCGTCCTCATCGAAGGCGAGGCGGGCGAGGACACCCGCCTGGACCACCTCGGCATCGAGGTCGCCTCCACCGAGGAGGTCACCGCCGCCACCACCCGACTGAAAGAGGCCGGGCTGGCCACCTTCGAGGAGAACGACACCACCTGCTGCTACGCCCGCCAGGACAAGGTCTGGGTCACCGGCCCCGGCAAGGAGCCCTGGGAGGTGTACGTGGTCAAGGCGGACGCCGACACGCTTCAGAAAGCCGACGCCCCGGCCGCCTGCTGCGGCACCACCGCCTGCTGCACCCCCGGCGAGCAGGCCATCGACCCGGACCAGACGCCGGCCGAGGCCAAGGCCGCCGCCGGCTGCGCCTGCACCAGCTGACACCGCCCGATCGCGGTGGGAGCTGACCGGCACCGGGTGACGCAGAGCAGGCCCGTGCCGTCGACCGTGATGTCGTTGGTGTGCGGGGGTGGTTGGTTCATCGGCCGCTCGCGCAGGGGGGCCGGTGATCCACTACCCGGCATAACGCCTGCGGGCGACTCCCTGTTCCCTTCTGACGATGTGATATTTCGCCAGGTCAGGATGGCTATCACGGCAGGTCGGACCTCATGCATAGTCCCTGGGCGGCCAGGCGGCCAGGCGGCCAGGCGGCCAGGCGGCCAGGCGGCCAGGCGGCCAGGCGGCCAGGCGGCCTGCAGGAGAGGGGATCCAGTACGTATGCAAACCGTCAGGACGGGCGAGGACACGGCGGCCGACACATCGGCGCGGTCACTGGCGAAGCCTCGGCAGTCGTGGCCGGTGACGCGGGGGCTGCTGCCCGAGCGCGGACCGCGGCGGACGCTGGCGCTGGCAACGTTCATCAGCATGGTGGGCAACGGTCTTTTCATGACCGGCGCCGCGCTGTTCTTCACGCGCTCGGTCGGGCTGTCGGTGACGCAGGTCGGCCTGGGCATGGGGGTGGCAGCCGTGGTGGGCCTGGTGGCGGGGGTGCCGGCGGGGCGGGTGGCCGACCGGCGCGGGCCGCGGGAGACCTATCTGGTCATCCAGTGCGTGCAGGCGGTGGCGATGGCGGCGCTGGTACTGGTGCACTCGTTCGGGGCGTTCGTCCTGATCATCTCTCTCACCCAGCTGGCAGCCTCGGCCGGGGCCGCGGCCCGGGGACCGCTGACGCGCGGCTTCGGGGGGCCGAACCCCACGAAGTACCGGTCCTACCTGCGGGCCGTGGGCAATCTGGCCGGGGCGTGCGGCGCGCTCATGGCCGGTGTGGCGGTGCAGGTGGACACGCGAGGCGCGTACGTCGCACTCGTGCTGGCCAACGCCGTGAGCTTCCTGCTCTGCGCGGCCGTCGTGACCCGGCTGCCGCACCTGTCGCCGGTGCGTGAGCCCGGGCCCGCGGCCGCCTCCACGGCGTCCCCTCCCGGCCGGTGGGTCGTGCTCAAGGACCGCCCGTACATGGTCGTGACCGTGCTGGACGCGGTCCTGTCGCTTCAGGGGCACGTTCTGGTGTTCGCACTGCCGCTGTGGATCGTCGGACACAGTGCGGCGCCCCAGTGGCTGGTCGGGGCGAGCGCGGTGGTCAACACACTGATGGTGGTGGCGTTCCAGGTGCGGGCGAGCCGGGGGGTCGTCGACAACACCTCGGCGGGGCGGTTCGCAGTCCGTTCCGGGGTCGCGTTCCTCCTCGGCATGGCGGCCATCGCGGCCGCCGCGGGCATGCCGGGCCGGCTCGCCACCGCGATGATCGTCGCCGGCGTCATCGTGCACACCATCGGCGAGCTGTGGCACACGGCGGCCTCATTCGAGCTGGGCTTCGGACTGGCGCCCGGCCATGCACAGGGCCAGTACTCCGGGCTGCATGCCACCGGCGTCGGCGTGGCGAGCTCCCTGGCCCCGTCGATCCTGGCCTTGTTCTGCATCACCGGAGGCGTCCCCGGCTGGCTGGCACTGGGCGGTGTCTTCCTGCTCACGGGGCTGGCGATGCCCTACGCGGTGCGATGGGCGGAGCGGACCCGCGCCGCGGCAGCCGCAGAGGCCACCGCGAGCCTCTCCCACGGCTCGCCGGCTGCCCAATGAGATGTCCTTCAACTCGACCTGGCTGATGTCACCGTCGTGGGTAACTCGATGGGAGGCTGGATCGAGCGCGGTCGGCCGCCAACCGCGAAAATGATGTCGTTCGCACTCGGCTGGGCAGGCACCCATCGATCCGCCACTCCGCGTCGCTGTCGGCGGCCTGGCGCGGTTTCGCCTGGCGGTGGCGCGCAGGGGCAGCCGAACGCCGTGGAACCGTGCGGCAACAGTCGATGAACTTCCGCCGACAAGCCGTGACTTGGGCGCCCACCGGGGGAGTCCCGCCCATACCTTTGGTCACCCTGTTCATCGGTTCGCACACGGGGGTAGCAGCCATGGACCTCTTCCCATGGGACATCACGCTCACCGTCCTCGGTGTGGTGGTCCCGGTCACCGCCGCCTTCTACGAGTTCGCCCTCGTCGGCCGCAAGCGCCTCGGCTATCGCGTGCAGATGGACACGCCTGCCTTCGACGGGGAGTTCTCGGGTTATTCGGCGGGGCTGCGGAAGCCCTCGCTGGTCCTGATCCGGATCGAGAACAACGGGTCGGTCAACATCGACGAGAGCGACTACGCGGTGGCCGGCGACGACCCGGTCGGCTTGCGGATACGGTTCCCCAAGCGCCGGGTCGTGCACGCGTACACGTCCGGGGTGAGCGATCCCGGGCTGCGGCACTCGACCCGCGGCCTCACCGATCTGAACGGGGCCGAGCGCAGGACCGACGAGCGCGACCGGGAGCTGCTCAAGCTGCCCAAGGTGCCACTCAACCGGACCCAGTACTACAAGGCGCTCGTCCTCCTGGACGAGACGGAGCCTGACGGTGACAACAGCAACCGCACCGAAGAGAAGCCGGACGCCGTCGTCGAGGGTGACATCAAGGGCGGCCGTATACAGCTGACGAAGTACCGGTCGGGCCTACCCCGGGCCGCTGTGGGCATCATCGCCTCCCTGGTCACCATCATCGTCGCGCTCTACTTCGTCTCGGACGATGAGGGCGTGGGCGCGCCGCTCGACTGTGCCACGGGCCGCCTCACCATCGTCGGGTCCACCGCCCTCAAGCCGATGCTGAAGAAGGCGGCGGACACCTACCGGAAGACCTGCCCCGGAGCCGAGATCGACATCAGGAACACCGGGAGCAAGGAGGGCATCCGCGACCTGCACACCGCCGGGCGGAAGGACACGTCCGGGCACCCGGACATGCTCGCCTTCTCCGACGGGAAAAAAGAGGACGGCTACCCCCAGTTGCTACCGCGCCCGGTGGCCTTCGCGCTGTTCACCCTCGTCATCAACGAGGAAGCGGAAGTCCAGGATCTCACCAGGGAGCAGATCGAGCGGATCTACGCGGGAGAGATCCGGAACTGGAAGCAGGTCGGGGGAGCCGACCTGCCCGTACGACTGGTCAGCAGATATTCCAACTCCGGCACCCGCAGAGTCCTGGAAGACCAGGTGCTGCGCGGGGTGCCCGAGCCGAACGTCACCTCCCGCGACTGCACGTCCCGCGTCCCCCGGTCCACCGGCCGCGCGCTGCGCTGCGAACGCGGCTCCACCGGCGAGGTCCTGGACACCGTCTCCCAGACCCCCGGAGCCCTCGGCTACAGCGAGGTCCGGACCGCCTCCCAGTACGGGGGTGATCTGCGCCTGGTGCGCATCGACGGCCGCCGGGCGGACCTCGCCGCGGCGGACCGGGGCCCGTATCCGTACTGGGAGACCGAGTACGGCTACACCTACGGCGAACCGCAGGCCGACTCCCTGGCGGCCAGCTTCCTGCGCTATCTCACCAACGAGGTCGGCCAGGACATCATCCGCTCACACGGCCAGCGCCCCTGCGCGGAGCTGCAGAACCCCCAGCTGTGCCACCCCGCCTGAGCGCGAGGTATGACGTGCCGGAGGCCCTTGTTCTCGCCGGATCCGGTCGAGGCGACGTGTCGGGGTCGGAGGAGGACGTGCGTCCGTGTCGAATCGTCTCGTCGTGGGCGCGGCAGCTCCCGCGGCGCCTCGATCAGCGGTGTTCGTATCCGCCCTCGATGACAAGGGAGAGACCGATGCCCAGCATCCAGACGTCCTTGGCGAGTGGGAGTCCTTGTTCGGTGGGGCGCAGGCTGCCTTCGTGGCGCATGCCCGGTGATCGCAGGTAGAGCCCGAGGGTGCCGACGGAGAACGCTGTCAGCGCGGCCCCGGCGACAGTGGCAGGGACGACCGGCAGGAGCAGCGCGGCGGCGATGGCGAGCTCCCCGGTGGACAGCAGTCGGACGAACCGCTCGGCGTCGAGCCTGCCCAGGAAGGGGTAGGCGGTGGTGGCGAACTGCTGCAGCCCCTCGGCGGTGGCCTGGTCCGCGCGCCGTTTCGCGAGTCCGGAATTGAGGAAGAACGAGCCGACCGAAAGCCTGAGCGGAAGTTGCCGCGCCGCGGAACGCCGTGCTGGACCGGATGTCATGGCGAGCCTCCCAACCGTCTGCCCCCGCACACCACCCTGTCATCCGCCCGAAGCCTGTCAAACGCGGAGTGGTCTGTACGGGTGAAGCTGCCAGCGGCGGGACCCCGCCCTGGAGGCCCGGAGACTGACCGCGGGCTGGCCGCGCTGTCCACCCATGGCGGACATTTCCTGCTCAACGGCATTCCCACTCGATCAGCGCCGGTTGCAGCGGCTAGCGTCTGCCTGTCTCTCGCGAACAGCCCAGGGGGAACCTATGGTTATGCTGGCAAAACGGTGGATATCGACAAGTGTGGCAATGGTTTCTGGAGCACTTGCCATTTCCGGCTGTTCTGGCGCGGAGGGGAACCGCTCATCGGTGTCTCCGACGACGGCAACACCTCCGAGAGTCTCCAGACCCTCGCTGACCGCAGAACAACTGAAGGCCCTCGCCTTCAAGGACGACGAGGTGCCGCAGGCCCACGACGTGCCTGTGCAGGATCCGGTTCCGAAGAGTGAGCAACGGACCTTCCCGCCAGTCTCCGATGCCTCCTGTCAGAGGGTTCTCGACGTGCTCGGCGCGGAGACCGCCTCCGCCGTCGTGCTCCAGACCTTCAACTGGAAGGAGAACATCATGGGGGGCGGTTCCACGCTCGCTTCGTACGAGGGCACGAAGGCGCAGGAGGCATTTCGCCAACTCCAGGATTCACTCAAGACCTGCAAGTCTTTCACCGGGGTCGGACCGGTCGGGAAGTTCAAAGCTGAGATCACGCCGGAGAAGCCCCCGGGCGTGGGAGACGAAGCCCTCAGTTTTCACCTGATCACGCCGATGCCGGACGGAGGTGGAATACGGGACGAGCACCATGTCTTCGTCCGGGCCGGCAACACCACAGCGAGCTTCGAAGAGCTGAACGTGGGCCGGAAGGCGGAGTTCCCCCTCACCCTTGTCAAGAGGCAGGTCGACCGGCTGAGGAGCGCCCAGCACCGGGCACAGCCGTCGGATGTCGTTGGTCGGCACTGAGGTGGGCGGGATGCCCCCTCCCCAGGGGGCATCGACCAGGCACCCCAGCCGCTCGGCGAGCGACGGCGGCCACGTCGACGACCCGTCCGAGGGCGCCCTGTTCACGCTCATCAGCGATCCGGACGACGCGTTAGAGCAGGCCCTTCGTGGTGTCTCCGATCGGGAGAGCTTCCATGACAGCGATATCGAGGGGCTCGGCGAGTGCATCGGTGAGCGCGGCGGCAATAGCGCCGAGGGCCTGACCTTGGCTGTGAGCATCCAGGCTGGCCTGGTCGGCCCACTTCTCCACCACCACGACCCGGTCCACTCCGGCGTGGACGGCATACAGCTGGCAGCCGTTCTCGGCGTGAACGGCCGGGGTGTGCTTCTCGAACGCGTTCAGAACCTCATCGCGTCGGCCGGGCTTGGTCTTGATCGTCGCAACGACGATGGGCATGCAGTTCCTCCTGGGGTTGGGCGGAAACTTTTACCCTATCCGTGCTCGGCCTTGAGGATCGAACGATAGTTCCGACCGCCCATCACGAGGGCGGTGCTGGCGCGTCGACGTGGCGGACCCACCGGGAGGGGCGGGCGCCGAGCACGGCGAAGTCGACTACGCCCTCACCCGCGCGGCTTGGCAGTCCGCCCGGGCAGCACCAGCGCGGGCAGCAGGGCGAGGGCGGTGAAGCCCAGCGCCCACCAGAACGGCGCCCCGAAGGAGGCCGCCAGTCCGCGGGCGGCGGCGCTGCCGGGTGCCACATCGGTGAGGCTCGGCGCGTCCGCGGGCAGGCGGGCCCGCACCCGGTTCTGCAGGATGACCGTGAGCACCGCCGTACCCAGGGATGCGGCCACGCGCTGGAAGACGTTGAACGAGCTGGTGGCGCCGGGCGCTTCGGCCGCCGGCACGCTGCCGAAGGCGACCGTCATGGTGGGGGTCATCGCGGCGCCGAGGCCGAACCCCCGCACCACCAGCGCCGCGCTGAGCAGCAGTTGGTCCGGATCCTCGGTGAGCAGGGCGTACGGCAGGGTGCCGAGCATGGCGAGCAGGACGCCCAGTACGGTCAGCCACCGTACGCCGAGCGCCGCGGTGAGCCGGTTCACCAGCACGCTCGCCGCCAGATAGCCCAGGCTCTGCGGAAGCAGCAGCAGCGCCGAGGAGAGCACGCTCATGCCGCGCACCACCTGGTAGTAGAGCGGCAGCGGGATCAGTACGCCGTACATCGCGCCGCTCAGCGCGATGTTCGCCAGGGTGCCGTGCCGGAAGTCGCGGTTGCCGAAGAGGCGCAGATCGAGCAGGTCCTTCCGGCGGCCGAGCAGGGCGCGCACCGCGAAGGCGGTGAGCAGCGCGGTGCCGGCGAGCAGGCCGCACAGCGTCCGCCCGCCGCCGAACCCGCCGGCCGAGCCGGCCTCGGACAGGCCGTAGACCACGCCGGTCAGGCCGGGGACCAGCAGCCCCAGCCCTACCCCGTCGAGCCTGGCGGCGGCGGATGGCGTGACCGCGTTCCGCACCTTCGCCATGACCAGGGCGATGGTCGCCAGGCAGAGCGGCACATTGATCAAGAAGATCCATCGCCAGCCGAGGTGATCGACCAGGACCCCGCCCAGCGAGGGGCCGACAAGCGGCGCGAAGAGTGCCGGGACGGTGACCACGGACATCAGCCGGCCGAGTCGGCGTGGCCCGGCGGCCTGCGCCAGAAGCGCCTGCCCCACCGGCACGGCCAGCCCGCCCCCGATGCCCTGGATCACCCGGAACACGATCAGGCTCGGCGCCGACCAGGCCAGACCGGCGAGCAGCGAGCCGAGCAGGAACGCCGTCTGCGAGAAGAGGATCGTCTGCTTGGCCCCGAAGCGTGCCGTGGCCCAGCCGCTGAGTGGCAGCGTCGCGGTGATGGCGAGCAGATAACCCGTCACCACCCACTGCATGGCGGCGAGTTCGGATCCGAAGGTCTCGGTGAGTGGCCCGACGGCCACATTGACGATGGTGGCGTCGAGCAGGCTTGCGAAGCCACCTAAGGCCATGATCGCGCCGAGCCACCACAACTCCGGGGTGACGCGGTCGGGGTCGGGGTCGGTCGAGGCTGCTCTGCGGGCACTCCGCACTGCTTTCGCCACCGGTGCTCCTCCTTGGTCCATCGGTCGGTGGCACACCATTGCACGACAGATGTTGGATAAGCAACATGTGTTGAATAAGAGCGGCTGTCGCCGTCTCGGCCAGCGGAAACGGGGCAGTCCTGCCCCCGGCGTCCGGCGGAGTAGGCTGGGTGGATGCCCAAGGCGACGACAGGTGTGGAAGCGGCAGCGGACGCCGGGGCGAAGCGCGTCGACCCCCGGGTGCTCCGGACCCGTGCCCTGCTGCGGGCCGCCACGCTGGAACTCGCCGCCGAGCGTGAGCCGGACGGCATCACCATCGCGCAGGTGGCCGAGCGGGCCAGGATCAATCGGGCGACGGTCTACCAGCACTACCGGGACCGCGACGAGCTCCTGCTGGACGCCATGGACGGCGAGTTGACCAGCCTGGTCGAGCTGGTGGCCCGCTGCCCGATCGCGCGGCCACCCGCCGCCATGCCACCCGCGTTCCTCGACGTCCTCCGCCATGTGGAAGCGGAGATCGTGCTCTACCGGCGGATGCTGGGGCCATGTGGGTCGGCCCGCTTCATCAACCGGCTGCGGCAGCTGGTCGCCGAGCGGGTGGCGGACCAGCTGGCCTCGGGCGGAGGGCCGGGCGCCCGGGACGCGGAGCAGATCGCGCTGTGCGCGCACCGCGCCGCCGGGGCGTTCCTCGGCCTGCTGAGCCATTGGCTGCTCGGCCGAGAGGAACTGTCCGCGGAGGAGGTCGCGGCGGACGCCTGGCGGGCGCTGACCCCCACCTGCTGACCTCCCCTGCGGCGGACACCTCCTGGTCCAGGGGGCGTCCGACGGGCCCTTCGCGGCGTTGTCATGGCGGCTCACCGGACACCCCTAGGGCTGCGTGCCGGGGCGTGCGGCTCACCGGATGCCACCTCCAGGACCGCTTTTCCGGAGATCCGACGTCCGCGAAGCGCCTCGGCCGCCTCGGCGAAGCGGTCCCAGGATCCTCGCCAGCCGATCTCGACGGTGAGGGCCCCCTCGGCGGCCAGCTCGGTGAGAACGGCCAGGTCCGCGCCGACATCGCCCTCGATGATCTCGTACGGCTCAGCCGAACCAGACCACCAAGCGGACGCTCTCGTCCCCGTACACGACCGCCAGTTCGCGCATCGCCGCCCATACCGGCCCCCAGCTGCCGTCCGGCGGGGCGAACATGCGGGGCGTGAGCATCACCGGGCGGTACACGGCGCCGTTCAGACGGACCTCGCCGCCCGGCGGCCATTCCGGCGGCATCAGATCCTCGCCGAAGAGCTCCTCCGCCGCGTCGAGGACCTCGACCGGTGCCCAGACCACCTTGTGAGTGGCCGTGCCGCCACTTCTCCCGGCTCGTGTCGGCGACCGGCTCCGAGACAGGCCCCCAGGGGGGAGGATCCCATGGCCTATCCGGCGAGCCATGAGCGGAGCCAGAGGCGGGTGGCGGCAACGGCCGCAGCCCGCGCGAAGACGCCTGGGGCCGCTCCGGGGTGACGGGGTCCCGGTGCGGCCGCAGGCGCGGTCTGTGGCTGGCCGGTCAGTGGTAGGCGTGGACGACGGCGTGGCCCTTGCCGCGGGCTATGAGCCAGCGGTTGACGGGGACGGTCACGAGGAAGGCGAGCACGAGCGAGGCGGCGAGGGCGCCCCAGAAGAGGATGTCGGCGAGGCCGGCGTCCATGGCTCCGGGGATGGTGACCATGGCGGTGTTGTCGATGATCTCCATGACGAGGATGGAGATGGTGTCGGCGGCCAGCGCGACCTTCAGTGCCTGGCGCGCGGGGAGTCCGGCCTTCAGTACGCCGCGCATGGTGAGTGCGTAGCCGAAGAAGAAGGCGAGGGCGACGGAGAGGGTGACGGTGGCTCCGGCGGCGAGGCCGAGTCCGGTGCCGATGATCATGCCCAGGATCTCGCCGATGGCGCAGCCGGTGAGGCAGTGCAGGGTCGCCTGCGCGGCGGTGCGCCAGGAGGATCCGCCGTGGCCGGTGTGGCCATGGTGCCCGGCGCTGTGATGGCCGTGTCTGCCGTGATGGTGCTGACCGTGGCCTGCGTGCGGGCCGTGCCCCGCGTGGTCGGCGTGGTCATGGTGGCCGGTGTGGACATGGTGGCCGCCGTGACTGCCGCCGTGCTCGCCATGGCTGGTGCCGTGGGTGTCGTGGTGGCCGGTGTGCGCGGCTGCCGGGTGGTGGTGGCTGGTCTGCTCCATGGCGAAAGTCCCCGTCTCTTCGGCTGGTTGGGCTGCTGCCCACGACAAGAAAGTTATACCCCCGGGGGGTATATGGCAAGGCTTGATTCGCACGGGCATCGGGCCGACCGGCCGGCGGCGTCGAGCGCGGTTGCTGTCAGATCGGGCGGCGTCGGGCTGGCGCCGGGGCGAAGGTCGGCACCGCTCCACCGCGCATCAGAGGGGTGTCAAGGTACGCCTGACCGTCTTGAGGCCCCGAACTCGGGCCAGTTGGATGGCGGATGTGAACAGCGGTCTGCGCCATGACGACCGGCCACCGAATCCGGTGCCGCCGGCCTGGCGCGCTGCTCACCTTCCGGTGCGCTGACGCACCGTCCCACCACAGCCGTCCGGCGGCGGCCGTGACCATCGCTGTACGACCGGCTTTCTGAACGCCCCGTACGCACACACACCCACTCTCCTTCGCACGGCGGGCACTTTTGGGGCTGCCCGGCCGTGCCCGTTTCGAGGAATCGACATGCCTTCCGCATCCCTGTCCGGACGTACCGTGCTGATCACCGGCGCCACTGCCGGTATCGGCTGGGAGACCGCGCGCCGACTGGCCGAGCGCGGCGCCACCGTGCTCGTGCACGGCCGCACCTTTGAGGAGGCGCGGGCCGCCACCGACGCGCTGATCGCCACCGCCGGCATCGACACCGCCCGTTTGCGGCCGCTCGCCGCCGACTTCACCCACCTGGAGGAGGTCGAGCGACTGGCCCGGCAGGTCGTGGCGGACCACCCGCACCTGGACGTGCTGGTCAACAACGCCGCCATCGCCGCCCCCGAGCGGCACACCGTCACCGCCGACGGCAACGAGATCGCCTTCCAGGTGAACTTCCTGGCGCACTACCTGCTGACATCCCTGCTGGAACCCGCCCTCACCAGCGACCCGGGCGGCCGGGTCGTCAACGTCTCCTCCTCGCTGCACCGCACCGCCTCCATCCAGTGGAGCGACCCCAACCGGGCCCGCCGCTACTCCCGGCTCGCCGCCTACGCCCAGTCGCAGCTGGCCCTGACGGTGTTCGCGGCCGACCCCCGGGTCACCGCCGTCTCCGTCCACCCCGGCATCTGCGACACCGCTCTGCTCCCGCTCTACGCCCACGAGGGGACCACCCCGGCGGAGGGCGCCGCGCACGTCGTGCGGCTGTGCGACCCCGCGACGGAGATCGTCAACGGCGCCTACTACGACCGTGACCAGCGCGTCGACCC
The DNA here is from genome assembly GCF_058215555.1 of Streptomyces sp. JLBT605. Lineage (NCBI taxonomy): Bacteria > Bacillati > Actinomycetota > Actinomycetes > Kitasatosporales > Streptomycetaceae > Streptomyces > Streptomyces sp. JLBT605. The sequence goes on from NZ_CM177087.1 coordinate 5,847,998, forward strand.
CGCCCCGGCCGCCACCGAGGAGCGCACCGTCAAGCGCCTCGACAAGCTCGCCTCCCTGCTCGTCGGCCACTCCGCCTGAAAGGACACCCGGACGTGTCAAAGCGCGCCCGCAAGAAGAAAGCCCGCCGCAAGAAGAAGGCCAACCACGGCAGCAAGGCCGGCCAGCGCTGACCCAGGCCCGGGGTGGTCCGCACCTGGACCGGAACTGCCCCGGGCCTGCCCGTCCGCTCCCAGCACCGGCTGTGGCCGATCTACCCGATGTCGTTGGGTGATGCGCGAGATCGGCAGTGTCTTGCTACTTGGCGGGGAGTCAGGGGCATCGTCGACCGGGGCTTGCGTCGCTGCCGAGTACGGTCACCGGTCATCGTGGTGCGTCGGGGCGGCGGCTCGCGAGGCGACCGCCGGGCCTTGCGGAGAGTGCCGGTCGGACAACGCCCGGATCGGCACCTAGGGGGTGTCCGAGGCGTCGCGACGCCGCGGAGACCCGTCGGACACTCCCTAACCGAGTGCCGGAGAGTGCTCGGCTGGACGGCGTCCCCAGGCCGAGATCAGCGGCGCGAGTGTCAGGTCGAGTTTGCCCGAGTGGATGGCGGCCAGGTGCGCGTCGATCTCGGCGTCGTCGGCCAGGCCGGCCGCGAGCAGCTCGCCGCGCACGTGCCGGATGGTCGCCGCCTCCAGCCGGTCGCAGGCCAGCCCGCCGACCGGGAAAGAGCCCGCCGCCGCGACATCTACCAAGCCGGCCTCACGCAATGCCCGCGGCAGTGTCCGGCCGTAGCGCAGGTCCGCGCCGCGGCGCACCAGCAGCTCCCGGATCGCGTCGCGCAGCCGGTTGGCCCGCCGCTGCGCAGGGCCGCTGTCGTCCAGGCATGCCAGTGGCTGCAGAGCGGTATCGGCGTCCTCGATCAGCAGCCAGCCGCCGGGCCGTAGCGCTGCCGCCATCGTGGCCAACGCGCGAGCCCGGTCGGGTACATGGACCAGCACGAGCCGGGCGTGCACCAGATCGAACGTCCCCGGCTCCGGGGGCGGATCGGCGGCGACGTCGTGCCGGCGCACCTCGTACCCGTCGCCTGCCTCCAGCCACGACGGGTCGATGTCCGTGGCCAGCACGTGCCCGGTCGGGCCGACGGCCGCCGCGAGCGCCTCCGGGATACCGGGGCCGCCGGCCCCCACTTCCCAGCAGCGCGAGCCGGCCCTGACACCCAGCCGATCGAAGTGCCCGCGCGTCACACCGTCGAACAGCTCGGCCAGCCAAACGAATCGCTCGCCCGCCTCGGCGCGCGCGTTGTCCAGCAGGTAACCGCGGGCGGGAGCGGACTCTCCACCGAGCGCGGTAGTCCCGCCTATCGGATCCGGCCGGCCACTGACGTGCGGCGGGCGGGGCGAGGAGGTCATGACCACATGGTCAACCTTCCCAGGCCACCAGCGCCACGATGACGGGAGAGGGATGTCTCACAGCCCGGCAAGAAAACCAGGGTTGATCGATGGCGAGCGAGGGTGACAGGGCGGCCACACAAATGACCTGGGAAGCTGTTGCGGAGCAGCAGGTGTCTCATAATCGATCAAGTGGCCGGGGGCGTGAATCACGGCTGTGCGACAGCCGGTCAGGGACTGGATGACTGCCACGTCGAGAAGCGGGGGATCGCGTGGAAGCACTGGTTGCGTCTGATGCCGTCGGGGTGCGTGAGGACAGGTTCGACTGGTTTTGCGAGACGGTGTCCAGCGACGTCATGCCCTTGACGCTGAGCACTCGGCGGGCGGCCGACTTCCGGGCGAGTATCACGAACCTCGATCTCGGTGTGGTGGGGCTGTCTGCTGTGGCGTGCTCACCGGTGCTCTCGCGCCGCACCTTGACTCATATCCGGCATGGCGATCCCGAGCACTTGCAGCTGGCGCTCATCACACAGGGCGCTTTCAGGATCTCCCAGCGACGTAACGAATCGGTGGTCGCCGGCGGATTCGTGCTCACCGACACCTCACGACCGAGTGAGGGGGTATGCACAGGCGAGCAGGTCGAGACGGTCATTATGCAGATTCCCCGCCAGGCCCTGGCACTGAGCTCGGATCGTGTGGACCGCCTCCTCGCACAGAGCTTGGCCGCAGAAGTGGGGTCAGGGGCAATCCTCGCCGACTTCCTGAAGTCGCTGCTCACCCACGGCCCGCGCTGTCGTCCGGAGGAACTGCGCGGGATGGGGTCCGTCGCCCTCGACCTGGCCACCGCGTTTCTCGCGCGGCAGCTCGGTGATCCTGGTGAGGCGCCTGCCGAGACCCGCGCGCAGGAGACGCTGCAGCGGGTCTACCGCTTCATCGAGAACAATCTCGGCGACCCAGACCTGACTCCTCAGGCGATCGCCGACCGGCACAACATGTCCCTGCGGTCTCTCTATGCCCTCTTCGGCGATCAGCCCCTGACCATCGCGGCCCGCATCCGCCAAAGCCGGCTGGAGCGCGCCTACACCGACCTCGCATGTGAGGACCTGAAGGCTCATCCCGTTCAAGCGATCGCGGCTCGCTGGGGCTTCTCCAGTGCCACCGGGTTCAGCCGGGCATTTCGCGAAGCCTACGGGATCACCCCTACCGAACATCGTGCGGTGTCCCTGGTCTCTCCACGGCACCCAGAGCACAGAAACCCTGCACGCCACGAACACCATCCGGCGCCGCTCGGGCCTAGATTCACCTCTGGAGACGCCGCCCCAGCGTGAACGGATCCGCGGGGCAACCCTCCAGCCTGGTGCCTGGCACCCCATCGACAGTGGCGGCCGCGAACAGCGATGTCTCCATGCCTCCTCGCGTTCCCGCGCGGAGGCATCCGAGATCCATCTCATGGGGAAAAGAATGAGCTTGCGCAAGAAGGTTGCCACCACCGCCGGGGCAGCCGGTCTGGCCCTCGCCGGAATACTCGGTTCCGCCGGCCAGTCGTTGGCCGCATCGAACGGCCAGCAGATCCACTTCCACGACAGCAGCAGCGTCGTCTACTCCATCCGCATCGAAGGCTACAACCAGAACGGCGACGCGGCATCGGGATGCTTCACCACCCAGGGCAAGGACACCTGGATCGGTGGCTGGTGGTGGAAGGGGGAGGTCACCGTCACCTTCTACAAGAACAGCTCCTGCTCTTTCGCCACGTATTACGGAGAGACGAACGCGTGGGTGCCCACCTCGCAGAGCGGCGACTGGACGACCGTCTACTCCTGACCACGCCACATCCCTTCAGCAAGCCCCCCTTCCAGCATGGAAGGGGGGCCTTTTAACCGGCCCCACCGGCCCGGGTGGTTGCCGGTCCGCTCCATCCGTCAGCGGCGGCGGCCGACCGGGCCGGCAGCGCCCTCGCCGCCCACCTCGAGGTTCCCTTCCACTTCCCGAGCCCGGACACCGCGGACGACGAGGCCCCTTGTGGTGATCCACGCGGGAGACTGGATCGACATCGCCACGCTGAACCTGCTGGAGACCCGCGCGCGGCGGCTGATCGGTGTCCACGGCAACAATGACGGCCCGGACCTGCGGGCGCGCCTGCCGGAGGTGGCCTGCGCGGAACTCGGCGGCCTGCGGTTCGGCGTCGTGCACGAGACAGGTCCGGCACGAGGGCGCGAGCGGCGGTGCGCCGAGCGGTTCCCCGATCTGGATGTGCTCGTCTTCGGCCACAGCCACATCCCCTGGGACTCCGTGGCCGATAACCGGCTGCGGCTGCTCAACCCAGGATCGCCGACGGATCGGCGACGGCAGCCGTACTGCACCTATATGACGGCACGGGTGTCGGCGGGCCGGCTCGTCGAGGTCCGCCTCCACCAACTGCACCGCGGTTCCTGACAACTCGTCGCGCCCGGCGGCTGGAGCGTCGCCGTTCCCGGGGAACGCCCACCTGCCGGGCATGCCGCAGCCGCCATTGCGGGTGAATGCGCTGCGGAGCAGGGAAGCGCACATCTATGCCCTGGCGCAGGGAAGTATTACAGCACTTGCAACTGCAATGGCAATCCCCGCCGCGCTGAACGGGCCTGCGCTACCCGGGAGTAGTGCTGGACCAGTCTTTACGGCAACCGTATTGATAGCCCACGTTCCGTAACCGAGGCGGCCGCTCAGGGCCCGATTTGGGATTGGTTACTGGCGGGTTCGCCGTGTCTGAGCGGTGAGTTGCGATCCATCGAGGTCGACGGGTGTGCCTGACCTGATTCGCGCCAACGGGCTGTTCCGGGCGGTCCGCGGCGCGCCCTCTGCCGGCTCCGTGCGAGAAATGGGCGTGTCGTCACCAGGGGCCGGGACCGCGATGCCGCCGGCGGGGGATCCCCAATCGGGGGCCAGGCACGGCGTATTGATTACCGACCGTGGGCCGTCAATGCGGGCGCCGTAACGTCTAGTCCTGGGCTACTCCCTGGTAGTGCAGGTGCGTTGGATGACGGCAATTGCCATTGCAGTTGCAAGTGCTGTAATACTTCCCCGTGTCAGGGCATAGACGTGCGCTTCCCGACTCCGCATCGGACTCGACTGCGATGGCGCCCGTGGCATGCGCTGGGTACCCCCCACACGAAAGACCTGCGATATGCGGCTTCCCCGACTCCTCGCGCTGAGGAGAGCCTTGGCGGAAGTCGCGGTCGCCACCGGGTACCGCCAAGTACTGATATCGGAGCGGAACTGCATCAGGGAGAGCTGCTGATGAAGCATGCACGGAGGAGACCACGCAGCCGGATGCGGGCCCGGGTCGCCGGTACCACGGGGGCGCTGGCCGTCTTCCTGGGCGTGGGGATCGGAACGGCGGCCGCCGCCGGGAAGAACGCCGCGGCACCCATGGCCAAGGAGGCGCCCCTGGACGAGGCGAACGGTCCTGGCGAGCTGACGCTTCCCGCCCCGTCCGGCCCATACGGCGTCGGGACGGTCGACCTCCACCTGGTCGATCCGCACCGCACGGATCCGTGGCTGCCGGGCAGCCGACCGCGCGAGCTGATGGTCTCGCTGTGGTATCCGGCCACGCACACCGACCGCTACCCCGCGGCACCCTGGATACAGCCCGATGCTGCCGCACACCTCCTGGCCGCCATGCAGGTGCCGCCGAACACGGTGACCCTGCCCACCACCGCCGGGCACACCGGCGCCCCGGTCGCCGCCAAGGCCGGAAAGCTGCCGGTTGTGCTGTACTCGCCCGGACGCGGCTCGAACCGCGCGACTGGCACCGCACTCGCCCAGGACCTGGCCAGCCGCGGCTACCTGGTCGTCACCCTCGACGACACTCACGAGAGCGGAGAAGTGCAGTTCCCCGGCGGTCGGCTGGAAGTGAGCGCCATGCCGGCGGGCACACCGGCGTCCCGCGTGATCGACGTCCGGGTCGCCGACACCCGTTTCGTCCTCGACCGGTTGGCCGCGATCTCTCACGGCCGCAACCCGGACGTGGACCACACACGCCTTCCTCAGGGGCTGTCCCAGGCGATCGACATGAAGCGCATCGGAATGTTCGGCCCTTCCCTCGGCGGAGCGGTGGTGCCGGCGGCCATGCAGAAGGACTCCAGGATCGATGCCGGCGCGAACCTGGACGGCCAATTCTTCGGGCCGGCGAAGAGCCAGGACCTCGACCGCCCCTTCCTGCTGTTCAGTTCTCAAAACCACAACCGCGACACCGACGGGAGCTGGGAGAGGTTCTGGAAGCACCTGCACGCGGAGCGGTACAACATCAAGCTGCGTGGCGGGGAGCACCTCTCCTTCTTGGACTGGGAGACCTTCTTCCCCCAGGCGCCCGGCCCCTTCAGTAAATCCCCCGACCAACTCGTCCAGGCACTTGGCACGATCGCCCCCGACCGCGCCATCGCGATCCAACGCGTCTACCTCGCCGCCTTCTTCGACAAGCACCTGCGGCACCAGGACAGCCACCTACTCGACGGCCCCTCCCGGGACTACCCCGAGATCGAGTTCATAGGTACCCACCGCCAGGCCGTTCAGCGGAGCGCATCCACCGGAGCAGATCACCACTCCGCCCGCCCGCATCGACGGTGAGGCCACCTGCGGCCAATCGAAGGCGCCGAGGACACGCGCGGCAGAAGTCCGCCGCCATCGGATCAGGAACCAGTGTCCGTACGGGCCGAGTTGCCGCACGACTCATCCCCCACAAGCCGAGAGGAGGCTGCCCTGCCCCCCGTCGCCCGCGCGCCCCGTCCGCACCGCATCCGACGCCGCGCCGACATGCCCTTGCTCGGAGGCGTCCGCCCACCGATCGCCGCACTGCTCTGCGCCCTGCTGGCAGTCGCCGCGTTGACCGCACTCGGTCTGGGCACCGTTCAGGAACAGGATGTCCCCCAGGCCGTACGAGACGCGGAACGCCGGATCGCCGAGGATGCCGCCGAATCGGTCGGGACCTCCATCGACGCACGAGCCACGGCAGTGCGCCGTTCCGCGGCTTCGGCCGCGCCCGCCGGCTCCACAACTCCGGGGGCGTTGCTGCGATCCCTGGTGCCGGCCCGGCACCCCGTGCGGGGCGGTGTGCTGCTCGACCCGCGTACGGGCGGGTCCCTGGCGGCCAGTGGTGAAACGGTTCCCCTGACCGGGGTGGATGTGGCGGCACGGGTGCGGAAGGGTACCGCCGACATCGCACCTCGTCTGGTCTCTTCAGGGAATGCCGAACCACGGGTCTTGCTCTTCGCCCGGGTGCCGGCCCCGGCTGCCGGCCGCCGTCAGGCACCGGCTCTGACGAGGAAACCGGCGACTGCCTCAGGCGAACTCCTCCTCGTCGTCTCGGAAGAGGTCGACGCCCCAGCGGTGCACGGGCGCAGACGCACCGGTCTGCTGGTGGACCGGAAGGGAAAGGTGCTTGCCACCACCACCGGCACCGGCGCGGCCCTCGCGCCGAACGCCGAGCACCGTGTGCTGCCCGCCGCCGCGGCGGACGCCGTCAACACCGCCCTGCACACCGGCGACGCGTCGGGCAGCGTGCTCGGCGACCGTCGCGACGGGCTGCGCGGGGTCACGGGTTGGGCATCGGTCGCCGCGGTGGACGGCAAGAGCGACGCCTCCGGCCTGGGGCTGACGATCCTTACGCTCAGGGATGTGCCACCGGCGAAGAAGGCAGCCGACCAGACATGGTTCGCCCTCGTGGCCGCGGGCGCGCTGGTGGTGATCGCCGTGCTGGTCACCTGGGTGCTGTGGGGCACCACGCAGCGTCCGCTGCTGCGGCTGCATCTGTCCGCTGCCCGGCTGGCCAGGGGCTCCGGCGACCTGCCGGGGGCACGGGAGGAGCTGGCGCGGCCGGTGCCGGTCGCCGCGTTCGGCGAGCCCGCCAGGGCCGGCCGGGCGCTGGAGTCGATTCGCCGTCAACTGCTCGGCCAGTCGGGACCGGTGCCTGCGCGGGCGATGCGGCGCAGCCGCAGCTTTGGTGTCCGGGCTGTGGTCCTCGTCTGCGCACTGCTGATCGCGGCATGGTCGGTGCCGCTGCTGTTCCTGCTCAACCGCGTGTCGGCCGACAAGGCCGTACCGGCAGTCGCTGTCGCCGACCAGCAGGCGCGGACGGAGGCCGCCGCCGACCGTGTGCGGTGGGCCCTGGACCGGAACCGCACCGACCTGGCGGCGGTGGCGTCGGCGGTGTCCGGTGCGCCGAGGGAGCGGGCGACGGAGGTTCTGCGGCGCGACCGCGCTGCCCACCCCGCGTACCGGTCGCTGTACGTGCTGGACCGCGCCGGTGCCATCGTGCTGCGAGTGGGCAAGCAGCCGCTGCGGCCCCTCACCCACGCGCCGACCAACGGCGGAATCACCCAGGTCAGCGTGGAGGGCCGGATCCCGGTGATCGCCGCCTACGCCCGGATTCCGGCGGACACGAAGGCCGGAGACGCCAAGAACGCCGAGGACGTCAAGAAAGCCGAGGACGCCAAGAACGCCAAGAACGCTCACGGCGCCGTTGCGGCTGTAGTCGTCGCCGAGATCCGCGTCAAGGCACTGGACCCCCTGGTTACGCGGCAGGGGCTCGGCAGTGTGTGGTTGACCGACGAGCGCCACCGGGTGCTCGCGGCGAGCGTGGACTTCGAAGCCTTTCACTCGCTGCCCAGCCGGGCCCTGACCCTCCTGGCGACCAAGGCCGAGGCAGCTCCTGGCGGCGCGGGCAGTCCGGCATCGGCCGTACTCCGCACGGGGGCCGCGCCCGGCGAGGGCCCGTCGATCGCGGCCGCCGCGCCACTGGCCCGGACGGGGCCGGCCGCCGGTCTCGGCTGGCGGGTGGTCTCCGCCCGGCCTGTCGCAGCCCTGAATCTGTCGGCATATCAGGTTCAGGCCCGCACCATGCTGGCCGGGCTGCTCGCCCTGTCCCTGGGCGCCGCCTGCCTGAGCTGGCTGCACATCGTGGTGGTCAGGCCGCTGCGCGACCTCACCGAGTACGCGGAGCGGCTGGCCGGCGGTGACCGCCGCACGGTGTTGTACCCGTTCCACCACGACGAGTGCGGCTCGGTCACGCGGAGTCTGGAACTGCTCCGACAGGCGCTGGTGGAGCAGGACCGTGGCGGCGGAGCTGCCCCGAACGCCGTCCCCGCCCAGTCGTTCCCAAGCGGCAGCGCGCCGCGGCAGCAAAGGACCCACTGACATGCTCTTCCTCTACGGTGTGCTGCTGCTGAGCTGTGCGGTGCTGCTGATCGCCGGCGTGCTGGAGCAACGGCGCCACTACGCCGCGCTGGCGCAGATCCCCACGCGGGTGCTGGTCAACGGCATTCGCGGCAAGAGCTCGATCACCCGGCTGTGCGCCGGGGCGCTGCGCGGCGGTGGTCTGGTCACCGTGGCCAAGACCACCGGTACCGCTGCCCGGTTCATCCACCCGGACGCCACCGAGGAGCCGGTGTACCGGAAGCTGGGCATCGCGAACGTCGTCGAGCAGATCGGCATCGTCCGGCGTGCGGCGGCGTACCGGCCGGACACCCTGGTGATCGAGTGCATGGCGGTGCTGCCCGCACTTCAGGAGATCAACCAGGAGAAGCTGATCCGCTCCACGATCGGCGTGCTGTGCAACGTCCGCGAGGACCACCTCGCCGAAATGGGGCCGACGCTGGACGATGTGGCACGCTCGCTGTCCCGGTCGATGCCGGTCGGTGGCGTCTGCGTCACCGCCGAGCGGGAGCGGTTGCACATCCTCAAGGAGGAGGCGGACAAACGCGGGTGCCGCCTGATCGCGGTCGATCCGGAGTCGGTCACCGACGAGGAGCTGCGCGGGTTCAGTTGGTTCACCTTCAAGGAGAACGTCGCCATCGCACTGGCCGTGGCCGAGCTGCTCGGTGTCGACCGGGCCACCGCACTGCGCGGCATGTGGGACGCGCCGCCGGACCCCGGCGTGCTCTCCGTCGAGCGCTACCGGACACCGGACGGCAAACGGCTGCGCTTCGCCAACGTCTTCGCCGCCAACGACCCTGAGTCGACGTTGATGAACGTCCGTCAGCTGGAGGAGCTCGGTGCGATCCGCCGCCCGCTGAACGTTGTCATCAACTGTCGCCCGGACCGGGTGGAACGCAACGGGCAGATGGGAGCGATCGTTCCCGACCTGGCCCCGGATGCGGTCTTCCTCATCGGGCATCCGACCAAGAGCGCCCGCGACGGCATCCCGCCGGGCCGGTCGTCGGCTCGGATAGTGGACCTGGGCGGCGACCGGCGCGACGCACACGAACTGACCCACGCCATCCTCGCCGAACTGGCCCCGGATTCCTCGCTGGTGGCCATCGGCAACATCCACGGCCAGGGCGAACTGTTCCTGGAGCACCTCGGCAATCTGCCCTCCGACCACGCCGACGAGCCGCTTCCGTTCGCACACCCGCCCGAGCCGGAGCCGTACGGCTGGGTGGCGCCGCTGAACGGCCCGATACCCGCCCCGTACCTCCCCGGCCCAGCCCCCGCCGCGTACCTCCCCGGCCCAGCCCCCGCCGCGTACATCCCCAGCCCAGTCCCCGCCTCGTACGTCCCCGACCCAGCCCCCGTCCCGTACCTCCCCAGCCCAGTTCCCGCCCGTGCCGACGCCCTGTACCAGCCGACAAGGAACCCGCTGTGATCCCCGTCAATGTCACTCCGCAGACCGTCGCGCTGGGGATCGCCATCGGACTGGTCTTCTCCCTGGTCTGCTACCTGACCACCAACCTCTCTCCCGGCGGCATGATCACCCCCGGCTGGCTGGCGCTGGCCCTCGTCACCGATGCCGTCCGGGCCGCGATGGTGATCGGCATAACGGCGCTCACCTTCGCCACGACGAAGGTCCTTCAACGACATGTGATCCTCTACGGCAAACGGCTGTTCGCCGCCGTGGTGCTGTCCGCGGTACTCCTCCACAACACCGTGCTGCTCGCGCTCCAGCACGAGTTCCCGCGTCTTCACACCGCCCAGACCCTGGGCTTCATCGTGCCCGGCCTGATCGTCTATCAACTGCTCCGCCAACCCTTGGCGGCCACCGTGATCTCCACCACCGCGGTGACCCTCTGCACCTATGTGGTGCTCGTCGCCGGGTTGCTGCTGGAGGCGGTCCCCATCGGCTGACCGGGCCCTACCGCCCGCCTCCGCCGCGCCCATCGTCACGTCGAAGAGGTCATCATGGCCACCACCCCCCTCACCCGGCACCCCGCCGACCGCGGCCACCGCGCCCCCCGTGCCGGACGCGCCATCCGCGCCAAGCGCCGTCAACCGGCGGCCGTCAGCCGGGAGTCGTCCGCCCTTCTGCTGATCCTGGCAACTGCCGCGGTGCTCTACACCTGGGGCATCGAGCATGCCGGCGTGCACCCCTACTACAGCGCGGCCGTACGGTCGATGGCGGCGGACTGGCACGCCTTCGTCTACGGCGGGCTCGACCCGAGCGGCTCGGTCAGTGTGGACAAGATCCCCGGTGCGCTGTGGCCGCAGGCCCTCTCCGTCAAACTCCTCGGACCGCACAACTGGGCGGTGGTACTGCCGCAGGTGCTGGAAGGCGTACTCGCCGTCTGGGCGCTGCACCGGATCGTCCGGGCCTGGGCCGGCCCCCTGGCAGGGCTGCTCGCCGCGCTGGTACTCACCCTCACCCCGGTCACCGTCGCACTCGACCGGCACAACATCCCCGACACCCTGCTCGTCCTGCTGCTGGTCCTCGCGGCGGGATCGCTGCAGAAGGCCGTGACCACCGGGAGGCTGCTGCCGCTGCTCGCCTGTGGGACGTGGGTGGGGCTGGCCTTCCATACCAAGATGCTCCAGGCGTGGCTCGTCCTGCCGGTCTTCGCCACGGTGTACCTCCTGGCAGCGCCTGGCTCGCGGTTGAACCGGGCATGGCGGGCGCTGCTCGCCGGGGTCACCGCCCTCGTCGTGTCCTGCTCCTGGCTGCTACTGGTGTGGGTGACCCCCGCCGCCGACCGTCCCTATATCGACGCGACCACCGACAACAACCCTTTCACCCTGGTCTTCGGTTACAACGGGCTGAGCCGCTTCGGCGACGACCCGCACGCGCTGGGCGCCGTCGCCGCCACCACCGCCAGCCGCACCACCGAAAACACCGGCTGGACGATGCTGGTCAACCAGAGTGTGGGCCCGCAGATCGCCTGGCTCCTGCCTCTCGCCGTACTGGCCTTGGCGCTGGGCGTGTGGTGGCGCGCCGGACAACCGCGCACCGACGGGCCGCGGACCGGGTTCCTGCTCTGGGGTGGTTGGCTGATGGTGCACGTGGTGGTCTTCAGCAGCTCCAACGGCAACCACGGCTACTACACCGCCGTACTGGCCCCGGCCATCGCCGCGCTGACCGGCGGCGGAATCGCTCTCTTCCGGGCCGAGCACCGCGTCGGTGGCCCACGACGAGCGGCGCTGCCCGCCGCCATCGGGCTCACGGCACTGTGGGCCGCCGCGATCGAAGTCCAGCACGGCGAATTCGCGCCCTGGCTGCTGCCGGTGGTACTGATGCTCGGGCTGTGCGGGACCGTCGGCCTGTGGACCCGCGGCCCACGCACAACGCGACGGGCGGTGAACGGCGCCCTGGCGGCGTCCCTGGCGTCCATACTGCTCGCCCCGGCCGTCTGGTCCGCCTCCTGCCTGGTGCCGCGATACTCCGGATCACCGATGTCGCCGCTGGCCGGGCCGGTCGGACCCGGCTACCACCGGATGGATCACCACCGGGCCAAGCCGCCGAGATTCCCCCTGAACGAACCGTCGGCGCGGGACGCCGCACTGCTGCGCTACCTTTCCGCGCACCGTTCCGGCGAGAGGTACCTGGTCGCCACCCAAGCCGCGTACGGCGCCGAGCCGCTGCTGCGCGCAACTCCCCAACCCATGCTGGTCATGGGCGGTTTCACCGGCCTGACCCCCTATCCATCCGCACGAGCCCTCGACGACCTGGTCTCGACCCACCAGCTGCGCTACGCCCTGCTGACCACGCGCCGCCCGTCCACGCCGCCATCGACCTGGGTGAAGAGGCACTGCACCCCCGTCCCCCCAAGCGCCTACGGCCGGGCCTCGGACGGAAGCTTCACCCTCTACGACTGCGCTCGACGGGACAACTGACGTGCTGGACGCGGAGAGTCCCGCGCCTGCCTCACCGGATCAGGCGACTCCCTGGACCCGCCGGCTGGTGACTGACCGTCACCCACTGGCCGCACATGGAATCGGGGGCCGCAGCCGCGTCCCCTGAAGACCTGCCCCGTAGCCCGGACGACCGGGTTGCCGGACAGGCGAGTTCACCCCCCACCCAAAGGAGCATGATGCACAAACGTCGCACGCCCCGCCGCAAGAAGGCGCTGATAGCCGCGGTCACCGCGGCACTCTCCGGCGGCTTGCTGTACGGCTTCGGCGCCCTCGCCCAGGCCGACGCGGTCACCGGCACGGTCATCGGCGGGCAGGGCAACTACAAGACCATCAACCACCGGGCCAAGCCGTCCCTCTCGGCCCAGGTCAACGGTTCCTCGAAGGCCGGCGACAAGATCCGGATGTCCTGCCGGACCACGGGGGACACCGTGGAGAACAACCCGCGTTGGATCTACACCGGCTCGTACTACATCGCCGACGCGTTCATCCACGAGAACACCACCGGCCTGCCGGTCTGCGGCTCGGACCCGAACCCGGAACCCACCAAGCCCAACCCCGGCACGAACTCCAAGACGCTCAAGATCGACATGCAGAAGCAGGTCAGGACCCAGTGGTGCTGGGACGCCTCCGGCGTGACCATCGCCAAGTACTGGGGCCGCGATGTCAGCCAGGAGCGGTTCTGCCAACTCGCCGCGCAGAGCGGCTGGGTGGACTGCAACAACCAGCCCGCGACACTGGAGGACATGGCAGGCGGCCTGGCCAAACTGGGGCTGAGCAGCAGTGGCCGCAGCCTGAACCGCAACGCCACGTTCAGCGAGTCGAACGCCGAGATCGCCGCGGGCCGGCCGTTCGCCGTCCGGTTCGGCTGGCGCAGCGGTGGCGGCCACATGAACGTCATCTACGGCTACGACAGCACCAGCAACATGATCGCGGTCGGTGACCCCTGGCAGACCACCCAGACCTACACCTGGTGGAACTACTCCACCTATGTGAACAACAACTCGTTCCAGTGGACCCACTCCCGCATCGGCATCCAGGGCTGAGGAGAAGACCGACCATGCAGACCATGCGACGCACCAAGCGCGCGGGCGTCCGGGCAGCCGTCCTCGCCGTGACCGCGCTCGCCGCCACCCTGTGCGGGAACGTTTCCGCCCAGGGTGCGGACGGCGACGGCATCGCGGGCTACCGATCCGCCCAGCAGGCCCTCCGCAGCGACCAGCTCCGAGACACCGTCTCCCGCTTCCTGGTCGCGACCCGGCAGCCCGGCAGCGCCGCCAACGCGGACGGCGGCACCCTCGCCACCCCCGGGGACGACCCCGCCACAGCCGGCGCGCCACCCCGGTTCGAGCTCAAGGACCCGGTGCCGATGTTCGAGATCAGCCCCGAGTTCGTGGCCGGCAAGAGCAAGACGACACCGCGGACCGCGCTGCGGCTCGCCTATCTGGCCTCCCGGGTGACCGCCTCCGACGGCCACCAGGCCGCCGTACTGCTCGCGCCCCGGGGGAGGACCGCTACCGCGGGCAGCGGCGCGAAGAGCGTCGGTGCCGAGGGCTGGGAGCTGGCCGGCATCCGAGACGGGGACGTCGAGGTCGGCCTGGCCGAACGCGGCACCGCCAAGGCCCGCACCTTCGCCGAGCCACAGATCCACGCCTGGTACCGCATCACCGCCGAAGGCATGGTGCAACCGCTCAACGAGGCGGCGACCACCGGCCTCGGCGGAAAGCGCGCCGTCACCCTCGCCGCCTACCAGAAGCTGGTCTCCGCCCGTTACGGTGACAAACTGCCGGGCTCGGAATACGACCGCAAGGGCCTGGCCGGCGGGTACCCCGGTCTCGTCGAGGACCAGCCCGCCCAGGCGGCCGCCCCGTCCGGGGGACCGTCGGCCGGGACATCCTGGCAGCCTGTAGCCGCCACCGGGGCCGCGGCTCTGGCAGCGGCCGCCGGCGCGGCGGTCTACGTGCGTCGCCGGCGCACGGTCGCTCCGCGCTGACCTGCACAGATCCAACCGGCGCCTGCCCACCGGGGTCAGTGGGCAGGCGCCGGGCTCCGCTGCGAAGGGCAACTGAGTTCCCGTACTCAGGCCAGCGTTGGCTGAACTAGGTCGCCGCAGCCTGGCCACGCCTGGCGCAAGGCGGCCGAAGCGCGTGTCTCGCCCACCGTTCCCGACGCGGTCCGCGGCGACGAAGGCCGGGCCCCCGCCCAACGGGGTAGTCACCCGCATGGGGGCGCGCTGCTGCGAGCCGCGGGGGGTATGTGTCCTGCTGGGCAGAGGCCCCGGCACGCGGGAGGCGGTCATCCCGGATCGCCGGTCGGCCCGGCCGTACCGCCTGACGAGCAGAGGAGCCACATCCCGTGTTGACCGGTGACAGCCTGAGCAGCAGCACCTTCGCCATCGAACTCGGCAAGTTCCAGGTGGAGACCGTCCAGAGCGTCTCGGGCCTCCAACTGGAGCAGGACGTCGTGGAGGTCCGCCAGGTCTCTCCGACCGGCGAACTCCTGGTCCGCAAACAACCTGGCGCCCGCGGGACGGGTGAGATCACCATCACCCGCGGCATGGACAAGAGCACCGCCTTCACCGACTGGATCAAAGCCACGCTCGTCAACGCCGACCTCGACTCGGCACGGCAGAACATCACGATCGCCCTGAAGGACGCCCAACAGCAGACCGTGCGCCGAATCCACCTCAGCAACGCCTGGGCATCGCACTGGGAAGGACCATCACTGCGCGCCTCGGACTCGGGGACTTTGACGGAAAAGGTGACCATCACCTTCGAGGACCTCACCGTCGAGTAGCCACCCCACCCCTGGCGGCCGCCCCGACCCGCCGTGCCCTTCTCCATGTCGCGCGACCCCACGTGCGGTGACGCTCAGACGGCCGCTCTGTGAGCCACCGCCGTTGCCGCGGCGGGGAACTCGACGACGATGTCGTACAGGTCCGCGCTTGACATGATCCGCGTCCGTGGATCGTCCTGTGCGGCTCGAGCGCGCTGGTGGAAGTCAGGGTCCACGGTTGCCGCCTCCCACGCCTCGCGGCTCTCCCAGTGGGACACGTTGACGAGCTGGAACCGGGCCCTTGAGGAACGGGCCCGGTGCAGCCGGGAGTCGATGAAGCCGGGCTTGGAACTCATGAGTGCGGCGCGCTGCTCCCACTGGGCGATGAACGCGTCGAGGTGCTCGGTGGATATGTCGAAGATGTTGATGAACGTGACGGCGTTGTCCGGCAGGTCGACGGGTCGGCTGTCTGTGGGCACAGGGAACTCCAGGGGTAGGTGGTGCGACCCGGTTCGCTCGCTCGGGCGGGTGGGTCGGCGGGCGGTCAGGCCCTGCCGCGCAGGGCGGTGAGTTGCAGGATGGCGAACACCGCGACGGGGATGGTCTGCAGGACGGTCCACACCGCGCCGACGGCGTTGGTGTCCCACCAGTCGAGGACGAGGGAGGCGTAGCTCGCGACCACCCACGCGACCCCGGTCACGACGGTGAGCCGCACCGATCCGGTCGGCGGGTGTGCGCGGCCGGCCAGCGCCGCGACGCCCACGCCGATCGTCAGCATCAGGCCGCCGGCGGTCAGCAGCAGCTGGTCACCGACGCCCAGGAGCGGGGCGAGGCGGCTGGAAGCGAAGAGGTAGACCAGACCGAACACGATCATTCCGGCGGCGTCCAGAGTGAGGATGCGACGCAGGTACGCGTGCGCCGGCGTGTGGGGGTTCATCGGGGTGTCGTCCGCGGATGACGGTGTCATTGAGGTCTCCGAGCAGTGGAGGTCACCGGCTGGTGCGCGGCGGGATGTTGTAGTTGAGACGGAAGAGGTTCCGGGGGTCGTATTCGGCCTTCAGAGCGGTCAGCCGCCTGTGATCGTCCGCGGTGTAGGCGGTGCGGGTCCGTTCCTGATCGGCGGCTTCGCCATGGCCCATGAAGTTGAGGAACCGGCCGATGGTCCAGGGCTCCAGGTCCTTGGACATGCGCTCCAGGAAGGCGTGCGCGTCGGCCTCGGAGACGCCAGTCAGGGGAATCAGGACCGCCAGCATGAAGCGCGCGTCGCGATGGCCGACGGCGTTCGGGTGCGCGGGCCGGCGGGCCAGCGAACCGCCCAGGTGGCGTAGTTCCACGATGGCCGGGAGCGTCGCACCGGGGCCGGTGTGGTCGAGGATCGTACGGATCGTGTCGCCGTCCAGATCTGCCAGGAAGGCATTGTCGGCGGCCCACGGCATGGGGACCGGGGGATCGTCGTGGATGTCGGCGCTGTGCGCGTAGGGCATGTCGCGCAGGTTTTCCAGGAGTCGGGGACCGGCCTGGCGAAGCAGTCCGACCAGCCGCTCGCCGGCCTCGGGCGAGCCGTTGAAGGCGATCCGCACATGGCAGACGTGGCGTCCGCGCATCTGCTTGGGCACCTGCGGGTCGTCCGGGAAGGGGATCAGCGCCACCGATGAGTTCATCGCGTCGGGCACCGTGGCGGTCCACTGCCGGTACGCCTCCAGGATCCCGGGGGTCTGCCAGACATCGAAGAAGAGCCCGCCGCCGTACAGTCGGACCACCGGGACCAGGCTGAACTCCATGCCGGTGACGATGCCGAAGTTGTCCCGCCCGCCCAGCAGTGCCCAGTACAGTTCCGGCTCGGCGTCCGGGGTGACGTGGCGCAGCCGCCCGTCGGCGGTCACCACGTCCATGGCCCGCACCCGATCGGCGGCCCAGCCGTGGCTGCGTCCCAGCAGCGCGAGCCCTCCGCCCAGGGTGTAGGAGACGACGCCCACGTGCGGGGCGGAGCCGTTCAACGGCGCCAGGCCGTGCCGCGCCGCCTCGGGGATCAGCTGCTCGAAGCGGGCGCCGGCCGCGACGTACGCGCTGCGGGTCTGCGGGTCCACGCGGACAGCGTCCATACGTCGGGTGGTGACCAGCAGCCCGCCCTCGGCGGTGACCGAGAAGCCGTGCCCGGTGTTCTGCACGGCTACCGGCAGGTCGTGTGCCGCGGCGAAGGCGACGGCCGCCGCCACGTCCTCGGCTCGCGCGGCGCCGACGATCACCTCCGGACGGTGGAGCACGGCCCGGTTGAAGCCGGCGCGTTCCTCGTCGAAACCCTCCTGGCCGGGCAAGAACACAGGCCCCTCACAGCGGGCGGCCAAGGAATCGACGTCGTTACGCTCCACAGTCCTGCTCCTTCGTCGGTGCCAACAGGAGCGATCTTGATGGGCATATATGACATCCGCCGTCATATTCTGCGCGGGTGAAATTCGACCGCCTGCTCTCGATCGTGCTGCTGCTCCAGCACCGTGAACTGGTCCCGGCCAAGGAACTCGCCGAGCGCCTGGAGGTGTCACAGCGCACCATCTACCGCGACGTCGAAGCACTCTCGGCGGCCGGCGTCCCGGTGTACGCCGAGCGCGGCAAGGACGGCGGCATCGGGCTCCTGGCCGGCTTCCGCACCGACGTCACGGGCCTGACCACCGACGAGGCGCGCGCGTTGTTCGTGCTGGCGTCGCAGAGCGCACATTCGGCGCTCGGCCTCGACCAGGCCCTCGGCTCCGCGCTGCGCAAGGTGATGGCCGCGCTGCCCGCCCCGCACCGCCCGGCGGCCGAGTTGACCAGCCGCCGCATCCTCGTCGAACCCGACCGCTGGCACGCCGCGCCCCGCCCCGAGACGGACCTGGCGGCCCTGTACACCGCGGTCCTCAGCGACCGCCGACTACGCGTCCGCTACCGCCACAGCGGCCAGACCACGCTGCGCACCTACACCGTCGACCCGTACGGGCTGGTCGCCAAGGCCGGCACCTGGTACCTGGTCGCCGACCACACGGGCAAACCGCGGCTGCTGAGAGCCGACCGGCTCTCGCGGGTCAGCGTCCTCGAAGCCGAAGCGCGCCGCCGCCCCGGCGTGGAGCTGGCCCAGATCTGGCACGACCTGCGCCGCGAGGTGGAGGACCGCGGCGCAGGCGTCAGGGTCACCGTCCGGCTGCGCCGCGAGCGGCTGGACATGGTGACCCGCATCGCCGGCGGCTACTTCACCGGGCCACCTGTCCCCGAGGCGGGCACCGATCAGTGGCTGCGGGTGGAGGTCGCCTACCCCGTCGTGGAGGCCGTCCGCCACCTGCTGCAGTTCGGCACCGACGTCCAGATCGTCAGCCCTCCCGAGGCCCGCACGGAGATGACCCGCGCCGTCGCCGAGTTGGCCGGACTCTATGGCGCTGTCTGAAACCCGGCGTCGGGACCTGTCGTCGCCGACCTCGGCAAGGACACGCGCGCCGAGCCGGATGCCCAGACCGGGAAGCGCCACCCGCGGATTCTCCACGATCGGGCCGCCGCGGCGCGTGATCCTTCCTCAGCGGAGCCGCGCGGATGCTTGAATGCCGGGGTGAACCCGAGAACCACTGACATCGACGTGCTCCGCGTCTTCTGCGGCCCCGACCACCGCCATGGCAATGCTCTCGGGGTGGTACGCGACGGATCGCGTTTCCCGGACGAGGCGTCGCGGCAGTCCCTCGCCAAGCAACTGGGCTTCAGCGAGACCGTGTTCGTCGACGACCCGGAGCGCGGTGTCCTGGACATCTACACCCCCGGACTGCGGCTGCCGTTCGCCGGACACCCACTGGTCGGCGCGGCCTGGCTGCTTGACGTGGAGCTGCTGGAGCTGCCTGTCGGGGAGGTATTCGCGCGCCATGACGGCGAATTCACCTGGATCACCGGCCGGGCGGAGTGGGCGCCGCCGCGCACTCTGCGGCAGTTCTCCTCAGCCGCCGAGGTCGACGCCCTGCCCGTGCCGGAGCCGGGCGAGTGGGTGTACGCCTGGGGCTGGCAGGACGAGGCCGCGGGCCGGATCCGCGCCCGGGCGTTCCCCGGGCGCGGCGACGGCATCGACGAGGACGAGGCCACGGGGGCCGCCGCGCTGCTGCTCACCCACAGACTGGGGCGGGCCCTGCACATCAGCCAGGGCCGCGGTTCGCAGATCCTGACGGCCCCCGGCCGCGACGGAGTGATCGAAATCGGAGGACGCGTCCGGCTGGAGGCGACCCTGACCCGCTGAGACGGAGCCGCCCCGCTGTGCGGGGTGCCGGCCCGGGGCGTGACAGCTGCGGTGCCCCGTGTGGTTCAGGCCTGCGAAGTGAGCACCTGCTTGCTGTAGCAGTCGCTGTCCAGTTCGGTCACATCGACGGTGAGGGTGACGGTGGTACCGGCCGGGACGGGGACGTGACCGCGGGCGAGGTCCAGCACGGCACGGGACAACTCGCTCTTCACCTCCGAGGTCCGGCCGGAGAGTATCGCCAGCTCGATGTGGACCATCGCCTGATCCGGGGAGCCATCGGCGATGACGGACTCTTCAATCCTCCGAAAGCGCGTCTTGCACGTGTCGATGGACGCCTCAAGGTGCTTGGCGACGAGTGAGTTCAGCGTGAGGCCGAAGGCGCGGCGGTCGAACGCCGCGGAGAGCGGGGCGGAGTAGTCGATGACGATGTGCGGCATGGATGCTCCCGGGTCGAGGGGCGCGCGCGGCGGCGCGACGACGTCGATCTTGAGTCCAACGCAGCGTAAAACAAAGGCCGGGGAGCGTGCGTTCAGCTGACGTGACACGTCCGGCCTCGGCGACGGAACCGACGGTGCGGAGATGCAGGAAATCGGCCGCCTGCAACACGGGCAAGACGAGCAGGCCAGGAATCTGATTACTCAGCGTAGCTGAACACCTTCAATTCGTGAGCCATCTCACGTCTGCGTCTGACCCTGTTTGCGGGGAAAAGATCCCTTGTTTCCAGAAATGAGGCCCTGGATCCCGACGTACAGGTCCTCTACGGTCTCCACCCATGACACTTACATGATCTTCATGTAAGTGGCGAAATGGCCGGGGGAGGGCCAGGGGGATGCTGAGTCGCGCGCGAAAGCGCCGTTGGGGTGGGATGGTCGCGGGGACGCTCGGGGTGGCGCTGTCCGCAGGGTTGTTGCCTGGTGAAGTCGCGCAGGCCGTGGCCTCGACGGGGGCGCACGAAATGAGCGCCGCGAGGTCGTCGCCCGCCCAAGTGAAGTCCGGAACCGACTCGAAGGACCAGAAGACGGCGTTTTCTGAGGACGAGGCCGTTGCACAGGCGAAGAGCTCGCGGAAGAACGTTGAGGTTACTTCGTTGCGGGGCGAGCGACGCGAGGTCTACGCCACTCCGGATGGGCATCTGGAGGCGGTGGAGCACCTGCGTCCGGTGCGGGCTCGGGTGGCGGGTGAGTGGAAGCCGATTGACACCGATCTGACGCGGACCACGGATGGTGTGCTCGCGCCGAAGGTTGCCACGCTGGATCTGGCGTTCTCCGGCGGTGGCGACGGCCCGATGGTGCGGATGACCCGGACGGGTCGCCAGTTGGCGCTTTCCTGGCCGGGCAAACTGCCCGATCCGGCCCTGGATGGCCCGACCGCGACCTATGCGGAGGTCCTGCCGGGAGTCGACCTGCGGTTGACCGCGGAGACCGACGGGTTCTCGCAGCTGCTGGTGGTCAAGTCCGCCAAAGCGGCGGCCAGTCCGGCACTGGAGAAGCTGCGGCTGAGCCTGGACGCCGAAGGTGTCCAGGTGAAGGAAACGACCACCGGCGGTCTGGAGGCTGTGGACGACGGTGCCAAGTCGCCGGTCTTCGAGGCGTCCACGCCCGTGATGTGGGACTCCAGCCGGGCTCCGGGTGCTGCCTCGGCGACTCCGGGCAAGGCCAAGGTGGCCAGTGCCCACGGGGTGGCGGGCGGGAACGGGACGCCGGACGACGAGCCCGGCGCGGGTGAGTCGGGGAAGCTGGCTGCCATCGGTGTGGATGTTCCCGCCGATGGCGGGGCGTTGGTGCTGACCCCGGACCGCGAGGTCCTCAAGGGCAAGGACACGGTCTATCCGGTCTTCATCGACCCGCGGTGGGACACGCCGAAGGCGACGACGTGGACCATGGCCTCGAAGTACTGGGCGAGCTCCCCGCAGTGGAAGTTCAATGGCAAGTCCACCGAGGGCCTTGGGCTGTGCGAGTGGTACTACTGCAATCCGTACGACACCAAGCGCCTCTTCTACCAGATTCCGACCTCCGCCTTCGCGGGTAAGTCGATTCTGTCGGCGGAGTTCGTGGTCCCCAACACCTGGTCCGCCTCGTGTTCGGCGCGCCAGGTGGAGTTGTGGCGCACCAAGGGCATCAGCTCCTCCACGACGTGGAATTCACAGAACGCATCCGGATTCTGGATCGACAAGCTGGCCGAGCGGTCCTTCGCTCACGGCTTCGAAGGCTGTGCCGAGGCCGACGCCGAGTTCGATGTGAAGAGCACGGTCCAGATGGCCGCGGACAAGCGATGGTCGACCACGACCTTCGGGCTCCGGGCGGGGAGCGAGTCGGACCGGTATGCGTGGAAGCGCTTCTCGGACAAGGCGTTTCTGCGGGTGAAGTACAACCGGCCGCCCGCGCAGATCAAGATGAGCCAGCTGCGCATGAAGTACGGCGGCGCATGTGCGAAGCCGGACAAGGCCAAGCGCGTGCGAAGCCGGGGCGAGCTCTACGCCAACGAGATCACCGACCCGGATGGCGATCAAGTGCAGGTGCAGTTCCAGGCGGCCTGGGACGCCGGAGACGGCAAGGGCACCATCGCCCGCTGGAAGCCGGGGCTCACCACGCGAAAGAAGTCGGGTGACAGTTTCACGATCTCGCTGCCGTCGTCGCTCCCGGCGAACAAGACCGTCTCCTGGTACGCACGCACCTATGACGGTGCCCAGTACTCGCCGTGGTCCTCGGCGGGCTCGTCGACCAGCTGCTACTTCGTCTACGACACCAAGGCCCCCGCGGCACCGCGGGTGACCTCGACGGAGTATCCGAACCAGGATCCGGACGAGGCGGACGCGCCGTGGCTGGACGGAATGGGCCAGTACGGAACCTTCACCATCGACGTCCCCGACTCCGACGTCACCCGCTACCGGTGGGGATTCAACGAGGCGTCGGCGCAGCACGAGGTGGACACCGTCAACGGCGCGCCGAGAGCCGTCACCGTCCTGCCGTCGAAGCCTGGGCTGAACGTCCTGGAATTCCAGGCCATCGACAAGGCGGGCAACCTCTCGGAGGTCAGCTACCAGTTCCGGGTGAAGGCCGGGCAGCCGGAGCGAGCGAGCTGGCAGTTGGACGAAGGCGCTGACGCCAGTGAGGCGAAAGGTTCCGCCCCACCGAGGCAGGCCACTTTGCACGGCGGCGCCCGCCCTGGTGCGCCCGGTGTGCTGGGCACTGCCCTGGAGCTGGACGGCACCACCGGCTACGCCGAGTCGGACATCCCGGTGGTCGACACCGACGAGGGCTTCAGCGTCTCGGCCTGGGTGAAGCTCGCCGAGGTCCCGGACCACTCGGCGATCATCGCCGCGCAGCCGGGCAACCATCGCCCGGGTTTCGAGCTGTACTACTCCTCCACGTATGGCCGGTGGGTGTTCAACCAGTACACCTCCGACCATCCTGACGCGGGCGTCGTCCGGGCCATGGCGGCCCAGTCCGGAGGGGTCCAGGCAGGTCAGTGGACCCATCTTGTGGGCTCCTACGACGCGGTCGAGAAGAAGCTACGGCTGTTCGTGGACGGTCGGCAGGTCGGGGAGACCAGCTACACCACGGCGTGGAATGCCCGTCGCGGCTTGCGCATCGGTGCCGGTTCCTACAGCGGCCAGACCGATTCGTACTTCCCCGGAACCATCGACGAGCTGCAGTTCTTCGACAAGCGCATCAGTTCGGAGGAGGTGGCCCGGCTCTTCGCCAAGGAGCGGGTGGGCGCCCCCGGGCGCCCGGCCACCGCCGTCTTCCCCTTCGATGAGGACCCTGACAGCCCGGACAAGACCGTGGTCACCGGTTATGCCGATGTGCTCCCCGCACGCCTGGTCGGCGGAGCCAAGCCCGGAAGCCCCGGAATCAAGGGCAAGGCCCTCACCCTGGACGGGGTGGACGACCACGCCCGCGTCGGAGCGCCGCACCTCAACAGCTCCCGCAGCTTCGCCGTCTCCCTGTGGGCCAAGCTTCCTGAGGACAAGCCCAGCCGATCGGCGGTAGCCCTCTCCCAGGGAGGTATCCACAACGCCGGCTTCGAGCTCTACTACTCCGCGACCTACGACCGATGGGTGGTCAACCAGCACACCTCCGACGCCCCGGACGCCGGGGCGGTGCGTGCCATGCAGCCCGAGGGCAGTCACGCATATGGCTCCACCTGGACCCACCTCGTCGGGGTTCACGACACCGTCGCCAACACCCTGACGCTGTACGTCAACGGCCGGGCGGCCGGGTCGGCGAAGCTGGCCGACGCCTGGTACGCGGGCGGACCGATGTTCATCGGCGCCGGCTCCTACGACCAGAAGCCAGGGAACTTCTTCCCCGGCCGGATCGATGACGTACGGCTGTACGACCGCCCGGTCTCAGCAGGTGAGGTACAGCAGCTGTTCAAGCAGAGCCCGCTGCTCAAGGGACGCTGGCAGTTCGAGGAGCCGACCGGCACGCCTGCCACATCCGCCGACTCCTCCGCGGAACGCAACGCTCTCACCCTGTACGGCAAAGCCAAGATCGGCACGGGCAAGATCGGCGACGGCGGTCTCCAGCTGAACGGTGTCGATCAGTCCGCCAGGACCGGCAAGGTCCCGGTCGACACCGACAAGAGCTTCACCGTCACCACCTGGGCGCAGGCATCCGGCGCACCGGCGAACGGCCCGGTGAGTGTGGTCAGTGCCGAAGGCACGCATGACTCCGCCTTCCGCGTGCGCTATGTACCCGACAAGGATCCGGACGTCCCCGGGCACTGGCAGCTTGCCGCGCCCGACCAGGACGGCTCGCCGAAGACCACCACCGAGGTCGGCAACTATCTCCACAGAGATCCGACCGAGTGGACTCACCTCGCGGTCGTCTACGACGGATTCCTCAAGAGTCTGAGCCTCTACGTCAACGGCGAACTCGAGCAGAGCAGTTGCCTCGACGCGGACGGCGATGGGAAGCCGGACGAGCCGGAATGCGCCGACAGGGTCTCCTGGACGGACGACGTGCTCACCTTCAAGGCGGGAACGTCGTTCCAGATCGGGCGGTCCAAGACCGCCGACCGACAGGGCGAGTACTGGCCTGGCGCGATCGATGACGTCTGGGCATTCCAAGGGGCCCTGACCGAAGGCCAGGTCGCGAGGCTGGCCCACACCTCTTTCGACATGCCCACCGAAGTGCCCAGCGAGTGACGCGGGCTTGACGACGCGGCACCGGATGCGCCCGCCGATCGGCGGCGTATCAGGTGCCGCGCACAGACTTCCTGATTCACCTGCGCACCACCGGCGGGAGCGGTCCCGTCCCTTGGTGGTGCCCTCAGCGAGGGATGGTTTCGAGGAATGATCGGCAGATCGCGGATCCGCATCGGGGCGGGGCTGCGCAGACGGGTGGCGCTCGCCACGTCCACCCTGCTGGTAGCCGGCGCGATTCAGGTGGTGAGCCAGCCGGGCGCCCAAGCGACAGGAAAGGGCTGGCCCGACAAGCCCACGGCCGAGAAGTCGGTCCCGGGTTCATGGCAGCGGAAGGTCAAGCCCCGCACGGTGCAGACGGGCCCAAGGGTGCCGCAGCGAGCGCCTCAGGCCCGATGGGCCAGAGGGGGCACCGTGAAGGTGAGGATCCCCGCGGCCTCCGGCGGCAGCCGCTCCACGCTCACCGCCGCGGGAGATCTGCCCATCGCCCTGACGGCAGCCAAGCCCGGCAAGCGGCATGCATCGGCGTCCGGAGGCGCTCCGCGGACCGTCGAGACCCGGGTCCTGGACCATGCCAAGGCCCAGAGGGCAGGAGTGGCCGGCCTGCTGTTCACCCTCACACCGCAAGAACAGCCTCGGCGCGCGTCCAACTCGCCCACCGACCCTGGTGTCGGGATCCGAGTCGACTACTCCGCCTTCTCCGAGGCGTACGGCGGCGGCTACGCGTCGCGCCTCAGATTGTTCGAGCTCCCCGCCTGTGCGCTCACCACGCCTACGAGGGCCGCCTGCCACCGCGCGACACCGGTCATGGCGGTCAACGACACCGAGCAGCAGACGCTCACCGCGCAGGCCGTGCGGCTGCGCGCCGGCAAACCGGCCGTATTGGCGGCGGCGGCAGGGGAAGCCGGCGCCAAGGGCGACTTCAAGGCGACCTCGCTGTCACCCTCGGCGACCTGGAACACCAACCTCAACACCGGTGACTTCACCTGGTCATACCCCATGGCTCTGCCGGAAGTGCCCGGAGGGCTGAAGCCGAGCGTCGGGCTCGACTATTCCTCGGCCTCCATCGACGGCCGTACCGGAGGAACCAACAACCAGTCCTCCTGGGCCGGCGACGGTTTCGAGATGTGGCCGGGCTACATAGAGCGCCGCTACAAGCCCTGTGCGGAGGACGGGGTCAAGAATTCGGACGGCAACAAGCCGGGTGACCTGTGTTGGGGCTATGACAACGCGATCCTGTCGCTGAACGGCGGTACCGGCGAGCTGGTCCCCGCCGGCGACGGCGAGTGGAAGCTGAAGAACGACAACGGCACCCGGATCAAGCGTCTGACCAGCGGTGCCCGTGACAACGGGGACAACGACAACGAGTACTGGGTGGTGACCGACCCCAGCGGTACCCGTTACTACTTCGGCTACCACAAACTGGACGGCTGGACGTCCGGCAAGGAGACCACCGACTCCACCTGGACCGTTCCGGTGTACGGGGACGACGCGGGGGAGAAGTGCCATGCCGACGCCTTCAAGGACTCCTGGTGCCAGCAGGCATGGCGCTGGAATCTGGACTATGTCGTCGATGTCCATGGCAACGCGGCGGCCTATTACTACACCAAGGAGACCAACTCCTACGGCCGGAATCTCAAGGCCGAGGACGACACCCCGTACACCCGGGGCGGCTATCTGGACCGGATCGAGTACGGGCTGAGGTCCGACCACCTCTACACGGACAAGGCCCTGGGCCGGGTCACCTTCACCAACACCGAGCGCTGCATTCCCGCGAGCGGCGTCAGCTGCGACGCGGGCGACATCGACAAGAACCGTCAGTACTGGTACGACACCCCCTGGGACCTGAACTGCAAGGCGGGCACCAAGTGCGACCAGGGGCGCCTGTCGCCGACGTTCTGGACCCGAAAGCGGCTGACCGAAGTCACCGCGGAGGTACTCAAGGACGGTTCGTACACCAAGGCGGACTCCTGGAAGCTGACCCACCGCTGGGGCACGGCCGACGTCGACTACCAGCTGTTGCTCGATTCCGTCCAACATGTCGGCCACACCGCGGCGACCCCGGTCACCGTGCCGAAGACCACCTTCGCCTACACCCAGCTGCAGAACCGCCTCGACAAGACCGGGGACGGCAAGGCCCCGTTCATCAAGGACCGGCTGTCCACGGTCTCGGACGAGAGCGGCGGCGAGATCGGTGTCAACTACTCCGCGCCGGTCTGCGACCGCAATGACCTGCCCACACCGGAGACCAATACCACCCGCTGCTTCCCGCAGTTCATCGGCGGCGATCCCAGTGACGCCCCGGACAAGGAGTGGTTCAACAAGTACGTGGTCGAATCCGTCACGGCGACCGACCGTATGGGTGGCGCACCCGACCAGGTCACCCGCTACGCCTATCTCGACGGAGCCGCATGGCACTTCGACGACGATGACGGCCTGACCAAGGAGAAGTACAAGACCTGGTCCCAGTGGCGCGGCTACGGCCATGTCCGGATGCAGACCGGCGGCCAGGGCGCGGGCGGCATGAAGTCCCAGGAAGACCACTACTTCCTGCGCGGCATGCACGGTGACAAGGCGGATTCCTCCGACCGTACGAAGACGGTGAAGATCTCGCTCGGCGAGGGCGAGGGCGACCCCATCACCGACCACGAGTCGGTGGCCGGCTTCGAATACAAGACCGTGAAGTTCTCCGGGCCGGGAGGAAAGATCCTGGAGAAGGCGGTCAGCCGGCCCTGGCACCATGAGACCGCCCGGCGGACGCGAAGCTGGGGCACGGTCACCTCCAACTTGGCCGGAGTCGACGAACAGCAGAAGTTCGAGTCACTCGACGGCGGGTCAGGGGCCAAGTGGCGCACCTCCGCCGTCTCGACCAAGCACGACACGGTCGCGGGCCGGGTCATCGAGGTGGACGACCACCAGGACACCTCGACCGCCGCTGATGACAGCTGCGTGCGCACCACGTACGCCAGCAATACCTCCGCCAACCTTCTTGATCTGCCGGCCCGCGTCGAATCCGTCTCCAAGGCCTGCGGCGCGACCGTCGACCGCTCCGAGGACGTGATATCCGACGTCCGCACCGCCTATGACGGCGGCGCCTTCGGCGCCAACCCGACCAAGGGTGACCCGACCGCAATCGCCACCCTCAAGAAGCATGACGGGAAGACCGCCACCTACCTGGAATCCGGGGCCGGCTACGACTCCTACGGCCGGGAGCTGACCAACACCGACCTCGTGGCGAACGTCGTCTTCGACATCGACGGCAAGGAGCAGTCCCGCACCAAGCGCACCGACGGACGGACCACCACCACGGTCTACACCCCGGCCACCGGGGTGCCCACCCAGGTCACGGTCACCGACCCGCCGGTCAAGCCCGGCGACGCGAGCACCGCCTACACGGCCAAGACGCTCCTGGACCCGGTGCGGCAGCAGCCCATCACCGAGTTCGACATCAACGGCAAGCGCACCGACTACTCCTACGACGCGCTCGGACGCACGACCGGCGTGTGGCTGCCCAACCGGTCCAAGGCCGGCGGGGACACCCCGAACCACCAGTTCACCTACCTCACCACCGAAGGCAAGCCGGTCGCCGTGGCGACTTCCACGCTGGGTCCGAAGACCAGGCAACTCACTTCGTACACGGTGTACGACGGCCTGCTGCGCGAGAGGCAGACGCAGGCCCCCGGTCCGGAGGGCGGCGCCGTACTCTCCGACACCTTCTACGACGAGCGCGGGCTGGTCACCAGGACCTTCGCCCCGTACTTCGCGGAGGTCAAGCCGTCGGCACAGCTGTTCCAGCCGGACAACGCGCTGAATGTGGAGACGCAGAGCCGTCATACCTACGACGGGCTGGGGCGGGAGACGGAGTCCCGGCAGATCGCGGGCAACGGTGACGGCGGAACGGTGCTGTCGACCACCCGCACCATCCATGGCGGCGATCGGGTCACCGTGATCCCGCCCGAGGGAGGGACGGCGACCACCACGGTCACCGATGCCCAGGGCAGGACGGTGGAGCTGCGTGAGCACCACACCCGCGACGCCGACTCCGCGGCCGACACCACCCGCTACAGCTACACGTCTCGTGGCCAGTTGGAGAAGCTCACCGACCCTGCTGGCAACACCTGGAACTACGAGTACGACCAGCTCGGACGCCAGATCGCCGGCACCGACCCGGATCAGGGCACCACGCGCAGTACCTACGACGACCGCAGTCAGCTGACATCCACCACGAATGCGCGGAAGACCGACAACAAGCGCTTCTACTTCTACGACGGCATCGGCCGGCAGACCGAGGTACGCAAGGACTCGGCCACCGGGCCACTGCTGACCCAGCAGACGTACGACACCGTCAGCGGCGCCAAGGGACAACCGGCCACCTCGACGCGCTTCGTGGACGGCAACGCCTACACCACCAAGACCACCGAATACGACCAGCTCTACCGGTCGAAGATGACGCAGGTCGTCATCCCGGCCTCCGAGGGAGCGCTGGCCGGCACCTATCCGACCGCAACCAGCTACAACACCAACGGGACCCTGGCGGCCATCAGCTTCCCCAAGGCCGGTGCCCTGCCCGGCGGCACGGTCGTCTACGAGTACGACGACATCCTCAGGCTGAAGTCCACCAGCGGCCCCGCGGGCGAGAAGTCCACCGTCACCTACAGCCGCACCGGCAAGCCGCTGCTGTACGAGCTGGGCAGCGGCGACGTCAAGAAGATCGAGCAGCGCAACGCTTACGAGTGGGGCACGCAGCGCCTGGCCGGCAGCCAGCTGGTCGGCGCCGAGGGCTCGGGTCTGGGCCGGAATGTCAGCTACGGCTACGACCCAGCCGGAAATGTCACCTCCATCTCGGAGACCTCGAAGGCCGGCACGGACACCCAGTGCTTCCGTTACGACTATCTGCGGCGCACCACGGAGGCATGGGCCCAGGGGACCAAGGCATGTGCGGCCTCTCCCTCCGCGAGCGAGATGGGCGGCCCGGCCCCGTACTGGCAGTCCTTCACCTACGACAAGACCGGCAACCGTCTCACCGAGACCTGGCACGACCCCTCGGGTGACGCGGCGAAGAACGCCGTCCGCAACTACCACTACCCGCCGTCCGGCCCCGGCGTGAGCCATGCCCACCGGCTGGAGCAGGTCGACACCGTCGAACCCACCGGCACCAGCAAGGAGACCTACGAGTACGACGAGGCGGGCAACACCACCAAGCGGACCCTGTCCGGGGACGCCCAGGATCTCCTCTGGGACCCGGAGGGCCACCTGGCGAAGGTGACCAAGCCCGGGAAGGACGGCTCGCCGGAGGTCACCGAGTACGTCTATGACGCCGGCGGGAACCGGCTCATCGGCAGGACCGCCAAGGAGACCACCCTCTACCTCGGCCACACCGAGATCACTCTGCCCAAGGGCGCCACGACCGCGAAGGCCACCCGCTACACCGACCTCGGCGGCGGCCAGCAGGCCGTCCTCACCGACGACGGCAAGGTGTCCTTCACCATCGGTGACCACCACGGCACCGGGGAACTGGCCATCGACGCCACGTCCCTGAAGGCGACCCAGCGCCGTACCACGCCCTTCGGCGCCGTTCGCGAAGGCGGCGACAAGCCATGGCCCGGCACCAAGGGCTTCGTCGGCGGCACCACCGACACCACGACGGGCCTCACCCACCTCGGCGCCCGCGAATACGACCCGATGACCGGCCGGTTCATCTCCGTCGACCCGGTCATGGACACGGGCAACCCCCAGCAGCTGCACGGCTACGCCTACGGCAACAACAGCCCCGCCACCTTCTCGGACCCATCCGGGCTGTTCTTCGGTGGTCTCTTCGGCGGTTTCGGTGGTCTCTTCGGTGGTTGGGACCCCATCGGCGATCTCGGGGACGCGTGGGATAGCGGCTGGAGCTCAACCAAGAGCTTCGGCAAGGGCTTCGCCCACAAGACCGTCGACTTGTCCTACGACCTGGCTGAGGGCACCTACCGGCTCTTTGGCCAGAACGACAAGGCCAACGCGATCAGGGCTGATCGCGAAGGCAGAAACCTCTTCAGCGTCCACAAGACCCTCAAGGACGCCATCGGCAAACCGGAGAACAACCGCGCATACGGCTTCGGCTCCTTCGTCGCGGAACTCTTCTTCCCCTTCCTGCCCGGGGCCACCGGTGCCGCCGGCGTCACCGGCAAGGCCACCGCGAAGACCGGCAAGATATCGAAGATTTTCACGTCGCTCTTCAGAAAGGCTCCCAAGAAGGCCGCGTCCTCCGAGGCTGCCAACATCCCGGCCAAGGCGGCACCGAAGGCGGCCGCAGCCGAGACCAAGGCGGGAGCCACTGCCTCGGCCGGAGTGCCATGTCACAGCTTCCTGCCAGGCACCGGGGTACTGCTGGCGGACGGCTCGACCAAGCCCATCGAGGACGTCAAGACCGGCGACAAGGTGACGGTCACCGACCCGGAGTCGGGCGACACCACGACCCGGGAAGTCGTCGGCACCATCGTCACCGAGGACGACAAGCAATTCGTCGACCTCACCGTGACCACGGACCGCGACAAGTCGGCCGGTGGCAAACCGGAAGCCGCGCTCATCTCGACCGTCACCCATCCCTTCTGGGTGGAGTCGGAGCACAGGTGGATCGAGGCTGGCGACCTCGAGCCGGGCATGACTCTGCACACCGCGGACGGCGGCGTCATCACGGTCCGGGCGGTGCGTCATTTCGAGCAGCGCCAGCGCACACATGACCTCACGGTCAGCGGGATCCACACGTACTATGTGCAGGTTGGGACCAGCCCGGTCCTCGTTCATAACTGCAACGCAAATGGCGAATCCGAGGTTAGGATCCCCGAGTGGGCCACAGATGAAGAGGCGCAGCAGTTCGCGGACTACGTAGATGCGGCCAATGACGCCGTTGCGAGGGGTCAGATGTCGCCCACTGGTCGGGTTTCTACCGCAGGTTCCATCAGAAGGGAGGCGGCCCGTGAGGCAGCGAGCGAGCGGCGCCGTGCGGCGGCGGCTGGAACTCCTTACTCTGGCGTTGCCGGGCATGCTCCGGATGCGATGTGGCTGGGCCACGGGAAGCCGCCAACCTGGATTGATATGACGAAGCGGGTGAACAGCAGTCTTTCTGCCCAAGGGCAGCGCTGCCCGGTGGGGTGCAGCCCCAGGAGGTTCGTGCTGGTGGATAACAGGGGTGGCGGTGTCTGATTGGTCGGCGCTTTTCGCGGAAATGGAAGCGGCTAAGCGCCGGCTGGCGGCCAGTGACCGAGACGGTCTCTGGCGCCAGGAGTCACGTCGACCTCCGGCCGAGCCGGAGCGGATCGCAGAGATTGCTGCAGTGACGCACTGTCCTGTGGACCCTGAGTACGCCGATTTCCTGCTGCATGCGGACGGTTGGTCGGCCATCTTGCAGGACATCGACCTGTTTGGGACGGCGGACTTCAGCAGTGTCGCTTACGCCGAGGCCGAGGAACTCGTGCGTGTGATCGAGGATGAGGTGGAGATTGAGCGAGGGGATGACTTCACCCGCTTGATTCCCATCGGTGCGTCACGAACGGACATCGATATCCTCGTCATGCCGTGCACGAGAGAGTTGAATCGACCGGCGCCGGTTATCTGGCTTGCAGGCGGGGAAATCGAAAGATATCGAACCTTCTCGGATTTCTTCCGAGGGATGATTGCCGAGAACCATGCCGAGGCGGACGCTATGGCGTGAACTCCCCAGAAGGTTCGATTATTGTCTTCGTGGCGATAGCAAATTGAAAGCCCCGTCAGGTGCGTCCTGGCGGGGCCTCTGCGTGGGGTGACGGCAGTAGTTGACGGCAACGCCAGTGGACGGTGGCTCCGCACAGTGGGTCAAGCGCAACCATCCGGGACGGAACCGGGTGTCGGCGTCAACTCGGTGGGTCGGCTTCGGGGCCCTGTTCCAGCGGGGCCGGTGCGGAGTCCGCGTAGGGCATCGCGGTCTTCTCGTCGCTTTCCGAACCGATCACGCGGCCCACTGCCACTCTCGCCGCGGTCACGAACGCGGCGATCGCCGGGTGGGTGCCGCCGCCCGCGCGGAAGGCGACCTTTGACCGGCGGAACAACGGCAACTTGGTCAGCACCACACCGGCGGGGCTTTGCGCGGTGGCCATTTCCGGTACCAGTCCCGCCCCTTGGCCGGTGGCGGCCAGGGCCAGCACGGTGCGGAAGTCGTTGACCTGGTGGCGAATCCTCGGTTGGAATCCGGCCGCCTGGCAGGCGCGCACCGCCATCGCGTGGCCGGTGGTGCCGTCTCGTGCGGTGATCCACGGGACGTCAGCACAGGGTCCGAGCAGCCCTGCCAGCGTGTCGCTGCGGCTGGTGGTGCTGGTCGCGGTGTTGGTGACGAGGTACATCGGCTCCTCCAGCAGGGGGACCTCGTCCACCGTGGTGTCCGGTGAGGCGGGCACGAAGTCGTAGTCGTGGACGAGGGCCACGTCGAGTTCGCCGGCTCGCAGGCCGTCCGAGACGCGCGCGGAGTCGATCTCTCGCACCATCGGTTCCAGCGCGGGATGCCGCTGGGCCAACTCGGCCAGCGCGGCGGGCACGATGGTGTGGCCGGCGGAGGGGAAGGTTCCGATCCGTAGCGGCCCGCCGATGCCCTCCCGGGCGCCGGCCAGCTCGGCGACCGCCAGCTCGAGGCGTTGCAGCACGGCGTCGGCGTGTACGACGAGGGATCGGCCCGCGGGCGTGAGGATCACCCGCCTGCCGCTGCGTTCCAGCAAGGCCACGCCTGCCTCGCGTTCCAGCACGCCCAGTTGCTGGGAGACGGCGGATGCGGTGAAGGTCAGCGCTTCGGCCACGGCCGCGATCGTGCCCCGCCGGTCCAGCTCGCGAAGCAGGTAGAGACGACGAACATCAAGCATAAGCTCAGCTTAGGCATGACGGTAGAAATCAGAACTGGATCTACCGGATCAGTGTGGGTCAGGGTTGAACCATGAAGCCCAATCCGATCTTCAACGGCCTGTACGTCCCCTTGGTGACTCCGTTCACCGACGACCTGCGTTTGGCCCCCGACGCTCTGGCCCGACTCGCCGACGAGGCGCTGTCGGCCGGCGCCTCGGGACTCGTCGCCCTCGGCACCACCGCGGAAGCGGCCACGTTGACCGAGGAGGAGCAGGCGACCGTGGTGCGCATCTGCTCGGCCGCCTGCCGGGCACACGGCGCCCCGCTGATCGTCGGCGTCGGCACCAACGACACCGCCACCGCCATCACGTCGCTGCGGGAGCTGGCGGACAGCGGTGACGTGGCCGCGGCGCTGGTTCCCGCGCCGCCCTACATCCGGCCCGGCGAAGCGGCGACACTGGCGCATTTCACCGCCCTGGCCGAAGACGGCGGCATACCGCTGATCGTGTACGACATCCCGTACCGCACCGCACAGACTCTCAGTGCCGGCACGATCGCCGACCTCAGCCGCATACCAGGGATCGTCGGGATCAAGCACGCGACCGGCGCGATCGACGCGACCACGGTGGAGTTGCTCGACTGCCCCCCGCCCGGCTTCGCCGTGCTCGGCGGCGACGACATCGTCATATCACCGCTCGTCGCGGCGGGTGCCCACGGCGGAATTCTCGCTTCGGCCAATGTCCGCACCGCCGACTACGCCGAACTGATCTCGTTGTGGCGTCGCGGCGCGGGTACACCCGCCCGCAGGCTCGGAGCCGAGCTTGCCCGACTGTCCGCCGCCCTCTTCGCCGAACCCAACCCCACAGTGATCAAGGGGGTGCTGCACGCTCAGGGACGCATTCCCAGCCCGGCCGTCCGGATGCCGTTGCTGGCCGCCTCCACCGACACCGTCCGCCGAGCGGTGTCCCTGGCCGGAAGCCGCGCACCGCAGGCGTCCCCGGCCTGATCTCACGCGGACATCCCCAAGTGCCGGTGACCGCGGCACGGGGATCAGGCCGGGGGAAGATGTGCGGCGACGTACGGCACAGCGACGGTCTCCAGGCCGCGGACGGTGCCGAACATGGGGTGGACGTTGACTTCGAAGACCACCCCGCCGCTTTCGGCTGCCAGGTCCACTCCCGCGAACGGCAGACCGAGCGACTTGGTCGCCGAGATCGCCAGCTCGGCCAGCCCGGTCGGCAGGTCCTCCTCGGGGAGGAGGGCGGAGCTGGCGCCCTGGCTCTCGTTGCACGGGGCGTCGGGGTCCGGCTGGATGTGCTCGACCGCGCGCAGCACGCGCCCGCCGAGCACCACGACCCGGTACTGGTGGCGCCGCCCGTCCGGGGTGAAGTTGGCGGCGTCGCGGGAGATCAGCCAGTCGGCGTCCATGGCGGCGTAGTGGCGTGCGGCGGCAGTGAGTTGGGGGTGGGTGGTGACGTGGAAGACATCGTGGCCGCCCATGCCGATGGCCGGCCGGGCCCAGACGTCACCGCCGAGGTGCTCGAACGCCTCGGCGGCCTCCTTCGCGGTCGGCCGCGAGAAGGCGGTGGTGGGCATGTGCGCTATGCCGTCGCGCAGGAAGCATTCGACGGTGCGGTCCTTCTCGGTCGCCGCCCGCCACGCCTGCCCGTCGGTGCCCAACGACCGGGCGCCGTGTGCGCGCAGCAGGCGCTGGCAGTCCTCGAAGTCCCGGCGCCGGTGCGGTGGGATCTCGTAGACCAGCACGGTGTCCGTGGTCACCACCGCCCCGCCGCCCTCCAGCCGCAGCCCGTCGCCGTCCGCTGCGATCCGGCCGCTTCCGCCGCTCATGAAGTGCCGCGCGTCCAGCAGGACCGGCTCCCTGCCGGTGAGCATGTGCGCCGCGGCACCGAGCAGCTCACGGCTGCCCTCGGCCGAGCTGTGATCGGTCATCAGAACGAGCTCGCTCAACGCCATACAGGTCATCGAACTGAGTGCGGCCCTCGCCCGGCAACACCCTCTCGTGCGCCACCGCGCACCCACATGGCCGGAAACGGTGACTGCCGCGGCTGCCCGGCAGGATCACCGGACGTCGTGCGACTCCGCCGAGGCCGGGTACGCGTCGGCCGGGGCTTCCCCCGCCGGCGCGGCCCGGTCGGCGGGGCGTTCGTGCCCGCGCGCACCGGATCGGTGTAACTCGTGGTAGAAACAGGAAAGTAGACGGCCCAGGTTCACGGCTGTACCGGCCAGGAGGGCGGGGGACATGGCGGCGCGCGAAACCGCTGGGGTGGTCGAGATCCGGGCCGGGAGCCCGGAGGACCTCGACGCCGTCTACGACGAGGTGCGGGGCGTGCCCGGACTGCGCGCGCGGGCCGTACCCGCCGCCGGGGTGGCCGGTGAGCAGGGCTCGGTCCTGGAGTTCGTCACGGTCGCCTGCTCCGGCGGCGCGATCACCGTCCTGATGCAGATCCTCAAGTCGCTCGTGGACTCCCGCGGGCCCGGGATCACCCTGAAGTTCCGCCGCGGCGAGGACCGCCTGGAGGTCACCGCGAAGAACGCCGACGAGATCCTGCCGCTGCTGGAGAACCTGTTCGACGATGAGCCCTGATCGCTCCCGCTCGCGGGCGATCCTGATCGGGACCTCCCACCACCGCGATCCGGCCATCAGGCCGCTGCCCGCGAACACCTGCGTCAGCGCCCTGACCGACCTGCTCACCAGCGACGTGTGCGGCTGGCCGCGTGAGCGCGTCACGGCGATCGAGGACGCCGAGACACCGCGGGACGCCGTCATGGAGCTGGTCGCACAGGTACGGGACGTCACCGGCGTCCTCCTCGTCTACTACGTCGGCCACGGAATGCGCACCCGCGACGGCCAGTTGGCACTCGCCTTGACGGGTACGGTGGCCGACCCGGAGGTGCTGTCGGATTCGGCGCTGCTCTACCCGAGGCTGGCGGAGGTCCTGCGCGGATCACCCGCCGCGACCAAGCTGGTGATCCTGGATTGCTGCCACGCCGAACTCGGCCTGGACGCCGAGTTCCACTTCCAGTCCGGCACCGGCGACCTCGCGGACATCACCCCGGTGGACGGGCTGTACTTCATCGGCGCCAGTTCGCGCTACGAGAAGGCCAAGAGCCCCCTCGGCGGGCGGCTCACGCACTTCACCCACACCTTCATCGACGTGGTGAGCAACGGCATCCCCGGTAAACCCGCGGAGCTGACCCTGCGGCAGGTCTTCGTCGAGACCCGGGCCCGTCTTCTGCAGGCGCGGCTTCCCCAGCCGGTCGACGGCGGTGTACGCGACGCCTTCCAGTTCCCCTTCGCCCGCAACGCCGCCCACCGGGCGCGGACGGATCGATCCGGCGCGGACCTCGGTCCACCCGGCGATCCCGGCCCACCCGGCGACATCGGCCTCGCCTCGCCCGCCGCGCACCGGCCGAACTCGCCCGCGCCGAACGCACCGGCGGCGCCCGCGCCGAACGCTTCGGCGGCGACGTCACCGAACGCTCCGGCGGCCGGCTCGCCCACCGCACCGGGCAAGCTGCCCGGCCTCCGACGTCCCGGGCGCCGCACCCTGCTGCTGGCGGGGCTGGGGCTCACCGCCGTCGCCGCGCCGCTGAGTCTGGTCCCCCTGATGTCGTCCGGCAAGGACGCGAACGGCAAAGGGGCGGGGGCGTCCGGCAGCGCGGGCGCCGCCCCCGAACCGGTCCTGGCCGGCACGCTGCACACGTCCGGCGCGACCAACGCGGCGTTCAGCCCGGACGGCAAACGGCTGGCCCTCGGCGGCCTCGACGGCACGATCGACCTGTGGGACGTCGCCACCCGCCGGCGCGTCGCCACCCTGCCCGACTTCACCGGTCCCGCCTTTCTGGGGGTGCGCGCCGTGGCGTTCAGCCCGGACGGCGCGA
This sequence comes from Streptomyces sp. JLBT605, assembly GCF_058215555.1. Lineage (NCBI taxonomy): Bacteria > Bacillati > Actinomycetota > Actinomycetes > Kitasatosporales > Streptomycetaceae > Streptomyces > Streptomyces sp. JLBT605. The sequence goes on from NZ_CM177087.1 coordinate 5,885,368, forward strand.
TCCTGGCGGGCGCGGACAGCAAGGAGCTCGGTGATGGCCCCCGGCACGACGGCGTGATCTCGTTGTGGGACACGGCCACCCGCAAACGCCGGGCCACGCTCACCGACGAGGGCGCCGTAGCGGTCGGTTCGCTCGCCTTCAGTCCCAAGGGCGCGGTCCTGGCGAGCGGCAACCGCATCGGGACGATCTCCATCTGGAGCGTCGGCGCCCACGCGAAGATCGCCACGCGGTCCAGCGCGGTGGCCGACGCCCACACGGCCACCAAGGAGGTGAACTCCATCGCCTTCAGCCCGGACGGGTCCATCCTGGCCAGCTCCACCGCCGCCGGACTGGTCGAACTCTGGGACGGCGCGACGTACACGCGGATCGCCACCCTCGCCGGCACCGAGAACGGCGTGGGCGATCTCGCCTTCAGCCCGGACGGCAAGATCCTCGCCGGAGCCACCGCCGCCAAGGCGGTCCACCTGTGGGATGTCGCGACCCACAAGGAGATCACCGGATTCACCTACACCGACGACGCGGACGAAGGCGTCGCGAGCATCATCGGCTCCCTGGCCTTCACCCCGGACGGTGCCTTCCTCATCGGCGGCACCGAGGCGGGACTGCTGCTGATCTGGAACGTGGCCACCCGCAGGATCGCCGCCCGGCTCGGCAGGTTCACCATGTCGGGCGGCGCGGACGCGGATGCGGCCTCGGACTCGATCTCCGTGGCCCTCAGTCCGGACGGGAAGACCCTGGCCGGAGTCCTCACCGGGAAGGTGAACCTGTGGACCCTGCGCTGACCGCCCTCGCCGGAGGACGGGCATGAGGCCGCTCAGGGCGCCGGACACCGGGATGATCGCCGGCTGTCGGCCGTACGCCGAACTGGGCGGCGGCGCCCTCGGGCGGGTGCTGCTGGCCGCGGCGCCGGACGGCCGCCCGGTCGCCCTCAAGCGGGTGCACGAGCACTTCCTGGACGACACCGGGTTCCGCGCCCGGCTGCGCCGGGAGGTGGACGCCGCCCGACGGGTGTCCGGCGCGCACATCGCGGTGCTGACCGACGCCGACCCGGAGGCGCCGGTGCCGTGGCTGGTCTCGGAGTTCGTGTGCGGGGTCTCGCTGCGCGAGGCGGTGGACGTCGTCGGCGGGCTCCCGGAAGAACCGGTGCTGCGGCTCGCCGCCTGCCTGGCCGACGCCCTGACCGACGTACACCGGGCCGGCCTGGTGCACCGCGGCCTCAGCCCCGGGAACATCCTGCTCACCGCCGACGGGCTCAAGGTGACCGACTCCGGCCTCGCCCGCGCCACCGACCGCGAGGGCGGCAGCGCCCTGACCCCGGCCGGCTGGCTGGCCGGGGCTGCCGGATTCATGTCCCCCGAGCAGGCCCGGGGCCACCGGGCCACGGCGCGCGGCGACGTCTTCTCGCTGGGCGCGGTGCTGGCCGCGGCGTTCCTCGGGCGGCAGCCGTTCGCCGGCCCCTCGACACCGCAGACCCTCTACAACGTGGTGCACACCGAACCGGAGCTCGACGCCGTCCCGGACCGGCTGCGCGGCATCATCGAGTCCTGCCTCGTCAAGGACCCGGTCCGGCGGCCGACACCGGGCGATCTCCTCGAGGAACTCGGCGCCCGCACCCCGTCGGAGCGCCCCTGGCCGGTCTCGGTGCACACCCTGATCGCCAGGCGCGCCGCCGACGTGACGCGGCTCATGGAGACCGCCCGGGCGGCCGTCGGCACGGACTCGGGCGGCGGCGAGGCGGACCAGGTCCGCAGCCGGACGGGCCCCGGCAGCGGCGGGGCAGCCCCGGGCGAGGCCGAGACGGCTGCGCCCGGCTCCGGAGCCGGGCGCAGCCGCGCACGAACCTGGCAGGCGGCCGGAGCCGGCGCGCTCGCCGGGCTCTCGGTGCTGATCGCCGGGCATCTGGCCTGGAGTCTGCTGACTCCCGGCCACCGTACGGACGGTGCGGCACCGTCTCCGCGCCCCTCCGCGAGCGCCGCCGCGCAGCCGCGGGCCGGCGCCTCCCGCTCCGGCACGCCGCCCGCGGCGAAGCCGCCGGTCACCCTCTTCGGCCACACCGCCTTCGTCACGAGCGTGGCATTCAGCCCGGACGGCCGCACCCTCGCCACGGGAAGCTTCGACGGCACCGCCCGGCTGTGGGACGTGGCCCACCGCCGGGCCGACGGCCGCCCGCTGATCACCAGCTCGCTGGGCATCAGCAGCGTGGCCTTCAGCCCGGACGGCCGCACCCTCGCCTCCGGCGGCGATGACGGCACCGCCCGGCTGTGGAACACCGCCGACCACCACCGGCTCGGCGCGCCGCTGAGAATCGGCTCCGACGCCGTGAACAGCGTGGCGTTCAGCCCGGACGGCCGCGTCCTGGCCACCGGAGGCGACCACGGCGACCTGCGGCTGTGGGACGTGGCCCGCGGGCGGCAGCTCGGCCGGTCCTTCCAGCGCTACCCGGACTCCACGATCAACGCGGTCGCGTTCAGCCCCGATGGCCGCATCCTGGCCACCGGCGACAGCAACGGACGGCTGCGGCTGTGGGACGTGGCCAGCCACCGCCAACTGGGTCTGCCACTGGGTAAGTTCCTCAGCGTGAACGCCCTGGCGTTCAGCCCGGATGGCCGCACGCTCGCCGCCGCCTACTGGGGCCGCGCCACGCGGCTGTGGGACGTGGCCGGTCACCGGCAGCTCGCCGAACTCAAGGACACCGGCATCGTCTTCTCTCTGGCGTTCAGCCCGGACGGCCGGACCCTGGCCACGGCCGACACCGACCAGCTGCGGTTGTGGGACGTCAGGCGTCACCGCACGCTCGGCCGGATCCGCAGCGGCGCCGTCGCGAGCCCCGGCTGCGTGGCGTTCAGCCCGGACGGCCGCCTGGTGGCCACGGGAAGCGGCGGCGACGACGGTGCCGTGCAGCTGTGGGACGTCAACGCCTTCCGCTGACCGCCCCGCCGCGTGGGCCCCGGTCCCCGTGCGTGACGGGAGCCGGGGCCTTCGGGTGTTCAGTGGGTTCAGTCAAGAGGGCCGTAGAGCACGTTGCCGGGGGCATCGGGGTCGGTGCTGGTGTAGTACTGGTGCATGGCGGTGAGGAGTTCCTCGACGCTCAGCTTGCCGCTGCCGTCGGCGTCCAGGGCCTGGAAGGCGGCGGCGCGGTTCTCGGGCGCGGTGCGGAAGACCCGCTGCCAGGCTTGGAACTCCTTCTCGTCGACCTCTCCGTCGCCGTCGGTGTCGAGGAGACCGCAGACCGCTTCGATCAGCGGGCGGAACGCCTGGTCGAAGCCTTCTGTGGAGGTGATGAAGGCTCCCTTCATGCCGGTGCGGTACTCCGCCGGGGTGATGCGCTTGTCGCCGTCGGCGTCAGCGGCGGCGGAGACCGCGTCCCAGAACCGCACCATGCCGTCCATCAGCGCGGTGCCTTTGGGGGACGTGGGCGACTCGCCGAATTCGTCGAGCAGCCGCGCCCCCAGAGTGAACAGGTCCTCGCGGTCGATCGACCCGTTTTTGTCGGCGTCGATGTGCCCGAAGCACACGTCGATCTTGCTGTTGAGCAGGGCGTCCTGGGCCTGTGTGGTCATCTGCCGGCTCACTCCTCGCTGTTGTTGCCACTGGTGTTCCTTGTGTTCTCCGGACGTCGGGCTGTGTCCGGAAGCCTCGTGGGTATCGACCGCCGCCATGTGGTCGAACAGGCTCGGGTCGGTCGGATCAGGGGCCACGCTGATGCCCTGCAGCCGTGTGGTGCGGACGAAGGCGAGGTTGGCCTCGCCGAACACGCCGCCGCTGACTCCTGTGCCGCCGACCGTCGGCAGCACGGGAAGGCAGCCGATGTGGCTGTCGTTGACCTTGAGCACGCCACCGTTGGAGACCTCGTCGCAGAACCGGTCGATGACGTGGGCGTCGCGCGTCCACAGCGAATTGCGCAAGCCGTAGCGGTTGTTGTCGACGAAGGCGAGGACGTCGTCGAGCATCCGGTCATCCGGAGCGTCCTCGGGCACGACGACGCACATCAGCGGGAAGAAGGTCTCCTCGCGGACCGCCCGCATCCGATGTGCCGCCGCGAGCCCGTGCACGCGCAGCAGGACGGGCCGGACGAAGGGCCCTCTGGCGGTGGGCTTGTCGTGGACGTCGACGAGTTCACCGCCGCAGATCTGCTGGGCTCCCAGAGCGACGGCCTCCTGCAGAACGTCGAGGCATTCCGCCCGTTTGACGACCGGGCTGAGCACCACATCCGGATCCTCCGGCGGGCCCACCCGCATGTCGGCCACCTGGCGGTGCAGCAGGCTGGTGAACCGGTCGGCGACGGCCGGATGGACGAGGGCGAATTTGGGCGCGATGCACAGCTGGCCCGAGCCGTAGTAGCGTTCGGCGGCCGCCCTCGCGGCCGGTTCGAGATCGGCGTCGCGCCACACGACCATGGCGTCGTTGCCGGACAGCTCCAGAATCGGTCGCTTGCCGTGCTCCAGACAGGACACCGCCAGCCGCGAGCCGTGGTGGGCCGGACCGTAGTAGAAGACGTCGTCGCACTCCTCGGACTCCAGCCACGTCCGCAGCGTCGGGCGGGACGGTCCGCACAGCATGCTGAGCGTGCCCGGCGGCGCACCGTACTCGGCGAGCAGCGGCGCCACCAGCTCGTGGTAGACGAACGCGACCCCCAGCGGGCCGCTGGGCGGGGCGTTGACGACCAGGGAGTTGCCCGCGGCGAGCACCGGGATGCCGAGCACGGACGAGAGCACCGCCGCGTTGCGCGCGGGATTGAGACACACCACCCCGTCGGGCTTGCGTACCAGCCGCACCAGCCGCCCGGACTGCTCCGTTCGCCACTCCAGCGTCTGCCGGGCGTGTGCGAGGGTGCTCGGGTGCGTCATGGCCAGCATCGTCGCCAGCTCCCAGCGCGCGACCCGGACCGGATGCCCCTCGGCCACCAGGATGCCCACCAGTTCCTCGGCGCGTTCACGCATCACCTGGTGGAACGCACCGGCGAAGGCCAACCGCCGCTCCAGGGGCACCCGCATCCACCCGGGCTGGGCCCGCCGGGCCAGGCGCAGGGCGGTGTGCGACTGCTCCTGGGTCGATTGGGCAACCCGTCCCGCCAACCGGGGATCGGCAAGGTCGGAGGTGTCGCCCCTGCCGTAGTCCAGCCGCGCCTTCAGAGCCATCGTGTCGTACTGGTCATGGAGCACCGCGCCGACCCGGGGCCAGTGGAACCAGCCCTCACCCGGCTGCGGCTCACCGCCGACGAGCACCGCATAGGAGTTACGCACAGTGAGAGAACTGCGCACAGGAAGCTACACAATGCGCGGAACTATCAACTTCCCCTCTGAAGAGTGGACTTGCTGATTGGCTGATTCCGGGATTGCGCCTGACCAGAACATGGATGTGGAACGGGCGAGACCGCCGGCGGCGAACGCCGGATCCGGGCCGCCCCGGTCCGGCCGCCGCGCACGGCTACGCCTCCGCGCCGGGCACCTCGCGTGGTTCGAGCGGGCGCACCGCCGGGCCGTGCAGCACCGAGCCGTCGGTGGCGAAGCGGGAGCCGTGGCAGGGGCACTCCCACACCTTCTCGGCATCGTCGAAGTGCACCAGGCAGCCCAGATGCGTGCACCGCGCCGAGACGGCACATACCGCCCCCGAGGGATCGCGGTAGACCGCGCACCGGCGACCGCCGACCCGCACCACCGCGCCCTCGCCGGGCGCGAGGTCGGTGACCGCGTCGACATGGGTGGTGCGCAGCCGGTCCGCCACGAAGTGCCGGGCCACGTGCATCTGCTCCCTGACCAGCGTCCCGGTGTCCCGCAGCGGCGGCAGCCGGCGCGGGTCGAAAAGCTGCGCCCAGTCGGGCCGGGGGCCGCCGGTGACGCGGGCGGCGAGCAGCCGGCCGGCCATCACCCCGTTGGTCATCCCCCAGCCACCGAAGCCGGTGGCCACGTAGACGTGCTGGGTGCCCGGATGGGCGGGTCCCACGTACGGCAGGCGGTCATCGGAGTCGTTGTCCTGCGCGGCCCAGCCGTAGCGGACCGCGGAGTCGGCGAACCCGGGGAGACGGGCCTCCGCCCAGCCGCGGAGCCGGTCGAACCGCCCGGCCACGTCCTCCGCGCCGGGCTCGAAGGACTCCCCGGTCACGATCACCAGCCGCTCCGCCCCGCCGAGGGGAGCGGTGCGCACCGAGCGGGTCCGCTCCTCCGGGCTGAGGTACATGCCCCGCGGCGCCCGGTCCGCGGGGACCGCGGCGGCGACCACCAGCTCCCTGCGCGGGGACAACCGGGTGAACAGCAGGGACCGGTCGAAGACGGGGTAGTGGGTGGCGATGACGGCGTCCCGCGCCCGGACCACGGCGCCGCTCTCCGTAGTGAGAAGGCACCGCGCGCCGTCGTGCAGCCGGACCACCCGGGTACGTTCGTGGATGCGGCCCCCGGCCGCGACGAACCGGTCGGCGAGCCCCAGCAGGAACTTCCGCGGGTGGAACTGCAGTTGCCCCGGTACGCGCACGGCGGCGGCCACCGGGAACGGCAGATCCGTATCGGTGACCAGCGAGGCGTCCAGCCCCGCCTCCCGCGCGGCCTGCGCCTCCTGCTCGATCCTCGGCCCGTACTCGGCCGTCTCCGCATAGGTCCACGCGTCCGCCCGCTCCAGCTCGGCGTCGATGCCCAGACCGGCGCAGAGCTCGGCGGTGTGCTCGACCGCGTCGAGTTGCGAGCGCGCGTACAGGGCGGCGGCGTCAGCCCCCTGTGCCGCCCGCAGCTTCGCGTAGCACAGCCCCTGCAAGGCGGAGACCTTGGCGGTGGTGTAGCCGGTGACACCGGCCGCGATCCGGTCGGCTTCCAGGACGACGACGCTCAGGCCCGCCCGCACGAGCTCCCACGCGGTGCACAGCCCGGCGATGCCGCCACCGACGACCGCGACATCCGCCTCGGTCTCGGCCTCGGTCGTCTCGGTCTCGGTATCGGTATCGGCATCGAGCGAGGGGTACGCGGTGCTGGGCGTCGAATGCATCCAGTACGACTCATGTGTCATACGAGGGTCTGTCGGCATGCCCCTCCACCTTCCCGGCGCGCGGCACCAACCAACACAAGGAGGCTGGAAGTACGCCGGGATGCGGCCGGTCGGAGCAATGCCCCCTGACAAACAGGGCGACCGTCAGGCTCCGCCGCGACGGCGGCCGGCAGGTCCCGGTGGGCCCGCACCGGGCTCAGGGCCAGGATCAGCCAGCACGGCGCGAGCAGACCGGCCATGATCCACACGGTGGGGCGGAGGCCGAGGAGGTCTGTCAGCCTGCGATGCGCGGCTGAAACCGATTTAGGGGTGCTCGGGACGGCGGACGTCGGGCAATGCCGGAAACCGCTCAGTCACCTCCCTGTCCGGCTGACCGCCCACCGGTCCGCGGAGGCGCCGGACGCCCGCCTCGATACGGCCTCAGGAGCGCGGGCCCCGCGGCCAGCAGGAGGGCGAGGGCGGCGTATCCGTAGGTGAGTGTGGCCGCGGTGGCGACGGCGGCGACGAGGAGCGGGCCGCCGGCGTCGCCGAGTTCGCGACCGACCTCGGCCGAACCCATGGTCTGGCCGAGCCGTTCGGCGGGCGCGGAGGTGGCGAGGGCGGCGAAGCCGAGCGGAGTGACCAGGCCGGTGCCGGTACCGATCAGAACGGCGGCCGACAACAACCCGGCCAGCCCGGGGAGCATGGCGCAGGCCAGGCCGGCGGCCGTGACGGTGAGGCCGGTGGTGAGGCCGGCACGGATGGTGATGCGGCCGTTGTCCAGGGCGCGTCCGGCTCGGGGCTGGACCAAGGCCGAACAGGCTGCCAGAGCGGAGACGGCGGCGCCGGTGGCCACCGTGCCCAGCCCGGCGCCGGCACCGGAGACGGGAAGAAAACCGACGCCGACGGAGAGGGCGGCGGTGGCGCCGGCGAGGGCGGCGGTGGGCTGCCAGAAGGAGGGCTGGGCCAGGCGGCGGACGAGGCTGAGGACCGTCTGGCGAGACCGGGCCGGCGGTGCCACGTGCGGCACCGCGAGCGCTGCCCACAGCGCCACGACGGCGGCGAGGACCACGAGGACGGTGAACAGCAGCCGCAGCCCGCCGGCCCACACGAGCACGCCGCCGAGCAGCGGGCCCAGGGTGTAGCCGATCGACTTGTAGAAGCCGTAGCCGCCGAACGCGCGGCCGTGTCCGGCGACCGGGTTGAGGCGGGCGACCAGGGCGGAGGCCGAAGGAGAGAACGCGGAGGCCGCGGCGCCCTGGCCCAGGCGCGCTGCCCACAGCCAGCCGGGGCTGCCGGCGACCGCGTAGAGCGCGGAGGCCGCGGCGAAGGCGACCAGCCCGCCCAGCAGCACCGGACGCGCGCCGACCCGGTCGGCGAGGCTGCCGAAGAGGGGCTTGAGAAGCACCTCGGCGCCGTCGTAGAGGGCGAGGATTCCGCCGAGGACGATCAAGGAGGTGACCGCGTCGGGGGAGCGGCCGCCGAGACTGGCGGCGACGGCGTGCGCGCCGAAAGCGGTGGTGAACCCGACGGCATACAGCGGCCACATCTGCCGGGCGGGCGCGGCTGGTGCGGGAGCGGTGGTCACTGCTCCTCCTGCGGGGCTTGCTGCAGGTCGGCGGCAATTCTGGCGGTGATGACTATAGCGTCCCGGTTTGGTCAATTTTATGCCGGAAAGGACGGGCGCTTGACTGGGGGTCAAGGGGTCGCGGGTTCAAAGCCCGTCGTCCCGACGGTGTGGGGAGACCCCCTGAGGCTGTTCCCTTGAGGGTCTGCGTATGGAGGTGGGCCGGGCAGTCGGAAGCCGCAGCGCCGCGCACGGTCCGTAGTCGGAGGCAAGCAGTGAGTTGCGCGCCGGTGGCCTTCCATTCACCACCGGCGTAGGGGAGATGCGTCCGTGGCCGGCGGAGGGGAGATGGTGATCGCCATGTGTTTGCGCAGGTCAGTCGCGGTATTGGCGAGGCAGGGAGCCTCGCCGGGAAACCCGCGCCAGAATGGGGGCATGCCCGCTCTGGAGACCACCCCGAAGATCCGTGCCCGGATGAGCAGCCAGCGCAGCCGCGACACGGGCATCGAGATCGCCCTCCGGAGAACCCTGCACGCCGCCGGACTGCGCTACCGGGTCCACCGCAAGCCGCTCAAGGGCGTTCGTCGCGAGGCCGACATCCTCTTCGGGCCGGCTCGCGTCGCGGTCTTCGTCGACGGCTGCTTCTGGCACGGCTGCCCCGAGCATGCGACGTGGCCGAAGAACAACTCAGGGTTCTGGCGGGAGAAGATCGAGAAGAACCGGGCCCGGGACGGTGACACCGACGCCCGCCTTGCCGAGGCCGGCTGGGTCTCGGTCCGGGTCTGGGAACACGAGAGCGCGGTGGAGGCCGCCGAACGGATCGCTGCCCTGGTCCGGGATCGGCGGTCGGCACAGTCCGGGCGGGCCGTGGCGGAAGAGTCGACTACGTACGTCGCACCGAACATCGCAGGCTAGACTTCCGCCACATGACCAGGCCGGACCCAGTTGCTCGATTCCTTGAGAATCCCTTTGTTCTGGACCTCTTTGCCGGTCCGGGCGGTCTTGACGTAGCCGCGCACATGCTCGGCGTTGCCTCGCTCGGGATCGAGTGGGACAAGGACGCTTGTGAGACGCGTTACAAGGCCGGACTCCGGACCTGGCATGCGGATGTCAGTGCCGTGCGCCGGGACAGGTTCGAGGAACTGCCCGAGGAACTGAACGTGCTGGCCGGCGGTCCACCGTGCCAGACGTACTCGGTGGCCGGCAACGGCGCGGGGCGCAAGGCCCTCAACGAGGTCGAGGACCTCGTTCACGCATTGATGGACGGTGCGGACGAGGACGAGATCGACGGCCGGCTGGACAAGCCGGGCGGCGACCCCAGGACCGCTCTGGTCCTGGAACCCCTCCGGTACGCGATCAAGGCTCTCGGCTCCGAGACACGGGCGGGGCGACCGTTCGACGTGATCGTCTTGGAGCAGGTGCCCCAGGTCAAGGCTCTCTGGAAGGTCTACAAGAACGCCCTGGAGAGGGGCCTGCCCCGTGAGGGTGGGCCGAGAGTGCGGTACGAGGTCGCCGAAGTCACGACTCTGCACACCGAGGCGTACGGCGTCCCTCAGACTCGCCGCCGTACGATCCTGATCGCGCGGCTCGCCGAGCACGGTACCCCTCCCCTTCCCGGCCCCACTCACCACACCTACAACCCGCACAAGCCGAAGCAGGGTGGCCCCGAGGACGAGAAGGCGGTGGCACAGGCCGTCGCCGTGCAGACCGCGCTTCCCATCGGGGCAACCGAGGCGCCGCCCAGGCCCTGGGTGTCGATGTGGGAAGTGCTCAAGAAGACGGAGCAGCGGCCCGAGGGCAGGCAGTCCTCCTTCGAGATCGTGTCGAACTACGGCAGTGGCGGTGACCCCAAGAAGCGGGGCATCCGTACGGACCGCCAACCGTCTTTCACCGTGACAGGGAAGGTCTCCCGTAATGCCGTACGGCACCCGGACGGCACCCCGCACACCCCGGATCGCCTGACCATCCCCGAGGCCGGCATCCTGCAGACGTTTCCGCCCGACTACCCCTGGTCGGGGGGCGATCAGTCGCAGCAGGTGGGCAATGCCGTGCCCCCGCTCTTCGGGATGCACGTGCTCGCGGCGGCACTGGCTCTGCCGCTCCCGGCGGAGGAAAGGCTGCGGGAGAACTGGCCCGAGGCCGCCGAGGAGGATCGCGCGACTCTCCGCAAGGAGGGTTGCGGGGATTCGGACGGTTGCGGTCCCAACTGCCCGGACCCCGCGGATCAGTCCTTTCCCTCGTCCGCTTCCGAGGCGTCCCGTCCCCGGACCGGCGCGTCCGCGAAGAGGTCGGCGAAGTAGTCCACCAGCGTGCTCACGGAGACTTCCGGCGCCGGTTCCTCGTCAGGGCCGGTCGGCAGAGTGTTCCGTGACACCTGGCGGGCTGTCTCGGCCTCGTCGATCCAGGCGAGCAGCGAGCGGGACTCGCGCTCGGCGTCGGGGGCGATCACGTCGTACATCAGCGTGGCGGCGGAGGCATTGACGGCTGCGATCAGGCCGTTGACCTCACGACCGGTGCTGATCACGCCTTTCGCGACCAGCCGGACGATCGCTTGAGCGATGGGCCGGTGGTTGATCACGGACATGCGCAGAACGCTGTTGAGGATGTCCTGGTTGCCGCAGGCCGTGACGACGGGGGTGTAGTCCGAGCCGTCACGGAAGAGCTCCGCCGCCCACCAGAGGCGGGCGAAGGCCTGCTTGTGGTATTGCCCCCTGAACCGTTCGGTCGCCACCTTTTCGACCTTGCCGTCCTTGGGTTTCGACAGATGCCGCCAGACCACGTAGTCGGGGGCGACACCGAGAGCAAGGTAGTTCCAGAGAGCAGGGTCGGCCGCCTCGCGACGGGTGAGCCGGAGGGCCGCGTGCAGGCGAGGAGCGAGCCAGGAGTCGGCCTGGGTGGCCTTGAGCCCGCTGGTTCGGCAGTAGGCCATGGCGTCCTCGGCCAGGTCCCGGACGGGCTGTAGATCACCACGACGGTCGGTGTGCGGCAGCGGTTCGGTGAGCTGGTTCAGCCTGATGCCCGGCACGTCCTCGCGGCCGGTGAGGAGTCCTTCGGTGAGGAATTCCGCCGCCTCGGCGTTGGGGAGCAGCGCGAGACGCTCCGGGAGGTGGCTGGGCCGATCGGTCATGCGTCTTCCCCCTGCGTGAGTCGTTCCAGGTCGCGAATGGTGGTGGAGAGCGTCCTGGGGACGCCCGCACGTCGGGAGGCGGCGAAGTGGATGCGAGGCTGGAGCTCTCCCCAACCGGCGGCGGAGGCTCCGGTGCGGGCCGCGTGGACCTCGCGCAGGGCGTCCTCCGGCTCACGATCGGGGTACATGTCGGGCAGCATCTCCCGGAGTACCTCGCCCTGCCAGCCGTGCGGAAACAGTGGTGCGCCGTCCTCCTCGATCTCCAGGTCGCCGACCGCGGAGTGGAAGACGGCTGTCCAGACCTCGGAGCACATCTGGGCGAGCAGGAGTTCTCGGACGGTCTTCTCCACGCCGTTGCCGCCGTCCACGCCGACGAGGTCGCCGAGCCCGTCGAAGTCGGTGTTGACGCGTACGACAGGGATCCGGCCGGTGGTCTCGACCAGCCAGGGCGAGTCCTTGAAGCGCTGGAGCCGGCTCGCGCCGGAGCCGAAGCCGACCATCTTCACGTCGAGTTCGCGGGCGAGCGAGGGCGCGGCCTCGATGACGTCGACGAACCACTCCACGTCGGAGGTGGCGATCACGCGGTCGGGGACGCCGTCCACGGTGGCGACGACGTGGACGGTGATGGACGCACGGTCGAAGAGATCGCAGCGGTGGAGGTGCAGCTCGGCGGCCCGTTCGCGGCCGTCGTCGGAGACCGGGGACAACTCCACGGTCGTGCGGGTGTTGGTGGCGCGTTCGGCGAGCACGGCGACCACCTTGACGTCCTGCCAAGGCCCTGTGGGATCCACTGCCTTGGCCGGGAGGCCGGCGGAGAGACGAAGTCGGGCCCGGCTCCAGTCGGGGCGGTCCTCGTCCGGCCCGAGGGCCACGACGCGCTCGACGGTGGAGACGTACTTGCTCTCCACGTCCTCCCAGGGCTCGCCCTCCGTCTTGAGCTGGGCCCTCTCGACGCGCCAGGACACCTTCCCGGTGAGCCGCCGGTAGGGGTAGATTTTCACGCCTGCTCCCCCTTTCCGATGCGGATTTCGATGACGAGGCCGGTGAGTTGGGCCCGGACCGGGTGGCGGGATACGTCGGTGACGCCCCGGAAGACGGCCTTGCGGTTGCCCGGAATCAGGTGCAGGGCTCCGTCGAGGATTTCGCAGCCGCTGACGGCGACAAGGTCCTTCCAGGGCGCGGCGGGGCGGGGGCCGGAGTGCACGTCGAACTTGGCGACCGGCGTGACGGGCCGGTCCGTGTCGACGCCCGGCGACACCCGCAGGTCGACGGTGACCGACCATGCCCCGGTCTCGTCGATCAGCGCGTCCACGTTGTCCAGCTCGGGCAGGATCGATGCCCCGGTGGGGCGTGTCTTCTTCGCACCGCCGCCCACCTTGAGGCGGCCGGCGATCTTGGCTTCTCCACCGCTTCGGCGCTTGGCCCGAGGTACCGCGACCAGGTCGCGCACCGAATTGTTGGCAGCGGTGGTCAGCGCGGCAATGCGTCGGTGGGCCGAGGGCGAGTAGGCGAGTCGAAGTTCCTCGGTCTGCCCCCACTTGTTGTGCTCGGGCGGTTCGGAGGCGCGGAGGAACTCCTCGGCGGCCTCGGCCCCGGGAGCATCCTGACCCGCCGCCCGGCCGGCGAGGAGGATGGCCTGGAAGGGGTTGGTGCCGATCGGGACGTTGGTGACAGCGCTGTCCTTGACGGTCATGCGGTTGCCTCGCATGGAGACCAGCCGGTTGGCGCGGACATCGGCATCCTCGGCGTGGGTGACCAGGAGCACCGCGTCGTGGGGCACACCGCCGCGTACCTGGCCGCCGTGCAAGGGAACGTTCAGTGGCACGATGGCCCGGGCGACCTGACCGGGGGCGGTGAGGCGGTCGACGGTCTCGCCCTCGAGAAAGGCGCGCAGGGCGCGAGTGCGGGAGGGCTGGGTGACCGCCGGGTCCACGCGCTCTTCGGCGATGAGGACCTCGCCGTTGCGGTAGGTGCGGACGGAGGCCTCCAGGTGGGGCTTCTGGTCGCCGCCACCGGTCATCGCGGCCCAGAAGTTGCGGCCGAGCGCGTCGACGAGTCGGGAGTGCATCCGGTGGACGGAGTCGTCGTCCTCGGTGTTCTCCTCCTCGTCGGAGGTGCCGTTGACGGGCGCCAGGCTGGCGACGTCGTGAGCGCCGACGATGAGGAAGGAGGTGCCGGGGGCCGCGCTCTCGCGAGTGAGGTGAAGCTTTTCGACGGTCTCCTGGTCGGCCCACCAGGAGCGGGCCACGTCAGTGGACTTGGCGTCCGGGTCGGGACGTCCGAACCAGGCCGGGCCCGCGAATTCCCGGCCCTCGACCTCGCGCCAGGGGAGGTCGAGCCGGCCGATCAGACGACGCTCGGTGCGACCCTCATGGGGTTCGGAGAGGGTGGAGTTGATCAGTACGAGGCCCAGTCGGCTGGTGGCCCAGAGGGTGGCCTTGCCCAAGCCGTAGGAGCCGCCTGCCCCGAGGTCCTTCTTCTGGCTGTCGAGCTGTCGGCGGACGACGGCGGCGAAGAGTCCGTTGTCGTAGTCGCCGCCGGTCAGGCCGGTGGCGTTGTAGTCGTCGACGCGGAGCAGCACCAGGCGGTCGTGCTGGTACATGTCACGCAGTCCGGCCGCGACGGTGCGGGAGACCTTGCCCTGCTTCCCGTTGTCGGCGGTGAGCGCCTCGTAGTGCGGGAGCAGCCCCTCCCAGTCGATGGCCTCCCGGAAGCGGGCGAGGGCCTCGCCGGTGAGTTCGTGCAGGGTGTAGCGGACCCGTACGGGCTCGGCGGGGTCGAGACGCGCATCGAGGCTGTTCTGGGTGGCCTCGCGGGCGAGGACCGAGACATCGGCTTCGAAGGCGAACGCGGCCGCGTTGCCGTACTCACGGCCGCCGTCGGCGTGGGCCGGGCGGTGGTACCAGGAGACGGGCAGCCCTGCTTGGGCGTCGGTGCTGCGGGTGTGGATGGTCTCCAGATCGGTCCGGAGAACCTCGGCGATCCGCCGGATGGTCTCGTCCCGGGGGACCGAGCGGCCTACGATCCAGGCCGACACGGCGGCTCGGGTCATGCCCAGCTCTTCCGCCAGATCGGTCTGGCTCTTCCTGGCGTTCTTGAGCTGACGCGCCAGCCAGGGGCCGAAGTCCTCAGCCGCCTTCACATCTCCACCTGCTTCCACTCGGTCGCCTGGGTGAGAGCCACCGTACCGCACCGCTGTTGACGGCGCGGTGGTTTGTCAAAGGCTCTTTGACAAACGAGGTTTCCTGCTCGAACGAGTCGTGAGAGCGTTCAAAAATGGAACCTGGGATTCGTCCTGTTCGTGCCGAAATTCCGGGAAAGTTCTGCAGTATTGCCTGTTGGGGTCGGTGCGCGAACGGCCTTGCAGAGCGCGGGAGTTCATGGTTGAGTTCGAGCTCGGCCGCCCCGGAAGCAACAGGGGCAACGAACGCCTCCCAGGCCACAGCCATGCCTTCGTCCTGCCCGTGGTGGACGGCGAGGAGCCGGGGAGCACAAACACCGGGCCCACCCGCGGTGCGGCCCGTGTCCTCTGCACGACGTACCACCTCGCATCATTCCCTCGTGAACGTTTCCCACGAAAGCGAAAGCGCAGGTACCTCTCGGTGTCCCTGACGAAGTCCCCGTTCGATCACATGCGCACCGTCGTCACGCTCTACAACCGGCTTGCCGACGACCCCCAGGTCGAGGAGGCCCTCCTCGGCCTCGCCGACAGCATCGAACGAAGCCTCCCCCTGTCCACCCCTTCGTCCTGAAGTGGAACCATCCGTGGCCGATCCGCAGTTGCCTGTGATCCGTACCGTCACCGAGCAGTCCCTTCGCGTTCTGGAGACCTACCGTGTCGACCCGGGCCTGATCCCCGAACACGCCAACGGCGAGCGCCGTATCACCCAGGGTGGGTACGGAGACCGTCAGCTCTTCGAGCTGGTCCAGAACGCCGCCGACGAGCTCCGGGACGAGCCGGGCGGCCGGATCCACGTCGTGCTCACCGAGAAACACCTGTACTGCGCCAACGAGGGAAACCCGGTGACGCCCGAAGGCGCGGAGACCATCCTCCGCATGAGCATGTCCCGTAAGCGCGGCGGGCAGATCGGCCGGTTCGGCGTGGGCGTCAAGTCGGTCCTCGTGGTGACCGACACCCCCGAGTTCTTCAGCCGCACCGGAAGCTTCGGCTTCGATCGCGCCTGGTCGTACGAGCTGATCCGGAACGTGCCCGGCGTGCGCGAGCGGCACGGCGAGAACTTCGAGGCGCCGGTGTTGCGCATGGCCCGCGAGCTGGACATGGCGGCCGAACGCCTCCGGGACCAAGCGCTGGACGAGCTGCTGGAGTGGGCCACCACGGTGGTCCGCCTGCCGCTGCTGCCCGGCGCGGCCGACCGGCTGGGCAAGGACATGCACGGGCACAAGGGCACGGCCGGCCACGAGACCCGCGAGGAGTTCCCGTCCGGCTTCCACCTGTTCTCCCCGCACGTGGGCCAAGTGGTCCTGGAGGATCGCCGGCCCCGGCCGATCGCACGCCGGACTCTCCGCGCCGAGCGGGACGGAAGCCTGCGCACGATCCACGAGGAGCGCACCGGCAAGCCGCCGATCGACTCGCGGTGGCGGGTCTTCACTCTCACCCACGAGCCGACCGAGGCCGCGCGCCGTGACGCGGGCGAGCTCCACGACCGCTTGACCATCGACCTCGCCTGGGCCGTCCCCGACTACAAGCGGGACGACAACGGTCTGTTCACGCCTGTGGGCCCGCGTCGACGTGGGCAGTTCTGGGCGTACTTCCCCAGCAAGTACGAGATGTCCCTCAGCGGCATTCTCAACGGTGCCTGGAAGACCAACGAGGACCGGCAGAACCTGCTCGATGCCTCCCCCTTCAATGTGGAGATGATCCGGGTCGCGGCCGGCCTGGTAGTGGACTCTCTGCCTGAACTGGCGCCTGCGGAAGACCCCGCCGCGTACCTGCCGCTCCTGCCCGGCCGCTCCCGGGAGGCCATCAGCTGGGCCGACCGGTATCTGCTGGAGCAGATATGGGAAACGGCGGCCCGACGTCCGTCGCTGCCCGACCAGGACGGCACGCTGCGCGACCCTGGCGAACTGCGTGTCCACCCGGAGCTGTCCAAGGACCTCGCCGCGACCAACCGTTGGCTGCGGTTGTGGCACTCGTACCCCGGCCGCCCCAAGGAGTGGCTGCACCCCTCGGTGGAGGCCACGCCCCTCCGATCCGGCAAGGTCGGCCACATCCTGGAGCGGACCAAACAGCAGCGGACCGATGTCCGTGAGTGGCTGGAGGCGCTCGTCTCCGACGGCACGGCGAAGGCTTCGGAGACCGCGGTCCGGATCGTCGCCGACATGATCGAGTCGGGTGCCCCGTGCGCCGGAGAGGCCCGCAAGGCCAAGATCGTGCTCACCGAAGAGCACGGCCTGGTCGCTCCGGTACCCGGCAGGGTCTTCCGACGCACGGACGAGGACGGTCTGCGGGAGTCGCTGGTCTATGTGGACCGAACGCTGTCCGACGACCCGTCGCTGTTCTCCGCCTTCACCGTGCTCGGTATCCGTGAGGCCGACGTCCGGGGGCGCTTCGTCAGCGTTCTCGACGAGGGCTTCGACTCCTACGGTCCGCAGGAGTGGACTCGATTCTGGGAGCTGTTCCACCAGGCGGGTGCCTCCGTGGTGGGGCATGAGGTGATCAAGCGCGTGCCCACGCCGATGGAGACCCTCATGGTCCGGACGGCGGACAAGCAGTTCCGGCCCCTGCGTGACTGCATGCTGCCCGGCCCCGTCGTCACCGCCGAGCGCGACGGGAAGATCGCCGTGGACTTGGGCTTCCACTCCGACGATGCGGGTTTCTTCCGCGAGTTGGGCCTGCGGGACCGTCCGACCGCCGGCCATCGGCCGGAGAGCGAGCCTTGGTTCGAGGAGTACCGCGAGGCCGCACATGCCGCGTACTGCCGCACGCTCGACGACCGGGCGAGCCGGCCGACCCTGGCCAGGACCAAGCTCGAGGGTGCCGCCGTGGGCGGGCCCCTGCACCTGTTGCCTCGCATGTCCGAAGAGGCTCGTGCCGCCTTCCTGGAGGTGCTTCCCGAGAACGCCCTCATCGAGAACTGGACGCTGCAGATCGGCGGACAGGCATCCACCCGCCGAACGGCCCACTCCCCGATCCGCTGGATGCTCGCCCGGCACGGTCGGGTCGAGACCTCTCAGGGAATCAAACCCCTGAAGGACTCCGTCGGCCCTCAGCTCGACGCCTACCGCGACGTGCTCCCGGTCGCGTCGCTCGGCCGGGAGAAGGCCCGCAAGCTGGGACTTGCGGACAGCGTCGAGAAGGTCCGTCCCCAGCAGTGGGAGCAGCTGCTGGAAAAGCTCCGGCAGAGCGAGGACGACGCGTTCGTCGGCTCCACCTACGCCCTGCTGACCCGCCTGGAGATCGACTTCCCGGACTCCCTGACCCGCTGCCGGATCGGCGACGCCTGGGGCATGCGGGAGGACGGTGAGATCGCCGTCGCCGCGAACCCGGACGAGTACCGCTCGCTGCGGGCCGAGCGGGTGCCGGCTCTGCTGATGCCGGACCAGGAGTCCGCCGACCTCATGGTCGAGCAGTGGGGCATGCTGCGCCACGACGACGTCGTCAGCCGCGAGACCCGCCACGAGTCGAGCGTGGAGGCGGTCCCGCTGTCCGAGGAATTCCCGACACTGCGCCAGAGGATGGGGGCCTCCGTCGGCACGTATTCCCTCCTGCGCTGCTCCACCCTGGAGGAGGTCGTCCGCACCCCGCGTGGCGCGCGGGCGAAGTCCCTGGAGAGCGCCCGGCAGGGCAACGTCATCAAGGTCCTGGACGCGCTGGACCGGATCGGCGCGCTCCGGGCCGTCGACCGTGAGCTCGGTCTGCGCATGGGGGAGGCCGGCTGCCGCGCCGTGCTGGACGCCCAGGCCCGCCAGGAGCAGGACGAGAAGGTGCGGTCCGCGCTGAAGGCCATCCGCGACGCCGAGGACGTGACGGCCAAGCTCGAGCTGCTGATCGGTGCGGAGGCCCTGCGCGACCGGCTGCCTGCCGGGCTGATGGAGGCCGAGTGCCAGGAGCTGGGCGGACAGGCGCCCACCGGGCGTCGGATCGCGCAGATGGCGTTCAACGCGCACGGCGACACCGTGCTCAAGACGCACGCCCGCGACATCCAGGAGCGCTTCCCGAGCGCCCCGTCGTCCTACACCGGGGGCTCGGCGGCGGTCTCCTTCGTCGCCGACCTCGGTCTGCCCGCGCCCTTCGCCGGCTACCGGCCCCCGACCCTCGAACAGAGCCTGACCGTGGAAGGGCCTCGTGACTTCCCGCGTCTCCACGACTACCAGGAGCGACTCGCCCTCAACATCTTCGAGATGCTGGACCGGCTGGCCCCGCAGCGCGCCATGCTCTCGCTGCCCACCGGCGCCGGCAAGACGCGCGTCACCGCCGAGGCCGTCATTCGCTGGGTCAAGCAGGCCGGCGACCTCAAGGGTCCGATCCTGTGGATCGCCCAGACCGAGGAACTGTGCGAGCAGGCGGTCCAGAGCTGGCAGTTCGTGTGGGGCAAGGCCGGCGCGCAGACTCGACTGACGATCAACAGACTGTGGTCCTCGAACGAGGCAGCCCCGGTCACCGACGGGCCGCAGCTCGTCGTGGCCACCGATGCCAAGCTCCACGTGTGCCTGGACACCGACCGGTACACCTGGCTACGGGAGGCCGCACTGGTCGTGGTCGACGAAGCACACATGGCGACCAGCCCGCGCTACACCGAGATCCTGAGCCTCCTCGGCCTGACCCAGCATCGGACCGAGCGGCACCTGCTCGGCCTCACCGCCACCCCGTTCCGCGGCCACAACGAGGAGGAGACCCGCCGTCTGGTCAACCGGTTCGGGGGGCGCCGGTTGGACGAGGGCGTCTTCCCCTCCGACGACGCCTACGGGTATCTGCAGGAGCTGGGGGTGCTGGCGCAGGTCGAGCACCGGGAGCTGGCCGGCGGCAGCATCGAGCTGTCCCGCCAGGAGCGGGAGAGCGCCGAGCAGTTCAGCCTGCTGTCCAAGGCCGCCGAGCAGCGGCTGGCCGAAGACCACGACCGCAGCCGTCGCATCGTCTCGGAGATCGCGGGGATGCCCGAGGACTGGCCGGTGCTGGTGTTCGCCACCTCGGTGGAGCATGCCAAGTATCTGGCGGCCCGGCTGAAGGACCATGGGATCTCCGCCTCCTCGGTGGACTCCACCACCTCCGACAGCGATCGCCGGGCCCGTGTTCGGGAGTTCCGCGACGGCAGGGTGCGGGTGCTCACCAACTACGGAGTCCTCACCCAGGGCTTCGACGCGCCCGCCACCCAGGCAGTGGTCGTCGCCCGGCCCGTCTACAGCCCGAACGTGTACCAGCAGATGATCGGACGCGGTCTGCGGGGACCCCGCAACGGCGGCAAGGAAACCTGCCTGATCCTCAACGTCCGCGACACCATCCGGAACTTCCACACCGCCCTCGCCTTCACCAAGTTCGAGCACCTGTGGAGCAAGAAGTGACCTTCCCCTCAGAGGACGGCCCCGTCCTCACCTCCGAGCAGCAGAACGTCGTGGACCAGCCCTGGGACACCCGCCTGCTGGTCACCGCCGGGGCGGGCACCGGCAAGACCCACACCTTGGTGCGCCGCATGGACGCACTCGTCGGCCACGTCGACCCGGACGAGGCCCTGGAAGCCTCCGAGCTGCTGGTCCTCAGCTTCTCCCGAGCCGCCGTCCGGGAACTCCGAGACCGTATCGCCCGGCACGGCGAACACGCCCGGCGGGTGCGGGTGCAGACTTTCGACTCCTGGGCGTACTCCCTGCTGGTGCAGACGAACCCGGAGGGGGAGTGGTCGGCGCTCTCCTTCGAGGGGCGCATCCGGGCGGCCACCGAGGCGATCGAGAAGGGCGCGCTGGAGTCCCTGGAGTCCGGCCCGCCCTCGCACGTGATCGTGGACGAGGTACAGGACCTGGTGGGCACGCGCCGGGAGATGGTGGAATCGCTGCTCGACCGGCTCCACGATGCCGGCGGGTTCACCCTGGTCGGCGACCCCGCCCAGGCGATCTACGATTTCCAGATCGAGGACCCGCAGGAGTACGCCGACCGCGCCGACCTCTTCCTCCGCTGGGTGCGAGCCTCCTACGCCGACGACCTCGTGGAGCTGCGACTGACGCGTAATTTCCGGGCCGTCACCCCGGAGGCGCGCGCCGCGCTCCCGCACGGCCCCGCCGTGCAGGGCATCGGCAGCGCCCCGGAGGGGGCGGACACCGCGGCCGAACGGCTCCACCGAGAGCTGCGCGAGCTGCTGCTCGACCTGCCCGACCTGGGCTCGCTCACCGACGTGTTCACCCTGGACTCGTTGCGTTCTTTCCCCGGCACCTGCGCGATCCTGACCCGTGACAACCGGCAGGCTCTGCTCGTCTCCGAACTGCTGCACACCCACGGCGTGCCGCACGCCATGCGGCGCTCGCTCCAGGACCGGCCGGTGCCGTACTGGGCCGCCGAGCTGCTGCGCAGCACCGAGGCCGCCACGCTCACCGAGGAGCGGCTGCGCGAGCTGCTCGGCGGGATGCCACTGCCCGAGGGCACCGACCCGGACCGGGTGTGGCGGGCCCTGCGTGGGGCGGCACGCGGCACCGGTCGGGGCGCGCTCGACGTGACGCGGCTGCGCAGACTGGTGGCGGAGCGCCGCTTCCCGGACGAGCTGGCCGACCCGGAATCGGCCCGGCTGGTCGTGTCCACGGTGCACCGCTCCAAAGGGTTGGAGTTCGACCGGGTGGTGCTGCTCACGCCCCCGGCCGTGGCCGACCTGCGTCGTCGCAACGACGAACTCGACGTGCCCGCGGAGGCGCGCGCACTCTACGTGGCGATGACCAGGGCCCGAGAGGATCTGTACCGCGTCGCCGGACCGAACGCGGTGACGGTACTCAGGCACAAGCCGACCGGCCGCTGGTACCCGGGAGTCCCGAATCCGCGCCAGAAGTGGCGGCGCGACGGCATCGAGGTGCGGGCCGGCGACGTATGCACCCTGGAACCGGCCGACGCCCTGGAGGACGCCCCCGGCACCCAGTCGTACCTGCTGGAACGCGTGCGGCCGGGGGACGCGGTGACGTTCCGGCTGCGTGACACCCTCCCCACGGGTGCCGAGCAGAGCCCGCGGTACGCGCTGTTGCACGAGGGACGGGAGATCGGCGACGCGTCCGAGATCTTCAGGAGCGACCTGCACTCCGTCCTGAAGGTCAACGCGACCTGGGAGATCCAGTGGCCCGAGGAGATCTCCGGCCTGCGCATCGACTGCCTGGAGTCGGTCGCGGGTAGCACTGCCGCCGGGGTCAACGCGGGCCTGGGCGTCCACGGGGTGTGGATCGCCCCGCGCATCAGCGGAATCGGACGGTTCCGGCGTCGTGCCGGGGCCGAGGAGGAGCAGGGATGACCATCCACGCAGGGCGGCACGCCGCGCACTACGAGGTCCGCGAGGACCTGGTGGCCCGGCTCCGCCGGGAGCTGTTGGGCCCCGACGTCGATGCCTCCGCCGAGGACCGCGCCGAGGTGCTGGACCAGGACGCCCCGATCACCCGCTACCCGATGGGCGTGCTCTTCCCCCGCCCGGCGGATGCCGAGGCCGGCTTTCGTCTCCGGGAGGACGCCGCCGAGGAAGAGGGCCTGGACGAGGAGCCTGTGACCGGGGCGGACGGCCTCGAAGAGTCCGGGCCAGTCGCCGAGCGTCCCCATGCCGGTGACCGACGCCCGTCCACGGTCGGCCTGACCTTCGCGGTCGACCTCGCCGCGTGTCGGGAGATCGTGGTGTCGGCACGCGCCGCCGTGTACGAGCCGGAAGACGCCGAGGGCCGCAAGGTCTCGGCCCGCCGCAGCGAGGCTCGCACCACCTCCGACCAGCGGGAACGCTGGCGTCGGGTGGAGCTGGACCTGCCGGATACCACGGTCGACGTGACGTACCCGGGGCGCGGCGCCTCACGCGACCTGGTCGACGACACGGCCCGGCTGGAGGTGCATGTGCGCCGTCCGTCCCCGGAGACCGGTACCGTCACCGTCACGGTCACCCTGGTCAACATCCAGAAGGTGGGCGAGCGTGAACTCCAGGATGCCTTCGCCCTGTTCCAGACCGGGCTCACGGTCCGTGCCGCCAACGGGGCGAGCGCATTCGTGGAGCGCCCCACCGCCCTGTCCGCCGTGGACCCCGAGCTGGAGACCAGTCGACTGCTGCACCGGCACGCCCCCACCTTCGCCGCCGGCCACGGCTGCGCGGCGGTGTGGGACTGGGCTCCGCCCTCGATCGGCCTCACCGACGTGGTGCATGCGGGCGTGGCGGAGGTGCGCACCGAGTTCGTGCCCACCCATGAGGTGCTGCTCACCGACTCCAACCCGGAGATCGACGCCAGTGCCCTCACCATGCTGGGCCTCGCCGAGGCCCCCGACGCCGACGTGGTCGCCGCGCTGGAAAGGCTGGCCGCAGGCTACGAGCAATGGATCGACGGGAAGCGGGCCGAAGCCGCCGCGCTCGCCGGCACCTCGTACGAGAAGGCCGCGCTCGACCAGGTCGAGTCCTGTGAGGAGGCCTTGGATCGGATCCGGAAGGGTATCGCGCTGCTGAGCGAAAAGCCCGATCTGATGTGGGCATTCCGCCTGGCCAACCAGGCGATGGCGACTCAGCGGGCCCGGAGCGCCTGGGTCAAGAACGGCCGGGCGGGTGAGCCGGACCGGGCCGCCGCACGCTGGCGTCCGTTCCAGATCGCCTTCGTGCTCCTGTGCCTGGCCGGAGTGGACGACCCGGAGCACCCTGACCGGGGTGTGTCGGACCTGCTGTGGTTCCCGACCGGTGGTGGAAAGACCGAGGCGTACCTGGGCCTGATCGCGCTGACCACCTTCCTGCGCCGGAAGCGCCTCGGTCCGGCGGGCGGCGGTGTCACCGTCCTGATGCGGTACACGCTGCGTCTGCTCACACTCCAGCAGTTCGAGCGTGCCGCGATCCTGATCTGCGCCATGGAGCAGATGCGCCGCGAGAGCCCCGCCGAGCTGGGTCACGAGGAGATCTCCCTCGGTATGTGGGTGGGACGTTCCGCCACGCCGAACACCTTGGAGGTCGCCTCCGGGCAGCTCCGCGCCGCCCGCTCCGGCAAGGCACTCCAGAAGGAGAACCCGGTCCAGCTGCATGCCTGCCCGTGGTGCGGGACCGCCCTCGACGCCCACCACTACTCGGTCGACCGGGAGGCCGTCCGGATGGACGTACGCTGCCCGGGCGCGGGTTGCGTGTTCTCCGGCGGACTGCCCGTGCATTTGGTCGACGAGACCGTGTACCGGGCCCGGCCGACCCTCGTCATCGCCACGGTCGACAAGTTCGCCTCGATGCCGTGGCGTGCGCAGACCGCCGCCCTCTTCAACCGGGACCGCCAGGACTCCACCCCGCCCCCGGAGCTGATCGTGCAGGACGAACTGCACCTGATCTCGGGCCCGCTGGGCACACTGACCGGCCTGTACGAGACGGCCGTCGACGTGCTCGCCGACCGTCCCAAGGTGATCGCCTCGACCGCGACCATCCGTCGTGCGGCCGACCAGGGCAGGGCCCTGTTCTCCCGCGAGGTGCGCCAGTTCCCGCCCGCCGGCCTGGACTCCCGCGACTCCTGGTTCGCCGTGGAGACCCCCGCAGGCGAGAAGGCGTCCCGCTGCTATGTGGGCCTGCTCGCCCCCGGCACCAGCCAGTCCACCCTGCTGATCCGCACCTACGCCACCCTGCTCCATCAGGCGATGCGGGCCGACACCCCTGAGGAGGTACGCGACGCGTACTGGACGCTGGTCGGCTACTTCAACAGTCTTCGTCTGCTGTCCGCCGCAGAACTCCAGGTCCACGACGACGTCGTGGCCCACCTGGAGCACCTGGCCGAACGCGACGACTGCGAGTCCCGCTCGGTCGGCAACTACTCGGAGCTGACCAGCCGAGTCGACGCCAGCGACATTCCGGCCCGCCTGAAGCAGATCGAGCGACGACTGCCGGGCGGCGACGTGGTGGACGTGCTCCTGGCCACGAACATGATCGCCGTCGGCGTGGACGTGGACCGGCTCGGCCTGATGGCCGTCATGGGGCAGCCGCAGACGACCGCCGAGTACATCCAGGCCACCAGCCGCGTGGGCCGTGCCCACCCGGGCCTGGTGGCGGTGATGCTCAACGCGGGCCGCTCCCGTGACCGTTCCCACTACGAGAACTTCCAGCACTTCCACTCGGCTCTGTACCGCGAAGTCGAGTCCACCTCGGTGACCCCCTTCTCGGCCCGCGCCCGTGACCGGGGCCTGCACGCGGTGATCGTCGCCTTGGCCCGCATCCTGATCCCCGCCGCCCGCGACGACGAGGCCGCCGGGAACATCGACCGGTTCCTGGAAGAGCTCCGGGAACGGGTCCGTCCGAGGATCCTCGAACGGGTCACGGCCGTGGCGCCCGAGGAGGTGGACCACGTCGCCGCCGCTTTCGACGAGTTCGTCGACTGGTGGTACGACGAGGCCGAGGCGCACGGCGGCCTGTACTACGAGCCCAAGCGCGGGCGCCGGCTCCCTTCGCTGCTGAAGCCCTACAACGACGCCCTGGAGGACGTCGAGGCGTGGGAGACCCTGTGGTCCCTCCGCGACGTCGACGCCGAGTCCGCCCTGTTCATGGAGGCATCCCGATGACCCCGCCCCCTGCCCGCCGCCGGCGCGGCGCCGCCTCCGCACCGGCCCGTACCCTGCCCCGCCGTGGCGCGGTCCGCCGAGCCCAGGCCATCACCACCTATGGCGTGGGATCGCTGATCGCCGTGGAGCAGGAGTCGTTCATCGTCTCCGGCATCGACGGGGCGGACCGGTACTGGTCCCGGGACGAGGCCCCGGTGATCCATGAACCGCGCCTCGCCCGCGTGCTGGGCGTGAGCCGGTTCCGCCTTCCGCCTGCCTCCGGCGACGACAGCCGCGACGGCGTACGGGTGCGTCGCTTCCCACTGTGGCATCACTGCCCCGAGTGCCACGCGCTGGACCACGTGCGGAAGTTCAACCCACCGCCCGGACGCAACGAGTGCGCCGAATGCGCGGAGCCGCTCATCCCCTCGCGTTTCGTGGTGGCCTGCGAGGACGGGCACATCGCCGACTTCCCGTACTGGAAGTGGCTGCACAGGGGGCGACGCGGCGATGAAGAGGCCGGTTTCTGCGGCGGCCGGATGAGCCTGCGCTCCTCGGGACGCACCTCCTCGCTCCGTTCGGTGGTGCTCTCCTGCTCCTGCGGGGTGCCGGAGGTGTCCATGGAGGGCTCCTTCCGCCGGGGCGCGCTCCGGGACCTGAACATCCGCTGCGAGGGCAAGCGCCCCTGGCTGAAGGACGCCCCGGACGTCGTCTGTTCCCGACAGCCCCGCACGCTTCAGCGCGGTTCCTCCTCGGTGTGGCAGCCGGTGCTCCGCTCGGCCCTGTCCATCCCACCGTGGAGCGACAGCAAGGTGCACGCCCTCGACGAGCACTGGGACACCCTGCGCTCGTGCTCCGGACCCGCCGAGATCGAGATCGCTCTGAAGTTCGTCTTCAAGGGTGCCCCTTCTCCGGTGAGCGTGGAGAAGGTGGTGGAGCTGCTGGCGGCGATGGAGGCCGATGACCCCACCGGCGAGGGCACTTGCGAAGCCGACCAGGAGCAACGCTACCGGGCCCTTCGCGACCTGGAGTACGAGCGGCTGTCCGCGGGCAACGCGGAGGACTCCGGCTCCCACACCGAGCAGTTCGTCTGCGAGCCCCCGACCGGCGACCCGAAGCCGCTGAACCGCCTGGCCCTGGTCACCCCGATGCTGGTGAAGAAGCTGCGGGAGGTCCGCGCCCTCAAGGCCTTCACCCGGGTCATCGACCCGGAGACCTCCGCCGAGGGCCACGAGGCGGAGCTTTCCTTCGCCCCCACCGACTGGCTGCCCGCCATGGAGGTTCACGGCGAGGGGGTCTTCCTCCGGCTCGATGAGGAGAGGGTCGACGCCTGGGCCCGACTGCCCGCCGTCGCCGCCCGTGTGGAACACATCCGTCACCGGCACCAGCGTGTCCTCGCCGAGCGGGCCTCCGACCCGACGCGCGTCCCGTCCTCGCCGGCCACCCCGCGCATGACCCTGCTGCACACCTTCGCCCACGTGATGATCAACGAGTGGAGCCTGGACTCCGGTTACCCGGCCGCCTCGCTCCGCGAGCGGATCTACTCGGGTGACGAGATGGCCGGGGTGCTGATCTACACGGCCACCAGCGACTCGGCGGGCAGCCTCGGAGGCCTGGTCGCCCAGGGCGAACCCGATCGTCTCAACCAGGCCGTGTGCTTGGCCGTCCACCGCGCCGAGTGGTGCTCAGCCGACCCGCTGTGCATCGAGACCGAGAGCTCGGGCGCGGGCGGCACCAACTTGGCCGCCTGCCACGCCTGCGTCATGCTCCCGGAGACCAGTTGCGAGCACAACAACAGCCTGCTCGACCGGGCCCTTCTTGTCGGCACCCCGGAAGACCCGTCGATCGGCTTCTTTTCACACCTGCTCACCCAGTGACCACAGGGCACTGACGCCGGGGTGGGCAGGCAGCGCCTCCCCACCCCGGCGTCTCGGTTCCACAGGTCACTCGTTCGGCAGCACGGAGCGGGACCGGTCACAGGGCGGACCCGTTGTGTGGGCGACTAGGCCCGGCGTCCCAAGGCCGCGCGGATCGCGAGTCCGAGGGCACGGCTCACCGGAGGCGGCGAGGCGTGGCCTATCTGACGGTAGCGGGCCGTCTTGAGGCCGGCGAAGCACCAGTCCTCGGGAAAGCCCTGCAGCCGCGCTGCCTGTTCGACGGTCAGCGTCACCATCCCCTTGACGCCGAGTGACAGGTCCCAAGGGAAATCGGGCCCGGGGAGTTCGTCGGCGACGGTGCCGCCGTTCACACGCATACGGGCCCAGGCACGCTTCGACCCGCTGGGGCCCAGATCGGCCCCACCACGGTTCCAGGAGCCCCCGACCAGGGTCGGGGCGGCCTGGTCGGCCTGCGCGGCCCAGGCGGCAGCGTGAGGCCAGCCACGTGCGGCCATGGAATCACCCAGCGCTTCGCCCACGGTGATCGGTGGCTTGGTGTCGGGCATCGGGGCGACGAAGTCCTCCATGGAGTCCCCCTTGAAAGCCACCAGGATCCCTTGCCTGCGGTCCTGGGGCACGCCGTGGCCCATCGCGTTGAGGACGAACCAACGGTGCTGATATCCCAGGTGGTCTAGCTCGCCCGCGACATACGCGCGGATCGGCTCGTACGCGGGTTTGGAGACCAGATCGGGGACGTTCTCGATGAGCAGGGCGCGTGGTTGTACGCCGTGCATGAGCATGATCGTCGCTTCGAGTATGCGAATCTCCTCGGTGCTGTTCTCGCGTGCCACCGCAGCGCTCGCCTTCACCCGAGGCAGGCCGGCGGCCAGAAGATCCACGTCATAAGTCGCCTGGTGGTCCACCGGGTCGAAGTCCAGGAGGTCGGCTTCGAGGACTTTCCACTCCGGGCGGTTCAGACGCAGCGTCTCGCAGGTCACAGCCCGGTTGTCCAGCAGCAATACGGGATCGAAACCGGCCTGCTCGAGGCCGAGCGCGAGGCCGCCTGCGCCGGCGCACACGACAAGGCAGCTGAGGCGTTCGAGGCGAGGCTCTTCCATGATCACCGTTCGTGCTCTTCGGGAAACGCGACCCGGGGCGGTCGGGGAGGCTCCCCGCCCAGCCCCAGTGCCACGTCGTTGCCGAGGTCGGGAGGCAGTTCGGAGTCCTGAACGCCCATGATTGCATCTCCTGCACGGGCGGAGCCGATGGTTGCGGTGATTCACACCGCTGATCGCGCCGATCGTGCGAACGGCCGTCCTCGTTCGCACGCCCCGAGCCGGACAACCCCGCCGCGCTGATCTTTCCCCCTCTCCCCGTGAAACGAGAGGGGACGCCATGAGGCCGAGCCGGCAACGGGTGGTAGGCGTCGGCGTGTGCCGGTCCCCGGACCGCTGAGCCTCTGGAATCGCCGGCCCTCTAGGATCGCCGAGTCGTCGGAATCGATCGTCAGACCACCGCATCGGCACACCGGCCCGGCGACCGAGAGGGGAAGACGTATGAACGACAGCTCCGCACTCCCGGCCGTCCCCACCACCGCGCTCGCGACTTCCTCGGCCGCGAGCAGGTCATGGACATCGGCATCCGCCCGCTGTGGACGCCCACCCCGCGCATCGCCGGTCCGGCCTTCACCGTCCGGTGTCCGCCCGGCGACAACCTCATGCTCCACGCGGCGATTCACCGCGCGCCGCCCGGCTCGGTCGTCGTGGTCGAGTCCGGGGACACGGACTTCGCGCTCGCCGGCGGCAACGTCTGCGCCGTCGCCCAGCGCCGCGGGATCCATGCGTTCGTCCTCGACGGGCTGATCCGGGACATCGGCGAGGTGCGCCAGATGGGCTTCCCCGTCTTCGGGCGGGGCGTCATCCCCATCCCGGGCGGCAAGAAGGCCGTGACGCCGCTGGGCGGCCCGGTGCGGTGCGGTGGCGTCCGTGTGCACAGCGGCGACCTGGTGGTGGGCGATGACGACGGCGTGGTGGTGGTCCCGAGCGCCCGTCAGGAGGAGGTGCTGCGGGACGCCCGGGCGAAGGCGACCAAGGAGGCCTCCCAGTCCCTCGACGACTGGGAGGCGGCGCACCGCTCCCGCATCGACGCGATCCTCTCCCAGGGCGGTTTCCGGGACTGAGCCGGCGGGCGGTCTCCTCGGAGAATGCCGAGACCCGGGTGCAGACGCCGGAGGGTGTGGCCGGCGAGGCGGTTGACTGAGAGGTGGCGCGTCTCGCGGATTGAGACGAGGTGCGCCATTGAGACCGGTTGAGGGGAATCCGTTACAAAGGTTCCGGGTGAACGCAACAGTAGCTTCCTAGCTTGTTGCCGCAGCCGGACCGGGCTCCGAAAGGGCGCCCGCAGGCCAACCCCCTTGCGTCGCCGCCCATTTCGGCGCGCCCGTAGAGGCCCGCACCGTGGAGCCACCGGCGACCTGTCAACCCCCCACCGATCGGCGTGGCCGGCATGGCCGACGCCTGAACCGACAAGGAGACCGCGTGTCAACGCAACTCCGGACCGACCACACGCACCGCCGGCGCAAGGCCGGACTGGCGGCGGGCGCCCTCACCACCGCGCTCCTCACCGGGATATCCCTCCTGGGCTCCCAGCCCCGCGCCTTCGCCGACGACGGCCAGACGGCGAGCGTCGACGGCACCACCTACGAGCAGGACCAGGACGTCCTGGCGGCGATGGGGAAGTGGGCGCCGGTCAACGCCCAGGAAACCGTGATGGGTTACCCGAAGGGCCTGGAGCGGGAGAAGGACGGCAGCGTCAAGGCCGTCGCCCTGGAGGACGTGCGGGAGAAGCTCAACCCCGAAGAGGCGATCGTCCGCGCCAGGGAGGCGGCGCGGAGTTACGCGCAGGACGCCAAGAACCCCGCCGCCCTGCGGGCCAGTGCCGAGCACCTGTCCGACGGCTGGCCCGGCTCGAAGCCCCCCACGGGCAGCGACATCCGCAGGAACACCAAGGACGACGCCGTTCCGTCGGCCGGGCTCACCGCCGAGCAGTACTGCGGCATGGTCAACAAGGACCCCGGCCACCCGGCGTACGGGCAGACGGCGCCATGCGTCTTCGTCGGGGCGGTCGACGAGAAGTACCCGGTGCGGGGCGCCAGCGACGGCGTGACCGGGGAGGCGAAGCTCACCTACAAGGTCTCGGCGACCATCTGGGACGAGAAGACCGTGACCGAGGGCTGGTCGGCGGGCGGCAAGATCACCCCCAAGGTCGGCAAGGGCGAGACCACCGGAGAGGTCGGCGCCGAGGCGAGCTTCACGTACAGTTACGCCGCCACCAGCTCCACGAAGCTCGTGGACAGCAAGGAGACGGCCGTCGAGGTCAACGTGGAGCAGGGGAGGATGGGCCACCTGGAGGGCCGGGGCAACGGCGCCACATACGTCGGCTACATCGTCTTCCGGGACATCGACAGCGGCAACCAGGAGCACCTGGTCGCCATCCCGGCCAGGGTCTACGTCCAGGCACCCGGCTCTTCCAGCCCGGTCACCTGGTTCAAGCGGCTGAAGTCCGCATAGCCGCACCGCTCCCCGGAGCCGGGGCCGCGCCGGCCGCACCCCTCGCCGTACGCGTCGGCGAGGGGCTGCCGGCGGCGCGGTCTCCGCAGCCGCCCGGCGTGCCGCGAAGGCGCTGTGCGCGCCCGGGCCGGCGGCCGGCTCCTCACTCTCCGTGCTGGACGATCCACCTAAAATTACGTGACATGTGATATTGCACACCCCCTCGCGTTACCTCCATGCTGTGTCGATCTCCTGGCACCCCCAGAAGCCGGGAACTCCCCCCCCACCGCGCAGTTGGAGAACGAGAAATGATCCCCAGAATCAGACGATGGGCCGTCGCGATCGGGGCGACGGCCGCCCTCATACCGACGGGGCTCCCCTCGACGGCGACCGCCCAGCCGGGGAACGCACACCCGACATGTACGCTCACCAAGCCCGCCGCCCGCTCCGAGACCCCGGCCAGTTGCGTCGCGGTCGACCTGAGCCTGGACAAGCTCCCGGCCGTGGGGGAGACGGCGGTCCTGCGAGTCCGCCTCCGTGCCCAGGTCTCGGTGGACCACGCCCGACTGACCGTCCGAGTCCCCGACACCCTCCAGCTCACCACCGAGGGCTCCCCGCTGAACACGCCCCGGCAGACCGGTCGCTGGCAGCAGGCCAAGGGCGAGGTGGCCCTCGGCACCCATCAGCGCAGCCTCACCCTGCACGTCCGCGCCAAGGCGGCCGGACCCGCCCAGATCGAGGCCGGTCTCTCCGACACCGACTCGCCCTCGCCGGAGCGGGAAGCGCACGACGCGGTGCTGCTCACCGTCGGCAAGAACTCCTCGCGGTCGGCACACGGCTCGTCCCGATCGGGCGTGCACATCACCAAGCTGCGGGGACGTTCGGGCGCCCGGAAGGCGAAGCCGGCTTCGGTGAGCGAGAAGTTCGCGAAGGCCCCGCGGACCGCCCGGCCCGCCGCCGGCAGTCCGTCCCTGGCGGCCACCACCCCCATCTGCGTCAACGGCGGCTTCAACTTCACCAACCAGGCGGGGACATGGCTGGGCGGCCGCAACCTCACCGTCAAGGTGTGGGGGAAGACCACCTCGACCGCCGCACAGCAGGTCTACGCCAGCGGTCTGACCGACAACACCGGCGCCTACAACCTCTGCTTCACGCCGCCCGTCGCCACGATGTACCTGCTCTACGTGGAGTTCCGGTCGGAGAGCTCGGTCTGGCAGGTGGTCGACAACAACGGGTGGGTCTACTCCACCACCACCCCCGCGCAATACAACGTCTCCGACAACCGGAACTTCGGCTGGACCGCTCCGGCCGCGGTCCAGATGCGCGCCTGGCACGCCTTCGACACCCTCAACCTCGCCTGGTGGTGGCGCAGCTCCGGCACCAACTGCTGGACCGCCCGCGAGACCCCGCCCAACTGCAGCAAGATGACGGTCCAGTGGTGGCCCGGCAACGCTGACGGCGGCTACTACAACCCCGGGGCCAACGCGGCGGCCAGCTACGTCAGGCTGCGCGACAACGACCCCGACTCCGAGCACCTGGTGCTCCACGAGTCCGGACACGCGCTGATGCACATGCTGTACAACTGGTGGTGGCCCAACGTGAACTGCGCCGGGCACCAGATCCATGTGGCGTCCTCCACCGGCTGCGCCTGGACCGAGGGGTTCGCCAACGCTCTCGCCGGCAGCGTCAAGGGCGACAACAGGTTCGTCTGGCCGGGCGGCTCCTCGATCGACCTGATGAACTCCACCTGGTTCAACTCCGGCCAGCCGGTCTCCAGCACCAACTGGCACAACGGTGACGCGGTGGAAGGGCGCGTGGCCGGCTCCCTGATCGACCTGTGGAACCGCGTCGACGGGGGACAGTCGGGCACGATCAACCTGCTCCGGGCGCAAGGGCAGTGGAGTTTCGGCGAGTACTTCAAGGACGACCGGCCCGCCGCCGGCCTGAGCACGTCGAACACGGCCCGCAACCTGCTGTACGGGCACACCATCGACTACCGGGCCGCCCTGCTGAACTCCGGCTTCGAGAACGGCACGGCCGGCTGGAACTGGACGGCGTCGCCGAGTGGCTCGGTCATCGGCAACTGGTCGACGTACCCGGCCCGCACCGGCTCCATGTACGCGTGGCTCGGCGGCATGGGGGAGTCCTCGACGCAGACCCTCTCCCAGCAGGTCACGCTTCCGGCCAACGTGAACGCCGCGACGCTGGCCTTCTACAGCCGCATCGGCACCTTCGAGACCGACCCGGTGGCGTACGACAAGCTCCAGGTGCAGGTGATCGATGGCGCCACCACCTCCACGCTGGGCACGCTGTCCAATCGGGACGCCAGCGGCGGCTACGTCTACCGCTCCTACGACCTGTCGCCCTGGCGGGGCCGGTCCGTGACGGTCAAGCTGGTCGGCACCGAGGACGCCGCCCTGCGAACCGACTTCGTCGTCGACGACATCTCGGTCACCACCTCCTGACAGGCAGTGCCGTCGGACACCCCCTGGACCGGGGAGCGGCCCAGCTCGCGGAGGACGCGGCTCAGGTCGGCCGGGGCTGCCGCGAGGCGGACCGGCCGGCCCGCGTCATCGAGTTCGGCGACGTGCCAGCTTCTGGGCACGGTGTCGCCGTCGCTGCCGCGGGCCCGCCGTACGTTGGTGACGGTGAGCCGCTCCACCGGTATCCGTCTGGCCGCGAACCGGCCGGGGCCCGAGTGGGGCGTGACGGCGGGCGAGCCGCCTCCGAGGACGATGTGGGTGCCGAAGCCGTGCGGGTTGTAGTCGGTGTCCTCCAGGAAGCGGGCGGCCAGGAACACCTCCTCGCGCCCGGCGGACGCCTCGGCCGCCCCGACCGCTGCGACCGCCCCGGCCGCCTCGGTGGCTCCGGCCACTCCGGCCGTTCCGGTCGCGGCGGGCGCTTGGGGCGTACGGATCCGGGTGGCGCGCCAGGCCCAGGTGAGCAGGGTCAGTGTGGCCAGTGAGCCCGCGGCCGCCCAGGTGATCGCCAGGGGAGAGGAGAGCAGGGAGGTGGGGTGGAGGTAGCACAGCGGCAGTAGCCACAGGGCGGTACCGGCGAGCGCGCCCGCGAACGGAAGCGCCGAGGGCAGGACGTCGTCATCGGGCAGCCGGCGCCCGCGCAGGCGCAGCAGGACCCGGATCGCGGGCCAGCCCGCGGCGAGGGTGAGCACGGCCGTGACGACGGCCAGCTCCCCGGAGGTGGGGACGTGTTCGCGCCACACATGGCCCGCTCCGGCGACCTTCCTCACCTGGCCGCGCCAGACGGTCAACTCGACGCTGTCACCGGCCCGGAAATCCCGGGCGGCGTCGTGCGAGACCGCGAGTCGCTCCAGCGGCCGGCGGTCGGTGAAGTACAGCCAGCTGCGCTCCTTGGGCTGGTTGGCCTCGGTCCGCGCGATCACCGCCGGGAGGGTGGTCAGGCAGTCGCGGCCTCGCTCGGGCAGGCCGGAACCGCCTCGCTCCGCGGCGGGCGTCTCGGCGGCGCACCGGACGGCCGACTTCCACGCCCGCTCGTTTGAGGCGGTGTGCGGCACGAACCAGGCCGCCACGCCCGCGCCCGCGAGCAGCAGCGCGCACAGGGCCAGCGCTCCGGCCCACCCGCTCCCGGCGGTGCGGTGCGAGACGGCGGGGGCGTGGGCCGGGGCCAGGTCCCCGTCGCGGCGGTGCGGCGCGCGGCGCGCCTGGCGTTCCGTCCTGGCCATGCGCGGAATCCTTCCATCAGCCGATTCCCCATGACACCGCGCGGGCCAACCCTGACGTGATCTTTGCGCGTGCCGGCGTCAGCCGGTGTGGACGCGGGGACGGCGGTCCCGGTCCGGTTCTGCCTCGCGGAGCACCTCGCGGGTGACCGGGGCGACCTCGCCCTGGCCGAAGAGGAAGAAGCGCAGGAAGTTGGCGAACGGGTTGCCTTCGGTCCACTCGAAGTAGATGTGCGGCGTGCGGCCGGTGGTGTCGCGGACGTGGAGCAGGAGGGCGGCCAGGGCGTTGGGGATGGAGGAGGACTCCAGGGTCAGGACGCGGTAGCGGCCATGGAGGACCTCGCCGCGCACCGTCAGGCCCGCTTCGAACTCGGAGGGGTCGGTGACCGTCACCTCGACGAAGACGAAGTCCTCCCGCTCCGGCATGTCGTTGTCGGACCGGATCTGCTCGATCTTGTCGCGGTACTCGGCCTTGTCGCGGGCGTCGGGCTCGTTGGCGATGAACCGGATCTTGCGGCTGGCCATGTCCCGGATGAATCGTTCCGCCATGTCGTCGAGCGTCACGCTCGTCACGCGGAGCTCGAAGGCGCGGGCCAGGCGGGAGAGCAGGGAGACCAGGATGATGCCCGCGATGAAGCAGGCGCCGATCTTCACGCCGTCCGGGCGCTCGATGACGTTGACGACCGTGGTGTAGAGGAACACCGCGGAGATGACCGCGAAGGCGATGGTCCAGTTGCGCTGCCCCGCCTTGCGCGCGGCGATGGTGACCGCGATGGCGGCGGAGCTGATCAGCACCAGGACGCCGGTGGCGTAGGCGCCGCCCTGGGCGTCGACGTCGGCGTCGAAGATCCAGGTGACCAGGAAGGCGATCAGGGTGAAGACGATGACCATCGGGCGGACGGCGCGTGCCCAGTGCGGGGCCATGCCGTAGCGGGGCAGGTAGCGCGGCATCAGGTTGAGCAGGCCGGCCATGGCGGAGGCGCCGGCGAACCACAGGATGGCGATGGTGGAGACGTCGTAGACCGTGCCGAAGGTGCCGCCCAGGTACTCGTGGGCCAGGTAGGCCAGGGCGCGCCCGTTGGCCTGACCGCCCGCCTCGAACTCCTTCTCCGGGATCAGCACCGTCGTGATGAAGCTCGTGGTGATCAGGAAGCAGCTCATGATGACGGCCGCGACGGTCAGCAGCTTCTTGGTGTCGCGGATACGGCCCCTGGGGTGCTCCTCGGTGTCGCTGTCGTCCCCCTGGACGTGCGGCATCACGGCGACACCGGTCTCGAAGCCGGACAGACCCAGGGCCAGCTTCGGGAAGACGACCAGCGCCACGCCGATCATGACGAAGACGTTGCCGTGTTCGGCTGTCAGGGCGCTGGTCCAGTCGGTGACCACATGCCCGGCCGTCGCGACGTGCCACAGGCCGACGACCACGACGACCGCGTTGAGCGCGAGATAGACGCCGACCAGGGCGACGGCGACGCCGATCGCCTCCAGGAAGCCCTTGAGGAACACCGCGCCGAGCAGCGCCACCAGCACCAGGGTGATCAGCACCTGCTTGTCGTGGAGCGAGTCGGCCAGGTGGGGGTTCTCGACCAGGTGGGTGGAGGCGTCGGCGGCGGAGAGGGTGATGGTGATCAGGAAGTCCGTGGCCGCGAAGCCCAGCAGGGTGAGGACGAACAACTTGCCCTTCCAGAAGGAGAGCAGGCGTTCCAGCATCGAGATGGAGCCCTCGCCGCGAGGGCTCTCTTCGGCCACCCGCCGGTAGACCGGAAGCGCGCCGGCCAGGGTGACGATGACGAGCACGATCGTCGCGATGGGGGAGAGCAGACCGGCGGCCAGGGCGGCGATGCCCGGCTGGTAGCCGAGGGTCGAGAAGTAGTCCACCCCGGTCAGGCACATCACCCGCCACCAGCGCTGCCCCTTGTGCGGGGGCTCCGGCTGGGCGTGGGGGCCGGTCGCACCGCCGTGCTTGCCCATGTCGGACAGTCCCTCCAGCATCCAGGCCCGCAGGCGACTGGAAGGGGGGTTCTCGTTGGCGGCCATCGACGTGCTCCTGATGTGGGGCTCAGCTTCTTTTCGGCCATCACGCGGACGGCGGCACCAGCGTATGCAGAGAGTGAGGCGTGGGCCCACGGAGAAGCCTCCGGACGCGTCAAGCTTCCGTTAAGACGGGCGAGGGTAGCGGGGGCCGCGCATCAGGACTACGCAGTGTCGATGGCGCGCAGTGCCGTGGGGTGGTATAGGCGCGCGCAGGTCGGCGACAGGTTCAGCAGGTGCGGCGGCGGTATCCGGCGTCGCCGGCCGGGGAGACGTCCAGGTCGCGCAGGACGACCGACAGCCTCTCGCCCCAGGCTTCGCAGGCGGCGGCGAGTCCCGCCTTCTTGTACTCGATGACGAAGACCCGGTCGTCGTACGCCTCCGCGTAGGCGTCGCATTCGTCGTACTGTCCGCACTCCTCGGCGACCGCGAAGTCGAATCCCAGACTCCGCCCTTGCCGTACCAGCTCGGCGGCGTTCTTCTGGCCGATGGCCAGACCGGCCGCGTGGGCTCGGGCGACGAGCGACTTCCCGAAGGCCAGATCATGATCGGCGGTCAGCAGGCCCTGGGAGCGCTCGTGCGAGTCGAGGTTGTCGGCCTCGACCGCCTGGTAGCCGGCCGCGGCGCACCCGTCGATCCACTCGCCGATGATCGCGGCGAGCCGCTCGCGCTTGGCGGGTGTCGAGATGTCCAGCAGCGCCTCGTCCCAGTCCTGGTCGATGACGAGCGCGCCATCGTCGTCGCGGAGCAGCAGGTCGGGGTGGTGGGCCTGCCACCAGTCGGTGGCGTCCGGCTGGGCCTGGAAGGCGTTGACGTAGCAGATGTTGTACAGCCCGGGCGCCGGCTTGTCGGTCCGGTCGCGGGAGACCGCGCGTACGCCCCTCGGCGGCGCGTAGCCCCCGCCGATCTGGTAGTCGAATCCGACGCCCGGCTCCGGCCGGACCACCTTGTCCGTGCGCCCCGGGTCCGCGGTCCGCGGGGCGGTGGTGGAGTGGTCCGGGGCGCTGGTGTCCTGGCCGTCGGAGGCGGAGCATCCGGTCACGGCCGCCGCGAGGGCACCGCACAGAGTCGCCGCCGTCAGCACGCGGTGCAGGGCAAGGCGGAAGCGGTCGACCATGGTTCGGGGCTCCTGTCGGGTATGGGCCCGCGGCGGGCGGGCCTGCCTATCATCCCGCCCCGCCCGCCCGGGCGCGGGCCATCTCCGGTCGCACGCCGACCAGTCGGGCATCCCCTAGCGCGTGGTGAACGCTCCGCCGTTGACGTGGAGGGTCTGGCCGGTGATGTGCCGGGCGCCGGGGGAGGCGAGGAAGTAGGCCGTCTCGGCGATGTCGTCGACCGTGCCCGGACGCTTGTTGTGGGTCTCCTGGACGAGCGCCTCGCGGCGCTCGTCGGTCAGCCCGCCGCGGAAGAAGTTGGTGTCGGCGATGTAGCCCGCGGAGATGACGTTGCTGGTGATGCCGAGGGGGCCGAGTTCGCCGGAGAGCGAGGCGTTCCAGGAGGCCAGCGCGGCCTTGGCCGCTCCGTAGGAGCCGCCTCGGCGCTCGGCGCCGATCGAACCGATGCTGATGACGGAGCCGCCCGGGGTGAGCATCTCTCGCGCCGAGGCGGTGGTCAGGACCGCGCCCAGGAGGTTCTGGGCCAGGTTGGTCTGCCACTGGGCCAGCAGCGCCTCCAGGGGAGATCCCTCGGGGGACGGGGATTCGGCCAGGCCGCCGGCCGCGTTGACCAGGACATCGAGCCTCTCACCGAGCCGGGCGCCGAGTGCCGCGACCTGACCGGGGTCGGTCGCGTCGCAGACCACGCCGTGCACACCCAGCTCGTGGGCGGCCTTCTCGACGGTGTCGGCGTGGCGTCCGGTGATGAAGACCTCCGCCTGGTCGGCGGCGAACCGTGCGGCGATCGCGCGGCCGATGCCGCTGGTGCCTCCGGTGACGAGCACGATGCGGTTCAAGGCTCCTCCTGTGCACTGCTACGTTTAGACCTAAACCCAGGTCCCAACATAGCTGCTCCTGACGGAGGTTCGCACCGTGATCGACGCCGACCCCGCCGAAGGCGACCCCGCGCCGTCCTACCCCGCCGCCGAGATCGCCGCGGCCTGGCAGCGGGAACGACCGGGCACCCCGACCGAGTCCATCGAGATCGTGACGCCCATCTGGCAGTTGGCGAAGCTCCTCGGGGACGACCGCGGCCGGGTGCTGCGCGCGGCGGGCATCGACGCGGCCACCCTCGACCTGCTCTCCGTCATCCGCCGCTCGGGCCCGCCCTACACCCTCAGCACACGAGAGCTCGCCCAGCGGACGCTGGTGACCGCCGGGGCGATCTCGCAGCGCGTCGCCCGGGCCGAAGGCCAGCGACTCGTCCGGCGAACGCCGGGAGGAGCGGGCCGCCGGTCGGTCCTGGTGTCGTTGACGGACGAGGGCCACGCGCTCATCGAGCGGTCCGTCGACGCCGTCCTCGGACGCGAAGCGATGCTCGTCAGCGACCTGTCGGCGGACGAACGCGCCTCGCTCGCCGGATTGCTGGACAAGCTGCTCGCCGACGTCCGGCGACGCACCACCCGGCGAGAGGGCTGAGCCGGCCCTCCAGCCGCGGCCGGCGAGTTTGCGCCGATGGCCGGTGAGGCGCTGGAATGCCGATGAAATCGGGATGACGTTGCGAGCGGAGGCTGTTCGGGATGGGCGGGGGTGCTCCAGGGCGGCTGCGGATCGCGGTGCTCGGGCCGGTGCGGGCCTGGCGGGACGGGACGCGGCTGGACCTGGGACCGGTACGGCGGCAGGCGGTGCTGGCCGCGCTGGTGCTGCGCCCGGGCACGCCGGTCAGCCATGAGCAGCTGCTCGACGACGTGTGGGGTGCACAGCCGCCGGGGTCCGGTCGCCGGATCCTGCCGAGCTACGTCTACCCGCTGCGCAAGGCGCTGGACACCGAAGGCGCCGGACGGTCGGGGTCGGTGATCCGCAGCGGCCGGGAGGGGTACCGCTTCGTCGGCGACGGTGCGCGGCTCGACGTCACGGAGCTGGCCGAACTGGCCGGCGAGGCACGGCGCGCCAGGGCGTCCGGCGACCTCGCCACCGCGCTCGACCGGTTCTCCGGCGCGCGCGCCCTGGGCCGGGGCGAGCCGCTGGCAGGGTTGCCGGGGCCGTTCGCGCAGGGTGAGCGGCAGCGGCTGGCGCAGCGGCAGCGCACGGCGGAGCAGGAGAGGCTGGAGTGCCTGGTCCTTCTCGGCCGGTCCGCCGACGCCCTCGATGACCTCGCCGCTCTGTGCGCGGCCGATCCGTACGACGAGTCGCTCACGGCGCTGCGGATGCGCGCCCTCTACGGCAGCGGACGTCAGGTCGCGGCGCTGAGCGCCTATCAGGAGACCTGCGAGCGGCTGCGCGAGGAGCTCGGCGTGGACCCCGGCGAGGAACTCCTCCGGGTGCACCAGGCGGTGCTGCGCCGGGATGACGAGCGGCTCCTGGGGGCCGCGGCGGCGCGCTCCGTCGCTGCTTCGGCGGTCGCCCCGGCCGGCGTCGGGTCCGCCGGCCCGCCCCAGGCTTCCGCCGCCTCCTCGCGCCGCGCGCCGGTGAACGATCTGCCCGGCGACATCGGCCGTCTCGTCGGCAGAGAGCCCGAACTGGCCCTGCTGACCGCCCCCTCGCCGCACGAATCCCTGTCGATCGTGGCGGTGGACGGCACGGCCGGGGTCGGCAAGACCGCGCTCGTGGTCCGCGCGGCCCGCGCGCTCCGCGACCACTATCCGGACGGCTGCCTCTTCGTGGACCTGCGCGCGCACAGCGCGGAACGGCGCAGCCTCCCACCGGAGCGCGTGCTGCGGCGGTTGCTGCGCTCGGTCGGCGCGGCCGACAGCGAGGTCCCCGATGACCTCGATGACCTCACCGCGGCCTGGCGGGGCGCGACCAGCTCGCTGCGGCTGCTCCTGGTGCTGGACGACGCGCTGAGCGCGGAACAGGTAAGGCCGTTGCTGCCCGCCGGTCCGGGCAGCAAGGTGATCGTCGCCGGCCGGCGGCGGCTGGCCGGACTGGAAGCCGATCGACGCGTCAGCCTGGAGCCCCTGGAGTCCGGCAAGGGCCTCTCCCTGCTCAGGCACCTCGTCGGGGAGGGGCGCGCGGACCAGGAGCCGGAGGCGACACGCGAGCTGGTCCGGCTGTGCGACGGACTCCCGCTGGCACTGCGCATCGCCGGAGCGCGGCTGCAGACCCGCCCGGCCTGGACGCTCGCCTACCTGGTGGACAGGATGGCGGGCGACGAGCGCCGCCTCGGCGAGCTGAGTGCCGGGGACCGCAGCGTGGAGGCGGCCTTCCGCCTCTCCTACGACCAGCTCACGCCCGACCAGCAGCGCGGATTCCGCGCCCTGGGCCTGGCGCCGACGGTCGAGTGCGACGCGCTCACATCGGCGGCCATGCTGGGGTGGCCGGCCCACGACGCCGAGCGGATGCTGGAGAGCCTGGTCGATGCCAGTCTGCTCCAGCAACCTCGTCCCGGTCGCTACCGGTTGCACGACCTGGTGCGGGTGCACGCGCGGCGGCTCGCGGAATCCGCGCCCTCCGAGGCCGAGGCCGAGGTCCGAGCGGCCCGCACGGCGGCACTACGCCTCTATCTGGACGCGGGCCGGATCACCAGCGACTGGGGCCCGGGCGGTTTCTCCACCGGGCCGCAACCCGTCGGATCGCCGTTCGCGGACTGGAAGGAGGCGGACGGATGGCTGGAGGCGGCCGGCGCGGAGCTCGTCGACGTCGTCGGATACGCCGCGGCGCTCGGCGAGGCCGACTACGCCTGCTGGCTCGCCGAAGCGTTGAGCGACTATTTCATACGCCGGGGTCGCCACCATGAGTGCCGAGCCGCCCTCGACATCGCGCTCGCCTGCGCGGACGAGGCCACCGACCGGCGGATGGCCCTCGCCCTGCGCAACGCCATGGGCATCGCCGACATCTACCAGGGCCGGTTCGCCCAAGCGCACGCCTGGTTCACCGAGGCACTCCACCTCAGCCGCCACACGGACCAGCGGGAAGCCGCCCGGGCCCTGACGGGCCTGGGGACCGCCGAACTGAACTCGGGCCGGGCCGAGGAGGCCATCCCGCATCTCACCGCGGCGGTGGAGCTGGCCCAGCGGCTGGACGACACCTGGCTCACCGCGATGGGGTTGTGCGTACTCGGCGCCGTCCACGCCATGCAGGGGCGGCACGAGGAGGCGCTGGGCTGTTTTGACGCAGCCCTTCCGCACGCCGAGAAGAACGGCAGACCCCGCATGATCAGCATGGCCCTGACCAACGCCGCCGACGTCCACCAGGCCCGCGGCGACCACCGCGAGGCCAAGCTGCTGCTCCGCCGCGCGACCGACCTGATCCAGCAGGTCGGGGACGTCCTGCTGCACGCGCTCCTGCTGACCCGGCTGGGCTCGGCGGAGCAGGGCGAGGGGAACCTCAGCGCGGCCGAGGCCTACCACCACCAGGCGCTCACCCGGCACGGGTTGCTCTCCCCGCTCACCGAACCCCACTACGACCGGCTGGAGATGGACATCCGCTGCCGGCTGGGCCGCACCTACCTCGCCGGAGGCCGGGTCGCCGAGGCCGAGGAGGAGTTCCGGACCGCGCTGGCCGTGCCCAGGGCGAACGAGTACCCCATGGAGCAGGCGCTGGCGACCGCGGGACTGGAAGAGTGCGAAGCCCGCTGACGGACACCCCCTACGCCTTGGGGACCGAGAAGCAGAACAGCTTGCCGGACCAGCCCGCGAAGAGGTGGTCACCGACGGGGAAGGCCGACCAGGAGCCGGAGCCGCCGCTGGCCGGGTGGTGCCAGAGCTGTTCGCCGGTGCCGGCGTGGAAGCCGTACAGCCCCTTCGCCGCCGCGACCAGGAACAGGCCGCCGAGCGCGCCCAGGAACTGTAGTTCGCCGAGGCCGGAGCCCGCCGTCCAGCGCTCGGTGCCGGTCTCGGCATCGACGGCGTGCAGGACCTTGTCGAGGTAGCAGACGGTCGCGCCGGAGCGGTCGTAACCCCGGTTTCCCCGGGCGGCGGTCCGCTTGCTCCACAGCGTCTTCCCCGTCTCCGGATCGAAGGCCGCGAGCAGCCCGCTGGTCGCGCCGTTCGCGCCGGTGCCCGGGTAGCAGAACAGCATTCCGTCCTTGAGGCTGAAGGAGTGCCAGTAGTTGAGGACCTGACTGTTGGTCGGAGGCAGTTGGGTGGGTTCGCTCCATAGCGTCTCGCCGTCGGCGGCATCGAGACCGTGCAGTTTCATGTCGCCGTCGACGGCGTAGAGCACCGTGCTCCTGGGCGGCGCGTGGAGGGTGACGAGATCCTTCGACCACAGGCGGTCGCCGGTGTCCGGATCGACGGCGGTGTAGCCGCTGAGCATCGCGGCGGTGGAGGTCTGAGACGCGCTGCCCCGCAGGATCGGCCGCCCCTGAGGGGTGGTGCCGACGGCCGTGGAGGCTCCCATGTCCGGCGTCCGCCACCGCACCCGCCCGTCCGACGCGTCCAGGCACTGGAAGCGCCCGTCGTCGCCGGTGGTCACCACCAGCGAGTCGTCGGCGAACTCCAGCTGGGGCGCGCCGCTCGTCGTCGGGGACGCCTCCCACAGCGGCTTCCCGGTCCGGCCGTCGAAGGCGTGGAGCTTGCCGTCGGTACGTACCGTGTAGACGCGCTTGTCGTCGGCGAAGGCGTCGGTGTTCTGGCCGCTGAGGTCCTGCCAGAGGAGCTTTCCGGTGGACCGGTCGTAGCAGGCCCCCGAGGTCCTCCCCGCGCACAGCAGGGTGGAGGAGGTCACCGCGAGCAGGGACATGTCCGGCTGCGGGACGTCCTTGGACCAGGAGAGTTCCGGCGTGGCGGGCGCGTCCCCGTCGCGCGAGCGGAGCAGGAGCGCGGCGCCTCCCGCGGCCGCGGTGAGGGCCAGCGCCGCACCGCCGAACAGCAGCCGCCGCCGGCCGAACCGAGCGGGGCGTACCTCGTCGTGGAGGCCGCGCTCGTCCTCGGCCACCTGGAGCGCGACCGCTCCGAGCCAGCCCGCCGTGGTCGCCGGCCGCAGCCAGGCCCTCAGCTGCTCGACGGCCGGCCGCCGGGCCGGGTCCTTCTCCAGGCAGGCGGCGACTATGCCGAGCAGGGCGGGCGGGACGCCCTCCAGCTCGGGCGCCTCATGGGCGGCGCGGTAGAGCAGTGCGTGGGCCGCGCCGGTGCCGAAGGGCGGGCTGCCGGTGGCGGCGTAGGCGAGCACGGCACCGAGGGCGAACACGTCGCTCGCGGGCGTGAGTTCCGCCCCGGTGGACTGCTCGGGCGACATGAAGCCGGGCGACCCGATCACCTGGCCCTCGGCGGTGAGCACGGTGCCGTCGACGGCCCGGCTGATACCGAAGTCGATGACCCGGGGCCCGTCGGAGGTGAGCAGGATGTTCGAGGGTTTGAGGTCGCGGTGGATGAGCCCGGCGCGGTGGATGGCGGCCAGCGCCTCGGCCAGGCCCGCGCCGAGCACCCGCAAGGTGGGCTCGGGCATGGGCCCGTGCGTGGTGATGGCGTCAGAGAGTGCCGGGCCGGGGATGTACGCGGTGGCCAGCCAGGGCTGCGGCGCCTCCGGGTCGGCGTCGACGACCGGGGCGGTGAAGGCGCCGCCGACCGCTCGGGCCGCGTCCACCTCGGCCCTGAAACGGCGCCGGAAGTCCGGGTCGGCGCTCAGCTCGGGGCGTACGACCTTGACGGCGACGGC
The DNA here is from genome assembly GCF_058215555.1 of Streptomyces sp. JLBT605. NCBI lineage: Bacteria > Bacillati > Actinomycetota > Actinomycetes > Kitasatosporales > Streptomycetaceae > Streptomyces > Streptomyces sp. JLBT605. Next base: position 5,929,517 of record NZ_CM177087.1, read on the forward strand.
ACGGCCGCTGCGCGACGCGGCCAGCAGGACGCGGCCCATGCCGCCCGCGCCGAGTTCCCGGATCACCCGGTAGGGGCCGATGTGGGGGGCCGCGGTGCCGGCCCGCGGGCTTGACGTGGCCTGCGCCGTCGGCGTGTTCGGCGTGTTCGGTGTGCTCGGTGTGCTCGGTGTGCTTGGTGTGCTCGGCAGGGTCATCGGGGGTCGCTCCGGAAGGCGTGGAGGGTGGTGTCGGAGGCGGCGTAGATGGCGGTGCCGGTCGTCTGCACCCGCCATGCCTCGCTCTTGTTCTTCGATGCGGCGCCCTGGTGTGCCCACAGGACCTCGCCGTCCGAGGCGCGCAGGACGATGAAGCCCGGGGTGACGGCGGTGAACAGGGGCAGCACCACCACCGAGGGGGTGACGGAGGGGCCCGGGTCCAGCGCGCCGCCGGGGTCGAGGGTCAGCGGACTGGCGGTGTGCCACAGCTGCTCGCCGCTGCGCGTGTCGAGGGCGAAGACGGTGCTCTGGCCGTCCGCGAGGTAGGCCCGACGTCCCCGTACGGCGGTCGGGTTGAGGCTGGTCGGCTCGTCGACGGCGGTCCACAGCCTGGCGCCGTCGGTGGCGCGGAACGCCCGCACCTTGGTGCTGGTGACGAAGAACGCGTCCCCGTCGGTGGTGATGCCCGGGTAGTCGCCGGGCCTGAGGACCTTCGGGACCGTCCAGCGCACCTCGCCGGTGCGCAGGTCCAGGCCGTGGACGGTGTCGGCGTCGTGCAGGAAGCAGGTCCGCCCGGCGGCGTGGGCGTGGAAGTCGCTGCCGTGCACCGTGCGGGACCACAGCACCTTCCCGGTGGCGACGTCCACGGCGTACACGCCGTAGCCCTCATTGCCGGAGGTGCCGAGGAGGGCGACCGAGCCGGTGACGCAGAAGACGTCATGGATGTGGTCGGCGTAGCCGGACGACCCTTCCCTCACCTTGGTGACCGGGTGGGTGAACACCGGCTCTCCGTCGCCGTCCAGGCCGAGCAGATAGCCGCGTTCGCCGCTCCAGGCCGTCGCGAACAGCGTCGACCCGTGGACGCCGATGAAGTCCGGCTCGCCGCTGGCGTCGGACGGTACCCGGGGCTTGGCCGTCCACCGCCGCTCTCCGGTCGCGGTGTCGTAGCCGACCGCGGTGCGCTGGTCCCAGCGCACCAGGGTGGTCTCGCCCAGGAGCCGCAGTCGAGCGCTCTGGAGGGGCGGCAGCGGGGTCGACCACCGCGGCCTCGGGCCCGCGGGCACCCGGGGGCCGCTGCGGCCGGTGCTGCCCACCCTGCCGCTGCCGTGGGCCGTGGTGCGGCGGGGCGCGGACGGCCACCAGGCCAGCGCCGCGGCGCCCCCGGCCGCCACGGCGGTCCCGCCCGCCGCGGCGATGCCCAGAAAGCGGCGGCGGCTCGGCCCGGCCGGGCCCGCGGTGTCCAGCGGGGCCGGCGGCAGCGGCGGCGCGGCCACCAGGACGGCGGCGTGCGCCGCCCGACGGGCGAGGTCCTCGCGCAGCCCCGGCGTGAGCAGCGCGGCGGGTTCGGCCGAACCCAGCACGGTGAGGACCGCGCCGGCGGCCGGCCTGCGGGCCGGGTCCTTCTCCAGGCAGGCCGTGATCAGCGCACGCAAGCCTTCGGGTACGCCGTCCAGGCGCGGCGGTGCGTGCACGGCCCGGTAGAGGATCTCGGCGGTGTTCCCGGTGCCGAAGGGGCCCTGGCCGGTGCCGGCGAAGGCCAGCACACAGCCGAGCGAGAAGACATCGGCCGCCGGGCCGGCCTCGCGGCTCGAGACGATCTGCTCGGGGGCCATGAACCCGGGCGTCCCGATGACGGCGTTGGTCCGGGTCACCTGGGTCGCGTCGACGGCGCGGCTGATGCCGAAGTCGATGACGCGGGGCCCGTCTTCGGCCACCAGGACGTTGCCGGGCTTCAGGTCGCGGTGGACGATGCCGACGGCGTGGATCGCGAGCAGAGCCTCCGCGAGGCCGGTGCCCAGAGCCCGCAGCGCCGGTTCCGGCAGCACGCCGAAGCGGCGTACGACCTCGTGCAGGGAGGGCGCGGGGATGTAGGCGGTGGCCAGCCAGGGCTGGTGGGCGTCGGCGTCCGCGTCGAGCACCGGCGGGGTGTAGAAGCCGCTCACCCTCCGGGCGGCGTCTGCCTCGCGCTTGAAACGGCCGCGGAAGTTCGGGGCCTCGGCGTACTCGGGCCGGATCACCTTCAGCGCGACCAGGCGCGCCCCCGGTGACCTGGCCAGGAAGACCCGGCCCATGCCGCCCTCGCCCAGCAGCTGGAAGACCTCGTAGGGGCCGATCCGCCCGGGGCTTGGCCGCTGCGGGTCCACGGCGTGCTGCGGGCTCGGGGCCTGCTGCGGGGCTGTGGTGTGCGGCTGGGGGAGGGTGGTGTGCGGCTGCGGGACCGTGGGGTCGCTGCCGCCGTGCGCTGGCGTGTGCATGGTCGCGTCGGGGCGCGCGGTCAGCTGAGCGAGCCGAGCACGTCGCGGGCCGCGGCGATGGCGGCGTCCTCGGCCTGCTGCTGGTTCTTGGTGGAGTCCTCGGTGTCGTAGGTGTAGCCCACGGTCAACACGGCGTTGCCCGAGCGGACGATCACCTTTGCCTCCGCCAAGCCCCCCGGGTCCTTGTCCACGGCGTGGACGACGTGCGCCTCGTCGCCGAGGCCGCCGACCGGCCGGGAGTCGGTGGTCGTCCGCACCTTCTTCAGGGCGGTGAGCGCGGACTTCTTGTTCATGTCGTACATCCCCTGCGCCGCCGGGGAGATCGAGAGGCTCACGTCCACGTTCAGCATCGGGCCGCCGTAGCCCATGGGGGTCTCCCAGCGCGGCATCCTGGTGATCATCGCCGCCATGGTGGCCTGGTCCAACTGCGAGGGCACGCACTCGGTTCCGGGCGCGATGCGTGCGAGGGTGGACGCCTTGATCAGGTCGCACCCTTCGGGCGCCTTGCTGTACGTCTTCGCCGCCGGTACCGCGGGCTTCACGGCGCCGCCCGGGACGCCGGGGGACTTGCCCGACGTGGTGCTCTTTCCGTCACTCCCCGACGTGGCGATGACCACGCCGACGACCGCGGCCACGGCGAGTGCCGCGCCGCCGCCGATCAGCCAGGGCCGCGCGCCGCCGCGCCGCCCCCCGGTCGGCGCACCGTTCTGCGGCGGCGTCGCCGGAAGCTGCTGCGACCAGGCAGAGGGCGGATGCGGCGGCTGGGCCGGGGCGTTCATCTGTGGGGGCTCACTCACGGGAGCGAGCCTTCCGCCGGACGCTGCAATCCCGATGAAATTCCGCTGAAGGGCGGCGGTGCGGACGGCCGGCAGGGTGCCGGGCGAGTGCTCCCGACACCCCTCGACGACCGGGGCGGCTCACTCAGCAGGAGGCGCGGGCCGCCCTCCCGCGCGCCGGGCTCCGGCCTCGGCCACCGCCGCCCGGCGGATCTTGCCCAGCGCGCTCTTCGGCAGCGAGGCGGCGAACTCGATGCTGCCGGGCACCTGGTGGGGCGAGAGCAGCTCCCGGCAGTGAGCGGCGAGCTCGGCCGGGGTCAGCGGCGTCAGCGCCACCACGGTCGCCCGGACCTGCTCGCTGGTGGATCCGGTGGCGCCTCCGGCGGCCTCTCCCCACACCACCGCCTCGGCGACCGCAGGATGGGCCAGCAGCGCCGCCTCCACCTCGGTCGGATTGACCTTCTTGCCGCCCACGTTGATGAAGGAGTCCTTCCGCCCCACCAGGTGCAGACGGCCTTCGGCATCGGTACGGGCCATGTCCCCGGTCACGTACCAGCCGTCCCGGAACGCGCGACGGGTGGCGTCCGGCCGGTCGAGGTAGTGGGTGAACATCGCGGGCGTACGCACCAGCAGACTGCCCGTGGCGCCCGGCGGCACCGGCTCGCCCTCCTCGTCGAGCAGCCGGATCCGCACCCCGCGCACCGGCCGTCCCACCCCCGGGCCCGCCACGGCCTCGTCCTCAGGGAGCTGGGCGGCGATCACGCCCGCCTCGGTGCTGCCGTACACCTGCTGGACGCCCAGCCCGCACCGCTCCTTGAAGCGGTCCGCCACCGCGGCGGGGAGCGCGGCGCCCGAGGAGAGGCACAGCCGCAGGGAGGCGGCGGGTTCGGGCCCATCCGGCGCCGAGGCCGCCGAACGGGCCAGCAGATCGTAGGCGAGCGGGGTGGCCACCAGGACCGTGCAGCGCCGCTTGTGCAGCGTCCGCAGCAGCGCGGCGGGCACGAACCGGCCGAGCAGCACCAGTTGGGCGCCCGCGGACACCGCGCTGACCAGCCCGGCGACCATGCCGAACGAGTGCAGCAGCGGGACCGCGGCCAGCACCCGGTCGGCCGGGGTGATGGCGTAGGTGCGGGCGTAGATCTCCCCGCCGTTCACCAGGTCGCGCTGGGAGTGCACGGCCGCCTTGGGCTCGCCGGTGGAACCGGAGGTGTACTGGTAGAGGAAGGGCTCGTCGGGCCCGGGTGCCGGCAGCGGCAGGGCGGCGGGCGGCGGTGACGCGGACAGCCGGGCCGCCAGCTCCTCGACGGAGAGCAGCGCGCCACCGGCCCCGAGGTCCTGGGCCGCGGTGTCCGATGAGCGCAGTGCGCGCAACCTCGCCTCGTGGCCCATGACGGTCAGCGGTCCCAGCTCGCGGCGCAGGGCCAGCAGCCGGGCGGTGCTGGTGTCGGGTTCCACCGGGACGAGCCGGACCCCGGCGCGGGCCGCGGCCAGGAAGGCCACCGCGCAGTCCAGGGTGTTCTCGAAGAGCAGCACCGCCGTGCCGCTGGTGGCCGCGCCACCGGAGTACAGCCGCCGCGCGGCGGTCAGGACCGCCTCGCGCAGGGCGGCGAAGGTGACCGCCTGGTCGCCGTGGCGCACCGCTGTGGCGTCGGGGTGGTCGCGGGCGGCGCGGCGCACCAGCTCCCAGAGCGTGCCGGGGGTCTCAACCGCTGATGACATCGACCGCACCCGCCTCTTCGTCCGTACCCGCCCCTTCACGAGTACTCGCTTCTTCGTCCGTGCCCGTGCCCGCGGCCCGGTCACCGGTCGTCGCCTCGCCGTGTCGCGCCCCCGCCGGCTCCGCGCCGTCGGCCGCCGGCTCGTCGGCCGGGTCGACATCCGGGTGCTGGTAGCGGAAGTACCGCTCGTACAGCCGGCTATAGGCGCCGCCCTGCCGCATCAGCGCGTCGTGGTCGCCCTGTTCGATCAGCCGCCCGTCGTCGACGACGACGATCCGGTCGGCCTTGCGCACGGTCGGCAGCCGGTGGGCCACCACGATGGTGGTGCGCTCGGCGGCGAGTGTGTCCAGGCCCTCCTGGATCTGCGCCTCGGTCAGCGGATCGACGCTGGCGGTCGCCTCGTCGAGGATGAACACCGAGGCGTCCTGGAGGAAGACCCGCGCCAGCGCGATGATCTGCCGCTGCCCGGTGGAGAGGTTGCGTCCGCCCTCGTCGGTGGGGGTGTCGAGCCCCTCGGGCAACTGGGCGAGCCAGTCCCCGCCGGCTACCGCGTGCGCCGCCGCCTCGATCTCGGCGCGGTCCGCCCCCGGCCGGCCCAGGGCGATGTTCTCCGCGACCGTGCCGGTGAAGAGGAACGGGGTCTGGGTGACCACGCCGAGACACCGCCGGTACTGGGCCAGGTCGAGGGTCCGCACGTCCTGGCCGTCGACGAGCAGGCTGCCCCGCTGGAACTCGTAGGCGCGGGTGAGCAGCCGCACCAGGCTGGACTTGCCCGCACCCGTGTGCCCGACCAGCGCGACGGTCTCACCCGCGGCGATCTTCAGGCTGACGTCCTTGAGCACCGGGCGGTCGGCGCTGTAGCCGAAGCGGACCTCGCGCAGCTCCAGTTCGCCGCGCAGCCGCTCCACCGGCAGCTGCCCGGTCTGCCGCACCGCCGGCTCCCGCTCGATCAGGGAGAAGATGCGCTCGCCGGCCGCGAGTCCCTGCTGGAGCTGGTTCCAGAAGGAGGCGATGCTGGTGAGCGGCGACCAGAACAGCGTCAGGGCCTCCAGGAACAGCACCCACTCACCCGCCGAGAGGTCGCCCGCGTCCACGGCGTGCCCGCCGATGAGCACCACCGCGGCCGTGCCCAGCCCGGTCAGCGAGATCAGCAGCGGGAAGACGCCGCTGAACAGCCGGTTCAGCCGGACGCTCGCGGTGAACCAGCGCCCGTTGACCTCCCGCAGCCCTTCCTCGGCAGCCTGTTCACCGCGGTGGTTGCGCGCCACCGCGATGCCGCGCAGCGTCTCGTGCACATAGCCGCTCACCTCGGCCAGGGCCTGCTGCTGCCGCAGCGACGCGGCGCGCGCCCGGCTGCGGAAGCCCAGGCTGACCGCGACGATCGCCCCGGCCACCGCGGCGGTGACCAGGCCCAGCGGCACATTGATCACGAACAGGGCCACCATGAGCAGCAGCACCATGAGCACCTGTCCGAGCAGCGAGAGCACCATGCTGACCAGCGTCGCGAACGACTGGGTGTCGTTGGTGACCCGGCTGACGACCGCGCCGGTGGGGTGGGTGTCGTAGAACGTCATGTCCTGCCGGGTGGCCGCGTGGAAGGCGTCCTCGCGCAGCCTGAGCACCACGTCGCCGACGAGCGTGCCGGTGAGGCGCTGCTGGAGGAAGGTGAAGAGCCAGGCGACGGCGCCCGCCAGCAGGATGGCGGAGACCAGCAGGGTCACCTTGCCGTCGGAGTCGTCTCCCAGCGCCGAGTCGACGGTGCGGGCGAGGAGGACCGGCGCGGCGCTGCCCGCCACCGCCGCCACCACCACGGCCACGGTGACGAACACCACGGCGCCGCCGTGCCCGCGGAAATAGGGGGCGACCAGCCGGACCAGCCGGCGGTCGCCGTAACGCCGGTCGAAGGCGTCGGCCTCGATGCCGTCCAGCAGATGTGCCATCAGTGGGCTCCTTCCGTGGCCCGCGCACCGGTGCCCGCATAGGGCGCGAAGATCCTGCGGTACAACTCGCAGTCGCGCAGCAGTTGCCGGTGTGTGCCCTGGGCGATGATCCGGCCGGCGTCGAAGACGATGACGAGGTCGGCGCTGCGGATCCGGGACAGCCGGGGGGTGATCAGGAACGTGGTGCGCCCGGCCGAGGCGCCGCGCATCGCCCGTTGCAGATGGTGCTCGGTGACGCTGTCCACGGCGCTGGTCGCGTCGTCCATGGCGAGGATGCGGGGCTCGGAGACCAGTGCCCTGGCGATGGCCAGGCGCTGGCGCTGCCCACCGGAGAGGGTGAGCCCGCGCTCGCCGACGACGGTGTCGTAGCCGTGCTCGGCGGCCGTGATGAAGTCGTGCGCCTGGGCGGTGCGGGCCGCCTCCTCCAGCCGTTTCCGCTCGGTGTCCGGTCCGGAGCCGAAGCTCAGGTTCTCGGCGATGGTGCGGGAGAACAGCACGATGTCCTGCTCGATCACGGCGATCTGGGAGCGCAGCGAGGCCGGATCCCAGTCGGCGGTGTCGACGCCGTCGATGAGGACCCGCCCCTGGTCGGGCGTGTAGGTGCGGTTCAGCAGGTGCAGCAGGGTGGACTTGCCGCTGCCGGTCGGCCCGACGAGCGCCACCGTGCTGCCCGGGGCGGCGCGGAAGGACACCTCGCGCAGCACGGGCTTGCCGCTGTCGTACCCGAAGGTGACGTTCTCCATCACCACCTCGCCCTCGATGCGGGCCGCGTGCCGTCCGCCCTGCTCGTCCTCGCCTTCCCGGTCGTTGATGATTTCCAGGATGCGCTGCGCCCCGGAGAGCCCGAAGTAGATGAGCCCGATGCTGAACGAGGCCAGCTGGGTGGGGGCCCGCAGGGTGCCCATCAGGCCCAGTACGGCGACCAGTTCGCCGACGCTCAGGGAGCCTTCGCGGAGCAGGTGGACGCAGTGGAGCAGAGCCCCGGCGGTGGCCAGCGCCAGCAGCAGCGGCGGGAAGGACAGGGCCTGGGTGTGCGCCTGGCGTACGGCGGCCTCCCGGTACTCGGCGGCGAGCCGGTTGAAGCGCGCCCGCTCCTGGTCCGCTCCGCCGGCCGCCTCGACCACCTCGATCCCGTCGAGGCTCTCGGTGGCCTGGGCGGTCATCGCGCCGAAGCGCTCGCGGGTGAGGTCGGAGATCGGCTCCAGCCGCCGCCCGTGCTCCCAGAGCGCCACCGCGAAGAGCGCGACGAACAGCAGGGGGGACAGCAGCAGCCGCCAGTCGATCAGCGCGATGAAGACGATCGGCATCGCGATGTTGAGCGCCAGGTCCACGGCCATGTCGAAGCCGGGAGAGACCATCAGGTTCAGCGCCTCGGCGTCACCGGTGGCCCGGGCGGAGAGGTCGCCGGTGCGGTGCCGGTTGAAGAAGCCCTGTTTCTTGCGGAGCAGGCCGGCGAAGACACCGGCGCGCGCGTCGCGCTCCAGGCCGCTGGCGAAGGTCTCCAGGGAGTAGGTGGCCGCGATGCCGCATACCCCGCGCACCAGCACCAGGACCAGCAGCCCGGCGCAGATCGCGTGGAAGGTGCCCAGGCCCTGCGATCCGTCGTCGTCCAGGACCTCGTCGAAGGCGAGCCCGACGACCAGCGGGATGGCGGCGGTGAGCGACTGCCACACCACACTGCCGAGCAGATGGCCGGCGATGTACCAGCGGAAACGCCGCATCTGCGACAGCAGCCAGCGGCCCACGCTGTCCGGGGTCCCGGCGGTCATCGGCTCTCCTCACGGGAATGTGAATTTCCTCCGCCGCCGGGGTTCAGCGGGCGGGGGCGATTTTGCGCCAAGGGCTGGCAGTGGGGCTCTACGGCGGTTGCGCCGCTTATTTTCATCGTGTCGTCCACAGGTGTCGGAAAATAGATGTCCGGGCGCGCCGATGCAGGAACGTACTCGTTTTTCCAGGAAAACAAAACCCTGCAGTTCCGCGCCGTGAATTTCGCGGGCGGCCCAGAAAAAAACCGGCCAGACAACCGGTATGCGTTGTATGCGGCATATTTTCATTTCAGGTCGCTGTGGTGGTATATGCTCCGGTACCCTGTGTGACGGAGGTTACTGACTGAAAATTGCTGTTGCACATTGGTTGCAGGTTCAAGGTGGGGGTAAGGGTTGAATTGGGCCGATCGGCCCCCCTGTCCTGAGGAGTGCGGTGAGGCAAGTAGCATGCGAAACCCCCGCGCGGGAGCGGCAACTGGTTGTCACGACCTTTGTCGGTGACGGTGTCCTGCATCTCGGGCTGAAAGCCCTGCTGGCGGAGACGTCCGTCGTCGGCGAGGTCAGACACTGCGAAAGCTGGCAGGATGTCGAATCGGTGCTGGGCGCCGGCGACGTCGATATTCTTTTCATTCACGAAGCCGATTACATTCCCGATCGGGTGCCGGAGAACATTCACGGGACGCGGCCGAAGATACTTCTCCTGTTACGTGGCGCCGATATAGACGAAACGATCCTCTCCGGCCCCTACGCGCCGGACGGATTCCTGGTCCAGACCGAACTGACGCCCACCGCCGTCGAGGACGCCCTCCAGAGCATGGCGGGGAACGAGGTGCCCATACCGGCGTCGCTCGTCCGTGCCCTGCTGGACCGGGCGAGCGGGGTGGGCCGGCTCCGGCGGCGCCGCAAGGTCGCCGTGACCGCGCGGGAGAACGAGGTGCTGCTCCTGCTCGCCGAGGGCCTGAGCAACAAGCAGATCGCCCGGCGCCTGGAGATATCGAGTCACGGCGCCAAACGGCTCGTGGCGAGCCTGCTGCTCAAGCTGGGGGTGCCCAACCGGACCGCCGCCGTGGTCACCGCCATCCAGACGGGCCTCATCGAGCCGCCCTGACCGGGCGTCACCCAAGACCGGCCGGCCAAAAGGGCATGACCACAAGAGCGGGTACACCCGGGTGAATCCGCTGGCTAACGTGAATCCGTTCTCGACAGCAGTCGACGAGCGGAAAGGACGTCAGTCATGGCGGAATTCATGCTGCGCCGCATTCCCTTCGCCGGGAGGCGTTCCGTCACCGCACCGGCCACCTGCGCCCAGCGTCAGATGTGGAATCTGATCCAGCGGAAAATGCCGGACGCCACCTTCTACGATGTGTGCCTCCCGGTCGACCTGCCGGGCGACGGCACGGCACAGGACGTGCTCGCCGCCTGCGGCGAACTCCTCCGCCGCCACGAATCGCTGCGCACCGCCTTCCGGCAGGACCGGGACGGGACGCTGGTGCAGCGGGTACTGCGCTCCGGGTCCTTCGAGGCCGAGATCTGCCCGGCCCGGGCCGAGGAGGACCCGCGCGCGGTGCTGCACGCCTGGCGGCAGCGGATGCGGCGGCGCCCCTTCGACCTCGCGGCCGGCCCGCCACTGAGGGCCATGGTCGTCACCGACGGCGCGAGGCCGGTGCTCGCCGCCTTCTGCGTGTCCCACCTCGCCGCCGACCTGATGTCCATGCGCCGGCTCACCGCGGACCTGCCGCGCCTGCTCGCCGCCCGGACCGCCCTCCCCGGGATGCCGTCCGCCAAGGCCCCCAGCCCCGCGCCGCCCGCCGAGCCGGCCCGCCAGCCGGCCGAGCAGCTCCGGTACGAGCGATCCCCCCGGGGCCAGGCCCTGCTCGCCCGCTCACACGCCTACTGGCAGCGCCAGTTGGCCACCGCCCCGGCCACCATGTTCCCCTACCGCGCCACCTCGGGCCCGGCCGGCGGCCCCGCCCGCTACAGCGCGGCCATGGACTCCACGGCCGCCGCCCTGGCCCTGCCGGTCCTCGCCGCACGCTGGCGGGTCAGCACCTCGGCGGCCCTGCTCACCGTCGTCGCGCTGCTGCTCGGGCAACGCGCCGGGCTGTCCTCCTGCGCCGTCAAACTGCTGGCCGCCAACCGCTCCGGCCCGGAACTCCACGGCGCCGTAGCCAACCTGCACCAGGAGGTGCTGGCCACGGTCGACCTGCGAGGCGAGACCGTCGGGGACATCGCGCGCGGCGCCTTCGCCGCGTGCACCACCGCGTACGCCAACGGGCTGTTCGATCCGGACCGGGTGGAGGAGCTGATCCGCGCGGCCGAGGTGGAGCGTTCGGCCGAGATCAGCCTGTCCTGCTGCTTCAACGACATCCGCGAGGAACACCGGACGAGAGCCGCGGCGGAGCGGGCGCCGGCCCGCCTGGTGCGTGCCGCCATGGCCGACACCGTCATCGAGCGCCACGACTTCGAGGAAGGAGAGACCTTCTTCCTCGTCGCCGACGACGAGGAGCCCGGCCGGCTGCGGCTGGTCCTCAACACCGAGACGGCGGTTTTCCGGCCGGCCGAGGTGCATGCCTTCCTCCGCGATGTCGAGCGGCTCATCGTGGAATTCTCCGAGCGACCGGAAGCCCCGCACCGGCCTTTGGCCGCCCTTTCGGTGTAGCCACATGGCCATACCCCAAAGTGGAGGTGCCGGTATTTCCCGCCCGCGGTGAAACTGTTTCCGCGGCCTATGCCACACGCAACAGCACGGATAAGTCGAACGGGGGATGCGAAGAACCATGTCAGCACAGCGGATACCGGTGGAGAACCCCGCGCTCGGAGAGGTCTTCGCGCACGCTCCCGGCTGCGGCGCCGAACAGCTGGAGACGGTGGTGGACGGCGCGGCCCGCGCCTTCCCGACGTGGGCGGCGCTGCCGCCGGCGGACCGCCGCCGGCACCTGCTCGACTGCCACCGCGCCCTGCTCGGCTCCGCCTCCGAAGTGGCCGAGCTGCTCACCCGGGAGCAGGGCAAACCCCTGCGGCACGCGCGGGCCGAAGTCCAGCTGGCCGCCGAGTGGTTCGCGCACACCGCCGAACTCTCCCTGACGCCCGAGCCGCTGGCCGAGGAGGCCACCGCGCGGATCACACTGGAACGTGTGCCGCACGGCGTCGTCGCGGCCATCGCACCCTCCAACTACCCCATCCTGCTCGCCGTCTGCAAGATCGCCCCGGCGCTGCTGGCGGGCAACACGGTCGTCCTCAAACCCTCGCCCGTCACCCCGCTCTCCACTCTGCTGATGGGTGAGGTGCTGGCCGGGGTCCTGCCGCCGGGCGTCCTCCAGACCGTCGTCGGCGACGGCGAGCTGGGCGCCCGGCTGACCGGCCACCCGGCCGTGCGGCTGGTGTCCTTCACCGGCTCGGTCGCCACCGGCCGGGCCATCGCCCGGCAGGCCGCGACCGACTTCACCCGGCTGGTCCTGGAGCTCGGCGGCAACGACCCCGCCATCGTGCTGCCCGGCGCGGACGTCGAGAGCACCGCACGGCACCTGTTCGAGCAGGCGATGGTCAACAGCGGCCAGTTCTGCGCCGCGGTCAAACGGATCTACGCGCCCCGGGCGCTCTGCGCCCAGCTCACCGAGGTCCTCGCCGAGCTGGCCGAGGCCGCCGTGCTCGGCGACGGGCTCGACCCGGCCACCGAGTACGGCCCGCTGGTCAGCCGCGACCAACTCGACTGGGTGGCGGCGCTGGTGGACGACGCGGTACGCGCCGGAGCGCGGCTCGTCACCGGCGGCCGGGCGCTGGACCGCCCCGGCCACTTCTACCCGCCCACCGTCGTCACCGACCTCCCGCAGGGAACCGGCCTGGAAGTCCAGGAGCAGTTCGGCCCGGTCATCCCCGTCATCCCCTACCAGGAGCCGGCCGAGGCGATCGCGCGGGCCAACGCCTCACCGTTCGCCCTGGGCTGCTCGCTCTGGGGCGACGAGGAACGGGCGGCCGAGGCGGCCCGGGCCCTGGACTGCGGAACCGTGTGGATCAACGACCACGGGCGGCTCCGCCCCGACGTGCCCTTCGGCGGCCACCGGCACTCCGGCATCGGCGTCGAGTACGGCCACTGGGGCCTCCTCGAATACACCCAGATCAAAATCCACCACCTCTCCCTCCGCGGAGGAGATCAGGAGCAGGCATGAGCGACACCACTTCCGGCAGCGCCGACGGCTCACCGCTGGTCGACCTGACCGGGGTCAACGTCTTCGTCGGCGGACCCATCCAGCACGCCATCCAGCCCGGCGGGTTCCACGCACCGCTGCGGCACGCCATCCACGACGTCATCGAGACGGTGTCGGCCGCGGGCGGCAACGTCTTCTCCGCGCACGTCGCCGAGAAGTTCGGCGAGGACACCCCGCTGTTCACTCCGGAGCGCGTCAGCGTGCGAGACCTGGGCTGGATGCGCCGCTGCGACGTGTTCGTCCCCGTTCTCCCGGTCGACGGCGACGGCGACCTGATGCGCACCGACGGCACCCACATCGAACTCGGCTGGGCCTCCGCACTCGGCAGACCGATCGTGGCGGTGACGCCCCTGCCGATGGCCGCCAACGCCAGCCATCTGCTGCGCGGGCTGCCCGCGGTGGCCGACGTCAGCGTCTTCGACCTCGCCGAGGTGCACCGCAACCCCGCCGACCTGCTGCTGCTGTTACGGAAGGTGGGCCGGGAGGTCGTGATGTCGGAGTGAGTCCCGCCAGCCACCAGAATCCCTCGGCCACCGAGATCCTGGGACTCTCCCTGACCTCACCCGTCATCGTCGGCTCGGGCCTCCTCACCGACCAGGAACGCAACATCCGCAGACTCATCGCCGCCGGGGCGGGCGCCGTGGTCACCAAGACCATCCACCCCAATCCGGCGCCCGCCGGCAACGAGCGCCTGCTGCGCCTGCCCACCGGCATGATCAACAGCACCACCTACTCCCGCCGCTCCATCGACGACTGGTGCGCCATGCTGCGCCGCTTCGCCGACGAGCGACTGCCGGTGATCGCCTCCCTGCACGCGGACTCACCCGGCCAGCTCGGCGCGCTGGCCGAGCGGGTCGCGGCCACCGGCTGCCGCGCCCTCGAACTCGGCATCTCCTGCATGAACGAGGAGGGCGGACTGCACGACACCCCGGAGCGCGTCGCCGCGTACACCAGCGCGGTGCGCGAGCGCACCGCCATACCGTTCAGCGTCAAACTCGCGGTGGGGGAGGGGGCGCGCCGGCGCATCGACGCCGCGGTGGCCTCCGGCGCCGACGCGATCACCCTGAGCGACACCCTCCCCGGCCTCGCCGTGGACGCCGACACCGGCGAGGTGCTGCTCGGCGGCGCCTTCGGCTACTCGGGCCCCGGCATCAAACCGCTGGTGCTCGCCGAACTCCACGGCTTGCGCCGGCGCGGGACCACGGTGCCGGTGATGGGCGGCGGCGGGGTGCGCAGCGCGGTCGACGTGGCCGAGTACCTGAGCGTGGGCGCCGACGCCGTGCAGGTCTACACCGCGCTGCACACCCATATGCACCAGACCCTGGCGGCCATCCGCGAGGGCTTCGACGACTGGCTGCGCGGCCACGGCGGCACCGTCGCCGACCTGGCGCTCCGGCAAGGAAAAGGGGGACGGACGTGCGGCAGCGTGTCCAAGACGTGACCTCGTACGGCGATCTGACCAGCCCCGAAGTGGCCGCGGCGATGGCCGGTGCCACGCTGGTGTGGCCGGTGGGCGGCCTGGAGCAGCACGGCCCGCACCTGCCGCTGTCGGTGGACTTCGACATCGCCGACGCCCTGGCACGCCAACTGGTCGCGGAGATCGGCGGTGTGCTGCTGCCCGGACAGCCGATCTCGGCCCGGTCGCTGCCGCAGAGCGGGGGCGGGCTGCACTTCCCGGGCACGCTCCACATCGGCGGCGGGACCTTCATCGACTACCTGACGCACGTCCTGCGGGCCGTCGCCCGGCTGAAGCCGGCCCGGCTGATCGTGGTCAACGGCCACTACGAGAACGAGGGCCTGCTCTTCGAGGCGATCGACGGCTGCGACCCGGCCCGGACCTTCCCGGCCACCGAGATCACCGCCTTCAGCTGGTGGAGCCTGGTGGCGGAGGACTGGCTCGGTGAGCACGCGCCGCGGTTCCCCGGCTGGCACGCCGAACACGCCGGACTGACCGAGACCAGTCTGATGATGTACCTCCGCCCCGAAGTGGTCCGCCCCACGCGGCTGGAGCACTCCACCCCGCCGGCGGCCGGCGTCTACCGCCACCCGGTCGACGTGGACCGCATGTCCAACCAGGGAGTGCTCTCCTCCACCACCGGCTCCAGCGCCGACCTGGGCGAGCGGCTCTTCTGGCACATCGTGGACGGCGTCATCCGAACCCTGTGAGCGAATCCCGGCGAACTTCCGAGCAGAGGTGGACCCATGCGCCTGCCGGCTACCGAGCGCGACGAATTCGAAGCACGTCTGCAGAGCCTCTTCGGAGACAAACTCCGTCCCGTCGAGGAGTCGTTCGACACCATCGAGACCTTCAAGGACGGGTCGTTCGCGATGGGGCATCTCGGACTGATGCTCTACACGAACGGATACAACATCCGTGGCACCAGCACCCGCCATCCATGCGGGCTGGTCTTCCATGACGGCGAGAACCTCTTCGGCGTAGGCTATTTCAGCAAGGAAGCACACCCCGCGAAGCACCTGCACATCGTCGCGCCCAAAGGGCCCGAGCGGGTCGCCGCGGTGAAGTCCTTCATCTCCGCGGTGCGCGAGGCGGGGCTGGCCCGGACCTCGATCTACGTACGGCATCTCTCGCCCTCCGACCAGCGGCTCTTCCTCGCGGCCGGATTCGACCCGGTGGAAACCGATCCCTGGCATCCGGTCGCCCCGGAAGAGGACGAGACCCACCCCAACCGCGTCTACTACCTCGATGAACTCTTCGAGCCGCAATCCGGCGGAAGCCTGCGGGTGAGGAACCTGACGGGACCGGAGCACCGCAAGTACCGGAGCAAGAACCGCCTGGCGTTCCGCAGGTTCGAGAACTTCCTGGCACGGAACGACCACCTGACCTTCGACATGCGCCGTTACGGTCACAGCGCGGCGGAGATGGCGCAGGCCAGGGGGATCGTGGAGGGGTACTTCACGGCCCGCCGGGAAAAGGGCGAGGTGGTCGGATCCACCCCCGAGGACTACCTGGCGATCATCACCCAGCGGCCCGGCGGCGAGAACGAACGCGATTACTTCGCCTATCTGGGCAGCCTCTCCGTCGACGGCGGGGACGAGGTTCCCGTGATGTTCTTCGCCGGAGAGCGCACCGCCCCGCGGCGGGCGTCGCTCTACTGCACCATGTCCATGCGTTTTCCGGAACGGCTGACCGGAATATTCAAGGACCCGACGGGGTTCACCGCGATTCCCCAGTACGTCTGGCTGAACGTGTTCAAGAAGATGTGGGACCAGGGGATCCGCGAGGTGGACGCGGGCGGTTCCGAAGTCAAGGGTCTCGACGACCAGAAGCGGCAGTTGGGCGGCAAGCCCGAAAAGACCTACTGGGTCGTCGGCTGACTCCAGCCGACCGATCCGGACCTTCCCAAGTCGCGCCCAGGGGGTATGTCAATGGAATCGCGCACGCCATACGAGGAATTCGATGTCTGCGTCGTCGGGCTGGGATATGTGGGCGTCACACTCGCCGCCGCGCTGGTCTCGACCGGCAAGCGGGTACTGGGTTACGAGATCAATCCCGAGGTCGCGGACGAGCTCGCCCAGGGCCGTCTCCAGCTGTCGGAGCCCGGCGTCGAGACACTCCTGAAGGAGAGTTCCGCGCGGGGAACCTTCGCGGTCACCTCCGACATCGGCGGAGCCAAGCTGCCGCCGACCGTCATCATCTGTGTCGGAACGCCCATCCGGGCCGGCTCCACCACACCCGACCTCACCCACCTGGAAGCGGCCACCGAGTCGATCGCCGCCGGGGTGGACGAGGAGACCCTGGTGATCGTGCGCAGCACGGTCCCCGTCGGCACCTCGCGCGGCCTGGTGCTGCCCATCCTGCGGCGCCGCACCGCCGAACCGCTGCTGGCCTTCTGCCCGGAGCGCACCATCCAGGGCCAGGCGCTGAAGGAGTTGCTGTCGCTGCCGCAGATCGTCGGCGGCCTCACCGACGAGGCCGCCAAACTGGCCGCCGGCCTCTTCGCGACCGTCAGCGGCGCGGTGGTGCCGGTCTCCTCGCTGGAGGCGGCCGAACTGGTCAAGCTGATCTGCAACTGCCACACCGACCTCATCTACGGCTTCGGCAACGAGGTCGGACTGATCGCGGAGAAGCTCGGGCTGGACGCCATGGAGGTCATCGCCTCCGCCAACCTCGACTACCCCAGGCCCGACCTGCACAAGCCCGGCTTCGTCGGGGGCAGCTGCCTGACCAAGGACCCCTATCTGCTCGCCTACTCCCTGGCCCCGCACGGCCACACACCCGAGCTGGTCAAGGCCGCCCGCACCCTGAACGAGTCCATGCCGCGCCGGGTCGGGGAACGCGTCCTCGCCGCGCTGCGGGAGGCGGGCCAGGACCCCGCCCGGGCCAGGATCCTGATCTCCGGATTCGCCTACAAGGGCCGCCCCGAGACGGACGATCTGCGCGGCGCCGCCTACGAACCGCTGCTGGCCTTCCTCGACGGCCGGGTCGGCGAGATCGTCGGCCACGACTTCGTGGTGCCACCGGAGCGGCTCTGGGAGCTGGGCGTACGCCCGGCGGGACTCGCCGAAGGGTTCACCGGAGCGCACGCGGCGATCCTGCTCAACGACCACGCCAGGTACGGCGAGGCGGACACCGACGACCTGATCTCACGGATGTCCGCACCGGCCCTGGTCTACGACACCTGGCGGGCGCTCCCGCCGGCGACCCATGCGCCCACGACCAAGGTAATGAGGCTCGGCAGTGCGTAAGAAGATCCTGATCACCGGCGGCGCCGGATTCATCGGTCTCCATCTGGCCGCCAAGCTCGCCACCACCTGCGACGTCACCCTGCTCGACGACTTCAGCAGGGGCCACTTCGACCAGCAGGTCACCGAACTCCTCGGCCGGGTCACCCTGGTGGAACACGACCTGACCCGGCCGGTCCCCCAAGGACTGCTCCCCGACGACTTCACCGAGGTCTACCACCTGGCCGCCGTGGTGGGGGTGGTGTACTCCAACCAGGAGCCGCAGCGCGTCCTGCGCACCAACCTGCTCTCCACCGTCCACCTCCTGGACTGGGTCACCACGCTCCCCGATGCCACGCTCCTCTTCGCCTCCTCCAGCGAGGCGTACGCGGGCAGCGTCGCCGCCGGCATCGCTCCCGTCCCCACCACCGAGGACGTGCCGCTGCTGGTCTCCGATCCCGAGGCGGCCCGCTCCTCCTACGGCTTCAGCAAGATCGCGGGCGAGCTGCTGTGCCGGCACTACGCCGAGGCGTACGGGTTCGCGCTGCGCATGGTCCGCTTCCACAACGTCTACGGGCCGCGCATGGGGTACGAGCACGTCATCCCGCAGTTCATCGAGCGGCTGCTCGCCGGCGCCGACCCCTTCCCCGTCTACGGCGCCGACCAGACCCGCGCGTTCTGCTATGTGGACGACGCGGTCGACGCGATCACCGCGCTGACCGCGCTGCCGGCCAAGGAGCCGCTGCTGGTCAACGTCGGCAACGACCAGGAGGAGATCCTCATCGAGGAGCTGGCGGGCAAGGTCTTCCAGGCCGCCGGCCGCGCGCCCGCCCTCGACATCCACCCCGCCCCGCCGCTCTCTCCCGCCCGCCGCCTGCCGGACCTCACCCGGCTCCGGGAACTGACCGGCTACCGCCCCAAGGTGGACCTCGGCGAGGGGCTGCGCCGCACCTACCAGTGGTACGCGGCGGACATCGCGGCCCGCGGAGCGGGGCGGTGAGCCGGATGCGGGTGCGGTATGTGCACCGCGGCTACTTCCCCGCGCGCGCCGGTGCCGAGCTGATGACGCAGTACCTCGCCGAATCCATGAGCCGGCGCGGCGCGGAGGTCGGCGTCTACTCCCCGGCGGCGACGGGGGACTCGGCCCGCCTCATGGCCGCAGCCGGGGTGAGCGTCGAACCCTTCCCCGGCCTCGCCGGCGCGCCCGAGGCGGACGTGGTCCACGCCTTCGACGCCTTCCACCCGCAGGACCTGCGGGCCGGCCTGGAGCTCGCCCGGGCGTGGCACGTTCCCTTCGCCGTCACGCCCGCCTCCGCGCCCGAGGTGTGGCCGGAGAGGGAAACCGTGCTCGAGGTCTGCCGGTCGGCGGACGCCGTCTTCGTGCTGACCGGCGCGGAACGCGACATGCTGCGCGCCGGAGGGGTCCGGGACTGCGTCCTCCATCTCATCGGCCAGGGCCCGCACCTGCCCGGCACGCCCGACCCGTCCGGCTTCCGGCGGACCCACGGCATCACCGGGCCCATGGTGCTCTTCCTCGGCCGGAAGATGCGGTCCAAGGGGTACACCGTCCTGCTGGAGGCGACCCGCCAGGTCTGGGCCCGCCACCCGGACACCCACTTCGTCTTCCTGGGAACCCGCTGGGACGACGACTGCGCACGCCGGTTCGCCGCGCACGCCGACCCGCGCATCACCGAGCTCGACACGGTGGACGAGGACACCAAGCACAGCGCTCTCGCCGCCTGCGACCTGGTGTGCGTGCCGTCCACCGCCGATGTCTTCCCGCTCGTCTACGTGGAGGCGTGGGCCTGCCGCAAGCCGGTCGTCGGCTCCGCCTTCATGGGCAGCTCCGAGGTGATCGCGCACGGTCGCGACGGCCTGATCGCCGAACCGGCCCCCGGGCCGGTCGCGGAGGCGGTGAACCGCCTGATCGCCGACCCGGCCGAACGGGCGGCGATGGGGGAGCGCGGCCACCAGCGAGCGCGCCGCGACCTCACCTGGGACGCGGTCGCCGACCGGGTGCACCGCGCCTACTCCGCCCTGCTGGCCGGCCGGCGACCGACGGAGGAGGTCCGATGAGAGCAGTCGTCCTGGCCGGAGGCGAGGGCCGCAGGCTCCGGCCCGCCACCCTCACCGTACCCAAGCCGCTCATCAGGATCGACGGGATACCGATCCTCCACCTCATCCTGCTGCAACTGCGCAGCGCCGGCTTCACCCACGTCACCCTCTCGCTCGGCTACCGGGCCCACATGATCGAGGCCAGCTTCGGCGGGAACCGTTGGCACGGCCTGGAGTTGAGCTTCTCCCTGGAGCGGGAGCCGCTGGGCACCGCCGGGCCGCTCACCCTGCTGCCGCCGTTCGAGGAATCCACCCTCGTGATGAACGCGGACGTGCTCACCGACATCGACTTCGCCGACCTGTGGTCACGGCACCGCAAGTCGCAGGCGGCCGCGACCATCGCGCTCGCCCCGCAGCACATCGACGTCGCGCACGGGGTGGTGCAGATCGACGAGGCGGACCGGGTGACCGGATTCCGCGAGAAGCCCCGGATGAGCTACCTGGTCAACAGCGGCATCTACGTCCTGGAGCCCTCCTTGCTCACCCTGCTGCCCCCGCGCGGGCGCCACGACATGCCCACCCTCCTGGAGGACGCGCGGGAGCGCGGGGAGCGCGTCGAAGGCTATGTCTTCGACGGCGCCTGGCACGACATCGGCACCCCCGAACAACTCGGCTCCGCCACCGAGGCGTTCCGCGCCGACCGCTCCCGCTACCTCGCCCCCGACGAGCAGCGCCGGCTGTACGCCGCCAGCGGCCCGGCGGAGGAGGTGGTGCGCGGATGAGCCGGTGGAAGATCTCCCTGTACCGCCCGGAGCTGAGCGCGGCCGAGACGGAGGCGGTGACCGAGGTGCTGCGCTCGGGCTGGCTGTCCACCGGACCGGTCACCGAGGACTTCGAGGCCAGATACGCCGCCGCCCTCGGCGTCCCCGACGCCGTCGCCGTCAGCAGCGGGACCGCCGCCCTGCACCTGGCGTTCCTCGCCCTCGGGCTCGGCCCGGGCGACGAGGTGGTGCTGCCCTCGCTCAGCTTCGTCTCGGCGGCCGCCACCGTCGTGCTGTGCGGGGCGACCCCGGTCTTCGCGGAGGTCGGCGGGGCACACGACCTGTGCCTGGACCCGGCCGACGCCGCTGCCCGGATCACCCCCCGCACCCGGGCGATCGTCGCCATGCACTACGGCGGATACGCGGCCGATCTGCGGGCCCTTTCCGCACTGGCCCGGCGCCACGGGCTCGCCCTGATCGAGGACTCCGCCCACGCCCCGGCCACCGCGACCGCCCAGGGCGTCCTGGGCACGGTCGGCGACATCGGCTGCTACAGCTTCTTCGCCACCAAGAACCTGGCGATGGGGGAGGGCGGCGCGGTCGTCGCGAAAGACCCCGAGGTACGCGCCCGGATCAGGCGGCTGCGCTCGCACGCGCTGACGGTGAGCGCCCAGGAGCGCCACCGGGGCGGCCCCGCCGGCTACGACGTGGACGGCTTCGGGCTCAACTACCGCCCGACGGAGATCGCCTGCGCCATCGGACGCGTCCAGCTCGACTCGCTGGCGGCCGGACAGCACCGGCGCCGGGAGGCGGTGCGGGCCTACCGGGAGCACCTGGCCGACCTCCCCGGCATCGTCCTGCCGTTCGCCGGCCGGCCGGTGGAGGAGAGCGCCCACCACCTCTTCCCGGTGGTGCTGCCCGAGGAACTCGACCGCGAGGCGGTGCAGGACCGGCTGCGTGCGGCGGGCATCCAAAGCGGCGTGCACTACCCGCCCAGCCACCTGTTCACCGCCTACCGCCGGCGCCTCGGGCTCGGCCGCGGCAGCCTGCCGGTCACCGAGAGCGTCACCGACCGCCAGCTGTCCCTGCCGCTGCACGCCGGCCTCACGCCACAGGACGCCCTGCAGGTCGCCGAGGCGGTGAGCGAAGCATGGACGACGCGGTGACGGCGGCGCGCTGGACCCGCCTCGTCGACGGCGTCCCGCACCGCGACGGGCGGCCGTTCTTCAGCGTGGGCGTCAACTACCACCCCTCCCGGGCCGGTTGCGACTACTGGCGGGAGTGGGACGCCGAGGGGCTCGACGCCGACTTCCGCCGGATGGCCGACGCCGGCCTCAACACCGTGCGGTTCTTTCTCTTCTGGGCCGACTTCGAGCCCGAGGAAGGCCGTTACGACCCGGTCATGACCGGGCGGTTGCGCGAGCTGGTCGCCCTCGCGGAACGGCACGGACTGCTCTGCCTGCCCTCCCTGCTGACGATCTGGATGAACGGGCAGCTCTTCGACCCGCCCTGGCGCGCCGGCCGCGACCTGTGGACCGATCCGGAGATGGCCGAGCGGCAGCGCGCCTTCGTGCACCACATCGCCGGCTGTCTGCGCGAGGCGCCCAACGTCTACGCCTATGACCTCGGCGACGAGATCATCCACGTCGACCCCGCCGCCTCCGCCGCCGTCGACGCCGAAGGGGCCCGGGCCTGGTGGGCGCTGCTCGCCGGCGCCGTCCGCGAGGCCGATCCCGCGGCGCTGGTGCTCCAGGCCAACGAGGGCTCGGCGGTCTTCGGCGACCACGCCTTCCGGCCCGAGCACGCCCAGCCGCTGGACCTGGTCGGACTGCACGGCTTCCCGCTGTGGACCCCCTACCACGTGGAGTCCCACTCGGCCCCCAAGGCCACTTCCTATGTGCCCTACCTGGTCCGCCGCGGGCGGGCCCACGCCCCGGTGTACGTCGACGAACTGGGCTCCTACGGCTGCGACGAGGCCACCGCGGCACGGTATCTGCGGGCCGCGGCGCACAGCGCCTTCGCGGCCGGCGCGGTCGGCACGGCCGTCTGGTGCTGGCAGGACTTCACCGCGCGGAGCAAGCCGTACGCGCTGCGCCCCGGTGAACGCTTCACGGGCCTGCTGGACGCCGACGGCCGGGAGAAGCCCGCGATGGCCGAGTACCGGAGCTTCGCCCGCCGGATCACCGGCGATCTCGCCGGATTCCGGCCGCTCCCCGCCCAGGTCGGCGTCTTCCTGCCCGGCAGGGGCGGCGGCACGGGCTACCTGGCCTCCACCGAGACCGGTGACGCCGCGGCCTTCCACGCCCACCTGCTGCTGCGCCAGGCCCACCTCTCCCATGAGTTCACCGGCGATCTGGCCGGTGGTGCGGAGTCGGCGCGGTACGCCATGGTGATCTGCCCCTCGGCGCCGGAGCTCTCCCTTGCGGACCAGCAGCTGCTCCAGGCTTACGTCGACTCCGGCGGCGTACTGCTCTACACCGCGGGCGAGCTGATGTGCGGCGCCGGGCGCGAGGAGCTGTTCGGGGTGCGGATGCGGGACTTCACCCTGCGCCCGGCCGAGCAGCGGGGCTTCACCTGGTCCGGGGTCCGCTTCCCGGCGGAGTGGCCACCCGGCCAGATCCCGGTGATCGACACCGCCGGCGCCGAGACGCTCGCCGTCTTCCCGGGCGGCGCACCCGCCCTCACCCGCCACCGCCGCGGCCGGGGCGTCGTGTACTACCTCAACGCCCCGCTGGAGGCCCGGCTGAACGCCCCGTACCGGATGGACGAGGCGCCCTGGCACCGGTTGTACGCCGCCGTCGCCGAGGCGGAGGGGATCCGCCCCGCGTTCTTCGCCGACGATCCGTCGGTGGAGTGCACCGTCCTGGGACGCGGCGACGAGCGCTGCGGGGTGGTGGTCAACCACGCCGCCGAGCAGACGCCCACGACCGTGACGCGGGTGGCCGGGGACGGCCTGCCGGCGATGACCCAGCGGCTGCTGCTGGAGCCGAAGGGCGTCCACCTGGCTCGCTGGCGCCTCGGAGACCAGGGGGCGGGCCGGTGATCATCGACTCGCATGTGCACGCCGGGGAGTACTACCGCCACTTCTCGGCCCGCTTCGCCGGGCAGATGATGGCCACCACAGGCATGCCGCCCGAAGCGCTGTCGGCACCCGAGGCGAGACTGATCGCCGAGATGGACGCGGCCGGTGTCGACCAGGCCTTCCTGCTCGCCTTCGACGTGCGGCGGGTCGAGGGATTCTCGGTCCCCAACGAGTTCGTCGCGGACATGTGCGCCCGCCACCCCGGCCGGTTCATCGGCTTCGCCTCCGTGGACGCGGGCACCCCCGGGGCCGCCGCCCGGCTGCGGCACGCGGTGACCGAACTGGGGCTGCGCGGCCTCAAGACGGCCCCCTGCTACCTGCGCATGTCACCCGCCGACCCGCTGTGGTACCCGGTCTACGAAACCGCGCAGGAGCTCGCCATCCCGGTCCTGGTCCACACCGGATACACGCCCGCCGAGAACGCCGACAGCCGCTACTTCTCGCCGCTGCTCCTGGAACCGGTGGCCCGGGACTTCCCCGAGCTCACCCTGATCCTGGCCCACCTGGGAACCCCGTGGACCACGCACTGCCTCCGACTGCTGGCCCGCCACCCCCGGCTCCACGCCGACCTGTCGATCTTCGGCTCCTACCAGCCGCTCCCGGCAGTGGCCGCGGCCCTGGCCCACGCCCGTGAACTGGGCGTTGTGGAACGGGTGTTGTGGGGCACCGACTTCCCCTTCGCCACCATGACCGAGGCCGTGGCCCGCATGGCGGAGCTGGCCAAGGACACCGCGCCGTGGCCCACGGGCAGCGGCCCGCTCACCGCGGAGGAGTACCGGGCCCTCATGGGCGGCACCGCCGCGCGACTGATCGCTTGAGAGGAAACCATGAACTTCGTCCAGGGATACGAATTCGACGAGATGTCGCGCCGGCCGCTCTACGGCGA
Source organism: Streptomyces sp. JLBT605 (assembly GCF_058215555.1). Taxonomy (NCBI): domain Bacteria; kingdom Bacillati; phylum Actinomycetota; class Actinomycetes; order Kitasatosporales; family Streptomycetaceae; genus Streptomyces; species Streptomyces sp. JLBT605. Next base: position 5,953,839 of record NZ_CM177087.1, read on the forward strand.
GGTGACACAGCGCCTGGTCGACATCTGCCAGACCCCCGCCGGGGGCGTCGTGGCGGACGTCGGCTGCGGCTCCGGGCTCGCCACGGCGCTGCTCCTGGAACGCTCCGCGCACGTCGGCTCCATCGTGGGCGTCGACCCCTCGCCGCCGGAGCTGGCCATCGCCAGGAAGCGGCTGCGCGACCCCAAGGTGCGCTTCGTCGAGGGGCGCGCCCAGGACCTGTCCGACCTGGTCGGCCCGGTGGACGTCGCGGTGCTCAGCAATGTGATGCACCAGATCCCGATCGACGAGCGGGCCTCGGTGGTCCGCGGCTGCCACCGGTCGCTCAGGCCGGGCGGCCGGCTCGCCCTGAACACCCTGTTCTACGACGGTGCCGTGCTCCCCGAGACCCGCCGGTTCTACGCCGCCTGGCTGCACGCCACCCGCAGCCGGCTCCGCGGCCGGGGCAGCGACCTGGTGCTGGAGCGGGGCGCGCCCGTGGCGCTGGAGACCCTGACACCGGCGCAGCACGAGGAGGCCTTCCGCGCGGCCGGATTCTTTGAGGTCAAGTCCGAGGAGGTGGTCTACGGGTGGACCCTTCAGGACTGGGAAGCGCTGTGCGGCTACTCGGTCTTCATCACCGGCGCCACCGGCCTGACCGATCTCGCCCTCGGCTCAGCGGCGCTCAAGGAGGCCCTGCGGGAGACCTTCGAAGAGCTGGGGCTGACCGAGGTGGCGCGCGGCTGGCTCTTCGTGCACGGGGTCAGGTAGCCGTGGCGGACGCGGTGCCCCTGTCGTACGCGCAGCTGGGCATGTGGTTCCTGGAGCGCAGGGCGGGAGGCACGCTCTACGCGGACCCCATGACGTTCCGTCTCGTCGGCGAAGTGGACGTCGCCGCTCTGCACGGCTCCATCGAGGAGCTGGTGCGACGGCACGAGGCACTGCGCACCCGCTTCCGTCACTCCGAGGGCACGCCCGAGCAGTACGTGGTCGCCGACGCTCCCGTGCCGCTGGACTTCACCGACCTGACGGCCTTCGCGCCACCGGAGCGCCAGGCGGCGGCCGGCCGCCTCCTGCGGGCGGACCTGCGGCGCCCGTTCGACCTGGCCAGGGGACCGCTGGTGCGGGCGATGCTGATCCGGCTCGGCCCGCGCGAGCACATCGTCCGCATCACCACCCATCACCTGGTGTCGGACGCCTGGTCCTGGTGGGCGGTGCTCTTCCGCGAGCTGGAGCAGCTCTACACCGCCCGCCGCCACGGCCGCCCGTCGCCGCTGGCACCGGTGCGCACCCACTACGCCGACTTCGTGCGCTGGCAGCGGGAGTGGCTGGACGGTCCCGGCTACCGGCGGCAGCTGGCGTACTGGAGGTCGGCACTGGCCGGCGCGGTACCGCTGCCCGACCTGGCCCTCGCCGACCCGTCCGCCGGCCGGCCCGGGGACCCTCCGGCCACCCGGTGGCTGACCTTCCCACCCGCCCTCCACGACCGGCTCCGGCAGACCGCCCGGCGCGAGCACGTCACGCTCTACATGCTGCTGCTCACCGCCTTCCAGCGGGTGCTGCGGCGCCATGTGCCCCACGACGACATCCTGGTGGGCACCCGGGGCGGCTTCCGCAGCCGGCCCGAGTTCGAGCGGGCCGTCGGCTTCTTCGTCAACGTCCTGCCCATCCGCACCAAGGTGCCCGCGACGGCGGGCTTCCGCGAGCTGCTCGGGCAGGTGCGGCGGAACATGATCGGGGTCTATGTGCACCGGGACGTGCCCTTCGAGCGGCTCGCGGCCGACCTGGGCCTGCGGCGGCCCGGATTCCGGCAGCCCATCAACGTGTGCGTCTCCTTCCAGTCCACCCCCGAGGTGCCCCCCGCCCTCGACGGCCTCGACGTCACCCTGATCAACCACGACCCCTACTCCGCCTACGACCTCGACCTGGGGTTCTTCGAGGAGGGCGGAGCGCTGCGGGCGCTGCTGACACACCACCGCGCCCGGTACGACGACCAGGCGGCCCAGCGGCTGCTCGACGAGCTGACCCAGGCCCTGTGGGGCGCGGTCGAGGAACTCGCCCCGCCGAGGGAGGAGAAGGCCGGATGAGAGCACTGCGGTGGCACGGCCCCTACCGGGTGGAGCTCGCCGAGGACCTCGCGACACCCCGGATCGAAGGCCCCGGCGACGCGGTCGTCCGGGTGGTGGCCAGCGCGATCTGCGGCACCGACCTGCACCCCTACCGGGGCGAGATCGCCTCCTTCACCCCGGGCACGGTCACCGGGCACGAGTTCACCGGAGTGGTCGAGGCGGTCGGTGCCGAGGTACGCCGGTTACGGCCCGGCGACCGGGTGCTGGCCTCGGACGTCATCGCCTGCGGGCAGTGCTGGTACTGCCGCAGGGGATGGCACTACCAGTGCGAGCGGGTGGGCCTCTTCGGATACGACACGGTCGTCGGCACCACAGCCGTCGCCGGCGGCCACGCCGAGTACGTCCGCGTGCCCTTCGCCGACGTGGTGCTCTCCCCGATCCCCGACGACGTCGGCGACGAGCGCGCCCTGCTCGTCGGGGACGTCTTCGCGACCGGCCACGCCTGCGCGACCGGGGGCGAGGTGCGCCCGGGCGACACCGTCGCCGTGGTGGGATGCGGTCCCGTCGGCCTGCTGGCCATGAAGTCCGCCTGGCTCCTCGGCGCCGCCCGGGTGCTCGCCGTCGACCCGCTGCCGGGCCGCCGGGAGCTGGCCGCCGACCACGGCGCCGAGCCGGTCGCCCCGGGGCCCGAGCTGCTCGAACGCGTGGCCGAGCTGACCCACGGGCGCGGCGCGGACGTCGTACTGGAGGCGGTCGGCACGGACGCCGCCCTGCTGAGCGCGCTGGAAATCGTCCGGCCGAAGGGAACGGTGTGCGCGGTGGGCGCCCACGCCTCCGAGGCGATGCCGCTGCCCACGCGCCTGGCGTTCGCCAAGGAGGTCACCGTGCGGTTCGCCGTCGGCGACCCGATCAGCGTGCGGGAGCCGCTGATGGAGCTGGTCCGGGCCGGCCGGATCGACCCCTCCTTCGTCATCTCGCACCGGCTGCCGCTCACCCAGGGCCCCGCGGCCTTCCGGCTGTTCGACACCGGAGAGGCCAGCAAGGTGGTGCTGATCCCGTGAACACCCTGGTACACCAGCTGGTCGAGCGGCAGGCCCGCCGCACCCCGGACGCCGCCGCGGTGCTCTGCGGCGGCGAGCGGATCACTTACGCCGAACTCGACCGGCGGGCCGAACGCCTCGCCCGGGCGCTGCGCCGCCACGGCGTCGGGCCGGAAGTCGCCGTCGGACTCCATCTCTCCCGCTCCACCGGGCTGGCGGTCGCGGTCCTCGCGGTACTCAAGGCGGGTGGCGTCTGCGTACCGCTCGACCCCGCCTATCCGCCCGAGCGCCTGGCCTTCGTCCTCGACGACATCGCCGCCCGGGTCGTGCTGACCGAGCGTCGGGCGGCGCCGCGCCTGCCGGACCACTCCGCCACGGTGCTCTGCCCGGACGATGGGGCGGAGGGCACCGAGGCCCCGGACGACCGGCCACCGCCCGGGCCGCTGCCCGCGCTCCACCCGCGGAACCTGGCGTGGGTGGCGTACACCTCCGGATCGACCGGCAGGCCCAAGGGCGTCGGCCTCGCGCACGGCCCGCTGGCCAACCTCGCGACGGGCATCGGGCAGCGCCTCGGCCTCGGTCCCGGCGACCGGGTGCTGCAGTTCGCCTCCATCGGCTTCTCGGTGGCCGCCGAGGAGATCCTCTCGGCCTGGGCCACCGGCGCCTGCCTGGTCATCGACCCCGACGACTCGCTGACCGACGCCGCCGGCCTGCTCTCGGTCGTCGAGAAACAGGCCGTCACCGTCATGCAACTCACCCCGGCCTACTGGTACGAGTGGTTGCGCGAGCTGGACCGGGATCCTGACGGGACGCCGCGCCCGCCCGCCTCACTGCGGCTGCTGGTCGTCGGCAGCGAGCAGGTCGCCGCCGACCGCGTCGCCGACTGGCTGCCCACCGGGGTGCGGCTGGTGCAGGAGTACGGCGCCACCGAAGGCACCGTGTCGCAGCTGCTGTACGAGCCCCGCGGCAGCGCGGCCGAGATGCGCGGCCGGCCCCGTGTCCCGATCGGCACCCCGCTGCCCGGGGTACGCGTCCACCTGCTCGACGCAAGCCTGCGCCCGGTGCCCGACGGCGAGCCCGGCGAGCTGTACATCGCCGGGGACGCCGTGGCGCGCGGCTATCCGGGACGGCCGGGGCTGACGGCCGAGCGCTTCGTCGCCGACCCGTACGCCGACCGGCCCGGGGGCAGGATGTACCGCACCGGAGACCTCGCCCGGCGCCTGCCCGACGGCAACCTGGAATTCCTCGGCCGCACCGACCACCAGATCACGATGCGCGGCATCCGGATCGAGCCGGGCGAGGTCGAGTCGGCCATCGGCCGATACCCGGGCGTGGCCCAGAGCGCGGTGCTGGCCCGCCGGACGGCGGCCGGAGCCGACCAGCTGTGCGCCTGCGTGGTGTGGCAGGGCGAGCGCGACGACGCCGGGCTGCGCGACCACCTCCGGGCCACTCTCGCGCCCGCGCTGGTACCGAGCCGCTTCATCCCCGTCCCCGACCTGCCGCTGAACCCCAACGGCAAGGTGGACCGCCGGGCGCTGCGGACGCTGCCGCTCGACCCGGCCCCGGACCCTGCCGCCCCTGCCATGGGGCCCGCCGCACCGGAGACCGCACCCCGCAGCCCCCTCCAGGCCGCGCTCGCCGGAGTGTGGGCACTGGCTCTCGGGGTGCCCCGGGTCGGTATCGACGACGACTTCTTCGCCCTGGGCGGTGACTCGCTGACCGCCACCCGGCTGGCCTCCCAGCTCCGCGAGGCCCTGTCCGTGGACATCCGGCAGCGGATGCTCTTCGAGGCGCCCACCGTGCGCGCGCTCGCGGAGCTGCTCTCGGCCCGGCGCGGACCGGAGGGCACGGGCACCCCGGCCGTGGCTGCCGCCGCCCCTTCCGCCGCCGCGCCGACCGCTGCTTCGGCCGCTGTCTTCGACCCCTCCGCGACGGCGGGGGAGCCGGAGCGCGCCCCGCTCTCCCCCTCGCAGCGCCGGATGTGGCTGCTGCACAAGATGGCACCGGCCGGCGCCGCCTACAACGACCCGGTGGCGCTGCGGCTGCGCGGCCCGCTCGACCCGGACCCGCTGCGGCACGCGCTGCGGCAGACCGTGCGGCGGCACGCGGCGCTGCGTACCACCATCGGCAGCGAGGACGGCCATCCGGTCCAGCTCATCGCCCCGCCCGCGGCCGCGACCTGGCCCCTCACCCTCCTGGACCTGACCGGCCGGCCGGACGCCGAGCTGCGGGCTCGGGCGGACCGGCTGGCCGCGACCCCCTTCGACCTGCGGAGCGGCCCGCTGTGCCGCGCGGCGCTGCTGCGCGCCGGAGCCGACGACCATGTCCTGCTGCTCGTCTTCCACCACATCGTCGTCGACGGATGGTCGATGGACGTCCTCTTCCGCGATCTGGCGGCCTTCTACAGGCAAGCCCGCACCGGCGCCCCGGCGCAGCTGCCGCCCCTGCCGGTGAGCTACGCGGCCTACGCCACCCACCGCGGCGAGCAGGGCGCCGGGCCGGCCGATGACCGGCAACTCGCCTACTGGAAAACGAAGCTGCGGGACGCCCCGCAGGTCACCAGGTTGCCTCCGGACGCCGACGGCAGCCGCTCGGGTGGGATCCGCCGCCCGTTCCTCATCCGGGCGGAGGCGGCGGCCCGGCTGCGGGAGCTGGCCGCCGCGGAGCAGGCCACCCCCTTCATGGTGATGCTCGCCGGATTCAAGGCCCTCGTCCACCGCGCGAACGGCACCCGTGACGTGGTGGTCGGCTCGCTGCTCGCCGGACGCGACCGGCCCGAGACCGCGGATCTGATCGGCCTGTTCACCAACACCGTGGCGCTACGCACCCGGTTGCCCGGGGGCGTGACCTTCCGCCGGCTGGTTGGCCGGGTGCGGCAGACCGTCCACGAGGCGGTGGCCCACCAGGACGTGCCCTTCGAGCGCGTGGTGGCCGAGCTCCGCCCGCCGCGCGACCGTCGCCGCAACCCGGTGTTCCAGCTGATGTTCTCCTACGGCAGCACGACGGTACGCCGCCCCGAATTCCCCGGTCTTACGGTGACACCCCTTCAGATCGACACCGGAGCGGCGAAATTCGATGCCACCGTGATGCTGGAGGAGAGCGAATGCGGGGGCTACTCCGGAATGTTCGAGTACGACCTCGCGCTGTACAGCGAATCCGCCGCCCGGCGGTTCACCAAGGACTTCCAGGAAATCCTGGAGCGCGCGGCGGAATTCCCCGACGACCCGCTGTGACCAGCCACGTCGGTGATCTGACAGACGAGATGTGACAGACGAATTCTCACTGGAGAGGGAGAACCATGACCAGCAATCTGACGGCCCAGGACATCGAATCGGCAGCCGAGCGGGTCCGCGACATCTGGGCTGATCTCTTGCAGGTGGAGGCCGCGACGATCGACATCCGGAAAAGCGATTTCTTCGAACTCGGCGGATACTCGCTGCTCGCGCTCCAGGCCATCGGCAGGTTGCTCGCCGAGCAGGGTGTCGACGAGGTGGCGGCCGTCGAGTTGGAGGGAGTCCTGCTCAACCGGCTGTTCGAGGACCCGACGGCGCTGGCGCAGGCGGAGTGCCTGCTGCGGCAGGGACAGGACGGATGAGGGATGGCTCATCCATTCGAGGACGACCGCGCCCGGTACCGCGTCATCGTCAACGACGAGGGCCAGCACTCGCTCTGGCCCGCGGCGGCGGATGTACCCCAGGGCTGGAGCGCGCGCCACGGCCCGGACACACGGCAGGCATGCCTCGACCACGTGGAGGAGAACTGGACCGATATGCGCCCGCGGAGCCTGCCCCGGGACATTCACCCGTTCGCCATTCACCCGGTCAGCCGCGCTCGGCGTGACAACGACCGCGGGGGTGGGCATCAATACCCCCATGATCACAAAAAGGGCTAATCACACTAGGAAGACCGTGGCGCGAGCGCTCGCGGTCAGTACCCTCCTGAGCTTCGCTCTCGTGGCAGGTTCGGCGACAGCGGCATCCGCGGCGCCGGCTCACCTCACCGGGAAGACCGCGGCCGCCCAGCCGACCGGCGGCTTCGACGACGGCAACGGCCAAAGCTGCATCATCGTCCTCCTCTGCAACTGACACACCAGTCCGACCCGGCGCCTCGGGCAGTGGGGCGCCGGGTCGGCGTTCGCCTATCCGTTGCGGAGTCTGGCCCAGGTCATCGGGCCGATGATGCCGTCAGCGGCCAGGCCGCGGCTGGTCTGGAACGACTTGGTGGCGCTGGTGGTCAGGGGTCCGAAGACACCGTCGACTCCCCTCGGACCGACATAGAAGCCCCAGAGCTGGAGCAGGCACTGGGCCTCGCTCACCACGTTCCCCGCGGCACCCTCCTTGATCGTGGTCGGGGTGAGCCGGTTGTCGAAGCCGCAGTAGGCCGGATCGAATGCCGCCGAGGGGCCGGCGGCGGAAGACGGTCTCGCGGTCGCGGTCGTGGTGGCCGCGGAGGCGACAGTGGCCCCGCCGGCCAGCACGACGACGGCGGCGGCCGCTGTGAGACCTCGCATGATCTGCATGACGCTCCTTCGGGGCATTCGGCACCGGGCCGAACCTCTCGAGCCAGGACGGCCGGTCCGGAAGCCCTGCTCCAGGCGGTATCAGGTCCGCCAACGACCAGGCTGTACCAGGTCGCCACCGACCGCACGTCGAAGGCGCCGTGCGGGTGAGGGGGTCCGCTCGCGGCAACCGCCGCAGAGCCTCACCGTAAGGCGAGTGATGACGAGTCCGAACGCGGCCGCAGCCGGCACACCCACCCCCGCTGACGCGCTCCACCCCGGCGGAAGAGACGTCGACCCCGTCCACTGGCAGCGGCGGCTGGAGGAGCTGATCACCCTTCACCGGGTGCCCGGCGCGGTCCTGGGCGTGCTGTGCGCCGGACGGATCACCCCCGTCGGTGCCGGCGTGCTCAACGCGGTCACCGGCGTCGAGGTGACCGCCGATTCGCTCTTCCAGATCGGCTCCATCACCAAGGTGTGGACAGCCACGCTGATCATGCGGCTCGCCGACGAGGGGCTGCTCGGTCTGGACACACCCGTCACCGAGCTGCTTCCCGGCTTCCGGGTCGCCGATCCCCAGGTGACGCGGACCCTGACCATCCGGCAGCTGCTCATCCACACCAGCGGCATCGACGGCGATGTGTTCACCGACACCGGCCGGGGCGACGAGTGCCTGGCTGCCTACGTGGCCCGGATGGCGGAGGTCGGCCAGAACCACCCGATCGGCGCCACCTGGTCGTACTGCAACACCGGATACGTCCTGCTCGGCCGGATCATCGAGCACCTCACCGGGTCGACCTGGGACGCCGCGCTCACCGAGCGGCTCATCGAACCGCTGGGGCTGCGTGCCACCGTCACCCTGCCGGAACAGGCGCTTCTGCACCGCACGGCCGTCGGCCACCTCTGCGCCCCCGGGGCCGGCCCCGAGCCGGCCTCGCAGTGGGCGCTGCCACGCTGCCTGGGGCCGGCCGGGCTGGTCACCGCCTCGGTGCACGACCTGCTCGCCTTCGTCCGGATGCACCTGCGCCAGGGCGCCACACCGGACGGCGGCCGCGTGCTGTCCGCGGCCGCCACCGCCGCGATGGCCGCCGAGGAGGTCCTCCTGCCGCACCCCTACGGGGTCGGCGACTCCTGGGGGCTGGGGTGGATCCGGCACGACTGGGGCGGGCGCCGCCTCATCGGTCACGACGGGACGACCCTCGGCCAGACCGCCTATCTGCGCGTACTGCCCGAGGCGGACCTCGCCGTCGCGCTGCTCACCAACGGCAACCGGACCCAGGACCTGTTCCAGGCGCTGTTCGCCGAGATCTTCGCCGAGTTGGCGGGAGTCACCATGCCGACCGCGATCGCCCCGCCCGCCGAGCCGGTGTCCATCGACCCCGGCCCGTATCTGGGGGCGTACCAGCGCACCGGCGTGCGCACCGAGGTCTTCGAACGGGACGGGAAGGTGATTCTCCGCTCCGTCACGAGCGGCCCGGCGGCCGCCCTCGCCCCCACCATGGAGCATGTCCTGGTGCCCGTCCGCCAGGACCTGTTCGTGCTGCGCCTGCCGGAGACCCGGACCTGGGCCCCGGTGTACTTCCACACCCTGGACGACGGCAGCCGCTACGTCAGCTACGGCGCCCGCGCCAACCCCCGGGTGGACCCGCGTTCCCGGTGAGGCGGGCATTCGGCCCGCCTCACCTCGCCTGACGTGGTGGGTTGTGCGTCAATTGCAGAGCAGGACGATGATGCAGGTCTGGCCGCCGCCGTGGTCGTGGCCACCGGTCGGCTGGGCGGCCGCGGTCTTGACGGTGGGGTGGGCGACGGGGCTCGCGGACGCGGCCGTCGCCGACCCTGCCGCGAGGGCGATGCCCAGGAGAGTGCTGATCGCGAATGCTCGCGAAACGGTCTTCTTGGTGCGATTAACCTTTTTTGTGATCATGGGGGTATTGATGCATGGACCGGTGACCGTTGTCGCCCTGAGTGTGGCCGATCGGGTGAACGCCGCACGGGTGAATCGCGCGTGTGGGCTCCGCCGCCCGGCCCGGGACGGCGGAGCCCACCGGCGACATCAGCCGGAGACGACCGCGTTCCAGCCGCCGGCCAGGGCCTTCTTCGCCCGGGACTGCTGGGCCTCGGTGGGGAAGGACGGGACGCCGATCACCGGCGGCAGCTTGGCCGCGGCCTTCGTGTCCAGGGTGCCGTCCTTGGCCATGGCGACCATCAGCGCCGGACGGGCGTAGCCGTAGAGGTAGCTGTTCTGCCCCTCGGCGCTGTAGACGTACTCCTGCCACAGCCGGGCCGCGGCGGGGTGCGGCGCGTCCTTGTTGATCGCCTGCGAGTAGTACTGGGCGAACATGCCGTCCTCCGGGACCGCGACCTGCCAGTCCACGCCCTTGCTCTTGAGCGCGTCGGCATAGCCGGCGTTGAGGTAGTCCCAGTCGATGGTGATCGGCGTCTCGCCCGCCGCGATGGTGGCGGGGGTGGCCTGGATCGAGGCGAACTTGCCCTTCCTCTTCAGCTCGGCGAAGAAGTCCAGGCCCGGCTGGATGTTGTCGAAGGAGCCGTTGTGGGCCAGGGCGGCCGCGTAGACGGCGGCGAAGGCGGAACCGGCCTTGGTCGGGTCGCCGTTGAGGGCGACCTTCCCCTGGTAGTCCGAATTGAGCAGCTCCGAGAAGGTCTTCGGGCAGTTCTTGACCCGCTCGGCGTCGCAGCCGATGGAGATGTAGCCGCCGTAGTCGTTGTACCAGCGGGCCTTGGGGTCCTTCTGGGCCTCGGGGATGTCGTCGAAGCCGGCGACCTGGTACGGCGCGAGCATGCCCCGCTCGGCGGCGCTGATCGCGAAGGAGGTGCCGAGGTCCACCACGTCCGGCGCCTTGTCCGTCCCCTTGTGGGAGGTCATGGCGCTGATCTCGTCCTGGCTGGAGCCGTTGGGGTTCGCCACCTTCACCGGGATTCCGTACCTGTCGGTGAAGCCGTCGATCAGCGCCCCGTAGTTGGCCCAGTCGCGCGGCAGGGCGATCGCGTTCAGCGTGCCCTCCTTCTGGGCCGCGGCGACGAGGTCGCCCATGCCGCCCATGTCCTCGGCCGAGGTCGCGGTCGCCGCGTTCTTTCCGTCGGACGCGCCGGAATCGTCGCCTGAGCCGCATGCGCTCAGGGTGAGCGCGGAGACGGCGAGGCCGCAGGTCAGCGCGACTGCCTTGGGAAGGGCCGGCCACCTGTTCCGGAACGTGATCACGATGTCTCCTCGATATGAGCCGATGCGAGCGGCCGTCTGCGTGCCGAGCAACTTGTCTGAACAAGTCGCGCTCAGTACGCACGGTATTGGTGTACGGGAGGTGAACACGAGAGGACGATTCAATTCCGGCGAGAAGTCGATCAAGCCGTTCCGCTTCACTGCTCACGCAGTGCGATGCGATGGACACCCGTGGCGGGCGGGTGGCGGTGTGGCTCGGTTAGGCTGATCCGCGACGCGGTGAAACGGTGGAATACGGACACAACGACCATGTGTCGGGCCAGTGTCGAGTCAGTGTCGCAACGGAAGGGGGAGCCGGTGGGGGCGCGCCATGAGGAGATCGCCGACGCGCTGAGACGGGCCATCGACGCCGAGGAGTACGCCGTCGGCGACCTCCTCCCGTCGGAGTCCCAGCTCGCAGCCGAGTACGGCGTCTCGCGGGGCACGGTGCGGCAGGCTGTCGCCGCTCTGGCCTCCCAGGGGCTGATCGGCTCCCGCCAAGGAGCCCGCCGGGTCGTTCTGGCCAGCCGTCGCGGTCAGAGTTTCGCCGAATTGTGCAGTTTCGCCCAGTGGGCGCGGTCCATGGGGCGCACCGCCACCGGCCTGGTGATCGCAAGCCGGCGCCGCCCGGCGACCGGTGAGGACGCCGCCCGTCTGCACCTGGCGGACGGCGCCGAAGTCCTCCAGGTGCTGCGGGTCCGCAGCCTGGACGGGGAACGCGTCCTGCTGGAACGCACCGTCTACGCGGACTGGATCGCCTCCGACGTCGAGCGCATCGAGTCGGAGTGCGAGTCGGTCACCCAGCGGCTCTACGACAGCACCGGTCTGGTGTTCAGCTACGGCGAGCACCTCATCGACGCCGTGGCGGCCGGAACCCGCGACGCCGAACTCCTCGGCGTCCGCCGCAGCAGCCCCCTGCTCCGGGTCCGCCGGGTCACCACCACGCGCACCGGCCGCCCGGTCGAATGGTCCGACGACCGCTACCGCTCGGACGCGGTCAGCTTCAGCGTCCTGAACTCCATCGGCTCCAACCCCCTTGCCCGGCAGGCCGGCCCGGGCATCGCCGCGCCGGACGGATCCCCTGCCCGCGCGGGCCAAAATCCGTGACGGCCGGCCTCAGCCGGTGGTCGCCACTCGCTCCCGCCACCACTCCACCGTTGCTTTGACCTGCTCATCGACCGGGGTGGCCCGTACCGCGAACGCGGCTTCGTAGGCGCTCGAGTCAACGACGAACGGTCGGTCGAACTGGTAGCGGATCTCCTTCAGTTCGCGGATCAGCGGGGAGAAGACCGAGGCGACGCCCAGTACGGCCGGTGAGAGTCCGCGCACCGCGACCGGACCCGCCCCCGACTCGGCGGCCAGGCGGTCGACCATCTCCCGGGTGGACAGCGCCGGCCCGGTGGGCACGTGCCAGGCACGCCCCCAGGCTCGCTCCTCGCCCGCGACCTCGACCAGGGCCCTGGCCACATCGGGGAGATAGCTCCAGCTGTGCGGGGCGTCCGGGTCCCCGAGCGTGGAGACCGGCTTGCCGCGCAGCAGACGTGGCATCACCCGCGCGGCCAGGTGCCCGCCGTCGGTCACGCCGGGCCCGAAGAAGTCCGAGGCGCGCACCTCGACCGCCTTGATACGGCCCTGCTCGTGCGATTCCCGGGCCCGCTCCCACACGGCGGCGCGCACCCGCCCCTTGGGGCCGGTCGCCGCCGCCGGCAGCTCCTCGGTCATGGGGCCGTCCACCGGGCCGTAGCCGTAGAGGTTGCCCAGCATCACCAGGACGGCCCCGGTCGCCTCGGCCGCCGCGCAGAGCGACGAGGCCAGCGGCGGCCACTGACTCGACCAGCGGTGGTAGGGCGGTGCGGCACAGCTGTGGATCGCGGCCGCTCCCCGGGCGGCCTCGATCAGCCGCGTGCTGTCCCTGGCGTCCAGCGCGATGTGCTTGATGCCCGGCTCCGGGGCTCGGCCCGACCTGGTGACCACCCGTACCGAATGGCCCTGTTGGGCGAGGAGTCGAGCGGTGGCCGCCCCGGCGGCCCCGAATCCGATGACGACATGAAGGCTCACCCCCGAACACTAGCGCGAGTGCGGTGTGCTCCTGAAAAGGCATGGGCGCCCGGCTCGGGGGTGTGCCGGGCGCCCAGCCGGTCGGTGCGGGGTCAGACCTCCAGCTCGGCCTCGATGCGCTTCAGCTGGTGCCGGGCCATCGCCAGGTTCGCCCGCGTCTTGTCCAGGGCCAGATAGAGGAACAGCCCGCCGCTGTTGCGGCCCTTCAGCAGCCGGATCAGGTGGTACTGGTGGCCGAGGGTGATCAGGATGTCCTCGATCTCGTCGTTCAGGCCGAGCATTTCCATGGCCCGTACCTTGGCGCGCACCACGTCGGTGTTGGCGGCCGCGGCGACGTTCAGGTCGAGCGCGTTGCCGCCTCCGAGTGTGCCGAGAGCCATCCCGCTCGCGTAGTCCACCAGGGCGACGCCGAGCGCGCCCTCGATGGTCATCGCTTCCTTCAGCGCGGTGTCCGTGTTGGCCATGATCAGTCGGGTTCCTTTCGGATGGGGCTGTGCGAGAGAGCGGGTGCGGTGGTCAGGCGGGCTCGCGGCGCGGCAGGGCGGCGTCGACCAGTTCACCGATGCGGGCGCCGGCGCGGCGGGCTTCCAGGTGCAGGCGGCCGATGTTGATCCGGGGTCCGGCGGTGACGGTGACGACGGCCGTCGCGCCGGCCGCGTAGGTGGCGACATAGCCCTGCTCGCCCCGGACCAGCAGCTCCCGGAAGTCTCCTTGGCCGGTGGCGTCCGTCAGTCGCGCGGCGACGCCCAGAGCGGCCGCGGTCAGGGCGGCCGCCCCTTCCGCCTCCACCGCCGCCGCCTGAGCCGCCGGGATGTCCTGGGCCAGCACGAGGCCGTCGACCGTGGCCGCCAGGGAGGCGGTGAGATGCGGGACGCGGACCCGCAGGCGTCGCAGTTCATCGAGCACCTCCGGCTCGGCCGCCAAGAGCTGCCTCCTCTCCAGGCGTTGCCTCAAGGCGCGCTTCATGACAGCGCGGGCGGTGCCGTGCGGACAGACCGGGACATCACAGTCGAGCCTCCAAAGCGTCACGGAGCCGGTGCAACAGGGCGACGTCCGGGTCGGCGGAGATACCCGCGACCCAGGCGGGCAGCGTGGGAACGCAGGGCGGGGCGGCGGCCGGTGTGCGGACCCGCCCGGCGGCGGCCAGGCGCCGTATGTCCAGCAGGGTGTGGAAGGCCGGGCGCCCCAGCAGCCACGCGATGCCGGTGGCGGTGCGCCGGCCGTCCGCCGCTGCCAGCACGGCCCGCTGGCGGCAGGTCACGGCGGGACCGCCGGACGTGGCGGCCGGGCCGCCGGCGGCCGGGACGGCGACCACCGGTGCGGTGTCGATCTCCGGCCGCGGCCAGAGGCGGCGCAGCAGCTCGCGGCGGCGCCGGGTCTCCCGCTCCACGGCCGGGACCGGCACCGGTCGTACGGGGCCGAGCCAGTGCGCGGCGCCGTAGCGGAACCGGGCCGGCCCGCCGTCCGGGGCCAGGGTGAAGTAGGCGGCGTCGAAGAGCGCGCCGAGGTGGCATATCTCCAACTCGCCGTCGGACACCAGGCGCTCCTCGACCAGGTACCGGGCCACCCGCCGCCGCGCGCCCGCCCGGTCGACGGCCTCCTGCCACCTTTCGGTGGGGAGCCGTCCGCCCCGGGTGAGCAGCGCGTCCAGGCCGGGCGCGGCGGGGCTCTCGGCGTGCACGACCGCGCCGTCGGCGAGGTAGAGGGTGCCGGTGTCCCGCAGCAGCGCACCCGTGGCGCGCTCGGCGGTCAACCGGGCGAGCAGCGCGGATATCCGGCTCGTCACGTGAGCACCAGGCGCTCGGCGAGGTTCTGCAGCCGGAGCCGGGCGAGGGCGAGATTGCCGGTGTCCCGATCGATCCACAGATGGAGGAAGACGCTGCTGTCGAAGCAGGTCTCGACGAAGCAGAGCAGGTGGAAGCCGTCGCGGGTGGTGACGATCACGTCCTGGACGGGGAGCCCCTTGTCCGCCTCGGCCGGGGCGAAGGCGGTGTGCTCGGCGGCCATCCGGGCGAACTCCGCGGTCTCCACCGCGCCGGCCTCGCCATCGCCTCCGGGGGACTCGCCGGCGGTGCCGAGCGCCAGCCCGCTGACCCAGTCGATGACGGCCGCGCCGCGCGCACCCGGCACCGCCATCGCCTCGAGCAGGCACTCGTCGATCCCAGGCACGCGTAACTCCCCTCTCCGCACGACGCGCTGATGCGGACGGCATCTCGGTGACGGAGACGTTACGCATGGTGCTCGCCGTGCGGGGCGGGTTTTGGCAAGTTCCAAAGGAACATGCCGAGAACTGTCTTGAACTCGGCTCTGGACAACCGGTGATGGCCGCACTCGGCCCGGAGTCAGACGGGGGCGGGAAGGCCGGCTTCGTAAACTGTGTTTTAGATCACGCCGGTTGGGTGTTTCGCTCAGTGGTTCGGGTCGAAGCGGGGGTTCCGCATACCCGTCCTGAGCTGTGCTTTCTCGCTGCCCCGGCGGAGCGGGCCGGGGCTCGGTCCGCGGTGCCGTTTCCTGCCTCCGTCACATCCCGAGGATCTCCACGGCTTCTCCTCAGCAAATTCTTGTTATCTGATGATCGCCCTCGGGTCTCCCAGGTATCGGACGTCAGCCGAGTTGGGCACAGGAAGAGGAGCGCGAAGCGTGAACAGTGAGGTCGGGGCGGGGCTCGTCGAAGCCGCGCGGACCGGTGACACCGGCGCGCAGGACCAACTCGTCGCCGTGTGCCTGCCGTTGGTCTACAACATCGTCGGCCGTGCCCTGAAGGGCCACGCGGACGTCGACGACGTGGTGCAGGAGACGATGATCCGGGCACTCAACGGACTCGACGGGCTGCGCGACCCGGCCTGCTTCCGCTCCTGGCTGGTGTCGATCACGATGAACCAGATACGCAGCCACTGGCAGCAGGAGCGCCGGGACGCGCCGATCGGCGGCCTCTGCGAGGTCCACGAAGTCGCGGCACCCGAGCCCGACTTCGCAGATGCGACGATCGTGCGGCTGGGGCTGGAAGGCCAGCGCAAGGAGGTCGCCGAGGCGACGCGCTGGCTCGATGACGACCAGCGGCACGTGCTCTCGCTGTGGTGGCTGGAGGCCGCCGGCGAACTCACCCGCGCCGAGGTCGCCACCGCCCTCGAACTCTCCCCGCAGCACGCCGCCGTACGGGTGCAGCGCACCAAGGAGCAGCTGGAGACCGCCCGCGTCGTGGTCCGCGCCCTCGGCACCACGCCCCGCTGCGGCGACCTGGAGCAACTGGTCAGCCACTGGGACGGGGCGCCCTCGGCGCTGTGGCGCAAGCGGATCGCCCGGCACGCCCGGGGCTGTGCCGACTGCGCCGGCCACTGGTCCGCGCTGGTCCCGGCCGAGGGACTGCTGGTCGCGCTGGGGCTCGTCCCGGTCGCCGGAGCGCTGCTGCGGTGGCGGGCGAGCGAGGCCGCGGCACCCGGCATGGATCCCGCGGCGTACGCCTCGCCCATGGGCGCCGACGCCCCGCCCCCGGCCCCCGACACCGCGACCACGGTCGTCGGCGCCCCGCCCGCGCATCCCCCTCTCCCCTCCACGGCCGACCTCTCCCTGCCGCGCGCCGGCCGGCACCGGGCGCACCGCCGCCCGTGCACCGGGAGCAAGGTCGCCGGCGCCGCGGCGCTCGTCATGGCCGTCGGAGGAGCCGCCTTCCTCCTCAACAACCTGCCCGGGAACAAGGTCGAGCGTGTGGAGAGCGGCGCCGCGCGCGCCGAACCGCTCGAAGAGCGGCTCCCCTCCGCGACCCCGTCCAGCCCCCAGCGGGAGACCGCCGAACCGGCCAGCCGCGCCGACAAGCCCACCCGGCGCCCGGTCACCAAGGCACCCCACACGGCGTCCCCCTCCCCGCGCCCCACGAAGACCGCCCCGGCCACTCCCTCGGCCCGCCCCACGCCGACCCCGACCCCGCGGGCGACCCGATCCGCGGAGCCCCGGACGCCGGTGGTGCAGCAGGTGACGGCCCTGGTCAACGCGGAGCGGGCGAGGGCGGGGTGCGCGCCGGTCCGCCCCAACGACCAGCTGACCACCGCGGCACAGCGGCACTCGGACGACATGGCGGCACGCCACTACTTCGACCACACCGCGCCGGACGGCGCCGGACCCGGCGAGCGGATCACCGCCGCCGGATACCCCTGGCAGACCTACGGCGAGAACATCGCCGCCGGCCAGCAGAGCGCGCAGACCGTCATGGACTCCTGGATGGACAGCCCCGGACACCGGCAGAACATCCTCGACTGCGACGTGACCGAGATCGGAGTCGGCATCAACGACGACTCCGGCAGCCCGCTGTGGACCCAGGTCTTCGCCACCCGCTGACACGCCGGCGCGCCCGCCCGCCACCCCCCTCTCCACACCACCGGGCGGCCGCGCCCTGCCCCCCACGCCCCTTCCAGTGCCCGGCGCCCGCGCCACCGGCACCCCCTCAGCCATCCCCTCCACTCCCATCCCCACACGAGTACAGACGGGATTCCCACCCATGGAAACAAGACGCACCACCCACCGGCGCAGCAAGGCCAAACGCCGTCTGGCGCTGGTGACCGCCGCGACCGCGGCCGCCGCCGGTCTCGCCGTCGGCCTGGTCACCATCGGTTCGGCCGACACCAACGACCGGCCCAGCGCCGCGGGCCGGCCGACGCCCGGTGTGGAACCGCTCCACGAGACGCCGCCGGAGCCGCTCACCGAGGTCCCGCAGAGCAACGAGCGGCGCGGCATGGTCTACGAGGGGCTCAAGCCGGCCCCCGAGGGCGACCCCTGCGTGGGCGTCTACGTCGTCTCCAAGGCGAAGCTGTGCACGCACGGCCCGGACGCCCCGCCCAAGGGCGTCGACATCGCCAAGGACACCCCGCCCGCGGTGCGGCAGGCCGCCCCGCGCCCGACGCTGAAGGGCGGCACCAGCACCACCCCGGCCGCCTCCGACGTGCTGCCGGCCGGCATACCCGCGCTCGACGCGCGTACCGGTGAGGCGGACCGGCCCGCCGCGGCCGCTTCCGGCTCGGCCACCGGCGCCAAGGCCGACGCCGGCTCCAAGGTGGTCTGCGAGGGCGACGGCTCCTCGGGCAACCGCGTCCAGGTGCTCTATGTGCACGGCCCCGGCAACAGCCGGTTCGCGAATTACGTGGCCTCGTTCAAGAAGTGGGCGGCCGAGTCGGACGTCATCTACAACGAGAGCGCCAAGGAGACCGGCGGCAGCCGCCACATCCGGTTCGTCACCGACTCCGACTGCACCGCCAACGTCCTGGACGTCGAGGTCTCCGGCGGCTCCCTGAGCGAGTTCGGTGCGACCAACAACGCGCTGGCCGCCAAGGGCTTCAACCGCAAAGACCGCAAGTACATGATCTTCGCGGACACCAACGTCTACTGCGGCATCGGCTCCTTCATGGGTGACGAGCGCCCCGGCCAGGAGAACCTCAGCAACTTCGGCCCCTCCTACGGCCGCACCGACTCGGGCTGCTGGGGCGGCTCGACCCCCGCCCACGAACTGGGCCACAACCTCGGCGCGGTCAACAACAGCGCCCCGAACACCAGCGGTGGCGGCCACTGCGTGGACGAGTGGGACATCATGTGCTACTCGGACTCGCCGAACTACCCCCAGATGAAGACCATCTGCCCCGACCGCTCCAATGACGACCGGCTCGACTGCCGCCACGACGACTACTACAACACCGCACCCAAGCGCGGCAGCTACCTGGACACCCACTGGAACATAGCCAACAACCGCTTCCTGATAGCCGGCGGCGGCAGCACCGAGCCTGACCCGACGCCCACCCCGACCCCGACCCCGACGTCGACCTCCACGCCCGACCCGAGCACCGGCCCCGCCGCCAAGGTCACCCAGATCACCGCCAACTCCGCCGTGGTGAGCTGGACCAAGGTCCCCTCCGCCGCGGGCTACACCGTCTTCCTCAACGGCAGCGAACTCGCCAAGGTCGACGGCACCGCGATCCGCGTCGTCCGGCTGACCCCCGACACCTCGTACAAGATCGCCATCGCCACCCGGGACGCCGGCGGCAAGGCCTCGCAGCCGGGCCCCGTCAGCACCTTCCGCACCCTCGCCGCCGACGGTGACACGCCCACCCGGCCGGGGACGAAGTACGTGATGGTCAACTCCCTCACCGGGCAGGCCGCCGACATCTGGGGCGGCTCCACGCAGAACGGCACGGTCGCCATCGCCTACCAGCGCCACGGCTACGCCAACCAGCAGTGGACCTTCAAAGACGCCGGCGACGGCGCTCTCAGCGTCACCTCCGCGGTGTCCGGCAAGTGCCTGCAGTTCTCCTCCGACGCCGCGGGCGGCTACGTCGCGCAGCAGCCGTGCAGCGGCGCCGCGTCCCAGAAGTGGCGGCCGAAGAGCGCCGGAGACGGCTCGTACATGCTCCAGCCGCAGGGCTCCTCGCTCGTCCTGGGCGTCAGCAAGCGCTGGTACTACGGCGGCTGGCTGCTCGAACTGCAGAAGCCCAACAACGAGGGCTACCAGAAGTGGACGCTTCAGCGCTCCTCCTGACCGGCCCGCGGCGGTCTTCCGACCGCTGACGGCCAGGTGACCAGCCGGCGGCTGCTGCCCACCCCCCAGCAGCCGCCGGCTCACCGCCGTCCCTCACCACCCCCGGCTTCTTCTCCACTCACCCCCCATCGCCCTCCAGCGCCAGGAGCACCCGTGCGACACCCTCGTTCCCTCCGCATCGCCCCGGCCGCCGCGCTCGCCGCACTGCTCGTCGTCGGCGGGGCCCCGTCGGCCGTCGCGCACGGCGACACCATCGCGTTCGACATCGTCACCTCGCAGCCCGCCGACGGCCATGTGCGCACCGTCGCCACCTGGGAGAACGACAAGGACCCGGTGACCGAATCGATCGCGGGAACGCTGTCCGCCGTCGATGTGAACGGGCGCTCCCTCGGCCCGTGGAAGCTCGTCCCGGTCGACGGCGCCGAGGCCACCTACACCACCAGCCAGGCACTGCCCCCCGGCCGCTGGAAGGTGACCGTGGACTGCGGCTTCCCCGACCTGGGCCACGGCCAGGCCACGGTGGACGTGCCCGCCGCCGGCAAGAAGCCCACCGGCGCGCCCAGCGCGCCCGCGGACCCGCCGAAGGACCGGCCGGCCGGCGAGGCGACGCCCAAGGCGTCAACCCGGAAGGCCGACGGCGACGACACCTCCGACGACTCGTCCTCCGCGCCCGTCTGGGTGGGCGCGGCTGCCGCCGTCGTGCTGGGCGGCGGGGCCGCCTTCCTGGTCGCCCGCCGCCGCGCCCGACGGTGACAGCACGTCGCTCGATCAGCACGGCGCTCGAGACGGATGGCGGCGCGGGGGATCGCTAGGGCGTGTAGACCTGGTCGAGCCGGTGGATCGCTCCGTCGTCGCCCGTCTCGTACTTGAAGACGAGGCCGGAATCGGGGTGTGCCGCCACCCAGTCGACCAGCTCCTGGACTCCGATGCGCTGGTTCTCGGCGCTGTCCGTGATGGGGTTGGTGGCGGATACGTACGCGGCCTGGTCAATCGCCCACCGGGCCTCCTCGCCGGTGGTGACGAACGGGGCCCCGTCCGTGTCCCCGTCGGGGCAGCCCCAGGTGCCGTGCTGGATGATCAGGTTCAGGTGCGTGGGGTCGTCGATCTCTTCGGTGCGGTAGAGGGCGAACTCGTCCGGGTCCACCTCATCCGGGGTCGGCGGCTTGTCCGCGCAGTCGGACTTCTTCGGCGCGGGCGCCTTGGGGGCGGCCGGCTTCTCGGCCGGCTTGCCCGCAGGCTTCGTGGCTGGTTTCGCACCACCCGTCCCGCCGGTACCACCCGTTCCGCCGGTGTTCCCCGAGCCCGCCGGACCACCGGAGACCGTGGGTGCCGCGGTGGACGAGGCGCTCTTGCCCTGCTTGGCGGCGCCCGGCTTCCCCGCGGCGTCGTCGTCCTTCGCGCATCCCGTCGTCACCGCCGCCAGCGCGAGAGGCGCCAGAAGACCGACGACGTATCTGAACCGCTTCGCATGCATGTGGTTGTTCCCCCCACTCAAGACGGCCATTTTCGGCCATGTCCCCTTGGACGGAGGGAAGGTACCAACGAGGGATACATGCGCACATCGGCGGCCTGCCCTCTGTCACAGGTCCGGGACATTTCCGTCGCAGGCCGGAGATCTGCGGCAGCGCGGGGGCCTGTCGAATGGGCCGGGAAACGCTCTGCATAGAGTGTGGGTCATGTCTCGGTCAAAGAATGCCCAGCAAGACCTTCACCACCAGCACGACCAGCAGTCCGCCCCGGCCCCCTCCCGCCGGAAGAAGAAGACCCTGTTCGCGGCCGTCGGCGTGGCCCTGGCCCTCGCCGCGGTGAGCGGATGCAACGAGGACACCGACGCGACCGGCTCCGAGGGCACCCCCGCGGGGTCGAAGGCGCCGTCGGCCGGCTCCTCCCAGCCCGCTACCCCGGACGCGGCCGGCTCCTCCGCCCCGTCGGGCCCCGCGGGCGACCAGCCGCTGGTCGCCGGCTGGCAGACGCAGACCCGGCAGGAGCACCACTTCCGCTACGACGTGCCCACCAAGGCCGAGAAGTGGAAGGTCTTTGACCAGGACGTCTCCCTGTCCTACACGGACAAGAGCGGCAAGCCGATCGTGGTGATGACCGGCGTCTCCAACTACCGCGAGGGTGGCTGCGCCTCCAGCGTCAACCCCCCGCTGGGTGAGGCCGGCAAGGGACAGCTCGCCACGGTGGGCACCACCGGCGGCGGCACCGACGGCACGCTCCAGGAGAACGCCCGCAACTGGGCGGGCAACTGGGGATTCGCCGCGTTCGGTGGCGCGGACCACAAGCCCAAGATCCAGGTCAGCGAGGCCAAGCCCTGGAAGCAGAACGGCATCGACGGCTACACCGCGACCGCCAAGGTCAACGTCACCTACCGCCCGAGCCCCTGCGTCCCGGCGACGGCCGTCGTGCACAGCATCGCTCAGAAGCTCCCCGACGGCACCATGCACGGCTGGGTGATCTACGCGGACCAGGGCGTTCCGAACGCGCTGACCGCCGCCGAAATCAAGAAGATCATGAGCACCGTCCGCTCGACGGACAGCTGACCCGTAGGTCACCGTAGCCGCCGCATCCCCGGCCCCGCGCCCGACGCCCGACAGGCGGCGGGTTCGGGGCCGGGGCCGCTCGCGGTGCCCCGAACCCGGGCCGGCGGCGTCGCCGGGGCGGGTGCGGAATACTGCCGTACACCACTGCTGGTACGGGGGGAGCATCGGTGCGACCGCTGGCGAAGGACGATCCGCGGCAGATCGGTCCGTTCCGGATCATCGGGCTGCTCGGGGGCGGCGGCATGGGCCGGGTCTACCTCGGCCGCGGCGCGGACGGGCGGACGGTGGCGGTGAAGACCGCGCGCTCCGAACTCGCCGACGACCGGGGCTTCAGGACGCGTTTCGCCCGTGAGGTGGCCGCCGCCCAGCAGGTGGGCGGGGCGTTCGTGGCGCCGGTGGTCGACGCCGCGCCGCACGACGACGTGCCCTGGATGGCGACCGACTACGTGCCCGGCGTCTCGCTGACCGACGCCGTGCGTGACGGCGGTCCGCTGCCCGAGCCCGCGGTGCGGCTGCTGACGGCGGGCCTGCTGCAAGCCCTGACGGCGGTGCACGCGCACGGCCTGGTCCACCGCGACCTCAAGCCCTCGAACATCCTGCTCACCGCCGAGGGCCCGCGCGTCATCGACTTCGGCATCGCCCACTCCGCGGCGGACACCGCCCTGACGACGACCGGCACCGCGCTCGGCACCCCCGGGTTCATGGCGCCCGAGCAGCTCGTCATGAGGGGCCCGGAGGTCACGGGCGCGGCGGATGTGTTCGCGCTCGGCGGGGTGGTCGTCTTCGCGGCGACCGGCGGCGGCCCGTTCGGGAGCGCCGACCCGCAGGTCCTCATGTACCGCACCGTGCACGAGGAGCCGCGGCTCGACGAACTCCCTTCAGGCTTGCGGGAGTTGGCGGCGGCCTGCCTGGCGAAGGAGCCGGGGCGGCGGCCCGCTCTGCCCGCCCTCATGGCGCGGGTGGGCGCACCCGGCCCGTACGGCGCATGGCTGCCGGAGCCGGTCGCCGCACAGCTCCGCCGCCTGTCCGCGCGGCTCGGCGACCCCAGGTCCCCGGACGCGCCGCAGGCCACCTACCGCCCCGCCCTCGCCACCCCGCCGCAGCGATCCCACGCATCCGCCCCCGCCACGCCGCCGCAGGAGCCCGGCAACACCGCCCCACCGCAGACCCCGTACAGCCCCGCCCCGCCCCCGGGGCCGGACGACCTCACCCCGGTCCAACTGGCGCACGGCCCTGGGCGGTCCGCCCCGCCGGGGCTGAGTCGGCGCCGGGCGCTCGCCGCGCTGTCTGTCGTCGGGGGCGTAGCAGGGGGCGGAGCGCTGGTCTGGGCGCTGCTGCCGGACGGCGGGGGCGGCAGCGAGAGCGCCGGGGGCGGTGACACCGGGGCCGAGCCCGGCGGCGTCCCCAAGCCGTCCGGCAGTCCCAGGCCCAGCCAGAACCCCTCGGCCCCCGGGGCGCCCTCCCGCCGACTGCCGCAGGAGATACGCGACAGGGGCGTCATCACCGTCGGCTCGGACATCGCCTACCCGCCCATGGAGTTCCGCGAGGACGGTAAGCCCACCGGTGTGGACGTCGACCTCGCCGACGCCCTCGGTCGCGAACTGGGGGTGCGCTTCCGGTTCCAGAGCACCACCTTCGACGCCCTCCTCCCCGGCCTGAACGCGGGCCTCTACGACCTGGTCATGTCGGCGATGACGGACACCAAGAGCCGTCAGGAGGGAATCGATCTGGAGACGGGGAACAAGACGGGCAGCGGCGTCGACATGATCGACTACTTCCGGGCCGGCCTCTCGCTCGTCGTCCGCAAGGGCAATCCGGAGGGCATCGGCAAGCTCGGGGATCTGTCCGGCAGAACGGTCGCCGCCCGGCGCGGCACGCTCGGACAGGATTACCTGGAAGAGCTGAGCCGGAAAGGTCCCAGGAAGGTGAAGCTCCGGCTGTTCGGATCAGCGGCCGAGGCCTGTGACGATGTAGCCAACGGCCGGTCCTCGGCCTGCCTGGATGACTTCCCGGTCGCCGCCCACGCGGCCGCCACCCACTCAGGCGGCGACGCCCTCGAACTCACCGGCGAACAGGTCGACCCCCTCCCCAACGGCATCGCGGTCGCCAAGGCCGATACGGGCTTGCGCGACGCCGTGCGCGAAGCCCTCGACCGCCTCATCGGCAGCGGCGAATACACGAGGATCCTCAAGAAGTGGCACGTCGAGGCGGGCGCGGTGCGGCGGGCGATCGTCAACGGGGGCAGCTAGGGCGTCACCGGTCGAGCGAGACACCGTTCTTCGCCCGCTCCATCGACTCGTCCGAGGGCATGCCGCCGGTGTTCTCCTCCGCAAGTGCCTGATTCAGCTCGACGAACGGCCGCATGCGCGCCTCGTAGCGGGCGAAGGCGGCGGTGTGGTCGCCGTCCCCCGCCTGCCGAGCTCGTCGGCGAGTATGTACCCGCCCACCAGCGCCAGGCTGCCTACCCCGCGGACTCCGGCGCCGACTGGCGGAGCCGCCTGGAGCTGGGGGCCCGTTCCCTCTGGGCGGTGCACCGCGCACACCCATGGCTCCCGCACATCGGACCGCTGACTCGCCCGCTCGCCCTGCCGCACCTGATCGCCTACTCGAAGTGGATGCTCAGCGCCCCGGACGGCCACGGACTCGATCCGGCGACCATGCTCAACGTCCTGATGTGCGCTCACATCCAGGGAACCGCGGTCCACCTGGAGCGGGGGGTGCAGGCCGCGAGCCCCACGGGGCTCTCCGAGGACCAGTGGGTGACTCCACCCCGCCCGTAAACGAGGGGGCTTCCTGCGTCGGTGGCTAAGCCTCCGCGCAGAGGGCCAGCCCGGCCCTGTGCAGGACGTTCAGCGCGCCTACGCGGTCGGCGTTCTCCACCAGGCCGCATTTGACGCACTCGAACTTTGCTTGGGTGACGCGGTTCTCCTTCGCGACGTGCCCGCAGCCGCCTGCGGCGGGTGGGCACGTGCGGGAGGTGTTGCGGGCGTCCACCGGGACCACGCGGCGAGCGGCACTCTCAGCCTTCTGCGCCAGGATTCCCAGGAACAGTCCCCAACCCGCGTCGAGGATACTCTTGTTGAGCCCGGCCTTGGCAGCGGCTCCGTTCGGAAGGAACGCGCCGTCCCGCTCAGGGTCGGGCTTCGGTTGCGGGCTTCTGATCATGCCCGCCGTGTTCAGCTTCTCGTGCCCAATCACGTCGTGCTCGCGGACCAGGGCGAGAGCCTGCTTGTGGTGGTGGTCGAGACGCTGACGCCGGATCTTGGCGTGCAGCTTGACGACCTTCCGAGCCGCCGCCCGATGCTTCTTCGTCCGGCGCTTCGTGCGCTTCGGGAACGTCGCAAGGTGCTGTTGGGCGGCGGTCAGCTCGTCGGCCATCGTCGCCAGGAAGCGCGGGTTCAGGGTGTGCTCCCCGTTGGAGTCGGTGAAGAAGTGCACCGTGCCCATGTCGATACCCACGACGCTGCCCGTTGTGGGAAGCGGCTCGGCCGGTACCTCGTCGCAGGACAGCGCCACGTACCAGCGGCGTCCTTCCCGCTTCACCGAGATCGTCTTGACCCGGCCGCGCACCGGCCGGTGCTGGTGCACACGCACGTGCCCGACGCCTTGCAGGCGAACACGGGTCTGCCGATCGTGCGGGGTGGAGTCCCAGCGGCAGCCGTCCCCGTCCTTCGGGAACGTGACGGTGTCGAAGTGGCCGACACCCTTGAAGCGCGGGTAGCCGGGCGTGAGCCCCGCCCTCACGCGACGGAAGAAGTCTTGGAACGCCTTGTCCAACCGGCGCAACGTCGCCTGCTGGCTGGAGAACGACCAACGCCCCTGACGTTCCGGGTCGAACGCCCGGATCTCCTTGAGCTGCGCGGACTGGTCCCCGTACTTGATGCCCGTCTTCGAACTGTGCCGGTAGGCGTCGCGGCGTTCCTGCAAGGCCCCATTGTAGAGGGAGCAGTGATCCCGCAGCATCTTGCCGAGGGCCTGCTCCTGGCGGGCCGTGGGCCTGAGCAGGAACTTGTATGCCCGTATCAACTGGCCCACCTACCTTTCCGGTTCGCTGCTGTCGTGTCGTTCAAGACGCTAACGGGTCGGTCTGACAGTCCACTCCCTGTGGTCTTGTGGTCTGCAGCACCATCGTTCGTGGTGGACGCGGAACCGGCCCTGGCGGCGTTCCGCCATCCCTGCCCGGAAATCCCGATGGACTCCCAGGCCGCCGCCTTCGCCGCCCTGGTCGCCTCCGGCGCGTACCCCACGTTCAGCAGGGTGATCGGCTCCTTCGGCGACAGCGACTACCGACTGCGTCTGGACGAGGTCTTCGAGCTCGGGCTCACCTCGATGCTCGACGGCCTGGCCACCACCTTGCTCGCGACTGCCTGAGCCGGCGGTTCACCGTCGCAGCAGCGCGTGCGTGCGCAAGGCCAGCAGGGCTTCGAACCGGAAGCGGGGATCGGTGAGCCGGTCGCCGAAGAGCGCGTCGAGCTGGCGCAGGCGCTTCCGGGCCGTCTGCGGATGAATGCCCAGGGCCTGGGCCACCTCGGGCGCGGTGCGGCCCCAGGACATCAGCAGGGCGTCCAGGGTCTCGGCGAGCCGGACGGCCTTGCCGCGCGGCATGTCCGCGAAGGCACCCAGCACCCGCCGGCCGAGCAGCTTGCCGATGGGCGCGCCCCGGAGCAGATGGAGGTCGGCCAGTTCCTCGTCGACGCGAAGGAACAAGCCCTCGCCGGGCGCGACCCCCGTCGGCGGCTTCGCATGGTGGTCGAGGGCGAGGAGGGCGCATTGCAGGGAGAGCCAGGCCTCGTGCGCGGCGACGGCCGGGCCGACCACGGTGCGGCGGCCCCGGGCGGCGCTCCGCACCCGGTCGAGCACTCCGCTCGTCTCCGGGTCGGGGACGACCAGTACCGCGTCGTTCCCGCGGATGACGGTGAGCAGTTCGGTGTCCGCGCCCGGAACCGAGAACCGGCCGGCCGACCGGACCACCACGCACACCACCGTGCGCGGCAGCGGCCACCGGGCACGCTCGGCCAGCGGCTCCAGCGGCGGGCGCTCCTGGCCTCGGGGCTGTTCCAGGAGCCGCTCCGCCAGGGCCCGGCGGGCGCGCTTCGCCTCGCCCTCCAAACGCAGCTGCGCCGCGCGGAAGCCCTTCACCGCCTCGTTGGACAGGGCGTTGATGTGGATCAGCACCGCTTCGTGCAGGGGGACGACCACCTCGGGCGGGAGCGACGCCTCCCGGGCGATCTCGGCGTACCGCCGGCTGCCCACCCGGGCGCCGACCCGGAAGGCGGCCTGGAGTCCGTCCGTCGTACGGCCGTTGAGGAACTCGATGCGGCCCAGCTCCCGGAAGTGGCGGATGTGGTGCGCCTGCGGGCTGTCGGGGTGCTCGGCCAGCTCCGCGAACTGCCGCAGCGCCCGGCGTATCGCCTCGTTGAGGTCGCGGCCGATGGCGGAGTCGAGCGGGCGGCGGTACGCGGGGACCTCCTCGCGGATCGCCTGGACCATCTCGGCGACGATCCCCTCGATCCGGGGACGGATCAACGCGCCCAGTTCCGGGGGGAGTTCGTGCCAGGGCTGACGGGTGAACGTCTCGACCGGTGACGCCATCGCAGTGACTCCGTCTCGGGACGACGCCAGTGTTGATCCGACGTTACGCGGCGGTAGCTTCCATGTCTCGCCGTTGTGTCAGTGACTTGCGATTTAGGTCAAAATCTGACCGCTATGACCTCTACTGTGTTCCTTGTCCGACGGAGAAGTAACAACGGAAGGCGGAGAGATGACTGCCAACGAGCTGACCACCGGCAACCTTGCCGAGGCGCCCGCGGCCACCGGCGAGCGCGCCGACCTGCTGGCGATGCTGGCCAAGCACCGGCAGTTCCTGCGCCTGACCACCCGGGACATCACCGACGAGCAGGCCGGCCTGCGGACCACCGTGAGCGAACTGTGCCTGGGCGGTCTGATCAAGCACGTCACGGCGGCCGAGCGGAACTGGGTCGACTTCATCGAGAACGGCCCCTCGGCGATGGGTGACTTCACCGAGATGACCGAGGCCGACTGGGCCCGACGCAAAGACGACTTCCGCATGCTGCCGGGTGAGACGCTGGCCGGCGTGCTGGCCGAGTACGACGCGGTGGCACGCCGTACCGACAAGCTGGTCGCCGTCCTCCCCGACCTGGACGCCGGCCACCCGCTGCCGAAGGCCCCGTGGTTCGAGCCGGGCGCGCGGTGGTCCGCCCGCCGGGTGCTGATGCACATCCTCGCCGAGACCGCGCAGCACGCCGGCCACGCCGACATCATCCGCGAGGCCCTGGACGGCGCCAAGAGCATGGGATGACCAGGCGCTCGACGCCGTCCCGCCGCACCCCGCCGACCGGGGACATCCCCCGGTCGGCGGGGTGCGGCGCGGAGCCGGCTCACTTCACCGACCCGGCCATCACGCCCTGGACGAAGTGCCGCTGGAAGGCGAAGAACACGATGAGCGGCACGACGAGGGAGAGGAAGGCGCCGGGCGCCAGCACTCCGATGTTGCTGCCGAACTGCCGCATCTCCGACTGCAGGGCCACGGTCAGCGGCTGCGACTCGCTGTCCGCGAAGATCAGCGCGACCAGCATGTCGTTCCACACCCACAGGAACTGGAAGATCGCCAGGCTCGCGATGGCGGGCCGCCCCAGCGGCAGCACC
This sequence comes from Streptomyces sp. JLBT605, assembly GCF_058215555.1. Classification (NCBI taxonomy): domain Bacteria; kingdom Bacillati; phylum Actinomycetota; class Actinomycetes; order Kitasatosporales; family Streptomycetaceae; genus Streptomyces; species Streptomyces sp. JLBT605. The sequence continues at coordinate 5,982,424 of NZ_CM177087.1, forward strand.
AGCTGGGAGAAGATCCGCCACTCCCCGCCGCCGTCCATCCGGGCGGCCTCCAGCATCTCCCTGGGGATCTCCGCGAAGTAGTTGCGCAGCAGGAAGATGGCGAACGGCAGGCCGTAGGCGACATGGAAGAGCACCACACCGGGGATGGTGCCGAACAGGCCCAGCGCGCCGAACATCTTGGCCACCGGCAGCAGGCCGATCTGGATCGGCACCACCAGCAGCGCGACCACCAGCAGGAAGACCCAGTCCCGGCCGGGGAACTCCAGCCAGGCGAAGGCGTATCCGGCCAGGGCGGCGATCACCACCACCGCGACCGTGGTCGGCACCGAGATCAGCAGGGTGTTCCAGAACGCCTGCGTGATGCCGGAGTTCTTCAGCAGCTCGGTGTAGTTGTCGATGGAGAGCTTCCCGGGCGAGGTGAGCGCGGTCCACCAGCCGCTGGTCGCGTTCTCCTCCTCGGTGCGCAGCGAGGAGAAGAAGAGCCCGGCGACGGGGGTGACCCAGACCACCCCGATGACCAGCAGGAAGATCTGGACCAGCCCGCCGCTGAGCCGCTTGGTCAGCCGGGCGGCCGGCCGCCCGGGGGCGGCGGACGGGCGGGATGCGGTCGGCGTCGGCGTCATGACTGACTCCTGCGGAAGCGTCGGATGTTGAGGACCATCGCGGGGATCACCAGGAGCAGCAGCAGTACGCCGAGTGCGCTGCCCAGTCCCTGGTTGTTGCCGCCGCCGAAGGAGACCAGCCACATCTGCATGGCCAGGACGTTGGCGTCCTGCTGCACCGGGCCGGGGGCGATGATGTAGACGAGGTCGAAGACCTTCATCACGTTGATCACCATGGTCACGAAGACCACGCCGAGGACCGGCCCGAGGAGCGGGACGGTGATCTTCCGGAAGATCTGCCACTCGCTGGCACCGTCCATCCGGGCGGCCTCCAGCACATCCCGTGGCATCGCGGAGAGCCCGGCGCCGATGAGGACCATGGCGAAACCGGTCCAGATCCACATGTACGCGCCGATGATGACCGGGGTGATCAGGGCGGGGCCGAGCCAGGAGATCCCCTCGTACGGCGGCGCGAAGTTCTGCCCGGGAAGCCGCACGGTGTACGACCCCGGCTCCAGACCGGTGAACCGGTAGCCGCCGTCCGCTCCGGTCGTGGCCTTCCCCACGACCTTCCCGCCGGCGTCGACCGCCTCCACCGCCATCTTCGGCAGGCCCCGCTCGGTGGGATCGACGCGGCCCGGCTTGCCGCCCCCGCCGAGGGTGAAGTCGAGGTAGACCGCGCCGCGCAACTCCCCGGCGGCGGCCGGGGCCGCCGCGGCCCCGGCCGCCGGCTTCGCCTCGGCGGGCAGCTCCTTGGCCGGCACACCGACCAGGCCGAGGTTGACCGTCTGCCCGGCCGTGCCGGTGAGGCGGCTGGGATGCGCCGTGCGGTACGAGCCGCCGTCCCCCTTGTCCAGCAGCCTGTCGCCGAAACGGGCCTTGGCGGTGGGGTAGGCGGAGGTCTCCTGGAAGCTGTCGTGGATGCCGACCGCCACCGCGTTGAGCACCCCGCGCTCCGGGTCCTGCTCGTAGGCGAGGCGGAAGATGATCCCCGCGGCGAGGAAGGAGATCGCCATCGGCATGAACATCAGCAGTTTGAAGGCGGTCTTCCAGCGCACCTTCTCGGTCAGCACGGCGAGGATCAGCCCCAGTCCGGTGAGCAGCGCCGGGGCGAACACCACCCAGATGGCGCTGTTGCGGATGGCCTTGAGCGTCGCCGGGTCGCGGAAGATCTCCGCGTAGTTGTCGGTGCCGACGAACTTCTCTCCCGAGGCGTCGAAGAGGCTGCGCCCGACCGAGAAGACGATCGGGTACGCGACCAGGGCGCCGAGCAGGAGCAGCGCGGGCAGCAGGAACAGCGCGGCGATGAGCCTGCGCCGGCCGGCGGCGCGCCGCCGGGGATCGGGGGAGCGTCGCCCGCCTGGACGGCGGTCGGCGCCGGTGGCGTCGGGCGGGGTGCCGCCCGCCTTCGCGGGCGGCACCTGGGGGGTGGTCACAGTCATCGGGGCGCGCAGTCCTTAACTATCGGTAGGCCTTGACCGCCGCGGCTTCCAGCGCGCGGGCCGTGGCCTTCGGGTCGGACGGGTCGCGCAGGAAGTCCTGGAGGAGCTTCCACTCGCCCGCGCCCTGGGTGCCGCCGAACGCGGCCGGGGCCTGGTCGGACATGTCGAAGCGCACCGAGTCCCCCGCCTCGGTCAGCGACTTGGCCGTCTGCCGGGTGGTGTCGTCCCCGTAACGGGAGAGGTTCAGCTGGGAGTTGGGGGAGATGAACCCACCGGACTCGGCCCAGATCCCGGCCGCCTCGGGGGAGGCGAGGAACTTCACCAGCTCCATGGCGGCCTTCCGGTTCTTGCCGGCCTTGAGTACCACGGCGGCGTCACCGCCGCTGACCACCGGGGCCGGGCCGCCGTCGACCGAGGGGAAGGGGAAGAACTTGGCGTCCTGGCCGACCTTCTTGTCCAGCTGGTCGGTGACCAGCCCGCCGACGAAGTCGCCTTCGTAGACCATGCCGGCCGCGGGCTCGGGGCCGAAGACCTGCTCGACGGACTCGGGGAAGTCGGTGCGCAGCGCGCCCTTCCCGCCCCCGGCGACCAGGTCCTTGTCCCCGAACAGCTCGCCGAGTGTGGTGAGCGCCTTCACCACGGTGGGGTGGGTCCAGGGGATCTTGTGGGCGGCCAGCTTGTCGTAGTTCTCCGGGCCGGCCTGGGAGAGGTAGATGTTCTCGAACCAGTCGGTGAGCGGCCAGCCGGCCTCACCGGCGACCGAGAAGGCCGGGACGCCCGAGTCGGAGAGGGTCCGCCCCGTCTTGAGCAGGTCCTTGTAGGTCTTGACGGGCTTGACGCCGGCCTGTTCGAAGGCTTCCGGGCTGTACCAGACCGTCGACTTGTGGGACGCCTTGAAGTACAGGCCGTAGTAGGTGCCGTCGACCGTGCCGTACTCCTTCCACACCGGGGCGAAGTTGATCCCGGCGCTGGAGGCGATCTCCTTCGACAGCGGCTCCAGCCACTTGTTCTCGGCGAACTGCCGCAGGACGCCGACCTGCGGCACCATCACCACGTCCGGGGCGTTGCCGCCCTCGATCTTGCTGCCGATGACGGTGGAGACGTTGTCGCCGGTGGAGACGAAGGTGGTCTTGGCGCCGGTCTTCTCCGAGAAGGCGTCCAGCACCTTCTTGAAGTTCTTCTGCTCCACGCCGGTCCACACTCCGGCGACGGTCACCGACTCGCCCTTGAGCTTCTGGTCGCCGCTGCCGGAGCCGCCGCTGTCGCCGCCGCACGCGGTCGCGGTCAGGGCGAGGCCGAGCGCGGCGGTGCAGGCCGCGGCGGTACGTATACGTCGTGTGCGTGGTGCCGTGAGGTGTCTCATGTCGGTTCCCTTCGATCGGGCGTTGGGGGTGCGGGGTGGGACGGACACCGGCTAGGAACCGGTCATCCACCAGGCGGCGGTGGAGCCGGGGAGGGTGCCGGCGCGGCAGTCGCCGCTGGCCAGCAGGGGGATGCCGGGTACGGGGGCGGGGACCGGCTCGGTGCCGAAGTTGATCGCGCAGACCAGGCCGTCGCCGCGGACGAAGGCCAGCACCTGCGGCGGCGAGGCGAGCCAGCGGAGGGTGCCCTCGCCGAGCTGGGGCAGGCTGCGGCGCAGTTGCAGACCCTCGCGGTACAGGTGCCAGAAGGAGCGGGTGTCGGCCAGCGCGCGGTCGCTGGCGTGCTCGGCGAACCACTCGGGCTGCGGCAACCACGGCCGCACCCCCTCGGTGGCGGTGCTGAAGCCGAACGGCGAGGCGTGCCCGGACCACGGCAGCGGGACCCGGCAGCCGTCCCGTATGTGCTGCCGGCTGCCGGTGCGGTGGAAGATCGGGTCGGTGAGGACCTCGTCGGGCAGGTCCAGCACCTCGGGCAGGCCCAGCTCCTCGCCCTGGTAGACGTAGGCGGCACCGGGCAGGGCCAGCATCAGCAGCGCCGCCGCGCGGGCCCGCGCCGGGCCGAGGCCTCCCCCAGACTCCGTCTGGGTGGGGGTGCCCCCGGCGAAGCCAGGGAGAGTGCCCCCGGCCTTGCCACTGGGCTCGGTCGCGTAGCGGGTGACGGTCCTGACCTGGTCGTGGTTGTTGAGCACCCAGGTGACGGTGGAGCCGGTGCCCGCGATGTCCTCCAGCGCCTCGGAGATGACCGTGCGGAAGGTGTCGACGTCCCAGCGGGCGGTCAGCAGGTGGAAGAAGAACGCCTGGTGCAGCTCGTCCGGGCGGACGTAGGCGGCCTGCTCGGCGGGGGTGCGGACGGAGACCTCGCCGACCAGCAGCCGGTCCCGGCCGTCCCGCGCGGTGTACTCCTCGCACAGCGCCCGCCACTCGCGCCACACCTGGTGCACCTCCGGCTGGTTCCAGGCCAGCGGGTTGACCGAGTCCCGGGTCCGCTCGTCCGCCTCGGGGTCGGGGGAGTCGGGCAGTTCGGGGTGCTTGTACAGGCCCGCCGCCACGTCGATGCGGAAGCCGTCGACGCCACGGTCCAGCCAGAAGCGCAGCACCTGCTCGAAGTGGCGGCCCACGGCCGGGTCACGCCAGTTCAGGTCGGGCTGCTCGGGGGTGAACATGTGCAGGTACCACTGGCCGGGCGTGCCGTCCGGCTCGGTGACCCGGGACCAGGCGGGGCCGCCGAACATGGCCCGCCAGTTGTTGGGCGGCAGCGTCCCGCCCGGGCCGCGGCCGTCGGCGAAGTGGAAGAGCGAGCGGGCCGGCCCGCCCGGGCGGTCCGCCAGCGCCGCCCGGAACCAGGGGTGCTCGCTGGAGCAGTGGTTGGGGACGATGTCGAGGAGCACCTTCAGGCCCAGCCGGTGGGCGTCGGCCACCAGGCCGTCGAACTCGGCGAGGTCGCCGTAGACCGGGTCCACGCCGCAGTAGTCGGCGACGTCGTAGCCGTGGTCATGCTGCGGGGAGGGGTAGAAGGGGCTGAGCCAGATGCCGTCCACCCCGAGCTTCTTCAGATACGGCAGTCCGGTGCGGACGCCGGCCAGGTCGCCGATTCCGTCACCGGTGCTGTCGAGGAAGCTGCGGACGTAGACCTGGTAGATGACCGCGTCCCGCCACCATCGCTGGGCGGTGGAGGCGGAGGAGTGCCGCGCGGCGGAGGCGTCAGACGCGGGGTCGGCCGGGGCGCCGTTCCCAATCGTCGCTGTGAGCATCTGCGGTGAACCGTTCTTGCATGGCGCGTCACGGAGGACACGCCCGGTCGCTGTTATGCATGCATGTTAAGTAGCCGTGTCATTTGGGTGTCAACGAAACTGACAAAAACCGAACCCATTTGTCCGGTTTAAAGGAGGATTGGCAGGGCGCCGAAAGGCGCTTGGCTACTTAACAGGTAACTAGCGAGAGGTGGGGAACGTTCAGCCGCGGCTGACGATGGCGCGCAGCTCGCGCGTCAGCCGCGCCACGGCCGCCGGGGTGCTCTCCCGCCCGGCCAGCGCGTCATGGGCCACGGCCTGCACCGCCAGGCTCACCTGGTCGTACCGGGGGCTCTTGGGCCGCGGCCTGGCCGCCAGAAGGCTGCTTTTCAGCGTCGGGAGGTAGGGGAACCGCCGCACCAGCGCCGGCTCGGAGTACAGCTCCGCCCACACCGGCGGCAGCGACCCCTCGGTGAGCACCCGCCGCTGGACCGGTTCGCTGGTCAGGTACGCCATCAGCTCGGTGGCCGAGGTCCGGTGCCGCGAGTGCGCGTTCACCGCGAGGTTGGAGCCGCCCAGCACACTGGAACCCGGCCCGTCCGGCCCCGGCAGCGGCACGGCGCCGAACTTCCCCGCCACCGCCGAGCCGCGCGCACCGGCCAGCGCGTACGCGTACGGCCAGTTGCGCAGGAACAGCAGCTCACCGTCTTGGAACGCGGCGCGGGACTCCTCCTCCTTGAAGGACAGCGCCCGCTTGGGAATCCACCCCTCGCGCAGCCCCCGGACGAGGAAGTCCAGTCCCCGGCGGGCGGCGGGGGAGTCCACCGTGACCCGCGCGCCCTCGTCGCCGAGCACCGTCCCGCCGGCCGACTGCACCGCCTCCACGACATTGGCGGTCAGCCCCTCGTACGGCAGGAACTGCCCGGCGTACCCGTCCATGCCGTACTCGGGCGCCACGGTCCTCGCCAGCCGCTCCAACTCGGCCCAGGTGCGCGGCGGGCGCTCGCCCTCCCGGTCCAGTACGTCCTTGCGGTAGTAGAGCAGCCCGGCGTTGGTCACGTACGGCACCGCGTACAGCCGCCCGCCGAAGGTGGCGGTGCCGACCACCGGTGGCAGGAAGCGGTGCAGGGGGAATCGGGTGCCGTCCACCGGCGCGATCCAGCCCGCCGCGGCGAACTCCGAGGTCCACGCCACGTCGATGTTGAGCACGTCGAAGCGGTCACTGCCGGACCGCAGCTCGCTGACCATCTGCGCCCGCACCTCGTCGGCGGAGTCCGGCAGCTCGACCAGTGTCACCTTCTCGCGAGGATGGGTCCGGTTCCAGCCGTCCAGGATCCCGCGCAGATAGCCGGTGAGGTCGCCGCCGGTCACCAGCGTGATCGGGCCCCGGCCCGCGGCGTCCGCCGCCGGCCGCGCGGCCCGCGCCTCGATGCCGGTGTATCCCGCGAGCAGCAGGACACACACCAGGAGGGCCCTACCCGCGGCACGCTTCCACCGCATAGGTTCCTCCTCGCACACTTCCGGCGCGCCCTTCCGCTCGCTCGTGGCGAACCGGCGTCCAGCCCCCCTGTATACCGGTTAGGCATGCGCGATACTAGATGGTGCTGGAAGATACGAGGGCGATCCGGCTCACAGCCGGACGAGGACAGCTAACCGTCATATAGGGCTGCGGGGAAGAGGGAGATCGTGCGGCTGCCACTCCTGGCGCTGTTGGCGAGCGGACCCGCACACGGTTACGAACTCAAGCAGGCCCTTGAGAAGCTCCTGGGCGCAGCGTACCCTCAGCCGAACGTCGGCCAGATCTACGTCACTCTGGGCAGACTGGAGAAAGCCGGTCTGATCGAGGGCGAGGACATCGAGCAGTCGGACCGCCCGAACAAGCGCATCTACCGCATCACCGACGCGGGGCGCGAGACGGTGGACGTCTGGTTCGAGGAGCCGACCGCCGAGCCGCGGGTGCGGGACGAGTTCTTCATGAAGCTCGCCCTCGCCGCCCGCACCGGGGCCGCCGACCAGATCGCCCTGATCAACAAGCAGCGCCGCCACTACCTCAACACCATGCGTGACCTGTCGAAGCTGTCAGCGGTAGAGGACCGGGACAACCGGGTCGCGCAGCTGCTGATCGAAGGCGCCATGCTGCACCTTCAGGCGGACCTCGACTGGTTGGAGCGCTGTCAGGAGGAACTGGAGTGAGCGAGCAGCCGCGCGGCGCCATCGTGCGGGCCGAGGGCCTGGTCAAGAGCCACCGGCCGGAAGGCGCCGCCCCGGTCCACGCGGTGCGCGGCGTGGACCTGCACGTCGAGCGCGGTGAGTTCGTCGCCGTCACCGGACCCTCCGGCGCGGGTAAGTCCACCCTGCTGCACCTGCTGGGCGGCCTGGACCGCCCGGACAGCGGCTCCATCTGGCTCGACGGCCGGCAGGTCGACACCTGCAGCGAGGCGCGCTGGGCCGTGCTGCGCCGCAAGCACATCGGGATCGTCTTCCAGTTCTTCAACCTGGTCTCCAACCTCACCGTCGCCGACAACGTCGAACTGCCCGCCCTGCTGGCCGGCAGCTCCCCGCGGCAGGCCCGGGCCGCCCGCGAGGAGCTCCTCGCCGAGCTGGGCCTGGAGGGCAAGGGCAACAGCACACCGAGCGAGCTGTCCGGCGGTGAGCAGCAGCGCGTCGCCCTGGCCCGCGCCCTGGTCAACACCCCCAGCCTGCTGCTTGCCGACGAGCCCACCGGCAGCCTCGACAGCAAGGGCACCCGCGAGGTGCTGCGGCTGCTCTCCCGCTTCCACCAGCGCGGCCAGACCATCCTGCTCGTCACCCACGACGCCCGGATCGCCAGCGCGGCGGACCGGGTGATCAGCTTCTTCGACGGCCGGATCGTCGACGACGCGACCCTGGACGACGGCCGGGACCGGCGCGCGACCGGAGTCTCCGGCGTACTCAGGCTGAAGGGCTGACCGGCGTGTGGGCCACGGTGCGCTGGGCACACGCCGACCTGCGCGCACACCGCGGCGCGGGCCTCTTCCTCGTCCTCGCCACCGCCGGGGTCACCGTCTCGCTGCTGCTGGCCGGCGCCCTGCTGGGTTACGCGGCCGACCCCTGGCAGCGGGTCTTCACCCGGTCCTCCGGCGCGCATGTGTGGATCCACACCAAGGCCGACGCGCCCGCCGGCACCCTCGGCGGTCTGGACGAGGTCCAGGCCGCCTCCGGCCCGTACCGCACGGTGCGCACCACCGCGGCACCCGAGGCGGGTGGCGCGAAGGCGGCGCTGGAGGTGCGCGCGGTGACCGAGCCGCCCGCCACGGCCGCCCCGCAGGTCGGCTCCGGCCGCTGGCTCGAAGCCGGCACCGACGACGCCACCGACGACGGCCGGGACGACGGCCGGGACGGCGAACATGGCGGCGGACGCGGTGGCGGCATCGTGCTGGAGCGCTCGCTGGCCCGGGCGCTGTGGGCCGACCCCGGGGACTCGGTCACGCTGCGCGGCTTCGCGGCGCCGCTGCGCGTGGTCGGCATCGCGGACACCGCCGAGGCGCAGTACCGCGTCGGTGAGACCCCCGGCGTCGCCTGGGTGCTCCCGGCCACCCTCTCCGCCGCCGACGTGGACCGCGACCACCGCGGCCAGACCATCGGACTGCGGCTGACCGACGCGCGGGACACCGACTTCGTGGTGCAGCGCGCGGTCACCGAACTCGGCGCCGGCCGGATCAGCGGGGTCTCCACCTGGCGGCAGGCCAAGTCCGCGGCGGAAGGGGACGACCAGCTGCTGGGACGTCTGCTCGGCCTCTTCGGGCTCGCCGCGCTCCTCGCCGCCGCGCTCGCCGTCGGCGGCGCCATCAGCACCCGGGTCCGCGGCCACCTGCGGGACATCGCCATCCTCAAGGCCATCGGATTCACCCCCGGCCAGGTCGTCCGGATGTTCCTCGCCCAGCACCTGGGCCTGGCCCTGCTGGGCGTCGCGCTCGGCACCGTGCTCACCGAGACGCTCGGCACCCGCATCCCCGGCAGGATCGGGGAGGCCATGGCGCTGTGGCGGGAAATGCCCGAGCACACCTGGCTGCCGTACCTCATCCCCGCGGGCGCGCTGGTCTTCATCGCCACGGCGACCTGCCTGGCCGCCTGGCGGGCCGGCCGGGTGCCGCCGGTGCCGGTCGCCCGTGCCGCCCTCGCGCCAAGCCGCCGGATGTCCGGCACCGCCCGCCGGGCGCTGGGCCTGCGCGTCCCGCCCGCCCTGGTGCTCGGCTGGCGCGGCGCCTTCCACCGGCCGCTGCGCTCGGCGACGGCGGTGGGACGGCTCGCCGTGCCGCTGCTGCTGATCACCGTCGCGCTGGGCGCCTGGGCCACCCTGGACCGCTTCGAGTCCCATCCCGAGAAGGTCGGGCTGCCCGCCGCGCTCACCGCCCGCGCCGACGGCCTCGGCGACCGCGAGCTGCGCCAGGTGCTGGCCGCGCGCCCCGACGCCACCGCCTACCCCGGCGCCGAGGTGCAGGCGCTGGTCCCCGGCCAGACCGGGACGATCACCCTGCGCGCGCTGGGCACCGACCGGGCCCGCTACCCCTTCTCCGTGGCCGAGGGGAGGCCCGCCCGCGGACCGGACGAGGCCGTCGCCGGGCAGGGCCTGCTCGACCTGCTGGACGTGACGGTCGGCGACTGGGTGCGGATGACCGTCAGCGGACGACCGCACGTGCTGCACATCGTCGGGCGCAGCATCGAACCGGCGGACGGCGGCCGGGTGATCTCCACGACCCTGGACACCCTGCGCGACGGCGGCACCGCCCCCCGGCCGGACTTCTACCACCTGGTGCTGGACCGCGGCGCCGACCCGGCGGCCGTACGCGAGGCCCTGGCCGACGCCTCGGGCGGGCGGATCGAGGTCCGCGAGATCCCCAACCCGGCCGACCGGCTGTCCGCCGTGCGCGGGGTCACCGTCGGCCTGGTCGCGGTCCTGGCGCTGATCGGCCTGGCCGAGCTGTCGACGACGATCGGCGCCGGGGTGCGCGACCGCGGCCGCGACCTGCTCGCGCTGCGCGCCATCGGACTGACCCCGCGCCAGATCACGGCGGTCATCGTGGCCGCCACCGGCTTCGTCGCGGCGGCCGCGGCCGTCCTCGGCACGTCCCTCGGAGTCTTCGCCTCCGCCTGGCTGATCGACCTCCAGGGCCGCACCAGCGGCATCGGCGCGGGCATCGCCCAGCCACCGCCGCCGGGAGTCCTGCTGCTGGTCGGCGCCGCCGCGGTCACCGGAGCGGTCGCCGTCTCCGTCATCCCCGCCGCGCGCGCCGCGCGCCGCAGATCAGCGGACTCCGCCAGCGACGTGCTCTAAGGGGGTGTCCGCGGCCGAGTGCGCGGCTCGGCGCCGAGCGAAGACAACGGTGGCGGGAGCTCGGCCGGGCGCCGGGCGTCAGCCGCTGCGCCGGGTCACCCGCAGGGTCCGCGCCGTCCGGTCGGAGGCGTCCGGGATGAGCATGCCGGCCGCGGCGCCGGTCAGCAGGTAGTCCACGACGGCCTCGGTGATGACCTCGCCCGGGGCCACGACCGGCACTCCGGGCGGATAAGGGGTGAGCAGCTCCGCGGCGACGCGCCCCACCGCCTGGCGGGCCGGGACGTGTTCGGCCTCGGCGAAGAAGGCCTCGCGCGGCAGCACGGCCTGCTCCAGCTCCAGTTCGCCCACCTCGGGGAGGCGCACCGCGGGGCGCGGCGCGATCGAGCCGGCGTGGTCGGCCAGCCGGCGCAGGGAGTCGACGAACAGGCCCTCGGTGCGGTCGTCGTCCGCGTGCGTGATCTGGCCGCTGATCCGGCAGGTGTCGGACGAGCCGACGTCCACCTGGCAGTTGTCGCGCAGCCATTCGGCCGCCTGCATCCCGCTGATCCCCAGCTCCCGCACATCGACGGTGATCTTCAGCGGGTCCAGCTCCGCGGTGAGGCCGGCGTGCACCACTTCCTGGTCGAGGAGGCGCAGCCCCGTCATGCCGGCGATCGCCTCCCGGATGCGGGCGGAACGGCGCAGCGCGGTCTGGAGGAGGTCATGGCCCTGCTCCACCATGTGGCGGCGCCACCCGTCGAGAGCGGCGTACACCAGCGACGACGAGCTGGTGGTGCCGAGCAGGTCCTCCCGCTGCTTGAGGACGTTCGCCGAGATCCGGTCGCCCTGGAGGTGGAAGACCGAGCTCTGCTCGATGGCGCCGCCCATCTTGTGGACACTGGTGACGACCAGGTCGGCGTCCGCGTCCATGCCCCAGGCCGGCAGCTCGGGGTGGAACGGCAGGTGCGCGCCCCATGCCTCGTCGACGATCAGTGGGATGTCGTACCGGTGGCAGACGTCGGCGACGCCCTGGATGTCGGCGCACGAACCCCAGTCGGTCGGCGTGATCAGCAGCATCCCCTTGGCGTCGGGGTGCGCCCGCAGGGCACTGCGCGCGTCGTCCGGTTCCGGGGGATGGGCGAGGTGCCGTTCGGCGTCGAACTTGGGGTGCACCCAGACGGGCTGGACCCCGTTGACGATCACCGCGGCGATCACCGACTTGTGCGCGTTGCGGGAGAGGAGGAGCTTCTCGCCCGGCCCGGCCACCGCCAGCATCGCCGTCTTCACCGACAGGGAGCTGCCGCAGGTGGAGAAGAACGCCCGCTCCGCGCCGACCGCGTCCGCCATCAGCTCCTGGGCCTGGTCCAGGACGCCCTGTGACTCGCGCCGGTCGTCCAGGCCGTTGAGCATCAGCACGTCGGAGGCGAAGACCCCCTCTCCCAGGATCTCCACCACCCGTGGGTCGGCTCCCCGCCCCTGCTTGTGCCCCGGTGGCCCGTAGACGACGTCACCACGGCGCCGGAAGTCCCGCAGAGCCTCCAGCACGGGGACACGCGAATGATCCATCGGCTCCTCCCTCGCAGACGAGAAGGCATCACGCCCTCCCGGGTACCCGGGAACGCCCGGCGCAACCGGGGCCGGGGGCGAGCCGGGCCATCGGGCACCGGGCGCCGGCTCTGCGCGCTGGGCACCGGGCGATGGGCATCGGGCGATGGGCATCGGGCGCTGGGCATCGGGCGCTGGGCATCGGGCGCCGGGCGTGCACCGCGGTGCCGGACGGGGCGTGCGAGGATCCTTCCGCCGATACGCACTGGTTCCGACCGTGGAAGGTGACGATGTACGCGATATCCCTGGGGGACGACGGCGCCGAGCTGCGCCCGCTGGAGCCCTGGCAGGCCGAGGAGTTCCTGGCCCACATCGACCGGGGACGGGAGTTCATCGGGCAGTACAACGGCCTCCCCGACGTCGTCACCGACCTGGAGTCGAGCCGGGCGTTCCTCCGGGCGTACGCGGAGAAGACCGCGCACGACAGCGGGCGGATCCACGGCATTTGGGCGGACGGCGGGCTGGTCGGCGCCGTCATCCTCCGGACGATGGACGTCAAGCAGGGCACCGCCGAGGCGGGTTGCTGGCTGGAGCCGTCAGCGGTCGGCAGGGGGCTGGTGACCCGGGCCGTGCGGGTGCTCATCGACTGGGCCGTCGAGGAGCGGGGCATCCACCGCGTGGAGTGGTGGGTGGCCGCGGAGAACGAGCCCAGCATCGCCGTGGCCCGGCGGCTCGGCATGACCAGGGACGGCGTGCTGCGGGAGAGCCACCTGTACCGGGGGAAGCGGCACGACGAGGAGATCTGGTCGGTGCTCGCGCCCCAGTGGCGGGCGGCCAAGCAGGCGTCTTACCGGTCGAGGTAGGCCAGCACGGCCAGCACGCGGCGGTTGTCGTCGTCGGAGGGCGGCAGGCCGAGCTTGCCGAAGATGTTCGAGGTGTGCTTGGCGACCGCACGCTCGGTGATGAACAGCTGGGCGGCGATGGCGGTGTTGGACCTCCCCTGGGCCATCAGCTCCATCACCTCCCGCTCCCGCGGTGTCAGCTTCCCCATCGGGGTGTCCTGGGCGCGGCGCGTGAGCAGCTGGGAGATCACCTGCGGATCCATCGCCGTGCCGCCCGCGGCCACCCGCCGTACCGCGTCGATGAACTGGTCGGTGTCGAACACCCGGTCCTTGAGGAGGTAGCCCACCCCGCCGCTGCCGTCCGCCAGCAACTCCCGTGCGTACAACTGCTCCACATGCTGGGAGAGCACCAGCACCGGCAGCCCCGGGGTGGCGCGGCGGGCGGCCAGCGCGCACTGCAGTCCCTCGTCGGTGAAGGAGGGCGGCAGCCGGACGTCGACGACGGCGACGTCCGGCCGCAGCTCGGCCAGCGCCCGGCTGAGTTCCGGGCCGCTCTCCACGGCCGCCGCGATCTCGAAGTCGTACGCCTCCAGCATCCGCACCAGACCGTCTCTCAGCAGGAAGAGGTCTTCGGCGAGGACAACGCGCACGGCAACTCCACGGGGGCGGTAGGCGGCTTGAGGACAGCGAGGGACGGGTCTTCTCCGAACGGCGTCGAATCTACCCTCCGCCGTCTCCGCCGCGTCCGCCACCTGCGACTACGCCTCGCCGCCCGCCCTCCGTGCCGTCGTGCGGGCCCTTGCGGTCACCTGCCGGCGACTCCGTCCGGGGGCGCGCCCAGGGGGTGCTCCGCCGTCCCGGAGAGGGTGCAAGGAATCTCCAGCGTCACCATCGTCGGGCCGCCCGCCGGGCTGCTGACCGCCAGCAGCCCGTCGAACGCGGCAAGCCGCCGCTCCAGACCGCGCAGCCCCGAACCCGCCGCGGCGTCCGCGCCGCCCTGCCCGTTGTCGGTGACCGCGATCCGCAACGCCCCGTCTCCGTAGGCCACATCGAGCCACACCCGCTTGGCGCCGGAGTGCTTCGCCGCGTTCGTCAGCAGCTCGCTGATCGCGAAGTACGCGGCCGACTCCACCGGCTCCGCGGCCCGGCCCGGCAGTTCCACCTCCACCTCGACCGGCAGCGGCATCCGCAGGGCCAGCGCGCGGACCGCGTCGCCCAGCCCGCGTTCGGCCAGCACCGGTGGGTGGATCCCGCGCACCAGGTCCCGCAGTTCGTTCAGCGCCTCGGCGGAGTCCGCCCGTGCGGCGGCCAGCAACTTCTTCGCCTTGGCCGGGTCCTTCTCGACCAGGGCCTCGATCGTGCCCAGGCTCATGCCCATAGCCACCAGCCGCGCCTGCGCCCCGTCGTGCAGATCGCGCTCGATGCGCCGCAGTTCCGCCGCCGAGGTGTCCAGCGCGTCGTGCCGGGAGACGGTGAGCTGCTCGACGCGCCGTGACAGGGCCATCTGCGGGGTGGGCGCCAGGAAGACCCGCGTCATCCGGAAGTGGGCGCGCAGTATCGCCGGGCCGAAGGCCAGCATCAGGGCGATCCACACGGTGCCCAGACCTGCCGCGAGGAACGCCGTGTTCTGGCTGTCGACGGGGACGAAGGCGTACCAGTAGGTGCCGTCGGCGCGGAAGATCGGCTCCCACACTCCGGCGGCCAGCACATGGCCGAAGAGTCCCTCGGCGATCAGTCCGGGCGGCAGGATCGCCGTCAGGCACCCGGCCGTGATGTCGATCTGAAGCCACAGCAGGTCGCGCCAGGTGGCACGGTCCTTCAGCAGCCAGGCGCAGCGGTCCGCCTGGCCGAGGAGCCCGCCGCGCAGGTCCGCGGGGATCGGGCGGTACGGCCGGTCGATAGGCACCCCGCCCCACCGGTCGGCCAACCTCCGCCGGTAGTCGGCGTACTTGCGCAGTGTGGTGACCACGTAGGGGGTGGTGACGACGCCCAGCCCGACCGGTATCAGCGCGATCGACAGCAGCGTGAAGACGGACAGCAAGATCGAGCACAGCTGCGTCATCAGCGCCAGCACCAGGCCCCGTGCGGCGGCCACCAGTGCGCGCCCGATCCTCATCCCATGCCCCCAGGTTGTCTCGCTCACCGCCCGGACCTCGGGCGACGCACCAAGTGTGCGATGCACAGCCATGATCGGTCACGGGCCCCGGCCCCCGTCCCGGGGGTGTAGCCAGCACCACCCCCGGCGCGGGGTGGGCGCGGGGTGGGCGTGAGGTGGGAGCGTCAGGGCACGGGTGGCTTGCCGCTGGGGGCGGATGTGAACGCCTCCCGCTGGGACGGGCGTTGCTGGCTACTGCGCGGGCGCGGTGCGCTGCGTGCCGGTGGTGGCCGGAGCGGGCGGCAGGACCCCGCTGCCCCGGAGGACCGCGTAGCCGATGCCGATGCCCACGGCGACGGGCCATTCGATGACATCGGCGGCGCCCAGCACACCGAGGCCCGCGTACAGGGGCAGGCCGTGCTTGGCGGGGAGGACCCGGCGGGCGAACGTCACAGGGTGCAGCACCGCGTCGGCGGCGCCGGCGGCCACCCGGTCGGCGGCGGGAACGTTGATGGTGAGGGTGTACTGCTTGTTGTCCTTGCCGGCCTTCGCCTTCTCCGTCTTGCCCGTCTTCTCTGACTTCTCCGCCTTGCTTTCCATCACGTCCACCCGGGCATCATCGTGACGTATTTTTCCTCCCTCATCATGGTAAGGATGATTTATCGCGGGTGCCCGATATGGGAGGTCTCCTGTGATGTCACCGGCGTCAGGGCTGCGTCTGCCCAGACCCCCGCTGCTCGGTTCCGCCGCCGGCACCGTGGTGGCGGGCGTGCGGGGCGCGGCGGGAGTGGCGGCCCGGATGGCCGGGCTGCCGCAGCGCGACGTGTGGTCGCGTCCGGGCCGCTGCCACATCGAGGTCCACGGCGTGCACGGCATCGGCGGGGAGCGGGTGGCTCGCCGTGTGGAGCGGGCGCTGGAGCGGCATCCGGGCGTGCTCTGGGCGCGGGTCAACGCGCCGTCCGAGCGGGTGGTGGTGGCCCTGGGACCCACGCCGCCCGCCGAGCGGGAGCTGGTCGCCCTGGTGGCACGGGCGGAGTCGCACGCGGCTGCCCACGAGGAGGGAGAGGCGGACGAGTGGTGCCCGGAGCCGCACCATCCGTGCGAGGGCCCCAAGACCCGGCAGTCCGTCTCCGCCCTGGCCGCCGACACCGTGGGCCTGAGCCTGTCCACCGCGACCGCCCTGGCACCCTGGCTGAAGCTGCCGACCGAGGTCGGAGCGCTCGTCACCGCTGTCCAGTACCACCCGCGGCTGCGCCACCTCGCCGCGGCGATCAGCACCACGGAGCAGGCCGAATCGGTGTTGCCGGTGGTCAGCGCACTGGCCCAGGGGGTGGCGACGCGCGGCGACGGGCTGGCCCTGGACGCGGTGCAGCGGCTCGCCCAGTGGCGGGAGGCGCGGGCGGACCGCGAGACGTGGGCGCGGAAGGAGCCGCAGCTCGTGCGCGGGCCGCAGGACGCGGCGGCCGAGCCGATCGTGGTCGAGCGGCCCGGCCCGTCCCCGCGGGACACCACGGCGCGTTACGCGGAGCGGGCCATGGGGATCGGGGCCGCGGCCGGCGCGCTCTTCGCCCCCTTCACCGGGCCCCGCCGCGCCCTGGCCGTCGCCCTGTCCGCGGTGCCCAAGGCGCCGGAGGCCGGGCGCGAAGGCTTCGCGACGAGTCTGGGCCGGTATCTGGCGCTGCGCGGCGTGGTGGCCATGGACCGCGGCGCGCTGCGCCGGCTCGGCCAGGTCGACACCGTCGTACTGGACGAGGACGCGCTGCGCGGCGAGGAGTGCGAGCCCGTCGACCTGGTGCTGCTCGCCGGGGCGGACCCGGAGCTGACCGCCGAGCGGCTGTTCGCCCTCTTCGACCCCGAGGCGCCCGGGGACGTCCGCCGCGACGACGACGGCTGGGTGCTCGGGCCGCTGGACCGGCTGGAGCTGACCGGCCGTACCGGGCGCAGGGCCGAGGGGCGGCTGCGCCGCAAGGGCAGCGAGCAGGCGCTCGGCCTGGCGAAGGGGAAGCGCCTCCAGGCCGTGGTGGGGCTGGCCGTGCCGACGGCGCCGGGCGCGGAGGCCGTGGCGGCGGCCGCCCGCCGGGCGGGGGCGCGGGTCGTCCTGGCCACCGGCCACGCCACACCGGCGTTCTCCTTCGCCGACGCGGTGATGCCCACCGGCCGCCGGCTGGTGGCCTCGGTGCGCGCCCTCCAGGCCGACGGCGCGGTGGTTCTGCTGGTCTCGGGCAACCGCCGGGCACTGGGGGCGGCCGACTGCGGCATCGGGGTGCACCGCGAGGGAGAGCCCCCGGCCTGGGGCGCGCACCTGCTGGTCGGCGCCGACCTGGAGTCGGCGGGGCTGATCGTCGACGCGGTGGGCGTGGCCGCGCGCGTCGACCAGGACGGCGCGGTCCTCGCGGCGGGCGGCAGCGGCGTCGGCGCGGTCGCCGCGCTCCGCTCGCCCCCCGCGCGGGCCTGCGCCCGGGGCATGGCGGTGAGCAACGCCGCCGGGACACTCGCCTTCTTCCTGGGCAACTGGCGGGCCCGGCAGCTCCTGGCCCGCCCCATGGCGCCGCGCGGCCCGGTGGTGCCCTGGCATCTGATGCCCGCCGACCGGGCGCTGGAGCGCCTGGGCACCAGCGCCCAGGGCTTGTCCGGCAAGGAGGCCGCCGCCCGGGCCGGGAGCGCCTCGCATGCCGACTCCCCGGCGCGCACCGGTCTGCTGTCCGCGTTCATCGAGGAGTTGGCCAACCCGCTGACCCCGGTGCTCGCCGCCGGAGCCGCCCTGGCCGCGGCCGTCGGGTCGCGCACCGACGCCGCGCTGGTGGCGGCCATCACCGGCACCTCCGCGCTCGTCGGCGGATTCGAGCGGGTCAGGACCGAGCGGGCACTGGCCGAGCTGTTCGCCCGCTCCGCGATCGGCGCACGGGTGCGCCGCGGCGGCACCGAACGACTGGTCACCGCCGGCGACTTGGCCCCCGGCGACGTCGTCGTGATGCGGCCCGAGGACGTGGTGCCCGCGGACTGCCGGCTGCTGGCGGCCGAAGGGCTGGAGGTCGACGAGTCGTCACTGACCGGCGAATCGCTGCCCGTCGCCAAGGACCCCGCCCCGGTGGTCGCGGCGCACCTCGCGGGCCGCCGCTGCATGCTCTACGAGGGCACCACCATCGCCGCCGGCCGGGCCGAGGCCGTCGTGGTCGCCACCGGACCGGCCACCGAGGTCGGCCGCAGCCTGGCCACCGCCCGGCAGGCCGCGCCCGTCACCGGTGTGGAAGCCCGCCTGGCCTCGCTCACCCGGGCCAGCCTGCCCATCGCCATCGGATCGGCGATCGCCGTCGCCGGATCGGGGCTGCTGCACGGACGCCGGCTGACCGACCCGCTCGCCTCCGCCGTGAACCTCGCCGTCGCCTCCGTACCCGAAGGACTGCCCTTCCTGGTCAACGCGGCCCAACTGGCCGCCGCCCGCCGCCTGGCCGACCTCGGCGCGCTGGTGCGCAACCCGCGCACCATCGAGGCACTCGGCCGCGCCGACGTCCTGTGCTTCGACAAGACCGGCACCCTCACCGAGGGCAACCTGCAGCTCGCCACCGTCAGCGACGGGGAGCGCACACTGCCCGTGGAACGGCTCGACACCCCGCGGAAGAAGGTGCTCGCCGCCGCGCTGCGCGCCACCCCGCCGGCGCGGCAGGCCGAGCCCATGGCCCACCAGACCGACCGGGCGGTGACAACCGGAGCCCGCCGCGCGGGAGTCGCCGTACGCCGTGACGCCCCCCGCTGGCGGCGCACCGACGCGCTGCCCTTCGAGCCCGCCCGCGCCTACCACGCGACCGCCGGCACCACCACCCGAGGCACGCTGCTGAGCGTGAAGGGCGCCCCGGAGAACGTCCTCCAGCGCTGCGACCGCAGGCAGCTGGACGGCCGGACGGCCGGCCTCGACGAGGCGGCGGCAAGGGAGCTGGCCGCGACCGCCGAGGAGCTCGCCGGAGCCGGGCGCCGCGTACTGGCGGTGGCCGAACGCCCCATGCGCGCGGGCGAGCAGCTCACCGACGAGACCGTGCGGGACCTGGTCTTCCTGGGCTTCATCGCGCTGGCCGACCCGGTCCGCACCGGGGCGGCTCCCGCCACCGCGCGGCTGCGCGCGGCGGGCGTGCACACCGTCATGCTCACCGGCGACCACCCCGCCACCGCCGACGCCATCGCGGCCACCGTCAGCGACAAGCCGGACCTCACCGTGTGCACCGGACCCGAACTCGACGAACTCGACGACAGCCGGCTCGACGAACTGCTGCCGACGGTGGACGTCATCGCCCGGTGCAGCCCTCACCACAAGGTCCGCATCGTCCAGGGATACCAGCGACTCGGCCGGGTCGTGGCGATGACCGGCGACGGGGCCAACGACGCCCCCGCCATCCGGCTGGCCGACATCGGGATCGCCCTCGGGCGGCGCGGCACCCCCGCCGCGACCGCCGCGGCCGACCTGGTCGTCAGCGACGACCGCCTGGAGACGATCGTCTCGGCGCTGATGGAGGGACGCGCCATGTGGGCCTCGGTCAGAGCCGCCCTGGCCATCCTCATCGGCGGCAACTTCGGAGAGATCACCTTCAGCGTGCTGGTCGCCGCGCTCACCGGCAGCACGCCGCTGAACGCCCGTCAGATCATGCTGGTCAACCTGCTGACCGATCTCGCCCCCTCCCTCGCCATCGCGGTGCGCGAGCCGACCGGGCACGTCCGTGAACGGCTGCTCGGCGAGGGCCCGCACCAGTCCCTGGGCACCGCGCTGACCAGCGAGATGCTGCTGCGCGGCGCCGTCACCGCGGTCGGCGCCGGACTGGCCTGGGGCGCCGCCCGCGTCACCGGCGGCCGACGGCGCGCCGGCACCATCTCCCTGGCGGCGCTCGTCGGCACCCAACTGGCCCAGACGCTCGCCACCGGCGGCCTGGACCGGCGCGTCCTCCTCGCGGGCCTGGGCTCGACCGCCGTCCTGGCCGCGGTCATCCAGACCCCCGGCGTCAGCCAGTTCTTCGGCTGCACCCCGCTTGGCCCCGCCGCCTGGGGCATCGCCCTGGGCGCGATCGCCACGGCCACCCTCCTGGGGCTGGCCGCGTCCCCGCTGGTCCGCGGCCTGGCCGGCGGCGAGCAGGGCGGCTGACGGGCGCCCGCCGGCGTCCGCCCCGGGTGGTGTCCGGGTGGTGCCCGGGTGGCGCCCGGGTGGTGCTCCGTCTGGCCGCGGCGGGCTGCGGCATGCCACGGGCCATGGCAGCCTGGCGGGCAGGGGGAGCGGAGATCATCAGGAGGTCACGCGGTGAGCGTCGAACCGATTCCCGAGGGCTACCCCCGCATCACGCCGTATCTGGCAGTCGACGGGGCGGCGGCCGCCATCGACTTCTACTGCCAAGTGCTGGGCGCGACCGAGCGCATGCGCATGCCGGCCCCCGGCGGCAGGGTCGGCCACGCCGAGCTGCAGATCGGGGATTCGGTGATCATGCTCGCCGACGAGTTCCCCGAGATGGGCGCGCGCGGGCCGAAGAGCGTCGGCGGCACGCCGGTGACGCTCTATGTGTACGTGGACGACGTGGACGCCGCCTTCGCCCGGGCGATCGCCTCGGGCGCCAAGGAGCTTCAGCCGGTCACCGACCAGTTCTACGGAGATCGCGCGGGCCACTTCGAGGACCCCTTCGGACACCGCTGGAACGTCGCCACGCACATCGAGGACGTGCCCCCCGAGGAGCTGGCCGAACGCGCCGCCCGGGCCATGCAGGACATGCAGGGCAGCTGACGCGCCACGCGGGGCGTGCGGGGCGACCGAAGACCGCCCCACCGGCGCTAGTGATCGGCGCCGGTGGGGCAGTTCGCCGGACGAGACGACGTCGGGTGGCAGGAGCCACGGCTCAATGGCAGGAGCTACGGCTTGAGCCCCCGGCGGGTCCGCTCGGTCGTCTCCTCGGCAGCCTCCTGAGTCCTGCCGCGAGCCTCCTCGGCCCGTCCCGTGGCCTCCATGGACTTGTCGCCCTTGACCTTGCCGACGGTCTCCTTCAACTTGCCCTTCAGCTGCTTGGACTTGGCCTTTCCCTTGGCCATGACGTCGACCCCCTAACTGCGGTCGGGATGGCTTCCACACCTTCACCCTGCGCCCGTCCTCCGGTCCCCGCAATTCGTGGCCGACCGGCGGCCCCGAAGCGACAGCCACGCTCTCCGCCGTGTCAGCTCTCCTCCTCCGGCAGGTTGTAGACGGCGAAGGCGCGCCGGATGACCGGCTGGGCCACGTTGCGCACCCGGACACCGCCACTGGTGGTCCCGCGTTCCGTCCCCAGATGGGCATGGCCGTGCACGGCCAGATCGGCCCCCGCCTCATCCATGGCCTCGGCCAGCAGATAGCTGCCGAGAAACGGGTAGAGCTCCGGCGGCTCGCCCGCGAGGGTGTCGGGCACCGGCGAGAAGTGGGTCAGGGCGACACGCACCGCGCAGCCCTGGCGCGCCAGCTGTTCCAGGGCGGCGCGCAGGCCGTCCGCGCAGTGGCGGGTGTGGCGCACGAATGCCTTCATCTCACGCTCGCCGAACTCACTGCCGCTCCGCCCGGAGAACCCCCCGCCGAAGCCCTTGGTGCCGGCGACACCGACGGTGGTGCCGCGCACCTCAAGGGCCGTTCCCTCGCCTTCCAGGACCGTCACACCGGCTGACCGCAGCACCTCGGTCACCTCCGCGGGCCGGTCCGCGTGGTAGTCGTGGTTCCCGAGCACGGCGATCACCGGCGCCGCCAGCCCCGCCACCTCGTCGGCCACGACCCGCGCCTCCTCGGGCGTCCCATGACGGGTGAGATCCCCGGCGAGCAGCAGGAAGTCGGCGTGATCGGCGACGGTGTCGAAGGCGGGGCGCAGCAGCCCCCGGCTGTCCGGGCCCATGTGAATGTCCCCGACGGCGGCGACCCGGATCATGGAAGCTCCTCCGGGTGGTCCGGGGCGGTGAGGTCGGCCACCGCGATGTCGGCCCGTACCGGCACGTCCGGCAGCTCCTCGGCGGCGAGCCGGAGGATCTCCTCACGGACGCTCTCGGTCGGCGCGGTGCCGGTGATGTGGACCGTGTCGCCGTGCGCCTCCACCCGCATGCCGAGCTCGGCCAGCCTCTCCCCGGCGAGCCGCTCCTGAAGGTGCGCGATCCGGTACTCGGTGCTCCGCGCCGGGTGACCGCCCCCGGCCTCAGACCCCGCCATCGCCCTCCGCCTCCGGCTCGATCACATCCAGTCGTTCCAGCAGGTAGAGGAAGGCCGCGGGGATCGCTTCCGCGCCGCACTCGCGCCGCACCCGCGGCCAGTCGACCTTCTCCCGCAGGGTCCGGGCGATCGGCAGCAGCGTGCCGAAGTCGCAGTGGTGCTCGGAGAATGCCGTGAGCCGTCCGATCAGCAGATCCGTCGCCGTCAGGACGGGCATCCGCACCGACTCCACCGGCAGCACTTCGGCCCGCTCCAGCAGCTCCCGGCTCACCGGAGCGCGCGACTGCTGCAGGAGCAGGTCGATGTCCTGGTTCCGGCACCTGGTCTTGAGCAGCCAGTCCTCGGGCGGCTTGAAGACCTCCAGACCGGCTTCGTTCAGCGTCGCGGTGACGGCCTCGGCGTCCTCCGGACGGACACAGAAGTCGACGTCGTGCTGGAGGGTCGCCGGACCCCCGTGCGCGTACGCGGCGACGCCGCCGGCCAGCGCGAAGAGATGGCCGCCCGCCTTCAGCAGGCCCGCGACCTCCACCGCCGCCACCAGGATGGCCTGGGTACGGTCGGGGGGCAGCTCCTCATCCGCCGGGCCGGTGCCTGCACCTGCACCTGCGCCCGTACCGGCACCTGCACCGGTGCCGGCCGGTCGGCCACCGCCTTCCTGGTCCCGCACGCCGTCACTCCGGGTGGAGAAATGCCGCGGGTGGCCGCGGGCCGCCCGGAGCCGGCCGCAGAGCGCCGCTCACCGGTCCTCTTCCCGCTTCTCGACGCCTTCCAGCGCCTCCCCGTGGGCCGTGCCGCCCTCCGTCTGGTAGCCCTCGCGGGCGCTGGCGGTCCCTGGGATGGTGCGGTCCCGCGCCGGGCTCTCCGCACCGGAGTGCGCTCCCGGCTCCTCCGCGTCGCGGGCCCGCTGCCGCGCGCGGGTGGAGCGACCGGGCTCCGGAGTCTGCTTCGGGTCCTTGTCCTTCGAGGGCTTGGGGTTCATGGCAGCCTCCTGACGGTGATGACCCGGTCGTCGGGTAACCCGTGGCGTCGGCGCCAAACGGGGCGACGAGGAGGGAGCCCGGGCGGGGCATCGGGGCGGGTGGACCGCCGCCCGGGACGGGGTGGGCGCGAAGGCCGCGACCCACCCCGCCCATCGGACGCCTTCTAGCGGTTGATCGTCCCGCCGAACTCGACCGCTCCGCGCAGCCCCAGGCTGCCCGGCGTCACCGAGACGACCGGGAGCGGGGTGCCCTCCTCCCAGGACTGGGAGTCCCAGACGCCGCCCGAGCTCGCGTTCTCGCCGGGCGCGCCCACGGCGACGTCGGCGTAGCGGTCACCGTTGTAGTCGCCGCTGGCGACAGCCCCGCCGAAGCGGTCGCCCGCCTCCGCCGTTCCGGGCACACCCGCGGAGTCCTGGGTCCTGGGGGAGGCCACCATCGTGCCGTCCTGGAGGATGGAGGCGGAGTACCAGGAACCCGCCTTCGCCCGCGTGCCGACGCCCTCGTTGCCGACCCCGATGATCAGCTCGTCGTAGCCGCTCCGGTCGACGTCGGCGACGGCGAGCGCCGCGCCGAAGTCGTCCTCCGCCTCGGCGGTACCGCCGACGGCCCGCGAGGACTGCGTGGAGCATCCGGCGACGCCGCCGAGGATGGTGCCCGGCTTGCCCAGGATCACGGCCACCGCGCCGCCGAGGCGGTCCTCGCAGAGCGTGCTCTCGGCCTCCGGGTTGGCCTGGACGAGACCGATGGCGAGGTCGGTCGCCTGGTCGCCGTTGAGGTCGCCGGCGACCAGGGCCGAACCGTGGTCGCCGGTGGCCCAGATCGTCTTCCAGTCGCCCGACGCCTTGCTGAGGACGTGCGTGCCGGCGCTCTCCATGCCGTCGTACGTCACCGCGAGGTCGTCGCCGCCGTCGCCGTCGAAGTCACCCGTGGTGACGGCCCGCGGAGCGGCGAAGGAGTACCCCTGGATGAGGGAGGTGGCGGTGGACGAGCCCGCGGTGAACGGCCCGCGGCGCAGCTGCAGCGTGCCGCCCTCCTCACCGGCCGTGCTCAGGGCGAGGTCCTGGTGGCCGTCGTGGTCGTAGTCGCCCACCGCCAGCAGCCTGCCGAGCCGGCCGTCCGCCTCGCCCTTGGCGGCGGTGAGCCCGCTCTTGAGGCCGGTCGCCGAACCCCACAGGACGGTGGCGGTGCCTTGGCGGTCGGTGCCGGTGTCGGTGAGCTGTTCGCCCGGCGCGGTGACGGCCAGGTCGCTGTAGCCGTCGCCGTTGAGGTCGGCGGCGGCGACCGCCGTTCCGAACAGGTCGCCCGCCTCCGCGGTGCCCGGCACCCCGGTGGAGTCCTGGCTGACGGTGGTGGAGCCCTTCCCGCCGAGGCCCTTGGGGCTGCCCCACACCACGCTGACGGAGCCGGCCTTGGCCTTGCCGCCGACGGCTGCCTTCGGCATGCCGACCGCCAGGTCCGCGTACCCGTCGCCGTTGAAGTCGCCCTTGAGACCGGAGGGCGCCGCGGAGGCGCTGCCCACGCTCAGTCCGGATATGGCGAGGACGGCGGTCGAGCAGAAAATGGCCGCCGAAAGTGTCTTTCTGCGCAAAGGAATCTCCAGGAAACGACGAGGTGTCAGGGGTGTGACACACGAGCCGTGCGCAGGGTTGTATCCGGGTGTCGTCCAGGTGAACGAAGGTGAACGCCGCCCGCCGCCCGCCGCGCGATCGTTTCCGGGCGCCCGCGCGGCAGCCGCCGGCTGCTCAGCGCGGGCTGCTCAGCGCGGGCTGCTCAGCGCGGGCTGCGAGCGCGCGGGCTACGAACGGCGGCGGGGTTTGCCGCGCCCGCCGCTCTTGGAGCCGCCGCCCCTGGAGCTGCCGCCTTTGGAGCCGCCGCTCTTGGCGCTGCCGCTCTTTGGGCCGCCGGAGCCCTTCCGCGGGGTCCGCGTGGCCGAGCCGCCGGTGCCGGTGCGCTTCTCCTTCGGCTGCGCCGCGGCGGCGGGGCGGCGGCCCCGGGTGCTGTTGACGGTGCGTCCGCGCACGATCCCGATGAAGTCCTCCACCAGGTCGGTGGTCGCGTCCTCGCGCCAGGAGAGCGCGACCTGCGACTGCGCCACGTCCGTGACCGGGCGGTAGGTGAGGTCCCGGCGGTGGTGCAGGCGGGCGAGGGACTGCGGCACGACGAGCAGTCCCACCCCGGCCGCCACCAGTTCGATGGCGTCCGCCGTGGTGGCGGGACGCTCGATGGCGGGCCGGCCCGGCGGCTGCTCCCAGCCGAGGGTGTCATCGAGGGGATGGAAGACGATCTCGTCGGCCAGATCGGCGGCGGACACCTCGTCGACCGCCGCGATGATGTGATCCTTCGGGATCACCACCACCGTCGTCTCGGTGTAGAGGGGGATCGCGCTGAGATCCGTCCGGTCGATCGGCAGCCGCACGAAGCCGGCATCGGCGCCGCCGTCGCGGAGCGTGCCGGGCGCCTCGGCGGCGGCCACCGCCACGAGGGTCAGCGGGATGTCCGGCAGCCGCTCTCCCCAGATCCGCACCCACTTGGCAGGTGTCACGCCCGGGACGTACGCGAGCCGGAACGAATGGGGAGCTTCCGAGCCTGTCACCTGGCCAGGTTACCGGGCGTGGCCGAAGGCGGGGTCACCGGGCGGGTCCGTCGGCGGTGACCGGGCCAGGGCCGCCGGTGGTCACCGGGCGTGGGCCGTCGGTGGTCACCGGGCGTGGTCGGAGGCCGGGCATACGCTCGATATCCTTGACGCATGACGTCGCACCGCAGCACCCAGACCATGAAGCCCGCCACCGCGGCGAAGAAACTGGGTGTGTACCTCGAGGCCACCCCCAAGGAGTTCCAGGAGGGTGCCGTCTCGCGCGACGAACTGAACGCGCTGCAGGCCGACCCGCCCGAGTGGCTGCGGGAGCTGCGACGCAACGGCCCGCACCCCCGGCCGGTGGTGGCGGCGAGGCTCGGCATCTCGATCTCCGGTCTGGCGCGCGGCGGAGTCACCGAGCCGCTCACCACGGAGCAGATCGACGCGCTGAAGCAGGAAGCCCCCGAGTGGCTGGAGAAGGAGCGCGCCACCCAGGCCGAGGTGCGCAAGGAGTCCGCCCGCATCAAGGCCAAGCACGCGGAGCAGGAGCAGTCCGGCCAGTGAGGGCCCGCGGCTGAGGGCTCGCAGCCCCCTGCCCGGTCTTATGTCGTGCCGGAGAGGGCGTCGCGGACGTGTCTCCGGGTGACGCCCAGCTTCTTCAGCACATGCGCCACGTGCTGTTCGACGGTGCGCGGGGACAGGAAGAGCGCCTGGGCGATGTCCTGGTTGGTCGCGTCTCGGGCGAGCAGCTCGGCGACCTGTCGTTCGCGCGGCGAGAGCTGGTCCCCGTAGCCGCGGCGGCCGCGCGGCGAGGGACGGGACAGGCCGAGTTCGCGCAGCGCCCGCTGGCAGCGGGCGGCATCGGAGGTGGCGCCGAGCCGCTGGTAGACCTCCACGGCCTCGGTGAGCCGCTCGACGACCGCGTCGGGGCGCGCCCGGCCCCAGGCGCACCCCTGGCGTTCGGCCGCACGGGCGGTCTCGTACGGGCGGCCGATGCGCCGCCACATGTCACGGGCCACTCCGAACTCTTCCGCGGCGGCTTCGCCGGCCCCGGCGTCCTCGGCGTCCTCGGTGAGCAGCAGACCCCGGGCCAGGTGGAGTTCGGCGAGCGCGCCCGGGGCGTCCCGGCCGCGCAAGCCCTTCCCGGCGTCCTCGGTGAGCTGTCCGGCGGACCTCCGGTCGCCGCCGGCGAGCGACGCTTCGACGGCCACCGGCACCAGCCCGGTGGCCCTCGGCCAGGCGGCCGCCCGGCGCAGCGCCGCCACCGCGGGGGTGGTGGCCGCCAGGGCGGCTTCCGGGTCCCCCTCCGCCAGCCGGATCGCGGCGGTCGCGGCGGCCGCCCGGCAGGCGTTGGTCACCTGGGACTCCCGTTCCGCGGAGGCGGAGGCCACCTCAAGCCACTCCAGGGCCCGGGCGTGCTGCCCGCGGGCCGCCGCCAGGCGGGCGTTGACCATGGCCTGCTCCCACACCGCCATGGTGATCTCGGGGAACTCGTTCTCCAGCGCGGCGAAGCGCTCTTCCAGGTCGGTCCAGTCGCCCGCCAGCCCGGCCAGCCGCAGCAGGGCGATGCGGCTGTAGCACTCCAGGTAGGGGACGCCCGCGCGCCGCGCCAGCTCCCGGCTCTCCTCCAGCAGGGCGACGGCCCGCCGGTCGTGGCCCAGCTCGGTGGCGATGTCGCCGACGTTGTACAGGGCGCGGGCGGTCTGCCGCAGCACCTCGGGGTCCTCCGCCTGCCGGGGCAGCCGCTCCAGCAGGGGCCACACCTCGGGGTTGCCGTCCCGGGCCAGCAGGGTGAGCCGGGTGGCGCGGACGGCCGCGCGGATGGCCTCCTGGGAGCTGTCGGGGAGGGTGTGTTCGGCTCGGCCGAGCCAGGTCCAGGCCTGGTCGGAGGCGCCGTCCTGCTCGTTTATGGCCAGCGCGACCATGGCCCGCGCGGCCCGTTCGGGGCGGCTGCTCAGCTCCTCGACGGCCTGTTCCAGCTCCGCGAAGCCGGCCCGGTCGCCGACGTGGTTGACCATGATGATGCCGAGGGTCAGGCGGATGTCGCCGCGGGTGGCCACCGGCAGCTGCGGATCGGCGAGGATCCGGCGCAGCACGGCGGCGTTCGCCGCGTAGTCCACTCCGTTGAGGGCGATCCGCGCCAGCGCGAGGGCGGCCCGGGACCGCAGGTCGGCCTCGAGCCGCGGCTGGTCGAGGATCTGGTGCAGCAGCGCGGCGGCGGTGCCCTGGTCGCCCAGGGCGATCGCCTGGTCGGCGGCGGCCTCGGCCTGCCGTAGCCAGGTCTCATGGTCGCCCAGGGCGAGCGTGTGGTGGGCGATCTGCACCAGCGGTGCGGGCGACTGGGCCTGGAGTGCGCTGATCGCCCGCTGGTGCAGGCGGGTGCGCTGCGGGCCGGGCACGCGCTGGTAGGCGGCCTGCTGGGCGAGGACGTGGCGGAAGACGTACTGGCTCGATCCGGTCTCGCGGAGCAGGGAGGCGGCCAGCGCCTCGGTGAGCCCCTTGGCGCCCTCGTCCGCGTCCAGCCCGGCGACCGAGGTGAGCAGGGGTTCCGCGGCGGGCACGGCCAGCACACAGGCGGCCTCCACGATCGCCGCCGCGGCCGGGGACAGGGCGGTCAGCCGCTCGGTGACCGCTTCGCGCAGGCTGCCGGGCACTTCGGCGTGTTCGAGGTCGGCGCTGAGATCGCCGCCCCCGTTCAGCCGGCCGTGTTCGCCGAGCGTGATCAGGTCCTCCTCGGCCACCAGCGGCAGGCCCTCGCTGCGGTGGTACAGGACGTGCCCGAGAGCCGGGGTGGCCCGCGTACCGAGCGCGGCGACCGCCAGCTCCCGTACGTCCTGCTCGGACAGCGGTTCGAGGTGGATAGCGGTTCCGCCGGTCCCGGGCGGGCGGCGGTACGCGGCGCCGAGCGGCGGTGTGTCCGCGGGCAGGTCCTCGGCCCGGTAGGTGAGCACCAGGCTCAGCTCCTCGGGCAGATCCCGGGCCAGCAGCAGGAGCAGCTCCCGGGTGGCTTCGTCGACCCAGTGCAGATCCTCGATGACCAGGACGGCCGGGCCCAGCGCCTCCAGGAAGGACCGCACCGCCTGCACCAGCCGGTGCCGCTCGGAGGGCACGCCCTCCGGCTGAGGCGGTGGCGGCGGAAGCCGGTCCGCCAGATCCGGCAGCAGCGGGGCCAGCGCCCCGACCGTGGGCGGAACGCGGCCCGCCGGCGGCAGCCAGCGGCCCGCCTTCCGCAGGGCGTCCACGACCGGGCCGAAGGGGAAGGGCTCGCGGAGCGGGTGGCAGAAGCCGGTGAGCACCCGGCGGTCGCGCGTCGCCGCCACGGCCTCGCGGACCAGCCGGGACTTTCCGATCCCGGCCTCACCCTCGACCAGCACGACCGCGGGCGGATGGCGGAGCGCGGCCAGCAGCAGGCCGGACTCCCGCTGCCGGCCGACGAACCGGAAGCTCCCGCCGGCCGCCGTGGCAGCCTGCCCGGGACCGATGGCCACGCGATCACCTGCCTCGCCGCGGCACTCGGCGCCAGGTGGTCCTCCACCGGTCCCGCGGCCCTGTGCTGCCACGCTAGACCGGCGTACGATCTGCGGCAATCCGCTGCTCAGGCCATCGGAAGCAGCAGCTCCGCGATGACCCGGGTGCCGCCCGCGGTGACCGTGACCGCGCACGAGTCCGCGTAGGCCTCCACCATGCACAGGCCGCGGCCCGAGCAGGCCGGTTCATCGGCGGCCTGCCCGTACCCCCGGTGCGCCGCCGGCCGGGCGCGCCACCGCCCGGTGTCCTGGACCTGGAGGGTCAGGGTGGTGTCGGTGACCGCCAGCATCACGGCCACGTCCATGCTGCCGCTGTGCCGCACCACGTTGGCGACCAGCTCGGTGATGATGACGGCCAGCGCCTCGTCGACCGCGTCCGGTGCCTGCCACCGCCGGGCCAGGTCCCGGGCGAACCGCCGCAGCACCGGCACCGACTCGCTGGCCGCGGGCATGACACACAGGGCCGATGTCACTCCGCACCTGGTCACCGGGGGTCCTGGAGGTCTGAGGGTGGGGGAGGGGGTCTTTTCGATGGTGATCACGTGGAGCTCCTTCGCGCCCCTGAGGAAGCATCTGCCGCCACCCTCGCCGCCGGACCCCGGCCGGAACAATCCGGGGGCGCTCGCTTAGGGATACGTAAAGAAAGCGGGGCGGGGATGCTCACCGGGGCGCGAAGGGCCCGGGATCGGCGGGCCGACCGCGGTCAGTGCCAGGTCAGCCCGCCATCAGCACCCGGCCAGTGCCAGGTCAGCCCGCCATGCTCTTCCGCCAGTGCCCGGTCAGTGCCCGGTCAGTGCATGGTCGGCGCCCGGTCAGCCCGCGGCCGGGCGGGCGTCGGCCGGGCCCGCCTCCGGCAGCTCCCGGCTCGCCGTCTCGGTCCGCGCGGCCTGCTGCGCCGGGATCCGGCGGACACATTCGATGAGGTAGTCGCCGGTGTCCGCATCGAGGGTGACGCCGTGCGTCTCGCTGTGGAAGCCGGGGAAGCGCCGGTCGAAGGACTCCAGCGCCCCCAGGTAGCGCAGCAGCGGGCCGTCCGGAGAACCGGTGCTCTCACCGGGCATCAGGACCGGGATGCCGGGCGGCGTGACGGTGACCATCGCGGCGGCGACCCGGTCCGCCGCGTCGGCCAGCCGGACCCGTTCGGTGCCGCCGCGGATGAGGCGCTGGTAGCAGGCCTGCGGCGGGGTGACGGGCTCGGGCAGGTCCTGGAAGGCGGTGTCGAGCAGCTCGACCAGGCGAGCCTCCCGCAGGTGGTCGTGCATCTCCTGGCACAACTCGCGCAGCGTCCGGCCGGTGTAGCGCTGGGGATGGGCGTCGACCAGCTCGGGCAGTACACGCTCCAGCGGCGCGTCCTGGTCGTAGAGCGTCTTGAAGTCCATCAGGGCGTCCAGCAGGGTCCCCCACTTGCCCTTGGTGATGCCCATCGAGAACAGGATGAGCGTGGTGTAGCTGTCCGTCTTCTCCACCACGATGTTCCGGGTGGCCAGGTAGGCGGTGAGGACGCGGGCTGGGATGCCCCAGTCGCCCATCCGCCCGGCGGCGTCGATGCCGGGGCAGGTGAGGGTGACCTTGATGGGGTCGAGCAGGCAGTAGCCCTCGTCCAGGCCGGTGAAGCCGTGCCAGTCGGCGCCGGGCTCCAGCTGCCAGCAGGACGGCTCGGAACGGAGCAGCTCGGCGGGGGCGTCGGCGAACGGCAGCCGGTCGCCGGTGGCCGGGTCGGTCACCGTCTCGGGCTGCCAGACGCCGAAGAACCAGCCGGGCCGGTCACCGGCGGTCGCGATGCGCCGGCCGACACGGACCACGGTCTGACGGAAGCGGACGGCCTCGGTCACCGCCTCGTCGATCAGCCAGCGGCCCTGCGGCCCGTCCATCATCGCCGCGGCCACGTCCAGGGAGGCGATCATCGGGTACAGCGGCGAGGTCGTGCCGTGCATCATGAACGCCTCGTTGAACCGGTCGTGCTCCACCGGCGCTCGGGGCGCGGGCTTGACGTGGACCATGGCGCTCTGCGACAGCGCGGCCAGCAGCTTGTGGGTGCTTTGGGTGGCGAAGACGGTCGGGCGGTCCGGGCCGGGGAAGGTGTCCGGGCCCACCGCCATGCCGTACCGCCCGGCATACAGGGGGTGGAAACGGGCGTAGGCGAACCAGGCCTCGTCGAAGTGGAGCCGGGGGGTGCTGGGCGCCAGCGCCCGGGCGACCTGGAGGGCGTCGTAACACAGCCCGTCATAGGTGGAGTTGGTCAGCACCGCGTACTGGGCGTCGGTGGAGACCGCGCCCTGGGCCAGCGGGTTGCGGGCGACCCGGGACGCGACCGAGGCGGCCGCGATCTCCCCCGGCGGCAGCGGGCCCGCCAGCCCGTAGCCGTTGCGGGTGGGGACCAGGTAGACCGGCCGGGCGCCGGAGAGCACCAGACCGTGCAGGACCGACTTGTGGCAGTTGCGGTCCACCAGCGCCACCTCGTCGTGGGTGACGCTGAAGTGACCGACCATCCGGTCGCAGGTCGAGTCGCCGTGCAGGACGAAGTAGGTGCGGTCGGCGCCGAAGACGCGGGCCGCGTTGCGCTCCGCGGCGCCGATCGGACCGGTGTGCTCGAAGAGCGAACCCAGCTCCTCGACGGAGATGGAGAGGTCGCTGCGGAGCAGCCGCTCCCCGAAGTAGTCGTGGAAGGCCCGGCCGACCGGGGACTTGAGGAAGGCGACGCCGCCGGAGTGGGCCGGGGTGTGCCAGGAGTACTCGTGGGCGTCGTCGAAGCGGCGCAACGCCCTGAAGAACGGCGGAAGCAGGCCCTCCAGGTAGCCGCGGGCGGCGCCGGCGATCCGCCCGGCGATGAACGGCGCGGTGTCCTCCAGCGGCCAGATGTAGCCGACCACGGTCTCCGCGACCCACAGCGGCAGGTGATCCAGGTCCTCGCCGGCCGTCACCAGGAAGACCGGGAGGTCCTGGAAGCGGCGGCCGACCAGCCGCAGCACGTCCGCGCCGCCCGGCTCGCCGTTGGTCTTGCCGGCCGCGGGCAGGCCCCACTCCACCACGGCGGCGGCCAGCCCCGCCTCGGTGGCCAGCACCGCCGCCGCGTCATCGCCGGTGGCGGCCCAGCGCACTTCGAAGCCGCGGGCCTCCAGTTCCTTGTGGATCCTGTGCAGTTGATCCCCTCCGACGCCTCCGCCGGCGGGGAACTCCCGTACCGCGAAGAGAACCGTCCCGACCGTCCCGTCCGCCATGGCTCCTGCCACCCCTTTGTGTGAATCGGCGTATGGTCCGCACAACGTGCGGCGCCCCGCCAGGCAAGCGGAGGCGAAGCGGCGGCCGGGCCGCAACGGCGGCCAAACCACCCCGACGAGGGAAAACGGTGGTCAGAGCCAGCCGCGGCGCTGCGCCTGGAGCGCCATCTGGAAGCGGGTGGTGGCACCCAGCCGGGCCATCAGGACCTCGACGCGGCGGAACAGCGTGCGGCGGCTGACGCCGATCTCCCGGGCGATGACCTCGTCGTGCACACCGCCGGCGAGCAGCGACAGCAGGCGGCGGTCGGCGGGGGTCAGACGCTGGGGGCCGGGGGCGTGCCCGTGGAAGGGCAGCGCGTTCTGCCAGGACTGCTCGAACAGCGCCACCAGGGCGGAGAACAGGCCGCACGGCTGCACGATCAGCATGGTGTTGTGCGCGTCGGTCTCCTTGATCGACAACGACACCAGGGCGTACGCCTCGTCGATGATGATGAGCTTGACCGGCACCGAGGGCAGTACCCGGGCCTGTTCACCGGCCTCGATACACGGCTCGATGGTGTCGGTGAGGTTGCCCGGGTAGGCGAGCGAGGCGCGCGAGTACACCACGCGCTGGATCACCCCGCGGGCCAGGGTGGCGAGCGCCTCGGCGGTGGCGGTGGCGATGGGGAAGTACGGCGGCGAGTCGAACTGGCGGATCTGCTCGCGGGCGCTGGCCCACGCCTGGCGCATCCGGGGGCCGATGTCCTCCCCGGTCACCACCTCGACGAGGTTGTCGTTGTACTCGGCCAGCCGCAGCCGCCGGAAGGACTCGAAGGCGCCGGTGACGGCGATGCGGGACTCGTCGAGTTCGGCGGCGCGGTGCCGGCGCAGTATCTCCAGGCCGGCGGCGGGCGGCAGCGGCGCGACGAGGTCCCGGCCGTCGACGGCGGGGCTGGCCAGGCCCGCGTCGACCAGCTCGGCGTACGCGTGGCGGAACTCCGCGTCGTCCAGCCCGGCCGCGGACCGGAGGGCGCCCAGCGGGGCGGGCGCCAGCTCCAGCAGCGCCAGGTAGGCGCTGCTCGCCGCGGTGCCGACGCCCAGCCGCCGAAGGGCCTCCAAGAGCTTCGCGTTCGCCATGGGCCGGATTATCAACGGCGGTCGGGTGTGTACGGGAGTGGTGGGAGGGGCGGCGGAGCCGGCGGGGGCGCGGCGGAGCCGGCGGGGGCCCGAAGGGCCTGGGGGTGTCCGACGGGCCCCCGCCGGTGCGGTCAGGACCGGTAGTCGATCGTGTTGTGGTAGAGGCACTCGAGCGCGGTCGGCCCGACGTCATGGCCGTCCGCCGCGCGCTGCGCCCAGTACTGGCGGAAGGTGTCGGAGACGTGGCTGAGGAAGGTGTTCCACAGCGGGCCGGCCGGGTCCTCGGTGCAGGTGTCGCCCGGCTCGTCGCCGTCGTCCGCGAGGTCGATCATCGAGCCGAGGACGCGGCCTTCGACGGTGTCGCCGTTGTCCCACTCGGGGGTGCCCCAGGTCGGGCCTTCCAGGTCCCGGGTCCTGCCGTCCGGCCAGCGGAAGGTGGGGTCGTCCAGCACCGTCGCCCCGAACCAGGTGGCGAAGCCCTCGGTCCAGGCGCACCCCTCGGAGCTGGTGCGGTGGATGTAGTGCGGGCTGCAGTTGGGCGCGGGCGGGAAGTCGTCCTCGTACACGTCGTCCATGAGCGCGTGTCCGAACTCGTGGAGGACGAGGACGTTCGCGTCGGGATCCGCCGCGGCGAGGTGGACGGCGTTGTCCTGGAGCGAGTAGTAGGTGCCGTCGGTGGAGTCGGGCGCCCAGTTGACGACTCCGCGCCGGCAGGTGGTGTCCCGCGCGTCCCAGCAGCTCGTGCCGGGCGTCCAGTCCCACCCGGCGGCCACGGTGTCGAAGGCCTCGACGCCGCGCATCAGGGCGGGGTCGGCGGGCTGGAAGGCGCCGAAGTCGACGGTGGTGCCGGTGCCGACGTCGGAGCGCACCGCCGTGCTGAAGCGGAAGGACTTCCTCGTCCGGCCCTCGCGTATGATCCAGCGCTCGTTCTCGGTGGCGAACTGCGCGTAGACGTCCTGTCCGCCGCCTTCCTCGTCGGTGTTGTCGAAGCACAGCTTGAAGCGTCCGTCGGCCCCCGTCAGGCCGGTCGCCAGCAGGTCGGGCCGGCCCGCCGCGTCCCGGTCGAAGACGCTCACCTGCGCGTTCGCCGAGGTCCGGGCGGCGCCGGTGTGGTCGGTGTAGCCCCAGGTGCCGGTGGCGCACGCGGTCCCGGCGGACGCGCCGGTGGCGGCCGCGCGGGCGGGCGGGGGAGCGGCGGGCTTGTGCGTCAGGTGGGCGTGGGCGCGGGTGCCCGCATTCCGCACCGGCGCCGCGGGGTTGACGTCCCGTACCGCGATGCCCGGGGACGAGCGCCGGGCGCCGACGGTGAGAAAGACGCTGTCGGTGTCCGCGTCACCGTCCGAGGGGCTGGTCGCGACGGCGCGGATCTGCGCGGAGCCGGGGCTGACCGCCTTGACGGTGCCGCTGAGCCGCCACGGCCGGTGGCTGGTGGCACGTCTGAGGCCTTCCGCGTGGTGCAGCCGCCCGCGGTCGGCGGGGACGGCGGAGGCGGCCGACCTGGCGTGCAGGCCCTTGGGAGCGGTCACCCAGACCAGTCCCGCGGGGAGTTGGACGTCGAGCCGCACGTCCGCGCGCGCCGCCGTGGTCTCCACCTCGATGTCCAGCCGGGCCTGTGCGCCGACGGCCGGGGTGCCGGCAAGGCGCAGGTCCACCTTCAGGCAACTCGCCTGTTCGTCCGTCCGGTCGGCTGCCGCACCCGGATACGGCGTGCAGGGCGCGCTCCGGGGCGTGTGGGGTGCCGCGATGCCGGGCGTGGAGAGCGTGAGCAGGGCTCCGGCCACGGCGGCACTCGAAGCGATTCGGCGAAAGTACATCTGGCACGGTTCCTTTCGAGCCAGTGAACTCCGGATAGGGAGCGCGTTTCTACCTGATCCGCGGCCGCCTGGTGGCCGATCCCCGCCAGTGGCACATTTCGGCAGAGGAGCCGGCGCGCCGACGTTGGCGCTGGGCGCGCGCGGGGGGCGTGCACTGGGGGCGCGACGGCGCACGGGGGGTCTCGGGGCGGTCACGGCTGGAAACAATCGGCGTAAGATCTCTTAGGTTTGGCTTACCTAAGCTGTATCGTGTCGCCGTCAGCAGGAGCGGGGAGGTACGTGGTGTCCATGGGGGACGTTCGTCTGGTGGCGACAGGGCTCGAGGTCGGGCACGCGAGCCGTACGGTGCTCAAGCAGGTGGAGTTGGAGCTGAAGGCCGGTCAGATCACCGTGCTGGTGGGTCCCAACGGCTGCGGCAAGTCCACCCTGCTGCGCACCGTGGCCGGATTGATCCCGCCGCTCGGCGGTGAGGTCAGCGTCGATGGTGATCCGCTGAACTCGCTGCCCAGGCGCGCCCTTTCGCAGCGGCTGGCCTTTCTCCCGCAGTCCTCGCTGGTGCCCGCCGGCGTCACCGTCCGCGAGCTGGTGCGCCACGGCCGGTACGCCCACCGCGGGGCGTTCGCCCGGCACACCGGCGAGGACGTCGCCTCCATCGACTGGGCGCTTGAGGTCACCGACGCCGCCCCGCTGGTCGACCGACGGCTCGACGAGCTCTCCGGCGGCGAGCGCCAACGCGCTTGGCTGGCCACGGTGCTGGCGCAGCGCGCGGGCGTGCTGCTGCTGGACGAGCCCACCACCTACCTGGACCTGCGCCACCAGTTCGACGTGCTCGACGTCGTCCGGCGGCTGGCCCGGGAACACGGCATCGCCTGCGGCGTCGTGCTGCACGACCTGATGCAGGCGGCGGCGTACGCCGACGAGGTCGTGGTCGTCGCCGACGGTTCGGTCACGGCCACCGGGGCCCCGGAGGAGGTCCTCACCCCGGACACCATCGAGCGCGCCTTCGGGCTGCGGGTCGATGTGGTGCGCGACCCGGAGACCGGTCATCTCGCCTGCTTCCCCCGGCGGTCGGAGGCTGCCGCCACTTCCTGATCGTTCCTCAACCCCCCATGTTCGTCCTGTCACTCGCATCAACAGCACAACAGAGAGGTTTCACCATGCGGAGAATGCTGCGCGCCCTGGCGACGGGCGGCACCGCCGTAGCGCTCATGCTGACCGCGGTCGCTTGCGGCTCCGGGACGGCCGGGGACACCGCGGAGAAATCGGGGGGAGACAAGGCGGGGAAGGGCAAGATCACCGTCGAGACCGCGCGTGGCAAGGTCGGCCTGGACAAGCCGGCGACCAAGGTGGTGACCCTGGAGTGGACCTACACCGAGGAGCTGGTCGCTCTCGGTGTGACCCCGGTGGGCAACGCCGACAACAAGGGCTACGGCACCTGGATAACGGCCGAGGGCGCCGACCTTCCGGGCAAGGTCACCGACGTCGGTGACCGCAACGAGCCCAGCCTGGAACGGATCAGGGCCCTCCAGCCGGACCTCATCGTCGTCGACGACGACCGGTCGAAGGCGAACCTGAAGCAGCTCAAGGGCATCGCCCCGGTGCTGTCGTTCAAGTACACCACCAAGCCGCAGCTGGAGACGATGAAGAAGAACTTCACCGAGCTGTCGAAGGCGGTGGGCAAGGAGGACAAGGCCACCGAGGTCATCGGCCGGATCGACGCCAAGGCGGCCGACCTCAAGGCCAAGCTGGCCAAGGCGGACAAGGGGGGCCTGAAGTACGCGCTCGCGCAGGGCTTCACCGCCAACGGCGCCGCCTCGATCCGGATGCTCGCCGACGACGCGTTCGCCGCGCAGGTGCTGAACCTCGCGGGCCTGAAGAACGGCTGGCAGGGCAAGCCCGACGCGTGGGGCATGACCACCGTCGGCGTCGAGGGGCTGACCAAGGTCGATCCGGACGCGACCTTCCTGTACGTGGCCAGCAAGGAGGACAACCCGTTCACCGGGGACCTCGCGGGCAACGTGGTGTGGAAGGGCCTGGACTTCGTCAAGAAGGACAAGGCGCTGGCGCTCGACCCGGGCACCTGGCTGTTCGGCGGACCGCTCTCGGCCGTGCAGATCCTGGACGAGACCGGCAAGGCGCTCAAGGTCTGATGACGTCCACCGCTCATGCGGACGGCAGCCGCCCACGAGCCCTGCTCGTGGGCGGCGCCCTGTCTGTCGTCCTCTGCCTGGTCGGCGTGGTCCACCTCGGGCTCGGCGCGTCCGGAGTCGGCGTCCCCGACATCCTGGACCTGCTCCTGGGCCACGGTGACTCCCACACCGAAGACGTGCTGGTCGGCGCCCGGCTGCCGCGCACCGTGACCGGACTGGTCGTCGGCCTCGCGCTCGGCGTCTCCGGCGCCCTCGTCCAGGGCGCGACCCGCAACCCGCTGGCCGCCCCCGACACCCTGGGGGTCAACGCGGGCGCCTACTTCGCCGTGGTGCTGGTGGCCTTCACCGGCGTCGACCTGGGCCCGATCCCGGCCGGCGGCGCGGCGTTCGTCGGCGGACTCCTCGCCATCACCGTGGTCTACCTCCTCACCAGCGGCGGTGTGCTCACCCCCGGACGGGTGCTGCTGGCCGGCGCCACCGTGGCGCTGGCCGGTACCTCGGCGGCCGAACTGATGCAGATCCTCGACGTGCAGGCGACCCGGGGACTGTTCTTCTGGGGCAACGGCACCCTGATGCAGTCCGGCCTGGAACGGCCGCTCACCCTCGGCGCGGTCATCGCCGCCGGAGCCGTCATCGCCGTGACGCTGGCACGCCCGCTGGACCTGATGGCGCTCGGCGACGAGACGGCCCAGGCGATGGGCGTGCGCGTGGAGCGCATCCGCCCCGCCGCCTTCCTCGTCGCGGTGCTGCTGTCCGCCTCCGCGGTCTCGCTGGCCGGCCCGATCGGTTTCGTCGGGCTCATCGCGCCCGTCATCGTGCGTCAGCTGGGCATGCGCCGGCACGCCCTGCTCATCCCGATGGCGGGGCTGCTCGCCGCCGCCCTGGTGCTCTCCGCGGACGCGGCGGCGCAGCTCACGCTGCCGCCGTCGGCCGGCTACGCGGAGATTCCGGTCGGCGTGGTCACCGCGCTGATCGGCGGACCGGTCTTCATGGCGCTCGCCCGCCGGGTGACCACCGGTGACGCCGACACCGGGGCCGCGGTCGCGGTCGCCGGGCAGCGCCGCCTCCCCGGCTACGGCATCGCGCTCGGCACCGGGCTGCTCGTACTCGCCGCCGCGATGGCGGTCGGTCTGCGCATCGGCGACGTCCAGATCAGCTGGAGCCAACTGGGCACCGCGCTGTTCGGCACCGGCGACCCGATGACCGAGGCGGTGGTGGACTACCGGCTGCCGCGGATCCTGGTGGCCGCGCTGGCCGGTGCCTGTCTGGCGGTGGCCGGTTCCGCGGTGCAGGCGGTGGTGCGCAATCCGCTGGCCGAGCCGGGCCTGGTCGGGGTGACCGGGGGTGCCTCCGTCGCCGCCATGCTGGTGATCCTCGTCGTGCCCTCGGCGCCCGCGGTCGCCCTGCCGTTCGCGGCCGGGATCGGCGGCGTGCTGATGCTCGGGCTGGTCGTCCTGGTGGCCAGGGGCCCCAAGCACGGGGGCCGCCGCGCCGGACTGGACCCGACGCGGGTGGTGCTGGTCGGACTGGGCGCCGGGGCCACGGCGATGGCGCTGGTGAACATCATGGTGGTCAGCGCGCAGATGAACATCTCCGCCGCGCTCACCTGGCTCAACGGCAGCACCTACGGCCGTGACTACTCCACGCTCAGCTGGCTGATCGTGCCCGCGGTGGTCGCGGTGGTGCTGGTGGTGGCCGCGCGGCCGGTGAACATGCTCGCCCTCGGCGACGAGCTGCCGCGCGCCCTCGGCCTGGAACTGGGGCGCGTCCGGCTGCTCGTGCTCGGCGCGGGCGCGGTGCTGGCGGCCGGCACCGCCGCGGCGGTCGGCGCCATCGGCTTCGTCGGGCTCGTCGCCCCGCACCTGGCCCGCCGGGTCGTCGGCAACGGCACCGCCCGGATGGTGCCCATGGCCGCGGTGCTGGGCGCCGTCCTCGTCGTCGCCTCCGACGCGCTGGGCCGCTGGCTGATCGCCCCGACCGAGATCCCGGTCGGCATCGTCACCGCGCTGATCGGCGCGCCCTACCTGGTGTGGCTGCTGCGCCGCCAGGAGGCCTGACCAGGGAGGAAGAGGGCGCCGTCAGGACGCCTGAGCAGGGCCGGAGAGCGCGCCCTGCACCGCGCCGCCCGTGCGCCGCGCCCCGGTCCTGCCGGTGCGCGGCGTCTCGGGTTTCAGGCTGCGGGCGGCCAGCGCGCCGAGCAGGCA
Organism: Streptomyces sp. JLBT605; assembly: GCF_058215555.1. Lineage (NCBI taxonomy): Bacteria > Bacillati > Actinomycetota > Actinomycetes > Kitasatosporales > Streptomycetaceae > Streptomyces > Streptomyces sp. JLBT605. The sequence goes on from NZ_CM177087.1 coordinate 6,022,161, forward strand.
GACGGCGGCCGATGCCAGGCAGACGGTGCTGAAGGCGTCGGCGAAGGCCGACCGGGCCAGCGGCCGCAGCGCGGGCTCGATGTCCTGGAACCGCCCGGTCTCGGTGGCCGGGCGGAGCGAGGCGGCGGACTCCGCGGAGTCCAGCCCGGCGCCGACGCGGGCGGAGAACAGGGCGCCGAAGACCGCGACCCCGGTGGCCGTGCCGAGCGGGTAGCAGGCGTTGGTCAGCCCTGAGGCCATTCCGGCCCGCTCGGCGGGCACCGCGCCCACCGCCACCCCCATCAGGGGCGGGAAGATGACGGCGCTTCCGATGCCGAGCAGTACCAGTCCGGTGACCGTCCATCCCTGCGCGTCGCCCGATCCGGCGGCGGCCAGGGCGAGCAGCCCGACGCCCTGTGCGGCGAAGCCGCCCGCGACCAGGGTGTCGGGGGAGAACCGCTTCTGCAGGCGCGCCATGAAGAGCCCGGCCAGCAGCAGCGAGCCGGTCAGCGGCAGCAGCCGCACACCGACTTCCCACGGCGCGTACCCGTGCGTGCTCTGCAGCCACAGTGTGACGAAGGCCAGCACGCCCAGGCAGGACATCCGGGCCAGGAACCCCAGGACGGCGGCGCCGGAGAGCGCGCGGAGCCGCAGCAGCGCCATGTCGACCAGGCCGTCGCCGCGGCGCTGGCTGGCCACCAGCGCGGCGACGAGTGCCAGACCGCCCGCCGCCGAGGCGAGCACCTCGGGCGCCGTCCAGCCGGCCTCCGGACCGGCGATCAGCGGATAGTGCAGCGCGAGCAGCGCGCCGATGGCGAGGGCCGCGCCCAGCGGATCGACGCGGCGCCGGGCCTCAGGCGCCGCCGACTCCGGCATCCGGGCCAGCGCGCCGGCCACGACCAGTACGCCGATCGGCACATTGACCAGGAAGATCCACCGCCAGCCGAGCGTCTGGACGAGCACGCCGCCGATCACCGGTCCCAGCGCGCCGGCGGCCGAGGCGATGGCGGCGAAGGAGGCGATCGCGGCCTGGCGGCGGGTGCCCTCGTAGGCGGCCGCGATCAGGGCGAGGGCGGGCGCGAACACCATGGAGCCGCCCAGCCCTTGGGCGGCTCGGGCGGCGATGAGCGTGCCGGCGTCCGGCGCCAGCCCGCAGGCCGCCGAAGCGAGGGTGAACAGGGCCATGCCCGCGGTGAACACGGCCCTGCGGCCTATTCGGTCCGAGAGCGCCCCCGCGGTGAGCAGCAGCGCACCGAAGGCCAGCGAGTACGCCGACACCGTCCACTGCACCCGGTCCAGCCCGACGTCCAGGTCGCGGGAGATGGTGGAGAGGGCGACGTTGACGACGGTCACATCGAGCGTCATCACGACGCCACCGGCGCTGACCAGCGCGAAAGTCCATCGGGCAGTGCTACGGGAGGAGGGCACCGCTGATCTCCTCGGCGAGAGGGAAGTGGGAAGTTTGGTTAGGTTAACCTAAGTATCAGTATGACGGTATGTCATCTGTCACAGGGTCACGCGAGGGGTTGCCGTTAAGGTAAGGCTTACCTAAACTCCCCGTGGCCCGGCGTCCGTTGTCGGCGCCACGGTTCAGATCGACATTCCGGAGCTGCCAGATGCCCATCCCGCAGAACCATCCCGTGCCTGATCTGCCGGAGGTGACCCCCGCGGCCTGGCGGGAAGCCAACCAGCAGTTGCTTGCCAAGGCCATCGGTGAGTGGTGCTTCGAGGACATGCTCAAGGTGGTGGAGGCCGGCGACGGCGGCTACCGCGTCGACCTCGACAGCGGGACCTCCTACGCGTTCCGGGCCGTGCCGGGAGCGTTCGGCTGGCTGCGGGTCGACCCGCACTCGATCACCCGCACCGCCACCAGCATGCTCGGCAACTCCATCGCCGAACCGGCCTGGGACGCCCAGCAGTTCCTGCTGGAGGCGGCCTCCACCCTGGGCAGCGACCCGTCGACCATCGCCACCTACTTCACCGAGCTCTCCGCCACGCTGGCCGTCGACGCCGCACGCATCACCCATGGCGGCGAGACCGTCGCCGAGATGCGCGGGCTCGGCCACACCGAGCTCGAATGCCGCATGACCGGCCACAACCTGCTCGTCGCCAACAAGGGCCGTATCGGCTTCTCGGCCACCGACGTGCGTCAGTACGCCCCCGAGTCCGCGCAGTCGCTGAAGCTGAAGTGGGTGGCCGTGCACCGCGGCCTCGCGGAGTTCCGCGGCACCTCGGAACTGTCCGAACAGGAAATCACCGCCCGCGAGTTGGACGAGGTCACCCGCGCGCGCTTCACCGCCGTGCTGGAGACCGCCGGCGTCGACCCGCAGAGCTATGTGTGGATGCCGGTCCACCCCTGGCAGTGGGACCACGCCGTCCAGACGCTGCACGCGGCCGACGTGGCGCAGCGGCGCATCATCCCCCTTGGCGAGAGCCCGGACGCCTACCTGCCCGGACAGTCCATCCGCACCATGGCCAACGTCACCACCGCGGACCGGTACGACGTCAAACTCCCGCTGAAGATCCTCAACACCCTGGTCTGGCGAGGCATTCCGCCGCACTGCACCATGGGCGCGCCGGTGGTCACCCAGTGGCTGCGCGGCATGGTGGAGCGCGACTCCTTCCTCACCGACGAGTGCCGGACCGTCTTCCTCGGCGAGGTCGCCTCCGTGACGGTGCGCCACCCCTACCTGACCAAGCTGGAAGACGCGCCCTACCAGCACCTGGAGACCCTGGGCTGCATCTGGCGCGAGTCCGTCACCTCCCGCAAGGACCCCGACGAGCGGGTGCGCACCTTCGCCTCCCTGCTCCATGTCGACCACACCGGCGACGCGTTCGTCGCGGAGCTCGTACGCTCCTCGGGCCTGGACCCGCAGGAGTGGCTGCGGCGCCTGTTCGACACGCTGCTCGTCCCCGTGCTGCACGTGCTCTACCGCTACGGCGTCACCTTCAACCCGCACGGGCAGAACACCCTGATCGGCTACGACGAGAACGACGTGCCGGTCCGCCTGTACCTCAAGGACTTCGTCGACGACGTGTGCGTGTCCTTCACCGACGTCCCCGAGCGCGGCCCGGAGCCGGACGGCCACGACCACGTGCTGCCCCGCAAGCACCCGTCCATCATCAAGCAGCACGTCATGGACCAGATCTTCGTCGGGCACTTCCGCTACCTCGCGCCGCTCGTCGCCGACCAGCTCGGCGTCCCGGAGCGGACCTTCTGGCGCCTGGCGCGGCAGACCATCCTCGACTTCCAGAAGCGCTTCCCCGAACTCGCCGAGCGCTTCCGCGAGTACGACCTGCTCACCCCGGAGATCCCCCGCTACGGCCTCAACCGCGACCGGATCGTGGTCACCCGCTACACCGACCGGGCACTGCGCCACGCGCTGTACCCCAACGGCACTCACCCCAACCCGCTCGCAGAAGGCTGAGGAGATCGGCGCGTGATACCGCTGACCGAAGCACCACCTGTCACTTCCCTCTTCCCCGCGTCCCTGCTCGCCGGCTCCCCCGAGGGCCTGGCCGAGGTCCGCGCCGCGTTCGCCGAGGCGGTCGACACCGCGCTGACCGCCCGCCGCCCGGCCGGACCGATCCCCGCAGGCACCCCGGCCGACGTCCTCGCCGCGGCGGCCGAGGCACTGGGACCCGCCCACCTCCCCGCCGAGGGTCTCGGGTCCAAGGCCGCACTCCAACTGCTGGCCACCCTCCTCGTCGAGCACGGCATCGACCTGGCACACCCCCGGGCAGCGGCCCACCTGCAACCGCCGCCGCTGGCCGTCGCGGTCGCCGCGGACACCCTGGCCAGCGTCGGCAACGCCTCGCTGGACACCTACGACTCCGGCCCCGCGACCATCGCCGTCGAACGCTGGCTGATCGGCGCACTCACCCGGCTGGCCGGGCTCGGCGAGCGCGCCGACGGCGTCATGACCCCCGGCGGCTCGCTGTCCAACCTGATGGGCCTGCTGCTCGCCCGGGACGCCGCCGCCCACCGGCGGGGCATCGACGCCCGCCAGCACGGGATCGCGGCCCTGCCGGGCCCGGTGGTCTTCTGCTCCGAACTCGCCCACTTCTCGGTGCACCGGGCCTGCGCCGCCCTCGGGCTCGGTGAGGCCGCCGTACACCCGGTGCCCGTCGACGAGCGGCGCCGCATGCGCCCAGAGGCACTCGCCGCCGCCCTGGACGCGCTCGGCCCCGACCGGACGCCGCTCGCGGTCATGGCCACCGCCGGAACCACCGACTTCGGCTCCATCGACCCGCTGCCGCAGATCGCGGAGATCGCCGCCGGGCACGGCATCTGGATGCACGTGGACGCCGCCTACGGCTTCGGCGCGCTCTTCTCCGACCGGCTGGCCGGCCGCCTGGCCGGGCTGGAACTCGCCGACTCCATCACCCTGGACCTGCACAAGATCGGCTGGCAGCCCGCCGCCACCAGCGTGCTCCTGGTCTCCGACACCACGGCCTTCACCGCCCTGGACCGCGAGGTCGCCTACCTCAACCCGACCGACGACTCCGAGGCCGGCTACGACGGGCTGCTCGGCCGCAGCCTGCAGACCACCCGCCGCCCGGACGCGGTCAAAGCCGCCGCCACCCTGCTGACCTACGGCCGCACCGGCCTGGGCCGCATGGTCGACACCTGCCACGACCTGGCCCGCCACGCCGAGCGGCGGATCCTCGCCGAGCCCGAGCTGGAGCTGGTCTCCCCGGCCGAGCTCACCACCGTGCTGTTCCGCTACCGGGCCGCCGACCCGAAGGCCGCCGACGAGCTCAACGGCGCCCTGCGGCGGCGGCTGCTGGAGACCGGCAGCGCGCTCATCGGCCGCACCGAGGTCCGCACCGGCGCACCGGGCTCGGCCGGCCGGGTGTGCCTGAAGTTCACCCTGCTCAACCCCACCACCACACCCGAGGACATCGACGGGCTCGTGGACGCCGTACTCGACGCAGGCCGGACCTGTGCCCGTCTCCTGGACGACGGCACCCAGGGCGGCGGAGACACCAACGAAGGAGACGCCGCATGAGCACGACCACCGCGGCCTCGGCCCCCGCCACCCTCACCGACCCGCTGCACGAGCTGGACCCCCGGGGCGCCGCCGAACACGCCCACATCGAGGCCCTGCTGCGGTGCTGGCTCCGGGAGACCGGCACCCCCGTCACCGCCGGCCCGCTGCGGGTCGAACTGCCGACGGCCGGACTGACCCTGGTCACCGAGGTGACCCACTGCTCGCCGACCGGCTGGCACCGCTTCGCACCGGCCCGCCTGGAGGGCCCCGGAGGACCGCTCGGTCCGACCGCGGACCCCGTCACGGCCGTCGCGCTGCTCTCCACCGAGGCCGCCGTACGCGGCGGCAGCCGCGCCGGAGGCGTCCCGCAGGGCGAGGTGGCCGACCTGGTGGAGCGCACCGCGGAATCGGTGCGCCGGGTGGCCTCCTTCATCGCGCACCGCCGCGCCAACCCCACCCCGCCGGCCGGAGTGGACGGCTTCCTCGAGGCCGAGCAGGCGCTCCTGCTGGGCCACCTCAACCACCCCGCGCCCAAGAGCCGGGACGGCGTCTCCGACAACGACGCCGCCGCCTTCTCGCCCGAACTGCGCGGCTCCTACCGGCTGCACTGGTTCGCCGCCGACCCCTCGCTCGTCTCGCACGACGCGGTCGCCGGAGCGCCCTCGCTGGCCGGCAAGGACACCGTCGCCCTCCTCGCCGAGCTGGCCGAACACCGCCTGGACGACGGCCGGGTGCTGGTCCCCGCACACCCCTGGCAGGCCCGCGACCTGCTCCACCGGCCGCGCATCGCCGCCCTGGTCGCCTCCGGCGCGCTGGAGCCGCTCGGCGAGCTGGGCCCGCACTGGTGGCCGACCTCCAGTGTGCGCACGGTCTACCGGCCGGACGCCGACGTGATGCTGAAGCTCTCCCTCGGGCTGCGGCTGACCAACTCCCGCCGCGAGTCCACCCGCACCGAGCTGCGCCGCGGGCTGGAGATCAACCGGCTGCTGGACGCCGGATACGCGGACGCCACCTTCAAGGCCCACCCCGGCTTCGCCATCACCCGCGACCCCGCCTGGCTCGCGGTGGACGAGCCCGGGCGCCCGGAGGGCCCGGAGGTCACCGGTCTCGACGTCGCGGTGCGCGAGGTGCCGCGGGGCATCGCCGATCTGCGCTGCCTGGTGGGCCTGGTGGCGCCCCGGCCCGGCCTGGGCCGCAGCGCGCTCGGCGAACTGGTGGCCCAGCTCGGCAGCGGGGCCGCCGAGCAGTGGATGGCCGACTACGCCGACAACGTGCTGGTGCCCATGCTGCACCTGTACGCCGCCACCGGCATCGGCCTGGAGGCCCACCAGCAGAACACCCTGGTCCGGCTGGACGCGCGGGGCCGGGTGACCGGCAGCACCTTCCGCGACAACCAGGGCTACTACCTGGCCACCTCCTACCTGCCGGGGCTGCTGGGGCGGCTCGGCGCCGACTCCTCCACGCTCGCCGTGGTCGACGACGCGCTCGTCGACGACCGGCTCTCGTACTACCTGCTGCGCAACCAGGCGCTGTCGGTCGTCGGATGCCTGGCGGTCGACGGCCTGGCGGACGAGCGCGACCTGCTCGCCGTGCTCGCCGGCCGGCTGCGCGCGGCCCTGCCGGCCCTCGCCGAGGCCGGGCCGGACGGCGACCGGCTGGCCCGCCGCTGGCTGCAGGCCGACACCCTGCCGTGCAAGGGCAACCTGCTCACCCGGCTGCACGGCATCGACGAGGTGCTGGCCCCGCTCGACGCCCAGTCCGTCTACCTCGACGCCCCCAACCCCTTCCGGGAGGCCGCGGTATGACGCGGGTGAAGCCCGAACAACCGGTACCCCCGGCGCGCCCGGGTCAGGAGCAGCCCGGCCCGCAGCGGTCGGGCCAGGGGCAGCCGCCCGCCGCCGTCCCCGGCCCGCCGCTGCCCCGGCTGGGCGGCCGCTGGTCGGCACGGGTGGCCGAGGCCGACGGCGCGGACCTGGACCTGGTGCACGGCTGGATGCGGTCCCCGCACATCGACGCCTTCTGGCACCAGGCGTGGCCCCGCGAGCGCTGGGCCGAGGAGATCGCCGGGCACCTGGCCGGCGACGCCATCCTGCCCGTCCTGGTCAGCCATGACGGCAGCCCACTGGCGTACATCGAGGTGTACCGGGTGGAGCGGGACCGGCTCGCCGGCCACTACCCGCACCTGCCGCGCGACCTGGGCGTGCACATCGCCATCGGAGAGGCGAGCCGCACCGGCAAGGGCCTGGGCCGGTCCCTGCTGCGGGCCCTGGCCGAGGGCCTGCTGGCCGCCGACCCCGAGTGCACCCGGGTGGTCGCCGAGCCGGACGTGAACAACGAGCCCTCGCTCCGGGCGTTCGCCGCGGCCGGATTCCGCCCGGCCGGGGAGGTCACCTTCCCCGACAAGACCGCCGCACTGCTCATCCATCCGCGCGCAGACAAGGACATGCCCCGATGACCAGCGACATCACCAGCGACCATGACGTGGTGGCCATCGGCTGCGGACCGTTCAACCTCGGCCTGGCCGCCCTCGCCTCCACCGTGGACGGGCTGGACCTGGTGGTGCTGGAGGAGCAGCCCGAGCTGACCTGGCACCGCGGCATGATGTTCGGCGACGCCTCGATGCAGGTGAACTTCCTCGCCGACCTGGTCACCCTGGTCGCCCCGAGCCACCCGCTGTCGTTCCTGTCCTACCTGCACGACATGGACCGGCTCTACACCTTCACCGTCCGGGAGAACTTCTTCCCCTCCCGCCGGGAGTACGAGGACTACCTGCGCTGGGCGGCGGCGAAACTGCCGTCGGTGCGCTTCTCGCACCGGGTCGAGGAGGTCCACTGGGACGCGGCGGCCGACCGCTTCACCGTGCACGGCGTGCGCGGCGACGGCACCCGGCTGCTGATGCGCGCCCGCAACCTCGTCCTGGGCATCGGCACCGCGCCGCACCTCCCGCAGGCCCTGGCGGGTCTGCCGCCGGAGAAGCTGCTGCACACCGCCGACTACCTCTACCGGGCGTCCGACGTGGCCGCCGCGGGGAGCGTCACGGTCGTCGGCTCCGGCCAGTCGGGTGCCGAGGTCGCGGTGGACCTGCTGGGCCGCAACCTCGACGGCGGGCCCGCGGTGAGCTGGCTGACCCGCACCACCTCGTTCGCGCCGCTGGACTACACCAAGATGAACCTGGAGCTGACCACTCCGGCGTACATGCAGTACTTCCACTCCCTGCCGGAGGGCACCCGGGACCGGCTGGTCCGCGAGCAGTGGCAGTTCTACAAGGGCATCTCCACCGACACCCTCGAGGAGATCCACGAACTGCTCTACCGGCGGCAGCTGGAGCACGGACTGGCCGACGTCGAACTGCGCTTCGGCATCACCGTGGAGTCCGCGGACGTGGACGCCGCCGGCCAGGCCGTCCTGACCTGCCGGCACCGCGACACCGATCAGCTCTTCACGCACACCACCGACCTCGTGGTGGCCGCCACCGGCTACCGCAACCGCCCGCCGGCGTTCCTCGCCCCCATCGAGGATCTGCTGCTGCGGGACGCAAGCGGCCGCCACCGGGTGCGCCTGGACCACTCCGTCGAGCTCGCCGACGGGATCAGCGGCCGGGTGTTCGTGGCCAACGCCGAGATCCACGCCCACGGTGTCTCCTCGCCGAACCTGGACATCGGCGCGGTGCGCAACGCCACCATCCTGAACGCGATCACCGGGCGGGAGACCTACCGGCTGCCCAAGCGCAGCGCGTTCACCACCTTCGACGCCCCGGGCCGGATCTCCTGACCCGCGGCGCCCGGTGGACCTGAGGGTTCCGGTCCGGCGCACGCCGCCGGACCGGAACCCTCACCTCACTGGTAGTCGGTGATGGCGATACGGGCCTTGTAGGTCACCGCGCCGCGGCCGCAGCTGCGGCGGTCCGCCGGCGGGTGGAAGTGGATGTCGGGGCCGCCGAAGTGGCTGTCGCTGCCGTCCGGCACCCCCGCCCACACGTACTCGCCGGAGCGGTGGCGCACGATCGACTTCACATGGTGCCGGCCGCCGAGCGGCGCGGGCAGCGGCGCCGGCTGGAGCGTCCGCTTGTCCAGCGCGTACACGTGCCGGGTGTCGCTCAGCAGCAGCCGGTGCTTGTCGGTGTAGTCCGGCTGGAGGTCGTGGCCGTTGCCGCCGATCCGGATGGGGGCGCCCACCTGCTCCAGCCGGATGTTCCGGAAGCTGCCGAGGACCTTGTACCGCCGCACCTCGGTACGGCCGATGGCCCACAGCAGCTGGTGCTGCGGATCCCACAGCACCCCGTGCGCCTCCTGGAGCGGGTAGGAGCGGATGTAGCCGAGCGAATCGATGTGCCCGTCCCGCGGGCCGTAGAGGTGGAGGCTGCCGCCCGGCCGCGGCCGGCCCGGGCCGGGCCTGGCCGTCCCCGCCCCGGCCACGATCACCGCGCCGCTGCCCTGCACCCGTTCGATGCTGTGCGGGTAGTTGGTGATCGGGGCCGACCACAGCAGCCTCTTGTCCCGCTTGCGGAAGATGCCGGCCCGGCCCCGGGAGGGGCTGTCGCCCGCGGCGACCAGGACGACGTCGCCGTCGTTGGCGGTGCGCCGGTAGCGCGCTTCCAGGACGTCGCCCCAGCCGGGCCTGAGCTCCCACTTCACGTGCGGGCCGGTGAAGGACGGCGCCGTCCGCTCGAACTCCATGATCCGGTCGTTGCCACCGTCCACCCGGGTGACCAGGACGCGGTACGAGGGCGGGGCGGCCTGCGCCGTGCCGCTCAGCAGCCCGGCCCCCGCCGGCACCGCCACCGCCCCGGCGATTCCCGCGCGCAGCAGATTCCGCCTGTCCATGGGTGTCCCCCTCCTGTGCCGGGGCCCGTGTGGCCCCCGCGGTGGAAGAGGGGCCGTGGCGGCGGACGGGTTCCCTCAGCCACCGGCGGCGCCCACCGGCCATGTCCGTCGCCGGGCCGGCCAGCGGGGCTCGCGCTAGCGGCGGTCCCAGATCTTCCGGTAGGCCGCGCGGTAGCCGGGCGGGTCCCAGGTCGTGGCTCCGCGGCTGTTGGCGGCCGTGGCGATGTGCGCCGGCGCGACGTATCCGCTGGCGGGCCGGTCGGCGAAGGCGCGGTTGAACTCGTCGACGATCTGCCAGCCCTGGAGGGAGAGCGGCTCGGGGACGGTCGCCGCCTGGAACTGCCTGCTGTTGACGCGCTGGAAGGCGGAGGGATCGCCGTCGCCCGCGCCGATGTTGAAGGGCGCGGCGCCGCCCTTCTTCCGCGCGGCGCGCAGCGCAGGGGCGGCGTCGGCGAAGTACACGTCGTTGATGGCGACGGAGTGGGTCCACCGGTCGCGGAAGCGGGCGAGCAGGGAGGAGACCTCCTGGGGAGTGCGGCTGCTGGTGTCCGAGATCGGGATGTTCTCCTCCGCCAGCACTCTCAGGGAGGGGCAGGCGGCGAGCTCCTCGGTGATCAGCTCGGACTTCCTCCTGGCGAAGGGGATCGAGGCGTCGGTGAAGACGACGACCCCGGCGCGGCCGTGGGAGTGGCTGATGATCCAGTCCGCGCTGATCCGCGCGACGTCCTCCACCCGGGTGGTGACGTTGGTGAAGAGTTCGGGGTCCTCGCTGGGGCCGGGGGAGTCGACCGCGTGCCAGCCGATCAGCGGGATGTGCTCCGCGTGGGCCCTGGCGACCTGCTGGGACGTCAGATGGGGGTCGAAGCCGCCGATCACGATGCCCGCGGGCCGCAGGGTGATGGCCTGGCTGAACGCCGCCTGGATGCCGGCCGGGGTGCCCTGGCCGTCGATCACCCGGACCCGCCAGCCGATGGCCTTCGCCGCTTCCCGCACCCCCTCGGCGGCCCCCGCGACACCGGGGTTGGTCATGGTCTGCGCGACGTAGACGATCCGGCGGGAAGCAGCCGCCCTGGGGCCGCCGCGGGGCCCGTGCCACGCCGGGGTGTTCCGCTCGGCCCGCTCGACGGCCGCCTGGGCACGGGCCAGCACGGCGGGGCAGCCGGGCGTCGCCGGCGCGGTGGGCGGGGGCCCGCCGCCGGTGGAGGAGCCGCGCTCGCAGCCGGCGACGACCGCGGCCGCCACCGCCAGGACGACCGCGCCGGTGAGCGGGGTGTTGCGCTTGGCGTGCACGGGCCCTCCTGGCGGCGGTTGCTCGAAGCGGGCGGTCAGACGACCCGTCAGGGAGTGACCCGGGGCAGGTCGTGGAGGGTCCGCGGAGGCTCCGCAGGCCCTCGGCGCAGCTGCCGGCGGGCGGCATAGCCGGCCAGCCCGACCGCGATGAGCAGCGTCGCCCCGTTGAACAGCGGGGTGACCCAGAACTCGGCGCCGAGCTGACCGATTCCGGCCAGGCCGATGGCGAGGACGGTGACGGCGATCAGGGTGCCCAGGGCGTTGGCGCGGCCCGGTCGGATCGCGGTGGACCCCAGCAGCGCCCCGACGAAGGCCGGCAGCAGGTAGTCCTGGCCGACGCTGGGGTTGCCGATGCGCTGCTGCGCGGCGAGCAGGGTCCCGGCGATCCCGGCGACCAGGCCGGAACCGGCGAACGCGTGGATGACGTAGCGCCGGGTGGGGATGCCGACCAGGTCGGCGGCGCGCGGGTTGGAGCCGATGACGTACAGGTAGCGGCCCAGCGGCAGGCGTTCCAGGAGCAGCCACAGGGCGAGGGTGAGGGCGAGGACGTAGAAGGCGGGAACCGGCAGATTCAGGAACCGGGAGTCGTAGAGGTCGGTGAAGGCGGCCGGCAGGCCCTCGGGGCCGGGGACGATCCGCGCCCCTTCGGTGATCCAGCCGGTCAGTGCGTACAGGATGCTGCCGGTGCCCAGGGTGGCGATGAAGGAGTCGATCCTCGCGAATTCCACGACGACGCCGTTGAAGACACCGACGACCGCTCCGCCGAGGACCACCGCCAGGCAGGCCAGTGGCCAGGACCAGCCCTCCTCGACGATCAGATGCACCGTCATGACGTGCCCGAGGCCGAGCCCGAAGCCGATGGACAGGTCGAAGTTGCCGGTGACGATGGGGATGGTGGCGCCGAGCGCGAGGATGGCGGGGATCGACTGGTTGGACAGGATCGCGGAGATGTTGTCCAGGGTGGGAAAGGTCTCCGGCAGGGCGAGGGAGAAGGCCAGGAACAGCAGGGCGGTCAGCACCGGCAGACCGTAGGCGCCGATCAGATGTCCCAGCCGGCGCGCCGACGGGCGAGAGGGGGAGCCGGTCACGGTCCGGTCGTCCCGGTGAGCGCGGACATGTCGGAGCAGGCGCGGGTGAGTCCGGTGACGTTGAGGGCTTCGCCGCTGAGCTCCACGGTCACCGCGCCGCGGACGAAGACCAGGGCCCGGTGGCACACGGTGGCGACCTCCTCGAAGTCGGTGGAGACCAGCAGCACGGCGAGCCCTTCGGCCAGCGCCTCCTGGAGCAGGCGGTGGATCGCCGCCTTGGCGCCGACGTCCACCCCGGCGGTCGGCTCCTCCAGGATCAGCAGCCTGCGGCTCACCCTGAGCCACCGGCCGATCATGACCTTCTGCTGATTGCCGCCGGACAGCGTGGAGATCGGCACCTCGCTGTCCTCCGGGTGGACCGCGAAGCGCCTGATCAGGGCGGTGGCCTCGGCGCGCTCGCGCCGGGGGCTGATCCAGTGTGCCCGCGGCGCCCGGCCTGCCCGGGGGTTGGCCAGGAAGTTCTCCCGCACGGTCAGTTCGGCGGCGCAGCCCTCCTCCTGACGGTCGCTCGTCACGAAGCCCACACCGGAGGCGACCGCGGCGGTGACCGTGCGCGGGCGGTACGGCCGGCCGTGCAGCAGCGCCCGCCCCGCCACGATCGGCCGGGCGCCGGCGAGGGCGCGGCCCAGCTCCATGTGCCCGGCGCCGGTCAGGCCCACCATGCCGAGGATCTCCCCGGCGCGCAGCTCCAGGCTCACTGGCGCGGTGGCCGGCGTCCGCAGGCCGTCGAGGCTCAGCACCGGCGGGCCCGCGGCGGGCACGAGGCGGTAGCCGCCCGGCTGCCGGCCCACGATGTCGTGCACCAGCCGGGCGGGGCTGTGGCCGGCGAGCGGGCCCTGGCTGATGAGCCGGCCGTCGCGCAGCACGGCGAAGACATCGGCGACCTTGTACACCTCGTCGAGCCGGTGGGTGACGAAGACGATGCCGTGGCCCTGGTCGCGCAGGGTGTGCAGGACTTCGAAGAGCCGGGCGCAGTCCGCCGCCGGGAGGCTGGCGGTCGGCTCGTCGAGGACGATGAGCCGGGCCCGGGTGGCCAGTGCGCGGGCGATGGCCACCAGGGAGCGCTCGGCGCGAGGCAGGTCGGCGAGGGTGGCGCGCGGATCGAGGTGCGCGGCGACGATGCTCAGCGCCTCGGCGCACCGCCCGCGGGTCATCTTCCAGGACAGCAGCCCCGCGCGGCGCGGATAGCCGGTGCCCAGGGCGATGTTCTCGGCGACCGTCATCCACTCCACCAGCCCCAGGTCCTGGTGGATGAAGGACATGGCGCGCGCCGCCGCCTCGCTGCCCAGCGGGTGCCCGGCGACGGTGACCTCGCCCTGGTCCGGGTGGTGGATGCCCGCGAGCACCTTGATGAGGGTGGACTTCCCGGCTCCGTTGGGGCCCAGCAGGGCGAGGACGGACCCGGAGCGGACGTCCAGGTCGACGGCGTCCAGCGCGAGCGTGCCGCCGAACCGCTTGCTGAGACCGCGTACCCGGACGAGCGGCTCCGCGCCGTGGCGTGCGGGAGGGATGGGGTCAGGAGCGTCGCGCACAGACTTCTTTCGAGGGGTCGGCCTCGGCACCGGTTGCCTTTCCGTCATGCTACGTCCCGTTTCGTCCCCTGTGTCGGATCGGCTGCCGGATGGGGTGTCAGACCGGGTGTCCGGTGGGTGTCCGGTTCCGGGTGTCAGATGGCCGGGATGTCGTCGAAGGAGGTTCCGGCCACGCCGGCCATCGCGCCCGGCATTCCCAGCGCGCACTCGGCCCAGATGACCTTGCCCGCCGCGGTGTAGCGGGTGCCCCAGGCCCGGGCGAGCTGCGCGACGAGGAACAGGCCGCGGCCGCCCTCGTCGGTGGAGGCCGCGCGGCGCAGGTGCGGGGCGGTGCTGCTGGTGTCGGACACCTCGCAGGTCAGCGCGGCGTCGTAGAGCAGGCGCACCTGGATGGGGCCGGTGCCGTAGCGGATGGCGTTGGTGACCAGCTCGCTGAGCACCAGTTCGGCGGCGAAGGCGACCTCCTCCAGCCCCCATTCGGCCAGTCGGCGGGTGACGGCGGAGCGGACGCCGCAGACCCGCGACGGGTCGGCGGGCAGCTCCCAGGTGGCGATCCGCTGCCGGTCCAGGGCGTGGATGCGGGTGACGAGCAGGGCGATGTCGTCGGTGGGGTGGTCGGGCACCACGGCCTGGACGACCGCCTCGCAGGTGTCCTCGGGTGGGCGGCTGGGGTGCGCCAGCGCCCGGCGCAGCCGGTCCAGGGCGGTGTCGAGGTCGCGGTGGCGGCCCCGGACGAGCCCGTCGGTGTAGAGGACCAGCTGGCTGCCTTCGGCGAGCGTGAACTCGGCGGTCTCGAACGGAAGGCCGCCCAGGCCCAGCGGCGGGCCGGCGGGCAGCTCCGGGAAGCCGACGGAGCCGTCGGGATCGACCACCGCGGGCGGCGGGTGACCCGCCCGGGCCATGACGCAACTGAGCGAGGTGGGGTCGTAGATGGCGTACAGGCAGGTGGCGCCGATGATGCCGGTGCCGCCGCCGGCGGCCTCCCCGCCGCCTTCGTCCCGGTCCAGGCGCCCCACGAGATTGTCGAGATGGGTGAGGACCTCGTCCGGGTGGAGGTCGAGCTCGGCGAAGTTGCGCGCGGCGGTGCGCAGCCGGCCCATGGTGGCCGCGGCGTGCATCCCGTGGCCGACGACATCCCCGACGACCAGGGCGACGCGGGTGCCGGAGAGCGGGATGACGTCGAACCAGTCTCCGCCGACGCCGGATTCGGCGGGCAGGTAGCGGTAGGCCACCTCGACGGCGTTCTGCTCGGGGAAGCCCTGCGGCAGCAGGCTGCGCTGGAGGGCCAGCACCATGGCGTGCTCGCGGGTGTAGCGGCGCGCGTTGTCGATGCAGATGGCGGCGCGAGTGGCGAGTTCCTGGGCCAGGGACCGGTCGTCGTCCCCGAACGGGGCGGGGTCCCGCGCGCGGTAGAAGCTCGCCACGCCCAGGGCGATGCCGCGGGCGAGCAGCGGGACGGCGATGAGGGAGTGGACGTTGTGGTCGAGGAGGCGCCGGGCGTTGCCGGGGTCCTGGGCGATCCAGCCCGCGGCGGTCCTCAGGTCCGGTTCGAGGACCGGCCGCCCGCCGGCCAGGCAGCGCAGCTGGGGTGTGACGGGGCGCAGGTCGACCCGCTCACCGGCCGGGTAGAAGGGGCAGTCGTCCCGGATGCCGTGGAGCACCACGCGGTGCAGGTCGGTGCGCGGGTCGGTCGGCTCCTCGCCGCGCAGCACCGCCTCGGGGAGGTCGACGGTGACGTAGTCGGCCAGGCGCGGGACGGCCATCTCGGCGAGCTCCCGGGCGGTGCGGCTCACGTCCAGGGTGGTGCCGATGCGGGTGCTCGCCTCGGACAGCAGCTCCAGGCGGCGCCGGGCCGCCACAGCGTACTTCCCCACCCCCGGCTCGCCCACCAGCACCAGCCCGCTGGTGCCGCCGGCGCTCTCGGGCGCGCCTGCCGCGGCGCTGCCGGCCATCCGGCCGGTGCTCGTGGCCCTGCTTCCGGTGGCGCCGGGTGGGCCGGCCGCGTCGGCCGCCGGGCCGGGACCGGCGCCGGTGCGGTGGCCGGCCGGCGGGACGGTGAGCGCGAGGCCCTGCCCGGCCGGGAGGCCGGGTGCCGCGTCGTCCCCGGTGGGGACGGCGAGTGGCTGACGGTGCGTGGGCAGGATCGCCTCGATGACGACCCCCTCCACCCCGGACGGGCTGGTCACCGGGCGGCTCAGCAGGGTGACCCGGCGGCCGCCGGGCAGCACCACCTCGACGGCGGCCCGCTGGGCCGCGGCGATCAGCTCGGCGGCCCGCTCCTTGAGGATCATCTGGTCGCGCCAGTCCAGCCCGCTCGCGGCGAGCCCGCCCGGCGGCCCGCTGTCCACCGCGTCCTCGCTCGGCGAGCGGCGCCTGGCATCGAGGTAGGCCTGGAGCAACGAGCGCTCCCGCGCCGAACTCAGCTCCAGCAGCCGCCGTTCGATGGCGCGCGCCGCCTTGCGGATCACGGTGTTCAGCGCCCGGTCCGCCTCGCTGAGCGGATAGCCGAAGCAGAGGATGCCCTCGATGCGTCCGCTGAGCAGGTCCCGGACGGGAATGGCCGCGCACGCGTTCGACTGGGAGCGCTCGGCGAAGTGTTCGGCGCCGTGGACGTTGACCAGCTGCCGCTCCGCGAGGGCCAGCCCGATGCCGTTGGTCCCGGCGAACCGCTCGGCGAACACGAAGCCGGGAACGCTCTGGATCGCGGCCAGGCGCCTGACCAGAGACGCCGTACCGAAGCGGCGCTCCAGCACCGCGCCGTGTCCGTCGGCCAGGGAGACGTTCATGTTCCGGCCCGCGAACCTGGCCTCCAGCCGGTCCAGTACGGGCCCGGCGGCACGGATCAGCCGGCCGTCCGGATCGAGATCCTCAAGGAAGGGAAGCTCGCATCCCTCCGGGGTGAGCCCCAGCGACAGCGAACGCTGCCAGGAACTCAGGATCGGGCTGCGCACGGCGTCCTCGACCGACCCACCGCGAAGGAACCGCTCACGGGCGCGGACGGGGCCGATGTCACCTGCCGTGAGCCCCATTCCCATCACTTCCATGCCGCAGAAGCTGGACCGGATGATCCAATTGTAGGGCTTTGTCCATGTGGGCAGCGCCGCGGTGTCACAGCACCGCGACCGGATTGACCGGAGAGCCCGTGCCGCCGGGGATGTTCAGCGGAGCCACCAGGAGGAGGAACTCATTTCGCCCCGCTTCCGAGGTCGCGTCGGAGAGCGCTTCGAGGTCGAGATTGTCCAGCAGCGGCACCCCCATCGCGGCGATGGCGAGCGCGTGCACCGGGGAGTGCACCCCGTCCACCGGCGAGGGCCGCACGTCGCTGTCGCCGTCGCCGCCGAGCAGGGCGATGCCCCGCTCGGCCAGCAGCGGCATGGCGTCCACATGGAGTCCCGCACTGGCCGTCCCGGGGTCCCAGGCGCCCAGCTCCCGCCGCCGGCGGAGGCTGCCGGACCGCAGCAGCACCGCGTCGCCCTCGCCGATCCGCACCCCCAGCGCCCGCTCCGCCGCCGCCACGTCCCCGGCGCGCACGGCCCGCCCCGGCTCCAGCCAGGCGCACCCCAGCACGGCGGGCAGGTCGAGCAGGACACCCCTGGTCACCAGGGCGCCCAGTGCCGGTACGGCACCGAAGCGGGCGCCTGCGGCGTCCACCAGCCGGCGCGCCGGGCCGCCGCCGTAGAGGCGCCCCCGGTAGGCGATGTGGGAGAGCGCGTCCAGGTGGCTGACGGCCTTGCCGTGGTAGTCGACGGCGATGAAGTCCTTGTGGGTCGAGGGCTCGGGATCCTCCACATCGCCGAGGTCGGACATGTAGTGCAGGGCGGGCCTGCTGTTGTCCGGGCCGGGCGCGGTGTCCCAGGGGCGGCCCAGCGGGATCACCGTCCCGGAGCGGGCCAGGGAGGCGGCGTGCCGCACCCGGTCGGCGGTCACCCGGTTCCAGGCGCCCCGGTCGGCGCGGGTCCAGCGGCCCCAGGTGCGGACCCGCTCGAACAGGGCGTCGAACTCGGCACGTGAGACGGCGGGCCCGTTGCCGGGGCCGGGCTCCGGCGGAGTCGGGGGGTCGGCGGTGCCATCGGCGGGGTCGCTGGTCATCATCACCCTTGGATAACCGTCGGAAAGCGCCATCGAAAAGGTCGAACAAATCGGTCTAAAGTGGTGGCGATGCCGGGAAGAGCGACGGATGAGAGCGTGGCGCCCAGCCGGAGCGAGAGCAGTGGGCACCACCCGCTCGGTGCTGCGAGCCCGCAAGGGACCGCGGAGCGCGACGACGCGCTGGCCGACGCCGTCGTCCGGGCCGTCGAGGCGACCGGGGCCCACGCGGGAAGCGTATTCCTGGTCTCCCGGGACCGCGACTCGCTGGTGCTCGCCGCCACGGCCGGCACACCCCCCTCACTGATCGGCGGCTGGCAGCGGATCCCGGTGAACAGCCCCATCCCCGTGGCGGAGGCCTTCCGCTCCGGGCGCACGGTCCACCTGGCCGACGCGGACGAGACCATGCGGCGGTTCCCCCAGCTCGCGATGGCCCTGCCCTATGCCTTCGGCTCCGCCTCGGTACCGGTGCGCGCGGGAGACCGGACCTTCGGAGCCATGGCCGTGGTGTGGGCGCCCGGCCCCGCCAGGGCGGGGCTGTCGAAGGCGGAGCGGCGCCATCTGCGCGCCCTGGCGGGGCGGCTCGGCGCCCAGCTCGCCGCCCTCCGGGCGCGCGGGGCGCTCGGCGAGTGCGACCAGACCACCGCTCCGGTGCAGGTCCCGGTGGCCTCCGGGCAGGCGGTACGGGTCGGCCTGTTCGACTGGAACCTCGACACCGGCTCCCTCACCGCCGACGACGAACTCTGCGCGATCTTCGGAATCGCGCCCCAGGACTTCGACGGCCGGGCGACCACGCTTGCGGCGAAGATCGACCCCGCCGACCTCCCGGGCTTCCGGGCCACCGCCCGTGCCGCGGTCGCCAAGGGCCGGGTGCTCGCCCAGACCCTGCGGATACGGCAGGACGGCGGCGGCCACCGCACCGTCGAGCTGTGGGGTCGCGTCCCGGAGACTCCCGACGTCCCCCAGGCCCGCTCCCATCTGGTCGGCGTCGCCCTCGACTCAGGCGCCGGCCTCGCCGCCGTCGCCGCGATCGAACGGCTCGCGGACGGCTTCTTCGCCCTCACCGCGGACGGCCGTCTCACCTACGCCAACCACAGCCTGGAGGGACTGTTCGGGGTCTGCCAGGAGGAACTGCTGGGGCGGCGCCTGTGGGAGGCGCTGCCATGGCTGGCGGACCCCGCCTACGAAGACCGGTTCCGGGCCGCCATGGTCTCTCAAGCGCCGGTCTCCTTCCTGGTCCGCCGGTCGCCCGAGCAGTGGCTCGCCCTCTCCCTCCACCCGGGCGCCCAGGGCATGACCGGATGGGCGGCCCCGGTCGGGCAGCCGGCCCCGGACGCGGCCCCGCCGGAACCCCTCCTCGTGCAGGAGGCGCCCGCCGCCTCGTCCTCGGTGCCCCTCGCCCCCGCCCGCCTCGGCGCCATCTACCGCGTCCTCCAGCTGAGCAGCGCCCTGACCCAGGCGGTCACCGCCCGTGAGGTGTGCGATGTCGTCGCCGACCAGCTGCTGCCCGCGTTCGGCGGCCGGCGGCTGGCCGTCTACGTGGTGCACGAGAAACGCCTGCACCTGCTCGCGCAGCGCGGCTACCCGGCCGGCTCACTCGACCGGTTCGAAGGCTCACAGCTCCACGCCCCGCTGCCCGTCACCGACGCACTGACCTCCGGAGCCCCCCTGTTCATCGAGGACCGCGAGGACTTCCGGGCGGCCTACCCGGACATCGGCACCCTCGAATCCAGCTCCTGGGCCTTCCTCCCGCTCATCGCCTCCAGCCGCCCGGTGGGCGCCTGCATCCTCGGCTTCGACGAGGCCCGGCGGTTCCTCGTCGAGGAGCGCGGCGTGCTCACCGCGCTCGGCGGGCTGATCGCCCAGGCCCTGGAACGCGCCCGGCTCTACGACGCCGAGTTCACCCTCGCCCGCGGCCTCCAGGACGCGCTGCTCCCGCACCGGCTGCCCACCCTGCCGGACGTCCGCGTCACCGGGCGGTACCTCCCCGGCACCCGCGGCATGGACATCGGCGGCGACTGGTACGACGTCATACCCACCCGCCACGGTGTCGTGCTGGTCGTCGGCGATGTCGAAGGCCACAATGTCGCCGCCGCGGCCACCATGGGGCAGCTGCGCAGCGCGGTACGCGCCTTCGCCACCGAGGGACACCGGCCCGGCGATGTGATCGCCAGCACCAACCGGCAGCTCCTCGACCTCGACCCCGGGCTCCTGGCCAGCTGCTGCTGCATCCGTCTCGACCCGCGTTCGGGCGACGCGCTGATGGTCCGCGCGGGCCACTGCCCACCGCTGCTGCGCCTGCCCGACGGGCGGGCCGAGGTCCTGGACCTGCCCGGCGGCCCGCTGCTCGGCGCTGCGGAGACGGCCGAGTACCCGGAGTGCGAGCTGCGCCTGCCGCCCGGCTCGGTCCTGGCCCTGTACACGGACGGGCTGATCGAGCGCCGCGAATCGGACATCGGCGTCGGCATGGACTGGCTGCGGGCCTCGTTGGCCCACGCGGGTGTGGAGTCCCTGGAGGAACTGGCCGACGCCCTGCTGCACGACGCCCTTCAGTCCCCGTCCCGGGTGGACGACATCGCGCTGCTCCTCACCCAGTACGCCCCAGCGTGATCGTCGAAAGCCCGTCAGGAGGTGCGATGCGCACCAGCGAGGAGATCTACCACCGTGTCCGCTGGGACCCGCGGTTCGACCCCGAGCGGTTCGTGCTGGGGATCAACCAGCGGGGGGCGGAACCCGAGCGGATGCCGCTGCCCGACTTCGTGCCCGGCGGCGAGATCCCCTGGCACCGGGTGCAGTTCGTCGAGGCGGACGGCGAGCTGCTGTGGGACCGCGCCACGGGAACGGACCGCATCGACGCGTCGGACGCCGGGCGGGTGCACGACCCCCGCCACCTGCGGGAACCGTTCTTCGCGGCCAGGACACCGTATGGCTGGGACCCGGCGGCCTCCGCCTGGCGGCCGGTGGACCGCACACCCCGCTCGGCCTCGGCGTCCGCTTCGTACCCGGTTCCGGCACAGGCACCGGCACCGGTGGCCGCGGCGCTGCGCGTACTGACCTGGAACACCCTCTGGGACCGGTACGACAGCGCGCGCATCTCCACCGCCCGGCGCCGTCCGCTGCTGCTGGAGGCCCTGCGGGACGCGGCCGCGGACGTCATCGCGCTCCAGGAGGTGGAGCGCGAGCTGCTCGCCCTGCTGCTGCGGGCGCCCTGGGTGCGCGCCGGCTACACGCTGGGCAGCGACCCGGCCGGCGACGACGTCGAGGAGTGCGGGTTGCTGCTGCTCAGCCGGCTTCCGGTTCGGGAGGCCGGGTGGCACCTCCTCGGGCGGCACAAGGCCGTCACCGCCATCGCCGTCGACCCCGCCCCCCGGCCTCCTGGCGCCGGGACCCAGGACCCCGGCTCCGGCTCGCTGGTGGTGGCCGCCACCCATCTGACCAGCGACCACTTCGGCGGCGGGGCGGAGCGGCGGGAGGCCGAACTGGTCCAACTGGCCGAGGGGTTGGCCGAGGTGCACGGTGACCTGATCCTGCTGGGCGATTTCAACGTCGGTGAGGACGGTGCGGCAGGGCCGGCCGCCGCGCTCGGGCTGCGGGACGCGTGGACCGACGTCCATGGTCGCGGCGACCGGACACCGACCTTCGATCCGCACGTCAATCCGCTGGCCGCCGTCTCCTCGCTGTCGGGCCGGGCCGCGAGGCTGGACCGGATCCTGCTGCGCACCGGCGAAGGGGAGACGCCCGGGTGGCGGGTGACCGCGGCGGCACTGCGCGGCGACGCGCCCGCCCCGGAAGGGCTGTATGTGTCGGACCACTACGGCGTGGCGGCCGACCTGAGCTTCGCGGCCACCGCACCCGCGGAGCCACCGGGTCGATGACGCTCTCCCGACCCACCGATGTCCTCGCCGTACCGCCGACGGCGCGCACCGCGGTGGCCTGGGTGCCCCCGTCCGAGTTGTGGCCGCCGATCCAGCACATCCGGCTGGAACACGATCGGCAGATCCGCCGCTGGCCGCCCCATGTCAACCTGCTCTTCGGGTTCGTGCCGGAGTCCGCGTTCGAGCGGGCGGCTCCGCTGCTCGCCGCGGCGGCGGCCGGAATCCCGCCCTTCACCGCCCGGCTGGAAGGAGTCCGCTTCTTCCGGCACCGGCAGGACGCCACCATCTGGCTCGACCCCGCCGCGGCCGACCCCGCCCCCTGGGCCCGGCTGTATGACGCCCTGACAGAGCGGTTCCCGCTCTGCGAAGGCCGGGCCAGGGGCTTCACCCCGCACCTCTCGCTGGGCCGCACCCGGGATCCGCGCGGCCTGGCCGCCCAGTGCGAGGCCCTGCTGGGTGCCATCTCGGTGCGGGTGGCCGAGGTGGTCCTGCTCTCCCGCCGGGGCGAGGAGCCCATGCGGCCGCGAGCCACCGTCGCGCTGGGTACGGGCGAGACGACCTGGCAGCGGTGAACAGGGATTCCCTATTTTTCCTACCGGTTTCCTAGGAAAATCATTGACGCAGGTCGGCCCGGGTGAGCAGGATGATGACGCAGAGGTCGGCGGCACCGGCGAGGGGAACCTGGCGTGACGGGTGGGGAACAGGCGGCGGACGAAGGCGCCGGCCGCGCACACTGGCTGCGTATCGCCCGCGAGGCGGCGGATGACCTGGCCACCGACGCGGTCGTGCGCGACCAGGCCGGAAAGGTGCCGTTCGACGAGGTCGCCCGGCTGCGTGAGGCCGGGCTGCTGACCCTGCTGATACCGGCCGAACACGGGGGCGGCGGCGCCGACTGGCCCACGGCGTACGCGGTCGTGCGGGAGATCGCCGAGGCCGACGGCGCGATCGGCCAGCTTCTGGGCTGCCACTACTTCCTGTCCTTCAGCGCCCGGTTCTTCGCCAGGCCCGCCCTCGCCGCCCAGGTCGAGCGGGAGGCCGCGGCAGGCCGGTGGTGCTGGGGTGGCGGTCTGGCCTCCCACGAGCCGCATCTGACGCTGACTCCGACCGCCGGCGGCTTCCTGCTGAACGGCCGCCAGAGCTACACCACCGGGACCCGGGTCGCCGACCGGCTCGTGGTCCGCGCCGCTCGGGCCGACACCGGCGAGCCACTGGCCGTCCTCGTCGATCCCGCCCACCCCGGAGTCGTGTGCGACCACGGCGACACCTTCGGCCAGCGGCTGGCGGCCGGCGGCGATGTGGAGTTCGACGGCGTGCTGGTCAGCGGCGATCAGGTGTTCGGCTCGCTCTCCCCGGACGAGGGGATCCTCTCGCCCTTCGCCGCGCTGGCCGCGCCCGCCGGTCGTCTGGTCTCGGTCCAGCTCTGTCTCGGCATCGCCGAGGGGATGCTCGCCGAAGCCCGCGAGTACCTCAGGGCGGCCAACTCGCCCTGGCAGTCGGTGTGGCCGCCGTCCCTGCCGGGCAGCTCGCCCCAGGATCCGTATGTGCTGAACACCTACGGAGAGCTCACCGTCGCCGCCCGTTCCGCCGCCGCCCTCGCCGACCAGGCGCTGGCGGCCCTGGACGGCGGGCTGGCCCGAGGCGAGGACCTCACCGACGACGAGTGCGCCGAGATCGCCGTGCTCGCCGCCGCGGCCGAGGCCGCCGCCTCCCGGGCCGCGCAGGAGATCACCACGCGGGGCATGGAGGTCACCGGCGCCCGCTCCGCCTCCGCGCGGTACGGGTTCGACCGCTTCTGGCGCAACGCCCGCACGCACACCCTCTACGATCCCGTCGCCCGCCGGCTCCGCGACGTCGGCGACTACTTCCTCAACGGCTCGCATCCGCCCTTCACCCTCCCCGCCTGATCGCGCCCCCTGAGGCAGGCAGGTGGCGGATAATCGCCCCATGCGTATCTCGGCGAGGGCGGACTATGCGGTGCGCGCGGCATTGGAACTGGCCGCGGCGGGGGAGGACACTCCGGTCAAGGCCGAGGTCATCGCCACGGCGCAGGGCATCCCGCACAAGTTCCTGGAAGGGATCCTGAACGACATGCGCCGGGGCGGCCTGGTGTCCAGCCAACGGGGCGGCAAGGGCGGCTACCGGCTCGCCGCCCCGGCGGACTCGATCGCCATCGCCGATGTGATCCGCGTGGTGGACGGACCGCTGGTGTCGGTCCGCGGGGTGCGCCCGCCCGAGCTGTCCTACACCGGCCCCGCCGAGTCGCTGCTGCCGCTGTGGATCGCGGTACGCGCCAACGTCCGCATGATCCTCGGCGAGGTCACGCTGGCCGAGGTCGCCGCGGCCAAGCTGCCCGGCCATGTGCTCAGCCTCGCCGAAGACCCCGAGGCGTGGACCAACCCGTAGGCCGACCCGTAGCCCGGAGCCGTGGACGGGGCCCGGTGGTTCAGCCGCCGCCCTGCTCGCGCTGCTGCTCGTCGTCGACGATCTCGGCGTCCACGACCTCCTCGTCCGTCCCCGACGGCCCGCCGCCGGAAGCCGGGCCGGTGGCCGGGCCCGGGGTCTGCGCCGCCCCCGCCTGGGCGTAGATGGCGGTGCCGATCTTCTGCGCGGCCACCGCGGCCTTCTCGGTCGCCGCCCGGATGGCAGCGGTGTCCTCGCCCTTCAGCCGCTCCTTCAACTCCGTCAGCGCCGCCTCGACCTCGGTCCTGATGTCACCGGCGATCTTGTCCCCGCTGTCCTGCAGGAGCCGCTCGGTCTGGTAGACGAGCTGCTCGGCCTGGTTGCGGGTCTCGGCCTCCTCCCGCCTGCGCCGGTCCTCCTCGGCGTGCTGCTCGGCCTCCCGGACCATGCGGTCGATGTCGTCCTTGGGCAGGGCCGAACCGCCGGTGACGGTCATCTTCTGCTCCTTGCCCGTGCCCAGGTCCTTGGCGGAGACGTGCATGATGCCGTTGGCGTCGATGTCGAAGGCGACCTCGATCTGCGGGACACCGCGCGGGGCCGGGGCCAGACCGGTCAGCTCGAACATGCCGAGCTTCTTGTTGTACGCCGCGATCTCCCGCTCGCCCTGGTAGACCTGCACCGAGACCGACGGCTGGTTGTCGTCGGCGGTGGTGAACACCTCCGAGCGCCTGGTCGGGATCGTGGTGTTGCGCTCGATCAGCTTGGTCATGATGCCGCCCTTGGTCTCGATGCCCAGCGACAGCGGGGTCACGTCGAGCAGCAGGACGTCCTTGACCTCACCCTTGAGCACACCGGCCTGCAGCGCCGCGCCGACGGCCACCACCTCGTCCGGGTTCACGCCCTTGTGCGGGTCCTTGCCGGTCAGCTCCTTCACCAGGTCGGTCACCGCGGGCATCCGCGTCGAACCACCCACCAGGATCACGTGGTCGATGTCGGAGACCTCGATCCTGGCGTCCTTGATCGCGTTGTGGAACGGCGCCGTGCAGCGCTCCAGCAGGTCCGCGGTGAGCTGCTGGAACTGGGCGCGGGTGAGCTTCTCCTCCAGGTGCAGCGGGCCCTCGGGCGAGGCGCTGATGTACGGCAGGTTGATGGTGGTCTCGGTGGCGGCCGACAGCTCGATCTTCGCCCGCTCGGCCGCCTCGCGCAGCCGCTGGGTGGCCATCTTGTCCTTCGACAGGTCCACCCCGTAGCCGTCCTTGAACCGCTTGACCAGGTGGTCCACGATCCGCTGGTCCCAGTCGTCGCCGCCGAGCCGGGTGTCGCCGTTGGTGGACTTCACCTCGACCACACCCTCGCCGATCTCCAGCAGCGACACGTCGAAGGTCCCGCCGCCCAGGTCGAAGACGAGGATCGTCTGGTCGTTCTCCTTGTCCAGCCCGTAGGCGAGCGCCGCGGCCGTCGGCTCGTTGATGATCCGCAGCACCTTCAGCCCGGCGATCTCACCGGCCTCCTTGGTGGCGGTGCGCTGCGCGTCGTTGAAGTACGCGGGCACCGTGATCACCGCGTCCGTCACCTGCTCACCGAGGTACGCCTCGGCGTCCCGCTTCAGCTTCTGCAGCACCCGGGCCGAGATCTCCTGGGCGGCGTAGTGCTTGCCGTCGATGTCGCCGGTCTCCGGGAAGCGCCACCCGGTATCGCCCATGTGCCGCTTGACCGAACGGGCGGTGCGCTCCACGTTCGTCACCGCCTGGCGCTTGGCGATCTCGCCGACCAGGACGTCACCGCCCTTGGCGAAGGCCACCACCGACGGGGTCGTCCGGGCGCCCTCGTTGCTGGAGATGACCGTGGGCTCGCCGCCCTCCAACACGCTCACCACGGAGTTCGTGGTGCCGAGGTCAATACCGACTGCGCGTGCCATGTCCCTACTCCCTCCTCCACCTCCGCGTCGGCGTGACCGCCTCCACCCGACTCCCACTGGCCTTCCTGACTTCTGTAATAAAACCTGAGTCGACCATTGTCAAAGCTGGGGGTCTGGGCGGGTTGCGGATGGGTTTCGGACGGCACCGCGCGGCACGAGGCAACCCCTGGTGATCAGTCACCGTCTCCCCGGAGTGGGGGAGCTCCCGGAGATCTCCGGGGTGCTTGGGCAGGGCTGATGACAAGGAGGACCACCTTGATCCGTGTCCCGCGCATGGTGACCGCCACCGCGGCGGTGCTCGCGCTGGCGGCGGGGACGCCCGGTTTGGCACACGCGTCGCCGGAGTCGGCGGACGGGAGCCGAGCCGCCGGACCACGGCTGTCGGCACCACCGGGGAACCCCGGCGGCACCCTTCCGGCCGGCTGGCAGATCACCGGCACCGGCGCCGGCAGGCAGCTGGTGTGGCGCTCGCCCGACCCGGTACCCGTGGGCGACGCGCGCGTAGAGTTCTACGCCGGGGACCGGCTGCTGGGCCGGCCGACCGCCGACGGCGACCGGCGCGGCTTCCGGCTGGCGCTCGGCGACGCGCGGCTCGGGCCCGAGACGGAGCTGAAGGTGCTGGCCGGCGGGCGCCGCCTGGACGCGGCCGGGGCCGCCCGGACCCCGCACCCGCTGCGCCCCGGCACGCCACCCCGGCTGCCGGCCCTCCCGCCAGCAGGCGAGGTCGACCCCGGCGTCCCGGGCCACTACCGCACCACCAGCGGCGAGTACGACCTGAAGTCGGTGAAGCTGCCCGGCTTCCGCGCCCCGGTGGAGATGCGCGCCACCGTGGTGGCGCCCACCGACGCCCCCGGCCGCCGGCCGCTGGCGCTGTTCCTGCACGGCCGCCACTACACCTGCTTCAACGCCCGTGGCAGCGAGGACATCGGCTGGCCCTGCAAGAACGGCATGCGGCCGGTGCCGAGCTACCGCGGCTATCTCAAGGACCAGAAACTCCTGGCCTCCCAGGGCTATGTGACGGTGTCGATCTCCGCCAACGGCATCAACGGGCAGGACGAGACCGCGGTGGACGGCGGCGCGCAGGCCCGCTCGTCCCTGGTGCGGCAGCACCTCGCCCACTGGGCCCAGTGGGCCGCCGACCTGTCCGGCGCGCCGAAGGCCGTGCGCGAGTCCGCCCCCGCCGACCTGGACCGCGTGCTCCTCGTCGGCCACTCCCGGGGCGGGGAGGGCGTCAACCGGGCCGCGCTCGACAGCCTCAACCAGCCGCCCGCGGACGAGGACGGCTACCACGGCCCGGTGCGCTGGAACATCCGCGGCAACGTGCTGATAGGCCCCACCCTCTTCGGGCAGAACCCGGTGCCCGACGTGCCCTCCATGACCATCCTGCCGGGCTGCGACGGCGACGTCTCCGATCTGCAGGGCCAGATCTACGTCGACGGCACGCGCGGCGTCAGCCGCGGCACCGCCCTGCACAGCGCGGTCTACGTCAACGGCGCCAACCACAACTTCTTCAACACCGAGTGGACGCCGGGCAAGTCGACCGCGCCGGCCGAGGACGACTGGGGCAACGACGAGCCGGACGCGGTCTGCAAGCGGGGCACCAGGACCCGTCTCACCGCCGACCAGCAGCACGCCGCCGGCGCCACCTACATCGCGGCCGCGGCCCGGCTGTTCCTCGACGGCGACGACCGGGTGCGCCCGCTGCTGGACGGCTCGAACCGGCGCGCGCCCTCGGCGGACCCCGCACGGGTGGCCACCCACGCCCTCGGCGCCAACCGCACGCCGGTGATCGTCCCGGACACCTCCCTTGCCATCGACGGCGGCCGGCTGTGCCGGCAGGTGGACCGCGACCCGGCCAAGGCCTGCCTGCCGCCGGACAAGCCCGGCGCGTCGCCGCACTTCGCCGGTTGGATGGGGCCGGAACCCGCGCGGTACGCGATGGCGATGAGCTGGTCACGGCCGGGTGCCACGACGAGCATGCGCCCCGCGCGCCCGGTCTCCGTGGCAGGCGCCGAGTCACTGGCCCTGCGGCTGATCGTGCCCCCGAACACCACCGGCACCCAGGCGGACGTCACCCTCACCGACACCGCCGGGCGGAAGGCGAACCTCGGCCGGGTGCGCCTCGACGGACTGCCGGGAACCGACCGCACCACCTCCTACTGGGCGCGCGAGGCCCGCGTGCCGCTGACCGCCGCCGTCCGCGGCGGCCTGGACCTGAAGCAGGTCAAGAGCGTGGAGCTGACCTGGCGCAACCGGTCCGGGAAGGCCTGGCTGATGGACGCCTGGGGCTGGCGCCCCGGCACCCCCGAAGCCCACCCGACCGCGCTGACGCGGGTCGATGTCGGCCGGCTGACGGTCAAGGAAGGCGACTCCGGGACCCGGACCTACCGTGTCCCGGTGCGGGTGACCGGCGAGGGCGTCGGCCAGGTGCGGGTGTTCACCATCGACTCGCTCACGGGGAAGTCCACCACCCGCACGGTGACGGTCCATCCGGGCGGCCACGAACTCGACGTGCCGGTCACGGTGCGCGGCAACACCCGCTACGACCTGGACTACTCGCACGACGTCAGCGTCAAGGCGGTCCGCGGCACGGTCGTCGGCGCCTACCACGGCGGGGTGACCGCGCTGAACGACGACAAGATGCCCAAGGCCACCGTGAAGCCGGTCGCGGACCGGGTCACCGAGGGCAAGCGGCTGAGCTGGCGGGTGTCGCTCTCCCAGCCCGCCGACATGAAGATCGAGGTCCGGTTCAAGCTGCTGCCGGTGCGCGGCGGCAAGGAACTGTCCACCAAGGACGTCGACCGGCGGTGGCTGAAGGACGCCTTCGGCCAGTCGCCGAACCCGGCCCGGCCGCTGTCGAAGGTGATGGACGAGGGCGAGCCGTACCTGTACTTGGAGATCCCCGCCGGGAAGAAGAGCATCACGGTGAGCGTGCCCACCCTCAAGGACCGGGTGAGGGAGCCGGAGGAGTCGCTGCGGATGCGGCTGATCACCCTCGACGAGCACTGGATGGAGCACGACGGCCCGGTGGTCACCGGCAAGGTGAAGAACGCCGCGTAGCCCAGTTGCGGACGCAGGACGGGCCACCGCTCCCCTCGGGGCGGTGGCCCGCCCCTGTACGCGCCCCGTGGCGCCCGCTCTAAGAAGGATCTAAGAACCGCTTCTGGCAGGGTATGGACACATCCATGCCCGCTTCGGGAGGCCCCGCTGATGTCTGCCGCCGCCAAGGCCGTGCTGGTCGTCGACGACGACCCCGACGTCCGGGCCGCCGTCGTCGACGGGCTGGCCGTCGAGGGATACACCGTGCGCGAGGCCGCCGACGGGCTGACGGCCCTGTCCTCGGTGGCCGCCGAGCCGCCCGACGCCATCGTGCTGGACGTGGCCATGCCCGTGCTGGACGGGCTGGGCGTCTGCCGCAGGCTGCGCGGACTGGGCGACCGCACCCCGGTCCTGGTGCTCACCGCCCTGGACCAGATCAGCGACCGGGTGGCGGGTCTGGACGCCGGCGCCGACGACTATCTCGTCAAGCCGTTCGCGCTCGACGAGCTGCTGGCCCGGCTGCGCGCGCTGCTGCGCCGGGCCGCGCCCGACGACGCACCGCAGCAGACGGCCGACGCGGTGCTGTCCTTCGCCGACCTGACCGTGGACGCCACCAGCCGCACCGGGGTCCGCGCCGGGCGGCGGCTGGAGTTCACCCGGACCGAGTTCGCGCTGCTGGAGGTCTTCCTCCGCCACCCGGGCCAGGTGCTGCCGCGCGAGCTGATCCAGGAGCGGGTGTGGGGCGCCGACTTCGGCCCCGGCTCCAACTCGCTCGCCGTCTACATCGGCTATCTGCGCCGCAAACTGGAGGCCGGCGGCGCCCCAAGGCTGGTCCACACCGTGCACGGCATCGGCTACGAACTGGCGCAGCGGTGACCACCGCACACACCCGCCGGCCCCGCCGCCGGCTGCGGCTGCCCCGGCCCGGCCGCAGACCGCTGCGCACCCGGCTGGCCCTGATCACCTCCGCCGCCGTGGCGCTGGTGGCCCTCGGCGGCTGCGCCGCCGCGTACGCCGTCATCCGCCACGAGCTGGTGCGCCAGCTGGACCTCCAGCTCACCCAGCAGGCCACCCTCATCAGCAACGAGAAACGCGGCGAGGGACCGGGAGCACTGTACGGGGAGTGCGTCTGGCTGGCCGCCCCCGCCTGCGCGCAGATCGTCACCGAGCGCACCGGCACCCCGGGCGGCCGTGGCGGTCGGACCGGCGAGAACGCCGAAGAGCTCGTGCTGCCGGTCGGCGACGCCACCCGCCAGGTCGCGGCGGGCACCCGCGCCGCCTACTACAGCGACATCACCCTGCGCGGCCACCGGATGCGGATGCTCACCACCCCGCGGCCCGGCCGGCGCGCGCTCCAACTGGCCATCCGCTCCGACACCGTCGACCAGGGCGTCGAGCAGGCGGGCCGGCTGCTCGCCGCGGTCGGCGCCGCCGGGGTGCTGCTCGCCGCCGTCCTCGGCTACCTCGCCTCCCGCGCGGCGCTGGCCCCGGTCACCCGGCTGACCGCCACCGCCGAGCGGATCGCCGCCACCCGGGACCCCGCCCACCGCATCGAACTCCCCGCCGCGAAGGCCCGCCGCCAGGACGAAGTCACCCGGCTCGCGGACAGCTTCAACACCATGCTCGGCGAGCTGGAACAATCCGTCGCCGCCCAGCGCCGCCTGGTCGCCGACGCCTCCCACGAACTGCGCACCCCGCTCACCGCGCTGCGCACCAACGCCGAACTGCTCGCCCGCGCCGACCGGCTCAACCCCGCCCAGCGCGAACGCGCCGCCGGCGCCCTCGGCCGCCAGCTGCGCGAGGTGACCGGGCTGGTCAACGACCTGATCGAGCTGGCCAGGGACGAGGAGCCGCAGCCGCTGGTGGAGCCGCTCCGGCTGGACCGACTGGTGGCCCGCTGCGCCGAGGAGGCCCGCGGCCACTGGCCGGACACCCCCTTCGGTACCGAGCTGGAGGAGTGCGTGGTGTACGGCGTCCCGGCGCGGCTGGCCCGGCTGCTGGCCAACCTGCTCGACAACGCCGCCAAGTTCAGCCCGCCCGACGCCCCGGTCGAGGTGCGGCTGACCGCCTCCGGCCGGACCCTGGACCTGACCGTCCGCGACCACGGACCCGGCATCGCCGCCGAGGACCTGCCCTACGTCTTCGACCGCTTCTACCGCTCCCGCGCCGCCCGCGCCCTGCCCGGGTCCGGCCTCGGGCTCGCGATGGCCCGACAGATCGCCCGCGCCCACGGCGCCGAACTCACCGCCGAGCGGCCCGAGGGGGGCGGGGCCTGCTTCCGGCTGCGGTTCCCCGATGCCCGCCCCGCCCCGCCCACCGCCGCTCCGCCCGCCCAGCGCCCGGCCTGACCGGTCTCACCGGCGGGTTCCCAAGCGGCTTTCTTAGAAAGCCTCTTACCACCGCTCGTTATCAACATCCCATGAGCATCGAGACCTCATCCCACACCGCCCGTACCACCCGTGCCGCCGCCGTGGTCCTGGCGGCGACCCTGGCCTGCGTCCCCTTCGTCTCCACCGCCGAGGCCGGGCCGGCGGCCGCCGCGCCGGGGGCCTCGGCCCCGGCCCGCGTCCACGGCCACCTGGTGACCCTCCCGGTGCACGGCGGCACCGTCACCGTCGACACCACCTCGCTGCGGATCACCGCCCACACCGGCCGGGGCCGGGCCCTGGAGCTGTCCGGTCCTGCCGCCGGCCTTGCCGCCGGCCGCACCGACACCGGTCTCGGCACCCCCGGCCCGGTGACCGCCACCCGGGACGGCGCCCGCTGGAGCTATCCGGAGCGCGGGCTGACCTTCACCGCCCGCGCCGAGCGCGGCCGGCTCCGCGTCTCCGCCACCTCCACCGGCACCGCCGAGCGCAGCCTGTCCTGGCCGGTCACCGGCACCGACCGCGGCTCCTCGGCGGTACAGCTGCCGCGCGGCGAAGGACTGTCCATCCCCGTCGCCGACCGCTTCTGGAACTCCGACCGGGCCCAGCTCACCGACGCCGACATGCCCATGGAGTCGGCACTGTCACTGCCGCTGTGGGGCTACACCCTCGGCGCCCGGCAGGGCGTCAGCTACCTCGTCCCCACCGACATCGGCACCTCCCTGCGCATGACCTCCGAGCGGGGGCGGCTGCGCACCACCGCCACGCACCACTTCTCCCGCGCGGAGGGCACCACCGAGTACACCGTCACCTTCGCACTCACCGACGGCTCCCCGGCCGCCCCCGCCACCGACTACCGCGGCTGGCTCCGCGAGCACGGCCGGCTCGGCAGTCTGCGGGAGAAGATCCGCCAGGTGCCGGCCACCAAGAAACTCCTGGGCGCCTTCCACGCCTACCTGTGGGGCGACGCCCGCACCGCCGACGGCGTACGGGCCCTGCGCGCCCTCGGCGTCGACCGCATGTGGCTCGGCTACGACGCCGACGACCGGCCCATGGACGCCGCCGCCGTCACCGCGGCCAAGAAGGCCGGCTACCTGGTCGGCCCGTACGACTCCTTCGCCAACGGCCAGGACCCCAAGACCGCCGACGCCCCCACCTCCGTCTGGCCCGACCCGGTCTACCCCGGCTTCTGCGTGGAAGGCGCCGACGGCAAGCCCGTCCCCGGCTTCCACGACCGCGGCTGCTACCTGAGCACCGAGGCGTTCGAGAAGGCCGAACCCACCCGCCACTACCTCGCCGACCGCACCCGCGCGATGACCGCCAACGGCGCCGACAGCTACTTCCTCGACGTGGACGCCGCCGGCGAGCTGTTCCGCGACCACAGCGCCGCCCACCCCATGGAGAAGGGGCGCGATCGCGCCAATCGTCTCGCCCGGATGGAGCGGCTGTCCGCCGGCGATCGCCTGGTGCTGGGCTCGGAGTCCGCCGGCGCCTGGGCCAACCAGGTCCTCGCCTTCGACCACGGCTCCGGCACCCCGGTCGCCGACGGCCTGTGGAAGGCCCAGCGGGACAAGGAGAAGTGGGGCGGCTACGCACCGGCCGACGCACCCGCGGTCTTCTTCAAGCCCGCCGAACTCCCGCCGGCGGTGGCCAAGGCGATGTACGACCCCGCCTACCGCGTCCCGCTGTACGAGACCGCGCTGCACGACTCGCTGGTCAACACCGAGCGCTGGGAGCTGTCGTACGACAAGCTGCCCCGGCAGAAGACCACCCGCGCGCTGCTGGCCATGCTCTACAACACCCCGCTCAACTTCGTCCTCGACGGCGCGTCGATAAGGAAGCAGGGCGGTGAACTCGCCGCGCTGCAGAAGTACTTCGCGCCACTGCACCGCGCGGCCGGCACCGAGCCGATGACCGGATTCCGTACCCTGACCGCCGACCGGATGGTGCAGCGCACGGAGTTCGGCGACGGCACCCTCACCGTCACCGCCAACTTCGGCACCACCGCCCACGACGGACTGCCCGGCGGCTGCGTGGACGCCCGGCTCCGCGGCGAGAAGCAGCCGCGCCGGCTCTGCCCCGGCACCGTCAACCGCTGACGTCGCCTGAGGGTTGTCCTCCGCCGGCCAGGGCCGGTGAATCCCTGCTCGGGGCCGGTCGCGGCGCATGCCGGCCGCATGGCCGTGGCCGGTCCCGGGTGGGCGCTGTGGGCTCGGCTGATCATGCCCCCTACACTCGTTCACCGCTTCCCGCCGTCGGCACGGGAAGCACCCAAGGCAGCAGCCGTCTGACGAAAGGCATCCCGACGTGAGCTACGCAGCGAGAACCGACGCACCGATCTACGACAGCCTGGTCGAAGAGCGCGGTGACGTACCGGCCGAGGCCCGGCGGGTCGCCGAGCAGACCCAGCAAGAGGTCGCCTTGGCCATGGACTTCACCTCGGTGCACGCACCGCCGGCGAACCTTCCGGCAAGCCGCGGGAGGTGACGCGGGGCGGGCCGGGCGCCGCCACGACCGGTGGCGGCAGGCGGTATTCGGCGCACGTCGCGGGGAGGCGCACGCCGGACAGGCGCAGTCCGGCGACCCGGCTGTGGAAGGCGGCGCCCCGCAGCAGATGTCCCGCGACGGCGGTGGCCTGCCGACCTTCCGGGTCGGCCAGCGCACTGCCCGCCGCCCAGGCGTTGAAGGCGCCCATCGCCGGCCCGCACCACACCTGCCAGTCACCGGAGCGCTCGGCCTCACCGGAGAGGGCCCAGCGTGAGGCCATCGCCAGGTACCAGCGGAAGACCAGGGCCATCCGGTACCGCGGATCCCGCTGGGCGCGCGGCAGCTCACCGGGCTGATGAGCCTTCAGATAGGCGGCGCACTCCGCCATCACCTGCTCCACCGGGCGGCGCAGGATCCGCTCGGTGAGCACCCGGCGCTCACCGTCCGGCAGACTCTCCAGGTCGTCGTGCTCCCGGTAGAGCCGGTACAGCCGGGCGGCGTTGCCGGGGAACCGGGTTCCGCGGCCCAGCACCTGCACCTGCACGCCCTGTTCGAACATGTCCGCCGCCGGAGCCATGGTGCAGTCGGCGAGATCGGCCTGGGTCAGCAGCCGCTTCACCCCGGGTGAGGTGCCCGCTTCCACGGTGGCCTGGTTGACCGAACCGGTGACCACATAGGCCGCGCCCAGGGCGAAGGCGGCCACCATGGCGTGCGGGGTGCCGATGCCGCCCGCCGCGCCGATCCGCACCGGGACGCCGTGCGGGTGCGGGTGCTCGCGGGCGATCCGGTCGCGCGAGGCGATGAGGGCGGGCAGCAGGACGGCGAGTGGCCGGCGGTCGGTGTGCCCGCCGGAGTCCGCCTCGGCCGTGATGTCGTCGGCCATCGGCACCGTGCGGGCGAGTTCGGCCTGCTCGGCGGAGACCAGACCCCGGGCCTGGAGCTCGGCGACGATCTCCCGGGGCGCCGGGCGCAGGAACAGCTCGGCGGTCTGCGGACGGGACACCTTCGCGATCAGCCGGTGCCCGGCCCGGACCCCGGTGACGGGGTCGCGGCGCAGCCCGGCGACCCGGTAGCGCACCAGGTCCTCGGTGAGCTGGACGAACGCGGACGCCTCCACACAGCGCACCCGGTGGCGCAGGCACGCGTCGACACACGCCCGCTCCATATCCGGCGCGAGCGGGCTGTGGATGAGGTTGCAGGCGTACGGGGTCTCGCTCGCCCCCAGCTCGCGCTCCAGGCGTCCCAGGGCCTGGTCGATCCGGTCCTCGGGCAGCCCGGCGGAGCCGAAGGAGGCGAGGTGCCCGGCGCGGGCCAGCGCGGTGACCAGCTCCACCGAGGCGATGCCGCCCGCCATCGCCCCGGCCATGTGGGCGTGGCGGACGCCGTGATGGCGCCGGAAGTCCGCGGATCCCAGCTGCCCGGGGGTGAGCGGACCGACGGCGGCCAGCAGACCGGCCCCGGAGCCCGGCGCGGGCGGCTGGTGGGTGGCGCCCACCCGGCCCTGGACGCTGACGATGTAACAGGGGCGGTCGAGCGCGGAGAGCACCGCGTACAGCCCCTCCGGGTCGTGCCGCACGGCCGCCGCCGTCACCGGGACCCCGCCGCGGGTCCGGCCTGCACGGCGATGTTCTCGACGTGGTAGATGCGCAGATCGTCGCGGTACACGCTGCCGTCGGCACGGATCAGGACCCGGTCACCGTCCCGGCGAACCTCGCGGACGTGCACCTCGCCGCGCACCCGCCGGTGATCGCGGAGGATCTGCCCCCGGTAGGACCACCGCAGCTCCTCGCCGACGGCGATGGACCAGCGCGGGGACGGCAGATGGTCCAGCAGGCCGCTGTGCAGCGCGTAGGCGTACGCGGCCCGGCAGAGCATCTCCACCCCGGCCGAGCCCGGCATCACCGGATCCCGGAAGAAGTGCTGCTCGAAGTACCAGTCGTCCGGGCGCACCGGCTTGTCGCACAGCAGGTACCCGGCACCGTGCTCGCCCCCGCCGGGGACCAGGACGACGTCCTCCAGCAGCGCCATCCGGCCCCGGCCCAGCCGCGCGTCCTGCCGCAGATCCAGCCGGCGCACGTCGGCCGGGGCGGGGGAGTGGCGGTCCAGCCAGGGCGGGACGCGGCGGCCGCCGTCCATGCCCTGCTGCTGGGCCAGCGGTTCCGGGGTGAAGTAGCCGTGGACCGCCTCGCCGGTGTGGAAGGGCTCGCCGCCGGTGGACAGCGTGAAGCCGTAGCGGTGCAGGATGCCGCCGGGCAGGGCGGTGTGCGAGGTGAGGGTGACCCGCTGCTCGACCGTCGCGCCGCGCAGGTCCACCTCGCGCAGCAGCCGGCCGCCGCCCTCGAGGTTGCGGCAGACCAGCTCCTGATCGGGGTACTCCCCGTGGACGCCGAGCGAGCCCCCGAACATGCCCGCCGGCTGGAGTGCCATCTCCATCAGCGCCAGCTGCGGGAGTACGCCGCCGGACTCGCGCAGGTACCAGGGGTCTTCGGGCACGTCGTACTCGTAGACGCACCAGCTGCCGGTCGGGTACTCCCGCCAGGCACCGACCTCTCCCTGACGGCAGCGATCGATCATGAGCAGATCACCGCGTGGCAGCCGGGGGCGGACCGGTGCCGTGATGGGCGCGTCGCGGGAGCCCGTGGCCAGTTCGTTGAGCTCGCCCTCGGCGGCGATGGCAACCTGCACCTCATGGGCGGCCGCCCACCCTCCCGCGGCGCTGCGGCGGCAGCTCACCCGGCCCGGGGCCATGCTCAGATCGTTCCCGGGCGCCTCCCGGAGCGCGATGCCCACGTCGCGTACCCGGGCGACCAGGCGGTCGCCCACGCTCACCCGGCAGTCCGCCACCAGAAACGGCCGCGGCACCATGCCGGCGTCGGTCACCTCCACCTCCAGACGCACGGTGGCGCCCCTGAGCGCCGCGCCGTCGACCACCTCGACCAGGAAGGGGCGGTCGGTCAGCGGGACGGCCCGTGCACCCGGCAGGCACAGATGCGTGCCGCGGTGGAACGCGTGGATCCGCAGCAGCTCGGTGGTGGCTGTGACCAGCGGCGGCCACGCGCCGGTGCGCTCTTCGACGGCCGGCTGGGCGGTGGCGCGCAGCATCCCGTGGGCGTACCGGCCGCCGCCGGGCTCGATACGGGTCACCTCGTCCAGCAAGCGGGCGGGCCAGGGGGCCGGGAGCGCGTCGGGTGGCAGCCCACGCTGGTCGAAGGCGGTGCCGAACACCTCGGCGAACTCGCCGGCGGCCAGGGCGTCCAGCTCGGCGGCGGAGAGCCGGTCCACCGAGGTGCGGGCCACCGGACGGGGGTCGCGCGGGAAGCGGGGTACCGGTCTTGCCGGCCAGGCCGCGCCCTGCGGATGCCGGGCGAGCGTGGCGATCAGCCGGTCGCCGTCGCGGACCTGCCACGCGGGCGGGGTGGTGGCGGGGGCTGGGTCCACGCGCAGCGCCGTGGGCCGCTCCGGGGCAGTGCCGAGCCAGGTCACCACGGTGGCGTCGCCCGGGCCGGTGGCGCTGTCGCGCAGCGCGGTCGCCGCCGCGGCGAGGACGGCCGCCGCTCCGTCGAAGACCTCCCGCTGCCCGGCCGCCGGCGGCCCACCGGCATGCACGCCGACCGGGCGCCGTGCCGCCTCGGCGGCGGCCCGGTGGGGTGCCGTGCGGGCGATCTGCCAGGCTCTGATGGCCTGATGGGCGTCGAGCACGGCGGCGTGGGCTCGCTGGAGCTGGTCGGCCATCCGGACGGGCAGCGTCGCCGGGACTGTGCTGCGGGGATCCGGGGGGCCGAGGGCAGCGCCACCAGGGGGTGCGGCCGCCGGCCCGGTCGGCCGGGGATCAGGCGGGGCGGTGAGATCGCCGAGCGGAGTTCCCTCGAAGGCGAGTTCGTCCATCACCGTGCGTCACCCTGTCCCCGGAAACACCTGGCTGAGGATGGTCGAGCCGGTACGCGAGGCGGCGCCCCGGGCGACGTCGACCGGATCGGCCCACAGCGCGCGCACGTTGCGCCAGCGCTGGTGGACCCGCCCGTCGGGTGTGCAGGCGGTGAGCGTGCCGTACGAGAACAGCGGGGTCTCGGCCGGGTGGGCCTCGGCGATGATCACGAACGGCTCGTCGTCGGGGAGCGGCGTGAAGAGCTCCACGCCGTCGACGCTGACCGGGACCGGGATGCCTTCGCCGTCGGCGCGCCGCAGCATCACCAGCAGTCCGGCCTGGAGCAGCAGGTCCGCCGGCCCGGGGCTGTAGAGGCGGCCCGCGTACGCGCCCTTGGCGAGCGGCGTGTCGGGCATCCGCGCGGCCACGACCAGCCGGCCGGGCTCCTCCACCAGGACGTTGCGCAGACCCACCAGGGACAGGCCGTGGAAGAGTCTGCCGTCGCCGTAACCAGGGTGCGGTTCCTCACCGATCTCGAAGGGCGGCAGCTCCTCGCGCGGCGCCTCACCAGGCCGCTCCGCCCGCCGGAAGACGCCGGTGTAGTGCGGCTGTTCCTCGGGAGCGGCGGACTGGTGGACGGTGACCCGTACGGTCCCCGGGACCGGATCGGGCTCGGGGACCAGCCGGATCCGGAAGCGTTCCGGGTGACCATCGGGGAAGAAGACGCCCCGGGCGATCCGGAAGTCACGGCACTCCACGACCGGCCAGCCACCGCCGTGCGCGCGTTCCACGGTGTGCAGGACCCAGCCCACGGCGGCCGTCATCGGCAGCACCGGCACCTCGCCGAAGCGGTGGTCCCGGAGCACCGGCTCCCCGCCGAGGCCGGTCAGCACCCGGTGCGCGGTCAGCCCGGCCGCGGGCAGCTCATCGACCCGGCGGTACTGCGGTGCGAGGGGCCCCACCAGGGTGACCTGGCCCGCCCCGTGATCCTCGCCGCTCAGGTGTGCCAGGAAGTGCGCGCATCCGGTCTCCCGGGTGAGCACCGGCACACCGGCGTCCCGGAGGATCTGCCGCATCGGGGCCGCCATGCCGCCGGTCCACGGTCCCCAGACGATCGGCACCACCCGGCAGCCGGGGTGGGCCGCCTGGAAGGCACAGCCGAAGCGGGTCAACGCCTCACTGGCCAGGGCGTAGTCGGCCTGCCGCAGATTGCCCCACAGGCCCGACACCGAGGAGAAGAGCACCAGGTGCCGCAGCCGGTCGGCCTCCAGCGCGTCGAGCACGTTCCGGAGGCCGAGCAGCTTGGTGTCGATCACCGGGGCGATCGAGGCGGCGGTCATCTCCGCCAGCGGCTTGTCGCCGAGGACGCCCGCGCCATGGACGACTCCGGTCACGCGGGACGCGTAGGGCGCCAGCACCCGGGTCACCGCCCGGGCGTCACGGATGTCCGCGGCCAGGTACTCCGCCTCGACGCCGTGCGCGCGCAGCTCGTCCAGGGCGGCGCGGATCCGCCGCTGGTTGAGCAACCGCTCGGCGTCCCGGTCGATCCGGCTCCGCGCCGACGGCCCGTCAGGATCCTCGCCCGCCTCCCGCGCGCGGGCCCGCAGTGCGCCGCGCAGCTCCTCGGCGTCGGCCAGCCCGGCCGCCCAGGACGGCTCCTCGTCCAGCGGGGTCCGGCCCAGCAGCAGGTATCCGCACGGGTGCTCACCGGCCAGCGCGGCCACGCACCAGGCGGTGATCCCGGACGCCCCACCGGTGACCAGCAGCAGGTCCTCCCCGGTGAGCTCCGCCGTCCGGCGGGGGACCGGCACGTCGGCGGACTCCGGCCCCTGCGGGGAGGGGAGCAGGGGCGGTGCGGGGTTCTCGGAGAGGTCGGGGGCGCGGCGGCCGGTCGCGTCCCGGCCGACCTCGCGCAGGTCGGTGGCGGCGTCGGTGATCTCGGCGAGGAACGCCTCGCCGAGAGCCTTAGCGGAGAGGCCGGGGGCGAAGTCAAGTGAACGGCAGAACAGCCGCGTCTCCTCCAGGGCGGCCGTCTTGGTCAGACCGCCGAGGCCGCCGGTGAGAGCCAGGGCCGGATCGCCCTGGGCCCCGGCGTAGCCGAGGGCTCCGTCGAGCCGAACCACCGTCACCAGCCCGGCCCGCCGGCCGCGCGCGGCGGCCTCCCGCAGGCGGGGGCAGGTGTGCTTGGCCACGAGCACGGCGTGCCGCAGCCGCTCGACCGCCTCGGCCGTGGCGAGACGGGGGGAGGGGCTGACGGGGAGGACACACAGATCGAGGCGGGACTCGTCGGCGAGCAGCTCGGCGAGGCGCCCGGACAGGGTGTGCTCCTCCCAGTCCTCCAGCCCCGCCGCGCACTGCTCCGTTCCGTTCGCCGTGTTCGCCGCGCCCGGCGACACGCCGGGGACGCACAGGCGGCTGACGCGCCAGCCACCGGAGCGCAGCGCCCCGCCGAGCGTGGCGGACAGCTCGCCGCCGTCGTCCAGCAGCAGGGCGTGCGGCCGCTCCGGATAGGCGTCCGGGCACACGTCCGGCTCGGGCAGCTCGCGCAGGGTGACGAAGGCGCGGCCCAGCCCCTGGTCGCCGTAGGAGAGCTGGAGCTGGGGCTGCGGACTGGTGAGGATCTGGTGCAGCTTGTCCGTCAGCTCCCGCACGGTTCTGACCGTACTGAACTGGTACAGCTCACTCCGGTTGATCACCGGGTAGCGGCGCCACATCTCCGCGCCGATCTCCACCTGCTTCAGCGAGTCGATGCCCAGGTCCGCCTGGATGTCCATGTCGGGCTCGATCATGTCCACCTCGTAGCCCGTCTTCTCGGCCACGATCTCGCGGAAGACCCGTTCCAGCTCCTGCGGATCCACCTCGGCGATGTCCATCGGCGGCCGGTCGTCCTCGGCGCCCTCCTTCTCCACCGCCCACAGTTGCGCCAGCGCCGAGCGGGACGACTCCGGTGGCTCTCCGGTCGCGGGCCGGGGATCGGCCGGTGGGTCACCGACCGGAGCGGCGGCCGGGCGGGCCTCGCCGTCCCCGCGCACCGCCGCGCCTGGGGCCGTGCCTGTGTGCGTGGCCGTGCCTGTGCTGGTTCCTGTGTCTGCGCCCGTGCCCGTGTCCGTGCCCGCGCTCGGCGCCTCAAGCCACTCGCCGATCTCCGGGTACGGGGCCGCCGCCGGCGGCACCCGGCCGTCGTCGTCAAGGCGCAGCAGACCGGTCACCACCTCGCCCGCCTTGGCGTGCGCGTCCCCCAGCGCCAGGCTGTGCCGGGCCACGGAGTGGATCACGGCGGCCAGGGAGTCGTCCAGCGGTCCGGCCGAGGCCCCTTCCCGCAGCAGGCGGGTCAGCTGCTCGGCCGTCCGCAGCTGACCGTCGAGGAAGCGGGTGTGCACGGCCAGATGCGCGGCGGCGGCGCGGGAGAGCGGGTCGGTCTCCGGCGCCCGGACGGAAGGGTCGGACGCGGCGACGGGCAGGGGCGCGGTGATGGGCGCGGTCACGGGGACGGGCGCCGGGGGCTCCGGGGCCTGGGGCGCGGGCGTCTCCCGCTCCGCCGTCCGGGCGGCCTCGGCGAGCTGCCGCTCGTAGGCCGGGCGCAGCGCCAGGGCCGCGAAGTTCGGCCCCTGAAGGGTGCGGGCGACCTTGGAGGGCGTGGCACGCTCCGGTCGCGGCGGGGCGTCGTAGCGGTCGATGCCGCTCACCGGCAGGCCCAGGACGGCCAGCCGCACGGCCGCCTGCTTCAGCGCCGCGCAACTGTCCGCCGTGGGTCCGATGTCGCAGGCGACCGTCTCCACCCCGCGCTCGCCCAGGGTCCGCTGGACCAGGCCGGTCAGGGTGCGCCGGGGCCCGAACTCCACGAAGAGGCGGAAGCCGTCCGCGTACATCTGCTCCAGGCGGGCGGCGAAGTCCACCGGCCGGCGCAGCTGCTCGACCAGGACGCGGCGGTTGGCCTCCGGGTCCCGGCCGTAGACCGCTCCGGCGGTGTCGGCGTAGACCGGCAGCGCCGGGGGCGCGAAATCCGTGGCGGCACAGGCCGCCGCGAACGCGTCGACCGCGTGCCGCACATGGGGGGTGTGGAAGGCGGCGGCGACCGGCAGCCGCTGGGCGGGCACGCCGCGCGCGACGCAGTCGCGCACGAAGCGTTCCACGGCCTCGGTCGGGCCGCCGACCACATGTTCGTCGGGCGCGTTGCGGTTGCACACCGTCAGCTCCAGATGGTCCGACAGGGCCTCCCGGAGCCGCTGCTCCGGCGCGCGCACCGCGGCCATCGCCCCGGCGTCGCCCGCCCGCCCCGGTTCGGGCTCCATCGCGCGCCCGCGCGCGCTCGCCAGGGCCGGATACGCCTCGTCGTCCAGCACCCCGGCCGCCCACAGCGCCGTCAGCTCCCCGAAGCTGTGGCCGAGCAGCCCGTGCGGCGCGAAGCCCATCTCCCGCAGGCAGCGGTACTGGCCCATGGACAGCGCCCCGATCGCCGACTGGGCGTACGCGGTGCGCCGCAGCCGGTCCTCGCGGGCCTGCTCCGTGCGGTCACCGGGGGGCGGGAAGACCGTGCGGGCCAGGCTGTCCTCGGAGGGGAAGAGGGCGTTCGCGGCGTCGAAGGCGGCCCGCACCGGCGGCAGGGCCATCGCGGCGTGCAGGCCCATCTCCACATACTGGCTGCCCTGTCCGGAGAAGAGCGCGCCGACCTTGGTCCCCGGTGGCAGGGCGGCGCGCCGGTAGTGGATGCCGCGGGTGTGGCTCCAGCCGTCGTGGTCGGCGTTGGCCCGCAGCTGCTGGATCGCGGTGGCGAGCAGTTCGGCGTGGTGCTCCTCCCCGGTGGCGACGAAGCCGAGGCGGGCGTGCCCCTGCGGGATCGGGC
The DNA here is from genome assembly GCF_058215555.1 of Streptomyces sp. JLBT605. Taxonomy (NCBI): domain Bacteria; kingdom Bacillati; phylum Actinomycetota; class Actinomycetes; order Kitasatosporales; family Streptomycetaceae; genus Streptomyces; species Streptomyces sp. JLBT605. Next base: position 6,064,746 of record NZ_CM177087.1, read on the forward strand.
CGTCGTCCGGCCCATCGCCGCGCTCCAGGCGCCGCAGCAGCTCGCCGGGGTCGGCCGCGTGCCACATCCGGGACCGCGGGGTGCGGTGCAGCGCGTGCTCCCGCTCCGCCGTGCCCCCGGGATGCTCCTCCAGGACGGCGTGGTAGTTGACCCCGCCGAAGCCGAACGCGGAGACACCGGCCCGCCGCACCGGCCGGGACGGGTCGCGCACCCAGGGCCGGGCGGCGGTGTTGATGTAGAGCGGGCTGTCCTCGGCGCAGGCGGCCGGATGCGGGGCGGTGACGTTGATGGTGGGCGGCAGCACCTTGTGGTGCAGCGCCAGCACGGCCTTGATCATCCCGGCGACCCCGGCCGCCGCCTTGGCGTGCCCGATCTGCGACTTCACGCTGCCCACGGCGGCGTAGCGGCGTTCCCCGCGCGGAGGGGCGGCCAGCAGGCCGCCGAGGGTGGTCAGCTCCACGCCGTCGCCGGCCGGGGTGCCGGTGCCGTGGGCCTCGAACAGCTCGACCGACCACGGCGGGCAGTCGGCGTCCTCGTAGGCCCGCCGCAGCGCGGCCGACTGCCCGTCACCACAGGGCGCGTAGATGCTCTGCGCCATCCCGTCGCTGGAGCTGCCCAGGCCGCGCAGCACGGCGTAGATCCGGTCACCGTCCCGCTCGGCGTCGTCCAGGCGCTTGAGCGCCAGCATCCCCACGCCCTCGCCGACCAGCGTCCCGTCGGCGTCGGCGTCGAAGGGGCGCACCTGGCCGCTGAGCGAGAGCGCCGGCGTCTTGCTGAAGCACATGTACGCGATGACGGAGTTGTCCGCGTCGCACCCGCCGGTGATCATCAAGTCCGCGCGGCGGCTGAGGAGTTCGTCGACCGCGGCGCGCAGCGCGGCCAGCGAGCTGGCGCAGGCGGCGTCCACGGTGTGGTTGGCGGCGCCCAGGTTCAGCCGGTTGGCGACGCGGCCGGAGACGATGTTCCCGAGGATGCCGGGGAAGGAGTCCTCGGTCCATGACGGCAGGCCGGCCAGCCGCGCGCGCATGATCTGCCGCGCCCGCTCCTCGGGGATCCCGAAGGCGATCATGGTCTGCACCATCTCGGGGACGAGGAGCCGGGCGGCGAGCGGGATCAGGGTGGAGTTGGTGCCGCACACGCCCAGAACCACCCCGGCACGCCGGGGGTCGAACCAGTCCGCCCGCCCGCGTCCGGCGTCCCGCAGCACCTCCTTGGCCACCACCAGGCTCAGCAGCTGCACCAGGCCCACGGAGTCCACACTGTTCGGCGGCATGCCGAACTCCCGTGGGTCGAACAGCGCCGGATCCAGGAAGCCCCCGCGCCGGCAGTACGTCTTGTCCTCGGCGAAGGGGTCGGGGTCGTAGTGGTGCTCGATGCTCCACCACGCCGCGGGGACCTCCTCGGAGCAGTCCCGGGCGGCGACGATGTTCTCCCAGAACTCCCGCACGTCCCCCGCCTTGGGGAACATCCCGGCGATGCCCACGATCGCGACCGGATCGCGGGCCAGGCGGCGGTCGACGGCACCGGTCTGCATCAGCCTGCACCCCGCTCAGACGGCAATATGTCGCACTTTATCCATGTATCCGACTCGTGCGACGAGCGCCACGCCGACGCCGCCACGCCGGGGCGCCGCCCCGTCGGCTACCGCTCCACGGGAAGCGGCAGCGTCAGCCCCACCTTGGTGGGACGCATCACGACGCTGGTGGTGAACCGCCGTACGTTCGCGTTGCCGAAGAAGGTGCGCTGGGTGAACGCGTCGAAGTCCTCCATGTCGCGGGCGGTGACGATCAGCACGAAGTCGTGCGCCCCCGTCACGTAGTAGCACTGCTGGACGCATCCCTCGGCGTCCACGCGATGGCGGAACTCCTCCAGCACCTCCGGCCTCTCGTGTTCCATCTCGACCTCCACGATGAACGTCATCGAGGGGCCCAGGGCCTTCGCATTGAGCACCGCCACCTCGCGGGCGATCACGCCGGTCTCGCGGAGCCGCTTGATGCGGCGCTGCACCGCGGCGGTCGACAGACCCACCTCGACGGCGATCAACTCGGCGATCGTGCGGGCGTCCCGCTGCAGCCGGTCGAGGATGGCGTAGTCCAGCTGATCGAGCTTCACAGTCGTCACGGCCGCAGATTACTCACCCAGCCCGCGGTTCAGCCGCATGATCGGCCGCGATGTCGACGTTCCGCCGCGCCTCCCGTTCCTAGGCTTTCCTCCATGCGAAGCACGGAGAACACCTGGCTGAATCCGGCGCGCGGGAGCTACACGCCGACCCAGCGCGTACTGATCGGCACAGAGCACGCGGCCCGGGCCCGCGCCTTCTTCCGGCGCCATCCCACCTACCGCCCAGAGCCCCTGCGCTCCCTGCCGGACCTGGCCCGCGCCGCGGGCGTGGGCACGCTCGATCTCAAGGACGAGAGCGCCCGCATGGGACTGGGCAGCTTCAAGGCGCTGGGCGCGATGTACGCCGTCGACCGGCTGGTGAGGGCCGAGGCCGAGGAGAGCTTCGGGCCGCTGCCCGCCGAAGGACAGCTGCGGGCGGTCGCCGCGCGTACACCGTTCGTCTGCGCCAGCGCCGGCAACCACGGGCTGTCCATGGCCGCCGGAGCCCGCGAACTCGGCGGCACCGCCATCGTGTTCCTCAGCCACCAGGTGCCCGAGGAGTTCGCCGACCGCCTGCGCTCGCTCGGCGCCCGGGTGCGGCGCGGCGGGGACGACTACGAGGAGAGCATGGCCGCGGCCCGTCAGGCCGCCCGGCAGCACGGCTGGCGGCTGGTCTCCGACAGCTCCTGGCCCGGCTACACCGCCGTGCCGCTCGATGTGATGCGCGGCTACACCGTGCTGTTCGACGAGATCGACTCCGCCCCCACCCATCTGTTCGTCCAGGCGGGGGTCGGCGGGCTTGCGGCGGCCGCCGCCGGATACCTGCGCGACCGCTGGGGCGAGGCCACCCGGATCGTCGTCGTGGAACCGCGGGCCGCCCCGTGCCTGCTGGCGAGCGCACGCGCGGGCCGGCCGACCCGGGTGGAGGGCGGGCGGACCGCACTCGGGCGGCTGGACTGCCGGGAGCCGTCCCTGCTCGCCTGGCAGCTGCTGTCCCGGCTGGCCGACGCCTTCGTCACCATCGGCGACGAGGAGGCCGAGGCCGCGGCGCGGCTGCTGGCCGGCGAGGGCGTACCGGTCTCGGCCTGCGGCGCCGCCGGGGTGGCGGGTCTGCTGTCGCTGGACCCGGCGGCCCGCGGCGCACTGGGACTGGGCCCCGGCTCCCGGGTCCTGACCGTGGGCACCGAGGCGGCACGATGAGGACGGCACGGCTGGAGCGCATCGTCCGCTACCCCCTCAAGGGCTTCGGCGGGCAGGAACTGCACCAGGTGGAGGTGCGGGCCGGAGGAGGGCTGCCCCTCGACCGGGCCTTCGCCGTCACCGGCGGGCAGGTCCCGGTGCGGCCCGGAGGCGAATGGACCCGCTGCGAGGCGTTCGTCAGGCTGACCAAGAACCCGGAACTGCCGCACTTCCGCATGGCCGTGCAGGAGTCGGTCCTCACCCTGACCTCCCCCGGCGGGGAGCGGCTCCGGATCGCCCTGGACGACCCCGACCCGGCCGGCGAGGTGCCGGCCGACTGGTTCCCCGCGCACTCCACCCGACTGGTGCGGGCCGCCGCCGGGTACTGGGACCACGAGGACGCCCATGTGTCGCTGATCAACCTGGAGACGGTCCGCGCCCTGTCGGACACCGCCCAGCGGCCGCTGGACCCGCTGCGCTTCCGCGGCAACCTCTACCTCGCCGGCCTGCCCGCATGGGCGGAGTTCGGCCTGATCGGACGCCGGATCAGGATCGGCGGCTGCGAACTGGAGGTGCTGCGGCCCATCGACCGGTGCCGCGCCACCTCCGTCGACCCGGAAACCGGCGCCGTCGACGTCAACGTGCCGGCTCTGCTGGGACGGGAGTACGGGCACGTCTTCTGCGGTGTGTACGCCCGGGTGGTGAAGGGCGGACGGCTCTCAACGGGCGACCCGGCCACCGCCCTGCCCGCCCCGCCGGCCGGCCACACCGGCCCCGCCTCCGCGGGCGCGCCGGGCCCCGCGGACTGGCCCCGGCCGGCCCGGATTCTCTCCCGGACCCGGGAGAGCCACGACACCGTGAGCCTCTGGCTCCGTGACCCGCTCGCGGACCTGCGCGGCGCGCCGCTGCCCGGACAGCACCTGCGCGTGCACACGCGCGACGAGCACGGCCCGGTCTGGCGGAACTACACCGTCTCCGGCGTCGAGGGCGATCGCCTGCGCGTCACCGTCAAGCAGGTCGGCCGGATGTCCTCCCTGCTCCACTCCACCACCGAGATGGTCCTGATCAGCGGCCCCTTCGGCGAGGTGGTGCTGCCCCCGGCCGAGGAGGCCCCGCTGCTGCTGGTCAGCGCGGGCATCGGCATCACCCCGATGATCGCGATGCTCAGGGCCTGCGCCGAACGCGGCACCACCCGGCAGGTCACCCTGCTCCACACCGCCCGCGACGGCCGCGCCCTGGCGCTGTGGCGGGAGGCGGCGGAGCTGGTCGGCCGCCTGCCGAACGGCACCGCACGGCTGTTCCTCAGCCGCCCCCGGCCCGGTGACCTCGCCGCCCTCGGCGCCACCGCGGGACGGCTCGACGCCGGTCTGCTCGCCTCGCACGCGCCGGCCGCCGCGGCCTTCCTGTGCGGGCCGGCGGACTTCATGCGCCAGGCCAAGGACGTCCTGCTGGCGGCGGGCACCGACCCCGCGGCGGTCCACTACGAACTCTTCACCTCACCCGCCGCCCCGGCGGCCGCGGCGGCCCCGCCGTCGCAGGGGCCCTTCACCGTGCACTTCGCGGAGAGCGGAGTCACCGCCCGCTGGGAGCCGGACGCCGGCAGCCTCCTCGACCTCGCCGAGGCCCAGGGGCTGCAGCCGGACTCCTCCTGCCGGAGCGGCGCCTGCCGCACCTGCCTGCGGGCGGTCTCCTCGGGCGGCGCGGCCTACCTGTGGCAGCCGCTGGCCGACATCCCGCCGGACTCGGTGCTGCTGTGCAGCGCCGTCCCCACCAGCGACCTGACCCTCCGGTGCTGAAAGATGCCGAAGCGGGAGGCCCAGCGGCCTCGAGGGATGAGGAACCCGTCGGTTCACGGCCGGGCCTCCGGGTTCCCTGCCGGGGTCGTCCGGGCGATGAGCAGGGCGACGTCGTCGTGGTGGTCCGGGTCGCGCAGGGTGCCCAGGAGGCGGTCCGCGGTCTCCTCCAGGGGCCGTGGCGGGCCCTTCAGCAGCTCCAGGAGGCTGTCGAGCCGCTGGTCGATGGGGTCGTCGCGGGTTTCCACCAGGCCGTCGGTGTAAAGGACGAGCTGATCGCCGGCGCCGAGCTTCACCGTGGTGCGTTCGAAGGAGATGCCGCCGACGCCGAGGGGGGCTCCGGTGGGCAGGTCGATCAGCTCCGGCGGGTGGTCGGAGCGCACCAGGACGGGCGGCAGATGGCCGGCGTTGGCCATGTGGCACTCGGCGTGGTGCGGGTCGTAGACGGCGTACAGGCAGGTGGCGATGTAGTGCTCCAGACCACGGGTGATCTTGTCCAGGTGCTGGAGCACTTCCTCGGGGTCCAGGTCCAGATCGGCGAAGGCGCAGGTGGCGGTCCGCAGCCGGCCCATGGCGGCGGCGGCGTCGATGCCGCTGCCCATCACGTCGCCCACCACCAGCGCGGTCTTGTCGCCCTCCAGCGGGATGACGTCGAACCAGTCCCCGCCCACCTCGCTGGAGGCCTGCGCCGGCTGGTAGCGGGAGGCGACCTCCAGGCCGACATGGCGCAGCGGCCGCTCGGGCAGCAGACTGCGCTGCAGGGTGACGGCGGTGTTGCGCACGCTCTGGAACCAGCGGGCGTTGTCGATGCAGACGGCCGCACGGGCCGCCAGCTCACCGGCGAGGACGGCGTCGTCCTCGTCGAAGGGCAGCGGATTGCGGGCGCGCTTGAGATCCACGGCACCCAGGACCTCGCCCCGGGCGATCAGCGGCACCGCCAGGTAGGAGTGGACGCCCGCCTGGGCCAGCAGGGCCGCGGCCTGGTCGTTGCGGGCGATGCGCCGCAGATCCCGGTCGTCGACGTGCGGCACCAGGATGGGCCGGCCGGTGTGGACGCACCGGGTGACCAGACGGTCCGGTCCGTAGGCGGCGAGTTCCCCGGGGACGTCGGCGGCGCGCGCGGCCTCGGTGGGGTACGCGGTGGCGACGGCCAGCGCCCGGAACAGCTCGGGTCCGGTGGCCGGGGCGGTGGACCGCTGGAAGGCCAGCACGGAGTCGAGGACGTCCACCGCGACCACGTCGGCGAGCTCCGGCACGGCGACCTCGGCCAGCTCCCGGGCGGTCTGGTCCACCTCCAAGGTGGTGCCCACCCGGGCGGACGCCTCGGCGATGAGGGCCAGACGCCGCCGGGCCCGGGCCGCCTCGGTGGACGCCCGGTACCGCTCGGTGACGTCGACGACGGAGAGAGCCACGCCCAGGACGTGCCCGCCGGCGTCCTCCAGGCGGTGGTACGACAGGGACCACGCGCGCCCGGCGCCCGGGTCGGCCGGTGCGCTGCCGAGGACGTACTGGTCGGTCTCCGGGACGCCTGTGGCCAGTACCCGCCGCAGGGTGGCCTCGATCGCCCCGGCGTCGCGGAAGGGCAGGATCTCCCCGACGTGCCGTCCCAGGTGCTCCGCGGCGGACAGGGCGTCGATGCGCTCCATCGCCCGGTTGATCAGGACGAAGCGCAGGTCGGTGTCGATCACGGCCACGCCGGCCGGCGACTGGGAGACCAGGCGCTCGGAGAGCGCCAGATCCGTCTCGACCCTTTTGAGAGTGCTGTGATCAGCGGCGATGCCCAGGGCGTAGATGTCGCCGCGGTCGTCCAGGAGCCGCATGTTGCGGAACTCCACCAGCCGGCTGCCACCGCCCTTGACCCGGACCGGGAAGGCGCCCGCCCAGCTCTGGCCGGTGCCCATCACCTCGGCGAAGAGCCCGATGATCAGCTCCAGGTGCTGCTCATGGACGAGCAGCCGTCCCGCGTACTCGCCCAGGGCCTCCTGCGCGGTGTACCCGAACAGCTCATCGGCCTGGGGGCTCCAGAACACGATCCGCCCCTCGGTGTCCAGCACCACCGCGGCGACGTTGAGCAGGTCCAGCAGGCCGCTCGGCTGGATCGGCCCGTTGACAGGGTCGCCGGGAGGGGAACGGAAGGAATCTGCGGTCATCCCTGGCGCTCCCTCCGCTTGCCCGCGAGACATGCGCCCCGTCGGCTCCGGCCCGCGTGGACGGCTGTCTCCTCCGTCTGCCCGATGGGTCCATGCTCACCCCTGCGGGGGCGCCGCCGCAGCCCGCGAGGGCGAGCGACCCCGACGACGTCGCGGGGAGGAACCACCACGCTGCGCCGCGTAGCGCCCGCCGGCGGCGCTCCAGGGCCCCCTGGCGCCCCGCTGCCCCTCGCCTTACCGTGATCCCGGTGGGGCACCCCCATCGAACGGCTTGCCATGTTCACGTCCAGTGACTTCAGACATGAGGTGAGTCTTGTTCCTCCACCACGCACGCCTCGGCCGCGTCCGCCGGACACCCCGCACGCCCCCGGCGCCCGGCATATCCACACCGCCCCGAATACCTCCGTTATCCCGGTCCCGCCGCTTACGCCGATCGGGCGCGGTCGCCCTGATCCTCGGTGTCCTGGCCGCCGTCGCCCCGCAACCCGCGCGGGCGATTCCGGACGCCCCCTCCCGAGGCCGGCCGCCGCTGGTCCAGCCGATCGACCCGCAGCACTGGCGTAACCCCGACGACATGACGTGGGACGAGTACCGGCCGGTGCCCGGCACCGACTGGGCGAACCCCGAAGTCAAACCGACCAAGCGCATGTTCAAGGGCGCTCTGGTGCTCCTGGACTACCCCGATGAGGGGTTCTCGGTGAGCCAACCGGCCGGCTCGGCCCCGTTCGGCAATCCGCAGCCCAGCGCCGCCGGCATCCCCCGCGAGCGACTGCCCGCGTACTACCGGGACTTCCTCAACAAGCCCGGTGCGCTCAACCACGGGCACACCATCAACGAGTACTGGATGGAGGACTCCGGCGGCCGCTTCGGCGTCGACCTGACCGCCTTCGGTGTCTACCGCATGCCGGGGAAGTCCTACCAGTACGGCATCGAGCCGGGGATGAACCCCGACTCCTGCCCGCAGGGCGACAACTGCGGCAAGGACATCCGCGCCGACGCCCGGCGCGCCTGGATCGCCGACCAGGGCCCCGGCAAACCCGCGGAGTTCGACTTCGTCTTCTATCTGACCGCCGGGGTGGACGAGTCCTCCGCCTGGCAGGAGTTCGGCCCGATGAGGTTCCGCACCGCCGAGGAGGTGCCGGATGCCTGGGGGCCGCCGGCCCGCACCCCCACCGGCGGCAACGCGGCCAGGACCCGCTATGTGCCCTGGACGTCCTGGCAGGCGGCCGCCCGGATCTGGCCCAACGCCGCGAACGGCTCGTCCACCCAGGCCGAGAGCTCCGGCATGGCCACCTTCGCCCATGAACTCAGCCACATCCTGGGCATCGGCGACAACTACAACAACCCTTACGGCACTCCGCTGAGCCGCGCCTACACCGGCATCTGGGGCATGCTCTCCCGAGGCTCGTTCAACGGCCCCGGCGGACCGCACACCCGCTGGCGGATACCGGCCACCGGCGGCGGATCGATGGGCGCCCAGCACGTCCTGCGGGACAAGATGAAACTCGGCATCGTCGACGAGAAGAACGTCCTGCGCCTCGACCGCGACGCCCTGGCGGACTCCGGCCTCGTCGTCGCCCGTGTCACCGCACGCTCCGCGCCACCGGGCGAGCAGGGACTCAGCGGCGTCAACATCACCATGGACCGCGACCGGTCGCCGGCCTGTGACCGCGAGACCGACCCGCTGTGCGACGGCGGCGGTTACGAGAACTACACCGTCGAGGTCGTCGACCGCATGGGCATGGACTCCTTCACACCCGACAGCGGAGTGCTGCTCAGCAAGACCAAGAACGCCGACCGGGCCCCGTTCGCCTGGGTGATCGACGCGCACCCCGAGGACATCGGCCTGGTGGACTTCACCCGCCCCGACGGCACCCCGCAGAACATCACCATCGGCGACTACCGGCAGCTCAGCGACGCGCTCTTCCACGCGGGAGCCGACTCCGGCAGCTCGTATGAACACATCGACCAGGCCAACCGGCTGCACTTCTACATCCTCGACGTGCGGCGCGACGCCTCCGGCGTGCTCTCTTACACCATCGGCGTGAAGTCCCTGGACGGCTCGGGCGAGCGGCGGCGTGGGGTCGACCTCGGAGCGGGCACGGCGACGGGGAAACCGGCGGACGGCCGGGCGGTGTGCACCTTCGACCTCGCCAACACCGGGAGCGCCGCCCCGGGGGATCGAGGCGGCCACCCCGTGGCCGCCGACCGCTATCACTCCTCCGATGTGTACCGACTGGCGGCGAAGGTCTCCGGGCGCGGCTGGTCCGCCTGGCTCCCCAACCGGCTGGCCACCGCCGCGGCCGGTGACTCGACCCGCGTCCAGGTCGCGGTGACCGCCGGGGCGGACGCCGCGCCCAAGGGCAGGATCACCCTCACCGCGCGTTCGGAGAGCGACCCGGGCAAGACCGCCAGGGCCACCTGCTCGCTGACCGCGTCAGGACGCTGAGAGCACATCACGCCGGGCGGTCGTGGTCGGAGTGCGGCCACGACCGCCCGGCACCGGTGCCGGATGATGGTGCCGGGACGGCGACGACGGATCGGGAGAGGAACCGACATGGCTGACAGTGCGTTCGACGGTCACGGCGCCGCCGGGCGGGCGGCCCGGGGCGCGGCCGACGGCGAGCTGCCCCGCGAGGTCGCCGACGCGTACGTCGACGCCTTCGTCCGGCACGATCCGATCGCCGGAACCCTCCTCGGCGTGCCGGAGAGCGCGAGCGAGCTTCCCGACTTCTCCCCAGAAGGCCGGGAGGGCGTCGCCGAGCTCGCCCGCGCGACCCTGGCGCGACTCGGCGCGGCCGAGACCCGCCCGGGCGCGGACGAACCCGCGGAGCGCCGCTGCGCGCGGCTGCTGCGCGAGCGGTTGACGGCCGAACTCGCCCAGCACGAAGCGGGTGAGCACCTGCGCGAGGTCAACAACCTCTCCTCCCCGCTGCACCGGGTCCGCAAGGTCTTCACCCTCATGCCCACCAGCACCGAGGACGACTGGGCCGCGATCGGCCGGCGGCTGCGCGCGGTGTCCGACGCCTTCGACGGCTACCGGGACGCACTGGCCGAGGGCGTGCGGCGCGGCCTGCCCGCCGGAGCCCGGCAGGTGGCCGCCAACATCGGCCAGCTGGAGCAGTGGCTGGGCCCGGACGGCCGCTGGTTCGCCGACTTCGTCGCCGCCGGGCCGGAGCCCTTGCGCGCCGAGCTCGACGAGGCCGCGGAGGTGGCCACGGCCGCCGTCGCCGAATTGCACGACTGGTTCCTCAACGTCTACGGACCGCGAGTCACCGGCGCCCCGGAGGTGGCGGGGCCCGAGCGGTACGCCCGCTTCGCCCGCTACTACACCGGCGCCGACCTCGATCCGGGCGAGGCGTACGGATACGGCTGGTCCGAGTTCCACCGGCTGCTCGCCGAGATGCGGGCCGAGGCGGAGAGGATCCTGCCGGGGGCGGGCACCCCCTGGGAGGCGCTGGCCTGGCTGGACCGGCACGGCCAGGCCGTCGAGGGCGCCGAGGAGACCAGGGGCTGGCTCCAGGAGCTCATGGACGAGGCGATCGAGGCGCTGGACGGCACCCACTTCGATCTGGCCGGGCAGATCAGGCGCGTGGAGTGCCGGATCGCCCCGCCCGGCAGCGCCGCCGCGCCGTACTACACCGCGCCGTCCCTGGACTTCTCCCGCCCGGGGCGGACCTGGTTGCCGACGCGGGGCCGCACCCGCTTCCCCGTCCACGGCCTGGTGTCCACCTGGTACCACGAGGGCGTGCCCGGCCACCATCTGCAGCTGGCCCAGTGGACCCTGGCCGCCGGTGACCTCTCCCTGTACCAGACGAGGGTGGGCAGGGTCAGCGCCGACTGCGAGGGCTGGGCGCTGTACGCCGAGCGGCTCATGGACGAACTGGGCTTCCTCACCGACCCCGAGCGCCGGCTCGGCTATCTCGACCACCAGATGATGCGCGCCATCCGGGTCGTCATCGACATCGGCATGCACCTGGAGCTGCCCATCCCCGCGGACTCCCCCTTCCGGCCCGGTGAGCGCTGGACCCCCGCGCTGGCGCAGGAGTTCTTCGGCTGGTACTCCGGCCGCCCCGCCGACTACATCGAGAGCGAGATCATCCGCTACCAGGGCAGGCCGGGACAGGCCATCGGCTACAAGCTCGGCGAGCGGGCCTGGCTGCGCGCCAGGGAGACCGCTCGCGCCAAGCACGGCGCCGGATTCGACCTCAAGGCGTGGCACATGGCGGCGCTCTCCCAGGGCTCGCTGGGTCTGGACGACCTGGAGGCCGAACACTCCGCCCTCTGACACCCACCCCGGCCCGCGCCCCCGGCCCCCGGCGTCACCCGCCGGGGGCCGGGGGCGGGCAGCGCCGGGCTCAGGCGAAGTCGATGTTCACCGGGCCGGAGGTGCTGTCGAGGCCGTCGGACACGCAGTCATACGGTGTGGTGGTGGTGCCGACGTACTCGCCCACGACCGTGTCCCCCCGGAACTGCCCACCGGAGACCGTGCCGCGGATCGCGGTGACGATCTCCCCGCTCGGACGCAGGCTGACCAGGAACTCGCCGGAGACCGTGCTGGACGCGCCCGTGTTGTAGTCGAACCGCGCCGTGCCGGTGGCGGTCCCGCCGGTACAGCTGAGGGTGCCCGAGCCCTGGATGTTGACCGCGGCGTTGGTGATCTGCAGGTCCGCCGCGGAGGCGCAGGTGATGCCTCCGGTGCCGTGCAAGGTGGCCGGCTGCGCGGTGAACAGCAGCTCCGGGCTGTACTGAAAGCGCATCGTCCCGTTGCAGTGCAGGTCGCCGGGGGCCGCGTTGGCCGGGCTCGCGGCGGTGCCGGCCAGACCGGCCGAGCCCGCCAGCAGTACCAGTGCCGCCAGGGTGCGTCCTGTCCTCATGAACTGACCTCCTGTGTCGAGGGAGCATCCGGTGACCGCGGCCGATTGGCCCAGCCCTCTACCAGACGCCGCTTGAGCGCCTCTTGAGCCCGGATGCGCCACGCATCGTGTCGCCCGGGGCGGGGGGCGTCCAGGCGTCCGGTCGCCGCTGCCGCCCGCGCTCGCGGCGCCGCCTGGCCCCGGTTGTGCGCCTCGCGCGCTCGCGACGGCGCGGACGCCCGCGCGAGCGCCCCGACGCGTCGCCCAGCCGCGCTGGCCTGAACGTATCGATCATGGTCATCGGTCAAAGGTGTCGGTTTGCGGCGCTCCCCGGCCGAACCGGTCCTTCTGGCCTGAGTCATCGCAGATCAGGGCGGTGTGGCGGGCGTGGTGGCACGAAGAGGCATCGATCACGGCCGCAACCTCTCCCCACCTCTGCATGGCTGGATATGATCGGCCCTCCTCAGGCATCACCGAGCCGGACCGCAGGGCCACCGCGTCCCCAGGCGGTGCGTCATGTCCTGCTGGTGGTTGTCCCGTTCGTTCCGCTCACGAGGATTGATGACTCCGACACCGACCGAAGGCTCCGGCGAGCCGCCGGCACCACGACGACGGCGCACCATACGGCTGCGGACCATGCTCATCGGTCTCGCGGTGCTCACCACCGTGGCGATGGGTGCCCAGGTCCTGATCACCACGGACCGTCTGCTGGAGCAGTCGGACAACCTGCGCGCCGACGTCGCGGCGGGGGACCGCACCGGCGTGCCGCTCTACCAGCTCATGGTCGAGATGCAGGCCGAACGCGCGATGACCGCCGCGTGGTGGGCGGATTCCGGCATCTCCGCGCAGGAGCTGCGCAGCCAGCGCGCGGCCACCGACCGGGCGGTCGCCACCTTCCGCCGGTCGTCCGGCCCCGGCGAGGGGACCAAGCGCGCGGACCGTTACGTGGCGGGTGTCCGCGACCACCTCGACGAGCTTCAGGCCCGTCGGGAGAGCGCCGACTCCCGCCGCGGCAGCGCGGACCGGATCGTCGACTACTACACCGACGTGATCGACCAGATGATCCGCGTCTACCAGGCGTTCAGCCAGATGGACGACGCGGAACTCACCCAGGAGAGCCGGCCGGTGGTCGCGCTGCTGTCGGCCTCGGAGCAGCTGGCGCGTGAGGACACCACGCTCGCGCTCGCCGGCCCGTCCGGGGGCCTGACCACCGCGCGGTTCGCCCGGTTCATCAACGCCGTCGGCGCCCACCGCTTCCTGTACGAATCATCGATCGCCCCCGAGCTCCCCGCCGAAGACCGCGCGGTCTACGAGCGGTTGGCCGCCTCCGACGCATGGCAGACCCAGAACGCCGTCGAGGACGCGGTCATCTCCCACCACGAGGACCACGAGCACGGCGTCAAGCTGCCCGACGCCGTCCACGACTGGCGGTCCGCGCGCGAGCAGATCTCCCGGCAGCTCACCGAGCTCAACTCCAGCCGCCAGCAGGGCGTGCTCGCACACGCCGACGCCAAGGCGGACGAACTGGAGCGGGAAGTCACCTGGCTGGTCGCGGGAAGCGGCGCGGGACTGCTGTTCGTGGTGGTGGTCGTGGTGCTCATCACCCGCTCGGTGCTGCGCCGCATGAACAACCTGCACCGGCGCACGGTGACCGTCGCCGAGCGGACACTGCCGGAGATCGTGGCCCGGTTGCAGCGCGGGCAGTCCGTCGACGCCGGCACACTGCCCAGGCTCAGCGGCCGGCGGGACGAAGTGGGGCGCATCAGCGACGCCTTCGCCCAGGTCGTCGCCGTGTCCGTCGACGGCCACCGGCAGCTCGCCGACGAGCGGCACGGGTTCGGCCTGTTCGCCGCGGGCATCGCCTCCCGGACCGGAAACCTGGTCAGCCGGCAGCTGAGCCTTACCGAGGACCTCCAGGACGCCTTCGGCAACGACGAGGCACTCCTCGCCCAGCTGATGAAATCCGACCAGTTGACGGTGGGTATGCGGCGGCAGATCGAGAACCTGATCATCCTCACCGACGGCGAGGTCCCCGACCCGCACACCGATCCCATGCGCGTCGCCGACCTGCTGCGCGAGGCCGCGTCCGAGGTCGAGGATTTCCGGCGGATCGACCGGCAGGCGCTGGACGAGATCAGCGTCGAGCCCCGCGTGATCAGTCAGATCAGCCATCTGCTGGCCGAGCTGCTGGACAACGCCACCCGCTTCTCCCCGCCGGCCTCCAAGGTCGTCATCCGGGCGGAGACCGTCGCCGACGGGCTCTCCATCGAGGTCGAGGACCGCGGCCCGCGGGTCGCACCCGAGCGCTACGAGGAGATGAACGGCCGTCTGCACTCCGCTCCGCCCTACGCCGTGCTGGCCCAGAACGCCCACCGGCTCGGCCTCTTCGTCGTCGGCCACCTCGCCGACCAGCTCGGAGCCCGGGTCACGCTGCGCCGCTCGGCCTTCGGCGGGACGTCGGCCGTCGTGATCATTCCCTCGGAGCACCTGGTGCCCACCCCAGGTGAACCGGCGCCGCGGGCACCGGAGCCCGCCCCCGCGCCCCAGCCGCCCGGCGACGGCAAGCGCGAGCGCGTGCTGCACCTGCGCCCCGCTCCGGCGGACGAGACCCCGAACGACCGGCCGCGGACCGAAGCGGCCGCCGAACCGACCCCCAAGGAACACCGCCCCGCGCGGCCGACCCTGCCCCAGCGGGTCCCGCAGACCCATATCGCCGATCAACTGCGCGCGCCACGCGACACGGAGACGGTGGGCCAGGACACCGCGACACCCGAAGAGGTGGCCGACGCCTGGGCGGACTACGAGCAGGGCACCCGGACAGTGGAAGCAGAGCAGGGACAGGACCAGCGATGACGACGACACCCAACGACGCGATCTACAGCATCCTGGACAACAATCTGAGCCGGATCGCCGGCATCCAGGGCGCGGTTCTCCTGTCCAACGACGGCATAAAACTCAGCGCCTACCTGCTGGAACGGGACCAGGCCGAGCGGGTGGCCGCGGCGGCCTCCGGCATCGCGGCCACGATGAAGGCGATCTCCCGGGAGGTCGGCGGCGGTCAGGTGATCCGCCAGCTGGTCGAGATGGCCGACCGGTACCTGTGCATCGTCGGATGCGGCGAGGGCAGCACGCTCATCGTGGTGACCTCCCGCAAGGCCCGGCTCGGAGAGCTGGGCGGTGAGGCCGTGCGCGCCGCGCAGGCGCTCGGCGAGTGGCTGGGCACCCCGGACCGCGCGCCGACCCCGCACTCGTCATGACCGCTGAGCCGCGGCGCGGACCGCGCCGCACGCGGCTGTACGCCCTCACCGACGGGCGTACGGCCGCCTCCGGCACCGTCCTGACCATGGACACGATGATCACGGCGACGACCGCCGACGCCCCGGAAGGACTGTCCACCGAGTGGCAGACCCTCCTCGCGCTGTGCCGGCCGCCGGACGGAAGGGCGGTGGCCGAACTCGCCGCCCGCATGCACATGCGCCTCACCCCGATGACCCTGCTCCTCGGCGAACTCGCGGACCGCGGCCTGATCCGCCACCGGCCGCCGCTGGAGGTGTCCGAGACGTCCAATGTCCACCTGCTCATGAGAATCAGGGACAGCCTTGCCCGCATATGACACCACCGCAGCTCCGGAAGAGTCCCCGGTCAAGATCCTCATCGCGGGGGGTTTCGGCGTCGGCAAGACCACCCTCGTGGAGTCGATCTCCGAGATCGAGCCGCTGCGCACCGAGGAGCGGCTGACCACCGCGGGCGTGGGCGTCGACGACCTGGACGGCATCGAGTCGAAGACGTCGACCACCGTCGCGATGGACTTCGGGCGGCTCACCCTCACCGACGCGGGGGTCGTCCTCTACCTGTTCGGCACCCCGGGCCAGGAGCGCTTCTGGTTCATGTGGGACGACCTGCTGCGCGGGGCACTGGGAGCGATCGTCCTGGTCGACACCCGGCGCCTGGACCGCGGATTCCCGGCCGTCGACTTCTTCGAGAACCGCGGTCTGCCGTTCGTCGTCGGGGCGAACTGCTTCGACGGCGAGCAGGCGTACACCGCCGCGGAGATCCGGGCCGCGCTGCACCTCAGCGACCCGGACACGCCCGTTCTGATGCTCGACGCCCGCTCCCGGGAGGATGTCCGCGGCGCCTTGCTGGCCCTGCTGGAGCTGCTCATCGCCAAGGCGGGGACCACCTCGCCGCAACCCGTTCCGCAACCGCCTGACCTGCGGTGATCCCCGGCGGACGGCCGGCGGCGGAAGGCGGGTGCGCCGGGCGGCGGGCCGAGCGGCACCCGGCTCCAGGCCGTCCTATCCTGGGTGCGGGGCGGATCGGCAGCGGCGCCCAGGGGAGTCACCATGGCCACCACGAGATGGTTCTTCGAGCCCGGCCACACCAGCGCCGAATTCCGCGCCCGGCACATGATGGTCACCTATGTGCGCGGGCAGCTGAAGAACGTGCGCGGCTCGCTCGAGGTCGACCCGGACGCCCCGGAGGGGGCGCGGGTCGAGGCGACGATCGACGCCACCCAGGTCTACACCGGCCAGCCCCAGCGTGACGCCCATCTGCGCAGCGCCGATTTCTTCGACGTCGAGCACCACCCGAGATGGACCTTCGCCGGGACCGGCGTCCGTCAGCTGAGTCCGACGGAGTTCCTGCTCACCGGGGATCTCACCGTGCGGGGCGTGACGCGGCCGGTCACGCTCGACGTGACCTATCTGGGGCAGTGGGACACGCCGTGGTGGGAGGACGGCCGCGACCTGGGGCCGCGGCGGCGCGCCGGGTTCGCCGCGACCGCACGGATCAACCGGCAGGACTTCGGGGTGAGTTGGAACGACGTCGTCGACCGGGGCGGGGTGGTCGTCAGTGACATGGTCGAGGTGATGGTCGACGTCGAGGCGGTCCGCGAGGCGGAGCCGGAGGCGGGCGAGGCAGCGGGCCACCAGGCCGCCGAAGCGGCCCGGTGAGCCGGTCAGCCCAGCGGCTTGTCGAAGTTGAAGGCGGTGACGGCCAGCCGCTCACGGAAGTAGAAGCGGTGGGCGTCGGTGCGATGCGTCCCCGAGTCCAGGCTGAGGTTGGCGCAGCCCGCCTTGCGGGCGTGGTCTTCCAGGTGCGCGAGGAGGGCGTGGCCCACACCGGTGGAGCGCGCGGCGGTCGTGGTCACCAGGTCGTCGACGTACAGCTTGCGCAGGGTCGCGGTGGTGATCATCACGCGCCAGCCGGCGACGCCGAGGCAGGCGCCGTCATCGGCGAACGCGGCGGTGAAGCGCAGGCCCTGGCCGTGGCCCTGCTCGCAGACCTCGCGGAAGGTCTCCTCGGTGAGGTGCGGGCGCAGTTCGCGCAGCACCGGCAGGACGTCGCCGGTCAGGCGGGGGTCGCCGGGCTCCAGGTCGATGATCTTCATGCGCGCACTGTACGTCATCGGGATCGGACCGCGGCCTGCGCCCGGTACCGCCCGGGCGTCGTCCCGAATTCCCTGCTGAAGGCGTGCGAGAGGGCGTACGGGGTGCCGTAGCCGACCCGGCGGGCTATGGCGGCCAGCGGATCGGCGGTGTTACGGAGCAGGGCGGCGGCGGAGGTCAGCCGCCACCAGGTCAGGTAGGCCATCGGAGGGCGGCCCACCAGCGCGGTGAACCGCCGGGCCAGGGTCGGCCGGGAGACGCCTGCCTCGGCGGCCAGGCGCTCGATGGTCCACGGGGCGGACGGGTCCGAGTGCAGCGCCCGCAGAGCCGCGGACGCCACCGGATCGCTCAGCGCGGCCGGCCAGCCGCCGCCGGCGCTTTTCGCCAGCCAGGAGCGGATCATGTACACGAGCAGGAGGTCGAGCAGGCTGGGGACCGCCACCTGACTGCCGGGCCGACGCGCGTCCAGTTCCCCGCCCAGCAGCTCGATGGCGGCGCGGAGTTCGGGCTGGCAGCCCACCCGGTTGGGCAGGTGCACGACCTTCGGCAGCTCCGCCATGAGCGGGTGCACCCGCCGGTGGTCCAGCCGGTACTTGCCGCACAGCATCTCCACTTCCCCCGTGGTGGCCCCGTCGCCGCGTGGCTCGCGCCCGTCGAGCCAGCGCTCGAAAGGCACCGCCCGCGCCACGTCCGCCGGCTCCCGCGGGGAGTCGGCGATCACGTGCCCGGTGCCGTGCGGGAGGAGCACCGCGTCCCCCGCGCCCAGCGCGACCGGGTCACCGCCGCCGTCCGGCAGCAGCCAGCAGCCGCCCTCCAGGACGACGTGGAAGCCCGCGCCGTCGTACGGGGCGAAGCGCGTGCACCAATCCCCGCCCACCCGCAGCCGGTTGGAGGAGGGCTGTCCGATGCGCACGGCCGCGATCGCGTCACTCACCACATCCACCGGCCCAGCCTATCGAGTGGCATCAGTGATGAGACGAGCGCGTATCCGCATGAGCCGGAGAGACATTGAGAGGCTCAATCGATCTTCCTAGGGTCGATGGCATGAAGAGTGAGAGCGTGCCGGGCATGATGCTGGGCGAAGTCGAGGTCATCCGGGTCATCGAGTGGCAGGGCCCCCTGGTGCCCGCCCGCGGGCTGGTGCCGGAGTCCGGGGCCGAGGTGTGGAAGGACAACGAGGGGTGGCTGGCCCCGGACCACTGGGAGCCGGGCAGCGACCGGGCGGTGCTCGCCCTGCAGACCTGGGTGCTGCGCAGCGCCGGGCGGACCGTCCTGGTGGACACCGGGGTGGGCAACGGACGCGAGCGGCCCGGCATGCCGGAGTTCCACCACCGGCAGGGCGACTTCCTGGGCGAGCTGGCGCGGGCCGGCATCCGCCCGGACGATGTCGACGTCGTCGTCAACACCCACCTCCACGCCGATCACGTCGGCTGGAACACCGTCGGCGCCGACGGGGAGTGGGTCCCGGCCTTCCGCAATGCCCAGTACCTCATCCCGGCCGCGGACAACCACCACTTCGGGCCGGGCAACGGGTATGGGAAGGGGCTTCGGGAGGACGACCGGCTCATGTACCAGGACAGTGTCGCGCCGGTCCTCCGGGCCGGGCAGGCCGTGCTGTGGGACGGCGCGCACCGCATCGACGAGCACCTCACCCTGGAGGCCGCCCCCGGTCATACCCCGGGCTCCGGCGTGCTGCGGCTCGCGTCCGGGAGCGATCGGGCGGTCTTCGTCGGCGATCTGCTGCACAGCCCGGTGCAGATCCTCGACCCCGCCCACAACAGCTGCTTCTGCATGGATGCCGAACAGGCGGTGGCCAGCCGCCGGAGGATTCTGGAACGGGCCGCCGACGAGCGGGAGTTGGTGGTCCCCGCGCACTTCGGTGGGGCGGGCGCGGCGGAGGTCCGGCGAGCAGGGGGCGGGTTCGAGCTCCACGGCTGGGCGGCCCACGAGGGCATGAGCGGATCACAGTAAGCCTTATGGATCGGGCTCTGACATGCTCAGCGCCTTATAGGTGAGCGGTTCCCGGCGAGCCCGGGGCCGCTGGGAGTCGGCGTCAGGAGCGTGGGCCATGCGGACGATCGGGCTGATCGGCGGGATGAGCTGGGAGTCGACGGCGGAGTACTACCGGTTGCTGAACGAGTTCACCCGCGACCGGCTCGGCGGACTCCACTCCGCCCGGTGCGTGCTGTACTCGCTGGACTTCGCGGAGATCGAGGTGCTGCAGGCGGAGGGTCGCTGGGCGGAGGCGGGCGAGGTCCTGGCCGGGGCGGCGCGCTCGCTCGAGGCGGCCGGCGCCGACCTGGTACTCATCTGCACCAATACCATGCACAAGGTCGCCGACCGCGTCGAGGCGGCGGTCTCGGTGCCGCTGCTGCATCTGGCCGACGCCACCGCGGGTGCCGTGCGGGCGGCGGGCCTGCGCCGCGTCGGCCTGCTGGGCACCGCGTTCACCATGGAGCAGGACTTCTACCGGGGCCGCCTCGAGGCGCGCGGGCTCGATGTGCTCGCCCCCGAAGCCGACGGCCGGGCGCTCGTCCACCGGGTGATCTACGAGGAGTTGTGCCTGGGCGTCGTGCGGGGGGAGTCGCGCGCCGCGTTTCAGCGGGTCATCGAGGACCTCGTGGCGGCCGGCGCGGAAGGCGTCATCCTCGGCTGCACCGAGATCGAACTGCTCATCGGCTCCCAGGACAGCCCCGTCCCGGTCTTCCCCACCGCGCGCCTGCATGCCGAGGCGGCCGTGGACGCCGCGCTGACCTGATGTTCGTCGCACTAACGCCTCGTTGGGACGAGCGCAGGGGCGCAGCCCGCCAGTCGGGCGCGCGTCCGTGCGCCGTCGCAACCCATCACTCTTCGTGATCGATATGCACTAGAAATTACCGAGCGTGACGTCGGTAGAGCGTCGGTCACGGTCATCACGACAGCGAAGAGAATGAGGTAGCCCGATGTCGGTCGAGACGAGTGCACGCCCCACCGCCGGGGCCGCGGAGGAAGAGCGGGAGCAGCTGAGCCTCAGCACCGCGGCAGCGCGGAATCTGGCGACGACCACCAAGTCCGAACCTCAGATGCAGGGCATCAGCTCCCGCTGGCTGTCGCGCATGCTCCCCTGGGTGAACGTGGCGGGCGGCACCTACCGGGTCAACCGCCGGCTGTCCTACACGGTCGGCGACGGACGGGTGACGTTCCTCAAGACTGGCTCCAAGGTCCAGGTCATCCCCGAGGAACTGGCCGAACTGCCGCTGCTGCAGGGCTTCTCCGACGGCGGTGCGCTGGGCGCGCTGGCGGAGAAGTTCGCGCAGAAGGAGTACGAACCCGGCCAGATCATCGTGCACGAGGGCAAGAAGGCCGACCACGTGTACCTGATCGCGCACGGCCGGGTGGAGAGGATCACCGAAGGCCCGTACGGCGGTGAGAACATCGTCGGCGTGCTGGCCGACGGCGACACCTTCGGTGGGAAGGTCCTCGCCGGCGCCGGCGACAAGTGGGAGTTCACCGCCCGCGCGGCGACCCACACCACCGTGCTGGCGCTTCCCCACTCGGCGTACAAGGCGATCGCGGACCGCTTCGCGGCGCTCCGGGAGCACGTCGAGACGCGCGCCAACGGGCACCGGCCGGTGAACAGGCACGGTGAGGCGGACGTCACCATCCACTCCGGGCACAGCGGGGAGCCCTCGCTGCCGGGCACCTTCGTCGACTACGAACTCAACCCCCGTGAGCTCGAGCTGCAGGTGGCCCAGTCGGTGCTGCAAGTGCACACCCGCGTCGCCGACCTCTACAACCAGCCGATGAACCAGACCGAGCAGCAGTTGAAGCTCACGATCGAGGCGCTGCGTGAGCGCCAGGAGCACGAGCTGGTCAACAACAAGGACTTCGGGCTGCTCAACAACTGCGACTTCGACCAGCGCATCTCGACCCACGCCGGTCCGCCCACCCCCGACGACCTCGACCAGCTGATCAGCATGCGGCGCGGCACGAAGTTCATGTTCGCGCACCCTAAGACGATCGCCGCCTTCGGCCGCGAGTGCAACAAGCGCGGTATCTACTTCACGCCCATCGACATCAACGGCCACCACCTGCCCGCCTGGCGGGGGGTGCCGCTGCTGCCCTGCGGCAAGATCCCGATCTCCAAGAACAACACCTCGACCATCATCGCCATGCGTACCGGCGAGGACGACCAGGGTGTGGTGGGCCTGAACCAGATCGGCCTGCCGGACGAGTACGAGCCGGGCCTGAACGTCCGGTTCATGGGCATCAGCGAGCAGGCCATCATCTCCTACCTGGTCAGCACCTACTTCTCCTGTGCCGTGCTGGTGCCGGACGCGCTGGGCCTGCTGGAGAACTGCGAGATCGCCTGGGCGAACGGGGGCTGACGGCGGTGTCGTTGATGTCACGGTCCGCCGCGCCCGCGGCAGACCACGAACTGGCGCGGATGGTGGCGGCGCTGCTGTCCGACCCGAGGCGTCCCGGCAGCAGGGACATCCTCGCCGCCCGGCGCAGACCTCCCGCACCGGCGGTCTCCCGGCTGCGGGCCGGCCCGGCGGGGCTGGGCACCTCGGCGGCGCGGATCCCTGCCCCCGCGCCGCCGACGGTGCCCGCCCGGCCGGGCGCCGCTCCTGGCCGGCCGGCTGCGCCCCTGCCCGGCACCGCCACTCGCCGCACGGCGCCCCGCACCGCCGCCACCAACGGCACCGCGCCGCCCGGCGCGGGCGCACTCGGCGCCGCCGGCCAGGGCGTACCGTCCCGCATCCCCGGCGGGCCCACCGGGCTGGGCAGCTCCGCCGCCCGCCTGGCGGCCGCCGGCCGTCCGGAGACCGGTCGCCCGCGGGCCGCGGAGCAGCGGCGCGACGGCGCACCGGCGGCGGAGCGGAAGCAGGAGCCCGCGTCCAGGCCGGTGCTGTACTGCCCGCCCGCCTTCCGCGACGACCCCGCCCTCGGCGAGCTGGTCAACGAGCGGCTGGTCGAGTGGGCCGAGGAGGTCGGGATCTATCCCGGCCGGCTGGACATGGTGCGTTCGGCCAACTTCGGGCGCCTGATGATGCTGGCCCATCCCGAGACGGACGACCCGGACCGGCTGCTGGCAGCCGCCAAGTGCGGCCTGTCCGAGTGGGCCGTCGACGACCACATCGTCGACTGCGAGGTGGAGGAGCCCCGGCACGAGGAGATGGGCAGGCGGCTCGCCATCTGCCACTCGGTGATCGACCAGGCCCAGCTCCCGCTGGCCTACGCGCCCCAGCTGGAGCGGGTCGTGCGGCAGGACCCGGTCGCCAGGGCGCTGCGCTCCTCCCTGGACAACCTCCTCGACCACGCCTCGACGACACAGGTGCGCCGCCTCCGCCACGAGCTGGCCATCATGTTCGTGGCGTACAACCAGGAGGGGGTCTGGCACACCCAGCGGCAGACCCCGCCGGTGTGGGAGTACCTGATGCACCGGCACGAGAACAGCTTCATCCCGTGCATGGTGCTGGTCGACGCCATCGCCGGCTACGAGGTCCCGATGGCGGAGTTCTCCGATCCCCGGGTGCGCCGCGTGTTCAACCTGGCCGGCACCGCCACCGTGCTCATGAACGATCTGTACTCGATGGGCAAGGAAGACCCCACGGACTTCAGCCTTCCCATGCTGATCGCCGCCGAGGAGCAGTGCTCCATGGAAGAGGCGGTCGAGCGGAGCGTCCAGATCCACGACGAGCTGATGCACACCTTCGAGGCGGAGGCGGCCGCTCTGGCCGCGGCCGGCTCCCCGGAGCTGGGCCGCTTCCTGGCCGGGACCTGGGCCTGGGTGGGCGGCAACCGGGAGTGGCATGCCGGAAGCGCCCGCTACGCGATGGCCGACTGACCTCATCACCGCCCCCCACCCATAAGGAGCCCCCATGCCCATCACCCAGACGGAGATCGCCGCCATGGACGGCGTACTGCGCACCGACTACCAGAGATCCGTCGCCGAGTACTGGAACACCGAGAAGGACCCCGTCAACCTCCGGCTCGGCGAGGTGGACGGCCTCTACCACCACCACTACGGCATCGGCGACTACGACCCCTCGGTCCTGGAGGGCCCCGAGGACACCCGGGACCAGCGCATCATCGAGGAGTTGCACCGTCTGGAGACCGCCCAGGCGGACGTCCTGCTGGACCACCTCGGCGCCGTCGCGGCCACCGACCGGCTGCTCGACGCCGGCTCCGGCCGGGGCGGCACCAGCATCATGGCCAACGCCCGGTTCGGCTGCCAGGTGGACGGCGTGACCATCTCCGAGGCGCAGGTCCGCTTCGCGGGCGATCAGGCCGAGCGGCGGGGCGTGGCCGACCAGGTGCGGTTCCACTTCCGGAACATGCTCGACACCGGGTTCGACAGCGGCTCCCGGCGCGGCATCTGGACCAACGAGACCACCATGTACGTGGACCTCTTCGAGCTCTACGGCGAGTTCTCCCGGCTGCTGGAGTACGGCGGCCGGTATGTGTGCGTCACCGGGTGTTCCAATGACGTCACCGGCATGCGGTCCAAGGCCGTCAGCCGCATCGACGAGCACTACACCTGCAACATCCACCCGCGCAGCGAGTACTTCCGGGCCATGGCGGCCAACAACCTGGTCCCGATGCAGGTGGTCGACCTGACCGCCGCCACCATCCCGTACTGGGAGCTGCGGGCCCGGTCCTCGGTCGCCACCGGCATCGAGGAGGCGTTCCTGACGGCGTACAAGGAGGGCAGCTTCCACTACCTGCTCATCGCCGCCGACCGGATCTGACCCGCTGCCGGGCCGTTCCCGTCCGCCCCTCGAAGGGCCCAGGTCGCCGACCTGGGCCCTTCCGCGCGAGGCTGCCGCCGCCGGCCGGGGGTTCGGCCATCGCGGCAGGTTTGCACAAGGCGCGCCTGTCATATCGCAATAAAAGGTGACTCACTGTCCTATGGTGACCCGCGAGACGTCTGCGGAAGGGACTCCAGGGAGTGAGGCTTTTGCGGAAGAGCGGGCCGGGCGCCGTGACGGCGGGCGTGGCGGCGGTCGTCCTGGGCGCCTCGGCCCTGACGGCCTGCGGCTCGGACGGCGACTCCGAGCCCTCTGGCGGACCGTCCACCGTCACCACTGCCACGACCGCCACCACCACGGCCACCGCCGGTGCCGACGGCATCGACTGCGGCAAGGCGGCCGCGCTGCGGGCCTCCGGTTCGACGGCGCAGGCGTACGCGATGCGGTTCTGGATCCGGAACTACACCCGCGCCTGCCCCGGTACCCGTATCGACTACCGGGCCACCGGTTCCGGGACGGGCCAAGCCGACTTCCTGGCCGGTCGGACAGCGTTCGCCGGCTCCGACTCGGTGCTGAGCGACGCTCAGGTCAAGCAGTCCAAAAGCGTCTGCTCCGACGGCGGCCACGCCGTCCACCTGCCGGTGCTCGGGGGCCCGATCGCGGTCGGCTTCCACCTCCCGGGCGTCAGCCGACTGGTCCTGGACGCCCCCGCCCTCGCCCGGCTGTTCACCGGGGAGATCGACAAGTGGAACGACCCGGCGATCGCGAAGCTCAACCCGGGCGTGAAGCTGCCGTCCCTGCCGGTGACGGCCTTCCACCGATCCGACTCCTCCGGTACGACGGACAACTTCACCGCCTACCTGAGCGCCGCCGCCCCCGGCGCCTGGACACACGGCCACAGCAAGGAGTGGAAGCCGGCCGGCGGCCGCTCCGCCGACGGCTCCGCCGGGCTCGCCGCGCAGGTGAAGCGGACCGACGGCGCGATCGGCTACTTCGAACTGTCCTACGCGGTGGCCCGGTCGGTCCCCACCGCCTCCATCGACACCGGCGCGCCCTCCCCGGCCGAGGCCAATGTCCTCGCGGCCTCCAAGGCGATCGCCGACGCCAGGATCGCCGGCAGCGGCAGCGATCTGGTGCTCCGGCTCGACTACGCGACCAAGGAATCCGGCGCCTACCCGATCGACCTGGTCACCTACGAGATCGTCTGCGACAAGGGGAACAAGGCGTCGACCTGGCCCGCCCTCAAGTCGTTCCTGACCTACATCGCCGGTTCCCGGGGCCAGGAAGACCTGAGTTTCCAGGGCTATGCGACGCTTCCGGCTCCCATCGTGGACCGGGTCCGCAAGGAGATCGCCAAGCTGTCCTGACCCCCGTGCGCCCCGGGAGCGGCGGCAGGCTCAGCGCGCGCCGGGCAGGAAGGCCAGGCCGTGGGCGCCCGGCTCGCCCGCCCGGTCGACCGTGAGGGTGGAGACCACCCGCAGCTGCCGCAGGTCCACCACGGTCACCGTGGAGGACATGACGTTGGAGACATAGCCGAAAGCGCCGTCCGGCGACGAGGTGATGGTGAGCGGGAACTGCCCGACCCGCACCTGCCCGACCTGCTCGAAGGTGTCGGGGGCGAAGACGGTCAGCACACCGTCGGTCTGCGCCCCCAGGCGCCCGCCGGGGCCGTCGGCCATCCGCAGCTCTCCGGCGAGAATCGCGCCGGTCGCGGTGGCGTGCACGGGGAAGACCACCCCTTCGGTGGGCAGCACCCGCACCACCTGGTCCGTGGCGGTGTCGATCACCCGGACGCCCGGGCGCGCGCCGGCGGTGGCGCCGAAGTCGCCCTTGGGCGCGGCGGCGTACACGTACCTGCCGTCCGGGGAGACGTCCAGCCCCTCGCTGCCCGGCACCTCGATCCGGCCGGTCATCCGGTCCTGTTCCAGGTCGACGACGGAGATGAAGGGCGCCTCCTTGTTGGTGGTGTAGCCGCGACGGCCGTCGGGCGTGATCGCGAACCAGTGCGGGCCGGGCGCCACGGTGGAGATCCGGCCGATCCGCTTCCGGTCCCGGGTGTCGAGGACGACGACGCCACCGGGTTCGTCCGACGTGGCCTCGACGCTCACATACAGCCGGGACCGCGCCCGGTCGAGGGCGAGCCCGTGCGGGGCGTGGTCGGGGGCGAGGTCGATGACGTCGACCACCTCGCGGGTGTCCACGTCGATGACGCTGATCTGCGTGGCCCGGCCCTGGTTGGCGTGGTAGTAGCCGGAGACGTAGGTGCTCGCGGCGTACAGCAGCCGCTGGTCGGGGTCGAAGCACAGCTCGTGCGGCTCCGGCGGCAGGGCCAGCACCCCCTGCCGGGCGAAGGTGGTGGCGTCGAAGAAGGTGACGGAGGGGCCGCTCTGGCTGACCACCGCCAGCGTGTCACGGGAGGCGTGGGTGTCGGTGCTGGTGTCGGTGTTGTCCATGTCCGGCATCCTCGGCACCCCGGCCCGTCCCACGCCAATGCCGCCGGGGCAAGGACGAGTTGCGCCCGCCGCAACAATCCTGGTCGCGCCCGGCGGCCGCGATGCCGGCAAGTGACCGGGATCACGGCCGCCGGAAGCGAGGTTCCGTCACGACACGCGCTGGAGCGTCCATGCGTTGGGGTTGAAGCTGGACACGGTGGCGTACCGGCAGCTGTCGCTGTAGTAGGAGGAGCCGGTCTTCACCCAGCCGGCGGGCTGGTACGTGGAGGCGCAGGCGTTGACCGTGGTGCCCACCGGAAGCCCGTTGAGGTCCTTGACCTGCTTGATGTTGGGGCTGCTGCCGGAGCCGCACGACAGGCTGGTGCCCCAGCTGACGTCCACGAAGCCGCTGGGCGTCACTGAACTGGCGCACATGGTGTAGACGTCGCCGGGCGCCGCCGAGGCCGCCGGAGCGGCCAGTGCCAGCCAGGCCGCCGGGCCGAGGAGGACGAGCCCTGTCGCGCGCATGCGTCTCACGTTTGTGTCTCCTGTCGTCAGAAAGAATGGAGTTCGTGTAAAGGAAGCGCTTCACTTAATCGGTTGAAACCCCTCCACCGGGAGCCCATTTCCGGCCGTATCGGGGCACTCGATCACGCCACGCAGGCGGACGGAACGGGCTCAGGGGGGTGGTCGGCGGGACCGCACCCGCCCGGCCAGTGATGTGACGCATGCCATACAACCCCGCGGTGGCCCGGCGTGGTCCCCGGCGTGTGCTGCACTTCTCTGCCGTCCCCGCCACCAGCCGCCTGCCGGCGGCGGGCACCGTCGACCTGACCGTCGTGGTGCCCGCGTACAACGAGGAACGCCGGCTGCCCCGGACCCTCGACGCGATCTGCCGCTATCTGCGCTCCTCGCCCGGCCGGCACGCCGAGTGGGAGGTGATCGTCGTCGACGACGGCTCCACGGACGCCACCGCGGCCGCGGTCCGCGAGGCGGCCGCCGCCGAGCCGCGGATCCGGCTGCTGGGCGCACCGCCGGACTCCGCACCGTCCGCACCCATCACGGGCAACCACGGCAAGGGCCACGCCCTGCGCCTGGGGGTCCTCGCCTCGCGCGGCCGCCGGGTGCTGGTCACCGACGCCGATCTGGCCACCCCCATCGAGGAACTGGCCCTGCTGCACGACCGGCTCGACGCCGGCAGCGCCGCCGCGATCGGCTCCCGCGCCCGGCCCGGCGCCCGCGTCGAGGTACGCCAGCATCGCCTGCGGCAGTGGTCCGGCCGAGCCGGCAACCGGGTGATCCGGGCGCTCGCGGTGCCCGGCGTCGGCGACACCCAGTGCGGCTTCAAGCTCTTCGACGGCGACCGGGCGCGGGCGGCCTTCGGACGCTCCCGGGTCGACGGCTGGGGCATCGACGTGGAAATCCTGCGGATGTTCCAGGACGCCGGCTGGCCGGTGGCCGAGGTGCCGGTGCGCTGGGCACACCAGCCCGGCTCCAAGGTGCGTGCCCTGGACTACCTCCGGGTGCTCCTGGAACTCCTCCGCCTGCGGACCCGGGGCGCGCTGGACCGGGTACGGCCGGCCGACCGGGTGGTGGTGCTCGGCTATCTGCTGGCTTCCGTCTGGCTCTTCAAAGGCCTGTGGGCCGACCTCGACCGGGCCTATCTCGCCGACAGCGGACAGGACCAGAACCAGTGGGAGTGGTTCTTCGCGGTCACCGCCCACCATGTCGTCGAGTTGCACGACCCGTTCTTCACCACCCTGCAGAACCACCCGCTCGGTGTGAACCTGATGGCGAACACCGCCATGCTGGGGCTGTCCATCCCACTGGCGCCCGTCACCCTGCTCCTCGGCCCGGCCGTCACCTGGGCCCTGGTGCTGACCTGCGGCATGGCCGCCACCGCGGCCGCCTGGTACTGGCTGCTGGTCAAACGCTTCGTACGGTCGCGCCGCGCCGCGGCCGTCGGCGGCGCGCTGTGCGCCTTCGCGCCCCCGATGGTCTCGCACGCCAACGCCCACCCGAACTTCGCGGTGCTCTTCATGATGCCGCTGATCGTCGACCGGCTGCTGCGACTGTGCGAAGCGCGTCTCCCGGACGCGCCCAGCCGCTGGGGCGAGGACGGCGGGGGAGCGCCGGACCGCACCCTCCGGGACGGCGTGATCCTCGGCCTCCTCCTCACCTACCAGGTCTTCCTCGGTGAGGAAGCGCTGCTGCTGGCCGCCGTCACCCTGCTGATCTTCGCCGTGGCGTACGCCGCCGCGCGCCCCGCCGTGGCCCGCGCCGCGCTGCGCCCGCTGGCCCGCGGCCTGGCGGTCGCGGCGGGCGTCAGCCTGCTGCTGCTCGCCTATCCACTGGGCCGCCAGTTCTTCGGCGCGCAGAGCTACACCAGCGTGCTGCACGGCTCGACCGGCAACTCCCCGCGCGCACTGGTGGAGTTCGCCGGCCGCTCGCTCGCCGGAGATCCGGCCACCGCCGACACCCTCGCCCTCAACCGCACCGAGCAGAACGCCTTCTTCGGCTGGCCGCTCCTCGCGCTGGCCACCGTCGTGGTGGTCTGGCTGTGGCGGGAACCGAAGGTGCGGGCGCTGGCGGGGGCGGCGTTCGGCGCCATGCTGCTCTCCCTGGGCCGCACCATCCCCGTCCCCGGCACGGACGCCGAACTGCCCGGGCCATGGCGGCTGCTCGCGGACCGCCCGCTCTTCGAGTCGGTCATCGAGTCGCGGATGGCCATGGCGGCCGCCCCCGCGCTCGGCATCCTCATCGCCCTCGCCTGCGACCGCCTGCACGCCCGGCCCGTCCCTTCCACCGGCCGCGCCGCCCCGGCCGGGCAACCCGAAGCCTCCGCCGAGCGCCGCACCGCCGGGGCGTGGGCGCTGCCGGCCGTGGGATGGCTGGCGGTCGCCGCCGCCCTGCTCCCCATCGCGCCGACCCCGCTGACCACCGTCGCCCGGCCCAGTGTCCCCGCGTTCGTCGCCGACGGAATCTGGCGCGACTACGTACCGGACGGCCGCACCCTGGTCCCCGTGCCGGTGCCCGAGCCCGGCCGCGCGGAGGCCCTGCACTGGCAGACCACCGCCGACCTCGGCTTCTCCCTCCCCGGCGGCTACTTCAACGGCCCCTACGGCCCGGACCGGATCGGCATCTACGGACCGGTGCCCCGCTACACCTCCTCCCTCCTCAGCGAAGTCGCCCGCACCGGACGGATCCCCGCCATCGGCCCGGAACAACGCCGCGCCGCCCGCGAGGACCTGCGCTTCTGGCGGGCGGGGGTGCTGGTGCTCGCCCCGCAACCAGGCGACGGAGCGCTGCGTGTCACCGTGCAGCGGCTGCTGGGTGCGCCGGGGCGGTGGATCGGAGGGGTCTGGGTGTGGCAGGTACGGATGCGCGAGCCGGGCGAGCGCGGGATCGAGAGCGGCGCGGGCGGGGCGGGGTGAGCCTCGGATGCGGGGGAACGTGAGCGGGACGACATGATCGGGGCCGGACCGGCGGAGCGGACGGAGGCCGAGCGGGCGTACACCGAGTACGTCACCGCCAGGCTGCCCGCGCTCCGCCGGGTCGCACACCTGCTCTGCAAGGACGCCCACCGTGCCGACGACGTCGTACAGGCGACGCTCACCAGGCTCTACGTCCACTGGCGGCGCGCCCGCGCGGCCGATGACCTGGACCGGTATGTGCACACCATGCTCGTCCGGTGCTTCCTCAACGAGCAGCGGCTCGGCTGGGCCCGGGTCCGGCTGTCCGGGGCCCCACAGGAGACCCCGGGGCTGCCACCCGCCGCCGGGGTGCCGGACATCGAGACGCGCGCCGTGGTGCACACCGCCCTTTCGCGTATCCCGGCGCGGCAGCGCGCGGTGCTCGTGCTCCGCTTCCTGTGCGACCTGCCCGTGGCGGAGGTGGCCCGGATCCTCGGTTGCTCGGAGGGAAATGTGAAGAGCCAGTCCGCCCGCGGCCTTACCCGGCTGCGAGCCCAACTCGGCGGTCAGCTGCCCGCACCAGCGGCCATGGGGGAGAGTGGCGGCCGTGCACGACGATGACCCGGAGCGGGACGCCCTGGAACGGGAGGCGACCCGGCTGCTCTCCCCGCTGCGCGACCTCCGGCCGGGCCCCGACGCCCCAGGAGTGGACGTGGCCCGCGCCGTCCGGCAGGGCCGGCGCCGCAGACGAGCCCGCCGTGCGGCGGTGCCGGCGGTGGCGGCCGTCGGCACGGTGGTGGCCGCGGCCCTGGTCCTGGCCCTGCACGCGCTGCCCGGCAACCGCGGCGCGCCCCCCGCCGACCGCCCGCCCGCCACGGCCCCCTCCCACGTGCGGACCGGGAGCCCGACGTTCCCGGACACCACCTCGCCGCCGGCCCCGTCCGCGACGACGCCGGGCTCCGACCAGTCCACGACCTCACCGGGCGGATCCCCCTCGGGCCGGCCGACCTGGTCCGGCACGGCGACGGCGGGCGCCCCGGGCACGTCCTTCCCCACCACCCCGACGGAGACCGCCACCCCGACGGACGCCGCGCCTCCGGCCACGCCCACCGACTGAGGCGCCAAGGCCCGGCCGGCGGACCGGCGTTGTCAGAGCCTGCTGCCACCATCGCTGTGACGACACGGTCACGGCCGTACGCCCACCCGGGGCGGGCGGCGGGGGAGGAACGATGGGTTCAGCAGACGAGCAGCCGCTCTGCGCGGCATGCGGCGATCCGGCGGCGAGCGGGCAGGGCGAGGAGTTGCTGTTCGGCCGGATGCGCGCCCTGTTACATCAGGGCATCCGCACTTCGCACGCCGTGGCGCACGCCCAGGGGGAAGCCGACAGGGAGGCGGAGGAACCGCCACCGGACTGGCGGGGGATCGGCGCCAACGACTGGCTGGACGCGGAGCTGATCCGTGAGCGGCTGGCCGCCGGCGCCGACCCGGACCGGTTGGCCGACGGCGCGACGGACACCCCGCTGCACCTCGCCGCCACCTACGGCTCGGGCGAGGCGGTCGCCGAACTGGCGCGCCGGGCCCGGGAGGTGGACGCGCCGGACGACGACGGGTGCACGCCCCTGTGGCACGCGGTCTGCCACGGGCGCCGCGGCGCCGCGGCCGCGCTGCTGGCGGCCGGGGCCGACCCGTGGCGCGCCCAGGTGGCGGGCCGCTCACCGGGGCGGTTGGCCCTGACGACCGCACTGGCCCCGCTCTTCGCCGGTCTGCCGGGCGCGGTGCCCCTCACCCAGCGGGAGCGGGCCGCGCAGCGGGAGGCGGACCGGCAGATCGGCGTCTTCCGTGAGCTGATGACCGAGGGGCTGAGCGCGGCCTTCGTCGCCGGGCTGGAGGAGGACGAGGTGATCCGCAGGCTGGGCGCCGCGCCCGAGTCCTGCCCGGTGCTGGATCTCGGCCCGATCCACTTCGAGTGGGACATGCTCGACGACGACCTGGGGGTGGCCGTGACCGGTGTCGACGGCGGCTGCGTCCTCGTCGGATTCGCCGCCTCCGACGACGGCGTACTGCGCCGGTTGTCCGTCGACACCGTCGCCTACGCCGTCTTCTTCAACGGCAAGGGCGGCACCTTCGGCACCCTGGCGCGCGACGGCGACCTCACCGGAGAGGAGATAGGGCTGACCCCGGCGCTCGGCCCGATCGGCGACGAGATCTGGCCGGAAGGGCACTGGCTGTACCGCTTCTGGCAGTCGGGCGAAGGCGCTCCGCACGGCGCCGCGGAGCTGGCGTACGGGTGCGCCGCCGCCGGGATGCGGCTCACCGACGCCCGGCCCCTCAGCGGCCCGCCGCGGCGCTGGGTGCCGCTGGCGGGGGATCCGAGCTGAGCCTCCGGCACCGGCCGACCGCTCGCCCTTCGAAGGGCGCCGGAGCCGGGGCTTGGCACGGTCGGTAGCGGGCTGTCGGCAGGGTGTTGCCGGTTGCCGCGGTGAGTGCGCTCTCCGGGTGCGGGCGAGGGCGGGCCTGGGACGGGCCAGGTGGTGCGGATGCGGAGGAGTGGATGCACGCTGGTAGCAGAAATCGCCGGAGGTGATCGTCATGACGCAGACCGCGGGATGGCATGTGGAGCTGGAATTCGACGAGAACACGGAGCGCACCCGTGCGGCCGCTCTGCTGCGACTCGCCGACGGGACCGAGGTGCGGGCCAAGGGAAACGCACACCGGGCACCCGCCGACAAGAATCAGCCACGGGTCGGTGAGGAGATCGCCGGGGCCAGGGCGCTGAAGGACATCGCGACGCAGCTGCTGACCAAGGCACACGACGAGATCGACGAGGCGTCCGGCCGGACGTCACACCCGCTCACCTGAGCGCCGGCCGGTCCGCTGACACGGTCTGACCCGGTGCCCCGGCGTGCCTGCCGCCGGGGCGCGGGCCGGGCCGCGCTCAGACCGGTTCGGGCTTGGTCCCCCGCCACATCCCGGCCCGGGCACGCCTCCCCGCCGGCAGGACCTTCGGCCGGCCGACGCGTCCGCGGCCGAAGGGCCTGAGAACCAGGTACACGGCCCATTCGACGAGCGCGTACAACCCGAGCCAGACGAGCAGGACCACGGCCGGCACGGCGAGGAAGGCCACCGAGAAGGCGGAGACCAGGAACCACAGCACGGCCTCGCCCGGCTTGATCCTCGACAGCCGTGACGCGGCCCGCACCGCCGCCCACATCATCCAGCGCCGCAGCAAAGGCACCTCGAGTTCACCCATGGCGCGGCGGAAGATGCCGTCGGCGTCCGACCGGTCGGCCAGTGAGGGATTGCGGCACAGGAAGTCGTGGAGGATGGCGGCTTTGGTGTACCGGCCGTACGTCGGGAACAGCCAGACGAAGATCCGTGGCACCGAGGCGAAATCGGTGACGAATCCGGCCGGAACCCGGAAGGTGGCCTCGGCCGCCTCATATGTCAGCGGACCGAGCAACCGCCAGTCGGTGTCGGTCACCTGTGCCACTTCGACATCGCCGTCGGTAAAAGGCATGGCGCGGCCCTCGCTGCAGAACTCGGTGGAACCCTTGATAAGGGCGAGAGGGAATTCTCTGACAACTCGATGCCCATTTCCCCGGCTGTTTTAACAACTCACCGCCATCGGTGACGGCTTGGCGCGACGCCGGTCCGCCGAGCGGGTCCGGTGCGGCGGGGTGGGCCCGGCCGCGAGGGCCGGGAGGCGTACGGCAGGATGACAGATCACGTCGGGCCGCCGTCTTCACGTGCCGCGGCGTGGCCGCACACCCCATGCACAAGCAGGTGACGAGTGAGAACACAGCAGGCCGACATCCCGGCGGTCCCAGCCGCCACACAGCCGGAAGCCGTCCGCGGCGGAGCGTGCAGCGCCTCGGCGCCGGCCACGCCTTCCGGCATACCGGGAGGGGACCGGTGAACCGGGGGCTCACCCTCCATGACCTGATGATCGTCGGGGCCGCGCTGGCCGCCGGCGTGGTGGTGGGCCAGCTGCTGCGCATCGCGCTGCGCTGGCTGGGCGAGCGGGCGCGCCGGACCCGGTGGAAGGGCGACGACATCATCGTCGACATCCTGAGCGCCCTGGCGCCCTGGGCCGCGCTGGCCGCCGGCGCGTCGGCGGCGGCCGCCGCCCTGCCGCTGACCGGGCCGGTCCGCCACACCGTCGACCAGGTGCTGGTCGCCGCGCTCATCCTGATCGTCACGATCACCGCGGCCCGCGTCGTCGCCGACCTCGTGAGGTCGATGGCGCTCTCCCGCTCCGGAGTCGCCGGAACCGCCACCATCTTCGTCAACCTCACCCGTATCGCGGTGCTGGCGATGGGCTCCCTCATCCTGCTGGAGACGGTGGGCATTTCCATCGCCCCGCTGCTGACCGCGCTGGGCGTGGGAGGACTCGCGGTCGCCCTCGCCTTGCAGGACACCTTGGCCAACCTCTTCGCCGGGGTGCACATTCTGGCCTCGAAGACGGTGCAGCCCGGCCATTACATCCGGCTCAGCAGTGGCGAGGAGGGCTATGTCGTCGATATCAACTGGCGCAACACCGTGATCCGGCAGTTGTCCGACAACCTCGTCATCATTCCGAACGCGCGGCTCGCCGACGCGATCACGACCAACTGCCACCAGCCCGATGAGCAGATGTCGATACTCATTCAGGTGCGAGTCGGCTACGGAAGCGATCTCGAACACGTGGAGCGGGTGACCATCGAGATCGCCGATAAGGTGATGGCCGAGGTGGCCGGTGGCGTCCCCGGTCATGAACCGGCCGTGCGATTCCACACCTTCGGGGAATCCGGCATCGGTTTCTCGGTCATTCTGCGGACCGTGGAGTACGCCGATCAGTATCTGATCAAGCATGAATTCATGAAGCGGCTGCACCGGCGCTACGGCGAGGAGGGCATCGAGATCCCGCTGCCGGTGCGCACCGTCGTGCTGCACCAGCAGGAGGACGTGCCGCTGTCCTCGCTCACCTGCTGACCGCGCGTGCCGATGACGCCGGCTGAGCACACCCGCTGACCGCGCCCGGAGACGACGAGGGCCTGCCGGTGACCCGAAGGTCACCGGCAGGCCCTCATGGCTGTGCCGGGTGGACTACCGCTGGAAGGCGTAGTCCATCAGCTTCTTGGCGTCGGTCGCCCGGTTGGCCGGCGAAGAGGAGGCCAGGACCGTGCCGATGACCGTCTTGCCGTTCCGGGTGGCGGCGAACACCAGGCAGTACTTGGCCTCCGGGCCGGAGCCGGTCTTGACACCGATGGCTCCGGAGTAGCTGCCGAGCAGCGGATTGGTGTTCTCCCAATCCATGTAGCGGTAGCCGCCGTTGCTCGTGGTGACCTTCTGCCGGGTCGACTTGGTCTTCACGACGGTGCGGAAGGTGGAGTTCTTCATCGCGCTGCTGGCGAGCTTCGTCAGGTCGCGCGGTGTCGAGTAGTTCGCACCGTGCCCGATGCCGTCGAACGAGTCGAAGTGCGTGTTCCGCATGCCGAGGCTCTCGGCGGTGGCGTTCATCTTGCCGATGAACGACTTCACCCGCGCGGCCCGCGTCGAGCCGGTGCCGAACTTGTCGGCCAGCGCGTACGCCGCGTCGCAGCCGGACGGCAGCATCAGCCCGTACAGCAGCTGGCGGACGGTGACCTTGTCGCCGACGATCAGACGGGCCGAGGAGGCCCAGTTGTTGTCGACGATGTAGTCGCTGTACGCCTTCTGGACCTTGACCTTGGCGTCAAGGTCGAGGTTCCGCTGGGCCAGCACCACCCGAGCGGTCATGATCTTGGTGGTGGAGCCGGTGGAAAGGCGGGTGTCCGCGGCCTTGCCGTAGAGGGACGCCCCCGTCCCGTTGTTCATCACGAAACCGCCCTTGGCGGTGATCGAGGGTGTCCTGAGGGCCGCGGCCTGTGCCGTGGTGGTGCTCGTGGCCGTCGCGGCCTGCGCCGGTGCGGTGAACGCGCCGGCCGCCAGGACGGCTCCCGCGGTGACGGCAACCGCTGAGGCGCAGCGGATGCCCTTCATGCCAGTCTTCAAAATGAGTACTCCAAGTGCCCTGCCATGGGGCCACCGAAAAGTGTGGCTGACTCCTAAGACGGGCGAGAGGCGCGGAAGGATGTGCGCGCCGGGGAGGTTTCTTCGACCGTCAGGCGGCGCGCGCGGCGGGCCGGACGACCGGGTGCAGCGCGGCGTACTCCAGGGGTGCGGAGGGGTCGATCGACACGTCCAGCGGTGCGGGCTCGGCGCCCGCCCGGACCAGCAGGTCCCCGATGGCGGCGATCATCGCGCCGTTGTCGGTGCACAGCCGCAGCGACGGCACGCGCAGTGTGATGCCGGCCGCGGCGCACCGCGCCTGGGCCAGCGCCCGGACACGGGAGTTGGCGGCGACGCCCCCGACCACGACGAGGGTGCCGACGCCGTGGTCGGTGCAGGCGGCGACCGCCTTGCGGGTCAGGACGTCGGCCACCGCCTCCTGGAGCGAGGCGGCGCCGTCGGCCACCGGCAGCGCCATGCCCCGGTGCCGCTCCGCCCATCGGGCGGCGGCGGTCTTCAGCCCGGAGAAGGAGAAGCCGTAGGCGTCGTCCCGGGGGCCGGTGAGCGGGCGGGGGAAGGGCACGGCGCGCGGGTCGCCGTCCCGGGCCGCCCGGTCGACGGCCGGTCCGCCGGGATAGGGCAGGCCGAAGACGCGGGCCACCTTGTCGAAGCACTCGCCCGCCGCGTCGTCGAGGGTGTCGCCCAGGTGCGTGATCGGGTCGCGGGCCAGATCGCGCACCAGCAGCAGCGAGGTGTGGCCGCCGGAGACGATCAGCACCACGCAGGGGTCGGGCAGCGGTCCGTGCTCCAGGGTGTCGGCGGCGACGTGTCCGGCCAGGTGGTGCACTCCGTACAGCGGCACCCCGAGCGCGTACGCCAGCCCCTTGGCGCCGGCCACCCCGACCTGGAGAGCGCCGGACAGGCCCGGACCGGTCGTCACCGCGATCGCCCCGATGTCGGACAGCCGCAGCCCGGCCTCGTCCAGCGCCTTGCGCACCACCGGGTTGAGCGCGTGCACATGGGCGCGCGCGGCGATCTCCGGCACCACCCCGCCGAACCGGGCGTGTTCGTCCATGCTCGATGCGACCGCGTGGCCGAGCAGCCGGCCGTCGCTGACCAGCCCCGCCCCGGTCTCGTCACACGAGGACTCGATACCGAGCACGATCCGCCGAGCAGCCATGAGCGCCTTCCCTGCCGTCCGAAGCATTTATTGCCCACATAGTGTAGTTGCATATGAATTGCAACAAGGGACGAGAAAGCGGCCTGCCCCGGATGGGACAGGCCGCCTGCTCGGACCGCGGGCGTTACGCGATGACGCCCTCGATCTCGACGAGGAGGTCGGAGCGGCAGATGTCGACGTGGAAGTAGGCGATGTCGACCGGCTCCGGGAACACCTCCTGGCACGCCTCGCGGACCTGCGGCATGTCCTCCAGGTGCCGCACGTAGACCTTCACCTGGGTCAGGTCGGACAGCTCATGGCCCCGGTCGATGCCGTGCTCCTTGAGGTTCCGGTCGCCGATGAGGTGCTCGATGTTCTCCAGCGCCACCCGGCACTGCTTGTCGATGCTGTCGGAGTGGACCGTCTGGTGGCCGAGGATGGCCGCGGTGCCGGAGATGTAGAGCTGCGCCGCACCGGACTCGGCGTCACGCGGCGTCAGATGGGTGGCCCGGGCGAAGCTTGGCGACTTCGGCCCGTACTGCTCCGGGTAGTGGTAGGCCGGGACCTGGCGGGTGTTCTCGATGTTGACGCGGGAGCCGGTCCGGGAGGCCAGGAAGTAGAAGGCGATGCCCTCGCCGCGGGAGCCGATGCCGGTGGCCGAGGGCATGTCCCGCCCCTGGGCCGCGTACAGCTCGAACGCCTCGGCGCGGCCCCGGCAGAAGTCCTGGTAGACCTCGAGCCCCTCGGCGTTCGGCTCATTGATCCGGCCGATCAGGTTCCACATCCGGAAGATGCTCGGGTAACCCAGCC
The DNA here is from genome assembly GCF_058215555.1 of Streptomyces sp. JLBT605. NCBI lineage: Bacteria > Bacillati > Actinomycetota > Actinomycetes > Kitasatosporales > Streptomycetaceae > Streptomyces > Streptomyces sp. JLBT605. The sequence continues at coordinate 6,102,768 of NZ_CM177087.1, forward strand.
GCTCGACCAGCTCGAAGACCGCCGTGTAGGCGGCCCGGGTCGCCTCGGTGTAGGTGCCCTGCCCGGGTATGAAGCCCGCGCAGAACAGGTAGTCGTCGGTATAGCCGTACACCAGGCCGTTCTCGGTGCCCGTGCGGACCGGCTGGTCCACCGTCCACCGCTCGGTGCGGACCTCCGTCTCGTCGGCCGCCATGTGCGTGCGGAGCACCGGCACACCGTCCAGCACAAGCGGATTCGAGCCCTCCAGTCCGTACGTGACCTCTCCGAGGACGAAGCGGCCAGGCCGGCTCTCGGGCAACTGGCCGGGGACGATGTAATCGCATCGCAGCATAGGAAACTCCAACGCGCCGCAGATCACGGCTCGGTGATGAGGGACCAGATAATTGCGGGAAGAATGCGTAGGAATACGCAGAGTGAAGGCTGGCCAGGGGTGTGGGTCGGAGGGTCGCCGCGCGACGCATGCCGATCCATGCCAACGCCCCCACCATACGTCAGTGCTTGTCTATGCGACTTGCTTTCTGTGATGGGGTCGACATTGAAGCTTCCTGACGGGTTTTCGTAGGCTACCGACGTTGCCCGACTTGGAGGACGAGAAGCCAGATGCCCGCTAGTGCCGCCCGAAACAGCGCCTGGATACAGCGATTTGGCTCCGCGCCCTCCGGTGACGTGCGCCTGGTCTGCCTTCCGCATGCCGGAGGCGCGGCGAGTTTCTACCACCCGTTCGCACGTTTGCTGCCGCCCACCGTGGAGATGCTGGCGATTCAGTACCCGGGGCGTCAGGACCGGCGTCTGGAGCCGTGTATCACGGACTTGCGGGAGCTCGCGGACCGCGTACTGGAGGAGTTGCGGCCGTGGACCGGTGAGTCCCTGGCCCTGTTCGGCCACAGCATGGGCGCCACCCTGGCCTTCGAAGTGGCCCGCCGTCTGCAGGAGCAGGACATCCCTCTGGAGCACCTGTTCGTCTCCGGCCGGCGCGCGCCGTCCCGCTCCCGCCACGAAGACGTGCACCTGCGCGACGACGAGGGCCTCATCTCCGAGCTGGCGGAGCTCAGCGGCACCGACCCCCGCCTCCTGGAGGACGAGGAGATGCGGCGCATGGTCCTGCCCGCTCTCCGCGGCGACTACACGGCAGCCGAAACCTACGTCTACCAGCCCGGACCGCCGCTGGCATGCCCCGTGACCATGCTCACAGGAGAGGCCGACCCCAGGGTGGACCGGGACGAGGCAGCGGCCTGGGAGGAGCACACCACCGGCCCGTTCGAGCTGCTGACCTTCCCCGGCGGCCACTTCTACCTCAGCGACCACCGCACGGAGGTCGCCCAGGCCGTGGCCGCCAGGCTGCTGCCCGGCCGCACCACCGACCACTGAACCGCCCGGCGCCCTTCCACCGAAGGCCCGCCGGCTTCCGCCCGCCGAGCCGAGGCGCCGTCAGGCCGCCGACCACACCCACGACCTGACGGCGACCGTCGAATATGCGCTCGAGCGGGAGAGGTACACTACGGAAACGCACCTGCAAAGTGCTGAAGTTATTGTTGGTCGCGGGGGTGGCGACAGCACACACGGGGGAGAAGTACGCATGCTCGACCGGCACGACCTCATTGCCATGGAGCAATCACGAGGAGCCGAGGCAGCGACGCTGTTCATGGGGTCACGGAGTTCTGGCGTGGCCATCAGAGCCTCGCAACTTGCCCGCCACACTTGTCCCCATTCTTAGGCGGGGCATTCACTCGGCGCTGAACGGCGCCGTCATACACATTCCCTGACAGGCGCCGGCCTGCCGTGAGAAATGTCGCGGCATGCCCTCACAACACATCCATGGGCTGGTGCGCCCATTGCCGGGACCCGAATCCCGGCACGTGCTGTCAACGAGGCGAGGAAAAGGAATCCCAAGGTGCGTGCAGAGCTGATTCAGCCATTGCCCGAACTGCTGCGTGCCCACGCCGGACAGCGAGGCGACCAGATCGCTTTCGCTGACGAGCGGCGCAGCGTGAACTACCGGGAACTGGAGCGGCGCACCGCTCGCCTCGGCGGACACCTGGCCGGGCTGGGCCTGCGGCGCGGCGACCGCGCGGTGATCCTCCTCAACAACAGCGTCGAGGTGATCGAGAGCTACCTCGCCGTCACCCGGGCAGCCGGCGTCGGCGTGCCGGTCAACCCCCAGTCCGCGGACGGCGAAGTCGCCCACGTCCTCGACGACAGCGGCGCCCGCGTCGTCATCGCCGACACCGCCCACCTGGAACAGATCACCCGCATCCTGGGCGGCGGCCGTGAACAGGTGCGCGTGGTGGTCGTCGGCGAAGACGACTCCGAGGCCGGACACGCTTCCTTCGAGGCGATGGCCTCCTCCCAGCCGGCCCAGCCCGCCCGCGACGACCTCGGACTCGACGAGACCGCCTGGATGCTCTACACCTCCGGGACGACCGGGCGGCCCAAGGGCGTGCTCTCCACCCAGCGCAGCTGCCTGTGGTCGGTCGCAGCCTGCTACGCGCCGGTACTGGGCCTCTCGGAGCGGGACCGGGTGCTGTGGCCGCTGCCCCTCTTCCACAGCCTCGCCCACATCCTCTGCGTCATCGGCGTCACCGCGACCGGAGCCACCGCGCGGATCATGGGCGGCTTCGTGGCCGAGGACGTGCTGCGGCTGATGCGCGCCGAATCGTTCACCCTGCTGGTGGGCGTGCCGACCATGTACCACCACATGGTGCTCGCCGCCGACCAGGAGCCGCTGGACACCACCGAGCTGCGCGCCTGCATGGTGGCCGGAGCGGTCACCGCGCCCTCGCTGGCCCGTTCCTTCGAGGACACCTTCGGCCTGCCCCTGCTGGACGCCTACGGCTCCACCGAGACCTGCGGCCTGATCACCATCAACCCGCCCGGCGGGAAGCGGGTCACCGGCTCCTGCGGACAGCCGGTCCCCGGCCTCGGAGTGCGCCTGGTCGACCCGGAGACCGGCCAGGACGTGCCGGCCGGCGAAGAGGGCGAGGTGTGGGTCAGCGGACCGAGCCTGATGGTCGGCTACCACAACCAGCCCGAGGCCACCGCCGCGGCACTGCGCGACGGCTGGTACCGCACCGGAGACCTCGCCCGGCGCGACGAGAACGACTACTTCACCATCAGCGGCCGCATCAAGGAACTCATCATCCGCGGCGGCGAGAACATCCACCCCGCAGAGGTCGAGGAAGCGCTGCGCGCCGCCCCCGGCATCGCCGACGCGGCGGTGACCGGCAAGCCCCACCAGACCCTCGGCGAAGTCCCGATCGCCTACCTGATCCTGGACGAGCCCGGCGCCTTCGACCGCGACCAGGTCCTCGCCGTCTGCCGGGAGCGACTGGCGAACTACAAGGTGCCCGCGGAGCTGTACGAGGTCGACGCGATCCCGCGCACCGGCTCCGGCAAGATCATCCGCCATCTGCTGGCCGAACGGCCCGTCCAGCTCCTCGCCCTCGGCGACACCTCCCACGAGTCCCTCTTCCGGCTCGACTGGACCGAGGTGACCGGCCCCGGCACCGCCCCGGCCGCCACCGACGACGCCGACGCCACCGACGACGCCGCGCACCCGGCCACCGGCTGGGCGCAGATCGGCCCCGACGCGCTCGTACCGGACGCCCCGACCTACCGGGACCTCGACGCGCTCGGCGCGGCCATCGCCTCCGGCACCCCCGTCCCCGGCCACGTGGCCATCTGGCACCGGCACATCACTCCGGCCGACGCCCCCGAGGCCGACGGCCCCCAGACCGGCACGACCGGCACGTCCGACACGACCGGTGAGAGGTCGCCGGACCGGATCCGCCGATGGCTCGCCGACCCCCGCTTCGCCCCCTCCCACCTGGTCATCGTCACCCAGCAGGCGGTCTCCGCCGCGCCCGGCGAGGACGCACCCGACCCGGCCGACGCCGCCCTGGTCGACCTCCTGCGCGCCGTTCAGGAGGCGCACCCCGACCGGCTGACGCTGCTCGACCTCGACGCTGACGAAGCGTCACGGGCCCTGCTCACCACCGCCGCCGGCTGGGCGGAGCCGCAGCTCGCGATACGCGCCGGCACGGCCTACGCCCCCCGGCTGCGGTCCGTCGGCCACACCGACCCGCTCCACGGGGACGGCGACGCCGTCCTGTCCGCGCTGCGCGACCGACTCGCCGGCATGTCCGACGCCGAACGGACCCGCACCCTGCACGAGCTGGTGCGCGAGCAGGCGACGGCCGTCCACGGCGACCTGGGCCAAGCCGCCTTCGAGCCCCGCCGCAGCTTCCGGGAGCAGGGCTTCACCTCGTTGACCGGCGTGGAGCTGCGCAACCGCCTGGCGGCCGCCACCGGCCTGCGCCTGCCGGCCACCCTCGTCTTCGACCACCCCACCCCGCAGGCCGTGGTCCGCTACCTGCAAGCGGAACTGCTGGAGAGCAAGGACGCCCTCACCGGCCCGCTCCCGAGCGGCCCGCTCGCCGCCGCCGACGACCCCATCGCCATCGTCGGCATCGGCTGCCGCTACCCGGGCGGCATCACCTCCCCCGAGGAGCTGTGGCGCCTGGTGTCAGGCGGCGACGACGCCATCTCCGCCTTCCCCACCGACCGCGGCTGGGACCTCGACAAGCTCTACCACCCCGACCCCGACCACTCGGGTACCAGCTACGCCCGCGAGGGCGGATTCCTCTACGACGCCGCCGACTTCGACGCCGCGTTCTTCGGGATCTCGCCGCGTGAGGCGCTGGCGATGGACCCGCAGCAGCGCCTTCTCCTCGAAACCTCCTGGGAGGCGTTCGAGCGGGCCGGTATCGATCCGCTGTCGGTGCGCGGCAGCCGTACCGGCGTCTTCGCGGGCGTGATGTACCACGACTACGCCAGCCGCCTGAACGCCCTCCCCGAGGGCGTCGAGGGTTACCTGGAGACCGGCAACGCCGGCAGCGTGGCCACCGGCCGGGTGGCGTACACGCTGGGCCTGGAGGGCCCGGCGGTGACGGTGGACACGGCCTGCTCGTCCTCGCTGGTCGCCCTGCACCTGGCGGCGCAGTCGCTGCGCCAGGGTGAGTGCTCGATGGCGCTGGTCGGCGGTGTGACCGTGCTGTCGACGCCGGATGTGTTCGTGGAGTTCAGCCGCCAGCGCGGCCTGGCCGCGGACGGTCGCTGCAAGGCGTTCGCGGGTGCCGCGGACGGCACCGGCTGGGCCGAGGGCGCGGGCATGCTCCTCATCGAGCGGCTCTCCGACGCCCAGCGCAACGGCCACCCCGTCCTCGCCGTCGTCCGGGGCAGCGCCATCAACCAGGACGGCGCCTCCAACGGCCTGACCGCGCCGAACGGCCCGTCCCAGCAGCGGGTGATCCGCCAGGCACTCTCCAACGCCGGCCTCGCCCCCCAGCAGGTGGACGCGGTCGAGGCGCACGGCACCGGCACCACCCTCGGTGACCCGATCGAGGCCCAAGCGCTGCTGGCCACCTACGGGCAGGGCCGTGTGGACGACCGTCCGCTGTGGCTGGGTTCGGTGAAGTCCAACATCGGCCACACCCAGGCGGCGGCCGGTGTCGCCGGAATCATCAAGATGCTGATGGCGATGCGGCACGGTGTGCTGCCGCAGACCCTCCACGTCGACGAGCCCACCCCGCACGTCGCCTGGTCCGCCGGAGCCGTCCAGCTGCTGACCGAGCAGGTCGCCTGGCCCGAGACCGGCGAACCGCGCCGAGCGGGCGTCTCCGCCTTCGGCGTCAGCGGCACCAACGCCCACGTCATCCTCGAAGCCGTCCCGGCGCCCGAGCAGCCCGAGGACGCGACCGACCGCGCGGGTGACACCGAAGCCGCCGTGGTTCCGTGGGTCCTCTCCGCCCGTGGCCCGGAGGCCCTGCGGGCAGCCGCGGAGCGCCTCGTCCAGCTGGTGGAGAGCGAGACCGACGCATCGCCGGCGGACATCGGCCTCTCACTGGCGACCACCCGCGCCTCCCTGGAGCACCGTGCCGCCATCGTGGCCTCGGGCCGCGAGGAGTTCACGGCTGCTCTGACCGCTCTCGCGGCAGGCGAAACCGCCGCCGGCGTCCTCCACGGCCAGGCGAACCACCCCGGTGGTGTGGTGTTTGTCTTCCCCGGTCAGGGTTCGCAGTGGCTGGGTATGGCGGTGGAGCTGTTGGAGGCTTCGCCGGTGTTCGCGGCTCGTATGGCCGAGTGTGCGGCGGCTCTTGCTCCGTTCACGGACTGGTCGTTGCTGGACACGGTTCGGGACGAGTCGGGTGTGTGGCTGGAGCGGGTTGATGTCGTTCAGCCTGTGTTGTGGGCGGTGATGGTGTCGCTGGCCGCGGTGTGGGAGTCCCATGGTGTGGAGCCGGCGGCGGTGGTGGGTCACTCGCAGGGTGAGATCGCCGCGGCGGCTGTGGCCGGTGCGCTGAGCCTGGACGATGCCGCTCGGGTTGTGGCGTTGCGGAGCCGGTTGCTGCTGGACCTCGCGGGTGATGGCGGCATGCTGTCGGTGGCGTTGCCGGTGGAGCGGGTCACCGAGCGGATCGGTGGATTTGGGTCGCGGGTGTCGGTGGCTGCGGTCAACGGCCCGGGCTCGGTGGTGGTTTCCGGTGAGCGCAGCGTGCTGTTGGAGCTTCAGTCGGGTTGGGAGGCTGAGGGTGTTCGGGCGCGGTTGGTGCCGGTGGACTACGCCTCGCACTCGGCGCAGGTGGAGGAGATCGAGGACCGTCTGCTGGAGGTCCTGGCCCCGATCCAGCCCCAGGCCGGCCGTATCCCGTTCTACTCCTCGGTGACCGGTGCCCGGATCGACACCACTGGTGTGGACGCCGGGTACTGGTACCGCAACTTGCGGCAGACGGTGGAGTTCGCGAAGGCGACCGAGACGCTGCTGGATGAGGGTCATGGCGCGTTCATCGAGACCAGCGCGCACCCCGTCTTGCTGATGGGTGTGCAGGAGACCGCGGATGCCGCGGACCGTCCGGTGGTCACCGTCGGCACGCTGCGTCGTGAGGAGGGCGGGCAGCAGCGGCTGTTGACGTCGTTGGCGGAGGCGTACACCCAGGGCGTCGAGGTGGACTGGGCGTCGGTGTTCGCGGGCACCGGCGCACGCCGGGTCGACCTGCCGACGTACCCCTTCCAGCGCCAGCGCTACTGGCTCGACGCTCCCGAAACCGACCAGCACCCCACCACCGGCCAGTCCACCAGCGCCGCCGAGACCACCTTCTGGGACGCGGTCGAGCGCGAGGACCTGGCGTCGCTGGCCTCGGCCTTGCGGGTCGGGGACGAGGAGCCGTTCAGCGCGGTGGTGCCGGCGCTCTCGTCGTGGCGCCGCCAGCAGCGGGACGCCTCGACCGTGGACAGGTGGCGCTACCGGATCGACTGGCGGCCGCTGCCGGGTGCGCAGGCGCGTTCGCTGGCGGGCACCTGGATCGCGGTGCTGCCGTCGAGCGGCGGCGGCGAGCAGTGGGTGGCGGCGCTGGAGGAGCGCGGCAGCCGCCTGGTGCGCGTCCAGCTCGACGCGGCACCGGACCGCGCCTCGCTGGCCGACCGGTTGCGGGACGCCTGCGCCGCCGGTCCGGTGGCGGGTGTGCTGTCGCTGGCGGCCCTGGAGGACGGCGCCCATCCGCTCCATGCCGGCCTGCACGGCGGCACGGCGGCCACGGTGGTCCTGGCACAGGCTCTCGGAGACGCCGGGGTGGACGCCCCGCTGTGGCTGCTGACCGAGGGCGCGGTCGCCACCGGCCGCGCCGACGAGCTCACCGACGCGGAGCAGGCCCAGGTCTGGGGTCTGGGCCGGGTGATCTCCCTGGAGCACCCGGACCGCTGGGGCGGCCTCATCGACCTTCCGCGCGCCGCCGACGAGCGGGTTCTGGACCGGCTGTGTGGCGTGCTGACCGCCGCGGGGGACGAGGACCAGCTCGCCATCCGTCCGTCCGGCGTCCAGGTGCGCCGACTCGTCCGCGCGCCCCTGACCGACACCCCCGGCTCCCGCACCTGGAAGCCGAGCGGAACCGTCCTGGTCACCGGCGCGACCGGCGGGCTGGGGCCGCACATCGCACGCTGGCTGGCCCGCAGTGGCGCCGAACACCTGGTCCTGACCAGCCGACGAGGCCCCCAGGCCGCGGGCGCCACCGAGCTGGCCGACGAACTCACCGCCCTCGGCGTGCGGTTCGACATCGTCGCCTGCGACATGACCGACCGGAACGCCGTGGCCACGCTCGCCGAGCGGCTCGTCCACGAGGGCACCCCGGTACGCGCCGTGCTCCACGCGGCGGCCTACACCGAGCTGGCGGCACTGGCCGAGACGAACGTCGCCGACTTCGCCGCCGTGGTCGAGGCCAAGGCCCGAGGCGCGGAGTACCTGGACGAGATCTTCGGGCCCGAGGTCGACGCCTTCGTGCTCTTCTCCTCGATCTCAGGCGTCTGGGGCAGCGGCAACCACGCCGCCTACGCCGCCGCCAACGCCTACCTGGACGCGCTGGCCGAACGCCGGCGGGCCCGGGGCCTGACCGCGACCTCGGTGGCCTGGGGCATCTGGGACAGCGGCGCCGACCGCGCCGAGGTCCTCCCCGAAGCACTGCGCCGGCAGGGCCTGCCCTTCATCGAGCCGGAGCTGGCGTTCACCGCGCTGCAGCAGGTCCTCGACCACGACGAGACCTTCATCGCCGTGGCCGACGTCGACTGGGAGCGCTTCGTCCCGGCCTTCACGATGGCACGCCCGCGTCCGCTGCTCGACGGGGTGCCCGAGGCGCGCGCGGCCGTGGAATCCGCGGACCGCGCCGACCTGGCCGTGGCGGCCGGAGCCGGCACCGGCGCCGGTGCCGGGGAAGCCGAGGGCAGCGCACTGGTGCGGCGGCTCGCTCCACTGTCCGAGGCCGAACGCGACGCGATCCTCGCCGAGTTGGTCGGCACCCACGCCGCGGCTGTGCTCGGCCACGCGTCCGCCGACGCCGTGACGACCGACCGCGCCTTCCGCGACCTGGGCTTCGACTCGCTCACCGCCGTCGAACTGCGCAACCGGCTGCAGACGGCGATCGGCGTCCGCCTCCCGGCGACCATGATCTTCGACCACCCGAACCCGCAGGCGCTGGTCCGGTATCTCGCCGACACGCTCCTCGGCTCGGAAACGGACCGCGCGGGCGCCACCTCGGCCCCCGTGCCCGCCGTGGCGGTGGACGACGAACCCATCGCGATCGTGGGCATGAGCTGCCGCTACCCGGGCGGCGTCAACTCGCCCGAGGAACTGTGGCAGCTGCTGTCCACCGGCGGCGACGCGATCTCGGCCTTCCCCGGTGACCGCGGCTGGGAACTGGACGGCTTCTTCGACCCGGACCCGGACCGGCCCGGCAAGAGCTACGTCCGTGAGGGCGGCTTCCTGCACCAGGCAGCCGAGTTCGACGCGGCGTTCTTCGGGATCTCGCCGCGCGAGGCGCTGGCGATGGACCCCCAGCAGCGCCTCCTCCTCGAAACCTCCTGGGAAGCGCTGGAGCGCGCGGGCGTCGACCCGCTGAGCCTGCGCGGAACCCAGGGCGGAGTCTTCGTCGGAGCGGCCGCGCAGCGCTACGGCGGCGACCCCGCGTACGCGCCGGAGGGCGCGGAGGCACACCTCGTCACCGGAACCGCCGCCAGCGTGCTCTCCGGCCGGGTGTCGTACACCCTGGGCCTGGAGGGCCCGGCGGTCACCGTCGACACCGCCTGCTCGTCCTCGCTGGTCGCCCTCCACTGGGCGGTCCAGGCCCTGCACCGGGGCGAGTGCACGATGGCGCTCGCCGGTGGCGTGGTGGTCATGCCCACCCTCGACCCGTTCGCCGGATTCAGCCGCCAGCGCGCCCTCGCCGCCGACGGCCGCTGCAAGGCCTTCTCCGCTGCCGCGGACGGCATGGGCCTGGCCGAAGGCGCCGGCATGCTGGTGCTGGAGCGGCTCTCCGAAGCCCAGCGGAACGGCCACCAGGTGCTGGCGGTCATCCGTGGCTCGGCGGTGAACCAGGACGGCGCGTCCAATGGTCTGACGGCGCCGAACGGTCCGGCCCAGCAGCGGGTGATCCAGCAGGCGCTGGCCAGCGCACAGCTGTCCCCCGCGCAGGTCGACGCCGTCGAGGCGCACGGCACCGGTACGGCGCTGGGCGACCCGATCGAGGCGCAGGCGCTGCTGGCGACCTATGGGCAGAACCGCCCCGAGGACCGTCCGCTGTGGCTGGGTTCGGTGAAGTCCAACATCGGCCATACCCAGTCGGCCGCCGGTGTCGCCGGGATCATCAAGATGGTGATGGCGATGCGGCACGGTGTGCTGCCGCAGACCCTGCACGTCGACGAGGCTTCGCCGCACGTGGACTGGTCGGCGGGCGCCGTCGAACTGCTGACGGAGCAGGTGTCCTGGCCGGAGACCGGCGAGCCCCGCCGGGCGGGTGTGTCCTCCTTCGGGATCAGCGGCACCAACGCCCACGTCATCCTGGAAAGCGCCCCGGCCGTCGAGACCGAGGCGCCCGAGGAGGACGTCCGCGTCATCGACGGTGCGGTGCCGTGGGTGCTCTCGGCACGGACGGGGACCGCACTGCGCGCCCAGGCCGGGCGGTTGGCCGCACTGATCGAACGTGCGGATGACGTGTCGCCGGTGGACGTCGGCTATTCGCTGGCGGTGTCGCGGGCGGCGTTGGAGCACCGGGCCGCGGTGGTGGCCTCCGACCGTGCGGAGTTCCGTGCGGCCCTGGAGGCGCTGGCCGCCGGCGAGACCCCGGCGGGCGTGGTCGAGGGCGTTGCGGGTTCCGGGAATCTGGCCGTGTTGTTCACGGGTCAGGGTTCGCAGCGGGTCGGTATGGGCCGTGAGCTGTATGAGCGGTTCCCGGTGTTCGTGGAGGCTTTTGACGCGGTCTGTGTGGAGCTGGATCGTCATCTGGAGCGGCCGCTGCGTGAGGTGATCTTCGCCGCTGACTCCGAGCTGCTTGATCAGACGGGGTTCACCCAGCCGGCGCTGTTCGCGATCGAGGTGGCGCTCTTCCGGCTGGTGGAGTCGTGGGGGATCCGCCCGGACTTCGTGGCTGGCCATTCGATTGGTGAGTTGTCGGCCGCGCATGTGGCGGGTGTGTTGTCGCTGGCGGATGCGGCGACGTTGGTGGCTGCTCGTGCCCGGCTGATGCAGGCGTTGCCGCAGGGTGGGGCGATGGTGTCCATCGCTGCTCCCGAGGAGGATGTCCGGGCGGCGCTCGATGACGTTGCGGGTGTGTCGGTCGCGGCAGTCAACGGCCCCGCGTCCGCGGTGATCTCCGGTGACGCCGACACCGTGGCGCGTATCAGTGAGGGTTTCGCCGCTTCGGGTGTGAAGACCAAGCAGCTGCGTGTCAGCCACGCTTTCCACTCGTCGCACATGGATGGGATGCTCGCCGACTTCCGTCAGGTGGCGGCGGGGATCGCCTTCGAGGCTCCGCGTATCCCGGTGGTCTCCAATGTCACGGGTGAGGTCGCGTCGGCTGAGGAGCTGTGCTCGGCGGAGTACTGGGTCCGCCATGTGCGGGAAGCGGTGTTGTTCGCCGCCGGTGTGCGCACGCTGGAGGCCCAGGGTGTGACCCGCTTCTTGGAGCTGGGTCCGGACGGGACGCTCTCGGCGATGGCTCGGGAGTGCTTGGCTGAGGACAGCGAGGCCACTCTCGTCCCGGTCCTGCGTCGTGACCGTGGCGAGGAGCAGACGCTGCTGACGGCCCTTGGACAGCTGTACGTCGATGGTGTCGCCGCCGACTGGGAGGCGGTCTTCGCCGGTACCGGCGCGCGCCGGGTCGACCTGCCCACCTACGCCTTCCAGCGTGAGCGGTTCTGGATCGTGCCCGGCCAGGCCGACCAGCGGTCCGCCGACGCGGCGGACTCCGCCTTCTGGGAGATCGTCGAGCGCGATGACCTCACCCTTCTGGCCTCCGCGCTCCAGGTGAACGATGAGGCCCCGCTCAGCAGCGTGCTGCCCGCGCTGTCTTCGTGGCGGCGGCAGCACCGGGACCTGTCCGCTGTGGACGACTGGCGCTACCGCATCAGTTGGACCCCGCTCACCGGTGCCGGCGCCTCGACGCTCTCCGGCACCTGGCTGGCCGTACTGCCCTCCGGCGAGGCCGGCGACTCGTGGGTGACGGCGCTGGAGTCACGCGGGGCTCACATCGTGCCGGTTCGGCTCGATGAGTCCGCCGATCGCCACGTGCTCGCCGATCAGTTGCGCGGCATCGCGGACGCGCAGCCGGTCACCGGCGTGCTGTCGCTGCTGGGACTGGGCGACGAGGCCGAGGCGCCCCACTCCGCGCTTCCGACCGCCACCGCGGCCACGGTGCTGCTGACCCAGGCTCTGGGCGACGCCGCTGTCCAGGCCCCGTTGTGGCTGCTCACCGCGGGTGCGGTGACCACCGGTCCCGCCGATCGGCTCACCCGTCCCGGCGCGGCCCAGCTCTGGGGGCTGGGCCAGGTGATCGCGCTGGAGCACCCGGACCGCTGGGGCGGGCTGATCGACCTGCCGCAGACGGCCGACGAACGGACCCTCGACCAGCTGTGCGGGGCGCTCACGGCGACGAGCGGCGAAGACCAGCTTGCCGTTCGCGCCTCGGGCATCCATGCCCGTCGGCTGCTGAGGGCACGCAACACCGGCGCCACCTCCCGTGCTTGGACGCCGAGCGGCACGGTCCTGGTGACCGGCGGCACGGGTGCCCTGGGCGCGCACGTGGCGCGCTGGCTGGCCGGCGCGGGGGCAGAGCATCTGCTGCTGCTGAGCCGGCGCGGCTCGGACGCTCCGGGCGCGCAGGCGCTGCGGGACGAGCTGACGGACCTGGGCGCTCAGGTGACCGTCGCGGCCTGCGATGCCGCCGACCGCGACGCGCTCGCCGGGGTGCTGGCGGCCGTCCCGGCCGAATACCCGCTGACCGCGGTGGTGCACACGGCCGGTGTGCTGGACGACGGCATTCTTGACGCGCTCACCGGGGAGCGGGTCGAGGCGGTGCTGCGGCCGAAGGCCGAGGCGGCGCTCCACCTGCATGAACTCACCCGCGAGCTGGACCTGTCGGCGTTCGTGCTGTTCTCCTCGTTCTCCGGCGTCGCAGGCAGCGCCGGGCAGGGCAACTACGCGGCGGCCAACGCCTTCCTGGACGCGCTGGCCCAGTACCGGCGGCAGAACGGCCTCACGGCCACCTCGATCGCCTGGGGCGCCTGGGCGGACGGCGGCATGGCCGCCGACGGACGGGCGGTCGAGGAGCGGCTGTCCCGCAACGGTGTCTCCGCGATGGCCCCCGAGCTCGCCCTGACCGCCCTGCGGCAGGCGCTCGACCACGAGGAGACGGCGATCGCCGTCGCCGACCTGGACTGGTCCGTCTTCACCAGCACGCTCGCCACCCCCGCCCGCCCCGGCTCGCTGCTCGGCGAACTCACCGAGGCCCAGGAGGCGTTGGCGGCGTCGGCGGCGGCACACGACGACCCGTCGGACGCGCTCACCACCCTCCGGCAGCGGCTGGCGGGGCTTGTCCCCGCCGACCGCGAATCCGAGCTGCTGGACCTCGTCCGCGGGCAGGCCGCCGCCGCCCTCGGGCACGCCACAGCGGACGCGGTACAGGCGACCCGCGCCTTCCGGGACCTCGGGTTCGACTCGCTCACCGCGGTGGAACTCCGCACCCGCCTGCAGCGGATCACGGGCCTGACGCTGCCGGCCACCCTCGCCTTCGACTACCCGACCCCGCAGGCCCTGGTCCAGCACCTGGCCGAGCTGCTCGTCGGCCCCGACGCGGACCCCGCGGGCGCCGCGCCGCTCGACGCGCCCGCCGGGGCCGTGGCCGACGAGCCGATCGCCATCGTGGGCATGAGCTGCCGCTTCCCCGGCGGGGTCAGCTCGCCCGAGGAGCTGTGGCACCTCCTGGCCGCGGGCGGCGACGGAATCTCCGGATTCCCCACGGACCGCAGCTGGGACATCGACGGGCTCTACGACCCCGACCCGGACCACCCCGGCACGAGCTATGTCCGGGTGGGCGGCTTCCTGCACAACGCCGCGGACTTCGACGCCGGGTTCTTCGGGATCTCGCCGCGTGAGGCGCTGGCGATGGACCCGCAGCAGCGGCTGCTGCTGGAGACCTCCTGGGAGGCGCTGGAGCGCGCCGGCATCGACCCGCAGTCCGTACGCGGCAGCCGGATCGGCGTCTTCGCCGGCACCAACGGCCAGGACTACGCCACGGTCGCGATGAGCGCACCGGAGAGCACCGAGGGCTATCGGGGGATCGGCAACGCCGCCAGCGTGGTGTCGGGCCGCGTCGCGTACACGCTGGGCCTGGAGGGCCCGGCGGTCACGGTCGACACCGCCTGCTCGTCCGCCCTGGTCGCCCTGCACTGGGCGGCGCAGTCGCTGCGGCAGGGCGAGTGCTCCATGGCGCTCGCGGGTGGTGTGACGGTGATGGCGACTCCGGCGGCGTTCGTGGAGTTCAGCCGTCAGCGCGGTCTCGCCGAAGACGGCCGCTGCAAGGCGTTCGCGGGTGCCGCGGACGGCACCGGCTGGTCCGAGGGCGTCGGCATGCTGCTCGTCGAGCGGCTCTCCGACGCCGAGCGGAACGGCCACCCGGTGCTGGCGGTCATCCGTGGCTCGGCGGTGAACCAGGACGGTGCGTCCAACGGTCTGACGGCGCCGAATGGTCCCTCGCAGCAGCGGGTGATCCAGCAGGCGCTGACCAACGCCCGGCTCTCTGCCGATGAGGTGGACGCGGTCGAGGCGCACGGCACCGGTACGGCGCTGGGCGACCCGATCGAGGCGCAGGCGCTGCTGGCGACGTATGGTCAGGGCCGTCCTGACGACCGCCCCCTGTGGCTGGGTTCGGTGAAGTCCAACCTGGGTCACACGCAGGCGGCGGCCGGCGCGGCCGGGATCATCAAGATGGTGATGGCGATGCGGCACGGTGTGCTGCCGCAGACCCTGCACGTCGACGAGCCCACGCCGCATGTGGACTGGTCGGCGGGCGCGGTCGAGCTGCTGACCGAGCAGATCGCCTGGCCGGAGACCGGCCGGCCCCGTCGGGCGGGCGTCTCGTCCTTCGGCGTGAGCGGCACCAACGCGCACGTCATCCTGGAGAGTGCCCCGGCCGTCGAGACGGAGGCGTCCGAGGAGGACATCCGCGTCACCGATGGCGTGGTGTCGTGGGTGGTGTCCGCGCGGAGTGCGGAGGCGTTGCGGGGGCAGGCGCGTCGTCTGGCCGCGTTTGTTGAGTCCCGGCCGGATGTGAGCGTGGCGGATGTCGGTTATTCGCTGGCGGTGTCGCGGGCTGGGTTGGAGCACCGGGCCGTGGTCGTCGCCTCGGATCGTGCGGAGTTCCGCGCGGCGCTTGAGGCGCTGGCTGCCGGCGAGACCCCGGCGGGTGCCGTGCAGGGTGCGGTTGGTAGCGGGAAGCTGGCCGTGTTGTTCACGGGTCAGGGTTCGCAGCGGGTCGGTATGGGCCGGGAGTTGTGTGAGCGGTTCCCGGTGTTCGCGGAGGCGTTTGACGCGGTCTGTGTGGAGCTGGATCGTCATCTGGAGCGGCCGCTGCGTGAGGTGATCTTCGCGTCTGATGCGGGGTTGCTGGATCAGACGGGGTTCACCCAGCCGGCGCTGTTCGCGATCGAGGTGGCGCTGTTCCGTCTCACCGAGTCGTGGGGGATCCGCCCGGACTTCGTGGCTGGCCATTCGATTGGTGAGTTGTCGGCCGCGCATGTGGCGGGTGTGCTGTCGCTGGCGGATGCTGCGGCGTTGGTTGCTGCTCGTGCCCGTCTGATGCAGGCGTTGCCGCAGGGTGGGGCGATGGTGTCCATCGCTGCTCCCGAGGAGGACGTCCGCGCGGCGCTTGACGGCGTGGCCGGTGTGTCGGTCGCGGCCGTCAACGGTCCGACCTCGGTGGTGATTTCCGGTGACGCTGACGCCGTGGCGCGTATCAGTGAGGGTTTCGCCGCCTCGGGTGTGAAGACCAAGCAGCTGCGCGTCAGCCACGCTTTCCACTCGCCGCACATGGACGGGATGCTTGCCGACTTCCGTCAGGTGGCGGCAGGGATCGCCTTCGAGGCTCCGCGTGTCCCGGTGGTCTCCAATGTCACCGGTGAGGTCGCGTCGGCTGAGGAGCTGTGCTCGGCGGAGTACTGGGTCCGCCATGTGCGGGAAGCGGTGTTGTTCGCCGCCGGCGTGCGCACGCTGGAGGCCCAGGGTGTGACCCGCTTCCTGGAGCTGGGTCCGGATGGGACGCTCTCGGCGATGGCCCGGGAGTGCCTGTCCGAGGACACCGAGGCCGTGCTCGTCCCGGTCCTGCGTCGTGACCGTGCCGAGGAGCAGACACTGCTGGCGGCCCTCGGGCAGCTCTACGTCCACGGTGTCGCCGCCGACTGGGAGGCGGTCTTCGCCGGTACCGGCGCGCGCCGGGTCGACCTGCCCACCTACGCCTTCCAGCGTGAGCGGTTCTGGATCGTGCCGGAGGAGACCGACCGGCAGACGGCTGACGGGGCGGACTCGGCCTTCTGGGAGGCGGTTGAGCGCGAGGACCTCAGCGCGCTCGCCGATGTGCTGGAGGTCGGCGACGACGAGCCGCTCGATGCGATGCTGCCGCTGTTGTCCCGATGGCGACGGCAGGGCCGTGAGCGCTCGGCCATCCGGGACTGGCGCTACCGCGTGGACTGGCTCCCCGTGGCCGAGCCGACCGTGTCGCCGTTCTCCGGTGCATGGCTGGTGGCGGCCGCCGGATCCGGTGCGGACACCGACCGGATCGCTGACGCCCTGGCGGCGCGCGGCGCTGACGTCGTGCGCGTCGACCTGACGGACGCGGTGGGCGACCGGGCGGCGCTGGCCCAGCGGATGAAGGAGGTCGGGGCGGAGTACCCGGTGCTCTCCGGGGTGGTCGCGCTGCCCAGCAACGCCGCCGACACGGCGCTGGTGGCGCAGTCGCTCGGTGACGCCGGGGTGCAGGCGCCGCTCTGGCTGCTCACGCGGGGCGCGGTGTCCACCGGACCGGCCGATCACCTCACCGACGTCACCCAGGCTCAGGTCTGGGGTCTGGGCCGGGTCGTCGCGCTGGAGCACCCGGACCGCTGGGGCGGATTGATCGACCTCCCGCAGGCCGTGGAGGAGCGGACCCTGGACCGCTTGTGCGGTGTGCTGACCGCCGCGGAGGGCGAGGACCAGCTCGCCATCCGCTCGTCCGGTGTGTACGTGCGCCGGCTGGTGCGGGCTCGCAACACCGGCACCGCGTCCCGCGATTGGGCGCCGAGCGGCTCGGTGCTGGTCACCGGCGGCACGGGCGCCCTGGGCGCCCATGTGGCACGCTGGCTGGCCGCCGCGGGCGCGGAACACCTGGTGCTGGTCAGCCGGCGCGGCGCCGAGGCGCCGGGCGCCGAAGCGCTGCGCGAGGAGCTCTCCGGGCTCGGCGTGAGCGTGACCCTGGCCGCGTGCGACGTGGCCGACCGGCAGGCGCTCGCCGGTGTGCTGGCGGCCGTGCCGGCCGAGCATCCGCTGACCGCGGTGGTCCACACCGCGGGGATCCTGGACGACGGCGTCGTGGACGGGCTCACCGAGGAGCGCATCGACGCGGTGCTGCGGCCCAAGGCGGATGCCGCATGGCACCTCCACGAGCTGACCCAGGACCTGGACCTGTCGGCCTTCGTGCTGTTCTCCTCGCTGGCGAGCACCGCGGGAAGCCCGGGGCAGGGCAACTACGCGGCGGCCAACGCCTTCCTCGACGCGCTGGCCCAGTACCGGCGGCAGAACGGCCTCACGGCCACTTCGGTCGCCTGGGGCGCCTGGGCGGACAGCGGCATGGCCGCCGACGCCCAGGTCGTGGAGGAGCGGCTGCGCCGCAGCGGTGTGGTGCCGATGGCACCGGAGCCGGCGCTGGCGGCGCTGCGGCAGGCGCTCGACCATGACGACACCGCGGTCACGGTCGCCGACCTGGAATGGCAGCGCTTCGCCCAGTCCTTCACCGCCACCCGCCCCAGCCCGCTGCTGGGCGAACTGCCCGAGGCGCGCGAGGCATTGCGTGCCGCGTCGGACGTCGACGCGTCCTCCGCCTCCGGGTCGGCGGGCACGGACCTGGCGCACCGCCTCTCCGGTCTGTCCGAGAGCGGGCGGGAGCGCGTCCTGCTGGACGTGGTCCGCAACCACGCCGCGACCGTCCTGGGACACGCCTCGGCGCGGACCGTGGATCCCGAACGCGGCTTCCTGGACCTGGGCTTCGACTCGCTCACCGCGGTCGAACTCCGCAACGGGCTGCAGCGGCTGACCGGACTCACCTTCCCGGCGACTCTGCTCTTCGACTACCCGACGCCGGCCGCGCTCGCCGCGCACCTGCGTGCCGCGATCGTCCCCGCCGACCACGACGGTCAGACGGACGATCCGGCCTCGGCCGACTCCGCGCTGACGGAGCTGAACAAGGTCGAGGCGGCCCTGTCGTCCATGGAGTCGGACGAGGACCGTACGAAGGTCATCGCCAGGTTGAACGACATGCTGACGAAGTGGCGCAGCACCGTGCGCCCAACGGAAGAGGACGACGACGGCCTGATTGACGCGGCCACGGACGAGGAGATCTTCAAACTCATCGACGATGAGTTCGGAGACTTCTGAACCGACGAATCCGATCCGATGAATCCGACCGTCTCGAAATTCCAGCTGGGGTGATGTGTTGTGTCCAATGAGGTGCCGAACGAAGAGAAGCTCCGCGAATACCTCAAGCGGGTCACGAACGACCTGCGGCGGACGCGCCGTCGTCTGTCCGAGCTGGAGGAGGGAGCGCAGGAGCCCATCGCGATCGTCGGGATGAGCTGCCGGTTCCCCGGCGGGGTCAGCTCGCCGGAGGAGCTGTGGCAGCTGCTGGCGGCCGGCGGCGACGCGATCTCGGAATTCCCGACGGACCGCGGCTGGCCCCTTGAGCAGCTCTTCGACGCCGACCCGGACAACTCCGGTACGAGCTATGTCCGCGAAGGCGGATTCCTGCACGACGTCACGGAATTCGACGCGGGATTCTTCGGGATTTCGCCGCGCGAGGCCGTGGCCATGGACCCGCAGCAGCGGCTGACTCTGGAAACCTCCTGGGAGGCCCTGGAGCGGGCGGGCATCTCTCCGCTGTCGCTCCGCGGCAGCCGTACCGGAGTCTTCGCCGGCACCAACGGCCAGGACTACATGCAGCTCCTCTCCGACGCGGAGGAGGACACCGGCGGCTACCTCGGCACCGGCAACGCGGCCAGCGCCATGTCCGGCCGGGTGTCGTACACCCTCGGCCTGGAAGGACCCGCGGTCACGGTCGACACGGCCTGCTCGTCCTCGCTCGTCGCGCTCCACCTGGCGGCCGAGTCGCTGCGGCACGGTGAATGCACCCTGGCACTCGCCGGTGGCGTCACCGTGATGTCCACCCCGGGAGCCTTCATCGAGTTCAGCCGCCAGCGCGGCCTGGCCGAGGACGGCCGCTGCAAGGCGTTCTCGGATTCGGCTGATGGCACGGGCTGGGCCGAGGGTGTCGGCATGCTGGTGCTGGAGCGGTTGTCGGACGCTGAGCGCAACGGCCATCGGGTGCTGGCCGTGGTGCGGGGTTCGGCGGTGAACCAGGATGGTGCCAGCAGTGGTCTGACGGCGCCGAATGGTCCCTCGCAGCAGCGGGTGATCCAGCAGGCGCTGGCCGCCGCCCGACTCTCCACCGGCCAGGTGGACGCGGTCGAGGCGCACGGCACCGGCACCACCCTCGGTGACCCGATCGAAGCCCAGGCGCTCCAGGCCACCTACGGGCAGAACCGCCCCGAAGGCCGTCCGCTGTGGCTGGGCTCGGTCAAGTCGAACCTGGGCCACACCCAGGCGGCCGCCGGTGTGGCGGGTGTCATCAAGATGGTGATGGCGATGCGGCACGGTGTGCTGCCGCAGACCCTCCACGTCGACCAGCCCTCCTCGCAGGTGGACTGGTCGGCCGGCGCGGTCGAGCTGCTGACCGAGCAGGTCGCCTGGCCGGAGACCGGCGAGCCCCGCCGGGCGGGCGTCTCCGCCTTCGGCGTCAGCGGCACCAACGCCCACGTCATCCTCGAAGACGCGCCGGAGGCACAGCCCGCCGAGACCGGGCCGGAGACATCCCCGACCGTCGTTCCCCTGGTGTTGTCCGCACGCAACGCGGCCGGCCTCAACGCCCAGATGGCACAGCTGGCATCCTTCGTCGGCGACCGCCCGCAGACCGCGCTCGCGGACCTGGGGTACTCGCTGGCCACCACCCGGGCCGCTCTCGACCACCGCGCGGTCGTGCTCGGAACGGACCACGAGCAGCTCCTCCACGCACTGACCGCAGGCGAAGGCGCGGCCGATGTGATGCGGGGGGTGTCGGGCTCTCCCGGTGGTGTGGTGTTTGTCTTCCCCGGTCAGGGTTCGCAGTGGCTGGGTATGGCGGTGGAGCTGTTGGAGGCTTCGCCGGTGTTCGCGGCTCGTATGGGTGAGTGTGCGGCGGCTCTTGCTCCGTTTACTGACTGGTCGTTGCTGGACACGGTTCGGGACGAGTCGGGTGTGTGGCTGGAGCGGGTTGATGTTGTTCAGCCTGTGTTGTGGGCGGTGATGGTGTCGCTGGCCGCGGTGTGGGAGTCCCATGGTGTGGAGCCGGCGGCGGTGGTGGGTCACTCGCAGGGTGAGATCGCCGCGGCGGCGGTGGCTGGTGCGCTGAGCTTGGAGGATGCTGCTCGGGTTGTGGCGTTGCGGAGCCGGTTGCTGCTGGACCTGACGGGTGATGGCGGCATGCTGTCGGTGGCGTTGCCGGTGGAGCAGGTCACCGAGCGGATCGGTGGCTTTGGGTCGCGGGTGTCGGTGGCTGCGGTCAACGGCCCGGGCTCGGTGGTGGTTTCCGGTGAGCGCAGCGTGCTGTTGGAGCTTCAGTCGGGGTGGGAGGCTGAGGGTGTTCGGGCGCGGTTGGTGCCGGTGGATTACGCCTCGCACTCGGCGCAGGTGGAGGAGATCGAGGACCGTCTGTTGGAGGTGCTGGCCCCGATCCAGCCCCAGGCCGGCCGTATCCCGTTCTATTCCTCGGTGACCGGTGCCCGGATCGATACCACTGGTGTGGATGCCGGGTATTGGTATCGGAATCTGCGGCAGACGGTGGAGTTCGCGAAGGCGACTGAGACGCTGCTGGATGAGGGTCATGGCGCGTTCATCGAGACCAGCGCGCACCCCGTTCTGCTGATGGGTGTGCAGGAGACCGCGGATGCCGGGGACCGTCCGGTGGTCACCGTCGGCACGCTGCGTCGTGAGGAGGGTGGTTGGCAGCGGCTGTTGACGTCGTTGGCGGAGGCGTACACCCAGGGCGTCGAGGTGGACTGGGCGTCGGTGTTCGCGGGCACCGGCGCACGCCGGGTCGACCTGCCGACGTACCCCTTCCAGCGCCAGCGCTACTGGCCGCGTGCCACCGCCACCTCGCTGCGCGACGTGTCGTCCATCGGTATGCGATCGGCCGAACACCCGCTGCTGGGCGCCGGGGTGCGGCTGGCCGACACGGGCGGATTCCTCTTCACCGGCCGCCTGTCGCTCCAGTCGCACCCGTGGGTCGCCGACCACGCCGTGGCGGACGCCGTCCTGCTGCCGGGCACGGCCCTGCTGGAACTGGCCGCCCACGCCGGTGACCAGGTCGGTTGCCCCACGGTCGAGGAGCTGACCCTGGAAGCTCCGCTGGTACTGCCCGCGGAGGGCGCCGTCCAGGTGCAGCTGGTGGTCGACGGGCCCGAGGAGGGCCAGGACGCGTCCCGGGCCCTGCACCTCTACTCGCGCCTCGACAACGCCCCGGACGACCAGCCCTGGACCCGGCACGCCAGCGGTCTGCTGGCCCCCGAATCCGCCGATGACAACCTCGCCCGCACGGCCGAGGCCCTGGTGTGGCCGCCGGCGGACGCGGAGGCCGTGGACGTCAGCGGCTGCTACGACGACCTGCGCGATCGCGGCTACGGCTACGGCCCGGCGTTCCAGGGGCTGCGCCGGGTATGGCGGCGAGGCGACGAGGTGTTCGCCGAGGTCGCCCTCCCGGAAGAGGTCGCCGACGCCGAGCGGTACGGCATGCACCCCGCACTGCTCGACGCCGCCCTGCACGCGATCGGCCTCGGGGAGGGGCTCAGCGCCGAGGCGGGCAGCGGCCAGGCCCGCCTGCCCTTCTCCTGGCGCGGGGTCTCCCTGCACGCCACCGGCGCCTCGGTCCTGCGGGTCCGGCTGTCGCCGGCCGACGACGACGGCATCGCACTGGCCGTGGCCGACGGCACCGGCCGGCCGGTGGCCACCGTGGAAGCGCTGACGCTCCGCACCGTGGAGCTGGACCAGCTCGCCGCGCCGAGCGCGCACCACGACGCCCTGTTCCGCGTCGACTGGACCACCCTGCCGACCGGTGACGCCGCCCCGGGGGCGACGCCCGAGGCGAGCCGCTGGGCCGTGGTCGGCGACATCGCCGAGCAGGCGGGCAAGGTCCTCGCCGACGTGAGCGGCTACCCGGACCTGGCGTCCCTGGCGGCAGCCGTCGCCGCGGGCACCACCGTCCCCGAAGCCGTGCTGGTCTTCGCCCCGCCGTTCGACGCGCACGGCGGCGAGACCGTCGCCGACGCGGTACGGGCGTCCACCCACCGCACCCTCGCGCTGGTGCAGGGATGGCTGGCCGACGACCGGTTCGCCTCCTCCCGCCTGGTGCTGGTGACCCGCGCGGCGGTGGCCACCGAACGCGGCGAGCACGTCACCGACCTGGCCAACGCCCCGGTCTGGGGCCTGCTGCGGTCGGCCCAGTCCGAGCACCCGGGACGGTTCGCGCTGCTCGACGTGGACGGGCAGGACAGCTCCTACCCGGTGCTGCCGGCCGCGCTCCGGACGGACGAGCCGCAGCTCGCCATCCGGCGTGGCACCCTGCGCGCACCCCGGCTCGCCCGCGCCACCGCCGGTGCCGGAGCGCGGCTCTCCCCGCCCGCCGGTGCCGCCGCCTGGCGGCTGGACATCCCGGTCAAGGGAAGCCTGGACAACCTCGCCCTCGTGGAGAACGCGGCGGCCCTGGCACCGCTCACCGAGGGCCAGGTCCGGGTCGCCGTCCGCGCCGCCGGCCTCAACTTCCGGGACGTGGTGCTCGCCCTCGGCGTCGTGCCCAACGAGCAGACCATGGGCAGCGAAGGCGCCGGCGTGGTCCTCGAAGTCGGCCCCGGCGTCACCGACCTGGCCCCGGGCGACCGGGTGATGGGCCTGTTCGTCGGCGGCTTCGGCCCGGTGGCCGTCACCGACCGCAAGGTCATCGCCCGGATGCCCGACGACTGGTCGTACGTCCAGGCCGCCTCCGTGCCGGTGACCTTCCTGACCGCCTACTACGCCCTCACCGACCTGGCCGGTGTGCGGCCGGGCCAGGCGGTGCTGGTCCACGCCGCGGCCGGCGGAGTCGGCACGGCCGCCGTGCAACTGGCGCGCCACCTCGGCGCGGAGGTCTTCGGAACCGCCAGCCCCGGCAAGTGGGACACCCTCCGCTCCCTGGGCCTGGACGACGCGCACATCGCCTCCTCGCGGACCACGGACTTCCAGGACCGGTTCCTGGCCGTCACCGACGGCCAGGGCATGGACGTGGTGCTCGACTCCCTCTCCGGGGAGCTCGTCGACGCCTCGCTGCGCCTGCTGCCGCGCGGCGGCCGGTTCCTGGAGATGGGCAAGACCGACATCCGCGACGCCGACGAGATAGCCGCCCGCCACGAGGGCGTCCGCTACCGGGCGTTCGACCTCGGCGAAGCCGGCCAGCCCCGGATCGGGCAGATGCTCGAGGAGATCCTGGAGCTCTTCGCGCGCGGCGTGCTCAGCCCCCCGCCCGTCACCGCCTGGGACATCCGGCGCGCCCCCGAGGCATACCGGTTCCTGAGCCAGGCGCGGCACATCGGCAAGGTCGTACTGACCCTGCCGTCCACCCCCGCGCCCGAGGGCACCGTGCTGATCACCGGCGCCACCGGAACCCTCGGCACCCTGCTCGCCCGCCATCTGGTCACCCGGCACGGCGTGCGGAGCCTGCTGCTCACCAGCCGCCGCGGACCCGACTCGCCCGGCGCCGGTGAACTGCTGGCCGAACTCACCGCCGCCGGCGCCACGGTCAACCTGGTCGCCTGCGACACCGCCGACCGCCAGGCAGTGGCCGAGCTGCTGGCAGCCGTCCCCGCGGAACACCCGCTGACCGGTGTCGTCCACGCCGCGGGCGTCCTCGACGACGGCGTCATCGAATCGCTGACCCCGGACCGTCTCGACGTGGTGCTGCGACCGAAGGTCGACGCGGCCGTCAACCTGCACGAGCTGACCCAGCACCTGGACCTGGACTCCTTCGTCCTGTTCTCCTCCGCGGCCTCCACCTTCGGCAGCCCCGGACAGGGCAACTACGCGGCGGCCAACGCCTTCCTCGACGCGCTGGCACAGCACCGCCGCGCCCGCGGACTGCCCGCCACCTCCGTCGCCTGGGGACTGTGGGACCAGGCCAGCGACATGACCGGCCACCTCGGCGAGACCGACCTGAGCCGTATCAAGAAGAAGGGCGCCGCGCTCCTCACCTCCGAGCAGGGCCTGGAGCTGTTCGACCTCGCCGGCTCCTCGGACGAGTCGCTCATGGTCGCCGTGCCGCTCGAGGTGGCCTCACTGCGCACCCCCGACGGCCAGGTCCCCGCCCTGTTCCGGGCGATCGCCGGCGGCAGCCGACGCCCGCGCCGGGCGGCCGGCGGACCGGCGACCGCCGAGGGGCCCACCTTCCTGGAGCGCCTCACCGCGCTCCCGGCACCGGAGCGCACCGCCGCACTGCTCGACCTGGTGCGGACCCAGGCGGCCGGGGTCCTCGGACACTCCTCCCCGGACCTGATCGAACCCGACCGGGCCTTCCGGGAACTCGGCTTCGACTCGCTCACCGCCGTCGAATTCCGCAACCGGCTGGGCACCAGCACGGGCAAGCGCTGGCCGGTGACCCTGGTCTTCGACTACCCCAACCCCTCGGCGCTCGCCGATTACCTCGCGGCCAAGCTGCTGCCCGAGGGAGCGGCCGCAGCCGGCGGAACCGGCCGGCCCGCCGGGCAGGGACCGGGCCAGACCCCGGCCTCGCTCTTCGCGGAGCTGGACCGGCTCGAGGCCGCACTGTCCTCGGCCACCCCCGACGAGCCCACGCGCACCGGCCTCGCGGAACGCCTGCAAGCCCTGCTGACGCAGCTCACCGAGTCCGCCAACCCGACTGGTGTCACCAGCTCGGACGACGAATCCGGGAAACCGGTCACCGCAGAGTCGCTGTTCGCCTACATCGACCAGAAGTACGGCAACAGCTGACCGACCCGCTCGACCGCCCTCCTCGACCACTCACACAGGTGACACAACCCATGGAAAACGAAGACAAGCTCCTCCAGTACCTCCAGCGGGTCACGGCCGACCTCGACCAGGCACACGCACGCCTGAAGGAGATCGAGGACACGGCGCAGGAGCCGATCGCCATCGTGGGCATGGGCTGCCGCTACCCCGGCGGCGTCACCTCGCCCGATGAGTTGTGGCAGCTGGTCACCGCCGGTCGGGACGCGATGTCCGCGTTCCCGACCGGCCGCGGGTGGAACCTGGAGGAGCTGTTCGACCCCGACCCGGACCGGCCGGGCACCAGCTACGTCCGCGAGGGCGGCTTCATCCACGACGCGGACGGCTTCGACGCGACGTTCTTCGGCATATCGCCGCGCGAGGCACTGGCGATGGACCCGCAGCAGCGGCTGTCGCTGGAAGCCGCGTGGGAGGCGCTGGAGCGGGCCGGCATCACCCCGCAGTCGCTGCGCGGCAGCCGGACCGGTGTCTTCGTCGGCTCCAGCGGCCAGGACTACGCCACCCTGCTCAGGCAGTCCGCCGAGGACGTCGAGGGCTACCTGATGACCGGCAACACCCCCAGCGTGGTGTCCGGTCGGGCGTCGTACACCCTGGGCCTGGAAGGCCCCGCGGTCACCATCGACACCGCCTGCTCCTCCTCCCTGGTCGCCCTCCACCTGGCCTGCCACGCGCTGCGCCAGGGCGAGTGCACCATGGCCCTGGCGGGCGGCGTGTCCGTGATGGCGATCCCGAGCGTCTTCGTGGAGTTCAGCCGGCAGCGCGGCCTGGCGGCCGACGGCCGCTGCAAGTCCTTCGCGGGTGCGGCTGATGGCACGGGCTGGGCCGAGGGCGTCGGCATGCTGGTGCTGGAGCGGTTGTCGGATGCCGAGCGCAACGGTCATCGGGTGCTGGCCGTGGTGCGGGGTTCGGCGGTCAACCAGGACGGCGCGTCCAACGGCCTGACGGCGCCGAACGGTCCGTCGCAGCAGCGGGTGATCCGCCAGGCGCTGGCCAACGCCCGGCTCTCCGCCGGCCAGGTGGACGCCGTCGAGGCGCACGGCACCGGCACCACCCTGGGCGACCCCATCGAGGCCCAGGCCCTGCTGGAGACCTACGGCCAGGACCGCCCGCAGGACCGGCCGCTGCTGCTCGGCTCCATCAAGTCCAACTTCGGCCACTCCCAGGCGGCCGCCGGTGTGGCGGGTGTCATCAAGATGGTGATGGCGATGCGGCACGGTGTGCTGCCGCAGACCCTGCACGTCGATGAGCCGTCGCCGCACATCGACTGGTCGGCGGGCGCCGTCGAGCTGCTGACCGAGCAGACGGCCTGGCCCGAGAGCGGCGAGCCCCGCCGCGCCGGCGTCTCCTCCTTCGGCGTGAGCGGCACCAACGCCCACGTCATCCTCGAACAGGCCCCGACCGCCCCCGAGACGCCGCAGCCGGCCGACGCGGAGCCGACGCCCGCGCCGCTCGGCGACGCCACCTGGGCCCTGCCCTGGGTGCTCTCCGCCCGGAGCACCGAGGCACTGCGCGCCCAGGCCGGTAACCTCGCCGCCCACCTGGCCTCCTCGCCCACCCTCTCCCTCGCCGACGTGGGCCACTCGCTGGCGACCACCCGGACCGCCTTCGAGTACCGGGCCGCCGTGGTGGCCGCCGACCGCGAGGAGTTCCGCACCGCCCTCGAGGCGCTGGCCGCCGGCGAGACGCCGGCCGGCACGGTCCAGGGCGCGGTGGCCCCCGGCAAGCTCGCCGTCCTCTTCACCGGCCAGGGAGCCCAGCGGCTCGGCATGGGCCGGGAGCTCTACCAGCGGTTCCCCGTCTTCGCGGAGGCCTTCGACGCGGTCTGCGCCGAGCTGGACCGATTCCTCGGACAGCCGCTGCGCGAGGTCGTCTTCGGATCCGATGCCGACCTGCTGGACCAGACCGGACACACCCAGCCCGCCCTGTTCGCCATCGAGGTCGCCCTCTTCCGGCTGGCCGAGTCCTGGGGCATCCGCCCCGACTTCGTGGCCGGACACTCCATCGGTGAACTGTCGGCCGCCCACGTGGCCGGCGTGCTCTCGCTCAAGGACGCCGCGACCCTGGTCGCCGCACGCGCCCGCCTGATGCAGGGCCTCCCACAGGGCGGTGCCATGGTCTCCGTCGCCGCCCCCGAGGAGGACGTCCGGGCGGCGCTCGACGGCGTTGCCGGCGTGTCGGTGGCCGCGGTCAACGGCCCCGCCTCCGTGGTCATCTCCGGCGACGCCGACGCCGTGGCGCGCGTCAGCGAGGGCTTCGCCGCCTCGGGCGTGAAGACCAAGCAGCTGCGCGTCAGCCACGCCTTCCACTCGCCGCACATGGACGCGATGCTCGCGGACTTCCGCCGCTTCGCCGACATCCTCACCTACCACGCGCCCCGCATCCCCGTCGTCTCCAACGTCACCGGAAAGATCGCGACGGCGGAGGAGCTGTGCTCGGCGGAGTACTGGGTCCGGCACGTGCGGGAAGCGGTGCTCTTCGCCGCCGGTGTGCGCACGCTGGAGGCCCAGGGAGTCACCCGCTTCCTGGAACTCGGCCCGGACGGCACCCTCTCCGCCATGGCCCGCGACTGCCTCACCGAGGGATCCGAGGCCATCCTCGTCCCGGCCCTGCGCCGCGACCGGCCCGAGGAGCGCGCGCTCCTCACCGCCCTCGGCCGACTGCACGTCCACGGCGTCACGCCCGACTGGGACGCCGTCTACGCCGGCACCGGCGCCCGCCGCGTCGAACTGCCCACCTACGCCTTCCAGCGCCGGCAGTACTGGCCCAAGCCCTCCGCCACCCAGGCCGGGGACGTCTCCGCAGCCGGCCTGGCACGAGCCGAGCACCCGCTGCTGGGCGCCGCCGTCGGTCTCGCCGACGGCGACGGCTACCTGTTCACCGGACGCCTCAGCGTCGAGACACACCCCTGGCTCGCCGACCACAGGATCGGCGGCGCCGTCGTCGTCCCCGGCACGGCGATCCTCGAACTCGCCGTACGAGCCGGGGACCAGGTCGGCTGCGACCGGATCGACGAACTGACCCTGGAAGCCCCGCTGGTCCTGCCCGAGCAGGGCGCGGTGCAGCTCCAGATCTCGGTCGGCGCCCCCGACGACTCCGGGCGCCACCCGTTCAACCTCTACTCCCGGCAGGCGACCGCCACCGCCGACGGCCCCTGGACCCACCACGCGGGTGGCGTCCTCGCGGCCGCCCAGCCCGGCACCCCCGCCACCGACCTCGAAGCCTGGCCCCCGGCAGAGGCCACCGAGGCCGACATCGACGGCGTCTACGAACGCCTCGCCGAGAACGGCACCCTGTACGGCACCACGTTCCGCGGACTGCGACGGGTGTGGCGACGCGGCGAGGACGTCTACGCCGAAGTGGCCCTCCCGGAGAGCGCCACGGCCGACGCCCCTCTCTTCGGCCTGCACCCCGCGCTGCTCGACGCCGCCCTCCACCCGGTGGGCATGGGCGACGGCCTGCTCGTCCGGGACACCGGCGGCGCCCGCCTCCCGTTCGCCTGGACCGGTGTGTCACTCCACGCCACCGGCGCTACCTCCCTGCGGGTACGCCTGCGGTCGGTCGGCACGGACACCCTCTCGATCGAGGCGGCCGACGCCCGCGGCGCCCTCGTCGCCTCCGTCGAGTCCCTGGTGCTGCGCCCGGTCGCCCCCCAGGACCTCGCCACCACCCCGCAGCAGCAGTCGCTCTACCGGGTGGACTGGCAGTCGCTGTCGGTGGCTGAGGCTGGTGCTGCTGGTTGGGCGGTGCTGGGTTCGGGCGATGGTGTTTCTGGTCTGCCGGCGTCGTTGGGCGTGGGTGAGGTCGCCTCTGATCTTGGTGCGTTGGGTGCTGGTGGTGAGGTGCCGGGTGTGGTGTTGGTGCCGTGCCTGTCCGGTGGTTCCAGTGCCGCGGATGTGCGGAGTGTGACCGGTCGCGTTCTGGGGTTGGTGCAGGAGTGGCTGGGCGATGAGCGGTTTGCGTCTTCGCGTCTGGTGGTGCTGACGCGGGGTGCGGTTGCCGTGGACGCGGGTGAGGGTGTCGCGGATCTGGCGCACGCTGCCGTGTGGGGTCTGGTGCGTTCGGCGCAGTCGGAGAACCCGGACCGGTTCGTCTTGGTCGATATCGACGGGGACGAGGCTTCTGCGGCTGTCCTGCCGTCGGTTGTGGGCTCGGGTGAGTCGCAGGTGGCGGTGCGGGCGGGTGCGGTGCGTGTTCCGCGTCTGGCGCGTGCGACGGCCCCCGCGTCGTCTGATTCCGCTTCCGCTGTGTGGGATGTCGATGGCACGGTTCTGGTGACCGGTGGTACGGGTGCTCTGGGTGCGTTGGTGGCCCGGCACTTGGTGGCCGAGCACGGGGTGCGGCATCTGGTGCTGACCAGCCGCCGGGGCCTGGAGGCTCCGGGCGCGGCCGAGCTGCGCGATGAACTCGCCGCGCTGGGCGCTCAGGTGACGGTCGCCGCCTGCGATGCGGCTGATCGTGAGGCGCTGGCCGGTCTGCTGGGCGGCATCTCCGCCGAGCATCCGCTGACCGGGGTGATTCACACCGCGGGTGTGCTGGATGACGGTGTGATCGAGTCGCTCTCGCCGGAGCGGTTGGAGACGGTGCTGCGGCCGAAGGTCGACGCCGCGCTGAACCTGCACGAGCTGACCCGCGACCTTGACCTGTCCGCGTTCGTCCTCTTCTCCTCCGCGGCCGGGCTCTTCGGCGCCTCGGGGCAGGGCAACTACGCTGCGGCGAACGCCTTCTTGGACGCGCTGGCGCAGCACCGCCGCGGCCTGGGCCTGGCGGGGCAGTCGCTCGCCTGGGGCCTGTGGGCTCAGGCCGGTGGCATGACCGGTGGTCTCTCTGAGGCGGACGTCTCGCGGATGACGCGTGCGGGTCTGCGTCCGCTGTCGGAGTCCGATGGCCTGGCGCTGCTGGACGCCGCCCTCACGGCGGGCGATGCGGTCCTGGCTCCGATCCACCTGGACCCGGCCGGATTCGCGGCGCAGGCCGGGCTGCCCGCGGTTCTCCGTTCCCTGGTCCGTACCCCGGCACGCCGCACCGCCCATGCCGGTGCTGGTGCGAGCACGGGCGGGGCCGACGCCGAGAAGCTGATGGGGCGACTGGCCCAGGCATCCGCCGCGGAACGGGACCGGGTCTTGCTCGACCTGGTCCGTACGCGAGCAGCGGCCGTGCTCGGCCACGCCGGCGCGGACGCCATCCCCGCCCGTCTGGGCTTCCTGGACGCGGGCTTCGACTCGCTGACCGCGGTCGAACTGCGCAACGCGCTGGGCTCGGCCACCGGCCTGCGGCTGCCCCCGACGCTGCTGTTCGACTACCCGACGCCCATCGCCCTCGCGGAGCATCTGCGGGAGGAGCTGGTCGGCGAGGCCCGGGGTCCGCTGCTTCCGACCCCGTCGCAGTCGACCGGCACGGACGACGACCTGATCGCCATCGTGGGGATGAGCTGCCGCTATCCGGGCGGGGTCACCTCCCCGGAGGAGCTGTGGGAGCTGCTGGCAGCGGGCGGGGACGGGATCTCGGAGTTCCCGTCCGACCGTGGTTGGCAGATCGACCGCCTCTTCGACGCGGACCCGGACCGCACCGGCACGAGCTATGTGCGTGAGGGTGGATTCCTGCACGACGCGACCGAGTTCGACGCCGGGTTCTTCGGGATCTCGCCGCGCGAGGCGCTCGCGATGGACCCGCAGCAGCGGCTGCTGCTGGAGACCTCCTGGGAGGCGCTGGAGCGGGCCGGTATCGATCCGCTGTCGGTGCGCGGCAGCCGCACCGGCGTCTTCGCGGGCGTGATGTACCACGACTACGGCGCGCGGCTGCATGAGGTGCCGGAAGGACTTGAGGGCTTCCTCGGCAACGGCAGCGCCAGCAGTGTGGTGTCGGGCCGGGTGGCCTACACCCTGGGTCTGGAGGGCCCCGCGCTCACGGTCGACACCGCGTGCTCCTCTTCGCTGGTCACCCTGCACCTGGCCTGCCAGGCCCTTCGGCAGGGCGAATGCACCATGGCGCTGGCCGGTGGTGTCACCGTGATGTCGACGCCGGGTGTCTTCGTGGAGTTCAGCCGCCAGCGGGGTCTGGCGGCGGACGGCCGTTGTAAGTCCTTCTCGGATTCGGCTGATGGCACGGGCTGGGCCGAGGGTGTCGGCATGCTGGTGCTGGAGCGGTTGTCGGACGCTGAGCGCAACGGCCATCGGGTGCTGGCCGTGGTG
This sequence comes from Streptomyces sp. JLBT605, assembly GCF_058215555.1. NCBI lineage: Bacteria > Bacillati > Actinomycetota > Actinomycetes > Kitasatosporales > Streptomycetaceae > Streptomyces > Streptomyces sp. JLBT605. The sequence goes on from NZ_CM177087.1 coordinate 6,134,172, forward strand.
CGGGGTTCGGCGGTGAACCAGGATGGTGCCAGCAGTGGTCTGACGGCGCCGAACGGTCCCTCGCAGCAGCGGGTGATCCAGCAGGCGCTGGCCGCCGCGCGGCTCTCCACCGATCAGGTGGACGCGGTCGAGGCGCACGGCACCGGCACCACGCTCGGTGACCCGATCGAGGCGCAGGCGCTGCTGGCGACCTATGGCCAGGGCCGTCCGGACGACCGTCCGCTGTGGCTGGGCTCGGTGAAGTCGAACCTGGGTCACACGCAGGCCGCGGCCGGTGTCGCCGGGATCATCAAGATGGTGATGGCGATGCGGCACGGTGTGCTGCCGCGGACCCTCCACGTGGACCAGCCCTCGTCGAAGGTGGACTGGTCGGCGGGTGCCGTCGAGTTGGTGACCGAGCAGATCGCCTGGCCCGAGACGGGCCGGCCGCGCAGGGCGGGTGTCTCGTCCTTCGGTGTCAGTGGCACCAACGCCCACGTCATTCTGGAAGGCGTTGCGGCTGCCGAGCGGTCCGAGGACGCGACCGCTCCGGCGGCCGGAAGCGCTGGCGTGGTGCCGTGGGTGCTGTCGGCGCGCAGCGCGGAGGCGCTCCGGGCGCAGGCCGAGCAGCTGGCTTCCTTCGCTGCGGACCGGCCGCGGCTGGACCTGACGGACGCCGGCTTCTCGCTGGCGACCGGCCGAGCCAACCTGGAGCACCGCGCGGTGGTGCTCGGTTCCGACCACGACGAACTCGCTCGCGGGCTGACCGCTCTCCTCAACGACCAGGCCACCGCCCAGGCCGTGCGGGGGGTGTCGGGCTCTCCTGGTGGTGTGGTGTTTGTTTTCCCGGGTCAGGGTTCGCAGTGGCTGGGTATGGCGGTGGAGCTGTTGGAGGCTTCGCCGGTGTTCGCGGCTCGTATGGGTGAGTGTGCGGCGGCTCTTGCTCCGTTTACTGACTGGTCGTTGCTGGACACGGTTCGGGACGAGTCGGGTGTGTGGCTGGAGCGGGTTGATGTTGTTCAGCCGGTGTTGTGGGCGGTGATGGTGTCGCTGGCCGCGGTGTGGGAGTCCCATGGTGTGGAGCCGGCGGCGGTGGTGGGTCACTCGCAGGGTGAGATCGCCGCGGCGGCTGTGGCTGGTGCGCTGAGCTTGGAGGATGCTGCTCGGGTTGTGGCGTTGCGGAGTCGGTTGCTGCTGGACCTCAGTGGTGATGGCGGCATGCTGTCGGTGGCGTTGCCGGTGGAGCAGGTCACCGAGCGGATCGGTGAGTTCGGTGAGCGGGTGTCGGTGGCTGCGGTCAACGGCCCGGGCTCGGTGGTGGTTTCCGGTGAGCGCAGCGTGCTGTTGGAGCTTCAGTCGGGGTGGGAGGCTGAGGGTGTTCGGGCGCGGTTGGTGCCGGTGGATTACGCCTCGCACTCGGCGCAGGTGGAGGAGATTGAGGACCGTTTGTTGGAGGTGCTGGCCCCGATCCAGCCTCAGGCCGGCCGTATCCCGTTCTATTCCTCGGTGACCGGTGCCCGTATCGATACCACTGGTGTGGATGCCGGGTATTGGTATCGGAATCTGCGGCAGACGGTGGAGTTCGCGAAGGCGACTGAGACGCTGCTGGATGAGGGTCATGGCGCGTTCATCGAGACCAGCGCGCACCCCGTCTTGCTGATGGGTGTGCAGGAGACCGCGGATGCCGTGGACCGTCCGGTGGTCACCGTCGGCACGCTGCGTCGTGAGGAGGGTGGTTGGCAGCGGCTGTTGACGTCGTTGGCGGAGGCGTACACCCAGGGCGTCGAGGTGGACTGGGCGTCGGTGTTCGCGGGCACCGGCGCACGCCGGGTCGACCTGCCGACGTACCCCTTCCAGCGCCAGCGCTACTGGCTCGACGCCGCACCCGGCGCGGGAGACATCGGTTCGGCGGGGCTGACCCCGGCCGACCACCCGCTGCTGAGCGCCGCCATCGGCCTGGCCGACGCGGACACGTATCTGTTCACCGGACGCCTCTCTCTGCACAGCCACGCCTGGCTCGCGGACCACGCGGTGATGGACACCGTGCTGCTGCCCGGCACCGCCTTCGTGGAGTTGGCGGTCCGTGCCGGCGACGAGCTCGGCGGGGCACGCGTCGAGGAGCTGACACTCGAAGCACCGCTGACCCTCCCGGAGCAGGGCTGGGTCCGGCTGCAACTCGCGGTCGGCGCGGCCGATGAAGCGGGCCGGCGCTCGCTGACCATCCACTCACGTGTCGAGGGCGGAGCCGCTCCGGCCGACGAGCAGGCATGGACGCGCCACGCCAGCGGTGTCCTCTCCGCTGACGTGAAGCCGGCCTCCTTCGACCTCGCGGCATGGCCTCCGGCCGATGCCGTGGAGGTCGCCGCAGGTGACGCCTACGAGCGCTTCGCCGCGGCCGGCTATGTGTACGGCGATGTCTTCCAGGGCCTGCGACGGGTGTGGCGACGCGGCGACGACCTCTTCGCCGAGCTCGCGCTGCCCGAGGACGCGGTGGCGGAAGCTGGCCGCTTCGGTCTGCACCCCGCCCTGCTCGACTCCGCACTGCACGCCTTCGCGCTGGAGAACTCCGGGGAGGCGCGGCTTCCGTTCGAGTGGCGAGGCGTCTCCCTGCACGCCTCCGGCGCCTCCGAACTGCGGGTGCGCATCTCGCCGGTCGACGACGGAGCGGTGACGCTGGCGGTCGCGGATGGTACCGGTGCTCCGGTGGCCTCCGTCGACGCGCTTTCCCTGCGGCCGGTTTCCCGAGAACAGCTCGATGGCGCACGGCGCGGCGCCGACCTGCCCCTCTACCGGGTGGACTGGCAGTCGCTGCCGGTGTCGGTGGCTGAGGCTGCTGGTGCTGGTGCTGCTGGTTGGGCGGTGCTGGGTTCGGAGGCTTCTGGTCTGCCGGCGTCGTTGGGCGTGGGTGAGGTCGCCTCGGATCTTGGTGCGTTGGGTGCTGGTGGTGAGGTGCCGGGTGTGGTGTTGGTGCCGTGCCTGTCCGGTGGTTCCGGTGCCGCGGATGTGCGGAGTGTGACCGGTCGCGTTCTGGGGTTGGTGCAGGAGTGGCTGGGCGATGAGCGGTTTGCGTCTTCGCGTCTGGTGGTGCTGACGCGGGGTGCGGTTGCCGTGGACGAGGGCGAGGGCGTCGCCGACCTGGCGCACGCTGCCGTGTGGGGTCTGGTGCGTTCGGCGCAGTCGGAGAACCCGGACCGGTTCGTCCTGGTGGATGTGGACGGCGACGAGGCTTCGGCGCTGGTGTTGCCGTCGGTTGTGGGCTCGGGTGAGCCGCAGGTGGCCGTGCGGGCGGGTGCGGTGCGTGTTCCACGCCTGGCGCGTGCGACGGCCCCCGCGTCGTCTGATTCCGCTTCCGCTGTGTGGGATGTCGATGGCACGGTTCTGGTGACCGGTGGTACGGGTGCTCTGGGTGCGTTGGTGGCCCGGCACTTGGTGGCCGAGCACGGGGTGCGGCATCTGGTGCTGACCAGCCGCCGGGGCTTGGACGCTCCGGGCGCGGCCGAGCTGCGCGATGGGCTGGTCGAACTGGGCGCTCAGGTGACGGTGGCTGCCTGTGACGCGGCTGATCGTGAGGCGCTGGCCGGTCTGCTGGGCGCCATCTCCGCCGAGCATCCGCTGACCGGAGTCGTCCACACCGCCGGTGTGCTTGACGATGGTGTGATCGAGTCGCTGTCTCCGGAGCGGTTGGAGACGGTGCTGCGGCCGAAGGTCGACGCCGCGCTGAACCTGCACGAGCTGACCCGCGACCTTGACCTGTCCGCGTTCGTCCTCTTCTCCTCCGCGGCCGGGCTTCTCGGCGCCTCGGGGCAGGGCAACTACGCGGCGGCGAACGCGTTCGTGGACGCGTTGGCTGAGCAGCGTCGTGCGGAGGGTCTGACGGGCCAGTCGCTGGCCTGGGGCCTGTGGGCCCAGGCCAGCGGCATGACCGGCGACCTCGATGACGAGGATCTGCGGCGCCTGACCCGTATGGGGCTGAGCCCGCTCTCCACCGAGCAGGGCCTGGCCCTGTTCGACGGTGCTTGCGCGGCCGACGAGGCCGTGGTGGCGCCGGTGCGCCTCGACACCGCGGCGCTTCGCGCCCAGGCAGGCGCTGTCGGTCTGCCCGCACTGCTGCGCGGGTTGGTTCGGGAGCCTGCCCGGCGCAGTGCCGCGTCCGCGGCGGGAGCGGAGTCCGGTGCGTCGGCGCTCCGGCAGCAGCTGGCGGGTCTCTCCGGCACGGAAGCCCACCGCGTCCTTCTGGACCTGGTGCGGACGAACGCGGCGGCCGTCCTCGGCCATACGTCCGGCGGAGGCATCGAGTCGACGCGGGCCTTCCGCGAGCTGGGCTTCGACTCGCTGACCGCCGTCGAACTGCGTAACCGGCTCAGCGCCGTCACCGGGCTGCGCCTGCCCGCCACCATGGTCTTCGACTACCCGACGGCGGAGGCCCTGGTCGGCTTCCTCCAGGGCCAGCTGCTGGATTCCGCGCCGGAATCCGGCCCGGCGACGCCGGTTCCGGTCGCTGCCGCCACGGACGACGACCTGATCGCGATCGTCGGCATGGGCTGCCGCTACCCGGGCGGGGTCACCTCCCCGGAGGAGCTGTGGCAGCTGGTGTCGGCCGGCGGAGACGCGGTCTCCGCCTTCCCCACTGACCGTGGCTGGGTGCTGGACGGCCTGCACGACCCGGACCGTCAGCGGCACGGGACCTCCACCACGCTAAGTGGCGGATTCCTCTACGACGCGGCGGACTTCGATGCGGAGTTCTTCGGGATCTCGCCGCGTGAGGCGCTGGCGATGGACCCGCAGCAGCGCCTCCTCCTCGAAACCTCCTGGGAGGCGTTCGAGCGGGCCGGTATCGATCCGCTGTCGGTGCGCGGCAGCCGTACCGGCGTCTTCGCGGGCGTGATGTACCACGACTACGGTGCGCGGTTGACTTCCGTCCCGGACGGTGTCGAGGGCTACGTCGGCAACGGCAGCGCGGGCAGTGTCGCCACCGGCCGGGTGGCATACACGCTGGGCCTGGAGGGCCCGGCGGTGACGGTGGACACGGCCTGCTCGTCCTCGCTGGTCGCCCTGCACCTGGCGGCGCAGTCGCTGCGCCAGGGTGAGTGCTCGATGGCGCTGGTCGGCGGTGTGACCGTGCTCTCGACGCCGGATGTGTTCGTGGAGTTCAGCCGCCAAGGCGGTCTCGCCGGGGACGGTCGCTGCAAGGCGTTCGCGGGTGCCGCGGACGGCACCGGCTGGGCCGAGGGTGCGGGCATGCTGCTCGTGGAGCGGCTCTCCGACGCTCAGCGCAACGGCCACCCGGTGCTGGCCGTCGTCCGGGGCAGTGCCATCAACCAGGACGGTGCGTCCAATGGTCTGACGGCGCCGAATGGTCCCTCGCAGCAGCGGGTGATCCAGCAGGCGCTGGCCGGCGCGCGGCTCTCCGCCGACGAGGTGGACGCGGTCGAGGCGCACGGCACCGGCACCACGCTCGGTGACCCGATCGAGGCGCAGGCGCTGCTGGCGACCTATGGGCAGAACCGCCCCGAGGACCGTCCGCTGTGGCTGGGCTCGGTCAAGTCGAACCTGGGTCACACGCAGGCGGCGGCCGGTGTCGCCGGGATCATCAAGATGGTGATGGCGATGCGGCACGGTGTGCTGCCGCAGACCCTGCACGTCGATGAGCCCACGCCGCATGTGGACTGGTCGGCGGGCGCGGTCGAGTTGCTGACCGAGTCGGTGGAGTGGCCCGAGACGGGCCGGCCGCGCAGGGCGGGTGTCTCGTCCTTCGGTGTCAGTGGCACCAACGCCCACGTCATCCTGGAAGGTGTTCCGGCCCCCGAGCAGCCAGAGGACGCGGTTGCTCCTGCGGTCCTCGTGCCGTGGGTGTTGTCGGCGCGTAGTGCGGAGGCGTTGCGGGCGCAGGCTGGGCAGTTGGCGGCTTTCGTCGGGGAGCGGCCGGGGCTGGGTTCGGTGGATGTGGGCTATTCGCTGGTGACGTCGCGGTCGGTGTTCCGGCACCGTTCGGTGGTGCTCGCCGAGGACCGTGAGTCCGCCTTGTGTTCGCTGGTTGCGCTCGCTGAGGGCAGTGATGCCCCTGGTGTGGTCCGTGCCGAGGCGGATGCCTCCGGTGGTGCTGTCTTCGTCTTCCCTGGTGGGGGCTGGCAGTGGGCCGGTATGGCGGTGGAGTTGCTGGAGTCCTCGCCGGTGTTCGCCGCTCGTATGGCGGAGTGTGCGGCGGCGCTTGCTCCGTTCACGGACTGGTCGTTGCTGGACACGGTTCGGGATGAGTCGGGTGCGTGGCTGGATCGGGTGGATGTGGTCCAGCCGGTGATGTGGGCGATCATGGTGTCGCTGGCCGCGGTGTGGCAGTCCCATGGTGTGGAGCCTGCTGCGGTGGTGGGTCACTCGCAGGGTGAGATTGCCGCCGCGTGTGTGGCGGGTGCGCTGAGTCTGGAGGATGGTGCCCGGATCATCGCGCTGCGTGGCCGGCTGCTGACCGATCTGCCGGGCGACGGGGTGATGCTGTCGGTGGCGCTGCCGCTGGAGGAAGTCACCGAGCGTATTGCCGAGTTCGGTGACGCGGTGTCGGTGGCAGCGGTCAACGGCCCCGGCTCGGTGGTCGTCTCCGGAGACCGCGAGACGGTGCAGGCCCTGCAGAGTGAGTGGAAGGCCGCAGGCGCCCGGACAAGTTCGGTGCCGATGGGCTACGCCTCGCACTCGGCCCAGGTCGAGCAGATCGAAGACCGTCTGCTGGAGATCCTGGCGCCGGTTGAGCCGCGCAGCGTCCGTATCCCGTTCTACTCCTCCGTCACCGGCACCCGGATCGACACCTCCGGTCTGGATGCCGGGTACTGGTATCGCAATCTGCGGCAGACGGTGGAGTTCGCCGACGCTGTCAGCACGCTCCTTGACGAGGGCCATGGTGCGTTCATCGAGGTCAGCGCGCATCCGGTGCTGCTGATGGGGGTGCAGGAGACGGCGGAGACGGCCGACCGGCCGGTGGTGACCGTCGGTACCCTGCGGCGTGGTGAAGGCGGCCGGGAGCGGCTGCTGACCTCGCTGGCCCAGGCACACGCGCACGGAGTCGACGTCGACTGGACATCGCTGTTCAACCACAGCGAGGCCCGCCGGGTCGACCTGCCCACCTACCCCTTCCAGCGCCAGCGCTACTGGCTGGACGCCTCCGCTCCGGAGCCCGAGCCCGTCGCCGGGCAGAGCGCGGGGGCCGCGGAGACCCGTTTCTGGGAGGCGGTCGAGAGCGAGGATGTCGCCGCGCTCGCCGGCACGCTGGCGATCGACAGCGACGACGCGCAGTCCGCGCTGAGCCCGCTGGTGCACGCCCTGTCATCCTGGCGGCGGCGCCACCGCGAGCAGGAAGTGGCGGACTCCTGGCGGTACCACACCACTTGGCAGCCGCTCCCCGGCACACCGCAGGGTGCGCTGTCCGGGACCTGGCTCGTGCTGACGGCGACCGGCCACCAGCACGACGGAACCGTCAGCGGCGCCATCGAGGCGCTGACCGCGCACGGCGTCCGCGTCGTCACGGCCGAGCTGACCGAAGCCGACCTCGATCGCACGGCCCTGGCCGAGCGCCTCACCGGCCTGGCTTCCAGCGCCGATCAGGACGGCGCTGACCCGCTCCGCGGCGAGGCGTCCGCCTTCACCGGCGTGCTGTCGATGCTGGCGCTCGCCGAGCAGCCGCTGAAGGAGCACCCGGACACGCCGGCCGGCTTCGCCCTGACCGTGGCGCTCGTCCAGGCGCTCGGCGACGCGGGGATCGAGGCACCGCTGTGGAGCGCGACCCGAGGCGCCGTCGGTGTCAGCCCTGCCGACCCCGTCACCAGCCCTGCCCAGGCCCTGGTCTGGGGCTTCGGCCGGGTCGCCGGTCTGGAGCACCCCGAGCGGTGGGCCGGCCTGGTCGACCTGCCGGAGACGCTGGACGAGCGGAGCCGGACCCTGCTGTGCGGGGTGCTGGCCGGAAGGGCCGACGAGGACCAGCTCGCGGTCCGTACGTCGGGGGTCTTCGGCCGCAGGCTGGAGCGTGCCCCGCTGGGCGCGGCCCCGGCGGTGCGGGACTGGCAGCCCTCCGGCACCGTGCTGATCACCGGTGGCACCGGCGCGCTGGGCGCCCACACCGCACGCTGGCTGGCCCGTGCGGGCGCCGATCACCTGCTGCTGGTCAGCAGGCGCGGCCCCGAGGCACCCGGCGTCGCGGAGCTGGAGGCCGAACTCGCCGAGAGCGGCACCCGCACCACCGTGGCCCGCTGCGACGTCACCGACCGGGAAGCCCTCGCACGGCTCCTCGACTCGGTGCCGGCCGAGCACCCGCTCACCGCGGTGGTGCACACCGCCGCGGTCCTCGACGACAGCTTGGTGGACTCGCTGACGCCCGAGCAGCTGGACCGGGCCCTGCGGGTCAAGGTGGGCGGTGCGGTGAACCTGCACGAGCTCACCCAGGACATGGACCTGTCCGCGTTCGTGCTCTTCTCCTCGGTCGCCGGCACCATCGGCGCCTCGGGGCAGGGCAACTACGCGCCCGGTAACGCCTACCTGGACGCGCTGGCGCACCACCGCCGGAGCCGCGGCCTGCCGGCCACCTCGGTGGCCTGGGGCGCCTGGGACGGCGACGGTATGGCCGAGGGCTCGTTCGGCGAACTGCTGGACCGGCACGGGCTGCCCGCGATGGACCCCGGTCTCACCACGGCCGCCCTGCGGCGGGCCCTGGAGCACGACGACACCTGCGTCATGATCGCTGACGTCACCTGGGAACGCTTCGCCGTCGCCCTGACCGCCGGCCGGCCGAACCCGTTCATCAGCGGCATCGAGGAAGTGCGCCGACTGCGCGGCTCCGGAACCGACACCGCTACCGGCACCGGCACCGAAGCGGCCACGCAGGTGCCCGAGCTGGCGGCGCAGCTGGCGAACACCCCGGCGGAGCAGCGACGTGCGCTGCTGGTCGAGGCGGTGCGCGCCCAGGCGGCCGCCGTACTCGGATACACCTCGCAGGGGGCCATCCGAGGCGACCGGGCCTTCCGCGAGCTCGGGCTCGACTCGGTCACCGCCGTCGAACTGCGCAACCGGCTCGGTGCCCTCACCGGCCTGCGCCTGCCGACCGGCCTCGTCTTCGACTACCCGAACCCGGAGGCCGTGGCCGACTACCTGGTGCGGGAACTCGACCCGGACGCGGGCGAGGGTGGCGAAGGATCGTCCGCCGCTCTGGAGGAGTTCGAAAAGCTGGAGACCGCGCTCCTGGGGATGGAACCCGACAACTCCGTGCGCACCCGGATCATGATGCGCATGCAGGCGCTGGTCTCGCAGTGGCGGGAGCCGGGCGACCTGGAGGCCGGGCCGAGTGAGACCGACGACCTCCAGTCGGCCACGGATGACGAGATGTTCGACCTGCTCAGCAAGAAGTTCGGAATTTCTTGACCTCACCGCTCTCTTCTGCTGTGACGTGTCGAGTTCCCAAGTACGGAGATTTTGATGGGGAATGAAGAAAAGCTTCGTTACTTCCTCAAGCGAGTAACGGCTGACCTTGAGCAGGCGCACGAGCGGCTGCGTGTGCTGGACGCCAGGGATCAGGAGCCGATCGCTATCGTCGGCATGAGCTGCCGTTTCCCGGGCGGTGTCAGCACCCCCGAGGAGCTGTGGCAGCTGCTCGCCACCGGCGGTGACGGCATTTCGGATTTCCCGGCGGACCGTGGCTGGGGCCTGGACGGGCTGTTCGACCCGGACCCCGACAACCCGGGCACCAGCTATGTGCGGCAGGGCGGTTTCCTCGACGACCCCGCCGGATTCGACGCCGAGTTCTTCGGGATCTCGCCGCGTGAGGCCGTGGCCATGGACCCCCAGCAGCGGCTGCTGCTGGAGGCGTCCTGGGAGGCGCTGGAGCGCGCCGGTATCGACCCGCAGTCCGTACGCGGCAGCCGGATCGGCGTCTTCGCCGGCACCAACGGCCAGGACTACGCGGCCTGCATGGAACGGTCGTCCGACGAGTTCGACGGCTACCTGATGACCGGCGCCGTGGCCAGCGTGCTGTCGGGCCGGGTGTCGTACACCCTGGGTCTGGAGGGGCCGGCGGTCACCGTCGACACCGCCTGCTCGTCCTCGCTGGTGACCATGCACCTGGCGGGCCAGGCGCTGCGCCAGGGCGAGTGCACGTTGGCGCTGGCCGGCGGCGTCACCGTGATGGGCACGCCCAGCATCTTCCAGGAGTTCAGCCGCCAGCGCGGACTGGCCCTCGACGGCCGGGTCAAGGCGTTCGCCGACGCCGCCGACGGCACCGCCATGGCCGAGGGCGTCGGCATGCTCCTGCTGGAGCGGCTGTCGGACGCGCAGCGCAACGGTCACCCGGTGCTGGCCGTCATCCGTGGCTCGGCCGTCAACCAGGACGGCGCGTCCAACGGCCTGACCGCGCCCAACGGCCCCGCCCAGCAGCAGGTGATCCAGCAGGCGCTGACCAACGCCCGGCTCTCCGCTGACCAGGTGGACGCGGTCGAGGCGCATGGCACCGGGACGTCGCTCGGTGACCCGATCGAGGCGCAGGCGCTGCTGGCGACCTATGGGCGGGAGCGTGCCGAGGGCCGTCCGCTGTGGCTGGGTTCGGTGAAGTCGAACCTGGGCCACACGCAGGCCGCGGCTGGTGTGGCGGGTGTCATCAAGATGGTGATGGCGATGCGGCACGGTGTGCTGCCGCAGACCCTCCACGTCGACGAGCCGTCCACGAAGGTGGACTGGTCGGCGGGCGCGGTGCGCCTGCTGACCGAGCAGGTGGCTTGGCCGGAGACCGGCCAGCCCCGCCGCGCCGGTGTCTCCTCCTTCGGCGTCAGCGGCACCAACGCCCACGTCATCCTCGAAGGCGCCCCGGCACCTGCCGAGACTGAGCCCCCGGCGGAGCGGCCCGCCGGGGATGTACGCCCGGTCGTGCCGTGGGTGGTGTCCGCGCGGAGTGCGGAGGCGTTGCGGGGGCAGGCGCGGCGTCTGGCCGCGTTCGTGGAGTCCCGTTCTGACGTGAGTGTGGCGGATGTCGGCTATTCGCTGGCGGTGTCGCGGGCTGGGCTGGAGCACCGGGCCGCGGTGGTGGCCTCCGACCGTGCGGAGTTCCGTGCGGCCCTGGAGGCGCTGGCCGCTGGCGAGACCCCGGCGGGCGTGGTCGAGGGCGTTGCGGGTTCCGGGAAGCTGGCCGTGTTGTTCACGGGTCAGGGTTCGCAGCGGGTCGGTATGGGCCGGGAGTTGTGTGAGCGGTTCCCGGTGTTCGCGGAGGCGTTTGACGCGGTCTGTGTGGAGCTGGATCGTCATCTGGAGCGGCCGCTGCGTGAGGTGATCTTCGCGTCTGATGCGGAGTTGCTGGATCAGACGGGGTTCACCCAGCCGGCGCTGTTCGCGATCGAGGTGGCGCTGTTCCGTCTCACCGAGTCGTGGGGGATCCGCCCGGACTTCGTGGCCGGGCACTCCATCGGTGAGTTGTCGGCCGCGCATGTGGCGGGTGTGCTGTCGCTGGCGGTTGCTGCGGCGCTGGTTGGTGCTCGTGCCCGTCTGATGCAGGCGTTGCCGCAGGGCGGGGCGATGGTCTCCATCGCTGCTCCCGAGGAGGACGTCCGCGCGGCGCTCGATGGCGTTGCGGGTGTGTCGGTCGCGGCCGTCAACGGCCCCGCGTCCGCGGTGATCTCCGGTGACGCCGACACCGTGACCAGGGTCGTGGGGGAGTTTGCCGCTTCGGGTGTGAAGACCAAGCGGCTGCGCGTCAGCCACGCCTTCCACTCGTCGCACATGGACGGGATGTTGGAGGAGTTCGCGCAGGTCGCGAAGGGGCTGGAGTTCACCGCCCCGCGTATCCCGGTGGTCTCCAATGTCACGGGTGAGGTCGCGTCTGCTGAGGAGCTGTGCTCGGCGGAGTACTGGGTCCGCCATGTGCGGGAAGCGGTGTTGTTCGCCGCTGGTGTGCGCACGCTGGAGGCCCAGGGCGTCACGCGCTTCCTGGAGCTGGGTCCGGACGGGACGCTCTCGGCGATGGCCCGGGAGTGCCTGTCCGAGGACAGCGAGGCGACTCTCGTTCCGGTCCTGCGTCGTGACCGTGCCGAGGAGCAGACGCTGCTGGCGGCCCTCGGGCAGCTGTACGTCGATGGTGTCGCCGCCGACTGGGAGGCGGTCTTCGCCGGTACCGGCGCGCGCCGGGTCGACCTGCCCACCTACGCCTTCCAGCACCAGCACTACTGGCCCAAGGACCCCGCTCCTTCGTCGGGTGACGTCACCGCGGCCGGACTCAACGCCGCCGATCACCCGCTGCTTGGCGCGGCCATGTCGTTGGCCAACGACGACGGGCTGCTGCTGACCGGCCTGCTGTCGCTCCGCACCCACCCCTGGGTCGCCGACCATGAGGTGATGGGCTCGGCACTGCTGCCCGGCACCGCCTTCGTGGAACTGGCCCTTCAGGCCGGCGACCGAGTCGGCTGTGATCGTGTGGAGGAGCTGACGCTCGAGGCTCCTCTGGTCTTGCCCGAGCAGGGTGCGGTGCAGCTTCAGATCTCCGTGTCGGCGGCCGATGAGAGCGGCCGGTGCGAGTTCGCGTTCTACTCGCGCTCGGCTGAGTCGGGGGTTGAGGAGCCGTGGACGCGGCATGCCAGTGGGTCGTTGGTCGCTGGTGGTGCTGTGGGATCGTCGGTTGGTTTGGTGGAGTGGCCTCCGGTGGGTGCGGAGGCGGTGGACATTGCCGGCTTGTATGAGCGGTTCGCGGATGCGGGTCTGGCGTATGGGCCGTCGTTCCAGGGGCTGCGTTCGGTGTGGCGGCGTGGTGAGGAGACCTTCGCCGAGGTCGCGTTGCCGGATGTGGTGAGCTCCGAGGCCGACCGTTTCGGTCTGCACCCGGCCCTCCTCGACTCCGTCCTCCACGCCATGGGCGCCGACGGTCTTCAGGGCCCCGGTGGCGCGCGCCTGCCGTTCTCGTGGGGCGGCGTGCAGCTCTACGCCGTCGGCGCGTCCGTTCTGCGGGTACGGCTCGCCCCGGCCGGCGCCGAGGCGGTCTCCCTGACGGTCAGTGACGGCACCGGAGCGCCGGTCGCCGAGGTCGATTCCCTCGTACTGCGCCCCGTATCCCGTGACCAGCTCGCGAGCGGGCAGCAGCAGTCGCTGTACCGGATGGACTGGCAGCCCCTGGCGCTGCCGGCCACCTCGGAGCCCGCCGCTGAGCGGTGGGCGGTGCTGGGTTCGGGCGATGGTGTTTCTGGTCTGCCGGCGTCGTTGGGCGTGGGTGAGGTCGCCTCTGATCTTGGTGCGTTGGGTGCTGGTGGTGAGGTGCCGGGTGTGGTGTTGGTGCCGTGCCTGTCCGGTGGTTCCAGTGCCGCGGATGTGCGGAGTGCGACCGGTCGCGTTCTGGGGCTGGTGCAGCAGTGGCTGGGCGATGAGCGGTTTGCTTCCTCGCGTCTGGTGCTGGTGACCCGTGGCGCGGTCGCCGTGGACGAGGGCGAGGGTGTCGCCGACCTGGCGCACGCCGCCGTATGGGGTCTGGTGCGTTCGGCGCAGTCGGAGAACCCGGACCGGTTCGTCCTGGTCGACCTGGACGAGGACGAGACGTCGATGGCCGTCCTGCCGTCGGTTGTGGGCTCGGGCGAGTCGCAGGTGGCGGTGCGGGCGGGTGCGGTGTCTGTTCCGCGTCTGACGCGTGCGATGGCCGCCTCGTCGTCCGATTCGGCTGGCTGGGATGCCGACGGCACGGTGCTGGTGACCGGTGGCACGGGTGCCTTGGGTGCTCTGGTGGCCCGGCACTTGGTGGCCGAGCACGGCGTTCGCCATCTGGTGCTGACCAGCCGCCGGGGCCTGGACGCCCCGGGCGCGGCCGAGCTGCGCGATGAACTCGCCGCGATGGGCGCTCAGGTGACGGTCGCCGCCTGCGATGCGGCTGATCGTGAGGCGCTGGCCGGGCTGCTGGAAACGGTCCCTGTCGAGCATCCGCTGACCGGAGTCGTCCACACCGCCGGTGTGCTTGACGATGGTGTGATCGAGTCGCTGTCGCCGGAGCGGTTGGAGACGGTGCTGCGGCCGAAGGTCGACGCCGCGCTGAACCTGCATGAGCTGACCCGCGACCTCGACCTGTCCGCCTTCGTCCTCTTCTCCTCGGCTGCGGGTGTGCTGGGCGCGTCCGGGCAGGGCAACTACGCCGCCGCCAACGCCTTCCTGGACGCGCTGGCGCAGCACCGCCGCGGCCTGGGCCTGGCGGGGCAGTCGCTCGCCTGGGGCCTGTGGGCCCACAACAGCGGCATGACCGGCGGCCTCTCCGAAGCGGACGTCTCGCGGATGACGCGTGCGGGTCTGCGTCCGCTGTCGGAATCCGATGGCCTGGCCCTCCTCGACGCCGCCCGCGCGGCGGATGATGCCGTACTGGCTCCGGTGCACCTGAACACTTCCGTGCTGGCCGGTCAGGCGGCTCTCCCGTCAGTGCTGCGCTCCCTGGTTCGCACCTCGGCCCGGCGCATCGCCGAAGCCGGCCGCGCCCAGGACGGCGGGTTGAAGGAACGACTCCTGGCCACTCCCGGGCCCGACCGTGAGCGCGTACTGCTCGACCTCGTCCGTGGTCACGTGGCGGCTGTCCTCGGGCACGGCTCACCGGACGCGGTGCAGCCCCTGCGCGCGTTCAAGGAAGTCGGCTTCGACTCGCTGACCGCCGTCGAGCTGCGCAACAGGCTGATCGCGGACACCGGACTCCGGCTGCCGGCCACACTGGTCTTCGACCACCCCACGCCGACCGCGATCGCGGATCTGCTGCGGACCGAGCTGCTGGGCGACGCCCCGGAGGCGGCGGCACTCCTTCCGGCCGTCACGGCCTCGGCAACGGATGACGATCCGATCGCGATCATCGGCATGAGCTGCCGCTACCCGGGCGGTGTGACCTCGCCGGAGGATCTGTGGCAGCTGGTTGCCACCGGAGGCGACGGCGTCTCCGCCTTCCCCACCGACCGTGGCTGGGAGCTGGACGGGCTCTTCGACTCCGACCCGGGCCGCTCGGGCACCAGCTACGCCCAGGAGGGCGGATTCCTCTACGACGCGGCGGAGTTCGATGCCGGGTTCTTCGGGATCTCGCCGCGTGAGGCGCTGGCGATGGACCCGCAGCAGCGGCTGCTGCTGGAGACCTCCTGGGAGGCGCTGGAGCGCGCCGGTATCGACCCGCAGTCGCTGCGCGGCAGCCGCACCGGCGTGTTCACCGGCGTGATGTACCACGACTACGGCGCACGGGTGCGGGAGATCCCGGAGGGGCTGGAGGGCTACCTCGGCAACGGCAGCTCGGGCAGCGTCGCCACGGGCCGGATCTCGTACACGCTGGGCCTGGAAGGCCCCGCGGTCACCGTCGACACCGCCTGCTCCTCCTCGCTGGTCGCCCTCCACCTGGCGGCGCAGGCACTGCGCCAGGGTGAGTGCACGATGGCCTTCGCGGGCGGCGTGACGGTGATGTCGACCCCCGGCGTCTTCGTGGAGTTCAGCCGGCAGCGTGGTCTGGCCTCTGACGGCCGCTGCAAGTCCTTCGCGGGTGCGGCGGACGGCACCGGCTGGGGCGAAGGCGTCGGCATGCTGGTGCTGGAGCGGTTGTCGGATGCCGAGCGCAACGGTCATCGGGTGCTGGCCGTGGTGCGGGGTTCGGCGGTCAACCAGGATGGTGCGTCGAATGGTCTGACGGCGCCGAATGGTCCGTCGCAGCAGCGGGTGATCCGCCAGGCGCTGGCCAATGCCCGGCTCTCCGCCGATCAGGTGGACGTCGTCGAGGCGCACGGCACCGGCACCACCCTGGGCGACCCCATCGAAGCCCAGGCGCTCCAGGCCACCTACGGCAAGGACCGCTCTCCGGAGCGTCCGTTGTGGCTGGGTTCGGTGAAGTCGAACCTGGGTCACACCCAGGCGGCCGCCGGTGTGGCGGGTGTCATCAAGATGGTGATGGCGATGCGGCACGGTGTGCTGCCGCAGACCCTGCACGTCGATGAGCCGTCGCCGCACATCGACTGGTCGGCGGGCGCCGTCGAGCTGCTGACCGAGCAGACGGCCTGGCCGGAGACCGGCCAGCCGCGCCGAGCGGGCGTCTCGTCCTTCGGTATCAGCGGCACCAACGCGCACGTCATCCTCGAAGGCGTCCCGGCAACCGCCGACGCCGAACCGGTCGATGCGCCGAGCGCCGATGGTGCGGTGTCGTGGGTGGTGTCCGCGCGGAGTGCGGAGGCGTTGCGGGGGCAGGCGCGTCGTCTGGCGGCGTTCGTTGAGTCCCGGCCGGATGTGCGTCTGGCGGATGTCGGTTATTCGCTGGCGGTGTCGCGGGCTGGGTTGGAGCACCGGGCTGCGGTGGTGGCCTCGGATCGTGCGGAGTTCCGTGCGGCGCTTGAGGCGTTGGCCGCTGGTGATGTGGCGCCTGGTGTGGTCCAGGGCGCGGTCGGTGGCGGCAGGCTGGCCGTGTTGTTCACGGGTCAGGGTTCGCAGCGGGTCGGTATGGGCCGGGAGTTGTGTGAGCGGTTCCCGGTGTTCGCGGAGGCTTTTGACGCGGTCTGTGTGGAGCTGGATCGTCATCTGGAGCGGCCGCTGCGTGAGGTGATCTTCGTCGCTGACTCCGAGCTGATTGATCAGACGGGGTTCACCCAGCCGGCGCTGTTCGCGATCGAGGTGGCGCTGTTCCGTCTCACCGAGTCGTGGGGGATCCGCCCGGACTTCGTGGCTGGCCATTCGATTGGTGAGTTGTCGGCCGCGCATGTGGCGGGTGTGCTGTCGCTGGCGGACGCGGCGGCGCTGGTTGCTGCTCGTGCCCGTCTGATGCAGGCGTTGCCGCAGGGTGGGGCGATGGTGTCCATCGCTGCTCCCGAGGAGGATGTCCGGGCGGCGCTTGAGGGTGTTGCGGGTGTGTCGGTCGCGGCCGTCAACGGTCCGACCTCGGTGGTGATTTCCGGTGACGCTGACGCCGTGGCGCGTATCAGTGAGGGTTTCGCCGCTTCGGGTGTGAAGACCAAGCAGCTGCGTGTCAGCCACGCCTTCCACTCCTCGCACATGGACGGAATGTTGGAGGAGTTCGCGCAGGTCGCGAAGGGGCTGGAGTTCACCGCCCCGCGTATCCCGGTGGTCTCCAATGTGACGGGTGAGGTCGCGTCTGCTGAGGAGCTGTGCTCGGCGGAGTACTGGGTCCGTCACGTCCGTGACGCCGTCCGTTTCGCTGACGGGATCCGTGCGCTGGATGCCCAGGGCGTCACGCGCTTCCTGGAGCTTGGTCCGGACGGGACGCTCTCGGCGATGGCCCGGGAGTGCCTGTCCGAGGACACCGAGGCCGTGCTCGTCCCCGTCCTGCGTCGTGACCGTGCCGAGGAGCAGGCGCTGCTGACGGCGGTGTCCGCGCTCTTCGTCCGGGGTGGCGAGCTGGACTGGGAGGCGGTCTTCGCCGGTACCGGCGCGCGCCGGGTCGACCTGCCCACCTACGCCTTCCAGCACCAGCACTACTGGCTGGACGCCACGGCTCCGGCCGGTGACGTCACCTCGGCGGGCCTTGCCCCTGCCGATCACCCGCTGCTGGGTGCCGCTGTTGGGCTCGCGGAAGGTGACGGCTACCTGTTCACCGGACGGCTCAGCGTGGACACGCACCCGTGGCTCGCCGACCACGCCGTCTCAGGCGTCACCGTGGTCCCGGGCACAGCCATCCTCGAACTCGCCATGCGGGCCGGGGATCAGGTCGGGCGCGATCGTGTGGAGGAGCTGACGCTGGAGGCTCCTCTGGTGTTGCCGGAGCAGGGTGCGGTGCAGCTTCAGATCTCCGTGTCGGCGGCCGATGAGGGTGGCCGGTGTGGGTTCGTGTTCTACTCGCGCTTGGCTGAGTCGGGGGTTGAGGAGCCGTGGACGCGGCATGCCAGTGGGTCGTTGGTCGCTGGTGGTGCTGTGGGATCGTCGGTTGGTTTGGTGGAGTGGCCTCCGGTGGGTGCGGAGGCGGTGGACATTGCCGGCTTGTATGAGCGGTTCGCGGATGCGGGTCTGGCGTATGGGCCGTCGTTCCAGGGGCTGCGTTCGGTGTGGCGGCGTGGTGAGGAGACCTTCGCCGAGGTCGCGTTGCCGGATGTGGTGAGCTCCGAGGCCGACCGTTTCGGTCTGCACCCGGCCCTCCTCGACTCCGCCCTTCACGCCATGGCGGCGGCCGGAGACGCTGACCAGGCCGGTCAGGCTCATCTCCCGTTCTCCTGGAGCGGGGTGTCCCTCCACGCGACGGGCGCTTCCGTCCTGCGCGTAGCGCTGTCGCCCACCGGTACCGACGCGGTGTCGCTGACCGTTGCCGACGGCTCCGGACAGTCGGTCGCGTCGATCGAAGCACTGCTGGTCCGGCCGCTGTCCGCGGAACAACTCCGTGCGAGCCAGGGCACCCGTCAGGACTCCCTGTTCCGGGTGGAGTGGCAGTCGCTGTCGGTGGCTGAGGCTGCTGGTGCTGGTGCTGCTGGTTGGGCGGTGCTGGGTTCGGAGGCTTCTGGTCTGCCGGCGTCGTTGGGCGTGGGTGAGGTCGCCTCTGATCTTGGTGCGTTGGGTGCTGGTGGTGAGGTGCCGGGTGTGGTGTTGGTGCCGTGCCTGTCCGGTGGTTCCAGTGCCGCGGATGTGCGGAGTGTGACCGGTCGCGTTCTGGGGTTGGTGCAGGAGTGGCTGGGCGATGAGCGGTTTGCGTCTTCGCGTCTGGTGGTGCTGACGCGGGGTGCGGTTGCCGTGGACGAGGGCGAGGGCGTCGCCGACCTGGCGCACGCCGCCGTATGGGGTCTGGTGCGCTCCGCACAGACCGAGAACCCGGACCGGTTCGTCCTGGTCGACCTGGACGAGGACGAGACGTCGATGGCCGTCCTGCCGTCGGTTGTGGGCTCGGGCGAGTCGCAGGTGGCGGTGCGGGCTGGTGCGGTGCGTGTCCCGCGCCTTGCTCGCGCGACCGTCCCCGCGCCCTCGGATTCCCTTTGGGCTGTGGATGGCACGGTGCTGGTGACCGGTGGTACGGGTGCTCTGGGTGCGTTGGTGGCCCGGCACTTGGTGGCCGAGCACGGGGTCCGGCATCTGGTGCTGACCAGCCGCCGGGGCCTGGAGGCTCCGGGCGCGGCCGAGCTGCGCGATGAGCTGACGGAGCTCGGTGCTCAGGTGACGGTCGCCGCCTGCGATGCGGCTGATCGTGAGGCGCTGGCCGGTCTGCTGGGCGGCATCTCCGCCGAGCATCCGCTGACGGGCGTCGTCCACACCGCCGGTGTGCTGGATGACGGTGTGATCGAGTCGCTGTCGCCGGAGCGGTTGGAGACGGTACTGCGGCCGAAGGTCGACGCCGCGCTCAATCTCCATGAGCTGACCCGCGACCTCGACCTGACCGCCTTCGTCCTCTTCTCCTCGGCTGCGGGTGTGCTGGGCGCGTCCGGGCAGGGCAACTACGCCGCCGCCAACGCGTTCCTGGACGCTCTGGCGCAGCACCGCCGCGGCCTGGGCCTGGCGGGGCAGTCGCTCGCCTGGGGCCTGTGGGCCCACAACAGCGGCATGACCGGCGGCCTCTCTGAAGCGGACGTCTCGCGGATGACGCGTGCGGGTCTGCGTCCGCTGTCGGAGTCCGATGGCCTGGCGCTGCTGGACGCGGCAGGCGCGGCGGGCGATGCGGTCCTGGCCGCGCTGCATGTGAACGGTGCCGCGCTGGCAGGTCAGCCGGGTCTCCCCGCGGTGCTGCGCTCCCTGGTGCGGACGCCCGCACGGCGTGTCGCCGAGGCGGGGCGGGCTCAGGAGAGCGGGATGAAGGAGCAGCTTCTGGCCACTCCGGAGCCTGACCGTGAGCGTGTACTGCTCGACCTCGTCCGCACCCGGGCCGCCGCGGTACTCGGACACGCCAGCCAGGACGCGCTTCCGCCGCGTGCGGGCTTCCTGGACTCGGGCTTCGACTCGCTGACCGCCGTCGAGCTGCGCAACGTCCTGGGGGCCGACACGGGTCTGCGGCTGCCGTCGACGCTGCTGTTCGACTTCCCCACGCCCTTCGCGCTCGCGCAGCACCTCCGCGAGGAGCTCTTCCCGAGCGTCGGCGGGGCGGGGGAGAGCGACCCCGCGGAAGCCGAGCTGCGAGCGGTGCTGGCGTCCATTCCGATCAGCAGGTTCCGGCAGGCGGGTCTGCTGGACGTACTCCTTCAGCTGGCGCAGCCGGAATCCGAGAGCGATGAGACGCAGGAAGAAAGCGACGCGACGGACCTGGATCTCATCGACGAATTGAATGTGGAAAGCCTCGTGCAGCGGGCACTGGGCGATGCTCAGGCATAAAGAAAATCGAAAGTGCCGGTTGCGGAGGATAGTGTGAGCACTTCTACTGAGAAGATCGTCGAGGCGCTGCGTGCCTCTCTGAAGGAGAACGAGCGGCTGCGGCAGCAGAATCAGCAGCTCGCCAAGGTATCGACCGAACCGATTGCCATCGTCGGGATGAGCTGCCGCTACCCGGGCGGCATCGACTCCCCTGACGCCCTGTGGGAACTCCTTTCCACCGCAGGTGACGGGGTGACGGCATTCCCCACCGATCGCGGTTGGGACCTGGACGCACTGCGCAATCCCGACCCGGAGGCGAAGGGCGCGAGCCACACCCACGAGGGCGGTTTCCTCGACGGTGCGGCGAAGTTCGACGCTGAATTCTTCGGGATTTCGCCGCGTGAGGCGATCGCGATGGACCCGCAGCAGCGGCTGCTGCTGGAAACCTCCTGGGAGGCTTTCGAGCGGGCGGGGATCGATCCGCTCTCGCTGCACGGCAGCCAGGTCGGCGTATTCGCCGGACTCATGTACCACGACTACGCGGGGCTTGTGGAGCGGACGCCTGGCGGCGGTGACGGTTTTCTCGGTAATGGCAGCGCCGGCAGCATTCTCTCCGGCCGGGTGGCGTACTCCTTCGGCCTGGAGGGACCCGCGGTCACCGTCGACACGGCGTGCTCGTCGTCGCTGGTGACCCTCCACCTCGCCTGTCAGGCGCTGCGCCGTGGTGACTGCTCGATGGCGCTGGCCGGCGGTGTGACCGTGATGTCGACGCCGGGCGCCTTCGTGGAGTTCAGCCGGCAGGGCGGGCTGTCCGCCGACGGCCGCTGCAAGGCGTTCGCCGACGCCGCGGACGGCACCGGCTGGGCCGAGGGTGTGGGCATGCTGCTCGTGGAGCGGCTGTCGGACGCCCGACGCAACGGCCACCCCGTGCTGGCGGTCATCCGAGGCTCGGCCGTCAACCAGGACGGCGCCAGCAGTGGTCTGACGGCGCCGAACGGCCCGTCGCAGCAGCGTGTCATCCGCCAGGCCCTCAACAGTGCCGGCCTCACCGCTGACCAGGTGGACGCGGTCGAGGCGCATGGCACCGGCACGTCGCTCGGTGACCCCATCGAGGCCCAGGCGCTGCTGGCGACCTATGGGCAGAACCGCGCCGACGACCGTCCGCTGTGGCTGGGTTCGGTGAAGTCCAATCTGGGTCACACCCAGGCCGCGGCCGGTGTCGCCGGAATCATCAAGATGGTGATGGCGATGCGGCACGGTGTGCTGCCGCAGACCCTCCACGTGGACCAGCCGTCCACCAAGGTGGACTGGTCGGCGGGCGCGGTGCGCCTGCTCACCGAGCAGGTGGCCTGGCCGGAGACCGGCCAGCCCCGCCGGGCCGCCGTCTCCGGGTTCGGCGTCAGCGGCACCAACGCGCACGTCATCCTCGAAGGCGTCCCGGCAACCGCCGACACCGAACCGGCCGAGGCGCCGAGCGCCGATGGCGTGGTGTCGTGGATGGTGTCCGCGCGGAGTGCGGAGGCGTTGCGGGGGCAGGCGCGGCGTCTGGCCGCGTTCGTGGAGTCCCGTTCTGACGTGAGTGTGGCGGATGTCGGCTATTCGCTGGCGGTGTCGCGGGCGGCGTTGGAGCACCGGGCGGCGGTGGTGGCCTCCGACCGTGCGGAGTTCCGTGCGGCCCTGGAGGCGCTGGCTGCCGGCGAGACCCCGGCGGGCGTGGTCGAGGGCGTTGCGGGTTCCGGGAAGCTGGCCGTGTTGTTCACGGGGCAGGGTTCGCAGCGGGTCGGTATGGGCCGTGAGCTGTGTGAGCGGTTCCCGGTGTTCGCGGAGGCGTTTGACGCGGTCTGTGTGGAGCTGGATCGTCATCTGGAGCGGCCGCTGCGTGAGGTGATCTTCGCGTCTGATGCGGGGTTGCTTGATCAGACGGGGTTCACCCAGCCGGCGCTGTTCGCGATCGAGGTGGCGCTGTTCCGTCTCACCGAGTCGTGGGGGATCCGCCCGGACTTCGTGGCCGGGCACTCCATCGGTGAGTTGTCGGCCGCGCATGTGGCCGGTGTGCTCTCGCTGGCTGACGCGGCGACCCTGGTGTGTGCCCGCGCCCGTCTGATGCAGGCGTTGCCGCAGGGCGGCGCGATGGTCTCCATCGCCGCTCCGGAGGAGGACGTCCGCGCGGCGCTCGACGGAACCCCTGGTGTGTCGGTCGCGGCGGTCAACGGCCCCGCGTCCGTGGTGATCTCCGGCGACGCCGACGCCGTGGCGCGTATCAGCGAAGGCTTCGCCGCCCGTGGCGTGAAGACCAAGCAGCTCCACGTCAGCCACGCCTTCCACTCGCCGCACATGGACGCGATGCTCGCGGAGTTCCGACAGGTCGCGGCAGGCATGACCTTCGAGGCCCCGCGCATCCCGGTGGTCTCCAATGTGACGGGTGAGGTCGCGTCTGCTGAGGAGCTGTGCTCGGCGGAGTACTGGGTCCGTCACGTCCGTGACGCCGTCCGTTTCGCTGACGGGATCCGTGCGCTGGAGGCTAAGGGCGTCACCCGCTTCCTGGAGCTTGGTCCGGATGGGACGCTCTCGGCGATGGCCCGGGAGTGCCTGTCCGAGGACACCGAGGCCGTGCTCGTCCCCGTCCTGCGTCGTGACCGTGCCGAGGAGCAGACGCTGCTGACGGCGGTGTCCGCGCTCTTCGTCCAGGGTGGCGAGCTGGACTGGGAGGCGGTCTTCGCCGGTACCGGCGCTCGCCGGGTCGACCTGCCCACCTACGCCTTCCAGCACCAGCACTACTGGCCGAACCCGTCCGACATCCGCCCGGAGAACGTGTCCTCGGCCGGCCTGGGATCGGTGGACCACCCGCTGCTGGGCGCCGTCGTGGTGCTGGCCGGCACCGATGGGGCCGTGCTGACCGGACGGCTGTCCCTGGACGCACAGCCGTGGTTGGCCGACCACGCGATGGCGGGCTCGGTGTTGCTGCCCGGCTCCGCATTCGTGGAGCTGGCGGTGCGCGCCGGTGACGAGGTCGGTTGCGGCCAGGTCGAGGAGCTGACGGTCGAAGCGCCGCTCCTCCTGCCCGACCACCGCTCGGTGCAGGTGCAGTTGGCGGTCGGCGCCGCGGATGACGCCGGGCGGCGGCAGCTGGAGGTGTACTCCCGGCCGGCTCCGGAGACCGCCCAACCGGTGGTCGCCGACGCCTCCCACGAGGACGGCTGGACCCGGCACGCCAGCGGCGTGCTCGCACCGGCCGGCGCCGAACCGCGCGAGGACGAGGCCCCTCTGGCGGAGTGGCCGCCGCAGGACGCCACCGCGGTCGACCTCGATGGCGTCTACGACGGGCTGGCCGCTTCCGGGTACGACTACGGTCCCGCGTTCCAGGGTCTGCGAGGCGTCTGGCGGCGTGGCGACGAGGTCTTCGCCGAGGTCGCGCTGCCGGAGGTGGCCGAGGCCGATGCCCGAGCGTTCGGCCTGCACCCCGCACTGCTCGACGCCACCCTGCACGCGATCGGCCTCGGCGGGCTCCTGCAAGCCCCCTCCGGCGATCAGGGCCAGGCTTGGCTGCCGTTCTCCTGGCGCGGCGTGTCGCTGCACGCGGCGGGTGCCTCCGTGGTGCGGGCACGGCTGATGTCGAGCGGCCCCGAAGCCGTGGCACTGGAACTGGCCGACGGCACCGGCCGCCTGGTCAGCCGCGTCACCGAGCTGACCATGCGAGCGGTCGAGGTGGACAAGCTGCGCGACGGCCAGGCCGCCGTGCGCGACTCGCTCTTCCGCCTGGACTGGCAGTCGGTGTCGGTGTCGGTGGCTGGTGCTGGTGCTGCTGGTTGGGCGGTGCTGGGTTCGGGCGATGGTGTTTCTGGTCTGCCGGCGTCGTTGGGCGTGGGTGAGGTCGCCTCGGATCTTGGTGCGTTGGGTGCTGGTGGTGAGGTGCCGGGTGTGGTGTTGGTGCCGTGCCTGTCCGGTGGTTCCAGTGCCGCGGATGTGCGGAGTGTGACCGGTCGCGTTCTGGGGTTGGTGCAGGAGTGGCTGGGCGATGAGCGGTTTGCTTCCTCGCGTCTGGTGGTGCTGACGCGGGGGGCGGTTGCCGTGGACGAGGGTGAGGGTGTCGCGGATCTGGCGCACGCTGCCGTGTGGGGTCTGGTGCGTTCGGCGCAGTCGGAGAACCCGGACCGGTTCGTCTTGGTCGATATCGACGAGGACGAGGCTTCTGCGGCTGTCCTGCCGTCGGTTGTGGGCTCGGGCGAGTCGCAGGTGGCGGTGCGGGCTGGTGCGGTGCGTGTCCCGCGCCTTGCTCGCGCGACCGTCCCCGCGCCCTCGGATTCCCTTTGGGCTGTGGATGGCACGGTTCTGGTGACCGGTGGTACGGGTGCTCTGGGTGCGTTGGTGGCCCGGCACTTGGTGGTCGAGCACGGGGTGCGGCATCTGGTGCTGACCAGCCGCCGGGGCCTGGAGGCTCCGGGCGCGGCCGAGCTGCGCGATGAGCTGACGGGGCTCGGTGCTCAGGTGACGGTGGCTGCCTGTGATGCGGCTGATCGTGAGGCGCTGGCCGGTCTGCTGGGCGGCATCTCCGCCGAGCATCCGCTGACCGGAGTCGTCCACACCGCCGGTGTGCTTGACGATGGTGTGATCGAGTCGCTGTCGCCGGAGCGGTTGGAGACGGTGCTGCGGCCGAAGGTCGACGCCGCGCTGAACCTGCATGAGCTGACCCGCGACCTCGACCTGACCGCCTTCGTCCTCTTCTCCTCGGCCGCCGGGATCCTCGGCGCGCCCGGCCAGGGCAATTACGCCGCCGCCAACGCCTTCTTGGACGCGCTGGCGCAGCACCGCCGCGGCCTGGGCCTGGCGGGGCAGTCGCTCGCCTGGGGCCTGTGGGCCCAGAGCAGCGGTGTGACGGGTCAGATGACCGGCGCCGACGTCGATCGCATGACCCGCAACGGCGCCGAGGCACTCTCCAACGAGGAGGGGCTTGGGCTGTTCGACGCCGCCCATGGCGCGGAGAGCTCCGTGCTGGTGCCCATGCGGCTCGCCGTGGCGCGGCTGCGCGCCCAGCCCGGCCAGGTGCCGGCGCTGCTGCGTGGCCTGGTCGGCGCGCCGACCAGGCGTGTCGCCGAGGCGGGGAGCGCGGCCTCGCCGCAGCTCGCCGGGCTCTCCGGCGCCGAGCGGGAGCGGGCACTGCTGAACATGGTCCGCAACGATGTGGCGGCCGTGCTGGGGCACACGTCCTCCGGCGCCATCGCGGCCGAGCGTTCCTTCCGCGACCTCGGCTTCGACTCGCTCACCGCCGTCGAGCTGCGCAATCGACTCAACACGGCGACCGGGCTGCGCCTTCCGGCCACGCTGATCTTCGACTACCCGACCCCCGAGGTGCTCGCCCAGCACCTGAACGCCGAGCTGGCCGACACCGGCAGCGCCGGTGCGCCGGCCAAGGCGTCGGCATCGGTGGCCGCCGACGAGCCGATCGCCATCGTCGGCATGGCCTGCCGCTACCCGGCAGGCATCCAGAGCCCCGAGGACCTGTGGCGTCTGGTCGTGACGGGAGGGGACGGCATATCGCCCTTCCCCACCGACCGCGGTTGGGACCTCGAGACGCTCTACCACCCGGATCCGGAGCACACCGGCACCAGCTACGCACGCGACGGCGGCTTCCTGCACGACGCGGCCGACTTCGACGCCGGGTTCTTCGGGATCTCGCCGCGCGAGGCGATCGCGATGGACCCGCAGCAGCGGCTCCTCCTCGAAACCTCCTGGGAGGCGTTCGAGCGCGCGGGCATCGACCCGCTGTCCCTGCGCGGCGAACGGGTCGGGGTCTTCACCGGCGTGATGGGCCAGGACTACGCCGCCCGCTTCGCGCAGACCCCTGAATCCGTGGAAGGCCAGCTGAGCATCGGCAGCGCGGGCAGCGTCGTATCGGGCCGGATCTCCTACACCTTCGGGCTGGAAGGGCCCGCGGTGTCACTGGACACGGCCTGCTCGTCCTCGCTGGTCGCCCTTCACCTGGCGGCACAGGCACTGCGCCAGGGTGAGTGCACGATGGCGCTCGCCGGCGGTGTCACCGTGATGTCCACACCGGTGGGCTTCGTGGAGTTCAGCCGCCAGCGCGCCCTTTCCCCGGACGGTCGCTGCAAGGCGTTCGCAGGTGCCGCCGACGGCACCGGCTGGGCCGAAGGCGCGGGCATGCTGCTCGTGGAGCGGCTCTCCGACGCCCAGCGCAACGGCCACCCGGTGCTGGCGATCATCCGCGGCTCGGCGGTGAACCAGGACGGTGCGTCGAACGGTCTGACGGCGCCGAATGGTCCCTCGCAGCAGCGGGTGATCCAGCAGGCGCTGGCCGGCGCGCGGCTCTCCGCCGATGAGGTGGACGCGGTCGAGGCGCACGGCACCGGTACGGCGCTGGGCGACCCGATCGAGGCGCAGGCGCTGCTGGCGACCTATGGGCAGAACCGCCCCGAGGATCGCCCGCTGTGGCTGGGCTCGGTGAAGTCCAACATCGGCCACACCCAAGCGGCGGCCGGCGCGGCCGGGATCATCAAGATGGTGATGGCGATGCGGCACGGTGTGCTGCCGCAGACCCTGCACGTCGATGAGCCCACGCCGCATGTGGACTGGTCGGCGGGCGCGGTCGAATTGCTGACCGAGTCGGTGGAGTGGCCCGAGACGGGTCGGCCCCGCCGCGCCGCCGTGTCCTCCTTCGGTGTCAGTGGCACCAACGCGCACGTCATCCTGGAAGGCGTCCAGACTGCCGAGCGGTCCGAAAACGCGGCTGCTCCCACTGATGAAACCGCGGTCCTCGTGCCGTGGGTGTTGTCGGCGCGTAGTGCGGAGGCGTTGCGGGCGCAGGCTGGGCAGTTGGCGGCTTTCGTCGGGGAGCGGCCGGGGCTGGGTTCGGTGGATGTGGGCTATTCGCTGGTGACGTCGCGGTCGGTGTTCCGGCACCGTTCGGTGGTGCTCGCCGAGGACCGTGAGTCCGCCTTGTGTTCGCTGGTTGCGCTCGCTGAGGGCAGTGATGCCCCTGGTGTGGTCCGTGCCGAGGCGGATGCCTCCGGTGGTGCTGTCTTCGTCTTCCCTGGTGGGGGCTGGCAGTGGGCCGGTATGGCGGTGGAGTTGCTGGAGTCCTCGCCGGTGTTCGCCGCTCGTATGGCGGAGTGTGCGGCGGCGCTTGCTCCGTTCACGGACTGGTCGTTGCTGGACACGGTTCGGGATGAGTCGGGTGCGTGGCTGGATCGGGTGGATGTGGTCCAGCCGGTGATGTGGGCGATCATGGTGTCGCTGGCCGCGGTGTGGCAGTCCCATGGTGTGGAGCCTGCTGCGGTGGTGGGTCACTCGCAGGGTGAGATTGCCGCCGCGTGTGTGGCGGGTGCGCTGAGTCTGGAGGATGGTGCCCGGATCATCGCGCTGCGTGGCCGGCTGCTGACCGATCTGCCGGGCGACGGGGTGATGCTGTCGGTGGCGCTGCCGCTGGAGGAAGTCACCGAGCGTATTGCCGAGTTCGGTGACGCGGTGTCGGTGGCAGCGGTCAACGGCCCCGGCTCGGTGGTCGTCTCCGGAGACCGCGAGACGGTGCAGGCCCTGCAGAGTGAGTGGAAGGCCGCAGGCGCCCGGACAAGTTCGGTGCCGATGGGCTACGCCTCGCACTCGGCGCAGATGGAACAGGTCCAGGACCAGCTCCTCGCCGTTCTCGCGCCGGTTGAGCCGCGCAGTGGCCGTGTCCCGTTCTACTCCTCCGTCACCGGGACCCGGATCGACACCTCCGGTCTGGATGCCGGGTACTGGTATCGCAATCTGCGGCAGACGGTGGAGTTCGCCGACGCTGTCAGCACGCTCCTTGACGAGGGCCATGGTGCGTTCATCGAGGTCAGCGCGCATCCGGTGCTGCTGATGGGGGTACAGGAGACGGCGGAGACGGCCGACCGGCCGGTGGTGACCGTCGGTACCCTGCGGCGTGGTGAAGGCGGCCGGGAGCGGCTGCTGACCTCGCTGGCCCAGGCACACGCACGCGGAGTCGACGTCGACTGGACATCGCTGTTCAACCACAGCGAGGCCCGCCGGGTCGACCTGCCCACCTACCCCTTCCAGCGCCAGCGCTACTGGCTGGACGCCGTCAAGCACGGCGGCGACGTCACGTCAGCCGGTCTCGTCCCGGCCGAGCACCCCCTGCTGGGTGCCGCGATCGGGGTTGCCGAGACGGACACGTACGTGTTCACCGGTCGTCTGAGCCTCGACGCCCATCCGTGGCTCGGTGACCACACGGTGTCCGGCACCGTGCTGCTGCCGGGCACCGCCTTCGTGGACATGGCGGTGCGCGCGGGCGACGAGGTCGGCTGCGGGCGGGTCGAGGAGCTCACGCTGGAGGCGCCGTTGGTGCTGCCGGAGCGGGGCGGGGTCCAGGTGCAGATGGCCGTGGGCGCCCCCGACGCGTCGGGACGGCGCACGCTGACGGTGCACTCGCGCGTCGAGGGGCTCGACGGTGCGGAGTGGACACGCCACGCCAGCGGCCTGGTCGGCCCTGGCGCGCAGGAGGCCGAGTACGACCTGAAGGTCTGGCCTCCGCAGGGCGCCACCGAGGTGGAGCTCCACGGACACTACGACCGGTTGGAGGAGACCGGCCTCGGTTACGGCCCGGCGTTCCGCGGGCTCCGACGAGCCTGGCGCGGGGCGGCCGACGAGGTCTTCGCCGAGGTGGCCCTGGAGGGCGATGCCGGTCCGCGGGGTGACGACTTCGCTCTGCACCCGGCGCTGCTCGACGCGACCCTGCACGCGATCGGACTCGGCAAGCTCGTCGAGGAGACCGGCCGGGCCCGGCTGCCCTTCGTCTGGAGCGGTGTCCGTCTGTACGCCTCGGGAGCCTCCGCGCTGCGCGTGCGCATCGCCGCGCAGAGCGGGGACAGCGTCGAGCTGACCGCCGCCGACGAGCACGGCCGGCCGGTCGCCTCGGTCGACTCGCTGGTGCTGCGTCCGTTCAACCCCGGGCAGTTGGGCGCGGGTCAGCAGCAGTCACTCTTCGAGGTGACGTGGACGGCCGCCGAGCCGCGGACGTACACGGCAGCTGCCGGCCGATGGGCCCTGCTGGGCACTGAGGGGACGCAACTGGCCTCCGTGCTGGCGGCCTCCGGTGCCGGCGTCGACGCCTATCCGGACCTGGCCGCCTTCGGCGACGCCCACGCCTCGGGCACGGACGTGCCCGAGGTGGTGCTGGCGCCCTTCGCACTGTCGGACCCGTCGGCCCTGTCCGATGGGGGAGCCGCCGGCTTCGCCGAGGGGCTGGCCGGCACCGCACGCGATGCGGCCCACCGTGCGCTGGCGCTGGTGCAGGCGTGGCTCGCGGACGAACGGTTTGCCGCCTCGCGCCTCGTCCTGGTGACCCGCGGCGCTCTCGCGGCCGCCGACGGCGAGGACGTTCCGGGCCTGGCGCACGCGGTGGTGTGGGGCCTGGTGCGTTCCGCGCAGACGGAGAACCCGGACCGGCTGGTCCTGCTCGACGTGGACGGGTTGGAGGACCAGGACGCGGCCGGCCGAGCCGTGCGGGCCGCGGTGACCTCCGGCGAGCCGCAGGTCGCGGTGCGCCGAGGTACGACCCTGGTGCCCCGGCTGGTGCGGGCACGCCCCGCGCACACCGCCGACGGCACGGTGTCGGAGGCCCGGGAGACGGCACCCGACACCTCCGGTGCGGAAGCCGCCCTGCCGCGCGGGGTCTTCGGCCCGCAGGACACCGTCCTGGTCACCGGCGGCACCGGCACCCTCGGTCTGCTGGTGGCCCGCCACCTGGTCACCGAGTGCGGGGTCCGGCACCTGCTGCTGACCAGCCGCCGCGGACTCGCGGCCGAGGGAGCGGCCGAAGCCGCGGCCGGGCTCACCGCGCTGGGCGCGGAGGTCACGGTGGCGGCATGCGACGCCGCCGACCGCGAGGCGCTCGCCGCACTCCTGGCCGGCATCCCGGCCGATCGCCCGCTGGCGGGTGTGGTGCACTCCGCCGGTGTCCTGGACGACGGGGTCATCTCCGCGCTCACCCCCGAGCGCATGGACGGTGTGCTGCGACCCAAGGTGGACGCGGCGCTCAACCTCCACGAGTTCACCCGTGACCTGGGACTCTCGGCCTTCGTGCTGTTCTCCTCGGCGGCGGGCGTCCTCGGCGCGGCCGGCCAGGGCAACTACGCGGCGGCCAACGCCTTCCTGGACGCGCTCGCCCAGCACCGCCGGGCAAGCGGCCTGTCCGGGATCTCCCTGGCGTGGGGTGCGTGGGAAGAGACCAGCACCATGACCGGCGCGCTGGACGCGGTGGACGAGCAGCGCCACTCCCGCGCGGGCATGGCGCCCCTCACCTCCGACGAGGGCGTGGCGTTGTTCGGCCTGGGCCTGGCGGACCACCGCGCACTGCTGGTGCCCACGCGCCTGGACATCGCGGCGCTGAACGGCCAGTCCTGGCCCGCCGGGGTCCCCGCGCTGCTGCGGACCCTGGTGCGGACTCCGGTGCGCCGAGCGGTGGAGGTGGAGCGGGAGGAGCCCGTCGTGCTGCGGCAGCGCCTGGCCGCACTGCCCGCGGCCGAGTGGGACGAGGTCCTGCTGGAGACGGTCCGCGCTCAGGCGTCGGTCGTGCTCGGGCACCTGTCCGCCGAGGAGATGCGGAACGAGGTGACGTTCCTGGAGTCGGGCTTCAACTCGCTGACGGCACTGGAACTGCGCAACGCCCTCAACGCGGTCACCGGGCTGCGACTGCCGCCCACCGTGGTCTTCGACCAGTCCACGCCGGCCGCACTGGTGACGTATGTGCGGGCGCGTCTGGTGGAGGACGGCGTTCGTGACGCCTCCGCCGCCACGGCCGCCACCGCCCCGGCCGCTCCGGAGCCCGAAGCGAGCGGTCCGGCGCCGGTCACCATCTCCGCGCTGTACCGGAAGGCGGGCGAGCAGGGGAAGATCACCGAGGCGATGCAGTTCGGCATTCTCGCCTCCGCGATCAGCCCGTCCTTCTCCTCGCCGAGCGACGTGGAGAGTCTGCCGGTCCCCCTCCGGCTGGCTCGTGGTGACAGCCGTCCCGTGCTGATCTGCCTCCCGTCGTTCAGCGTGACCTCCGGTCCTCACGAGTACGCGCGGTTCGCGGCCGCCTTCCGCGGGCGGCGGGATGTCTACGTGGTCCCGGAGCCCGGGTTCGCCGCGGGGGAGAGCCTGCCGGAGTCGGTGGACGCGCTGGCGTGGGTGCAGGCCGAAGTAGCCCGCACCTGTGCCGCCGGCGAGCCGTTCGTCCTGGTCGGCCGCTCCGCGGGCGGCTGGATCGCGCACGCGGTCGCCACCAAGCTGGAGGAACTCGGGACGCCCGCGGCGGCGCTCGTGCTCGTCGACAGCTACGCGGCCAGCGGCGCGGTGGGGACCGAGCTGGCGGACGCGATGATGAGCGGCGTGCTGCTGCGCGACGGGACGCACTCGTCCATCACGGACCTGAGCGTCACGGCGAGCGGAGGGTACAACCGCATCTTCATGGAGTGGCAGGCGCGGTCGATCAGCACGCCGACCCTCTTCCTCCAGGCCGCCGACCCGTTCTCGGAGGAACTGCGCGAGGTGCCCGAGGAGATCTGGCGGGCCGAGTGGAACCTGCCGGCCACCGTCAGGCAGATCTCCGGGGACCACTTCACGATTCTCGAGGAGCACTCGGAGGCCACCGCGCAGGCCGTCGAGGAGTGGCTGGCGGACATGGAGTGACCCAAAAGGCGCCACCCCGCCCCCAGCGCGGGGTGGCGCCACGGACCGCAGGGGCTTGCGCCGCACGGTGCAAGCCCCTGCGGCCTTGCTGCCTTCTCCGCCGCCCTTCCCCGCCGCGTCTGCGTGCCGTCAGCCGCGGCGCGGCGGGACGCCCGCGGATGCGGCGGCGACCGGACGGGTGCGGTGGACGCTCGGGCTCACCCCGCGCACCCGCTTGAAGGCCGCGCTGAAGCCGAACGCGTCCGCGTAACCCACCCGGCGCGCCACCGAGGCCACCGTGGCGCCCGGTTCGGCGAGCAGGTCGGCCGCTCGCGCCATCCGCCACTCCGTCAGATAGGCCAGCGGAGACTCGCCGACCAACTCCTGGAAGCGTTTGGCCAGGGTGGTGCGGGAGACTCCCGCCCGGCGCGCCAGGGAGGCCAGGGTCCACGGCTCGGCCGGAGCTTCGTGCAGTGCGCGCAGCGCCGGGCCCACCACCTCGTCGCCCAAGGCCCGGTACCAGCCCGGCGAGTCCGCCTCGGGGCGGGCGAGCCAGTCCCGCAGGGTGCACACCAGCAGCCAGTCCAGCAGCCGGTCCAGCACGATCTGCCGGCCCGGGCCGCCCGCTCCGCCCGTGAGCAACTGGACCTCCAGATAGTCGCGCAGGGCCGCGCAGTCATGGTCGTCCGGCACCACCAGCACCGGCGGCAGCACCCGCAGCAACCGCTCCGGCACCGCGCCCCGTACGTGGTAGGCGCCCGCCAGCAGCACCGCCCGGCCGGTCGCGCCGACCGCGAGCTCACCGGCCATGTCCCGGCCCGCCGCCTCCCCGGGCCACACGTCCGTACACCGCACCTCGTGCGGTGTCGCCGTGCCCGAGGCGGCCGTCACCGGATCGTCGGTGAAGAGGAACGGCCGGGGACCGGTGACCACCGCCGCTTCCCCGGTACGGACCCGCCACGGGCCCCGGTGTCCGTCCGCGTCTTTGTTCCCGCCGCCCCCGGACCCGGGTCGTACGATCCACCCCTCCCCGTGCAGGGGAACGCACAGGGTCAGCGCGGCTCCGTCGGTGAACCGCAGAGCCCAGGGCGGCGACAGGACCGATCGGCCGAACACGGCACCGTCGGCGCGCACACCCCGCAGAAGATCGTCGAACGGGTCCATGAGGCCAGCCTAAACGGCCCCTTCGAAGGCCCGTACGAACGGACATGGGGGACGTACGGAGGCCCATGGCCCGGGGCGGCGTCAGGGAGTTGACTCGCTGACATGACAACACCCAGCAAGGACAGCCAGAGCAGCGAGACCGGCAGGACCAGTACGAGCAGCGGGGCAAGCGTGAGCGGCGGGGCGAGCGAGAGCGGCGGGGGGCGTCGGGGCGGTGGGGACATCCTGGTCCTCGGCGCCAGCGGGAAGACCGGCCGCCGGGTGGTGCGGAGGCTGCGCGCGCAGGGCGCGGCGGTACGGGCCGCCTCCCGCTCCAGCGACGTCCGCTTCGACTGGGACGTCCCCGACACCTGGGAGCAGGCGGTCGCCGGTGCCGCGGCGGTCTACCTCGTCGCCCCCGACGACGCCGCGGCGGTCGAGCGGTTCGTCCAATCGGCGGTGGAGGCGGGTGTCCGCCGCTTCGTGGCCCTGTCCGGCCGCGGAGTGGACGAGGTCGGGCCCGACTTCAGCCCCGGCATGGCGGCCGCCGACCGTGCGGTGCGCGGCTCCGGCGTCGAGTGGGCCGTCATCCGGCCCAACAACTTCAACCAGAACTTCAGCGAGGACCTCTGGCATCAGCCGCTGCGGGACGGGCTCCTGGCGCTGCCGATCGGGGACGTCCCGGAGCCGTTCATCGATGCGGAGGACGTGGCGGAGGTGGCGGCGACCCTGCTGACGGCCGACGGGGACCGGTATGCCGGGCAGGTGTACGAACTGTCCGGGCCGCGCGGGCTGTCCTTCCGCGAGGCGACCGAGACCATCGCGCGAGCCACCGGGCGGGAGATCACCTACCAGGAGCTGTCGCCGGAGGAGTACCACGCCCAACTGCTGGCCCAGGGCCTGCCGGAGGCGGTGGTGAAGACCATGGACGCGCTCTTCGCCCTGCACCGTGACGGTCACACCGTGGCGCCCACGGACGGCGTGCGCCGCGTCCTGGGGCGGGAGCCGGCCGATTTCCCGGCCTATGTGGCGCGGGCCGCGGCGGCGGGGGCGTGGAGCTGAGCCGCCGGAGCCGTTTACCGGGGCGGATGAGCCGCCGCCGGATCTGCCGGCGCCGGGTACGTCCCGGCCGCCCGCTAGCCGAGGCCCGGCACGGCGGAGACCAGCAGGTCGATGACCTTGATGCCGACGAACGGCAGGACGAGCCCGCCGAGCCCGTAGACGGCGAGGTTACGGCGGAGCAGGTCATGGGCGGAGGCGGGGGTGTAGCGCACGCCGCGCAGCGCGAGCGGGATCAACGCGATGATGATCAGCGCGTTGAAGATGATCGCCGAGGTGATCGCGGTGGTCGGGCTGTGCAGACCCATGATGTTCAGGGCCTCGAGCCCCGGATAGACGCTCGCGAACATCGCCGGGATGATCGCGAAATACTTCGCCACGTCATTGGTGATGGAGAAGGTCGTCAACGCGCCGCGGGTGATGAGGAGTTGCTTGCCGATCTCGACGATCTCGATGAGTTTCGTCGGGTTGGAGTCCAGGTCCACCATGTTCCCGGCCTCCTTGGCGGCCGAGGTGCCGGTGTTCATGGCGACGCCCACGTCCGCCTGGGCCAGCGCCGGGGCGTCGTTGGTGCCGTCACCGGTCATCGCGACCAGCTTGCCCCCCGCCTGCTCCCGTTTGATCAGGGCGAGTTTCTCCTCCGGGGTGGCTTCGGCCAGGTAGTCGTCGACCCCGGCCTCCTCGGCGATGGCGCGCGCGGTCAGCGGGTTGTCGCCGGTCACCATGACGGTGCGGATGCCCATCCGCCGCAGCTCCGCGAACCGCTCCCGGATGCCGTCCTTGACCACGTCCTTGAGGTGGATGACGCCCAGCACGCGCGGCCCGTACCGGTCCTCGACCGCGACCAGCAGCGGGGTGCCGCCGGAGGCGGCGATGGAGTCGGTGAACAGCCGCGCCTCGGCCGGGACCCGGCCGCCGCGCGCGGTGACCCAGTCGATGACCTGCGCGGCCGCGCCTTTGCGGATCGTGCAGGTCTCCCCGCGCGTCCACCGCAGGTCCACGCCGCTCATCCGGGTCTGGGCGCTGAACTCCACGAACCGCGCATGGCTCAGCTCGCCAGCCGCCGGCTCCCGCAACCCGTACTTCTCCTTGGCGAGGACCACCACGGAGCGGCCCTCGGGCGTCTCGTCGGCCAGCGAGGACAACTGGGCGGCGTCCGCCAGCTGGAGTTCGTCGATGCCGGGCAGCGGCACGAAGGCGGCGGCCTCGCGGTTGCCCAGGGTGATGGTTCCGGTCTTGTCCAACAGCAGGGTGTTGACGTCGCCCGCTGCCTCAACCGCCCGCCCCGACATCGCCAGGACGTTGCGCTGCACCAGCCGGTCCATCCCGGCGATGCCGATGGCCGACAGCAGCGCGCCGATGGTGGTCGGGATGAGGGTGACCAGGAGGGCGACGAGCACGGTGGTCGACTGCGGCGCGTCGGCGTAGCCGGCCATCGGCTGGATGGCGAGGACCACCAGCACGAAGACGATGGTGAGCGCGGCCAGCAGGATGTTCAGCGCGATCTCGTTCGGGGTCTTCTGCCGGGACGCGCCCTCGACCAGGGCGATCATCCGGTCCAGGAAGGAGTGTCCGGGCCGCGAGCTGACCCGGACCACGATGCGGTCCGACAGCACCGTCGTCCCGCCGGTGACCCCGGAGCGGTCGCCGCCCGCCTCCCTGATGACCGGGGCGGACTCCCCGGTGACGGCGGACTCGTCGACCGCCGCGATCCCGTCGACGACATCGCCGTCGGCCGGGATCAGCTCGCCCGCCTCGACCAGGACGAAGTCGAACAGCTGGAGCTCGGTGGCCGCGACGCTCTCGAGCACGGCCTCACCCGGTTCCATGTCCACATGCCAGTGGCGCAGCCGCCGCGCCACCGTGTCCGTACGCGCCTTGCGCAGCGACTCGGCCTGTGCCTTGCCGCGGCCCTCGGCCACGGCCTCGGCGAGGTTGGCGAAGATCACCGTCAGCCACAGCCAGACGCTGATCACCAGGGTGAAGACGGACGGGTCGAGCAGCGCCGAGGCGGTGGTGAGCACCGAGCCGCAGGCCACGACGAACAGCACCGGATTCCGGGCCAGGGCCCGCGGATGGAGCTTGCGCACCGCGTCCGGAAGGGACGTCAGCAGCTGGACCGGATCGATCAGGCCGCCGCCTCGGCGGTTGTTCCGGTGGCCACCGTGCCGCGTCCCGGGGGCACTTCCCGGTGCTCGGCCGGGGGGTGCCGTCGGTGCCTGCTGGGGGGCGGCGGGAAGCATCGGGGACGTCCTTCTCCTGAGACCGGCCGCACGGAGGACGGTCGGCGTGTTCGACATGGGAAGCGGCTGCGCCGTGTCGTCGCCGGGTCCCGGCGACGGCACGGCTGTCTTCGGCCGCGGTACGGGTGACGCCGGGCGCGCCCGCTGCTCCAGGCATGGCCGGACCTCGCCCGGACAGGGGGGCATGCCATGAGCCCGCGACCGTGAGCGGCACGGCCGAACCTAGTGCCCGCCGCCGCGGCGACCTGGCGGACCACCGGGGAATTGACGGCCCTCTGACGGGATTTACGGCTCCCTGACGGCGTCGCCCCCACGCTCCTTACGGCGTCCGGCCCGGAGGGACCGGAGGCGGGGGCGGAGGCGGGACCGGAGGCGGTGGGGGAGGCGGGACCGGAGGCGGTGGCCCTGGGGCCGGGGGAGGGGGCGGGCCGGCCGGCGGCAGACCAGGACCGAACCGCGGCCGGTCGCGGAATCCGGCGCGAGCGGCCAGGACGCCGGAGAGCGCGAGCACGGCCGCCGCGCCACCGGACACCAGGAGAAGGGTGCTCAGGTCGGGTACGGAGGTGTACGGCCCGACACGGCCCAGCGGGTCGACCAGGACGCGCTGACCGCCTCGGCCGGCGGGCCGGCGTCGGTCAGCGCCTTGCCCAGATCGCGGTCCAGGTCCTCGAACGACTTCTTGATGTCGCCCAGCGCCTTGGCCGCGGCGTCCGAGAACTTGTTGAGCTTCTTGATGCCGTACGACCATTCGTCGCCGAACTCGTCCATCCGGTCCGCCAGTCCGGACGCCCCCATGGCGGTGCCGTCCACGTCCTTCATCTCCCGGCCGGGCTTCCGCATCAGTTCCGAGATGTGCCTGATGTTGTCCTGGACGCGCTCCAGCATCTCCATGTCGATATAGAGATCGCTCACCCATCCCCCTGTGTCGCTCCTCGGCCACTGGTCGGGCGGCCGACGATCCAGCTCAAGATCACAGCGTGGTCGGAGCGCGTGCCGTGCGGGCCCGTGGTGGCGATCGCGCAGCGGGGTGTTAACGCCGGCTGCCCGGAAGGCGAAGCGATGTCCCGCTTGTGCTGACGTCCTGTTGACGCGGGCGGCCGAGGTACCGGGTACGGGGTACGGGCCGTCCGGGTGAGATGCCCTCGCGGGTCAGGTGTGCCGCCGCCGGGCACGGCCGCACGGCAGGCACAGTGCCGATATGCTCATCGTCCAGCTTGCGCTTGTGTCCCTGACCCAGAACAACCAGATCAGCCCCTCCCGGCTGAACCGCGTGGCCGCCGCGCTGCAGAAGCAGGCCACCCGTGACTTCGGACCCATCTGGCAGATCAACGCCACCGTGGACGCCTTCGACAGCCTGGAGGACGTGCCCGTCGGATACTGGCCGATGATGGTCGTCGATGACGTCCCCGACGCCGCCGGCTTCCACCTGGACGACAACGGCCAGCCGTTCTCCCTGATCGAGTTCAGCGACAGCTGGTCGCTGACCGCCAGCCACGAGATGCTCGAAATGCTGGGCGACCCCATGGGGAACACCGTGAGACCGGGCAAGTCCCCGCACCCCGACCAGGGCGTGGTCGAATTCCTCGTCGAGGTCGCCGACCCCTCGGAGGCCGCCGAGTTCGGCTACACCGTCAACGGACTGCTCGTCTCCGACTTCTTCACCCCGCGCTTCTACGACCCGGTCGCCGTCGACGGCGTCCGCTACAGCTTCGGCGGACACATCCAGGCCCCGCGGCAGATCCTGCGCGGCGGCTACATCAGCTGGCGGGATCCGGTCACCGAAGAGTGGTGGCAGCAGACCTGGTTCTCCGGCGACCAGCCGAAGTTCCGCAAGCTCGGACGTCTCACCGGCGCCTCGCTCCGCGCGGCCGTCGACGCCAAGACCAAGACGGTCAGCCGTATCGCCCGCGCCGCTCCGGAATCCGACCGCTTCTCCGCGGCCCGCGAGCTCAATGCCCTGGCGAAGGACTCCACCCGGGCCCGCGCCGAGGCGTGGCGGGGGCAGATCGACCGGCTCAGAAGCGGGAACCCCCTGCTCGACGCCTGGGAGGGCGGCGAGGAGGACAATGACTGATGACAGCCCTCCGCCAGCCGGACCGGGGAGGTCGCCATGGACGCCATGGACAGGGACCAGGATCGCGACACGGAACGCGGCAAGGACCGTGACGAGAACCGTGACGAGAAGCGCGGCAAGGACGAGGCCGCCGAGCGGGAGCGGGAGCGGAAGCGGAAGGCCGAGGCCGATGAGCTGCGCCGGCGTCTGGCCGAGCTCGCGGATCAGCCGCCGAGGAGCCTGAAGGAGGCCGTCCACCGGGCCGCGCGCAAGCGCGCGGAAGCGGAAGCGGAAGCCGAGGAAGGCCCTCCCGCGCCGGGCGAACCGGGATCCCCCGGCCCCGGTCCCGGCCGCTCACCGGACGACAACCCCTAGGAGTACAGGAGCACCGGAGGCCAGGCCCTGCCGCACGGGGCACCGGCACCATCGCCAGTCATCCGCCGCACCCGCCGCACACCCGTGACCGTCCCGTCAACTCGCTGGCTGTAGCCGCGAGTTCGCGGGACGATGGGGATTGTGGCGAGATATCCCGTGACGGTCCGCAGGACGGGACGTGTCGCGCTCGCCCTGCTGCTCGGCTCCACCGCAGCGGCCCTCGCCACCGCCTGGTGGCTGGATCTGGCCGGGAGCACGGCACTGCTCGGGCTCGTCGGCGGGGTGACCGGTCTGACCGGACTGTGGCTCGCCTGGTCCGCGTACCGCGACGACCGGGCCGAGTCCGCCACCGCGGCGGATCCGGCCGCGGTGGCCGACCTGATGGCGGTCGCCGTGCGCGGCCTGTGGGTCAGGGAGGTGGGGCGGCGGCAGCTCAACTCGCCGTATCCGCTGCCGGTCCGCTGGGCGCCCGCGGACCAGGAGCTGTTCGAGGACTGGCAGTCGCTGGCCCGGCTCGCCACCTCCGGCGCCGGCTGGCCGCTGCCGCCGGCCGATCGGGCCTGGGCCGGCGGGCCCGGGGAGCTGGGTGGAGCCGATGGCGGCCTGGGCCGCACGCTGGAGCAGGTGCCCACCGGCCGGCTGGTCGTGCTCGGTGCGCCGGGCGCCGGCAAGACGGTGCTGCTGGTGCGCCTGCTGCTGGATCTGCTCGCCCACCGGTCGCCCGGCGACCCGGTGCCGGTCCTGCTGCCGCTGGCCTCCTGGGACCCCACCCGGCAGAGCCTCGACGACTGGCTGGAATACCGGCTGACGCTCGACCACGGCGGCTTGGCCGAGCCCGGCCCGGAAGGCAGCCGCACCCGTGCGCGGGCACTGCTGGACGCCGGGCTGGTGCTGCCGATGCTGGACGGGCTGGACGAGATCCCGGAGAAGGTCCGCGGCCCGGCCGTGGCCCAGATCAACGACGCCCTCGCCCGGTGGCCGGGACAGCGGCTGGTGCTGGCCGCGCGCAGCGACGCCTACCGGTCGGCGGTGTGCCCGCCGGGCGGCGCCGAGGTGCGGCTCACCGGGGCCGCCGGGATCGAACTCCTCCCGCTGCCCGCGGAACTCGTCGTGACCTATCTCCAGGACTCGGCCGGCGGCATGGCCGGTGCCGACCGCTGGACCCCGGTCCGTGACGCGCTCAGCGCCGCCTCGCCGCCCGCCGCGGCGCGGGCGCTGACCACCCCGCTGATGGCCGCCCTCGCCCGCGCGGTCTACAACCCGCGGCCGGACGAACCCGCCGCCACCCCCACCCGGCGCCCCGCCGAACTCCTGGACCGGGAGGACTTCCCCTCCCGGGAGAGCATCGAGAGCCATATGCACAAAGGGCTCGTCGCGGCCGCCTACCGCGGCTCGGCCGCCACCCCGGCGGCCGCCCGCAAAAGGGCCCGGCGGGCCGAGCGCTGGCTGGTCTTCCTCGCCAGCGACCTGCAAGGACGCCGGCACGGCAGGACGGATCTCGCCTGGTGGGAGCTGGCCGGCGCGGTGCCCAGGGCGGTCACCGGGCTGGCGGTGGGGCTGGCGGCCGGGATCGTCGGCGCGATCGGGCTCACGCTCCCCATGGGGCTGGGCAGCGGGCTGGCCGCCGGAGCCCTGGCCGGGGCGGCCGCCCGGCCCTGGCTGCTGGTCGGGCGCGGTGGGGTCTCGCGCGCTCTGACCGGCGGACTCCTCGGCGCGCTGCCCGCCACCGTGGCCACCCAGGCGCTGTTCGGTTCGGGCACCCGGGTCGACGGGCCGGGGCCCTCGCTCGTCAACGCCGTAGCCGTCGGGGTCGCGGTCGCGGGCTTCAGCCGGTTCGGGGCCGGGCTGGCCGGCGGGCTGGTCGGCGGATGCACCGGCACCCTCGTCGGCAATCCGGCCGTCGGTGTTCTCGCGCCGCTGGTCAACGGGGTGGGCTTGGGCCTGGCCGCCGGGCTGGTGGCCGGGCTGGCGCCGTCCGACCTCCCCGCCCGCGGCCTGCGCTGGTCCCCGCTGGGGGTGGTGACCGGACTGGTGTCCGGGGTGGTGCTCGGGCTGGCGATGGGCATACGGCTGGATCCGGAGAGCGGCCTGCTGGTGGGCGCGGTCGGCGCCGTCACCGGCGCTCTGGCGGGCGGGCTGCGGTCCGCGACCACGGACCTGACGACAGCGGCCGGACCGCGCACGGTACTCGCCCGCGACCGCGCCTCCTTCCTGGTCGTCGCACTGGCGTGGGGGCTCGCGGTGGCGGTGAGCGCCGGATGCGCGGTGGGCCTGGAGTACGGGACGCCGCGCGGACTGGGGGTCGCCGTCGCCGACCTGGTCTCGGTGGGCCTGGCGGTCGGCTTCCTGCAGTCCTGCTGGGGCCAGTTCGTCGTGGCGCGCTGCTGGCTGGCGCTCACCCGGCGGTTGCCCTGGCGGCTGATGACCTTCCTCGCCGACGCCCACGAGAACCGCGACGTGCTGCGGCAGGCCGGTGCCGTCTACCAGTTCCGCCACGGCGAGCTGCAACGCCGGCTGGCCCAGCGCGAATCGGAGTCCGCCCGGCGGCAGACCGGGCAGTGAGCTGACCTGCCCGCGCGAGCGATTGGCCCACAGCGAATTAGCCGCAAGCCGATAACCCTGCCCCGGCGAGGCCGGCGGACCGAGAGTGGAGGCACCGCGGCGACACCGGCCGCGCACCACGCATCCCCCGACAAGGAGGACCGATGACACCTCTCGCCACCGGCTGGGACCCGGCCCGCGGCCCCCGAGCCGCCGACGGGGACACCCGCGCCACGCCGTTCGACGACCACCTGGCCGCCCAGCTCCTCACCCAGCGCATCGTCGTCCTCGGCACCCAGGTCGACGAGGTCTCCGCCAACCGGGTCTGCGCCCAGCTGCTCCTGCTGTCGGCCGAGGACCCGCGCACCGACATCAGCCTCTACATCAACAGCCCGGGCGGTTCGGTGACGGCGGGCCTGGCGATCTACGACACGATGCGGCTGATCCCGAACAACGTCTCCACCCTCGCCATGGGATTCGCCGCGAGCATGGGACAGTTCCTCGTCACCGTCGGCGCCAGGGGCAAGCGCTACGCCCTGCCCAACGCGCGGATCATGATGCACCAGCCGTCCGCGGGCATCGGCGGGACCGCCGCGGACATCGAGATCCAGGCCGAGAACCTCCAGTTCACCAAGGAGGCCATCGAGCGGATCACCGCGGAGCACACCGGCCAGTCCCCGGAGACCATCGCCCGCGACGGCGACCGGGACCGGTGGTTCACGGCCCAGCAGGCCCTGGAGTACGGCATGGTCGACCACGTCGTCGAATCGCTCGACGACGTCCGTCCGGCCGGCCCCAAGCGACGGATCGGACTGTGACCATGAGCCAGTACACCATCCCGACGGTCATCGAGCGCACCCCGCAGGGCGAGCGGGCCTACGACATCTACAGCCGACTGCTCTCCGAGCGGATCATCTTCCTCGGCACGGAGATCGACGACGGCGTGGCGAACGTCGTCATCGCCCAGCTGCTCCACCTGGAGTCCTCCAGCCCGGAGCGCGAGATCGCGATCTACATCAACTCGCCGGGCGGCTCCTTCACCTCGCTCATGGCGATCTACGACGCGATGACCTTCGTCTCCTCGCCCATCTCCACCTTCTGCGTCGGGCAGGCGGCCTCCACCGCGGCGGTGCTGCTGGCCGGGGGAGACCCCGGGCGGCGGTTCATCCTGGAGCACGCCCGGGTGCTGCTGGGGCAGCCGGCCAGCGGCGGCCGGCAGGGGACGGTGGCGGATCTCAGCGTCCAGGCCAAGGAGATCCTGCGGATCCGCTCCCAGGTCGAGGAGGTGCTGTCCCGGCACACGCACCACGACGTGGCGACCCTCCGCGCCGACATGGACCGCGACAAGATCTTCACCGCGCGGGAGGCGGTGGAGTACGGGATCGCCGACCAGGTCCTCAGCCGGCGCCTCGCGGCCGCCGCGGCCTGATCGGGCCCGGTATCCCCGGAGCCGTCCGGCGGCTCCGGGGGGCGGCCGTCACCACGAGGGGAGTGACGGCCACCGGTTTCAGGCCGGGGGAGTGACGGCCATCGGTCAGGCCGAGGGGTTGACGGTCACAGGTCAGGCCGCCAGCCGCACGTCGCCAAGACGCGAGGCCACCGGCACCCCGGAGGAGGGGCGGGCACTCAGCTCCGCGACGGAGCTCACCCGGATCTCGTCCTCGCCGGTCGCCACGGCGCACTCGGCACCGGTGCCGCGGCGCGGGGTGACCGGTCCGGCAACCCCGCCGGACCCGGCCTGCCGCGCCCGGGTGTAACCGGTGAGGTCGGCGTGGGCCAGGGCCAGAAGATCGGCCAGCCCGAGCCCCAGCGCGTGGGCGGCGGCCGCCAGCACCTCGGACGACGCCTCCTTGCGGCCGCGTTCCAGCTCCGAGAGGTAGGGCACCGAGATCCTGGCCGCGTCGGCCACGTCCTTGAGGGTGCGCTGCTGGCCGAGCCGCTCGCGGCGCAGCGCGCCGCCGACGACATGGCGCCACAGCGGCTCTCGGGAAGCGGAATCGGGCGCCGCGGGGGCCGGGCGCAGCGGGATGACGCGGGCGTGGTGGGGCGCGTGGCTGGTCACCCCCTCAGAGTAGGAGGGGCGGGTGCGGCAGAGGCGGAGAATCGTTCTGCCCTCGGCGAAGTCGCCTCCGACTCCGGCAGGCTGACCCGGGCTCAGGCCCGCGACTGATGGAGTGTCGGTCGCGGGCCGTGCGTCCCGATCGGCCTGGTGCTACGCGCCGGTCTCGTGCTACGCGCCGGCCTCGTGGCCCGCGGTCAGCCGCGGGTCGCGCTCCACCACCGGGTCCAGCACCTCGTCGATGGCCTTCAGCAGCTCCGCGTCGAGCCGCACGCCCGCCGCCGCGGCGTTCTCCGCCACCTGCCCGGGGCGCGACGCGCCGATGATCGCGGCG
The DNA here is from genome assembly GCF_058215555.1 of Streptomyces sp. JLBT605. Classification (NCBI taxonomy): domain Bacteria; kingdom Bacillati; phylum Actinomycetota; class Actinomycetes; order Kitasatosporales; family Streptomycetaceae; genus Streptomyces; species Streptomyces sp. JLBT605. The sequence goes on from NZ_CM177087.1 coordinate 6,177,809, forward strand.
GACACGTCCGGGTTCTGCAGCACCCAGGCGACGGCCAGCTGGGCGAGCGAGAGGCCGGCCTCGTCCGCGAGCGGCCGCAGCCGCTGCACCCGCTCCAGCACCTCCTCGCGCAGCCAGTGGGCCACGAAGGCGGCGCCGCCCTTGTCGTCCGTGGCACGGGTCCCGGCCGGCAGCGGGGTGCCCGGCCGGTACTTCCCGGTGAGCACGCCCTGCGCGATCGGGGACCAGACGACCTGGCCCATGCCCAGCTCCCGGCAGGCGGGCACCACCTCGGCCTCGATGACCCGCCACAGCGCCGAGTACTGCGGCTGGTTCGAGATCAGCGGCACCCGCAGCTCCCGCGCCAGCTGGTGGGCGGCGCGCAGCTGCCCGGCCGTCCACTCGGACACCCCGATGTAGAGGGCCTTGCCGGAGCGGACCACCTGGGCGAACGCCTCCATGGTCTCTTCCAGTGGCGTGGCGTGGTCATAGCGGTGGGCCTGGTACAGGTCGACGTAGTCCGTCCGCAGCCGGCGCAGCGAGTTGTCGATCGATTCGAGGATGTGCTTCCGGCCCAGTCCTCGGTCGTTGCAGCCCGGGCCGGTCGGGAAGTAGACCTTGGTGAAGATCTCCAGCCCCTCGCGGCGCTCGCCTGCCAGGGCCCGCCCGAGCACGGCCTCGGCGCGCGTCTCGGCGTAGGCGTCCGCGGTGTCGAAGGTGGTGATCCCGGCGTCCAGGGCGGCCCGGATGCAGGCGGCGGCCGCCTCCTCCTCCACCTGGGAGCCGTGGGTGAGCCAGTTGCCGTACGCGATCTCGCTGATCGTCAGGCCGCTGCTGCCGAGTCGGCGGAATTCCATGAGCGAGTCCTCTCGAGTCCTCATCGCTGACGTGCACAGTGTGACGAGAGTGGCACAGCGCGTGGCGACCGTGCAGGTGGCGAGCGACCTGCGGGGCCCTTTCGAAAGGGACCCGCACACGAGATATCTTGATGTCGAGCAATGTTGCAGAAGTGGAGCGGAGCACCCGGTGACTGACTCGACCATCATCTACACACACACTGACGAGGCCCCGGCCCTGGCGACGCATTCGTTCTTGCCGGTGGTCCAGGCGTACGCGTCGACGGCCGGTGTCACTGTGGAGACCCGTGACATCTCGCTGGCCGGGCGGATCATCGCCGTCTTCCCCGAGTACCTGCGGGAGGACCAGCGGATCCCCGACGCCCTCGCCGAGCTCGGCGAGCTGGCCAAGACCCCCGGCGCGAACATCATCAAGCTGCCGAACATCTCGGCGTCGATCCCGCAGCTCAAGGCCGCGGTCGCCGAGCTGCAGGCCCAGGGCTACGCGCTGCCGGACTACCCGGACGACCCGAAGACCGACGAGGAGCGGGAGATCCGCGCCCGTTACGACAAGGTCAAGGGCAGCGCCGTGAACCCGGTGCTGCGTGAGGGCAACTCCGACCGCCGCGCCCCCGCGTCGGTCAAGAACTACGCCAAGGCGCACCCGCACCGCATGGGTGCCTGGACCGCCGACTCCAAGACCAACGTCGCCACCATGGGCGCCGACGACTTCCGCTCCACCGAGAAGTCCGCGGTCATCTCCGAGGCCGGCTCGCTGCGCATCGAGCTGTCCGGCGACGACGGCTCCACCACGGTGCTGCGCGAGTCGGTGCCGGTGCTCGCCGGCGAGGTCGTGGACGCCTCCGTGATGCGCGTCGCGGCGCTGCGTGAGTTCCTGGCCGCGCAGGTCGCGCGGGCCAAGGCCGAGGGCGTGCTGTTCTCGGTGCACCTGAAGGCCACCATGATGAAGGTCTCCGACCCGATCATCTTCGGCCACGTGGTGCGCGCCTTCTTCCCGAAGACCTTCGCCGCCTACGGCGAGGTGTTCGCCGCCGCCGGCCTCACCCCGAACGACGGCCTCGGCGGCATCCTCAAGGGCGTGGAGTCGCTGCCCGAGGGCGCCGACATCAAGGCCTCCTTCGACGCCGAGCTCGCCGAGGGCCCGGCCCTGGCGATGGTCGACTCCGACAAGGGCATCACCAACCTGCACGTCCCCAGCGACGTCATCGTCGACGCCTCCATGCCGGCCATGATCCGCACCTCCGGCCACATGTGGGGCCCGGACGGCCAGGAGGCCGACACCCTCGCCGTCCTCCCCGACAGCAGCTACTCCGGCGTCTACCAGGCCGTCATCGAGGACTGCCGGGCGCACGGCGCCTTCGACCCCTCCACCATGGGCTCGGTGCCGAACGTCGGCCTGATGGCGCAGAAGGCCGAGGAGTACGGCAGCCACGACAAGACCTTCGAGATCCCGGCCACGGGCACCGTGCGGGTCCTCGACGAGGCGGGCAACGCCGTGCTGGAGCAGGTCGTCAGCGCCGGTGACATCTTCCGGATGTGCCAGACCAAGGACGCTCCGATCAAGGACTGGGTCAAGCTGGCCGTCACCCGCGCCCGCGCCACCGGCGACCCGGCCGTCTTCTGGCTCGACGAGACCCGCGCGCACGACGCGCAGCTGATCGCCAAGGTCGAGGCGTACCTGTCGGAGCACGACACCGAGGGTCTGGAGATCCGGATCCTCGCCCCGGTCGAGGCGACCAAGTTCTCCCTGGAGCGCATCCGCCGCGGCGAGAACGCCATCTCGGTCACCGGCAACGTGCTGCGCGACTACCTGACCGACCTGTTCCCGATCCTGGAGCTGGGCACCAGCGCCAAGATGCTCTCCGTCGTCCCGCTGATGAACGGCGGTGGCCTCTTCGAGACCGGCGCCGGCGGCTCCGCGCCCAAGCACGTCCAGCAGCTGGTCAAGGAGAACTACCTGCGCTGGGACAGCCTCGGCGAGTTCCTCGCGCTGGCGGTCAGCTTCGAGCACCTCGCGCAGACCACCGGCAACGCGCGCGCCCAGGTGCTCGCCGACACCCTGGACCGCGCCACCGCGACCTTCCTCAACGAGGACAAGTCGCCCAGCCGCCGCCTCGGTGGCATCGACAACCGCGGCAGCCACTTCTACCTGTCCCTGTACTGGGCCCAGGAGCTGGCGAAGCAGACCGACGACGCGGAGCTCGCCAAGGCGTTCGCCCCGCTCGCCGAGACGCTCGCCGCCAACGAGCAGAAGATCGTCGAGGAGCTGATCGCGGTGCAGGGGCAGCCGGCCGAGATCGGCGGCTACTACCAGCCCGACGTGACCAAGGCCGCGGCCGTCATGCGCCCGTCGGCGACCTTCAACCAGGCTCTGGCCACCCTCGGCTGACCCGGCGGCGGAGCCATCCGCTGACGCGTTCCGTCCGGGATCCGCGCCCTCCGCGGCCCCTTCAAGGGGCCGCGGAGGGCGCGGCGTCGTTCCGGGGCGCGGGCGCCGGTCAGCGGGTGAGCCGGTTGTCGAACGCGCGGGCCCAGTCGACGAGCATCCTGTCCCAGCCCTCGGGGGAGTGGTCCATGAAGATCCACGACGAGGTGTCGAAGTGGATCCCGCCGGCCAGGCTCTCGATCCCGATGTCCTTCATCCGCCTCGCCAGGTGCGCCCCGATCTGCAGGCCGCGTACGCCCGGGATGTACTGCCGGCTGATCCAGCGCGACCAGAAGTACAGCTCCATGGTCGCGGCGAGCGAGGGTGCGGCCAGCAACTGGGCGGCGTCCGAGAGGGCGACCTGGTCCATCTGGGTCAGCAGTGCCTGGTAGGCGGCCGCCTGCTGAGCGCCGTTCCAGGCGAGCCACTGCGCGTCGGTGAACGACGCCATCCGCGCCAGCCGGTTGCTGAATGCCTGTTCGATCTTCTGGTTGTGGACCTCGACCTGCGCCAGGTTCTCGGTGAGGAACGTCAGCGGGTCCCCGCCTCCCATGCCCGGCGGCGGCCCTGCCGGCGGCGTCCCGGTCTGGCTCGACTTGGCCACCGCGGTGGACGTCGCCCCCTGCGCGGCCGCCACCAGCGGATTCTCGATCATCTCGACGACATCCTTGAGCGTCGGGCCGAGCCCGCCCAGGGCCGTCTGGAGCAGCGGCTGCGCGGCGCCCGCCGCGGCGACGTTCACCAGGGCCATGCCGACCTGGTCCTTGATCGCCTCGGCCTGCGCCTGATCGGTGTGCGCCTGGTTGAAGTTGGTCAGCGCGGTGCGGTAGCCCGTCGTCAGCGCGTAGATGCCCTGGCGGTAGGTGGACAGCCGCGATCCGAACCGCGCCCGCCACGCCAGATCCAGTTCGGTGGCGGACTGGCGCCGCTCCAGCACGGCCACCCGCTGCTCCAGCCCGCCCTGCTGGGCGGGCTTGTCCCGCTGGATGGACAGCAGACCCGCGACGGCCCGGTTCCCCGCCGTGTCCTGAAGTCGTTGTACGGCCCGCCGATCGGCCGGGGCCGCGCCCGGGCCATGCGCCGGAGGCGTGCGCGCCACGGGCGGGCGGTGGTGCGGAATTGTCATGATTTCAGTCTGATCGGGGGCGCGTGACGCGGACAATGTCCCCTCGTGCAGAGATGCCTGCGCGGTCGTACGCACCAGGATGCCGCTGGGGGCAACCGCGCCGCCTCGCCAGGCCGAGGCGGCGGGTCCCCGCGGCAGCGGGTGGGGTCACGCCGTACCGGGGGCCGGGGCCTCCCAGGTGAGGGTGAGACCGGCGTACAGATAGCGGCTGGCCTCGATGGCGAGCAGCAGCACCGTGTCCCCGGGCCGGATACGGCCCTGGGTCCAGCCCGCGTCCAGGGCCAGCGGCACGGCCGCGGAGCCGGTGGCGCCGACGTCCGTGAGGTTCTCCACGATCGACTTGCGCAGACCCGCGTGGTCCTCGGCGGACAGCCCAGCCTCCTCGAACTCCCGGCTGAAGTACTCGGCGTTGCCCTCCGGCAGCACACAGGCGTCGATCTGGCTCATCGACAGTCCGGACCGGTCCAGCATGTCCCGCAGACCGGTGACGAAGACCCGCGGGCCGAAGGCCGCCGTGCCGCTGATGTCCAGCCGGATGTCCATCAGCCGCTTGCGGCCGCGCTGGATGGCCAGCGGAGCGTCCGTGCCGCCCCCGACCACCTGCATCCCCGGCCGCCGCTTCCCGCCCAGGCACTGGGTGGCGAAGACCGGCCGCACCCCGGGCGCGTGGGCCGCTGACCCCTCCTCGCCGGCGTGCAGCACGGCCGCCCCGGCCCCGTCCCCGAAGGTGTACACCGTCAACCGGTCCCGCATCCGCACGCTCTGCGGATCGGTGCCCAGATAGACCGGGGCGAGCAGCGGCGAGATGGACTCCGCGCCGATCACCAGCGCGGTGCGGTACGTGCCGTCGCCGAGCAGCCGGCGGGCGATGTCCATGGCCTGCACCGCCCCCACGCAGCCCGCGCGGACCTCGATCACCGCGCAGCGCTCCAGCCCGAGCCGTTCCTGGACGTAGGTGCCCGCCGCCGGGAGGGGGTGCTCGGGGCTCGCGGTGGAGAGCACCAGCAGATCCACGTCCGCGGCCGTCAGCCCGGCGCGGTCCAGCGCCTGCCGGGCCGCCGCCGTGGCCATCTCCGCGGTACCGGTGCGGTGTTCGCCGGTCCGCGGGTCCACGATCCAGTGCCGGCGCTGGACTTCGATGCCCGCCAGCACATCCTCGGGCAGCGGACCGCACAACCGGCTCAGTTCGGCGTTGTCGATGGGGTCGCCGGGCAGCTCGGCGCCGGTGGCGAGAACCGAGACGTGCCGTGCGGCTGAGGACGGGGCCGTCGGTGACATGGAGGGCATGGAGGCTCACGCTTCCGTTCCGGGACGAAGGACAAGGCTGATGTGGGTGCCGCCGAGGGAGGAGCTGTTGATCAGGACCGGGCCCGCGGCCTGCCCCTCGCGCCACCCGGCGATCGCCAGTGCCGCGCTGAGCTGGGCCCCCGCTCCCACCGGCTCGCCCAGGGCGCGTTTGGGGGTCAGGACCGGCGCTTCGGTGCCCAGCCGGCGGATGGCCCGCGCCTCCGGCCGGTCCACCGCCTCGATGCCCGCGGCGTTGGCCCAGATCGCGGCCAGCCCGCCGGGCGGCAAGTCGGCGTCGGCCAGCGCGATCCGCATGGCCCGGTGCATCCCGTCCCCGCGCGGATCCCAGCGGCCGGCCCCGACGGCGTCGTACGCCGTGCCGTGGCCCGCGAGCCGGGCCAACACCCGGGCACCGCGCGCCCGCGCTGCCGACTCGCGCTCCAGCAGCAGCGCGATGCCGCCCTCGGCGAGGGTGTAGCGGTGGCCCGCGGGCCCGCCGGTCAGCGGCAGCCCCCGGTAGACGTCGGCCGCGGTGGCGGTCAGGTCGTCCACAGCGGGGCACAGCACCGCGTCCGCGGTGCCGGTGCGCAGCATGTCGTGGGCCACGCACAGCGCCGAGGCGCCCGCCGCGTGCGCCGCGGTGGTGGTGGACGTGGGCCCCTTGGCGCCGAGCACCATGGCGATCTGGCCGGCCGCCGCGTTGTAGACCGTGTTGGGGAAGATCGCCGGGTTGGCGGCGGTGGCGCCCTCCTCCAGCACCGGGCGGATGAAGTCCTCGGTGCTGCGCATCGGTCCCAGCCCGCTGCCGAGCACCACCCCGACCCGCTCGCCGGCGGCCAGCCCGGCCTGGTCGAGCGCGGCCCGGCAGGAGACGATGGCCAGCTGGCCCAGGCGGTCCACCCGGCGCCGCTCGGCGCGGCTGAGGTGCCGGTCCGGGTCGAAGTCGAGGCGGGCCAGGCGCAGGCCGTCCTCGGCGGTCCCCAGGACCGTCCCGCCGCGGTAGGTCTGCCACAGCTCCTCCAGGGAGCCGCCCGCCGCGGTGAGCACGCCCAACCCGGTGATCACCACGCCCTCGTCCCAGGGGGCGGGCAGCGCGGCGGCCCGCGCCCGGGGGCGACCGAAGGCGACGGTGGCGTTGGCTCCGGCGAAGGCGAAGTTGTTCGACAGCGCCACGTCCATGGCCAGCGGACGAGCCCGGCCCGGCACGGCGTCCAGGCCGCACTTGGGATCCACTGCGGTGAAACCGGCGGTGGGCGGGGCGAGTTGGCGCTCCAGCGCGGACACCGTCACGATCGCCTCCACCGCGCCCGCGGCGCCGAGCAGATGCCCGATCATCGACTTGACGCTGCTCAGCGCGGCCTTCTCGGCCGCCGCGCCCAGCGCGGCGCGCACCGCGTTGCTCTCCGCGGAGTCGTTCTTCGGGGTCCCGGTGCCGTGCCCGTTCACGTAACCCACCTCCTCGGGCGCGATTCCCGAGCCGCGCAGCGCGGCACGGATGGCGCGGGCGGCGCCCTCGCCGCGCGGATGCGGGGCGGTGGCGTGGTGGCCGTCGGCGGACAGCCCGTAGCCGAGCACCTCGGCGAGCACCGGGGCGCCGGCGGCCCGGGCGACGGACTCCTCGGCGATGACCAGCATGCCGCTGCCCTCGCCGAGCGACAGCCCGTCGCGGTCCCGGGAGTACGGGGCGGCGGGCCGCCGGGAGAGCGACTCCAGGCTGGAGAACCCGGCGAACGCGGTCTCGGTGAAGGCGTCGCTGCCGCCGACCAGCATCACGTCCGCGCGGCCCGCGCGGATCGCCTCCACCGCGTGGGCCAGGGCGTGTGCCCCCGAGGCGCAGGCGGTGTTCACCGACAGCACCGGTCCCTTGAGCCGGTACGCGCAGGCGAGGGTCTCGGCGATGGTGTGCGGTGAGACGAGAGTCAGCTGCCGGGCGTCGGGCCCGCGCAGCCGGCCGGCGCCGCGGCGCCGCAGCACCCGTTCCCCGCTGCGGGTGCCGCCGTTGCAGCTGCCGATGGCCACCCCCCAGCGCTCGGCCGGCACCTCGGACAGCCCGTGTGCGGCCATGGCCTCTTCGGCGGCGGCCAGCGCCAGGTCCACGGCGGGTTCCCGCTCGGCGGCGCCCAGATCGCCCAGGTAGTCGTAGTTCGGGTCGGGGAGCGTGGTGACCTCGCCGCCGATGTCGGTGGCGTAGCCGTCCATGGGCAACCCCCGCACCGGCCCGATGGCCACCCGGCCCTCGCGGACGCCCCGCCACAGGGCGTCGACGCCGACGCCCTGGGAGGTGACGGCGCCCATGGCCGTGACCACCACGCGTTTGGTCTCCTTCATGCGCGTTGTCCTTCCTCGGACGGTTCCATCGGCGGTTCCTTCGGCGGTTCCTGGGACGGTTTCTCGGACGGTTCCTTGGGCGGTACCTCGGGTGGCTCCTGCAAACGGATCGGCTCCGCCACGGACTTCCGGCACGGTCCGCCGGGCTTCACGAGGCCGCGCGCAGCGACAGGGCCACCGCCTGGCCCTCCAGACCCCGGGCGAGCGCCAGCGCGGTACGGGGGCGGGAGTCGCGCGGGGTGCCGGGGACCCAGTCCAGGTCACAGCCGGGGGCGGGCTCGTCGAGGTTCAGCGTCGCGGGGACGCTGCCGTGGTGCAGGGCCAGCGCCGCGGTCGCCGCGTTCAACGCCCCGGCGGCGCCGACCAGATGGCCGGTCTGCGGTTTGACGCTGCTGATCTGCGCGCTCTTGGCGCTGCCGCCCAGCGCGTCGTGGAGCGCGTGGGTCTCGCTGACGTCGCCGAGCGGGGTGGCGCAGCCATGCGCCGCGATGTAGTCGGTCTGCGGCCCGCGTCCGCTGTCCCGCAGGGCGTGCGTGATGGCACGGGCGAGGCCGCGGGCCCGCGGGTGCGGGCTGGGCGGCCGGACGCAGTCGGTCCCGCCGCCGAATCCGTCGATCTCGGCGTAGACGCGGGCCCCGCGGGCCAGGGCGCGCTCCCGGTCCTCCAGCACCAGCAGCGCCGCGCCCTCGCCGAAGACCGATCCGCTGTGCTCCCGGTCCCATGGGCGGAAGGCGGCCGGACCCAGGTCGTTGCGGCCGGTCAGCACGCCCAGACCGTCCATCTTCGACATCGTCCACCAGGAGGTGGGCTCGTCGTAGCCGCCCGCGACGGCCAGGTCGCACTCGCCCCGGCGGATGGCCCGCATGGCCCGTCCGATGGCCGTGGAGCCGGAGTCGGCGGTGCCCGCGAAGAAGTCGTTGGCGCCGCGGATGCCGTGCCGCTCGGAGATGTGGAACGCCGCCGCGGGTTGCAGCCCCTCCACGTAGAACAGCGGGGCGAGCACCGAGGAGGCGGTCCGTCCGAGACGGAGCAGGTCGGGCCGGCCGTCGGGGGTGCGGACCGGGGCGAGGCTGTCCGTCAGCTGGTCCATCCCCGGCATGTCCTTGCCGCTGCCCAGGAACAGGCCGGTGCGGTAGCCGAGTTCCTCGTCCGCGGCGAAGTCCGCCGCCAGGCCCGCGTCGGTGAGCGCGAGCTGGGCGGCCACCACCCCGAGCTGGTCTCCGCGGCACAGCATGCGCAGGGACCGGCGGCGGATGAAGCGGCCGGGGTCGAAGCCGTCGATCTGGGCACCGATCCGGGTGCGCAACGGCGAGGTGTCGTACCCGCGCAGCGGCCCGACGCCCACCCGTCCGGCGAGCAGGCCCTCCCAGGTGGCGGCGGCCCCCTCGCCGAGGGCGGTGAGCAGTCCGATGCCGGTGATCACCACCCGGCGGCGGCCGGTCGACGTGGATGCTTGGTCGCTCACGGTGCCTCCTGCGCGGTCATGGTGAGGGTGCGGGCCGTGGCGACCGTGCGCCGGCCGACCTGGGCCGTTGCCCGGAAGTCGGCGGACCGGTCGGTGCGGCCGGTGACGTGGACCGAGATCACCACCTGGTCCCCGGGGCCGACGAAGTGCCGGAAGCGCACCCCGCGTACCCGGCCGAGCCGCCAGGCCCAGGGGCCCTCCTCGCAGGCCGCCCCCGCCAGCGCGGCCATGCTCTCCAGCAGCAGCACGCCCGGCAGGATCGGCTGCCGCGGGAAGTGGGTGGTGAAGAACGGCAGGGTGCCGGGGACGTTGCGGACCGCCACGGCATGGCTGCCCCTGACCAGCTCCAGGACCCGGTCGAGGCCGGGAACCGCCACCGCGGCCGGGGCGGTCGTGAACAAGGCGGTCATGCGTCCTCCCGGTACGCGCCGATGACCAGGCCGGTGTTGCTGCCCCCGAAGGCGAAGGCGTTGACCAGGGCCGCCCGGACCTCCATCCGCCGCGCGCGGTGCGGCACGTAGTCCAGGTCCAGCCGCCGGTCGGGGGTGTCGAGGTTGACCGTGGGTGGCACCACACCGTCACGGATGGCGCCGATGGCGGCCAGGACGTTGAGCCCGGCACCGGCGGCCGTCAGATGACCGGCCATGGACTTCGTCGAGCTGATGGCCGGCCGCTTGGCGTCCCCGTCCCCGAACACCCTCTTGATCGCCACGGTTTCCGACAGGTCGTTCCCGGGCGTGCCGGTGCCGTGCGCGACGATGTAGTCGATGCCGCCGGTGCCGAGCCCGGACTCCTCGATGGCCGCGGTCATGGCCTGCGCCGCGCCGGAGCCGTCCGGCGGTGAGTCGGTGATCCGCCAGGCGTTCAGGGTGCTGCCGTAGCCGAGCACCTCGGCCAGGACGCGGGCACCACGGGAGCGGGCCGACTCCAGCTCCTCCAGGACGAAGGCCACCCCGCCCTCGCCCACCACGAAGCCCGAACGGTCCGCGTCGAAGGGGCGGGAGGCGGCTCGCGGGTCGTCGTTGTACGCGTCGGTCATGGCGCCCAGCAGGCTGAACCCCAGAATGTCGCACCAGGTGGTGAGCGAGTCATGGCCGCCGGCCAGCATCAGCCGGGCGTCGCCCTCCTGGACGCACCGGTACGCCTCGCCGATCGCCTGCCCGGAGCCGGAGCACGCCGTGCTGACACCGATCATCGGCCCCCGGGCGTCCAGCGCCTGGACCATCGCACTCAGCGGCAGATTCTGGCTGTCCTTGAGGACCTGCCCGGGGTTCTGCCGGATGAAGGTGTCCGGGCGGCCGCTCTCCTGCCGCAGCCGGCCGATGTCGACCAGCAGCCGCAGATCCGGCCGGCCCACGCTGGCCCCCATCGCCACGCCGCACTCCTCGGCGTCGTACACCCCGGGGCCGGCGTCCGCGTCCCGCAGCGCCTCCAGCGCGGCCGCCACTCCGAACTGCCCGGCCCGGCCCAGCCGTCCGGGCCCCAGCGGGGCGGGGATGGCGGCCCTGGCGTCGAAGCCGCGGACCTGCCCGGCGATGCGGACCGGGAATCCGGTGGCGTCGAAGGTGTCGAGCCGGCCGATTCCGGAGCGGCCGGCGCACAGGCCCTGCCAGGTCGACGGGGCGTCGTTGCCCAGCGGGGTCACGGCCCCCGCGCCGGTGATCACCACGCGCTTCATGCCGCCGCCCTCCCGCCGGTCAGCTGCGCCGCCATCCGGGCGGTGTCCGCCGGGTCCTCCAGTTGCTCGGCGTCGATCAGCGCGCACATGATGCCGGTCGCCCGGAGCGCCAGGGCGCCGTCGGCGGTGACGGTCCCCTCGATGACGGCGGCGTTCTCGTGGCGGGAGACCATGGTGACCTCCATGCGCAGCGTCTCCCCGGGCAGCACCGCGCGGTGCTCGGTCGCCTCCTCGACGGTCAGCAGCGCGGCCCGCTGCCGGTGGTCGGTGCTGAGCATGATCAGCCAGGTGCCGGCCTGGCACAGCGCCTCCAGCGCCAGCCCGAAGGGCAGCACCGGGCCGTGCGGGGTGGACTGCCAGACATCCTCCTGGCACGAGGTCACCTTGCGGGCCACCAGGGTGCGGTGGGGCTGCCAGGACTCGATGCGGTCGATCAGATGGAATCGCATGCTGCTCTCGCTCCTCTTCTTCCTCCTGGCTCGTCAGGGCCGGCCGATGCCCAGCTGGGCGCCGAGGCCGCCGTCGACGTGCACCAGCTCGCCGGTGACGTAGGAGGCCCCGGGCCCGGCGAGGAACGCCACCACCGAGGCGACCTGTTCGGGGGTGGCGAAGGCGCGCATGGGCACCTGCTGCCGCACCCCCCGGCCGCCGTCCTTGGCCAGCACCTCACCGACCAGCTCGGTGGGCACGATCCCGGCCAGCACCGCGTTGACCCGCACCCCGAAGCGGGCCAGCTCGATGGCCGTGCTCCGGGTGAAGGCGTTGAGGGCCCCCTTGGAGGCGGCGTAGTTGGACTGGCCGATCCAGCCGTGGGCGCCCATGACGGAGGAGACGTTGACGATCGCTCCGGCCCGCTGGGACATGAAGTCCCGCGCCACGGCGTTGGTGCAGTGGTACGCCCCGCCGAAGTTGACCCGCATCACGTCCGACCAGGTGTCCGCGGTCACGTCCCAGATGAGGCCGTTGCGGGTGATGCCGGCGTTGTTGATCAGGATGTGCAGGCCGCCCAGGGCCTCGCGGGCCGCGTCGACGAGCCCGCGGGCGGCCGTCGGGTCGGAGACGTCGGCACGCAGCGCGACCGCGCGGCCGCCCCCTTCCTCGATCTCCTTGACCACCGACAGCGCGCCCTGCTCGTCGGCCCGGTAGTTCACCGCGATGGCGGTGCCCTCCGCGGCCAGCGCCAGGGCGATGGCCCGGCCGATTCCGCGGGAGCCGCCGGTGACCAGGGCGGCGCGGTTGCCGAGTGACATGTCCTCCACCGGTTCTCTCTCCTCCACCGTCTCTCAGGGTGTGTCGGCGCTGACGAGCACCGCGTGGGCGATGGCGAGCCCCGCCGCATGCGACAGCGAGATGTCGGTCTGCCGGATCCGCTTGCGCCGCGCGGTGGCGGCCGCCCGGCCGTGCAGCCGCAGATAGGGCCGGCCACCGGTGCGGTTGAGGACCTCGACCTCGGTCCAGTCCGCGGTCGCCGCACCGCCGCCCAGCGCCTTGAAGACGGCCTCCTTGGCCGCGAAGCGGGCCGCCAGGTGTTCCCCGGTGCGGCGCGGTCGTCCGGCGCAGTACGCCAGCTCCCGCTCGGTGAACACCCGGGCGGCCAGCTCCGGCCGGCCGGCCAGCAGGCGCCGGACCCGCTCCACGGACACCAGGTCCGTGCCGACCAGGACCTCAGGCAGCACGGGCGGCGGCCGCGCGCTCGGTCAGCAGGTCGAGCAGGTTTTGCACGGTGAACAGGCCCAGCACCTGGTCGGCGGTGAGCGGCTCGGTGAGCTGACCGCGGTCGAACTGCGGCAGCACCTTCTCCAGGTGGGTCAGCCCGGTGTCGTTGACGACCTCGTTCTCGTCGCCGAACTCCTCGTCCGGGATGCCGCCCTGGAGCAGGTCGCCGATGTCATTGACGGTGATCTTGATCTGGGAGGCACGCTCGATGCGGAAGAGGATGTCCAGCAGGTCGATGGACTCGGCGCCCAGGTCGCCCAGCAGGGTGGCCTCGGGCAGCACCTCCGCCTCCTCGATGCCGAGGGCGTCGGCGATCGCGTCCTGGACGACGGGCAGCAGGCTGGTTGCGGTGTCGCTCATGGTGTCCTCTCAACGGACGTGGATGGACTGGAAAAAGAGACTCGAAGGGACTCGAAGGGACGCGAGGGGGTGCGAGGGGGTGTGAGGGACGCGCGCGGGGCGGCGAGGGCTCAGCCGGCGTGGTCGTGGTCGTCCAGCAGCGCGGTGACGCGCCGGGCGTCGTTGGTGCTGCGCACCGTCGCGTCGGGGACGACGTACCGGGCGAAACCGCTGAGCACCCGGCCCGGCCCGACCTCGGTGAAGGCGTCGCGGCCCGCGGCGTACGCGGTGCGCAGCACCTCCACCCAGCGGACCGGGGCGGCCAGCTGGCGCCGGAGCAGCCGGCGCGCCTCCTCGCCGTCGCGCACCCAGGTGCCCGTGACGGAGCTGAGTACGGGGATCCGCGGATCGGCGAAGGAGCACCGCCGCAAGCAGGCGGCGAACTCCTCCTCGATCGCCCGCATCAGCGAGCAGTGGAAGGGCGCGCTGACCTGGAGGGCCACCGTGCGCTCCGCGCCCGCCGCACGCGCCAGTCGGGCGGCCTCGGTGACCGCGGCCAGTTCCCCGGAGACCACCGTCTGCCGCTCGTCGTTGTAGTTGGCGACCTCGACCAGCCCGTGCCCCGCGGCGCGGCGGCACACCGTCTCCACCTGGGCCGCCGTCAGACCGATGATCGCCGTCATGCCGCCGGGGACCTGGCGGCCGACTTCCGCCATCAGCTGTCCCCGGCGGCACACCAGCCGCAGCGCGTCCTCGGGCGTCAGCACGTCGGCGGCGACCAGCGCGGTGAATTCCCCCAGGCTGTGCCCGGCCACGGCGCTGGGGGCGAAGCGGCCCTCGCCGCGCAGGACATCGAGGGTGGCCAGACTGGTGGCCACCACGGCCGGTTGCGTGACCTCGGTGCGGGCCAGGTCCTCGGCGGTGCCGGAGACACACAGCTCCCTCAGCGGCAGGCCGAGTATCCGGCCGGCCAGGTCCAGCACCTCACCGGCGGTGTCGGGATACTGCCGCATGAGGTGCCGCGCCATTCCGGGACGCTGGGAGCCCTGCCCGGGAAACATGGCGAGCCCGGAACCGGGAAGCCCGGTCCGCCCCGGTGCCGGTGCGGCAGCCGGAGCGGCAGTCGCCGTGATCGTGAACGTCATTTCTCTCCGCCCTCCTGGGAACCTGCGTTCCGCAGAGCCTTCCGTTCGCCAATTCAGTCTGCGGGAGGGGTCTGGGAGAGCTTCTTGAAAGCCTCTTGACGAGTTCTGACGGAAATGGAACACGGCGCGGTGGGGTGCGGCAAAGGGTGAAAGGTCAATCCCGCCCGGCGACGGCGTGCGAGCCGTCGAATCTTATCTCCCGGTTCTCGGTAATTCCCTTGGCGAACAACCGGTGTAATTCAGGAATCCGGTAGTGCGCCCGGCCGTGGAAGTCCCGCTTGGTGATCTGCACCAGATGTGCGTCCACCAGCAGCTCCACCGCGCCCTCGGCCTCCTCCGGCGGCAGTTCGGGCAGCACCTCCTCGGCCCGCACCACCCCGGTGGCGTCCATCGTGCCCAGCCGCCGGAACAGCAGCGAGGCGGCCGGGTCCAGACGGCGGTAGGTGGCGGCCAGCTCGTCCCGCAGGTCCAGGGAGCCGAAGGCCAGCTCGGCCAGCCTGCGTTCCTCGTCGGCGATCCGGGCCAGGATCTGGGCCAGCGTCCAGTACGGCCGGGCCAGCAGCCGGTTGGCCACCGCGCGCAGGGCCAGCGGCAGCCCGCCGCACAGCTCGGCCAGGTGCCGGGCCGCCTGCTCCTCGGCTCGCACCCGGTCCGCGCCGATCATCCGGCCCAGCAACTCCAGGGACTGCTCCGGGCCCATCTCCCGTACCTGGTACAGCCGGCCGCTGACCGGCCCGGTGACGCGGTAGCGGCTGGTGACCACCACGCCGCAGCCGGGGCCGTTGGGCAGCAGCGGCAGGACCTGCCGGTCGTCGGTGGCGTCGTCCAGCACCACCAGCACCCGGCGCCCCGAGAGCCGGTTGCGGTACAGCTCGGTCAGCTCGTCGAGGTCGTCCAGGTCGTCGGTGAGGCCCGTGGTGTCCGTCTCCAGTGCCCGCAGCAGCCGGGCGAGCACCGTCACCGGCCTCAGCGGCCGGTCGCTGCTGCCCCGCAGGTCCACGTAGAGCCGCCCGTCGGGGAAGTGCTTGCCGAGCCGGTGGGCGATGTGCGCGGCGAGCGCCGTCTTGCCGACCCCGGCTCCACCGACCAGCGTGATGACGGCCGGCAGTGGGCTGGTGCCGGTCAGCTCCCGGTGGAACCGCTCCACCTCCGGAGCCCGCCCGGCGAAGTCGGGCAGGTCCATGGGCAGCAGGTTGGGCCCGGAGGGCACCGGGTGCGCCGGCGGGCCGGCGTCGCAGCAGCCGTCCGAGGGGGGCCTGGCCGCCGGGTGCTCGGTGACCACCGGGTCCCCGCACAGCACCTGCTGGTGGACCCGCCGCAGCCGGGGGCCGGGGTCGGAGCCCAACTCCTCGGCGATGACCCGGCGGGCGTACTCGTACTGGCTGAGCGCCTCGGTCGACTGCCCGGTGTGGTAGAGCGCCCGGATCAGCTGCTCGTGCAGCAGCTCCGCCATCGGGTCCTTCACCAGGGCGTGCCCCAACTCGGCGATGACCGCCTTTCCGTGGCCGGCGCGGATTTCCGCGTCCGCCCACTCGGCCAGCGCCTCGTTCTTCAGTTGCTGGAGATTCCTGCGGAACCGCGCCGCCCAGTCGTTGTCGAGTCCGGCCAGCGGTTCGCCGCGCCATAACTCCAGGGCTTCCCCGAGGATCCGGCAGCGCTCCGGGTCGTCGGGGCCGATGGTGCGGGCCCGGGTGAGCAGCGTGCGGAAGCGGTGCAGGTCCACCTGGTCCGGCGAGATCGCCAGCCGGTAGCCGGCCGTGTCCCGCAGCAGCACGGTGGCCTGCGAGCCGCGCGCCCCCGCGGTGCCCAGGGCCCGGCGCAGCCGGGCGATGTAGGTGTACAGGACGTTGCGCACTCCGTCCGGCGGTGAGTCCGCCCAGACCCGGTTGATCAGCTCGTCCATGGAAATGGGCTGATCCGGCTCGATCAGCAGGGCCGCGAGGACGCTCCGCTGACGCGCCGGCCCGAGATCGACTTTCCGTTGTCCGGACCAGAGTTCCACTGGGCCAAGCAGTTGGAATTTGATCATTTCTCCCCCGTTGCTGTTGGCTACCTGTCCTGCGATGCCCGAGCCGGGCCAATGGTAGCCAAGTTAAGATGCAGGCACGTTAACATTGTTCGCCGTATAAGGGCGAGGGATGTCCGGTTGATTACCGGGCAGTCGGTAAGTTGCGTTCCGCATTCCGTATTCCGCATATTGCATCCCGGATATCGATCTCGCATGCGAAACGGGCCCCGTAAGTTCACCGACGAGTAATTGGTCGGCGAACTTACGGGGCCCGTGTGCCGAGCGGTGCGCGAGGGTGCCTCTCAGCTCCGTGTCCGCACCGGCGCGCCGGGCCGAGCGGCGGGCGGCCGCTCCTCGCGGTGGCCGTAGGTCTTCCAGAACCGGGCAAGGGGGCCCGGCGCCCACCAGTTGGCCCGGCCGAGCAGCCGCATCGCGGCCGGGACCAGCAGCGTGCGCACCACCACGGCGTCGATGGTGATCGCGATGAACAGACCCACCCCGATCATCTTGATGAAGGTGATGCCCGAGGTGGCGAACGCCCCCACCACGATGACGAGCAGCAGCGCGGCGCTGGTGATGATGGACCCGGTGCGCTGCAGACCGGTGGCGACCGCCTCGGCGTTGTCCCCGCCGCGGTCCCACTCCTCACGGACCCGGCTCAGCAGGAACACCTCGTAGTCCATCGACAGCCCGAACGCGATGGCGAACATCAGCACCGGCTGGTTGGCGTCGATGGTTCCGGTGGCGGTGAAACCGAGCCAGTCGGCGAAATGGCCGTACTGGAAGATCCACACGATCGCCCCGAACGACGCGCTCAGCGACAGCACGTTGGCGATGAGTGCCTTCAGCGGCAGCAGCAGCGAGCCGAAGGCGAGGAACAGCACCACGAACGTCACCAGTGCGATGAAACCGAACATCCACGGCAGCCGGTCACCCACCCCGTCCAGCTGGTCCGTCAACTGGGCCGAGCCACCGCCGACCAGCACCTCCGCGCCCCCCGGCCCCTCGGTGGCCCGCACCTCGCGCACCAGCTCGCGCGCCTCGGCCGAGAACTGGCCCAGGTCGTGCCGGACCAGGACGCGCGCCGTGCCGTCCCGCTGGGCGACGGTACGGGCGTCGGCCACGCCCTTCAGCCCGTCGAGCCTCTTGGTGTACTCCGCGAGGCCGCCGGGCGCGGCGCCGCTGACCGCGACCTCGATGGCGTCCGTGTCGCCGACCGGGAAGTCCCGGTCCAGCCGCTCACCGACGACCCGGCTCTCCGCGCCGGACGGCAGCGCCCGTTCGTCCACCGAGCCGAAGACCACGTTGCGGAACGGCAGTCCCAGCGTGACCAGTCCCAGCACGATGACGGCCAGCCAGACCGCCGGGCGGCGCATCACCCGGCGGGCCATGACGTACCAGCGTCCGGAAGCCGGGCCGGCGGAGGCCGCCGCTCCCGCCGTCCGCCGCCCCCCATTCCTCCGGTCGCCTTTCCGCCAGGGCCGGGGCACCCGGAGGGAGTTGATCCGATGCCCCAGCAGACTGAGCACGGCCGGCAGCACGGTGAGCGAACCGAGCATGGCGATCAGCACGGCCGCCAGTCCGCCCATGCCCATGGAGCGGAGGAACACCTGCGGGAACACCATCAGTCCGGCCAGCGAGACCCCGACCACCAGCCCGGAGAACGCCACGGTCCGGCCCGCGGTCGCCACCGTGCGCTCGATCGCGTCCGGCACCTCGCGCCCGCCGTCCAGCTCCTCGCGGAACCGGCTCACGATGAACAGCGAGTAGTCGATCGCCAGCCCCAGGCCCAGCATGGTGACGATGTTGACGGAGAACACCGACACATCGGTGAACAGGCTGAATCCGTGCAGCACGGTGAAGGACCCCAGCACCGCCAGGACGCCGATGAGCAGCGGCATGGCGGCCGCGACCACGGTGCCGAACACCACCAGCAGCGCGAGCAGCAGCAGCGGCATGGCCAGCGCCTCCGCCCGGCCTATGTCGCTGCCGACCTGTTCGCCCATCTCGGTCCCGGTGGCGGCGTATCCACCGAAGCGGACCGTGAGCCCCTCGGCCGCGATCTCGTCCTTGATGTCGGTGTACACCTCGCCGCGCGCGTCCTCGTCCTCGCCGGCCAGGGTCAGCATGGCGTACGTCTGGCCGCGGTCGGCCGAGACCAGGCTGGGCCGATCGCCGTCCCAGTAGGTGACCTTGCGCGTCACCTGGTCGGCGGGCAGGCCGCTGAGCGACTCCGTCACCTTCTTCCGGTACGCCGGATCGTCCACGGTCATCTCGTCGCTGGAGTACAGCACGATCAGATCCGCCGAACTCCGGCCGAAGGTGTCCTCAAGACGCTCCACGGCCTTCGCGGACTCGGCTCCGGTGTCCTGGAAACCGCCCGTGGTCAGCGCTCCGAAGACCCCGGTGCCCCAGACCACGGAGAAGACCGCGAAGATCCCGGCGGCGATGAGCACCGCCGCCCTGCGCCGGTGAGCGAGTCTGCCCAGCGCTGCGAACATGGTGAACCACTGCCTCTCTCGCGGGGGTGTCAGCCGGCGGTGGCCGCGGTGCGCCAGCGCGTGCCGTAGGAGACGTCCTTCCGGATGGCCTTGAACGCACCCCGGTCCCACCCGACGCTCATCACCAGCTGCCGCACCTGCACGGCCAGCGGGTTCGACCAGGAGCCGAGCTTGCCCAGGACGCTGGCGGCCTTCTGCATGGAGGCGGTGCGCGGGCGGCGCTCGGTCTGGTACGCGGCGAGGGCGGCGGGCACATCGGAGGTCCCGCGCAGGTGTCCGGCGAGCACCACGGCGTCCTCGATCGCCTGGCAGGCACCCTGGCCGACGTTGAAGGACATCGGGTGCGCCGCGTCGCCGAGCAGGGTGACCCTGCCCTCACCCCAGACCGGGTCCGGCGCCCGGTCGACCACATCGGTGCGGATCACCGTGGCGGGGTCGGTGGCCCGGATGATCTGCTGCACCGGGGCCATCCACCCCTGGTGCCGGCGGCCGATCTCCTCCAGCACCCCGGGACCGTCGCTGCCCCCCGCGGGGCCGTTCTCGACGCTCATCCAGTGCACCCGGCCGGGCGCGATGTCGTAGTACACGAAGCGGGTGCCCCGGCCGAAGATCGAGCAGAAGCTGCCGGGTTCGATCACCTCGGGCCCCAGCTCGGCGATGCCACGCCAGGCGACGCACCCGGTGTAGCGGGGCGGCGCGTCGCCCAGCAACTGCCGGCGCACCGCGGAGTTGACGCCGTCGGCGCCGATCAGCAGATCGGCCCGGTCGGTGCGGCCGTCGGCGAAGTGCGCGGTCACCCCCGAGGCGTCCTGCTCGAACCCGGTCAGCTCGGCCCCGGTACGGACCTCGGTCTCGCCCAGGGCGGACCGCAGGACGTCGTGCAGCGCGGAGCGGGCGATCGCCACGGTCGGCTGGCCGTACTCCGCGCCGAATCCGCCGACCGGCCAGGCGGCCAGCGACTTGCCCCGCCAGGTGCGGAACTCGCAGACCTTCTGCACCGGCGCGGTCTTGAGTATCCGCTCGTCCAGGCCGAGGTGTTCCAGGGCGAGCATGGCATTGGTCCACAGATGCAGTCCCGCGCCGCCCACCCGCAGCTCGGGAGAGCGCTCGTGGACGGTGGTGCGGATACCGGCGTGGTTGAGGGCGACGGCGGCGGCCATCCCGCCGATTCCTCCGCCGGCGATGATGGCGTGCTCAGGGGCGCTCATGTTGCTTGCTCCTTCGGTAACGGTGACGCTGGTGGCTCGGCGCGGACGGCGCCGGTGGGCGCGGTGGCGGCCCGGCGGCGGGGCTGCCGGTGCGCGCGGCGTTCGGTGATCAGCCCGTCCGCGAGCCGGAACGAGATCGTCTGGATGTTCTGCACCACGGCGGTGCCGGGACGGCCAAGAAGCCTGCGGACCGGTGTGCCCTCGAAGCGGACCCGCACCCGCACCGTGTCGCCCTGGGCCAGCAACTCCTCGATCGTGTAGCGGCTGGTCGAGTAGGAGCCCAGGACTTCGCTGATGCTGTGCCGGACGCCCGCCACCCCGGGCGGGGCCCCCGGGTAGGGATCGTGATCGACGACGTCGGGGTGGTACAGCTCGCCGAGCGCGGCCAGGTCCCCGCCGTTGAGCACTTCCTGGAACAGGCGCTCCACCACCCGGCGGTTGACGGCTTCCACTTCGGTCCGGTCCACGATGACCTCCCTGCGGGCGATGACGTCAGCTGACGGAAGGCGAGTCGGGGGGAGTGAGCCCCGCCCCGGCGGCCGCGGCCCGGTTCTCCGGCGCGTACCGCGGCGATGTGCCGGCCGCGGCCGGCCGCGGCGCCCTGGGTACGGCGACGGTGAGCAGGAAGGCCAGCGCCAGTACCGCGGCTCCGATCCACAGCGCCGGGACCAGCCCGTCGGTGAAGGACCGCGCCGACCCGTAGCCGCCCCGGGCGTCGAACACGGTGCCCATCACCGCCACGCCCAGCACGCCGCCCAGCTGACGCACCGCGTTGTTGATGCCCGAGGAGATCCCCTGCTCGACCGGCTTGACCGTGCTCATCAGCACATTGGCGACGGGGGAGAAGAACATGGCCATCCCGATGCCGATCAGCACCATCGGAATGATCAGCTCTGGGTAGTCGGTGCCCGGCCCGATGATCAGCGCGAGCCAGGTCAGGCCGGCCGTCTGGAGGGCCATGCCGAGCGCCACCACCGACCGGCCGCCGATCCGGTCGGAGAGGGTGCCCGCGATCGGCGCCACCACGATCGGCATCGCGGACAGCGGCAGCGTGCGCAAACCCGCCTCCAGCGCCGAGTAGTGCTGGACCATCTGCAGCAGCTGGGTGAGCAGGAACAGCGATCCGTACAGGCCCACGAACATCAGCAGGGTGGCCGAGTTGACCAGGGTGAAGGTCCGGTTGCGGAAGATCGGCAGCGGCAGCATCGGGGACGGAACCCGGCGCTCCCAGCCGAGGAAGACGGCCAGCAGCACCACCCCACCGCCGATCTCCAGCAGGGTGAGCGGGCTCGACCAGCCCTGCGAGTTGCCCTGGATCATGGCGATGACGAGCCCGAACAGCGCCGCGCTCACCAGCGCGGTGCCGACCACGTCGAGCCGCGCCTGAGGGATCCGGCTCTCGTCCAGCTTCCGCGCCGCGATCGGCATCAGCGCCACTCCGATGGGCACGTTCAGCCAGAAGATCCACGGCCAGGAGATGCTCTCCACCACCGCGCCGCCGATCAACGGGCCCACCGCGAGCGCCAGTCCGTTGGCCGCGCCCCACAGCCCGAAGGCCATGCCCCGGCGGTCCGGCGGGACG
Source organism: Streptomyces sp. JLBT605 (assembly GCF_058215555.1). Classification (NCBI taxonomy): domain Bacteria; kingdom Bacillati; phylum Actinomycetota; class Actinomycetes; order Kitasatosporales; family Streptomycetaceae; genus Streptomyces; species Streptomyces sp. JLBT605. The sequence goes on from NZ_CM177087.1 coordinate 6,199,453, forward strand.
GCGGCGGTCAGCAGGGTGAGGGTGAGCGGTGCCAGCACGGCCGCGCCGACACCCTGCACCGCGCGTGCCGCGATGAGCGCCTCCGAGGAGGAGCTGAGCGCGCAGGCGGCCGATGCGGTGGTGAACACGCCCACGGCCAGGACGAAGAACCGGCGCCGTCCGTAGCGGTCACCCAGGGTGGCGCCCAGCAGAAGCAGCACGGCGAAGGTGAGGGTGTAGGCGTTGACCGTCCACTCCAGCTCCTCCACCCCGCCCCCGATGTCCTCCCGGATGGCCGGCAGCGCGGTGACCACGACCAGGCTGTCGAGCGAGGCCATGAATCCGGCCACGCTCGTGATGATCAAAGTCCAGACGAAACGGCGGCGACCATCGGTCTCCGATAAGGCGGTTCCGTGCCCGGGCACTCTTCCTCCCCTTGGGTTGCCTGGGTGTGATGTCGCACAGGCCAGCGGCGATGTGGGGGTGAGCTGGACATCCGCGGTCCGCGACGGGCGAACTCGCCCTGTGCCGAGAAGCGTTGTCGAAACGTTGACAGAATGGCTAGTGCTGCTAGCCCTAGCGAAACTAGCATCCCTGTCATCGCTTGAACAAGGAGATTCCTGGGGGAGGGACCCCGTCATACCGGCAGGCCCTGGGCCGTTAGTGTGAGGACATGTCCGTGAAGGCTCGGCGTGAGCGGGAGTACGCACAGCGCCATCAGCAGATCATCGACGCCGCACGCCACATCGCGCAGACCGACGGCTGGGCCGCGGTCACCACGCGTCGGCTGGCGGAGGAGATCGAATACAGCCAGCCCGTGCTCTACAGCCACTTCGACGGCAAGGAAGCCATCGTGGGGGCCGTCGCGCTCCAGGGCTTCGAGGAGTTGGCCGCCGATGTGCGCGCCGCCCGCCGGGCCGCGCGCGGCCCGGCCGCGGCCCTGCACGCGGTGGCGCGCGCCTACATGGACTTCGCCCGGGAGAAGCCCTCCCTGTACGAGGCGATGTTCGAGCTCTCCACCAACCTGCCGTTCGCCTCCCCGGGCAGCCCCAAGTCACTGATCGACACCTTCCGGCAGCTGATCGAGGTGGTCGCCGAGGCCGTCCCCGGCCAGGACCCCGAAACGTGCGCGGAGACGCTGTGGAGCGCGCTGCACGGACTGGTCAGCCTGGAGCAGAGCGGCAGGCTGCGGCCGCAACACACCTGGGACCGCGTCGAGTTGCTGCTCGACCGCTTCCTCCAGCAGGGCTGACCCGCGCCCGGGGAAGCTCCCGGGCATCCCGAGGCGCCCGGTGCCTCCGGCGCGCCTTCGCCTGCAAGGAAGCTTCAAGAAAACGGCCCACCCGGACTCGCCACACTGTCACCGGTCCGATCCGCACATCGGCAGGGGGAGGCAGCCATGCGGCGATGGGCGCGCGGCAAGGACGGCGGCGCGAGGGGAGCACGGCGGTGAAGGCGGTCTTCTACCGCCGTTTCGGCGGTGCCGACGTGCTGGAGTACGGCGAGCTTCCCGAGCCGGTGGTGGGACCGGACGGGGTGCTGGTGCGCACCCGCGCCGCCGCCGTCAACCCCATCGACTGGAAGGCCCGCGAGGGGCTGCTGGCGCCCATGGTCGACGCGGTCTTCCCCGTGGTGACCGGCTATGACGTCGCCGGGGTCGTCGAACGGGTCGGCCCGTCGGTCACCGATTTCCGCCCCGGCGACGAAGTCCTCGGCTACGTGTGGCAGGACGTCGTCTCCCGCGGCACCTTCGCCGAGCAGGTCGCCGCGCCCGCCCGCACCCTGGCCCACAAGCCCGCCGGGCTGAGCTGGGCCGAGGCCGCCGCGCTGCCGCTCGCCGGGCTCGCCGCGTACCAGGCGCTGGTCCACCGGCTGCGGATCACCGCCGGGGACACCGTCCTGATCCACGCCGCCGCCGGCGGGGTGGGCGTCTTCGCCGTCCAGCTCGCCCGTCGGCTCGGCGCACGGGTCATCGGCACCGCCGGCGAGCACCACCATGAATTCCTCCGCGGACTGGGCGCCGAACCGGTCACCTACCGCGGGGCGTTGGCCGAGCGGGTGCGCGAGCTCGCCCCCGCCGGAGTGGACGCCGTCCTGGACGCGGTGGGCAGACGCACCCTGCGCGCCTCGGCCGGACTCCTCAGCGACGGCGGCCGCCTGGTGTCGATCGCCGACCCGGCGGTCACGGAGCTCGGCGGGAGCTACCTCTTCGCCACCCCGGACCGGTCCGACCTGACCACCCTGGCCCGACTGGCGGGCGAGGGGCGGCTCAGGGTGGAGATCGCCCGAGTCTTCCCGCTGTGGGAGGCGGCCCAGGCTCAACACCTCATCCGGGAGGGCCACACCCGGGGCAAGATCGTGGTCGCGGTCGACCGATGAGGCGGCCGCTCGGCGTCAACGGCGGACTCACTCCTCGTACGGGCCGCTCCGCACGGCACGCCAGACGTCGTTCTCCACCCGGCGCACCGTGAAGGTCTTGTTGGTGGTGTCGCCGTATGCGTCGAAGGAGACCTTCCCGGTCACCCCGTCGAAGGAGACCTTCTCCTGGAGCGCCCCCACGACCTCGGCCCGGGCGTCCTTGGGCAGTTTGCCGTCGTGCGCCTCCACGACCGCCTTGACGGCCTGGATGATCGCCCAGGCGGAGTCGTAGGCATACCCGCCGGAGGGGCCGTAGCCCTCCTGGTAGCCGGCGGCCTGGTAGGCCTTCCGGTACGTACGGGCGGAGTCCAACTCCTCGACCGGGACGCCGACGGTCGTGCTCAGATCACCCTCGGCCTCCGGGCCGGCCAGCTCGATGAACTGGGCGTCGTAGAGGCCGTCCCCGCCGACCAGCGGCTTGTCGAAGCCGCCCTTCTTCAGCTCGCGGGCCAGCTGCCCGCCCTCGGGATACTCGCCCCCGAAGTAGACGAACTGGGCGCCGGTCGCCTTCACCTCGCGCGCCAGCGCGGAGAAGTCCTCGTCCCCCGGGTCGACATGGCCCCGCCCCACGATCGCACCGCCGAGCCGGCTGAACTCGCGCTCGAAGGTGCTGGTCAGTGTGGTGCCGTAGCTGCTCTTGTCGTCGATGACGAAGGCTTTGGTCTTGTCCAGCTCCTGGTACAGGTACCGGGCGGCGTACGGACCCTGGTAGGCGTCGGTGGAAACGGTGCGGAAGAAGGAGGCGGAGGGACGCTCGGCGGTGCCCTTGTCCCACTTGTCGCCCTTGGTCAGCACCGGGTTGGTGGTCGACGGGGAGACCTCGGCGAGGTGCGCGGCGTCGAACTCCTGCTGCGCGGCCTGGGCGACGCTGGAGTTCACCGGCCCGACGACCCCCAGGACATCGGAGTCGGCGACCAGCTTGGTGGCGTTCCGCTGCCCGGAGGCGGGCACGGCCTGGTCGTCGAGCGCCACCACCTTGAAGGTGACGCCCGGGACGGTGTGGTCCTTGTTGGCGGTCCGCACCGCCAGGTCGACGGAGTTCTTGATGCCCTGGCCGTAGGCGGACAGGTCCCCGGTGAGCGGTGCGCTGACCCCGAGGGCGACGGTGACGGTCTTCTCGCCGGGTGTCGTGGCCGGCCCCGGCGTGGCCGGACGTTCGCCCCGGTCCGCCGATCCGGAATCGCCGTCGCCGCCGCGCGTGTTCCACACGGCCGCCGCCACAAAGACCCCGGCCGCCGAGACAAGTGCCACCAGCGCGAGCAGCACCCGCCTGTTGACGGGCCGACGGCCGGACAGTCGAGGGCCGGGCGGGCCGGGAGAGTCGGACGCCGCCGGCCGTGCCACGGGGCGCGGTCCGTACGGCGGGGAATGCGGAGCGTACGACGGGGGAGGGGAGGGCAGGGCGCCGGCGACCGGGGTGGCGGGCGGCGTCGGCGGGGGCCCCGGTGCGTCGGTGTCCGGCACCGGTGTCGGTGCGTCGGCGTTCGGTGCTGGTGCTGGTGCTGGTGCTGGTGCTGGTGTGGGCGTCGGTGTCGGTGTCGAGAGCGGCGGCGCTGCCTCGGGCTCCGGTGCTGCCCCGCTCTGCGGCACTGTTTCGGCCTGCGGCACTGTTTCGGCTTGCGCGGCTGCTTCGGGCTCCGCCGCCGGCGGCGGTGTGGGCGGTGCGGATCCGGCGGCGGAGGGCGAGAGCGGCGCCGCCGACCGGGAGAGGGTGTGTGCCACGGCCTGCGGCAGCCAACCCCCGTCGGACAGCACCTCCGCGACCTGGCGTCCGTCCCCGATCCGGCGGGCGAATTCCTCCACCAGCACCGCCACCGTGGGCCGGCCGGCCGGGTCCTTGGCCAGACACCACCGCGCGAGCTCCGTCAGCGCGGGCGGCAGTCCGGCCAGATCCGGCTGCTCGTAGACGGTCCGGAACAGCACGCCATGGGTGGAGCCGACACCGAAGGGCCCGACACCGGTGGCGGCGAACACCAGCACCGCGCCCAGCGCGAAGACATCGCTGGCCGCCTGGACCGGCCTGCCGGTCAACTGCTCGGGAGACATGAAGCCGGGCGTGCCGACCATCATGCCGGGGCGGGTCAGCGCACTCGCCTCGGCCACCGCCGAGATACCGAAGTCGATCACTCGTGGTCCGTCGGCGGCCAGCAGCACGTTGGACGGCTTGAGGTCCCGGTGGATGACCCCGGCCGCGTGGATGGCCTCCAGCGCCTCCGCGAGCCCCGCTCCGAGGGCCAGCACCGGCGTGGGCGGCAGCGCTCCGTGCTCGGCGACCGCGGCGTCCAGCGACACCCCCTGCACATAGGCGGTGGCCAGCCAGGCGGGGGAGCCCTCCGGATCGGCGTCGACCACACCCGCGGTGAAGACGCCGTTCACCTGGCGGGCCGCCGCGACCTCGCGGGCGAACCGCCGCCGGAAGTCCTCGTCCTCGGCCAGCTCCGGGCGCACCACCTTCACCGCGACCGGCCGCCCGCCCCGGGAGCGCCCGAGGTAGACCCGCCCCATCCCTCCCGCGCCCAGCCGCGCGACGATCCGGTACGGACCCACCTGCTCGGGATCCTCCGCCGTCAGCGCCTTGAACACCCCCACCGGCACTCCCCCCTGAACCGCCCGCGGTTCATGACCGATTGAACGCCCACATGATTCCTCAACCCGAGTGGCCACCGCAGCGTTCCGGACGATGTGCGGCCGGCACTTCACGCGATCGTGGCAGGGGGCGGGTAGGGCGAGACAGGGGGCGCGCGGTGAAGAAGAAGCGCCGGGGGCGGAGCCCCCGCGGCGGAGCCGGGACCCTACCCCGCCGTGGTCGAGGCGCGGTCGCGGCCCGGCTGATCAAATCGTTTTTGCATATGCTACGCGGCCTCGATTCCGTTCTGGATTCATTCCTTTTCACTTCAGACGAAAGCGCGCAAGGCTCGGTTCGATGACCGACCGAATTCGCGTTATTCGCAAAATCATATTTTCCCTGAGGGTGTTGCATTGCCACCGGGAGATGCGGCTAGCTCTTCTCGTACGCCCCGCCCTCCTCGTCCCGGGCTCCCGATGAGCCCGGGCGTGGACGGACCCGTACCGGAATTCCGGTACAGGCCGGCCGGGGAGGCGGGCGCAACCTGAGCGGAGAGGGACGCCATGAAGAAGGCATACGAAGCACCGACGCTCGTCCAGCTGGGTTCGTTCCGGAAGCAGACAGGGCTCCTCGGCCGGAGCGGCAACGACCGTCTGATCCTGAGCAAGAACTGACGGCTGACGGCTCGTTGATTCGAAGCCATGGCTGAATTGCACGAGAGTGCAGGTCCGGGCCCCGGCGACGCGCACTTCGCGGTCTTTCCCGACCGTGCGGGCGCGGCCGCCGTGGCCCGCTCCTTCTCCCGCCCCGGAACGCGAGTCCTGGCCCACGCCTCCGGCCGGCCCTGGCTGGTCGGCCACTGGGACGACCAGGAGGTCGTCACCGCGCGCACCGGCTCCGCGGCCCTCGCCGTCATCGGCTGCTGCCCGGTGGACGCCGCCGAACTCAGGCGCCGCGCCGCCCGGCTGCGGGACCTCGCCGAACTCGACGAACTCGCCCGCACCCTGCCCGGAAGCTTCCACCTCGTGGCCGAGCTCGACGGCCGGCTCCGCGTGCAGGGCACCGCCTCCGGTCTCCGGCTCGTCTTCCACGCCACCCTGGACGGCATCGAGGTGGCCGCCACCAGCGCCGATGTGCTCGCCGCCGCGCTCGGCGCCGACCCCGACCCCGAACAACTGGCGATCCGGCTGCTGTGGCCGGTCCCGCACCCGCTGTACGAAGCACCGATGTGGCGCGGGATCTCCGCCGTGCCACCGGAGGAGGCACTGATCATCGCGGCGGACGGGCGCACCACCCGCCGCTCGCGCTGGTGGACCCCGCCGGAGCCGACGCGGCCGCTCGCCGATGGCGCGTCCCGGGTACGGCAGGCGCTCATCGACTCCGTGGACGCGCGCACCCGCCAGGGCGGCGTGGTCAGTTGCGACCTGTCCGGAGGGCTGGACTCCACCTCCATCTGCTTCCTGGCCGCGCGGTCGCCGGCCCACGTGGTGGCCAGCACCTGGCCCGGCCGCGATCCGGCCGACACCGATCTGCAGTGGGCGCAGCGGGCCGTCAGCTTCCTGCCGGACGTCGAGCACGTCGTGTGGGACGCCGACGCCTCACCGCTGGTCTACACCGACCTGCTCGACATCGACGACCTGCTGGACGAGCCGACCATCGGCGTCATGGACCGGGCCCGCGCCCTGCACCATCTGCCGGGCCTGGCCAAGCACGGCAGCCGACTGCACCTGACCGGCATCGGCGGCGACCACGTCGCCTGGTGCTCCGAGGCGTACTACCACCGACTGCTGCGCACCCGCCCGCTGCTCGCGCTCCGGCAGCTGCGCGGCTTCCGGGCCCTGTGGCAGTGGCCGCTGGCCGGCACGGCACGGGCGCTGGCCGACTCCCGGCCGTACCGCGGGTGGCTCGCGGACGCCGCCCGCCACCTGCGGGATCCGCTGCCCTCCTCGGTCAGCATCGGACTCGGCTGGGGCATGGCCCCGCGCCTGTTCACCTGGGTGACCCCGGACGCGGAGCGGACCGCCCGGCGCGTGCTGCGGGAAGCGGCCGAACAGGCGGCGCCGCTGCACCCGGACCGCGGACTCCACTCCGACCTGGAGCAGATCCGGTCCTGCACGCGCACCATCCGGCAGTGGGACCGGATGGCCGCCCGGGCAGGGGTGCCCATGGCGTCGCCGTTCTTCGACGACCGGGTGATCGAGGCGTGCCTGGCGGTCCGGCCCAGCGAGCGCGTCACCCCCTGGGCGTACAAACCGCTGCTGGGCGCCGCCATGCGAGGCATCGTCCCCGACGTGTGCCTGGAGCGCACCAACAAGGCCCAGGCATCGATGGACGCCTCGAACGGGCTGCGCGAGCACCGCGGCGACCTCATGGCGCTGTGGGAGGACTCGCGGCTGGAGCAGCTGGGACTGGTCGACGGCGACGCCCTGCGCCGGCTGGCCCTGCGGCCCTCCACCCCCGGGCTGCGCGACGCGATCCTCTACTCGACCATCGCCTGCGAGGTCTGGCTGCGGAGCCTGAACCGAGCCGCCGGGACGGAGGCCATCACCGCCTCCTGACCCGCGCGCCGCGCGCGCTCAAGCACCTCACCCACCCGAGCACGGCAGAAAGGCTCACTCCACCATGGCACTGCGGTTCGGCGCCGACATCTCCACCACCGAGACCGACTACGGGACGGTGCTCCTCGACGAGCGCAACGGGGCGTACTGGGAGCTCAACCCCTCCGGCACGCTGGTGGTCCGGACGCTGCTGGAGGGCGGTGACGAAGCGGCCGCCGCCGAGGCGCTCGTCGCGGAGTTCGACATCGACCGCGCCCAGGCCGACCAGGACGTGGCGACCCTGGTCCGCCAGCTGCGCGCGGCGGGGCTGGCCGCATGACGACTCCCAGCGCGCTGGACCGCCCCACCGGCGTACCGCTCTCCCGGCGGCTGGCCGCCCGTCTCGTCCTGCTGCCCGCGGTCGCCCTGTCCCTGCTGCCGCCGCGGCGCATCCGCGCGGTGCTCGGCCTGGCCCGCCGCGGGGCCGTACCCGCCACCGCCGCACAGGCCAAGGCGGCACGGGACGCCATGTGCGCGGTGAGCCTGCGCTGCGCCGGACCGCAGGGCTGCCTGCCCCGCTCGCTGGGGGCCGCGCTGCTGTGCCGGCTGGGCGGGAGCTGGCCCACCTGGTGCACCGGGGTGCGCAAGGTGCCCCCGTTCACCGCGCACGCGTGGATCGAAGTGGACGGCCGCCCGGTCGGCGAAGGGACGCCGGACGACTACTTCACCCGGCTGATGGTCGTCGCCCCGGCGACCGACCGGGCCCCGGCGAGCCGGACGGCCCGATGACGGAACCCTCCGGACCCACCAGGGAGACCCCGGAGACAGGCACAGCCGGGGAGCGGCAGCCGGCACCACCGAGCGGCGACCGGTCCACCCGGGCCGCCGTCGCCACCATGTTCCGGCTGACCGAGGGCCACCGGACGTCCGTCGCCGCCGCGACCGTGCTCACTCTGGTGGGCTCCGTGCTCGGGCTGGCCCAGCCGCTCGTCGCCCAGCACATCGTCGACGCCGGCAGCCAGGGCCGGGCCTTCTGGCCGCTGCTGCTGCTCCTGGCCGCGCTCTTCGTCACCGAGGCGGTGACCGGCGCGGTCGGCCGCTTCCTGCTGGAACGCATGGGGGAGGGCGTGGTGCGCGGACTGCGCCACGGCCTGGTGGCCCGGCTGCTCCGGCTGGAGATGCGCGCGTACGACCAGCACCGCGGCGGTGATCTGATCTCCCGGGTCACCGCCGACACCACCCTGCTGCGCGAGGTGGTGTCCCAGGCACTGGTGGACCTGGTCACCGGAGCGCTGGCCGCGATCGGCGCGATCGCCCTGATGCTGTGGATCGATCCGCTGCTGCTCCTCATGATCACCCTGACCGTCGCCGCCGCCGCGGCGATCGTGGCCTCCCTGCTCAGCGGCATCCGGGCGGCCTCGGAGCGCATGCAGAACGCCGTCGGCGCGATCGCCGCCGATCTGGAACGCGCCCTGGGAGCCCTGCCGATGGTCCGGGTGCACCGGGCCGAGGAGCGGGAGGCCCGGCGCATCGGCGAGTGCGTCGATTCGGCGTACGGCGCGGGCGTCCGCACCGCGAAACTCGCCTCGGTGATGAGCCCGGCGGTCGAACTCGCCGTCCAGGGCTCCTTTCTGATCGTCCTGGTCATCGGTGGCCTGCGGGTCAACGGGCAGGCCCACTCGCTCGGCGACCTGGTGGCCTTCCTGCTGTACGCCTCGTATCTGGTGCTGCCGCTGTCCTCGGTGTTCCGGGCGGCCGGCCTGATCCAGCGCGGCATGGGTGCCTACCAGCGGATCGAGCAGGTGCTGGACCTCCCCGTGGAGCCCGAGGGACCTGCGGCGGCGGCCTTGCCGGTGCCCCCGCCCCGCCGTGCGCCGCGGACCGCCAGCGGGCAGGGCACCGGCGCGGGGCAGCCGGCCGCTACCGCCGAGACGGCCGCCCCCGGCCCCGCGCCCGTCCCCGCGCCCGTCCCCGGCCCCGCCCTCGCCCTGCGGGACGTCCGCTTCGGCTACGACCCGGCCCGCCCGGTGCTGCGCGGCGTCTCCTTCACCGTCCCGCACCGCCGGCAGGTCGCCTTGGTCGGCCGGTCAGGGGCGGGCAAGAGCACGATCTTCGCCCTGGTGGCCAGGTTCTACGAACCGGAAGCGGGCGCCGTGCTCTTCGACGGGCGGCCGGCGAGCGAGCTGAGCCGCGGCGAGTGCCGGGCCCGCATCGCCGTCGTCGACCAGAACACCCATGTCGTCCACGGCACGCTGCGGGACAACATCACCTACGCCCTGCCCGGCGCCACCGAGGCCGAGGTCCGGCGGGTCGTCGAACTCACCCAGCTCGACGAGGTGGTGGAGCGGCTGCCGGGCGGCCTGGCCACCGTGCTCGGCGAGCGCGGCAGCACCCTCTCCGGCGGCGAGCGGCAGCGGGTCGCGCTCGCCAGGGCCCTGCTCGCCCGGCCGTCCCTGCTCCTGCTCGACGAGCCCACCTCCCACCTCGACGCCATCAACGAGGCCGCGCTGACCTCGGTGATGAAGGGAGTGGCGGAGGAGTGCGCCGTGCTGGTGATCGCCCACCGGCTGTCCACCGTGCGGCACGCGGACACCATCGTCGTGCTGGACGGCGGCCGGACCGTCGCCTCCGGCCACCACGAGGAGCTGCTCACCACCAGCCCCGTCTACCGCCGCCTGGCGGCCGGGCAGATGCTGCGCCCGGCCGGTGCACCGGCTTTGGACGCGCCCGGTGATGCTCCGTAGGATGCGCCGGTGATCACAAAGAGAGGCCTGGTGACAGGTGCGTTCGGGCTGCTCGCGGCCCTGGCGGGCGGCTTGCTGACGCCGTTCGCGGCCGCCGCCGACGAACCGGCCAAGGAAGCCCCCAAAGTCGAGCTGGTACTGGACGTCAGCGGGTCCATGAGAGCCCGCGACATCGATGGAACCTCCCGCATGGCCGTGGCCAAGCAGGCGTTCAACGAGGTGCTGGACGCCGTGCCGGACGAAGTCCAGCTCGGCATACGCACCCTCGGCGCCACCTACCCGGGCAAGGACCGGGAGGTCGGCTGCCGAGACAGCCGGCAGCTGTACCCGGTGGGCCCGGTGGACCGCACCGAGGCCAAGACCGCCGTCGCGACCCTGCGCCCCACCGGCTGGACGCCGATCGGCCTGGCGCTGCGCGGCGCGCACAAGGACCTCGAGGGCGGTGACGCGACCCGCCGGATCGTGCTCATCACCGACGGCGAGGACTCCTGCGGGCAGCCCGACCCGTGCGACGTGGCCCGCGAACTGGCCGCCGATGGCACCCACCTGGTCATCGACACGCTCGGCCTCACGCTCGACCGCAAGGTCCGCGACCAGCTGAGCTGCATCGCCGAGGCGACCGGCGGCACCTACACCGCGGTCCAGCACACCGACCAACTCTCCACCCGCATCAAGCAGCTGGTGCGCCGCTCCGCCGAAGCCCCGGTGGAGACCCCGGCCGGCGTCGAGGGCGCTGCCGAGTGCACCGCCGCCCCATCGCTCGGCGCCGGCCTCTACACCGACCGGGAGCGCTTCGGCGAGCGGCGCTGGTACCAGGTGCGGGTCAAGCCCGGCCAGGAGCTGCGGGCCTCGGCGAGCATCGGCGCCGACCGCGCCGTCGACCCCAACTACGGCGTCCTGCTGCGCGCGGTGGACCAGCACGGCCGCGAGCTGGTGCGCGGCGAGGAATCCGGCAGTGGACGGACGGACGTCCTCTCGGCCGGCCTGCGCTACCCGATCGCGGAGCGCGAGGACGACGACGAGGCACGGACGATCTGTCTGGAGCTGACCCACTCCTTCTCCGCTCCGGCGTCGGTCAAGCGCGACCCCGGCCTCCCCGTCGAGCTGGCCATCGACATCGTCGACACCGACGAACGGCCCATCGACGCGGCCGCCTTCGGCCTCGGCCGCGGCTGGCTGCTGCTGGGCCTGCTCATCGGCACCGGCCTGATCGCCGGTCTGCTGTGGGGTTGGCTGGCCCGCTGGCGTATCACCATCTGGAGGACGAACTGATGCGTGCCCTTCGTACGGCCGGCGCCGTGGTCACGCTCTGCGCCGCCCTCTTCGCCGCTGCCCCCGCCGCACAGGCGGCGCCGGACCCGACCAGCAGCCCCACCGCGGGCGACGGTGACAGCGGGCCCACCGAGGCGGGCACCGGATTCCGCACCGCCACCGAGATCGAGCAGGGCCAGGTGGCCACCGCGTCGGCATCCACGGGCGACTACCTCTACTGGGTGTTCCCCGCGGCAGCCGGTCAGGTGCCCACCGTCGAGGCGACCGTCCAACTGCCGGACGCGGCCGGCCGGCACGGCCGCAGCACCTGGCAGCTCGACGTCTACGACGGGCTGCGGCGGCACCAGGCGTGCACCACCGGCCGGCAGACCCGGACGGCCGGACAGCAGGACAAGACCGTCTCCGTGAGCTGTACCCTGCGCGGGGTGCGGCCCTGGGCCGAGACCTGGGCCAACGACCCGCTGCCGGGCGCGTACTACGTGCGGCTGACGGTCGTGGACCTGCCCGAGGCGGACCTCGGCCAGCCGATCCGCGTCGAGATCGAGGCGTCCTCGCGTGACGCGGGCGGCAAGTACGCCGAGGGCGGCGAGGTCGCCCCGCTCAACCCCGCGGTGCGGGCGGGCACGGCGGCCACCCCGGGCGCCGAGCCCGGCCCGGCCCCGTCGGGCTCCACCGGCGACGACGGGGACGACGCCGGCGACCGTGCCACGCGGGCCACCGCGGTCGGCGAGCCGGACGACGGCTGGGACGCGGGTTGGTGGTCCGACCGCTGGGTGTGGACGATGGCCGGCGGTGTCCTGGGGGCACTGGCCGGAGTGGGCGGCTATGTGCTGACCCGCCGCCCGCACCTCACCAGGCGCCCGCCGACCGGCGCCTGACCGAAGGGGTGTCCGGTACGGGTCACGGCGAGCCGCCGTGACCCGTACCGCGCCCACCGATCAGCACGGCGCCAGGTGCCGTGCGAAGAATTCGCGCACCCAGCCGCGCACCGCGGGCACCGACCGGGCCGGGGAGACAGCGCCGACCAGGCTGTTCCGCCCGTCGGCGGTCATGAGTCCGGCGGCCTGCAACTGGGGCGCCAGCACGGCGTAGTCGGTGAACACCCCGTGCGTGGCCTCGTCCAGCTGCCGCCGCCAGGTGCGTCCCCGCGGGTGGGCGAGCATGGCCGACCAGGAGCGCTCCAACTCCGCCCTGCCGGTGAAGCCGTCGGTCCCCACCAGCAGCAGCGGCCGGTCCACCCCGTCCCGGGCGACCGGGAACAACCGCCCCTGCTGACCGGGAGCCTCCGGTGGGTAGTCCAGATAGCCCTCCAGATTGACGGCCGCGTCGATGCGGCGGTCCTCGTACATCGTCTCGGCCGCGGTCGTCCCGCCGGCCGAGTGACCGTAGATCCCCACCCGCCGCAGATCCAGCGCCCGGCCCAGATGGCGCGGCAGCGCCCGTCCGGTCGCGTCCGGATTCCGTCCGGCCGCCAGCTCCTCCAACTGATCCAGGACGAACCGGACGTCCGCGATCCGCGTGTGGATCAGGGTGCGGAACAGCGGCGGATCCAGCCGGGGCTCGCCCCGCAGCGAGGTGTCCCGGACCTTCTTCCGGTAGCCCGTCTCGCTGGGGAAGTCGACCTCACTCGCGTCGCCGGGGTGGTCGATGGTCACCACCACGCAGCCGTGGCTCGCCAGCTCCTCGGCGAGCCCGGTGCCCAGCGTGCGCGGGTCGCCACCGCCCGGGCTGTACAGCAGCACCGGCCGCCGTGCGGGCCGCGCCGGCGCGTCGGTGTGCGCGTGGGTCCGCGTCGCCGCCCAGTCCACGCCGGTCTGCGGCAACTCCTTGTGCAGTTGCGCGGCGTCGATGTACGGGAACAGCTCCGCGGCCCCCGCGGTCATCTGCCGCGCCACCGGATAACCGTGGACGGTGGCGGCCGGGTAGAACACCGTGACCATCACCTCCCGGACCGGGATCCGCGGCACCCACGGGTCGCGCCGGGCGCGGTCGGCCAGATACAGCGTGGTGACCCCGATCGGGTGCGGGCCGGTAGGCGCCGGCAGCCGCAGCGTGGACGCGCCCGTGGACCGCGCCCGCGCGACCGGCGCGCCGCCGGTGAGCAGCAGCGCGGCGGCCAGTGCCGCCGACCTGGTGACGGTCCGCCGGTCCACGCCGGTCCGCCCGCCGTCGCCCAATTCCCTGCCCAGCATGGCTCTCCCCTTGTGCCTGTGCGGCTTTCATGCGCCGCTGTGACGTCAGTCCTTGCGACCGTGTACGGCGGCCCCTGGCTGACTGACGGGGCCGTGGCACGCATGCTGACGTGTCGCCGGCGCGGCAGGCGATCATTGAGGCCCTGCCCGAAACGATGGCGCGGCGGCGCCTGGGAGAGCTCATGATCCGAATACACTTCACGGCCGCCGACTTCGCCCGGGTTCGCTTCTCGTCACGGCCGGCCCCGCTGCAGGAGCTGAACACGGTCCTGCTGAAAATGTGCACCCCCGACGACGAGTTGCTCTTCGGCCGCTGGAGACGACGGCTGCTCCGCTCCCTGCCGGCCGCCGTCGAACCGCTGGGCGAGCTGGTCCCCGGGCAGCGGGCGCCCAGCTTCCTCGACGTGTTCAGCGACAACCTCCAAGACGGTCTGGACACCGTCCGCGCCACCCGGCCGGAGGCGGTCCGCTCCGAGCTCGAGCGCGTGTACGGCGGGCTCGCCATGCCGGTCCCGCCGTGGATCCGTGACCTGCACCGGGGGGACGCCGATGCCTGGCGCACCCTCCGCCGCGCCCAGCACGCCGCCTTCGAGACGGTGCTGCGTCCGGTCTGGCCGGTGGTGCAGGACCTGCATCACCGGGAGTTCACCCGGCACGCCCTCGCCGCGGCCGAGCACGGCATCGGCGCCGCGCTCACCGCACTGGCCTCCGGCAGCCGACTGCGGGGGGAGATCTGGGAGTTCCACGGGCCCGGGGAGCGGGACGTCATGCTGGACGGCCGCGGCCTGGTGCTGCTGCCCACCTTCCACTGGACCGGCCATCCGCTCATCGCCGACCTGCCCGGCCGGCCCGTGACGGTGACCTATCCGGCCGGTCCAGGGTTGCCGCTCTCGGCGGCCGGGGCGGACGGCCTGGACGACGCGCTGGCCGGGGTGCTCGGCCGGACCCGCTGGGAGATGCTGGTCCTGCTGGCGGAGGAGCACACCACCGGCGGGCTGGCCCGGCGGCTGGGGGTCAGCGGTGCCACCGCTTCCGCCCAGGCCGCCGCGCTGCGCGGCGCAGGGCTGATCACCACGGTCCGCGCCGGACGGGCGGTGCTGCACCGGCGGACCGCCCTGGGCAGCCTGCTGGTCCAGCGCCGCACGCTCGGCCGGCCGGACGGCCAGGGGTGACTCGCCGATCCTGCCGGGCTGCCGGCGCCTGATCCGGCTTGATCGACGAGGACACCTCCGGGAGCTAGACCGTCTCCGGCCGACGGCCGAAGTGCACCGTCTTCGCGGTCAGCAGGAACACATCCGTCCGCCGGTCGACGCCCGCCGGGTCGGCCGGGTCGAGCAGCCGGTCCAGGGTCGCCAGATCCTCGTCGTCCAGGAGCCCATCGAGCACCGCGCGGTGCCGCTCCAGCGTCCGGCGCACCGATTGACGCGGCTTCTCGGCCAGCGGTGCGGGATGGTCCACCAGGAAGGTCCTGCTGCGCACCTCGGTGAGCCCGGCGGCCCGCAGCATGCCGGGCCAGTCCTCCACGACGGCCACCGAGCCGGGCAACTCGGCCCGCATCCTGCTGAACCGCTCCGCCATCGCGGCGTCCAGCCGGGCCTGGAGCCCGGGGCGCCCGAAGCCGAGGTCGCGCGGGAGCCAGCGGGGCGGCAGCCCGCCCTCGACGATGGCCAGCACGCCGCCGGGCTCCAGCAGCCCGGCCAGCCGGCCCAATGCCTGCTGCTGGTCGCCTACATGGTGCACCACCTGCCCGGACCACACCAGGTCCGCGCGGCCCAGCCCGCTCAGCCCCTCCGGGAACTCGGCGAACCGGGTCCGCAACCGCACGCCGAGCCGCTCGGCCCGCTGCTCCGCGCGGGCCAGCAGCTCCGGTGCTCCGTCCACCGCGGTGACCTCGGCCTCAGGGAAGACCGCCGCCATCCGGCAGGCCGCGACCCCCGGGCCGCTGCCGACGTCCAGGATCCGCCGCGGGTTCAGCCCGCCCAGCTCCTCGAGGGCTTGGCGCACATAGGGGCTGTGCGTCTCGCCCTCCAGCTCCAGCATGTCGGCCATCGCGGCCCAGTCGAAGTCGTTCATCGCACCTGCTTTCCGTCCCATGGTTGAACACCTCTTGGCGCCGACCCTGCGCCCGGGTGGACAGCCTTGACAAATGTTGTTGCTGTTTCTGCAATAGAGGAGTGAACGACGTTCTCGCCGAGGTCGGACCTCGGCTCAGGCGCATCCGCCAGCAGCGCAACTGCACCCTCGCCGCACTGTCGGAGATCACCGGGATCTCGGTCAGCACCCTGTCCCGGCTGGAGTCCGGGCAGCGCAAGCCCAGCCTGGAGCTGCTGCTGCCGATCGCGCACGCCCACCAGGTGCCGCTGGACGAGCTGGTCGGCGCGCCGCCGGTCGGTGACCCGCGGGTGCGGTTGAAGCCGGTCAGGCGCGGGGACTCGACGGTGGTGCCGCTGACCCAGCAGCCCGGCGGGCTACAGGCGTTCAAGATGGTCATCGGCGCCACCCGCAGCACACCCGAACCCCGCACCCACGAGGGCTACGAGTGGCTGTACGTGCTCGGCGGAGAGCTGCGGCTGGTGCTCGCCGACCACGACCTCGTGCTCGGCGTCGGGGAGGCCGCCGAGTTCGACACCCGGCTGCCGCACTGGTTCGGCAGCACCGGAAAGGCGCCGGTGGAGGTCCTCAGCCTCTTCGGCCCGCAGGGCGAACGCATGCACATCCGCGCCAAACCCCGCGCCGCCCAGCGCGTCCCCGGCACCTAGACCATGCTCCACGTCCTGGTCCACACCGTGGATCTCATCCCGGCAAACCCCGCAGGTGGTGCAGTTCCGGCATCTGGCTTGTTCCTCTCTGGCAAGGCTTCTGCCGCATTCCTACGGTTGGGCCTCGTACCGCAGGAATGACACACCAGGGGAGGAACGCACCATGAGAGCAAGAGCCAGAGCCAGGTCCCTGGCAGCGGCGGCCGCGAGCGCAGCGGTCGCCGCTTTGTTTTGCGCTGTTCCGTCCTCCGCCCAGGCAGCGGAGTTGAACACCTTCCGGGTGGGACTCCAACTGGCCGACAGTGGAGGCACCTCGCAGTTCGGGGCGGAGCAGTTCACCAAGAATGTGAAGTTCGGCAACAGTTCGTCCAACTGGGCCGGGGACGCCAACGGCAAGGACCCGGACGCTGTCCTCATCGACCTCAACACCACGCCCGGGGATCCGCTGAACGCGGTGGACTTCCGCATCGGGGCCCAGGCCATGGACGGCAGCGGCCACTACGGCCCGGTGCAGTACACGCCGTGGGCCAGTGAGGGCGGCGGCGACTCGGGGATGATCACCGACGACAACGGCTACGACCCCGACAAGTACCGGCTCTTCGTGGACAGCCGTCGGTGGCCGTCGGCGGCGTCCCTGGTGGACTTCCGGCTCTCGGTCACGGCGGTGGACAACAACCGGGCCGGGGTACCCGCGGTCACGCCGTGGGCCAGCCAGGGTGGGGGCAGGAGTGGGCTGGCCCTGGATGACAACAGCTACGACTTCGACGGCATCATCCTCGGGCTCGAAGTGAGTTAGGGCGCTGAGCGGTCGGCCGGGCGGGGGATTGGCACCCGCCCGGCCGCACCCCCGCGTCCGGGCGGCCTGCCCGGGCTGGGCGGAGCCGGAGCGCGCGGCCTTTTCGCCGCGCGACCGGTGGCCACGACCGGCTTCGGTGACAGTGGGTAACCGGACGGTGTGAGCTATGTTGATCGGGTGGCACGAGAAGCAGGCACACCGGTGCCATCAGGGCAGCGGGCACGCGCGCAGGCGTCCGCGATCACACCGGGCAGGCGGTCCTCGGGAGCGGAGCCGCTCCCCGCTGACAAGGTGCGCGCCTTGTTCGGCGGACACCGGCTGTCTCCCGCCCAGCGGCGTATCGCGCAGTACATCACCGATCACCTCACCGAGGCCGCGTTCCTGTCGATCACGGACCTCGCCGAGCGCGTGGGCGTCAGCCAGCCGTCGGTGACGCGCTTCGCGTCCTCTCTCGGCTTCAGCGGATACCCGGCCCTGAGGGAGGCGCTGCAGCCCATCGCGCTGAGCGCCGTCGCCGGCGCGCAGGGCACCCGGGAGGAGATCCGCCGCAACGAGCTCCAGGCGGCGGTCGACGCGGAGATCGCGAACCTGGAGAGCCTGCGCCGGGTGTTCGCCGACACCGACCAGGTCCTCGACATCGGCCGCGAACTCGCCAGATCGGTGCCGCTGACCATCCTGGGCCTGAGGATCTCCGTCTCCCTGGCGGAGTACTTCGCTTACGCGGCGAAGCGGATCCATCCGGACGTGCGCCTGGTGTCCCGCGGGGGCAGCGTGGCCTATGACGCGCTGCTCCAGTCGCGCGAGGCGGGCGGGACCTGGGTGCTGGCCTTCGCGATGCCGCGGCACTCCAACGAGCTGCTGGCGGCGATGCGGGCCGCCCGGCGCACCGGGCTCCGCGTGGCGCTGATCACCGACCTGACGCTCGGGCCGCTGGTGGAGGAGGCCGACGTGGCGCTGACCGCGGGCACCGGATCGCGGCTGGTCTTCGACTCGTACGCGGCGCCGGGGGTGCTCTCGGCGGCCATCCTCCAGGCCATGGCCGACGCCGACCCGGAGCGCACCCAGCTCCGGCTGGAGAAGTACGAACAGGCCGCGGAGCAGCACGACTTCTTCATCGAGGACTGACCACCCGGCGTGGCCGGGAACGCCCGGCCTCGCCCGCCCCGCGGCAGCACACCGGCCGCCGGGCCGCACGGGCTTTCACACTCTCTCCCTGTATGAAATTTTTCATACCCTTGCTTACTTCGCAGTATATATATTTACTGCTCGTGGCACCCGGGTCCGCAAAGGGCTGGAGCCGGTACAGCGCTCGCGACGGCGAGTCCCCGGGGCCATGTGAGCGAACACCGAAGGACGACTTTCCCTCCTCGTCGTCCCGACGGTGTTCCCTCCGGGTAGTCCGCTCCCCTCGGATGCCCCCCGGCGGCCCTGGTCAACCCCTGGGCCGGGGCCGCCGGCCACCCACCTGATCCCCACGGTCAGACCCCTCGGTTCCGGAAGCGACGACGATGTCCCAGACCTACTCACCGATCAGCGCGGACTGGCCCTGTCAGGTCAAGCCACCGGGTAGCCGCGACTGGGAACGTACGGCCGCCCGGTGGCTCCGGGATCTGCTGCCGGCCCGCTACGCGGGCTACACACCGCTCCTCCGGCACCCCGTCCTCCTCGCCCGGCATGCGCAGATCCACCTCCAGCACGAGATCCGCGCCGTGCGGGTCGCACTGCGGACCTGCCGCGTGGAACTGCCCTCCCTGGGGATCTCCGAGACGATCATCGAATCCACCATCAAGCTCTACGCCACCGAGCTGGAGCAGCTCAACCGCCTGGCCTGCGGGGTGCGGCTGATCACCGAAGCGCTCCTGCGGGAGAGCGGCGCGCAGCGCAGGCGGTGACACCGGACCGGGCCGCTCGCCCGGAGAGCGCCCTCGCGCGGCGCGGCGCACCATGGACGCATGGACCCGCGCGTCGCCGAGGTCAGCGCCCGACCCCGCGGTCGCTGCCGGCCGTCACCACCATGAACGGCTCGCCGCTGCCCCCGCAGCACGGCCATCCGCTGCGACTGGTGGTCCCCGGCTGGTACGGCATGGCGCACGTGAAATGGCTGCGCCGGATCACCCTCACCGCCACGCCGTTCACCGGATTCCAGCAGCGGTGGCCTACCGCTACCGGCGGTCCGCCGACGAACCGGGCGAACCGGTGTCGGACCTGGTCCGACGCCGAACTGGCCGCGCCGGACGCCCGCCACCGCTGGGCCTGGCAGCGGTGGCGGGCGGAGTGGACGGCTGTCCCGGGCCCCCACCTGCTGTGCGCCCGGGCCACCGACGCGGCGGGCCACATCCAGCCCGTCGTGCAGCCCTGGAACCGCGGCGGCTTCGGCAACAACCTCATCCGCCGCGTCCCGGTGCTGTGCACGGAGTCCTGAGCCCGCTATCGCACCATGAACGCGACAGCCGTCGGCAGCGCGGCCGAACCGAGCAGACAGGCCGCCACCAGCCGCCGCCGCAGTGCCCGGTACACACCCTCGTACTCGGCGCGGAGTTCGCCGCTGCGCTCCGCCACCGACTCCAGGAACGCCTTCGAGGTGACCAGCTGATCGTCGGCATAGCGGCCCTCCACCTCGGCGCGCTGCGACTCGGTCAGCCACGGCAGCCGTGCGCAGAACGCGCGCGCCCGCACCCGGGCCTTCTCCTTCTCCGCCTCCCACAGCAGAAAGCCCTCGATCTCGTTGATCGCCTCGGCCGCCCGCATGTCGGCGCTCATGTCAGCGCGCCCTTCTCGGTGCCCGGCTCGGCGGCGGGCAGTGCGATCTCCGGGTGGTGCAGGTCGAACGCCGGGGATTCGGAGCGGATGCGGGGCAGGGTGAGGAAGTTGTGCCGCGGCGGCGGGCAGGAGGTCGCCCACTCCAGCGAGCGGCCGTAACCCCACGGGTCGTCGACCTCGACCTTCCTTCCGTACTTCGCCGTCTTCCACACGTTGTAGAAGAACGGCAGGATCGACAGGCCCAGCAGGAAGGAGCTGATCGTCGACACCGTGTTCAGTGTGGTGAATCCCTCCGCGGCGAGATAGTCCGGCACCCGCCGGAGCATCCCCTGCGTCCCCAGCCAGTGCTGGACGAGGAAGGTGCCGTGGAAGCCGATGAACAGCGTCCAGAAGGTGATCTTGCCCAGCCGCTCGTCCAGCATCTTGCCGGTGAACTTCGGCCACCAGAAGTGGAATCCGGAGAACATCGCGAACACCACCGTCCCGAACAGGACGTAATGGAAATGAGCCACCACGAAATACGAGTCGGACACATGGAAATCGACCGGTGGTGACGCCAGCATGACGCCGGTCAGTCCACCGAAGGTGAAGGTGATCAGGAAGCCGACGGCCCACAGCATGGGTGTCTCGAAGCTGAGCGAGCCCTTCCACATGGTGCCCAGCCAGTTGAAGAACTTCACACCGGTGGGAACCGCGATCAGGAAGGTCATGAAGGAGAAGAACGGCAGCAGCACACCACCGGTGACGTACATGTGGTGCGCCCACACCGTCACCGACAGACCCGCGATCGCGATGGTCGCGGCGATCAGGCTGCCGTAACCGAACATCGGCTTGCGCGAGAAGACCGGCACGACCTCGGAGATGATGCCGAAGAACGGCAGCGCGATGATGTACACCTCAGGGTGGCCGAAGAACCAGAACAGGTGCTGCCACAGCAGCGCGCCACCGTTGGACGCGTCGAAGACATGCGCGCCGAACTTGCGGTCCGCCTCCAGCGCGAACAGCGCCGCGGCCAGCACCGGGAAGGCCAGCAGCACCAGCACACCGGTCAGCAGCACGTTCCAGGTGAAGATCGGCATCCGGAACATCGTCATGCCCGGGGCACGCATGCAGATGATGGTGGTGATGAAGTTGACCGAGCCCAGGATCGTACCGAAACCGGAGAACGCCAGACCCATGATCCACATGTCCGCGCCCACACCCGGGGAGCGGACCGCGTCCGACAGCGGGGAGTAGGCGAACCAGCCGAAGTCGGCCGCGCCCTGCGGGGTGATGAACCCGGCCACCGCGATCAGCGAACCGAACAGGTAGAGCCAGTAGGCGAACATGTTCAGCCGCGGGAAGGCCACATCCGGCGCACCGATCTGCAGCGGCATGATCCAGTTCGCGAAGCCCGCGAACAGCGGCGTGGCGAACATCAGCAGCATGATCGTGCCATGCATCGTGAACGCCTGGTTGAACTGCTCGTTCGACATCATCTGCGTGCCGGGACGCGCCAGCTCGGCGCGCATGAACAGCGCCAGCAGACCACCGATGCAGAAGAACGCGAACGAGGTGACCAGATACAGCGTACCGATGGTCTTGTGGTCAGTGGTCGTCAGCCACTTCACCACGGCGGATCGGCGGGGATACGTAACCTTCATACCCGGTAGGTGTCCGGCGGCCCCGCGGGTGTCACGCCGGAAGAATCACAGGGGTGGGGTGTGAGGATCGGCGGAATGCCGGACACCAAGCGGTCATGAGCACGGACGAGGCGTTCGCCGACGCCTATCGAGCGCACTACTGGGCGGTCAGCCGCTACGTGGCGCGCCGACTGGACGGTCAGGCGCATGAGGTGGAAGAGGTGGTCGCGGAGGTCTTCTCGGTGGCCTGGCGGCGCCGGGCCGAACTCCCCGAGCCGCAGCTCCCCTGGCTGTACGGCGTGGCGCGGAACTGCCTGGCCAACACCGTACGCGGGCACGGCCGCTACCGCCGCCTGCTGCGGAAGCTCGGCCACCACCAGGCCGCCCACGGCACGCATATCGTCCGCAGCCCCGACACCGACCGCCCCGGCTCCTGGGTGCACGAGGCGCTGGCCCGGCTCTCGCCGGCGGACCGGGAAGTCCTGCGCCTGACCAGCTGGGAGGAGTTGAACATCGCGGAGCTCGCCGTGGCACTGAGATGCAGCTCCAGCGCGGCGGCCATGCGGCTGCACCGTGCCCGCCGGCGCCTGCGCACCCAGATCGACGGCATGCGGATGACGTCGGCCACCACGGCCGGTGAGCCGGCCGGCGCGGACGGCGGCGGTGGCGACCCCGGTGGCCGGCCCGGCGACGCCCGGGCCACGGCCGGCACCGATACCACCCCGACGAACCAGACGGGATCGCGGCGATGACCGATGAACTGGAACTGCTGCGGCAGGCCAACCCCGTGCGGCAGGACGAAGCGCCCTGGCGCGACGGCCCGCTGGACAGCCGGGCGGAGCGGCAGCTCAACCGGCTGCTGCACGGCTCGGCGCGCCGCGGTCGGCGGCGGCTGGTCATGACCGCGGTCACCGCGGCTGTCGTCGCCGTCGCCACCCTCACCTTCACCCTCTCCGGGACCGGCACCACACCCGCCCTCGCCGCGCCGGCCCCGCTCACCCCGCGCGACGGCTCCCGCGGCGTGCCGCTCGGCGAGATCGCCCGGCGGGCGAAGGTCGTGGCCGACGACAGCCATGCCGCGCTTCGCCGGGGCAGCCATCTGCAGGAATGGGCGCTGAGCATGGAAGCCGGGCCCGGCGGTGCGCCGCCCGTCACCGTGCCCGAGGAGCACATCACCCGCTGGAAGCCCGACGGCAGCGGCTCCGAGCTGGTGGTGGCGACCGATCCGCGCCACCCGGGCCGCCCGGTCATCGACGACTCCGGCGGCACGCCGCGCAGGGTCCACGACGGGAAGGTCCTGCACCGCCAGTCCTACCCGCCGGGTACCCGTCTGCCCGACGCACTCAGGCCACCACACGACCCGGCCGCGCTCCGCGACTACCTGACCGATCTGTACATCCCCGGCGCGACCACGACGCCCGAGCTGCTGGACGCCGTCTCCTCGCTGCTGCGGGAATGGACACCCGGCCCCCGGGAGACCGCCGCCCTCGCCGCGCTGCTGGCCGACGCCCGCGGCCTGCGGCCGGTCGGCGCGATCACCGACCGGCTGGGCCGGCCCGGGCAGGCATACGTCTACGACGGCGGCGGCACAGCCGACGCCCGTTACATGCTCATCCTCGATCCGGACAGCGGCCGCATCCTGGGCATCGAGGTGACCTTCACCAAGGACGTCGGCGACTACCAGGTCAAGGCCGGCGACGTCATGTCCTATGTGGCGTGGATGCCCTGAGCGCCCGCACTGCGAAGGCCCGCCGGCATCGGGTCAACCGGCAGGGGCGCGCGCCGGTGCGGCACGCGCCCCTGCCGTCTCCATGGCATTCATGGCCTTCATACGGCGCACCCGCACGAACGCGTCGGCCACCTCGGTCAACCGGGCGATCTCCTTGGCGATGTCGTCATGCGCGGAGTGGTCGAAGGAGGTCGGCGCGGCGGCGGGCTCGTACGCCTTGGCCCCGCGGTTGCCCAGCGCGGCATGGAGCAGCAGCGCCTCGCCGAGCGGGGAGTGCGGGTCGGCGGCCAGCCTCAGCGCGTCGGCCTGCCGGCGGACCATGGCGGCATCGGCGTATGGGCGCAGGGCCAGTTGGCCGTCACGGATCTCTATGGCGGTGCGGTACAGCCGGTACGCGAGGTCGCGCGGCGGAAGGAGAGCGGAGAGCCGGGAGCGCGGAGGGGCCAACGCGATGGTGGGCACCGCGGTGCACAGGGCCACCCACAGCGGCCGCAGCCGCCGGTGGGCGCGGTACTGCGCACACCACTGCCGGACGGCGGAGAGCCGGATGCCCCAGGCGGGCAGCGTCCAGCCGATGATCTGGAAGAGTGACCCGGTGTCCCCGGTGAGCCAGCTGATGCGGTGCAGCACGTCGACGTTCATGTCGAGTCCGAGGCCGATGAGCGCCGCGAAGCGGCAGCCGCAGTAGACGAGCACCAGCGCGGCCCCCGCGCTCATGATGCGCATGCCGCGCCGCAGCCATGGGCGGTGGGCCAGCCGCGCGAACCGCAGCGACAGCCGTAGCACCTCGAGCTGACCGGCCGCGCAGACGCTGATGTAGAGCGCCATGTAGAGGGCGTAGTGCGGCTTGGTCAGATGCATGGTGATGGCCGTCAGCGGGCTGTCGTACCGCCCCAGCGGCCCCAGCAGGAAGAACAGCGTGATCAGCACGGCGAGCGCGGCGCCGAACACCACGACCCGGCGGCGCGCCTCCGGCCCGGCCCGCTCCCGCGGGCGCGACCAGTGGACCAGCGCCACCTGCTGCGCCGCGGTGAGCACGACGACCGCGCTCTGGGTGATGACGGTGGTGATGCTCGGGTAGCGCAGCGCCTCCGACACCACCGAGCGCACCGGGTCGAGGTCGATCAGGAAGCTGAGACTCGAGCAGAGGAAATAGACGCACAGCGCGATGGGCGCGGGATCCCCGCCACTGCGCCGGGCGGTCGGGAGCTTGTAGAAGAACGCCGCCAGCGCGCTGATGGCGCACGTCCAGGACGTGATGGTGAACAGCATGGTCAGACCGGGCCGGAGCCGGGGCGGCCGAGGGAGTGCTCGATCCGCGAGAGGGTGCCGGCGGCGTCGGACGGCGCCTGCCACAGCGGCTCGAAGAAGCGGCGCGAGGCGGCCATCAGCAACAGTGAGGCCATCGTCTCGGCCTCCTGCTCCTCTTGGTCACCGTAGGCCGAGCGTCCCAGCTGCTGGCGGACCATCGCGGGATCCAGGGATGGGAAGAGATGGTGCAGACCGAGCTCCTGTCGACGCGCTTCGGGACTGTGGTGGCCGCAGACGATGTGGGCGAGTTCATGGGCGATGATGTGATGCTGGTGCGGCAGGGAGGTGCGGCTCTCGTAGGCGATGAAGTCCGCGACGTCCGTGGCGATCCACACGCCGTACAGACTGCCCTCGCGCAACTCCATCGGGGCCAGGACGATCGGGCGGCCGCGGCTGGCGCTGAGCCGCTGCGCGAGCAGCGGGATGGTGAAGTCCGCGGGCAGCGCCAAGTCTTCGAGGAGCTGGTGGCAGGCGCGACGGAGGCGTTTGAGCTGTCGTCCTGAAGCGTGGCCGTGGCGTTGGGGGGTGGCATCGTGCATGGTCGCGGTTCCTTAGGCGTCCCGGTGCCGTGCGGAAGCTGGTGCGGCCGAG
Organism: Streptomyces sp. JLBT605; assembly: GCF_058215555.1. Classification (NCBI taxonomy): domain Bacteria; kingdom Bacillati; phylum Actinomycetota; class Actinomycetes; order Kitasatosporales; family Streptomycetaceae; genus Streptomyces; species Streptomyces sp. JLBT605. Next base: position 6,224,729 of record NZ_CM177087.1, read on the forward strand.
CCGTGGGGGCGCCTACGGCTCGAATTCCTGGGGCTCACGGGGCAGCCCCTCCAACTCCCGCACGCGCTCGATCACTTCGCGAATGGAATCCAGACTCTCCGGTGACAGTCCGGCCGCCCGCAGCGCGACGGAGTGCACCCGCCCGTCCCGCAGCGCGGTCAGCAGCCTGAGCTGGGCGTTGACTTCCTCGGTCACCTGGTCGTCGAAGAAATAGGCCGGTGGCACGCCGAAGAGCTTCGCGAGCGCCTCCACATGGCGGAGCGTGGGGTTGTCCCGCTGCCCCCTGCGCAGCAGCCATATGTAACTGCCGGATATCGGCACTCCCGAGGCGGTCAGGACGCGCGCCGCCTCCTCGCTGTTGTACGGCTCGCCGCGCCCTGCCGGACGCACCGTCTCGAAGAGGTGATTCAGCTTGTCGGCGAGCGAGGATCCCGCCGGGGTGCTGGAGCTGTTCACTGTCCCGCCTCCCTTTCAAACACTCACTCTAATGCGGGGGCGGACGCGATGGGGATCATCGAGTGGACTGGACCACGTGTTGACACCGGAGAGCGCCCAACCTAGCGTCCTGTTCCGGTGAGCCTTCAACTCACGTTGGATTGACCGTCCTTGTCGTTCCATTGTCAGTCGGGTGTCCCGGCCCGCTGAGATAGGGGGAATGGTGTGGCAGCGTTGGGTCGTGTCTTGACGTCCACCCTCGCGGACGGCATCCGCGGGCAGGGGATCGAGGAGAGCGGTCAGGACCACGGGAGCGCCGGGGAGCACGCCCGCGGCACGGCGCACCGTGCGTCGGGGGCCGGCCATGAGGAGTCCCTGGAAGGGCAGCTGCCCACCCTGGTGCCGATCGCCGCGCTGCGCCCTTCCGACTCACCCAGGGCGGCGGGGGAGGACCCCCAGCACGTGCACGCGCTGGCGGAGCTGGACGTCCCGCTGCCGCCGATCGTCGTGCATCGCTCGACGATGCGGGTCATCGACGGCATGCACCGCCTGCGCGTGGCCCAGATCCGGGGGGAGGAGCACGTCCAGGTCGTCTTCTACGACGGCAGCGACCAGGACGCCTTCGTCCTCGCCGTACGGCTGAACACCACCCATGGGCTGCCGCTCTCCCGCGCCGACCGGGCGCGGGCGGCGGCCCGGATGATCCAGACCCATCCGCAGTGGTCGGACCGGCTGATCGCCTCCGCGGCAGGCATCGCGACCAAGACCGTCCGCGCCTTACGCGAGCGTTCAACTGAGCATGATGCTCAGTTGAACGGAGATCCGTGGCCGAACGGCCGGCAGTCCGGTGATGCCCGGGCGAGCGAGTCGCAGGCGAACGGCAAGAGGGTCGGCCGGGACGGTAGGGCGCGGCCGCTCAGCGCGGCCGAAGGACGCCGCCGAGCCAGTGAGCTGATGGCCCAGCGTCCCGACGCCTCGCTGCGGGAGATCTCCGAGGCGGCCGGCATCGCGCTGGCCACGACCAGGGACGTCCGCGAGCGCATCCGGCTCGGCCAGGATCCCGTCCCGCCCAAGCTGCGGGCGGCCGAGCAGAAGAAGGAGCGCCGTGTCGCCCCGCGCATCGAGCCGCCGCGGATCCCGGCGGATGCCGTGGCCGCCCTGGAAGTCCTGCGCAGGGACCCTTCGTTGCGCTTCACCGAGGTGGGGCGACGGCTGATGTTCCTGCTGAGCATCCACTCGATCAGCGCCCAGGAGTGGCAGTGGCTGGTCAAGGGGGTGCCGTCGCACTGCTCCCGCACCGTGGCCCAGGTGGCGCGGCAGTGCGCCCAGCAGTGGCTGGACTTCGCCGACCAGGTGGAGGCCCGTGGGCGGCTGGCGGGCTGATCGAGAGTTCGGAGGCAGAGTGCACGGCAAGGTGAACAGGTCCGCGGCGACATGCCGGTTCAAATGCGGTGACGCGTGCGCCGGACACGCGCCGAACCTCTCACGGGGCGTCTCCTTCGGCGATGTGCTGCGCCAGTTGGCCTCCCGCCGCGAGGCGCTGAAGGCCGGCGCCGTCACCGCCGCGGCGACGGGCCTGGCGCTGGCCGGGAGCGGCACGGCAGCGGCGGACGGCCCGCCCGCGGAGCCGGCCCCCGCCCCGGGCACGGACTTCACCCCGGTCCCGGTGGACCACTCCGACCGCGTCGTGGTGCCCGAGGGGTATGAGTACGCGGTGCTCATACGCTGGGGCGACCCCGTCCTGGGGGACGCCCCGCCGTTCGACTTCGACGGGCAGACGGCCTGGGCCCAGGCCCGCCAGTTCGGCGTCAACAACGACTACTGCGCGCTGCTGCCGCTGCGTGGCCATGGCCGCTGGCTGATGGTCAGCAACCACGAGTACGCCAACGAACCGCTGATGTTCCCGCACTGGAACACGGACGCGCCGACCGAGGAGCAGGTGCGCACCTCCTGGCAGGCACACGGCCTCTCCGTCGTGCTGCTGGAGCGCCCGCACGGTGAACGTCGCCCCCGGGTCCGCACCCGCTCCCGCTGGAATCGTCGCATCAGCCTGACCACCCCCTTCGAGCTGCGCGGACCGGCAGCGGGCTCGCCCTACCTGCGTACCGGCGCCGACCCGGAGGGCAGGCGAGTGCGGGGCACCATGGCCAACTGCTCAGGAGGTGTGACCCCCTGGGGCACCGTGCTCTCCGGCGAGGAGAACGTCCACGTCCCCTTCGCCCACGCGGACCGGGCACCCACCCAGCAGGCGCGCACGGCGCTCGCGCGGTACGGCTTCGCGCCGGGGCCGTCGCTGCGCAAATGGGAGTGGTACGACCGGCGGTTCGACCTGGGGCGCGAACCCAACGAGGCGAATCGATTCGGCTGGATCGTCGAGATCGACCCTCACGACCCGCGGGCAACGCCTGTCAAACACACCGCGCTGGGGCGCTTCAAGCACGAAGGGGCGAACATCGTCGTGGCCCCCGACGGCCGTGTGGTGGCCTACATGGGCGACGACGAACGGTTCGAGTACCTTTACAAATTCGTCTCCGATGAGCGGATGCGGGAGGGAGACACCGCAGCGGCCCGGGAGCACAACAAGGCCCTGCTGGACTCCGGCACGCTCTACGTCGCCCGCTTCACCGGGGACAGCCCGGCGGAAGAGATCGACGGATCCGGAAGGCTCCCCCAGGACGGGGAGTTCGACGGCACCGGCCGCTGGCTGCCGCTCGCCCACAACGGACGCAGCTTCGTGCCCGGGATGACCGCCGACGAGGTCTACATCTTCACCCGTCAGGCCGCGGACCGGGCCGGCGCCACGGCCATGGACCGCCCCGAGGACGTCCAGCCGCACCCGCACACCGGACGCGTCTACGCCGCGCTCACCAACAACGACTACCGGGGAGCAGCCGGCGCCCCGGCGCCCGACGAGGCCAACCCGCGCCGCGACAACCGGGACGGCCATGTCCTGGAGCTGGAGGAGAAGGGCCGCGACGCCACGGCCGAGCGCTTCGACTGGCGGCTGCTGCTCGTCTGCGGTGACCCCGCGTCCCCCGACACCTACTACGCCGGATACGACAAGGGGCGGGTCAGCGCGATCTCCTGTCCCGACAACATCGCCTTCGACCGGCACGGCAATCTGTGGCTGACGACGGACAACAGCGGCCGGATGGGCAATGACGGGCTGTACGTCCTGGCCACCGAAGGGCCCGAGCGCGGCCGGGTGAAGCGCTTCATGACCATCCCCGTCGGTGCCGAGGCATGCGGGCCCGTGGTCGAGGACGACCTCGTCCTGCTGTCGGTGCAGCACCCGGGTGAGGTGGCGGGCGCCGACGCCCAGCACCCGGCCTCGCACTGGCCGGACGGCGGCGACAGTCAGCCCCGCGCGGCCGTGGTGGCCGTATGGCGGGCCGATGGCGGGGCGATCGGAGCATCGCCCCGCGCCGGCGACTGAACCCCCATTGCTTCCGGCCGGGCGCACAGGAATCCGAACGTCCGCATTTTCAGGGTGCATTCGACTGCTCTTCCCCGGGGATTAGCGCCCACATATAGTTTTTGGTGCGCAGTAACGGGTTCGGTCATCAGGCGAATCTGAGAACACTCGCCCCGGACGTAGGCAGGTGGCATTGCGAGAGTCCGTCAATTTCTCCCCGGCAGCGGATTTCTACGACAAGACCCGAGGTGGTGAAGAACGCGGTCGCCGTATCGCTCCGGCCATTGCCGAGCGTACGAATACCGAAGACATTCTGCTGGACGCGGGGATGGGCACCGGAGTGGTCGCCTATGCCCTAGAGGAAATGGGCCGCTCGGTGATCGGCATCGATCTGTCCCACGCGATGCTCACCAAGGCCGTGTCCCGTATCGGACCGGCCGCGGCCAACGCCTCGATCACCCGGCTCCCCTTCGGGAACGAGACCTTCAGCCAGGTCTACAGCGTGTGGGTACTCCACGTCGTGGGCGACCAGCGCGCGGGGCTGGCCGAAGTGGCCCGGGTCCTCAAGCCCGGTGGGCGCTATGTGGTCGTCCCCGGGATGATCCTCTTCGACGACCAGCCGGTCAGCCGCATCATGGAGGAGATCCAGCGGCGCACGGCCGAGGCCGACGACCGGGCCGAGAAGATCGTCCCGCTGGCCGCATCGGTGGGCCTGAAGGCCGTGGAGGTGGGCGAGCTGGAGGCGGCCACCCACCGGCACACCCCCGAGCAGATAGCCCAGGGTCTCGAACAGCGCATGCTCTTCCACCTCTGGGCCGCGGACGACGCCGTCTTCGAGGAGAAGGTCGCCCCCCTGGTGCGGGAGCTACGGGCGCTGCCCGACCCGGAGTCACCAGTGGTCCGGCACACCCGCCGTCAAATCATCGTCTTCGAGAAGCAGGGGTGAGCATGGCCGCGCGCAATTCGCTCGATCTGGCAGCCGAGCTCGCCGACAGCGCCCTGATCGCGATGATCACCGAGCCCGATTCCCCGGAGGTGCCCGCCGTCACCCGGGAACTGGGAGCGGCGGGCATCCGGGCCGTGGAGATCACCCTCACCTCACCCACCGCGCTGGACACCCTCCGGCGCAGCGTCGCCACCGGTGCCGCCCTGGTGGGGGCGGGGACGGTGCGCGATCGGGACACCGCCCGCCGCGCCGTGGAGGCGGGCGCCCACTACCTGCTCACCCCCGGCGTACTCCCCGAGGTGCTGGACGAAGCCGGACGTCTCGGCGTGCCCGTGGTCTGTGGGGCCTTCACCACCACCGAGGTGATGGAGGCATGGCGGCTGGGCGCCGCGCTGGTCAAGCTCTTCCCGGCCCGGCTCGGCGGCCCCGCGTACACCGCGTCGCTCTGTATGGCCTTCCCCGACATACCGATCGTGCCCACCGGCGGCATCACCACCGAGGATCTGCCGGACTACTTCCGCGCCGGCGCCCGGGCCGCGGCACTGGGACGCCCCCTGATCGGCGACGCCCTGCACGGCGGGGATCTGGCCGAGGTGCGACCCCGCGCCGCCGAACTGCTGCGCACCGTCAAGGCGGTGCGCTCCGGCTGAGGACGCCGGCCGGAGCCGCCCGCGCCGGGCGCCCGGCAGCAGCCTCTCTCCCCGACCAGACTTTCCGAGAGGAATACCCGTGTCCTTGGAGCGATCGTTCCAGCTTGCCCGAAAATCCGAAGAAATCGACGCGCTGGCCGCCAAGAGGAAGAACGTCATCGCCTCCGACCAGATGATCGAGGGCGAGTATCCGATATTCGTCGACCGGACCAGCGGTGCTTACTTCTGGGACGTCGATGGAAATCGCTACCTCGATTTCTTCCTCGCCTATGGCACCGTCATCCTGGGCCACACCGACCAGGACGTCGATGACAGCGTGATCGCGGAGATCCGGAAGGGGTTCGCCACCGGTCTGAGCAAGCCGGTGCAGACCGAACTCGTCGCCGAACTCCTGGAGCTGATTCCCGGCGCCGAGATGGCGATGCTCATGAAGACCGGATCGGACGCGACCGGCGCCGCGGTGCGCCTCGCGCGCTCCTTCACCGGTCGCGACCGGGTCGTCAGGTTCGGGTACAACGGCTGGCACGACTGGTGTGCCCAGTGGGACCACGGCGTCCCCAAGGCCACCCGCGAACTCATCGACACCTTCGCGTACAACGACCTCGACTCGCTCCGCGCCCACTTCGAGCGACACCCCGGCGAGATCGCCTGCGTGGTGATGATGCCCTTCGTCACCGAGGCGCCGGCGCCCGGATTCCTGGAGGGCGTCCGCGAGCTGACCCGCGAGCACGGGGCCCTGCTGGTCCTCGACGAGATGCGCTCCGGCTTCCGCATGGCCCTGGGCGGTGCCCAGGAGTACTTCGGCATCACCGCCGACCTGGCCACCTTCAGCAAGGCGTTCGCCAACGGCTATGCGATCTCCGCGCTGACCGGCCGGGCCGATGTGCTGCGCCGGCTGGACCACGTCCACATCTCCTCGACGTTCTACGCCAACTCCGACGCCATGGCCGCGGCGCTGGCGACACTGCGCAAGCTCCGTTCGGGTCCGTACCTGGAGCGGGTCTGGACGCTGGGCCGCAGGCTCCAGGACGGTCTGCGCGAGCTCACCGAGAAGTACCAGGCGCCCGTCGAGGTCGTCGGCTACCCGCCCATGCCGTTCCTCGACTTCCGGCTGCCCACCGAGGACGAGAACCAGGCCGCGAAGCGGAGCTTCTACACCGAGACCATCCGCGCCGGGGTCTTCTTCCACCCCAACCACCACTGGTTCGTGAGCGCGGCCACCACCGAGGCGGACATCGACACCGCCATCGAGGCGGCACGCGGCGGCTTCCAGGCCCTGGCCCGCGACGGCTTCACCGAGGTGATCAGGGAGGGAGCACGGTGAGCGGCGCCGACACCTGGGGGCTGCACAACCCCCGCACGGCGACCCAGGAACACTGGGAGGCCGAGCAGGAAGTGATCGGACCGGGCCTGCAGGCCGTGATGCTCTGGTCCCGGCTGTGCGTGGAGAGCGCGGACGGCGCGACCCTGGTCGACATCGACGGCAACCGCGTCATCGACTTCCAGGGCGCCGGCGGCGTCAACTCCATCGGCCACGCCGAGCCGCGGTACGTCGCCGCCATGGCGGAACAGCTCGCGGTGTCCACCGCGGGCGCCTTCGGCTCTGCCGCCCGCCTGGAGATGACGCGCAGGCTCAAGGAGTTCCTGCCGCCCGAGCTCGACACCATCCAGCTCTACAGCGGAGGCACCGAGGCGGTCGAAGCGGCGCTCAGGCTCGCCAAGTCGGTGACCGGCAAGCACGAGTTCCTCTCCTTCTGGGGCGGCTTCCACGGCAAGACGATGGGCAGCCTGGCGCTGACCGCCGGGGCCAGGTCGGGACTCGGCCCCCTGCCTCCCGGTTACTTCTCGGCCCCGTACGCCAACTGCTACCGCTGCCCCTTCAAGCTGACATCGCCAGAGTGCGGCTTCGCCTGCGTCGACCATGCGCGCGACGTCATCAAGGAGAACAGCACCGGGGCGCTGGCGGCCATCGTCGTCGAGCCCGTGCAGGGCCGCTCCGGCAATGTCGTGCCGCCGCCCGGATATCTCACGGCGCTGAAGTCCGTGGCCGAGGAGTTCGACGCGCTGCTGATCGCGGACGAGATGATGACGGGCTTCGGTAGGACCGGGGAGGCGTTCGCCTACCAGCACGAGGACTTCACCCCCGACGTGCTGACCGTCGGCAAGGGCATGGGCGGCGGCTACCCCGTCACCGGGGTGATCGCCTCGGCCGAGACCATGGACGCCGCCCCCTTCTCCGATCCGAGCGCCAGTTCCTCCAGTTTCGGCGCCTTTCCCATGGCCTGCCGCGCGGTGGCCGTCACCACCGGGATCCTCACCTCGGACAAGCTCGTCGAGCACACCGCCGACCTCGGCGAGCGGCTGCTGGACCAGCTGCGCGGGCTGGTGGAGGAGGCTCCGCTGGTCGGGGACGTCCGCGGCCTCGGACTGGCCATCGGCATCGAGCTGGTGACGGACAAGGAGACCAAGCAGCCGGCCCCCAAGGACCTGGTCCGGCACGTCTATCTCACCCTGCTCGAGGCCGGAGTCCTGGTCATGCTCGGTGGCAACTGCCTGCGGCTGTATCCGCCGCTCAACGCCGACCCCGAGCAGACCATGACCGCGGCGCGGATCATCCGCGAGACCCTCACCGGGCTGCGGGGCATGCCATGAGCGGCGCGCCGACGGTGGCCGCGCCGCACCACTACCGCCAGGTGGCCGTGGAGGCGGTGGGCCGTGCCGCGCGGGAGCTGCTCCGCCGCCGCGCGGCTCCGGCCGGAGTGCGCACCAAAACCGACGGCAGCCTGGTCGGCGAGGCCGACACGGCGGCTGAGGAAGCCGTACTCGACGTCCTGCGGACCCTCACCCCGGAGTGCGGGGTTCTCTCGGAGGAAGCGGGCTCCCTCCCGGGTGCCGGCGAGGCCGCGTGGATCGTCGACCCGCTCGACGGCACGACCAACTACGTCCGGGGTCTGCCCGATTACGCGGTCGCCCTGGCCCTGGCCGTGCGCGGGCGTCCCGCGCTGTCCGTGGTGCACTTCCCGGAGACCGGCACCACCTTCACCGCGGTAGCGGGCGAAGGCGCCTACCGGGACGGTGTGCGGCTGCGCCTCGGCGCCCGACCGCCGGGCCGTCCGCTGGTGGGCACCGGTTTTGGAACCGAAGGGGTCGTGCGGGAGGAGCAGTGCTCGGTCGCCGACCGGCTGCTGCGGGGCGGCTTCGAGATCCGGGAGCCCGGATCGGCCTCGACCGGGCTGTGCCGGGTCGCCTGCGGCGCCTATGACGGCTATCTCGAATTCGGCATCGGCCCCTGGGACGCCGCCCCCGGTGCCCTGCTGGTCGCCGAGGCCGGCGGAGTGGTCACCGGCTGGGGCGGCGGGCCGTTCGACGTGAGTGAGGGGCACCTGGTCGCGGCGGCGCCGGCGCTCCACGAGAGCTTGGTGACGGCCGGCGGCCCCCGTCCGCCCGCCGTCGGACAGAAGGAGACGGCATGAAGGTGGCGATCGTGGGGTTCGGCACCGCGGGCGGGGCCCGGCTGAGCGGATACCGATCGGTGCCGGGCGCCGAGGTGGTCGCGATCGTCGACCCCTCGCCCGAGCGCGCGGCACTCGCGGCCTCCCGCCTGCCCGGCGGCCGGGTGGTCGACTCCCTGGACGAGCTGCTGTCCCAGGACGGCATCGAGGTCGACGTGGTCGACGTCTGCTCACCGCCCGCGTTCCACGTACCGCTCGCCCAGCGGGCCCTGGCCGCGGGCTGCCATGTGATCTGCGAGAAGCCGGTGGCGGTCCGTCTGTCCGACGCGCACACCCTGATCCGCGCCGCCGAGCGGAGCGGGCGGCTGCTGTACCCGTCGCACAACTACGCCACCTCGCCGATGATGCGGCTGCTGGAGGGCGCGGTGGCCGATGGCATCGGGCGCCTGGAGTCGGCCCGGTTCCAGATCCTGCGCGACCGGCACGCCCGTGGCGTGGACGGATTCCGGCCCGACTGGCGCCGCTCACAGCAGCTCGCGGGTGGCGGGATACTCCTCGACCACGGCACCCACTGCGTTTACATGGCGCTGCGGCTGTTCGGCGGGCTTCCGGAGAAGATCTCCTGCCGGGTGGAGCGTCCGGCGCAGGGCCAGGACGCGGTCGACGAGGTGGCGCTGGTCCGGATGGACTTCGGCACCGCGGACTGCGAGATCGAGCTGAGCTGGTGCGCGGACCGGCGGGCGAACCACTACTCGGTCACCGGCTCGGAGGGCTTTCTCCGCATAGACGACGACACGGTGAGGGCCGAGGGCCCCGGCGGCGCCTGGACCCGGAGCCTGCCCTCACCGAGCCGCGACCAGACCCACCTGGCCTGGTTCGCCCCGATGTTCGAGGACTTCCGCGAGACCCTGGCGCGCCCTGAGCGCTGGCAGGTGCCCGCGCAGGAGATCGCCGGGACCGCCCGGGTCATCGAGACGGCCTACCGCTCGGCGCAGGCCGACGGCGCGCCGCTGGCGCTGGTCGAGTCCTAGAGGGCGTCCCCCCCAAGCCCTGTCGGCCGGCTCCGGGGCGGGCATGGGCAGCTCCGTCCCGCCCTGCACGGACCGGATGCGGCGGGGCCGCGGCGCACTGTGCCGCCGCGGCCCCGCGCCGTGCCGGAAGTGGTCAGGCGGCCCCGGCCGCCGGGTGGCCGAGTGCCCGGGAGAGCAGAGGGCCCTCCTCGACCAGGTTGTCGTACGTCGTGGCGCGTTCATGGGAGGCGAAGTAGTGGCAGATCACCCGGTCGCCGATCTCGGGCAGCCATTCCAGGCGTCCGGAGCGGTACGGCTCGCCGAGCCCCACCGCCCGGCCCTCACCCAGCCGCCCGCCGAGCAGCGAGTAGGACATCTGCGTCACATAGCGAGGGGCGAAGCGGATCTCCGGCGGCAGCCGGGTGAGCATCTCCTCCAGGTAGTCCGCGTCGAAGAAGGCCGCCACGTCGGCGCAGGCGAACCCGCAGCACATGTACGGGACGTACGGCACCCCGGGGAGCTGGTCGGCTATCCAGTGCACGCCCTGCGGCTCCCAGCCCTCCTCGGGCGAGTACAGGAAGGCGGCGCGTTCGGCGGACGGCGCTGCGGCCCAGCGCACCAGCGCCTCCGGCCGGGAGAGGAAGACCACGTCGCTGTCCATGCTCACCACCGACCGCGCCTCGCTGAGCAGGAAGTAGTCGACGAGCTGGAGGATGCGGACGTTCCCCCGCCGCACGGCGGCGAGCTGGGGATGCCCGGCGAGCAGTGGCTCGATGCGCTCGTCCGCCTCCCGGCGTCCGATGATCCGCAACTGCGGCACATGGCGCAGCAGCCGGTCCCGGTCCCGGGCGGTGAGCGTGCCGTCGTCATGGACCACCGGGACGACCTCGGGCCAGTTGCGGGCCAGCGACTTGGCCGCGAAGAGATACAGCGGCACATGGTCGGAGGAGACGAGGGTGTGCACCTCGGTCTCACCGCCGCCGGTGAACGAGGCCGGGGGAGCGGACAGCAGCTGCCGGGTGAGCGCGTAGGCCGCGCGGGGACCCTCGCCGTGCCGGCCGGCTGTGGAGACGACGTCCTGGAGCTGACTCATGAGGCTCTCCTTGGAGACACGAAGAAACGAGGAGATGTGGCGACAGAGTATGACAAATCCCCTGGAGAAAAGGGTGAGTTGGCGCCGGAGTTGCTCTTCCTCACCCCGCACGAGGCGGCGGTGGTGCGGGAAGCCACCGCGCGGCTGATCCCGGGACCTGCCGACGACCTCGCCGAGGCAACCCCCGGCGCCCGCGAGGCGGATGTGGTCACGTACATCGACCGACTGCTCGGCGCGTTCACCGCCGACCCTCCGCTGATCTACCCCGCGCCCGCCGCGGACGGCGGGTTCCTGCCGCTGTCGGCCGCCCAGCGCGCGGGTTGGCGGCGACGGACCGAGGCCCTGCGATCGGCCTACCGCCAGGGTGCCGCGCTGTTGGACCGGCTGGCCCGGGGCGATTTCGCCGCAGCACCGGTGGCGGTGCGCGACGCCGCGCTGCGCGACCCCGAGGCGGAGTCCTTCCGTGGACTGCTCTTCGACCACGCCATCCAGGGCCTGTACGCCGACCCCGCCTACCGCGGCGCGGACCGTCCGGCGGCGGGTCCCGGCGGGCCGGTCGCCATCGAACCGCCCGCCTCGGCCCGGTCGGTGGCCGCCGACAGCCCCACGGCCGCGCTCGCCGAGCACTTCGAGGAGGCCGTGCGCCGGCTGGTGGCGGGGGTGTCGGATGAGTGACCGGGCCGTGGTGGTCGGCAGCGGACCCGGCGGTTCGGTCGCCGCGATGGTGCTGGCCGAGGCCGGATGGGACGTCACCGTCCTGGAGCGCGGGCCCAACCACTTCGCCGACCTCGCCGAAGCGGCCCCGCGCCACTCCTTCTCTCCCGACGAGATCAAGGGACCGATACGGCGCTTCGAGTTCCCCGACACGCTGGCCGAACCCCGCAGCTACCACGACCGAGCCTTCCCCGGCCCGGACCACATCGGATTCGTCAACGCCCTGCCCTCGGCGGTCGGCGGCGGCACGGTGCACTGGGACGCCAAGACGCCGCGCTACTGGGACCTGGACTTCGCCCGGCACACGCTGCTGGGCCCGGTCCCGGGCGCCGACATAGCCGACTGGCCTTTCCGCTACGAGGAGTTGGCGCCGTACTACGACGAGGCCGAGGCCCTGCTCGGCGTCCAGGGCGATATCGCCGCGCTCCCCGCCGACCTCACGTTGCGCCACGCGCCACGCACCACCGGTTTCCCGATGCCGCCCGGACCCCCGCAAGGCTCCTCGCTGCGGGTCGCCGACGCCGCCCGGAGCCTGGGCCTGCGGCCCTACCCCATGCCGATGGCGGCCAACTCGCGGCCGTACGACGGCAGGCCGGTGTGCACCGACTGCGGGATGTGCTGCGGATACGGCTGCCCCAACCTCTCCCGCGGCGGTGCGCTCACCCCACTGCGGCGCGCGGTCCTGGCGGGGGCCGAGGTCAAAGCGGAGTGCGTCGCCGTCCGGGTGCTGCGCGGCGGCCGCCGCGCACACGCCGTGGAGTACCTCGACTGCACCGGTCCGGAACCGTCGGCGGCCACCATTCCGGCCGATGCCGTGGTGCTCGCGGGCTCCGCCGTGGAGACCTGCCGGCTCGCCCTGCTGTCCGAACTGCCGGATCCCGCCGGGCTCGTCGGCCGCCATCTGATGTTCCACTGGTACTCCGTCGCCTTCGGCCTCTTCCTGCGCGAACGGGTGCGCAGCCCGCGCGGCCGCAACATCACCCATGCCCTCGACGACTTCGCCGACCCCGACTTCCCCGGCGCACGGGACGCGGCGCGCGAGCGCGGACTGGGCCACTTCCGCGGGGGAGTGGTGGAGCTGGGCTCCACCCCGCTCGGCCGGATCGAGGAGGCGATGGTCTACCGGCGGCTGCTGCCCAAGCTCACCGGGGCCCCGTTCGGCCGCGACTTCAAACGCCTGCTGCGGGAGAGCCCGCTGCGGGAGCGGCTGCTGGGCGTCCAGATGCACGGCGAGGACCTGCCCCAGCGGGCGAACGCCATCGGCCTGGACCCTGCACTGCGGGACTGGCTGGGCGTGCCCGTCCCGCGGATCTGCTACGCCCCGCACCGCCATGAACTGGCCGCGCAGTCCTTCTACCTGCCCAGGCTCGCCCAGCTGCTGCGGGCCGCCGGCGCGGACGCGGTCGCCGCGGTCCCCGAGACCCGCTCCATCGCCTTCCCCGGCGAACCCTCCGCCGTGCCGGGCAACTTCCACACCCTGGGCGGGATGCGGATGGGAGACGACCCGCGCACCAGCGTCACCGACGGCGGTGGCCGGATCCACCAGATGGACAACGTCTTCGTCGCCGACGGCAGCCTCTTCCCGACCGCGGGCGGGCACAACCCGACCCTCACGATCATGGCCACCGTGCTCCGCAACACAAGGAGACTGTGATGAGCGAACTGACCGCGGGCGCCGCGACGCGCCCGTACACCTTCGACCCCGCGACCGCGCTGGGCTGGCAGAACATCGGGCTGGACGGCCTCGGCTGCTTCCTGCGCTCGGTGGAGGCCGTCCTGCTCCGCAAGGGCTACGACGCCACCCAGGTGGCCAGGGGCCTGGCGCTCCCCCTGGACCTGGTGCGGCGCGGCCAGTGGTACGGGCCGATCAGCGACTACCCGGCCTGCAGGATGCGCTGGGCGCACCGGGAGGCCGGCGCCGACGCCTGGCCGGACATCCGGAAGCGGATCGCCGGCGGCGAGGCCGTCGTCCTGATGTACGACGGCTTCCACTGGCCAGGCGACGAGTTCGAGGGCACCCGCCACTACCACCACCACATGGTTCTGGCCCACGCGCTGGACGGTGACGGCCTGCACACCCTCGACACCGACGCCCCGGCGGACCAGGGCTACGCCCGCCGGCTGCCGGTCACCGACGCGGTGATCGCCGCCTGCAACCGCTACGCGGTCTTCGAGCACGTCGCCCCGCCGCCCGAGCGGACCGCACACGACCTCGCGCACGAGGTCGTGCCCGCCTCCATCGCGCCGCTGGCCGAGGACATCGCCGAACTCCGCGCCTTCCACCGGGAGGTGTGGTCCGGCGCCCGGCTGCCCCTGCTGCTGGCCAAGGGCATGGACGTGGTGGTGCTCGGAGACGTGCAGCCTCAGCTCTTCCTGCTCGGACACGCGCTGACGGGCAGCGGGGACCCACGGGTCCAGGAGGTGGCCGACGCCCTGCTGGCCGCCGCCCGGCGAGCCCAGAAGCTCGGACTGCTGCTGATCGGACTCCACCGCTACCGCGCCGAGGGGGTCTACGACGTCGCCCACGAGGAAGTGCGGGTGCTCGCCGACCAGTTGGAGAAGCTGCTCGCGGTGCTGTGCGCCTTCGCCGGGGTCGGGCGTCCGGACGCGACGGGCGACGGCAGCCGGTTCCTGCGGCGGCTGAAGGGCGAGACGCAGTGGTGCTTCGGCGAGGGAAAGCCGCTGCCCGATATGGCTTTCGAGTAATCCGACGGACGTTGACATGCGTTTAGGGACGGCTATAGCGTCCTATTCAGAATCAGATTCTCCAGTGCTCAGGTTAGGAGATGGTCGCGTGGCTCACGTGGACGGGACAACCGCCGGGCAGGAAAGCGTAAACGCCGTACTGGAAGAATTCCGCCGGGTATTGGAAACGCAATGCGACGTGCCCGCAGAGCAGGCGCGCGCCGTCACCTGCGCGGATCCCATGGCCGATCTCGACATGGACTCCATCACCCTGGCCTACGTCTTCACGTATTTCGAGCGCAAGCACGATCTGACGTTTGAGAACGATGACATAGACCCGCTGCGCTACACCACGGTCGGCGAACTCGTCGACGTCATAGCGCGGCGCGTCGACCAGGCGGCGGGACGCTGATGCAGCCGGCCGGACCCGGCCTCGGGCGGCCGCGGGAGGCGGCGGCCGCTCCCGACGACCGGCTGCTGATGGACACCTTCACCTCCCAGTACCACCTGCCCGCCCTCGCCGTGGCCGACCGCCTCGGGGTCTTCCCGCTGGTGGAGGAGACCCCCCGCGGCGCCGAGGACATCGCGCGCGCCCTGGGGACCGACCCGGACAACACCCTCGTCCTGCTCTCCCTGGTCACCGCGCTCGGCTACCTCACCGTGCACGGGGACCGGTACCACCTCACCCCCGCCGCCCGGGCGTTCCTGCTCCCGGACACCCCCCGGTACTGGGGTCCCATGTTCGGTCTGGGCTGGGACGAGAAGTGCGCCGCGGTGCGTCTGGCCGTCCGGGAGGGCAGGGCGTACGGCTACCGGGAGCGCGGTCTGTGGGAGACCCACACCCGCTCCGCCCGCCAGGCCGACCTGTTCACCGCGGCGATGCACGCGCACTCCGCGGGCGCGGCCGCCGCGCTCGCCGCGCAACTGGACCTGAGCCGGGCCGCGACGCTGCTGGACGTCGCCGGCGGGGCCGGCACCTTCGCGGCCGCGCTGGCCCGGCACCATCCGCACCTCAAGGCGACGGTGCTGGACCTGCCCGCCGTCGAGACCGTGGCCCGCCGCACCCTCGCGGAGGCCGGCGTCGCCGACCGGGTGACGCTGCACCTGCGGGACATGTTCGCCGAGCCCTGGCCCGGCGGTCAGGACCGGGTGCTGCTCGCCGACACGCTCTGCGACTGGGACGACGACGCCGGCCAGGACATGCTCACCCGGGCCCGCGAGGCCCTGAGCGCGGACGGCCGGCTGCTCATCCACCAGATGCTGCTGGACGACTCCCGCACCCGGTCCGTGACGGCGGCGGGGTACGCACTGGCCCTGGCCACGACATCCGGCGGCCGGCTGCGCACCCTCGACGAGCTCGCGCGGCTGCTGGAGCGGGCGGGCTTCACCGCCTGGCGCACCACCCCCGTTTACGGCCACTACTCGCTCATCACCGCCTGGCGTGACTGACGTCGGCCGTCGCTGCTGGACACCCGACCGGAGGAAGACGAATCATGGGCACCGCACCCCGGGTCACCGCGATCATCACCAGCCGTGAGCGCTTCTCCTACGCGGAGGAGTCGCTGGCGAGCTTCTTCGCACACACCACCCTGCCCTGCCAGCTGGTCTACGTCGACGTGAACTCCCCGCGGGCCCGCTGGGAGCGGCTGAAGGCCATCGCGGACGAGCGAGGAATCACCGCCGTGCGCGTCAACAAATACGTGTCACCGAACTGCGCGCGCAACATCGGTCTGCGGTACGCCGAGGGGGAGTACGTCGTATTCCTCGACAACGACGTGGAGTACACCGAAAACTGGCTCGAGCCGTTGGTGAAATGTGCCGACGAGGAGAAGGCGGCCATGGTGGGTCCGCTCTACCTCCACGGTCCGCTGCATGAACAGACCGTTCACATGGCCGGCGGCGACATGGAATTCTCGGGGGCATGGGGTCAGCGGGAATTCGTCCAGACGCAGCGGCACTTCATGAAGCACATCAGCGAGGTGCCGAAGGAGGAGATGCGCCGGCAGCAGTGCGACATCATCGAATTCCACTGCGCCCTGGTGCGCCGGGACATCATCGAGCGGGTCGGCGGGATGGACGAGGGACTGCTCACCACCCGCGAGCATCTCGACTTCAGCCAGCGGGTCCTGGACGCGGGCGGCACGGTCTGGTTCGAGCCCGAGTCCGTGATCACCTACCGGATGCCGCCGCCCTTCGCCCTCACCGACCTGCCCTACTTCATGCTGCGGTGGAGCGACGAGTGGACCAAGGACACCCTGCGGCACTTCGCGTACAAGTACGGCATCAAGCCGTCGTACGTCGAGCGGGTGGCCAAGAACCGCAAGGGCCGCCAGTACCTCCTCTTCGAGCAGGTCCGGCCGTTCCTCACCAGTGTGCTCGGTGAGTCGGGAGCCCGGATGGCCAAGAAGGTCTTCAAGGCCGTGGAGCCCGTCGGGAACCGCCTGGTGGTCGAACTCGCCGCCCTGCGCGAACCCGAGCTGAAGTGGGAGGCCCACCGGCCGGTCTCGGCAGCCCGCCCCTCGGCCGCCATCCCCTCCACGACCGTCCCGGCCGCCACGACCCCGGCCACCACGACGCCATGAGCCTTCCAGAGCCGCACGACGAGTCGCCCCGCCTGTTCGTCGTCACCGGAATCTGCGCCAGCGGGAAGTCCACCGTCTCCCGGCTGCTCGGCGAGCGCTTCGCCCGCTCGGTCGTCATCGAAGGAGACGCGCTGCGCCGGATGGTCGTCCGGGGCCGCGCCGAGATGGGGCCGGAGCCGGCGCTGGAGGCCGTGCTGCAGTTCGAGCTGCGCCTGCGGCACCTGGCCTTCCTCGCCGACTCCTACGTCCACGCGGGCTTCACCGTCGTCGCCGAGGACAACATCATCGGCCCCTACCTGGAACGGTTCGTGACGATGCTCAGCACCCGGCCCGTCCACATGGTCGCCCTGGTGCCATCCGCGGGGGTGACCGCCCGGCGGGACGCCGAGCGGCACAAACACGCCTACGGGGACGACGGCTGGACCGCGCAGAGCCTGGACGCGGTGTTCCGCCGCGAGACCGACAAGCTCGGCCTGTGGCTGGACACTTCCGACCAGCTCCCGCACGAGACGGTCGAGGAGATCCTGCGCCGCGCCGACGAAAGCGTGCTGCCATGAGCGGCCGGCGAGTGGTCCGCTTCTGCGGCGGCCCCCAGGACTTCCGGGACCTGGCCCGGCCCGGCTCCCCGCCGGCCGGCTCGGCCCTGGAGGTCTGGCAGGCCGCCGTCACCCCCGAGACGGCCGGGCACTGCGCGAGCCTGCTCTCCGATGCCGAGCGTGCCCGGGCCGCCCGGCTCCGCACGGCGGCCGGCGAGCGGTTCACCGTCGGCCGCGGCCTGCTGCGCTCACTGCTCGCCGGACGCCTGCGCACCGACCCCCGATCCGTCCCGTTGCGGGCCCGCTGTCCCACCTGCGGGGCGCCGGACCACGGTCCGGTGCGGCTCGTGGGCGCGGGCGTGGACTGGCGGCTGTCGCTGTCGCACAGCCGCGGGCTGTGCGCGGCGGCGGTCGGGTACGGCGGCACACCCGTCGGTGTGGACGTCGAATACGCCGGCCGGCACACCGAACTGCCGGCTCTGGAGGCCCGCATCTTCGCGACCGCGCGGCGGCTGCCCGCTCAGCTACCCGCCGAGCACCGCCGGGCCGCGGTCCTGACGGCATGGACCTGCGCCGAGGCGTATGCCAAGGCGTCCGGCACCGGACTGGGCGTGGCCCTGGGGCGGATCGGCGCCCGGCTCGGGGCGGACGGGCGGCTGCGTGCCGGGGCCGCCGGCCCGTCGGGCTGGTATGTGCGGCCGTATCCCGCCGCCCTGCCGGGATACGCCGCAGCGGTCGCCTCCCCGTCGCTCACCCGGCGGCGGGCGCGGCCGGCGCGGCGGGGCAGGACAGGGGAAAGCCGATGGGAGGGGAGCAGCAGTGCAGCACACGCATGACCGGCGGCCCGAAGCCGCCGCACCGTTCGAGGAACTGGTCCGCAGTCGCCTCGCGCGGCGCGTCGGCGAGGAGCTGGCCCGCGCGATCCCGGCCGAGGAGAAGTTCTACGACCTCGGAATCGACTCCCTCGACATCGTGACCACCCTCGCGGTGCTGGAGCGCGAGTGCGGCGTGGAGCGCATCGCCGACGGCGAGTTGTGGGACATCGCGGACTCCGTCCGAGCCCTCGCCGGCTATCTGGCCGAGCACGCCACGAGCACCCCGGGGGAGATCCGATGACGGCCCCGAACACCCCGGCCTCCGCGGCCTCCTCCCCAGTCGACGTCACCGGGCTCGGCGTGCTGTCCGTCGGCGGCGAGGGCACCGGAGCACTGTGGCGCGTGTGTGCCCAGGGTGGCGGCGAGTTCCGGCGGATCGACCACTTCGACGTCTCCCGCACCGGAGCCCAGACCGCGGGCTTCGTCCCCACCGAGGACGGCGCCCCCGCCCCCGGCTCCGACGAGCGGCTGCCGTATCTGCTGCACAGTGCGGTGGCCCAGGCCCTCGCCGACGCCGACGCGCGCACCGGCCGTGGCGCGGCCCTCACCGCGCTGGTCATCGGCACCACCGACAGCGCCAGCTGCCCCACCGCGGACGCCTGGCGGGCCTGGGCCGAGGGCCGGGCGTCCGACTGCCGCGCCCGGTGGGCGCCGCCGGGCGGGGGCGCGGTCCGCTTCGAAGGCCCGGTGCTGCCGGTGAGCAACGCCAGCGCCGCGGGCGCCGCGGCCCTGGGAGTGGGAGCCGACCTGATCCGCGGTGGGGTCGTCGAGCGGGCGGTGGTCTGCGGCGTCGACACCGTCACCGAGACCGCCTTCCAGGGGCTGGCCTCGCTGCGCACCCTCAGCCCCGCGGGCTGCCGCCCGTTCACCACCCGCAGGTCCGGCATCCGCATATCGGAGTGCGCCGCGGCCCTGGTGCTGGACGGCGCGGCGCGGCCCGGCACCGCCCATGCGCGGCTGCGTGGCTGGGGCAGCAGCAACGAGGCCGACCAGGCGGCCCGCCCGGACTCCGAAGGGGTCGCCAAGGCCGTGTCCCGGGCGCTGGGCGACGCCGGCGCGCGGCCCGAGGAGATCGGATACGTCAACGCACACGCCGCGGGGACGCGCCACGGCGACGTGGCCGAACTCGCGGCGCTGGAGACCGTCCTCAGGGACCGGCTCCGCCAGGTGCCCGTCGTCAGCTCGAAGGCCGCGCTCGGTCACTGCCAGGGCGCCGCCGGAACCGTGGAGGCGATCATGACCGTACTCACGCTCGCCCGGGGGGACGTGCTCCCCACGCTGGGCCTTCAGGAACCGGACCCGCGCTGGTCGCATCTGAACTTCGCGCTGGACGGAGCGGATCCTCAGCCCCGGCCCGAGGCCGGCCTGACCATCTCCTGCGGTCTCGGCGGCTCCAACGTCGCGGTGGTGTTCGGCCGTGCCGCCGCGTGACGCGGCCGGGGTGGCCGGCCTCGCCGTGCGCGGCGGCCCGCAGGAGGTGCCCCGGATCCCGGACGACCTCGCCGACCTCCCCGGGCTGCCGCTGGCCGTGCAGGACACCCTCTGCCCCGAGCTCGTCAAGGCCGCAGAGGAAGCGCTGGCCGACGCGGGCATCGGCCGCGCGGACGCCGCACGCCTGGGCTGTGTGACCGCCTCCGACCACGCCACTGCCGCAACGGCCCAGTACATCGGGGCCGTGCTGGACGGCGCCGGCCCCCGCTGGCTCGCCCCGCACTGCTTCCTGCACTACTCGCCGCACTCCCTGACCGGACGGCTCTGCATCGACCTCGGCCTGGACGGCACGGCCATCACCCTCACCGGCGCCGCGAGCGGCGTGGACGCCCTGGGCTACGCCGCGATGATGGTGGACTCCGGGCGTTGCCCCGGCGTTCTGGTGGCGGCCGTGCACTGGCCCACGCCCGAGCCCGCCGCGGACGACCGGGCGACCCCGCTCACCGTCGCCGCCGCGGTGGTCACCGCAGGGGGCGCCCGGGTGCGGCTGACCGGATGGCGGCCCGGCGGCGGCCACCCCGCCGTCCGCCTCGGCGGCGACCGGCCCACCGCCGCACCGGCCGACACCACCGCGCCCCTCGCCGGGCTGGCCGCCTGGTACCAGACGGGCGCCGCCGGGCCGTGGGACCTGGTGGCGGCCGGCTCCCGGCTCACCGCGACCCGGGGAGCCGACCGATGACCGCCGCCGTGGTGGCCGAGCGACTGGCGCGCTGGGCCGCGCAGCGCCCGTCCGCGCCCGCCGTGGTGCACGAGAGCGGCACCCTGACCTACGCCCGGCTGGCCGCCCTCGTCGCCGGAGCGCGCCGGTACTACCGGTCGCTGGGGCACGGGCCGGCGGACCGCCTGGGACTGCTGGTCGGCAATGACCCGCAGAGCGTCATCGCCCTGCTCGCACTGGCCGCCACCGGTGCCGAGGTGGTGGTGTACGACCACCGCGGCACCGGCCATGAGCGTGCGGGTGTCGACCGGCTGGCCGGCACCACCGCCGTGCTCGAGCCGCTCTCGTTGGACCAGGCGCGGACGGCCGCGGACGCCGGCGGCCAGGGTGGCGGTGGCGCGGACGCCGGCGGTCCGGGCGGCGGGCCCCACGCCGTCTCGCTCGGCCTGGTCACCTCCGGCACCGGCGGGCTGCCCAAGGTGGTGCGCAAGGACTGGGCGGTCACCTTCGCCAACTCCGGGGCCTTCGCCCGCGCCGCCCGCCTCACCGCTGACGACCGCATTCTGTGCACCACGCCGCTGCACCACGCCTTCGCCTTCGGGGCCGCGCTGCTGCCCGCCCTCGACACCGGAGCGGCCCTCGTCCTGGCTCCGCACCCCCCGGCCCCCTCCGCGCTGGCAGCCGCCCTCACCGACAGCGGTGCCACCGTCGTGCAGTCCGTGCCCTTCGTCTACCGCTCGTTGCTGGCCTGCGGAGCGCCGCTGTCCACGGGCGGGCCGCGGGTGTGCGTGTCGGCGGGCGAACCGCTGGACCGGGAGACGGCGGACGCCTGGCGGCAGGCCACCGGCCGCAACCTCCGCGACCAGTACGGCGCCACCGAACTGGGCCAGATCGCCTTCGCCGACGACCGGCCCGACGGAGACCTCCGGCTCGTCGACGGAGTCCGCGCCCGGGTGCTGGGCGAGCACGGCGCCCTGCTGGACCACCCCGGAGCCGAGGGCGAGCTGTGCTTCCGGCTCCCGGGGCCACCCGTGGCTTACTGGGGGCTGCCCGAGCTGACCGCGTCCTCCGAGGTGCGGGGCTGGTTCCGCACCGGCGACATCGGCCGACTGCCCGGTGACGGCACCGTGGTCGTACACGGCCGGGCCGGGCGGCGCATCACCGTGGCCGGGCGCAAGGTCGACCCTGCCGAGGTCGAGCAGGCCGTCAACTCCGCTCCCGGAGTGCTGGAATGCATGGTCAGTGCCCCGCCCGCGGGGACCCCCGGAGCGGGCGAGAGCTTCGTCGCCTTCGTCGCGGCCCGGCCCGGCGTCACCGAGATCGAGCTGCGCCGCCACCTCGCCCGGCTGCTCTCCCCGTACAAGGTCCCCACCCGCTTCCACCTCATCGGGCGGCTGCCGCGCACCGGCTCGGGCAAGGTGCACGCGGCCCGGCTGTGGCAGGAGGTGGCGCGGCCATGACCCCGCCCACGGTCCTCGCGGACCGCTATGCCCTGGTGTTCCCCGGCGCCGGATCCCACCTCCCGGGCATGGCCCACCGGCTCCACCGCGACCACCCCGCGGCTCGGGAAGTCCTGGCGCGGGCCGACGCGGCCACCGGCCTCCCGCTGACCGAGCTGTGCGTCAACGGCACCCCCGCCGACCTGCGGGCCCCCGAGATCTCCCACCCGGCCGTCGTCACCACCGCACTCGCCTGCGCCGCGGCACTGCGCGAGCACCTCGGGCCGCTCTGGCGGCCACCCGCCGTCGTCGGCGGGCACAGCCTCGGCCACTTCGCCGCCCTGGTGGAGGCCGGCGCGCTCGACCTGGAGGACGGGCTGCGGATCGTGGCCCGGCGGGCCCGGCTGATGGGCGAACAAGCCCGCGTCCGACCGGCATTGATGGCCTCCGTCGTCGGCCTGGACGAGGAGGAGATCGCCCGCTGGTGCGCCGACTGCCCCGAGAGCCTGGGCCGGGCGGTCATCGGCTGCTACAACGGGCCGCACCACCTGGTCGTCTCCGGCGACGCCAAGGCCGTGCGCTGGGTCACCGACCGGGCCGAGGGCCGCGAGGGCGTGCGGGTCAGCAGCGTGGCCACCGGCGTCGCCTCGCACTCCCCGCTGATGCGCCCGGTCCAGGAGGAACTCCGCGCCGACCTGGCCGGCGTGGAGCTGGCCCCGCCCGCCATGCCGGTCCTGATCAACAGCACCGGCGGGCCGGCCGAGGACACCGGCGCGCTCCGCGCGGACCTGCTGTGCCAGCTCCAGGTCCCGGTCCGCTGGCACCAGGCGATGCGTACGGTGGCCGATCTCGGCATCACCCAGCTGCTGGACACCGGCCCCGGGCAGGTCATGGCCAAAGCCGCCCGCCAGCACCCCGAACTCACCGCCGTGGCGCTCAACTTCATGCAGCCGCTCAGGGATGTGATCGCCGGTGGCTGAGCGCCGATACGCCTCCGGTGCGACGCTGGACGCACCGCCGCCCGTCCCGCGGCGGGCCGCCCTGGTCACCGGAGGCAGCCGAGGCATCGGGCTGGCCACCGCGCGCGCCCTGGCCGAGCGGGGACACCAGGTGGTCGTCGGCTCCCGCACCGGGCACGAGCCCGAGGGCCTGACCGGGGTGCGCTGCGATGTGGCCGATTCCGGTCAGGTCGAGGCGGCCTTCGCCCGCGCCGAGGACCTCTACGGACCCCTGCAGATCGTGGTGTCCAACGTCGGCGTGCGCGACGACGGGCTGCTGATGCGCATGGACGACGACGCCTTCCGCCGCAACCTCGACACCAACCTCACCGGAGCCTGGCGGGTGGTGCGCCGCGCCGCCGCGGGCATGGTGAGCACCGGATGGGGGCGGCTGGTGCTGGTCTCCTCCGTCGCCGCGGTCCTGGGCACCGCCGGACAGGCCAACTACGCCGCCGCCAAGGCCGGCCTGGTGGGGCTGGCCAGATCCGCGGCCCGCGAGCTGGGCCCGTACGGCATCACGGTCAACGTCGTGCTGCCCGGCTTCGTCGACACCGACCTCACCAGCGACCTGCCGCCCGTGCGCCGCGAACGCATCCTGGCCGGCGCGCCGCTGAGACGCGCGGCCGCGCCCCGCGAGATCGCCGACGTCATCGCCTTCCTCACGGACGACCGCGCCGGCTATGTCACCGGCGCGGTCATCCCGGTCGACGGAGGGCTCGCCATGGGTCATTGACGCACCGCGGATGCGCTCGGCGCACCGTGGTCCGATGTGCGGCGGACGGCCGCGGCAGCGCCACTGCGATTAAGGAGCCCCCATGCACACCCTCCTCGTCGACAACCACGACTCCTACACCTACAACCTCCACCAGCTCATCGCCCAGGTGAACGGCGTCGAGCCGACGGTGCTGCGCAACGACGACGACCGGCTGCGCGACGTGGACCTCGGCGGCTTCGACAACGTGGTGGTGTCACCCGGCCCCGGCCATCCGGGACACGGCAGAGACCTCGGCCATGCCGCCCGGTTGCTCGCCGCACCCCGACTGCCCACCCTCGGCGTGTGCCTGGGCCACCAGGGCATCGCGCTGGCGGCGGGCGCCACGGTGGCGCGGGCGCCCCGGCCCCGGCACGGTCATCTCACCCAGATCGAGCACACCGGCAAGGACCTCTTCCACGGCCTTCCCCAGCACTTCACCGGGGTGCGCTACCACTCGCTGTGCGTCCGCGCCCCGCTCCCGGAGGAGCTGGAGGCCACCGCATGGGCCGAGGACGGCGTCATCATGGGGCTGCGCCACCGCCACCTCCCGCTGTGGGGCGTGCAGTTCCACCCCGAGTCGATATGCACCGAATACGGGACCGAGCTGCTGGCCAACTTCGCCCGTCTCACCCGGGAGCACCTGGCCACCCGGCCGCAGCTGCGCCCCGCCCGGCGGCAGTCGCACCGGGAGCCGGCCCGGGCTCGCCGGGAGTCCCCAGGGCGCGGCCGGTACCGGCTGCACACCCGGAGGCTGTCCGTCGCCGTGGACACCGAGGCGGCCTTCGCCGAGCTGTACGCCGGTCAGGACCACGCCTTCTGGCTGGACAGCTCCCGGGCCGAACCGGGCCTGTCCCGCTTCTCCTTCCTCGGCGACGCCCGTGGCCCGCTGGCCGAGGTGGTCCGCTACCGTGCCGGTGCGGGCGAGGTCGAGGTCACCGCCGCGGACGGCCAGACCACCAGGGTCGGCGGCGGCGTCTTCGACTACCTGGAGCGGGAGCTGGCGCGGCGCCGTCTCCCCGACACCGGGCTGCCGTTCGACTTCACCTGCGGCTACGTCGGCTACTTCGGCTACGAACTCCGCGCGGATCTGGGCTCGCCCACCCGCCACACCCCGGCCGAGGACGACGCCGTGTGGATCTTCGCCGACCGGATGGTGGCCGTCGACCACGAGACGGGCACCACCCATCTGCTGTCCCTGTCCGGACCCGGCTGCGACCCGGCCCGGGCCGAGCGCTGGCTCGACAACACCGAGGCCGCGCTCTCCGCGCTGCCCCGGCGACCCCGGCCGAACACCCCGGCGCCGGCCCGCGCCCCGGCTCCCCACAGGGCGCCGACCGCTCCCGTCACATCCACCGCCGTCACATCCACCCCCGCCGCGCAGACCCCGGCCGCCCCCGCCCCCGCGGTGTCCGCCGTCCTCGCGGTGGTGGATGCGGCCCGCGGCGAAGAGCGCTACCTGAAGGACATCTCGGCCTGCCACCGCAAGCTCCACGAAGGGGAGAGCTACGAGATCTGCCTGACCAACTCCCTGGACGTCACGGCCGGCACCGACGCCCTCGACGTCCACCTCGCCCTGCGGCACGCCAACCCCGCCCCGTACGCGGCCCTGCTGCGCCTCGGCGGAGTCGACGTGGTCTGCTCCTCCCCGGAGCGCTTCCTGCGCATCACCGCGGACGGCACGGTGGAGACCAAGCCGATCAAGGGCACGGCGCCGCGTGGCCGCACCCCCGAGGAGGACGTCGGGCTGCGCCGCGAACTCGCCGCCAACCCCAAGACCCGGGCCGAGAACCTCATGATCGTCGATCTGCTCCGCAACGACCTCGGCCGGGTCTGCGAGATCGGCAGCGTGCACGTTCCCCGGCTGATGCACGTCGAGTCCTACGCCACCGTCCACCAGCTGGTCTCCACGATCCGCGGCAGGCTGGCGCCGGGCACCGGCGCCGTCGACTGCGTGCGCGCCTGCTTCCCCGGCGGCTCCATGACGGGCGCCCCCAAGCTCCGCACCATGGAGATCATCGACGAGTTGGAGACCGAGGCACGCGGCGTCTACTCGGGCTCTCTCGGCTATCTGGGCCTGGGCGGCGGCGCCGACCTCAACATCGTCATCCGCACCGCCGTCCGCACCGGCGAGCGATGGCGGGTGGGGGCCGGGGGAGCCATCGTGCTCGGCTCCGATCCGCGGGAGGAGTACGAGGAGATGCTGCTCAAGGCCGCCGCCCCCGTCCGAGCCCTGCACCCCGCGTACGACGCGCTCCACTCGCGCCGTACGGATTCACCCCACCCCGGCGCCCACCGCCTCGGCCCCCGACACCCCGGCGCCGCCGGATCCGCCGCGCATCGCCCCGCCACCCACCGCCGCTCGCCCGGGACCACGGGCGTCCGACCCTCGCCAGAAGGAGAACCAGCCATGATCGCGTCACGACTGCTCGACGTGCTCGCCTGCCCGGTGTGCAGGACCGGGCTCGTCGTGGACCCCACCGGCGCGTCGCTGGTTTGCGGCGCGGCGGACTGCGCCCGGGTCTATCCGGTGCGGGATGACATACCGGTGCTGACCGTCCCGGAGTCCGCCGTCCCGAGCAACTCCCAGTAACCCTCCGCAAGGTGAAGGAAAGGACCGCCGATGGCAGCGAACCGATCCAGGCTGAAGTCCCTGAAGTCGACGCAGTACACCTCCTCCGCCCGCCGGGAGAGCGGGGCCGAACGCCTGCGGGCGCTGGGCTACCGCGGCGGTCTGCGGGCGCTCGACCTCGCCGACCGGCTGCTGGGCCGCGAGCGGGATCTGGTCCCGCCCCGGCGCCACCGCCGCTTCATCGGCAACGGCGACTTCCTCAAGGTCGGCCGGGCGATCACCGACTACATGGTGGACGAGCTCGGGCTGCAGCCGTCCCATGACGTCCTCGACGTCGGCTCCGGCGTGGGCCGGATAGCCGTCCCGCTCACCTCGGTGCTCACCGAGGGCAGCTACCTCGGCTTCGACATCGTCGACCACGCCATCGACTGGTGCCGCTCGAACATCACACCCCGCTACCCCAACTTCCGCTTCGAGCACGCCGACATCCAGCAGGACATCTACAACCCGCAGGGCCGGTTCACCGCCGCCGACTTCCGCTTCCCGGCCGAGGACGCCGGCTTCGACATCGCCGCCCTGGTGGGGGTCGTCTGCCTGCTGCTCCCCGATGAGCTGGAGAACTACGTGGCTGAATCAGCTCGCGTGTTGCGACCGGGCGGCAAGTGCTTCGCGACGGTCTACCTCATGGACGATACGGTCGCCGAGCGGGCCCGTCAGGGGCGGACCGCGTTCGCCTTCACCCACGACCGCGGCGACCACTTCGTCATTTCCGAGCAGGAGCCGACCTATGCCATCGCCTACCGGCTGGACCACATCGAGTCCGTCTGCGAGCGGCACGGACTGCGGCTGGACCGCGCCCCGCAGCTGGGCTCCTGGAGCACCTCGCCGGAGCGCCCCGCGTCCATGGACATCGTCGTGTTCGAACGCTCCTAGCACTCCGAGGGGGCCGAGGGCAGCGCTCCGCGGTGCCCTCGGCCGGCCGCGGACGTCGCCCCGCCTGTCCTGACCTCCATCGCAGAAAGGCACAGCCAGTTCCATGACCGCGAGCACCACCGAGCACTCAGCGCCGCACACGCCGTGGGACGGCGGAGGCGTCGTGCTGATCACCGGCATCCAGGCGGCCGGCAAGTCCACCGTGGCCCAGGCGCTCGCCGAGCGCCTGACACACTCCGTCCACCTCCGCGGCGACCTGTT
Organism: Streptomyces sp. JLBT605; assembly: GCF_058215555.1. Lineage (NCBI taxonomy): Bacteria > Bacillati > Actinomycetota > Actinomycetes > Kitasatosporales > Streptomycetaceae > Streptomyces > Streptomyces sp. JLBT605. The sequence continues at coordinate 6,252,225 of NZ_CM177087.1, forward strand.
CCGCCGGATGATCGTCCAGGGCCAGGTCGACATGACGCCCGACGCGGGGGAAGAGGCCCTCACCCAGCTGCGGTTGCGCTACCGGCTCACCGCCGCCTGCGCCGATCTCTACGCCGCCGAGGGCTTCACCGTCATCGCCCAGGACATCGTCCTCGGCACCTACCTCACCGACCTCACCGCGTACGTCCGGACCCGCCCGCTCGCGGTGGTCGTCCTCGACCCGGAGCCGGAGGCGGTCGAGGCGCGGGAAGCCGCCCGTGCCAAGACCGCCTACGGCCCCGACTGGACGGTGCGGGACCTGCAGAAGGAACTGCGGGCCAACACCCCGCGCCTCGGCCTGTGGCTGGACACCACGGAGCTGACCGTGGACCAGACGGTGGACGAGATCCTCGCCCGGGCCTGGTCCGAGGGCGCCATCGGCTGAACCGGGTCGGGCCCTGCCTGCCGGGGCCCGGCCGACGACCCCGCACCGTCCCTCCCAGTGGAAGGAAACCGCCTTGTCACGCACCACCCCGCTCGGTTCGCACGGCCCGCAGGTCGGGGCGGTCGGCCTCGGTTGCATGGGCATGTCCTGGGCCTACGACCCGTCGGGACGCGACGAGGACACCTCCGTCCAGGTCATCCGGGACGCCCTCGCCCTCGGCGCCGACCTGATCGACACCGCCGACGTGTACGGCCCGTACACCAACGAGGAGCTGGTCGGCCGGGCCCTGGCCGGACGCCGGGACCGCGCGACACTGGCGACCAAGGTGGGCTTCGTCGTCGGCGAGGACCGCTGGCACCGCAACGGCCGGCCGGAGCACATCCGGTCGGCCATCGACGCCAGCCTGCGCCGCCTGGGCACCGACCATGTCGACCTCTACCAGCTGCACCGGGTCGACCCCGAGGTCCCGCTGGAGGAGACCTGGGGGGCGATGGCCGAGGTGGTCCGGGCCGGCAAGGCCCGGATGCTGGGCCTCTCCGACGTCACCGCGGATCAGGTGCGGCTTGCCCACCGGGTCCATCCGGTGACCGCGGTGCAGGGCGAGCTGTCCCTGTGGACCCGCGACGCGCTCGCCGAGCTGCTGCCCTCCACCGAGCGGCAGGGCATCGCCTTCCTCGCCTACTGCCCCCTGGGCAGGGGCTTTCTGACCGGCCGCTTCCGGAAGCCGGACGATGTGCCCGCCGACGACTGGCGGCGCGGCAACCCGCGCTTCCAGGACGAGGCGATCTCGGCCAACCTCCCGATGGTCGACCGGATCCGCCAGGTCGCCGAGCGGAACGGCGCCTCGGCCGCTCAGGTGGCGCTGGCCTGGGTGAGGACGCGCGGCCGGTACGTCATACCGATACCGGGGACCAAAAACCCGCACTATCTCGCGGAGAACATCGCGGCGGCCGGGCTGCGGCTGTCCGCCGAGGACCTGAGCCTCCTCGACGGTCTGCCCGCCCCGGTGGGAGCGCGCCAGTAACGCCGGCGCCCCCGCACACCGCAACCGACTCCGCCCTTCCAAGGCCGTCCGAGAGGAGCTCCGTGGCGTCTGGAGCCGCCAAACCGTCCCTGCGGCCAGGGCTGCGCGTCCTGGGCGGTGCCGTCCGGGAGGAGCCGTGGATCTTCGCCGCCGCGCTGCTGGCGAGCCTGGTGTACGGCGTCGCCCCAGTGGCGACGTCCTGGACGCTCGGCTGGCTGACGGAGCAGATCGTGCTGCCCGCCTTCGAGGACGACCGCACCGGTGTGGCCGCGCTCACCGGGGCGGGCGCCGCCATCTTCGGCGTGGCCATGCTGCGCGTCGTCGGGGTCATCGGCCGGCGGGTGGCCGCGGGCACCATGCAGCTGCGGCTCCAGGCGACCTACCGCCGCCGGGTCGCCCACCGCTATCTGCGGCTGCCGATGTCCTGGCACCGGCGGCACTCGGCCGGCCGGCTGCTGTCCAACATCAACGCCGATGTGGAGGCGGCCTGGGCACCGATCGTGCCCTTGCCGACGGCGGTCGGTGTCTTCGTCATGCTGCTCACCGCGATGGTCGCCATGCTCACCGTCGACCTGCTGCTGGCCCTGGTGAGCCTGGCCGTGTTCCCCGCCGTCGGCCTGCTCAACGTCTTCTACCAGCGCCGCCTGTCGCCGCTGGCCGCACACGCCCAGGGGCTGCGGTCCGAGGTCAGCGAGGTCGCACACGAGAGCTTCGAAGGTGCCACCGTCGTCAAGACCCTCGGGCTGGAGGCCACCGAGACCGAGCGCTTCGCGGCGGCCGCCCGCCGGTTGCGCGACGCGAACATCGCGGTCGGCCGCAGCCGCGGCATGTTCGACCCGCTGCTGGACGCGCTGCCCAACCTCGGCATCCTCATCGTGCTCGCGGTCGGCACCGCGCGGCTGTCGGCGGGCGCCCTGACGGTGGGCGAAGTGGTGCAGGTGGCCTACCTGTTCACCATGATCGCGTTCCCGGTGCGTGCCTTCGGCTCGCTCATCGCCGAGCTGCCGCGCAGCGCCGTCGGCTGGCAACGGGTCCGCGCGGTGCTGGAGGCCAGGGACGAACTCCCGCACGGCGACCTCACCTTGCCCGGCGACGGCCCGATCGGCCTGGAGCTGCGGGAGGCGAGCTTCGGATACACCGACGGTGCCGACGTCCTGCACCGGATCAGCCTGACGACCGCCCCCGGACGCACCGTCGCCGTGGTGGGCCCCACCGGATCCGGCAAGTCCACCCTCACCACGCTGCTGGTGCGGCTCGCCGATCCCCGGACCGGCGAGGTGTGGCTGGACGGCGTGGACGTCCGGCGGCTGCGGCGCGGCGAAGTCGCCACCGCGGCCGCGTTCGTGCCGCAGCACACGCTGCTCTTCGACGACTCGGTGCGCGGCAACGTCACCCTGGGCCTGGACGTTTCCGACGCACGGGTCTGGGAGGCGCTGGAGCTGGCCCAGGTCGCCGACACCGTCCGGGCGCTCCCGGATGGTCTGGGCACCCGGGTCGGGGAGCGCGGCGCCACCCTGTCCGGCGGGCAGCGCCAGCGTGTCGCGCTCGCCCGCGCGCTGGTGCGCCGTCCCCGCCTGCTGGTGCTGGACGACGCCACCTCCAGCGTGGACCCCAGAGTGGAGGCCCGGATCCTGCTCGGCCTGCGGGAGGCGCGGTGGCCCTCAACGGTCTTCGTCGTCGCCTATCGGCAGGCCACCATCGCCCTCGCGGACGAGGTCGTGTACCTGGAGCGGGGGCGGCTGCTGGACCGTGGCACACACCATCAGCTGCTGGAGCGGTGCGCCGGATACCGGGAGCTGGTCAAGGCGTACGAGCGGGACACCGGCGCCGTGACATCCGGCGGCCCGGACGGGACCATGGAGGAGCACAGCGCATGAGCCCGATCCTCACCGAACGCAGGTCCGCGGTCGCCACCCTGCGCCGGGCCGTGCAGGTCTCGCCGGAGCTGCGGCAGGGGCTCGGCGGCGTCGCGGTGCTGGCGCTGCTGGCCGCGGCGGGCCGGGTGGTGGTGCCGATCGCGGTCCAGCTGACCATCGACCGGGGGCTGCAGTCCGAGGAGGGCCCGCGGACCGGCTTCGTGCTGGTGATCGCGGCGGTGTGCTCGGTCGCCGTGCTGGTCACCACCTGGGTCACCTACCTGCTCAACCACCGCCTCTACCGCAATGTCGAGGCGGGGCTGGCGACCTTGCGCACCAAGGCGTTCCGGCGGGTGCACGACCTGTCCGCGGCCTCCCTCGACGGGGAGCGGCGCGGCGGACTGGTGGCTCGGGTGACCGGTGATGTCGACCAGTTCAGCACCTTCCTGCAGTTCGGCGGCTCGCTGGTGATCAATGTCGGACAGCTGGTGGTCGGCAGCGCCATCATGTTCGCGTACGCCTGGGTGCTGGCCCTGATGGTGTGGGTGGTCTTCCTCCCGCTGCTGATCGTCCTGCCGGTCCTCCAGCGGCGGTTGTCCGAGTCCTACGGGCGGGTGCGCGACCGTACCGGCGACATGATGGCGGTGACCGGTGAGGCTGTCGTGGGTGCCGCCGTGATCCATGCGAACGACGCCGGCAAGCTGATGGGCCGGCGTATCGACACCGCGGTCGAGCGGCACCGCACGGCGCAGAGCCGGGCGCTGCGGCTGGTGGCGGTGACCCTGTCCAGCGGTGAGATGGCGGCGGCGCTGGCGATCGGCGGAGTCGTCGTACTCGGGGTGCTGCTGGGCGTGGACGGACATCTGACCGCCGGTGAGCTGGTGGCCTTCCTCTTCCTGGTGACCCTCTTCATCGGGCCGATGCAGATGACCACCGAAGTGCTCAACGAACTGCAGAGCGCGCTGGCCGGCTGGCGCCGGGTGCTGTCCCTGGTGGACACCCCGGTGGAAGTCGGCGACCCGGGCGAGCGGGGTGTGGAGCTGGCGAAGGGACCGGTCGCCGCGCGGTTCGAGAAGGTGAGCTACGCCTACCCGGGCGGCCCGCCGGTGCTGCACGAGTTGTCGGCGCGGATCGAGCCGTGCAGCCGGGTGGCGGTCGTCGGCGAGACCGGATCGGGCAAGTCGACCTTCGTCAAACTGCTGGCGCGGCTCGCCGATCCCACGGCGGGCACCGTGTTCCTCAACGAGGTGCCGCTGGACTCGGTGCGCTTCTCCTCGCTGCGCCGCCGGGTGGTGATGGTGCCTCAGGACGGCTTCCTGTTCGACACCACGGTCGCCGAGAACATCCGCTACGGGTGTCCGGACGCCTCGGAGGAAGACGTGCGGCGCGCCCTGCGCGATCTGGGGCTGGAGAGCTGGCCGGACACCCTCTCCGCCGGTCTCGACACGCCGGTGGGCCAGCGCGGCGAGGCCCTGTCGGCGGGGGAGCGCCAGCTGGTCGCTCTCGCCCGCGCCTATCTGGCCGACCCGGATCTGCTCGTCCTGGACGAGGCGACCTCGGCGGTGGATCCCTCGACGGAGGTCCGGCTGCAGAAGGCGCTGGAGGGCGCGACGCGGGGCAGGACATCGGTCTCGGTGGCGCACCGGCTGGCCACGGCACAGAACGCCGACACCGTGCTGGTCTTCGACGCCGGCCGGATCGTCCAGCAGGGCACCCATGAGGAGCTGATGGCCCGGCCCGGCGTGTACGCCGAAGCCTACGCGGCCTGGCTGTCCGCCACCGGCTCGCTGCGCTGACCCGGACAGACCGGGCGGCGGCCTCTTCCGACTTGCAACATCGTCGCCACCAAGGCCGAGACGGCGAGCGCGCACACCGTCGCGCACTTCGTCGAGGCCTTCTGGCACAACGTCTGGGCGCGCGGCCACGACGGAGAACCCGACCGCGTCCTGAACGCTCCGACCAACGAAGCCTGGATCGACCCCTGGCTGGCGCACCTGCACGCGCTCGGCGTGCGCCTGATCACCGGCTCGCCGCTGCGCGAACTGCGGTACGAGGACGGGCGGATCACCGGCGCGGTGATCGAGGACGCGGCGACCGGCGCCCGCCGCACCGTCACCGCCGACCACTATCTGAGCGCGCTGCCGGTCGAACACCCCCGCAACACCTGGGGACGGGCACTGCGCGACGCCGATCCGCAGCTGGCCCGCTGCGACGCGCTGCAGACGGACTGGATGACGGGCATACAGTTCTACCTGCGCACACCCCTCCCCGTGGTGCACGGCCATGTCGACTACATCGACTCGCCCTGGTCGATCACCTCCATCAGCCAGGCGCAGATGTGGCCTGGCCGGGACTTCGTGGGAAACCTGGGCGCAGATGAAGGAGGCCCTCAACAACCCCGGACGGACCGTGCTCCGCGACGAGCTGGTGCACTCATGGTTCATGGATCCGGCCGTGGACGGCCTCGGCGGCCCGCACCCCACCAACGACGAGCAGTTGCTGATCCACCCCGTCGGCACCCTGCACCAGCGCCCCGGCACCCGCACCACCGTCCCGAACCTCTTCCTGGCGGGCGACTACGTCCGCAACGACATGGACCTGGCCACCATGGAAGGCGCCAACGAGACAGCCCGCTCGGCGGTCAACGCGGTTCTGGAGGCCGACGGCTCCGGCGCGACGCGGTGTGAGATCCAGACCCTCTTCCAGCCGCCGGAGCTGGCGCCGCTGAAGGCCCACGACGAGGTGCGTCTCCGTCTCGGCCTGCCCAACCTCTTCGACGTCGGCTAGTCCGTGATGCGCTGGTTTGCCGTGCCCCATGATCCACGGGCGTCGCCGGGCCGGGTGACGCACACTGGACGGAGTGCGCGACCCGCTCCGCGAGGTGATGTCGATGAGCCGCACCCGCCGCGCGGCCTGCGGTGTGCTTCTGGCAGGGACAGTCGTCGCGGCAGGCGTGAGCGGCTGTGGCTCTTCCGGCGGTGAGAAGCCGGAGAAGACCGGCCCGACGGTCACCAGAACGCAGACCGTCACGCCCCGGACCACGACGAAGGAGCCGACGCCGTCCCGTACGCCCTCCCCGACACCATCGAGGACGACGCCACCTCCCACCGCTGACGCCGCGTCCACCGTCGAGGCCTACTTCGACGCCATCAACGCGCACGACTACCGCCGTGCGTGGGAGCTGGGCGGCAAGAACCTCGGTGGCTCCTACGCATCGTTCCAGGCGGGGTTCGCCGAGACGGTGCGTGACACCGTCCACATCGCGGGCGTCCAAGGGAGCGTGGTGACGGTCACCCTCGACGCCCTGCAGACGGACGGCACAGTGCGGACGTTCGCGGGGAACTACACCGTCAGGGGCGGGGCGATCGTCGGCGCCGACATACGCGAGGTGACCAGCCCGACCCCGGAGTCCCCGGAGCCGACGGCCCCCGAGGAGACCAGCACGTCCTACCCGCCGGGGCCGCCGCCCGGAATTCCGGACGTCGACTGTTCGGATCTGCCGGGCCCTGTCGTGGTCGGGCCTTCTGATCCGCACGACCTGGATCGCGACGGGGACGGCATAGGCTGCGAGGCCAACGAATGACCCGGACCGCCGGTCGCAGAGCGGAGGCACCCGCCGGGCGCGGCCCGACGGGTGCCTCATCGTGTGCGGGGAGCGGTGACATCGTCACCGCGCGCACGTCGTGGTCAGCGGGCGGCTGAGGCCGCCGGCTGACGGGTGGTGTCGTCCGCGGACTTGGCCGGTGCGCTCGCCGACGTGATGACCCGCTCGGCCAGGTAGCCGAAGAGCACGCCGAAGGTCGCCCAGAGCAGGGCCTGGACGCCGACCGAGGCCATCCGGAACCGCCACAGCAGGGTGGCGGAGAAGTCCCGGGGGGTCTCGTTGATCGCCGGCAGGAACGCCATGGCCAGGCCCACCGCCACCGCGAAGGCGGCGCCGGCGGCGACCGAGGCGTTCCAGTTTCCCCAGCGCGGGGCAAGCCGCCGACCCAGGATGACCGCTCCGATGCCCAGCAGCACCGTCAGCGCGATCATCAGGAAGTACAGCGTCGTGCGCTGGTCGAGGGTGTCCGGGTCGCTGGAGGCGGGGGGGTTCGCCGGGTATTTCAGGAACGGCACCAGACAGACGGTGACGAAAGCGAATCCGGCGACCAGCGCCGCGGTGGCGCGAGGGCCGAACCGGCCGATGCGCCCGAGCGCGAAGCACAGCGCCAGTGCGGCGATACCGCCCAGGGCCGTGCCGAAGACCAGCATTCCGGTGGCCAGTCCGGCCGTCGACTGCAGCGACCGGCTGACCAGTTCACCCCCGCCACCATGCTCGTGGGAGTGGGACTCCTCATAGGCGATGGCCGAGTCGATATGCGGTTCGCCGATGAGGTACGCGAGCCCGAAGGCGAGCAGCCCGGCGGCGAGGCCGGCGAGCATGCCGCGCACCAGGAGGGCTCGTACGGAGACGGAGTTCATGAGCGGGCCCCCGGCTCAGTGGCAGGGGAAGCCGAGCAGATGCCGGCCGTCGTGCACCCACTCGTGCACGGACTCGCCGGAGAACACGGCGAGGGAACCCTGCTCCGCGCCGACGAAGTACAGCAGGACAAGCATCAGAAGGCCGCCGAACACGGCCCAGGGCAGGATCTCCCTGATCGGCAGCGTCGGCACGGCGGGGGAAGCGACCTGGCTGGGGTTGGGGGCAACGGCGGACTGCGCCATGGCGAGACCTCCTCGGGAACACGCGTCCCGTCATCAGTGGAGCACGCGACGACGGTGCCGGGTCTGACTCACCCGCGGCCCCTCTCGCGAGGGACCGCTCGGCTCACAGTGGCGCGACCGTCCCGGATTTGCACCGGCTTCCGGACACACCGTCGTCCTATCGCACCAGACGGTACAGCCACCGGGCCGGGCAGCCAATACCAGCCACTGGCCAAAATTAAGTCAAGCCTTACTAGAGAGTCTAGATAGCATCATCGCGCCCCACCAGCGTCTTCACGCCTCACGGGAGCCTTGGGCAGATTCCGCGGAATCCGGAGAAGGGACGAACCATCACCGTTCGGTTGACTCTGCTCGCGCCCGCGTCCACCGCCGCTCTGAGGGAGGCGCGGGTCGACGACGACCTCCCCCTGGACGAGCAGGGGCTGCGGCAGGCGCGCGCGGCCGCCCCCCTTCTCCCCGGATACGACCGGCTGCTGCACACCCCCTCCCAGCGGTGCCGCCAGACCGCTGAAGCCCTCCGCCCCGACCCCGGCCTGCCCCTCGAAGCCGATCCGGGCCTGCGCGCTTGCGACATGGGAGCCTGGCGCGGCCGCACGCTGGCCGACATCGCCGCGACGGAACCCGAGGCGCTCGCCGCCTGGACCACCGATCCGGCGGCCGCTCCCCACGGCGGCGAATCCGTCCTCGCCCTCTGCGCCAGGGTCGCGGCCTGGCTCGACCAACTGGCCACCGGTGCCGGCCGGGTGCTGGCGGTCGCCGACCCGACCGTGATCCGTGGAGCCGTGCTGCACGCCCTCTCCGCGCCGCCGCACGCCTTCTGGCGCATCGACGTGACCCCGGTGTCCGCCACCCGGCTCGTGGGACGGGCCGGCCGGTGGAACCTGCGACTGGAGAGTGGCCCCGGCCCTGGCCCCAGTGCCGGAGCCTGACGCCGTCGCCCGCCCGCCGGCCCCTCCCGCCCGTCCCGTCCGACCCCTCCCTCGCGTTCGTCCCATCCGGCCGGATCACGGGCGGCGGGCCGGTGGGATCGGGTTGGCGATGTCGACGTACACCGACTGCGCTTCCAGCGGGCCGGTCAGCTCGTCCATGCGGCGCACCCGGGTCAGCAGGTTGGCCTTGCAGCGGAGCGTGGGCGCGTGGCGCAGCAGGGACGCGGGCCTGAGCCGGTCGCCGTGCTCGGCGGCGAGTCCGCCGAGCATCGAGTCGGCGCGGCGCAGCAGGGCCTGCTCGTCCGCCAGGCCCTCGGAGCCCAGCGCGCCGACGACGCCGAGCAGGTTGTTGATGCCGACGTAGTAGGTCAGGCGTTCGTCGATGACCTCATCGGCGACGTAGGTGCCCAGGTCGCGGCCGACATCCGGGATCCAGCGGTGGAGGGCGCCGCTGCGCGCGGGCGAGAAGTAGTAGCCCTGGTTGTCCCGGTAGCGGCCGCCGATCGGCCAGCCCTCCTCGTCCAGCACCACCAGGGTGTTCTGCTGGTGGGCTTCCAGGCCCAGCCCGTAGTCGGCGTACAGCCACAGCACCGGGGCGATGACGGTGTCGAGGTAGCGGGCGAACCACTCCTCGGCCACGGCCGCCACCGGCTCTCCGGCCCGCTCGGCCAGTTGGTGCACGATCGTCGCCAGCTGCGAGTGGCCGTCCGGGCGCTCCGGGCGTACGGCCACCAGTCCGGCCACACACAGGGCGCGCTCGTTCCCGGGAAAGGGGTTGTCGCGGATGACGACATCGAGGCCGGTCGGTCCGGAGTCGGGCGCCTCCACGGCCAGCCACGCCGGATCGCGGACGATGTCGAATCCGGGGTGGGCGGCGCGCAGCGCGTCACCGAGCCCGGCGGCCAGCAGCCGGTGGACCGCGAGGCCGCGCTCCAGCTCCACCCGCATGTGCTCGCGGCGGGAGTTGGTGATGCGCAGCCCGAGGGAGAACTTGAGCATCACGGGTGCGTCGGCCCGGTAGACGGTGCGCACCGACGAGGTCGGCGACCACGCTGGTCCGGCCGGGCCCAGGTCGTGCAGCAGCCCGGCCTCCAGCAGCGCGCGCACCGCGGGGCGACTGCGCACATCGCGGGCTTGCCAGGGGTGGGCGGGCACCAGCACGCTGCCGGGCGGTGCCGTCGACTCCCCGGCCAGTTCGGCCATCAGCTCCTGCGCCGTGCGGTCGAGAGCGGAGTCGGCGCGTACCACCTGGGGATCGGCGGCGAACCAGTGCAGCGGGAAGGCGCCGCGCAGCTCGGGGGAGAACGCCGCGGCTTCCGCGTCGCTGAGGCCCTCGCGGCTCTTCGGCGTCGGGTGCAGCGGATGGCCGCAGATCAGCGCCTGTTCGGCGGCGAGGAAGGGGGTGCTGTCCACCGGGTCCGGCCGGCTCGCGGCGCGGGCGCGGAGGAATCCGGCGACGCGCCGGGTGGAGTCGGCGACGCCACCGGTCAGCTCGGCGACCGCCTCCGGGTCCGCGGCCGCCGTCTCGATCGCGAACAGGGCGGCGAGCGCGGTTGCCGCGACGGGCGCGCCGGTGACCGCGATACGGGCCGGGCCGAAGCGGTGCCAGCCCACAGCCGACCAGTGGCGCACCGGCACCTCGACGACCGTGCCGGAGGCGGCCAGCGGCAATCGCAGGACAACGTCGGCCGGTTCGGGCACGCCGGTCTCGCGTACCCAGCAGCGCAGCAGCTGCTCGGTGGCGGCCGCGTCGGCCAGCGCCTCGGCGCTCGCCGCGCCACCGGCACCCGGTGGTACGGCCGGCGCGGCGCCGGGCGCCGCCGGGTCAGAGTTCGCCGAACGCGGCGGGCCGGGCAGCTGCCGGTGCGGTGTCGAGCTCATGGGATCCCTTCCTCTACAGGCCTTCTTCTGCGGGGGTTTCCGCTACGGGCGGCCGGGGCACGTCGCCGGAGCCGACTGGCGGTTGGGCGAGGGAACGTGGGCCGTGACCACAGGGCCGCGGCCCTCCGCCCGGCCCGTCAGGCCGAACGCGGTGAACGCGGTGCGCCGCGGCAGCCGGTAGGCGTCGCCGCCGGTGACGGCGTTGAGGATGACCGCCGACCGCCACGCGGCGAGCCCGAGGTCCGGGGCGCCGACCCCATGGGTGTGCCGCTCCGCGTTCTGCACGAACACCGAGCCGCCGACCGCGCGGTCGAGCACCAGCCGGTGGTCCGGATCGATCTCCGGGCGGCCCGACGCGTCCCGGGCGAGATGCGGAAGCAGCGGCGCGATCAGCCCGTCGACGGGGCGCTCGGCGTAACCCGTGGCGAGGACCACCGCGTCCGTCACCAGCACCGCCGAGCGCTGCTGCTGGGGGTGTTCGACCGCCAGCTCGATCCGGCCGCCGGCCCCGCGCGCGGCGGAGCGCACGGCCACGCCGGGGGTGAGGGTGGCGTCCGGCCAGCCACCCTCCAGGGACCGCCGGTACAGCTCGTCGTGGATCGCGCCGAGGATCTCCCCGCTGACCCCCTTGTACAGCTGCCACTGGCTCGGCAGGAGGCGGTCGCGAACCGGCTCGGACAGGCCGTGGAAGTACCGGGCGTAGTCGGGCGTGAACTGCTCCAGGCCCAGCTTGCTGTACTCCATGGGGGCGAAGGACGGGGTGCGCGCCAGCCAGGTGAGGCCCTCGCGGCCCATCGGACGCTGCCGCAGCAGGTCGAGGAAGACCTCGGCGCCGGACTGACCGGAGCCGACCACGGTGACGTGCCCCGCCGCGAGCAACTTCCGGCGATGACCGAGGTATTCACCGGAGTGCCACACCGGCGTGGAGGGGTCCTCGGCGAGCGGGCGCAGCGGCTCGGGGACGTGCGGGGCGGTGCCGATCCCGAGCACCAGATGGCGGGCGAACAGGCGGCTGACGCCCTCCGCGCCGCCGTCCGCGTCCAGGCGGGTGAAGGCCACCTCGAACGCCGCGCGCTCCGCGTCCCACCGGATGGTGTCCGCCTGGTGGCCGAAGCGGCAGCTGGGCAGCTGCTCACTGACCCAGCGGCAGTACGCGTCGAACTCCGTGCGGTGGATGTGGAACCGCTCGGCGAAGTAGAAGGGGAACAGCCGCTCGCGGGCCCTGAGGTGGTTGAGGAAGGACCAGCGGCTGGTCGGATCGACCAGGCTCACCAGATCGGCCAGAAAAGGCACTTGGACGGTGCTTCCCTCGATCAGCAGCCCCGGATGCCAGTGGAAGGCCGTGTGCTGTTCGAGGAAGGCGGCGCGCAGCCCCGGAACACCGTCGGCGAGCGCGGCGAGCGAGAGGTTGAACGGGCCGATGCCCACACCGAGCAGGTCGAGGGGGGTGCGTTCGGCGTTCATGGGGAGTCTCCGGGGTCGGGGTCGGGGTCGGGGTCGGACGCGGACCGGGCCGCCGCCTGGGCCGCCGCGCTGTCGGCGACCAGACCGAGCAGCTCTTGGAGGTCGGTGGCGCGGGTGCGGGGGTTGAGCAGGGTGGCCTTGAGCCAGAGGCGGCCGCGGCCGCCGGTGTCCTCGGCGACGGCACGACCGAGCACGGCCCGGCCCTCGACGAGCAGTTGCCGCCGTACGGCGGCGACGAGCGCGTCCCCGTCGCGCCCGGAGAGCCGATCGGCCGCCACGGGGCGGAACAGCACGGTGCTGATGCCGATCCCCCCGGGGCGGCGACGCAGCGCGGGGTGCGCGTCGACGGCTCGCGCGCATTCCTCGGCGGCCTCGACGCATCCCTCGACCAGGGCGCCGAGGCCCTCCCGGCCGAGCGCGCGCAGGGTGACCGCGATCTTCAGCGCGTCGGGCCGCCGGGAGGTGCGGACCGACCGGCCCAGCAGATCGGGCAGCCCCGCCTCCATGTCGTCGTCCGCGTTCAGGTACGCGGTGCGGCAGGCGAGATGGCTCAGCGTGCCCGCGTCGGCGAGGGCGAGGACGCCGGCGGCCACCGGCTGCCACCCCAGCTTGTGCAGGTCGAAGGCGACGGTCACGGCGCGCTCGATGCCCGCCAGGCGGGGTGCCAGGCGCCGGCTGAACAGCAGCGGACCGCCGTACGCGGCGTCGATGTGCAACTCGGCGCCATGGGCGGCCGCGAGCTGGGCCAGCCGCGGCAGCGGGTCGATCAGCCCCTCGTCGGTGGTGCCGGCGGTGGCCACCAGCAGCAGCGGCATGTCCCGGTGCGCGGCCAGCGCGCGGTCCACGGCGGCCGGTGACAGCCGCCCGGCACGGCAGGCGACGGTGACCGGAGCGGGCAGGCCGAGCATCCAGGCGGCCCGGTGCACACTGTGGTGCGCGTTGGCCCCGCACACCACCTGCACGCTCCGGGCGCCGGCGGCACGCGCCCGCTCGCGGGCGAGCAGCAGCGCCACCAGATTGGACTCGGTGGCGCCACTGGTGACCAGCGCGTCCGGGGCGGGCTCGGTCGGATAGACCAGTGCGGCCAGCGCGGCGCCGACCTCCCGCTCGACCACCGAGGCGGCGGGCGCCTGGTCCCAGGAGTCCATCGACGGGTTGAGCACCGAGGCGGCGAGATCGGCGGCCACCGCGACGGCGAGCGGCGGGCACTGCAGATGGCCGGCACAGTGCGGATGGGCGGGATCGACGGCCCCCAGGGCCACGGCGCCGACGACCGCACGCAGCGCCTGGGCCGGTCCGGTGCCGCGCTCCGGCAGCACCGGCAGGCAGGCGGCCCGCACCGCGTCGGCGACGGGCCCGGGCCCGCCCCGGGGCAGTGGTCCGCCCCGCCCGGCGGCGGCCTCGCTGAGCACGTCCCCCACGACACCGCTGAAGTCCCGCCACGCTGATGGGCCATCAGGCCCGCCGGCGAGGAGCTGACCGGGCGGATCGACGGAAGACGTCGGCATGAGGAAGCCCTTCGGGATCGATGGCGGGCTGAAGAAGCCAGTCACCCCGCATAACGCGCCCGACCGGGACATGGAACGGCCGCCGCGCCGCCGCGTCCGGCGAAGCCGTGCCCCCTGGACCGATGCGTTTGCCTCGCCGGACCGGTCGGTATAGATGCACACGCTTGACAGCCGGACGGCCGGCTCACCTGTCGGCCGACGCCCAGCCGCAGGGAGAAAGCGATGACCACCGACGGATTCACCACATGCCTGTGGTTCGACGGCCAGGCGGAAGAGGCCGCGGACCACTATGTCTCGATCTTCAAGGACTCCCGGCTCGGCAGGGTGAGCCGCTACACCGAGGCGGGGCCCGGGCCCGTCGGGGACGTGCTGGCCGTCGAGTTCGAGGCCAACGGACAGAGGTTCATGGCGCTGAACGGCGGGCCTGAGTTCACCTTCAACGAGGCGGTCTCGTTCCAGATCTTCTGCGACGACCAGGAAGAGCTGGACTACTACTGGAGGCGGCTGTCGGACGGCGGCCAGGAGATCGCCTGCGGCTGGCTGAAGGACAAGTACGGAGTGTGCTGGCAGGTCATCCCCGCGCCGCTCCTGGACATGATCAGCGATCCGGACCCGGAGAAGGCGACGCGGACCACCCGGGCGATGCTCTCGATGACCAAGCTCGACTTCGCCGCACTCCGCAAGGCCCATGCCGGGGAGTAGCGCCGACCTGCGGCGTTGGGGCCGGCCGGCGGCCCCGGGCGGCCGCGCCGCTGCCCCGCCCGCGGCGGCCGTGCCGCGCTGCCCCGCCACCCCCGGCGACTGTGCCGCGCCTCTGGTGGGAATTTCCCCGTCCGCGGTTCTAGCCTGGGGGAGTGCGCGGTGATCTGCTCACGTTGTCCCTCTGCGGCGATGTGATGCTCGGCCGCGGCGTCGACCAGATCCTTCCGCATCCCGGCGACCCCGCGCTGCGGGAGATGTACATCCCAGACGCCCGCGCCTATGTCGAGCTGGCGGAAGAGGCGAACGGCCCGATTCCCCGTCCGGCCGACTTCAGCTGGCCGTGGGGCGACGCCCTGCGCGTGCTCGACGATGCCGCACCCGACGCCTGGGTGATCAATCTGGAGACCAGCATCACGCGTGACGGCTCCTTCATGCCGGGCAAGGGCGTCCACTACCGCATGAATCCCGCCAATGTGCCGTGCTTGACCGCCGGCCGCCCCGACGTCTGCGTCCTGGCGAACAACCACGTCCTGGACTTCGGCCACGGCGGACTCCGGGAGACCCTCGACACCCTGGCGGACGCGCGGCTGCGCACCGCCGGGGCGGGCCGGGACGCGGAGGCGGCACGCCGCCCGGCGATCGTCCCCGTCGACGGCGGGCCGCGGGTGCTGGTGCTGTCCGTGGGGGTGCCGACCAGTGGCATCCCGCTGGACTGGGCCGCGGGCTCGGACCACGGCGGGGTCGACCTCGTGGACCGGCCGACGGCCGGGGCCGCGGCCGGGCTCATCGAGCGGGTGCGGCAGTCGAGGCGGCCCGGCGACGTGGTGGTGGTCTCCGTCCACTGGGGCGCCAACTGGGGCTACGGCGTCTCCCGTGACGAGATCCGCTTCGCACACGCGCTCATCGACGGCGGCGTGGACGTGGTGCACGGGCACTCCTCGCACCACCCGCGTCCTGCGGAGGTGTACGGCGAGCGGCTGATCCTCTACGGCTGCGGCGACTTCATCGATGACTACGAGGGCATCCGCGGTTACGAGCAGTACCGGGACGACCTGCGCCCGCTGTACCTCGTCTCGCTTGAGCCGGACACCGGCATCCTCCGCGACCTGCGGATCGTCCCGTTCCAGGCCCGCCGGATGCGGCTGTGCCCCGCCTCGGCGGAGGACAGCGGGTGGCTGCGGGCGGTCCTGGACCGGGTCAGCCGCGGCTTCGGCACGCGCGTCGGCTCCGAGCCGGACGGCACGCTCACCCTCCGGCGCCCCGAAGAGTGACCGGCCGGGACCTGGCGCCCGGTGGCTGGCAGGATACGGGCACGGTGCCGTGGCGAGGGGGAGTTGACGACATGAACGACGACGCGAACGACGACGTGAACGACGGCATGGGGGACGGCATGGCGGGCGGGGGCGGGCGCGCGCCCGGGGCAGCGGACGCGGACGGGTCCGGGATCCGCCCCACCGGCTTCTTCCGCTCCGTGGACGAGGTCTCCGCGCAGCTGGCCGAGGCGGGCTACCTGGCCTCGACCGCGGTCGCCACCACCGTCTTCCTGGCCGACCGGCTTGGCAAGCCGCTGCTGGTGGAAGGCCCGGCCGGTGTCGGCAAGACCGAGCTGGCCAAGGCGGTGGCACGGGTCGGCGGCGCTCGGCTGGTCAGGCTGCAGTGCTACGAGGGCATCGACGAGTCCCGCGCGCTGTACGAGTGGAACCACGCCAAGCAGCTGCTGCGCATCACCGCCGGCCGGGACGAGAGCTGGGACGAGACCCGGACCGACGTCTTCAGCGAGGAGTTCCTGCTCGCCCGCCCGCTGCTCACCGCGATCCGCGGTGCCGAGCCCACCGTGCTGCTGATCGACGAGATGGACAAGGCCGACGTCGAGGTGGAGGGCCTGCTGCTGGAGGTGCTGAGCGACTTCCAGGTCACCGTCCCCGAACTCGGCACCGTCACCGCGACCCGCCGCCCCTTCGTCGTCCTCACCTCCAACGCGACCCGCGAGCTGTCCGAGGCCCTGCGCCGCCGCTGCCTCTTCCTGCACATCGACTTCCCCGACCCGGAGCTCGAACAGCGGATCGTCCGGCTCAAGGTGCCCGGCCTGGACGAGGTGCTCGCCGACTCGCTGGTCGAGGTGGTCGGCGCGCTGCGCGGAATGGAGCTGCGCAAGGCGCCGTCGGTGGCCGAGACCATCGACTGGGCCCGCACCCTGCTCGCTCTTGGCGCCGACACCCTTCAGGAGAGCGTCGTCCGCGACAGCCTCGGGGTGATCCTCAAGCACCAGGACGACGTCCTCAAGGCCACCCAGAAGCTGACCCTGGCATGACCGGACCGGGGAACTCCGCCATCGGTGCGCCCGCCGGCTCCGAGCCGGTGCGCGCCCTCCCCGGGCGGCTGACCGGATTCGTCCAGGCGCTCCGCGGCCATGGCATACGCGTCGGGCCCGGCGAGACCGTCGACGCGGCGGCGGTCCTGGACGTCCTCGGCCTCGCCGACCGGGAGCGGATCCGCGAAGGACTCGCCGCGACCCTGCTGCGCGGCGAGGGCCAGCGCGCGGTGTTCGACTCGACCTTCGACCTGTTCTTCCCGCTCGGCGTCGGCCCGCGTGAAGGTGCCCGCTCCACCGGTGAGACGGACCTCGCCGACCTGCGTGACCGCCTGGCCGCCGCGCTGGCCGCCGGCGACCAGACAGCGCTGGCCCAGCTCGCCGGGGAGGCGGTGGACACGCTCGGCCGGTACGGCTCGGGCTCCGGCACCGGTTCGGACGGCTGGTCCGCGCACCAGACCCTGGACCGGCTGCGGCCGCAGACCCTGCTCGCCCGCGTGCGCGACGCCCGGCGCGAGGGACGGGCCCCCGACTTCACCGACCGGCTCGACGAGGACGAGATCCGGCGCATGATCGAGGCCTTCCGCCGACAGGTGGCGACCGAGGCCCGGCGCCGGGCCGCCGAACTGCGCGGCACCGAGGAGATCGCCCGGCGCGGCGTCGCCCCCAGCGCCGACCAGGTCGACTTCCTGATCGCCGGCCGGGACCAACTCGCCGAGCTGCGCCGGGCGGTCCAGCCGCTGGCCCGCAAGCTCGCCACCCGGCTCGCCGCGCGCCGCCGGCAGGCCGCCCGCGGCCAGATCGATCTGCGGCGTACGCTGCGGCGCTCGCTGTCCACCGGCGGCGTGCCGCTGCGCCCGGTCCTGCGCCGCCGCCGTCCCGCCCGTCCGGAGATCGTGCTGCTGTGCGATGTGTCCGGCTCGGTGGCCGGCTTCGCGAACTTCACCATGCTGCTGGTCCAGGCGATGCGCGACCAGTTCAGCAAGGTGCGGGTCTTCGCCTTCGTCAACCGCACCGACGAGGTGACCGGGCTGGTCACCGCGGGATCGGCCGACCCCGGCACGCTGGGCCGGCGCATCCTTGACGAGGCCACGGTCACCGGATGGCACGGCAGCAGTGACTACGGCGCTGCCCTGGCGGAGTTCGCCGACCGCCACCTCGACGCCGTCTCCCCGCGCACTTGCGTCCTCATCCTCGGTGACGCCCGGACCAACGGCTACGACCCCAACCTGCCCGCCCTGCGGCGCATCACCGAGCGCGCCCGCCGGGTCTACTGGCTCAACCCCGAGCCGACCGCCCAGTGGCCGACCGGCGACTCGGCCGCCCTGGCCTATGCCGGTGTCGTCGAGATGCACCCGTGCCGCAACGCGCGGCGGCTCGGCGAGCTCGTCGCCCGGCTCCTGCCGGTCTGAATCGACTGATCAGTGCTGACTTCGGCTTATACGATGTGTCGGCGTGCGTTTCCGGTTTGTGCGGGTTACGTATGGTCTGTGACTCGGGCGTGTACCGGGTCCGGAGACCGGAACAACCCCACTGCCGGGCCCATCGCCCACTGGAGGTATTGAGTTGTTGAAGCGCACGAGCGGACCGAGGCGCCGTACGGCGATCGCGGGTGCCGGCGTGGTGGCTCTGACCGCCGCCACGCTCGCCCTGCAGAGCGCCGACGCCGCCCCCGGCCCCGCCTTCGACCCCGAGCCGATTTCAGCCATTCAGGCCAGACAGCTGGCCACCGCCATCGGTTCCGACATGGGTCCGGACACGGCCGGCTCCTACTACGACGCCGACAGCCGCACGCTGGTCGTCAACGTGCTGAACGAGACCACCGCCGCGAAGGTCCGCGCGGCCGGCGCCCAGGCCCGGATCGTCGAGCACTCCCGCGCCTCACTCGACGAGGCCCGCGCCACCCTGCGGAGGCAGGCCGCCATCCCCGGGACCTCCTGGGCGACCGACCCGCGGCTCAACAAGGTGGTCGTCACCGCTGACAGCACCGTCAAGAACCGGGACCTGGAGCGGTTGGAGAGGGTCGTCTCCAGGCTCGGCGACCGCGCCGCCGCCATCAGGCGGTCACCGGGCAGGCTCCAGCCGCTGATCACCGGCGGTGACGCGATCTGGGGCGACGGCGTCCGCTGTTCGCTCGGCTTCAACGTCATCAAGGGCGGCGAGCCCTACTTCCTGACCGCCGGACACTGCACCAACGAGGTCGCGAGCTGGTCGGCCACACAGGGCGGCCCGCAGGTCGCGCGGACCGAGACCAGCCGCTTCCCCGGCGACGACTACGGCATCGCGGCCTACACCACCGACACCCCGCACCCCAGCTCGGTGAACCTCTACAACGGCACCACGCAGCCCATCACCCAGGCGGGCGACGCGCTCGTCGGCCAGCACGTGCGGCGCAGCGGCAGCACCACCCGGGTGCACGAGGGCGACGTCATCGCACTGGACGCGACCGCCAACTACGAGCAGGGCACGGTCGAGGGCCTGATCCAGACCACCGTCTGCGCCGAGCCCGGCGACAGCGGCGGCTCGCTCTTCGTGGACGACACGGCGCTGGGACTGACCTCCGGCGGCAGCGGCGACTGCGCCACCGGCGGCGAGACCTTCTACCAGCCGGTGACCGAGGCACTGGAAGCCACCGGATCGCGGATCGGCTGACCCGCGGCACCACCAGGCGGCCGGCCCGGAGGGGACTCCCGGCCGGCCGCGCCGCACGCGTGTTCACCCATCGATCAACTGTCGCGACACGGCAGCCCGATGGACGTACGGTGGGAACCACGTGGCCATCGGGGGTGGCTGCGCCGCACGTCCGCAGCCGTGCGGCGCCGTAGCGCCCTCACCAGCATGCGAGGACGCACATGGATCAGTTGTCGGCGGACTTCCTCACCCCGGTCGGGCGGGTCTTCACCAGGACGCACTTCGGCACGATGCTGGACGTGGACGCCTCGGCCTGGTCGCTGCGGATAGAAGGGCTCGTCGAACACCCCCTCCGGTTCACCCTGGAGGAGCTGAAGGACCTGCCGGCCACCCGGCTCACCGCCTTCCACGAGTGCTTCGGCAGCCCCCTGCGACCGAATGTCCCGGTGCGTGCGGTGGCCAACCTTCAGTGGCTCGGGGTCCGGCTGGCGGACCTCCTGGAGCGGGCGGTGCCACAGCAGGGCGCGCGGCACGTCTGGCTGGAGGGCCTGGACCGCGGCAGCTTCCACGGCTCAGAGGAGGTCACCTACCTCAAGGACCTGCCGCTGGAGACCGCCCGCCACGATCTGCTGGTCGCCTACGAGATGAACGGCAAGCCGCTGGAGAGCCGGCACGGATTCCCGGTGCGCGCCGTGGTTCCCCGGATGTTCGGCACCAACTCCGTCAAGTGGCTCAGCCGCGTCATCGTCTCCGACGCCCGGCCCGAGCACCTCTTCACCACCCGGTTCTACAACCGGGTCGAGCCGGACAGTGGCGAACTGCGCCCGGTGCGGCAGGTCGACGTCAACAGCGTGCTCATCAGCCCCCGGGACAAGGAGGAACTCCAGTCGGGGCAGGTCGAGATCAGCGGCTGGGCGTGGAGCGCCACCGAGGTCGTCGGCGTCGACATCTCCGTGGACGACGGCCCCTGGGAGGCGGCGCTCCTCGCCGAGCGCGGCGAGGAGCCGACCTGGCAGCGGTTCTCCCTGACCGCGGCGCTGAGCCCCGGGCCGCACCGGATCAGGTGCCGCGCCCGGGACCGCGCGGGCCGTGAGCAGCCGGAGCCGGGTGCCCGCAACTCCCGCCAGGAGATACGCGTCCTGGTCCGCGGCGCTGACGGTGGAGGGTCGGACTGAGGCGAGGTTCTCGGCAGGTGCCTCAGCAGGTGCTTCGGCAGGTGTCCTCAGCGGTCCGCTCGCCCGGGCGGCCGGGGGCGACCACCGGGGCCTCTCCCGGAGTCAGCCGGGCATAGTGCACCGGCCCGGGCAGCCGGCGACCGCCGAGCGTGGCGGCCTGAGAGCTCTGCCCGCCCAGCGCCACCAGCACCCAGGTGCCGTCCGGGAAGCGCGCGGTGACGGTCGTTCCGGCGGTCTCGCAGAGCACTTCGGGCGAGTCCGGTCCTGATCCGGTGGCGCGCTCCAGGCCGACCAGGCAGACGTACAGGGTCCGCTCCGCCGTGCGCCCGGCGGTGGCGTACGGGACGGCCGACAGCTGGGCGAAGGCGCTGGTGCCCTCGGCCGCCGCGACAGCCACCGCGTCATGGCCGTGCAGCGAGACGAAGGTGCTGGTCAGCCCGGAGCCGGTGACGGCCGCCGCCCACCGCTCGCCGCCGCGGTGCCGTGGGGCGCACGCGTCCGCGACCTGCCAGCCGCTGTCGTACAGCGACAGCCCGGCGGGGGCGTCCACCAGATGTGCGCGCAGCTCCCACGGTCCCCACACCACGCTCGCCGTCTCGATCCTCGCGGGTGGCCCCGCCCGGCCGGTTCGGCCTGCCCGGCCCGGCCAGACCGGGCGGTGCCAGGACGCCGCGTGCCGGTCGACGACCCGGATCCGGTGGATGCGGGTCCGCGCGGACAGCCCGTGGACCGGGTCCAGCAGCCCGACATGGTTGTCCGCGTGGAGCCACCGCGGCCGGTCTTCCGCGGCCGGCGGTGCGGCGGCCGGGCCTTGCGCGGCAGGGGATTCCGGGGCCGGGGGCAGACAGGGGCCGGTCACCGTGGAGTAGGCGAGACGGGCGTAGTGCGGGTCCGCGGTGGCGCGGCCCGGCGCCTGGTTGTCGCTGCCGTGGTTGACCAGCCGCACGATGCCGTCGCCACCGGTCGTGGTGACCAGGAAGCCGGGGACCGGCATCGCCCGGGTCCGGTCCGGGCCTTCTGCCGGCAGTGGTTCCTCCACCGCCGTCCAGCACGGATGGTCCGGCGGCAGCAGCAGCCCGGCGAACGCCTTGGCCAGCCAGTACGGCGAGCCCGGACCCGAATAGTCCTGCACCATCGCGGGGACGGGCCGCCGGTACCAGCCGAGGGTCGGGATGCCGTGAGCGTCGCGGAAGCCGCGGTCCACGAAGTGCCGCAGCGCCCCGCTGGCCAGCCGGCGGGTGAGGCCGGGCGTCAGCGGCGTGGCGTCGGCCAGCGCCCCGATCCAGGGTGCCGCCGCCGCGGCGAACCGGTAGACCAGGGAGCGGCCTTGGTGCACGGGGGCGCCGTCGGAGCCGAAGAAGAGGGCGTAGTCCTCCAGGAACCGCCGCAGCCGCTTCGCGAACACCGGCAGCCGCGCGGCTCCCCGCGCACCGGCCATCCGGGCCCACAGCACGGGGTAGTAGTGCATCGCCCAGCCGCCGTAGTGGTCGAAGTTGTCCCCGCTCCGGGCGTCACCTCCGTCGCGGTACCACCCGTCGGCCACGTGGAAGTCCTCGATCCGGGCCAGATCCGCCTCCATCCGGCCACGGTCGTGCGGGGCACCGGCACCCGCCAGGAACTCCCCGACCACCACCCGGAACAGATGCCAGTTGTTGTCCGGGATCGCCAGCCCCCAGACGCCCTGGAACCAGCCCACAACCCGCTCCCGGACCCCCGGGCCGAGCCGGTCCCACAGCCATGGCCGGGTCAGATGCAGCCCCAGGGCGAGCGAGCAGGCCTCGACCAGGGTCTGCCGGCACGCTCCGGTGATGGCCGGCCATGCCTCGGGGTGGCTCGGGTCGGTGCCCGCGGCGATCCCGTCGGCGTAACGGCCGAGCAGCCCTTCCGGAGCCCGGCCGCCGGATCCGGCCATCCGGTAGGCCAGCAGCAGGAAGGTGCGGGCGAAACCCTCGAGTTGATCGGAGTCGGGCCCCGAGCAGGACGCCCGGCCCGGCAGCACGATCCGGGCACCGGCCGGGGAGGCGAAACGACGCGCGTCGGTCAGCAGCCGGTCGGCGATGGCCAGCCAGTGCTCCCTGCCGTAGCCGGTGAAGGGCGAGAGCGCCCGGTTCTCCGGCGGCGATTCCGGTTCGGAGGGGAACATGGCCGGCCACCTCGGGGGGACGTCAGCACTGCTGGTTGGCGAACAGCTCCAGATGCCCGCAGCCGGGACAGCGGTAGGCGTCGATCTGCCACCGGGGCCGCCCCATCCGCTTGGCGCCGCCGAGTATGCCCCGCTCAAGCGGACCGCGTATCCACCGGGCGTAACCGCGGGAGTGTTCGCCGGCATCCTCCACGAAGCCCGTCTCCAGGCCCGTCGTCTGACACTGTGTACACCGCAATTCGTTCACCGGTCGGAGTCTAGGGGGCGTCCGCCGCGGGCGTTCGACCAGACCGCCCCGGTCACCGTGAGGCGGTCTGCAGCAGCCCGGGGACGGTCAACCGGTCGGCGCTCAGCAGGTGGTTGTGCGCGGTGACATCGGTCATGAAGATCGGAATGGGCAGGGTCAGCCCAGGCGGCAGCGGCGGCGGCGTCCGCGGTGTGAAGGTTACGGGCAGCAGCCCGAGCAGTCTGCCGCTCAGCAGCTTGCTGAGGATCACCACCGGGGTGCCGGTCGCCGTCACCGTGCCGCCGGGGCTGCCCTCGGTGGACAGGTTTCCCTGACAAGGTGGCCAGGGGTTCCCGAAGTCGGTCAGCCCCAGGTGCGGGAGGCCGATCCCCAGGATGGAGACGGAGAGTCCGAGCGGTCCTGCGATGGGAGGCCGGGGCGGCGCCTGCCCCCACCCGGCCGGGGCGCCGTGGAGATCGGGGCAGTGCGGGGCGAGCAGCGGCGCGTCCTGCCGGAGGCTGTGAATGTCCACCCGGAAGGCGGTGAACGCCAGAACCCGCTCCGGGCCTGACGCCGTGTCCACCTCGGTGATGCCCCGGTAGGTGAGCCCGGTGAGCAGGAGCAGCGGCGTACGCACCACCGAGGGCTGGACGGCGGTACGGGCACCGAAGCGGCGGGCGCCGAGCGACACTTCGAGCGAGATCTCCGGCAGGCACCACGGTGAGGGCCGGGTGCCGACCCCGGCGCGGATGCGCAGCGGAAGCAGCGAGGCCAGTCGGTCCATCCCGCCGTCGCGGGGGAGCGGCGGCAGCGAGACCGTCAGCTGGGCGGGCAGACGGTCCGGATCCTCCTTCGGCGACGACTTCTCCTCCGGCCCCGGGTGCCGGTCGCCGTGGTGGGGTGCGTGGCCGGCCCGGAGGGCGGAGAGCAAACCTGTCGACCGGGCCTCGTACGGACGCGAATCGGACGGATGCCGATCGGACGGATGCCGATCGGACGGATGCGGCTCGGACGGACGCGGCTCGGCGGAGCGCCGCCCGGAGGAGCGGGGGTGCGGGATCGTCGGATCCGGGGAGCGCCGCTCGGCGGAGTGCCGCTCGCCGGTACCGATCAGGCCGCTGACCGCGCCGAGCAGCCGCTCCACGACCGGCGCGTCGGCCCGTTCGTCCGCATCCCGCCCATGGTCCGGCGAGGACCTCGGCGCCGCGGGGGCGGGGGTGGAGGAGAGACCGGGGGATGCGTGGCGTGGACGGCCGACGGGGTGTCCGGGCGCCCGGCCTGTCTCCCCGTGATGCCCGGCATGCCGCTCGCGCCTGCCCTCCGAGTGGCCGCCCGGGCGGTGCGGCGGGCTGCCGGGGGTCGCCCCCGCCGCGGTCAGCACCGCGTCGAGCAGCGAGCAGACCGTGGGCTTCGAGGCGTTCCGCCCCCGCTCCTCCGCCGCGTATCGAGGGCGGTCGGGCCGCGGTGTGTGCGAGCGGGCGGTGGCGGACGGGGGTGGCTGGAGCCCGGTGGCGAGCAGCGCCCCGACCGGCAGGATCCCGAACGCGAGCAAGGGGTTTCGCGCGGTGGGCCCGGAGCCGGAGCGCCCCGACGCGGCCGCTGCCCCGGTGCGTCCTGAACCCGTCTCAGCCCCGGCAGTGGTGCCGCTCTCCGTCCCGGGCCCTGGACCTTCTCCTGGCCCCACGCCCGTTCCCGCTTCCGTGCCCGGGCCCGCTCCCATGCCCGCACCCGCGTCCGGATCCGGGTCCGTCCCCGCGTCCGGCTCCCCGGGAGGGCCCCAACTCCCCTTGCGGTTACGGCCGGGGCGGCGGGGGCCGGGCGGCCGCTCCGGGACCCAGCTGACCGCCATGGAGCCGCCGAGGACGCCCAGCAGGAAACCGACCAGAAATCCGCCGAGGTTGGACAGGACCAGCGACGCCACCGCGAAGACCAGAGTGGCGATGCCCGCGAAGACCCGGTAGCGCGGGGCCAGCCAGAGGGTGAGCCCGAGGACCACCATGAACAGGCCCATCAGCACCCCGGATACGCCGGCGACGCCCTCATGGATCAGCAGATCCAGCGGTGCCAACGGGATGGAGAGGATCTCCACGCCTGCCAGCACTGTCCAGACACCGGCCCAGAACGGGCGGCTGCGGCGCCAGTCCCGGAACGCCCGCCGCGCGGTTCCCACCGACCCTAGAAGCATGGGTCGTCCCCCCTGTTCACCGTCAGGTGCAGGTCGGGCAGGCGGAAGGTGGCCGCGCTCACCGACCGGGTGTGCTGCTTCAGGTCATCGATCCGGATGGTGTCGGCCTGCTGCGCGAACGCGCCTTCCGGGCCGGAGAGCCCGGGGACCTGGTCCACCGTGGAGGCGTCCCGGCCGATCTCGATGTTGTGGAACTGGGCGTGGCCGCTGAGTTCATGGGAATCGGCCACCAAGC
Organism: Streptomyces sp. JLBT605; assembly: GCF_058215555.1. Lineage (NCBI taxonomy): Bacteria > Bacillati > Actinomycetota > Actinomycetes > Kitasatosporales > Streptomycetaceae > Streptomyces > Streptomyces sp. JLBT605. The sequence continues at coordinate 6,277,626 of NZ_CM177087.1, forward strand.
GGTCCGCGTGCGCGGGCTGGTCACCGGTGCCCGAACTGAGCCGCAGCGTCACTTTGCCGAACAACGGGACGTCCTGGACCACTGATTGGCACAGATTGCTCAGGTCGGCGGATCTGATGCCGGTCAATGCTTCCGGATAAGACGCGTTCTTTCCCCGGTCGAGTGCGCCGTACTGCTCGAAGCCCTCACCGCTGAGGGTGTCCGCCCCGATCTGGAAGCTGTTCCCGGAAACCGTGAACGAATTGGCGGAAACACCGAATGACGAGGCCAGCGCACCGGTGGCCATCGCCGCGAACACCATTCCCGACAGGGCCAGGGTCGGCACCATGACGAGGACAAGACGCAGCCATCGAGTGTGGCCCGAGGGGCGGTCCCGGTCCGGGGCACTGGTCATGTGTCTCTCTTCCTCCTCGGCGGACGGACGGATGCCGCGTGCTTCCTCGCCCAGGGGAATCAGGCGGAGCGCGGATATCGCGTCGGGCACGCGGGCGCACTCCTGCCAACGCCCCGGCCCATGACTGGTAACTGGCCGGGGTGGGGGCCGCCGCATTCGGCGGTGACATTCGACCCGTTCGGGGTAAGGCCCGGCGGTGGTGCCAGGGGTGTTATCGGCTGCCGATGGGCTCAGTAACAGGGACGGTCACCGCGTTTGACGGTCAAATGCAGCCCATTGAGCCGGAATACCGAGGCGGTCACACCGGTGGCCTTCTGACGCAGATGGTCGATGCGCACGGATGTGGCCTGTTCTCCGAGCGATCCCGCCGGGGCATCGGAGAGTCCGCTGATGGTGGAGGCGTCCTTGCCGATGACGATGTCCTGGAATGTGGCGTCGCCGGAAATGTCATCGGTGTGCACCACGAGCTCGTCGGCATGCGCGGGGTGGTCGCCACCGCCGGCCAGGATCCGCAGCGTCACCTTTCCGACCACCGGCATGTCGAGGACCGCCGATTGGCACAGGTTCTTCAGATCGGCGGATTCGACGCGGGTGACGGCCGCCGGCCGGGAACCCTCACCGGTGCCGTCCACCGCGACGTACTGGGCGAACTTCTTGCCCTTGAGAGTGTCGGCGGAGATCTTCACCGTCTGTCCCGACAACAACATGGCCTCACGGGACACCGCGAAGGAGCCCGGGACGACGCCGCTGACCACCGCCGTGATCAGCACCGTGGAGAGCAGGGTGACCGGCACGGACACCAGGGCGAGACGGGCCCAGTCGGTGCGACCGGCGCGGCGAGAGGGGCGGGCTGCCACGGGCTCACCTCATCTCCATCGGGTGGCGTCGCGTCGGGAAGCGTCGCATCGGGCGGCGTCGCCTGCCGACGCCATGGCCACACCCGACGGAGCGGGAGCGATGGCCTGGCTCCATGGGAACGCGGTGCGGGTGAAGCGGCAACCGGACCCCTTCAGGGCCGAACGGGTGATGGGCCACCCCGCACTACGCGGCCTCGGCCACCGACTACCAGCTCTTCGCGCGGAACTCCCCCGCCCGGCTGGGGCGTTGTCCACTTCGCCGGGACGCGGCTTCCACTATCCGGCACCGCTCCCCGACGGGACACTCCAAGCCGGTGCCGCCCCTCGCCCGGGAGCGGCACCGGTCGGACCACCTATCCGGAAGGCCCCGCCCGATGAAATCCCTGAGGAGGGCGACCGCGGTGCTGACCGCGGCACTCGCCGTGCTCACCGGCTGCTCGGCCGGCGGCGACGATGCGCCCGCGCCGCGCCCCAGCACCCCGGCCGGCAGCGGACCGGAGGAGCGATTACGCGGCATGACCCTGCCCGCCTGGGACACCGGCGACTACGACCGGCCCGAGGCACGCCGCTACCTGCGGCAGATCGCGGACACCGGTGCCCGCTGGGTGGTCTTCACCCCCACCTGGTACCAGGACGGGCCGCGGCGGTCGGCGATCCACACCACCGAGGAGACGGTGAGCGACCGCGGCGTGCGCCGCGTCATCAGCCTGGCACACGCCACCGGCCTGAAGGTGATGCTCAAACCCCATGTGGACCTGGTGGACGGCAGTGACCGGGCCGGGATCCGGCCCGCCGACCGGGACGCCTGGTTCACCGCGTACGAGCGTTTCATCACCCACTACGCCGAGCTGGCCGAGGAGACCGGCGTGGAGCAGTTCGCCGTGGGCACCGAGCTGGCCGGCACCAGCACCGACCGCCGGCGCTGGTCCCAGGTGATCTCCGCGGTCCGGGACGCCTACCGCGGGCCGCTGACCTACGCCGCCAACTACGACGAGTACTCCCAGATCACCTTCTGGCGCTCCCTCGACCTGATCGGCATCGACGCCTACTGGCCCCTGACGGAGCGGGCCACCACCGACCCCGAGCGGCTGGCCGCCGGCTGGCGGAAGATCGTCGCCGAGCTCGCGGCCTTCGCCGACCGCGAGCACCGCCGGATCCTGTTCACCGAGGCCGGCTACGTCAGCCAGCGGGGCGCGACCACCGCGCCGTACTCCTGGACGGTGAGCGAGCGCGCCGGGGCGGACGAGCAGGCGGCCGCCTACCAGGCCCTGCTGACGGCCTTCGACGGCCGGGAATGGTGGGCGGGGGTGTGCTGGTGGATGTGGGACGACTGGCCGGACAGCGGCGAGACCGCGCCACGGCTGGCCTACACGCCGCACGGCAAACACGCCGAGAAGGTGCTGCGCCGCTGGTGGCGGGGGTGACCACCGGGCCGGGCGGCTCCGGACACCCTCTGAGGCTGTGACCGGCGGCGATGACGGCGCCCGCCGGGCCCGCGACGGCCTGACCGCGTCACCCGGAAGGGCGCCCGGCGAACGGCGGCGAACGCGGGCGCATGGTGACCGGAGCCAAGACATGAATACCGGGCGATGGTCATCCCCCGCCGCCCGGTGTTAGAAATGGCGTGTGGTCGAGGGTCCCGGCCGGTTCCGTGGCGTATCGGTTCGGTCACTGGTCGGCAGGCGCCCGCGGAGCGTTGCCGGACAGGTCTTCGTCCTGCAAGTGGTCGTCGTGGTGCTGCTGGTCACCGGTGCGGTGCTGGCGCTCGTCCTGCAGTCCCGCCACGACAGCGAGACAGAGGCCCGCAAGCGCTCGGTCGCGGTCGCCGAAACGTTCGCTCACTCACCCGGCCTCCAGGACGTCCTGGCCCGGCCCGACCCCTCCAAGACGCTCCAGCCGCTCACCGAGGCGGCCCGCAAGGACGCCGGCGTCGACTTCATCGTGGTGATGGACACCAAGGGGATCCGCTACACCCATCCGCAGCCCGACCGCATCGGCAAACGGTTCGTCGGCACCATCGAGCCGTCGCTGGCCGGCCGCGTCCACACCGAGAGCGTCAACGGCCCGCTCGGCAAGGAAGTGCAGGCGATCGTCCCGGTCACCGACCGCGACGGAGACGTGGTCGCCCTGGTGTCCGCGGGCATGAAAGTCAAGAACGTCACCAACGTCGTCAACCACCAGCTGCCGATCATCTTCGGCACCGGGGCGGTCGCCCTCGCCCTGGCCACCGCCGGGGCCGCGCTGGGAGCCCGCCGCCTGAAGCGGCAGACGCACGGCCTCGGCCCCGCCGAGATGACCCGGATGTACGAGCATCACGACGCGGTGCTGCACGCCGTCCGCGAGGGCGTGCTGATCGTCGGCGACGACGGCCGGCTGCTGCTCGCCAACGACGAGGCCAGGCGGCTGCTGGACCTGCCGGCGGACGCCGAGGGCCGCGGCGTCACCGACCTGCCGGGCCTGGACCCCGGCATGGCCGAGCTGGTCGCCTCCGCCCGGGTGGCCAGCGACGAGCTGCTGCTGGCGGGGGACCGGCTGCTGGTCGTCAACCAGCGGCTCACGGACTTCCACGGCGGCCCCCTGGGCACCGTGACCACCATCCGGGACTCCACCGAGCTGCGCGCCCTGACCGGCCGGATGGAAGTGATCAGCAAACGCCTCCGGCTGCTCTACGACGCCGGGGTGGGCATCGGCACCAGCCTCGACGTGGTGCGCACCGCCCAGGAGCTGGCCACGGTGGCGGTGCCCCGCTTCGCCGACTTCGTCACCGTCGATCTGGCCGAGCCGGTGCTGGGCGGTGAGGAGCCGACCGGCGCGAGTGCGTCCATGCGGCGCAGCGCGGTCAGCGGCATCCGGGAGGACCACCCGCTCTACCCGCTGGGCAGCCTGATCGACTTCGTGCCCTCCACCCCGCAGGCGCGCGGATTCGGCAGCGGCCGCTCCGAACTGGTGACCGACCTCGCCGACGCCCCCGGCTGGCAGGCCCAGGACCCCGAGCGCACCCAGGACATCGTCGCCTACGGCATCCACTCGCTCATCACCGCCCCGCTGCGGGCCCGCGGCGTCGTCCTCGGCATGGCCAATTTCTGGCGGTCCCAGAAGCCCGAACCGTTCGACGAGGAGGACCTGTCGCTCGCCGAGGAGCTGGTCGCCCGCGCCGCGGTCAGCATCGACAACGCCCGCCGCTACACCCGCGAACGCACCGTGGCGGTCACCCTCCAGCGCAGCCTGCTGCCCCGCGCCCTGCCCGAGCAGAGCGCCCTGGACGTCGCCCACCGCTACCTGCCCGCCCAGTCCGGGGTCAGCGGCGACTGGTTCGACGTGATCCTGCTGTCCGGCAGCCGGGTCGCGCTGGTCGTCGGGGACGTCGTCGGCCACGGGCTGCACGCCGCCGCCACGATGGGCCGGCTGCGCACGGCGGTGCACAACTTCTCCACCCTCGACCTGGCGCCGGACGAGCTCCTCGGTCACCTGGACGAGCTGGTCAACCGCATCGACGTGGACGAGCCGGACACCGCCGTCGACATGCCAGGGCCCGGCCCCGCCGGGACCGCCGGCGCGGGCGGCGCCGGGATCACCGGAGCCACCTGCCTGTACGCGATCTACGACCCGGTGTCCCGGCGTTGCGTGATGGCCCGTGCCGGGCATCCGCCGCCCGCCGTGGTGCACGCCGACGGCCGGGTGGAGTTCCCCGACCTGCCGGCCGGCCCGCCGCTCGGCGTGGGCGGTATGCCGTTCGAGACCGCCGAGCTGGAGCTGGCCGAGGGCAGCCGGCTGGTCCTGTACACCGACGGGCTGATCGAGGACCGCACCCGGGACCTGGACGAGGGCATGGAGCTGCTCCGGCAGGCGCTGGCGCACCCCGACCGCTCGCTGGAGGAGAGCTGCCAGGCGGTCCTGAAGGAACTGCTCCCGGCCCGTCCCAAGGACGACGTGGCCCTGCTCATCGCCCGCACCCGGACGCTGGGCAGCGACCGGGTCGCCGACTGGGACGTGCCCTTCGACCCGGCCGCCGTGGCCGGGATGCGGGCCGCGGTCATGGAGAAGCTGGACGAGTGGGAGTTGTCCGAGCTGGCCTTCGAGACCGAGCTGATGCTCAGCGAGCTGATCACCAACGCCATCCGGTACGGCTCCGCGCCGATCCGGGTGCGCCTGCTGCGCGACCGCACCCTGATCTGCGAGGTCTCCGACGGCAGCAACACCTCGCCGCATCTGCGGTACGCGGCCATGACCGACGAGGGCGGCCGAGGACTGTTCCTGGTGGCGCAGATCGCCGACCGGTGGGGCACCCGGTACACCTCCGCGGGCAAGGTCATCTGGGCGGAGCAGCCGCTGCCCGCCTCCGCCGCGCCGAACGGCCCCCACCCCAACGGCTCGCACCCGAACGGCTCGCACCGGGACGACCGGGACCCGGGCCTTGCCCCGGGGGGCTGACACCAGACGGGCCCGGCCTTCCCGGTGCGCCGGTCACTCCTGGAGGAAGGACACGTCGAGCCCGCGCAGCCGCGTGGGGTCGGCGAGGATGTGCATCTCGGTGATCCGGTCGTCCACGATCGTGAAGCTCGACACCGAGAACAGGTCCTTGCCCGGCATCGCGACCAGGCCCGGGGCGCCGTTGACCAGCACCGGCCTGGCGTACTTGGCGAACTGCGCGAAGGTGAGCGCCTGCTCGGCCACCACCCGCGCGCCGCGCACCACCCGCGAGGCCATCATGGCCACCGGGGCCGGGCCGCCATCGGCGTGCAGCACGACATCCGGGTCGAGCACCGCGACCAGCGCCTCGAAGTCCCCGCCGCGAGCGGCTGCGAGGAAGGCGTCCACGACCTTCCGCTTCCGGCCCAGGTCGGGCTCGGGTTCGGGAGCCGGCGTGGCCCCCTGCACCCGGCGGCGCGCCCGGCTGGCGAGCTGGCGGGCGGCGGCCGGGCTGCGGCCGACGATGGTGGCGATCTCGCCGAACGGCACCGCGAACATGTCGTGCAGCACGAAGGCGAGCCGCTCGGCGGGGTCGAGGGTCTCCAGGACGACCAGGAGCGCGATGCCGACCGAGTCGGCCAGCAGCACCTCCTGCTCGGGGTCGAGCCCGTCGGGGCTGCTGATCACCGGGTCGGGCAGCTGCACGCCGTGGAAATCCTCGTGCAGGTCCTCCCGCCGCGAGGTGCGTGACCGCAGCATGTCCAGGCACACCCGGCCGACGACGGTGGTCAGCCAGCCGCCGAGGTTCTCGACCTCGCTGGTGTCCGAGCGGCTGAGCTTGAGCCAGGTCTCCTGGACGGCGTCCTCCGCCTCGGACAGCGAGCCCAGCATGCGGTAGGCCACCGCCCTCAGATGGGCGCGATGGGCCTCGAACCGCTCCGCCAGCCATTGCCCTTCGTTCACCGGTCACATCCTCGCGTCGCGCTCTAGCCAATGACGAACTGAGTCCATTGAGTCAGACACTTGACTAGCAGACATGCCGGTGGAGCCGATCACCGACCCCGGGGCGCGTCGTCGGCGATGGGCCGGGGGCGTCGTCGGGCGGCGCGGCGCCGGGTCAGTTCTCGGCGGCGCCTGTCACCTCGTCAGCGAGGCCGCGGTCGAGCGCCACCCGCACCAGCGCCGCGGCCAGGACCGGCAGGTCGTGCGCGTCGGTCAGCCGGGCCAGCGCCCCGGAGGTGGTCGGCAGGCCGATCCGGTCCGCGCCCTTGAGCGCCTTGCCGTCGATGTACGGGGCCATCTCGGGCCATACGCCCTGCACCTCGCGGAGGAAGATGTCGGCGCCCGTGGGCCCCAGCCCCGGCACCTCCTGGAGCAGCCGGCGGGCCGCGCCGGTGTCGCCGTCCGCCCGCTCGCGCAGCCGCCGCAGGTCCCCGCGGTAGGTGTCGAGCAGGAACTCGGCGCCGTCCCCGAGCTGGGTCGAGGTGCGCTCGTCGTAACGCCGGTAGTGGCCCCGGCCCAGCGCGTCCACCCGCTGCTGCCAGCTCGCCTCCGCCATCCGCCGGGCGGAGCGCAGCCCGTCGTCGAACAGCGCCCGGGCTGCGTCCACCGCGGTGGCGGCACGGATCCGGGCGCTCAGCAGCAGCGTGAGGACCAGGAGCTGGTAGAGCGGCTGCGGGGTGTCCTTGAGCTTGATCCCCGCCTCGTCGGCATAGGTCCGGCCGCACCGGTCGAGCAGGGCGCGCAGCGTCCGCTGGTGGCGCGTGCCCGTCGAGCGCTTGCCGCTGGTCATGGGCGGGGACCTTCCGTGGGTGCGGGGCGCGGTCGTCGACGGGGGCGGTCAGCGGCCCATGGTGAGGCCGTCCTGCTTGCCGCCCCGGCTGAGGACGGTCTCCCGGATCTGTTTCAGCGCGTCGGCGTAGCGCCTGTTGCCGGGGTCGTCCGCCAGCGCGCGGGGGAGGTTGACCGCCTCGATGGGGTCGTTGGCGACCAGGTGCGGGATGAACTCCGCCTTCGACACCCTCCAGGGCCCGCCCTCCTCGGTGGGCGGCGCGAAGGTGAAGCGGGGAGCGGAACTCATCTGGCCCCGCGGGTCCTTCATGACCCCGGCGATGTGGTCGCCCATGCCGTAGACGACCCAGGTGCCGTTCACCTTCTCGTAGGCCTGCGGCACGTGGACATGGGTGCCGATGATGAGGTCGATGTCGCGGCGGCCGCCGGTGGCCGAGGCGGTGAGTTCCCGGGCGAGCGAGAGCTGCTGGCCGTCCGGTTCCTCCTGCCACTCGGTGCCCCAGTGCATGCTGACCACGACGACATCGGCCCCGGCGCGGCGCGCGGCGCGGGCGTCCTGGACGATCCGTGCCCGGTCGATGAGGTTGACCAGCCAGGGCTTGCCCTTGGGCACGGGGATTCCGTTGGTGCCGTAGGTGTACGCCAGGTGGGCGACGGTGGCGGACCCGGCCTTGAGGAGGGTACGGGTGCGGCCCTCCGCCGCGGAGCGGGCGGATCCGGCATGTGCGAGACCGGCTCGCCGCATCGCCTCGAGCGTGCGGGTCACCCCGTCCGCCCCGTCGTCCAGGGTGTGGTTGGAGGCAGTGGAGCAGGAGTCGTAGCCGAGGTCCTTGGCGGCCTGGGCGACCTGCGGAGGGCTCTTGAAGGCCGGATAGCCGCTGAACGGCCCCCGCTTCCGGCCGTAGATCGTCTCCATGTGGCAGATCGCCAGGTCGGCCTCCGAGACCAGCGGGCGGTCGGCGGCGAGCATCGGGCCGAAGTCGTGCCCGCGCCCGCCGGCGTCGGCCTGCGCCTGGCGGATCACCGAGGCGTGGATCAGCAGGTCACCGGTGGCCAGCAGGGTGAATCCGTCGCGGGACCCGGTGCGCGCCAGGGCCGCCGCCCCGGAGGGGTTCCCCTGGCTCCGCCCGCCGCCGGACGTGCCGCCGGAGCAGGCGGTGGCCAGGGCGAGGGTCGCGGCGATCAGCAGTGCCGCCGGGGCGGGTGCGCGCAGGCGCACGGAGCGGGTGCGGGGGCGCGCCTGGGGCGGGCGTATGTGGGGGCGTGCGTGAGGGGACATCGTTCGGTCCACAGGGGGAGGGGAAGGGGGAATCGATCAGACGGTCATATGTATGCGCGGAAGGGAAGGCGCCACAGCGCGACGACGCCGGATGTCACCGGAACGGCGGACGGCGGGCCACCCGTCCGGCGCTGCCGGGTGGCACCGCCACCGTCGGCCGTGGGCGCGCCCGGCCCACCCGACTTAGGCTGGTCACGGGCCCACCACCGGCCCAGGCTCGTCAGCAGCGTCATCGAGGAGGTGCGCCATGCCACTGAGCCACCACTTCCATGTCGATCACCACGGCCACTCGATCACCGTGACGGTGCGCGGCGGCCGGACGCACGAGATCGAGGTGCTGGTCGACGGCAAGGAGACGGCCCTGGAGCGGATGCCTGGCAAGGGCACCAGCGTGGTGGAGAGCGAGCTGCCCGACGAGCCGCCCACCCCGTTCAGGATCTTCGTTCATCAGCCACGTCTGGGTTCCAGCATTCCCCGGTGCGTATTGGAGATCGATTCCCTGGAGCTGCCGATGCCGGAGCGCGCCGTCGTCTGACGCCGCCGCACCGCCGGAAGCCCGGTCATCAGCCCGGTCATCGGGTCCGGGTCAGGTGCGAGGCGGCTCGCCCCGGGCCGCTGAGACCTCGACGAACTCCGCCCGGCCCTGCCGGTTCAGGCTCAGGATGGGCACCGCCTTGTTGCGTGGATTGCCGTTGTTCTGGAAGGAGATGAATCCGCTCGCCCCCGGCACCCGCTGGTCGCCGTCCATCTGATGGAACATCCGCGCCACCGCCTCACCGGTCACCGAACCCTCCCAGCGCGCGGCCATCCGGATGCTCTGGGTCGCGGCGAGCACGGCGTCATGGGCCATGATGGCCTGGCCGTCGTCCCGCGCGTCGTTGGGGAACCAGCGGTCCAGGGTGCCGTGTTCGAGGAAGTGCCGTGCCGAGGGAGCGGACACGTTGTTGGGCGCGCTCGTCCACATGTCGGGGTGGGCGAGCCCGGTGTAGAGCACCCGTACCCCGGTGCGGGCGGCGTGGGCGAGCTCCTTCGCGGTGAGATTGGTGGTGTCGTCGCCAGCGATCACGGTGAAGTGCTGCTCCGGGCAGGTGCGGCTGGCGATCGCGTCGAGGAAGTGCGTCAGGTGCTGTCCGCGGCCCGCGAAGTAGACGACCTGCGGTTTCTTCTGGCAGAGCTGCCCGGGGATGAAACGCAGCTCGTTCTCCCAGGCGCTGGGCACCGAGGAGTCGAAGGTCATCCGCTCCGACACCAGCCGGTGGCGGCCTTTCCCGTCGGGGAAGACCCGGACGAAGGCGTCGCCGAGCGTTCTGGCGTAGAGATTGCGCTCGGCGACGTCCTGGACGACGGCCGCGGTGCGGATCTTCTCCCGCTTCAGGTAGGCGGCGGCCGCGTACGCCTCGTCGACATTGGTCGGCGACACCCGCACGAAGCCGTCGATGTCGTGGATGTTGGTGGCCGTCATGGTGCTGGCGACCATGGCGAGGCCGTGGTCCGAGAGCCGGTGCAGCGCGGCCAGCGTGCGGTCGGTACTGGGCCCGAGGCCGACCACGGCGACCAGATGGTCCCCGGAGTCCTTCCGGCGGATCAGCTCCTGGACGGTGTGCTCCCACTGCCCGGCGCTGCTACCGGTGTTGGCCAGCAGCAGGCGGATCTTGGGAGTGCCCGACAGATCCCCCTGGTTGTGCCGGTACTGCGCCAGATAGGCGCCCTCCAGCTCGTGCCGCACCGATTCCGCGGAGTTGCTGTCGTCATCGGTGAGGGTGAAGGAGGTCATGTAGGCGACGCTGACGTACGGCTGCTCGTCGGCGTTCTCGGCCACCCGGTCGTTCTCCGCCTTGATCTTCTTGACCACGGCGTCGAGGTGGTCGGCGAAGCGGTACGAGCCGTCGGTGACCCCCACGCACTCCTTGGTCGCCCCCCGCTTCACCACACCGTCGGCGCACCGGGCCCGGGCGTCCTCGATCCGGTCGCAGGCCAGCGGCAGGACGACCGCGATCACGGCGACGACCACGGCGGCTATCACCGCTCTGCGCACGATGTGCAGCGGCCATTCGAGTCGGGGCATCGCCGCTCATCCCTCGCTGGTGGACGTCAGCGGATGGCGCCAGTGGCGGTAGCGTTCCGCCTCGTTGAACAGAGCCACGATGTCGCTCCTCCGTATGCGTGAGAGCTGGTTGAAGCCGTCGGCGATCATGTCGTTCAGGCGCATCCCCGGGTCGGCGAGCGGATCGCTCCACACCCAGCGGGCCAGGACCAGCTCCCGGATCACCGCGTCGGCGCCGAGTGCCGCGCCCGGCTGCTGGTCCGGTACGAGCCGGGCGAGGAGTTCCAGCGGGCTGCCGTCGCGGGGCAGCGCGTTGGGGGCCGCCGTGATCGTGTTGAACTCGCTGATCCACTGGATGGCCGGCACCGCCGGGAAGCGCCGCACCAGATGGTCGGTGACCGCGTCGACCTGGGCGCAGGCCAGCCGGTGGTACATCTCCTGGACCGGGCGCCGTTCGGACCGGAAGTGCTCGGCGAGCAGTTCATGGACCGCGTGCCAGTCGCCGGGCCGGTCCGCCAGCCGCCACAGCAGCAGCCGGCGCAGCCAGGGGTGCAGGGTCGGCAGCACGGTTCCGGGGCCGAGCAGCAGCCAGCGGGCGCGGATCTCGCCGAACAGCGTGTCGCCCCGGCTGAGGAGCCGGGTGCCGATGGACAGGTCGCAGGCCGCGGCGCATTCGGCCAGGGTGTCCCGCCGGGCCCCGTCGAACCCCTGGAGCAGATGATCGAGCGCGGTGTCGGCGAGGGTGCGGGCGTCCTCCCCGTCGCGCAGCGTCCGGTCCGGCAGAGTGCGCAGCCAGCGGTCCTGGTCCGGGCCGTCCCCGGGTGGCACGCCGGGCTGCCGCAGCACGTCCAGCACCTGCCGCACCGCCCGCGGCAGCCCGCCGGTCAGCCGGTGCACGAAGGGCGCCAGACGGGTGAAGGGCGCGAGATCGGGGTGGCGGTGCAGCTCCAGCTCGATCCGCACCCGTACCTCGTCCAGGGTCAGGTCGCGCAGCCGCAGCGGATACCACCAGGTGTCGTCGCTGTCCCGGCCGGGCCGGTGCTCGCGCCAGTCGGTGAGGGAGGCCCGGTCCGGACCGCGCAGCATCCACGGCCACTGGTCGCCGGTGGCCGGGCCCCAGCGGGGCAGCCAGCGGTTGGCGCTCGCGGCCACCGTCAGCGGATCGCAGAGGGTGCCGGCGACCACCGCGTCGTCGTGGCGGGCGCGGATCAGCAGGTCGAGGAAGCGGCGGCCGTGCGCGGAGTGGGAGTTGTCCAGCAGCAGCAGGTAGGAGCGGGGCATGAAGGAGCGGGCCGCGTTCTGCCGCAGGTCCTCCAGGAAGGCGGAGAACAGCACCCGGTCCAGCCGCTCCTGGTCCGCCTCGTCCCCCTCGTGCCGCCACAGGTTCAGCTCCACCAGGGCGTCCCAGCGGTCCTGGCTGCGGATGAGGGGATGGTCGCCGTACCAGTCGGCACTCCCAGTGAATTTGCGACCGGGAAGTCGCCGTCGGCCGTGGCGGAGGGCGTCCCTCAGGAGGGCGAGCGCCGCCGTCGAGGCTCCCTCCGGTGCCCCCACCGCGCCGCCGGCCACCTCGAAGAAGGCGGCGAGGTAGTCACCGTGGCGGGCCTCGGTCCGCTCCTGGAAGTGGTCCAGCTCCCGGCGGATGCTCCGCCGCCCCTCGGCGAGGCTGGTCATCCGCAGCTCGTGGTCCGAGGCGAGCAGCCCGAGGGTCAGCCGGGGGAAGGAGGAGCGCCGGTAGCGGGGCAGCTTCCGCTCCAGCTGCCGGGCGAGCAGGGCCAGGGCATAGCGCGGCGGCAGCGACTCGCCCCCGAAATTCACGTACGCGAATGGATGCTCGGCGCCGAACTGCTCCATCAGCGCGCTGTGTGCCTCGCTGGCGCCGCTGCCGCGCGGCCCCAGCAGCATGATCACCGGACGCTCCGCGCCGGGAGGCAGGCCGAGGCACTGGCCGGCGAGCGTGATGATCCCGTTGCGGCCTCGCAGGCCCATGCCCATCGCTGACTCCGACACGCCCCGTCCCCCCGTGTGTGCCTCGGCGACCCGGCCGGCCCAGGAGCGCCCGGCCGGTTATCGGTGAAGGCAGAATGCCCGACCCGCGCCGACCCTGCACGCCGATTCCCGCTGATTTTCCGGGAGTTGGGTCCAGTGGCCGGATGTTCCGGGCGGCGCCTCGTCCCGTCCTTTTGCAACTTGTTGCATAAACCGCTCCGGGGGTCTACAACTGGACGGACGACACCGCCCGAGGAGGCGCCTGCCATGAGCCCGTACCCGCACCTGCTGAGCCCGCTCGACCTGGGATTCACCACGCTGCCCAACCGGGTGCTCATGGGCTCGATGCATGTCGGGCTCGAAGAGGCCGAGCACGGCTTCGAGCGCATGGCCGCGTTCTACGCCGAGCGGGCCCGGGGCGGCGTCGGCCTCATCGTCACCGGCGGCATCGCCCCCAACGAGGCGGGCCGGCCGTGGGAGCTCGGCGCCAAGCTGACCACCGAGGCGGAGGCGGCGGAGCACACCGCGGTGACCGAGGCGGTGCACCGCGAGGGCGGCCGCATCTGCCTGCAGATCCTGCACTTCGGCCGGTACGCCTACCACCCGGGGCTGGTGGCCCCCAGCGCGATCAAGGCGCCCATCAGCCCCTACGAGCCGCACGCACTCACCGACGACGAGGTCGAGGCGACCATCGAGGACTTCGTCAGGACCGCCGAGCTGGCCCGGCTCGCGGGCTACGACGGCGTCGAGATCATGGGCTCCGAGGGCTATCTGATCAACGAGTTCATCGCCGCCGGGACCAACCACCGCACCGACCGCTGGGGCGGCTCCTACGAGAACCGCACCCGCTTCCCGCTGGAGATCGTCCGGCGTATCCGCGAGCGCGTCGGCCCCGACTTCATCCTCATCTACCGGCTGTCCATGCTCGACCTGGTGCCGGGCGGCTCCTCGCTGGAGGAGGTGATCACGCTGGCCAAGGGGATCGAGGCGGCCGGCGCCACGATCATCAACACCGGCATCGGCTGGCACGAGGCCCGCATCCCCACCATCGCGACCTCGGTGCCGCGCGGCGCGTTCACCTGGGTGACGAAGAAGCTGATGGGCGCGGTCACCATCCCGCTGGTGACCACCAACCGCATCAACACCCCCGAACTGGCCGAGCAGCTGCTCGCCGACGGCTATGCCGACATGGTCTCCATGGCGCGCCCGATGCTCGCCGACCCCGAGTTCGTGGCCAAGGCCCGCGCGGGCCGCGCCGAGACCATCAACACCTGCATCGGCTGCAACCAGGCCTGCCTGGACCACACCTTCAGCGGCCGGATCACCTCCTGCCTGGTCAACCCGCGCGCCTGCCACGAGACCGAGCTGGTGCTCTCCCCGACCCGGCGCGCCAAGCACATCGCGGTGGTCGGGGCCGGACCCGCGGGCCTGGCCTGCGCGGTCTCGGCGGCCGAGCGCGGCCACACGGTGACCCTCTTCGAGGCCGCGGGGGAGATCGGCGGACAGCTGAACATCGCCCGCCGGATCCCGGGCAAGGAGGAGTTCGACGAGACCCTGCGCTACTACCGCACCCAGCTCGACCTGCGCGGCGTAGAGGTCCGTCTGAACACCCACGTCACCGCGGAGCAGCTCTCCGGCGGCTACGACGAGATCGTCATCGCCACCGGAGTCACCCCCCGGACCCCGCAGATCCCCGGCGCCGACCACCCCAGCGTGCTCAGCTACCTCGACGTGCTGCGCGACGGCGCGGCGGTCGGCGAGCGGGTGGCGATCATCGGCGCGGGCGGCATCGGCTTCGACGTCGCGGAGTACCTCACCGACAGCGGCGAGGGAGCCGGTCCGGACGCCGGGACCTTCCTCGCCCAGTGGGGCGTCGACACCGAGTACCGCGCCCCGGGCGGGCTGCGGGAGCCCGTCCGGCCCCGGCCGCCCCGCTCGGTGCACCTGCTCCAGCGCAAGACCAGCAAGGTCGGCGCCGGGCTCGGCAAGACCACCGGCTGGATCCACCGCACCGAGCTGCGGCACCGCGGCGTCACCATGGTCGCCGGCGCACGGTACGACCGGATCGACGACGCGGGGCTGCACCTGACCGTCGACGGCGCCGCCACGGTGCTGCCGGTCGACACCGTGGTGCTGTGCACCGGCCAGGAGCCGCGGCGCGACCTGTACGAGGAGCTGCGCGCCGCCGGCCGCACCGTCCACCTCATCGGCGGCGCCGACGTCGCCGCCGAACTCGACGCCAAGCGGGCCATCCGTCAGGGCACCGAACTGGCCGCGGCCCTGTGACCACTGCCTAGGATGCGGACATGTCCCTGCCGCACGCCATCCTCACCGCCCTGCTCGAAAAGCCGTCGTCGGGGCTGGAGCTGACCCGTCGATTCGACAAGTCGATCGGCTACTTCTGGCCCGCCTCGCACCAGCAGATCTACCGCGAGCTGGGCAAGCTGGAAGAGGCGGGGCTGATCCGCGCGCTGCCGTCCGCGCAGCCCACCCGGGGACAGAAGAAGGAGTACGAGGTGCTGCCGGCCGGGCGCGAGGAGCTGGTCGCCTGGGCGGCGGCCGGGCAGGACCCGAGGCCGCTGCGCGACCCGCTGCTGGTGCGCCTGCGCGCCGCGGCGGTGGTCGGCACCGAGGGCCTGGAAGCCGAGCTGGAACGTCACCTCGCGCTGCACCGGCAGCAGTTGGCCGAGTACCAGGACATCCAGCGGCGGCACTTCCCGCCGGAGCGGAACACCGAGGAGGACCGGCTGCGCCACCTGGTGCTGCGGGCCGGCATCGGGCTGGAGTCGTTCCGGACCGCCTGGCTGGCCGAGGCGCTCACCGAGTTGCGCGAGCTGACCGCCGGCACGCCGGCAACGCCCCCCGGGTCCACCGGACCCGCCGAAGCCACCGGACCCGCCGAAGCCACCGGGCCCTCCGAAGCCATCGGGAAGGCCGCCGCCCCGGAATGACCGGCCGGTCGCGCCGGGGATCACCTCCGAGCCGCCCGGCCGCGCGAGCCTCCTCGCGCGGCCGGGCGGCTGCCGTTTTTACCCGACTACGGGCCCAGGTGCTCCGGGAGCGGAAGCATGGCCGCCTCTGTCCGCATCACGGCTTCTGAGGGCGAATTCCCGATGTGAAATTCGCACTTGAGTACATGCCGGTGAGATATGCGCTCGAGCCGCAATATGCCACGGACCTAGCTAAGCTCCGTGTTGCGCAGCGCGCTGTGACGACTACGGCCCGTGCCCGTGTTCGAGGACGCCACCTTGGTGCCCGACACGCCCTCGCAGGCCGCCCTTCCCTTCCCTGAGTGCATTTGAGGATGTCGATGGTTCGTGTCGGTACGCCTCCCGAAGGCCGCAGGTCCTCCACCAACCCCCTGTGGTCGCTCCCCGCTGTCCTGGCCGCCGTCTGCGCGGGCGCGGCCGTGGCGCTGGCCCCCGCCGAGGCCCGCGCCCCCGTCGCGGGAAGCTGTCTCGTGGCGGTGGTGGCGGTGGCCGTCCTCACCGGGGAGTTGATACGCCGCGGCCGGACCATCGCCCGACTCCAGGAGCGGCAGGCCGAGCAGGAGGCGCTGCTGCGGCGCCGACTCGCCGACCAGCAGGCGGAGATGGTGCGGCTGGCCAAGGACGTCCTGCCCACCGCGGTGACCCGGCTGCAGCAGGGCATCAGCGTGGACGACGTACTGGAAGCCATCGTCTGCGACGCCCCGGTCGAGCCCGACTTCGCGGCCGCCCACCGCGTCCTGCTGCGCGCCGTGCTGGACACCGTGGAGGCCGAGGAGGCGCTGCGGGACTCCGCCCAGCGGGCCTTCGTCAACATCGCCCGCCGGGTCCAGGCCATCGTCCACCAACAGGCTTATGACCTGCGGGAGATGGAGGACAAGCACGGCGCCGACCACATCGTCTTCAACGACCTGCTCCACATCGACCACGGCAACGCGCTGATCGGACGCCTGGCGGACAGTATCGCCGTGCTCAGCGGCGCCCGGCCGGGCCGCCAGTGGCGGCGGACCGTGCCGCTGTTCAACGTGCTCCGGGGCGCCATGTCCAGGATCCTCGACTACCGCCGGGTCGACCTGCACTCGGTCGCGGAGATCGCCATCGTCGGGCCCGGTGTCGAACCGGTCATCCACGCCGTCGCCGAGCTGCTCGACAACGCCACCCGCTACTCGCCACCGCAGACCCGCGTACACCTGACCGCCAGCGAGGTGCAGTCCGGAGTCGCGATCGAGATCGAGGACGCCGGCGTCGGCCTGACCGACGAGGCCGCGCGGCGCGCCGAGCGGGTGCTCTCCGGAGTCGACGGCGGGCTGGACCTGGACGACCTCGGTGAATCGCCCCGGCTCGGCCTGGCCGTCGTCGCGCGGCTCGCCCGGGCCCATGACTTCAAGGTCACGCTGCGCCGGTCCGCCTACGGCGGGGTCCGCGCCGTCCTGATCGTCGGCTCGGACATCACCGCCCCGACCCCCGCCCCGGGCGGACGGATCGCCGAAGCCGCGGTCCTGCCACCGCCCAAGCCCAAGTTGCGGCCGCAGATCAACCTGCCCGGCCGGCCCGCCGCGGAACCCGCGGCCTCCCCGGGCACCGGCGGCGGAACCGGCGGCCTGCCGCAGCGCCGTCGCCGCCCCGGGGCCGGCCTGCGCAGCCGGTACGCCGCCGGGGCCGCACGACCCAGGCCCACCGCCCCCGACCCCGGTGCCTACAGCCCGATGACGGTCGGTGACGGGCCCCGCGTGCCCCACGACGACCAGCCCGTACAGCCCGGAATGTGGCTGACCGGCTTCTATCGAGGACTCAACGGGGAGACGCCGTCCGCCGGCCGGGAAGGCCCGGACACCGACGATTCGTCAGGGAAGGACGAGTAAGTACGTGACACAGCAGCGGCTCAACATGGACTGGATGCTCAAGGCTCTGGCGGCGGGCGTCCCGGAGACCCGGCACGTCCTGGTGCTGTCCTCGGACGGTCTGTGCATGTCCTACTACGGCGTGGACGACGACCCCGACGCCGCCGACCGGCTCGCCGCGGCCTGCGCCGGGCTGCAGAGCCTGTCCTCCGCGGTCGCCGCGGAGTTCCCCGAGGGCGACGGGCAGATGCGGCTGGTCGTGATCGAGGCCGACGGCGGCTTCTTCTACCTGATGGCGGCCGGTGCCGGGGCCTACCTGGCGGTGCTCGCCGACAGCGGCGTGGACGCCGGACTGATGGGCCACAGCATGCGGGACCTCGTCGCCCGCATCGGCGGACATCTCACCAGCCCCCCACGGGCAGACGGGCAGGTCACATGAGCGGCGGACCACACAGCACGTCACCCCACGGCCCCCAGGAGGCACCGGAAGCCGGCACGGCGGGCCGGAAACCGGGCAAAGACCCGGAAGGCGGCCCCGAGCGGCTCTTCGTCGTCACCCCCGGCGGCGCCGCCGCGCAGCGATCCGACCTGGACCTGGTCACCCTGATCGTGGCCCGGCGCGGGCCGGAAGCGGACAGCCGGCCGGAGCACGCCGCGATCCTGCAGATGTGCCACTACCCGCTGTCCGTGGCGGAGATATCCGCGTACATCCATCTGCCCGTCAGCTCGGTGACGGTGGTCCTCGCGGAGCTGCTGGGCAGCGGCCACATCGAGGCCCGCGCACCGCTCCCCGCCGCCACACTGCCCGACATCGACGTCCTGGAGGCGGTGATGCATGGACTTCAAAACCTCTGAGGCCCTCGCCGGAAACCCTGTGCGGTTCAGCGGGCCACGCAGCGAGGACATCCTGCCCGCCTCGGTCGCCTCCGCGGTCAAGGTGGTGATCGTCGGGGGCTTCGGCGTCGGCAAGACCACGCTGGTCGGGTCGGTGAGCGAGATCCGGCCGCTGACCACCGAGGAGACGATGACCCAGGCTGCGGTGGGCATCGACGACATCGCCGGGGTGGAACGGAAGACCTCCACCACCGTGGCCATGGACTTCGGCCGGATCCGCCTCAACGACGAGCTGGTGCTCTACCTGTTCGGCACCCCCGGCCAGGAGCGCTTCTGGTTCCTGTGGAACGGGCTGTTCGAAGGCGCGCTGGGGGCCGTGGTCCTGGTCGACACCCGGCGGCTGGAGGTCAGTTTCGACGTGATCGGCCGGCTGGAGGACCGGGAAGTGCCCTTCGTCGTCGCCGTCAACGCCTTCCCGGACGCCCCCGTGCACCCCCCGGAGGAGCTGCGTGCGGCACTGGACATCGACGACGCCGTGCCCGTGATCGACTGCGACGCCCGCGACCGGGCCTCCAGCCGCGACGCGCTGATGACCCTCATGCGCTACCTCCACTCCCTTGCCACCGCGACCCCGGAGCACCCGTGACCACCCCACCCTTCGACTCCGTCCGCACCGCGCCGTCCCCCGCCCCGCCCCCCGGGTGCCCCGCCCACGCGGGAACCGGCCCGGGCGGCGTGGTCCGCCTCTTCGGACCTGGTTACGAGTCCGACCCGCTGCGGGTCTTCGAGCAACTCCGCGCCGAGCACGGCGCGGTGGCGCCCGTCTCGCTCATCGGGGACCTGCCCGGCTGGCTGGTGCTCGGGTACCGAGAGATCCTCGAAGTCGTCCGCACCCCCAGCCGCTTCTCCCACGACTCCCGCCACTGGAACCAGTTGAAGGAGGGCAAGGTCCCGGCGGACTCGCCGCTGCTGCCGGTGATCGGCTGGAATCCGGACCGGATGACCGCCGACGGCGACGAGCACCGCCGGCAGCGCGACGCGGTCACCGAGAGCATGGACCGCTTCGACCGGCGCGGCGTCCGGCGCCATGTGACCCGCATCGCCAACAGCCTCATCGACGAGTTCTCCGCCACCGGGCAGGCCGAGCTGGTGAGCCGGTTCGCCCAGCAGCTGCCCATGCTGGTGCTGACCCGGCTGCTGGGCATGCCCGAGGAGTACGGTCCGAGCCTGGTCGAGGCCGCCACCGAGCTGGTGAAGGGGACCGACAAGGCCATCGCCTCCAGCGCGTTCATCAGGGAGAAGCTCGCGGAGCTGCTGGCGACCAAGCACCGGGCCCCGGCACGCGACCTGGCGTCCTGGCTGATCGAGCACCCGGCCCGGCTCGGCGACGAGGAGATCGTGAACCTCCTGTGGCTGGTGCTGCTCGCCGCGAACGAGAACACCACCAGCCTGCTGGCCAGCACCCTGCGCATGGTGCTCACCGACCCCCGGTTCCGGGCCTCCCTCAACGGCGGGCAGATGACGCTGGCCGAGGCCGTGGAGCAGGTGCTGTGGGACGACCCGCCGACCATCGTGATCCCGGCCCGGTGGGCCGTCCACGACACCGAGCTGGCGGGGAAGTCCCTGCGGGCGGGGGACATGCTGCTGCTCGGCGTCGCCGCGGGGAACATCGATCCGGCGGTCCGGCCCGACCTCGCCGTGCCCATGCACGGCAACCGCTCGCACCTGGCGTTCGGCGGCGGCCCGCACGAGTGCCCCGGGCGGGAGATCGCGCGAGCCATCGCCGACACCGCCATCGACACCCTGCTGGTGCGGCTGCCCGACCTCCATCTCGCCGTCGACGAACGGGACCTGGGCTGGCGCGCCACGACATGGACCCGCTACCTGGTCGCGCTGCCCGTGGAGTTCGGGCCGCGCCCGCCGCTCGGCGTGGCGGGGCTGGAACCCGCCAACCCGGCCCCGCGGCGGCCTCTGCCCCAGCCGGTGCTGACCTCCGCCACGCCCGCGCCGCCCGTCCCCGAGCCGACCAGGCCCCGCCGGACCTGGCGGAGCGCGGTCAGGCGCTGGTTCCGCCGGGGCTGAGCAGGCCAGGCGCGGACGGCGGTGACGCGGCCCGGGCGCGGCGGCCGGACCGGCCGGCCCGCCCGGGCTGGCGCGTCCGGGAGTCGGGGCTCAGCGGCCCGGTGGCCGGGGCCGGCGGGGACGGCCCGGGCGGTTCAGCGGAAGATCCCGGTATGCCCCAGTGAGTACCGCCCCGGCTGCGGATAGACGGCCAGACCGTGCGGGCCCTCGCCGACCGGGATACGGGCCTTCAACCGCCCGCTGCGGGTGTCGATGGCGTACACCTCGGAGTGGTAGCGGCCGGACAGCCACAGCACCTTGCCGTCGGCGGAGACCCCACCCATGTCCGGGCTGCCACCGCCGGGGATCCGCCAGCGGTGGACGAGCTTGCCGGTCGCGAACGACAGCACCGAGACGCTGCCCTCGCCCCGGTTGGAGATGTACAGGTACTTCGAGTCGCGGCTGACGTAGAGGCCGTGCGTCCCCTTGCCGGTGGGCAGCAGCCGCGGCCGGGTGAAGCTGTCGCCGTCGAGCACCCACAGGCCGTCCGCCATCATGTCGGCGACGTACCAGGTCCGGCCGTCCGGCGAGATCTTGACGTCCTGCGGCATGGCCCCGCGCATCGGCAGCTTCTGCTGCGCCACCACCTTCATCCGGGCGGTGTCGACCTTCAGCAGCTCCCCGGAGAACTCGCAGCTCACGATGGCGTACCGGCCGTCGGGCGAGAAATCCGCGTGATTGACCCCGTAACAGGACACCGGCACACGCTTGACCACCCGCATGGTGTGCGCGTCGCGGAAGACCAGCTCCCGGTCCATGGAGGCCATCACCACCGCGTGCTTGCCGTCCGGGGTGAAGTAGAGGTTGTAGGGGTCGTGGACGTCCACCGTGCGTCCGGCGCGCCCGGTCGCCGGATCGATGGGCGTGAGGGTGTTGCCGAGATCGTTGTTGACCCAGAGCGTCTTGAGGTCCCAGGACGGCACGACGTGCTGCGGCTGGCGGCCGACACGGATCGTCTCCACCACCTTGTAGCTCGCCGGATCGATGACGGACACCGTGTCGGACCCGGTGTTGGGCACGTAGACCCGGGGTGGGAAATCCTTGACCACCGGCGACAGCTTGCCCGGCCGGTCCGCCGCGTACAGGTCCCGGGGGTTCAGCGGCGGTGGCATGCCCGGCAGGAGGTCGACGCCGGCGGGCTCCCCGGTCGCCCGCCCGGCCCGCCTGGGCTCCGTCTCCCTCGGCTCCGGCCGCGCGGCCGACCGCCCCTCGGAGGAGGAGCAGCCGGCCAGCACGGCGCAGCCCATCAGCAGCGCCGGCAGCGTACGGCGCCGACCGCGCGAGGGCTGGCGCGAAGGCGCCCGGCGGGGGCGCGCGGAGCCGATGGCCACCAAGACCTCCAGGAGATGTTCGTCCCGCTCGTCCGGGTCGTTCGCCCAGGACGCGGAGACGCAACCCCTGCACGCCGCCGGGTCGACGACCCTCGGTCGCCCACGCTGCCACCCGTATCGCCGGTCCGCTCGCTGGGCGACCCGATCGGCCCAGCCGCCCTGCTGCGTCGGGGTGGGCGAGGGCGGGTCCTCCGGGCCCGTGCCGGACCGGCCGCGCTCGCAACGGGGCGCCCGGGCTCGCACGAGTGGCCGGACCGGACGCGGTTGGGGGTCTAGTTCAGCAGCCCTGGAGCCGGAGCCTCCACGTTCGCGAGCTGCATGTCGGGCATCGCCTTGTCCATCGCGCTGGACGCCAGGCTGTTCAGCCGCGGCACGTTGGAGAGCGGGTCCCCGTTCCCGCCGTTCTGGCCGCCTGGAAGCACGCCCTGCGGAAGCTGCTGCGCGGCGGCGGGAAGCTGCTGGGCAGTGGGAAGCCCCTGCTGGCCGGCACCGGGAATGCCCTGCCCCGTCGGAAGCACCTGTTGAACTCCCCCGCTCGGCTGCTGGTGCCCCTGGTCCAGCACTCCGGCGATGGGGCCGATGACGCCTTCGCCGTCGACGCCCGCGCCCAGTGCGGAAGCGGAGCCTGAGCCGGCGACGACCGCGGCGGCACCAAGTGCGAAGACGCCGAGGGTCTTGATCGTTCCGTGCTTCATATGAATTCTGTCCTTGATACGGGGTACTTGAGCGGCTCCTGAAAAATAGCGGCGATTTCGCGGCCCCCGCAAACATCCCGCAGGTCGGGTATTTCCATCACCGGTCGTTCCGGTGCTTTTCGAATATCTGGAACCGGGTGGGGGCATGGCTCGCCTTCTTGTGATCTCCGCTGGTCAGCGGTGGTGTCACGAGAGTCAATGGCCAAAGGGTGTCGGGATGTGATTCGTCATTCTCCGGCCCGCCGCCGTCAGCATTCACCGCATGATGTTCACTGCAAGGACTGAATGCGAATTTCATCGCATCAGTCGGGTCGTCGGCGGGCCCGCGGTGCCGTGTGCCGGGGCCGGGCCGCGCAGGTCAGGATCGGCGCGGCGGTGGCGCGCCCTCGACCTGGAAGAGCAGCTCGTCCTCGTAGCACCACCACCAGTCCTCGCCCGGCTCGTAGGAGCGGATGACCGGGTGTCCGGTCGCCTGCTGGTGGGCGGTGGCGTGCTTGTTCTTGGACGAGTCGCAGCAGCCGATGTTGCCGCAGGTCTGGCACTCCCGCAGATGGACCCAGCTCTCGCCGAGCGCGACACACGCCGCGCAACTGTCCGCGCTGCTCGGGGTCACCGGCCGCACCTGGTCGAGGTGAGCGCAGGTCGGTCCGCCGTCGGCTGCCATCACTGCCTCCTCCCTGTCCACCCTGGCACGCCCGCCGCGCCTGTCAAACGCAGGTCGCGGAGCGCGGAGCCGGCCGGGGAGGGGGCGGGTGGGGGAGGGGGAGCCGTATTGCATCGAGCGTTCCAAAACGGCTACGGTGTGGCCATGGCCCGACCGAGGATGTTCGACGAGGAACGGGCCCTGGACGCGGCGATGCACGCCTTCTGGGCGAACGGCTACGAGGCCACCACCACCCAGGACCTGTGCGACGCCACAGGACTGGGCCGCAGCAGTATCTACAACACTTATCGCAGCAAGCACGACCTGTTCACGCGGGCGCTCGCCCGCTACATCGACACCATGAACGCCTCCCAGTTCGAGCTCCTGGAGGACCAGGAGCGATCGGCCGTGGAGCGGATCCGCGCGCTGTTCGCCCTGATCATCGACGGCGAGTTCGCCAGACGGCGGGGAGGGCGCGGTCTCGGCTGCCTGACGGTCAACACGACCGTGGAGCTGGCCGGGCGCGACCCGCAGGCCGCCGCCATGCTCGAGCGCGACCTGGAACGCCGGCTGGCCGCGCTGCGCGCGGTGCTGGAGAGCGGCCAGCGCGCGGGTGACATCACCGCCGCTCGGGACCCGGGCGCGCTCGCCCGCTTCGTCAACGCGGTGATCGGCGGAATGCGGGTCGCCGGGCAGGGTGGTGCGGACCGGGCCGACCTGGAGGCCATCGCCGCCACGGCGATGGACGCGCTGACCTGCTGAATCGCTGACCCGCTGACACTGCGGCGCCCCGGTGTGCCGTGCCAATGGCGTGCTGTGCCATCCGGGTGGCTTTCGCGTGCCCAAGTTATGTACTGATCTATCCAAAACTGATGACCGACAGGAGCAGCCGTTCCATGCCACGTGCCGTGTATGTGTTCGCCTTGGGGGTCTTCTCCATGGTGACCAGCGAGTTCCTCGTAGCCGGGCTGATGCCGCAGATGGCCGAGGGGCTGGATGCCTCCATCTCACAGATCGGCTATCTGATCACCGCGTTCGGCCTGGCCATGGCTCTGGGCGGGCCGGTTCTCACCATCGCCCTGCTGAAGGTCGATCAGAAGACGGCGCTCATGGTGGCCTTCGCCATCTCGCTGGCCGGAAACGTGCTGGCCGCCACCGCCACGGACTACCCGGCCATGATGGTGGCGCGTGTCATCACCGGGGTCGCCGCGCAGGCCTTCTTCGGACTCGCCATATCGATGTGCGTCCAGCTGACCGCGCCCGAGGTGCGCGGCCGGGCCATCGCGGCGGTCCTGAACGGACTGATGCTGGGCACCCTGCTGGGGCTGCCGCTGTCCACCCTGATCGGGGAACACCTGGGCTGGCGGGCCGCCTTCTGGATCGTCTCCGCGCTGACGGTGCTCGCCGGAGTGTGCACGCTCGCCGGAGTCCCGCGACCGGCGCGCACCGAGCAGACCGGCGATTTCCGGGCCGAGCTGGGGGTGTTCCGCAACCGCCGGCTCTGGCTCACGCTCTCCACCAGCACCTGCGTCATCGGCGCCACCTTCGCGGCCTTCAGCTACCTGAACCCGATCCTCACCGAGGTCACCGGCTTCGCCACCGGCACCGTCCCGCTGCTGCTCATCGGCTACGGCGCCGCCAGTGTGGTGGGGAACCACGTCGTGGGCCGGCTCGCCGACCGGCACGCCGTGCCCGTACTGCTCTGCGGCCTGCTCCTGAACATGGCGTTCCTGATCGCCTTCGCCCTGCTGGCGGACCTCGCCGTCCCCGCGGTGGTCTCGATGATGGGCATCGGCCTGGTCGGCGTCACCCTGAACCCGGCCATGGTCACCCGGGTGCAGCGCGCCGGCAACGCCGGCCCGCTGGTCAACACCGTCCACTCCTCCTTCATCACCCTCGGCGTCATCATCGGCTCCTCGGCCGGCGGGCTCGCCATCGACCTCTACGGACTGCGGGCGCCGCTGTGGCTCGGGGCCGCGCTGGCCGTGCTCGGGGTGGCCACTCTGGTCCCCGACCTGATGCGCCGGCGGGCCGTCCCGGCGGCCCGGCCCCCGGTCAGCGTCTGACGGCGCGGAGGATGACGAACTTCGGGTCGCTGGCGACGACTTCGCAGGTGCCGAAGATCCGGCGCAGGGTCTGGTGGTACCCCAGGTGCCGGTTGCCGATGACCCACAGCTCGCCGCCGGGCCGCAGGGCCGTCCGCGAATGGGTGAACATCCGGCGCGCGGTGGCGTCGGTGGTCGCCTGATGGGAATGGAAGGGCGGGTTGTTGAGCACCAGGTCGACCGACCCGGCCGGTACGCCGGACAGCCCGTCCGCCACCCGGAATTCCGCGGACCGCTCCGGCCCGGCGTTCATCCGGAAGGTGGCCTCGGCCGAGGCCACCGCGGAGAAGGACTCGTCGACGAAGGTCACCTCCGCCGCCGGGTTCGCCAGCGCCGCGGCCAGGCCGACCACGCCGTTTCCGCACCCCAGGTCGACGATGTGCTCGGGCCCGTGGTGGCGCGGCAGGTTCCGCAGGAAGAGCCGGGTGCCGATGTCGAGGCGCTCGGCGCTGAAGATCCCGGCGTGGTTGGTCACGGTCAGGCCGGAGACCGGACCGGCATCGGCGGGCAGCTCGTACCGGCGCGGCCAGGGGCTGGCCACCTGCCGAAGGGCGGGGTCGGGTGAGCAGAAGATGAGCCGGGCCTTCTTCACCGCCAGCGACGTCCGGGTCGGCCCGAGGATCCGCTCGAACAGCTTCAGCGTCGAGGTGTGGATCTCCTTCACCATGCCGGTGCCGACGACCACGGTGCCCGCGTGCACCAGCGGCGCCAGGCGGCACAGCTGGTCCTCCAGGAGCGCCAGGCTCTTGGGGACGCGGACCAGCAGCACGTCGATCCGCTCCGGCGGGGCGTCCAGCACCGTCAGCAGCCGCACCGCGTCCTGGCCGATTCCGTTGCGCCGCAGATTCGCCCGGGTCGCCTGCTGACCCAGGTACGAATCGGTGATCTGCGCCGGGTGGTGGCCGGCGAGCGAGGTGGCCAGCGCGCCCCAGCGGTCGCCCAGCACTACCACGGTGCCCGACAGGTCGACCGGCCCCGCGTCGATCCCCGCCAGATGCCGCAGCAGGTACTCATCGGCGGCGTCCCAGGCGCGCAGCCTGTCGCGGGGGTCCTCGGGGAAGCGCATGAGGTCGTAGGCGCCCCATGACGTCGTCAAACGGTTCATCGTGCCCTCAGGCTAGCCGAGCCCCGGGGCCCCACCGCCCTGCCCTGGGCGAGTGCCGTAGGCCACTCCTGCCGCCGGCGAGACAACCCCTACGTCCGGAACGCCGTCCTCCTGGTGAGCCATGGGCGGTGGACGGCAGCCCATGGCGCGTCACGCGCTTGTCGTTCAGGCCTGAGAAGAGGGATGCATGCTGAGGAAGAAGCCGGCGGTCCGACGGGGGGCGGCCGCCCTGCTGGCGGCGGTGTCCCTGGCCCTCACCGCGAGCGGCTGCTCGTCGTCGATGGACACCACCTCGCCGAAGTCCGCCAGGGCCCAGAAGGGGTCCCAGGCGGACGGGAAGTTCGGCCCGGTGGACTGCCGGAAGGCCAAGTGCGTCGCCCTGACCTTCGACGGCGGGCCGGGCGAGGACACCCCTCACCTGCTCGACATCCTCAAGGAGAAGAAGGTGCACGCGACCTTCTTCCTGCTCGGCAAGAACCATGTGCTGCGCCACCCGGACGTGGTGCGCCGCATCGCCGACGAGGGGCATGAGGTCGCCAACCACACCTGGACCCACCCCCGGCTGACCGACAAGAACGCCAGCGAGATCCGCCAGGAGCTGGGCCGCACCCAGGACGCGATCGCGAAGATCACCGGCCGCAAGCCGATCCTGATGCGCCCGCCGCAGGGCCGCACCGACGACGAGGTCGCCAAGGTCAGCCGGGAGCTCGGGCTGGCCCAGGTGCTGTGGAGCGTCACCGCCAAGGACTACTCCACCACCGACTCGGAGCTCATCAAGAGCCGGGTGTTCGACCAGGTCGACACCGACGGCATCATCCTGCTGCACGACATATACAAGGGCACCGTGCCCGCCGTCCCGGACATCATCGACGAGCTGAAGAAGCGCGGCTACACCTTCGTCACCGTCCCGCAGCTGCTGGCGCCGGGCGTGCCGGAACCGGGGAAGGTCTACCGGCCGTGACCCTTCGGCCCTGACCCGCGCGGCCCGAGGCCGGCCTCGACCCGCGAGGCCCGGGCCCGGCCCTGATCCACGAGAGTCAGGGTCGGGCCCGGGCCGTACTGGTCAGGGGCGGGCGCTTCCCATCTCGTCGGCGAACGAGGCGGGATCGGTGTCGAATCCCCGCACCGCCGGGCGGAACAGCCACTCGCCCGTCTCGTCCCGGCTGAACTCCGCCACGGTGGCCGCCAGGGCGTCCGGTACCCCGGAGAAGTCGTCCGCCATCAGCTCGGCATAGCCCTCACGGATCCGCACGCCGGTGCCCGCGATGTCGCGGAAGGTCCTGCACCCGCCGCGCTGCTGGATGGCGACGCCGACCACGACGCGCGCGTACGTGGTGGACAGCCGCTCCAGCTCCAGCGTCATGACCTCGTCGGCGCCGAAGCCCTGACCGGTCTTGCTGTCCCGGTGGAGGATGATGGTGCCGTCCGGCGACCGGCTGTCGAAGTGCACCAGGTACACGGGCGGCCCGTACGGATCCGAGACCGAGTAGGTCGCGGCGATGAGGTCGAGATCATGGTCCGGTTCGCCGGCAGGACTGGGGTCCCAACTGAGCGCCACCTCGACCTTCTCGGGTCCCTTGTTGAAGCTGCTCACCAGGCTTCCCCCTCCTGCACGTCATACCGATGGGACAATGTGTGCGAGCGGGCAATTGTAGTGCGCGCGGGGCGGGTTGCCGCATCGGCCCGGGTTCCGGGGCCCCGGCGCGGCGCGGGGCGCCCCGGTTACGACCCGGAGCGCCCCGGCACGATGCGTGGGTCCCTGGCAGCCGTGGCCGGCCGGACGGAGGGTCAGCCGGCGCCGTCCTGGTAGGGGTTGGCCGGTTCCGGGATGCTCCGCAGGTCGCGGACGTCGAGCGCGGCCTTGGCCGATTCCGTACCGGGCTTGCCCTGGGGGTGCCAGGTGCCGGTGACGGCCACCCACGATCCGGCGCGCGGCGGCTCCCCGCCGTGCATCCTGACCTTGAGTGCCTGGGCATCCGCCGCGCAGCAGCCCACCAGCAGCCGGGTCAGATACCAGGTGTGCCGGTCCTCACCGCGGCTGACGAAGCCGGTCAGCCGCACGGTGCGGCCCTTGAGGCTGCGGTCGGTGTCCCAGACCGCCCGGGTGGAGAAGTCCCGAAGGCTCAGGGGCACCGGGGAGCCGGCCGGCAGCGGATCGAACCGCGCCTGCTCCTCCACAGTGACGGCCCGCTGCCGCTCGGCGGTGTACGAGGCGAGCGCCGGCGGGGCCGCGAACATCAGGCCGACGACGGGCAGGAAGAGCAGCCAGGCGATGCGCGGCCCCTTCCCATGGTCGTGTCCGTGACTGTGCCCGTGCCCGTGGTCGAGTCCGGAGTCGTGGCCGTGTCCGGGGGCGTGATCGTGTGCGTGCCCGCCGCCACCGGCCTGGTCTGGGCCGGCCGCGGGGTCTGGGCCGGCCGCGGGGTCCGGGCCGGCCGCGGGGTCCGCCTCGCGCCGGTACGGGAAGGGGAAGCCGTCGCGCCAGGCCCCGACCAGGCCGAGCGCGATCAGCAGAAAGCCGCTGATGATCAGGGGAAGCCGCAGGCCCTCCTTCACGTACCGCAGGTAGTCGTCGCTGAACAGGGAGATGCGCAGGACCGCGGCGCCCGCCATGTCCAGGAGCAGGATCTGCATCTGGCGCTTCACAGGACCCACCATCCGATCAGGACACTGCACACGATGGCCATGAGCGCGGTCACGGCGGAGAAGCGGACGGCGAAGGCCGGACCGAAGGTGCCCGACTGCAGGGCGATCAGCTTGAGGTCGACCATCGGTCCCATGACCATGAAGACGAGCCGCGCCGTGGGCGAGAACCCGGTCAGCGAGGCGGCGACGAAGGCGTCCGCCTCGGAGCAGACCGCGAGCACGATGGCCAGCCCGCCGAGGAAGAGGACGGACAGCCAGGGCGATCCGGAGAAGGCGTCCAGCACGGTGCGCGGCACGGCGACGTTGAAGGTCGCCGCGGCGATCGCGCCGAGCACCAGGAAGCCGCCGGCGTGCAGGAAGTCGTGCTGGAAGCCCAGCCGGAACTCCTCCCAGCGGCTGTCTCCCGGCTGGTGGCCGTGCGACCTGGCCGGCAGCCGCAGCCACTCCTCGCGGCCGAAGGCGATCCACAGCCAGCCCATCGCCGCCGAGACGGCGAGCGAGGTGATCAGCCGGGCCACCACCATCTCGGGCGCGCCGGGGAAGGCCACCGCGGTCGCGGTCAGCACGATGGGGTTGACCGCGGGCGCCGAGAGCAGGAAGGTCAGCGCCACGGCGGGCGGCACCCCGCGCCGCATCAGGCTTCCGGCCACCGGGACCGAGGCGCATTCGCACCCCGGCAGCACGACGCCCGCCGCGCTGGCCACCGGGACCGCCAGGGCGGGCTTCCTGGGCAGTGCCTTGGCGAAGGCCTCGGCTGGGACGAAGGCGTTGATGGCCGCCGAGAGGATTGTGCCCAGCAGCAGGAAGGGCAGGGCCTGGAGCGCGATCGCGACGCAGACCGTCCGCCACGCCTGGAGGGCGGGGGAGTCCAGCCACCGTCCGGCCCCCAGCACCACGGCCGCCGCGAGGGCGAGGAGCACCATGGCCGCCTGGCCGGCCCGGGCCGCCATCGTTCCGCCGACTGCTTCGGCCGCCGGCGACGGCGGGCGGTCCACCGGCCGCCGGCCGCTTCCGGCGACCAGGCTTCTCGCGCCGCCGTAACTCTGCTCTGTTCTGGGCATGGTGCCGCTCCGTGGGGGGTCGCCGACATGGCCGCGCTAACGATAATCATTTCGCCCCGCCCGGCATAGCCCCGGGAATGCCCTCGCCCCGCGCTGTCCGGAAACCCCCTACCAGTGGTGATCCGCCGGGCCCCGGCGGGAGGTGTCGTTCGCCCCGAGCGGGGCACTCCGGGGAGCATGGCCCGGCCCAATGACGATGTCGCCTCGATGCTCCAGGAGTACGCCGACCTCATCGCGATCACCGGCGGTGACGCCTTCAAGGCACGCGCCTACGAGAAGGCCGCCCGAGCCATCGGCGGCTACCACGCGGATGTGTCGAAACTCGACGCCAAAGGGCTGCGGGAGATCCCCAACGTCGGCCGGTCGATCGCCGACAAGGTCATCGAATACCTGCGCACCGGACGGGTCTCCACCATCGAGTCGACCCGGGCCGCGGTCCCCGCCGGCGTCCGGCAGCTGATGGCCATCCCCACCCTCGGGCCGAAGAAGGCCATGACCCTCTACCAGGAGCTGGGCGTCTCCTCGGTGGACGGGCTGCTCGACGCGGTCCACACCGAACGCCTGCGCGACCTGCGCGGTTTCGGCGAGAAGACCGAGGAGAACATCCTGCACGGCATCGCGCTGATGCAGAAGGCGGGCGGCCGCATCCTGCTCAGCGCCGCGATGGACGTCGCCGACCAGGTCGTCGCCGACCTCTCCCAGGTACCCGGCTGCGTCCGGTGCGCCTACGCCGGGTCGCTGCGCCGCATGAGCGAGACCATCGGCGACGTCGACATCCTGGTGGCCGCGGACCGCTCGGCCCCCTTCATGACCGCCTTCAGCGAGCTGCCGTACACCGCCGACGTCATCGCGCACGGCGAGAAGAAGACCTCGATCCGCACCACCAAGGGCCTCCAGGTCGACCTGCGGGTGCTGCCGCCGGACGCCTGGGGCGCCGGTCTGCAGTACTTCACGGGGAGCAAGGCCCACAACATCCGCACCCGGGAGATCGCGGTGCGCCACAAGCTGAAGCTCTCCGAGTACGGCCTCTTCCACGCCAAGAGCGGAAAGAAGATCACCTCCGAGACCGAGGAGGAGATCTACGCCCGGCTCGGCCTGCCCTGGATCCCGCCACCGCTGCGCGAGGACCGCGGGGAGATCGCCGCCGGGCTCCGCGACGAGCTGCCCGATCTGCTCACCGAGGACGACATGCGCGGCGACCTGCACAGCCACACCGACCTGACCGACGGCCTCGCCTCGCTGGAGGACATGGTCGCCGCCGCGGCCGCCCGCGGCTACGCGTACTACGCCGTCACCGACCATGCCCCGGACCTCGTCATGCAGCGGATGACGGACGAGAAGATCCTGGCCCAGCGGGAGCACCTGCGCGAGCTCGACCGCTCCCGGCGCGGGATGCGGCTGCTGCACGGCACCGAGCTCAACATCGGCCCGGAGGGCGAGGTGGACTGGCCCGGCGACTTCCTCGCCGGCTTCGACGTGTGCGTGGCCTCCGTCCACTCGCACTTCAAGCAGAGCCGCGAGGCGCTGACCCGGCGGCTCATCCGCGCCTGCGAGAACCCCTACGTCGCGATCATCGGCCATCCGACGACCCGGCGGATCGGCAAGCGGCCGGGAATCGACGCCGACTTCGACGCGGTCTTCGAAGCCTGCGCCAGGACCGGCACCGCCCTGGAGATCAACGGGCACCCGGAGCGCCTGGACCTGTGCGACGAGGACATCCTGCGCGCCAAGCGGTACGGCGTGAAGTTCGCCGTGAACACCGACGCCCATGCCACCACCCATATGGCGCACATGCGGTACGGGGTGGGCACCGCCCAGCGCGGCTGGCTGACCAAGGACGACGTCATCAACGCCTGGCCCTGGCAGCGCCTGCACCGCTTCCTGCGCGAGGGCCGGGAGCGGTCCGCCGGCCGCTGACCCCTCCGATGCGCGGGGGAGGATCAGCGGTGGCGGGGGCGGCGGCTCGGTGGCTGCTGCGGCTCGGCCAGCACGGGCGGTTCCGGCACCGGCCGCGACTGCGACCCGCCGCTGGTGAGCCGCAGCGACTGCCCGTAGTGGAGGATCTCCAGCGGGGAGCCGTCCACCAGGGTGTAGGTCGCCACCTTGTCGGTGATGTCCACCCGCAGCCGGCGGCCCATCATCTGCACGGTGAACGCCAGCCCGGTGAGCTTCTCGGGGAGCTTGGGGGCGAACTGCAGCGTGCCGTCGAGGTGCCGCATACCGCCGAAGCCCGCGACCAGCCCCAGCCAGGTGCCCGCGAGGGAGGCGATGTGCAGCCCGTCGCGGGTGTTGTTCTCCAGGTCCTTCAGATCCATCAGCGCCGTCTCCCCGACATAGTCGTAAGCCAGCCGCAGATGGCCGACCTCGGCCGCGATCACCGCCTGGCAGCAGGCCGACAGCGAGGAGTCCCGGACCGTCAGCGCCTCGTAGTACGCGAAGTTCCGCGCCTTCTGCTCCGGCTCGAAGGCGTCCGGGCGCATGCACATCGCCAGCACCAGATCCGCCTGCTTGACCACCTGCCTGCGGTACAGGTCGAAGTAGGGGAAGTGCAGCATCAGGGGGTACTGATCCGGCCGGGTGTTCGCGAAGTCCCACACCTGGTGGCTGGTGAAGCCGCGCGACTGCTCATGCACCCCCAGCACCGGGTCGAAGTGGATGCTCATCGCCTCGGCCGCGTCCCGCCAGGCCGCCGCCTCCTCGTCGTCGACGCCCAGCGCCGAGGACTGCTCGGGATAGCGCTCGGCCAGGTCGGCGGCGTCCCGCAGGTTCGCCTGGGCCATCAGGTTGGTGTAGACGTTGTCGTCCGCGAGCGCGCTGTACTCGTCCGGGCCGGTCACTCCGTCGATGTGGAAGCGCCCGTGATGGTCGTGGTGGCCCAGTGAGCGCCACAGCCGGGCCGTCTCCACCAGCAGCTCCACCCCGGTGTCCCGGGCGAAGTCCTCGTCGCCGGTACAGGAGACGTAGCGCACCACCGCACTGGCGATGGCGGCGTTCACATGGAACGCGGCGGTCCCCGCCGGCCAGTAGCCGGAGCACTCGGCCCCGTCGATGGTGCGCCACGGGAAGGCGGCACCCCGGTGCCCGAGCTGACCGGCGCGCTCCCGGGCGGCCGGCAGGGTGGCCTGCCGCCAGCGCAGCGCCTCGGCCACCGACTCCGGCGAGGTGTACGTCAGCAGCGGCAGCACGAACAGCTCGGTGTCCCAGAACGAGTGCCCGTCGTACCCCGAGCCGGTCAGCCCCTTCGCCGGGATGGCCCGCTCCTCGCTGCGCGCACCCGCCTGGAGGACGTGGAACAGCGCGAAGCGGACCGCCTGCTGGATCTCCGCGTCTCCGTCCACCTCCACATCGGCCCGGTTCCAGAAGTCGGCGAGATAGCCGCGCTGCTGTTCCAGCAACCCCTGCCAGCCGGTGCTGCGGGCCCCGGCGATCGCCGCGTCCACCTGATCGCGGACCGCGGGCAGCGACCGCTGACCGGACCAGCCGTAGGCCACCAGCTTCTCCAGCCGCAGCGCCTGACCGGGCGCCAGCACGGTGGTGACGGTGAGCCGGCCCAGGTCGTCGCTGCTCTCGCTGTGGGTGCGCACCGCGCCTGGCGCGGTCGCCTCGTGGTCGGCGGCGGTCGCGATCCGCAGCCCGCTGCGCCGGGTGCGGTGCACCAGCCGCAGCCGGGTGCCCTCGGCGGCGTGGTCCTCCGGCTCCAGCGGCGACTCCAGGGCGGCGGCGACCCGCGGATCACCGCCGGTCCGCGGCAACTGCTCGTTGGCGACCAGCTCGGACTGGATCACCACCCGCACCTCGGAGTCCACCGCCTCCACCTCGTAGGCGATCCCGGCCACCGCCCGCTGGGTGAAGGAGACCAGCCGGGTGGAGCGCACCCGCACCGTGTTCCCCGCGGGCGAGGTCCACTCGCAGGTGCGGCGCAGCACCCCGGCGCGCATGTCCAGGGTCCGCTCGTGGTGGTGGAGCTTGCCGTAGCGCAGATCGAACGGTTCGTCGTTGACCAGCAGCCGGATGACCTTGCCGTTGCTGACGTCGATCATGGTCTGGCCCGACTCGGGGTAGCCGTAGCCGGCCTCGGCGTACGGCAGCGGGCGCAGCTCGTGCACTCCGTTGAGGTAGGAGCCGGGCAGCCCGTGCGGCTCGCCCTCGTCCAGATTGCCGCGCCACCCGACGTGGCCGTTGGAGAGCGCGAACAGCGACTCGCTCTGCGGCAGCACGTCGAGGTGCAGCTCGGTCTCCCGCAGGCACCAGGGTTCGACGGCGTACGCGTCGTGGGTGATCACCGGTCGTCCTCCAGCAGCTCGGCGAGGTCGGTGACGACGACGTCGGCGCCGTGCCGGCGCAAGGCCTCGGCCTGCCCGACCCGGTCGACCCCGATCACCCGGCCGAAGCGGCCGGCCCGCCCGGCGTCCATCCCGGCCAGCGCGTCCTCGAAGACGGCCGCCTCGGCGGGGCGCACGCCCAGTTCGTGGGCCGCCGCGAGGAAGGTGTCCGGCCGCGGTTTGCCCGGCAGCCCGCGAGCGGCGGCGACCTTGCCGTCCACCACCACCTCCAGATACTCCCCGATGCCGGTGGCGGCGACGACTTCCCGGCAGTTGGCGCTGGAGGAGACCACCGCGGTGCGCAGTCCGGCCGCCCGCACCGCCTGGAGGAAACGCACCGAGCCGGGATAGACCTCGACGCCCTGCTCGCGGATCTTCCGCAGCACCAGGAGGTTCTTGC
Source organism: Streptomyces sp. JLBT605 (assembly GCF_058215555.1). Lineage (NCBI taxonomy): Bacteria > Bacillati > Actinomycetota > Actinomycetes > Kitasatosporales > Streptomycetaceae > Streptomyces > Streptomyces sp. JLBT605. The sequence continues at coordinate 6,312,481 of NZ_CM177087.1, forward strand.
GGTTGCCGATGCCCCAGACGGTGTCCCGGTCGGGTGGATCGTCGGCGGAGCCCTCGGGGAGCTCGATGCCCCGCGACGCGAGGAAGGTGCGGACGCCGTCGGCCCGCGGCCGCCCGTCCACGTACTCGTCGTAGTCCGTCACCGGGTCGAAGGGCCGGAAGCCGGCCGGATCATGCCTGCGCAGGAACTCGTCGAAGGTCTCCTGCCAGGCCGCGGCGTGCACCACGGCCGTCTTGGTCAGGACGCCGTCGAGGTCGAACAGGCAGGCGCGGATGTCGACCGGGAGCCTGGGCTTGCTGCGATCGGGCTTGGTCATGCGTCGCTTGTCCCCGCACACCCCGGATCGCATGCCTGGTGCCGGGAGAACTCGTCCGCGTGGCGTCGCCGCCGGCGTCACCGGCCGAACGCGGTCAGGGCCGTGAGCGGGCCCCCGCCGGCGGACCGGCCCACTCCTGGTGAGCCGTCCACGCCTGGAGGGTGCGCCGGCTGACGAACCGGTGCTCCCGGCCGGTCAGCGGGTCGGTGAACTCAAGCGTCCGGGCCAGCAGCTGGAGCGGCCTGCTGAAGTCGTCCGCGGCCGGGTCGGTGACCACCGGGTAGACCGGATCCCCCAGGATCGGGATGCCGAGCGTGCTCATGTGCAGCCGCAGCTGATGGGTGCGCCCGGTGACCGGCAGCAACCGGTAGCGGCCCAGCCCGTCCCGGTGCTCGGCCAGCTCGATCAGGCTGTCGCTGTTGGGCGGGCCGGGCACCTCACGCGCGGCGATCACCCCCCGCTCCTTGACGATGCGGCTGCGCACCGAGCGCGGCAGGTCCAGGCCGGGCACGAAGGGGGCGACGGCCTGGTACTCCTTGCGGACCTTCCGCTCCTGGAAGAGCGACTGGTAGACCCTGCGGTGCTCCGGGCGGATCACGAACATCACCACGCCCGCGGTCAGCCGGTCCAGGCGGTGCGCGGGGCTGAGGGTGGGCAGCCGCAGCTCGCGGCGGAGCCGGACCAGGGCCGTCTCGGCCACGTGCCGGCCCCGCGGGGTGGTGGAGAGGAAGTGCGGCTTGTCCACCACCAGCAGCGCCTCGTCGCGGTAGAGGACCTCCAGCTCGAAGGGGACCGGTACCTCGGCCTCCAGCGGCCGGTAGAACCAGAGGTACGCGCCCGGGGCGAAGGGCGTCTCCGGGGTCAGCGGCCCGTCCACGCCGACGATCCCGCCCTCCCGCAGCATGGCGTCGACCAGCCGCTCGCCGAGTGCCGGAATGCGCTCGATCAGGTGGTCGCGGACCGTCGCCCAGGGGCCGTCCGCGGGCAGCCGCAACCGGACGGGGTCGATCCCGTCGCGCTGGGGGAGGGGTGCGGGGGGCACCGGTGTCTTGCGTCGCATCTGCTGCCAGCTTAGGCCGTGCCTCGTGTGCCGCCGTCCGCCACCTCGGCCGCCGCCCCTCCGGCATTTCGCGAAACCGGTGGCCCCTGCTCACGGCCGCTGCTTGGATCACCGCATGAGCTACCAAGATCCCTCTGACCTGGCACGCATTCCCGCGGTCCTCGGCCTGGCACCCACCGAGGGCGATGCCTTCATGAAGTTCCACGAGGCGGCGTTCCGCGACGGCGGCGCGGTGCCCCGCAAACAGCGGGAGCTGATCGCGCTGGCGGTCGCCACCGCCACCCGCTGCTCCTACTGCATCGACAACCACACCCGCGGAGCTCTGGCGGCCGGCGCGACCGCCGAGGAGATAGCCGAGACCGGGCTGGTGGCGGCGGCGGTGTGCGCGGGCGGCACCCTGGCGCACTCGCTGCTCTCCCACCGCATCATCGAGGAGTCGCGGAAGGAGTCCCAGGAGGGCTGAGCCGTCTCCTGGGTGGTGCGCGGCCGGATGGACCGACCGCGCACCTCCGCCGCCGGCGCGGCCGCCGGATCAGCTCGTACCGCTCGTGCCGGCCGCTAGTTGACGGCGACCGCGGTCCAGGCGGCGGCGACCGCCTTGTACTCGGGGCTGGTGGCGCCGTACAGGTCGGTGGCGGCCTTCAGGCTGGCGGCGCGAGCGCCCTTGTAGTCCGTGGTGGACGTCATGTAGACGGTCAGCGCGCGGTACCAGATGTTCGCGACCTTCTGGTTGCCGACCCCGGTGACCGAGGAGTTGTCGCAGGTCGGGCTGGAGTACGAGACGCCGTTGATGGTCTTGGCGCCGCTGCCCTCGCTGGCCAGGTAGAACCAGTGGTTGCCCACGCCGGAGGAGAGGTGGACGTCCTTCTGGCCGACCTTGCGGCTCCAGCAGTCGACGGACCGGCCGTCCAGGGAGGGCTTGTCGAAGCGGCGCAGCCACGGCGGGGTGGACTGGTCGCTGAAGAGGTAGTCAGGGGTGTCGAGGCTGTTGTCGGCGTACCACTCGACCATGGTGCCGAAGATGTCGCTGGTCGCCTCGTTCAGGCCCCCGGACTCGCCGCTGTAGCGCAGGTTGGCCGTGGCGCTGGTGACACCGTGCGTCATCTCATGACCCATGGTGTCCAGGTCCACCTGCTCCGGGTCGACGGAGCCGTCGCCGTCGCCCGTCATCATGCAGAAGCAGGAGTCGGACCACTGGGCGTTGTCCCAGTTGGTGCCGACGTGGACGAAGACGGTGGCGCCCTTGCCGTCGTTCTTGATGCCGTTCCGGCCGAAGGTGCTCTTGTAGTAGTCGTACGTCCAGGCGGTGTTGACGTGGGCGTCGACGGCGGCGGTGGAGCGGTCGGTGGAGAACTTCTTCCCGTCGCCCCACTCGTTGTCCGCGTCGGTGAAGAGCGTGCCGGAGGAGGCGTTGAGCGAGCTGCTCGACGCGTTGTGCGCGTCCTTGGTGATGGTGCCGCGCAGCGGGTCCTTCAGCGCGTAGCTGCCGTCCGCCTGCTGGGTGGTGTCGATCGGGACATCGCCGGTGTACTCGGAGTGGCCGATTCCGGTGGCCTGGTGCTCGGCCGCGTAGGACTCGATGCGCTTGCCGGTGGTGGCGTCGGTGACGATCACCCGCCCCATCGGCTGGCCCTGCGCGCCGGTGCCCCGCACCGTGGTCTGCCAGGCCAGGCGCGGGGTGCCGTCGGCGGCCCAGACGACCAGCTCGGGGGTGGACTTGGCGTGCCGCACGCCCGCCGCGCTCTTCAGCGCGGCGGCCGCGGTGCGCTGCGGGGAGACGGCGGGTGCGGTGGACTTCACGGCCACCTTCCGGGCTCTCGCCCGGCTGAGCCCTTGGTACTTGCCATTCCGCGTCTGGTGCACGACGAGGTCACCGCCGATGACGGGCAGGCCGCGATAGGTGCGGTCGAAGCGGACGTGCTGGGTGCCGTCCGGGTCGATCACCACGTCCTTGACCTTCAGGGTCTGGCCGGCGCCGAATCCGGAAGTGGCGGCGTGCCGGGCCACGTTGGCCTTGGCGTCCGCGACGATCGAGGCCCGGCCGGGCTGGGCGACGGCGGTCTGGCTGGTCTGCAGTCCGGCCGCGACCAGGGCGGAGGCGGCCGCGAGGGCCGCCGCGGCTATCCGACGCCGGTGTGCGGGGGTCGATATCACGCTGTCTCCTTGATGGGGGGAGTGACTGAAAGTCGCTGTGAGCGTGACGGCAATGGCAAGAAAATGCGAGAACTTGATCAGTATTTGCCGAAAAGATTGCTGATCTGGGCGGCGTCTTATCGCGACATACGCGGATGCTGCCGATCTTCCTGACCCGGCGTCAGGCGTGCGGGTGCCAGGCGGAAGAACCCGCGGGAATCCTCCGGTGCGCGGGGCGTGGCGGCATGGACGCGGGCAGGGCCGCCGGTCCTAGAATGGACAACGTGGTTGACGAAAAGTAAAGAAGGTTGTCGAGTTCTGCAAGGACCCTTCCGCGATGGCCCGCGCCCATGACTGATTCCGGATCCTCGTCGGCCGGCCCGGCCGGCCGCGGCTTCGAGCTGCCCCTGCTGCTCTTCGCGGGCTTTCGCTCGCTCATCGACCAACTGCACGCCGAGCTGGCCCGGCAGGGCCACCCTGACCTGCGGCCGGCCTTCGGTCTCGCGATGCAGACCATCGGCCCGGACGGGACCACCGCCAGTGAGCTGGGGCGGCGGCTCGGGGTGTCCAAGCAGGCGGCGGGGAAGACCGCGGACCGGCTGGAGGCGCTGGGCTATGTGGAACGCGCCGGCGATGTGCGCGACGCGCGGCGCAAAGTGATCCGGCTGACCCCGCACGGCGTCGACGCCCTGCTCCGGTCCGCCGCCGTCTTCGACGAGCTCCGGGCCCAGTGGGCCCGGGAGCTGGGGGGCGAGCGGCTGGACGCCCTGGAGGCGGACCTGCGCACCATGGCTCCGGCGAGCGGACTGCGGGTCGACGTGGCCGGCTGGTTCGGCGCCTGACCCCGGCGCGTCCCGCCTGACCCCGGCGCGTCCCGCCTGACCCCGGTGCGTCCCGTCGGGCCGCTTCCGTCCGTTCGGCCGTTTCGGCCGCCTCAGGCGAAGAGCTTGTCCAGGAAGGTGAACAGGTGGGTCCTGACGCGGGCCGCCTTCTCCTCGACGGTGAGCGACTCCTCGATGCGCACCCCGGTCGGCGGCGTCTTCTTGCCCCGCGCGTACAGCGAGCACGCCAGGTCGGAGCAGATGTACAGGCCGACCGAATTGCCCTGGCGGCCGGCCGCGCCGGCCTTGCGCGCGGCCATCAGGGAGACGCCGTTGCCCGGGTGTGTGGTCAGGCAGACCGAGCACATGCCTCGGCGCAGGAAGCCGTGGTGCTGGTTGGAGGACCGCAGCTCGACGCAGATGAGCCGGCCGTCGCGTTCGACCGCGAGGTAGCCGCGGTCCGGCGCCGCCGGGTCCCGCCATCCCAGGAAGTCCAGGTCCTCCCAGGGCTGCTCGGACAGCTCCCGGGGCACTGCCAGGCGAGTGGCCTCTCCCTTCGAGCAATTGACGAATGATCCGCGGATGTCCCGCTCGTTCACTGACCTCATGTGGCGGACGCTAACAATGCCTAGAGGCCCTAGGCAAACGATTAATCAGCCTAGGTTTTGCCGCATGCCCGACCCTTGCCGCCCGGGTGCCGACTGTGTCATATATGTCTAGACCATTGCGCCGGGGGTGCGGGAGGCATGACGGTGAGACGGTGTTCCGAGCCCGCGTGGACGGCCCTGGCCTGCGCCCTCGCGCTGACCGCCTGCGGCGCGGACGAGGGCCGCAACTCCCGGCCGCCCGCCACCCCCACCGGCGTCACCGTCCAGGCCGGCAGCGCCACCTCGGCGCATGTGATGTGGAAACCCTCCAGCGATGACACGGGCGTGACCGGATACGAGATCTACCGCGGCGGCACCAAGGTCAAGGAGGTGGCGGCGCCGCGGCACATGGTCGACATCACCGGCCTGAGGCCCGCCTCGGTCTACCGCTTCACCGTGCGCGCCCGGGACGCCGCCGGTCATCTCTCGCCGCCCAGCGCGCAGATATCCGTCACCACGCTCTCCTCAGCCGCCGATGACCGGAAGCCGCCCACCCGCCCGGCACGGCTGCGCGGGCGCGCCGACGGCGCCGGCGCGGCCACCCTCGGCTGGCGCCGCTCGACGGACGACCGGAAGGTGGCCAGTTACGACATCTACCAGGGCGACTCGAAGATCCACAGCGTCCCCGGGGACGAGACCACCGCACAGATCACCGGGCTGCGGCCGGGCACCGACTACACCTTCACCGTCAAGGCACGCGACGCGGCCGACAACCTCTCGCCGGCCAGCCCGGCGGTGCGCCTGAGAACCGCCTCGGCACCGGCCGGCGCCGGCCCGGCCCCCACCCGCCTGAAGGTGACGGCGCGCAGCGAGCAGGGCACCCACTACCTCGATCTGTCCTGGACCCCGCCGGAGACCGGCGGGGAGGTCACGGAGTACCAGATCTACCTGGACGGAAGATTCACCACGACCGTGGTGTGGGGAGCCGACGCGCCCCGGGGCCGGGCCGGCTACAGCCTCTACATCGGCGCCAGGCCGGCCGCGGCCTACCGGGTCAGGATCCGCGCCAAGCTCCCCGACGGCACCTGGGGCGGCTTCTCCGCGCAGCGCACCGTCACCACCACCGGTCAGCCGGCCGGGAGTTCGGCCCCCTCGCGCGGCATGTCCTCGCCCGGCGCGTCCTCGCGCAGCGGCAGGCTGTCCATGAAGGAGGACACCGAGAACACCGCGCGCCCCGGCCCGGGCGGGCCGTAGCCGGGCGGCGAGGTCAGGTTGAACTCCTCCAGCGTCGCGCGGTACACGTCCAGCAGCCTGATGTGGTATTCGAGCGGCGCGCCCTGCGGATTCGCCTTGCCCAGTGGTGTGGTCGGTTCCGGGCACCAGGTCGTGAACCGCGGCGTGATACCCCGCGACATGAAGAACCGAAGTCCCTCGGCGGTCGAATCGATCGCCTCGTCGACCGTCGTGAAACCGAACGGCTCGGCCATCTCGACACCGGCGACAAAATTCGGGATCACATTCCGCGCACCGAAGATCTCGGCTGAATCCAGAATGCGCCGGTGCCACTCGTCGCGGCCCACATACCGCTCCTTGCCCGGGCAGTACAGGTGGAACAGCCGCTCGTCCCACACCTCGTAATTGGGGTGGTAGATGCGGATGCCGTAGTCATGGAACCGCCGCACATCCTCCTTCGGAAGGGCCTGCGCGACCACCTTGCCGATCCACCGGCCCGGGAAGCGCTCCTCGATGGCCTGGGCGTACTGCCCGTAGAAATCGGCCTCGTCGCGCCCCTGGACCTTGGAGGTGATCGCACCGCCGGTGAGGGTGTACGCGGTCGAGGCGCGCGCGGTGTCGTACCGGTCGATGATCTCCAGCGCCTCCAGCACCTCCTCCACCGGCTTCACCCCGGTGTACGGGCGCCCGGCCGCCTTGTGCTGACGCCAGTTGTGGTTGATGTCGCAGTACTGGCACTCCTCCTTCGCGCCGAAGTACTGGCACACCCGGAAGACCGTCAGATAGATGAGATAGCCCCACTGAATGGTCGGCGCCACCTCCATCACCGACTTGCCGCTCGCCAGTGTGTGCCGGTAGTACTCCGGCATCGGCGGCAGACCCACATCGGCGATCCGCACCCCGTCCAGATAGAGCCCCAGCGCACCCGAGTCACCGGGCTTGACCCGATACGGTGAATCGGGATTGACCCGCACCGACACCACCGTGCGCCGCAGTTCGTACGGACCACCGGTCAGCACGATCTCCTCCGGCGGCCGGTTGAGCGCCGCGGCCCCCAATTCGGGCAGTGTGCGGTGGTCGAAGGAGAAGATGAAGTACGACTTCGGCTTGACGTCGCCGCCTTCGTTACCACTGAGCGCGGAATCGTCGAAGGCGATTCCGCCGCGCAGCAGATCCTCCTTGATGACGGCTTCCCGCGGCACATGAGGGAAGCGTTCCATCAGATTCTCGACCAGTGCGGTACGGGTCTGCACGCGCGGCTCCTGCCCTCGATCCACTGCTGCCGAGAACCACTTTCACATGTCCCCGATTCGCGGTGTGCACCAGGGTGTCCGATGGGGGCCGATTCAGTACGGTGCCACGTCCCCGGGGCCGCGCAGACCGCGCCAGACCGGGGCGCGCAGCCGTCCGCCACGGGTCCATTCGAGGTACTCCACCTCACCACGGAGCGTGGGCAGCACCCAGTTGACGGGATGGGTGAGTTCGATGGCGGCGCTGTCCTGAAACGGCGGCACGGTGCTCGCCCGGTCACGCAGCAGACCGGCCAGCCGGCGGCTCTCGGCAACGGAGAACCCGGTCCCCACCGAACCGGCGTAGCGCAGTCCCCTGCCGGCGGCTTGCTCCACGCCGATCAGCAGCGAACGCACCACGGTGGCCCGTTCGTCCGCCGCCACCCAGCCGCCGATCACGATGTCGACGGTGCGCACATGCTTGGTCTTGATCCAGTTCCGCGATCGGCGGCCCGGTTCGTAGCGGGAGCCGGCGCGCTTGGCGATGACGCCTTCCAGGCCGTGCTCCCGGGTCCACTCCAGCGCGCTGCGGCCCTCTCCCGGCGGCCAGTACGGCGGGGTGGCCGCGTGCGGGCCCTCCACGGCCAGCTCCTCCAGCAGCTGCCGCCGTTCGGTGTAGGGCAGATCGAGCGTGGAGCGTCCGGCGAGGTGGAGGACGTCGAAGAGCATCAGGGTGACGGGGCAGGCGCGGGCGGCGGTGCGGACCGCGGTCGGCCGGGTGAGCCCCATGCGCTGCTGCATCCGGGAGAAGTCCGGGCGGCCCCGCTCGTCGAGAGCGACGATCTCCCCGTCCAGCACCGCGGCCAGGCCGGGGGCGGCCAGGGCCGCGAGCTCCGGATAGCCGGCGGTGACCCGGCGCCCGCTGCGGCTGATCAGCTCGGTGCTGCCGTCCCCGGGCAGGTAGACCAGGGCCCGCGCGCCGTCCCACTTGACCTCGTACGCCCAGCCGGCGGCGGTCGGCAGCGGCCCGGGAGTGGCCAGCATCGGCTCCAGCCGCGGCAGCACCGGCTCGGCCGCGGGTGGGGACGGGGGAGAGGCCATGGGGTGATCAAAACCCAGATTCCGCCGGGCCGCCCGGCCGCCGCGGCGGGACGGGTGGGCCGGGCCGGCCGTGGGCTCACGCCGTGCGGTAGGCGGCCGCCTGGAGGGTGAACATCTGTGCGTACTCGCCGCCCAGCGCCATCAGCTCCGCGTGGTCGCCGGACTCCACGATCCGGCCGTCCTGGAAGACGTAGATGTGGTCGCAGTCGACGACGCTCGCCAGCCGGTGCGAGATCAGGATGGTGATCCGGTCCGGGTTCCGGCGGCCGTGCAGCACGGAGGTGTAGACGGCGTGCTCGGCGCGCGGGTCCATGTTCGCGGTCGGCTCGTCGAGGATCAGCACGGCGGCGTCCTTGTAGAGCCCGCGGGCCACCGCGAACTTCGCCCAGTTGCCCCCCGACAGCTCGCTGCCCTCCTTGAACCGCTTGGACAGCGGGGTCGCCCAGCCGTGCGGCAGCGAGGCGATGATCCGGTCGGCGCCGGACTCCACCGCCGCGTCCCGGGCCCGTTCCGGATCGGCGTCGGTGATCGTGCCGGTCGAGACGGTGATGTTGGCGAGCGCCGACAGCGGCCACTTGACCGGGTCCTGGAGGACCATCGCCACCCGGCGCTGCACGGTCTCGGCATCGACCTCGCGCAGATCCGTGCCGTCCCAGCGGATCGCCCCCGACCTCGGCTCGTACAGCCCCGCCAGCAGCTTGGACATGGTCGACTTGCCGGAGCCGTTGGCCCCCACGAACGCCACCGTGGAGCCCGCGTGCAGCGTCATGGACACGCCGCGCAGGGCGGGGCCGGGGGCGTCCGGGTAGGCATAGATCAGGTCCTCGACCGTGACGGTCTTCACCGTGTCGGGGGCCGGGCGGCCGGTGCGCCGCGGGCTGAGGGTACGGCACCGCTTCTGAAAGCCGATCAGGTCCTCCACCCACAGGGCGTGCTCGTAGACGTAGTGGGTGGCCAGCACGGCACGCGACAGGGTGCCCTGACTCGCCCGGATGGCCAGCACGGCCCCGCCCCCCGCGGCCAGCGGCAGCCAGCCGGCGGTGGTCATCCAGATCAGCGCGGTGTAGGTCAGGGCCGTGGCCGCGCCGCCGACCGCCCGGCCCAGCAGCCCGGTCGCCGCCTCCTGGCGGCCCAGCCGGGCGTCCTCGGCCTCGATCAGCCGGGCGATCCGCTCGTGCTCGCCCAGGAGCGCCGACTGCGCGGTGCAGGAGCGCAGCTCCGCGGCCGCGCTGCGGTCCAGCAGCAGCCAGCTGAACATCCGGATGCGGCGCTGCAGGGTGCTGTACCGGACCTGGGACAGGAACCGGGTCCGCGCCGAGCGCACCGCCGCCAGGCCCTGCGGGACGACCGAGGCCAGCAGCAGCGGCAGCAGTAACGGGTGGAGCACCGTCAGCACCCCGGCGGCGCCGGCCAGGCCGAGCAGCGCCGAGGCCAGCTGGATGATCTGGCTGATGGACTGCCGGGTGTAGTACAGACCGCGGTCGTAGGCGCGGTTGGAGTCGTCCGACCAGTGCGCGTCGTCGACCGCCTCCAGCCGCACATGCGCGGTCAGCCGCAGGAAGTCCGCCTCCACGGTCCGCCGGATCTTCGGCGTCAGCCGCGCCTCGCTCAGCGCCACCGCGGTGTCCAGCAGGGCCCGGGCCATCAGCAGCACCGCGACCAGGAGCAGCGACGGGAGGGCCGCCCGCACCCGCTCCGGGGTGGCTCCCTGCGCGAACAGGGCCTGGAGCACGCCGACGGAGGCCAGCAGCCCGAAGGCGGCCATGGTCGCCGAGGCCAGCTGCGCCACGACCACCGCGGCCGTGGCGCGCGGGTCGGCGCCCCAGGCCATCAGCAGCACTCGCCGGCAGATCGCCGGCAGCCGTCGCATGATCCGCCACAGGCTGGTGCGGGACGCGGCGCCGTCCCAGGTCGCCCAGTACGCCTCGGTCAGCTCCTCGCCCACCTCCGAGCCGGTCGGCGACGCCTGCGCCGAGGCCGGGGGTAGCGGGACCGTTTTTTCACCGCGCGCACCGGGCTTTTTCTCGCCGCGCGCACCGGGCTTTCCGCCGCGCGAGCCGGGCACCCCGCGCGCCGCTCCTTCGTACGGATACGCCACAGCTTCGTCCATGTCCGCCCCCTCCGCACCGACCGGGCCGCGGGTCCGGCCGTCCGCCGTGAAATCCGCGTCCCGTCAACCGGCGGGTGACCGGACGGGACATTGGGTGAACGACGTCACCGGCCCGGCCGTCACGGTCCAGCGGCACGTGCCGCCGGGTGGATCCGCGCGGATCAGCCGGTGGTCAGATTGGCCTCGACCAGCTCCAGCAGCCGGGCCAGCTCGCGGCGGTCGGCCTCGCCGAGGCCGGCGAGAGTGCGGTCCTCCAGCTCCTGCCACACCTGCGCCACCTCGCCGCGCAGGGCCTGACCCGCCGGCGTGGTCGTGACCAGCACGGCCCGCCGGTCGGCCGGATCGGCGGTCCGGCTGACCAGCCCGGCCTGCTCCAGCCGCTGCACCATGCGGGTCACCGTCGACGGGTCCAGGCCCAGCAGCCTGATCAGCTCCGACTGGCGCTGCGGGCCGGCCTCCCACAGCCGCATCATCAACAGCTCCTGCCCGGCGTACAGGCCGAGGCGGCGCAGCAGTTGTCCGGCGGTGAAGCGGTGGGCCCGGGCCACGCGGGCGATGGCGTGGCTGATCCGGCCGTCGTCGGGGACGTCCTGACGCGGGGCGGGGGAGGCGTCGTCCGGGCCGGTGGGCGTGGAACCTGCGGGCGTGGAAGAGGGGTCGGGCATGCGCGTGCTCCTGCGGTGTCGTGGTCTGCTCCGCCCATTATGTTGGCCGGCCAAGTAATGCGCTACAGTGGCCGCAGGCAATTGATTGGTCGGCCAATTAATTATCGAGGGGACAGCCATGACCAGCGCATTCGACCCGATCAACCTCGCCGGCGCGACGCTCGCCAACCGCGTCGTGATGGCGCCGATGACGCGCAGTCGCGCCTATGGCGGACTGGTGTCGGAGCTGACAGCGGAGTACTACGCGCAGCGCGCCTCCGCCGGCCTGATCATCACCGAGGGCACCCAGCCGTCGGTCATAGGACAGGGGTACCCGTTCACTCCCGGCGTGCACAGCGCCGAACAGGTCGCGGCCTGGCGCAAGGTGACCGACGCGGTGCACGCCGAGGGCGGCCGGATCTTCCTCCAGCTGATGCACACCGGCCGCGTCGGCCACCCGGTCCTGCTGCCCGACGCCATGGTGCCGGTGGCTCCGTCCCCGGTCGCGGCGCGCGGACAGCTCTTCACCCCTGACGGCATGAAGGACTTCGTCACCCCGCGCGAGCTGACCGAGGCGGAGATCGAGCAGACCGTCGCCGACCATGTGGCGGCCGCGCGCAACGCGGTCGAGGCGGGTTTCGACGGCGTCGAACTGCACGGTGCCAACGGCTATCTGATCCACCAGTTCCTCGCGCCCAACACCAACCGGCGCACCGACGGATGGGGCGGTACGGCCGCCGGGCGCATCCGGTTCGCCGCGGAGGTGGCCGCCGCCGTCGCCGCCGCGATCGGCTCCGAGCGCACCGGCCTGCGGATCTCCCCCGGGGCCCCGACCAACGACATCGACGAGCCCGACCCGCGCCCCACCTACGAGGCACTCCTGGAGCGGATCGCCCCGCTGGACCTGGCCTATCTGCACGTACTGGAGGCCGGCGACCGCGACCTCACCCACGCCCTGCGGAAGCGGTTCTCCGGCACCTTCATCCTCAACCCGCACACCGAGGGCCGGCCCACCGGGCCCGAGGAGCTCTCGCTGATCGAGGACGGCACCGCGGACCTGATCGCCTTCGGGCAGCTCTTCCTCGCCAACCCCGATCTGCCGCGCCGCCTCGCGGCCGGCGGCCCGTACAACACGGCCGACCCGGCCACCTTCTACGGCGGTGACGCCACGGGCTACACCGACTACCCGGCCCTGGCCGGCTGAGCGCGGCCCGTCCCCCACGGCCGGGTCCACCGGCCCGCCGTCAGGCCGCGGCGGGCCGGCGGACCCGAAACCGCCGCCCGGGCCCGGGGATTGCGCCGGGGCGGCCGGCCTCAGCCGCCCGCCGTCTGCCACTCGCCGAGCGCGGGCAGCAGCGCCTCGGGGCGGACCGGCAGGGTCCGGATCCGCACCCCGGTGGCGTGCCGCACCGCGTTTGCGACGGCCGCCGCGGTGCCGACGATGCCGAGTTCGCCGATGCCCTTGACGCCCATCGGGTTGAGCCGGTCGTCCCTCTCGTCGATCCAGTGCGCCTGCACATCGGGTACGTCGGCGTGCACCGCCAGGTGGTAGGAGGCGAGGTCGCGCTCGACATGGTCGCCGAAGCGGGGGTCCATGGTGCTGCTCTCCAGCAGCGCCATCGACATGCCCATCGTCATGCCGCCGATCAGCTGCGAGCGGGCGGTGGCGGGATTGATGACGCGGCCGGCCGCGAAGACGCCCAGCAGCCGCCGCACCCGGGTCTCGCCGGTGTCCATGTCCACCTGCACCTCGGCGAACTGGGCGCCGAAGGACCGCCGGGCGAACTCCCGCCCCCTGGCGGCCAGGTCGTCCTCGGTGTCGGCGTGCACCGACAGCCCCGACTCGGGCAGCGGACCGCTCCGTTCCGCCAGGGCCTCCGTCAGCGCCCGGCACGCCTTGTGCACCGCCCAGCCCCAGGAGGCGGTGCCGGAGGAGCCGCCCGCCAGCGAGGCCGGGGGCAGATCGGTGCGGCCGATCTCGATCCGGACCAGCTCCATCGGCACGGCCAGCGCCTCGGCGGCAATCTGGGCCAGCACGGTCCGCGCGCCGGTGCCGATGTCGGTCGCCGCGATCCGCACCAGAAAGCGGCCCGACGCCTCCGCGGTGGCCTCCGCCTGCGAGGGCGCGATGTACGCCGGATAGCCGGAAGCCGCCACTCCGGTGCCGGTCAGCAGCCGCCCCTCGGGACGGGCGGCCGGCCGGGGGTCGCGGCCCGCCCAGCCGAACCGGCGGGCGCCCTCGCGCAGACAGGCGGCGAGCCCACGGCTGCTGAACGGCCGGCCGGAATCCGGCTCGGTGCCGGTGTCGTTGCGCAGCCGCAGCTCCACCGGGTCGATGTCGCAGGCGACCGCCAGCTCGTCCATCGCCGACTCCAGCGCGAACATCCCCGGACACTCGCCGGGCGCCCGCATCCACGACGGGGTCGGCACATCGAGCCGGGCCAGCCGGTGCGTGGTGCGGCTGGCGGGACTGGCGTACATGGTCCGAGCCGGGGTCGCCGCCTGTTCGACGAACTCCAGCACCGAGGAGCTGTAGGTGAACACCTCGTGCGCGAGCGCCGTGATCCGCCCGTCGGAGCCGGCACCGATCCGCACCCGCTGCTCGGTTGCGGCCCGGTGCCCGACCACGGCGGCGAGGTGCGGCCGGGGCAGCATGACCTTGACCGGATGACCGGTCTCCCGGGCCGCCATCACCGCCAGCACCACATGCGGCCGGGGCGTGCCCTTGCAGCCGAAACCTCCGCCGACGTGCTCCGAGACGACGGTGATCTCCTCCTCCGCCAGGCCGAACAGGGCGGCGAGCACCTCCCGGACGGTGTTCGCGCCCTGGCTGGAGTCGTAGACCCGCAGCCGGTCGCCGGCCCAGACGGCGGTGGCGGCATGCGGCTCCATCGGATGGTTGTGCAGCGCCGGAATGCGGTAGACGGCGTCCACCCGCACCGCCGACTCCGCGAAGGCGGCGTCGAAGTCGCCGCGCACGCGGTCGGCCGGATAGCCGCCGTTCACCCTCTCCGGGGCGTACATGCCCGGGTGAGTGGACCTCAGCTCCACATCGTGCGGCTCGGCCGCGTACTCCACCCGGACTCTGGCTGCCGCCTCCCGGGCGGCCTCCCAGGAATCCGCCACCGCGAGCGCCACGTACTGCCCGCGGTGCGCCACCCGGGGCGACTGGAGCACCTGGAGGGTGGGGTCGTCGCTCTCGCCGAGCCGTGGCGCGTTCTCATGGGTCAGGACGGTCAGCACCCCGGGTTCGGCCAGGGCGTCGGCGCAGTCGATCGAGGTGATCCGGCCTTTGGCGATCGTGGCGGGCACCGGCCAGGCGTAGCGGCAGCCGTCGACCGGGTGCTCGGTCGCGTACCGGGCGGCGCCGGTGACCTTCTCGCGCCCCTCCAGCCGGATCACCGGCTCGCCCGGCGCGGCGGGGGAGCTCATCGGTCCTCCCCGCCGAGCGGCCCGCCCGCCGCGTGTTCGGCCAGGCCGGACAGGGTGCGTACGGCCAGATGCCGCAGCAGGGGCAGCTTGAAGGCGTTGTCGCGCAGCGGTTCGGCGGGGGCGAGTTCGGTCTCCACGGCGGCGGCGAACTCCTGCTCGACGGCGGGTGCGCCCAGCAGCCGCGCCTCGGCGGCCCGGGCCCGCCACGGCTTGGCGGCCACCCCGCCGAAGGCCAGCCGCACCCGCTGGACCGTGCCGTCCGTCACCGCCAGCGCCGCGGCCACCGAGACCAGTGCGAAGGAGAACGACGCCCGGTCCCTGACCTTGCGGTACGCCGAGTGCGCCGCCTCGGGCACCTCGCCCAGCTCGACGTGCGTGATCAGCTCGCCGTGCTCCAGCACGGTGTCCCGCTCGGGGTGGTCGTCCGGCAGCCGGTACAGCTCGCCGACGGGCACCGTCCGGGCCCCTGCCGCGCTCAGCAGATGGACCTCGGCGTCCAGCGCGGCCAGCGCGACGGCCATGTCGGAGGGGTGGGTGGCCACGCAACTCTCCGACGCGCCCAGCACCGCGAGATCCCGGTGCACCCCTTCCCGGGCCGGGCAACCCGAGCCGGGGGAGCGCTTGTTGCAGGGCTTGCCGACGTCCTGGAAGTACAGGCAGCGGGTGCGTTGCAGCAGATTGCCGCCGACGGTCGCCGCGTTGCGCAGTTGCGGCGAGGCGCCCGACAGCAGGGCCTGGGCGAGCACGGGGTAGCGCTCGCGCACCGCGGGGTCGCAGGCCAGGTCGCTGTTGCGCACCGCGGCCCCGATCAGCAGCCCGCCGGTGGCGGTGGGCTCCACCGAGCGGTGCGGCAGCCGACCCACGTCCACCAGCAGCTCGGGGCGTTCGACGCCGAGCTTCATCAGGTCGACGAGATTGGTGCCGCCACCCAGGAAACGGGCCCCGGGGGCGGCACCGAGCGCCACGGCCGTGGCCGCGTCCTGGGCGTGCTCGTAGCGGAAGCTTCTCATCGGGGCTCCTCCGCCGATGGGCCGCCGGCGCCTTCGAGCCGCGCGCTCGCGTCCCGCACCGCCCGGACGATGTTCGGATAGGCGCCGCACCGGCAGATGTTGCCGCTGAGCCGCTCGCGGATCTCCGCCTCGCCGTCCGGAACCGGCTCTCCGAGGGGATGGTCCGGTGGTGTCACCGCGCTCGGCCGCCCGGCCGACATCTCCGCCAGCGCGCCCAGGGCCGAGCAGATCTGGCCCGGGGTGCAGTAGCCGCACTGGAAGGCGTCCCGGGCCAGGAACGCTTCCTGCAGCGGGTGCAGCCGGGAGCCGTCGGACAGGCCCTCGATCGTGGTGATCCGCTTGCCGTGCTGGGCGACGGCGAGCAGCAGGCAGCCGTACATCCGCGAGCCGTCGACCAGCACCGTGCACGCGCCGCACTGGCCGTGGTCGCAGCCCTTCTTGGCGCCGGTCAGGTCCAGCTGCTCGCGCAGTACGTCCAGGAGGGTGGCGCGGTGGTCGACCACCAGGGTGCGTGGCTCCGCGTTCACCTCCAGGGTGACCTCAAAGGTGTGCCTCGCCTTCGCCATGGGTACCTCCTCGCCCCCGGCTGCCCGCCGGCGCGGGCGCGCGGCCGCGGGCCGGCGCCGCGGGCCGAGACCTCTTCGGGGAACCGACACCCTCTTCGGTAACCGGAAGACCGGGGTCCGAAACGGTGCCCGCCGTGCGTCACCCTGCGGCAGGCGGCAGGCGGCAGGCGGCAGGCGGCAGGCGGCAGGCGGCAGGCGGCAGGCGGCAGGCGGCAGGCGGCAGGCGGCAGGCGGCAGGCGATGGATGGCGGGGGAGGGCCGGCCGGATCGGCCGCGGCGCCGGATGTGCCCGAGTTGGATAGATTCGTCCCAGTCATCAGCTGGTCGGGGACGGGCGTCCGTGCCGTCCCGCGACCCTGCTCCAGGAAGGGCACCTCCATGACCGACAACGACCTGGGACGTCAGCTCGACGGACTGCTCGGCGGCGGAGCCGGGGCGGGCACCGGCCGGCTGCTCAGCACGCTCCTCGACGCCCTCGGCAGCCACGTCGGCGGCAATCCGCTGAGCGGCCTGCTGGACCAGCTCCATGACGGCGGGCTCGGCGAGAAGGCCCGCTCCTGGGTGAGCACCGGCGCGAACGAGCCGGTCAGTGGCCCGGAACTGGCCCGGGCCCTGCCGTACCAGGTGCTGGAGCACGTCGCCCAGCGGGCCGGCTCGTCCCCGGAGGAGGCCGCCGACAAACTGGCCCAGGCGCTGCCGGACGCGGTCGACAAGCTCACCCCCGGGGGCGAGGTGCCGGAGGGCTCGCTGGACGAGCTGATCGGCCGGCAGCAGCCTGGTTGATACCGCCTCAGGCGCCAAGTGCCTCGTCCAGGTCGCGCCAGAGGTCCTCGACGTCCTCCAGCCCCACCGACATCCGCAGCAGGCGGTCGCTGACCCCGGCCGAGCGACGGTCGCCCTCCTCCACGATGCGGTGGCTGATGGAGGCCGGGTGCTGGATGAGCGTGTCGACGCTGCCCAGGCTGACCGCCGGGGTGATCAGCCGTACTCCGGCGATCACCGCGTGCGGATCGCCGTGCACCTCGAAGGCGACCATCGCTCCCCCGATCCGGGGATAGTGGACCCGCGCGATCCGGGGATCGGCCGCCAGCCGCGCGGCCAGCTCGGCGGCGGTGGCGGAGGCCGCCCGCACCCGCACCGGCAGCGTGGCCAGGCCGCGCAGCAGCAGATAGCCCGCGAGCGGGTGCAGCACACCGCCGGTGGCGAAGCGGACCAGGCGCAGCCGCCGTGCGAACTCCTCGTCGCAGGCGACGACGCCGGCGAGGACGTCGCCGTGACCGCCGAGGTACTTGGTCGCGCTGTGCAGCACGATCCGCGCGCCCTGCTCCACCGGACGCTGGAGCACCGGCGTGGCGAAGGTGTTGTCCACCAGCAGCGGGACCTCGCCGCAGGCGTGCGCGACGGCCCGCAGATCGATTTCGGCCAGCGTCGGGTTGGCCGGGGTCTCCACCATCACCAGGCCGGTGTCCGGACGGATGGCGTCGGCTATCCCGGCAGGATCGACCCAGGTGACCTCGCTGCCCAGCAGACCGGCGGTCAGCAGATGGTCACTGCACCCGTAGAGCGGGCGGACCGCCACCACGTGCCGCAGCCCCATGCTGATCCGCGCGTGCAGGCAGGCGGTGAGCGCGGCCATCCCGCTGGCGAAGGCGACCGCGCTCTCGGTGCCCTCCAGACGGGCCAGCGCCCGCTCGAAACGCGCGGTGGTGGGATTGTCCAGCCGCGCGTAGACCGGCGGGCCGTCCAGCTGCTCGCCGGTGGCCGCGAAGGCGTCCAGCCGGGCCGCCTCGGCGCGGCTGTCGTACGACGGGTAGGTGGTGGACAGGTCCAGGGGCGGCGCGTGCACACCGAGCTCCGCGAGGTCCTCGCGTCCGGCGTGTACGGCCTCGGTGGCCAGCGATCGGGTTCTGCTGGCGGCTGTCGTATCCATGCGCGGCATGCTGGGCAGTTACCGACGAGTGGCGGAAAAACTCCGTGTTATGTTCGGCCAGTGTCCGATTCGATACCTCTGGATCCGGTGGACCTGCACATTCTGCGGCTGCTGCAGAACGATGCACGGGCGACCTACCGCGATCTGGCCGCCGAGGTGGGCATCGCCCCGTCCACCTGCATGGACCGGGTGAACCGGATGCGCCGGGCGGGCGTGATCCTCGGCCACGCACTCCGCGTCGATCCGGAGAAACTCGGCCGCGGACTCCAGGCGCTGCTGCTGGTCCAGGTCCGGCCGCACCGGCGCGATCTGATCGGTCCCTTCGTGGAACGGGTCCGCGCGCTGCCGGAGTCGCGGGCGCTGTTCCACCTCACCGGCCCGGACGACTACCTGGTCCACGTCGCGGTGACCGGAGCCTCGGACCTGCAACGCCTGGTGCTGGACGAATTCACCTCGCACCGGGAGGTCGCCCGGGTGGAGACCCGGCTGATCTTCCAGCAGTGGGAGTGCGGCCCGATGCTGCCGCCCGCCTGACCGCGCCCGGCGAGCATCCGTCCGCCGTCGGACCCGGCGAGCGCGCGCCACCGGCCGCAAGCCCGCAGGCGAAGGCCCGCCCCGGCCGGAAGCCCGGTCAGCCGGGCGTGACCCCGTAAAAGGGCCGGTCCGGGGTGACCACCGTGAACAGACCGCCGTCCGGGTCGCGCAGGGTGGCCTCCCGCCCGACTTCCGACACCGACGACGGCCGGACCACCGACCCGCCGTTCAGCGACGCCGCGGAGACGGCCGCGTCCACGTCCGGCACCTCGAAATACACATGCCAGCGGGGCCGGACATGCGGATCGGGCGCCGACTCGACCGCGCCCCCGCTGATCCGGGCGATCGCCTGGTTGCCGTCCCGGACGATCACCTGCTCGCCCTGGTAGTCGATGTCACAGCCGTCGCGCCCCTCCGAGGCCCACTGGAGCACCTCCGCGTAGAAGATCGCGGCGGCGAAGGTGTCCCGGGTGCGCAGCTCCAGGTGGGCCGGCGCATGTCCCCGGCCCACCGCCCACTGGCCCCGCTTGCCCTCCCAGATACCGAAGACCGCGCCGTCCGGGTCGGCGGCCAGCGCGGCCCGGCCCTTGCCGAAGGTGAGGGGACCGACCGCGACCGTGGCGCTGCGCTCCCGGATCCGGGCGGCGGCCGCGTCGGCGCTGTCCACGGAGAAGTACGGGGTCCAGGAGACCGCGACCCGGTAGGTGTGCGCGAAGGCGCCGATGCCGGCCACCGGAGAGCCGTCGGACAGCGCGACCGAGAATCCCTCTTCCAGCCCTCCGGTGCGGAAGGTCCAGCCGAGGACCGCGCCGTAGAACTCCTGGGCGGTCGGCAGGTCGCGCGACATCAGAGTGACCCAGCACGGTGCCCCCGCCACAGCTTCCGATGAGGCCGACATGGGATTCGCCTTGCTCCTCTTACGGGCGGACACCGTCAGCGGTCCTCGGCCCCGGAGGCCGGGTGTGGGGCTCACGGCTTGTCTCAGATCTCGGTACGGGTTCCCGGTCGGCACCGTGCCTAATCCGGCATCCCGCTTCGTCACCCCTGCGTCAGCCCCTGCGTCCCTCCTGCTCCCGGGTGTGTTTGCGGCCCCGGAAGCCGGGTAACCCGGTAGGCCCACGGCGACGTGGGGGCCGGCCCGGCGGATCCGCCCGCGGGCCGCACCGAACACCCCGTGGGTGAGTCGGAGGACATCGGGGCGGCGAGAGCGGATCTCACACCGGGTCGGTCATGACCTTCAAGGCACCGGGTCGGACGTGACCCCTCAAGGCTCCGGGTCGGCTTCAGGCCCGGTCGGCCATGACCCGGTCACGCAGGGTGGCGCAGGTGCGGCTGAGTATCCGGGAGACGTGCATCTGGGAGATGCCGAGCTCGTCGGCTATCCGGTTCTGCGACATCCCGCAGAAGAAGCGCAGGTAGAGAATCTGCCGTTCGCGGTCCGGGAGGACGCGCAGCTGCGGTTTGAGGGCCTCGCGGTCCACCACCCGGTCGTAGCCGGGCTCCAGATCGCCGAGGGTCTCGGTGAGTGAGTAGCCGTCCTCGGTGCCCGGCAGCTCGGCGTCGAGCGAGAGGGGTGAATAGCTGTTCATCGCCTCCATGCCCATCCGGACCTCCTGGTCGCTCAGATGGGTGTAGGCCGCGATCTCGGCGACGCTGGGGCCGCGCTGGTCGAGCGAGTGCGACAGCTCGCGCTCGGCGACCCGGACCCGGTTGCGCAGCTCCTGGATCCTGCGGGGCACATGGGTGCCCCAGGTGTGATCCCGGAAGTGCCGCTTGACCTCGCCGACGACGGTGGGCACGGCGAAGCTGGCGAAGGTGTTACCGCGCGCCGGGTCGTAGCGGGCGACGGCCTTGACCAGGCCGAGGGCCGCGATCTGCCGGAGGTCCTCCAGGGACTCGCCCCGGTTGCGGAACTGGCGGGCGAGCCGTTCGGCCATGGGCATCCACGCGCAGACCACTTCCTGCCGCAGGGCTTCCTTCTCCGGCCCTTCGGGCAGCGAGGCGAGAGCGGCGAACGCGGCCTCGGTGTCCGGGGCGTCGTCGTGCGGGTGCCGCGCCGAAGGGCGCTTGACCTGTGTTCGTACGCTCATTTGTGACAGCTCCAGGATCGGTGGTGAGCGGGGCACCACCGCGGGAGCGCACGCAACCAGGGCCTGTGCGGTCACCTGGGATACGGCCTGATCCCGCGGAACGTGCCTCCGGTCCGAAGCACATGTCCTGTGGGGGCCACCGAATCCAACGGACAAATCTGAAGAAAATCCAAAGATTCGGACGGATCGGCCACCTCTCCACCCTAGCCACCAGCAGGCGCCACCGCATCCGACCACCCGTCCGGGCAGGTTTGAGGCCGGTCAGGAGGGGACACCCGAGCCGAATGAGCAGTCAGCTGAGCACGGCACGCGTCGGCATCTGCGTCTCCGGTGACCGGGAGGACGCGTACCGCGTGCTGGAGGCGCTGAAGGCGGTGTTCCCCGCCACCGACGACGACGCGCGGCGCAGGCCCTCGGAGTCGCCGCCCGACCCCGCCCACGGCCACATGGTCTGGTCGATGATCGTCGACACGACCGAGCAGCAGGGCACCGGGCACGGAGGCGCGGCCTCCTCGCCCCCGCTGACCGGCCAGGTGGCCGTCGACCTCTTCGGCATCGAACCCCCGGTGCGCCGGGTGCGCACGGCACTGGAACGTGCCTTCGGCATCCGGAGCGAGAGCCACGTCTCCGGCGACCAGGAGATGGAGTTGCGGCTGCGGCTCGGCCCCTGACCCGCCTCGCGGCCCAGGTCTTCTCGCGTCGCCTGACCGCCCCGCGTTCCCTGACCCGCCTCGCGGACCCCGACCTTCCCGCGGCGCCCGGTGTTCGCCGCTGTCGCCTTACGGCGAACTGACTACCCGCGGGCATAGACTGGCTTCGCAACGTCACCGGAATGGGCTTTTCCGGGCCCCTCTCACCCGTCTCACGTGGTATTTACCACCGTCTGGCGTGGAGAGGCAGCTTCCGGGGCCCTCACCGCGTCTATCTGGTGAGGAGCCAGAAGGGAGGGTCCGTCGTGAACTGCACCCAGTGTGGAGCTCCGGTCATCCAGGGACCGAGCGGCGGATGGAGCTGCAACAACTGCGGGGCCTCGGGGTGAGGCACCGCTTGCGCTGCCGTCCTCAACAGACGGCAGCGCCCTGTCTCTTCACCGTGCCCGAGGCCACCGGACCTCCGGCAGCCGCGTCACCCGCGGTCAGGGCATCGGCCGGCGCGGCCAGTGGGATCAGGGCACCGGTCGGCCGGGTGGGGCGGTCTGCGACGGGCGTTCAACGCCGCAGGAGCTCCGCCTCCACCTCCAGGTCCAGCCCCTTCAGCGGCCGGTCGGGCCGCTGCGGCGCCACCCCGCCCAGCTTCTCCAGCCAGGCCCAGGTGTCGGCCACCGTCTCGCCGATCGGGCGGCAACGCAGTCCGGCCGCGAGGGCCTTGGACACGTCCGCGTCGAACATGGTGTCGTACAGCTCGCCCGGCGGCAGCCAGATCGGGAGCTGGATCCACGGCTCGATCCCGGCCGCCAGGATCGCCTCCGGCTCGGTCCAGCACAACTCCACCGAGGCGCCGGTGACCCGCGCGCACTCCTGGAGCAACTCGCCGATCGTGGCGTGCCCCCGCGCGCTGACCACGTTGTACGCACCGGTCAGCCGGCGCTCGGCGGCGTCCAGCACCCAGTGGGCCAGATCCCGGGTGTCGATGTACTGCAGGGCCAGATCCCGCGGGCCCGGCGCCAGCACCTTCCCGCCGCGCGCGATCCGCGACAGCCACCACGGCAGCCGCCCGACGTTCTCCCCGGGGCCGACGATCAGCCCCGCCCGCGCCAGCAGCGACCGCTCGCCGAAGGCGTCGAGTACGGCCAGCTCGGCGCCGCGCTTGGCCCGCGCGTAGTCGACCTCGCCGTCGTCGGGGGAGCCGTCCACCACGGGGAAGTCCTCGTCATGCCCCGCCGCGGCCGGGTACCGGTACACCGACGCGCTGGAGATGTAGACGTAGCGGCCCACCCGGTCGGCCAGCAGCCGGGCCGAGTCCCGCACCGCCGAGGGCGCGAACGACCAGGTGTCGACCACGACGTCCCACTCACCGGTGGCGAGCGCGGCGAGGCCGTCCGCCGACCGGCGGTCGCCGTGCAGGGCGGTGACGCCCTCCGGCGGCTCGTGGTGCCCGCGGTGAAAGACCGTCACCTCCCAGCCCCTGGCCAGCGCCTCCTCGGTGATCGACCGGCCGACGAATTCCGTTCCACCCAGCATCAGTAGCTTCATGACGGCGACTCTGCCTGCCGCGGCCCGCCTTTGAACACCGCAACCATGCTGTCAGCAGAAATCGCCGACAGCTGAACCCTGCCCCGGCGTTGGCCTCCGGTCAGTGGGACCGGTCAGTCCTCGATGATCCCGTCGACGTACACCCAGGCGCCGTCGACGCGGGTGAACCGGCTGTTCTCGTGCAGCTCGCCCGCCTGCCCGTGCGCGACGTAAGTCGCCCGGAACTCCACCGTGCCCTCGTTGCGGAAAACCCCGCCGTCGGTGCTGCCCAGGATCTCCAGCCGCTGCCAGCGCAGCTCGGGATCGAAGTCGATGCCCGGCGGCCGGGTCTCCGGATGCCAGCTGCGCAGCAGATACGCCTCGTCGTGCACCGCGTAGGCGCTGAACCGGGAACGCATCAGCTCTTCCGGGGTGGCCGCGCGCGCCTGACCGGAGTGGAGACGTCCGCAGCACTCGGCGTAGCCGGCGGGCAGCCCGCAGGGACAGGCGCCCGAGCGGTGGGCCAGGGGCCCGCGGGCGGGGCGGTTCGTGGTCGGTCGGGTGCGTGACGTGCGTCGTGCCATGCGTCCATTGTGACGGCAGCGGTCGGCGACCCGCCCGGCACTCCTCGTCCACTCCTCTGGCGGTGTCCGGCCTACTCCTCGTCCGGCGGCGGCAGCAGGGGCGCCGCCTCCAGGCCACGGAGCCGGTCCAGGTCCCGCCGGTCCCGCTTGGTGGGACGTCCGGCGCCCCGGTCCCGTACGGCGACCACCACCAGCTCCTCGCGCGGCGGGGGCGGAGGAGAGTTGTCGACGAAACACTCAGCCGCGACCGGCGCCCCGACCCGCTTGCGGATGACGCGGGAGACGACCACGATCCGCTCCCGCCCGGCCAGCCGCAGCCGCACCTCGTCACCGGGCCGCACCGGCTGAGCGGGCTTGACGCGCTCACCGTTGACCCGCACATGACCGGCCCGGCAGGCGGAGGCGGCCAGCGACCGTGTTTTCGTCAAGCGCACGGACCAGATCCAGCTGTCGACCCGTACGGTCCCCTCGTCAGAAGCCACGTCCCGAGTCTAAGCCGATCCCGGCCGCAGCCTGGGAACTTTTCGGGAGCCGTGGACAGCCGCCGGAAAAAGCCCGGCCGGGCCGCCCGGCGCGATGGCATGCTGGCCGTGTGAACGGACCCGAGATCCACATCAGCTTCGACCCCCAGCTGCACCCCCTCGCCGCGGCCGAGCGCCGCGGCGGCCGGACCGTGCTGGCCACCGACGGGTCGTCCACTCTCGGACATGTCGTGGAGTCGCTCGGCGTCCCGCTCACCGAGGTCGGCCGGCTGCTGGTGGACGGCCGCGAGGTCCCCGCCTCCCACGTCCCGGTGGCGGGCGAGACCGTCGAGGTGCGGGCCGTCGACCGGCCGCAGCAGGTGCCGGGCGCGCCGCTGCGCTTCCTGCTCGACGTCCACCTGGGGACCCTCGCCCGCCGGCTGCGGCTGCTGGGCGTCGACGCCGCGTACGAGAGCGAGGACATCGGCGACCCGGAGCTCGCCGCCCGGTCCGCGGCCCAGCGGCGGGTACTGCTCTCCCGCGACCGCGGCCTGCTGCGACGGCGCGAGATCTGGGCCGGCGGTTTCGTCTACAGCGACCGGCCGGACGAGCAACTACGCGACGTCCTGAGCCGCTTCGCGCCGCGCCTCGACCCGTGGACACGCTGCACCGCGTGCAACGGAGTGCTGACCGAGGCCGACAAGGACGCGGTCCAGGAGCGGCTGGAACACGGCACCCGCCGCACCTACGACGTCTTCGCGCAGTGCACGGAATGCCACCGGGTCTACTGGCGCGGCGCCCACCACGCCCAGCTGGAGGCGATCGTCGAGCGCGCGCTGAGCGAATTCGGCGGCGCCACGGTCTGACCGCCGCTGCCCGATGGGGCAACCGGCGCTGCCCTTGCCCGGCGAGGGGTGGCCTGGACGGCTGCCGTGCCCGCCCGCGAGCCTGGAGACCGGCCATGCCGGAGAAGAGAACCGAGGCGCCGCAAGGGGAGCTTCCGATGCACGCACACGACCATGGAACCGAGCACGAGCACGACGAATCCCTGAAGCCGGCGAAGGAGTCGGACCCGCACACCGCGGCTGAGCTGCCGCATCTGCTCAGGGCCGCGGCCACCGGCCGCACCGAGGTGATCGGCCGCGCCGGAATGGGCACCCTGCAGCGCGCCGTCGGCAACAGCGCGGTGGGCTCGATGATCCAGCGCGACCGGGCGGAGGAGGAGCCGGAGCAGCGGTCGCGCTCCTCGGTGCACGATGTGGTCTCCTCCGGGGGGCAGTCCCTGGACACCGACACCCGCGCCGACATGGAGGCCCGGCTGGGCGCCGACTTCTCCGACGTGCGGGTGCACACCGGCTCGGCAGCGCACGAGTCGGCGCGTGAGGTGGGCGCGCACGCCTACACAGTGGGCAACAACGTCGTCTTCCAGCGCGATGCCTACGACCCGTCCTCGCACCAGGGCCGCACCACGCTCGCCCATGAGCTCACCCATGTCATCCAGCAGCGCAGCGGCCCGGTCGACGGCACCGAGGCGCCGGGCGGGATCCGGGTGAGCGACCCGTCGGACCGCTTCGAGCAGGAGGCCAGCGCCAACGCGGCACGCGTGATGTCCGAGCCCGCCCCGGCCGCGGAGCGGCCCGCCGCCCCGGGATCCGCCGGGGCCGCCGCGGTCCAGCGGCAGGCCGAGGACGAGGAGGAGCAGCCGGCGGACGTGCAGGGCTCCTTCGTCCAGCGGGCCGCCGAGGGCGGCGAGCAGGAACAGGAAGAGGAAGCCCCGCCGGAGTAGCGGCTACCGCACGATGCCGGGCCGGCCGAGCGACCGGCCACCGCATGATGCCGGGGCCCGGCCGGGCGACGCGAATCCGTCGTCTCGGGCCGGGCCCCGGCATCGTGCGGCACCGGTCCTCAGTCCTCCTCGGACTCCTCCGGCTTCTCCACGGTCCGCAGTGAGCCGCCCAGGAACAGCGACTCCGAGCACTCCGACGGCCGCGGCGCCTTCACCGGCTTGCCGACCTCCCGACAGCTGACCGAGATGGTGACCTCGCCCCCGGCCGGGATCTCGATCGGGGTGACGAAGTGGTAGTCGGAGTCGCGGAAGTTCTCCAGCGCCAGGTTGAGCAGCTGTCCGTCCTGGCTGGACACCGTCAGGCTGCCGGCGTCACCCTGCGGGTTCTGCACCACGATGTCGGTCAGCTCGAAGGTCTTTCCCTCCGGGACCTCGATCGCGGTCTCGGTCCGTGGGCCGCCGCCCACCGCGGCCTTCACCAGCTTCCGGGCGCTGGTCGGGACGGACGGGCCGTTCACCGAGCCGGGATCGCCGCTGGTCCCGGGCTTGGGCTTGCCGTTCCCGCCGGAGCCGCCGGAGCCCCCGGAGGCGCCGCCTCCGGACGCGCCGCCGCTGTCGGCGCCGCCGCTGGCGCCGCCCGACGGCTGGCCCTTCTGCCCGCCGTTGCCGCCATTGCTGCCCTCGCCGCCGTTGTCACCGCCCCGGTCCTTGTTCACGGCCGACTCGACCGCTTCGGGGGTGATCGCCTCCCGCGCCGCCGAGCGGACGGTGGGCCGCAGCAGGGAGTACCAGAGGCCGACCAGCGTCGCGATCAGCAGCACCGCGGCGATCAGCGCCCGGGGCAGCCAGCGCGGCAGGATGGCCTGCTGCTCGTACGAACCGTCCAGCACCACCGGCTCGTACGGGTCCAGCCCGGCCACCGGTTTGGGCGCCACCACCACCTGGAACGGATGGGTGACCGGGGTCCCGCGCCACAGCCGCTTGACGGGCCGGATGTCCAGGGTCGCGAACTTCGCCTGTCCCGGCGGGATGGTCAGCTCGGTGGGCTCGAAGGACGGCCGGGCCCGCTCGGTGCCGCCCTGCGGGGCCAGCAGCACGGTGATGGGCGTGTTGCCCCGGCTGTCCACCGCCACCTTGTGCCGCCCGCGCCAGGCGCTGTGCGAGGAGCGCGGCACCAGCTCGGCGGTGACCTCGATGAACGGCAGCACGGTCACGGCGCGCTCCGGCACCACCGCCCCGCTCGCGTCGCTGGTCGGGATCACCCGGAGCCCCAGCGGTGTCTCGCCCGGTACGACCTCCGGGCCGCGCGGCGGCCGGAGCTTGAGGGTCGCGGTGCCCGACGCCCCCGGGTAGAGCGACAGGCTCGCCGGCTCCACGGTGGTCCAGGCGGCACACGGGCCGACCACCTCGAACCGGAACTCCTCAACGGTGCTGCCCGAATTGAGCACCTGCACGGGGAGGTCCGCCTCGCCACCGGGCTCAACGGTGACGGAGGACTCATCCAGGCTTGCCGAAACACTCATGGCGGGAACCGTACGGTCCGTCAGCAGGCCCGGCAGCGGCCGCGCAGGAACACTTTCGGGCACATTCCATTTCTCTCTGAGTCATCGTCAGTTTCACCCTCTTCGTGGGAAAGTTATCGGGGAGAGCGTGTCTGGTGGGGAGTCGGTACCCGGCGGGGTAGGACAGGCACACGGCGCCGTGGCGCCGCTCAGGGGGAGGAAAAATCAGCATGAATCAGGCAATGACGGATCGGATTCTGGTGGACCTCAGAGCCCAGGACCCGATCTCGCAAGCGGGGGTCGCCAGCCAGCTGCGGGCTCGTCCCGAAGTACGGCTCGTGGCGCGGGACGAATCCGAGGCGGCCCAGGTCGTGGTCGTCGTCGTGGACGGTGTCGACGACGCCGTGCTGTGCGCACTGCGGCAGATCCAGCGGACCAGCAGCGCGCGAGGGGTGCTGGTCGCCACCCAGATCGACGAACAGCAACTGGTGAGCGCGGCGGAATGCGGCTTCATCGGCATCGTCCGGCGTGCCGAGGCCACGCCCGAGCGCCTGGTGCAGGTCATCGGCGCGGTAGCGAAGGGGGAGGGGCACGTGCCGGCCGATCTGCTCGGCAGCCTGCTGGAGCAGGTCGGCAAGTTGCAAGGGGAGGTGCTCGGGCCGCGCGGGCTCAACTTCACGGGCCTGGCCGCTCGCGAGATCGAGGTCCTGCGACTGGTCGCGGAGGGGTACGACACCGCGGACATCGCCCTGAAACTCGCCTATTCCGAGCGGACCATCAAGAACGTCCTGCACGCGGTGATGACCCGGCTCAACCTGCGCAACCGCTCGCACGCGGTCGCGTATGCGCTCCGTCAGGGGCTGATCTGACGCCCGGGAGCCGGTGAGCCGGAGCGGATGCACGTTCGGGCACCGGCCCGTACCCGAAGGGTTGGCTCGCCTCCCGCTGCCCGAGGCCACCGCCGAGGACAGGGTGGAGCCCTGCGCACCGATGTCGCGAATGGAGTGTTCTGTGCGGGGGGTTGAGCGCTTTCGACTTCGCGGACTGCCGTGGCCGCTGTGGCGCGCCACGGCCCGGGCCCGTGACCGGGCCGGAGCTCGGCCGGGCGGCCGGATCCCGGCCCGCCCGGGCCGCCGCACCGGCCTTCGGAGTGCGGTCCGGCCGGGTGGTCGAGCCGGTGGCCGCTACCGGGGCGCCCGGATCGGCGTGCTCACCGCCTCGCTGGTCCTGGTGGTCGGGGTGATCCCCGGCACGGCCGTCGTCGCACGGCCCCCGGACCCCGAGCCGACGGTGACACCCGCCCGGGTGACGGGCGCCCTCGACCCCGGCGCGACCCGCACGGTGCGCAAGGAGGTCCGTACGCCGGCCGTACCGCCACGGCCGGACGTGGTGCTGCTGGTGGACGGCACCGGCAGCATGCGGGACAGCGTCGCGAACATCGAGGACCAGCTGGACTACATCACGGACACGGTGACCGGCCAGCAGCCCGACGCCCGGTTCGCCGTGGCCACCTACGGTGACGCGGTCGACGGAGAGAACGCGTACCAGGTCCTCCAGGGCCTGACCGACAACATCGACGAGGTGAAGCGCGGGGTCGAGGCGCTCGACACCACCATGGGCAACTCCTCCCCGGCCGAGGACTGGATCAACGCCCTCTGGCAGGTCGCGCGGAACGGGGAGGGCGGAACCGTCTTCCGCGAGGGCGCGAGCCCGGTGGTGGTCCTCATCGGTGACGCCTCCAGCCACGACCCCAGCCTGGGACACACCCTCACCGAGGCCATCGACGCGATCAAGGGCGTCCGCGCCCGGGTGATCGGCGTCGACATCGACACCCCCATCGGCGACGGACTCAACGGCAACGGCGACAACGGCAACGGCCAGCCCAATGAACCGACGCACGAGCCGAACCAGGCGACCAAGGTCGTGGAAGCCACCGGCGGCAAGCTCTTCACCGGCATCAGCTCCGGCCAGGTGGCCGAGACGATCGTGAAGGGCCTCACCAACCTGCCCAGCACGGTCAGTTACCAGACACTCGACTGCCACCCGTCGCTCTCCGTCACCCTGGAGCCGGCGACCCGGACGGTCACCAGCGGAGAGACGGCCACCTTCACCGAGACGATCACGGCGGCGCCGGACGCCCCCCAGGGCGCCGAGCTCGACTGCGCCCTCCAGTTCCTGGTGGACGGGCAGGTACCGGGCGGTCCGACCCCGCAAGTGGTTCTGGGCGATGGCGGTGCTGCCTCCGGTGGTGCGGCCTTCAGCGATGGTTCCGGCACGGCCGACGGGTGGGACCAGTCCGACGGGTCATCGAGCGGTGGCGACAACGGCGGCCTGCTCGGTGGCGGCATCGGCGACGCGCCTACGGTGCCGGACGCCTGCGCCGGCGCCTCGCCGGGTGGCTGCGCTGACAGCACGACCGGTGGCTCCGGTTCGGATTCGAGTTCGGGTTCGGACTCCGGCTCGGATTCCGGCTCCGGCTCGGATTCCGGCTCTGGATCGGATTCCGGCTCCGGGTCGGACTCTGGTTCCGGGTCGGATTCGGGCTCGGATTCGGGCTCCGGGTCCGGCTCTGGATCGGATTCCGGTTCTGATTCCGGTTCCGGGTCCGGCAGCTCATCCGGCTCCTCGGCCGGTGACACCCAAGGTCCCGGCGAACCGGGCGATCCGGGCGGTTCGGGCGATTCCGGCGGTGAGACCCCAGGTCCCGGCGATCCGGGCGGGGACAGCCAAGGGCCCGATGGTCCGGGGGACCCCGGTGGGGACAGCCAGGGCCCCGGCGGCGGTGACGGCGAGGACGATGACGAGGATCCCGTACCGCCGTACCAGCAGCACATCACCATCACCGTCAACGACGTCGAGGCCCCGGTGGTCATCGTCGACGACCGCACCGTCGAGGCCACCAACGACGACGGCGCGAAGATCGACTTCACCGCGGGCGCCGAGGACGCGGTGGACGGCCGGCTGCCGGTCAGCTGCGACCACGCCTCCGGATCCTTCTTCCCCGTGGGCACGACCAAGGTGACCTGCACCGCCACCGACTCCGCCGGCAACACCGGCAGCGACTCGGCGGTCTTCAAGGTGCTCGCCAAGCCGCCCACCCCGAAGCCGCCTGCCCACCCCGAAGCCGACCTCGCCGTGGAGATCACCGTCAACCCCGCACGCAACTACACCGGCAAGGAGACCGTGGCGCGGTTCAGCCTCACCAACGCCGGTCCCAAGACGGCGGAGAACGTCGTCCTCACCACCGACTGGCCGCAGGCCGAGGACGCCGCGCGGCGCACCCTCACCACCTTGCCGATGTGCACCAAGGACGACCCCTGCACCATCCGGCCCGGCGGCCGCGTCGATCTCCCGCAAGGCGCGACCTACCACCAGGCGGTCAGCGGCGACATCAAGGCCACGGTCAGCGGTTCACCGCGCGACCCGGAGCGGGCGGACAACGAGGACTCCGCGCGGATCCGGATCCTCCAGCCCCAACTGACCCTCACCCCGGCCGTCGGTCCGCCCGGATCGGTCGCCCAGGTCCGGGGCAAGGACTTCCCGCCCGGCACCGTGGTCGACCTGACCTGGAAACCGGGCATCACCGCGGCACGGTCCGAGGTGCGGGTCGCCCCCGATGGCACCTTCGAGGCCCAGATGCTGATCTTGCGCCGGGACCGCCTCGGGCCGCGCACCCTCAACGCCCAGGTCCGCGGATACGATCCGCTGAGCAAGCCCTTCCTGGTCGTCCAACGCAACCTCGAACCCCCGGACTTCGCGGGTCGCAGCTGACACCGGCCGCAGCTGACACCGGCCGCAGATCGGGAGGGACGGACAGTGATCCACGAGGTCGACGAGGCGCTGCGCACCCTGTTCCGGGGCGAGGCGCTGGGCAGTGGCCAGATCGCCGTGGTCTTCGACGCGCCCACGCGCGACTGGGCTGCCACGGTCAACGCTCCCACCGTCAATCTCTATCTGTACGACATCCGGGAGGACATGCGCCGCCGGGAGCGGGGCCTGCACAACGAGTACGACGAGCAGGGCAGGATCATCGCCCGCCGCCGCCCGCCCCGCTACTTCAAACTCTCGTATCTGATCACCGCCTGGACCAAGCGCCCCGAGGACGAACACCGCCTGCTCTCCTCGCTGCTGTCCTGCATGCTGCGCCATGAGGCGCTGCCGCCGGAGCGGCTCACCGGCTCGCTCGCCGAGATCGGCGTGGCCGTCCCCATGACGGTGGCCCTCCCGCCCCCCGAGGACCGCTCCTTCGCCGACGTGTGGAGCGCGTTGGGTGGTGAGCTCAAACCCTCGCTCGATCTGGTGATCAGCGTGCCGGTCACCGACTCCCCGGTCTACGCCGCCGGGCCGCCGGTCGGCGAGGAGGGCCTGCGGCTGGACCTCGGAGACCTGGCCGCCGACGGATCCGGGCTCGCCCGCCCCGGCGACTCGTACCAGACAAGTCCCGACGGCCGGCGGCTGCCCGTCTACGGCTCCCGCCCCGGCGCCCCGGCAGGGCGCGACACCGCGGCGGGTGGACGCCCGGGCCGGGCGCGCGGCGCCGGGATCACCTCCCGGGTCGCGGAAGGCCCGCACGCCAACGACGACACCGCCCCGCGAGAAGGGACCGGATGAACGACCAGCCCGACCCCCATGCCGGCGGGGAGCCGGATGCCAGCCTGCGCCACCTCCTCGACCGCGCCGTCCTCATCGAGGAGCGCGTGCGCCGCGCCGTGGCCGTCCGGCAGCAGGCCGACCCGGACCCGGACGACGCGTTCCGCGGCCTCTACCTCAGCGACGAGGCGATCCGCCGCCTGCTGGAGGACGGACGTTCCCTCGCGGCCCCCGACGAGACGGACGCCGCCCGCCGGGCTGCCGCCGAGTCCCAGGCCGCCACCGCCACGCCCCCCACCCGCCTGGACGCCCTGCGCACCGCCTGCCGGCTCACCGAGCTGGACGTCGACATCCTCCTCATCGCGCTCATCCCCGACCTCGATGACCGGTTCGAGTCCTTCTACGGCTATCTCAACGACGACGTCACCCGCCGCCGCCCTTCCATCGGCCTGGCCCTGGGCCTGTGCGGCCACGTCGCCGCCGATGCCGCCGCGCGGGCCCGGCTGCACCCCCAATCCCCCCTGCGCGCCTGCGGTCTCCTGCTCGTCGAGGAAGCCGACCGGCCGTTCCTCGCCCGGGCGCTCCGGGTGCCCGACCGGGTCACCGCCCATCTCCTCGGCGACGACACCCCCGACCCCCGCATCTCCGAGCTGCTCGCCCCCCGGCACCGGGCGGCCGGTGTCGGCGACCCCGGCCAGCTCGCCCGCGCGCTGGCCGGCGGAGTCCGGCTCGTCTACCTGAGGGAGGAGCAGGGTGGCGCGGGCGCGGCCCTGGCCGCCGATGCCCTCGCCCGATCCGGCCATGCCGCACTCGGCATCGACCTCGAACGCCTCGCCGATGACCCCAGCCCCGCCGAAGCCGTGCGCATCCTCGCCCGCGAGGCCCGGCTCACCGGGGCCGGGTTGGTCTGCGGCCCGATCGACGCCCTGATCCGCGACAAGCCCGGCATCGTCCGGCTGGTCGCCGACACCCCACTGCCGGTGGTCCTCACCGGCCGCGCCCCATGGGACGCGAACTGGTCCACCCGGCCCCCGCTGCTGCTGCACGCCCCGCGCGTCGAACCGCAGGCCCGCGCCGCGCTCTGGTCGGACGCCTACGCGGCAAAGGTGCCCGCCGGCCTGGACGTCACCCGCACCCTGGCCCCCTTCCTCCTCACCCCCGACCAGATCGGCCGCGCCGCCCGCAGCGCCGCGCAGACCGCCCTGCTCGACGGCGGCGAGCTGCGGGCCGATCACATCAGGGCCGGAGCCCGGGCGCAGAACGCGGCGGGTCTGGACCGGCTGGCCCGCCGCATCGAACCGGCCGTCGGCTGGCCCGATCTGGTCCTCCCACCCGACAACCACGCCCAGCTCCGCGAGCTGACCGCCCGCGCTCGTCACCGCGACACCGTCCTGGGGGAGTGGGGCATGCGTCCCGGCGGCGGCCGGGGGCGAGGCGTCACCGCGCTCTTCGCCGGCGACTCCGGCACGGGCAAGACCATGTCCGCGGAAGTCATCGCCGCGGATCTGGGCCTGGACCTCTATACGGTCGATCTGGCCACCGTCATCGACAAGTACGTCGGCGAGACCGAGAAGAACCTCGAACGCATCTTCTCCGAAGCGGCCGGGATCAACGGCGTGCTGCTCTTCGACGAGGCCGACGCGATCTTCGGCAAGCGGTCAGAGGTCAAGGACGCCCACGACCGCTATGCCAACGTGGAAAGCGCCTATCTCCTGCAGCGCATGGAGACCTTCGACGGCCTGGCCATCCTCGCCACCAACCTCCGCGCCAACCTGGACGACGCGTTCACCCGCCGCCTGGATCTGGTCATCGACTTCCCCATGCCCGACGCCGACCAGCGCCGCCTGCTGTGGGACCGCTGCCTGGGCACCGTCCTCCCGCGCTCCGCCGACCTGGACCTCGACTTCTGCGCCCACTCCTTCGAGCTGGCCGGCGGCAACATCCGCTCGGTGGCGGTGACGGCGGCGTACCTCGCGGCGGAGTCGGCTACGGCGGTGACGATGGCCCACCTGATCCACGCCGTCCAGCGCGAGTACCAGAAGCTGGGGCGGCTGACCCTGGCCTCGGAGTTCGGGCCGTACATGGAGCTGCTGATCAGCTGAGCGCCGACGACACGATGGGCGGGTCTCACGAGGACTCGGAGAACCTTCTCTCGACCTCGTCACCGTACGCGCGCTCGGCGGCGAAATCCTCGGAGTCGGGCAGCCTCCATGGAGAACCCGTCATCACGGTCAGGACATCGGCGACGGCCTGACTGATGTCGAGCGCGGTGATGTCGACATCGCTCTCCGCCGTGAAATCAAGGAATGCGGGATCCTCCACTTCCCCCTCGAAGCGGAACATCCGCCCGCGAGGGCCTCCCCATTCATACAGGCCGACATCCATGCCGAGGAGCTTCCCCCTCATACCGGGGATCTTGTGATATTCACCTTCCTCGAGTGGGCAGCCGGTGGCTCTGGTGACTCTCGATGTCATTTCTGCCAGGGCGAGGGTCGCATCGTTCCGGACGGCGAAATGTGTGATGGTCAGATTCATCTGCTTCCCTTATGGGCAAGGAATCGTCAGAGGGGTGGCGTCTTGCGCAGGACGACCTCTGAATCTCCTACTCGGGCGACACCCGGAAGAGCATTCTTCAGTGCGGTTGCGATGGCTTTCGAGAGCTGCATCAGCTCGCGCGTGTCCCGGAACGCGGGAAAGATTTTTCCGGCCTGCTCGCGGGACGGGTCGGACCGGACGATGGCGTCGAATTCCGCGGGATGGATGACATACATGTCGACATCGAAGTCGCTGGCATCGAAGTGCGTCTTTCCCTTGTGCGGGCCCTTCCAGCCGGTCTTGATGCTGCCGCGGTACTCGATCGGCTTCCCCTTGTAGCTGAAGGAGGACAACACCGCCTCGACTTGCTTCTTCTTCTTTTCGTGTGCGTCGCGCCAGATCTTGTTGCCCTTGACGCGGATGGTGTTGTCGATTTCTTCCGCGCTCAGGTCATGAACCCCGGTGGTCGCGGCCCATTCCTTGAGCTTTTCAAGAAGCTGCTCGGCCTGATCCACGAGTGGCCGCACCTTGCTTGCCGCCCTTTGCTGTCCGTCTTTGCCGAGTGCTGTGCCCCGAGCCTCCTTCGGGAAGGTATCCTCGTAGATCTTCTTGAACTGCGCAACGTGCGCGGTCTGCAGGGCCGTGATGTGCGGCAGCAGGTCCATCTCGTACAGCCCTCTGACGTCATCGTCCTTCAGCTCGCTCATGTAGTGCTTGAAGTTGTCGATGCCGGCGTGTGCCTGTGAGAACTTCTTCGTCAGCGGCAGTTCGGCCGATGACGCCATGGTCACCGAGACATCAGAGGAACTCGGCTTCAATGTCAGGGTATGTGGCTCGCCGGCCATCTGGAACGGAACCTTGACCGTCGGCCGTTCCGCCTTGACAGGCCCGTTCTCAGGGTCTTTCCCCGCGCCCTTGGGATCGTTCGGCTTCTTCTTGAACTTCTGCCAGAGCGCCTTGCCCTTCTTCGCGATGAAGTCGACGATCTTGTCGATCGCGCGGTTGACCGGGCGGGAGACCGACTGGATGACGCTCTTCACCTTGGCCGCCAGGCCGCCGATGCCCAGCAGGGACGCCAGGAAGCCGATGAGCAGCGGAATGCTCGCCGCCAGCGCGCCCTCGACCATCTTGGGAACGCCCGCGGCCCCGCCGCCGGCGATCTGGATGACCGCGTCCAGGACGGCGTTGACGAATTCCATGATCTGGGCGCCCTGGTTCACGATGAACGAGACGATGTCGATGATTCCCTTGACGGCCCGGACGAAGGCCGAGGCCGGGTTGAGCAGGGAGAGGATCCAGGTGATGCCGGCGACGATGACCGTCGGGACCAGGTAGGTGGTCAGCTTCTCCAGGATCGTGGCCTTGAGGTCGCCGACCGACTGCTCGATCTCCTTCGCCGCGCCGGCCGGGCCCTCCTTCACCAGCGCCGAGGCGATCGGCACGGACGACTCGACCGCGCTCATCGCCTGCTCCGGCACGCCCTTGCGGGTGATGCGTGACCGGATGTTGGCCCAGGTCAGGCCGAGCATCGACGCGATGAGCTGGATGATGCCGCGGAGGTCGAACCTCGCCGGGAGCTCGATGCCGGCCTTGGCCGCGGTGCCCAGGAGCCAGGAGATCAGGCCCTTCTTCAGATGGCCGGCGATGTTCGTGATGAAGAGGTTGAGGCCGGCGCCGACGGCCTTGACGAGATTGCCGAGGAAACCGATCGGATCCTTGATGATCTTCGAGACCGCACCGGCCGCCTTCGCCAGGATGCCCATCAGCATCTTCGTCAGCTCGATGATGGTCTTGATGACGCCGACCACGGCATCCAGAGCCTTCTGGACCAGCCCCTTGTTGGCCTCCTGAAGCTTCTTGATCTCCTCGTCGACGGCGTTCAGCGCCGTGGTGTACTTCTGGGCCAGGTCCTGGACCAACTGCTTGGACTTGTCGTTGACCTGCGATTCCAGGCCCTCGAACCTGGCCGTGAAGTCGGCGGCCGCCTCCTGGCCGAACTGCTTCAGATCGGCCGGGAGTCTGTCGACCTCGGCCTTGAGCTCGGCGCGGCCCTTGGCGATGCGGGCCTTGGCCTTGCCCAGTTCCACGCCGATGGTGTCGGCGATGGAGGAGATGACGCCCTGCATCTGGCTGACGTAGAGCTTGCGGGATTCCTGGAAGAGCTGGTTGGCCTCTTCCGGCATGCCGAGCAGCTTGTCCTTCGCCCACTTGGCGGGGCCGAAGAAGCCGGAATAGCGCTTCTTCTTGTACGCCTTCATCCGCTTCTCGTGGTCGGCGGTGAAGGCGTCCCGGGCGGTCTTCTCGCCTGCGGTGAACTGCTCGTCTACCTTCTTGTCCAGGCCCTCCAAGGTGCCTTCGACGTCCCTCTTCGTCTCGTCGAAGACCTTTTGCAGCTTGGCGGTGACCTGCCGGCGCTTCTGCTCGTCCTTGGACTTCGCCTCGCCCTTCCCGCCGTCGACCTGTTTGCCCGCCGCCGCGCGGGTGGCGGTCAGGGCGCCCATGGCCTGGGCTCCCGCCGCGGCGGCACCCGCCTTGGCCTCGGCCAGTCGCTCGTTCTCGGCCGCCCGGGCCTGGGCGGGCGCCTTGGCGGAATGGTCCTCGGCCTTCTCCTTCTCCGTCAGGGCCTGGTCGAAGTCGGGTTCGTTGCCCTTCTTCAGCTGCTCCTCGGTGACATCGGCCTGTGCCATCTCCTGGTCGGTCTCCTTGGGACCTTCGGAGAAGTCGGTGACGGCGGCGGGCTGCTTCTGAGGGATGGCGTCCTGGGCGCTGGGAGCGCCCGGGTTGGCCGGCGGCTGGTCGGGGGCCAGCGGGGTGACCGGCTTCTCCTTCGCCGCCGAGGTGTCCGGCGGTGCCTTGGTGGCGGTCTCGATGTCCTTGGCCGAGGACTTCTTCCCGGCGCTGACCTTTCCGTCGACCTGCTCCTTGACCTTCCCGGCCTTGCCGGAGTCGGCGAACTTGTCGGCGTCGTCGAGGTTCTTTGGGGCTTGTTTGGCGATCGCGTCGTTGACCGCTCTGATGAACGCGGCCTTGTCGAACTCACCGGGCTTCGCGGCGTTCATCTTCTCCGCGTTGGCCGCCTTGCCCTGGGCTTCCTTGTCATCCGGCGGCGCCACCGCCGCGTCCTGAGCGGCCTTCGATTCACCGGCCGCCGGAGGATGATGGGCGAGCTTCTGCTTCTTCGCCGCCACATCGGAGGTGACCTTCCGGAAGCCGGGAGCCTGGGAAGGCGGGGGCTTCACCGGAGCGGCGTAGCGCTGCGCGACGAGGCGGGAGACCGCCCGATTGCCCACCGCGCCCTGCAGCCGCTGGACACCCTGGCGGTCCAGGGCGCGGCCGCCGGACCGCGGCGGGGCGCCGGCCGCGACGTCGGCCGCGGCGTCGGGCGTCGTCTGCGCGGTGACGGGCGGCGCGGACGGGTGCCGCGGGTGGCCCTGGCCGGCCTGTGCGGTGGGCTTGGCGGACTTGGCAGACTTGGCGGACTTCTCCCCGCCGGCCTTCACGGCATCACCCGGGCGCCCTGGTCGCCGCGCGCGCCGACCGGGCAGAGGTGCCCGGCCATGGCGCTCTGGCCGTCCGTCCCCGACATGGCGCCAGGATGCGCGGGCCCCCAGATCGACTTCCCAAGCAGGCGGGCTGCGATTCAGGCACATCCGGTGCACGATCGGGCAGCCCGTTCTGTACGCCGGGGCGGCCGAAAGCCCTTTTCGATGATCCGGTACGCGAAGAAGAATCATGGCGTTTCCCCGGTCAAGGAGAGTGGTATGCCGTCGTACCTGTCCCCGGGCGTCTATGTCGAGGAAGTCGAGTCCGGGTCCCGCCCGATCGAAGGGGTGGGCACGTCGGTCGCCGCCTTCGTCGGCTTCGCTCAGAAGGGCCCGTTCAACGAGCCCACGCTGGTGACGAATTGGACCCAGTTCGTCGGCGTCTTCGGCGATTTCATGGAAGGCGCCTATCTCGCCACTTCCGTCTACGGCTTCTTCGCCAATGGCGGCGGAGTCTGCTACGTCGTCCGGATCGGCGGCCGGCAGGCCGAGGCGGAGCGAGGGGAGGGAAGCGCGGGCACACCGGGAGAGATCACCGGCCGGTCGCAGGCGCAGCTCGGCCCCTATCTCGTACGGGCCCTGCCCGGCGTCACCGGTGAGATCACCGTGGAGGTCGCGGAACCGGAGGGCGAGGACCCGCCGCAGGACGTGTTCAAGCTGCTGGTGAAGCGCGACGGCGAGGTGGTGGAGAGCTACCCGGCCGTCACCACCAAGCGCAGCAAGGAGAACGTGGCCGCCCAGGTCAAGGCGCGCTCGGAGTTGATCGCGCTGGAGGAGCCGGGTAGGGGCGCCGCGCCCGCCCGGCCCGCGGCCCAGTCGGTGACCCTGCTGCCCGTCCCGGCCGCCGCCCCCGCCGCCCCCGCCGGGCCGGCCACCGAGGCGCTGTCCGCGGAGACCTACGTCGGTGATCCCGACCAGCGGACCGGCTTCGGCGGTCTGGAGGCGGTCGAGGAGATCACCATGGTCGCGGTGCCGGACCTGATGAGCGCCTACCAGCGCGGTGTGCTGGACCGGGAGACGGTGATCTCGGTGCAGCAGGGCCTGATCACCCACTGCGAGTCCATGGGCGACCGGATCGCCATCCTCGACCCGCTGCCCGGGCTGAGCCCCCAGCAGGTGCGCACCTGGCGCAATGAGACGACCGGATTCGACTCCAAGTACGCCGCGATGTACTACCCGTGGCTGAAGGTCTTCGACCCGGCGGCCGGGCGGAACGAGTTCGTGCCGCCCAGTGGGCACATCGCCGGCGTGTGGGCACGGAACGACGACTCGCGAGGGGTGCACAAGGCCCCGGCGAACGAGGTGGTCCGCGGCGCGGTCGCCCTCCAGACGCAGATCACCAAGGGCGAGCACGATCTGCTCAATCCGATCGGCCTCAACTGC
Source organism: Streptomyces sp. JLBT605 (assembly GCF_058215555.1). Lineage (NCBI taxonomy): Bacteria > Bacillati > Actinomycetota > Actinomycetes > Kitasatosporales > Streptomycetaceae > Streptomyces > Streptomyces sp. JLBT605. The sequence goes on from NZ_CM177087.1 coordinate 6,351,831, forward strand.
ATCCGCTCTTTCCCCGGCCGCGGAATCCGGGTCTGGGGCGCCCGCACCCTCTCATCCGATCCGGCCTGGCGCTATCTGAACGTGCGGCGGCTCTTCAATTACCTGGAGGAGTCGATCCTGGCCGGCACGCAATGGGTCGTCTTCGAGCCGAACGACGACGCCCTGTGGGCCCGGGTGCGGCGCACCATTTCGGCGTTCCTGGTCAATGAATGGCGTAAGGGGGCGCTCTTCGGACTCACTCCGGACGAAGCCTTCTATGTGAAATGCGACCGTGAGACCAACCCGCCGGAGAGCATCGACGTGGGACAGGTCATCTGCGAGATCGGGGTGGCTCCGGTCAAGCCCGCGGAGTTCGTGGTGTTCCGGCTCGCGCAGCTCTCCGGCGGCTCCGGCGCCGTCGACGAGTGACCGGCCGACACCTCGTCGTCGATGCCTGACCCCCACTCAACACGTCTGATGCTAGGAGGCTGTCATGCCGCTCCCCGATCTCGACAGTTCCGTCGGATGCTCCTTCGGTCTGGAAATCGACGCCGTAGTCATCCGGCAGATCACCGAGGTCAGTGGTCTGAAGATGGAGCAGGACGTCATCGAGCTGAAGCAGAACACCGCTGATGGCAAGTACGCGATCAAGAAGCTGCCCGGGCGGATCAAGGCGGGGGAGGTCACCCTCACCCGCGGCCTGACCGAGGACAACAGCTTCGAGGCATGGATCAAGGACTCGCGTTTCGGCCGGATGTCCACCGCCCGTCGGAACGGCTCGATCATCGTCTACGACTTCGAGGGCCTGCCGATCAAGCGGTACAAACTGATCAGCGCCTGGCCCAAGATGCTGGAGATCAGCACCCTCAAGGCCGGGGACACCTCGGTGCTCACCGAGAAGCTCGTCATCACCTACGAGAGCATTGAAGTCGAGTGATGCGGCGAGGCTTCCCGGCACCCCCGCGGGCGGAGGAGAGCGCCGCCCCGCCCGCGGAGCCCGTCGCCCGGACCGAGCGCGCCGAACGCCTGATCACCGAGTTCCCCTTCGAACTGCCCCGGGGTTATGTCGACGAGTCGGGGACCGTGCACCGCACCGGGGTGATGCGGCTGGCGACCGCCCGGGACGAGCTGATCCCGCTGCGCGACGACCGGGTGCGGGAGAACTCCGCGTATCTGTCCGTGGTGCTGATCGCCCGGGTACTGACCCGGCTCGGCACCATCGAGGACGTCCATCCGGGCATCGTGGAGGACTTCTTCGCCTCCGACCTGGCCTTTCTGCAGGACTTCTACCGCCGGATCAACGCCGAGGGCCACACCCGCGCCGCCGTCACCTGCCCCTCCTGCAAGGAGAGCTTCGCGGTGGACCTCGCCGGTGGTGGTCGCCTGGGGGAATCGTGACGTACGCGGCGGACCGCATCCACGAGGAAGTCGCGTACCTCGCCTACCACTTCCACTGGTCGCTCGACCAGATCCTCGACCTGGAGCACGCCGACCGGCTCCGGTATGTGGATCAGATCGCCCGGCTCAGCCGGAACAGATGACTGAGGACTGAAGAGGGCGGTACTGATGGGATTGCTGTCCTGGCTGAGCGGCGGCCGTCGGCAGACCACCGCACCGGCCGACCCCGCACCGGACGGCCCGGTGCCCGCCGCTGCCGAGGGGCCTGGGGCCGGGCCGGCCGACGCGGCGGCCACGGGGGCGCCGATGGTGCCCGGCTGGCGTGAGCTGCCACCGCTGCAGCGCACCGTGTCGGACGCCGCGCTGATCTTCGACCCGGACGGATTCCGCGGTTCCCTGGGCAGTTGGCGAGACGCGAGCCTCAGCACTCCGCTCGGCCATCTGGTCAGCCCCCAGGCGCCCTCCGGGCTGGGACACGGGCTGGTCACCACCGCGGGCGGGCCGGCCTCCGGCGGGCTCACGGTCAGCCGGGACACTCAGGAGACGGAAGGATCGGCCGGCGCCACCGGATCGAGGCCGTCGTCGAGCATGACAACCTCCTGGGAGCGCGCCAGGCCGGGCGGCGGGGCCGAGGCCCGGGCCGTGCCGGTGCAGCGAGCGGTGAGCCAATCGCTGGTGTCCGCCCGGCCGGTGGAGACCTGGACGCGGCCGCTGACGCCGGTGCCGATCGCGGCAGAACCGTCGAGCACGGGCCCGCGGACGACGGTGGCGGCGGGTCCGGACGAGGCCACAGCGTCCGGTCCGGCCACGGATCCGGGCCCGGAGCCGGAGCCGCTACCGAGCCCAGGCGCGGACCCGGCCTCTGGCCCGGTCCCGGCGTCGTGGCCCAGGGACGAAGCCGCCGCACCGCCCGTGCAGCGGACCCTGGGAGAGCGGGACCAACCGCCCCGCCCGCCCCACCTCGGGCTGGGCGAGCCGCTGACCTCACTGCCGCCCACCGCGCAGCGGACGCCCGCCGCCAGCACGGGCACCGGGCCGCGACTGCCCCAGCGGCAACCGCCGGCGCCGCAGCCGCCGGAGGCCCCGACCCCAAGGACGGACTCCTCGGCAGGCCCGGACGGACTTCCGGTGTCCCGGGAGGCGGCATGGGCGGGGAACGACACCGGACCGGTCCAGCGGATCGCCGCCCCGGAGCCGCCGAACGCGGGACCGGGCGAGGCGATGCCGGACGAGGCGGAAGCAGCGGTGAGTGGCGGGCCGGCGGTGAATGCGGGGCCTGACGATGCGGAGCCGACAGCGAGCGCGAGCCCGGCGGCGGACGGCCCGGCACCGGGCGTGGAGGCTGCTCCGGATCCGGGTGTCGCCCCGGCGGATGGCGAGTCCCGGCCGCTGCTCGGAGACGATCCGCTGCTGCCCGACCCCGTCGGCGAGGGCGGTCCCGTGCGGGAAAATCCTGACTCGGTACGCGGATCGGCGCCGGAGGCCACGACTTGGGGGCCGGTTCCCTTGCAGCGAGACCGGGCCGACACTCCGCCGCTCCACGGCCCGGTTCCGGGCCGGCCGGGATCCGGGGACGGAGGGTCCGAGGGCACGGCTTCGGGCCCGGTACCCCTGCAACCAGCCGTGGTCGGGAGCACGCCGATCGCGGCCCCGGCGCCCAAGGGTGCGACCCGCGCGCCGGTCCCGCTGCAACGGGCCACCGCCGACGGACTGCCGATCACCCGGAACACCACCTCGGAGCCGCTCGCCCAGCCGATCGCCCGGCCGGTGGCGCCGCTGGTCGCCCAGCGTTCCCTGCCGCTCTTCTCCCAGGTCGCTGTTGAGGCCCCGTCAGGCGGCGGAGGGCTGGGCGGCGTGGTGCCCCCGGCTCCGCAGCCGGTGCCGATCCGGTGGGCCTCGGCGGACCCCGTTCCCGGCCCGGCTCCCGACCCGGGCTCCGGCCGCGACCGGGGCCCGGCCGTCCAGCGCACGGCCAAGGAGGCCCAGGGCGGTACCCGGGCGAGCCCCGGGCCCACCTCCGGCGCGGATGCCGGTCCCGGCGGGGCGACCAGTGTCACCGCGGGGGCCGGTCCGAGTCCGCGTCCCGGCATCGGCGCACCGGTGCAGCGAGCTGTACCGCAAGCTACGGAAGCATGGGCGGCGCCGTCCGCGGAGCCTGCGACCGTGCCCCTGCCCGGCCCGGTGACCTCGGCGGTCCAGCTGTCCTCGACGCGCTCGGCGCCCCAGGGAATTCCGGACTTCGATCGCAGCGCTCCGCCGGTGCCGCTGCGGCCGTTGCCGCGGGTGCAGCGCGTGCCCGTGCCGTCGTCCGCCACCGGCCCTGCCCCGCCGTCGTCCTGGTCCGGAACGGCGGGAACTGCCCAGACTGTCCCGGGCCTTTACGCACCCGGCCTGACGAGTACCGGCCTGACCGTGGCCAGGCTGACCGCGCCCAGCCCGATCGGACCGGGCCCGGCGGATGTCGGACCGCCGGCCGGCGTGCCCCTGGTGGACGCCGGGTCGGTGGCCGTCGCCGCCGGGGTGGCGCAGCGGATGGCCGACGGTTCGGTCGTCTTCCGCCCGCCGCCCGGCCGTGGCCTGACGGTGCAGCGGGACGCGGAGCCGGCCGGCGGCGCCCTGACGACCACTCCGTCGGTGGCGTCTCCGGCGCCCGAACCGCTCGCGGAGCCCGCGCCCGCGCCGGAGCCCGCGCCCCAGGAACCCTCCGGTCCCGGCGATCCCACGGGACAGCACGGCGGGGCGGATGGGTCCGGCGGCGGCGCCCCCGAGCCGGGAGGCGGCGAGGGCGGCAAGGAGGGCAAGGGGGGTGCCCCGGCGGTGACGGATGAGCTGGTGCGGGCCCTGTTCGCGCCGCTCAGCCGCCTGCTCAAGGCCGAGCTGCGGCTGGAGCGGGAGCGCGCCGGCTTCCTGATCGACACCAGGCACTGACGGGATCGACAAAGGCACTGACGGGACGAGCACCGGCCGGCCCGCGGCGAGAGACAGAGAAGAGAGGGATGGGGGGCATGCCCGCAACCGACGACCCGGCGGTCAGCGTCTGCTTCGTCGTCACCATCGACGGCATCGAACTGGGCTCGTTCAACACGTGCGAGGGACTCGGCTGCGAGGTGGTGCTGGAGCAGCGGGAGGAGGGCGGCAACAACGGCCACCTCTGGCAGCTGCCCACCCGCCTGAAGTACCCGAATGTGAAGCTCTCCCGGCCGCTGACCCGCGAAACCGAGAAGGTGGCCAAGTGGTTCGCCTCCATGACCACCGGTTTCAGCCGGAAGACGGCACACATCGAGGCCCGCACCGGCGACGGGCAGAAGGTCGCCCAGTGGGGGTTGCTGGAGGTGGTGCCGGTGCGCTGGACCGGACCGAGTTTCAACCCCGAGTCACCCAAAGTCGCGGTCGAGACCATCGAGATCGCCCACCACGGCTATGTGATGGAGGGCTGACGCGATGACCGCTCCCGTGGCGTTCAGCGCGGCGGGCACCGGCGGCGGAGCGCCCCGGTCCGCCGGTTCGGCCCGGCCCAAGCTGGAGCACGCCTATCTCGAACTGCGCACCCCGCCGCCCGGTGGCAGCCTCACCCCGGGCGGTCCGTGCGGCCGCATCGACTTCCAGTTCAACCCCAAGGAGCTGAGCCTGACCAAGGCGGCGGCGTGGAAACGCAACAACGCCAAGGGGGCCAAGAGCGCCGGGCCACCGGAGTACCAGGGGCCGCAGCCCAGCAAGCTGACGGTGGAGATGTTCTTCGACGCCAGCGACAAGCAGGACACCAGCGTGGTGACCTCGGTGGAGCAGCTGTTCGCCTGTTGTGTGCCGACCAGCGAGACACGGCAGCAGCAGCGCTCCTCCCCGCCCTGGGTGGTCTTCCACTGGGGCGGGCTCACCGGCTTCCCCGGCTATGTCAGCCAAGTGCAGGTCAAGTACACCCTGTTCACCACCTCCGGAGTGCCGATCCGGGCGGTGTGCCAGGTCACCATGGAGGAGATCAGCGGCGAGACGCCGGGCCAGAACCCGACCTCGGGCGCGCTGCACGCCCGCCGGGTGCACCGGGTGCGGAGTGGGGACACCCTCCCGCACCTGGCCTGGCGCGAGTACGGCGACCCCACCGCCTGGCGGGTGATCGCCGAGGCGAACGGCATCGACGACCCGATGCGGCTGGCCAACGGGCGGGAGCTGCTGCTGCCCGCCCTCGACGAACTCGACCGGCTGCGGGACGGATCCGGCGGCGCCCCCGGCAGCGGTGTCGGCGGCGGCCTCGGCGGCTCGGGGAACGGCCCGGGCGGCCTCGACCGGCGCGACCCGCGCGCCCTGGCCCGGTGAGGTAGCACATGGTCGAACAGAGCGTCGCGAAGTCCGTGGTGGTGGAGGTCGAGGGCCGCCCGCTGCCGCCCGCCCTCGCCAACACCCTGGTCGACGGGTACGTCGACGACAGCCGTACGCTCCCCGATCTGTTCGTTCTCCGCTTCCGCGACCCCAGCCGCCTCCTGCTGGAGAAGGCCGGGCTGCGGATCGGCACCAAGGTGCGGCTCCAGGCCCGGGCCGGCGGCGGGGGACCGGCGCCCCTGCCGCTGCTGACCGGCAGCGTGACCGCCCTGGAGATCGACATCGACGACACCGGGACGTTCACCGTCGTCCGCGGGCTCGACGAGTCCTACCGGCTCTTCCGCGGCCGCCGAGTGGCCAGCTACCAGAACATGACGCTGGCCGACATCTGCGCCCGCGTCGCCCAGCGCGCCGGGCTGCGCCCGGGGAAGGTCGACGTCGCCGGCCCCGTGCTGGAGCACGTCGCCCAGCCCAACGTCACCGACTGGGACTTCCTGCGCCATCTCGTCCAGGAGGCCGGCGCCCAGCTCTATGTGCGCGACGGACAGCTGCACGTCGTCAAGCCCACCGAGGCGGGCGACGCGCCGGATGTGTCCACCCGCGCCGACAAGCACCCGCAGGTACTGGAGATGGGCAACAACCTGCTGCGCTGCCGGGCCGGGGTGTCGGCGGCCGAGCAGGTGTCCGCGGTCGAGGTGCGCGGCTGGGACGTGCGCGCCAAGCAGCCGCTGGTCGGCCGGGCCCCGGCGGGCAGGGCGAGCACCCTGGAGCTGGGACTGACCGCGGCCCAGGTGTCCGAGCCGTTCGGCCAGGCCGACTTCGTCGTCAGCGACGCCGCGTACGGAACCCAGGCGGAGGTCGATCAGGCCGCCAAGGCACTGGCGGAGCGCATCGCCGGTTCCTTCGCCGAGCTGGAGGCGGTGATCCGCGGCAACCCCGAGGTCCGGGCCGGTGGCGCGGTCACCCTCACCGGGGTCGGGGCGCCCTTCGAAGGCCGGTACACCGTCACCTCCTCCCGCCATGTCTTCGACTCCCGGCACGGCTACCAGACCTGGATCTCCGTCTCCGGGCAGCAGGAGCGTTCGCTGTTCGGGCTGACCGGCGGTGGCCACGGCAGCCGCCAGTCCTCCGGGGAGGGCCTCACCGGCCTGGTCAACGGGACGGTGACGGACACCAAGGACCCGGAAGGGCTCGGCCGGGTCAAGGTGAGCTTCCCGTGGCTGTCCGACAGTTACGCCAGCGACTGGGCGCGCACCGCGCAGGCCACCGGCACCGGCGGCGGCCAGGCGTTCATCCCCGAGGTCGGCGACGAGGTGCTGGTCGGCTTCGACCAGGGCTTCCTGGACCGCCCCTACGTCCTGGCCGCCCTGTGGAACGGGCAGGACAAGCCGGGGCAGGAGGGCAAGGCGGAAGGCGACCCCGTCGACTCCACCAGCGGGGCGGTGACCAAGCGCGCCTTCGGCTCCAAGAAGAGCAGACTGGAGGTGCTGGACACGGCCAACGGCCCGCAGGGCGTACGGCTGGTCACCGTCGACGGAAAGCTCAAGATCGACCTCGACCGCAAGGGCACCACCATCGTGCTGCACAGCGACGGCACCGTGGAGATCGACGCCAAGGACAAGGTGTCGATCAAGGCGGGCAGCGGAGTGTCGCTGGACGCGGGCAGCGGCGCCCTGGAACTCTCCGGCAGCTCCGTGAAGCTGACGGCCCGCAGCGGCGTGCAGGTGGACGGCGGCAGCGGACAGCTGAAGCTGTCCACCGGCGGCGCGGTGGACGTCCAGGGAAGCCAGGTGGCGGTCAACGGCACGGCCCGCACCGAGATCAAGGGCGGCGCGACCGTGTCGGTGAACGCCCCCATGGTGAAGATCAATTGAGGCAGGGGGACACAGAACATGCCACCAGCCGCACGCGTCGGCGACCCCACCGCACACCCCGGCGTCATCGGCCCGCCCGGGATGCCCACGGTGCTGATCGGCGGGATGCCCGCGGCCACCGTCGGCACACCGCACCTGTGCTCCTTCCCGCCACCCGCGGTGCACCCCCCGAGCCCCCTGGCACCCCCCGGCAGCACCTCCGTCCTCATCGGCGGCCGACCCGCCGCCCGGGTCGGCGACCTGGCGGGCTGCGGCGCGCCGATCGTCTCCGGCTGCCTGACCGTCCTGATCGGAGGCTGACCATGGCCCAGCAGTTCGTCGGCGCCGGCTGGGCCTTCCCGCCGCGCACCGACGCCACCGGCAGCATCGCTCTGGTCGGCGGGGAGCGCGAGATCGAGGAGTCGATCCGGCTGATCCTCGGCACGACCCCCGGCGAGCGCCCGATGCGCCCGGAATTCGGCTGCGCCCTGGGCGAATACGTCTTCGCGCCCGCAGACGCCGGCACCGCCGGCCAACTCGCCTACGAGGTGCGGCTGTCCCTGGAGCGCTGGGAGCCGCGCATCGACGTCGCCGATGTCGCCGTCCGCTTCGACGAGGCCGACAACGGCGTGCTCTACATCGACATCAGCTACGCGGTGCGCGGCGCCAATGACCCGCGCAACCTCGTCTTCCCGTTCTACGTGATCCCGCACGCCGAGGAGGGCGTATGACGCTCCCCAGCCCCAACCTGGACGACCGGCGCTTCCAGGCTCTGGTCGACGAGGCCAAGCGGCTGGTGCAGCAGCGCTGCCCGGAATGGACCGACCACAACGTCTCCGACCCGGGCGTCACCCTGATCGAGGCGTTCGCCACCATGGTCGACCAGCTCGTCTACCGGCTCAACCGGGTGCCGGACAAGAACTACCTGGCCTTCCTCGACCTCATCGGGGTGCGGCTCTACCCACCCACGGCGGCCCGCACCGAGGTCACCTTCTGGCTGTCCGCGCCCCAGCCCGAACCGGTGCGCGTCAAGGCGGGCACCGAGGTCGCCACCGTGCGCACCGAGACCGAGGAGGCGGTGGTCTTCACCTCCAGCCGCGACCTCTCCGTCGCCCCCTGCTCCCTCGCCCATCTCGCCACCTGGCCCGCGGGAGCCACGGCCAAGGCCACCGACCGCTCCGAGGAGCTGGCGATGGGCCGCGACGTGTCCTGCTTCTCCGCCAGCCCCGTCCCCGGCGACTGCCTCTACATCGGCCTGTCCAACCCGGTCCCCGGCTGCGTCCTGGTGCTGCGCCTGGACTGCAAGGTCGAAGGCGTCGGCGTCGACCCGCGCCGTCCACCGCTGCTGTGGGAGGCCTGGGACGGCACCGCCTGGCTGGCCTGCGACGTCGAGAAGGACGACACCGGAGGGTTCAACAAATCAGGCGAGGTCATCCTGCACATGCCGGCCGCGCACACCGGCTCGGTGATCGCCCGGCACTCCGGGGGCTGGCTGCGCTGCCGCCTGGTCGAGGCCGCCGCCGGCCAGCCCACCTACCTCGCCTCACCGACCGTGCGGCAGGTCACCGCGTTCACCATCGGCGGCACGGTGGAAGCCGCGCACGCCGAATCCGTCACCGAGGAACTGCTCGGCCTGTCCGAGGGCGTCCCCGGCCAGGGCTTTCAGCTGGCCCGGCCCCCGGTGGTGCCCAGCGAGGAGCCCTTCGTCGTCGAGGTCGCCGAAGGCAGCGGCTGGGTCTCCTGGAGCCGGGTGGACAACTTCGCCCACTCCACCGCCTACGACCGGCACATCACCCTCGACCCCAACTCCGGGCAGATCGACTTCGGCCCGGCCGTGCGGGAGCGCGACGGCGCCCTGCGGCTGTACGGCGCGGTGCCTCCCAAGGGTTGCGCGATCCGGGTCCGCGGCTACCGCACCGGAGGCGGCCACCGGGGCAACGTCGCCGCCGGAGCGCTGCGGGTGCTGCGCAGCTCCCTGCCGTACGTCGCCCGGGTGGAGAACCGGCGGCCGGCGCTCGGCGGTGTCGACGGCGAGACGGTGGAGAACGCCCGGGTGCGCGGCCCGATGACGCTGCGCACCCTGCAACGCGCCGTCGTCCCCCACGACTACGAGCAGCTCGCCCGGGAGGTCGCGCCGGACGCCGCCCGGGTGGCGTGTGTCCCCGCGGGCGAACGGCGAGAGGCCGCGGACGCCCAGGGTTCCGCCGAACTCGCCGGCGGCGTGCGGCTGCTGGTGGTGCCCGCGGGGCGCAGCGACGCCCAGGGCAGGATCGAGTTCGACGAGCTGGTCCCGCCGCCGGACACCCTCGCCATGATCGCCGCGCATCTGGACGAGCGGCGGCCGATCGGCACCCGGCTGATCGTCGAACCCCCCTACTACCAGGGCGTCACCGTGGTCGCCTCGGTGCAGGCGGCCCGGGGATCGGGCACCGAGCGGCTGCGAGCCGCCGCGCTCACCGCGCTCTACAGCTACTTCAACCCGCTCACCGGCGGACCCGCGGGGCGGGGCTGGCCGTTCGGGCGGCCGGTCCACTCCGGCGAGGTCTTCGGCGTCCTGCAGCAGGTGCCCGGCGTCGACCTGGTGGAGGACGTGCGGCTCTTCCCGGCCGACCCGGTCACCGGGCAGCGCGGCGAGGCACAGGCCAAGATCACGCTGGACCGGCACGCGCTGGTCTTCTCCTATGAGCACCAGCTCCGAGTGCGGGAGGCGTGAGGTGCGCGGAACACTGCCCGGGCTGCCCACGCCGCACCCGCTGACGCAGCAACTGCCCGCGGTCTACCTGGAGCAGGACTTCCTGCGGCGCTTCCTCGGCGCACTGGACGAGGTACTGGCCCCGGTGCTCCTCACCCTCGACAACCTGCCCGCCCATCTCCATCCGCGCACCGCGCCCGAGGACTTCCTCTCCTGGATGGCCGGCTGGGTCGCGGTGGAGCTGGACGAGGCGCGACCCGACACCCAGCGGCGGGCCGTGGTCGCGGGCGCGGTGCGGCGCCATCGGCAGCGCGGGACCCGGCAGGGCCTGGCCGCGGCGATCCGGGTGGAGACCGGCTTCGAACCGGAGATCAGCGAGAGCGGGGCCACGGCCTGGTCGTCGGTGCCGGGCGCCGAACTGCCCGGCGCGGACGACGGTCCCTGGGTCGCGGTGCTGCTCAGGGTTCCCGATCCCGGGCGGATCGACCGGGCGCGGGTGGAGAAGCTGGTCGCGGCGGAAGTGCCCGCCCATGTCGCCTACCAGGTGGAGATCGTGCCCAGGCTTGAGGAGGCGGGTGCGCCATGAACTGCCCCGAATGCGGTCACCGCAATCCGGCCGGGGCCCAATTCTGCGGCTCCTGCCAGGCGTTCCTGGACTGGGACGATCAGCCGTCCGGCGCCGGGTCCGCGTCGGGTGCGGCGTCCTCCTCCGGTGCCGGGGCACCGGCGGGCGGCGTGCCCGGGCAGAGCGCTGGGCCTGCACCGGGCGCCGCGTCTTCGTCGGGCGCCGCGTCTTCGTCGGGCGCCGACCGGCCGACGCCGCGGCCGCCTGGTGGGGAGTCCTCGTCCGGGGCCGGGCCCCGGTCCGGCGGCCGGACGCCGTCGGCTTCCCCGCCCGGGACCGACCCGCCGCCCACCATGCAGTTGCCCGCTGCGGCGTCCGGCGCCGGTCCTTCGCCGGAACCCGGACGGGCCACCGCCCCGTCACCCCCGGCGGCCGGTCCGCCGCCTGCGGTGCCGCCGCGCCAGGCCGCTTCCGGCGGCGGGCGCGCTCCGGCGGCTCCACCCGCCGCCGCGTCCCCGCCCACCGACCCCGGACCGCCACCACCGACCCGGCCGTCCGGTCGTTCCGCCGGTCCCGCGAGGCCGTCGGCCGGCGTGCCCGCTCGGCCCACCACGCCGCCGACCGCAGGGGTGCCGGCGCCCGGCCCCGGACACCCGGCACCGGCCCAGCCGCCCGGCCGGCCGGCCGAGGCGCCGGACCGGGTCGCCGGTCCGGTGCGGCCCACCGTGGGCGCGCCCCGTCGGCCCGGCGATCGCGCCGACGGGCGCCACGATCAGGGACCGGACCACCGGCCGGAGGATGCGGGAGCGGAGCCACCAGCCGCATCCGGCGGGCCGTCAACCGACGCGCCCCACCAACCCGGGCAGCGGTGCCCGCGCTGCCGGACGGACAACCCGCACGGCCGGCAGCTCTGCGAGCGCTGCGGCACCCTGCTCGACGCCTCGGCCTTCTCGGCCGGTCAGCGGCGCCCGCTGCCGTGGTGGCGGCGGATCTTCCGCCGTGCCGAGCGTCCACTCGCCGCCGGAAGCCGCCCCAGACGCCGCGCCTGGCGCCGGCCGCGCCTGGCCCTCCCGATCACCGTGCTCCTGCTGGCCGGGCTGGCCTGGTTCGCCCGCTCCCACCTGAACGAGGTGTTCACCTTCACCCAGGACCAGACCGCCAAGCCGGAGGCGCTGCGTCCCGATGAGGTCAAGGCCTCCAGCGTGGCGTCCGGTCACGCGGCGGGCGCGGCCTTCGACGGGTTCAACAACCGCTACTGGGCGCCGGCCGAGGGCGGCCCGGGGACCGGGGAGTATCTGGAGGCGGAGTTCGACAAGCCGGTGCGGCTGCTGAAGCTGCTGGTCACCTCGGGAAGCTCGGTGAACCAGGATGAGTTCCTCTTGCAGGCCCGTCCGGCCGAGCTCACCGTGGTGCTGACCACCGCGGACGGCGAGCGGTCCACCAAGGCGATCAACCTCCGCGACCAGCCGGGCCAGCAGACCTTCGACCTGCGCGGCTCGGACGTGGTGCGGGTGCGGCTGACGGCGGACGCCGCCTTCGGGGCCCGCTCGCACCGCAGACTCGCCATCGCCGAGGTGGAGTTCTTCGGCCGTCGGTGAGGCGCGGCACAGCGGCGGCCGGAGCCGATGGCACGGCTCCGGCCGCCGCCGGCCGCCAGTGGGCCGCTACGCGCGTCGCCGGACGACACTACGCGCGTCACGCGGCGAGACTACGCGCGTCGCCCCGGGCGAACTACGCGCGTCACATCAGGTGAAAGCGCTGCCGTGGTCCTGTGCTGACCACGCCGCTCGCGTCACCAGATGGACTCGACCCACTCCGGGTGATCGATGAACGGGTTGCGGTTGTGCTGGTAGTTGTCGTAGATGACCTGGTTGCGGCGCTTCTCGAAGGCGTCCGGCGGGTCCTGGAGGCTCCACTGCTTCAGCGTCGACAGCCGCCCGTGGTAGGGCAGGGTGCCGTTGTTGACCTTGTCGTTGGGCTCCAGGTCGGGGAAGGCGTCGTCCCCCTCGTAGCGGACGGCCATGTAGAGGATCATGCGGGCGACGTCGCCCTTGACCGCGTTCCGGGGCTCGAAGGAGTCGGCGTCGGTGTAGTTGCCGGGGGCGCCGCTGACCGCGCTGCCGCCGTTGTCGAAATCCTTGTTGCCGCGGATGCTGTTCACCGTCACGTCCTCGGGACGCAGGTGGTGCAGGTCGGTGCCGGGGCCGGTGGAGGTGCCGAAGTCCCCGTGGGACTTGGCCCAGACGTGCTCCCGGTTCCAGTCGCCGACGTCACCGCCGCTACTGCTCTTGGGGATCGAGCGGCCGGTGTACACCTCGATCACGTTGGCGGAGTTGGCGGGGTCCTGATCGGTGACCTTCAGTGCCTCCCACACCTGGGTGTAGGTCACCGTGCTCTGGTTCTTGATGATGGTGTGCAACGCGTCCTTGAGCTCCGCACCGCTCTTGCCGATCGCGTCCTGGTAGTAGGTGTCGTCGTACGCGGTCGCCGTGGCGACCACGCTTTGTGCCTGCGCGTCGGCCGAGGACGCGGCGGCGGGGGACTGGCTGATGGCGCCGGCGGTCACCGCGACGGCGGCCACCAGCGGCAGGGGAATCCAGCGCTTCAAGCGAGGGACGGGCATGTGGGGATGTCCTCTCCCGGTACCTCGCGCCGTCCGCCGAGGCAACTGCCCAGTGGCCGGGGCGAGGTAATGGTTGATCGGTCAACCGGAGAGTGACACAGACATGACACTCGTTTGTGAACGCCATGTGTCAATTGTGTGTCGGCCTGACGGGGTGAAAGGTTTCGTGAACCGGAGGGAGCGCCTCAGCCGGCCGGCCGTGGATCGCGGACCCGGGAGATCAGCAACGCGACATCATCGTGCTCCAGCGGATTGCGCAGCCCCGCGAGCAGATGGTCGCAGAGCACCTCCAGGTCCTCCCGCGGCTCGGCGAGCAGATCGACCAGGGCGTCCAGCCGGGCGTGTATGGGCTGGTCGCGGGTCTCGATCAGCCCATCGGTGTACAGCACCAGCTGGTCACCGGCGGTCAGGGACACCGCGGTCTCCTCGAAGCGGACGCCCCCGACGCCCCCGACGCCCAGCGGAGCCCCCGACGGCAGTTGCAGCAGCTCCGGCGGCTTGCCCGGGCGCACCACCACCGGCGGCACATGCCCGGCGACCGAGATGACGCACCGCAGCCGGTGTGGGTCGTACTGCGCGTAGATGCAGGTGGCCAGGGCCGGGTCCAGATCCGCGGCGATCCGGTCCAGATGGCGCAGTACCTCCGCCGGGCTGAGGTCCAGCTCGGCCAGGGTCCGGGTGGCGGTGCGCAACTGGCCCATGGTGGCGGCCGCGTTGATGCCGCTGCCCATCACATCCCCCACGACCAGAGCCGTCCGGTCCCCGGTCAGCGGGATGGCGTCGAACCAGTCGCCGCCGATCCGGCCGGCCGCGTGCGCGGGCTCGTAGCGGTAGGCGATGTCCAGCCCCTTCGGCTGCGGCGGACGGTGTGTCAGCAGATGCCGCTGGAGGGCCAGCGCGGTCCGCCGCTCGTTCTGGTACCAGCGGGCGTTGTCGATGGCCACCGCGGCGCGGGCGGCCAGATCGCCGGCGAGTACCAGGTCCTCCTCGTCGAAGGGCACCGGATTGCGGGCGCGGCCCAGGTCCAGCGCGCCCAGCACCTCGCCGCGCGCGATCAGCGGCACCGCCATGTACGAGTGGAGACCGGCGCGCGCCAGCACTCTCGCCGAGCGCGGATTGGGGGCGATCCGCCGCATGTCCGCCTCGGTCACCCGCTCCACCAGCACCGGACGGCCGGTCACCACGCACTCGGTGATCAGCCGGTCGGCGGCGTACGCCGCGATCTGCCCGGTGGGGTCGGCGGCGTGGATCGCTTCGGTGGGATAGGCGGCGCTGACCGCGAGGGCCCGGAACCTCGCCGTGCCCGCGACCGGCGGCATCGGCCGGCGGCGGCCCTCCAGCACCGCGTCGAGGATGTCGACCGCGGCCAGGTCCGCCAACTCGGGCACCACCACATCGGCCAGCTCCTTCGCCGTCCGGTCCACGTCGAGGGTGGTGCCGATGGAGACCGAGGCGTCGGCGACCAGGGCAAGCCGGTTGCGGGCGCGGGCCGCCTCCAGCGCGGCGTGGTGCTGCTCGGTCACATCGATCACCGAGGTCGACAGGCCCAGCACCCGCCCGGAGGCGTCCTCCAGGCGGTAGTACGACACCGACCAGGCGTGCTCGGTGTCCGGGTCGTCCGGCGGGCGGCCCACCGTGAACTGGTTGAGCAGCGGGGTGCCGGTGGCGAGCACGTCGCGCATGATGACCGCGATCGGCTCGGTGTCGAGGAACGGCAGGACCTCGTCCAGCCCGCGGCCGATGTGCTCCTCGGCGGGGCGCCCGTTCATCCGGGCCAGCGCCGGATTGACCATCACATACCGCAGTCGGGTGTCGAGGACGGCGAGCCCGATGGGGGACTGGGCGACCAGCCGCACCGACAGCGCCAGGTCCTGCTCCACCTCGCGCAGCACGGACTGGTCGGCGGCTATGCCCAGGGCGTAGGTGGCGCCCCGCTCGTCCTGCAGCCGCATGTTGCGGAACTCCACCATCCGGGTGCTGCCGTCCTTGTGCCGCACCGGGAAGACGCCGGCCCAGTTCCGGCCGCTGCCCATGACCTCGGTGAACAGGTGCAGCACCATGTCGACGTGCTCGGGTGCGACCAGCAGCTTCGCCGCGAGCTGGCCCAGTGCCTCGCTCGGGCTCCAGCCGAACAACTCCTCGGCCGGCGGGCTCCACAGCGCGATCCGCCCCTCGGCGTCCAGCATCACCGCCGCCACGCCCAGCACGTCCAGCAGGCCCCCGGGCTCGGCCGGGCGGTCCTCCGCCGGAGCGAGGTTCGCCGGGTACGCGTCGGTCGAACCCATTCAGGCACTCCTTCCGCCAGCCGTCGCGGGTCGACGAGCTAGTCGACGAGCCATCGACAGCCTCGGTCCGGTTCTCGCCCGGCGTGCCTAGCCGCTGGCCTCCATCATCGCGCCGGGCGGGAGGTACTTCCAGATCAAAGTGCGATGACCTTACCGGACGTGTCCGGGTGCTGCCGCTGAGTGGCACGGAGTGTCGCGCACCATTCCGGCGCGGTCAAACCCCGCGCTCGTGACGCCGCGTCTCCCTCGCCTCCGACGCTCCCTCGCCCCGGGACTGACCTGGCGCTTCCTGGCCCGGACGCGGCCGGAACGGCCCGCCGGACGCCGCACAGCGGCTGACGGCGAGCGGGCGTGCGGCCCCGCGATGTCCCTCAGTGCCCCGGCCGTCACCTCCTCGGCGGACCGGCTCGTAGGTGCACCGGAGACGACACGGGGGCGCGGGTGAGGTGACACAGGACAGCCCGGTCGGGAAGGCTGCTGCACGGCGTAGAACGCCTCCGGCGAGCGCCGACGCGCCCGGACGCACCGGGTTCCACGACTCCGGGAGGACAAGCGGACATGGATGTCATCGTTCCCACCACGTACGGAAAACTGCGCGGCCGGGAGCGCGGCGATGTCATCGCGTTCCTCGGAATCCCCTACGCCGCCCCGCCGTTCGGCCCGCGCCGGATGCGCCCACCCCAGCCGCCCGCGCCCTGGACGGGCGAGCGGGACGCCCTCGCCTTCGGCCCCACCGCGCCCCAACCCGGCTACCAGGCGCCGATGGACGCGCTCATCCCGGGCGCCGAGGGACCCGGCGAGGACTGCCTCAACCTCAACATCTGGACACCCGCCCCCGGCCGCTCCGGCGGCCGGCTGCCCGTCATGGTGTGGATCCACGGCGGCGGATTCTGCAACGGCTCCGGCTCCCTGCCCCTCTACGACGGGGCCCGGCTCGCCGCCGACGGCGTCGTCTGCGTCACCCTGAACTACCGGCTCGGCCCCGAGGGTTTCCTGCTGCTGCCCGACGGAACCGCCAATCTCGGACTGCTCGACATCATCGCCGCGCTGCGCTGGATCCAGGACAACATCGCCGCCTTCGGGGGCGACCCGGACGCGGTCACCGTCTTCGGCGAGTCGGCCGGCGCCATGAACACCGTCACCCTGATGACCATGCCCGCCGCCCGCGGCCTGTTCCACCGCGCCATCGCGCAGAGCGGGGCCGGGCACCACGCCCACACCAGCGACGTCGGTCACCGGGTCACCGAACGCCTGGCCGCCCTCGCCGGCGTGGAGCACACGACCGAGGCACTGGCCGCCGCGCCGCCCGCGCGCCTGATGGACGCCAACATCTCCCTCGCCCGGGAGCTGGCCGGCGTGCGGGACGCCGAAACCTGGGGCGAGGCGGCCGGCGGCGCCGTCACCGTCCTGCCCGTGGTCGACGGGACGACCCTGCCGGCGCGCCCGGCCGACGCCTTCGCGGCCGGGGACGGCACCGGCATCGACCTGCTGATCGGCACCAACACCGAGGAGTTCCGCTTCTTCCTCGTCCCCCGGGGCATCCACCGCCGTATCACCGAGGAGTTCCTGCACATCTGGCTCGCCGACCACGGGATGGCGGACGGGCAGGCGGTCGACACCTACCGCGCCGCCCGCCCGGAGGCCACGCCCGGCGACCTGCTCGCCGCCGCGATCACCGACCACGCCTACCGGATTCCGGCCATCCGGCTGGCCGAGTCCCGCACCGCGCACGGGGCCGACACCCATGTATACGAGTTCGCCTGGCCGACCCCGGCGCTCGACGGCACCCTCGGCGCCTGCCACGCCGCCGAGATCGGCTTCGTCTTCGGCAATCTCGTCTCCACCCTGACCGGCCCCGGTACCGGAGCCCCGGCCGAGCTGTCGGACCAGATGCGGGCCGCCTGGACGGCTTTCGCCCGCACCGGCCGCCCCGGCCCGGCCGGCGGGCTCCTCCCCGAGTGGCCGGCCTACGGCGCGCACCGCCGCGTCATGCGCCTGGGGGACGGCCCGCCGACGGTGCGCCACGACCCCGCGGCCGAGGAGCGGCTGCTGTGGCAGGGCATCCGCTGAGCCGACACGAGGCGCGCGGGGGACCGCCACGCTCGTCGCCGCGCCCGCTGATCGCCACTGACCCGAGCCGATCACCTACGATCGCACCGTGACCGCCTTCCGGATCGAGCGCCGGTGCCCACTGCCTCCCGACGAGGCGTGGCGGCGGGTCACCGACTGGCCGCGGCACACCGGTCGGCTGCCGCTGACCCAGGTCACCGCGACCCCACCGGGACCGACCCGGCCGGGCACCTGGGTGGTGGCCCGCACCGGACTCGGGCGGCTGGCCTTCGACGACCCGATGGAGGTCGTCCACTGGGAGCCGCCGCGCAGCGGCCGGGCGGGGCGCTGCCGGCTGGTCAAGCGCGGCACCCGGATCACCGGATGGGCCGAGATCGAGGTACGGGCCGAGCCCGGTGGGGCACGGGTGATCTGGCATGAGGACGCCAGGGTCCGTCGGCTGCCACGGCTGTTCGACGCGCCGACGGCCCGGGCCGCCCGGCTCGTCTTCGGCCGGCTGCTCACCGGTCTGCTCGCCTGAGGGGTGCCCGGTGGGTCTGCGCGGCGTCCAATGCCGACGCGGACCCACCGGGCACCCGCTGGTGACAGGCCCGGACACCCGATGGCCGGCGAAGTCAGGGACGGGTAAACCAGTGGCGCGGCGCGGGGGTGTCCGACGTACCATCCGACGCATCCGACCAGCGGCAGAACGGACCAGTAGCCCGCCATGAACCGCGAACTCGCATGGACCACCCGCCCGGAGACCGAGGCCGACGCGGCCGCCGTCCGGGCGGTGAACCTCGCGGCGTTCCCGACGTCCCTGGAGGCGGACATCGTCGAGGGACTGCGCGCGGACCCCGCGTGGATCCCCGGTCTCTCGCTGATCGCCGAGGACCCCGACGGCACCGTCGCCGGCCATGCCCTGCTGACCCGGTGCCTGGTCGACGACGCCCCCGCCCTGGCCCTCGGACCGTGCGCGGTCCTCCCCGGCCTGCAGCGCACCGGCTGCGGATCGGCCGTGATCCAGGCCGCGCTGGCGGCCGCCCGGGTGCGGGGCGAGCGTCTGGTGCTGGTGCTCGGGCACCCCTCGTACTACCCCCGGTTCGGCTTCGTCCCGGCCTCGCGCTACCGCATCGGCCCCACCTTCGAGGTGCCGGACGACGCCATGATGGCCCTCGCGCTCGATCCCGCCCGCCCGGTCCCCAGCGGCACCCTGCGCTATCCCGCGCCCTTCGGCGTCCCGGACGAGCGGTCCGCGGCCCCGGCCGACGCGCTGTTCGCCTACGGCAGCCTGCGCTTCCCCGACGTCCTGCGATCCCTCCTGGGCCGGGTGCCGCAGGGGCAGCCGGCCTCGGCTCCCGGCTGGCGCGCCGCCGCGCTGCGCGGCCGGGTCTACCCCGGGCTCGTACCGGCCGCCGAGGACACCGCTGCCACCGGCCTGCTGCTGACCGGCCTCACCGAGCGGGAGCGCCGGATCCTCGACGTCTTCGAGGGGGACGAGTACGAGCTGCGCCAACTCCCGCTCGCCGGCGGGCGAGCGGCCTGGACCTATGTCTGGCGGGGCGCGGACGTGCTCCCCGCCGACTGGTCCGCGGACCGCTTCCGCACCGAGCAGCTGGCCGACTTCGTCGCCCGCTTCACCGCCACCCCCTGACCGGCTACGTCCGGCGAGGCCGGGGGCGGCTCAGCGCCAGGCGTGCGACCGGTCCTCGGTCCTGCGGTCGTCGCTGGAGCGGGTGTCGCTCAGTTTGAAGGTGAGCTCCTTCGGGCGCGCGGTGTGCGGATCGAGGCAGACCGAGGAGCCCGGGCGGATGGTGTCCGCGGTGACGCCCGAGAGCGTGGCGCGCAGCCGGAAGCCCTCCGCCATGTCGATCACCCCCACCGTCCGCAGCGAGCCGTTGCTGCGCCGCACGACCGTGGCGTGGCGCACCACGCCGGTGCCGGAGCTGCGCTCCCACTCCATGTCGGTGGAGGCGCAGACGGGGCACAGCAGGCGGTGGAAGAAAGCGGTGCGGCACCAGCGGCAGCGCTGGAAGTACAGCTCGCCGCGCTGGAGGCCCTCGAGGTAGATCCCGCCCTGCCAGCCCTCGTCGTGCGGCTCCGCGGTGTCCGGCCCGCCCTCGAGACGGGGACTGTCCTGGATCGGAGAATGGCCGGCGATCTCGGCCACGGTGTGGAACACGATGTCTCTCCCTGCGCTCGGCCGGAGGATTCAGGTACGCGCACGGCGAGCGTATGGCACGCAGTGCCAGGTGTAAAGGTACTGAGTTCCCTCTGGTTCGCGCAGTCGCGCGGAGACAGGTATCCGGTGGATCTCGTCTAGATCTCGTCCGCCGCGGTCTCCAGCTCCCGGACCACCCGCCACAGCGGGGTGCGGCGCTTGGTGATCACCACGACCACGTCGTCCTCCTGGCCGGCCGGTGCGGGTTCGCCGGTGGCGCCCGGTGCCCAGGATTGCCGCACGAACTCCAGCGCGTGGTCGACGCCGGCCTCGGCGTCCCCGCGCCCGCCCGAGCGCAGCCAGGAGCGCAGGGCGTTGTTGTGCGCCGCGACCACCGCCGCCGCTATCACATCGGCCCGCAGATCGCCGTCCGACCAGCCGGTGAAGCGGCGGCGCAGATAGGCGGCGAGCGCCCGCTCGTACCGCCACACCACCGACAGTTCGTAGGCGCGCAACGCGGGGAAGCTCTTGGTCAGCCGGTAGCGTTGAACGGAGAAGGTGGGCTTCTCGGCGTACATGCGCAGGACCAGGCGGGCCGCGTCGCAGACCCGCGCCACCGGTTCGTCGTCCTCGCCGGCCGAGTCCAGGAAGCGGTTCATCTCCGTGAGGCAGCCCTCGTGGTCGGGGAAGACCACGTTCTCCTTGGAGGGGAAGTAGCGGAAGAAGGACCGGCGCCCCACCCCGGCCAGCGCGACGATGTCGTCCACGGTGGTCGCCTCGTACCCGCGCGTCAGGAAGAGCTGGAATGCGGCGGCGATGAGGGCGTCCCGCATCGGCGGTCGGGTCGGTGCCGTGCCTGCGTCCGGCTCCGGACGATGCTCCTCGCTCATGCCCCGGAACATAGCACCCAGATTGTCGGATGGCACTGAGTGTGCCATCTTGGGGGTACTGAGTGCCGTAATGCTGATCGCATGCCGACCGACCTGATGAAACAGGAGTTCCCGACCATGAGCTCACAGGACTTCGACCTCTACCGCCCTCTGGAGGAGCACGACATGCTCCGGGAGTCGGTGCGTGCGCTCGCCGAGGCGAAGATCGCGCCGTTCGCCGCCGAGGTGGACGAGGAGGGCCGCTTCCCGCAGGAAGCCCTGGACGCCCTGGTGGCCAACGATCTGCATGCGGTGCACGTACCGGAGTCGTACGGCGGCGCGGGCGCGGACGCGCTGGCGACCGTGATCGTGATCGAGGAGGTCGCCCGGGTCTGCGGTTCCTCCTCGCTGATCCCCGCGGTCAACAAGCTGGGCTCGCTGCCGGTGGTGCTCTCCGGCTCCGAGGAGCTGAAGAAGAAGTACCTGGCGCCGCTGGCCAAGGGCGACGCGATGTTCTCCTACTGCCTGTCGGAGCCGGACGCGGGCTCGGACGCGGCCGGCATGAAGACCCGCGCGGTGCGCGACGGCGACCACTACATCCTCAACGGCGTCAAGCGGTGGATCACCAATGCCGGCGTCTCGCAGTACTACACGGTGATGGCCGTCACGGACCCGGAGAAGCGCTCCAAGGGCATCTCCGCCTTCGTCGTGGAGAAGGACGACGAGGGTGTGTCCTTCGGTGCCCCGGAGAAGAAGCTCGGCATCAAGGGCTCCCCGACCCGCGAGGTGTACCTCGACAACGTCCGCATCCCGGCCGACCGCATGATCGGCGCGGAGGGCACCGGCTTCGCCACCGCGATGAAGACCCTGGACCACACCCGCATCACCATCGCGGCCCAGGCCATCGGCATCGCGCAGGGCGCCCTCGACTACGCCAAGGGCTACGTCCAGGAGCGCAAGCAGTTCGGCAAGCCGATCGCCGACTTCCAGGGCATCCAGTTCATGCTCGCCGACATGGCGATGAAGCTGGAGGCGGCCCGGCAGCTGACGTACGCCGCGGCGGCCAAGTCCGAGCGGCTCGACTCCGACCTGACCTTCTTCGGCGCCGCGGCCAAGTGCTTCGCCTCCGACGTGGCGATGGAGGTCACCACCGACGCGGTGCAGCTCCTCGGCGGCTACGGCTACACCCGGGACTACCCGGTGGAGCGCATGATGCGCGACGCGAAGATCACCCAGATCTACGAGGGCACCAACCAGGTCCAGCGCATCGTCATGGCCCGCAACCTGCCGTAGCACGGTTTTCAAACACGACGGCCCCCGGCATCACGCCGGGGGCCGTTCGCATGGGTCCGTCAGGCCACCTCTTGAGCCTGGGCGGGGGGATCGTCAGCGGACGACGTCGAAGACCTGCTTCTGCAGGCCGTTGGCGTACGCCTGCTGCTCGACCAGCTTCAGCTTCTGGGTGTCCTTGTCCGAGCCGCTGAACAGTCGCTTGCCCGCGCCGAGCAGGAGCGGGAAGACGAGCAGGTGGTAGCGGTCGATGAGGCCGGCGTCCGAGAGGTTCCGGTTGAGGGTGGCGCTGCCATGCATGATGATCGGGCCGCCCTCGGTCTCCTTCAGCGCGGCGACCTCGTCGAGTGAGCGGAGGATCGTGGTCTCGCCCCAGTTCGTGACGAGGTCGTCCTCGGTGAGCGTGGTGGAGACGACGTACTTCGGCATGAGCTTGTAGTCGGCGAACTCCTCCATGCCCGGCCACACCGGGCTGAACGCCTCGTAGCTGGTCCGGCCCAGCAGGATCGCGGACGCTTCCTGCTGTTCCCGGCTCTTGATCTCGAAAGCCTCGGGAAGGAACTCCACATCCTTGAAGGTCCATCCGGAGTTCCGGTAGCCGGGCTCGCCCCCAGGGGCCTCCACGACGCCGTCCAGGGAGATGAAGGCAGAGCTGATCAGGGTACGCATGTGATTCCTCGATAACTCGCACGGGCTGCGGCGGGCGCTCCTTGCGGCCGTCGTTTCTGACGATGGAAAGCTACGCCGTATGCGATCTTCCGGGAAACGCTTTCGTTGTGCACGATTGTCATTCCCGCAGGTAAGAGCCGAGAAATCGTTGCAATGGCTCTGAATCCTAATGCAATAATCCTTCCGGTTCGTTGCAATGGCTTGCTGATGAACGCACCGTGCCTACGACCACTGCCCGACCCCGCTCGAGTGTGAGCGCGCCCCGCCCCGAGGGGCGGGGCGCGCTCGGGCAGGCCGGGCTACTTCGGCAGCTTCACGCTGAAGCCGCTGCCGTCACCCAGGTACGTGAGTGTGCCGCCGCGCTCCGGCACGTCGAGGATGAGCCGCCCCGTGACTCCCTGCCCAGGCTTGTAGGTGGTGTCGAGGTCTGGTCCCCCCACCGAATTGAGCGTCGTGGCATCCTGCCCCGCGGTGTCCGCGTCCTCCCACTGGAGCTGCCCGTAGGTCATGATGTCGCCCGGCCTCTTGCCCACGTTCTTCAAGGTGAGGCCCAGCCGCAGGTACTGGCCTTCGGCCGGCAGCGACGTACCCGCCTCCTCCTCGGAGGCCGCCACGTACTTCACCTCGTCGACGGTGACCTTGAACGTCGTCTTGTTCCGGCCGCCGCTGTCGGTCACTGTGAAGGTGCCGGAACCCCCCACGGCCAAGGGCGCCGAGGAAGCCGCTTCCGTCGACTCCTCGGCCGCTTCCGCGGCGGGCGAGCTTTGGCTTTCGTCGGAGCAGTGCTCCATCCAGTCCGCCTGGCTGATGTCCTTCGCCATGCAGTCGAAACTGCTGCCGGGCTTCGGTGCGGCCTTGTCCTTGCCGCCGCCGTCGTCGTCTCCTCCGCCGCAACCGGCGAGCGGGAGGCACGCGGCGAGGAGGAAGGCGGCGATAGTTCGTGTGCGCATGGTGGTTCCCCTGGTTCAGATGAGAGAAGCCGACCGTAGCGCCCAGGTGGTGCCGGTCTGAACGAAGTTGCCGAACCGGGATGGTCGGCCCTCGAGACCGTGCACGCCGCACGGGCCCGCAACCTGCCGTAGAGGTGACATTTCGCGCAGCCCAGGGCATGAACGAAGGCCCCGCCTCCCGGGATCCACCGGAAGAGAGGCGGAGCCTTGGCGCCCTGTCACGGCGGAGGTCAGGGCGCGTGACGGGTGCCGGTCAGAAGGTGAACGGGCCGGGGTTCTGCGGTGAGGTGGCGGTGCAGTTGATGGTGACGAAGCCGAAGACCACCAGCTTCAGCGACTTGGCCTCCAGCACGTCCCCGGCGGCGACCGTCCCGGTCAACGGGCCGGTCGACACGTCGTCACCGCTCGCCATCGCCGGGTTGGACTTGCCGGTGAAGGTCGTGGTGCCGGTGCCGTTCTTGGAGAGGGTGAGCGTGGAGCTGACCGAACCGGCCGGGACGGCTACGGGCGCCTTGACGGCCGAGGAGGTGAGGGTGATGGTGGCCGAGGTGCCGTTCTGCGTGGCCGTGACGGTCGCGGCCCCCGAGCCGTAGCTGCCGCAGTCGGCTGTGAGGGTGGCGGTCGTCGGGGTGACCGCCGCGGCCGTGGGTGCCAGGGCGAGCGCGCCGGCCGCCAGGGTCGCTGCTGCTATCGCCGTGCCGATCCCGAGCTTGTCGCATCTCATCGAGTGCCTCCGTGGGGGGGAGTTCCAAGGGGATTGCCACGTTCCGCCCGGCCTGGATTTCTTGACCGGGTCATGCCATTGAGGCGCGCGGCAGTGCAGAAGGCAAGAGACGGGCAGCGGGAATTCCGTCGGCCCGCGACCCTCAGGGCCAGTCCGGTGTCGCTCGCAGGATGCGGTCCGCCACGTTCACCGAGTCCACCAGCGGGTGCAGGGCGAGCGCGCGGAGGGCCGCTGGGCGCTCGCCGGTCCGCGCCGCCTCGATGGTCGCCCGCTCCACCGCCTTGAGTGACAGCATCAGCCCGAGCTGCTCGGGTGCGACCGGGCCGGTCGCCAGCGGGTGGGCGCCGCCCGCGTCCACCAGGCACGGGACCTCCACCACCGCCTCCTCGTCCAGCCCCGGCACCGCGGACCGGTTGCCCACGTTGAGAATCAGCTTGGCGCGCTCGTTGCGGGCCACGGCGCGCATCAGGGCCAGGGCCACCCGGTCGTAGCCGCCGCCCTCCAGGTCGCACGAGTCGCGCTCCCAGCCGCCGGTGGCCTCCCGGCTCGCCGCCATGTACGTCTCCTCGCGCTCCAGCCGGGTGCGCTCCCATGCCTCCCAGGCGGCATCCGGCCGGGCGACGGCCTCGCGGTAGAAGCCCTCCTGCTGGCTCTGGAGGAACTCACCGCGGGTGGTGTCCGCCGCGGCGATCGCGGCGACCGCCTCCCGGTTGAAGTAGTAGTAGTGCAGATACTCGTTGGGCAGCGCGCCCAGCGTGCGCAGCCACTCCGCGCCGAACAGCCGCCCCTCCTCGAAGGACTCAAGGGCGGCGGTGTCGGCGAGCAGTTCGGGCAGTCGGTCCCGGCCGTCGACCAGCACCCGCCGCAGCCAGCCGAGGTGGTTGATCCCCACGTAGTCGTAGACCGTCCGATCCGGGTCGGCGCCCAGCGCGCGGGTGGCCCGGCGGCACAGTCCGATCGGCGAGTCGCAGATCCCGATCACCCGGTCGCCCAGCACCCGCCGCATCGCCTCGGTGACCATGCCCGCGGGGTTGGTGAAGTTGATGGTCCACGCCTCCGGGGCCAGGGCGGCGATCCGCTCCGCGATCCGGACCGCCACCGGGAGGGTCCGCAGGCCGTACAGCACCCCGCCCGCACCGACCGTCTCCTGGCCGAGCACCCCCTGCCCGAGCGGGATCCGCTCGTCACGGGTGCGCCCCTTCAGGCCGCCGACGCGGATGGCGGAGAAGATGAAGTCGGCGCCGCGCAGCGCCTGGTCGAGGTCGGTGGTGGTGGTGACGGCCGGGGCGGCGGGGTGGCCCTTCGCCTGCTGGGCGAGGACCGCGCCGATGGCGTCCAGACGCCGCCGGTCGGTGTCGTACAGCACCAGGTCGGTGCGGCGGCCAGGCTCGTCGCGGGCGTCGTCGAGCAGGGACTGGTACACCAGCGGCATCCTGAATCCGCCGCCGCCCAGCACAGTCAGCCTCATACGTTCAGTACCTCTCACGTCGGCCTCGCGGAAGGGGCGAGGGGCGCCTTCCCGGCGCGCGCGGGCGGCCACCGCGCCGCCGTGGACGCGTCGCGGCGTCCCGTGGCGTGGCGTGCCTCTCGTGCCGTGCCGCAACGTACTCCAGCCGAACGAGCCCGCGCGAGCTTGATCGACCTCTTGCGAAGAGCTGATCCCGGGTGCAGGGTGTCGGCGCGAGGCAGAGCTGACGGTGTGACGGTACGACGGACACGACGTGTTCCGGGATGGCCGCGGCGCGGCATTTCCGCCGCCGGTCACGGGCCCGGGCCGGAGGGGGGAGAAGCGATGGGACGGCGCGGAAGGACCGGCCGGGCCGGCCGGGGGAGGGGAAGAGGCAGGACCGCCCTGCCGGTGGGGTTACTGACCGGGCTGGCGCTGCTCGCGGCGGCCTGCGTGCCGGGCACCGACGGCTCCGGCGCAACCGGCCCCGGCACCGGGACCGCCACCGGCATCCCCGACCCGGCCAAGGCAGGTCCGGTCACCCTGACGGTCTGGGACCAGGAGATCCGCGGCGGTCAGAACGACGAACTGGAACAGCTGAACCGCGAGTTCCAGGACCGCTACCCCAATGTCCGCATCCACCGGGTGGCCCGCAGCTTCACCGACCTCAAGACCACCCTCAAACTCGCCATCTCGGGTACCAACCCGCCCGATGTCGTCCAGGCCAACCAGGGCTACCCCGACATGGTGGCGTTCGTCCAGGCCGGGCTGCTCGCCCCGCTCGACAACTACGCCGGCATCTACGCCTGGAACACCCGCTACCCGGCCACTCTGCTCAACCTCAACCGGGTCTCCGCGGACGGCCGGCGCTTCGGCACCGGCCGCCTCTACGGCATCTCCCAGACCGGCGAGTACATCGGCCTGTTCTACAACAAGGACGTGCTGGCCGAGGCCGGTGTGCGACCGCCCGCCACCTGGGACGACTTCCTCCGCGGCCTGGCCCGGCTGAAGCGCGCGGACGAGCTGCCCATCCAGTTCGGCAACCTCGACAAATACCCGGCCATCCACACCTTCGGAGTCATCCACGGCCGGCTCGGCGCCGCGGCGGCCCGCGACACGGTCCTGGGCCGCGGCGCGGGCTTCGACACCGCCGAGACCAAGGAGGCCGCCGCGACCCTCGCCGACTGGGTCCGGCGCGGCTACCTGCCGGACGACGCCAACGGCCTGGGATACGACGACGCGGCCAAGAAGTTCGCTTCCGGCGACGGCGGCTACCTCCTCACCGGAACCTGGCAGCTGGCCGAGCTGAAGAAGGCCATGGGGGACCGGCTCGGCTTTCTACCGCCGCCCCCGGCCACCCGCGGCGGCGCCCCGGTCACCACCGGCGGCCAGGGCCTGGCCTGGTCCATCACCTCCCGCTCCCGGCACCCCGAAGTGGCCGCCGCCTACCTGGACTTCCTCACCGACGAGCACGCCGCGGACACCATGACCCGGCACGGGGTGCTGCCCGCGGTGCCCGGGAAGGCCGCGGCCCGGGTCGCGCCGGGCAGCGTGGACGGGCAGATGCTCGCCGGCTGGCGGCGGCTGTCGGCCGCGGACGGACTCGTCCCCTACCTGGACTACGCCACGCCGACCTTCTACGACACCCTCTCCGAGAGCCTCCAGGGCGTCATCGCCCACCGGCTCTCCCCGGACCGCTTCGCCGCCGCCCTGCAACGGGACTACGGGAGGTACCTGAGGAAACAGCGGTCCACCGGGTCGGCCCCGGCGGGCACCTCATGAAGGGGAGACAGGGCCACCAGAGGGAGGGGAGGCAGGGCTGCCTCACGCAGGGGAGACAAGGCCGCCTCACGCAGGGGAGACAGGGTCGCCTCACGCAGGGGAGACAGGGTCGCCCCGCCCACCGCCGCCGGGCCCCGGGCGAGCCGCGCGCCATCGGCTACCTCTACATCCTCCCCGCCCTCGCGGTGTACGCGGTCTTCCTCCTCTACCCCTTCGGCCAGTCCGTCTGGCTGTCCTTCCTGCACTGGGACGGCCTCACCCGGGCCCGCTGGGCCGGATTCGACAACTACCAGGACCTGGTCACCGACCCCGGGCTGCGCGCCCCCTTCGGTCACGCACTGCTGCTCCTGGTCTTCTACTCCGCGCTGCCGGTCGCCATCGGCCTGCTGCTCGCCGCCGTGCTCTCCCGCGCCCGGGTGCGCGGCATGACCTTCTTCCGCACCGTGCTGTTCCTGCCGCAGGTGCTGGCGCTCGTCGTGGTCGGCGTCGCCTGGCGCTCCATCCTCGCCCCGGACGGGCTGCTCAACGACACCCTGCGGGCGGTCGGACTCGGCTCCCTGGCCCGGCCCTGGCTCGGAGACTACGACTGGGCGCTGCCCGCCGCCGGCATCATCGGCACCTGGGTCGGCACCGGGCTGTGCATGGTGCTCTTCCTCGCCGGTGCGCAAGCCATCCCGCGCGAGCTGTACGAGGCGGTGCGGCTGGACGGCGCGGGTCCGGCCCGTGAGTTCTTCGCCGTCACCCTGCCCGGCCTGCGCCGGCAGATCGCGGTGGCGCTCACCCTCACCATCGTGGCCGGACTGCGCAACTTCGACCTGATCTACATCACCACCCGCGGCGGTCCCGGTGACAGCACCTCGGTCCCGGCCTACGAGGTCTACCGCCGCGCCTTCGAGACCAACCAGGTCGGCTCCGCCGCCGCCATCGGGGTGGCACTCACCGTGCTGATCTCCGCGCTGAGCGTCACCGTCTCCCGGCTCGTCGAAGGCCGGCGGCCATGACCGGCCGCCGGGAACGCGCTGCCACCTACGGCATCCTGGCCCTCTTCGCCGTCCTCTCGCTCACCCCGGTCATCGGCATCCTGTCCACCGCCCTGAGCCCGCAGAACTCCCTGGACACCGGATTCCAGCTGCCCGAGGACGGCCCGCACTGGGGAAACTTCGCCGATGCCTTCAGACGCGGCCACTTCGGCAGCTACCTGGGCAATTCACTGCTCGTCGCATCGGCCGTGGTCGCCGTCACCACGCTGCTGGCGGTCCCGGCGGCGTACGCCTTCGGGGTGATGCGGTTCCCCGGTTCGACGGCGCTGTTCCACCTCTTCGTGATCGGCCTGGCCCTGCCGCAGGAGGCCCTGATCGTCCCGCTCTACTTCGATCTGCGGCACGCCGGGCTCACCGACACC
The DNA here is from genome assembly GCF_058215555.1 of Streptomyces sp. JLBT605. Lineage (NCBI taxonomy): Bacteria > Bacillati > Actinomycetota > Actinomycetes > Kitasatosporales > Streptomycetaceae > Streptomyces > Streptomyces sp. JLBT605. The sequence continues at coordinate 6,380,883 of NZ_CM177087.1, forward strand.
CCCTGGGCGCTGATCTGGCCGCAGACCGCGCAGTCGCTCGCCTTCGGCGTGTTCTGGATGCGGACCTACTTCCGCGGCAGCGCCCGCTCGGTGATCGAGGCCGCGCGGATGGACGGGGCGGGCAGCTGGACGACGCTGTGGCGCATCCTGGTGCCGATGGGCCGTCCGGCCATCTCCACCATGGTCGTCATCACCTTCATGTGGACGTGGAACGAGTTCCTGCTGGCACTGGTGATGGTGAGCGACGAGGCGCACCGCACGGTCCCGCTCGGGCTCGCCTTCTTCCAAGGTCAGCACAGCTCGGACGCCGCGCTGCTGGCCGCCGCCTCGGTGCTCATCGCCCTGCCGGTGGTCATCGTCTACCTCGTCCTGCAGCGCCGTTTCATCGAGGGCATGCTCGGCGGAGCCGTGAAGGAGTGACTCAAGGGGGGCGGCTGAGGGGGAGGCGGTGGTGTGCGGCGTGTGACCGTCCGGGCCGGGCCGGACGGGGCTCCCCGGCGCCATGCCGACCGCCACCGTCGCGTCGAAAAAACGGGCAAATGATGTCAGAGTGGATCCATGGCTGATCGGGGAGCGACGTCGGCCGCCGCGTCGGTGCCGGACGACTGGCCTGCCCGCCCGGAACTCAGCCTGGCCCTGAACCGCATGGGCTGCTTCGACTGGGACCTCGACAGCGGCCTGATGCATGTGGACCCCTCGGGCCTGAAGGTGCTCGGCGTGAGCCCGGAGGCGTACGACGGGCGGCCCAGCTCGCTCGGGCGCTTCCTCCCCGCCGCGGAGGTCGCCCGCCTGGACGCCCAGGTCTCGCAGGCGCTCAAGGGCGACAGCGGCCGCTACAGCACCTACATCCGCGTCCGGCGCGCGGACGGGACGGATTCCTGGGCCCATACCCAGGGCACCATCCAGCGCGACGCCACCGGGCGCCCGCACCGGATCATCGGCATCTTCCGGGAGGCCACCCACGAGCTCGGTGACCGCGCCGAGCGCGAGGACCTGGCCGAGGAGCGGCTGCGCCAGACCAGCGTCGTGGAACGGGTCACCGCCATCCTGGCGCACGCCCGGACCGTCTCCGACGTCATCGACGTCCTGGAGGACGCCCGAGCGCTGGGCCACCTCGGGCTGGTCAGCGTCATCCTGGGGCTGGTGGAGGGCGGGCGCATCCACATCGTCGCCGAGGGGCAGATCGGCAGCAACGTCCCGGAGTTCGAGTACACCGGCATCGACGACCAGTTCCCGATGAGCGACGTGGTGCGCACCCTCCAGCCCCGCTTCATCGTCTCCCGGGAGGAATTCGCGGCCAGCTATCCGGTGCTGTGGCCCTACATCGAACCCCTCGACGTCTCCTCCGCCGCCTATCTGCCGCTGATCGCCCAGGGCCGGCCGATCGGCGCGCTCGGCCTGCTCTACAGCGACAAGGAGGGCTTCAGCACCGAGGACCGCAACCTCATCATCACTCTCGGCACCAGCATCGCCCAGGGACTCCAGCGCGCCATGCTCTTCGAACAGGAGCACGACCTGGCCGAGGGGCTCCAGCAGGCCATGCTGCCCCGCCACATCCCCGCCGTGCCCGGCGCGCACATCGCCGTCCGCTACCGCTCGGCACGCCTGGGCCGGGACATCGGCGGCGACTGGTACGACGTGATCCCGCTGCCCGGCGGCCGGGTCGGGGTGGCCGTCGGTGACGTCCAGGGCCATGACACCCACGCCGCGGCCGTCATGGGACAGCTGCGCATCGTGCTGCGCGCCTACGCGGCGGAAGGCCACCCGCCGGCCACCGTGATGGCGCGGGCCTCGGTGTTCCTCCACGAGCTGGACACCGACCGCTTCGCCACCTGCACCTACGCCGAGGTCGACCTGGCCGGCGGTGGGGTCCACATGGTGCGCGCCGGCCACATCGACCCGCTGCTGCGGCACACCGACGGCACCTGCCGGCGGCTGCCGGTCCGCGGCGGCCTGCCGCTGGGCCTGTCGGCCGAGTTCCACCGGCTCGAATACCCGGTGACCACCGTGGAGATGGGCCCCGGCGAGACCTTGCTGATGTGCACCGACGGGCTCGTGGAGCGGCCCGGAGCCGACCTCGACGACGGCATGCGGCACCTCTCCCGAGCCCTGTGCGAAGGCCCGCAGGACCTCCAGCAGCTCGCCGACCGGCTGTGCTCGGTGGGCGAGGAGCGCGGCGGCGGGGACGATGTGGCGCTGCTGCTGATCCGCCGCCGCGGGGGAGAGACGGCGCCCTCCGGCGGACGGCTCCAGCAGCACGTGACCCAGGGCGACCCGGAGGCCCTCTCCTCGGCCCGGCACATGATCCGCGCCGCGCTGCGGGCCTGGGGGACCGGTGAGCGGGCTGATGACATCGAGCTGGTCGCCGACGAGCTGATGACCAACGCGCTGCTGCACACCGACGGCGGGGCGGTGGTGACGGTACGCATGCTGACCGGCGCGGAGCGGCGGCTGCGGATCGACGTGGAGGACACCTCCAGCAGCCTTCCCCGGCGCCGGGAGCCGGGGGAGTCGGCGGTCTCCGGCCGCGGCCTGCTCCTCGTCGACCAGCTGGCCGACCTGTGGGGGGTGGAGTCGCGGGGCAGCGGGAAGTGCGTGTGGTCGGAGTTCGTCGCCCCGCCGGACGGCGAGCACCGCGACGGCTCGCACGGCTAGCGCGGCCGACGCGGCGAGCGCGGTGACGGCGGTGACCGGCCGAGGCGACGCCGGCCGATGGCCCGGCTGCACGCGCCACCGGCGGATGGCCCCGGCCGGCGTGCGACCGGCGGACGGATCCGGCCGACGTGCCACCGGCCGAGGTGAGCGGTGACCGGCCAAAGTAGCAGGGGTTCGGGCCCGCGATCGTTCTTTGCTCACGACTGACAAACCCTCAATCGCGCGCCCCCGCCCGGCACTAGCGTCCCTTCGCATCTCATCCGGCAGGCGAAAGGGAGGGTGCCATCCATGCGACCGGGCGTCTGGCGGCGGATCTCGAGCCGATCCGCCGCGTCCCGCTACACCATGGCCACCGGCCTGGTGGTCGGGGCACTCGCGGCGACACTCGTGGCCCTGCTCGTCCCCGTCGGGCTGTTCGGCCGCAGCGACGCCGCCGCGGCCACCGGCTCGGCGGACCAGGACGACGGGCGCGGCGTGATGAGCACGCAGTACGGGCCGCTCACCCCACTGGACCGGGAATTCGTCCGCAAGGTGCGGCTCGCCGGACTGTGGGAGCTGCCCGCCGGCCGCCAGGCCCAGCAGCGCGGCACCACCGAGGCGGTGCGGACCGCCGGCGAGCACCTGGTCGAGGGCCACACCGAGCTGGACCGGATGGTCATCCAGGTCGGCCGGGAGGTCGGCGTCGACCTGGCCAATCAGCCCACGGAGGAGCAGCAGGGCTGGCTCGCCCAGCTGGAGAACGCCCGGGGCCAGGAGTACGACCGGCTCTTCGCCAACCTGCTGCGCAAGGCGCACGGCAAGGTGTTCGCCCTGGTCGCGCGCATCCGCGCGAACAGCCGCAACTCCATGGTCCGGGCGCTGGCCACCCGGGCCAACTCCGTGGTCCTCGACCACATCACGGTCCTCGAAGACACCGGATTCGTGGACTTCGACGCCGTGACCGATGACGAAGCGAAGTGATCCCATGCGAGAACGCACCCATCAACGCGCACGCATCGCCCATCCCCTGGTGGCGCTGGCCGCCGTGCTGGCCCTCGGCGGCGGTGGCGTCGCCGTCATCGCGGCCAACGCCTCCGCGGGCAGCTCCGGCTCCGACTCCCGACCGGACGGCGGCTCGTCACGGCAGCAGGCGGCCCGCACCATCGACTGCCCCGATGTCGGCGACCGGCTGCGCCAGGTGCCGCGCAACGCCCGTGCCGCCGTGGGCGCCGACCTCGCCCGGCTGGACGCCCAGGTGGCCCAGGCGTACCGGCGGCTGGTCTCCGGCGGCGGCAGCGGCACCGAGGTGCTCGCCGCGCTCGCCTCCCAGCGCTCGGCGACGATCGGCCGGATCGTACGGGCCACCGGTGCGGGCTCACGGCAGGCCACCGAGCTGCGGGCGATGAACCGTTGCAGGCTCCAGTGGGCCGGCTCGCCCCGCGGCGAGGTGGACGGAGCGCACCAGGGGCCGTCGGTGGCCCCGGTCCAGGGCTCCGGGCCGGCCCCGGGCGGGAACGCCGGCGGCGGGCCGTCGCGCGAGGACTTCGTCGACATCACCACCGTCCGGCCCGGCCCCGGCGAGCCCCAGGCCCGGCGCGGCGCGTCCACCGGCAGCTTCCGTTCGGAGTGCGGCCGGAACGAGAACGGCCACTTCAACCCGGACAACGTGATCGTCGCTCCCGGCGTGAGCAACGGCGCCCACCATATGCACGACTACGTCGGCAACAACTCCACGGACGCCTTCTCCACCAACGACAGCCTGGCCGCCTCCGGCACCACCTGCTCCAACCAGGACCAGTCCACGTACTACTGGCCGGTGCTGCGGCTGCGCGACGGCGGACAGGGCCCGGACGCCGGCGCGCCGGGCGGTGGCCAGGACGGCAACGTCGGCCGGATCCTCACCCCATCGGAGGTGACCATCGACTTCAAGGGCAGCCCGGTCGGCCCGGTCACCGCGATGCCGCGCTTCCTGCGCATCATCACCGGCGACGCCAAGGCGTTCACCAACGGCACGGCCAACGCCAACGCCTCCTGGAGCTGCACGGGCTTCGAGAACCGGCGGCTGGAGGAGAAGTACCCCATCTGCCCGGAGGGCAGCCAGGTGGTGCGCTTCTTCGAGTTCCAGAGCTGCTGGGACGGCCGGAACATCGACAGCGCCAACCACCGCACCCATGTCGCCTTCGCCGACGACCGCGGCTTCTGCCCCGGCGGCTTCACCGCGATCCCCCGGCTCGTCCAGCGGATCGTCTACGACGTGCCGCCCGGCCGGCCGTTCGCGGTGGACAGCTTCCCCGAGCAGCTGCACAAGCCGGTGACCGACCACGGTGACTTCATCAACGTGATGCAGGACGAGCTGATGGCGCGAGCGGTGCGGTGCATCAACAGCGGCCGGAACTGCGGCTGACGCAGGCGGTACCGGTGGCACGACAGCGGCCCCGGCGCTCCTCGCGAGCGCCGGGGCCGCCGAGGGGGTGTCTGGTGGGTCTCCGGGCGTCGCCACGGCGACCCACCGGACACCCCCTGCTCTCTTTCGGAGCGCGCGGTCCGCCGCGCGCTCACAGCCCGTTGACCCGGGCCTCCCGGGCGACGCCCAGGGTCAGCCGGCCGGCGGCCATCCCGCCGGCCATGCCCCGCGCCTTGCGCGTCACCCGAGAGCGGTGACGCCGCACCTGCGCCATCAGCCGTCGGCTGCGCAGCGCCAGCTCCAGCTCGAACCGGGTCCGCGGATCCCGCAGTCCCGGCCCGAAGAGCTTCTCGATCTGCCGCAGCCGGTAGCGCACGGTCTGCGGGTGCACATGCAGTGCCTTGGCCGCCTCCGGCGCACCCCCGCCCTCCAGCCAGGCCAGCAGGGTCTCCTCCAGCCGCTCGCTCTGACGTGGTGTCAGGCTCGCCAGCGGACGCAGCCAGCGCGCGGCCAGTGCCCGGGCCAGCGACTCGTCCTGAAGCAGCAGCAGGGTGGAGAGGTGGTCGTCCACGAAGGACACCCGGGATTCCGGCCCGCCGCCCGCCGGGGTCAGGGCCAGCAGCCGTCGCGCCCAGCGCAGCGAGGAGACCGCGTCGTAGAGCGGCACGGCATGGCCGACCGCGGCGGTGCGGCCGCGCAGCACCGTCTCCAGGGCGGCGCGAGCCGCCGGGTCCGGGTCCGGATCCGGGACCAGCAGGCACGGCCGGTTGTCGATCAGGCCGGCGAGCAGGTCGCCGAGGCCCGCGGGGGAGAGCCGCGGCACCTCGCCCGGCGCCGCCAGCACCACGGCCTGGACGGTGTCCGGCAGTGGCCACTTGGCGGACCTGGCCAGCTCGGGCAGCGACTCTTCGGCGCCCACCGGGTCACCCATCAGGGCGTCGAAGAGGGCCTGGCGGGCACGGTCGAGCGGCAGTACGCCGGAGCGCGGCGCGGCGTCGGCCGCCTGGCCGCGTGGCCGCGGTACGGAGGTGGACACGGGCGCGGCGGCGGACCGGACCAGACCCGGCGGCGCGGCGTAGCCCAGAGCGGCCAGCAGCGCCTGCTCCACCCCCTCCCGCATCTCTTCCTGGGTTATTTCCTGTAGAAAAGCGGCAAAGCCGGGTTCACTCCGTCGAAGCGCTTCGGCCAGCGCCTCGGCGAAAGTGGGGATCTCACTTCGCAGAACGCAATCCCACTCGCTTTTCGGGCGCGACCACATTCGATTGAGAAGTTCGCACATCTTTACCTCGTTCTTCCGGGGCTACACCTGCCCGGTAATCAGGAGCTGAGGGGCCTCCCGCGCCCTTGGGCGCTTACCAGTGCGGTCGGTGCGGGCCGCCGGATCTTGCTCCGGCCGCGCGGCGAGGGCCGGCCAGAGGTCGCAAACCGGAGATTGCGCGCATCGGGACACCTTCCACTCGGGGGCGTTCCAGGTCGTCACCGAACCACCCGGATGGGCATCCTCCGCAGCCCCGCGGTGCGGTGCCCGGGTGTGCCCAAGAATTTGTCACACCGCGATAAAGCTTGTGAAGCTTTCGGGAAGAGTCGAGATACTCCGAAGCCCCGGCGGGCGCCGCTCGACGCCGCCGCCAACCCCCCCGACCTGGGCTCCGAGGACGATTGGGAGTGCTCGGTCCCCGCGCGTTCGGAAGGCTTTGATGACCCTTTCCCCAACGCAGTCGCAGTCGCAAACGCAGCCGCTTTCGGTGGATCAGTCGCCGCCTCCGCCCCCGCGGCGGGGACGGGCGCGGGCCCGCAGCTGGACGCGGCCGCGACCGCACCGACCGCACCACAGCAGCCGCCGCGGCCGGCACGCCGGCCCGCCGCCGGTCGGCGGGCCGCGGACGGCGGGCCGTCCGCCGGTGCTGCCCCTCGACGCCGTCTTCCCCCGGGGGCGCGCGCTCCGCCTGGCAGGCGCGGCCGCGGTCCTCGCCCTGGCGGTGGCGGCCGACGCGGGGGCGTTCACCCACGTCTGGGAGTTCCTGGACTGGGGGGCGGGCGTCCTGGCGCTCGTCTCCCTCACCTCCACGGTGCTGTGGGGGCTGGTCGCCACCGACAGACTGCTGCTGCACTCCGGGCATCGGCTGATCGCCCAGGCGGTGCACCGCTGCACCGCCGTCGGCGGCCTGGGCTTCCTCGCCCTGCACATCTGGGTGAAGGTCGCGAAGAGCGAAACCGGCGCCACCGCCGCGGCCGTGCCGTTCACCGACCCCGACGACCCCCTGCTGATCGGCCTGGGCACCCTCGCCGGGTACGTCTTCCTCGCGGTCGCCATCGCCGGAGCGGCCCGCAGCTCCTTCGCCGCCAAGGGCCGCTCCCAGTGGTGGCGGGCGGTGCACCTCGGCGCCTACCCGGCGTGGTGCGCGGCTCTGATCCACGGCCTCAAGGCGGGCCGGGCCGCCAGCGCTTGGGTGACCGCCTCCTATCTGCTCTGCCTCGCGGGGGTCGCCGCGGTGCTCCTCCAGCGCGGCGCCGCCAGGCGTCGCGACGCCGCCAAGACCCACCGGGTGCCCTCCGCGGCCCGGCGGGATCCGGTGGCGGCACGCGCGGGTGGAGCCGAGCCGCGGCCGGTCAGCGGGCGCGGGTTCCGGCCATGACCGGCGATGGGCCCCGGCTGGCCTGCGTCGGGGAGCCCCGGCTGCTGGCGGGCCTGGACCAGGCCGGGTGGCTGGACCGGGTCGGCCATCTGACCGTGCACGGGGCGCTGCCCGAGATCCGCTCCGAGGAACTCGTGGCGCTCGCCGAGAACATCGACCTGCGCGGCCGGGGCGGCGCGGGCTTCCCGTTCGCCCGGAAGCTGCGGGCCACCGCCACCGCCGCCCGCGGCAAGGACGGCCGGACCGCCGTCGTGGTCAACGGCAGCGAAGGGGAACCCGCTTGCCTGAAGGACACCGCGCTGCTGCTGCACACCCCGCACCTGGTGCTGGACGGCGCCCAGTTGGCCGCCGAGGCACTCGCCGCCGACGAGGTGGCGGTCGGAGTGACCCGGCCGGACGTCGAGGACTCGGTACGCCGGGCCATCGCCCAGCGCGGCCCCACCGACTGCCGGATGAGCGTCACCCGGCTGCCCGAACGCTTCGTCACCGGAGAGGGCACCGCCCTCATCAGCGGCCTGCAGCACGGCCCGGCGCTGCCCTCCGGCCGCCGGGTGCGGACCAGCCAGAGCGGTCTGGCGGGCCTGCCGACCCTGCTGTCCAACACCGAGACCTACGCGCAGCTCGCCGTCGCCGCACGGCTGGGCGCCCTGCCGTACCGGGAGACGGGCCTGCCCGGTGAGCCCGGCACCGTCCTGCTCACCGTCGCCGGCAGCCAGGTCGTGGAGACGCCGACCGGCGTGCCCCTGGCCTACGTCCTCGAACTGTGCGGCACCGGGCCAGGCCAGGGGGTGCTGGTCGGCGGCTACCACGGCCGCTGGCTGGGGCCCCGGGCGGCCCAGGTGGCCGAGGTCTCCCGGGCCTCGCTGGCCACCTTCGACGCGGTGCTCGGCGCCGGAGCCGTGCTGCCGCTGCCGGAGAACACCTGCCCGGCCGGTGAGGCGCTCCGGGTGACCGGCTGGCTGGCCGCCGAGTCGGCGGGCCAGTGCGGGCCCTGCTTCCTGGGCCTGCCGGCGCTCGCCGAAGCCCTCGCGGACCTGGTCAACGGCGGCGGACGCAGGGCTTTCGAGGCGGTGCACGCACGCGTGCGCGGGGTCGTCGGCAGAGGCGCGTGCAGCCACCCGGACGGTACCTCGCACTTCGTGGCCTCGGCACTCGCCGCCTTCCCGGAGGAGTTCGAAGCACACGCCTATCGCGGCGGCTGCGGCCGGCCGGTGGTCGGCGCCCTGCCGGTTCCGGTGCCGGTCGGCGCGGCCACCGGGCCGGGCGCCGCCGCCCCGGCCGCGCCCGGCCCCGAGGAACAGCTGGTCGTGGACTGGACGCTGTGCCGGGGCCACGGCCTGTGCGCCGACATCATCCCCGGGGTGATCCAGCTGGACGCCGACGGCTATCCGGCGCGGGCCACCATGCCGCTGCCCCGCCGGCTCCGCCCCCGGGCGCTGCGCGCGGTGCGCCGCTGCCCCGCCCTGGCGCTCCGCATCCAGGAATGAGCCTGGTCCACCAGGCACGCATCCTGCCTTCCGCGCGGCGGAATTGTCGCCGAGTGACAAATTCTCGGCGCCGGTGAACGCCGAACGCTCCCGGGCTCGTACCCGGGAGCAGCACCACCTTCGCAACCGACGGAGCAGCACTTCCCGTAACCGGCGAAGCAGTTTCCTGCGTCACCGGAGAATTGGAGAGGTCATGAGGAACAAGCGTCACGCGGTATTCGCCGGAGCGACCGTCGCGGTCATCATGCTCACCGCGGCCTGCGGCGGTGAGGACTCCGAATCCCAGGGAACCAGCAAGGTCAAGCCGGCCGGCGTCGCCGCCGAAAAGGGCGGCTACAGCTCCGGCGATTACGGCGCGGGCGATGACGCTTCGGGGGACTACGGCTCCGGGGATTACGGGTCCGGCGATTACGGTTCGGGCGAGGAAGGGGCGGACAAGGACAAGGGCGGCTCCGGCGGTTACGGCAAGGGAGCCGGCGACGACGGAGCCGAGGCGCCTGCCGCGCCGGACCAGGACGCGGCAGGCACCCCCGCCGGGAAGCAGGCCGCGGAGCTGTCCACCACCGACGACGCCGAGCTGGGCAGCATCATCGTCAACGGCGAGTGGATGACCCTCTACCGCTTCGACAAGGACAGCGCCTGGCCGATGAAATTCGGCTGCCTCGACGCCTGCCTGGACACCTGGAAGCCCGCCGAGCCCGTCGACAAGTCAAAGGTGAAGGGGGTCTCGGCCAAACTGGTCGGCACGGTCACCCGGCCGGACGGCAGCAAGCAGCTCACGATCGACTGCTGGCCGGTCTACACCTTCACCGGCGACAAGAAGCCGGGAGACACCAACGGCCAGGCCAAGCAGGGCGTGTGGTGGGCCGTCACCGAAAACGGAAAGAAAGCCGGAACCGCCGGGGAATGACGATGACCGTCGCACGACCGGGCCGCCGCCGCACCGCCGCGGTATTCACCCTGCTGACCATCTGCGCGGTCGGCGGCTGCGCGGGAGAGAAACCCGGCGCGTCCCCTCCTCCCCAGCAGCGGTCGGTGCGCGACATCGCCACCGCCATCGGCTGCACCGCGGATATCACCGTCGACGCCACGGAACTCCGCCAGGCGGCGTGCAGAACCGCGCGCGGAGAATTCCGCATGGTCACCTTCTCGGCCGACCGGGGACAGCGCGCCTGGCTCACCGAGGCCCGGAGTTACGGCGGCACCTATCTCGTCGGCGAGCGCTGGATCGTCACCGCGCAGGCCCCCGGGACCCTCGCCGCGCTGCGCGACAAGCTCGGCGGCACCATCGAGGCCGGAGCCGCTCATGACCACGCCGAGGCGGACGGAGGTGGAATGACGCACTCGCACTGAACGGGGGGCCGGTCGGCGGCACCGGCCCCCGGGGCGGCGGGACGGAGGGCGACAGCGCTCCTCCCGCCGCCCCGCGCGCCCCACAGCCCCGGTCAAAGTGGCGGAAAATCGATAATACGGGGCATGCTCCTCGAATTGGTGCCGAGATCTCCTCCACCGATAAGGAATTGCCACTCATTTCTCACCGCGCCGACCATCCGGCAATCCGGCCGGAGCCGCACGTCAACTGGCCGTGTTCACCCTTTCGCAATCATTCCGGGCTGGGCCACTATGGAAGTCGCCTCACCCGACCCGGGATGCAGGATCACGAGGGGGACGATGCCATGGAGCGAGCGGCGCGAGAGATCGAGACGGAGCTCGTGGACCTCTCGACATCGACGCTCCGGGACCTCGACCACGGGCGGACGTTCCACTTCGCGATCCAGCGGCTGATGGACGCCGTCGAGTCACCGCCGACGATCGCCAACGCCGCACAGCAGGGCGAGGGATGCCCCCGGTTCGTCGAGCGGGAGCAACTCCACCCGGGAACACCCGGGTGATACCGGCCGGAAGTCGCCACATCCCCCCGGCCCCCGGCCCGGCCCACCACCGCATCACCACCGCCGACTTCGCCGACCTGGCCCAGGGCAGCGGCGGACCCACCGCCCTCGCCGCCCTGACGGCCGGTCAGCGCAGCCGTTCCATGCTGCTGCTGCGGGCCCTGATCGACCTCACCGCGGACCATCCGCAGCTGCCCGGACCGCTGCCCGACCCCCGCGCGGCCTGGGAGCTGCTCCTGCGGGCCGAGCGGCGCTGCGCCCCCGCCGTCGACCGCCTGCTGCTGCACCCGCAGTTCGGCACCTGGCGTGACACCTGCCTGCGCCGGCTCCGGGGCCGCGGACCGGCCGCCGGGGAGCTGTGGCTGGAGGTCGGCCATCTCCACGCGGCGGTCGCCGCCGCCGCCCTGCTGGCCGGCCTCGACTTCCGTATCACCGTCCCGGTACGCGAGGGCGGCGTCATGCTGCCCGCCCTCGGCCTGGCCCACCTCGGGGCCGACGCGCCGCCGACCGCCGAGGTCAGTCGGGATCCCGCCGGACGGTGCACGGTCCGTGCCGGGCGGTACGGCGTGCGCCTCCCCGCCGACCTCACCCGGGACGCCCCGGGCTGGGCCGCCCTGCGGCGACTGCACACCGAACGCGCCGACCGCGCCGACCGCGCACCGGCCCCCTTCTTGGACGACCTCGACCCCTACCGGGACTTCCTGCGGCGCTTCACCGCACCCGAGCGGCTGAGCGGAGCGGAAGCCGGGCGCTGGCAGCGGGACTTCGCCCGGGCCTGGGCGCTCATCGCGGAGCAGACCCATATCGACCCCGGAGGCCTGGCGGCCTGCCTCACCTCCATCGTCCCGGTCCGCTACCCGAACATCTCCGAACCCTTCAGCGCCTCCTCACCCGCCTCCTTCGGCTGCGCCCTGGTGAGCCCCCCGGCCGATCCGGAGACCTTCGCCGCCTCCCTCGTCCACGAGGCGCAGCACATCAAACTCAGCGCGCTGCTGGACCTCGTACCGCTGATCACCGGCGGCCTCGAAGAGATCCACTACGCGCCCTGGCGGGCCGACCCCCGGCCGCTGCGCGGCATCCTCCAGGGGGTGTACGCCTTCCTCGGCGTGACCGGTTTCTGGCACTCCCGCATCCACCGCGCCGCCGAGGAGCGCGGCCGGCAGGCCGCCACCTTCGAATTCGCGCTGCGCCGCGCCCAGACCGCCCAGGGCATCGCCACCCTGCGCCGGCACGCCGACCTGACCCGGTGGGGCCGCCGCTTCCTCGACGGAGTCGCCGACCGGCTAGACCACTGGCTCGCCGAGCCGGTCCCGGCCACCCTCGGCCGCACCGCGGACGAGCTGTGCGCCGACCACCGGGTGCTCCACCGGCTGCACCACCTGCGGCCCGATCCCGCGGAGCTGGACCGGTGGGCGCGCACCTGGCGCCAGGGCCGCCACGCCCCGGACACCCTGCCCCGCGCCACGGTGCACGCGGACCGATACGCCGTCACCGCACGCCCCGCGCTCGCCCGGCAGCGGATCACCGACCCCGCCGGATCGGCCGCACCGCGCGATGGGGTCGCCCACCGCGGCGACCTGCTGGCCCGAGCCGACCGGGACTGGGCCCACCACGACCCCGCCGCCGCACTGCGCGGCTACCGCGCCCACCTCGCCCGCCACCCGGACTCCACCACCGCCTGGGCCGGGCTCGCCCTGACCCTCCCGGACGGCGCCGCCGGCACCATCATGCGCCGCCGCCCCGAGGTGGTCCTCGCCCTGCACCGCGCGCTGCGCGAGACGGGCAGCCGCGGCCCCGACCCCGTCGCACTCGCCCACTGGGCCGGCGCCGCCCTCATGACCTGAGCGTCCTCAGAACGAATAGACGTCCAGGTCGATGTCCGCGCGGATGCCACGAGCCGCCGCGACCGCCATCGGGTGATTCGCCGTCAGCACCCGGCGCAAGGTCTCCAGCGCCGCGCCCTGCGCCTCCTCCGCCGCCTGCCGCTCGCCCAGCGCCCGCAGATCCGCGGCCAGGTTCACCGCGCACAGCAGCGTGGTCGGGTGCTCCGCGCCCAGCCGCTCCCGGCAGCGCCGCAGCGTCTGGGTGTCGAGCTGGTGCGCCTCCTCGTAATCCGCCAGCGTGTAGTGGTCGCTGGCGAGGTTGACGGCACACCCCAGGGACGAGGGGTGGTCGGCGCCCAGCAGCTCCACGAAGACCGGCAGTGTCTCCTTGTCGAGGGCCAGCGCGGCCTCCGTCTCGCCCAGCAGCCGCAGCGTCACGGCCAGGTCCCCGGCCGCGCTGAGCGTGGCCGGGTGCCGGGGGCCGAGCAGCGTCCGCAGATGGTCCAGGCTCTCCTGGCCCACCTCGCGGGCGGCACTGAGATCCCCGGTCTGCCGCAGGGCCATCGAGAAGTTCAGCGAGGACATCGCGATGTAGAGGTTGTGCCCCGCGTACCGCAGCCGGTACCGGTCCAGGACCTCCCGGCTCATCTCCAGGGCGGCCTCGTAGTCCCCGGCCTTGCGGCGCGCCACACTCAGGGTGCGCATGGCGGTGGCGACCAGCGGGGCGTTCTGCGGGACGTGCCGCTGGATCATGGCGTAGGTGCGCTCCTGCATGGCACGCGCCCCCAGATAGTCGCCCGCCTCGCGCACGTCCACCGACAGGTTGGTGTCCAGCAGGAACCTGGTCAGCGAGGTCTCACCGAGGATCACGGCCGCCTCGTCCCGGGCGTTCTCCGTCAGCTCCCGCGCCCTGGCGAAGTCCCCGACCGAACGCAGCGAGAGCGCGTAGTCGTTGATGGCGCCCAGGGTGTACGGGTCCTCGTCGCCGAAGACCCGCAACGACCGCACCCAGCGGTCGTGCTCCAGGTCGACCGAGCGCGGATAGTCGCCCTGCAGCCGGGCGTCGTTGGCCACCGCCGCGAAGGCCGAGATGGTGTCCTCGTGATCCTCGCCCACCGAGTCGCGCAGCACCTGCAGGATGTGCGCGTTGAGCGCCTGCGCCCGGGGGTAGTCGCCCTTGACCGTCATGGCGTTCGCCACCGTACGGGAGACGGCCAGCGTCTCCAGGCTGTCCTCGCCCAGCATCTCCCGCCAGCGGTCCATGACCTGCCCGCCGAACTCCAGCGTCCCCTCGTGGTCCCCCCACAGGAACAGGAAGCGGACGACGTTGCGGACCGTCTGTCGCACCCACTTGTCGTCGCAGTCCATCGCCCGGGACGCCCGCACATGCGACAGCAGATCGGCATAGCGCGGCCAGTTCGGGACGGTGACCTCGTTGGGATCGCCGTGCGCCAGCAGCAGATGCGCGCTGTGCCGCATGTCCGCCTTCTGCTGCGCCGACATCTGGCCGATCAGCACCGCCTGCACCAGACGGTGCATCTCGATGGTGTTGCTCCGGTGGTTGATCTTGATCAGCGCGTAGCGGCCGATCTCCCGGATGGCGTGCCCGAGCTTGATCGGATCCTGGAGCACCGCGGAGAGCTCCGGGGAGAGGGAGATGCCGCGGACGTTGGAGAACAGCCGCCGGGAGATCGGCTCGGGTGCGAAGAAGGAACACACCCGCAGCAGCTGCAGCGCCCCCGGGTGGTGCTCGGCCAGCCGGCGCAGCGACATGTTCCACGCGGCGGCGACCGGCTCGGGGTAGTCGACCGGGACGCCGGAGGCGAGCAGTTCGCTGCGGCGTGTGCTGACATCCGCCCGCTCGTCCTCGAAGACCTGGAGGTACTCGTCCACCGGCATGCCGGTCTCGGTCAGCCAGGCGGCCGCCTGCTCGATCGCCAGCGGCAGGTCGCCCAGCGTCTGGGCCACCCGGTCGGCCTGCTCCGGCGGCAGCTCCGGCCCCCGCCGGCGCAGCAGCTCGATGCTCTCCTCGCGCTCGAAGACGTCCACCTCGACCGTGCGCGCCGCCCGGGACCACTGGGCGTTACGCGAGGTGACCAGGATGCGGCCGGGCCCACCGGCCGGGAAGTACTGGCGGACCGTCTCCAGGTCCTCCGCGTTGTCGAAGACCAGCAGCCAGTCCTTGACCGGCCGACCGGTGCGCAGCGCGTTGAGCACCCGGGGCACGGCGACGTTGGACTCCCGGCCCGCCTGCAACCCCAGACTGTCCGCCAGCTCCACCAGCGCGGTGCGGATCTGCTCGTCGCGCTCCGCCGCGATCCACCACACCGCGTCGTAGTCGGCCGCGTGCTGGTGCACGTACTCCAGGGCGATCTGGCTCTTGCCCACGCCGCCGAGACCGTGCAGGGCCTCCGGGAGCACGGCGGCGGTCCCCTCGCTGCTCAGCCGCTCGTGCAGCAGGTCCAGCAGCGGCTGCCGGCCGGTGAAGTTGTTGTTGCGGGGCGGGACGTTGCCCCAGATGGCCGGGGGTTCACCGGCGCGGCGCTCCTCCACGGCGGGCAGGGACCGGGCAGCGGTCGCGGACACGAAACTTCCTCTCGGGTGCTCACCAGCCGGTACCCGCGTGCCGTGCGCCGGCGTGGATGGTGAATCGTCGGCATAGGACAGCCGGTCGGACGGGGGAGTGCTGGGTTCAGCCACGGCAACCGCCTCATCTTCCCTGCTGGGGAAGTCTTCAACTCGCTTCGAGGTGCTTTTGTCACGGTCCGTCAAGAGCGCTTCCTCCGACCGGCCCAGCGGCTGATGGGCCGCCACGCGCGCCCGCAGGGTACGTGCCCCCTCGCGGTACGGGCCGGAGAGAGCCTCGTAGACCTTCTCCTGGACCCGCAGGTAGGGCAGCAGCCGCTCCTCCACCTCCGGCAGGGCCCGAACCTGTGCGGCGGAGGGCCGGCTGAGCGAGTCCCGGAGCACGTGTAGCGGCTTCCAGCCCCGGCCCAGCCGGTCCAGGACACTGCGCAGGATGTACAGCGACTCGTCCCGCAGCCCGGCGGAGAGCAGCAGCTCCCGCACCCCGGCGTGGAACTCGTACCCGATATCCGTCTCGTCCATCGGGTCGCTGCCCACCTTGCGCAGCAACCCGCCGAGCAGCACCTCGGCCAGATCACCCGGGGTGGCACCCGGCTCGTGCAGCGTGTGCTGCACGAACTCCATCACCGGGATGTTCAGCGGGGCGGCCGCCAGCCGGGAGGCCAGCCGGAAGGCACTGGGCGAGGCCGAGGCGCGGAACCGGAACACCCGGTCCTGCGCGGAGGGTTCGGGCCCGGGATCCCATGTTTCCGACGGCACGCCCGGCAGCAGCGCCAGGGTGTCCCGGCCCCGCGGCGCCGGCTGGGTGGCCAGCTGGGCCCAGCGGTGGATCCAGCGGGCGTCGAACTCCATGACCGGGACCGGGGGTTCGCCGCCGGGCCAGCCCCCGCCGTCGCCGCGCGCCCAGCAGGCGTTCGGCGCGCCGGGCTCGGGCACCTTGACCCTGACCCGCTCCGGGGACACCCCGGTGTTGTGCCAGCGGCCCTGGGAGAGCACATGGAGGATGGCGACCGAGGCATGGCGCGCCCACCAGCCGACAGCGCGCTTGGCGGATTCGTCCCCCCAGGCGGTGCCGATGCCGTCGGTGAGCACCAGGACCGCCCGCTTGCCCCGGGGCCCGATGCCGTCCACCGGCGACGGGCCGCCCGCCCGGCGGCGCGGACCGCGCTCCGGCCGGTCCGCCTCCCACGGCTGGTCGCTGCTGAGATGCTGTACCCGAACCGTACGGAAGGCCCCGGTCCGCTCCAGTACGGTGCGCAGTTGCCGGGCGGTGCGCCGCCACAGCACCATGGAGCTGCCCCGGTCCACCACCAGGACCATGTCCATCCAGCGCTCACGCACCGGAACGCAGACCGGCAGCCACAGATTCTCCCGCGCGGCCCGCTCCGCGGTCGCCTCCTCGTCGATCTCCTCCTCGACCGGCGAGGGCGTGGTGCGCTTGAACGGCCGCAGCGCCCGGGTCAGCGCGCGCTCCGAGGTCGCCGCCGAGGCGCCGCGGTACCGGGGCATCGGCGCCGGCTCGGTGACGATCGCGGTGGTGGTGGCGGACTCGTCCGCCGGGCCGGTGGCCGGGACCAGCTCGGTCGGCCGGGGCGCGGAGATAGTCACCTCGGCCTGACCGTCCTCGGCGCGCGGCGGCGAGGGGCCGTCGGCCGGGTCCGGATCGGGGCCCGGTTCCGGCTCCCGGCCCGCGGACCCGTCACCGCCCGGCGGCGGTTGGACCGCCCCGGGGGGCGGCCGGACGGCCCCGCGGTCGGTCCCGGCCCTGCACGCCGCCAGCCATAACGCGTCGGCGACCTGCTGCCAGTCGAGATCCCCCCGGGGGGACGTGGCGGACCGTGTCGTGGGGTCCTCAGTCATGTCGATGCTGCATCCAGCCGGTGCCAGACGGCGTGCAGTAGCTCCTCCCACTCGGCCCCGGGACTGTACGCGTCGGAGGCGGCCAGATAGACCGCGTTCAGCAGTTGATCGGCGGCCAGCCCGCCCTCGTGCCGGGAGCGCTCCACGAACATCTGGATGAGCTCCTGCGCGCGCGGGTCGTCCGCGCCGCCCAGATGGGCGGCGACGATCGCGGCGAGCCGGTCGGCGTCCGGGTCGGGGAGCCGCAACTCCAGACAGCGGCGGAGGAACGCCGGGGGGAACTCCCGCTCGCCGTTGCTGGTGATGATGACGATCGGAAAGGCCCGGCAGCGGACCCGGCCGCCGGCGATGACGGTGCTGCGGTCCGGATCGTCGGTCAGCACCTCGACGGTCGGCCGGCGGTGCCGGATGCGCACCAGCTCCGGAACGGAGAACTCGCCGGCCTCGAAGATGTCCAGCAGATCATTGGGGAGATCGATGTCGCCCTTGTCGAACTCGTCGATCAGCAGGACCCGGGGCAGCCGGTGCGGCAGCATCGCCGTCCCCAGCGGGCCGAGCTGGAGGAAGTCCCCGATGTCCTCCGGGCCCGGGGCGGATCCGTCGGGCTCTTGCGCCGGGGAGGCCGCCGCGGCGTGCACCCGGCCCACCGCGTCATAGCTGTAGAGCCCGCCGCGCAGGGTGGTGCGGGTGGTGATCGGCCAGCGCAGTACGCGGCCCAGCCCCAGCTCCCTGCTGATCCGGTAGGCCAGCGTCGACTTGCCCGTACCCGGACGCCCGGTCACCAGCAGCGGCCGGCGGAGCAGGATGGCGGCGTTCACCCGGTCCGCCTCCTCGGTGTCGGCGCGGGTGCTCAGCGGCGTGGCGCCCAGTCGGCGGGTGGCGTCCTGGGTGTCCTCCGGCGGGGCCGGCGGCTCGGTCGACGGCTCACCCTCCGGGCCCGGTGACGGACCGCCGGGTAACTCGCCCGCGCCCGGGCCCTCCTGGCCGGAACCGGTGTCCACCATGCGGGCGGACTCGCCGTGGAAGGTCCGCCAGGGCGGTGGCGGCGGCAGTATGTCCTCCAGCCGGACATCGTGCAGCGGCCGCCCGGTGCCCTGGTAGATCCACCAGGCGCGGGGGATCCCGTCCGGTGGCGCGCTGCTGGTGGAGCCCGAATCGCCGCCGGCGCGGCCGTTGTTCGCCCGTGCAGGAGTCGCGTCGCTCATCGGCTGCCCCCCTCGTCCGGCCCCGCCAACTTTTCGTACGCCTCCACAGGTCTGGTCGGATCGTCCCAGACAAGCACAACATGGCGCCCCAGGTGGTGCTCCTGCGCTGCCGAGTCCACCGTGTGCGCTTCCACCCTCAAGCTTGTCACGGCTTCACGGAGCCGTGCCACAGAATCAGCGGCGTCGGCAGGTAGTTGTCCGAATTGTTCGACCAGCTCGTGGCTTCTGGCGTCGCGGCGGTCCCACAGGACGACCGGAACGCCCGCGGTCCACGCCGCCCGAGCCTGACGGCCGCCCTCCGCGGTACTGCCCGGCGGCACGCTCAGGATCAGTGCCACCGCGCGGGGATCGGCCCGCAACCGGGCCAGCAGGGCCGCCGGTTCCGCGCTCACCGCGCTGTCCGGATCGGTGCCCTCGACGACCAGGCCCCGGCAGCGGTCGGGCTCGCTGTCCATCACCCGCCACCGGCTGTGCCACCAGCGGTGCCACAGCTGCTTGCGGCTGCGCTCCAGACTGCGGACCACCACCGGATACGCCATCCCCAGCGGCATCGGCAGATCGCTGTCCACGTCCCGGTGCCACAGCTGCACCGGCCAGTTGAGTTCGTCCGGCCCCAGCAGGAACTCCATGTGGATGTCCCGGGCGTCCTTCGCCCACTCCGTCTCCGCCTCGTGCACCAGCCGCCGCACCGCGCGCTCCGCCGTGGCCGAGGTGACGTACTCGCTGGGCCCCAGCGCGGGCTGCCATTCGTCCGGGTCGTACTGCCGCCAGGAGGTGAGCAGATAACGGCCCGGCTCGTCCTGCGGGAGCAGCCGGATCACCAGATAGGCGTCGAAGGGGTCGCCGGGGGCCTTGTGCACCACCCGCTGCCGCAGCGAGCGCAGCTTGGAGGTGAGCTGCAGCGCCGCCGCCTGCTCGTCCGCCCACGCGCGTAGCTCACCGGCCTGGTCGTACGGCGCCTCTGCTGCGAGCCGCTCCACGAAGGCCAGCGCGGGAGGCAGTTCGCCGGGCTCGGCGTTCATCCGGCTGAGCTCCAGATACGCCTGCCACACGTCGCTGACCAGCGGCGCGGCCTGGAAGCGGGCCACCGACTCGCGGCAGATCTGGCCCAGGCGCTTGACCTGCAACCCGGTGAGCAGCGCCCGCAGCTGGTCGGTGGCCGGCGGGGGCAGGGCCGGCTGGGCGGTCAGCCGCCGCACGACCGCGTCGAGCGGCTCCATCAGGGTCTGGCTGCCGACGATGGTGAACAGCGCCTCCCGCACGGCACTCATGGTCGCCTCGCCGCGCAGGCACTCCTGCACCAGATCGAGCAGGAAGTAGTCGGTGACCCGGCCGTCCCGCACCGGCAGCGGGGCGCCGAGCTGGATGCGCACCAGATCGAGGAAGACCGGGCGGCCCTCCGGATCCGTCAGGCAGCGGAATTCCCGCAGGGCAGCGAGGAGTTCCTGGACCGGTCCCAGCCCCTCCGTCATGTGCCACCCCCCTGCGCCCGTCCCACCGGCCCCCGCAACCGGTGGTCCCCCTCGCCCGACGACCCTGCCATGGCCCGGCCGGTGCGGCGAGGGGCCCGGGACAGATGGTTATGCCCCGCGCATCTGACCCGACACATCACCGCAGACCGAGTTCGCCGACCCGTCTGGTGAGTTCGGCGGTGGCCGGTGCGTCGGGCGCGAGGATCTCCACCACCTCCACCAGTTCGCTCCACGCGCCGTGGTCCTCGCAGGTACGCAGCAGGGACAGGGCCTCCGCGCGGCTCGCCGACTGCCGGCTGACCGCGGTGCCCACGGCGGGCAGCTCATCGAGCAGCTGCTGCCAGCGGGCGGGGGTGGACAGCCCCGGAACGCTGAGCAACAGGTCGGTCAGCGCGCCCAGTTCGCGGATGGTCAGCCTGCGTCGCGGCGCCGGGCGGCCGGCCGCCGGAAGGGGCGGCCCGGGGGGTGGCCCGGCGGCCGGAAGCCGGCTGATGAGCTCGTAGGCGAAGGCGGCGGCGTGCCGGGAGGCCAAGGGCTGCCAGTGCTCGTCATGCGACTCTCCCTTGTCGTCGAGGAGGTCGGATATGCCGCGGATCACCAGGGCGTCGGCCCGGCTGCCGAGGTAGGCGCCGGCGAGGAAGCCGAAGCCCTCCATGTCGACGGCGACGGCGTCACCGGCGATGCTCGCCAGTCGCAGCCCGGTCTGCGAGCGCTGGTGGGTGACGACCCGCCCGCCCGCGGCGATGGGCTTGACATGCGCCCGCGGCCGCTCGGGACCGCCCGCCGGATCGATCCGCCGCTGCCATTCGTCCGCGGCGGCCACCAGCCGGGCCGACTGCACCAGCGGATAGGCCGAGTGATGGGTGCGCTGACGGGGCAGGAAGGCGTGCTCGGTGTCCTTGCCCGTCTCGTAGTCGTACACCGCGTCGGCCGCCACCACATCGCCGAGCGCGACGTCCTTGCGTCCGCCCGCCACCCCGACGAACAGCACCACCCGCGGCGCGAAGAGGGACGTGGCCCGCTCGACGAGCGCCGCGGCGACGGGGTTTCCCGGGCCGGTCATATGGAGGGCGACGGTCCACTCCGGTCCGCTGCCGGAGAACCGGCCCACCTCGAAGAGCGAACCGTGCTGCGGAGGCAGCGTCCGCACGGCATCCAGATGGGCGCGCACCGCCCGGTATTCGACTTCCAGCGCGGTGAGAATGACGACATCCGCACCCGCTCGCGCGATCGGCGCATCGCTGATCCCGGACCCCACGCTCTCCCCCTTCTCGCGCGCCGGTCGGCTCCGTCCATGGTGCGTCACCGACGCCCCGGAGTCGACGTCATGGCGCGGGATTCCGCGCGCCGGCCCACCGCCGGTTTCCGGTCGGCGGATTCGGGCAGACGGACCCGGCCGGCGGATTCGCCGGGCTTCACGGGCCGTGCAGATCGGCATAGACGGCGATCTGCACGCCGAGGACCCCGATCAGCCCGCATTCCGCCAGCGACACCGTCAGCAGCGCCGGATTGACCGGTCCGGAAGTCCAGTAGACGACCAGCGCGGCGACCGGCGCGACACAGAAGATGAGCAGATCCATCGCGAGCTGAAGACGCTTGCGGGAGATCCGGCGCCGGTCGCTGCGGTGCGCGGTCTCCCAGCCGAAGACCCGGCCACGCGCCGGAGCGGAAACCAGATCGGCCAGCCGCGGATCCAGCTCCTCGCGGACATAGCGGCCGATCGCCGAGATCTTCTCGTCGTTGACCAGATAGGTCCAGCCCAGCAGCACCGAGGCCGGCGGCAGCAGCAGAAGGAATTCGACGTGACCGGAGTCCTGCAGGGTGAAAGTGATGATGGCCGCCATCGACGCCAGCGTGGCGTAGAGCAGATTGTCCCGGAAACCTATCCGGGCCCGCTGCTCCTCTTTCACCTGCTCGTATTCCACGATGAGCAGCCGGCCGGCGACGGTGTCCTCATCACTCGCCACGATTCCCCCTGTAGCCGTCGCGCTACGAGCACCCCTGAACACATGATGTTACCGGCCGGGGATCCGCGTGCCGAGTGACCAGGGTGATTGACTGGGGGCGTTTTCTCCGCCGATCGAAGGGATTTCCTCGATGAGCCTGTACGACATCCCGCTGCGCACCCTGTCCGGCGAGCCGACCAACCTGGCCGCCTTCCGGGACAAGGCCCTGCTGGTGGTCAATGTGGCGTCCAAGTGCGGGCTGACCCCGCAGTACGAGGGTCTGGAGCGGCTCCAGCAGCGGTACGCCGAGCGCGGCTTCACGGTGCTCGGCGTCCCCTGCAACCAGTTCGCCGGCCAGGAGCCGGGCACCGGCGAGGAGATCCGGACCTTCTGCTCGGCCACCTACGGCGTCACCTTCCCCCTGCTGGAGAAGGCCGAGGTCAACGGGGAGCGGCGGCACCCGCTGTACGCGGCGCTGACGCAGATCCCGGACGCCGAGGGGGCGGCCGGGGACGTGCAGTGGAACTTCGAGAAGTTCCTGATCTCGCCACAGGGCGAGGTCATCGCTCGCTTCCGGCCGCGCACCGAGCCGGAGGCGCCCGAGCTGGTCGCCGCGATCGAGGCGCAGCTGGGCGCCTGACCGGCGGCGTCCGCCCGGGAGGGCGTCCCCGCGGCCCGGCACGGACCGGTGAGCGGCCGCGGGGAGGGCCCGATACCGTGGCACCGAGGTCGAGCCGGGGGAGGGGCACGGGGTGGATCCGATTTTTTCGATGACGGCGGTCACGGCGGCGATCCAGACGGCCGGGTCGGGCGCGCTCACCGGCGCGGCGGGCGAGGCGGGCCGACGGGGCTGGGAGGCGCTGGCCGGGCTGGCGCGACGGGCCACCCGCCGGGAGGACGACGCGGCGGGCTCCGGCGCGGACGGGACGGCGGACGACCACCGTGCGGAGGACGAAGGCCGCTCGGACGGGCGGCCGGACGAGGCGGGCGAGCCGGACGGCCGGCCCGACGGCGAGCCCCACCCCGCCGCCCCGCGGGACGCCGGCGAACGGGCCCGGCTCGCCGCCGCGCTGGTGGCGGAGGCCGACCGGGACCCCCGGTTCGCCGGCGAACTGAGGCGCTGGCTGCGGGAGGTCGCCGGGCTCGACCGGACCGCCGCGGTGGCACCGGGAGCCTCCCGTCCGCGACTGCTTCCGCCCAGCTCCCCGCACTTCACCGACCGCGAGCACCAGCTCGCCGAGCTCAGCGCCCAACTGCAAACCCCGCAGCGGGTCGCGGTCATCACCGGAGCGGGCGGCATGGGCAAGACCGCCGCGGCCGTCCACTGGGCGCACGCCCTGCGCCCGCACTTCCCCGACGGGCAGCTCTACGCGGAGCTGCGGGGCGGCTCGACCCAGACCGCGGTACCGCCCGCGGAGGTGCTGGCGCGCTTCCTGCGGAGCCTCGGCGTGCGGCCCGCCCACATCCCGCCGGACCAGGACGACCGGACCGCCCTCTTCCGCGACCTCACCGCCGAGCTGCGCCTGCTGGTCGTCCTCGACGACGCCCACTCCGCGGCGCAGGTCGAGCCGCTGCTGACCGCCGCGCCGGGCGCGTTCACCATCGTCACCAGCCGCCGCCGGATGCCCGAGCTGGTCCGGTCCGGCGCCCGCCCCATCCCGCTGACCCCGCTGACCGCCGAGGACTCCGTCCGGCTGATGGTCCGGGTGGTCGGCGAGGAGCGGTTCGGACGGCAGCGGCTCCACGCCGAGTCCGTCGTCCGCCGCTGTGCGGGCAGCCCGCTCGCGCTCTGCTCCACCGGCGCCGCCGTCCGGGTCCGCGACCATCTCGACTGGGACCTGCTCGACCGCGAACTGGCCACCGGCGACCCACAGGGGGATGACGGCATGCCGCGGACCGAGGACGCCGACCCGGCCTACCGCGCCACCGATCTCTCCTACCGGGAGCTCACCCCGCAGGCCGCCCGGCTCTACCGGCTGCTCGCCCTGCGGCCCTGGCCCCGGATCCCGGTCGGCGCGGCCGCCGCGATCGCCGGAGCCGGCGAGGCGGAGACGGCCCGGCTCCTGGAGGAGCTGGCCGCGGTGCACCTGCTGGAGGAGGTCGCGGCACAGCGCTACCGCTTCCACGACGTGGTGCGCCGGCACGCCACCCGGCAGGACACCCGGGGAGACGGCCACCCCGCCGCACTGCGCCGGGCCGTCCAGTGGTTCCTGCGCCTGGTGGTCGAGGCCGACGCCCAGGTGATCCCCGGACGCTGGCATCTGGGACCGGCGTACGGCCTGCTCGACCACACCGCACCACGCGACCCGGCCGCCGCCCTGGCCCTGCTCCGGCGGGAACGGCAGAACATCGCCGAAGCCGTCCGCACCGCCGAGGAATACGGCTTCGACGACCTGGTGTGGCAGCTGTGCGAGGGGATGTGGGGCTTCCATCTGCGGCTCGGCTTCCATGAGCAGTGGGCCGCCACCCACCGGCGCGGCGTCGCCGCCGCCCAGCGCTGCGCCGACCACCGCGCCGAAGCCCGGATGCGTACCCAGCTCGCCTTCGCCTACCTGGGGCTGCTCCGCTTCGACGACGCGGAGCGCGAGCTGGCCGAAGCCGCGCGGGTGGACGGTGAGGCCGGCCACCACCGGGGCGGGGCCACGGCCCTTGAGTCGCTCGGCCTGCTGCGGCTCAAGCAGTGGCGGTGGGCGGAGGCGGCGGATCTCTTCACGCGGGCCCAGGACGCGCTGCGGGCCATCAGCCCCGGCGGCGAAGGCGCCGCCGACGTGCCGCGCGCCACCGCGCTGCTCGCCCACCACACCGGGCGCGCGCTGCGCGGCGCCGGCCGGCACACCGAGGCGCTCGCCAGGCTCGCCGAGGCGCAACAGGCGTTCGCCCGGCTCACCGAACGCGACCGGTACAACGAGGCCCGGGTGCTGATGAGCGTCGCCGAGACCCACCTGGCCCGCCGCGACCCGGCCGCGGCGGCTGCCGCACTGGACGAGGCGCTGACCGTGATGGCCGACGAGGGCGCGGCCCTGATGCGCGCGGACGCCGCCGAACTACGCGCCCGCTGCGCCCGCGAGCTGGGCGACGCGGCAGGGGCGCGCCGGAATCTCGTCCTCGCCCACGCGGTGTACGAAGACCTCGGCGAGGCCGGTGCGGTGGCCCGCGTCGCCTCCCTGCTGGAGGAACCGGACGATCCGGCATGACCGGAGGCGGAGGGACGCGGAGGGCTGGACAGGGCTGAACGGAGCTGACACGGGTGGGCGCCGGGTTCAGCCGGCGAGTTCCCGGACGCGGACCCGGTGGCGCGTCGCGCCGGTGACCACGGTCAGCCCGGTCGCCATGACCTCCTCCAGCGCCTTGCCCTGACTGAGCCAGGCGTGCAGCGCCGAGGCGTAGCAGGCCGGATCGCACAGGTCCGGCCGGCCCTGCTCGCCGGGCGCGGCGGTCAGCGCCACGGCCGCCCCGCTCCGGGTGCGCAGGACGCAGCGGTCCGGCCCGGTGATGTAGCCGGCGAGGGCGCAGTGCCGGTAGCGGGCCAGGACCTCGGCGGTCCAGGCGCCCGGCGGGCCCAGTCGCGGGTCGTCCGCGGCGCCGTGACGCACGATCACATCGGCGAGGTGCAGCACGCCCGGGTCCTGGGTGTCCTCGTGCACGCAGGTGTGCGCGGCGCTGAGTTCGTCCGGGTGATCCGGCTCGTGGTCCGGGTCCGCATACCGGGTGACCGCGATCTCCGGAGCCCCGTCCGGTCCGGCGCCGAGCAGCCGGGCCAGCGCGCGCACCGGCGCGGTGCGCTTCGCCGGGGCGAATCCCGGCAGCGGCAGCGGGTCGAGCAGGGCCGGGCGGCCGGCCGGCTCGGGGATGCCGATGAGCTCGTAGAAGAGTCCGCGCAGCAGCGCGGCCGAGCCGCCGGGGGAGGAGGTGGTCTGCGCCGTGATCGGGGCGTAGCGCAGCGGATCGTGGGTGTCCATGGCCCGGTCCAGCTGGGGCCGCAGCGCCTGATGCGGAATCAGCCGGGGCGCGGTGCGGCCGAAGGCGGCCACCGGTGAATCGGGGTCGAGGTCGGCGTCGGGGAAGGTCCCGAGGAGGACGGGAATGCCCAGCGCGGCGGCGTAGAAGGTCACCGAGCCGTGATCGCCGAGCACGCAGTCGGCGGCGATCAGCGCCTGCCGCCAGTCGTCCAGCGGGGAGACGGACGCGAGCCCGGCCCGGCGCGCCCGGTCGAGCCAGCCGCGTATCTGGCCCGGCCCGTGCCCGTACCAGATGTTGGGGTGGAGTACCGCGGCGACGCGGTACTCGTCGGCGGGGAGTTCGGTGGTGAGCCGGCGCAGCAGCCAGGGGAGCAGATCGGCCGGACCGCCGTCCCCGAACAGGGACCGCGGGCCCCAGGTCGAGTTGACGACGATCAGCCGCTGACCGTCCGCGACGGCCAGGGCCCGCCGGAAGCGCTCCCGGTCGCCGCGCGCGGCGAGCATGCGGTCGTAGGCGGGATCACCCGCGAGGCGCGCGGTGGGGGCGACCTTGGGACAGGCGGCGGTCAGCCGGGTGAGCTGCTCGGGGTGGGAGAGGACGGTCGCGGTGGCGATGGGGCGGCCGTTGTGGAGCTGCCAGTCGTCGGACATCCCGAAGACCGGAGCGGGCGCGTCCGCCGACGCGGATTCCGCGTCTGTGTCTGCCTGAGCCCGTGCTCCTGGCCCTGCCTGCGCCTCTGCCTCGGGCGAAGGGTGTCCGGTGTCCGGTGTCCGGTGTCCGGTGTCCGGTGTCCGGTGCGGCCAGCCTCTTATTGTATCCGACCCCGTGCGAGAGCACGGCCAACTTTCCGCGCAGGCAGTGCAGTTCACCGCCGTAGCTGGCCGACAGCGCCAGGTCCACCGGCGTCGCCTTCGCCTGCTCCCACGGAAGGACAGGGAGGCCGGCGGCGGCCAGCAGCTCCGGCACCCCGGCCAGGAAGGGCGAGGACTGGGTACAGGTCGCCAGCAGGTGGAGCCGGTGGTCGTCGCGGAGCAGCGGCAGCACATCCAGGAGCCGGGTCGCCGAGGTCACGTTGTGTACGACCAGGAGCACCCGGCGCCCTCCGGACCGGGTGGCCCAGCGTTCCGCGTCCACCCCCACCGGCACCCGAAGCATGGTCGGTGATCTTACCGCCCGGCCCTCCCGGGGCCGCCGGCACGGTGACGCTGCGGCTCGATGACGGTGACTCCGGTCCGGTTCCGGCCCCGGGAGCCCATGGCGACCAGCGCCTCGGGGGCGTCATCGAGTCCGATGGTGGCGGTCACCAGCAGATCCGGCCGCAGGATGCCGGCCTTGACCATCTCCATCATCGGCGCGTACGCGTGCGCGGCCATGCCGTGGCTGCCGAGCAGCTGGAGTTCGAGGGCGATGACCCGGGCCATCGGGAGCATCGGATTGCCCGCGGCCGGGGGCAGCAGGCCCACTTGGACGTGCCGGCCGTGCCGCCGCAGGCTGTTGATGGACGCGGCGCAGGTGCGCGGGCTGCCCAGCGCGTCGAGCGACAGATGGGCGCCGCCGCCGGTCGCGTCCAGGACCGCCTCGGCCACCGAGCCCGGCAGTGACGAGGCGTCGATGCAGACCGCGGCGCCGAACCGGCGTGCCAGGTCCAACGGGCGCGGCGATATGTCGATCGCGATGACCCGGGCGCCGGCGGCTGCCGCGATCATGACGGCGGAGAGCCCGACGCCGCCGCAGCCGTACACCGCGACCCATTCGCCCGGCGCCGCCCTGCCCTGGTCGACCACCGCCCGGAAGGCCGTGGCGAAGCGGCAGCCCAGGCCGGCCGCGGTGGTGAAGGGCAACTCCTCCCGGATACCGACCAGGTTGATGTCGGCGTTCTCCACCGGGACGTACTCGGCGAACGAGCCCCAGTGGGTGAACCCGGGCTGGCTCTGTCTCTCGCACACCTGCTGGTCGCCCTCCGCGCAGGCCCCGCACCGGCCGCAGGCGCAGACGAAGGGAACGGTGACCCGCTGCCCGGGGCGCCAGTTGGCGACGTCCGCGCCCACCTCCGCGACGACCCCGGCCAGTTCATGGCCGGGCACGTGCGGCAGCCGGATGCCGGGATCGTGCCCCATCCAGCCGTGCCAGTCGCTGCGGCAGACGCCGGTGGCCTCGACGCGGATCACCGCGCCGCCGTGTGGCGGTGCCGGATCCGGGACCTCCCGGACCTCGGGCTTCCGTCCGAACCCATCGAACACCACCGCACGCATAGGCCCGCTCCCTCGCTCGTCAAGGCCGGTCGACCGACGGCGGCCCGGCATCCGGTCGGGTGCCCCGGGACGACGGTGTCGTGCCGAGCCGGTGGTCCAGGCTGCCGCCGTGTGCGACGGTCTCCCAGCACAGCCGGGTCCGACGCACATTCTTGCCATTGAGCGACACGCTCCGCACCTCCCGCTGGGTGACGTGTCAGCCCGGCGAGGCCACTGCCCGGAGAATCCCTCCTGCTCATCGTCGGGTACGACAGCGGGGGAGGAGAAGACGTACCAGGGCCGACATCGTGCCCAGGTCGCCATTTCCGGTCATACCCCTCGCCTCGGGCGACCCGGGTTATCCGAAAGCAGACCGTCCGGATCCTGTGGTTGGTGCTGGTGGTCGGTGGTATGGGTCACCGCTGGGCGCGCTGCCGGTCGAGGCGGTAGGCCCGGTGGGCGTTGTCCGCCGCGATCAGCCCGGCCACCCGCTCGGCATCCGGCCGCGACCAGGCACCCGACGCCACCCACTGGGACAGCAGCGCGTTGAGCGAGTGCTCGAACAGGCGCGCTCCGACCAGATACAGCTCGGGCAGTCCGTAGGCGTCGGTGGAGAACAGCAGCTTGCCGAACGGCACCAGCTCCAGTACCTCGGCGAGCACGGTCTCGGCGCGCACTCCGGTGTGGCCGAGGGAGAGGCCGACGTCGGCGTAGACGTGCGGGAACACATGGGCGAGATAGGCCGCCCCCCGGTGGTACGGATAGCCGTGCAGCAGCACCAGCGTGCAGCCGGTGGGACGCACCGCGCGGATGAAGTCGGTGAGCAGCAGCGGGTCGCAGCGGTGCAGATCGAGATCCGGGTCGCCGAAGCCGGTGTGCAGCTGTAGCGGGAGGGCGGTCCGGGCCGCGGACCACAGCAGCTGCCGGATGAGCACCGGGTCGGTGAGCCTGCTGCCGGGGACTCGGCGGGTGAGCCACCGGGCCGCCGCCGCGTGGACCTCCGCCGGACTCGGCGGGGAGGCGTCGAAGTCGAGCCCGCAGCGGTAGGCGGCCACGGACTTGAAGCCGGTCGCGGTGCGGGCGGCCTCGCGTACCGCCGCGTCGAGCGCGGCGGCGTACGCGTGCGGTGCCGGGGCCCGGTCGGCGACGCGTTCCGCCAGCGGCTCCAGCCGGACGATCTCGTACCCGGTGCCGCCGCCGGCCGCCGCCAGCTCCGCGGGCGTGGTCAGCGCGCCCGGCAGTCCGGTGTCCACCAGGTAGGTGCCGATCCGCGCGCCGCGCAGCAGCCGCCGGGTGACCTCCTCATGCCCCAGCTCCCGCCGGCGCGCGAGATAGCGCTCCGGCGGGCAGTGCGGTTCCAGCCCGAG
The DNA here is from genome assembly GCF_058215555.1 of Streptomyces sp. JLBT605. Taxonomy (NCBI): domain Bacteria; kingdom Bacillati; phylum Actinomycetota; class Actinomycetes; order Kitasatosporales; family Streptomycetaceae; genus Streptomyces; species Streptomyces sp. JLBT605. Next base: position 6,410,386 of record NZ_CM177087.1, read on the forward strand.
GAGGGGCGGGCACCAGCGGCGCACCGCGAAGCCCAGCTGGGTGTCGAAGAAGGTCGTGCCGGGCGCGGCCGGGGTGTCGGCCTCCGTCAGCAGCGCCTCGAACGCCTCGGCGTCGAGATCGGTACGGACCACCCCGTGGCAGTGGTGGTCGACCAGCGGCGGCAGCCGCCGCCACAGCGGCGGCGCGGACGGAGCGGGCAGGGCGCCGCCGCCGGGCAGGGGTGGCATCCCACCGCCGGGGACGGGCGGGGGTGTCCCGGCGGCCGCGGGGTCCGGCTGCATCGTCGGCCCCCGTCAGTACCGCAGCCGGGTCGCGGCCGCGATCGCGTCCGGCGTGGCCTCGGCGAAGAGTTCCGCCTCCGCTCGGCGCACCGCCGCGACGGACTGAAAGAGCGGGTCGCCCATGGCCTCGCGCAGCACCGCCGAGTCCTCGAAGCGGCCCAGCGCCTCCGGGAGCGAGGTGGGCAGCCGCGGCTGCCCACCGCCGAGCGCGGGATCGTCCGCCACCGGCTTCGGAAGGGTGAGCCCGGCGTCCAGCCCGGCCAGCCCGGCGGCGATCACCGCGCCTGTCACCAGATACGGGTTGGCGGCCGCGTCGAAACACTTGACCTCGGCGTTGGCGGCGTCGGGGTCGTCCGGGGCGCCGGCGATGAACCGCACCGCGGCCTCGCGGTTCTCCAGGCCCCAGCACTGGAACACCCCCGCCCAGCGCGAGGGCTCCAGCCGCAGATAGCTGGCCGGGGTGGGCGCCCCGACGGCCAGCAGCGCGGGCAGCTCCCGGAGCACCCCGGCGAGGAACGCCTCGCCGGGCGCGGTCAGACCGAAAGGCCCGTCACCGCCCTGGCACAGATTGCGGTCGTCCTGCCAGAGACTGAGGTGCAGATGGCGGCCGTTGCCCACGGTGCCCGGCTCGACGGCCGGGCCGAAGGCCGCCGCGAGCCCGTGCCGCGCGGACACCGCCCGGACGGTCTCGCGGACCAGGACCGACAGATCCGCGGCACCGACCGGATCGGCGGGCGCCGTGGAGAGCTCGAACTGGCCCGAGGCGTACTCCGGGTGGATCTGCAGGACATCCACCCGCTGCTCGTGCAGCGCGGCCAGCACATCGGCCAGATAGTCCGACAGCTCCACGATCCGCGTCATCCCGTACGCCGGGCCGGCGCAGGGGAAGACCACCTCTGCCCCGGGCGCGGAGCCGGGCGCCCCGGCGCGGATGACCACCCACTCGGTCTCGAAGCCCATCCGCAGCCGCAGCCCCCGCCGCAGGGCGCGCTCGGTCATCCGGCGGGCGAACTGCCGCTGGCACACCGGGTGCGGGCTGCCGCCCTGGTCGTACCGGTCGACCGGGGCCCAGGCCCACCCCGGCTGCGCGGCCAGCACGGTCAGCCGCTCCAGATCGGGGAAGAGCCGCAGATCGCCGTCGGGGCCGCCGACATGGCGGCTGCGGGTCGCCGAGTCGTCCACCAGATAGACGTCGAAGACCGGCGACGCGCCGACGCCGCCTGTCACCGCCTGCTCCAGCCGCGCGGTGGGCACGGCCTTGACTCTGGTCAGTCCTGCGTTGTCCACCCAGGTCAGCGCGGCGCCGCGGACACCCGCCGCGGTCAGCCGGTCGATCTCCTGACGGGCCCGCACCTGGGCCCGCTCCCGATGCTCGGTCACCACGCGGCTCCCCTCGCCGTCCTCGGCAGTGTCGCACGGCACCCGCGGCGACGCGCCGGATTCGGCCGAGGCCCGGTGACAGACAGCCATGATCATCTCGTCCGCCACCCCGGCCGGTGGCGGACGGTGACGCGGGAGCCAATCCGGGGGTGATCCCGCGCGGACGACGAGTTTGGCGTGGCCGCCCCCGTTTACGTACAGTTCGCCGGAGCCCCCAGTAGAACAGACGAACCAGAAAGCGGCGGCGATGACGGTGACTGACAGCGGCCGGGCCGCCGGGGCGGGGATCGAGGCCGAGGCGGCACAGGCCATGGCCGATCATCCGGGCATCGACCCGGAGCGCATGGCGGTCTGCCTGAGCGTCCTCGCCGAACTCGACGAACTGCCCGTCGACCACCCCGACGCGATCATGGTGCGCCGCGCCACCTCCGGCATCTACCGCATGGTGAAGCAGCGCCGCCGCCAGGAGCGACGCGCGGCGAAGACCGCCAACGACCGGGCCGTCACCGAGGCCACCGCCACCGGTGCCGCCGACCGGATCGACGACGAGACGCTGGGCCGGGCCCTCACCAGCTCGGTGACCTCCGAGATCGCGGGCATCCTGGAGCGCCCCCGGTCCTGCTACGTCTGCAAGAGCCGGTACGTCGAGGTCGACGCCTTCTACCACCAGCTGTGCCAGTCGTGCGCCAAGGAGAACCGGGTCCGGCGGGACGCGCGCGCCGACCTCACCGGGCGCCGCGCCCTGCTCACCGGCGGCCGCGCCAAGATCGGCATGTACATCGCGCTGCGGCTGCTGCGGGACGGCGCGCACACCACCATCACCACCCGCTTCCCGAACGACGCGGTCCGGCGGTTCAAGGCCATGCCGGACAGCGCCGACTGGCTGCACCGCCTCAAGATCGTCGGCATAGACCTGCGCGACCCCGCCCAGGTGATCGCGCTGGCCGACTCGGTGGCGGCGGCCGGCCCCCTGGACATCCTGATCAACAACGCCGCGCAGACCGTCCGGCGCAGCCGCCAGGCGTACTCCGAGCTGATCGCGGGCGAGTCCGCCCCGCTGCCCGCCGGTGAGCTCCCCGAGTCCGTCGTCTTCGGCGCCTTCGGCAGCGGAGCCCAGGCGGCGCTGCCCCCGGCCGCACCCCGGCCCGGCGCGCTCACCCCGGACGACGTGGCCGCGCTCGCGCTGACCACCGGTTCCGCCTCGCTGGAGCGGATCGAGGCCGGCACCGCGATCGACGCCGGCGGACTCGTGCCCGACCTGGATGCCAGCAACACCTGGATCCAGCGGGTCCACGAGGTCGACCCGGTCGAACTGCTCGAAGTGCAGCTGTGCAACGAGACCGCGCCGTTCATCCTGGTCAGCCGGCTGCGCCCGGCGATGGCCGCCTCCCCCGCCCGCCGGAAGTACGTGGTGAACGTCTCCGCCATGGAGGGCAAGTTCAGCCGCGGCTACAAGGGCGCGGGCCACCCGCACACCAACATGGCCAAGGCCGCGCTCAACATGCTCACCCGCACCAGCGCCCGGGAGATGTTCGAGTCCGACTCCATCCTGATGACCAGCGTCGACACCGGCTGGATCACCGACGAGCGCCCGCACCCGGACAAGATCCGGCTGGCCGCCGAGGGTTTCCACGCCCCGCTCGACCTGGTCGACGGCGCCGCCCGGGTGTACGACCCGATCGTGCGCGGTGAGGCCGGCGAGGACCTGTTCGGCGTCTTCCTCAAGGACTACGCGCCCACCGACTGGTGACCTTCCCCGGCCGCCGCCCGGCAGCCTGGTCGCGCCTGGCCCGGCTCGGTGCGGCCCCGGCCCGGATCCGCCGCCGGATTCAGCGGCGCGGCGCCAGGTACGCCGTCCAGCCGCTGCGGGCGAGAGGGTAGGGGGTCCAGTTCCGGGCGTGCGGCCCGACGGCCCGGCCCGGGGCGACCAGCGCGGCGGTCGGCACCCGCGCGGCGCGCCGACGCAGCTCCGGCTCGGTGATCGAGCGGTTGTTGCCGTGCAGCTGAGCGGCGGCGCAGCCCGCGGCGTAGGCGATCGGCAGCGCGTGCTCCCCGGTGAGCAGACACGGCGGACGCACCCCCAGGGCGCGCAGATCGGCCGCCGCCTCCTGGTAGTGGGCGGCGATGACGGCCGTGGAGTTGGTGGTGTGCGTCAGCACGACCAGCTGACTGGCCAGATGCACCGCCAGGAGCCCGCCGAGCCCGGTCACGGCCCACCGCCGGGCGTCCGGCCCCCGCACGGCCGGAGCCAGGCGGACCGCGAGCCCGGCGACGGGCAGCGCCAGCAGGGCGTAGGCGGGCAGCAGGAAGCGCGGCGCGGAATAGCCGATCAGGAAGAGGTAGGAGAAGGACAGCGCGGCGGCGCAGACCACCGGCAGGAGCGTCGGTGCCAGGCGGCGCTCACGCCAGGCCGGCACCAGGGCGGCGGCCACCAGCGGTGGCAGCGCCAGCCACCACAGGGCCAGCGCCGGGTGCGGACCGACGGCGGACTCGCAGGGGCGGCACAGCAGCGGGCCGTTGAGGCTGCGCAGCACCATGCCGACGTTCCAGTGCGGGCCCATGTCGCCCTCGGTGGCGCTGGAGATCCGCAGCCGCTCGGCGATCCCGCCGAAGCGCGCGTACGCCTCGATCACCCACTGCAGGGCGCCCAGCGCGGGGCCGGCGACCAGCGCGGGCAGCGCGGGCCGCCAGGCCCGCACAGCCACCGCGGCCACCAGCAGCGGCCCCGCCAGCCAGCCCCCGTCCGGGGTGCGGACCAGGGTGACGGCGGCGAGCACCCCGGCCAGCCACCAGCGGGCCGCCGGCTCACCGGGCACCCGCAGGAACCAGCCGACGGCGGCGACCGCGCCGAGCGCCACCCACAGATTCGGCATCACCTGCGAACCGCTGATCTGGGTGATCCACAGCCCGGAGAAGAGCAGCGCGGCCAGCGCGGCCGTCCGCCGGCCCACCAGCCGCTCCCACACCCGGAACGCCGCGTACAGCGCGCCGGCCGCGAGCAGGGCGAGCAGCACCCGCAGCAGCAGTACGGACGAGGTCACGGACACCACCGGGGCCACCAGCACGCTGATGCCGCGCGACCGGGGCGCGCTGAAGAAGAGCGCGGGCTGCCGGGGGTCGACCTGGGAGGCGTAGACGCTCTCGTCCCACAGCAGGCCGAAATCGACCCGCGGCACGACGAGGAGCAGTTGGACCACGGCGTAGCCGGCCGCGACGACGGCGAGCCAGGAGAGGGCGGGCGGCCGCCGGCGCGCGGTGTCCGCGGTGCGGCTGCGGTCGGTGAGGACGGTTGCGGTGCCGATCACCACCTCAGGCTCACACCGGCGGAGCCCGGCCCGCGACCGGCGATGCACCGGACGGCGTACGCCGCGCCCGCGGGGTACACCGTCCGGCGTCAGGGCCCATGTGCCAGGGCCCATGTGCCAGGGCCCGGGTGTCAGGGCCCGGGTGTCAGGGCTTGCGGGCCACCGCCGCGTACAGCGACACCTGCCAGTCCTCCAGCTTGGCGGCGCGCGTCGCGGCGTCCGGCCGCCAGTGGTGCGCCACCACGATGCCGGGCTCGACCAGCTCCAGCCCGGTGAAGAAGCGCTCGAACTCGTCCCGGGTGCGCACCCGGGACATGATGCCGCCCCGGTGGTAGACCTCGACGATCCGCTCCCAGGTGGGCGGGTCGAAGTCCGGGGTGCAGTGGGTGAGCACCAGATAGCTGCCGGAGGGGAGCGGAGCCATCAGCCGCTCGACGATCTCGTACGGCTCGGACTCGTCCGGGATGAAGTGCAGCAGCGCGTTGAGGCAGAGCGCCACCGGGCGGCTCATGTCGAGCGTCTCGTGCAGCTCGGGCGCCGACACGATGGTCTCCGGCTCACGGACGTCGGCCTGGAGGTAGGCGGTACGGCCCTCGGGGGTGCTGCGCAGCAGCGCCTGGGCGTGCACCAGCACGATCGGATCGTTGTCGGTGTAGACGATGCGGGCCTCGGGCGCGACGGACTGGGCGACCTGGTGGAGGTTAGGTTCGGTGGGTATACCGGTGCCGATGTCGAGGAACTGCCGGACACCGGCCTCACCGGCCAGCCAGCGGGTCGCGCGGTGCATGAACGCCCGGTTCGCCCCGGCGCCGGTCTTGGCGCTGGGGTAGATCTTCAGCACCTTGGCGGCGGCCTTCTGGTCCACCTCGTAGTGGTCCTTGCCGTCGAGGTACCAGTCGTACATACGGGCGGGATGCGGCCTGCTGCTGTCGATCCGGCCGGCTGCCAGGCCGTGGTCGGTCATGCGGCCCTCCGTTTCGGTGTCGTCGCCGCCCCGGGCGGGCAGCCGATGCGGTCCGTTCCGTCTGGTGATGCTAAGTCAGCAGGAAGTCGGCGTCACCGGCCTTGGCGCCCTGGATGAAAGTTTCGATCTCGTCGTAGCCGTAAATGAGCGCCGGACCGTCCGGATCGGTGGACTGACGCAGCGCCACCCGGCCGTCGCTGAGCTTCATGACCTCGACGCAACTGCCGCCGTTCGGTCCGCTCCACGGCTTCTGCCAGCCCTCGGTGCCGAGATTCTTGGAGGGCATGCCGTTGTATACGTGATCCACAGTCAGAACTCCTTGCGAATCGCGCCGAGAAAGGCTTCGGTCCGGTGCACCGGCGTCGCCTGGGTGCACATCCGGTCCAGCGCCTCCAGATAGATGGCCACATCGGCGCGCTGGTCGATGTAGCCCGCGCTGGTCAGGTTCTCCGCGTAGACGATGTCCGGCAGTTCCGGGATCTGGAATCGGAAGAGCTGGAAGGGGCCGAACATGCCGGGATGGGGGCCGGCGGCGAACGGCAGCACCTGCAAGGTGATGTTCGGCATCGTGACGGCCGCGATGAGCCGGTCGATCTGCGCGCGCATGACCTCCGGCCCGCCCACCGGTCGGCGCAGGGCCGTCTCGTCGATCACGGCCCACAGATGGGGTGCCCGCTCCCGGGTGAGCAGGGCCTGACGCTCCATCCGCAGCTCCACCCGGCGGTCCAGCTCCTCCTCGCACGCCGACGGGAAGCCGACCCGGAACAGCGCGCGGGCGTACTCCGGGACCTGGAGCAGGCCGGGTACGCAGTGCGGCTCGTACGCCCGGATCCGGGTGGCCGACTCCTCCAGGCTCACATAGAGGCTGAACCACTCCGGCAGCACATCGCGGAACCGGTGCCACCAGCCGGGCCTGTTGGCCTCCACGGTCAGAGCGAGGAAGTCCTCGATCTCCTCGCGCGGCAGCCCGTACGTCTGCAGCAGCTTCTCGACATACGGGATCTTGAGCCCTACCTCGGCCTTCTCCATGCGGCGGACCGTGGTCTGGTTGACGTGCAGGGCCCTGGCGGCCTGGTCGAAGGAGACCCCGGCTTCCTCGCGCAGCTTGCGCAGGCGCATGCCGAGGACCATCTGCCCGACGGTCGGGGCAGACCGCGCTTCACCCACGTCGCTCCTCCTCGGACGACTGACGACCGGACCACCGGACGAATCATGACCGGACGGCTGCTGACCGGACGACTGACGGCGTGATCAGTGTGCCATGGGCGCCCTGAATCGAACAGACTGCGCTCGCTATTCTGCATTTTGCAGATCGCCTCTTGCCAACTGGGCCTCGCACCCGCGATAGTGAGAGGGCAACACAGTCGAAGCAGGCTGTGTGGCCGAGGACTTGCAGCACCCAGCCCCTGTCGGTCAGACGGAAGGCACAAGGCCGTGGCACTGCCTCACTGCACCACGATGGTCCGGCGCCCGCTCAGCGGTGGCGTCCATGACAGGCACCGCCACGAACGCTTCCAGCTGCCCGCCCGGGGGACCTCCGTCGCCGCGGCCCGAGGCCAGGTGCGGGCCCATGTGCCCGCCTGGGGCTTCGGCGGCGAGGTCTGTGACGCCGCCGAACTGGTGATGTCGGAGCTGGTCACCAACGCCCTCGTGCACACCAGCAGCGATCGGATTCTGTGTGTCATACGCGCCGACGAACGAGACGAGCGCGAACTCTACGTCGAGGTTGCCGACCAGGGCGGGGGACCGGTCGGACCCACGGCGCGCGGGGCCGGGGCGGACGACGAGAGCGGGCGCGGGCTGATGCTCGTGCGGGCTCTGGTCGACGCCTGGGGGGACCGGCCAGCCGCGGGTGGCCGAGGCCGGGTCGTGTGGGCCCAGCTGCGCGCCACCTGACCGGACCGGCCCAGGGCAGTCTGCCGCTTCGCCGCCAGGCAGCCCTGGGCCGTCCGCGTCACCATGACGCCGTGGTGGCACCGCCACTCATTCATCCAGCCACGCATTCACTCATTCGTGAATGCCTCTTAGCATGACCGGGTGTCCGCGGTATCCCGTCGCGTCCTGCTGGGCGCTCTCGCCGCCGCCCCCCTCACCGCCTGCGCCGGCTCCGGGCCACGGGGCGCGATCCGGCTTGCCACCGGACCGGAAGGCGGCCCGTACGAGACCTTCGGCAGCCGCCTCGCCGACGAGGTGCACCAGGCGCACGAGGGGCTCACCATCCAGGTGCTCACCACCGCCGCCAGCGTGGCGAACCTGCGGATGCTCGCCGCCGCACGGGCGGATCTCGCGCTGACCCTGGCCGACACCGCCGCCGACGCCGCCGCCGGCCGGGGCACGTTCAGCGGCCGGGCGCCGGTTGCCGCCCTCGCCCGCCTCTACCTCAACTACCTCCACCTCGTGGTGCCCGCCGGCTCGCCGATCCGGGAACCGGCCCGGCTGGCCGGGCACACCGTCTCGGTCGGTGCGGCCGAGTCCGGCACCTCGGTGACCGCCGAGCGGGTGCTGGCCGCCGCCGGGGTCCGCGACCGGGTGCGCACCGTGCGGCTGGGGCTGGCCGAGTCCGTGACCGCCCTGCGCGGCGGCCGGGTGGACGCCTTCTTCTGGTCCGGCGGCTCACCCACCCGCGCCCTGGAAGACCTGGCCCGCCGCACCCCCATCCGGCTGGTCCCGCTCGGCGAACTCGCCCCCGGTCTGCGCCGGGCGCACGGCCCGGTCTACGAGAGCGTCGACATCCCCGCCGGGGCGTACGGGCAGCGCGGGCCCACGCCGACCGTGGGTACCCCCAGCTATCTGGTGTGCCGCGCGGACCTCGACGAGGACATCGCACGGGCCGTGACCGCCGTGCTCTTCACCCACCGGGACCGGCTGCCGGTCCCGGACGCGCCCGGCAGCCGGCTCGACGAGCGGTACGCCATCGGCACCGGGACCGTCCCGCTGCACCCCGGCGCCGCCGCTCACTACCGCTCCGTCTACGGCTGAGCCGATCAGGTCAGTCCGGGGGAAGGGCTGCCGATCGGGCGTCCGCTAGGGCCGGCCGGAGCCGGTCCGGCGGCCGACGGCGGGCCGGGAAGCCGGAGTTCGACCACCAGGCCGTGCGGCTCGGCGGGCAACAGCGCCAGGGTGCCGCCGCAGGCCCGGGCCAGCTCGGCCGCGATCGCCAGCCCCAGCCCGCTGCCGGGCACGTTCCCGTGGGTCGGGGAGCGCCAGAAGCGGCCGAGCGCCGCCCCCCGCTGCTCGGCGTCGAGCCCGGGGCCGTCGTCGGTGACCCGCAGCGTGCCCCGGTGCAGCGACACCGTCACCGAGCCGCCGTCGGGGACGAACTTCGCCGCGTTGTCCAAGGCGATATCGGCGATCCGGGCGGCCGCGGCGGGCAGCGGCGGGGCCGTGGCACCGGACTCCCCGAGCTCCACGGCCAGCGTCAGCCCACGCGCCGCGTACACCTCGCGCCATGCCGTCAGCCGCTGCCGCAGCTGCTCGGCCGAGACCGGCTCCGGTGCCGCGGCGTCGGCCTCCACCCGGGCCAGGGTGAGCAGATCCTCCATCAGCCGGGCGAGCCGGTCGACTTCCGCGAGCGCCTCGGCGTACTCGGCGGCGCCGTCCGCCCGCAGATGCGGCTCCAGATTCTCCAGCCGCAGCGAGAGCACCGTCAGCGGGGTGCGCAACTCGTGCGAGGCGTCGGCGACGAAGGCACGCTGCCGCTCCAGCGCGGCCGACACCGCGTCGGCCATCGCGTTGAACCGGCGCTCCAGCAACCGCAGCTCGGCGGGGCCCGGACCCGCGTCGCCGACCCGCGCGTCCATCCGCCCCTCGGCGATGGCCCGGGTGGTCGCGTCCAGCTCGGTCACCGGGCGCAGGATCCAGCGGGCCAACCGCCCGGCCGCGATCAGCGCGCCGAGTACCGCCACCACGGAGCACGCCGCGATGGCCGCCCACACCCGCGCCACATCCCGCCGGGCGGCCGCGGTGGTGACCCGCAGCAGCACCACCCCCGAGACCTGGGCGTCCCGGCCGGCCGGCTCGGCGACCACCGCGGAGTCCGGGCCGAAGGGGGTGACCAGCGGCAGGCTGCCGGTGGTGCGGCCGGACAGGGCCCGCTCGGCGGCCTCGGCGTCCCAGGCCCCGCCGCCGGTGATCAGCTGCCCGTCCCGGCCGCGTACCTCCACCCCGGTGCGGTACAGCCAGGCGTAGCGGCCGACCTCCAACGCCAGGCCCGCGGTGTCCCCCTCGCGGATGGCCTGATCGGCGAGCTCGGCCAGCCGGGTGGCGTCCGCGCGCCGGTCCAGCAGCAGCTGGCCGGTGCGGTGCGAGGAGTACGCCAGAGCGAGCGGCACGGCGAGCGCGATGACCAGAAAGGCGACCAGAACGGTGTAGACGCGCCGGATCCTCAGGCGCATCCGCCGGTTCCCAGCCGGTAGCCGGTGCCGCGCAGCGTCTCCACGAGTCCGGGGCAGCCCGTCTTGGCGCGGATCTGGGCGATGTGCACATCCAGCGAACGGGAGGCGGACAGCAGCACGTCTCCCCACACCGCGTCGAGGATCTCCTCCCGGCTGCGCACCACGCCCGGTTCGCGGGCGAGCAGGGCGAGCACATCGAACTCGCGGCGGGTCAGCTCCACCGGCCGGCCGCCCACCTCCACCCGCCGGGCCGCCAGATCGATCCGCACGCCGCCCGCGCCCGCCACCACCACCGGCCCGGGCGCCGCCAGTGGCCGGGTGCCGCGCCGCACCACCGCCTCCATCCGGGCGATCAGCTCCGCCGTGCGGAACGGCTTGACCAGGTAGTCGTCGGCGCCGCCCCGCAGGCCCCGCAGCACATCCCGCTCCTCGGTGCGGGCGGTGACCACGATGACCGGGACCGCCGAGACCCGCCGCAGCCGGCGCAGCGCCTCCAGCCCGTCCATGTCCGGCAGCCCCAGGTCGAGCAGGACGAAGTCGGCGCCGTCCTTGAGCCGCAGCGCGTCATCGGCCCGCCCGGCCCGGACCACCTGATGTCCGTGCCGGGCGAGTGAGGCGGTCAGCGCGGCGGCCAGCCGGTCGTCGTCTTCGACCAGGAGAACGTGCATGGCGCTCAAGCGTAGGCGGTGCCCGACGGGCCGCCGACGGGTCAGACCGCCGCCTGCCGGGGACACGCCCCCGGCGCGCCGGTGCCCGCCTCGGGTCCGGCGGCCCCGGCCTCCGGGCCCTCGACGCCGGGTCCGCCGGACCCGGTGAGCGCGGCGTCGCGGGTCTCCCGCATCGTCGCGTAGACCACCAGCGAGACGGCCGCGCAGCCGGAGACGTACCAGTAGAACCCGGACTCCGCGCCCGCGTTCTTGAACCACAGCGCCACATACTCCGCGGTGCCGCCGAACAGGGCGTTGGCCAGCGCGTACGGCAGGGCGACGCCCAGCGCCCGCACCTGGGTGGGGAACAGCTCCGCTTTCACCACCGCGTTGATCGAGGTGTAGCCGGTGACGATGACCAGCGCCGCCAGCGACAGCAGCAGCGCCCCGCCGAAGGTGCTGGTGTGCGACAGGGTGCTCATGATGGGGACGGTGGCGAGCGTCGAGCCGACGCCGAAGCCGATCAGCAGCGGACGGCGGCCGATCCGGTCGGAGAGCGCGCCGGCCGCCGGCTGGAGCAGCATGAACAGGAACAGCGCGCAGAAGCTGACCAGCGACGCGTCGGACTTGCTCATCCCCGCCGTGTTCGACAGGTACTTCGTCAGATAAGTGGTGTACGTGTAGTACGCCACCGTGCCGCCCATGGTCAGCGCCATGACCAGAGCGAACTCCCTGCGGTGCAGCAGCAGCTGACGCATCGTGCCGCGCTCGCGCTCCGCCCCGGCGCCCTCCGGCCCCGCTTCGGCCTCCTCGTACGCCTCGGTCTCCAGCAGGTTCCGCCGGAGCCAGAAGACGACCGCCGCGCCGACCGTGCCGACCAGGAAGGGGATACGCCACCCGTAGGAGTGCAGGGCGTGGTCCGACATCGTGTGCTGGAGGAGGATCTGCAACCCCAGACCGCACAGCTGGCCCAGCGTCATCGAAACGTACTGGAAGCTGGCGACGAAGCCGCGGCGGCCGGGCTGTGAAGCCTCGGTGAGGTAGGTGGCACTGGCGGCGTACTCGCCCCCCACCGACAGGCCCTGGAGCAGCCGGGCCGCCAGCAGCACCACCGCGCCGAAGTAGCCGGCCTGGCCGTAGGTGGGGGCGATGGCGATGAGCAGCGCGCTCGCCGACATCAGCGTCACGGTGAGGGTGAGGGCGGCCTTCCGGCCGCGCCGGTCGGCGTACCGCCCGAGCAACCAGCCACCGACCGGGCGCATGAAGAAGCCGACGGCGAAGATGCCGGCGGTATTCATCAACTGCGCGGTGTCGTTGCCGCCGGGGAAGAACGCCTTCGCGAAGTAGGTGGCGAAACTGGCGTACACGAACCAGTCGAACCACTCGACCAGGTTGCCGATCGAGCCGCCGACCACGGCTCTCCAGGGGGTGCGGCTGCGGGGCGCGGGCGCGCTTTTCGACACGGGGCCTCTCCTCCGTCGGGTGCGAACCGCGGCGACCGCTCACATCTGGGCGTCGCCGCAGGTCGCAGCCTCCGTGCCGGAGGTCACCGGCGTACAGGTCCCGGACCGAGAGCTAACATCCGGTTAACAGAGGCGGCGGATTCCAACGGCTGGGCCATGCGATGCCGTCAACGGCGAGAAACGGCTCGTCAGCCACGGTCGCGGGGGTTGCCCCGGTGAACGCCATGACGTCCCGATGCAGGTGGGACTGGTCGGCGTAGCCGGTGTCGGCGGCGACTTTGGCCGCGCCCTCACCCGCGACCAGGCGGTGGGCGGCATGGTCGAAGCGGATCAGCTTCACGGCGCGTTTGGGTGGCAGGCCGAGCTGGGATCGGAACCTGGACCACAGCCGCTTGCGGCTCCACCCGACCTCGGCCGCGAGTCCGTCGACCCGGGTCAGGCCACGGCTGACGACGATCCGGTGCCAGGCCCAGGCCACCTCCGGGTCCACCGGCGGCCCCGCCTCGTGCCGGCGGGCGAGCAGCGCGTCCGTCAACGCGAAGCGAGCCTGCCAGGACAAGACGTCCCCGAGTTGCTCGCGGATCCGTGACGCCTCCCGGCCCCACAGGTCGCCAAGCGACACGACGGCGCCGTCGAGGTCGGCGGGGGAGGCGCCCAGAACCGCGCGTGCGATCACCGGAGACAGGCGCACCTGCACGCACTCGACGTTCTCTCCCCGCGCCCGGACCGCGCCTCCGGACCCCAACCCGGGCCCAGCGACGAAGCTTCCGCACTGCCGCCGCCCTGGGGCACAGTCAAGGACGGGCGAGCCGGCGCCGAACTCCAGGAGCAGCGTCACGGCCGGGTGCGGGACCATCCGAAGCGCGTCCAGTTCACGGACACGGAACCCGGCCATGGTGAGACCGGCCACCCGGCTGGGCCGCTGCGGGCACTCCACGCCCCACACAGCCGCACCGTGCACGAACGTTTGCACCATCTCATGCTACGTGAGCCGGCTGCGGGGAACATTTATCCAATCCGCCGACGGCGATCAGCGGCGACTGTGGGCTCATGACTGTTTCTGACGGCGGACCGTACGTGAACGGCGGCCCCGAGGCCACCGAGAGTTCAACCCTGTCGCTGGACGACGGCGACATCTACGTGTGCCAGGACGGCCCCCGCGACGCCCCCGCGCTCGCGCTCATCCACGGGTCCGCCTCCTCGACCCGCTCGTGGGACCCGCTGGTTCCGCTGCTGACCGGATCTCACCGCGTCATCCGGATCGACCTGCTCGGGCACGGCCGGTCGGCCAAACCGGCCGACCGCGGCTACGCGATCCCGGACCAGGCACGTCGGGTCGAAGCGGTACTGGACCGGCTCGGCGTAGAGCGCGCCGTGGTCGTCGGCCATTCCAGCGGCGGCGTCGTCGCCACCGCTCTCGCCGAACAACGACCCGACCTGGTGACCGCGCTCGCGCTCATCAACACCGGACCCAGCCTGGGCGCCTTCATCGCAACGGAGTCCGCCGCAAGCGGCCTCTCGCAGTGGCCGCCGACCGACGAGCAGCTCCGGCGGTTCGCGAGCACGGGTTTCAGCCGCGCGGGTTACCAGATTCCACAAGAGCTCCTGGACGACGTGCGCGGTATGACCCACCACTCGCTCACCACGTCGATGCGGGCCACCCGCTCCTACCTGGAGCAGCGGGCGCTGCCGGATCGGCTGACGGTCCTGGGCAAGCCACTGCTGGTGGTCTTCGGTGAGGACGACCGCAGATGGCGATCCTCATCCGCCTCCGACTACCGCGCCGTTCCCGGCGCAAGGGTCGAGTTGCTGCCCGGTCTCGGGCACTCGCCCCTGCTCGAGGATCCGCCGCGGACCGCCACCTGTCTGCTGGCCTTCACCGCGATCCACGCCGGGTGGACTCAATGAAAACAAGGAGTGCCACGCGGATTCTCGTCTCCGGCGCCAGCGTCGCCGGTCCGGTGCTGGCCTACTGGCTCACCAGACACGGCTTCTTGGTCACCGTCGTCGAGCGCGCCCCGGCGCTGCGCAAGACCGGCGGCCACGCGGTCGACCTGTTCCGGCCCGCGATGAACATCTCGGAGAAGATGGGCGTGCTTCCGCGTGTCGAGGAGCGGGCCACCGGCGCGAACCGGATGACCGTCTACCGGGAGGGCTCACGGCGTCCCGTCCGGGCGGACCTCGCCAGGATCTTCGGCGCCACCTCGGATCGGCACGTCGAGATCATGCGCGACGACCTGAGCGAGATCTACTACGACGCCACACGCGACGACGTCGAGTACGTCTTCGGCGACTCGATCACCGCGATCTCGCCCGACGGCGAGGTGCGGTTCGAAAACGCCGCGCCGCGCGGCTTCGACCTCGTCGTCGGTGCGGACGGGCTGCACTCCAACGTGCGCCGCCTCGTCTTCGATGAAGAGTCCCGCGCCAGCGCCTTCATCGGGGCCTACCTCGGGGTGCTGACCCTGCCGAACGTCGCCGACCTCGACAGCGAGCTCCTCATCCACGTCGGCGTCGGCCGCACTGCCGGCATGTACGGCGCGCGGCACCTGGGCGACGCGCGGGCGTTGTTCCTGTTCCGGAGCGAGTGTGAACTCGACTACCACCACCGCGACGTGCCCCGGCAGAAGGAGCTGCTGCGCGGTGCGTTCGCCGGCATGCACGCCCACGTGGACCGCTGGCTGGACGAACTCGACCGCACCCCGGCGTTCTACTTCGACTCCATCACCCAGCTCCGCATGGACACCTGGTCACGGGGGAGAGTGACACTCGTCGGAGACGCGGGCTACTGCCCCGGTCCGGCCGTCGGCGGCAGCACCACCCTGGCCGTCGTCGGCGCGTACGTCCTCGCCGGAGAACTGGCACGGGCGGGCGGCGACCACGAGCGTGCCTTCCCCGCCTACGAGCGCGCAATGGCGGCACACGTGCACGGCAGCCGCGCCGTCGCGCTGAGCGCGGCGAAGACCCTGATCCCCACCTCCCACCTCGGCGTGTGGGGACTGGCCCAGGGCGCCCGCCTGATCTCCGCCCTGCCCACGGGCCCCAGCCGCGCGCTCGTCCGCCTCACCACCAAGAGCGCACGCCTTTACAACTCCATGACCGTCGACGACTACCCGCCGTCACCCGCCGCATCAGGAGGCCGGGGCGGCCCCGCGGGCGCCCCCGGAGGCGGCCCCGGGGCGGAGTGAGGAGTGCTCGCCGCCCTTCTGCCGGCCATCGACAGCTCGGAGCCCTCGCCTCGGCCACCGTCACCGCGGCAGCTTGGCTGTGCGCTCGGGGTGGGGGCTTTGATGTAGCGGGATTCCGATGGAGGCCGGTGGCCGCTCCTGCTCGAGTGCCAAGTGCCGGCTGACCAGTAGATGGGGGTTGACCGAGGCAGGCCGGCGGCGGTGTCGGTAGGTGAGCCAGTCGGCGGCGGGCCGGTGGGTGAACACAGCCGGCGAGCACATCGGAGGGCACCGATTCCGGCAGACCACCGTAACCTCGCTGCCCTCCGGCCCAGCCTTACCGGCGGGTCGTCTTCCGGGACCCCACCCCTGAGGGCTGTCCCGTGACTGCTGGTCACGGGACGGCCTTAGGGTTCCCCCATGGACTTTGGGGTGGTGCTGCTCGCGATGACGGGTGTGGCGGGCACGCTCGGAGGCGCGCTCCTTACGCAACGGGGTGCCGAGAGGGCCAAGAGGCGTGAGCTGGAGATGGCCCAGGCCATCCAGGAAGTCCGCGAGAACCGCGAACTGAGGCGGCGCTGCTACTCGGAACTGCACCGGGATGCACGGCAGTTCGCAACGGCGCTGAGTCGTCACCTGTACGTCCTGCGAGACGGCTCCCCTGGGGAGGAGGACATACGGGTTTTGGAAGACGCCAAAGCGACCTACCGCGACCGTTGGTCAGAGGCGCTGATGATCGCCCCCGACGCCGTGATTGCCCCGGCTCGCGAGCTGAACGGGAGACTGACCCGGGTTCACGGGCAGGTGAAGCGCCTGGAGCAGGGGAATGCTCGTCCGGATGAGACCCTGCGGTCAGCCGCTGAATCCCAGCACGGGCTCTGGTCCCTGATAGGCGCCATGAGAGAAGCGATGCGCCGCGACCTCGGGGTCTCTGGGGGATCTGAAGATGGGGCCGCCTTGCCCAGCGACGGCTCGGCCTTCATCCGGGACTTCGGGGAACCAGACGATGATCTCGCCTCCTGAGAGGGTGTCTCACGTGGCAGGTTTCGCGAGCTTCTTGTAGCAGGTCAGGGCGGCGGCCATGGCCTGGCCTCGGCTCTGCCAGTCGTTGCGGACCATGTACGGGATCTTGAGACCACGAACAGGTCGACCTGGCAGCCAGTGCTGCCCCGCGTGCGGCCTCGCCTGCCCGACGCCGCGAGGGCCGGTCCGTCCGCTTCAGGTGAAGTCGGTGGCGGGTTTGGTCGCGTAGTGGCTCATCGCGTCGATGTTGGTCTGTGGCGTCAGCGGTCGGCCGTCGGCGAGCATGTCTTGGAGGTCGCGGAAGTACTGGAGGTACAGGTCCGGGGTGAACGTGCTGAGTATGACCGCCGGTTGGTCGGTGGTGTTGGCGAAGGTGTGCGGGGTGTCGGGTGGAACCATCACGAACGTGCCCGCGGTGGCGTCGTGGTTCTCCTCCCCGATGGTGAACCGCACGGTGCCGGCGAGGATATAGAAGCCCTCGTCGTGTCGGGCGTGGCGGTGCTGCGGCGGTCCCTGGGTGTGCGGGGCGAGGACGGACTCGGCGATCGCGAGGCGGTGCCCGGTGCGGCTGCCGTCCTCGAGGACGCGCATGCGCGTGGTGCCCAGGACGATCGTCTCACCGTCGCCGGGACCCACCACCGATACGGAGGGGAGGTCCTGTGGCTCGTTGGTCTTCGTTGCTTCGGTCATGCCCACAAGTGCACCGCCGGGGCTCCACGGTTGTCCAAGACCCATCTCTCGACACCGATACCTCGTGGGTATCGTTGCAGTGTGGAGCTACGGACCTTGCGGTACTTCGTGGCCGTCGCCGAGGAACTCCACTTCGGCCGGGCCGCCGGCCGACTGCACATCAGCCAGCCGCCGCTGAGCAGGGCGATCAAGCGGCTGGAGGCCGATGTCGGGGCCCCGCTGTTCGCCCGCTCGCCCGCCGGCGTCACACTCACCCCGGTCGGCACGGTGCTGCTCGACCAGGCGCGGGCCCTGCTCGACCATGCCGACCGCGTCCGGGTACGCGTGAGCGCGGCGGCCGGTGTCGCGAGCATCACCGTCGGCATACTGAGTGACGGCACCGACCCGGCGGTGACCAGGCTGGCGGCCGCCTACCGCCGCCGGCACCCCGGCATCGACATCCGCGTCCGCGACACCGACCTGACCGACCCGACCCGCGGGCTGCGCGCCGGGCTGGTCGACGTCGCCCTGACCCGCGCGCCGTTCGACGAGACCGCCCTGGCGGTGCGCACGCTGCGGACCGATCCGGTCGGCGTGGTCCTGCGCGCCGACGATCCGCTGGCCCACCGCGACCGCCTGCACCTGGCCGACCTGAGCGACCGCCGCTGGTTCCGGTTCCCGCAGGGAACCGATCCCATCTGGCAGTCGTACTGGAACGGCGGCCGGTCGCGCGAGGGCCCAGTGGTGCGCGCCGTCCAGGAGTGCCTGCAGACCGTGCTGTGGAACGGCACGGTCGGCCTGGCCCCGCTCGGACACGACCTGCCCGCGGAGTTGGCCGTCGTGCCGCTGATCGACATGGCGCCGAGCCGAGTGGTGGCGGTGTGGAACGAAGGTGACACCAACCCGTTGATCCGATCCTTCATCGAGACCGCGACAGCCACATACCGCCGCTGAGCACCGACCCGAGACGGTGGACAGATCAATGAGGCCCTGGGCCTTCGGCGCGATCGCGGGTCCCGGCGCCAAGTGCCCTGATCCTCGCCGCCGTGTGGACGCCCAGCATGACCAGGGCGGTGGCGGCGGCGCTGTGCCAGAGCAGGGCGTCCATCCGGTCGGCGGACAGATAGCCGCCGGCGGCCACCGCGGCCAGCGCGCAGACGCCCCGGTCCACGATGCTCTCGGCGGAGAGCAGGGTGGCACGTGGCGCGCCATGGGGTATCGCGTCGTTCACCAGCTTCCGCTGGAGGGGATAGGCGAATCCGGTGACGGCCGAGAACAGGCACAGCAGCGCGATGGCGGGCAGTGGGCCGCCGAGAGTGGTGCCCGCCAGGGTGGCGGCCATGGCGAGGCTGAGCAGCGAGACCATGGTCAGCGGCCGCAGGCGGCGCCCCAGCCACTGCGGCCGGGCCGAACCGACGGCCTCGGCGACGGTCACCGCCGCCAGTACGGCGCCGTGCGAGCCCTCGGGGATGCCGTGGTCGAGCAGGATCGGCTGGAAGAGATTGACCTGGCATATACGGGACAGCGTGAAGACCGCCACGCCCTGCGCCATGACCAGCGCCAGCCACGGGCTCGCCCGCAGACAGCGCGCGGCCCGGGCGACATCGCGGGATCCCCTCGCGGGGCGCTTCTCCCTACGCCGGCCGGGTTCGCCGGCCATGCCGGGGGCCCGCGCGCCGGCCGGGCCGATCCGGCGCGGCAGTGCCAGGGCGCAGCACAGGGACGCGGCGGCACCGGCCGCGCTCAGCAGGTAGGGGGTGGGCCGGGCCAGGGCCATCAGCGGGCCGACCAGCGGCCAGCAGACCACCTTCGCGGCGAGTCCGAGCGCG
The DNA here is from genome assembly GCF_058215555.1 of Streptomyces sp. JLBT605. Lineage (NCBI taxonomy): Bacteria > Bacillati > Actinomycetota > Actinomycetes > Kitasatosporales > Streptomycetaceae > Streptomyces > Streptomyces sp. JLBT605. The sequence goes on from NZ_CM177087.1 coordinate 6,429,509, forward strand.
CGTGCCGTGCCCTCGGCCCGCAGATAGTGGTCGCCGGCGCCCTGGGCGTGCAGCGCGTCGTAGAGGTAGGCGCTGGCCGCACCGGAGGTGAGGGAGCGGCCCGCGGCGATGGCCAGGAAGTGCGCGAGAAAGCCCACGTAGCCGGGGGAGAGGACCGGGATCAGGTTCGCCGCGCACATCACCACCGCCCCCGCGCTCAGGCAGTTGCGGGCGCCGATGCGGTCGGCGACCAGCCCGGTGGGGATCTCGAACAGGCAGAAGGCGATGTAGTAGATGCTCTGGATCCCGAAGATCTCCTGGTCGGAGAGGCCGGCCTCCCGCTGGTAGGCGTAGAAGACCGGCATCCACCACAGCAGGTTGAACAGCAGCTGGAAGCCGTTGTTGAGCGCGATGATCCGCCGCGCCGCGGCGGGCAGCGGGGCCGCGCCCGGCCGCCGGCGACCGGGCGCGACGACGGATGCCGGCCGGCTCACAGCGCGTACGGGCGGATCTGGACCAGCCGGAAGTCGCCCCGCTCGGTCATGAGCCACTCGATGTCCAGCGGGTCCTCGGGGCCGTCGCCGAAGTGCGACTGCAGCAGCCGGCCGGTGAGCGCCAGATCCGCGAGCCGGGCCCGGGTCGCGGGCGGCAGGTCCTCCGCGGCCGAACCGACCGCGACGGTGCGGCCGCCGCCCTCGACCGTGTTGTAGAGATACTGGAGCGGCAGCACCGTGCCGTCGACGACCTTCTCCGGCGAACCGGGCGTGCAGTTGAGGTAGACGTTGCGGAAGTCCTCGCGGCGGGTGGGGTTGCAGGTCACCAGGACGCCGCCGAGCGCGGCCGGGACGTACTCCTGGACGATGACGCCCATATAGGTGTCGTCGAGGGAGATGCCCGCCTGATGGCGAAGCCGCACGCTGCGCGGCGAGAGCAGCGATGCCCACACCTGGCGTACCGCGTCCAGGAGTTCGGTGGTCCCGCGGACGGTGGTGATCGAGTCGTACATCCCGGCGGCGGAGAAGCCCGGCAGGTCCTCCGCGTTGGACGAGGAGCGTACGACCAGGCGGCGGCCGGCGATCGGCCGGTCCCCGAAGGCACCGGTGATCCGCGCGGCCACCTCCTCGGGGATCGGCGTGCTGTGGACCAGCTGCTGCAGGTTCAGGCAGAGGGAGTCCAGCACGTCGGTCGCGGACAGCTCCAGCGCCATCTTCAGCTTGCCCAGCCCCTGCTGGAGGGCGGGGGAGGAGATGAGGAAGCGGTGCTGAAGGGCGAACGGCAGGGCGATGCCCTCGGGAGCCCGGACGGTCTCGGCCACGAACCGGGCCGCCGCGCTCCGCAGCGCCTCGGGCCCGGCGCCGGCGGGGGCGGTGAGCCGGGATGCCAGATGGGTGTAGAGGTCGCGGCGTGGCGGCCGGGGCCGGCCGTAGTAGGCGGTCAGGTCCGCGGTGCGGCTGTCCAGCACATGGTGCAGCTCGCCGAGGTTGGCGGCCTTGGTGCCGTAGCGGTCCCGGTCCTCGCGGCGCAGCCGGTGCAGCTCCAGCACCGGGACGTCCTCCAGCCACGGCGGCTCCAGCCGGATGCGCTGCTGGTGCCAGGTCGGCTCGTCCAGCTCGGGCACGCTGCCCAGCCGGGTGAGGCTGACCTCGTCATCGCGTACCCGGTAGCGGACCCAGGCGCCGTCGAGCGCGTCCGCCTCGACCAGCCGGTCCAGGTCGCGCACGATGGCGTTGGGAATGCCCCAGCCGGACGCGAGGACGTTGGTGTGCGACAGCGGGGTGATCGGTGCCGTGTTGATGAACCCGGCGACGCGGGGCACGTCGTCCGGCAGCCGGTCCATGGCCACGATGTCCGCCCAGCCGAGCGCGCCCGCCTGCTCCCGGTACTCCCGCGGCGATCGGAACCAGCGCAGCCGGCCCACCGCCTCGCCGGTGTTCAGCGGGGTGCGGAGCCGGTCGGCGAACAGCTGGTGGCTGAGGATGCGCGGCAGGCGCGCCTCGCTGATCGCCGCCAGTTCGTGTTCCTGCCCGTGGTTGGCCGGTTTCAGCAGCAGCGGCAGCCGTCCGTCGACCCGTTCCCGCACGAAGCCGTAGAACTCCTTCAGCAGCGCGCGGCCCATGGTGTCGGCCTCGGTGGTCTCCAGGACGAGGAAGGGCCGTTCCCGTCCGTCGGTGTCCTGGTCCGCGTGCAGGGACAGGATTCCGAGCAGGAATCGGCGGTCGGGGTCGGTGTACACCGAGGCGTTGAAGGCGTCGAGGCGGGCGTCGAGCTCCTCCAGGCTCAGGCCGAGGACGCGGGTGGCCGTGTAGTTCACGTGGAAGGGGTGGACCGCCGAGTCGAGCAGGTGCCAGGTGTGTTCGGCGCGGTCCACGACGATCTTCACGTAGGGGTGCCCGGCCAGTACCCCGGCGAGGGTGCGGAACAGCGGCAGCGAGAGGTTCTCACCGATCACCGTCGCGTCGGTCCCGGAAGCGGCGGGGTCTGTGCAGAGGTGTGCGCCGCTCATATCCGCCTCCCGCCGTCGCCGACCGCCGGGAGGACGTGCGGCATGGCGTCGGTCAGCGTCTCGAAGTCGCGGACGACGGTCACCGGGTCGGCCGCGGAGAGCAGGCACAGCGCGGCCATGCTGTTGGCGCCCGCCGCCGGGTCGTAGACCGGCACCGGCGTGCCGTTCGGGAGCGAGTGCTCGGTCACCTCCGTCAGCCGGCTGCCCTCGGTGATCAGCGCGGGCCAGTCGACGGCGGAGAAGTCCCACACCCGCCGGTCCGGCCACGGGGCGCCGGCCCGGTCGACGCCCAGCACGACCAGCGACCCCGCGGCGCCGTCGGCCTCCTCGGGGCCGAGCACCCCGCCGGGCCCGGCCACCGGCCGGCCGAGCAGGCCGTCGACGAGCATGCCGATCAGGTCGACCCCGAAGACCTCCTCGATCTGCGGCACGGTCATCGCCCCGCCGAACCGGGCGGCGGTCTCGATGACCCACATCCGCCCGCCGGCACCGAGCTTGATCTCGGTGTGCGTGCCGCAGGTACGCAGCCCCAGCGCGTCCACGGCGGCCCGGGCCAGCTCCACGATCCGCTCCTGGGCCTGTGCGCGGAGCGGGGCGGGGGTGATGCTCGCGCGTTCGGTGAAGGGAGCCACGGTGGGCATGCGCCCGCTCAGGCACACCGGGTGGTAGACGCCGTCCGCGACGATGCCCTCGACGCTGACGTAGTCGCCCCAGCCCGGCTCGTCGAACCAGCCGTCGGCGGTGCCGTCCACGATCTGCTCGACCAGGAAGTCCCCGTCCGCGCCCGCCACATGCAGTTCGGCGTACCCCTGCCGCGCGGAATCCTCCATCACCGCCCGGGCCCGACGCCAGGCCGGGGCGATGTCCTGGGGACCCCGGATGATCCGGTGCGCCGTCGACCCGGCGCTCCAGGCCGCCTTGAGCAGCATCGGGAAGGGGATCTCGGCCGCGGCGGCCCGCATGTCCGCCTCGCCGGCCACCGCACGGAAGCGGGGCTGCGGTACGCCGTGCTCCCGCCAGGTGCGGCGCATCATCCGCTTGTCGCGGGCCAGCACGCAGTTGCCACCGGCTCCGGCGAGGCCGAGCTTCTCGCACGCCTCGGCCACCGCCACCACCGCGTACTCGGAGGCCGTGTACACCGCGTCCGCGCCGACGGCCTGCGCCCGGGCCGTGATCAGCGCGACCAGATCCGCGGACTCGTCCGCGGCGGGCACGGTCGCCGACGTGCACCGCAGGGTGCACCGCTCGCGGACCGAGAGGGGAAGCGGGCTGAGCGCCAGCAGGTGCACTTCGGCCTTGGCGGCGACCCGGGACAGCGCGTACTCCAGCGGCGGCCCGCCCTTGGCGTACACGAACAGCACCTTGCTCACGGGAAACGACTCCTCGGTCTCGAAAAGGGTGTGGTCGACGCCCGGCCGTCCGATGGGTGTGCGTCGCGCTCCGGGCCCATCAAGCGAAGCAGCCGGCGGCAACCGGGTACCCCCGCAGCCGCCCGGGGAACTCAGGCAAATGCCTGAGTTCTCAACGCGGCTGACATCCAGCCAGGACAGGGCGGCGCCTTGTTCCACGCGGCTGACAGCCGGCCAGGTCGGGGCCGCCCCCTGGTCCGCGCGTCTGACGACCCTGTCGGCGTGTGGGGCGCCGCGGGTGCCCCGAGGCGCTGAATCCGGCCCCTTTCGCACTACCGGCGGTGACCGGGCATGCGCGTGGGGAGACGGGGAAGCCCTTGGCCAGGCTCCGGCGAAGGGGACCGGAGGGACCGACAGCGAAGAGGCGGCTGATGAACGAGACCAGTCTCGGTACGCTGCTCGACCGTATGCCCGTCTCCTGGTGGGAGGCGGACGAAGGACTGCGGGTCATCGACTGCGGCGGGGGCGCGTTCCGCGATCCGCGGATGGCCCAGCGGTTGCTCGACACCCTGGGCGCCCAAGTGGCCGGGCCGGTGGTGGAGGGCTGCATCGACCGGCGCCAAGTGCACTTCGCCGGGCGCCTGTTCGATGTGACCTGCTACCCCGAGCGCCTCTCCGCCCAGGGCCGGAGCGGTCTCAGCGGGCTGGCCGTCGACATCAGCACGGTCGCGTCCGGGCGGCGCCGCTACGACGCGTTCGCCGACTTCGCGCCGGCGGCGGCCTTCATCCGGGACAGCCATGGCCGCTACCTGTGGGCCAACCACGCCTACGCCCATCTCTACGGCACCACTCCGGAGGCGGTCGTGGGCCGCCCGGTCACCGACTTCGACGCGCCCGAGGACGCGGCCGCCTTCCAGGCACTGGACCAGCAGGTCCTGGCCTCCGGCAAGCCGGTCCGGCACACCCTCACCTTCCACCGTCCGGACGGCACGCCGGGGAGGGCGGTCGGCCACCGGTTCCCCGTCATCGAGGGGGAGCAGACGTGCGTGGCCGGCATCTATGTCGACATCACCGATTACACCCGTGCGCTGAACCAGCGCCGCGCCGCCGAGGAGAGCCTCCAGGCGCTCAGCGAACACAGCGGCCTGCCGTGCGCCCTGCTGTCCGCCGGCGGCAGGATCCAGCGGATCAGCTGCGCGGCCGCCGGACTGCTGCGGGCACGCCCGGCCGATCTGCTGGGCCGTTCGGCGCGCGGCTTCCTGGCCCCCGCGGACGACCTGGCGCAGCTGGGGCGGGCCTGGCACGAGCTGGTGGCCTGCCGCAGGCGCCGTATCCAGACCTCGGCCGCGTTCGTCGGCGCCGACGGTGAACACTGGCGGGCCCGGCTGCTGCTCACCGCCGTCCGCGGCGAACCGGGGCGAGCCCGCGGTGTCTGGGCGATGCTGACCCACCACGGGCTGCCGCACCGGCCGCTCCCGGCACTCACCGCCGCCCAGACCCGGATACTGGCCCTGCTCGCCGCCGGCCACGGCAACAACGAGATCGCCGCCTCGCTCGGGCTCTCCCGGCAGACCCTCGACTACCACCTGGGCCGGCTGCGCGAACTGCTGGGCGCCCCCACCCGGCTCGCCCTGGTCGGCCGCGCGTATGTGCTGGGCATCCTCGATCCCCAGTCCTGGCCGCCCCGCCCGGCCACCATGCCGCGGCCGTCCGGTCCACGGTGAGCACCCGGGCGGGGTGTTTCCCGTCCGCCCGGTCGAGGTCCACGAGTCCGGCCGGCGGACCGCCGGGCCCTCGGGTCACCGGGGCGGCTTGACCAGTCCCATCTCATAGGCGGTGATCACGAGTTGAACCCGGTCCCGGGCGCCCAGTTTGGTGAACAGCCGTGACACGTGCGACTTGGCGGTGGCCACCGTGATGAAGAGATCCTCCGCGATCTCGCTGTTCGACCGGCCGCGTCCGACCAGGGTCAGCACCTCCCGCTCCCGCTCGGTGATGCCCTCGACCGGCCGCGGGGAGCGCTCCGGGGCAGCCGCGGGGCGCCCGACGAAGTCCGCGATCAGACGGCGCGTGACACCTGGCGCGATCAGTGCGTCGCCGCCGGCGACCACGCGGATCGCCGCGAGGATGTCGTCCAGCGCCATGTCCTTGACGACGAAGCCGCTCGCCCCGGCCCGGAGCGCGCCATAGACGTGCTCGTCCTCGTCGAAGGTGGTCAGGACCAGGACGCGGGTCGTCGCCGGACCGGCCGTGATCCGGCGCGTGGCCTCGATCCCGTCCATGCCGGGCATCCTGATGTCCATCACCACGACGTCGGGGCTGATGTCGCCGACCAGTCGGACCGCCTCGGCGCCGGTCGCGGCCTCACCGACGACCTCCAGGTCGGGGTGATCGGCTATGAGCACGCGAAGACCGGACCGTACCAACGGCTGGTCGTCGGCGAGCACGACTCGGACAGTCATCGGGCCGCCACCGGAACTCCGACGGGCGCGGGCAGCGGCAGCCGCGCCGCAACCCGGAAGCCGCCCTCAGGGCGCGGCCCGGCGCTGAGTCGGCCGTGCAGCAGGCCGACCCGCTCGCGCATGCCTATGATGCCGAATCCCTGGGCCGAGCCGATGCCGGTGACGCCACGCCCGTCGTCGACGACCTCCACCGACAGCTCCTCGTCCCCGTAGCCGATGGCCACCCGACAGTGCCCCGAGCCCGCATGGCGGACCACGTTGGTCAGCGCCTCCTGCACGATGCGGTAGGCGGACAGGTCGATGTCGGCCGGCAAGGGACGCCGCTCCCCGCTGAAACGCAGGTCGACACCTACCCCCGCGTCCGCGGTCGCGGCGACCAGCTTCCCGAGGTCCGCCAGACCCGGTGAGGGTGCCAGATGTGGCTGCCCGGGGTCGGCTGTGTCAGGGTCGCTCCGGCGGAGCGCCACCAGCGTGCGCCGAAGGCCCGACAGCGTCTCCCTGCTGGTGGCCTCGATGGCCCGCAGCGCCTCGCGGGCCTCCGCGGGCTGCGTCTGGATGACCCGGCTGCCCACCCCGGCCTGGATGGCGATGATGCCGATGCTGTGCGCGACCATGTCGTGCAACTCCCGCGCGATCCGCAGCCGCTCGGCGGTCACGGCCTCGGCCACCTCCTGGGACCGCAGCGCCACCGCGTGCTCGCGCCGCTCGCGACGCAGCAGACCCACCATGCAGGACGCGGCCATCGCCAAGAGGGCGATCACGCCGTTGACGGTCAGGTTGTCCCCGTGCGCGAAGCCGCCGATCACCACGGACTGCACGGCGAAGGACACGGCCACGGCGACGATCGAAGCTCGCCGCGTGCGGGTGGCGACGATGAGGCCCAGGACGAAATCCACCGCCAGATACGACAGGAACTGGCCCTGATACGACACCGACAGGTTCGCCTGGGCGGAGCTTTGAGTGCCCACCACCACGGCGGTGGATCCCAAGAGCGTCATGCCCAGAGCCAGCAGCGGCATCCGCCGCAGCACACCGACGAGCAGGCTGACGGCCAGCAGCGACCCGACAGCGTGGACCGTGCCCGAAGCCCGCGGCGCGCCCCCCAACAGCAGAACCAGAAGGAGGACGTACATGGCGCCCCCCACCCAGGCCATGCCCTTCGTTCTCGTCATCGGCGCCGGGCCCTCTCGGTGACGTCGAGAGGCGATACCCGCGCAGGCAACAGGAGGGTCGGTGTGGCGTTCATGCCGCGAGAGTAACCAGCCGCGGTCCGCGCGGCATCGGCCCGGGGGTTTACGCCCGCGGGCCAACCCCGGCGCGCGATTGCCACCCACGGCCTCATGCCCGGACGGTGACCGCCCGGCAGGGTTGTCCCTGTGATCGAAGTCAGCGAACTCACCAAGCGCTACGGCGGCAAGACAGCCGTCGACCATCTGTCCTTCACCGTCCGGCCGGGCCAGGTCACCGGCTTCCTCGGCCCCAATGGAGCCGGCAAGACCACCACGGTGCGGATGATCCTCGGCCTGGAGGCGCCGACCGGCGGCACGGCCACGGTCAGCGGCGTTCCCTTCCGCAGCCATCGGCGCGGACTGCGGCACATCGGCGCCCTCCTCGACGCGGGCCGGGTCCACGGCGGACGCAGCGCCGCGGCCCATCTGTCGGCCCTGGCCCGCGGCAACGGCATCCCGCCGCGCCGGGTGGACGAGGTGCTGCGGGAAGTGGGGCTGGCCGAGGTGGCGACCCGTCGCATCGGCACGTTCTCGCTCGGCATGAAGCAGCGGCTCGGGATCGCCACCGCCCTCCTCGGCGACCCGCCCGTGCTGATATTCGACGAGCCGGTCAACGGCATGGACCCGGAGGGTGTCCTCTGGATGCGCCGCCTCTTCCGGCGCCTGGCCGCGGAAGGGCGCACGGTCTTCCTCTCCAGCCACCTGATGTCGGAGATGGAGAACACCGCCGACCAACTCGTCGTCATCGGCCGGGGCCGGCTCATCGCCGCCGAATCGGTAGGGGACTTCGCCGCCCGCGGCACCCGCCCCAGCGTCGTGGTCGGCACACGGCAAGCCGCCGAGCTGGCAGCGGTACTGACCGCCGCAGGAGCGTCGGTCGAGCCGGAGGGCTCGGCGGGCGCCGAGAAGCTCGTCGTGACCGGGCTGCCGGCGGACCGGATCGCGGCGCTCGCCTCCGGGAACCGGATCCTGCTGAACGAGCTGACCACCCGGACCGCCTCGCTGGAGGAAGCCTTCATGGAACTCACCGCCGACAGCGCCGAATACCTTGCGGGAGAACCACGATGACCTCACTCGCCCCCGCGGCCCCGACCGCCTCGGCCCAGCCCGTCACCGAGCCGCCCGTCCGCTTCCGCGACCTGCTCGCCGCCGAGTGGATCAAGATGCGGTCCCTGCGCTCCACCCCGTGGACGATCGCGCTCACCACCCTGTTCGTCATCGGGTCCTCCGCCGTGGCGGCGCTGGCGGACTACAACAACCTCGCCGCCGCCGGCCCGGGCACGCGTCAGCCCCGCGACTTCCTGCCCTTCGACGCCTATCCGCCGGCCGGCTACATGACGCTGATGCTCATGGCCGGCAGCATCGGCGCCATCACCATCGTCAGCGAATACAGCAGCGGCCTGATCCACACCACCACCGTGGCGGTTCCCGCCCGCGGCTCGGTGGTGCTGGCCAAAGCGGTCGTCACCGCCGCGCTGTGGACCGTGGTCGGCGCCGCCATCTCCACCGGTTCCTTCCTGGTCTCCCAGGCCATCTTGAACGAGCGGCACGCCGGGGTCTCCCTCACCCATCCCGGTGTGGCCCGGGCCCTGGCGGCATCCGCGCTGGTGGCCCCGGTCTGCGCACTGGTCGGCCTGGGGCTCGGTGTGCTGATCAGGCACACCGCGGCCGGCATGGTCGCCACGCTCTTCACCCTGCTGATGCTGCCGATGCTCTTCTCGCCGTCCAAGCAGTGGTCCGCCGACGTCAACCACATGATGGTGGCCGGCGCCTGGAAGCGTCTGGTCCAGAACTGGGGGCCGCTCCCCGGCAGTAGCCCCGTCCGCGACGCCACGGTCTCCGGCTCCTGGGCCGTGTACGTGCTCTGGCCGCTCGTCGCGGTCGTGCTCGCGGTGGTCGTCGTGCGGCGCCGCGACGTGTGAACGCGCCGCGACGTGTGAACGCCCCTCCGGGCGCGCCTGCCCTCACTCGACAACGGCCGCCCGATATCGGACCACCGCCAGGATCGGTGGGCGGTCATGCCATCTCCGACAGCCCTTTGCACAGCACGGAGAGGCCACCGGCCAGGGCCAGGGCGAAGATCAGCCGACGCACCCCCCGCTCCCGGACTCTCGGGGCGAGCGCCCTGCCGATGAGGGCGCCCGCCACCATGGCGGCCACGGTCACCGCCCAGGACGACCCACTCAGCCGTGGTACGCCGTTGACGGCCACGGAGAAGACGTTCACCGCGATGCCGTAGAACTGCGCGTTGGGCACGAACTCGTGCATCGACCATCCCGCGTTCACGGCGTACAGCGAGTACGGTGGCCCGCCGACGCCGGCGGCGGAGTTCATGAATCCACCCACGGCACCCGCGGTCACGGCACCCCTCGTACCGGTCAGAGCCGGCATGCGCGCGCCTCCCATCACGAGAGCCACGGCAAGCGTCACAAGGGTCCCGACGCCGGCCAGCAGTACCGGTTCGGGAAGTCGGGCGGCCGCCCATGAGCCCGCGGGCACGGTGCAAGCGGCGGCGATGACCAGGGGAACCATGGCGCCGATCCGTACCTGTCGCCAACTCGCGGTGAGTCCGGCGACGCTGATGACTCCGGCCGCGCAGTTTGCGAGCACCACCCCCTGCGCCGGCCCGAGCATCAGAACGAGCACGGGCACCGCGATGAGCGCGAAGCCCATCCCGGTGAGCCACTGCACCGAAGCGGCCAGAACGACTATGCCGCCCAGCAGTAGCTCGGCCGCTCCCGCGTCAGCCACAGCGGACGTCATCAGGTGGCCGACCGCGTGCGGTGGCCGGCCAGTGCGGTGCGCATGAGGCGGCGGGCGCGTGGCGCTGCGCGCTCGTCGCCGAGGAGTTGGATCTCCTGGTTGGCGGCCATGGCGATGCCGGTCAGGAGGGATACGAGGTCCTCGGGGTCGAGGTCCGGGTCGAGGTCGCCGGCGGCCCGCGCGGTGGTGATCTGTTCGGTCAGGAAGCGCCGCCAGCGGGTCACCGCGTCGTACAGGCGGTCGCGCGGCTCGCCCGGTTGTCCGTCGAGTTCGCATGAGGCCGCTGTGACGAAGCAGCCGTTGGGGAACGGGCTGTCGACCAGGTAGGCGCACCAGGCGTCGATCACGGCGTGCAGGCACGGCAGCCCCGGTTCCGCGGCGCGGCCGGGCGCCACCACCGCCTCCGTGAACATCCCCACCGCCCGCTCCAGAGCGGCGAGTTGGAGCTCGGCCCGGGAGCCGAAGGGGCCGACGACGCCGGCCTTGCTCATGTCGAGCGTCTCCGCCAGCGATCCGATGGTCAGTCCGGACAGGCCCAGGCTGGACGCCTGGGTCACCGCGGCTCCCACGATGCGGTCCCGGGTGCGCCGGGCTTCCTCGGCCGATTTCCTCATGCCCCTGATCTTACCGATCGATCGTCTGCTATTTTAGCGAACGATCGTACGGTAAATTATCGATGGGGAGGACGTCGTATGCGTATGCGGTGGCTGGGGTGGGCCGGAGTGGAGCTCGAAGCACAGGGCGAGAGCCTGGTCATCGACCTGCTCGGGCGGCCCGAAGGCGTCCTGGAGGGAACGCCGCTCTCGGGGGTGCCGCTGCCGAAGGTCGTACCGCCGCACGCGGAAGGACACGTGCTCGCCGGTCTCTGTACCCACCTGCACCGCGACCACGCCGACGCCGGCGCCTTGGCCCGCGCGCTGGGCCCCGGCGGCAAGGTCCTGCACCCGGAGCCCTATGGCGGCGACGACCACGAGAACCTGTGGACCCTCAAGGCCGAGGCCGAGTTGACCGCCGGCAAGCTCCCGCGGCAGGCCATGGGCCTGTGGGAGACCGTGACGATCGGGCCGTTCGCCATCGCGGCCGTCCCGGCCGTGGACACTCTCGGCGACCCCCAGGTCTCCTGGGCCGTCGAAGCCGGCGGCGTACGGGTGATCCACCTGGGCGACACGATGTTCCATGGCTACTGGTGGCGCGCCGCCCACCGCTACGGCCCCTTCGACGCCGTCCTGACGCCCATCAACGGACCGACCGTCTGCTTCCCGCACTGCCGGCCGCCGAGCCCGTATCCGGCCTCGCTCGATGCCCAACACGCCGCCGTCGCGGCCCGCCTCCTGCAGGCCAGGACCGCGATACCGATCCACTACGACGGCTTCCATGCCGACGGCTTCTACACCACGCAGCCCGACGAGCTCGCCCGCTTCCTCGATGCCGCCGACGGCGAGCGCTACGAGGTCCTGACCCCGGGTCTGGGTGAGGAGCTGACCCTCTGAACCGCCGCCCCGGCCGCCGGCGCGCATCGAAGACGGCGTGCCCGGTCGGGGGTGCGGGCGCGGGCGGGCTGCCAGGGCCGCAGGTCGGACGGGTGAGCATGCCGCGCTCACCCGCCTCCCGCGCGGCCCGCGTCCGCTCCGACTTCAGCGTGGCTGCTCCTTGCCGTGGTAGCGCTGGGCGAGCCGGGCCAGGGCCACCGCACCGAGCAGCAGTCCGAAGTCGCGCAGCGCGATGTCGTAGTAGTCGGGGATCGTCAGCAGGTTGACGATGATGCCGGCGAGCCATCCGGCGACCAGCCAGCCCCCGAAGCGCGGGGCGAGCGCGACGACAAGGCCGGCGACGATCTCGATGACACCCACGGCGTACATGGCGGCCTGGGCGCTGCCCGGAACGACGTCGTTGATCCACGGTGCGAGGTAGGTGGGCCAGTCGACGAGCAGGTTGGCGAACTTGTCCAGCCCGAACAGGATCGGTGCGACGGTGAAGCCGGCGCGCAGGATGACGAATGCCTGGTAGCCGGGGTCGCTGAACGCGGTCCGCCGGGGGGTGGCGGAGGTGGTGGTTGTGGTTGCAGACGACATGACGCCGCCCTTTCGTTCTATCGGCAACTCTCACTAACGATAGAAACGCGGAAACCTTCTTTAGTCAATGGCTGCGGGTTTTACACTGGTGTTCGTGGACCACTCGAAAGAAGCACCCCACGCCGACATCTCCGCCGTCGCCGCCCTCGACGAGCCGACTCGCCGGAGGCTCTACGACCACGTCGTGAGCCGGCCCGGGCCGGTCGGACGCGACGAGGCCGCCGCCGCCCTGGGTCTGGCGCGGCAGACCGCCGCCTTCCATCTCGACCGCCTGGCCGACGAGTCACTGCTCGATGTCGTCTACGAACGGCGCAGTGGCCGCACGGGACCGGGCGCGGGCAGGCCCGCCAAGCTCTACAAGCGCTCCACCAAGCAGGTCACCGTCAACCTCCCGGAGCGGCACTACGAACTCGCCGGACGGCTCTTCGCCCAGGCGATGGAGGAATCCGAGGCCACCGGCGAGCCGGTACGGACCGTTCTGCACCGCAAGGCCCACCACTTCGGCCGGCAGATGGCCGACCAGGACCCCGCGGATGTCTTCGACTTGCTGGAGCGCTACGGATTCGAGCCCCGCCACGACGGCGACGCCATCGTTCTGGGCAACTGCCCCTTCCATGCCCTCGCCCGTGAACACACCCAGACGGTGTGTGGCATGAACCTGCACCTGCTCCGTGGCGTCCTTCAAGGGCTTGATGAAAGCGGGCTCCAAGCGTGCCTGGCGCCCAGCCCCGGCCATTGCTGCGTCCGCCTGGAGCCGGCCTCCTCCACGATCGCCCGGTAGGCGCCGGGGCGGGGTGCCAGGGGCTATCGGGCGACGGTGAAGCGCGCCCCGATGTGCCGGGGGTTCTCGATCTCGTCGACCAGCGCCACGGCGTAGTCCTCGGCGCTGATGTAGCTGTTGCCCTCGGCATCGGTGACCAGCTGCTCGGTGCCCGTCCGGTACGCCCCGGTGCGCTCGCCGGGCTCGATGGTCGCCGCCGGGCTGAGGCTGGTCCAGCGGACGTCCTCGACGCCGCGCAGGAAGTCCAGGGCGTCACCGTGCGCGTGCATGATCTGCAGCAGCCAGTCGGGGAGCCCCGGGGCGTCCCACACCTTCACGCCCGGGGCCGTCTCCAGGCTGCCCGCGCCGCCGACCGTGATCAGTCGCGGTGCCTCCTCGCCCAGCGAGCGCACCGCCTCGACCAGGGACTTGGCGGCCGCCGCGATGAGCTTCACATGGCCCGGCCCGTCGCCGCCGCCCACCGCGCTGACCACCACATCGGTGCCGCGCGCGGCGGAGGCGACCGACGCCGGGTCGAGCACGTCGCCGGTGACCACGGTCAGTCGCGGGTGGCTGCGGTCCAGCTTGGCCGGGTCGCGCAGGACGGCGGTGACCTGGTGGCCGCGGGAGAGGGCTTCGTCCAGGACGCGCAGGCCGATGGTGCCGCCGGCGCCGACGAGTGCGATCTTCGCCATGAGGGTGTCTCCTTGTGGGGAATCTTTACGGACGCGGAAAGGGAACGGATAAGGGATATCCAGGGGAAACGATGCCGACCGGCATGCCGTTTCGGTCAGCGACATCGACGCTACGCCCATAGCCCCAGGTGAGCGAGGTAGCCTGGTGACTCATCATGGTGAAAATGCGACACGATGACCTCGCGGAGCTCTCGGACTTCTCTCCCCCCTCAGAGCTCTCGGTGATCCCGGAGATCCCCTACCAGCCGCCGCCCGGCGCGCCGGAGGGCGTGGAGGTCATGTCCCTGGACGAGCTGCGCCGCCGTGCGCCGCCCGGCGAGTTCGCCACTCCCCAGCGCCCGCGCTTCCACTCCCTGTTCGCCGTCGAGCAGGGGTCCACCGTGCACACCGTCGACTTCACCGAGTACCCCCTGGGCACCGGAAGCGTGCTGTGGGTGCGGCCCGGACAGGTCCAGCAGGTCGGCGACCTGTCCGCGATCGAGGGCACCCTGGTGCTCTTCCGCCCCGGCTTCCTGTCTCCGGACACCACGCGCTCGGCTCGGCTGGACGACCGGTTCGCCGGCACCTGGTGGCAGACGACGGGGCAGGACCGCACCTCCGTCTTCACTTCCGTGCGCCACCTGGCCTGCGCCTACGGCTCGGGGCAGGGGCTGCCCGCCGAGGTGCACGCGGAGATCCTGCGCCATCTGCTGGCCGCCCTGGTGTTGCGGCTGGCGCACCAGGCGGCGCCGACCGCCGGCGCCGCCGAACCCCCGGTCGCGTATCTGCGCTTCCGGGAGGCGGTGGAACGCGACTTCGCGCGCACCCACCGGGTCGCCGACTACGCGCGGGCCCTCGGCTACTCCCCGCGCACCCTCTCCCGGGCCACCCTCGCCGCGGAGGGGGTGGGCGCGAAGGAGTTCCTCGACCAGCGGGTGGTGCTGGAGGCCAAGCGGCTGCTCGCGCACAGCGATCTGCCCGTGGCGCGGGTCGCCGGGCAGGCCGGATTCGCTGATTCCGCCAACTTCTCGAAGTTCTTCCAGCACCGCACCGGACAGACGCCCGGCGCCTTCCGTGCCGCGATGCGTGGCGGCGCGGACCCGCGGTGAGCGGCGGCCGGATCCCGCGCGTCCTGGAGCTGCCCGTTTGCTAAATCACCTCATTTCGGATTGATTCGAAAGAGGCAGGCGGTGGATTTCCGCTTCTCTCCCCGGGCTGGGGGCGCATCATGTGGTTCACCGACCGCACCGAGGCCGGGCGGCTGCTCGGCGAACGCCTGGCGCACCTGCGCAACGCACATCCGGTCGTCCTGGGTCTGCCCCGCGGCGGGGTACCGGTGGCCTTCGAGGTCGCCCAGGCCCTCGGCGCACCCCTCGACGTCATCCTGGTCCGCAAGCTCGGCGTGCCCTTCCACCGGGAACTCGGCTTCGGCGCCATCGGGGAAGGCGGGGCACGCGTCATCCACGACGACATCGTGCGCATGGGCCGGGTCAGCCGGGAGGACCTCGCCGAGGTCGAGCGGACCGAGCAGGCCGAACTCGCCCGGCAGGCCGGAACATTCCGCGGCGGCCGGGACCGCATCCCGCTGGCCGGCCGCACCGCGATCGTGGTCGACGACGGCATCGCCACCGGCGCGACGGCCGAAGCGGCCTGCCGGGTGGCCCGCGCCCAGGGCGCGGCCCGCGTCGTCCTCGCGGTGCCGGTCTCGCCGCCGAGCGCGGTGGAAACCCTGCGCGCCGAGGCCGACGAGGTGGTGTGCCTGTCCACGCCCAGCCAGTTCTACGCGGTCGGCGAGTGGTACCGGGACTTCTCCCAGACCCCGGACCAGGAAGTGATCGACCTGCTGGCCAGGGCCGCGGCCGCCACGCCCGCCGACGGTGCCGCACCCGGGGACGGCGATCCGCCCGCCCCGGGTGACCCTCCCGCCTCCGGTGATCCGCCCGCGGACGGCGGTCCGGCGGCTGACGGCGGTCCGGCGGCCGGGAGCGATCCGCCCGCCGGGGACGGCCCCCGGCGAACCGGCGCTTCCCGGTTGCCCGACGGCGTGGCCCGGATCGCGGTGGAGGGCGGACTGGTCCAGCTGACGGGCGATCTCGCCCTGCCCGAGGGCGCCCCCACCGTGGTGGTCTTCGCCCACGGCAGCGGAAGCAGCCGGCACAGCCCGCGCAACCGGGCCGTCGCCGAAGCGCTCAACGAGGCCGGGCTCGGCACCCTGCTGTTCGATCTGCTCACCCCAGAGGAGGAGATCGACCGGTCGAACGTCTTCGACATCGAGACGCTGGCCCGCCGGCTCACCGAGGTCACCCGCTGGGTGCGCCAGGCGGCCGTGCCGGTGAGCTACTTCGGGGCGAGCACCGGAGCGGCGGCCGCGTTGCGTGCTGCCGCGGAGCCGGACGCCGACATCGCCGCGGTCGTCTCCCGGGGCGGCCGGCCCGACCTCGCCGGCGACCGGCTGCCGGACGTCACCGCACCCACCCTGCTGATAGTCGGGGGCCGGGACGAGACCGTGCTGGACCTCAACCGCCAGGCCCAGTCCATGCTGCGGTGCGAGAACCGGCTCGCCGTGGTACCGGGCGCCGGCCACCTCTTCGAGGAGCCCGGCGGGCTGCGGGCGGTGGCTGACCTCGCGCTGGAGTGGTTCCGCGCGCATTCTTGAGGATGAGGAGGTAGTCGCCATGGAGACGATCGTCGGATGCAACATCGAGATGGAGTTCCACGAGATCGACGCGAAGACCGAGGCGGACGTGCGGCTGCGACTCCATGACGGAACGGAGCTCAAGGCGCATGGAGTCGCCAACCGGCACCCTGACGACCCGGCTCAGCAGCGCGTCGGTGAGGAGGTCGCGGCCTCCCGCGCGCTGAACGACCTCTCCAAGCAGCTGCTGGAGAAGGCCGGGGGCGACATCGAGGAGGTCACGCATCTGCACGCGCACCTGAACCGCTGACACCGCGCACCCACGGCCGGACCTTGGCCTCTTGGCCTCTTGGGGCGCACGCGCCGCGGACGGCAGCCGGACTGCCGGACCGTGGCGCGGCCTCGCCCCGGTCCGGTCAGCCGTGCGGCTGGAGCACCCCGCCGCCGCGGCCCCGGTCGCCGGGGCCGACGGCGGTCGGGCCGACGAAACCGGGCCGGGGCACCGCGAGGCGGCCGGCCCCGGCCGGCCCCAGGACAGTGATCACGAAGTCCGTCGGGCCGGCGCCGGAACGCCGGACCTGACGGACCAGCCGCGGCCGGGCGGCCGGCGAGGGAGCGGCCGGCGGCAGGTGCCGCGCCGGGCCGGCGGCGAACTCCGGGGCCGCCGCCCCCGCCGGACCGGAGGCCCGCCCCTCGGGCCCGGTGGAACCCTCGGCCGGAGACGGGGACGCCTCCTCGGCGGACCCGGCCGGCACGCTGCCGGCCACCTGCGACGAGCCGCTCTCGACCGTGCCTGCCGGGCGCCCGGCAGGCACGGCATCGGCCGGCTGGGCCTCGCCCGCACCGTGCGCGGCCAGCATCGCCAGCCCGGCGCTGGCCACCGCGGCCGCCAGCACGGCCAGCGCGGTGCCCGGCAGCCCGTGGCGGAAGTGCTCGCCGAGCGCGGCCATCCCCACCGCCGTCGCCACCACCGGGTTGACCACGGTGGCGGTGGCCAGCGGGGCCGCCAACCCGGCGCCGCGATAGGCGGCCTGCGACAGGAAGACCCCGGCCCCGGAGAGCAGCGCGATCACCAGCAGGCTCGGCAGCGCCTCGGCCGAGGAGGCCCAGGACCAGGCCACCGTCACGTTCTTGGTGAAGACCGAGGAGATCCCGAAGGCGGTGCCCGCCGCGGTGGCCAGCAGCACGCTGCGCACCGCCGGCCGGCGCACCCAGCGCGCGGTCAGGGTCAGCGCAACGATGGAGCCGACCGTGATCGCGGCCACCGCGATCCGCTCCACGTCCGAGAGCGCCTCGGCCGGCGCGGACCCGGTGAGCGAGAGCAGCCCGGCCAGCCCGACGGTGGCCAGCAGCGCGCCCCGCCAGCCGGCGGCGCCCACCCGCCGCCGCACGAACACCGCGGCCATCGGCAGCGCGAAGACGATCGTCAGCGCGCCCAGCGGCTGCACCACGCTCAGCGGCCCGTACGCCAGCGCGAGTACATGCAGCACCGCCCCGGCGCCGTTCAGCGAGACGGCGGCCCACCAACTGCCGCGGCGCAGCGGGGCGTACGACTCCTGCGCGGTGGCCGCGACATGCTCCTGGAGTATGGCCCCCGCGGCGTAGCACACCGAGGAGACCAGTGCCAGCAGCACCGACAGCGCGAGTGCGGTCATCTGAGCACCCGTTGAGGGGATAGGGCATCGTCCATGCCCTCAACCCTGCCCGGTGTCCGACGCCGTGTCGTCGTCCCTGAGCACGCACTTGCGTGTACTGCCACAGGAGTACGACCGGGGGTCCTCCCGTAGGTGCTGAGGATGATCTTGGGTCCCGCGGTGGGTCCACCGCGGCGGCTCAGCCGCGAGGGGCGAAGACCACCCAGACCTGACCGGTGGCGAAGGCCAGCCGCTTGCCGTCGTCCGCGGTGAACTCGGTGCCGCCATCGGCGTCCGGCCGCTCCCACCGCGCCTGGTACGCCTTGCCGTCGCGCAGCACCACGGCCGTGCCGGAGCCGGTGGTCTCGGTGAGCGGCGAGACGCTGCCGAAGCGGTCCCGGAAGCGCGAGGGTTCGATCTTCACGTACTGCACCACGACGGTCGCGGCGGCCAGCCGCCCGCCGTCCGTGGTGGCGGCCGGCCTGCCGTCCATCGACACCAGCCACCGCTTCCGCTCGCCCGACCAGGTGAACGTGAAGACGGCGGCCGGGTAGCGGACGGTCTGGCTCGCGACGGTCCGCCCGCCGCTCGCCGGCGCCGCGCCGAAGCGGAAGCCGATGTCCTTGGCGTCGCTCGCGTCCGGTGCGGCGCGCAGTGCGGCCGCCGGGCGGACGTACAGGTTGTGCGGGGCGACCCGGTCCCGGCTGCGGCTGAACGCGCCGGGCGCCCGGCCGGGCGTCAGTGGATACAACGGTGCCTCGTCGATGGCCGGCTGGAGCTTGGACTGCACCCCGGAGTAGGCCAGCGCCGGGTGGTCGAACTGCCGCAGCAGGTCCAGGTCGCTCTCGCGGGCGCTGCGCACCGGGCCGACGGTGGGCGGCAGCTGGGAGGAGTAGACCGCCATCATCCGGGTCAGCCCGGCCTCGACCTGCTCGACGTAGACGATGTCGGCCTTGTCGACGCCGGTCTGCGGCCGGGCGGGCGCCACGTTGTCGATCTTCACGGCGAGCACCGGGCCCCGTTCCGCCCGGGCGCCGGTGAACGGCGATCTGCCCATGCGCTGCTGCTCGGTGGGGCTGCTCCCGCCCCCGCCCCCGTCGCCGTCGCCGTCCCCGCAGCCCAGGGCCGTCATCAGCAGTGTGGCCGCGATCAGGGCGAGCCTGCTCGTCCTGGCGCCGGTGGCCTTCTGGATCCGCACGGCTGTCACCCCTTCCCGCCCCGCTCGCCTTCCGGCTCAAGCTCACCACGTGGCGGGGCGGCTCGCACCCCCGCCGCGCCAGGTCTTTTCCGCGGGCGCGGCGGGGGCGCGATATCGGCGCATATCCGTCAACCGAGAGGGCGCAACCCTGCCGGAAATGGGCGCGCGCCGACCGGGTGGCATCGTTACTCTGGGGCCAGCGGATCGCCACAGCGTCCGATGATGTTCGACCTCAAGCCCCACCGGGCGTCCGGCGCCCGGTGAAGAGTGCGTCGGCACATCCGGTCCCGACACGAATGGAGTGTGCGGTGGCAGCCGATAAGACAGCGCGCAGCGAGGCATCGCGCGAGCCTGAGGAGCGTCCCTCCGGCGAAGGAGAGCTGGGCAGTCTCGAGGTGTGGGCGAGGTCCGCGCCCATCCGGCTGGCCGGGTACGAGGACGACCTCGCGGAGCCGCACATCCTTCCCGGAGTCGACTGAGCGGACGTGGCGAGTCGGCTGAGGGACGTTCCCGAGTCGACCGAGGGACGTTCCCGAGTCGGCCGAGGCGTGTTCCCCGACGCGTCTCGGATCGGGCTGTCGACCGTACCTCCGAGGGAAATACCGGCCAAGTCGGAAGAAGTCGGACGGCTGGCATTCAGCCGATTTCCACAAGATCGAAGCGGCCGGGAACCGGCCCTCGCCTCCCGGTTGAAGCGTCCGCGCGTAGAGGTCTAGACCACTGGAGTCACAGGTCAGCCCGGGATGTCCAACCCTCACAGGTTCCCCACACTTGCGGGGGCGGGGCCCGGGCCGACTGTCCGGAGCGGTGAATTCCAGTCACCCGCGCGGGTCCGCCGACCGGAACATCGCCGGAGTACCGGTCGATCAGTTCGGACATGCCGCACCATATGGCGTGCGGCTTCGGCTTCGGCCGCATGTCAGGGCACGGGCATGACCGTGGCCGACGCTGAACCTGGGGGTGTGCAGCCGGGGAGGGGAGCCCCGGCCGTCGCGGAAGCCGAACTTCGAGTTCTCACTCACATCCTGCGTGGCCCGTGTGATTTCGGCCTGCCCACGCACCATCGAACACGGCCGGTCATCACCCCTGCGCGGGTGCCGGCCCGGGGGGAGACAACCATGGGTCCTGCGACCCGCCTCGCCGCCGCATGCGCGGCGGCAGCCCTGCTCACCGTCGCCCTGCCCTCGACCGGCGCCAACGCCGTCGAGCCCACCCCGAGAATCGACCTGCGCGTGCTGGTCGTCTCCGACGGCGGCCCCGCCACCGAGGCCATCGCCGCCGAACTCGACAGCGCCGGCACCCCGTACACCACCGTCGACCTCGGCGCCGCCGGCCGCCCGGTGATCGACGCGGCCTTCCTCGGCGACACCGTCGGCGGACGCCCGCGCGCCAAATACCAGGCCGTGGTGGTGCCGAACGACAACCCCTTCGGGGACGGCTCCGCCGAGATGGCGGCACTGGTCGCGTACGAGAAGCGGTTCGGTATCCGGCAGGTGGACGCCTACACCTACGCCCGCCCCGCCGTCGGCCTCAACTACGCCCAGGACCCCGGTTACATCGGCACGCTGGACGGGAAGACCGCGCAGGTCACCACCGCCGGCGCCGCGGCCTTCGGCTACCTCGAAGGCCGCGTTCCGTTCGAGGACAACGACCCCGCCATCGCCGAGAGCTACGGCTACCTCGCCGTGCCGCTGGACCGGCAGCAGGACGGGGCCACCTTCACCTCCTACGTCGACGCGCCGATCCCGGGCAGCGCGGCGCGCGGCTCGCTGGTCGGCGAGTACGCCCGCGACGGCCGCCGGGAGCTGGTCGTCACCTTCGTCTACAACCAGCACCAGCGGCAGTACCGGCTGCTGGCCCGGGGCATCGTCGAATGGGCCACCCAGGGCATCCACCTGGGAGCCGACCGCAACTACCTCGCCGTGCACATCGACGACGTCTTCGGTGCCGACGACCGCTGGGACACCGACCTCAACTGCACCCCAGGCGACCTCGACTGCGGCAGCGCAGGCGACGGCGTGGAGAACGACCCCATCCGGATGACGGCGGCCGACGCCACCTACGCCAAGGAGTGGTCGCTCTCGCGCGGCTTCACCCTGGACATGGCGTTCAACGGCGGCGGCAGCGAGGCGTACAAGGAGGAGAACGCCGGCAGCGACCCGCTCGCCCAGCAGCTCCTCGCCGACCAGAGCGGCTTCCGCTGGATCAACCACACCTACAACCACCCCTTCCTGGGGTGCGTCCAGGACACCACCGTCGTCCCCTGGAAGTGCGCCACCGATTCCCTGGGCCGCACCCGCTGGACCCCGCTGTCCACCATCACCGCGCAGATCAACGACAACCTCGCCTGGGCCGGACGGAACAACCTCGCCCTCGACCGGGCCGAGCTGATCACCGGAGAGCACTCCGGCCTGAAGATCCTGCCGCAGCAGCCCGCCGACAACCCCAACCTCAGCACGGCGCTGACCTACACCGGCGTCTCCTCGCTGGGCAGCGACGCCTCGCGCGAGAAGCAGCAGCGGACCCTGGGCCCGGCCCTCACCGTCCCCCGCCACCCGATGAACATCTTCTACAACGCGGGCCGGACATCCGAACAGGTCGACGAGTACAACTGGATCTACACCAGGAAGGCCGACGGCGGCAGCGGCGTGTGCGAGACCGCCGCCAACACCCGCTGCCTGGACGCCCCGCTGGACGCGGCCACCGGCTACAGCACGTACATCGTGCCGGTGGAGAGCCGGATCGCGCTCGGCCACGCCCTCGCCAACGACCCCCGTCCGCACTTCATCCACCAGTCCAACCTCGCCGAGGACCGGATCGCCTACCCCGCCCTCGACCGGATCCTGACCGACTACGACGGCCTCTTCGCCGACAACACGCCCCTGGTCAACCAGCGGATGAAGGACATCGGGACCGAACTGCGCCGGCGCGCCGCCTGGGACGCCGCCCTGGACGGCGGACGTGTCACCGCCTACCGGATCGGCTCCACGGTCACCGTCACCGCGCCCGACGGGGTGGACGTCCCGGCGACCATGCCGACCGGCACCCGGCTGAACCGCCTGCTGGGCGACACCGCCTTCGGCAGCCCCTACGCCGGCCTGCGCTCCGGCTGGGCCGCGCCCGCCCTGCTGCAGACCAGCGTCAGCTACAGCCTGCCCGCCGAGGCCACCCCCGGCGCCGCCTCCGCCCCGGCAGGGGCCACCCCGGTGTCCGAGCCCGCCGACGAACTTCCGGTGCCCGAGGGAGTCAGCGACCCGGTGCCCTACGGGCCCGCCCCCGCCGCAAGCTGACCCGCCCGCGAAAGGGTCCGGGCCGACTCGCCGTGGCGTGAACACGGCCCTCCCCGAGAAGACGCGGTGCCTGAGCCGCGGGCCGACCGTCCCGGAGAACAGCCGTCCCCTGAACACCCGTCCCCGCGAACAACCGTCCCCGAGAGCCCTGAGAACCACCGTCCCCGAGAACCCTGAGAACCACCATCCCGGAGAACAGCCACCCCCCGAACTGACTGTCCACCGAGCCGGGAGAGAAACGAAACCGTCATGCGCGGACCGCTCGCCGAGCCCGCACTCGGCACCACCTCGGTGACCCTGCTCACCGAGGGCACCTACCCGCACCACCACGGCGGGGTGAGCGTCTGGTGCGACCAGCTCGTCCAGGGAATGCCCGACACCGACTTCCACGTCATCGCGATCACCGGCACCGGCCGGGAACCGCTGCACTGGCAGCCACCCGCCAACGTCCGCTCCATCGAGCAGCTGCCGCTGTGGGGCCCGGCGTCCACCGCCCGTGAGCCGCGCGGACCGGCGATGCGCCGCTTCCTCACCCACTACGAACGCTTCCTTCACGCCCTGCTGCAACCCGTCCCCGAACCAGGCCCGGCCGGTCCCGCCGCCGTCCGCACCGTTGACCCGGGCCCCGCCGCCGTCCCCGAACGCGCCTTCGCCGAGGAGCTGTACGCCCTGGCCGAGTACGCCACATCCGGCACCCTGTCCGCCGCTCTGCGCTCGGAGTCCGCGACCCGCGCGCTCACCCGGATCTGGAACCACCCCGGGCTGCCCACCGCGGCCGCCCGCCCCACCCTGCACGACGCGCTCACCGCCACCGACCTGCTGGAACACGCGCTGCGCCCGCTCGCCGTACAACCACCCGCGACCGGGGTCGCGCACGCGGTCAGCGGCGGCCTGGCCGCACTCCCCGGCCTGCTGGGCGCGCATCGCCACGGCACGCCCTTCCTCCTCACCGAACACGGCGTCTATCTGCGCGAGCGCTACCTCGGCAGCCGGGCCGAGCCGTACAGCTGGCCGGTGAAGGCGCTGCTGCTCGGCTTCTACCGGCTGCTGGCCCGGGAGAGCTACCGGCGCGCCGCCCTGGTCACCCCGGGCAACCGCTACAACCGCCGCTGGGAGGAACACGGCGGCACACCACCGGAACGGATACGCACCGTCTACAACGGAGTGGACCCCCTGGCCTTCCCGCCCGCCGGGCCGGAACCGCAGGCACCCACCCTCAGCTGGGCCGGACGCATCGATCCGATCAAGGACCTGACCACCCTGATCCGCGCCTTCGCGCTCGTCGCCGCGGAGATACCGGGGACGCGACTGCGGCTGTTCGGAGGCACCCCGCGCGGCGCCGAGAGCTACCGCGACAGCTGCGAGCGGCTCGCCGCCGACCTCGGCGTCGGCGACGCCGTCACCTTCGAGGGCCGGGTACAGGACATCCGCGACGCCTACGCCGCGGGGAACGTCGTGATGCTCTCCAGCATCAGCGAGGGATTCCCGTTCACCCTCATCGAAGCCATGTCCTGCGGCCGCGCCACCATCTCCACCGACGTCGGCGGAGTGCGCGAGGCCGTCGGCGACACCGGCCTGGTGGTGCCGCCGCGCGACCCGGAGCGGATGGCCGAGGCCGCCGTGCGACTGCTGCGCGACCCGGGCCTGCGCGGCCGGCTGGGGGAGGCGGCCCGGCTGCGGGTGATCGAGCAGTTCACCCTCCGGCAGACCATCAGCGCCTTCCGCGACATCTACCGCGAACTCGCCGACCGCCGCGACGCCCTGACCCCGGTGGTGTCGGCCCCCACGATCGCCCTGGCCCAGGGAGGCCGGCGGTGAGCGGATTACTGCGGCTCGTCCCCGACACGACCGCGGCCACCGACCTGGCCACGCACCGGCCCGCCGGAGCACCGCACCGCCCCGCGGACGCCCCGCGACGCAGGCCGCGCTGGGCCGTCGACCCGGTGGACGAACTCGTCGCGGAGCTCACCGAGGTGTGCGGCCCGGCGGTGCACCCCGACGAGATCGCCGCCGTCCTGGAAGCCGACGGCCTGACCGCGGAACAGGTCCAAGAGCGCTACGGACGGCGCGACACCTTCGAACTCGCCGCCGAGCTCTACGAACGCTCCGTGCGCCACTACCCCAAGGCGCCGCCGCGCCCCGACCCCTGGCGGGCCGGACCCGGCCGATTCCTGCTGCGCGGCCTGGTGTTCACCCTGCCGGGCCTCGGCTACACGCTCGGCACCCCGCTGCTGAGCGCGCCACCGGACCACCTGGGCCTGCCCGCGGGCAGCACCGCGCTGGCCGCCTCCGCCCTGGCCGGCTGGGCCTGGAACCAGGCGCTCGCCCATCGCGCGTTCACCGCCCTGGCGCTGGGCGGCCGGGCCGCGGCCGCCCGGTCCCTGCTGCTGGGCGCCCCGCTCGGAGCACTGCTGGCCACGGCCGCGGCGCTGGCCTGGCCCGCCCCGGGCGGCGCCCTGGCCTTCGCGGCGGGCCAGGCCGGCTACCTGGCGGCGGCCACCGTGCTGCTGGTGCTCGGCCGGGAACTCCTGCTGCTGGCCACGCTGCTGCCCACCGTCGCCGGAGCCGCCCTGCTGCCGCTGTACACGCCGCCGCCGGCGGCGCGCGCCGCCCTGCTGCTGGCCACCCTCGCCGCCGTCGGCTGGGCGGCGGTCCGCGAGACGGTACGCGCCGGGGCCACCGGCCCGGACGGCCCCCGCCCGGCCCGCCGCCGGTCCGGTCCGCCGCTGCGGGCATCGGTGCCCTACGGACTCTTCGGCCTCGGCTGCGGCGTGCTCACCATGATCGCGGCCCTCGGCGACCACCTGCGGCACAGCGCCACAGCGACCGTGGCCGGGCCGCTGGTGGTGGCTCTCACCCTCAGCATGGGCGCCGCCGAATGGCTGCTCCACCGCTGCCGCGGACGGGCGCTCGCCGCCCTGGCCCGCAGCCGCACCCCGGCCGTGCTCTTCCGGCGGGCGGGCGGGGTACTGCTGCTCAGCCTCACCGGGTATCTCGCCGCGCTGGCCCTGCTCTCCTGCACCGCCCACCTGCTGTGGCCGGTACCCGGCGACTCCCCGCCGCTCGACGGCCCCCGGCTGCTCGCCCTGCTGTCCCTGGGCGCGGTGCTGTGGACCGGCCTGCTGCTCCAGGCATTCGGCACCGCGTGGCCACCGGCCCTGGTGTGCCTGGCCGCGGCCGGCGCCGAGGCCGCCGCGCTCGCCCGGGACGCCGCCGCGCCGACCACCGTGCAACTCCTGGCCTGTACCGGGGCCGCCGCCGTCCTGCTGAGCGCCGCCGCCGCGACGCTCGGCCGGACGACCACCCACCGCTGACCACTCGCACCAGCAGCCGCACCGCACACGCCGGCCCGCCGGGCCCGCGTGCCCGATCCGCCAACACGCCGGCCCGTTTGGGCCCGCGCACCTCATCCGACAGAAACGGAGCCCGACATGCCCATGTCCGCGTCCACACCCGCCTCCCAGCACGCCTCCGCACCGCTCACCGAGGACGCGTCCGCCCCGGCCCCGGCCCCGATGACGGTCGCCGTCACCGGCGCGGAAGGATTCATCGGCTCCCACCTGGTGGAGGCGCTCGTCGCGGCCGGCCACCGGGTGCGCGCGATGGTCCAGTACAACTCCTTCTCCTCCTACGGCTGGCTGGAGACCCTCCCCGCCGACCTGCTCGCCGAGGTCGACATCCAGCTCGGCGACGTCCGCGACCCCGGCAGCGTGGCCACCCTGGTCAGCGGCGCCGAGACCGTCTACCACCTGGCGGCGCTGATCGCCATCCCGTACTCCTACCAGGCACCGCACAGCTACATCGAGACCAACGTCACCGGCACCCTCAACGTGCTGGAGGCGGTGCGCCACCGGGACATCCCGCGCCTGGTCCACACCTCCACCAGCGAGACCTACGGCACCGCGCAGACCGTGCCGATCAGCGAGGACCACCCCATCAACACCCAGTCGCCGTACGCCGCCTCCAAAGCCGGCGGCGACCGGCTCGCGGACAGCTACCACGCCTCCTTCGGCACCCCGGTCGTCACCCTGCGGCCCTTCAACACCTTCGGCCCGCGCCAGTCCATGCGCGCCGTCATCCCCACCGTGATCGGCCAGATCGCGGCCGGAGAACGGCGGATCGTGCTGGGCGACCTGCGTCCCACCCGTGACTTCAGCTATGTGAAGGACACCGCCGCCGCGTTCCTCGCCGCCGGCACCGCCCCCGCCGAGCAGGTCGTCGGCCGCACCTTCAACTCCGGCACCGGTGAGGAGATCTCCGTCGCGGACCTGGTCTCCCTGATCGGCAAGTTGATGGACGCCGACATCGAGATCCGCGAGGACGAGCAGCGCATCCGGCCGGCCGCCTCCGAGGTGATGCGGCTGGTCGCCGACGCCTCCCGGCTGCGCGCGGCCACCGGCTGGGCCCCGCGGCACAGCCTGGAGGACGGACTGCGGCACACCATCGACTTCTTCCGCGATCCGGCGAACCTCGCCCGCTACAAGACCGGCATCTACAACGTCTGACCACGCCCGAAGGACCAGAAGGACCCGAAGGACCAGAAGGAGAGGAACCGATCCCCATGCACGCAGTCATCCTGGCCGGGGGCAAAGGCGTCCGGCTGCGCCCCTACACCACCGCGCTGCCCAAGCCGCTCGTCCCCATCGGCGAGCAGCACGCGATCCTGGAGATCGTGATGCGCCAGCTCGCCGCCTCCGGATTCACCAGCTGCACCCTGGCCATCGGCCACCTCGGTCACATCATCCGCGCCTACGTCGGCAACGGCTCACAGTGGGGCCTGCGGGTCGGCTACACCACCGAGGACAGCCCGCTGGGCACCATGGGCCCGCTGCTCACCATGCTCGACCGGCTCCCCGAACACTTCCTGGCGATGAACGGCGACGTCCTCACCGACCTCGACTTCGGCGACGTGCTGCGCACCCACACCGCCGCCCGCGCGCCGCTGACCATCGCCACCTACGCCCGCCAGGTGAACATCGACTTCGGGGTGCTGACCACCGAATCGGGCCGGGTGGTGGACTTCGCCGAGAAGCCCAGCATGGACTACCGGGTCTCCATGGGCGTCTACGGCGTCTGCCGGGACGCCCTCGCCCGCTACACCCCCGGACTGCCGCTGGGATTCGACGAGTTGGTGCTGGACCTGCTGAAGGAGGGCACCCCGCCGCACGCCTACGAGTTCGACGGCTACTGGCTGGACATCGGCCGCCCCGACGACTACGACCGGGCCAACGCGGAATTCACCAGCCGTCGCAGCATGCTGATCAAGGGAGCGTGAGTCGTCGCCGTGCGCATTCTCGTCCTGGGCGGCACCGGCTTCCTGGGCGGCCACACCGTCCGGCACCTGCGCGCTCTCGCCGGCGTGGCGGTGCTGGACGGCGGCCGCTCACCCGGCGCCGATCTGCGTGTCGACCTCGCCACCGCGGACCCGCGGCGGCTGACCGCCCAGCTGCGCGACCTCGCCCCGGACGCGGTGGTCAACTGCGCCGGAGCGGTCGGCGGCGGCGCGCCGAGGCTGGCCGAGGTCAACGCCCGCGGCCCGGCCGTACTCGCCGAAGCGCTGTGGACGGCCGCCCCCGAGGCCCGCCTGGTCCACCTCGGCTCGGCCGCCGAGTACGGCGTCACCAGCGGCGACCTCGCCATCAGCGAATCCACACCGGCCCGCCCGGTGACGATGTACGGCGCCACCAAGCTGGCCGGGACCCTCGCCGTCGTGGACTCCTCGCTGGATGCCGTCGTCCTGCGGGTGTTCAATCCCATCGGCCCCGGGGCGCCGGTGGCCGGCCTGCCCGGGCGGCTCGCCGCCGAGCTGCGCCGGGCCGCGCGGGACGCCACCGTGCGGGTCGGCGACCTCTCCGCACACCGGGACTTCATCGATGTGCGGGACGTGGCACAGGCCGCCGCGCTCGCCGCCACCACCCCCGGCCGGCTGCCCCGGATCCTCAACGTCGCCAGCGGTACGGCCCGGCCGGTGCGGGCGGTCGCCGAACAACTGGTGCGCGCCGCCGGCTTCCGCGGCCGGATCGAGGAGGCGCTGGCCTCGACGGCCGGCTCCCAGCGGTCCGGTTCGGTCTCCTGGCAGCGGGCGGACATCGCGGCAGCGGCCCGTACCCTCGGCTGGCGGCCCCGGCACGTCTTCTCGTGCTCGGTCGCCGACCTGTGGGCCGCCACCGCCCCGGCCGCCACCGCCCCGGCCGCCACCGCGCCGGTGGCCGAGGCGCCGCCCCGGTGACGGAGCGGACGAGCCGTCAGTCGCGGCTGCTGGTACCGCTGTACGTCCATCCGGCCGTGGATCCGGGCGCCTGGGCGGCCCTGGAGCGGGCGGCCGGGCGGCTGTACGGGGTGGTGCTCAACACCGCGGACGGGCCGGGCCGCCGCCGCGACCCGGTCTTCGCGGCGGCCGCGGCCCGGCTGCGCGCGGCGGGTGTGCCGCTGCTCGGCTACGTCGACACCGCGTACGGCCGCCGTCCGGCCCGCGCGGTGCTCGCCGACGTCCGCAGGCACCGCCGCTGGTACCGGGTGGACGGGGTCTTCCTCGATCAGGCGGCGACCGGGGCCCAGGCGCTGGGCCACTACCGCCGGCTGGCCCGGGCCGCGCGCCTGCTCGGCGCGGGCACGGTGGTGCTGAACCCCGGCACCCACCCCGACCCCGGCTACGCCGACCTCGCCGACCTGCTCGTCACCTTCGAGGGCGACTGGGCGGCGTACCGGCGCGCCGAGGTGCCCGGCTGGACGGCCGGGCACCCGCCGGACGCCTTCTGCCACCTGGTCTACGCGGTGCCGCGGAGCCAGGCGGCGGAGGTGGCCCGGATCGCGGGCGAGCGCGGTGCCGGGGTGCACTGCGCGGTACCCGGGCGCGGCCGCAATCCGTGGTGCTCGGCGCCGTGACGTTCACCAACTGGTGGTTAAGTCGACCAGGCGGGGCCACCCGGCTGGACTGGTGCAGCCCGTAATCTCCATGGCAGGATGCGCTTCGGTGAGGCGCTCGCCTTAACCAGCCGTGAGAGTTTTCGAGGGGAGGGACGGAAATGGTGCTCGGTGGAAACGGATCGCCGGACGCCGGGGACAGCCCGCTGGCGGACCGGCTCAATTATCTCTTCGCCCATATGCACCCGCCCGGCTCCCCTTACACCAACGCCCATGTGGCCGAGGAAATCAGCGGCGGCGCGGAATACGGCGGCGTGAGCCTGACCGAGCAGTATCTGTCGATGCTGCGCAACGGCAAGCGCACCAATCCCAGCCCCGAGGTGCTGCGCGCGCTGGCGAAGTTCTTCGCGGTGCCGGTCGGCTATCTCCTGGGCGACCTCTCCGCGTCACAGGCCGAGCGGGTCGAGGAAGAGGTGCGTTTCCTCGTCGCCATGCGGGACCAGCGGGTGCGCGGCATCGCGCTGCGCGCCGTGGGTCTGCCGCCCGAGGTCCAGGACAGCCTCACCACGATCATCTCCCAGTTCCGGCAGCAGATGAACCTCCCTCCGGATCCTCCCGGGCCGGCCGCATCGGACGGTGAGGCGTCGAGTGATCGCCCCGGACGGTGACACTTACCAGCTGTTCTACTCCTGGCGAGGAACCGGAACCGAGGACGGTGCAGGCATGCGAGTGGGGCGAATACGACGGCAGTGCAAGCGGCTCATCGATGAGCTCGGGCTGCCCGCGTCGACCGATCTGCGGGGCCTGTGCGACATCGTCGCGCGCCGGGTGGGCCGCCCGGTCCGGCTGGTGCCGATGAGCCTGGGCGGCGTGGTCTCCGGCATGACCGCCAGCACCGACGACGAGTACTGGGTCTTCTACGAGCAGGCGACCTCTCCCTGGCACCAGATCCACATCGTGCTGCACGAGGTCGGGCATCTCCTCCTCGGCCACGACCAGGACCCGGCGGTCACCGAGGACGCCCTGCGGATGTGGGCGCCCAGCATGGACGTGGCCACCGCCATGCGCCGGATGGGCCTGACCCCCGGCTTCGCCCGCCACCACTGCTACGACAACCTCACCGAGCGCGAGACCGAGGTGCTCGGCACGCTGCTGATGGAGCACGTGGTGCCCACCGCGCCGGACGAGGGCCTGCCGCTGACCGGCCGCGCCGCCGAACTGGCCGCGGCGCTCGGCCCCGCGCTGCGGCACGTGCGCGGTGGCAGCTCCCAGGGCCCGGGCGGGGGCCCGGCACCCGGGGGAGGCCCGCGTGTTTGACCTCGTGTACCTCTGCTTCGGGGCCGCCGCCTGGACCATCGTCGGCTACAAGTCGCGGGCCTGGTTCCGCGACCGCGCCAATGCCGACCTGGGCCTGGCCTGTGTGATGACCGGCGGCGTGGCCAATGTCTTCCTGCTCTCCGCGCCGAGCGTCTACCGCTGGGTCGACCGCCTGGTGGGCGTGGCCAACCTGGCCATGGTCTTCCTCTACTCCTCCGTGGTCGTCTTCGCCACCGGCGCGCTGGTCCTGCTGCTGCGCTGGACCGGTTCGAAGATCCGGCCGCGGTGGGTGGTGGCGGGGACCGGCGCGGTCTGGGCCGTGGCCGTCACCGGATTCGCCGTCGGCCGGCCCGACGCCGTCGAACACCCCCGGGACTTCAGCACCGCGTACGCCGACGCCCCCGGCGTCGTCACCTTCCTCGTCCTGTACCTGGCGATCTTCTCGGTCGCGCTGGCGGGCCTGGGCGCGCTGTGCCCGCGCTACGCCGCACGCCTGGAGGGCTCCTGGCTGGCCCGCGGCCTGCGGGTGCTCGCCGTGGGCTGCTGGCTCGGCCTGGTCTACTGCCTGTGCAAGCTGATCGGGTTCGTCTGCTCCTGGGCGGGCCGGGAGCAGGGCTGGCTCTCCAACGGGGTGGCCCCGCTGACCGCTTCGGTCGCCGCGCTGCTCGTCCTGTCCGGCTTCTCCATCCCGGCCGTCGGCCCCCGGGTCGCCGCCTGGCGCAGACTCCGCCGGCTCCAGCCGCTGTGGCGGGCGGTCACCGATCAGGCGCCGGAGGTGTCCATCGGGCAGCCACGCTGGTCCAGGTGGTGGCCGTTCGCCGACCTGGAGTGGCGGGCGAACCGGCAGATGGCCGAGATCCGCGACGTCCAGCGCGGCGTCCGGCGCCACGTGGAAGCGGAGACTCTCGATCTGGCCCGAGTCAAGGCACGGCAGGCCGGCGTGCCGGATTGGCAGCTTGCTGCCGTCGTGGAAGCCGTGGCGCTCCGCCGTGGTTTGCACAATCAGGCGCTGGGACACCTTCCCGCCTCCAGCGCCGACAGTGTGGTGGTGACCACCGGCGCCGAGCTGGCCGAGGAGCACGAGCACCTGGCCAGGGTCGCCGATGTCTACCACCTGCCTCTGGTCGACGAGGTGCTCGGTGAGCTGCGGGAGGCAGCCGCCGCGCACGGCCGATGACCTTGAGGCCCGCAAGCGAGGCGGCCCTGGACGGGGGTCGGGGCCGCCTGTGGCACAGGGCGGCGCTGGGGAAACCCGGCGCCGCCCCTGCCGTTTCCCGCCGCCGCGCGGGCGAGCGGCGAACGCGCCCGCCCCCGGCGGTCCTTCCGCGCCCCGCCGCCCCGCCGCCCCGCCGACCGCCGTCCCGCGCCGTCCCGCTTTGTCCTGAACCCCCGGACCGGCTTGATCTTCCAGCGTCTAGAGTCGGGATTCATGCAGAACTCCGCCACCCCCGCCGCCCCGGAACCGATCGACACCGCCACCTTGATCCCCGACCCGTACGCGGCCCTGGCCGAGCTGCGCGAGGCCGGTCCGGTGCACCGGATCCGCTACCCCGACGGGCAGACGGCCTGGCTGGTCACCCGGTACGACGACGTCCGCAAGGGGCTGGCCGACCCGCGCCTCGCGCTCGACCGCAGGCACGCCCTCCCCGGCAACTACCGCGGCTTCGCCCTGCCGCCGGCGCTCGACGCCAACCTGCTCAACATGGACCCGCCGGACCACACCCGGGTGCGCCGGATGGTGGTCAAGGCGTTCACCCCGGGCCGGATAGAGAAGTTGCGGGAACCGATCCAGCGGATCGCGGACGAGCTGCTCGACGCCATCGAAGCCGACGGCGGCGCGGACCTGCTCGCCCGCTACGCGGGTCCGCTGCCCATCACGGTGATCTGCGACCTGCTGGGCGTACCGGAGAGGGACCGCCCGGACTTCCGCGCCTGGACCGACGCGATGGTCGTTCCCGACCCACAGCGCCCGGAGCTGGCGAAGGAAGCCGTCGGCCACATGCTGCGCTTCTACACCGGGTTGATCGCGAGCAAGCGGGCCGCGCCGGGCGACGATCTGCTCTCCGACCTGATCGCCGTCCGGGACGACGAGGGTGAGGACAACGGCGACGGCGGGGGAGCCGGAGGCGGCGCGGGCGCCGACCGGCTCAGCGAGGACGAGCTCACCTCGCTCGCCTTCCTGATTCTCTTCGCCGGCTACGAGAACACCGTCCACCTGATCGCCAACTCCGTGCTGGCCCTGCTGGACCACCCCGATCTGCTGGCGGAGTTGCGCGCGCGGCCGGAGGGCATGGCCGCCGCGGTCGAGGAGTTCGCCCGCTTCGACGGACCGGGCCCCCTGGCGATCCGCCGCTTCCCCCTGGAGGACATCGAGATCGGCGGAGTGACCGTGCCGGCGGGGGAGACCGTGCTGCTGTCCATCGCCTCCGCCAATCGGGATCCGGACCGATTCCCGGCAGCGGAACGCCTGAATCCACATCATGGCCACTCCGGTCACCTTGCGCTCGGCCACGGCATCCACTACTGCCTGGGCGCACCGCTGGCCCGACTGGAGACCGAAATCGCGCTCAGCACCCTGCTGGACCGCTTTCCGCGGCTTTCCCTCGGCGTTCCGCGGGATCAGCTGCGCTGGCGGCCCAGCATTCGTGCGCGTGGCTTGATTTCGCTCCCAGTTTCCTGGTGAATCCAAAAGCGAACACGTTTTTGATGCATGACCCCACTTCCATGCGGTAAAAAGGTGCTCGTGCCCGCCCGGTGTGCATCCCCCGTCGCACCGGGCGGGCCACGCGTACTTATGGGCCCCCTCCGCCCGTGGCCGCGAGTTGCGCGCGTCACGTGATCAACGAGGGCAAGGTCACAGGCGCCACCGCTGCGCCGCTCTGACGGGGCCCACTAGCCTTTCGGTTCATGACGGTCCTGCCCGACGGGCTTCCCCTGGCCGCCGAGTTCCCGGATGCGACGCGGGAGCAGTGGCAACACCTTGTCGAAGGCGTTCTGCGCAAATCAGGCACCACGGATGCCTCTGGCGCGGACGCCGAAGAGGCGCTGGCAACCGCGCTCCAGGACGGCGTCTCCGTGCGCCCCCTGTACACCGCGCAGGATGCCTCCGCCGACGTCGGATATCCGGGATTTGCCCCGTTTGTCCGAGGTGCCAGGCCGCACGGCTCCGCCGTCTCCGGCTGGGACGTGCGCCAGCGACACGCCCACCCCGACCCCCGGCGCACCAACGCCGCCGTCCTCGCCGACCTGGAGAACGGCGCCTCCTCGGTGTGGCTGGCGGTCGGCGCCCACGGCGTCCCCGTCGACGGACTCGGGCAGGCCCTGGAGGGCGTCTACCTCGACCTGGCGCCCGTGATCCTGGACGCCGGGGCCGACTTCGAACCCGCGGCCCGCGCCCTGCTGCGGCTCTACGCCGACCGGCAGCTGCCGCCCGAGGCCGCACTCGGCAACCTCGGCGCCGACCCGCTGGGCCTGGCCGCCCGCACCGGCCGCCACGCCGACCTCGCGGACCAGCTGACCGCCGCCACCGAGCTGGCCCGGCTCGCCGACCGCCAGTACCCCGGAGTGCGCGCCCTGACCGTCGACGCCCTCCCCTACCACGAGGCCGGCGGCTCGACCGCCGAGGAGCTCGGCACCTCGCTGGCCGCCGGCGTGGCGTACCTGCGCGCGCTGACCGGCGCCGGACTCTCCGTCGACGCCGCCTGCGACCAGCTCGAATTCCGCTACGCGGCCACCGCCGACCAGTTCCTCACCATCGCCAAGCTGCGCGCCGCCCGGCGGCTGTGGGCGCGGGTGGCAGAGGTGTCCGGGGCGAGCGGCGGCGCCCAGCGCCAGCACGCCGTCACCTCGCCGGTGATGATGACCCGCCGCGACCCCTGGGTGAACATGCTCCGCACCACCGTCGCCGCGCTCGGCGCCGGTGTGGGCGGCGCCGACTCCGTCACCGTGCTGCCCTTCGACAGCGCGCTGGGCCTGCCGGACGACTTCGCCCGCCGCATCGCCCGCAACACCTCCACCATCCTGCTGGAGGAGTCGCACCTGGCCCGGGTCATCGACCCCGCGGGCGGCTCCTGGTACGTCGAGCGGCTCACCGACGAGGTGGCGCACGCCGCCTGGGCCTGGTTCCAGGAGATCGAGGCCGCCGGCGGCCTCGCCGAAGCTCTCGGCAGCGGGCTCGTCGCCGACCGCCTCGCCGCCACCTGGGCGCGCCGCTCCCGCGACCTGGCCCGCCGCAAGGAGCCGATCACCGGCGTCAGCGAGTACCCCAACCTCACCGAGCAGCCGGTCGAGCGCGAGGCGGCCCCCGCCCCGCTCGGCGGGGGAGGGCTGCCGCGGGTGCGCCGCGACGAGGGGTACGAGGCCCTGCGCGCGCGCACCGACGCCGCCCTGGCCGAGGGCACCCGCCCGCGGGTCTTCCTCGCCGCCCTCGGCCCGGCAGCGGCGCACACCGCCCGCGCCTCCTTCGCCGCCAACCTCTTCTCCGCCGGCGGCATCGAGGCCGTACACGACCCGGTGACCGTCACCGCCGAGACGGCCGCCGAGGCCTTCGCCGCCAGCGGTGCCCGAGTGGCCTGCCTGTGCTCCAGCGACACGGTCTACGCCGAGCAGGCGGCGGCGGTCGCGGCGCGGCTGAAGTCCGCCGGCGCGGCTCAGGTGTACCTCGCCGGCCGTCCGGGCGAGCTCGGGGAAGAGTTGGAGCGGGCCGGCGTGGACGCCTTCGTCTTCGCGGGCTGCGACGCGGTCGAGGTCCTCACCTCGGCTCTCGACATCATGGGAGTGGCGCGATGATCCCGGACTTCACCTCCGTCGACCTCCAAGGACCGGGCGAGCCGCACGGTGCGAGGGACGCCGAGGCGTGGCGCGCCGCGCTCCGGGAGTCCACCGGCAAGGACGTCGACGACCTGGTGTGGGACACCCCCGAGGGCATCGGCGTCAAGCCGCTCTACACCTCCGAGGACCTGGCCGGCCTGGACTTCCTCGGCACCTACCCGGGCATCGCGCCCTACCTGCGCGGCCCCTACCCGACGATGTACGTCAACCAGCCGTGGACCATCCGGCAGTACGCGGGCTTCTCCACCGCCGAGGAGTCCAACGCCTTCTACCGCCGCAACCTCGCGGCCGGCCAGAAGGGCCTGTCGGTCGCCTTCGACCTGCCCACCCACCGCGGCTACGACAGCGACCACCCCCGGGTCACCGGCGACGTCGGCATGGCCGGCGTGGCCATCGACTCGATCTACGACATGCGGCAGCTCTTCGACGGCATCCCGCTGGACAAGATGAGCGTGTCGATGACGATGAACGGGGCCGTGCTGCCGGTCCTGGCGCTCTACATCGTCGCCGCCGAGGAGCAGGGCGTACCGCCGGAGAAGCTCGCCGGGACCATCCAGAACGACATCCTCAAGGAGTTCATGGTCCGCAACACCTACATCTATCCGCCGCAGCCCTCGATGCGGATCATCTCCGACATCTTCACGTACACCTCGCAGAAGATGCCGCGCTACAACTCCATCTCCATCTCCGGCTACCACATCCAGGAAGCCGGCGCGACGGCCGACCTGGAGCTGGCCTACACCCTCGCGGACGGCGTGGAGTACCTGCGGGCGGGCATCGCCGCCGGGATGGACGTGGACGCCTTCGCGCCCCGGCTCTCCTTCTTCTGGGCGATCGGCATGAACTTCTTCATGGAGATCGCCAAGCTGCGCGCGGCCCGGCTGCTGTGGGCCAAGCTGGTCAAGCAGTTCGACCCGAAGAACGCCAAGTCGCTGTCGCTGCGCACCCATTCGCAGACCTCCGGCTGGTCGCTCACCGCCCAGGACGTCTTCAACAACGTCACCCGCACCTGCGTCGAGGCGATGGCCGCCACCCAGGGCCACACCCAGTCGCTGCACACCAACGCGCTGGACGAGGCCCTCGCCCTGCCCACCGACTTCTCCGCGCGGATCGCCCGCAACACCCAGATCCTGCTCCAGCAGGAGTCGGGCACCTGCCGGGTCATCGACCCGTGGGGCGGCAGCGCCTACGTCGAGAAGCTCACCCACGACCTCGCACGCCGCGCCTGGCAGCACATCGAGGAGGTCGAGGCGGCCGGCGGCATGGCCAAGGCGATCGACGCCGGCATCCCCAAGCTGCGCGTGGAGGAGGCCGCGGCCCGCACCCAGGCGCGGATCGACTCCGGCCGCCAGCCGGTGATCGGCGTCAACAAGTACCGCGTCGACAGCGACGAGGCCATCGAGGTCCTCAAGGTCGACAACTCCGCGGTGCGCGCGCAGCAGATCGACAAGCTGCGCCGGCTGCGCGCCGAGCGCGACGAGGCGGTCTGCCAGGACGCGCTGCGCGCGCTGACCGCCGCCGCCGAGTCCGGGCCGGGCACCGGCCTGGAGGGCAACCTGCTCGCCCTCGCGGTCGACGCGGCCCGTGCCAAGGCCACCGTCGGCGAGATCTCCGACGCACTGGAGAAGGTCTACGGACGCCACTCCGGCCAGATCCGTACGATCTCCGGTGTGTACCGAGAAGAGGCCGGATCCTCGTCCGCCGTGGAGAAGACCCGCCGGCTGGTCGACGCCTTCGAGGAGGCGGAAGGCCGCCGCCCGCGCATCCTGGTCGCCAAGATGGGCCAGGACGGCCACGACCGCGGCCAGAAGGTGATCGCCACAGCCTTCGCCGACCTGGGCTTCGACGTGGACGTCGGCCCGCTCTTCCAGACGCCGGAGGAGGTCGCACGGCAGGCCGTCGAGGCCGACGTGCACATCGTCGGCGTCTCCTCGCTGGCGGCCGGCCACCTGACGCTGGTGCCCGCGCTGCGCGAGCAACTGGCCGAGGCGGGCCGGGAGGACATCACCATCGTGGTGGGGGGTGTCATCCCGCCGCAGGACGTCGAGGCCCTGCACCAGGCCGGCGCCGCCGCCGTCTTCCTGCCCGGCACCGTCGTCCCCGAGGCCGCCCACGACCTGGTCAGGTCGCTCGCCGCGGACCTCGGCCACGAACTGTGAGCGCCAAGCCGGTCCGCCGGCGGACCATCGACATCGACGCCTACGTCAAGGGGGTGCTCGACGGGTCGCGCGCGTACATCGCGCGTGCCATCACACTCGTGGAGTCCACCCGGTCCGACCACCGCGAGCTGGCCCAGCGGCTGCTGATCGACCTGCTGCCGCACACCGGGCGGGCGCGGCGGATAGGCATCAGCGGCGTGCCCGGGGTGGGCAAGTCCACCTTCATCGACGCCCTGGGCACCATGCTCACCGGTCTCGGCCACCGGGTCGCGGTGCTCGCCGTCGACCCGTCCTCGACCCGCACCGGCGGCTCCATCCTGGGCGACAAGACCCGGATGGAGCGGCTGGCCGTCGACCCCGCGGCGTTCGTCCGGCCCTCGCCCAGCGCCGGCACCCTGGGCGGGGTGGCGCGGGCCACCCGTGAGTCCATGGTGGTGATGGAGGCCGCCGGTTACGACGTGGTGCTGGTCGAGACGGTCGGCGTCGGCCAGTCCGAGACCGCCGTGGCCGGCATGGTCGACTCCTTCCTGCTGCTCTCCCTGGCCCGCACCGGCGACCAGCTGCAGGGCATCAAGAAGGGCGTGCTGGAGCTGGCGGACGTCGTCGCCATCAACAAGGCCGACGGCCCGCACGAGCGGGACGCCAAGTCCGCCGCCCGCGAACTGGCCGGCGCGCTCCGGCTCCTGCAGCCCGCCGACGCGCCCTGGAACCCACCCGTGCTGACGTGCAGCGCGCGCGAGGGCACCGGCCTGGACGTGCTGTGGGAGCGGCTGGAGCAGCACCGCAGGGTCCTGGACTCCACCGGGGCACTGGACGCCAAGCGCCGGGACCAGCAGGTCGAATGGACCTGGTCGATGGTGCACGACCAGCTGCTGACCCGGCTGCGCGAGCACCCGGAAGTGATGCGCCTGGGCCCGCTGCTCGAACAACAGGTTCGCGAGGGCACACTGACCGCGACCCTGGCCGCGGACCGGCTGCTGACCGCCTTCGGAACGACGGCCGGCTGACGCGTTCCTTGGACGACATGCATCAGGCCGCCGCCGCAGGCCCGTTCTTCGGCCTGCGCACGGACGCCGCGCCCGACCCCGGCACGCCCCGCGCCGAGGGCTACGTACCCCTCGGCGAGGCGTACCGCACCACCGGCGACACGGCCGGACACCCCCTGCACTCCCGCATCGACGCGGTCTGCGCAAGCCTTCGCACCGCCGAACGCCGGGTCGCCGCCTCCCTCGTCTTCCAGGGGCTGGCCGCCCGGTTGTGGTCCCTCGGCCTCGGCGCGGCCGCCTGCTCCGGCCGCGTGCCCGACCTGCGCCCGGACGCCCTGTGGTGGAACCCCGCCCGCATCGCCCCCGACGACCTCTGGCTGCCGGGCCCGGTACGGGCACTGGGCGAACCGGGCGGGCTCGCCGGGCAACTGGGCCAGGCCGTCTACACCCACCTCCTGCCGCTGCACCACGCCACGCGCGCGGCCTGCCCGGTCTCCGGGGCGCTGCTGTGGGGCAACGCCGCCTCCGCGCTCGCCGGTTCGCTGCGCGTGCTGTACGGCTGGTGCCACAGCCGGGGCCGTCCGGAGGCCGCCGAACGGGCCGTCGCCCTGGCCCGGGAGCTCCTCGCCGCTCCGCCCCTGGCGGACACCGGCACCTGGCACCTCGGCCCCGAGCGGGACTTCCGCCGGGACAGCTGCTGTCTGTACTACCGGGTGCCCGGCGGCGGGCTGTGCGGAGACTGCGCACTGCGCCGCCGGCCCGGCTGACCCGACCCCGGCGACGGCACGTCGTGGCAGGTCACAGTAGAGTTCCCTTCCGCCCGACCACTCAACCCGCCCGCGCACCGGCCCCGTCCGGCGCCGCCCGACCGCCGCCGAGAGGTGCCCGTGAGCCCCGCCCGACCCGCCGTGACCGTCGTGGGCATCGGGGCCGACGGCTGGCGCGGCCTCGCCCCGGCCGGACGGGAAGCGCTGCTGGCGGCCCAGACGGTGATCGGCGGCCCGCGCCAACTCGACCTGCTGCCCGTCGAATGCACCGCGGAGCGGGTGCCCTGGCCCTCGCCGCTGCGGCCCGCCGTACCCGGGCTGCTCGCCGCACACCAGGGGCGGCGGGTCTGCGTGCTGGCCAGCGGCGACCCGATGTTCTTCGGCATCGGCCGCACCCTGGTGGAGACGGTGGGCGCCGAGGCGCTGCACGTCCTGCCGCATCCCTCGTCCGCCTCGCACGCCTGCGCCCGGCTCGGCTGGGCGCTGGAGGAGACCGAGGTGGTCAGCCTGGTCGGGCGGCCGCTCGCATCGCTGGGCGCCGCGCTCCACCCGCGGCGCCGGGTGCTCGTCCTCAGCTCCGGAGCCGGCACTCCCGCCGAGGTCGCCGGACTGCTGCGGGACCGCGGCTTCGGCGCCGCCCGGATGCGGGTGCTGGAACAACTCGGCGGCGAGCGCGAGCGCGTGCTCGAGGGCACCGCCGAGGACTGGCCGCACCCGCCGGGTGACCCCCTCAACCTCGTCGCGGTGGAATGCCCGCCCACCGCCCCCTCGCCCCGGCTCTCCACCGTCCCCGGCCTGCCGGACGACGCCTACGAGCACGACGGCCAGCTGACCAAGCGCCATGTGCGGGCCGCCACCCTCGCCGCGCTCGCCCCCGCGCCCGGCGAACTGCTGTGGGACGTCGGCGGCGGCTCCGGCTCCATCGCCGTGGAGTGGCTGCGCGCGCACCGCGCCTGCCGGGCCGTCACGATCGAGCGCGACCCGGTCCGCGCGGCCCGCATCACCCGCAACGCCGCCGCACTCGGTGTGCCCGCACTCCAGGTCGTCACCGGGGCGGC
This sequence comes from Streptomyces sp. JLBT605, assembly GCF_058215555.1. Classification (NCBI taxonomy): domain Bacteria; kingdom Bacillati; phylum Actinomycetota; class Actinomycetes; order Kitasatosporales; family Streptomycetaceae; genus Streptomyces; species Streptomyces sp. JLBT605. Next base: position 6,470,038 of record NZ_CM177087.1, read on the forward strand.
ACCCGCGGCGCTGGCCGGGCTGCCCACCCCCGACGCGGTGTTCATCGGCGGCGGGCTCACCGCCCCCGGGCTGCTCCAGGTGTGCTGGGACGCGCTGCCCGGCGGTGGCCGGCTCGTCGCCAACACGGTGACGCTGGAGTCCGAGGCGCTGCTCGCCGACTGGTACCGGCACCACGGCGGCGAGCTGGTACGCATCGCCGTCTCGCACGCCGTCCCGGTCGGCGGTTTCACCGGATGGCGGCAGGCCATGCCGGTCACCCAGTGGGCCGCGGTCAAACCCGCATGACCCCGTTGAGCCCCTTGAGGAGTGAACGATGACGGTGTACTTCATCGGCGCGGGCCCCGGCGCCGCCGACCTGATCACCCTGCGCGGGGCGCGCACCCTCGCCCGCTGCCAGGTCTGCCTGTACGCGGGCAGCCTGGTGCCGCGCGAACTGCTCGCCGAATGCCCGCCCGAGGCCCGGCTGGTCGACACCGCCCAGCTGAACCTGGACCAGATCACGGCCGAGCTGGTGCGGGCCCACCAGGCGGGCCAGGACGTGGCCCGGCTGCACTCCGGCGACCCGTCGGTCTTCAGCGCGGTCGCCGAGCAGATGCGGCGGCTCGACGCGGCCGGGGTGCCGTACGAGGTGGTGCCCGGCGTGCCCGCCTTCGCCGCCGCCGCTGCCGCCCTCAAGCGGGAACTCACCGTTCCCACGGTCGGCCAGACCGTCATCCTGACCCGCATCGCCCAGCAGGCCACCCCCATGCCCGAGGGCGAGGACCTGGCCACCCTGGGCCGCAGCGGTGCCCTGCTGGTCCTGCACCTGGCGGCCCGGTACGTGGACCGGGTCGTCGCCGAACTCCTGCCGCACTACGGGCCCAACTGTCCCGCGGCCGTGGTCGCGATGGCCAGCCGCCCCGACGAACTGGTGCTCCGCGGCACCCTGAGCGACATCGCCGACCAGGTCAAGGCCGCCGGCGTGGTCCGTACCGCGGTCATCCTGGTCGGCCGCACCCTGGGCGCGGAGCAGTTCCGCGACAGCCACCTGTACTCGGCGGAACGCGACCGGCCACACGCCCCCTGCGACACCCCCTAGGCGTCAGCGTGGGCCGCGCGACTCCGCCCGGCCCACGATGGTCCCCGCACGGTCGATGCAGATCACATCCACCGCGACCGGCGACCCGCGCAGCACGCCCAGGGCCTGGTCGCGGGCGGTGGCCGCCACGAGATCACCCAGCGGCACGCCGCGCGCCGCGCACAGCTGGACGGTCTCCAGCCCGGTGTTGGCCCCGGCCACCGCGGCCGCCAGTTCCTCGTCCGCGCCGCCCCGGCGTGCCAGCTCCGCCAGGAAGCCCTTGTCCACCTGGGACCGCGAGGAGTGCAGGTCCAGATGGCCGGCGGCCAGCTTGGACAGCTTGGCGAAGCCGCCCGCGATCGTCAGCCGGTCCACCGGGTGCCGCCGCAGATACTTCAGCACCGCGCCCGCGAAGTCCCCCATGTCCAGCAGCGCGTCCTCCGGCAGCCCGTGCACCGCGACCGCCACCTTCTCCGACGTGGAACCGGTGCACCCCGCGACATGCGTACGCCCCGCCGCGCGCGCGACGTCCACCCCACGCCGGATGCTGTCGATCCACGCGGAGCACGAGTACGGCACCACGACGCCGGTGGTGCCCAGGACGGAGAGCCCACCCAGGATCCCCAGCCGGGGATTCCAGGTGCTGCGGGCGATCTCCTCCCCGTTGTCCACCGAGATCTCGACCTCCACATCGCCGCTGCCGCCCAGCCGGGCCGCCACCGCCGCGATGTGGTCCCGCATCATCTGCCGGGGAACCGGATTGATGGCGGGCTCACCCACCGGCAGCGGCAGTCCGGGCCGGGTCACGGTGCCCACTCCGGGCCCCGCCCGGAAGACCACCCCGCTGCCGGCCGGAAGCAGCCGCACGGTGGACCGGATCAGCGCCCCATGGGTCACGTCCGGGTCGTCACCCGCGTCCTTCACCACCGCGGCCATCGCGAACCCCGCCTCCAGCCGCTCGGCGGCCAGCGCGAACGCGGGCTGCTGCCCCTTGGGCAGCGTGATCGTCACCGGATCGGGGAACTCCGCACCGAGCAGCGCGGTGTACGCCGCGGTGGTGGCAGCCGTGGCACACGCCCCGGTCGTCCAACCGGACCGCAGCCCGGTCCGCGCCAGCTGCGCGTCCCGCCCCCCGGACGTCCGCGCCTCAGCCATGGCTCACGCCACCGCGTCGGGGGGCCTGCCGTACACCGCGCCCGACCAGCATGGCAGGGTGCACGGGCAGCGGAACACTCCACGGAAGGCACCCCATGAGCCACCCCTCGGCGCAACCCACCCGGCATGTGCTGCTGCTCGGCGGCACCACCGAGGCGCGCCGGCTGGCAGCGGAGCTCGCGGCTGATCCGCGGCTGCGCGTCACCAGCTCCCTCGCGGGCCGGGTCGCCGAGCCGCGACTGCCCGCGGGGCAGGTACGGATCGGCGGGTTCGGGGGTCCCGAGGGCCTGGCCCGCTGGCTGCGCGAGCACCAGGTGGACGCGGTCATCGACGCCACCCATCCTTTCGCCGGCACGATCAGTTTCAACGCGGCCCAAGCGGCCGCCTCGGTACATGTTCCCCTGCTCGCCCTGCGCCGGCCCGGCTGGGTGGCCGGCCCCGGCGACCGCTGGCACACGGCCGACTCACTCACCCACGCCGCCACCCTCCTGCCCGACCTGGGGGAACGGGTCTTCCTCACCACCGGCCGCATGGGACTCGCCACCTTCGCCTACCTCACCGACCTGTGGTTCCTGGTCCGCTCGGTGGACGCCCCCGAGCCACCGCAGCCGCCACGCATGGAGGTCGTGCTGGACCGCGGCCCCTTCACCCTGGAAGGCGAGACCGACCTCCTGGCCCGCCACCGGATCGACGTCCTGGTGACCAAGGACAGCGGCGCCCGGGCCACCGCCGCCAAGCTCACCGCCGCCCGCGCAGCCGGAATCCCCGTCGTCGTCGTCCAACGCCCCCCGACCCCCGAGGGCGTACCGGTAGCCCCCGACCCCCAGTCCGCCGCCACCTGGCTCCGCCAGACCCTGGCCTGACTCGCCCGCCAACGGACCGACGGGCGGTGCGATCCCGCCGGGGAGGCGACCTCAGCGGGCCGACGGGCGGTGCGATCCCGCGAGGGAGACGACCGTCAGCGGGCCGACGGCGGAAGGGACCGTGTCGGGCCACTCCCCGCAGAAGGCGAAGGAAACGCGGCCGCATCCTGCGATCGACCAGTGGCCTTCGCCGCACGAGGAGATGGCCCGGCACGGGCCCGACTCCACCACCGGCCGCGGCCGGACCGGATCAGCGTTCGGGGTACCGCCGCGGCGTCCACACCACCTGCGTCCCGTCCCCCCGCCGCACCATCCGCGTCTGCGAGGACCCGACCAGCAGAATGGTCCGCATGTCGACCTGCCCAGGATCAAGATCCGCCAGCCGGACGATCCGCACGCTCTCCTCCGGCCCGCCCACGTCCCGCCCCAGCACCACCGGCGTGTCCGGCGCCCGGTGCGCCAGCAGCAGCTCACGGGCCTTGCCGACCTGCCAGATCCGGCTGCGCGACCCCGGGTTGTACAGCGCCAGCACCAGGTCCGCGGCGGCCGCCGCGGCCAACCGCTCCGCGATGACCTCCCACGGCTTGAGCCGATCGGAGAGCGACACCACCGCGTAGTCGTGGCCCAGCGGAGCCCCGGCACGCGCGGCCGCCGCATGCGCCGCCGTCATCCCGGGCAGCACCCGCACCGGAACATCCCGGTAGGGATCCTCCGAGGCGGCCTCCAGCACCGCCGTCGCCATGGCGAACACGCCGGGGTCGCCCGAGGACACCACCGCGACACGCCGACCGCGCCGCGCCAGATCCAGCGCGAACTCCGCGCGCTCCGCCTCCACCTTGTTGTCCGAGGCGTGCCGCACCTGCCCGGGCCGCACCGGAACCCGGTCGAGATAGGTGGTGTAGCCGACCAGGTCCTCGGCGGCGGCGAGCTCCCCGCGCGCCTCCGGCGTCAGCCACAGCGGCCCCGCCGGCCCCAGCCCCACGACCACGACCTCACCAGACCCCGCGCCCGCACCGGCCTCCGCGCCCGCACCAGACGCACCGGCCGCCGCGCCCGCACCAGGCACCGCGCCGTCACCGGCCACGGCCCCCACCCGACTCGGCAGCACCGCCATCGAGAAGTACGGCACCGACTCCGGATCGACCTCCGCCAGCGCCCCGGTCCGCTCCCCGCCCATCGTGGCGCGCTCCACATAGCGCGCGTCCGCCAACCGCCCCGACCGCTCCAGCGCCCGCCGGACCGTGGGGAAGGTGCGACCGAGCTTCATCACGGCCGCCGAGTCCGTCGCCGCCAGCCGCGCCGTCAGCTCCTCTTCCGGCAGGGTGCCCGGAAGGATGGTGAGGATCTCCTCGCCCTCCACCAGCGGCGTGCCGAGCCGGGCCGCCGCCGCGCTCACCGAGGTCACCCCGGGGATCACCTCGGTCGGGTAGCGGTCGGCGAGCCGCTTGTGCATGTGCATGTACGAGCCGTAGAAGAGGGGATCGCCCTCGGCCAGCACCGCGACCGTGCGCCCCGCGTCCAGGTGGGCGGCAAGCCGGGCGGCGGCCTCGGCGTAGAAGTCGTCCAGCGCGCCCCGGTAGCCGCCGGGGTGATCGGTGGTCTCGGTGGTCACCGGGTAGACCAGCCGCTCCTCGATGTGGTCCGGCCGCAGATGCCGCTCGGCGATGGAGCGGGCGATGCTCCGGCCGTGCCGGGCGCTGTGGTACGCGATCACATCCGCCTCGGCGATGACCTCAACGGCCCGTACGGTCATCAGCGACGGGTCGCCGGGCCCGAGCCCCACACCGTAAAGCCGCCCCGTACCGACGCCCGAACCGGCCGCGACGCCCGCGCCCGTACCGACGCCCGAACCGGCCCCGGTGACCTGCTGCTCGCTCACTCTTCCTCGCTCGCTATCGCGTTGATCGCGGCCGCGGCGATGGCGCTGCCGCCCCGCCGTCCGCGCACCACCAGGTGGTCGAGCGCCGCCGGATGCCCGGCCAGCGCGTCCTTGGACTCGGCCGCCCCGATGAACCCGACCGGGACACCGATGACCGCGGCGGGGCGCGGCGCGCCCTCCTCGATCATCTCCAGCAGCCGGAAGAGCGCGGTGGGCGCGTTGCCGACGGCCACCACCGCGCCCTCGAGCCGGTCCCGCCACAACTCCAGGGCCGCGGCGGTCCGGGTGGTGCCCATCCGGGCGGCCAGCTCCGGCACCGACGGGTCGGACAGCGTGCACAGCACGTCGTTGTCAGCGGGCAGCCGCTTGCGGGTGACGCCGCTGGCGACCATCTGCGCGTCGCACAGGATGGGTGCTCCGGCGCGCAGCGCGGCGCGGGCGCGGGAGACCACCTCGGGGGTGTAGCCGAGGTCCCGCACCAGGTCGACCATGCCGCAGGCGTGGATCATCCGTACCGCGACCTGGCTGACATCGGCGGGGAGCCCGGCGAGATCCGCCTCGGCGCGGATGGTGGCAAAGGACTGGCGGTATATCTCCGCCCCGTCCTTCTCGTAGTCGAACACTGTGCCCTCGATCATGTCGTTCCGCGTGCCGCCGCCACCGCGTCGGCCGCCTCTTCCGCTGTCACCGCGTGCGCGGTGTGCACCGTTGTTACCGCTTGCCTGCTGTGCGCCGTTGTTACTGCTTGCCCGGTGTGAGCCGTTGTTACCGCGTGCGCCGTGCGCGCCGTCTCCGGCGCGCCGCGCACCGACACCCGGTAGCCGTCACCGGTCGCCAGGACGTCCACCCAGCCGCCGGAGGCCGGGTGACCGCAGCGCCGCTCGCACCCTGACCAGTAGACCGGCAGCGCGCCAGGGGGCGCGCCGCGCACGGCGCGCGCCGCGTCGGCCCGCACGTCGGTCAGGGACTTGGCGCAACCGGGCCGTCCGGTGCACGCGCCGACGCCGCGCCACGGCGAACTCACGTCCACGACCAGACCGGCCTTGGCCCATGCGGCGAGGATGGCCCGGCCGCTGCCGGCCGGCAGGCCCGGGACCACCACGCCGCGCCAGGGTGTCACACGCAGCTGGTCCGCGCCGTCCCGGGCCGCGGCCTGGACGAGCAGCCGCCACTGGGCGACGGTCAGCCGGCCGAGGGGCGCGAGCACGGAGAGCGCGCACCGCCCGTCGGGCCCGACGACCAGCCCCGGCGGGGGCCCGGCCGCCGCGAGCCCGCTGACCTTCTCGGAGCCGGTCTCCGCGGCGGAGCCGCACGTCACGGATTCGCCATCCGTACCCGCGCTAGCCGCGCCACCCGCAGGGAAGTTGCCCGCAGCGGACTCATCATCCGCCGCGCCCTCCACCGGCTCCGCGTCGATGCCCGCGGCGGCGAGCCGGCGTATCAGCCGATCGGCCGACACGGCGTGCCGGGCCGGGAGTTCGCGCACCCGCCAGGCCCGCGTCCCGCTCTCCCGCACGGCCGCCAGGAACTCCAGCGCGGCCAGCACCGCCGCACCCGGCGCGTCCGCCCCCCGGACCACCAGCGCCCCATCGCTCGAACCCACCCGCAACACTGCCGTGTCATCCGCGGCTGCGATCAATGTCACATCGGCGCCGAGCGCCGCCATGTCCCCGCGGCCGTCGTCCAGCGCGAAGAGGAATCTCCCGGAAAGTTCAGTGGTGTCGGATTCCGTGCAGAGCAGCCGGTCCAACTCACGGGCCCACGCCCGCAGATCCCCGTACCCCGCGCCGTCCAGCCCTGCCAGTGGCGAGGCCACGATGTTGCGTGCCCGCTCGTGCCGGTCGGACGGCAGCAGTCCGGCCGCCCGCAGCCGGTCCGCCAGCGCGCCGCCACAGTCGCCCGCCAGTCCGCGCAACTGCACATTGCCCCGGGAGGTGATGTCCAGGTGCCCGTCCCCGAGTTCCTCGGCCGCCCGCGCCAGCACTTCCGCCTGACCGGATGTCAGCAGCCCGGCGGGCAGCCGGACGCGCGCCAGCGCGCCGTCGTCCGCGGCATGCAGGCGCAGCGCCCCGGGGCAGGCGTCGCCACGCCCGCGAAGAGGCGGTTCCGCCCCTGATGGGCTGGTCGGGGGGGTGAGCGGCATGGCGGCGAGCATACCGACGAATCACATCGGGCGGCCTGCCCCGGACGCCTGATCAGCCCTTACTATGCTCCTCGGCGGTCCGACCCCGGTCCGCCGGACGCCAGCGACGGCGCCAGGGGAGGAAGCCGGTGTGAGTCCGGCGCGGTCCCGCCACTGTCAGCACGGCCGCACCGCGCGGCCGCGCGAGCCAGGAACTCCCGCCGTCCTCTTCACCGCCCGGGGCGCGGACCCCGAGGAAGGCCGTGCCGCTATGCCGCATATCTCCGAGGGGCGACCCGAGGCCCCCCGACCCGAGACCCACCGCATCCTGCTGCTGTCGACGTCCGACACCGACCTGCTCAGCGCCCGTGCCGCCGAGACCTCCCAGGGGCCGGTCTCCTTCCGGCTCGCCAACCCCGCGCGCCTGGACCTCGACGAGCTCCCCGCCCTGCTGGAGGGCACCGACCTGGTCGTCGTCCGCCTCCTCGGCGGCATCCGGGCCTGGCAGGAGGGGCTGGACATCCTGCTCGCCGGGGACCGGCCGGTCGTGGTGCTCTCCGGTGAACAGGCCCCCGACGCCCAGCTGATGGAGGCGTCCACGGTGCCGGTCGGCATCGCGGCAGAGGCGCACGCCTACCTCGCGCACGGCGGCCCCGCCAACCTCGGGCAGCTCGCCCGCTTCCTCTCCGACACCGTGCTGCTCACCGGCCACGGTTTCGAGCCGCCCGCGGCCGCGCCCTCCTGGGGCCCGCTGGACCGTCCGGCGCCCGCCGCCGACGCCACCGGCCCGCTGGTCGCCGTGCTCTACTACCGCGCCCACCACATGAGCGGCAACACCGCCTTCGTGGAGACCCTGTGCCAGGCGATCGAGCGGGCCGGCGGCCGTGCCCTGCCGCTGTTCGTCGCCTCGCTGCGCGCCCCCGAGGCCGAGCTGATCGAGGCGCTGCGCCCGGCCGACGCGGTGGTGACCACCGTGCTCGCCGCCGGCGGCACCCGGCCCGCCGAGGCGTCGGCCGGCGGGGACGACGAGTCCTGGGACGCGGGCGCGCTCGCCTCCCTCGACGTGCCGATCCTCCAGGCGCTCTGCCTGACCGGGACCCGCTCGGCCTGGGAGGAGAACGACGAGGGGCTCTCCCCGCTGGACGCCGCCACCCAGGTCGCCGTGCCCGAGTTCGACGGCCGGCTGATCACGGTGCCGTTCTCCTTCAAGGAGGTCGACGAGGACGGGCTGCCGGTGTACGTCGCCGACCCCGAGCGCGCCGCGCGGGTCGCCGGGATCGCGGTGCGACACGCCCGGCTGCGGCACATCCCCGCGGCCGACAAGCGCCTCGCGCTCGTGCTGTCCGCGTACCCCACCAAGCACTCCCGGATCGGCAACGCCGTCGGCCTGGACACCCCGGCCAGCGCCGTCGCCCTGCTCCGCCGACTTCAGGCGGAGGGCTATGACTTCGGCCCCGAGCCGGTGCCGGGCCTTAAGTCGGGGGACGGTGACGAGCTGATCCGCGCCCTCATCGAGGCCGGCGGCCACGACCAGCAGTGGCTGACCGAGGAGCAGCTGGCGAAGAACCCGGTCCGGATCCCGGCCGCCGACTACCGCCGCTGGTACGGGCAGCTGCCCCAGGAGCTGCGGGAGGCGGTGGAGGAGCACTGGGGCCCGCCGCCGGGCGAGATGTTCGTCGACACCAGCCGCAACCCCGACGGTGACATCGTGCTGGCCGCGCTGCGCCGCGGCAATCTGCTCATCGTCATCCAGCCCCCGCGCGGCTTCGGCGAGAACCCGATCGCGATCTACCACGACCCGGACCTGCCGCCGTCCCACCACTACCTGGCCGCCTACCGCTGGATGGCCACCGCGCAGGCCGACGGCGGTTTCGGCGCGGACGCCATGATCCACCTGGGCAAGCACGGCAACCTGGAGTGGCTGCCGGGGAAGAACGCGGGGCTGTCGGCCGCCTGCGGTCCGGACGCCGCGCTCGGCGACCTGCCGCTGATCTACCCGTTCCTCGTCAACGACCCGGGCGAGGGCACCCAGGCCAAGCGGCGGGTGCACGCCACCCTCGTCGACCACCTGGTGCCGCCGATGGCCCGGGCCGACTCCTACGGCGACATCGCGCGGCTGGAGCAGCTGCTCGACGAGTACGCGCAGATCTCCTCCATGGACCCCGCCAAGCTGCCGGCGATCCGCGCCCAGATCTGGACGCTGATCCAGGCCGCCAGGCTCGACCACGACCTGGGGATGGAGGAGCGCCCGGACGACGACGGCTTCGACGACTTCCTGCTGCACGTCGACGGCTGGCTGTGCGAGGTCAAGGACGCCCAGATCCGCGACGGTCTGCATGTGCTCGGCGGTGCTCCGGCCGGCCCGGAGCGGGTCAACCTTGTCCTGGCCATCCTGCGCGCCCGGCAGATCTGGGGTGGTACCTCCGCACTGCCCGGGCTGCGCGAGGCGCTGGGCCTGGACGAGTCGGCGGCCACCCGCACCGGCGCCGATGAGGCCGAGGAGCGCGCCCGCGCCCTGGTGCAGGCGATGGAGGACGCCGGCTGGGACCCGGAGGCGGTGGCCAAGGTCTCCCTCGGGGTGCCCGAGACCCAGCGGGACGCGGTCGCGGCCATCCTGGACTTCGCCGCCCGCGAGGTGGTGCCCCGTCTCGCCGCCACCACCGACGAGCTGGACCACGCCCTGCACGCGCTCCGCGGCGGCTTCGTGCCCGCCGGCCCGTCCGGATCGCCGCTGCGCGGCCTGGTCAACGTGCTGCCCACCGGGCGCAACTTCTACTCGGTCGACCCCAAGGCGGTGCCCAGCCGGCTGGCCTGGGAGACCGGTCAGGCGCTGGCCGACTCGCTGCTGGAGCGCTACCGCACCGACAACGGAGAGTGGCCGCGGTCGGTGGGGCTGTCGCTGTGGGGCACCAGCGCGATGCGCACCGCCGGTGACGACGTGGCCGAGGCGCTGGCCCTGCTGGGCATCCGCCCGGTGTGGGACGACGCCTCACGGCGCGTCACCGGACTCGAGCCCGTCCCGCTGGACCAGCTGGGCCGCCCCCGCATCGATGTCACCCTGCGCATCAGCGGCTTCTTCCGCGACGCCTTCCCCCATGTCGTCGGACTGCTGGACGACGCGGTACGGCTCGCGGCCTCCCTCGACGAGCCGGACGCGGACAACTTCGTACGGGCGCACACCCGGGCCGACCTCGCCTCGCACGGCGACGAACGCCGCGCCACCGTGCGGATCTTCGGCTCCCGCCCCGGCACCTACGGCGCGGGCCTGCTCCAGCTGATCGACAGCCGGGACTGGCGCACCGACGCCGACCTGGCCGAGGTGTACACCGTCTGGGGCGGCTACGCCTACGGCCGCGGTCTGGAAGGGCGCCCGGCCCGCGAGGAGATGGAGACCGCCTACAAGCGGATCGCGGTGGCGGCGAAGAACACCGACACCCGCGAGCACGACATCGCCGACTCGGACGACTACTTCCAGTACCACGGCGGGATGGTCGCCACCGTGCGGGCGCTGAAGGGCACCGCCCCGGCCGCCTACATCGGCGACAGCACCCGCCCGGAGACGGTGCGCACCCGCACGCTGCACGAGGAGACCTCGCGGGTCTTCCGTGCCCGCGTGGTCAACCCGCGCTGGATCGAGGCGATGCGCCGCCACGGCTACAAGGGCGCCTTCGAGCTCGCCGCGACGGTCGACTACCTCTTCGGCTACGACGCCACCACCGGCGTGATCGCCGACTGGATGTACGACAAGCTGGCGCAGAGCTATCTGCTGGACCCGGAGAACCGCGCCTTCCTGACGGAGGCCAACCCCTGGGCGCTGCACGGCATGGCGGAGCGGCTGCTGGAGGCCGAGAGCCGTGGCATGTGGGCCGAACCCGACCCCGAGGTGCTGGCCGCGGTGCGCGAGCTGTACCTGGAGACGGAGGGGGATCTGGAAGGCGGCGACGAGTGATTCCGCTCGGCGGCTGATCCGGCGCGGCGGCGCTCACCGGGAGGGGTAGGCGCCGCCGTCCGGCCAGGGCGGGATGCTCATCAGCTCCGCCCATTCCCGGTCGTACCGCCCGGGCACGGTTCTGCCCGCGGACGACCAGCGTTCGACCAGGGCCGCGTAGATGGGGACGGACGCGGCCCGAGGAACCGTTTCGGCGTCCGCGGCCATGCCTGGCGGGGTCGTGTCCAGCGCCATGCTTCGCTGCGCGAGGGGGCGCCGTTGCGTCATGGTTGTCACAGCCGACCCAACGCGGGTGGCGAGGCGATGGTCACCCGTCCGGCGGGGGCCTCACCCGGACGAGGTTGTCTCGTACATGCCATCGATTGTCGTCCGGATCCGACGGATCGGGAATGAAAACAATTCCCGTTCCGGAATTCCGAAAAGGACAGTAACTCCACCTGATAACCGTGTCCATTGCAGCCTTTGAGGAATTCCGCTCATTGCTGTTCACTTGCGCTGTCCTGAACGGAGATTCGAGGAGGCCAGGGTGGGCGTTCGGCAGCACGAACACGGGCACGAGCACGGTCGTGAACACGGGCCCGAGCACGCCGCGGGGCACAGCCACGGCGTCGCCGAGGACGCCGATCGCCGCTGGCTGACCCTCGCCCTCACGCTGATCAGCTGCTTCATGGCGGTGGAGGTCTTCATCGGGATAGCCGCCCGGTCGGTGGCCCTGATATCCGACGCCGCCCATATGCTCACCGACGCCGCCGCGATCGTGCTGGCGCTCGTGGCGATACGTCTCGCGGCCCGGCCCGCGCGCGGCAGATTCACCTTCGGCCTGAAACGGGCCGGCATCCTCTCGGCACAGGCGAACGGTCTCTCCCTGCTGCTGCTCGCCGCCTGGCTCGGCTATGAATCGGTCGCGCGGCTGATCGACCCGCCGGACGTCGACGGTCGTATGGTGCTGGCCACCGGGCTGGCCGGGGTGGCGGTGAACATCGCGGCCGCCTGGTGCATGTCGCGCGCCAACCGCTCCTCGCTCAACGTCGAAGGCGCCTTCCAGCACATCCTCAACGACCTCTACGCCTTCATCGGCACCGCCGTCTCCGGCCTGGTGGTGATGGTCACCGGATTCGCCCGCGCCGACGCCATCGCCTCACTGGTGGTCGTCGCCCTGATGCTCAAGGCGGGTGTGGGGCTGCTCCGCGCCTCCGGGCGGGTCCTGCTGGAGGCCGCGCCCGCCGGGATCGAGCCCGACGAGGTCGGCGACCGGCTGGCCGGCCACCCGGAGGTCGCCGGGGTCCACGATCTGCATGTCTGGCAGATCACCTCGGGAGAGGTCTCGCTCTCCGCGCACGTCCTGGTGGTTCCGGGCGGCGACTGCCACACGATCCGTCAGGAACTGGAGACCGTCCTCCGCGAGACATACGGCATCACCCACACCACGGTGCAGGTGGACCATGTGCGCGAGGTCACCGCTCCGTATGCTCAAGCCCGACCGGAGGCAGGAACTCGCGGATCAGCGTGCGGTGCCACCAGGCGCCCGTGCTGCGCAGCTCCCGCCACGTGGTGAAGCGGTAGAGGTAGAGGCGGGCGCGCACCAGGGCCGGCGGCTGGTCGGGGAAGGGGTTCACGCGCAGCAGCCGGAGGGTGTCCTTGTCGCCGGTGAGCAGTCTGCTGACCAGGGGCACGAACCAGGAGCGGGCATAGCCCGGGGAGATCCCGGCGAACCACATCAGCCAGTCCAGCCGCAGGTGGTAGGGGGCGAACTGGCGCGGCATCCGGCGTACGTCGCCCGGTTTGCCCTTGAACTCGTACTCCCGCCACACCGTCGCCGAGGTGGGCACCCGGTCCTCGGTGCCCTCGATGACGATCTCCTGCCGGGTGCGGTTGATGCTGCCGAACGCCCCGTAGGTGTTGACCAGGTGGAGCGGGGTGAAGGAGTAGTTCATCAGCTGGCGGCCGGAGAGCAGATTGCGGGCCGGCCAGTAGCTGAGCACCAGCACCGACGCGGTCAGCAGCAGCACCAGCGCCTCGTACCAGACCGGGGGACCGGGGAGGTGGTGCGGCTGGGGCAGTGACAGGGCGTCGGCTGCCCGGCGGCCGTCGATGGCGGAGAGGGCGAGCAGGATGGTCAGCCAGTTGAGCCAGGAGAAGTTTCCGGAGGCCACCAGCCACAGCTGGGTGACGGCGATCAGCCCGGCCGCCACGGACGCGATCGGCTGCGGGGTGAACAGCAGGACGGGCAGCAGGAGCTGGGCGACATGGTTGGCCGCGACCTCGACCCGGTGCAGCGGCCGCGGCAGGCGGTGGAAGAACCAGCTCAGCGGGCCCGGCATGGGCTGCGTCTCATGGTGGTAGTACAGGCAGGTCAGATCGCGCCAGCAGCGGTCTCCGCGCATCTTGATCAGCCCGGCGCCGAACTCCACCCGGAACAGCAGCCAGCGCAGCAGCCACAGCACCAGCACCGGAGGGGCGGTGTCCTCGTTGCCCAGGAAGACGGCGAGGAATCCGGTCTCCAGCAGCAGCGACTCCCAGCCGAAGGCGTACCAGGTCTGCCCGACGTTGACGATCGACAGGTACAGCAGCCACAGCACCAGCCACATCAGCATCGACGCCCACAGCGGCACGGCGTCGGCCGCACCGGCCGCCACCGCGGCGGCCAGTGCGGCACCCAGCCAGGCGCAGCCGGCGAAGAGCCGGTCGGAGTAGCGCCAGTGGAACAGGCTCGGGGAGTGGCGGAACGGCACCCGCGCCAGGAAGTCGGGCACCGGCAGCATGCCGCGCTCCCCGATCAGCGCCCGGAACTGGGCGGCCGCCGCGAGGAACGCGACCAGGTAGAGGGCGGCCAGGCCCCGCTGGAAGACCAGCCGGCTCAGCCAGTAGTCGGACGAGGTGAACCACTCCATGCCGGCCGCTCCCTGCCTTGACGTGCGGCTATCCGTACCACTTCGGCCGCCTTCGGGCGGCGTGGAACGGCCGGTGCGCGGGCGCGTTCGCCCACCAGGGCGACGCCGGGTCGCAGGAGCCTGGGGGCGTCAGGGCAGGCCGGGGCCGGCGCAGTGCACATCCCCGGCCGGGACGGTGCCCTGGGTGAGGTAGGTCGCGGCGGTGGAGTCCACACAGGCGTTGCCCCGGCTGGCGAACACACCGTGCGAGTAGTCGTCGTGCAAGGTCACCAGCCGTGAGCCGGGCAGTTCGCGGCGCAGTCGGCGGGCGCCCTCGATCGGGGTGACCGGGTCGTGCTCGGAGGCGACCAGCAGCACGGGCGGTACCGTCGGGCCGCCCAGCGGGGTGCGCCGGTGCGGCTGCCACGGCCAGTACGCGCACACCGACGCCTCGATCCCGGTGAGCAGCGGCTGCCGGTCCAGCCGGCGCAGCCGGCGGATGTCGGCGATCAGCCGGTCCGGGGCGGGGCCGGGGCCGTCGGCGCACTTGACCGCGCGGTTCGCGGCCTCGTAGATGCGTGAGGCGGGCCCGTCGAACGGCGCGGCGGGGCGCAGCCCGGACACCTCGCCGTGGTCCAGGTAGCCGCGCAGCCCCTCGGCCAGCGGTGCCCAGCGCTCGGTGCGGCCCAGCGCCCGGTAGACCGCCCGGTCGAACGCGGCGGCGCCGAAGCCGTCCACCGCCCGGGCCGCCAGACCGTCCCGGACCCGCTGGTAGGAGGCCCTGACCTGCTCGGGGGTGTCGCCCAGGCGGAAGCGGGCGGCGTTCTCCGGCCGGGCCAGCCAGCCGAAGAGGATCTGCCGCTGCCGCAGCAGGGCGCGGCTCTGCCGCAGGTCGAAGGCGTACCAGTCCCCGGGGCCGACGACGCTGTCCAGCACCATCGGGCCGACCCGGTGGGGGAAGCGGGCGGCGTAGGCGGCGCCGAGATAGCTGCCGTAGCTCACGCCGAGAAAGGCGATGCGGGGCTCGCCGAGGGCGGCGCGTATCGCGTCCATGTCGCGGGCGGTCTCGGCGGTGGACAGATGCGGCAGCGCCTCGCCCACCCCGGCCGCGCAGTCGGCGGCCATCCGGCGCAGGCCGGCCAGATGGGCCTGTTCGGCGGCCTTCCCACGGGGCACCGGGTCGGCGCCCAGGGAGTCGAAGAGGCCGCCCATCGGGCCGCAGTCGGCAGGCGCGCTGCTCCCGGTACCGCGCGGGTCGAAGCCGATGACGTCGTAGGCGCGGCGCACGCTCTCCGGCAGCTTGGCGCGCTTGGTCACCGCGTAGGGCAGCCCGGATCCGCCGGGGCCGCCGGGGTTGACCAGGAGCACGCCGCGCCGCTCGGCCGCGGGGCCGGAGGCGGGCACCCGGGAGACCGCGATGCGCAGCTGCCGGCCGTGCGGGTGCCGGTGGTCCAGCGGAACGCTCAGCGTGCCGCACTCCACCCGGTCCGGTGGGGGAGGGGCCGGGACGGCGCCCGGGCAGGGCCCGAAGTCGATGGCCGGGGCTCCGTGCGGGGCGTCGCGCGCGGCTTCGGCCGTGGCTTGCGGTGCGGCGAGGGCGGTCGGGGTGAGGACGGTGGCGCTGACGGCAAGTGCGCACAGCAGGGCGGCGCGTCGGGTGGTGGCGGGGGTCACGGGGCTCGCATTCGAGGGGTCTGTGGTCCAGTCAGATGACAATGAAAACGATTATCGTTTAGTGTGAGGGCTCGGTCAAAGCTTCGAGACGAAGTCCCGATGCGAAGCCCCGATGCAAGGCCCGAGACGAAGGAGAGCCGTGGGTCATCTGCTGATGGTCGAAAGCTGGGTCGGATCGATGAGCAGGCTGCTGCCGCGGGCGATCCGCGAGGGCGGCCACCAATTCACCTTCCTCACCCGCGATCTCCACCACTACCTGCGGTCCGCCCCCGAGGGGACGGCTCACCCGCTGCTCGCGGCCACCCATGTGCTGACCGCCGACACCAACGACGCCGACGCCCTGCTGCCGCATGTCGCCCGGCTGCACGAGGTGTTGCGCTTCGACGGCGTCCTCACCTCCTGCGACTACTACCTGCCCACCGTCGCCCGGATCGCCGGCCACCTCGGTCTGCCCGGCGCCGCGCCCGAAGCCGTGCACGCCGCCTGCCGCAAGGACGCCACCCGCCGCACGCTGGCCGCGGCGGGCGTGCCCGGTCCCCGCTTCGCGGTCTGCGACGACTGGCCGGCCACCGCCCGGGCGGCCCGCGAGATCGGCTACCCGCTCGTGCTCAAACCGGTGGACCTGTGCGCCGGGATGTACGTACGCCGGATCGACGACGAACGGCAGCTGGCCGCCGCCCACCGGGAACTGGCCGGATTCCCGGTCAACGCGCGAGGCCAGCGGCGCGCCCCGCAGGTGCTCCTCGAAGAGCTGCTCCAGGGCCCCGAAGTCAGCGTGGAGACGGTCTCGTGCCGCGGCACCACCGAGGTGGTCGGGGTGACCGACAAGAGCGTCGGCGGTGCCCCCGCCTTCATCGAGACCGGCCACATGTTCCCCGCCGACCTTGCCCAGACCGACGCCGCCGCGGCCTCGCGGACCGCGCTCGCCGCCCTCGCCGCCCTGGGCCTGGACGACGTCGTCGCCCACACCGAGATCAAACTCACCCCCGACGGCCCCCGGGTCGTCGAGGTCAACCCGCGCCCGGCGGGCAACCGCATCACCGAACTCGTCCGCCACGTCACCGGCATCGACCTCGCCGCGGCCTGCGTGGACGTCGCCCTCGGCCGCCGCCCCGACCTCAACGCCCGCGACACCGGGCTGCGCAGCGCCGCCATCGGCTTCCTGGTGCCCCAGACCACCGGCACCCTGGAGCACATCGACGGCCAGGACGCCCTGGACGCCCCCGGCGTCCTGGAAGTCCACCTCGCCGCGCCCGGCACGACGGTGACGGCGGCGGACAGCAACAACGCCTACCTCGGCCATGTGATGGCCGCCGACACCACCGGCCCCGGCGCCCGCCGCGAGGCTGAGCGAATGCTCGCCGGACTGCGGCCGCGGGTGGTGAACCGATGAGCTGTTACGAGGACCTGATACGCCGGGTCCGTGCCGGACGGGTCGGCCCCGACCCGCGCCGCCAGCGGATCTCCGTCGCCTTCACCACCAGCCAGGCGGTCCGCCACGAAGGGCGCGCCGGAGGCTACCGCAACGAGGTGCTGAGCCTGCGGCTGGCCGGGGCCGTCGGCTCCTGCGCCGTCGAACCCGGCACGCTCTTTGCCACCGCCCTCGACACCTGCGTCGGCGCGGACATCGACACCCTGCTGGACCACCCGCTGCGGCCGGTGCGGATCGCCGCCCTCGACGCCTATCTGATGCACACCGCGCCGCACACCGGCCCGGCCAGCGGCGCCCGGCCCTGGCCGCTGCCGGGCGGCACCTCGTTGGAGAAGTCCCGTGCCCGCGCCCAGGGCGTCGTCGGCCTGCTCGACCTCGCCCCGGGCGGGACCGTCCTGGTCGTCGGCGTCGTCAACTCCCTGCTGGAGGCGGTGCGGGCCCGCGGCCTGACGCCCATCCCCTGCGACCTCAAGGGCGGCACCACCGAATGGGGCGAGCCCATCGCCACCGACGCGACCGCCGCACTCGACCGCTGCGACGCCATCCTCGCCTCCGGCATGACCCTGGGCAACGACACCTTCGAGACGCTGCGCGCGCACGCCGCCCGGCACGGCAAACCGCTGGTGATGTTCGCCCAGACCGGCAGCGCCGTACTGCCGCACTTCCTGGGCGCCGGGGTCAGCGCCGTCTGCGCCGAGCCCTACCCCTTCTTCTGGCTCGACGGCGGGCCGGGCTTCGTCTACCGCTACGGAGGCGCCCGGTGACCGCGCCCACCCTGCACACCACCCGCGCCAACCCCGACCTGCTCACCCTGCTCGGCCGCACCCCGCTGGCCCGGATCGGCTGCGACCTGCCCTGCCCCCAACCCGGCTTCTGGGCCAAGCTGGAAGCACTCGGCGCGGGCGGCATGAAGGCCCGCGCCGCGGTGTCCATGCTGCTCGGCGCCCGCCGGCGCGGCGAACTCGCGCCCGGCGCGCCCGTGGTGGAGTCGACCTCCGGCACCCTCGGCATCGGGCTCGCCTTCGCCGGCCAGGCCCTCGGCCACCCCGTCGTCCTGGTCGGCGACGCCGACCTCGAACCGGCGATGCGCCGGATGCTGCGCGCCCACGGAGCCCGCCTGGAGCTGGTCGACCGCCCCGCCGCCACCGGCGGCTGGCAGGCCGCCCGGCTGACCCGGCTGCGCGAACTGCTCGCCGAACTCCCCGGCGCCTACTGGCCCGACCAGTACAACAACCCCGACAACATCGCCGGCTACGCCTCGCTGGCCGCCGAACTCGCCACCCAACTCGACCACCTCGACGTCCTGGTGTGCAGCGTCGGCACCGGCGGCCACAGCGCCGGCATCGTCGCCCCGCTGCGCCGCCACTGGCCCGCCCTGCGCCTCATCGGCGTCGACGCCACCGGCTCGACCATCTTCGGCCAGCCCGCCCGCAGCCGCCTCATGCGCGGCCTGGGCAGCAGCATCCACCCGCGCAACGTCGCCTACGACGCCTTCGACGAGATCCACTGGGTCGGCCCCGCCGAGGCCGCGGACTGCTGCCGCCGGCTGGCCCGCGACAACTTCGTCAGCGGCGGCTGGAGCACCGGGGCCGTCGCCCTCGTCTCCGCCTGGGCCGCCCGCGTCCAGCCCGGCGCCGTCGTCGCCACCGTCTTCCCCGACGGCCCGCACCGCTACCTCGGCACCGTCTACGACGACGACTTCACCCACGCCCACGGCATCGACCCCGCCACCGCCGCCACCCGCCCGGTGGAGATCCCCCATCCGCACGCCGCCGAGGCCATCGGCTGGGCGCGCTGCCGCACCGTCGTCGACCCGCTGCCCCCCACCCCCACACCCCTTGAGGCCCGCGCATGAAAACCCTGCTGCGCACCGTTCGCCTGACGCTCGCCGAGCCACTGCGCATCTCCCGCTCCACCATGACCGCCCGTGACGCGGTCTGGATCAGCGTCGAACACCGCGGCCTGCGCGGCCACGGGGAAGCCGTCGCCAGCGCCTACTTCGGGCTGGACGCGGCCACCTTGCACCGGCTGCTGAGCGACGCCGCGGCCGAGCTGGCCCGCTGCCCCGACCCGGAGACCGCGCTCGCGGCCCTGCGCGAGGAGAACCTGCTCGCCGACGGCACCCCGCCCGCCGTCACCGCCGCCGTGGAGGCCGCCCTGCTCGACCTCGTCGGCAAGCGCGCCGGCGCCGCCGTCCACCAACTGCTCGGCGGCTTCACCCCGCCCGCCGCGGCCACCGCCCGGACCATCTCGATCACCACCCCCGGCCGCGCCGCCGCGCAGGCCGGCTGCCTGGCCGCCGCCGGGTTCACCCTCCTGAAAGCCAAGGCCGGAACCGCCGACCCGGGGGACGACCTCGCCCGGATACGCGCCATCCGCGACGCCGCCCCGCACGTCCGGCTGCTGCTGGACCCCAACGGCGCCTGGACGCCGGCCGAAGCCGCGGCCCTCATCCCGCGCTTCGCCGACCTCGGCGTCGAAGCCGTCGAACAGCCCACCGCCCCCGGCGACCCGGAAGCCCTGGCGGCACTCGCGGCACGCTCCCCGCTGCCCGTCATCGCCGACGAGGACGCCGTCGGCTACGAGGACGTCCGCCGGCTCGCCGGACGGGTCCACGGCGTCAACGTCAAACTCGCCAAGTGCGGCGGCGTACACGCCGCGCTGCGCATCGCCGAACTCCTCACCGGCAGCGGCACCGCGCTGATGCTCGGCTGCCTCACCGCCAGCTCCCTGGGCATCGCCCCCGCCGTCCACCTCGCCGACCGGGCCCGCTGGGTCGACCTGGACGGCCATCTGCTGCTGGCCCACGACCCGTGGAGCGGCATCGGCGGCACCGACGGCACCGTCCGGGTCAGCGACCGCGCCGGACTGGGCGTGCGGCCCCGCGAGACCGGCGAGCGCACCACCCACCGGCAAGGAGCCACCACACGATGACGACGCGGCCGACGACACAGACGACGCACCCGACGACCCAGACCAGGACGACGACACAGACCAAGACGGCGACGGGGAAGACCCGGACCTGGCAGGAGATACGCGGATTCCCGCCCGCCATCCGCCTCCTGCTGATCAACCAGCTCGGCGTCAACACCGGCTTCTACCTGCTCATCCCCTACCTCGCCACGCACCTCGACGAAGACCTGGGGATGTCCGCGGCCGTCATCGGCATCGTCCTGGGCGTCCGCAACCTCAGCCAGCAGGGCCTGTTCATCGTGGGTGGCTCGGCCGCCGACCGACTGGGCGCCCGCGGCGTCATCATCACCGGCTGCGCGCTGCGGACCTGCGGCTTCGCGCTCTTCGCGGTCGGCGACGGGCTGCCGGTGCTGCTCGCCGCCTCGGTGCTCAGCGGACTGGCCGGCGCCCTGTTCAACCCCGCCGTGCGCGCCTACCTCGCACAGGAGGCCGGAGAGCGGAAGGCCGAGGCGTTCGCCCTGTTCAACATGTTCGCGACGACCGGCGCCCTCATCGGCCCGCTGCTCGGCAGCGCCCTGCTGCTGGTGGACTTCCGGGCCTCCGCGCTCACCGCCGCGGGCATCTTCGCTGTCCTCACCGTCGCCCAGGCACTCGTCCTTCCCGCCCGCGCCGTTCCCGCCTCCGGCGGCAGCGTGCTCGGCGACTGGCGCGAGGTGCTCGCCAACCGGGCGTTCCTCGCCTTCTCACTCGCCATGGTCGGCCTGTTCACCATGGAGAACCAGCTGTATCTGCTGATCCCGGACGGGGCGCGGCGGGCGAGCGGCTGGGAGGGCGCGGCCGGGGCGGTCTTCCTCATCGGCACCGCCGCCAACCTCACCCTCCAGATGCGCATCACCCGCGCGCTCAAGGAACGCGGCAGCCGGGCCCGCTGGATCGCGGGCGGTCTGGCCCTGATGGGCCTCGCCTTCCTGCCACCCCTGCTGGCCACCGGATCACCCGCCCCGGGCGGCACCGGGCGGGCCGTACTCGCCCTGCTGCCGGTCCTCGCCGGAGCCCTGCTGCTCTACCTCGGCGCCATGATCGCCCAGCCGTTCGTGATGGAGCTGATCCCCTCCTTCGGCCGCGCCGACCTCACCGGCACCTACTTCGGGATCTTCTACGTCGTCTCCGGCATCGCCGCCGCCGTCGGCAACACCCTCGTCGGCTGGGCCATGGACCAGGCCGCACACGGCGGCACCGAGGCACTGCCCTGGCTGTGCTGCGCCGCCTTCGGCCTGATGTCGGCGGCCGGAGTGGCCTGGCTGCACCGCTTGCGTGCCCTGCCCACCCCTCAGCAGTCCGTCCCCGTCGCCGCCTGAGGAACGCACCCTTCGATGACCGACTCCATGCCTGCCTCCCTGGCCGCCACCGTGTCCGACCCCGTGACCGACCCGTTCTCCGACCCCTGCGCCGACTCCGAGACCAGCCTCACCACCGCCACCGGGTCCGGAAACCTGCTCACCGACCACCCCTCGCTGTACGAGGCCCGGTTCCCCGACCCCGACCGGCGGGCCGCCCGCTGGGCCGAAGCCTGCCTGCGGGCGTACGGCGCCGGGCCCCGCGTCCTGGACCTCGGCTGCGGCACCGGACGCGACGCCGCCCGGCTGCACGCCGCCGGACGCCGCGTGGTGGCCGCCGACCTGTCGGAGGCGATGCTCGACCACGCCCGCGCCCACCACCCCGGACCCACCTACGTCCGCGCCGACATGCGCGACTTCGACCTGGGGGAGCGGGCCTTCGACGCCGTCGTCTGCCTGGACAGCGCCTTCCTGTACTGCCACACCAACGAGGAGTTGGACGGCCTGCTGCGCTCCTGCCGGCGCGCGCTCGCCCCGGGCGGTCTGCTGATCGCCGAGATGCGCAACGGGGCCTTCTTTCTCGGCCGCACCGAACTGCTCGACGCGCCCGCTGTCAGCCGGTTCGCCTGGCAGGGCACCCGCTACCGGTCCGTCACCACGCTGGGCGTGGACCGGGCGGCGCAGCTGCTGCGCCGGGTGCGGGTGTGGACCACCGACGACGGCACGCCACCGGTCGAACAGCGCTCGGCCTGGCGGCTGCTCTTCCCCCAGGAACTGCGGTACGTGCTCGCCACCCACGGCTTCACGGTGCTCGCGCTGCACGACGGGCCGGGCCCGCGCACGGAACCGCCCTGGCAGCCCGGCGACCAGGAGCCGTACGGCCGGCAGCCGGGCGACGCGCGGCCGGGCGATCAGGACCCGGGCGATCAGCAGCCGGGCGCGGCGGACGGCGACCGGCTGCACCTCGTCGCCCGGCTGACGCCGGACGCGTAACGGACGACAACCCCCACCCCCATCCCCCGTAAGGAGCACCCCATGACCCCGTCCCCGGACCGGCACCACCCCGCCCGCACCCCCATCGGCACATCCACCCCCGGTCTGCACCGCCGCGGCTTCCTCGCCGCCACCGGCGCGGCCGGGGCCGCCGGCCTCGGCGCGTTCACCCTCGCCGGATGCGGATCCTCCGGCCCCGCCGACTCCGGTGACGAGGGCGGCAAGCCCAAGCGCGGCGGACGGCTGCGAGCCGCCTTCGCCGGCGGTGGCGCGAGCGAGACCCTCGACCCGCACCTGACCAATCTCTTCGCGGACGCCGCCCGCGCCAAGGCCCTCTTCGACAAGTTGGCCGACTACGGCGCGGACATGTCCGCCGTCCCCCGGCTTGCCTCGGGCTGGGAGCCGAACGCCGGACTCGACCGCTGGAAGGTGACCGTGCGCGAGGCGACCTTCCACGACGGCAAGCCGGTCACCGCCGACGACGTCCTGTACAGCTACCGGCGCATCGCCGACCCGAAGAAGGCCTACCGCGCCAAGGCATCGCTTGAGCCCATCGACCTGGCGGCCAGCCGGGCCACGGACAAGCGCACCATCGAATTCCGGCTCAAGCGGCCCACCGCCGAATTCCCCGACATCCTCGCCGCGTTCGGCGCGTACATCGTCCCCAAGGGCGCCGACGACTTCGACCGCGCACCCATCGGCTCCGGCCCCTTCCGCTTCGTCTCCTTCGCCCCCGGCCGGAAGGCGGTCTTCCGGCGCAACGACGACTACTGGGACGGCGCGCCGCACCTCGACGAGCTGGAGCTGATCGTCGCCAACGAGGAGTCGGCACGCATCAACGCCCTGCTCGGCGGGCAGATCGAGTACGCCCACGAGCTCAACCCGACCACCGCCCGCGCCCATGAGCACGGTGGCCGGATCAGAATCGTCCGACTGCGCAACAGCGCCATGCAGGGCTTCGCGATGAAGACCGACCGGGCGCCCTTCGACGACAAGCGGGTCCGGGAGGCGTTCTTCCTCATCGCCGACCGCCAGGAGCTGATCGACGGCGCCCTCTCCGGCGCGGGCGAAATCGGCAACGACCTCTTCGGCAAGGGATACCAGTACTACGCCGACGGTCTCCCGCAGCGCGAGCAGGACCTGGACCGCGCCCGCCACCTGCTCAAGAGGGCCGGTGCCGAGGACCTCCGGGTCACCCTGGACACCTCGGCCGTCGCCGCGGGATTCACCGAGGCCGCCGGGATCTTCCGTGACCAGGCCGCCAAGGCGGGCGTCACGATCAAGGTCCGGATGGGCAGCAAGGACAGCTACTGGGCCGACATCCTCGACTCCGGCACCCTGTGCTGCTACCGCTCCGGCGCCATGCCCATCGAATCGCACATCTCCCAGCGGCTGCTCACCGACTCCACCACCAACGCCACCCACTGGAAGCACAAGGACTTCGACGCCCTCTACCAGCAGGCCCAGTCCACCAGGGACGACAAGCAGCGCGCCGCGGTCTACGAGCGCATGCAGCGCCGGCTGTACGCCGAGGGCGGATTCCTGATCTGGGGCTTCGCCGACTGGATCGTCGGCACGGCGCGGACGGTGCGCGGCGTGGAAGACCGGGCCCCCGCCAACACCCTGGACTGGGCCCGCTTCGACCGGGTCTGGCTCGCGTGAGCGGTCTGCGCTCCTGGCTGGTGCGGCGGCTGGTCCTGGGGGTGTTGCAGATCGCCGCCCTGGTGGTGCTGGTCTTCGCGCTCACCGAGGCCCTGCCGGGCGACGCCGCCACCTCGCTCGCCGGTGACCAGCCCGATCCGGCGCGGATCGCCGCGATCCGCGAGGAAATGGAGCTGGACCGGCCGGCCTACCAGCGGCTGGCGGACTGGGCGGCCGGGATGGGGCACGGCGACTTCGGCACCTCGCTCGCCTCCGGACGCCCCGTCACCAGCTACCTCTCCGACGGGTTCGGCCCCACCCTGCTGCTCGCCGGGCTGACCGTGGCCCTGCTGGTACCGGTATCGGTCGGGCTAGGGGTGCTCGCCGCGCGCCGCGAAGGCGGCCTGGCCGACCGGTTGATCAGCTCGGCGACCCTGGGCATCTACGCGGTCCCGGAGTTCGCGTTCGGCGTGCTGCTGGTGACGGTCTTCGCCCTCCGGCTGGAGTGGCTGCCGCCCACGGCCGTCGGCTACGGCACCGACCTGGCCGCTCATCCGGCGGCGCTGGTGCTGCCGGTGCTGGTGCTGCTGTCCCGGCCGGTGTGCTCGATCAGCCGGCTGGTGCGCGCCGGCATGATCGACGCGCTGGCCTCGCCGTACGTCGCCCAGGCGCGCCGCTACGGGGTCTCCCGAGCCCGCGTCCGCTATGCCCACGCACTGCCCAACGCCGTCTCGCCGGCGGCACAACAGCTGGCCCGCACCGTCGACTGGCTGCTGTGCGGGGTGATCGTGGTGGAGGCGCTCTTCGTCATCCCGGGCCTGGGCACGGTCCTCATGGACGCGGTGGCGGCGCGGGACGTGCCGGTGGTCCAGGGCCTCGCGGTCGTCTTCGGGCTGGTTTCCGTCACGCTCAATCTCGGCGCCGACCTGGTCGCGCACCGCTTGGCGCCCCGGGCGGGGGTGGCGGCATGACCGGTCGGACGAAGCGGGGCGGACCGAAGCCGGGCGGACCGCGGCAGACCGGGGCGCGGCCGGGTACCTACGGGCCGGCCGGGCCGGGGCGGGGCAGATGCGGACCGGCCAGGGCGAGGCTGGGCAGATACGGGCTGGGCGCGCTGCTGGTCGCGGCCCCGCTGCTGCTGGCCCTGCTCGGGCCGCTGTTCGCAGGTGACCCGGGCGACCGTGCGGCCTCCTTCACCCTCGGCGGCGGCCACTGGCTCGGCACCGACTTCGTCGGACGCGACGTGTGGCGGCAGGTGCTGCTCGGCGGCCGGTCGGTGGTGGTGGTCGCGCTCGCGGCGACCGCGCTGGCCTACGCCGTCGCCCTGCCCCTGGGCCTCACTGCCGCGCTCACCCACCGGCCGTGGCTGGAGGAGGTGCTGATGCGGCCGCTGGATGTGCTGCTGGCGGTGCCGTCCCTGCTGGCGGTACTGCTGGTCGCCTCCGTCTACGCGCCAGGTGCGGCGGGACTGGCGCTGCTGGTCGCCCTGGTGAACATCCCCGACGCGGCCCGCATCGTGCGGGCCACCGCGGCCGAGGTGGCCGCCCGCCCGGCGGTGGAGGCGCTGCGCATGCAGGGCGAGAGCTGGGGGCGGATCGCGCTCGGCTACGTCGGCCGGGCTGTCTTGCGCACCCTCACCGCCGACGCGGGCGTCCGCCTGACCGGGGTCCTCTACCTGG
Source organism: Streptomyces sp. JLBT605 (assembly GCF_058215555.1). Lineage (NCBI taxonomy): Bacteria > Bacillati > Actinomycetota > Actinomycetes > Kitasatosporales > Streptomycetaceae > Streptomyces > Streptomyces sp. JLBT605. The sequence goes on from NZ_CM177087.1 coordinate 6,495,603, forward strand.
TGGCGACCGCCGCCTTCCTGGGGGTGGGCGTCGAACCGGACGCCGCCGACTGGGCCGTGATGGTGGACCGCAACCGCACCGGGCTGTTCGTGCAGCCCTGGGCCGTGGTCGTCCCCGCCTTGCTGATCGTCGCCCTCTCGATGGGCACCAACCTGCTGTTCGACGCCGCGCTGGCGCGCGACGGCCGGCGAAGGGAGTCCCACCGATGAGCGCGGTGGCCGAAATCCGGGAACTGCGGGTCGAGATCGCCGGCCGGGCCATCGTCGACGGGGTGAGCCTGACCGCCCGTCCCGGCGCGGTGACCGCCCTGATCGGCGCGTCCGGCAGCGGCAAGACCACCACCGGCCTGGCGCTGCTCGGCGAGTACCCGCCCGGCGCGGTGGTGTCGGGCGAGGTCCGGGTCGAGGAAGGGCTGGTCGGCTATGTGCCGCAGCACCCCGCCGCCGTACTCAACCCGGTCCGCCGCGTCGGGGCTCTGCTGCAGGACATCGCCCGCACCCGGGCGCGCGCGCTGCCGCGCCGCGAACGGCGGGACGCGATCCGGGCACGCGTGCTGCGCGCCCTGGAACTCGCCCAGCTCCCGGACGGTGAGGAACTGCTGCGCCGCTACCCGCACCAGCTCTCCGGCGGCCAGCAGCAGCGGGTCGTCATCGCCCAGGCTCTGCTGCTCGGCGCGCGGGTGGTGGTGGCCGACGAACCCACCACCGGACAGGACGCGCTGACCAAGCGGCGGATCGTCGGCGAACTCGCCGCGCTCGCCGCCCAGGGCATCGCGGTGCTGTTGCTCAGCCACGACCTGGAGGTGGTCCGCGAACTCGCCGATGAGATCGTGGTGATGAAGGACGGGCGGGTGGTGGAGTCCGGCCCGGCCGAGCGGATCCGGCTGGCGCCGCGCCACCCGTGGACCCGCGAACTCCTCGCCGCCGCGGCCGCCTCCGCCGCCCGGCCCGCCGCCACCGGGGCCCAGCCTGCCGCCACCTCAGGGCCCGCCGGCGCGCCCGGCTCGGCCGCCCCGGGCGCCGAGACCGCCGCATCCGGCGGATCGGCCGCGCCGCGCCGGCCCGCGGCGCCGGGCGCGGCTGCCGCGCCCGGCGCCCGGCCCTCCGGGGGCGACGGCGCGGTGGTGCTGCGGGCGCGGGCGCTCACCGCGCGGCACGGCCGCGTCGCCGTGCTGCGCGAAGCCGGCCTCGCCGTGCGCTCCGGCCGCTGCCTGGCCGTCGTCGGCCGGTCCGGCAGCGGAAAGACCACCCTCGCCCGGTGCCTGGCCGGGCTGCACCGCGACTACCAGGGCGAGGTGCGACTGGACGGCACACCGCTGCCGCGCAGCCTGCGCGCCCGCAGCCGCGCGCAACTCGCCGCGGTGCAGTACGTCTTCCAGGACGCCCGGGCGGCCTTCGACCCGTACCGGCCGGTGCTCGGCCAGGTGGCCCGTACCGCGGTGCGGCTGCGCGGCGCCACCCCCGGCGAGGCCGCCGCCGAGGCGCGGGAGACGCTCGCCGGGATGGGGCTGGACGAGAAGCTGGTGCGGCGGCGGCCCGGCGAACTCTCCGGCGGGGAACTCCAGCGCGCCGCGCTCGCCCGCGCGCTGCTGGCCCGGCCCCGGGTGCTGATCTGTGACGAGATCACCTCCGGCCTGGACCCGGTCACCCGGCGCGGCATCCTCGACCTGCTGGCAGGGCCGCTGCGGGAACGCGACGACCTGGCCCTGGTGCTGATCACCCATGACCTGGACGCCGCGGCGCCGGCCGACCGGATCGCCGTCCTCGACGCGGGCGAGATCGTCGAACAGGGCCCCACCGCCCAGGTGCTGGACCGGCCCGCCCACCCGTTCACCGCGGCTCTGGTGGCGGCGTCAGGCCGACCGCCGGGGCATCAGTCGGTGCGGAGCAGGTGTCCGATGCCGGGGTAGGTGAGCACCAGCCCGTCCCGGCCGAACTCGACATCGCTGGAGAAGTCCCCCGACGCGTAGCGGATCCGCGCCCCGCGCTCCGTCACCCCCACATGCGTGTACGTCTGCCGGGACGGTCGGACGGTCAGATCGGGCACCGACACCCAGGCCATCAGGAACTCCCGCTCACCCGGATTGGTGTGCAACTGATGGCGGAGCACCGGCATCGTGTTGGTCATCGGCGACATGCCCAGATCGCAGTCGAGCGCGCCGTCCACCTCGGGCAGCGGCTTGCCGCCGGCCGTCCAGGTGCCGCCGTCGTGCCGCAGGTCCAGGCGGCGGCTGCCGGACACCGTCTCGGCGGTGATCTGGAGGCGCCGGGTCACATAGCCGTGGCCGGTCTCCAGCTCGTACGCCATCCAGTACGGCTCGGGGCGCAGCGCCAGCACCCGGCCCTGGGCCCGCAGTCCGGTGCCCGAGATCGTCACCCACGCCGTCTCGTACCCGCCGCTCCCGGTGACCTCCCAGGTCACCACATGCTGCTCGGTCATCCGTCCCCTCCAGGGCAGCCGGGCGCAAGGAGCACTCGCGCATGAGCCGGACATACCGCCATCGCGCAGGCTACCGGCATCGCCCAGGGGCGCCGGATGCCATGTCACCGCCGGATCGACCGCCGTCAGCACCGGCAGACCGGGAGGCCGGCTGCGGTTGCCGGGCGGGCGGGCTGCGGCAGACTGGTGCCATGCCGGAGCTGCCCGAGGTGGAGGCCCTCGCCGGGTTTCTGACCGAGCACGCCGTCGGCCGGGAGATCGCCCATGTGTACCCGGTCGCGGTGAGCGTGCTGAAGACCTACGATCCGCCGGTCGGCGCGCTGGAGGGGCGTACCGTCCGCGCGGCCCGGCGGCACGGCAAGTTCCTCGACCTCACCACCGAGGACGGTCCGCATCTGATCGTCCATCTCGCGCGGGCCGGCTGGCTGCGCTGGCGGACCGATCTGCCGCCCATCCCGCCGCGCCCGGGCCGGGGGCCGCTGGCGCTGCGCGCCGTGCTGGCGGAGCCGGCGGGCGGCCCCGCCGGGGAGGGCGCGGGGCAGGGCAGCGGCTTCGACCTCACCGAGGCGGGCACCAAGAAGGGGCTCGCGGTGTACGTCGTGCACGACCCGCAGGCGGTGCCGGGCATCGCCCGGCTGGGTCCGGACCCGCTCGCCGAGGGTTTCGGCCCGGAGGTGTTCGCCGGGCTGCTGCGGGGTGTGCGGCACCAGATCAAAGGGGTCCTGCGTGACCAGTCCGTCATCGCGGGCATCGGCAACGCCTACTCGGACGAGATCCTGCACGCGGCGCGGATGTCACCCTTCCGGCTCGCGGCCGACCTGACCGAGAACGAGACCGAAGCCCTCTACCAGGCGCTGCGTTCCACACTGTCGGACGCCGTCGAGCGCTCCCGCGGGCTGGCGGCCGGAGATCTCAAGGCGGAGAAGAAGACCGGGATGCGGGTGCACGGGCGGACCGGCGAGCCCTGCCCGGTCTGCGGTGACACCATCCTGGAAGTGTCCTATCGGGACTCCTCCCTCCAGTACTGCCCCACCTGCCAGACCGGTGGCAAGCCGCTGGCCGACCGACGGATGTCCCGCCTGCTGAAGTAGCCGGGACACGCCGGTGAAGGAACATGGCGATGTGCTGTACGCGCCGGTGGCCTGGCGGCACACTGGGCATCCCCACCACCGCCTCCGTACGGAGACCGCCCTTGGCCCCCGCCTTGGCATGATCAGGATGAACCGACGCCGTCGGCGATGGCCCGGACATCGCCACAGGGGAGACGACGATGTCATGGAACCCACTCACCCGAAGCCGGCTGGCCCGGCTGCGCGCCGAGAACGAACTGCTGCGCGCCGAGGCCGCCGAACTCCGCGCCGAGCAGCTGAGCCGGCGCGCCGAGGCGGACCAACCGCACCCGGTGGTGCCCGAACTGCTCCGGCTGGCCGACTGGTTGACCGACCTCACCGAGGGCGGCGACGGACCGGCCGACCCTGAGCAGGCGGCGGTCGCGTTGCGCTGGCTGGACGGCCGGCTCATCCGGCTCTTCGCCGCCTGCGACGTCGCCGATGTGCACGACGAGGGCGCGATCGACCCGTCCCGGCACGAGATCGTCGGCAGCCGGCCGGCGGACGACGGCCGTCCGGTCGGCTCGATAGCCCGGACGGTGCGGCGCGGATACGTCTGGCGCGGCCAGGTGCTCCGCCCCCAGCAGGTGATCGCCTACACCGAGGCCCCCTCCGAGCAGCTCGCCGAGAAACCCGCTGACGACGCGCAAACCGGCTGAACTCCCCCTGCTGCTCGCACGGTTGACCGGCTCGTAGCCGGTCCGGGGTCTGGACGGTGCGGATCGGTCCTGATAGCGCTGTTCCGCGAACGCATGCCCGACCCCGACCCGTATGGAGCAGCATGACCAACGCCCTGATCATCGGTGGCGGTATCGCCGGAGTGGTGACCGCCATGGCCCTGCGGAAGGCCGGGATCGACGCGGTCGTCCACGAGGCGTACCCCAGTGGCGCGGACGACGTGGGCGCGTTCCTCACCGTCTTCGCCAACGGGGTCGAGGCGCTGCGCACCATCGACGCCCACGAGCCGCTGCTCGCCCACTCCTTCCCCGCCGACCGGGTCGACTTCGTCAGCAACACCGGCAAGCGGCTCGGCTCGCGGCCGATCGCCGGACGCCGGGACCGCGCACCCGGCGCGGCGGGACCCCGCACGCTCAAGCGCGCCACCCTCTACCGGGTGCTGCACGAGGAGGCGGAGCGGCGTGGGGTGCGCATCGAGCACGGCAAGCGCTTCGTCGCCGCGCACACCACGCCGCACGGGACCATGGTTGCCTCCTTCGCCGACGGCGGCCGCGCGCAGGGCGACGTGCTCATCGGCGCGGACGGCATCCACTCGACGACCCGGAAGTTCATCGACGCGGCGGCGCCGCGGCCCCGGTACACGGGCCAGACCACGGTCTGCGGCTACACCCGGGACGTCCCCGAACCCCCCGAGCCCGGCGCCTACACCATGATCTACGGCAGGCACGCCTTCTTCGGCTGCACGGTGGCCCCGGACGGTGAGGTCTGGTGGTTCGCCAACGTGCCCGGCCCCGAACTGCCCAAGGAGCAGCTGGCGGCCGTCACGCCGGACCAGTGGCGGGACCGCGTCGCCGGGCTCTTCGCGGAGGACCGGACCCCGGCCGCCGGCATCGTCCGCGCCACCGGGGACTCCATCGTCGCCAGCGGCGCCTACGACATCGCCTCCACCCCCACCTGGTCCCGCGAGGCGATGATCGTCATCGGGGACGCGGCGCACGCCGCCGCGCCCAACGCCGCCCAGGGTGCCTCGATGGCGATCGAGGACGGTGTGATGCTCGCCAGGTGTCTGCGCGACCTGCCCCCGCGACGGGCGTTCGCCGCCTTCGAGGCGCTGCGCCGGGAGCGGGTGGAGCGGGTGGTGGCCGCCAGCGCCGCGATGTCACGCCACACCACCCCGGGCCCGGTGGGCCGGATACTGCGGGACACCGTGCTGCCGTACCGGCTGGGCCGGGCGAGCGCGGGCGCCGACGACTGGCTCACCGGCCACCGCATCGACTGGGAGGCGCCCGTCAGGGACCGCCCCGCCGGTCAGGGGGCGTCCGGGGCGTCCGACGGGGCCGCGCGGCGTCGGGCCTGAGGCGCCTGTGTGCCCCCGCGTCAACTCCCGTACGCTGCTGCTCAGGCAGGACGCGCGGCACGCGCGGGCCGGACACGGATGAGCGGGACGATGCCGGACCGCTGAAGAGGGGGAGACATGGGGAAGCACAGGCGTGGCGACTGAGGGCGCCTCAGGAGCCGCTGGAGCCGCTCCCCGGGTCCTCCAGACGGAAGCCGACCTTCAGACCCACCTGGTAGTGCTCCGGCCTGCCGTCCAGCATCTGGCCGCGGATCTGCGTGACCTCGAACCAGTCCAGGTTGCGCAGGGTCTGCGCGGCGCGCGCGAGGCCGTTGCGGATGGCGTCGTCGAGGCCCTCGTGCGAAGAGCCGACGATCTCGGTCACCCGATAGGTGTGCTGGGACATGGCGGCCCTTCCGTTCCGTGCCGTGGTCCGGTTCGCGCTCCGTGCGGTGGTCCGGTTGTCCCTCCCACGGTGCCCCAGCGGGCCGGGGTGCGCGAGCCGGACGTGGCGATGGTGCCGCCGGGGCCCGCGGCCCGCCGGCCGGGCGGCCACCGCACCGCGGCGGGCCGGGGCACCGGACGGTGTCCCGCCGTGGCAGGACACACCGCGACCGAACCGACGACGATGACCTTCGGGAGACAGGAGAAGTAATGGGCGGCACGCACCGGGGCGAGCTTCTCGCCATCAGCGACCTGCACGTGGCCTACGAGGAGAACCGGGCGATCGTGGAGCGGCTGCGGCCGGGCTCCGACGACGACTGGGTGATCGTCGCCGGGGACGTCGGCGAGTTGTCCACGGACATCGAATGGGCACTGGGCCTGCTGAGCGAACGGTTCGCCAAGGTCATCTGGTCGCCGGGCAACCACGAGCTGTGGACCCATCCCAAGGATCCGCTCGACCTGCGCGGCGTCGCCCGCTACCAGCACCTGGTCGAGATGTGCCGCGCCAAGGGAATCGTCACCCCCGAGGACCCGTACCCGGTGTGGCGGGGCAGCGGCGGCCCGCTGACCATCGCGCCGCTGTTCCTCCTCTACGACTACACCTTCCGGATCGACGGCATCCACACCAAGGAAGCGGCGCTCGCCCACGCCCACGAGGCCGGTGTGATCTGCACCGACGAGCACTTCCTGCACCCGGACCCGTACCCGACCCTCGACGCCTGGTGCCGGGCCCGGGTCGCGGAGACCGAGCGGCGGCTCGCCGCCTGCGACCCCGAGCTGCGGACCGTGCTCATCAACCACTGGCCGCTCACCCGGCTGCCCACCCAGGTGCTCCGCTACCCCGACTTCGCGCTGTGGTGCGGCACCGAGCTGACCGCCGACTGGCATGTGCGGTTCCGCGCCGAGACGGTCGTCTACGGCCATCTGCACATCCCGCGGGTGACCGTGGAGGACGGGGTGCGCTTCCAGGAGGTGTCCGTCGGGTACCCCCGGGAGTGGAAGCGACACGGCAGGCTCCCGCAGGACCCGCTGCGCCGCATCCTGCCCGTCCCGGTGAGCTGACGGTGACCGGCCGGCCGGCGCCCGCGGTGCTGCCCCGGGGCCTGCGCGCGTGGCTCGGGCTGATCGCGGCGCTCGCCGCGCTGGTGGTCGCCGTGCTCGGGGTCGTGTACGCCGGGCACGGCGAGCCCGGCGGGGTGGATGGATGGATCGTCGAGCCGACGGCGGACAGTGTGCGACCGCCGTGGCGGCGCGTCGCCCTGGCCATCGACTTCCTGGGGGAGCCCGCCGGAGCGGCGACGCTGGTCGTGGCCGCCGTGACGGGCTGCCTGCTCCTTCGGCGTCCTCGCGCGGCGGTGCTCCTCGTCGCCGGCGCCGGCATGGCCGTGGGGACGGCGACGCTCCTCAAGCACCTGGTGGGACGCACCATCCACGGCGACGCCAACCTGTCCTACCCGAGCGGGCACACCGCCTTCCTCACCGCGCTCGCGCTCGTGGTGGCGCTGCTCGTGACCGGCCGGCTCGGCCTCGGCAGGACGGCCGGCATGTCACTCGTGCTCGCCGCGGCCCTGGTTGCCGGCGCCGCCATGGGCTGGGCGCAGGTCGCCCTGGGCGCGCACTACCCGACCGATGTCCTCGGCGGCTGGTGCACCGCGCTGGCGGTGACACCCGCGGCCGCCTGGCTGGTCGACCGGCTGGCCGATCGGATGGCCGATCGGATGGCCGATCCGATGGCCGACGCCGGTCGGCAGGAGTGCCGCTGACGGCCCGTCGCGCGGGCGTCACGCCAAGCGGCGGAACACGGGCTTCACCGGTCGTCCGGCCAGCCAGGGGGTGGGGTCGGCGGCGTCCAGTGCCTTCCGGTACACCGCACACGCCTGGGCCACCACGTCGACGGTGTGGTCGATGTCGGCGTCGGTGAGCGCGCTGCTCACCACGAACGACGGGGCCAGCACCCCGCCCGCGAGGAGCCGCCGCAGGAACAGGGTGCGGTACTGCTGCGAGGGCTGCCGGTTCTCGTCGAGGGTGGCGAAGACCAGGTTGCTGGCCCGGCCCCGGACGACGACGTGGTCGCCGACGCCCATGACGGCCGCGGCGTCGCGGACCCCGGCGGCCAACCGCTCGCCGAGGGCGTGCAGCCGCGCGGTGACGCCCTCTTCGGCGTAGGTGGTCTGCACGGCCATCGCGGCGGCCAGGGAGTGCGTCTCCGCACCGTGCGTGGTGGACAGCAGGAACACCCGGTCGCCGGAGTGACGCAGGCCGCCCCGCTCCATCAGGTCGCGGCGCCCGGCCAGCGCGGAGACGGCGAACCCGTTGCCCAGCGCCTTGCCGAACGTGGAGAGGTCGGGGACGACGCCGTACAGGCCCTGGGCGCCCGCCTCGGACCAGCGGAAGCCGGTGATCATCTCGTCGAAGACCAGCACGCAGCCGTGCCGGTCGGCCAGTTCGCGGAGGCCCTCGAGGTAGCCGGGCGGAGGCTCGGTGTGGGTGGCGGGTTCGAGGATCAGGCAGGCGACCTCGTTGTGGTGGCGGGTGAGCAACTCCTCCGTGGCGGTCAGGTCTCCGTACGGGAACGTCACGGTGAGGTCGGACGTCGGCGCCGGAATGCCGGCGGACATCGGCGTGGTGGCGATGAACCAGTCGTCGGTGGAGAAGAACGGATGGTCGGCGCAGATGGCCACCCGCGGGCGCCCGGTGGCGGCGCGGGCGAGGCGCACCGCGGCGGTGGTGGCGTCGGAGCCGTTCTTCGCGAACTTCACCATCTCGGCGGTCGGCACCGTGGCCAGGAAGCGTTCCGCGGCCGCCACCTCCATGATGGACGGCCGGACGAAGTTGCTGCCGCGGTCGAGTTCCCGCCGCACCGCCTCGATCACCCGTGGGTGGGCGTGGCCCAGGCTGACCGACCGCAGGCCGGAGCCGTACTCGATGTAGCGGTTGCCGTCGATGTCCCACACGTGGGCGCCGTGGCCGTGGCTGATGACCGGGGCCAGGTTCTCGGGGTACTGGTCGTCGCCCTTGGCGTAGGTGTGCGCGCCCCCGGGGATCATGGCGTGCAGCCGCTCGTTGGCCGCCCGCGACCGGGGCAGGCGGAACTCTTCGGGTCCCAAACCGACTTCACCCTTCCTTGTGCCGCAGTATCTCGGCAAGGCTCGGCGCCTTCCGGTCCCGCTGGGACATCGAGGTGACCGGCAGCGGCCAGGGGATGGCGAGCTCCGGGTCGTCGAAGGCGATCGTCACGTCCTCGGCCGGATCGTGCGGGCGGTCGATCCGGTAGGAGGTGTCAGCGGTTTCGGTGAGCGCCTGGAAGCCGTGCGCGCACCCCGCCGGGATGTAGAGGGTCGCCTGCGTCTCGCCGGACAGCTCGAAGAAGGCCCGGCCCCGGTACGTCGGCGAGTCGGGCCGCAGGTCCACGACGACGTCGAAGATCCTCCCGTACGAGCACCGCACCAGCTTGGCCTCGCCGGCGCCGGAGCGCAGGTGCATGCCGCGCAGCACGCCCCGGACCGAGCGGGACAGGCTGTCCTGGACGAAGGCGTCCGGGTCGAGACCCACCGAGCGGGCCACGTCGGCGTCGAAGGTGCGGCAGAAGAAGCCGCGCTCGTCGGCGTACGGCGTCGGCTCGAACAGGTACGCCCCGGCGATCTCCGGGACTTCGGTCGCTTTCATGGGGCCTTCCGTAGGGCGTGGGTGTGGGCGTGGTCTGTCGTCGGGAACAGGGCCGCGGTCAAGGCGGTGAACTGGTGCTCCAGTTGCCGGGCGGCGGCCTGGTTCCGCTCGGTGAGGGTCTGCCGCAGCTCGGCCGAGTGCTTCTCCAGCGCCCGGAACTGCTCGAGCAGCCGGTCGGCGTCGACCTCGCGCGCCGGGTGGCAGTAGGCGCCAAGGCCCATCCGGTCCATGAGCGCGTCGCTCTTCGCCGCATAGCTGAGGGCGAGCACCGGTGTGCCGGTCTTCAGCGCGCAGATCAGGTTGTGGTAGCGGACCGCGACCACGGTCTCGGCGGCCGCCATCTCCTTCATCAGATCGGCCAGTGAGGCCGGCTCGGCGGCGGTGACCAGCGGCGAGTCCACCGCGTCGAGGATCGCGGCGACCACCGACGCGTCGCACTGGTCGCCGGTGAGCAGCCGGACCGGCCTGCCCTCCTCGACCAGCGCGCGGACGAACCGGATCGTCCCGTCGAGGTAGCGCCGGTGTATCTCCTCGGCCCGGGCGCGGTCGTCGTCGCCGCCGTGGAAGTCCATGACACCGACGCAGACTCGGCCCGGCGCGCCCGGAGGCGCTTCCCCAAGCTCTCCGACAAGCTCCGAGCAGGGGATACCCCAATCCGGCGCCGGCAGGGAGAACGCGAGGTCCGGGTAGACCTCGTCGCGCGCGGTGTCCACGCCCATCGCCCGCATCGCGTCGCGCGACTGGGCGTCCCGGTACGACCGGTACGCGGCCAGCCGCGCCGACCAGCGCACCAGGGCCCGGGTCGGCCGGTTGCCGATCTCGGCGGCACCGACGCTCACCAGCGCGACCTTGGTGCCGAGCACCCGGCCGCTCGCGCAGAGCAGGAACAGCGAGTACGGGAAGCCCCACGGCCGCAGTGGTAGTGTGGCCTCCAGGACGCCCATGCCCGGCACGATCACCACGTCGTGCCGGCGCACCCAGGCGGCGGTGCGGAAGACGTCGACGAGCTTGCCCAGGCCCTTCCCCGCGATCGCGCCCGCACGCGACGCGGTCCGGTACTCCCCGCGGTACCAGTGCAGCCGCGTCGCGGGGATGCCGAACCGGGCCGTGACGGCCTCGGGTCCGCCGCACAGCGCGTCCACGACCGCCTCCGGGTGCTCGGCGCTCAGGTAGCCGAGCACGGCCTCGAGCGACCCGTCGTTGCCGAGGTTGCCGGAGCCGAGCAGCCCGAACACCCCCACCCGTGTCGCGCGCTTCACGCCCGCCTCCCCTCACGGCCGGCGACGAGGGCGTCGACGGAGATCGTGAGCCCGCCCGGGTCGACCGGGGCGCGGTCCTCGACCCGCTCGCCGGCGCCCGGCCGGACCCGGCTGGTCATCCACGCGGCCAGGTGGCGGTAGCAGGCGCGCCGGTCGGCCGCGGAGAGCGGCGCCCGCCGGATCGCCGAGGCGAAACCCCAGACGTACTCGGCGAGCAGCCGGGGCGTCGGGTGCAGCGGCCCGGCCCGGCGCGGGTCCAGGTTGACGCACCGGGCGCGCTTGGAGGGGTTCGCCCGCTCGGCGCGGGTGGGGTGGTCGCGGCGGAAGTACAGCAGCTCCGGCACCTGGTGGAAGCGCCCGTGCAGGGCGATCTCGGCGACGAACGTGCGGTCCGCGTGGTGGTAGCTGTCCATCGGCTTGACCCGGCGCAGCGCGTCGGCCCGGATCACCCCGTAGAAGTCGTCACCGCCGGGCTCGAACAGCATGCTGCGGAAGCGCTCCGGCGGGTGCGGTGAGTCGGTGGCGAGCGTGTACTCGTAGGGGACCTTCACCTGGCCGTCGCCGTCGATGACGGCCTGGTCGGCGTGGGCGAGGATCACGTCCGGCCGCTCGTCCAGCGCCTCCACGCAAGCCCGCAGCAGGTCCCGGCCGTAGAGGTCGTCGTGCGAGGCCCACTTGAACAGCTCGCCGCGGCACTCGGCGAACACCCGGTTGTGGTTGGGTGTGGCGCCGATGTTCCGGCGCAGCCGGAGGTACCGGACGCGCGAGTCCCGCGCGGCGTACTCGCGGCAGATGCCCTCGGTCCCGTCGGTCGAGGCGTTGTCGGAGATGACCAGTTCGAAGTCCTCGTAGGTCTGGCCGAGCAGGGCGTCGAGCGACTCGGCCAGGTACTCCTCGCCGTTGTACACGGGCAGGCCGATGCTCAGCCTGGGTCGGTCGGTCATGAGGTCCTCACTTCGGGAACGGAGTCGTGGTGGTGCTCGCGCAGGGCGGACCGCAGTTGCAGCCACCACACAGCCGAGCCGCTGACGGTCGCGGCGGCGACGCCCCAGGCCGAGCCGACCGTGCCGGCCGCGGCGGCTCCGCCGAGCCCGCCACCGACGTAACAGCAGGAGGCGAACAGCTGGCAGCGCAGGCTGTGCCGGGCCGCGCCGAGCGCACGCAGCCCGGCCGCCGCGCCGGTGCCGAGGCCCGCGCCCGCGACGCCGAGGGTGATCGGCAGGATGAGCTGCGAGGCGGAGTGCCAGACGCCGCCCAGGACGAGCTCGCCGAGCCGGTCCGGCATCAGCAGTAGCGGCCCGCCCCAGATCAGCGCTGCGGCGGCCTGCCCGCCGCCCAGTCGGAGGCAGAACGGGCCGAGGCGGTGCGGGGCCTGCCGCAGCACCCGTGCCGCCTCCGGGACGGTGACCAGCGACAGACCCATCAGCACGGCGAGGAACGGGCCCATCAGGAGCTCGGCGCCCCGCACCGCACCCACCGCGCCGACCCCGGCGATCGCGCCGAGCCCGTACGCCCGCAGCTGGCTGGCGCCGCTGAGGCTGACGTTCTCGACCAGGTACCGGTAGCCGAGGTCGCGCTGCTCGCGAAGCCACCCGCGCGCCTCGGCCATCCGGGGCCGGATGCCGGACTGGACGTAGCCGTACCCCGCCGCCACCGTGGCGGACGCGCCCCAGGCGAGCAGATACGCGGCCACGGTGCCCACGCGGGCCGCGACGACCATGGCGGGGACGAGCGCGACGCCCCACACGAGGTCGTTGAGACACGCCTTCCGCCCGGCGCCCGCGGCGAAGAACGAGAACCGCCAGGCGTCCTGGAGCAGCAGCCCCGGCAGCATGACCCCGAGGCAGACGAACGCGGGCCCCACCCGGCCGCCGAGGCCCAGCCCGGCCAGCACGGACACCACGCCGAGGGCGGTACCGACGCCGAGCGCGGTACCCGACGACCGGGCCACCGCCCCGCGCCAGGAGGTGTCCGACACGCCGCTGAAGCGCACCACGAGCGGGTCGGTGGAAAGGCCGCGGGAGACGTTGAGCACCACGCCGTAGGTCACCCAGGCCAGGCTGAACACCCCGAACGCGGACACCCCCAGCGAGCGGGCCACGTAGATGCCCACCGCGAAGTTGGACATGCTGGAGACCGCCTGGTCGGCCAGTCCCCAGGACAGCCGGCCGGCGAGGGTCCGCTTGGCGGATCCGGCCGGTGGCGCTGTTGTCCGCGGATTCTCCCCCTCGGTGGTCATCGGCGTCATGCCTTGATCAACCCGGCGCCGAGCAGGGCGCCGGCCGCGGCGGCGACGGTGGCGAACGGCAGCCCGGACCGCTCGGCGACCTCCAGCAGACTGTGCTCGCCGTCGGAGAGATTGAGCACCCAGAGCATGGCCATCTGGGCCTGCTTGGTGTCGCTGCGGCCGCCGAGCGCGTCGTACAACCCGCGCCGGCCCAGCTGCGGTTCGCCGTAGGGGCTGAGGTTGACGTACCGCCGGTTGCGGTCGAGGACGGCGAACGCCTCCCGGCAGACCGCGAGGGTGTCGGCCATCGCCTCCGGGGAGACGAAGTGCAGGTTGTCCGCCGAGGTGTGGTACTCGGGGTAGCCCGCGTACGGGGTCCGGGTGAGCGAGCCCACGCCCAGATCGAACCCGGGCGAGCAGAACTGCCGCTCGTCATAGCCGTACGGAGTGAACTCGGCGACGCGGTGCGGGCGTTCGGACGCGGCCAGCACGTGCTCCATCACCCGGTCGATCTCCGCGTCACCGCGCCTGCTCTGCTTGTACGTAAGTTGACCCCGGTCCCCGGCGCAGGCCAGCACCAGCCCGTGCTTGACCCGGTTCACCCGCTCCGCGTTGCGGGCCAGCCAGGTGATCGCCCCGATGGTGCCGGGCGCGAACAAGAACCGGTAGGTGTAGTAGGGCGTCTCCCGCGCCAGCGCCCGGGCCAGGAACGTCGCCACCGCGATGCCGGCCAGGTTGTCGTTGGCCAGCGACGGGTGGCAGACGTGGCAGGAGACGATCACCTCGTCGGGGACCTGCCCGGGGACCACGTGCTCGGCGTAGGTGAGGTGGCCGTCGGCGAGTGTGGAGTCGACGCGCACCTCGTACTCGCCGTCCGGCATCGCGTCCAGGGTCTCCTGGGCCAGGCAGAACCCCCACTCCGGCTTGTAGTAGCTGGTGCGGTACGGCACCCAGGACGGGTGGTCCGGCAGGGTGTGCAGGTGCGCGCGCAGCTCGGCCAGCGGCATGGTCGCCGACACCGGCACGCTGTAGCCGAGCACGTGCAGGCTGGACGCGGCGAAGTCGACGACCCGGTGGCCGTCGGCGTCGGCGATGTACGCGTCCCGGATGTTCCACTCCTGCGGCACCGTCCAGTCGAGCACCTGGGTCCCGGTCGGCACCTCGTGCACCCGCAGCGGGATGTACTCCCCGACGATGTCCAAGGTGGCGCGCACCCCGTCGCCGGTGATGCTGCGGCACAGCGGGTACAGCCGCTCCACCAGCGCGTACATCTCGTCGCCGGTCGAGGTCACCGGCTGTTCGCCGGCCGCGGTCATCCGCGCCACCGCAGGGTGTCGTCGACTGCGCCGGCCTCGGACGCGGCGCGCAGCACGGCGAGCCGGGTGAAGCGCCGCTCGAAGTCCTCCCGGGTCAGCCCGTGTTTCCGGTAGGCGTCGGCGAGGTCGAGGGCGCCCTGCTTCACCGTCCACTCGCACTCGAAGCCGGGGATCGCGGCGCGGAACCGGGAGAAGTCCACGCGGTACGACCGCGGATCGGCACCGGTCTCCCCGGTGATCACCACCTTCGCCCCGGACACCGCCTCGGCTACCTGCTCGGCGATCTCGGCGACCGTCACGTTGTTGATCTCGCTGCCGATGTTGAACGCCCGGTCGTGCACCGCTTCGCGCGGCGCGGTCAGCGCGGCGGTGAAGGCCCGGGCGATGTCGGCGGCGTGCACCAGCGGGCGCCAGGGGGTGCCGTCGGAGAGCACCAGGACCTCGCCGGAGAGGAGCGCGTGGCCCACCAGGTTGTTCAGCACGATGTCGGCGCGCAGCCGGGGTGAGTAGCCGAAGGCGGTGGCGTTGCGCATGTACACCGGGGTGAAGTCGGCGTCCGCCAGCTCGTGCAGGTCGTCCTCGACCCGCACCTTGGACTCCGCGTACGGCGTCACCGGGCGCAGCGGGGCGTCCTCGCCGACCAGGTCCTCGCCGCCGGCGGCGCCGTAGACCGAGCAGGTCGACGCGTACAGGAAGCGCCGCACGCCGGCGTCGCGGGCCAGCCGGGCCAGCGTTACGGACGCGTGGTGGTTGATGTCGTAGGTGAGTTCCGGCGCCAGCGATCCCAGCGGGTCGTTGGAGAGCGCGGCCAGGTGGATCACGGCGTCCACCCCCGCCACGTGCTCGGCCGTGACGTCGCGCAGGTCCACCCGGTGCCCCTTCGGGTCCGCGGGTGCCGGGCCGAGGACGCAGTCGGCGAACAGGCCGGAGTCAAGGCCGACGACTTCGTGTCCGGCGGCGGCGAGGACCGGGGCCATCACGGTGCCCAGGTAGCCCTGGTGTCCGGTCAGTAGTACGCGCAAGGTTCAGTCCCCCACAGTGAAAGTGCCCAGGTCGAGCGTGAGTTTGGTGACGGCGAACGCCTCGGCGTAGCGCTCGTGGCATTCGATGCCGCGGATCCGGGCCAGGCCGAGGAAGGCCTCCCGGTCGTACCAGGGCCGGTGGAGCTGCGAGGGGTAGTGCTCCTGCAGCAGCCGTACCTTCTCTTCGGCGATCTCCGGCGACAGCGGCTGGTACGCGGCCATCCGGCCGAGGTCGCCGTCCCACTTGACGATCTCGTAGCCGAGGACCAGGTGGTCGCGGAAGGCGGTGGGTATCAGCTGCGCCAGGCCGCGGTGGTCCTGGTGCGCGTCGTCGGTGCGCGGGGCCAGGATCAGATCCGGGTCGGTCCGCTCGCGCAGCTCCTCGACCGCGGCCTTCGCCTCGTCCCAGTGCACGGGTATCCGGCCGTCCGGCAGCTTGTGCACGGTCAGCCGCAGGTCGGCGCCCGGGCAGAAGGCGGCGAGCGCGGCCCGCTCCTCCTGCTCCCGCTCGGTGCCGCCGCCGGAGAGCACCAGCGCGTCGACGCGGATACCCGGCCGCGTATGGCAGAGCGTCAGCAGCGTGCCGCCGGCGCCGATGGCGATGTCGTCGCAGTGCGCGCCCACCGCGACGATCCGGTCCGGGCGCCGCCCGGCCCCGAGCCGGATCACGCGCTCACCGCCGCGCTGTCCCGCTCCCACACGGCCCACGGGCGGTCGCCCCGGGCGTAGGCCTCGTCGAGCGCGGCCCGCTCCTTCACGGTGTCGGTCGGCTTCCAGAAGCCGCGGTGCTGGTGCGCCACCAGGCGGCCCCGCTTGGCCAGTTGGGCGCATCCGTCGGCGACCAGGTCCCCGTTCTCCGGTATGTGGTCGAAGACCTCCTGGCGGAGCACGAAGTAGCCGCCGTTCTCCCACAGCGGCAGTTCGCTCACCGCGGTGATGCCCCCCACCAGGCCGTCCTCGCCCAGGTCCACGCAGTGGAACGAGGACTGGGGCGGCACCACCATCATCGACGCACCGGCGTCGCGCCGGGCGAAGTTCTCGATCATCTCCGGCAGCGGGGCGTCGGTGAGCACGTCGGCATAGTTGGCGAGGAACATCTCGTCGCCGTCCAGGTGGTGCCGCACCCGGCGCAGCCGCTCGCCGATCGGTGACTCGATGCCGGTCTGCGCGAAGGTGATCGTCCACTCCGCGATGTCGGTGGACAGCAGCTCGGTCCGCCCGCCTCGCAGCACGAAGTCGTTGGAGGTGGTCTCCTCGTAGTTGAGGAAGAAGTCCTTGATGTGGTGGGCGCCGTAGCCGAGGCAGAGGATGAACTCCTTGTGCCCGAAGTGCGCGTAGTAGCGCATGACGTGCCAGATCAGCGGCCGCGGGCCGACCATCGCCATCGGCTTGGGCACGTCGTCGGCGGCACCGCTGCGCATCCGCATCCCGTAACCGCCGCAGAACAGCACGACCTTCATCGATTGACCTCG
Source organism: Streptomyces sp. JLBT605 (assembly GCF_058215555.1). Classification (NCBI taxonomy): domain Bacteria; kingdom Bacillati; phylum Actinomycetota; class Actinomycetes; order Kitasatosporales; family Streptomycetaceae; genus Streptomyces; species Streptomyces sp. JLBT605. The sequence continues at coordinate 6,512,571 of NZ_CM177087.1, forward strand.
ACAATGCTCAGTTCCGGGATGGGGAAGACCAGCCGGCCGCCCCACTCGTGCACGAAGGACAGCTGCTCGGTCAGCTCGGCCCGCAGGTTCCACGGGAGGACGAGGACGTAGTCCGGTTTGTCGGCGGCTATCCGCTCGGGCGGCAGGATCGGGATGCGGGTCCCCGGGGTGAACCTGCCGTGCTTGTAGGGGTTGCGGTCGACCGTGTACGCGAGCAGGTCGGGCCGGATGCCGCAGTGGTTGAGCAGGGTGTTGCCCTTGCCCGGGGCGCCGTAGCCGACGACCGTCCTGCCCTGCTCGGCCGCCTCGATGAGGAACTTGAGGAGGTCCCGGCGCACCTTGGCCACCCGGGCGGAGAACTCCGCGTACCCGGACAGCTCCTGCAGCCCGGCGGCCTTCTCCCGGGCCAGCACGTCCGCCACCCTTTCCCAAGCTCTCGGCTCCGCTCGAGCAGGGGATACCCCATCCGTCGGCTCACCGGCCACCTCGGCCGGCCGGGCCCACAGCCGGATGGAGCCGCCGTGCGTGGGCAGCAGCTCGACGTCCACGAGCGTCAGTCCGCCGCTCGCCAGCGCCCGGATCGCGGAGGCGACCGTGTAGTACTGGAAGTGCTCGTGGTAGATCGTGTCGTACTGGTTCTCCTCGATCAGGGTCAGCAGGTGCTGCACCTCGATGGAGACCCAGCCGTCGTCGGCGACCAGGGCGCGCAGCCCCTGGGTGAACCCGACCACGTCGGGGATGTGCGCGTACACGTTGTTGGCCACGACGAGATCCGCCGGACCGTGCTCTTCGCGGACGGCCGAGCCGGTCTCCGGGCTCAGGAACTCCGTGAGCGTGGGCACCCCCGCCTCCCGCGCCGCGGCGCCGACGTTCACCGACGGCTCGATGCCCAGGCAGCGGATTCCCCGGTCCACCACGTGCCTCAGCAGGTACCCGTCGTTGCTCGCCACCTCGACCACGAAGGCGTCGGAGCCTTCAGCGTCGAGTCCGACCCGCTGTACGGCGTCGGCGACGAACGTGCGCGCGTGCTCCACCCAGGAGGTCGAGTAGGAGGAGAAGTACGCGTACTCGCTGAACGTCTCCTCCGGCGTGATCAGCGGCGGGATCTGCGCCAGCCAGCAGTCGGTGCAGACCCGCAGGTGCAGCGGGTACGCCGGCTCCGGCCGGTCCAGTTGGTCCGCGGCGAGAAAGCTCTCACATGGTGGCGTCGCCCCGAGGTCGACGACGCTCGCCATCGCTTCCGAGCCGCAGAGTCGGCATCGTGTCATCTACTGTCTCCATCCCCCCTGCTCGCGCGGGCGTCCCGTCGCGAGCCGGTGCTTTTCGTTTCCTGTCGGCGGCGGGCTGTCCCCGCCGCCTGACCGCACCGCGATCGCGGTGCGGTACCCCTCCACCAGGCGCTCCAGCCCGACGGCCGGGCTGAAGCCCTGCTCGTAACGGCGCCGGGCCGCCTGGCCCATCTCCCGGTTGCGGGCCGGCTCGGCCGCGATCCGGCGTATGCGGGACGCGAGCGAGGTGGACTCGCCCGGCCGGTGCAGCAGCCCGGTCACGCCGTCCTCGACGAGTTCGACGAAGGCGCCGTGACCGGCGGCGACGGCCGGGACCCCGGCCGCCATCGCCTCCACGACCACCAGGCCGAACGCCTCCAGCCACGTGGAGGGAGCCACCACGGCGACCGCTCGCGCGACGGCCTTCCGGCTCTCCGCCGCGTCCAACAGGCCGACGCAGCGCACGTCGTCCCGGCCCGCCGCCCAGGCGGTCACCTCGCGCTCCAGCGGCCCCGCGCCGGCGACCACGAGCGGCACGCCCACACCACCGCCCGCCGCGATCTCGTCCCACGCGGCCATGAGCAGCCGCACGCCCTTGGCCGCCGCGAGCCGGCCCAGATAGAGCAGATGCTCGCCCTCGCCCACCCGGCGGTCGTCCGGATCGGGCACGAAGTTGTGCTTCACCGCCAGCCGCTCGGCCGGCATGCCGGACCGCACCAGGACCTCGCGCTGCGCCGCGGAGATGCAGAAGAACCGCTCCACGCCGGACCACCACCGCCGCCGGTTGACCGACAGGCTGACCGCGAGCGGCACCGTCGCCAGCCGGGAGTCGCGGTAGCAGCCGTGCCGGACGGCGGGCAGCGGCGCGGCCCCGACGCACTCGGTGCACGGCCGTCCGTCCCGCTGCAGCGTGCCGGGCGGGCAGACCTGGGTGTAGTTGTGCAGCGTGGCGACGACGGGCACACCGGCGTCGGCGCAGGCGGCCAGCACCGCCGGCGACAGCAGCGGGAAGACGTTGTGGACGTGCACAACGTCCGGCCGCTCGCTGCGCAGCCGGGCGGCGAGCTCAGCGCGGACCGCCGGGTTCCACGGCACCAGCAGCGGTACCGCGGCCTTGCCCAGCAGGGACCGGGCGGCGATGTCGTCGCTGCGCCGCTCGAACACCTCGACCCGGTGGCCGGCCCCGCGCAGCAGCGCCACCTCCTGGTCGACGACCTTGTTCTCCCCGCTCGGCTGCGCCGAGGCGTAGCGGTTGTGCACCACGAGGACGTGCATGCTCAAGGAACCTCCGATCTGCGGGCCCATCGCGGGACGCGTTGCCGTGGGACTTCGGGCGTCGAGGGGGGAGTGGCCGCGGCAGGTGCCGCCAGCAGCGAGGCGGCCACGGCCAGGTGCAGCAGATACGGCGAGGCGTCCCCCAGCCCGGCCTCGGTGTACGACGCGATCGCGCAGTAGCTGATCAGGAAGATCGCGCAGGCCCGCTGCAACGACGGTGGCCGCAGCAGCGCGACGCCGCCCAGCACGATGATGATCGCCGCCACGAGGGCGACGCCGGTCAGACCCTGCTCGTGGTAGACGGCCAGCCAGCTGTTGTCGATCGGCAGCCCGCCGAACGACTTGTCGCCCAGGCCCACGCCGAACAACTTCTCCGAGGTCGACCGGGGCGCGGCCAGCAGGGCGTCCCAGACCTTGGCCCGACCGGTGAGGTTGGAGAAGTTCTCCTGGCTCTGTCCGCGCAGGAACCACGCCCGCAGCGCGGAGGCGAAACCCACCGCGGCCACCACGGCGCACAGCACCGCCCAGGTGAAGAACCGGCGGGCGGCGGCGCTGGTCAGGATGAGGGAGCCGATCGCCAACGCCAGACCGATGATCATGCCGAGCGTGGCCGTGCGGGTATGGGTCAGGGCGAGCAGGACGAGCGACGGCACGATGACCACCACCGCACTGGCCCGGTCGATCCGGCGGCCCAGCACGAGCAGCACGGTGAGCCCGGTGATCACCGCCGCGTACTGTCCGATCTGCGGCGGGGTGAGCGGCCACACCGCGCCGACCAGCCGCCCGCCGTAGAGCTCGGGCAGGGCCGCGCCCGGTGAGATGACCAGGCCGGCGGCGACCGTCCCGAGCACCGCGAAGTACATCCGGATGTGGTGCCGGACGAACGACAGGCCGCCGTCCCACCAGCGGCTGAGCAGCCACAGCGTGCCGACGAAGAGAGCCAGTCGGGTGCAGCGGAACAGCGCGCCGAACCCGGACTCCAGGTTCGCGCTGGAGATCACGCTCGGTACCAGCAGCAGGGTGAGCAGGAACACGTAGGCGCTGGCCCGGACGCGCAGCCGGAGATTGAGTATGAGCGCCAGCGCGAACGCGGTGACCAGCGCGCCCATGGTGACCATCTGGATGAGGGACCGGGGGAGCGGGACGATGGTCTTCGCCCCGGCGGAGCCGAGCGTGTTGAGGACCAGCAGCCCCCAGACTGTCCCGACGATCTTCGGCGTGTGGTCGGTGTGGTCGGTGTGGTCCGGGCTCATCTCAACCACCGTCCCGTGCGCGGAAGGTGCTGCCCGCGTCCTGCCGGTACGGCGTGCCCTGCCACTGCGCGGAGTCCAGGGTCCGGCTCGGGTCGTGGGCGACGAACGTCCATGGTCCGAGGTAGACGTTGTCGTGCCAGCGGTTGTGCTGCTTGCGGGTGATCGCCTCGGCGACCCGCTCGCCCTTGTACGGCGACCAGTCCGGATAGGTGCCGTAGTTGGCCAGCACCGCCATGCGGTCGCACTTCACCGTGCACTTGACGACGGACTTGTCCAGCACGAAGCGGTTGTCGTGGATGTCCACCCGCTGGGTCTTCCACCGGCAGTCGGCGTGGAGCGGTGGCTTGGCGATCGCCGGCTGTGCGCAGCGTGCGGTCTTCTTCACCAGCAACGTGCAGTCACCGGAGGAGGTGTTGGCCGGGCTGTTGCAGAACCGGTCGGCGTTCTCCCACAGGGTGATCCCGGACCAGTTGTTCTCCAGCACGTTCCGGTAGATCTCGATCTTGTCGGTGCGGGCTCGGATCCGTGGTTCGCCACCGGACTCGGACAGGTAGATGGCCGGGTACGGGAAGTTGTCGCCGCGGGAGGCGCCCCCGCGGCCCTCGACCCAGTTGTTCCGCCGGATCCTGTTGTTCCGGATGACCGCGTTGTAGCTGGTCTCGTAGATCAGCGCCGCACCGTCGTTGGCCTCGAGCACGTTGTTCTCGATGCGGAAGTCGTTGTTGTTGGTGTCCGCCCACAACCCCGTTCCGCGGTTGTCGTGCACCCAGTTGCCGCGGATGTCGGCGCCGTCGACGGCCCAGAACTTGATGCCGCCGGTGCAGCCGCAGCCCTTCCGCCGCCGCTCCCAGCCGCCGGTGTTGTTGCCAACGATCTCGTTGCCCTCGACCACCAGGCCGCTGATACGGCCCTTGGCCTTGTACGCGTTCATGCCGTACTGACCGTTGCCGCGCAGGCAGCTGGCGCGGACCCGCTGGCGGGCACCGGCCATCAGCCCGGCGGCGGAGTTGTACTGGATCGTCGCGTGCTCGATCACCCACCCGTCGGCCGAGTCATGGTTGACCACGCCCTCGTCGTGCGGCGCGACGAAACGCTGCACGGTCAGGTGGCGGATGGTGACGTCGCGGGCGCCACCGCCGAACGCGTACTGGTTCTTCTTCCCGCCGTCGAGCACCGCGCCCGGCGCACCGAGGTAGCGGTCGCCCTCCTTGGGGATGACCTGGGCATAGCGGTCCGAGGCGAGCCTGTGCCGGCCCGGTCGAAGCCAGAACGTGGTGTGCGCGGGGTTGCTCCTGGTCTTCGCCGCCAGGTCACCGACGACCGCGGGGTCGACCGTCACCGCGCCCGCCGGTGCCTTCGCCGGCCCGGCCGCGGGCTTGGCGCACACCCGGGCCACGGGCGTGGACGACGCGGCGGTCGGCTTCGCCTCGGCGTGCGAGGTGCTCTCACAGCCGGTCGCCGCCGGCAGGGCCAGTGCCAGCGATGCCGCCCACGCCCAGTGCCGCTTCTTGATCCCCACGCGCCCCCCTAGCCGCGGAACCTGAGCACGGTGGTGAAGCCCTCCGCGCCGTCGGTGAAGCCGGTGCCGACCAGCGTGGTGGCGGGTTCCTTGCGCCCGAATCCGGCGGAGTACCAGCCCAGCATGGGGTATCCCCTGCTCGAAGAGCTTGGGGAAGGATCGGTCTCGCCGCGGTGCGCCCGCCAGGACAGCTGTCCGGGCAGGTCGAGCACCGCGGAGCGGTCCTCGCCGTCCCGGGTCCAGGTGAGCTGTGCCCGGTTTCCCGCCAGGTCCGCGGCGATCGCCGGGCCGAGGTGGAACGCCAGCTGCACGGCCCGGCGCGGGCCGCGCACCTCGTCGACCACCCGCAGCTCCTTGGCTGCGGCGGTCAGCTCCACCCGGCGGCGGTGCACGGAGGGCTGGTAACCGTCGTGCTCGGCACACCAGCGGGCCACACCCGCGCCGGAGGTCTCCGCGACCAGGACCCGGCTCCTGGCATGCCGGGTCCACAGGAACGGGCCGCCGGAGACGGACTGGTCAGCGCCGTCCAGTCGCAGGGTGTTGTGGCCGAGGGTCGACCTGAAGTACTGCCGCCACTCGGGCTGCCCGTGGTAGCAGAACGTCCCCGGGTCGGCGAGCACGTCGACCCCGTCGTGCCGGACCTCCACGGACAGCGCGTCCGCGTGGGCGTGCGCGGCGATGGACAGGAAGCCGTGCGGACCCCCGTCGCAGCGGCACCAGATCTCTCCCGGACCGCGCAGGATGGTGAGCCCCGCGTCGGCGAAGTGGGCCGGTCGGCTTGGAGGACGGGACACGGCCGGTGCGGTTCCGTCTTTCGAGTACGGCCGGATGAGCGCGGCCAGCAACGGGGTGCGCACATCGGTGCCGGTCACTGCCGGCCACCAGGCGAGCCGGCCGAACACGGCGTCCCCGGTGGCCAGCAGCGAGCCCCAGCGGTCGGTGCCCACGCCGTCCAGGATCAGACCGTGCCCGTCGTCCGCGTCCCCCTGGCGCGGCGGCCGCAACCGGCTGTCCACGACGGCCGCGAGCGCGTCGGTCATCCGCAGCAGCACCAGCCGGACCGTCGCCGGGACCGGCACGCCCGCGGCATCCGCCTCGGCCACCGCGGCCAGACCGAGTTCCAGCACCAGCCCGTGGTACTCGGAGGCCAGCTCGCGGTTGAGGCCGGAGAGGAAGGTGTTGCCGCGCAGATGCCGCTCCAGCGACCGCAGCGCGTCGGCCCGCCAGCGCTCCGAGGAGGGGAACCAGCCGAACGCGCAGGCCGCGGCGAATTGCCCGGCGGCCTCGGCGATGACGTGGTTGTTCGCCGATGACCCCCGGCTGGGGAAGGCGGCCAGCCAGCGCTGGTGGTGCCAGATCTGGTTCAGCGCCACCGGGTTGTCCTCGAACAGACCGGCCGCGCCCGGCCAGCCGTCGAGCAGCCGGCGGATCCACACCCAGGACAGCAGCCGGATGCCCAGCTCGATGCCGCTGATCCAGTGCACGCCGCGCAGCGGCGGGTTGGCCGCCCACCACGACCGCAGGTGCTCGGCGACGCGCTCGGCGTACCGCTCGTCCCCGGTGATCGCGTAGGCGGCGGCGAGCCGGGTGAGGTACTGATGCCGGGACGGCTCCCAGATCTGCTTGATGTCGCCGACCGTGTCCTCGTTCCGGTACGGCACGTCGAAGGCGTAGCCCCCCGGCGCCCGGCGCCCGGTCTTCGGGTCCGACCACCAGTCCGGATCGGCCAGGTCGTCGCGGACCACCCCGAAGAACTCGGCGTGCCCGTCCATCAGCCGGTCCGCCTCGGCGATGAGGCGTTTCGCGGCGTCCGGTGGCACCGCGGCGATCGTCCCCGCGGGCAGTACCGCGGTGAACCGGGCGCCGGTCACGCTCGGGCAGTCGGGCAGCGCGGACCGCCACCGCCGTCTGCGCACCGTGTCGCTCACCCGGCCGGCGACCTCCTGCGGCCCCATCCGGGACAGCCGCCGCAGATACCAGCCCGCGCTCATCGTCATCGTGCCTGCTCCAACGTCACCGGCGCACCGCTCGCCAGGCCGGCCTGCACGGCGAGGGTGGCGGCAGTGGTGGCGGCCAGCGACTGAAGCGGCACCGGCATCGGCCCGCCGGTCCGCACGGCCTTGACGAACGCGGCCAGTTCGGCGTTCTGGCCCTTGTCCCGGGCCTTGGGCAGCCGCGAGCTGATCCACCGCTTGCGGCCGGCTGTGCTGTTCTCGAAGTACACCGAGGCACGGACGAAGTCGTCGAGCCGCAGCGCCTTGCCGTCGGCGACCAGGTCCAGCGTCTCCTTGGGGAGGCCGGCCGGGCCGGTGGTGAGGTAGCTGATGGTGGCGGTGGATCCGTCCGGGTAGCCGAGCACGACCTGCAGGTCCTCGTTGCCGGAGGTGGCGACCGTGTACACCGAGACCGGGTCGGCATCGAGCAGCCAGCTCGCCGTGTCGATGAAGTGTCCGCCCTCGCCGGCGAACCGCGAGCCCTCGGTGCCCTGCCGGAGGTACCAGCTGCCGGGCTGCAGCCGGCCCGCGTTGACCAGGTAGCGGAGGCTCGCCGGACCGGTCCGGGCGCCGAACCGCCGCTTGGCCTCCCGCAGCAGCGGCGCGAACCGGCGGTTGAAGCCCACCTGCAGCCGGTCGTTGCCGGACTCCTCCACCGCCGCGAGCACGCCGGCCAGTTCGTCCTGGTCAAGCGCCAGGGGCTTCTCCACGAAGACCGTCTTGCCGGCCAGCAGCGCCTGTCGGGTCAGTTCGGCGTGCGAGCTGTGCCGGGTGACCACGAACACCGCGTCGATGGACTTGTCGCCGAGCACGGCGTCGAGATCCGTGGTCGCCTCGGCGAAGCCGAACTTCCGCTGCGCGTTGGCCGCGGAGAGCGCCGTCGTGGTGACGACGGTCGACAACTCGATACCCTCGCGCTGGGCCAGGTGCGGCAGCAGCATCGACGTCGCGTAGTTTCCCGCGCCGACGAACGCGAGCCGCACCGGCGTCGTGGCGGCCCGGGCCGGACTCCGCTTCATGCCTTTGGTGGGCACAGCCACCGCGGGCACGACCACCGCCGGGGCCCCCGCCTCCTCCGCCCTCCCCTCCTGCTGGGGATACCGGAACAGCACGGCCACGGCCTTCAGGTCGCCGTCCTTCAGGCGCTGGTACGTCTCGACGGCGTCGTCGAAGTCGGCGATGTGGGAGATCAGGGGCTCCACGTCGACGCTGCCGCGGGCGAGGAGATCGAGGAAGCACGCCAGGTTGCGGCGCTCGGTCCAGCGCACATAGCCGATCGGGTAGTCGCGCCCCTGAAGCTCGTACTCCGGGTCGTAGCGTCCGGGGCCGTAACTGCGGGAGAACCGGACGTCGAGCTCCTTCTCGTAGTACGCGTTCCACGGCAGGTCCAGGCGGCACTTGCCGATGTCGACGACCCGGCCGCGGTCCCGGCACAGCTTGGCGGCCAGCTCGACGGGCTGGTTGCTGCCGCCGCCGGCGGCCAGGTACACCTGATCCACGCCGTGTCCGTCGGTGAGTTCGGCGACGGCGGTCTCCACGGCCGCGGAGGCGGGATCGCCGCAGGCCGCGGCACCCAGGCGCGCGGCGAGCTCGCAGCGCACCGGGTCGGGGTCGGCGCCGACGACGCGGACCCCCGAGGCGGCGAGGAGCTGCACCACCAGCTGGCCGATCAGCCCGAGGCCGATGACCAGCGCCACTTCGCCGAGGTGCGGCTCGCCCTGGCGGACGCCCTGCATGGCGATCGACCCGACGGTGCCGAAGGCCGCGTGCCGCGGCGCGAGGGCGTCCGGCACGGGGACGTACAGGTTCTTCGGCACCCAGTTGAGCTCGGCGTGCAACGCGTGCTCGTTGCCGGCGCAGGCCACGAGGTCGCCGACCTTCACGTCGTCGATCCCGGCGCCCACCTGCTCCACCACCCCGCACAGCGAGTAGCCCAGCGGCGTGTAGGAGTCGAGCTTGCCCATCACCTTGCGGTAGGTGGCGGGGACCCCGTTGGTGGCCACGCTCTGCATGACCTTGGCCACCTGGTCAGGCCGGGAGCGGGCCTTGCCCAGCATCGACATGCCGGCCTCGGACACCTTCATGAGCTCGGTCCCGGTGGAGATCAGCGAGAAGGCGCTGCGGACCAGCACACCACCCGGCTTGCACCCCGGCACCGGCACGTCGAGCACCGCCAGCTCGCCGCTCTTGTAGTTCTGTACAACCTGCTTCACCCGAACTCCTCTGATTCCTAAGCCGTCAACCGAGTGCGCTGGCCGGACCCAGAGGTCGCGTCGCGATACCAGTACTCGAGGGTCAGTACGTGCCACAGATGCTTGGAGTAGTCCCGCTGCCCGGAGGCGTCCTCGGCGACGAGCCGCTGAAGCGCGTCGCGGCGCAGGATCCCGGAACGGACGAGCACGCCGTCGTTGACCACCTCGCGCACCAGCGGTGCCAGATCCCGGCTCATCCAGGCGCGCAGCGGGGCGCTGAAGAGGCCCTTGGGCCGGTACACGATCTCCCGGGGCAGGATCGAGCAGGCCGCCTCCTTGAGGACGGCCTTGCCCTGCCGTCCGACGATCTTGCGATCACCGGGCACGGCGAACGCCGCCTTGACCACCTCGACGTCCACATACGGCACCCGCACCTCGGTCGACGCGGCCATGCTGGAGCGGTCCGTGTAGGCGAGGTTCAGACCCGGCAGGAACATCCGGGCATCACCCAGGCACATGCGGTTGACGAAGTCGTCGAGATCGTTGTCCTGGTAGACGTCCGCGTGCTCGGTCAGCACGTCCTCGACCGTCCCGGCCAGGTCCGGATCGACCAGGGCGAGCAGCTCGTCCTGGTCGTACATGGTGTAGCTGCGCCGGAACGCGGTCTCCTCCGGCAGATCGGCGAAGGAGAGGAACCGCTTCGCGAAGCGCACCGACCGGAACCCCCGGCGGCGCGTCGCGACCGGCAGCCGGTCCACGGCCGCGGACACCCCGCGCCGCAGCGGCCGCGGGACGCGCTGGTAGCGCAGCGCGATCAGATTGGCCAGGTGCTTGCGGTAACCGGCGAACAGCTCGTCGGCGCCCATCCCCGAGAGCATCACCTTCACCCCCGCCTCCCGGGCGGCCGAGCAGATCAGGAACGTGTTGATCGCGGCGGGATCGCCGATCGGCTCGTCCAGGTGGTACGTCATCCGCGGCAGCAGGTCGAGCACATCGGGAGCGATCTCGATCTCATGCAGGTCGACGCCGAACCGCTCGGCCACCCGCCGGGCATAGCGCAGGTCGTCCGGCATCGCCTCGAACCTGGCGTCCGCTGCGCGGAACCCGATCGTGTAAGCGGAGATCCCGGGCCGGTCGCGGGCCGCCAGCGCGGTCAGGTAGCTGGAGTCGAGACCGCCGGAGAGGAAGGTCGCCACGGGTACGTCGGAGAGCAGGTGGCGCCGGGTCGACTCCTCGACGATGGCCGCCAGGTCCGGCTGCTCGCCGCCGCGGGCCCGCTCCCGGCCCTCGGCGGCGACGTCCCTCAGGTTCCAGAACCGGCCGCGCTCCACCCGGCCGTCGGGCCGGCACCGCAGCCAGCTCCCCGGCGGCAGCTTCTCCGCCTCGCGGAACGCGCACCGCGAGTCCGGCACCCAGTAGTACAGCAGCGAGGCCACCAGCGCCGCATGGTCCACCTCCAGCGACCCGCCGGTGGCGGCGGCGAGCGCCTTGAGCTCGGAGGCGAACACCAGACCCTCGCCGCGCCGGAGCAGGAACAGCGGCTTGATGCCGAGCTGGTCGCGGGCGAGCACCAGGTCGCCGGTGCGCTCGTCGAAGATCCCGAACGCGAACATGCCGCGCAGCCGGGGCAGGCAGTCGGTGCCCCAGCGCCGCCAGGCCTCCAGCAGCACCTCGGTGTCGGAGGTACCGCGGAAGCGCACCCCGGCGGCCGCCAGTTCGGCACGCAGCTCGGGCGCGTTGTACAACTCGCCGTTGTAGGTAAGGACGAGGCCGCCCGAGACCATCGGCTGGGCGCCGGTCTCGGACAGGTCGACGATGGCCAGCCGGCGGTGCCCGAGGTGCACCTCGCCGTCACCGACGGGATGGCCGTACCGGCCCGCCCCGTCCGGACCGCGGTGGGCGAGGGTCTCGGTGAGCCGGTCGGTCACCACCTTCCCGTCCGGCCATCGGTACGTGCCTGCGATGCCACACATGTACTACCGCGCCTCCTGGTTGCTGTCCGCGACCCGTGCCGCCCACATCGGCAGCCACTCCGTCCGCCGCCGGCCCTCTCCCACTGCCTGAACGGCGTGGGTGGGGGTGCCCCCAGCGGTAGCTGGGGGAGTACCCCCACCGTTCTGCCGGGCCGGCCGCTCGTGGTGGCCCCGCGGCGTGATGTGCGGCCCGTCCCACAGCGTGCCGTCGGTCCGGTCACGCGGATCGGGGTCGATCAGCACCACACCGATCACCTCGATGCCCTGCTCCGCGAGCTGCCGCGCCACGGTGTGCAGCCATGCGGCGCTGCCGTGCCCGGCACGCACCACGAGCACGGTCCGGGTGCCGAGGTACTGCAGGTCGGTCCACGCCGTGCCGGGCGCGACCGAGCCGACGCCGAGCCGGAGCCCCTGCGGCGACGCGGCCGCGGCACGGTCGCCGCTGACCACGTCCGGGTCGCCTGGCTTCGGGCTGCGGGACGCGAGCTGCTGGCCGGGCAGAGCATCGATGACGACCACTGGCCCCTCCTCCGCCAGCGCCCTGGCGACGTTCAGGGCGATCACGCTCGTGCTGCGCGCACAGCCCAGTTCCAGCAGCGACACCGGTTCCGCGGAGCGGCGCACGGTGCGGGCCAGGGAGGCGGTGAGCCTTGTCCGCGCCGCCCGGGTCCTTCGGCGCTGCCACAGCCTGGCCGGCCGGCGGGGCGCGCGGGGCAGCTCCGCGATGACCGAGGCGCCGAGGTTCGCCGCGATCTCCCGGCGCAGTACGGGGCGGTCCGCCACCACCGCGCCGACCGCGGCAACCGCGAGCCCGAGGGCCAGCCCCAGGACGAGCCCGATCACGGCGTTGGTGACAGCGGCCCTGGGCAGGGAGTGCCGCACCGCGCGCGGGGCGTCCACGATCTGCGTGCCGGCGATGACCTGGGGCGTGCCGATGCGCGCCTCCTCGGCGCGCTGGTCGAAGTCGGCGATCCTTGACGCGAGCTCGGCCCGGCGGGCGAAGAGCGACTCCATGCTCGCCGACGTCTTCCGGCCGCTGACCGGCGGCCCGTCTCCGATCGCCTCGTTGACCTCGGCGAGTTCCTTCCGCATGCGGTCACGCTGGTCGAGCAGGGCCTTGGCCTCGGCCTTCGCGGTCTCCCGCATCCGCCTCACATGGTCCGCGACGAACGCGTCGGCCAGAGCCTCGGCCCGGGCCACCGCTTCCTCGTCGCTGTCACCTGTCACCTCGATCTGCAGCAGGTTGTTGGTCAGGCCGGTACCCCGGTAGTCCTGCATGAAGTCCTCCGGGTTCTCCGGGGACTTCAGGGACTGCAGGGCCTTGTCGGCGATCCGCGTGGTCTGCAGCAGCGCGACGTCGGTGCGGATCAGCGTCCCGGTGTCGTTCGGCTGGTCCTCCTTGTGCACGACCAGCACCTTGGTCACCGCGGTCGGCGGCGGCGGTCGCAGGACCGCCACCGCCGCGCCGACCAGCAGCCCCAGCAGCGCCAGGGAGCACCACAGGCGGCGGCGCCGGCGCACTGCCGCCACCAGTGCCTGAAGGTCCAGCAGCGGAGCGGCGGCCGACGACTTCGGCGTCTCGCTCGTCGTCACACCGAACCTCCCGTCGCCTGGCCGCGACCCGCGAGCGCCAAGGTGGCCTCGTCGGGAGGAGGGCCGGCGGACCGCGTCGGACGGGCCCGGACCGTGCCGGCGACAACGGTGCCGACGACCTCATGCCCCGCCTCCGCACACGCCTCGGCGATGCCGGCGAGCTCCTCCGCGGTCCAGCTGCCCGCGCTGAGCACCACCAGGGCACCGGACTCGGTGTCGCGGTCCGGCACCAGCGGCCGGGACACCGAGACCCCCACCACCCGCAGCACGGGGTATCCCCTGCTCGAAGAGGTCGGGGAAGGATCGCTCTCGGCCTCGGCGACGAGCTGCCCGGTGGCCCGGCGGGCGATCTCGTCGCCATCCGGTACGACAACCAGCAGCCGCCGGGGGGCCGGCGACTGGTCCCGCAGGCGAGCACACACCCGCCGGTAGCGGATCCGCCTGCCGGCCTCGTCGCCGGACATCCGCGGGGCCGGCACGTCCCACCGGGTGTCGACGCCCAGCAGCCAGTGGATCCAGGCCCGCGGGCCACCGCCCTTCGGCCGGTGCGCGGGCCGTTCACCGGTCACTTCGACGCTACCCAGCAGCGCGGAGCCCAGCGCCGCGGCGATCTCCGGCGCGGTGCGCAGCCGGCGACTCACCCGTGCGGCGGCGAGATGGCCGATGACCGCGAACAGGAAGAACAGCAGCGCTCCGCCGACGATGAACTGCGTCCTCGTCGGCGCCGCCTCGCCGGTCGGCCGGGCCGCCGGCCCCATGACGACCATGCCGGCCTGGTTGGTCGCCGGGTCGGCCTCGTCCAGCTTCCGCATGGCCTCCTGCAGCGCCGTACGCAGCTTTTCGAGCTCGGTGCGGGCCTGCACGCTCTCCACCGTCCGCCCTGGATCGGCCGCCTCGGCCAGCTCGGTGATGTGGCGGTCGGTCTGTACCACCATCTTCCGTAAGTCCTCGGGCGACACCGCTGATTCGGGGTCGGTGGCATCGCCCGCGAGCCGCGCGGCGAAGGCGACGAACTCCTGGGCCACCTGGTCGGAGAGCCGCTGCGCACGCTCCGGGGTCTCGGCCGTACCCGAGATCTTGATGATGTTCCCGTTGGCGGCCTTGGCGCTCACTCGATCCCGCAGCTCGCTTCCGCTGACCCCGGACCAGCCGAGGGCTACGGCCGCGCGGTCGACCACCACCGAACTGGTCGCGACCTCCACCTGGGTCAGCAGCTCGCGTTCCTCCCACTGCCCCGGCAGCAGTACCGATGCCGACGTCGTGTACCGCGGCGGAAGCAGCAGCGAGGCGCCGTAGCCGACGAGCGCGCCCAGCACGGCGAGGATGGCGAGAAGCCGCCGGCGCCGACGGAGAATCCGCCCGATCGTGACCAGGCGTATCGTCTCATCGCTCAACTGCGCGGCCTCTTCCCTGTCCTGACCGGGACGCCCGACGACACCGGAGCGTGGTCACGGCAGGCAGCGGCGTAGGCGGCGAGCAGCGATGCTTGCGAGTTCCGCCAGGAGAGCGGCCCGCTGATCCGCTCCTGGCCGATCTTGCCCATCCGGGCCCGCTTCTCCGGATCGTCCAGCAGCAGCGCGATCAGCCCCGCGAACTCGGCCTCGTCATCGGCGGGCGCGTAGACGGCGGCCTCACCGGCGGAGACGCGCGCCTCCTTCAGGTCGAACGAGACGATCGGCCGGCCCATCGCCATGTACTCCAGGACCTTGTTCATGGTCGACACGTCGTTGAGCGGGTTGCGCGGGTCGGGGGAGAGGCACACGTCCGCGGTGGACAGATAGCGCACCAGGTCGGCGTCCGGAACGCGCCCGGTGAACTGCACCTGCTCGGCGAGCCCGAGCCGCCGGGACAGCTCCACCATCGCGTCGAAGGCGTCGCCGGCGCCGACGAACACCGCATGCCAGTCGGTCCGTCCAAGCTCGTCGCGCAGCTTCGCCAGGGCCCGCAGGGCGTAGTCGACGCCGTCCTGAGGGCCCATGACGCCGAGGTAGCAGAGCAGATGGGGCTTGCCGCGCTTCAGCTCCGGCTCGGGCGGCACCGGCTGGAACCGCTCGATCGCGGGCGCGCTGCGCACCACGAAGACGTCCTCCGGCCGCTGTCCGCCGCGGCGCACAGCGACGTCCCGGTAGCTCTCGTTCGTCGCGAGCACGACGTCCGCGGCCCGGTAGGTCCGCCGCTCCAGCGCGCACACGGCGCGGTAGAGCAGATCCTCGCCACGGTCGAACCGGGAGAGGTACAGCTCGGGTACCAGGTCGTGCTGGTCGAAGACGAACCGCGCCCCGCGCCGCTTCAGCCACAGCGCGGGCAGGAACAGCAGGTCGGGCGGGTTGCAGGCGTGGACCACGTCGACCGGGCCGACCTTGCGGGCCAGTCGCATCGTGTGCCACAAAGCCGATCCGTACTCCCGCAGGTACCCGGCCGGACCCCCGGTGGCCGCGCGTAACGGGTAGCGGTGGATCCGCACCCCGTCGATCACCGCCTCCGGCTCGGTGTCCCGCTTCTCCCCCCGCGGGCAGATGACGTGCACCTCCCAGCCCGCGTCGCGCAGCGTCGTGCACTCCTGCCACACCCGCCGGTCGAAGGGCACCGACAGGTTCTCCACCAGGATCAGCGCGCGCCGGGCCGGCCCGGCGCCGCTGGTTATGTCACCAAGCAAGACCCATGTACCCCGGTTCGGTCCGGCGCGCCTCGGCGTCGGGAAGGCGGACGAGATCGACGATCACCGGGCTGTCACCATGGGGCAGCGCCGACAGCACGGCCGGATCCCTGGTTCCGACCAGGCACACCTCGGCGTGTTCGAGCACCTCCTCGACGGAGTCCGCGAGCAGCTGCGCGAGGTGCGGCAGCCGGCTCTCGATGTACTCGCGGTTCGCGCCGAGAAGCCGGGAGAGGCTCACGTTGGCGTCGTGGATCTTGAGGTCGTAGCCCTTGCCGAAGAGCCTCTCCGCCAGCTCGACCAGCGGGCTCTCGCGGAGGTCGTCGGTGCCGGGTTTGAAGGACAGCCCGAAGAGGCCCACCCGGCGCTTGCCGGTGCGCTCGACCAGCTCCACCGCGCGCTGCAGATGGTCGGAGTTGGAGGGCAGGACGTGGGCGAGGATGGGCACCGAGACGTCGGCCCGCTGCGCCGCGTGGACCAGGCTGCGCAGGTCCTTGGGCAGGCAGGAGCCACCGAAGGCGAAGCCGGGCCGCAGGTAGGCGGGGCTGATGTTCAGCTTGCGGTCGGCCAGGAACACGTCCATCACCTGGTGCGAGTCCACCCCGAGCGCCTGGCACACCGCGCCCAGCTCGTTGGCGAAGCCGATCTTGAGGCCGTGGAACGCGTTGTCCGCGTACTTGATCGCCTCGGCGGTCGGGACCGGCACTCGGAACACCTCGCCGGGCAAGCCGTCGTACAGTGCCATCACCGCGTCGCCGCTGGCCGCGTCGAGCTCGCCGATGACGGTCTTGGGCGGGTCGAAGAAGTCCCGCACGCTCGTGCCCTCGCGCAGGAATTCCGGGTTGACCGCGACCCCGATGTCCACCCCGGCCGTGCCGCCGACGTACTTCTCCAGGATCGGCACCAGCAGGTTCATACAGGTGCCCGGCAGCATGGTGGAGCGGAACACGACGGTGTGCCGGCCCCCCTGCTCGGCCGCCTCGGCCAGCGCGGCGCCGATCTGCTCGGTGACCCGCTCCAGGTACGTGGTGCACAGGCTGCCGTTGGCCTCCGACGGCGTGCCCACGCAGACCAGCGACACCTCGCTGCCCATGATCGCCTCGCGCACGTCGCCGGTGGCGCGTAACGCTCCGGTGCGCACGACCTCGGCGATGAGCTCGCCGATCCGCTCCTCGACCACCGGGGCCTTGCCGCTGTTGACCAGGTCGACCTTCACCTGGTTGACGTCCACCCCGATGACCTCGTGCCCCAGGCTCGCCAGGCACGCGGCCGACACGCAGCCCACGTAGCCGAGCCCGAAAACGCTGACTCTCATGACCCGTTCCTCCCCCCAGGCAGGCCCCTGCGGCCTGCGGTCCGTGCGCCGGCTGTACGGCGCCGCCCCCCGCGCATCAGTAGGCCCCCTGCCCTTGGAGCACCGCACGCAGCGTCTTCCACAAGATCACCGTGTCCAGGGCGAGCGACCAGTCCTCCACGTACCGCAGGTCCAGCCGGACGGCCTCCTCCCACGGCAGGTCGCTGCGTCCGCTGATCTGCCACAGGCCGGTGAGTCCGGGCTTGACCAGCAGCCGCCGCCGGATGTCCGGGCCGTAGGCGGCGGACTCCTCCGGTAACGGAGGCCGCGGTCCGACGAGCGACATCGATCCGGTGAGCACGTTGAAAAGCTGCGGGAGCTCGTCGATCGAGTACCGGCGCAGCACCGCTCCCACCCGGGTCACCCGCGGATCCCGGCGGAGCTTGAACAGCAGGCCGGCGCCCTCGTTGCGGTGGGCCAGCCCGGCACGTGCCCCGTGGGCCCCGGCGACCATGGTGCGGAACTTGAGAATGGTGAACTCGCGGCCGTCCTTGCCGACCCTGCGCTGGCGGTAGAACACCCCGCCCCGGCTGTCCACCGCCACGAGCAGCCCGACGAGCACCATCAGCGGCGCGAACAGCATCAGCAGGATCGCCGCGCCCATCCTGTCGACGACCGCTTTGACCGCCCGGCGGCCCCCGGTGAAGGTCGGCATGCTGACCCGCAGCAGCGGAATCCCGAGCACCGCGTCGACGTGCAGCCGCGGGCCGGCCACCTCCATCAGCACCGGGGCCACGACCATCTCGGCATCGCTGCCCTCGAGGTTCCAGGCCAGCCGCTGCAGCCGGTCCGGTGACCAGTGCGGGTCCGGTGTGACCGCGACGACACGGTAGCCGTCGCGGCGGACGTTGCCCGCGACGTCCGTCAGTCGGCCGACGACCGGCACTCCGTCCAGTCGGTCACCGCCCGGCCCGGCACCGTCCGTGGTGCACACCGCGTCCACCCGCCAGCCGAGGTGCGGGAACTTACGGGTCCGGGTGATCAGGTCGCGCACGGTGGCCAGGCTCCCGGCAGCGAGCACCGATCGCAGGCACCGTCCTTCCTTCCGCTGTTTGTGCAGCCAGAGGCGGAGCAGATACCGCGCGGTCATGGTGACGAGCGCGATCGCGGGGATCGCGACGAAGATCCAGAGCTTGATGTTGCGCGAGGTGAGGGCGATCCCGCCGAGCGCCAGCACGACGGTCGCCATGAACAGCGAGCGGCCGAGCCGGCGGAATTCCTCGGCGCCCTGGCCGAGCACGGCCGGAGCCCACGACCGGCTCACCGCAAGCGCCCCCAGCACCAGCAGCTCGGTGCCGAACGCGAGAATTCCCCACTTCTCGTGCCAGTTGGCCGCGTCCCGGGCCCCGAAGAAGTTGCCGATCGCCGCCACCACGAAGGCGGTGGTCACGGTATCGCTGGTGATCACGGTACGGCGGTACCGCTGCTCCCAATCGATCGCGGGCCGACTGATTGCCCCGTTCGCCAGATGCCCGCACTCTGACGAAAACGGGCTGACTAATCCCCCTCGCCGCACAGAACCCCCCAGGTCCCCAGTGATTCGACGTGCTCGGAGCCGCTTGAACAACCCACCCTGGCGGCAGCCAACCCGCATGCCCTGCCAGATTTTTGAGGTGCGCCGGAACCCGTCCTGACCCCGGGTGCTCCCCACACCCAAGGCCCCCTCACGGGCTCCGAGAATTGATCACCCACACGTCCGGCGCCGCGGACGCGACTGCTGGCCATCCGTAGCGCCGGACCTGTAGACCACTAGTGCTCGCCTCGTGGAACAGCTGAAGCACGGTCAATCTAGACCATCGGGGCCCATATGAAGAGAGGGATGTGTGGAATTTGTGGTCAAGTTGTGAGGCTGGATCCGCCGATCGGTGACCGCCCACGGGTGCCTCGACACCAACGCGCGCTCAGCGGCTCGCCCGGCCCCCGGGCGCGGCACGCGGCCGGCGCGGGTCCGGAGGTGCGTCATGCTCCGCAGTGTGCTCGGCCAAATGCCCGGACCCGCGGCGCGCGGGCGCCGCGGGTCCGGGCAACCGGAACCTCCGCAACAGGTCAAGCACCTGCCCGTCAGGTGGGAAACAGGTCGGTGAACGCCCCCGTCGAATCGCTCACCGAATGCCCGAAGGGCGCGTCGAAGTCCCAGACCAGGAAGAGCAGAAAGGCGATGAGCATGCTGAACAGCCCCGCCAGCAGCAACTCGCGTCCGGAGCGCCGGATCTGCAGGGTGAAGATGAGACCGACGGTCAGCACCGCGCCGAGGAGCAGTCCGAACCAGACCACCCCCGGCAGGGTGGGTCCCGCGTTCTGCTGGCGGGCACCCCGCGCGTCGGCGGCCGCGGCGACCTGGTCCACCAGCGGCTGATAGGTCTGCGCCTCGATGTCGTTGCGCGGCGCGTGGTGGATCACGTCGAGACGGATCTGACGCAGCAGGTCGTCACCGCGCTCGGTCAGCTCCCCCTTGTCGATCATGACCTTCCACTCCGTGCCGACCACGTGGTCGACATAGGCGCTGACATCACCACGGATCCGGTCCCGCACCGGCGCGGGATAGGCGGCCGCCCGTTCACTCACCTCGTGGAGCGCCTGGGCTTCCAGCCGCACGCCGTCCTGGGCGGCCCCGCGTGACTCCCAGACTCCCGCGATCGCCAGCCCGAGCACGATCGCGTAGACCACCCCGACCATCATCGTCATGTACTCGATGACGTCCGGGGTCTCCGACGGGTCGTAGTCCTCGCCCACCCGCCGTTCCTTGAGCACGGTGATGATCAGGACGACCGCGCACGCCGCGGCCATCGCGATCAGCAGCACCAGCCATTCGGACATGGATGACCTCCCAGGGTCGTCAGCCGCGCCGCCGGCCACCGGAGCCGGCGCGCGAACGGGGACGGAGCGCGGCGGCCGCGAGCACGGCGGGCGCGGTGAGCAGCAGGGTGGAGGTGACCGGCGAGGTGCCGCGATCGGGCTCGCGGCGCGCCGACTGGTGATAAGTGGGTATGTCGACGGCCCGGTGTGGCGTGTCCGCCGGCTTGGGCACCGGTGCGCGGGTCGGGGACGGCTCGGTCACCGGGGCCGCCTGCCGGATCGGGGGCGGTGGCGCGGCGCGGCTGGGTTCGGGAGCCGGGGGAGCGGCGGGGGTCGGCCGCGGGGGGCTGGGGGACGGCCTGACGGCACTCGGGGTCGGGGTGGGCGTCGGTGTCGGGCTCGGCGTGGGTGTGGGCGTCGGGCTGGGTGTGGGTGTGGGGCTCGGGGTGGGGGTCGGAGTCGGGGTGGGTGTCGGCGTGGGGCACCGGCCCACCCAGGCTTCGCCCCGGCCCGGGCTGGCGGACGCGATGGCGCACAGGCCCGGGGGACCTCCGCGCCGCCCGTGTCCATGCCCCCTGCCGTTACCGTCGTCCGCGATGGCTATCGCCGCCGCCGAGGCGACGAGCAGCGCCGTTGTTGCCAGGCCCGCACGTCGTGCGCGCTTCCATCGGTTCACGATGATGATGTTGTGCCGTGCGCGAGACCGGCACCCGTTCGGGCGCGATGATTCGCCCGATAGGCGGAATCGAGGCCTGATTCGCCTGCGTGGTGTTTAAGGCTGGTCCACGGATCCGGTGGCTCGGCCGACGCATGCCCTCGACTGCGCGGAGCCCACCTGGAGCGAGAAGCCCGCCCCGGGACGAGGAGCTTGAGAAGGATGCAGTTCATGGTGCAGCTGTTCGGAAAGCAGAACAGCTGGGACGCCGATATCGATGCCTACTCCGCCGAGGAGTTCCAGGCCATGGTCGAGCACATGGTCGCCATCAACGACGACCTGTCGCGGACCGGGGAGCTGGTGGAGGCGCGCGGGCTGGGCGGGCCGAGCCAGGTCACGACGGTACGGGCCACGGAGGGCGAGGAGCCCGAGGTGACGACGGGGCCGCACGCCGCGGCGGAGGAGATCCTCGCCGGCTACTGGGTGATCGACGTGGCGAGCCGGGAGCGCGCGGTCGAGATCGCCGCCCGCGCCTCCGCGGTCCCCGGGCGGGGCGGACGGCCGGAGAACTGCCCGGTCGAGCTGCACCTCCTGCCCTCCGGCCCACCTCGCTGACCTGGCCTGCGCCGAGCCGGACTCCCGCTGATCCGCCTGCTGCCGAACCGGCCTCCTGCTGACCTGGCCTGCGCCGAGCCGGCCTGCCACGGAGTGGCCGCCGCCGCATCGCCCCCGGCGACGCCGTCGCGGGTGGTGGTCAGTGCGCGGCCTAGCGGCCGTCCGCGATCCCGCTCTCGGTTCCCAGGGCGGTGAAGTCGCCGTGCCGGCCCGCTCCCGCCGCGAAGCGGGCGGCACCGGCCAGCCCCTCGGCGAGCACGGCCTGCCCACCGCGCAGTTCGGCCGCCATCGCCTCCGTCTCGCCCAGCCCCTGCTGCGCCAGCAGGGACTCCCGGTCGGCGCGCAGGCAGCGCTGCGGGAAGCGCGCGATCTCGGCGGCCAGCCGCTCGGCCTCGGCCCGCGCCCGGCCGGGCGGTACGAGGCGGTTGGCCAGCCCCATCGCGTACGCCTCGGCGGCCGGGACCGGACGGCCGGTCAGCACCAGATCCATGGCACGGCTCATCCCGATGAGGCGCGGCAGCCGCACCGTGCCGCCGTCGATCAGCGGTACGCCCCAGCGGCGGCAGAACACGCCGAACACCGCGTCCTCCTCGACGACCCGCAGATCGCACCAGAGCGCCAGTTCCAGCCCGCCGGCGACCGCGTGCCCGCTGACCGCCGCGATCACCGGCTTGGACAGGCGCAGCCGGGTGGGCCCCATCGGCCCGTCCCCCTCCGCCGCCACCCGGTTGCCCCGCTCGGTGCCCGCGGCCTTGAGGTCGGCGCCCGAACAGAAGGTGCCGCCCTCGCCCCAGACCACCGCGACCTTGGCCGCCGGGTCGGCGTCGAAGGCGCGGAAGGCGTCGGTCAGCGCGGCGGCCGTCGCGCCGTCCACCGCGTTGCGCACCTCGGGGCGGGAGAGCACGACCGTGGTGACCGGGCCCGCCCGCTCGGTACGCACCGTGGCCGGGCGAGCCGTCACCGCGCCTCCTTGAACCGCGCCCGGTCGAGGATCCGGCCGGTGTCGACGCCCGGCGGCAGCGTGCCGAAGGCGTGCCCCCAGTCCCCGCTCAGCCGCGAGGCGCAGAAGGCGTCCGCCACCGCCGGGTCGCTGTACCGCACCAGCAGGCTGCCCTGGAGCACGAGCGTCAGCTGTTCGGCGAGCCGCCGGGCCAGCGCCTGCGCGGACTGCGGATCGGCGAGCTGCGGCAGCAGCTTGTGCAGCCGGGAGATGGCCGCGTCCAGCCGCGGGTCGGCACCCGCTGCCGTGTCCACCTCGGCGAAGAACGCCTCCAGCGCGCCCTGCTCGCGGCTGAGCGCCCGCAGTACGTCGAGCGCGGCCACATTGCCCGAGCCCTCCCAGATCGACAGCAGCGGCGCCTCCCGGTAGAGCCGGGGCATGCCCGAGTCCTCGACGTAGCCGTTGCCGCCGAGGCACTCCAGCGCCTCCGCGGCGTGCGCGCTGCCCCGCTTGCACACCCAGTACTTGCCCGCGGCCAGCGCCAGCCGGCGGAACGCCGCCTCGGCCATGTCCCCGGCCTCGGACCGGTCCAGGGCCGCCGCCAGCCGCATCGCCAAGGTGGTGGCCGCCTCGGACTCCACCGCCAGATCCGCCAGCACATTGCGCATCAGCGGCTGGTCGATCAGCTCGGCGCCGAACGCCCGCCGGTGCTCGGCGTGGTGCAGGGCCTGCCGCAGTCCGACCCGCATGCCCGCGGCCGAGCCGATCACACAGTCCAGCCGGGTCACGTTGACCATCTCCACGATGGTGCGCACCCCCCGGCCCGGCTCGCCGACCCGCCACGCCACGGCCTGCTCGTACTCGACCTCGGAGGAGGCGTTGGAGCGGTTGCCCAGCTTGTTCTTGAGCCGCTGGAGCCGCATCGGATTGAGCGAGCCGTCGGGCAGCACCCGGGGGACGAGGAAGCAGGTCAGCCCCTCCGGCGCCTGCGCCAGGGTGAGGAAGACATCGCTCATCGGGGCCGAGGTGAACCACTTGTGCCCGGTGAGCAGATAGCTGCCGTCGGCCGCCGGCACCGCGGCGGTGGTGTTGGCGCGCACGTCCGAGCCGCCCTGCTTCTCGGTCATCGACATGCCCGCGATCAGTCCGCGCTTGCCGAGCGGCGGCCGCAGCCCGAAGTCGTAGGCACGGGCGCCCAGCAGCGGCTCGTAGACGGCGGCCAGGTCCGGCTGGGCGCGCAGCGCCGGGACCGCGGCGTAGGTCATCGAGATGGGGCAGCCGTGGCCCGGCTCGGCCTGCGCGAAGGCGTAGAACTTGGCGGCCCGCACCAGATGGGCGCCGGTCAGGGACTCCCGCCACGCCGCGGCGTGCTGGCCGCTGTTCACCGCGGCGGCCATCAACTGGTGGTAGGCCGGGTGGTACTCGACCTCGTCCACCCGGTGACCGTAGCGGTCGTGGGTGTGCAGCACCGGCGGGTGCGCCTCGGCCAGCCGCGCCCACTCCTGCACCTCGGCGGAGCCCGCCAGCGCTCCCAGCTCCCGGACCTCCGGCTCGCCCCACTCGGCTCCCTCGCGGCGCAGCGCCTCCAGCAGCGCGGCATCGTCCGCCGTGCTGAAGCCGATCAGCGGCGGAGTCTGGTTGAGGACCTCGTGCGTTGCGCTCACAGCAACCTCCGGACAGCGGGGCACGGCGGTAGATCAGTCTGACAACAGTCGGACATCGGTCTTACACTTCCATCATGCGTGATGAGGAACTGTAAGGGATAGAGTTCCGGACACCCATGGAAGAGATCGCATCCGACACGCCACCGACCGGCGGTGCCCCACGAACCGGCGACCGGCCCGGGGCGGAACACCCCCCGGCGACCGAGACCGCCCCGCCCGGCGCGGCCCCGCCCGAGGCTGCCCGGCCCGGTGCCGCCCGGCCCCGCCGCGCGCCAGACGCCGCGGACGGCGGCGCCGACCTGCCGGCGCCGCGCCCGCTGACCGCCCGATCCATCGTGCTCAGCACCCTGCTGGGGCACCATCCGCCCCAGCTGCCCGCTCGTTCCCTGGTGCGGGTGGGTGCCCTCTTCGGCACCGCCGAGGGCACCATCCGGGTCGCCCTGACCCGTATGGTCGCCGCCGGCGACCTTGAACAGCACGAGGGGACGTACCGCCTCACCGAGCGCCTGCTGTCCCGTCAGGCCCGGCAGGATGACAGCCGTGTCCCGCGCACCCGCCGCTGGCACGGCGGCTGGGAGATCGCGGTGGTCACCTCGGACCGCCGTCCTCCCGCCGAGCGCGGCGCCCTGCGCGCCGCCATGGCCGACCTGCGCCTCGCCGAGCTCCGCGAGGGCACCTGGCTGCGGCCGGACAACCTGGTCCGCCCGTATCCGGCCGTGGTCACCGAGCAGTGCACCCTGCTCAGCGGCGCGCCCAGGGACGACCCGGAGCGGCTCGCGGCACACCTGTGGGACCTGGACGGCTGGGCCCGGCAGGCCCGGGGCCTGCTCACGGCGCTGGCCCGGGCGGACGGCCCGGCCGGCCGGTTCACCGTCGCGGCGGCCATCCTGCGCCATCTGCTCACCGATCCGGTGCTGCCCGCCCGGCTGCTGCCCGCCGACTGGCCGGGGGCCGAGCTGCGGGCCCGCTACGATGACTTCGAACGCGAGCTGCGCGCCCTGCTGCCCCGCCACACCGGCGCTTGAGCCTCTCGCCGCTCATACCAGCACGGCGCCGGACGCCTCCTCGCGGTCCATCGGCTTGCGGGCCAGCAGGTGCGCCTGCGGGGCCGTCTCGGCCCCCTCGCGCTCGCGCAGCAGCCGGGCCCCCACCTCGAAGCCGGCCGCGCCCAGCAGCTCGGCGACCCGGTCGGGCTGCCACCGGCGGAAGTCGAGCGACACGGCGTGGCCGAACGGCCGGTCCAGCCGCAGCGGCTCCTCACCGACCTGGAAGCCGAGCAGCAGGCGGCCACCCGGCGCCAGCATCCGGTGGAACTCGGCGAAGACGGCCGGCACCCGCTCCGGCGGGGTGTGGATGATGGAGTACCAGGCGACGATGGCGCCGAGCCGGCCGTCCGCCAGGTCCAGGGCGGTCATCGAACCCTCCTCGAACCGCAGCCCCGGATGCGCCTGCCGGGCCAGGGCGACCATCGCCGGTGACAGGTCGACGCCGAAGACGTCGAGCCCGAGGGAGTGCAGATGGGCCGTCACCAGGCCGGGGCCGCAGCCCAGATCGGCCACCGGCCCGCCGCCGTCGGCCCGTACGAGCTCGGCGAACGCGCCGAGCGTGGCCCGGTCCAGCGGCCTGTCGTCGAGCACGGCCTTGAAGTGTTCGGCGTACTCCACGGCGACGGTGTCGTAGAAGGCCCGGGTGGTTCGCAGGTATGAGGGTTCGGTCATGCCCGAGGAGCGTAGCGAGGCCGGGCCGCCGGATCGCCGCCTGCTGCGCTTCAGGCCGCGCTTTCAGGCCGACTCGCGGACCACCAGCCGCGTCGGCAGCACGACCGACGGCTCGATGGACTCACCCGAGGCCAGCCGCAGCAGCTGACGGGCCAGCCGGCTGCCCATCTCGGTGATCGGCTGGCGGACGGTGGTCAGCGGCGGCTCGGTGTAGCGGGCGGTGTCGATGTCGTCGAAGCCCACCACGGCGACGTCGTCCGGCACCCGGCGCCCCGCCCGGCGCAGCGCCCGCAGCACCCCGACCGCCATCAGGTCCGAGGCGACGAAGACCGCGTCCAGCGCCGGGTCCTTCTCCAGCAGCTCGAGCATCGCGGCCACCCCCGACTCCTGGGTGAAGTCGCCCACCGCGACCTGGCCGGCCAGCCCCGATTCGGCCAGCTCCGCCCGGTATCCGGCGAGCCGGTCGATCCCCGCGACCATGTCCTGGGGACCGGCGACCGTCGCGATCCGGGTCCGCCCGGCGGCCGCCAGATGGCGCACCGCGGCGGCCGCGCCCTGGGCGTTGTCGACTCCGACGTACGGCAGCGACACCGACCCGAGCAGCCGCTCGTTGCAGACCACCGGAATGCCCATCCGGGCCAGCGCCGCGGGCAGCGGGTCGTCGCCGTGCAGCGAGGCGACCATCACCCCGTCCACGTGCCGGGCCAGCGCGAAGCGCTCGATCCGGTCCCGGCTGGCGGCCGAGCGCGCCATCATCAGCACCAGCTGCTTGTCCGCCTCCTCCAGCTCCTGGCTGACGCCGCGGACGATGCCGGGGAAGAACTGGTCGTCGGAGAAGACCCGGCCGGGCTCCTCCGGCAGCACCAGCGCGAAGGAGTCGGTGCGCTGGGTGACCAGGCTGCGCGCCGCCTGGTTCGGGACGTACCCCAGCTCCTGGATCGCGCGCAGTACGGCCTCCCGGCTCTCCTCGGCGACCTTGGGGGAGCCGTTGACCACGCGGGACACCGTGGCGCGCGAGACGCCGGCGTGCAGCGCGACGTTCTCCAGAGTGGGCCGGGTCCGGTACATGCGCGCATACCTCACTCGTCGTCTGGCCGCGTCCACGCGGGCGGGGGCCGCGGACCACCTCGGTCCACAGACCCAGCATGGATCACGCGGCCGGACCGGTGGCCCGGTTCGCGCGAACTGCGGCCGCTCAGGGGGTGCCGGGAGGGCCGCCGCGACGCCGCGCGGCCCCCCCGACGCCTCCTGGCGCTACGAGGCGACCGGCACCGGCCCGGGCTGGGCCGAGGCCTGCTCCAGGAGGGCGGTGTGGTGACGGAGGGCGACCCCGGGGTGGGCGCGCAGCCAGCCCTTGAGCTCGTTCCGGCCGAACTCCGCGAAGAGCGGGTTGGCCGGATCCTGGGTGGCCCCGGGCGCGTGCTGGGCGTGGGCGAACGGCAGCGGCTCGATCCTGGCGTCCAGCCGCGGGTTGAAGAAGAACGGAACCGAGAAGCGCTCGCGCTCGCCGGGCGGGCTGACCACCCGGTGATGGGTGGCCTTGAGGTAGCCGTCGGTGGCCACCTCCAGCAGCTCGCCCAGGTTGACCACGAAGGCGCCGGGTAGCGGCGGCACATCGTGGAAGAGGCCGTCGGACCGCTCCACCTGGAGCCCGCCGATGTCGTCCTGGAGCAGCAGGGTCAGGAAGCCGTAGTCCTTGTGGGCGCCCACGCCCTGGTCGGCGCCGTCCGGGGCGCGGCCCGGGTAGCGCACCATCTTCAGGTGCAGATGCGGCTGGTCGCCGAAGGCGTCGTCGTAGAAGTCCGGCGGGGCGCCGATCGAGGCCAGCAGCTCGTGCAGCAGGCGCCGCGCGACGCCGCTGAGCCGGTCGACCCAGGCCAGCGCGCGGGTCCGCAGCTCCGGCAGCGCGTCAGGCCACTGGTTCGGGCCCTCCAGCCACCAGTACCCGGGATCATCGGGGCCGGGGATGCGCGGCGGGCGCTCGGCGCCGATGTCGAGCTGGTCGCGCCAGTCCCGGCTGCCGCCGGTCTGCTCGTCGCCTATGCGGGTGTAGCCGCGGAAATGCGGCGAGTGGAGGTTGGAGATCGCCATCCGGTCGGCTTCCGGGAGGGCGAAGAAGGAGCGCATGACGCGCATCAGCGCGGCGGTCTCCTCGGGGCTGATGCCGTGACCGGTCAGTTGGAAGAAGCCGACGTCGTGCGCGGCCGAGTGCAGATCGGCGTGGAGGCGGGCACGGTCCTCGGGGCCACGCGAGGCGGCGGAGAGGTCGATCACGGGAAGCTGCTGGAAGGACATGGGTACATCCGCGGAAGTGAGGACCCGGCACTGCCCGTGATGAACGGGCCTTGCGCGACGGCGCGCCGGGGTGGGGCGGGGCCGCGGAACCGGGTGGGCTGAGCTGGAGACAGGGGGCCGGCCCGAGATCGGGCGGCCGGGAAACGCACGTCAGCGGGTGCGCGGACAGGACATGCTCGTGACGCGGACGAAGTCCACGTGGCGGCGGCGAACGAGCGGGGTCATGTCGGACAGGTTACTGCCTGTCGCGGGATACGTCGGTGACGCCGGTCACGTCCACCGCCCCTCGGGCTCGCGTGGAGCCTCTCCGCGCGCCGCTGACCTGCGGACGACCGCGTCCCGGAGCCTGTCTAACAAGTGTTTGGTAGGTTACCGTGCTGGTGTGAACAGCAAGAAGACGGCCGTGAGCGCGTCCCCCGAACGCCGCCGCGAACTGCTGGCGACCGCCGCCGAGGTCTTCGCCGCGCACGGCTACAACGCCACCACCGTCCGCCGGATCGCGGACGAGGCCGGCCTGCTCGCGGGCAGCCTCTACTACCACTTCGACTCCAAGGAGTCGATGATCGACGAGATCCTCTCCACCTTCCTGGACGAGCTGTGGGCGGGGTACGACGCCGTGCTGGCCGCCGGGCTCGGCCCCCGGGAGACCCTGGAGGCGCTCGTCACCGAATCCTTCCGGGAGATCGACCGGCACCGCGCCGCGGTGGCGATCTACCAGAAGGAATCCCGGCACCTGGCCGCCCAGCCGCGCTTCGGCTACCTCGCCGAGTCGCAGCGGCGGTTCGAGACGGCGTGGCTGAGCACCCTGGAGCGCGGCGTGGCCGCCGGGGTCTTCCGCGCCGACCTCGACATCCGGCTCACCTACCGGTTCGTGCGCGACACCGTCTGGGTCGCCGCCTCCTGGTACCGGCCGGGCGGCCTGCACACCCCCGAGGAAATCGCCCGCCAGTACCTGTCGATGGTGCTGGACGGCATCGCCCTGCGCGAATGACGACGGTCACGGACACCGTGACATAGGGAGCGGACATGGCTGAGGCATACATCGTCGAAGCGGTACGCACACCGGTCGGCCGGCGGCGCGGCGGACTCTCCGCCGTCCACCCCGCGGACCTCGGCGCTCATGTGCTGCGCGCCCTGATGGAGCGCTCCGGCGCCGATCCCTCCGCCGTCGAGGACGTCGTCTTCGGCTGCCTGGACACGGTCGGCCCGCAGGCCGGGGACATCGCGCGCACCTGCTGGCTGGCCGCCGGGCTGCCCGAGGAGGTTCCCGGGGTGACCGTCGACCGGCAGTGCGGATCCTCCCAGCAGGCCCTGCACTTCGCGGCCCAGGCCGTCCTGTCGGGCACCCAGGACCTGGTCGTCGCGGGCGGCGTGCAGAACATGTCGCAGGTGCCCATCGGCTTCGCCAGCCGCCAGGCCGCGGTGCCGCTCGGCCTTGACCGGGGGCCGTTCGCCGGCTCCGAGGGCTGGCGGGCCCGCTACGGCGACCGGCCGGTCAGCCAGTTCCACGGAGCCGAGCAGATCGCCACCGAATGGGGCATATCCCGGGCCGAGATGGAGGAGTTCGCGCTCACCTCCCACCAGCGGGCGGTCACTGCCCTGGACACCGGACGCTTCGTACCGGAGACCGTGCCGTACGCCGAGGTGACCGCCGACGAGGGCCCGCGGCGCGACACCTCACGGGAGAAGATGGCGGCACTGCCCCCGCTGCTGGAGGGCGGCCGGATCACGGCCGCGCTCTCCTCCCAGGTCTCCGACGGGGCCGCCGCACTGCTCATCGCCTCCGAACAGGCCGTCCGCGACCAGGGCCTGCGGCCGCGCGCCCGGATCCACCAGCTCGCCGTGCGCGGCGAGGACCCCATCCGGATGCTCACCGCGCCCATCCCGGCCACCGCGCACGCCCTGCGCAGGGCCGGGCTGACCATCGACGACATCGACCTGGTCGAGATCAACGAGGCGTTCGCGCCGGTGGTGCTGGCCTGGCTGAAGGAGACCGGCGCCGACCCGGCCCGGGTCAACGTCAACGGCGGAGCCATCGCGCTGGGCCACCCGCTGGGCGCCACCGGCGCCCGGCTGATGACCACCCTGCTGCACGAACTGGAGCGCACCGGCGGCAGGTACGGCCTGCAGACCATGTGCGAGGGTGGCGGCCAGGCCAATGTGACCATCATCGAACGGCTGTGAGCCGCCTCGTCACGGCCGACGGCGACTGACCGTCAGAGGCCGGGGGATCGGCCGTACTTACGCGGGGCGCGGGGGATTACGGTGGAGGACCGACCGATCACCACGCGTCCCGCGGAGGGCTCCCGGCACATGATCCCCGTTCCCGACGTCAACCTCCCCGCCCTGCCCGAAGTCGACGGCAGCTGGCACACCGGCCCGCACATACCGCCCTGGGCCTGCGACGACTTCGGCCACACCGTGCGCACCCGTCCGCTGGCCGTCCTCACCCCCGGCTCGGCGCGGGACATACGGGAGCTGATGGCCGCGGCCGGACCGCGGGGCATACCGGTCGCCGCGCGCGGCGGCGGGCACTCGGTGCACGGCCAGGGACAGGCCCAGGACGGTGTCGTCGTCGACATGCGCGGACTGGGCCGGATACTGCGCATGTCGGAAGACGAGGTCACCGTCGAGGCGGGCGCGCTGTGGCGGGACGTGCTCGCCGCCACGCTGCCGCACGGCCGCACCCCGCCGGTGCTCACCGACTACCTCGGCAGCAGCGTCGGCGGCACCCTCTCCGTCGGCGGCATAGGCGGGATGAGCCACCGTCACGGCATGCAGACCGACTCCGTGCTGCGGCTGGACGTGGTGACCGGCGCGGGGGAGGAGGTGAGCTGCTCGGCGGAGCACAACCGCGAGCTGTTCGACGCCGTCCGCGCCGGGCTGAGCCAGTGCGCGATCATCGTCCGGGCCACCATCCGGCTGGTCCGCGCCCCCGCCCGGGTCCGCCGCTACGAGCTGTCCTACCGCGATCCGGCGGCCTACCTCTCCGACCAGAGCCGGCTCGCCCACGACGGCAGGTTCGACTACCTGGAGGGCCAGGCCAGGCTCGCACCGGACGGCACCTGGACGTACCTGATCGAGGCCGTGGCGTACGACACCTGCGACCGCTCGGCCTGGCCGCCGCCGGACCGGGAGCTGCTGGGCAACCTGCGCCACGACCGCGCCACCGAGACCAGCGAGGACCTCGCCTACGCGGACTTCCTGGACCGGCTGGCACCCGGCGAGGAACTGCTGCGCGAGACCGGCGAGTGGTTCCACCCGCACCCCTGGCTCAACCTCTTCCTCCCCGAGGCGGCGGCCCACGCCCTGGTCACCGGCGAACTGGCCGGACTCACCCAGCACGACCTTGGCGACTCCGGGCTGGTGCTGCTCTACCCGGTGCCCACCGCGCGGCTGCGCACCCCGATGCTGCGCCGGCCGGCCGGGGAGCTGATGTACCTGTTCGCCCTGCTGCGCACCGCGCCCGCTGACGACCCGGCCGCCCGCGACGCGCTGATCGCGGCCAACCGCGCCGTGCACGACCGGGCGCTGGCCGCCGGCGCGGTGGCCTACCCGATCAACACGCTGCGGATGTCGGAGGAGGACTGGCGGGCCCACTTCGGGCCGGTGTGGGAGCGGTTGGCGGACGCCAGACGCCGCCATGACCCGTACGGCATCCTCACCCCCGGCCAGGGGCTGCCGCGCTGACCGGAGCGCGGGCCCGAAACCGGTCACCGTCCCCGCGAACGCCGCCTCGGCGGCGCCCGCGGGGACGGTTTCCGTGCCGGCTGCCGGGCGACGGCCGGATCCTGCCCGCGGCCGGCGGGGGAGGCGTCCGCCGGTGCGACGGCGCCGGCCAGCGGCTTTGCGAATGCGACCGAGTGTGAGCCGAGCTGTCGAGCGGCCACAGCGTAGACGGGCGCCTCTCCTGCCTACAAGGGCCTTGACCGATCATCGACTTGCCTGCGAGCGGACCTGTCACAGACCGGGCTTCTCCGCGCGGGACAGCCGCAGGGTGACGATCTCATGCGGGCGCAGCGTCAGCGCCACGTTCACCCCCTCGTGCTCGGCGGGCCCGGTCGGACGCTCCAGCAGATCGCACACCTCGACCGACGCGAACGCGAATCCGGCGGTCAGCCAGGTGCGGGCCCGGCCGCCCAGCGACTCGTACAGCCGCACCACCACATCGCCGCTGCCGTCGTCCGCGAGCTTGACCGCGCTCAGCACCACCGCGTCGTCGCCCGCCGACACCAGCGGCACCACCTCGGCGTTACCCGGCACCCGCCGCTCCGGCAGGTTGATGCGGTAGCCCTCGCGGACCGCGTCCTGGATCCCGGCGCCCGGCACCAGGGCATACCGGAAGCGGTGCATCCCCTGGTCGGTACGCGGGTCGGGGAAGCGCGGCGCACGCAGCAGCGACAGCCGCACCGTGGTGGTGGTCCCGCCGGTGCCCGGTGCCGGCGTCTTGGGGCGGACGGCGCGGGTGACGTCGTAGCCGTAGGTCGAGTCGTTGACCACGGCCACCCCCCAGCCCGGCTCCGCCACGTGGACGAAGCGGTGCGCGCAGGCCTCGAACTTCGCCGCGTCCCAGCTGGTGTTGGTGTGGGTGGGCCGGTACAGATGCCCGAACTGGGTCTCGGCCGCCGCCCGGTCGGCGTGCACATCGAGCGGGAAGGCGACCTTGAGGAACTTCTCCGTCTCGTGCCAGTCCACCTCGGTGTCGAACTCCACCCGCCGCTCACCCGCCGGCAGGGTCACCCGCTGCTCGACCCGGGAGGAGCCGAAGCCCCGCACGATCCGCACCGACCCGTCGTCCAGCAGCTCCACACTCTCCGCCCGCGTCAGATCGGTGACCGTGTTGCGGTAGAAGTGGTCGACGTCCCAGGCGTCCCACATGTTCGGGAAGTCGGTGTGCAACTGGAGCAGGCCGGCGGCCGTGCCCGGCGCCACCGTCTCGCGGTCCGCCGCGATGTCGTACACCGACACCAGCAGTCCGCGGTCGTCGACCGCCACCCGCAGCCGCCCGTTGTCCAGCACGAACCCGCCCTCGGCACGGGGGACCGCGGACACCGCCCGCCCGCCGTCCTCCACCGCCGGTGCCGCGCCGCCGGCCGCCACCCCGCCCCGCTCGTGCGGCGCCGCGTTGAAGACCACCGAGCTCCCCGCCGCTCCGTCACCGGCCAGCGCCGCCTGCGCCCGCGCGATGATCCGCTCCAGCTCTGCGGCCACCTCCGCGTACCTGGCCTCCGCCTCCCGGTGCACCCAGGCGATCGACGAGCCCGGCAGGATGTCGTGGAACTGGAGCAGCAGCACCGTCTTCCACAGCCGGTCCAGCTCCTCGTACGGATAGGAGAAGCCCGCCCGCACCGCCGCCGTCGCCGCCCACAACTCCGCCTCGCGCAGCAGATGCTCGCCGCGCCGGTTGCCCTGCTTGGTCTTCGCCTGGCTGGTCAGCGTCGCCCGGTGCAGCTCCAGATACAGCTCGCCCACCCACACCGGGGCGTGCGCGTACTCCGCCTGCGCCTTCTCGAAGAAGGCCGCGGGCCGCTCGAAGACCACCTTCGCCGAGCCTTCCAGATCCGCCAGCCGCTTGGCCCGCGCCAGCATCTCCCGGGTGGTGCCGCCCCCGCCGTCCCCCCAGCCGGTGGGCGCCAGCGAGCGGGTGGCGGACCCCTTCTCCCGGAAGTTGCGCACCGCGTGCGCCACCTCCCTGCCGGACAGCTGGGAGTTGTAGGTGTCGATGGGCGGGAAGTGGGTGAAGACCCGGGTGCCGTCCAGCCCCTCCCACCAGAAGGTGTGGTGCGGGAACGTGTTCGTCTGGCTCCAGGAGATCTTCTGGGTCAGGAACCACTTCGCCCCCGCCTGTTTGACCAGCTGCGGCAGCGCGGCCGAGTAGCCGAAGGTGTCCGGCAGCCACACCTCCTCGGTCTCGATCCCGAACTCCTCCAGGAAGAAGCGCTTGCCGTGGACGAACTGCCGGGCCAGCGCCTCCGAACCGGGCATGTTGGTGTCGGACTCCACCCACATGCCGCCCACCGGCACGAAGCGGCCCTCGGCCACCGCCTTCTTGACCCGCGCGTACACCTCCGGGCGGTGCTCCTTGATCCACGCGAACTGCTGCGCCTGCGACATCGCGTAGACGAAGTCCGGCTCGTCCTCCAGCAGCGCCGTCATGTTCGCCGTGGTGCGCGCCACCTTGCGCACCGTCTCGCGCAACGGCCACAGCCATGCCGAGTCGATGTGCGCGTGCCCGACCGCGCTCAGGGTGTGCGCCGAGGCGTGCGCGGGGGCGGCGAGCACATCCGCCAGCAGCTCCCGGGCGCGGCCCGCCGTGGAGCCCACGTCCTGCAGATCGACCGCGTCCAGCGCCCGCTCCACCGCGCGCAGGATCTCCCAGCGGCGCGGGGAGTCCTCGGGCAGCTCGACCATCAGCTCGCCCAGCACCTCCAGGTCCTGGACCAGCTCCCAGACCGTCTCGTCGAAGACGGTGAGATCCATCCGGCCCAGCCGGTACTGCGGCTCGCTGCCGGCTGTCTCCTTGTCGCCCAGCTCGGTCGGCCGGAACGGGTGGTAGTCGAGCACCACCGGATTGGACGCGGCCTCGATGTGCAGCTCCACCTCCTCGCCGCCGGCCACCGGCGCGCCCACGCGCACCCACTGGTTGCGCGGATGGAGCCCCTTCACCGGCGAGCCGTCGGGCCGGTAGACCAGCCCCTCGCACTGGAAGCCGGTCATGTTCTCATCGAAGCCCAGGTCCAGCACGGCCTCCACGGTCCGGCCCGCCCACTCCTTGGGCACCGTGCCGGTCACGGTGAACCAGCTGGTGCCCCACGGCGGGCCCCACGCCGCCCCGGCCGCGATCGGGGTGCGCGGGGCGGCCAGCCCCTCGGCGACCGGCACCGGCTCGTCGGGCGCCTGCCACACCCCGACGGTGAGCGGGACGGACGCCGGACGGACGGCCGGGCGGATCCTCTCCTGAAGGACACGCTGGAGACGGGCTTCGGTGACGGCGCGATCGTTGTGCACGGGGAATCGAGCTCCTCGAGTCGTGGCCGGCTGACCAGATGTGACGTGCTACCAGGTGAACGAGGCGGACGGGGCGGATAGCGGCGGCCTGCCGGCGCATTGCCGGCGGTTTACCAGCGGTACGAGACGGTGGCCGGTGCGGAGGAGGCGAACAGCTCGTCCACGGCCCGTATCTCCACCCGGGTCGCCGCCTCGCCGCCACCGCGGCGCAGCGCGGCGACATGGAACGCGCTGCCGCAGGTGCCGCCGAGGAAGCGGCGGCCGCCGCCCGGAAGCACCTGGTGCAGCTCGTAGTGGCGCACCGCGCCCGCGGCCTTGCCCCAGACCACCCGGAGCGCCGCGGTGCCGTCCGGGTTCCGCGCCGCGTCGGCCACCCGCGGCGCGGCCGGGCTCCCCGGCGCGGCGGGCAGCGCGTCGCGCACCGTCAGCGCGCCCAGCCGCCACCGGACGGTGCCCCCGTCGGGTGCGGTCAGCCGGACGCCCAGGGCGTGTACCGTGCCCGCGCGGGGCCCGTGCAGCTTCCGGCCGATCCGCAGCGTCGCGGTGGCCCATCCGCTCCGCGTCCCCGCTCCCTGCGAGCCCGGCCCCGCCCGGAGCGTGCCGGCCGGCACATAACTGAAGCGGTACGGCTCGCCCGGCGAGCCCGGCTGCTCCAGTGCCACCGCCAGCTCCACCCGCACCGCGGCCGAGCCGGCGTCGAGGCGGTGCGCCAGCTCCACCACCGTCGTCCCCGACAGCGGCAGCCGCACCGAGTGCAGTTCGACGGTGGCCGGGGAGGGCAGTGCCCCCTCCACCAGGACGCTGCTCCCGCCGCGCCAGGCGTCGGCGAAGTCGAAGCCGACGCGCGGCCGGGCGCCGTCGGTGCGCACCACCCAGCGGCGGCCGGGCAGCCGGTCCTGGAGCCCGAGATGGTTCCACTCGCTGTCGGAGACCGCCTTGCCCCGCTCATACCAGCGCACCCCGTGCCCGGTGTTGAAGGTGGTGGCGAACGGCAGCGCGGTGACCGTGGACCGGTCCGCGACCGAGAGCGCCGGCGCCCGCCAGCCCCCGCCGCCACGCGGCGCCCGCCGCACACCGGAGGCGGCCGGTGCCGAGGGGTCGAGCGACGCGCCGGTCCAGAAGCGGTCGTCGCGCCGGTGGAACGCGCCGGGCGTGCGCTGGTCGGCGGGGAGGCTGGTCCAGGTCCACTCCGGCCGGTAGAAGCCGTACGACGCCACGTGCGGCCCGTCCGCCGGCACGATGGCGTCCCAGTCCACCGGGGTGTCCCAGCCGCGCGCCTCGGTGTCGATCCCGGCCCACAGCTCGTAGCGGTCCCGCTCCAGGTCCTCGGCGAGACGTGCGGAGGAGAGCAGTCCGGAGGCGGACCAGCCGAAATTGACGAACATCGAGTCGGCGGCCCGGAAGAAGGCGGAGTTACGGTCGTTGAGCTCGTCCTGCCAGCTGACCGCCCCGGTGTCGATCATGGAGTCGTACCAGGTCACCCGGAGCCCCTCGGCCCGGTCGCGGAGGTGGTGCAGGAAATCCCGCATGTCGGCGGCGAGTAGCGCGTCCCCGCCGCCGGTCTCGGCGTTCACGAACCAGCCGTCGAAGCCGTACGCCCTGGCCACCTCGATCAGCTTGTCGGCGAGCGGGAAACCGCCGGACGCGTCGCGCCGCACCAGATCCCGCGTCCAGCGCAGCTGCCCGCCGTACGCCACCGGCGGCAGGAAGATGTTGCCGAGCACC
This sequence comes from Streptomyces sp. JLBT605, assembly GCF_058215555.1. NCBI lineage: Bacteria > Bacillati > Actinomycetota > Actinomycetes > Kitasatosporales > Streptomycetaceae > Streptomyces > Streptomyces sp. JLBT605. The sequence continues at coordinate 6,549,064 of NZ_CM177087.1, forward strand.
GGGACGCCGTTGCGGTGCGCCGCGTCCACCACGGGGGCGTTGGGCGCCAGGATCAGGCCCTCGCCCGAGGAGCCGCCCCAGAACACCAGCTCGTCGATGTACGCCCAGTGGGTCGGGGCGTAGACGTCCGCCTTCGGCGCGCCCTGGGAGGGGTTGAGCGAGGTCGGGGCGAACGCGGCCAGCGCCTGGACGCGGGCCTGCCCGGCGCGCGCGGTGCGGTTGACCGGGACCGGGGTGAAGCGGGCGGCGAGGGGGACGGCCGCGGTGTTGTACGGCAGATCGGCGTCGGCCTGCGGGCTCCACGACGCAAGGCTCCGCCAGACCACGCCGGGCTCCGGACTGCCGCTGGGCAGGCTGTCGGGGAACCAGTACGAGGCGTACGGCTGGAGTGCGGGGGCGGCGCCGGCGCCGCGAGGTGTGGGATCCGCGGCGGCGCGGCCCGCCGCCAGCCCGGCCATCGCGGCGGCGGCGCCGACGGCCAGCACGCCCCGCCGCGCGGGGCCGGCCGGGGGGAGCGCTGTATGCGGTCTGTTGGCCATGAGGTGCTCCTTTCTGCTCAGCTTTCGAGCCCATTGAGGACACGCCCGGAGGGCGTTCGGGGGTCCGGGGGCTTGCCCCCGGTTACGGGAAAGGGCGGGGTGGGGAAGGAGCGGCCGGCACGGCTAGTCCGTTCCGGCCGGGGTGACCAGCTCCGTGATGCCGCGCGCCGCCAAGTACGCCGGATCATCCGCCCGCCCGGCGCAGACGCACGCCGGCCGCACACCGTCCGCCGCCAGCCGCATCCACGCCTCGAAGTACCTGCCGCCCGGCGCGCACGCCGCACGCGCCTCCGGCTCCACCACCAGCGCCGTGGTGCGCGGCGCCGGCCGCGGCGCCGCGGCCCGGTACTCCCGGACGACCGAGGCGACGGCGGCCCCGGCCGGCTTGACCCGGCGGTCGTTGGTGAGCAGCCCCAGCCCGTACTCCAGCTCGGGGAAGTCGGCCAGCGCCCGGTCGACGTCGTGCGAGCACCACCAGGTCACGCCCCACAGATCGGGGCAGTCCAGGGCGTGGGAGAGGGTCGCCTCGGTGAAGGCCGCGGCCCGGTCGGCCGGGATGTGCGGGGCCGGGGCGCCGACTTCCTGGAGCCAGACCGGGCGGTGCGGGTCGGCCGCCCACGCCTTGGAGAGCTCGATCAGATAGGCGGCGTGCCGCTCGGTGGCGGCGCCCTCGGCGCCGTGCAGCTGGGCGGTGCCGTTGAACACCCAGGAGTGCACCGCGGTCGCGGCGCCGATCCGGGCCGCGTGCTCCGGGGTGAAGGGGTGATCCGACCGGTACCAGGCGGCGTCGTAACAGGCGTGCACGTGCAGGCGGCCCGGGGCGCCCTTCTCGCACGCCTCCAGCATCCGCCGCAGCCACGCGTCGGCCTGCCGGGGGTTGATCCGGTCGGGGTCGGGGTGCGGGTCCGCCGCGAACTGGTTGACCTCGTTGCCCACGGTCATGCCGATGAAGTGTGCCCGGTCGGCGAGGGCCTCGGCCAGGGTGCGCAGATAGGCCGCCTGGGCCTCGATTATGTCGGGGTCGGTGAAGAGGTTGCGCCGGTGCCAGGTCGTGGTCCAGGACGGCAGGAAGTCGAAGCTCGACAGGTGCCCCTGGAGGCCGTCCACGCTCAACGCCAGGCCGCGTTCGCCGGCCGCGTCGGCCAGCAGCACCAGTTGCTCGACGGCGCGCGGCCGGATCAGGGCGCGGTTGGGCTGGAAGAGGGGCCACAGCGGGAAGACCCGGATGTGGTCGAGTCCGAGTGCCGCGATGGAGTCCAGGTCGGCGCGGACCTCGTCGAGATCGAAGTCCAGCCAGTGGTGGAACCAGCCGCGGGTGGGGGTGTAGTTGACGCCGAAGCGCAAGGAAGTCATCCCTTCTGCAACCTGCGGTGCCCGGTCAGCCCTTGACGGCGCCCTCGCTCACGCCGCGGAAGAAGTAGCGCTGGAGGCAGAGGAACAGCGTGATCAGCGGGGCGACCGCGATGATCGCGCCGGCCGCCACCAGCCGGGGGTTGTTGGCGAAGGTGCCGTGCAGATAGTTGAGGCCGACGGTCAGGGTGAACTTGTCGGAGTCGGAGAGCACGATCAGCGGCCAGAGGAAGTCGTCCCAGGCGAACATGAAGGAGAAGATGGCCACCACCGCCAGGGTGCCCTTGACCGACGGCAGCGCGATGCGGAGGAACCGCTGCCACACATTGGCGCCGTCGATGACGGCCGCCTCCTCCACCTCGTACGGCAGGCCGGCGAAGGCGTTCCGCATCAGCAGTACGTTCAGCGCGCCGACCGAGCCGGGCAGCACCACCGCGATCAGGGAGTTGTCGAGCTCCAGGTCCCGCACCATGGTGAACTGCGCGATGATGATGGACTCCACCGGGACCAGCAGCGCCACCACGAAGGCCAGCGAGGCGGCCCGCCGGCCGCGGAAGCGCAGCCGGGCGAGGGCGTATCCGGCCAGCGAGGCGCCGACGCAGTTGGTCACCACATTGGCCACCGCGACCTTCAGGGAGTTCAGCGCGTAGTCCCAGACGGGGATGATGTCGGCCACGGCGGAGTAGTTGTCCAGCGTCGGGTCCTCGGGGACGAAACGCGGCGGCGAGGTGTAGATGTCCTCCGTGGTGCTCTTGAGCGAGGTGGACAGCTGCCACAGGAACGGTCCGACGCAGATCAGCAGGACCACGACGAGCAGCAGGTAACGGAGCGCCTTCTCCCAGCCGGACATCCGCCTCGCCGGCCCGGCCTTCCTGCCTGCCCGCTTCACCGGCCCTCGCTTCACCCGTCCTCCTTCCGGTCGGCGCGCAGCACCAGCAGCATCAGCAGCAGCGCGATACAGAAGATCACCAGCGAGATCGCGGAGGCATAGCCGACCCGGCCGTTGAGCCCGGTGCCCACGCGCTGGACGAGCATCACCAAGGTGGTGTCCTCACCGGCCGGACCGCCGCTCGGCCCCGCCAGCAGGTACACCTCGGAGAACACCTTGAACGCGGCGACCGAGGAGAGCGCCCCGACCAGCACCATGGTCGAGCGGATCGACGGCAGGGTGACGTGGAAGAACCGCCGGACGGCGCCGGCCCCGTCCACCGCCGCCGCCTCGTGCAGCTCCTGGGGCACATGGGCCAGCGCGGCCAGATAAACGATCATGTAGTAGCCCAGGCCCTTCCACACCGTCAGCGCCATGGCGCTGAACAGCAGCAGCCACTGGTCGCCCAGGAAGGCCACCGGCCCGGCCCCGAAGACGTCGAGGATGGCGTTGATCAGCCCCCGGTCGTCCAGCATCCAGCTCCAGATCAGCGACACCACGACGACCGAGGCCACCACCGGGGTGTAGAAGGCGGCGCGGAAGAAGGCGATGCCGGGGATCTGCCGGTGCACCAGGAGGGCCAGCAGCAGCGGCAGCACCACGGTGAACGGCACCACCAGCGCGACGTACAGCAGGCTGTTGCGCAGGGCGATCCAGAACTGCTCGTCGTCCAGCATCGCGCGGAAGTTCTCCAGCCCCACCCACCGGCCCCCGGTGAGTGTGCGGGCGTCGGTGAACGACGCCTGCACCGTGCTCAGGAACGGATAGATCTGGAAGGCGACGATGACCGCCAGGCCCGGGAGCAGGAAGAGCCAGGGGCTCGCGGCCCGGTGGGTGCGCGGCCGCGATGCGCGGCGCCGCGCCGGGGCCGGGCGGCCGGGCACCGGCGGCGCGGCGGTGCGCACCGGCGAGGTGACGGGCCCTGCCATCAGCTCTGCTTCAGCAGCTTGTTGCTCTGCTCCACCGCGTCGTCGAGCGCCTGCCGCGGGGACTTCCTGCCTTGCAGGGCCTTGGCCACCTCGTTCTGCAGGATCGTCTTCATCTCGTCGCTCATCACGACGGGGGTGTAGTTCACCGCGTCCTTGAGCATCCTGGCCGCGGCCACCCGGACGCGGCCCTCGTCGGTGCCGTCGTCCTTCGCCCAGTACTCCTTCTCCAGCGACCCCTTGGTGCTGGGGAAGATCGCCACCTTGTGGGCGAACGACTCCTGGTGCCGCTGATCGGTCACGAAGTGGGCGAAGGCGATCGCGGCGGCCTTGTGGTCGCTTCGCTCGTTCACCGCCAGGCCCATCACATACATATTGGGCTTGCCGTTCTCGGTCGGGGTGTCGGTGATTCCGAGATTCCGGTACAGGCTCGGCGCGTCCCGTTTGAAGGTCGCCAGATCGTGGGCGCCGCCCGGATTCATCGCCACCTTCTGTTCCAGGAATTTCTGTCCGGCCTTCTCCGGGGTCATGATCAGCGCCTGCGAGTCCAGTCCGCCGTTGTCGTACAGCTCCTGGTAGCGGGTGAGCAGCTCGACGCCCCTGGGCTCGTTGTAGGTGAACTCGGTGGCGTCGTCGTTCATCAGCCGCACGCCGTACCGGCCGAAGTCCTCGATCGTCGGAGTGCCGGCCAGCGTGGCGATCCCGCCGCCCGACTCCTTCGCCATCGTGTTGGCGGCCGAGAAGAGTTCGTCGTAATTCCGCGGCGGCTTCGCGGGGTCGAGCCCGGCCTTGACGAAGAGCGCCTTGTTGTAGAACAGCGGACCGGTGTTGAGGTACCAGGGAAAGGCATAGCTGCCGTTCAGGCCGGGCAGCGACGTGCCCTGCCACGCCTGCGGGGTGTACTCATCCCTGAACCGGGAGCTTGCCTTCTCCTTGTCCAGATTCATCAGCAGCCCGGCCTTGGCCAGCGGATACGACAGGTCCGGCGAGACATTGACGACATCCGCGAGATTCCCCGCCCCCGCGTCCGCGCTCAGCTTCTCCGCGTAGTTCTCCCCGGGAGCGTCCTGCCACTCGACCTTCACATCCGGGTACTTCTCCTCGAAGTCACTGATCAGACCCTGGAAGTAGTCCTTGAAGTTCGCCCGCAGATTCCAGGTCTGGAAGGTGATCTCCCCCTCGATTTTCCCGTCCGCACGGGAGCCGCCGTCGTCACCGGAGCCGCAACCGGTCACTGTCAGGGCGGAGATGACGAGCGGGACGGTGAGGGCGACCGCGGCGCGGAGGGTTCTGCGGGAGGAGGTGCCAGATGAGTCAGACATGACCGACGAGCTCCTTCGCTTCTGTCCAGGAGGTGGCGGACCAAAAGCTGCCCCCAGGCCGCCGGTGGAGTCAAGACTGCCGTCGCGAACTAATGCGCTTTAGCATGAAGGAGCTCAAGCGCTTTAGTACAGACCCCCGTTCACTGCGGGGGCGGGAGGTGACCCATGCGCCGGACCCCGGCCCGACGCCCCACCATGAAGGACATCGCACGCCGCGCCGGAGTCTCCGAGAGCGCCGTGTCCTTCGCGCTCAACGACCGGCCCGGCGTCTCGTCCGCCACCCGCGAACGGGTGCGCCGCGTCGCCGAACAGCTCGGCTGGCAGCCGAGCACGGCCGCGCGGGCGCTCTCCGGCGAGGGCTCGGCCACGGTCGGGCTGGTGCTGGCCCGGCCCGCCAGCACCCTCGGCGTGGAGTCCTTCTTCCTGCGCCTGGTCTCCGGCGTCCAGGAGGCCCTCGCCCGCCGCGGGCTGGGGCTGCTCTTCCAGGTGGTGGAGGACATCGAGGCGGAGGCCGCGGTCTACCGCCGCTGGTGGGCCGAGCATCGGGTCGACGGACTGCTCGTCGTCGACCCGCGCCAGCACGACCCCCGCCCCGCGCTGCTGGACGAACTCGGCCTGCCCGCCGTGGTGATCGGCTCACTGCCCGCCCCGGCCCCGCCCGGCATCTCCAACCTCTGGGCGGACGACGCCGGCGCGATGGCCTCCATCGTCAGCCATCTGCACGACCTCGGCCACCGCCGGATCGTGCACATCGCCGGCCTCCCGGAACTCACCCACACCCGGCGCCGGATGGACTCGCTGCGCGAAGAGGCCGCCCGCCGCGGTCTGGCCGAGGTGCGCTCGGTGCCCACCGACTACTCCGACGCCCAGGGCGCCGCGGCCACCGCCCGGGTGCTCGCGGAAGGCCCGCCGCCCACCGCGATCGTCTACGACAACGATGTGATGGCCGTCGCCGGGCTGGCCGTCGCCGCCGAACGCGGACTCCGCGTCCCGGCCGAGTTGTCCATCGTGGCCTGGGACGACTCGGTGCTGTGCCGCAGCACCCACCCCTCGCTCACCGCACTGGTCCGCGACACCGCCGCCTTCGGGCGGCACGCCGCCGAGCAGCTGATCGCGCTGCTCGACGGCGGCCTGGCGGTGCGCGTCCAGGACGACCTGCCGCGGCTGGTCCCCCGGGGCAGCACCGCCGCACCCCCTGGCTCAACCGCGCAGCGCCAGTGACAGCGCGAAGCGGCCCGCCCGGTCCGTCCACCACTCGCGCAAGGCGAATCCGGCCGCCTCCAGCTCGGCGCCCACCCGCTCCCGGCGGAACTTCGCGGACACCTCGGTGCGCATCTCCTCACCGGCGGCGAAGTGCGCCGCCAGGTCGAGCGCCGGGACCTTCACGGTGAGGTCGCTCCGCGCCCGCAGCCGCATCTCGATCCACTCGTGCCCGCTGTCCCAGACCGCGACATGGTCGAACGCCTCCGGGTCGAAATCGGCCCCCAGCTCCCGGTTGACGACCGACAGGACGTTCTTGTTGAACTCCGCGGTGACGCCCTGGGCGTCGTCGTACGCGGCCACCAGCGTCGCCTCGTCCTTGACCAGGTCGGTGCCGAGCAGCAGCGCGTCACCGGGGGCCAGCAGACCGGCGACCGAGGACAGGAACGCGGCGCGCTCCTCGGGCAGCAGATTGCCGATGGTGCCGCCGAGGAACGCCACCAGCCGCGGCCCCGGGGCCTTGGGCAGCACCAGACCGGACTGGAAGTCGGCGATCAGGGCGTGCACGGTCAGCTCCGGATGCGTCTCCAGCAGCGCCCGCCCGGCCAGGGTCAGCGCGCTCTCGCTGACGTCCACCGGGATGTAGGTGCCCGGGCGCAGCGCGCGCAGCAGATGACGGGTCTTCTCCGACGAGCCGGAACCCAGCTCCACCAGGGTGCGGGCCCCGGTGGCCGCGGCGATCTCGCTCGCCCGGTCGCCGAGGATCTCCCGCTCGGCACGGGTCGGGTAGTACTCGGGCAGCTCGGTGATCCGCTCGAACAGCTCGCTGCCGCGCGCGTCGTAGAACCACTTGGGTGGCAGGGACTTGGGAACACAGGCCAGCCCGCGGGCCACATCGGCGCGCAGGGCCGCGGCCGTGGCATCGGCGGGAAGGGTGCGGGTGACGGTGAACGGGCTCACGGGGAAGGCTCCTTGAGCGGGGTGAGAAGTACCTCGGTGCGGGTGGCGGTCAGCAGGGTGCGATCGGAAACCTCCGTCCACAGCGGGTCGTCGTCGTACGGCTCGGAGGCGACCACCGTGCCCCGCGCCGGGTCGGTCCGGTACCACAGGGTGTCGCCCCAGGCGGTCGCGGCGATCGCCCGGTCCTCGAGGAGCAGCAGGTTCAGCCGCGAGCCGGGCGCAGCCGCGGCGACGGCCCGGGTGGTGTCGGCCAGCGCCTCCGGGGCGGAGTAGCCGTCCCGCAACCGGCGCAGTACCAGGGCCCACACCAGCGCCGAGTCGCAGCGGGCCGCGAGACCCAGCAGGTCGACCGGTGGCAGCCCGGCGGCCAGCCGGGCCACCGAGTGCGGCCAGCCGCGCACCGCCCCGTTGTGGCTGAACAGCCGCCCCTCGCCCGCGTACGGCGCCGCGGCGGCCTCCCCGTCCGGGTCGGCCAGCGTGGCGTCCCGGACCGCGCCGAGCAGCGCTTCGGAGCGCACCACACGCGCCAGATCGAGGAAGGAGGCATCCGCCCAGATCGGCCCGGCCCGCCGGTAGCGGGCCGGTTCCGGGTCGTCCGGGGCGTACCAGCCGACGCCGAAACCGTCGGCGTTGACGGTGCCGTGCGCCTGCCGGCGTGGCGCCCAGGACTGCCGGAACAGGCTGTGCTGGGGCCGCAGCAGGACCTCACCCAGGGGAATCCCGGGCCCGAGATAGGCCAGATGGCGGCACATCAGCGCCTCCCGCACGTCATGGCGGCCATCACGCCACCCCCTGCGGGCCGGCGTCCCGCGCGGTGCGGAAGCCGGAGAAGATCTGGCGCCGGACGGGCAGGTCCCAGTTGCGGAAGGTGCCCCGGCAGGCGACCGGGTCGACCGCGAAGGAACCGCCCCGCAGCACCTTGTAGTCGGCGCCGAAGAAGACCTCGGAGTACTCGCGGTAGGGGAAGGCGGCGAAGCCCGGATAGGGCAGGAAGTCGCTGGCGGTCCACTCCCACACATCGCCGATCAGCTGCCGGACCCCCAGCGGCGAGGCGCCCTGCGGATAGCTGCCGGCCGGCGCCGGCCGCAGGTGCCGCTGCCCGAGATTGGCGTGCGCGGGGGTGGGATCGGCGTCGCCCCACGGATACCGCCGGGAGCGGTCCGCCCCCGGGTCGTACCGGGCGGCCTTCTCCCACTCGGCCTCGGTGGGCAGCCGGCGCCCGGCCCAGCGGGCGTAGGCGTCGGCCTCGTACCAGCTGACATGGAGCACCGGCTCGGCCGGCGGCACCGGCTCGGTCACCCCGAAGCGGCGGCGCAGCCACTGGCCGCCCTCCCGCCGCCAGAACAGCGGGGCGCTCAGCCCCGTCTTGCGCACATGGGCCCAGCCGGTCCCGGTCCACCAGCGCGGCTCGCGGTAGCCGCCGTCCTCGATGAAACGCAGGTAGGCGCCGCAGGTCACCGGCACGGTGTCGATGAAGAAGGCGGGCAGTATCCGGCGGTGCGCCGGGCGCTCGTTGTCCAGCGCCCAGGGCTCGGTGGAGGTGCCCATGGTGAACGGACCGGCCGGCACCAGGACTTCGGGCGGCAGCAGCTCGGCGGTGCCGTCCGGCGGCCCCGGCGGCTCGGGCGCGGACAGTGCCGCCGGGCCGCGCCGCAGCTGATGGGTGATGAGCATGGTCTCGTCGTGCTGCTGCTCGTGCTGGGCGATCATGCCGAACGCGAAACCGGCGTCGACCAGCGGGGCGCCGTCCATTGGGGTGCGCTCCAGGACGTCCAGCACCCGTCCGCGGACCTCGGCGACATAGCGGCGGGCCTCGTCGGGCGGCAGCAGCGGCAGGGTGGGGCGCTCGGCACGCGGGTGCTCGAAGGCGTCGTACACCGAGTCGATCTCGGGACGCAGCGCCTCCCGGCCGCCGACGGCGCGCAGCAGCCACTGCTCCTCCTGATTGCCGATGTGGGCGAGATCCCACACCAGCGGCGACATCAAGGGGGAGTGCTGGGCGGTGAGGTCATGGTCGTCGACGCAGGTGGTGAGGGTGTGGGTGCGGTCCCGGGCGGTGCGCAGCACCTGCTCGGCGCGGCGCCGCAGCACCTCGGGGTCACCCTGCGGGCCGCCGGGCTTCCGGGCGGCGCCCGGGCGGGGGGTGCGGGGGGCGGTCATGACGGGCTTCCCTTCCCGGCGGTGGCGAGCAGATCGTCGGCCGGACATCGGCCACGGGCGACGTACCGGTCGGTGAAGGCGGCCACCGCGTCGCGGATGGACACCGAGGCACCCATCCGGGGCAGGGCCTCCTGGGCGGCGGCGAAGCAGGTGAGCGCCGCGGCGTGCAGCTCGGGATCGGCGAGCGCCTGCCGTGCGGCGCTGCGCCACAGCGGGTTGCGCGGCGCGGGGTGCCCGCCGGCCGTCTCGGCGAGCGGTTTGACGGCCCGGTAGACGGTCTCGGCGGCCTGCGGGTCGTCGAAGAGCGCGGCCGCGACGGCGAGCGGCACCACCCAGCCGTCGTCCCCCGACTGGGCGTCGATCATGCGCAACTCCAGATGGCCGCGCGGCCGGACCGGCGGGAAGAGGGTGGTGATGTGGTAGTCGAGGTCGTCCAGGGTGGGCGGGCGCGGGAGCCCGCCGCGCACCCACTCCCGGAAGGTGAGACCCTCGGGGATCGGCCAGGGCCCCTCCGGGGTCCGGAAGAACATCACCGGGGCGTCCATGACGTACGCCGCCCAGGCGGCGCGCGGATCGTGCCCGTCGGCGGGGGCGAGGGTGCGGCCGGGGTCCATGGTGGACCACAGCACCTGGCGGGTGGAGCGGTAGCCGGTGGGCACGCCCTGGCTGAGCGGCGAGTTGGCGAACGCGGCGGTGAGCACGGCGCCCAGCAGGTGCGCCAGCTGCCAGCGTCTGCCCATGCCCAGCGGCCCCGGCTCGGCGTGTCCGGCGTCGACGCACACCTGCACCGAGGCCGTGCAGCACATCATGGAGCGGCCGGACGGCCCCCAGCGGTCGAAGTACCGCTCCATCGAGGTGTACCGGTGGTCGGTGAGCAGCCGGCGCGGCGGATGCCAGGGATTGTGACCGTGGCCCGCGAGGGCGAGACCGGCTCCGGCGAGGAGGTTCCGTACGAGGGCGAGATCGGCCGCGGTGCCTTCCACGCAGGCGATCAGTGACGCGGTCGGCGGGGAGCTGAGCTCCAGCTGGCCGCCGGGCTCGACGGTGAGGGCGGACCGCAGGGGCAGTGCGCGCAGCGCGGCGAGGGCGGCGGTGAGCCGGTCCGGGGCCACCGGGGTCGCCGGGTCGTGCAGATCGTGGACGAGCCATTCGAGTTCGACGCCGATGAGCCGCGGCGGCCCGGTCTTGAAGCAGATGCCGCGCAGATGGGCCTCCAGTTCGGCCTCGGCTATCGGGTCCTGGTCGGTCACCTCGTGTTCGGGCACAGCTGTCATCTCCTGTCCCGTTCCGGTCCTCGGCCCGTCGTCGGATCCGGGCCGGAATGCCGCCCACCACCCTCACGCGCCGCGGTCGCCGGTCTCAAGGGCGCCTCCAGCCTTGCATAGGAGTTCTTGATGTGCAGGGCGAGGCGGTGACGGCATGGATACGCTCCGGAGTCGGCCGGAATCCGGACCGGCGGCGGAGACGGTTCCCAGGCGGCCAACCGACCGCTTAGTATGCCGCCGGGGCGGGACACCCCCTGTCCTCACGACCCTTGTGGGAGGCCACCGGATGCAGGCATGGCGAGTGCACGAGACGGGCGAGCCGCGCGAGGTGATGCGCCTGGAGGAAGTACCGGATCCGGTCGCCGGCCCCGGTGAACTCCTCCTCCGGGTCCGCGCGGCGAACGTCAACTTCCCCGACGCGCTGCTGTGCCGGGGCCAGTACCAGGTGCGGCCGCCGCTGCCGTTCACCCCCGGATTCGAACTCTGCGCCGAGGTCCTCGCCGTCGGCGACGGCGCGCGCGCCGAGATCGGCGCCCGGGTGCTGGCGACCGCGGCACTCCCCGCCGGCGGCTTCGCCGAGCGCACGGTCGTGCCCGCCACCGCGGTACTGCCCGCCCCCGACACCTTCGACGACGCCCAGGCCGCCGCCCTGCACATCGGCTACCAGACCGGCTGGTTCGGCCTGCACCGCCGGGCCCGGCTGCAGGCCGGCGAGACGCTGCTGGTGCACGCCGCCGCGGGCGGCGTCGGCAGCGCGGCCGTGCAGCTCGGCAAGGCCGCCGGAGCCACCGTCATCGGCGTCGTCGGCGGCCCGGACAAGGCCCGCACCGCCCGCGAGCTGGGCTGCGACCTGGTGATCGACCGGCGTGCCGAGGACTTCGTACCCGCCGTCAAGGAAGCCACCGGCGGCCGCGGCGCGGACGTCGTCTACGACCCGGTGGGCGGCGACGCCTTCACCCGCTCCACCAAGTGCGTCGCCTTCGAGGGCCGGATCGTCGTCGTCGGCTTCGCCAGTGGCACCATCCCCAGCGCGGCCCTGGGCCACGCCCTGGTCAAGAACTACGCCATCCTCGGCCTGCACTGGGGCCTGTACAACACCCACGACCCGGCCGCGGTGCGCGCCTGCCACGAGGCGCTCACCGAATTGGCGGCCAAGGGCGCCATCACCCCCCTGGTCAGCGAACGTGTGCCGCTCGGCGCCGCGGCCGACGCGGTCCAGCGGGTGGCCGACGGCACCACCACCGGCCGCGTCATCGTGCTGCCCGGCGAGGGGACCACCGGCCGGGGCCCGGGCGAGGAAGGCGGCGCCCGATGAGCCCCGTCGACGCCGAGGAGCTGCGCCGCCGCGTCGCCGCCCTGCTCGCCGACCACCCACCGCGCACCACCGCCCGGCTCGACTTCCTCCGCGCCCGCTTCGACGCCGGACTCGCCTGGGTGCACTACCCGGTCGGGCTCGGCGGACTCGACGCCCCGCGCTCCCTGCAGCCCGTCGTCGACGCCGCACTCGAAACAGCGGGCGCCCCCGACAACGACCCGCGCCGCATCGGCATCGGCCTGGGCATGGCCGCCCCGACCATCCTCGGCTTCGGCAGCGACGCGCAGCGGCAGCGGCTGCTGCGCCCGCTGTGGACCGGCGAGGAGGTGTGGTGCCAGCTGTTCAGCGAACCCGGCGCCGGCTCCGACCTCGCCGCGCTCGGCACCCGCGCGGTCCGCGATCCGGCCACCGGGGACTGGATCGTCGACGGGCAGAAGGTGTGGACCTCCAGCGCGCACCTGGCCCGCTGGGCGATCCTCATCGCCCGCACCGATCCCGACGTGCCCAAGCACCGCGGCATCACCTACTTCGTCTGTGACATGACCGACCCCGGCGTCGAGGTCCGGCCGCTGCGCCAGATCACCGGCGAGGCCGAGTTCAACGAGGTCTTCCTCACCGGTGTGCGGATCCCCGACAGCGCCCGTCTCGGCGAGGTCGGCGAGGGCTGGCGCGTCGCCCAGACCACTCTGATGAACGAGCGCGTCGCCATCGGCGGCGGCAGCGCCCCCAGGGAGGGCGGGATGATCGGCGTGGTCGCGGACCGCTGGCGGCAGCGGCCCGAACTGCGCACCCACGACCTGCACCAGCGGCTGCTGCGGCTGTGGGTGGACGCCGAAGCCGCCCGGCTGGCGGGCGCCCGCCTGAGCCAGCAGCTGGCACTGGGCCAGCCCGGCCCGGAGGGCTCGGCGATGAAACTCGCCTTCGCCCGGCTCAACCAGGAGATCAGCGGCCTGGAGGTCGAACTGCTCGCCGAGGAGGGGCTCGGTTACGACGACTGGACGCTGCGCCGCCCCGAACTCGTCGACTTCACCGGCCGCGAGGCGGGCTACCGCTACCTGCGGGCCAAGGGCAACTCCATCGAGGGCGGCACCTCCGAAGTGCTGCTCAACATCATCGCCGAACGCGTTCTCGGCCTGCCGCCCGAGCCGCGCAACGACAAGGACGCCGCCTGGAAGGACCTCCCGCGATGAGTGCACCGGACCTGCTCTACTCCGAGGCCGAGGAGGACCTGCGCGCGGCCGTCCGGTCCCTGCTCACCAACGACTGCCCGCCCACCGCGGTGCTTACGGCGGCCGAGACCGGGAGCCCGCACGACCCGCGGCTGTGGCAGTCGCTGGCCACCGGCATGGGAACCGCCGGACTGCTGGTGCCCGAGGACCTCGGCGGGCAGGGCGCCACCGCACGCGAGACCGCCGTCGTCCTTGAGGAACTGGGCCGGGCCGTCGCCCCGGTGCCGTATCTGACCAGCGCCGTCCTCGCCGCCACGGCACTGCTGGGCTGCGACACCGGGCAGCGGCGGGTGCGCCGGCTGCTCGGCGAGGTGGCGGGCGGCCACACGGTCGCGGCCCTGGCGCTGCCGCTGTCCACCGCACCCGGCAGCACCGCCGCGCCGGCGGTACGAGCCGGGTCCGGCGGCCGGCTCAGCGGCCAGGTCCGCGCGGTGGCCGGGGCAGCCGGCGCCCGGCTGCTGCTCGTCCCAGCGGACAACGAGGCGGACACCGGGGCGGACATGGGGCTGTACGCCGTGGACACCTCGGCCGACGGCGTCGTGATCGAGCCCGCCACCTCGCTGGACCTGACCCGCCCGATCGCCACCGTCACCTTCGACCGGGCCGCCGCCGAGCTGCTCGCCGAGGGCGACCGGGCGCGGGAGGCCGTCGATCACGCGCTGCTCACCGGGGCGGGGCTGCTCGCCTCCGAGCAGCTGGGGGTCGCCGAGTGGTGCCTGACCGAGACCGTCCGGCACACCGCCGAGCGGCACCAGTTCGGCCGCCCCATCGGCTCCTTCCAGGCGCTCAAGCACCGGATGGCGGCCCTGTGGCTGGAGTTGGTCACCGCCCGCGCCGCCGCGCGGGCGGCGGCCGACGCGCTCGCCACCGGCAGCCCGGACACCCCGGTGCTGGTCTCCGTGGCCCAGTCCTACGCCGCGCAGGTCGCGGTGCACGCGGCGCAGGAGTGCGTGCAGTTGCACGGCGGGATCGGGATGACCTGGGAGCACCCGGCGCATCTGTACCTCAAGCGCGCCAAGAGCGCGGAGATCGCGCTGGGCACGCCCGGACGCCACCGTGAGCGGCTGGCCGCGCTGGTGGACCTGCCCCCGCCGACCGGCTGATCCCGACGGGCCGACCGCGACCGGCCGACCCTGACGGGCCGGCCCGGCCGTTGGCCCTGACTGGTTTCGAACCGGCGATCTTCACCCGTATGCAGCACCTCGCCTGCCCAGGTCAGAGGCGTGCGGTAGGCGAGACTGGCGGTCCGACCACGAAACCGGTCCGGCGATGCGGCCGTAAGGAGGCCCCGTCATGGTCATCTCGATCTCCGCGGTCCTGCTGCTCCTGATCCTGGCGGTGGTCTTCCTGCGCACCGGCGGGCTGAAGTTCTCCCACTTCCTGATCTGCGCCCTGCTGGGCTTCTGCCTGGCGGGCAGCAGCATCGCGCCGACCATCTCCCAGGGCATCGCCGCCACCGCGGACGTGGTCAGCAGTGTGCGCCCCTGACCGGAGCCGGGGCGCACGACCGAGGAGGGCGGAGCTGAGGAGGCGTCGGATCAGCGGCCGATCTCGACGTCCTCCAGTACGCCCAGCGCGTCCGGGACCAGGACGGCCGCGGAGAAGTAGGCGCTGACCAGGTAGGACGTCACGGCCTTCTCGCTGATCCCCATGAACCGGACGTTGAGGCTCGGCTCGTACTCGTCGGGAATCCCGGTCTGGTGCAGCCCGATCACACCCTGGCTCTCCTCGCCGGTGCGCAGCGCCAGGATGGCGCTGGTGCCGGTCTCGCTGATCGGGATCTTGTTGCACGGCAGCAGCGGCACCCCGCGCCAGGCCCGCACCGCGGTCCCCATCACCTCGATGCCCTGCGGATACAGACCCCGGCTGTTGCACTCGCGGCCGAACGCGGCGATCGTGCGCGGATGCGCCAGCAGATACTGCGTCTTGCGGCGCCGGGAGAGCAGTTCGTCGAGGTCGTCGGGGGTGGGCGGGCCGGTGCGGGTGTGGATGCGCTGGGAGTGGTCGGCGTTGTGCAGGAGGCCGAAGTCGCGGTTGTTGACGAGTTCGTGTTCCTGTCGTTCGCGGAGTGCTTCGACGGTGAGCCGCAGCTGTTCCTCGACCTGGTTCATCGGGTCGTTGTAGAGGTCGGCGACGCGGGTGTGGATCCGGAGCACGGTCTGGGCCACGCTCAGTTCGTACTCCCGCGGCGCCGGCTCGTAGTCGGCGAAGGTCCCGGGCAGCGCCGGCTCGCCGGAGTGGCCGGAGGCGATGGCGATGTCCGCCTCGCCGCGCCGGTTCCGCGGCGGCTGGGGGCTGTCCGCCGCACTGTCGAGATGGGCGCGCAGCGCTGCCGAGCGGTCGGCCAGCTCCTGGAAGGCACTGCGGGAGAGCGCCAGCACCGTGGTGCGGGTGACCGCCTTGACGGTGAACTCCCAGTCCTGCTCCGGACCGGTCAGGGTGTCGTCGCCGAAGTGGTCGCCGTCCGCGAGCACGCCCACCGAGGCAGCCGCGTCGTACTCGCCGGGGCTGAGCTTGTTCACCTTGCCGTGCGCGATGAGGATCACCTCACCCGCCGGCCGCCCGGCCTCCACGATCACATCGCCGGGCGCGTACTGCCGCTGGATGAACCGGTCGGCGAGATTCTCCAGCACCCCGGTGTCCGAAAAGCCCCGCAGCAGGGGGAGTTCGCCGAGCTCCGGCGGGATGACCCGGATGTCCGGGCCGGTCGAGACGAACTCCACCCGGCCGTCCCCGACGGTGTAGGTCAGCCGCCGGTTGACCCGGTACGTGCCGGCCGAGACCTGCACCCAGGGCAGCACGCGCAGCAGCCACCGGGAGGAGATGCCCTGCATCTGCGGGACGGACTTGGTCGTCGTCGCGAGTTGCCGGGCCGCCGGAGTGCCAAGGCTCAGCTGTGGCTCTCCGGACTCGACTGACGTGGTCATAAGTGATCTTCACCCGTTTCTGTGCATGGACAGGAAGAAAGCTGAACCAGGACCCGCTCAGTGGCCGACTTCCACGCTCTCCAGAATTCCCAGCGCATCGGGCACCAGGACGGCGGCGGAATAGTACGTGCTGACGAGATAGGAGATGATGGCCTTTTCGCTGATCCCCATGAAGCGCACCGAAAGTCCCGGCTGGTATTCGTCGGGAATTCCCGTCCGGTGCAGCCCGACGACGCCCTGCTCCGCCTCGCCGGTGCGCAGCACCATGATCGAGCTGGTCCCGCTGCGGCTGACCGGGATCTTGTTGCACGGGAAGATCGGCACCCCGCGCCAGGCCGGCACACTGTGGCCGCCGACCTGTGCGCTCTGCGGCGCCAGACCGCGGCTGTTCAGCTCCCGGCCGATCGCGGCGATCGCCCGCGGATGGGCCAGGATCAGGCCCGGGTCCTTCCAGACGGTGGCCAGCAGGTCGTCGAGGTCGTCGGGGGTGGGCGGGCCGGTGCGGGTGTGGATGCGCTGGGAGAGGTGGGCGTTGTGCAGGAGGCCGAAGTCGCGGTTGTTGACGAGTTCGTGTTCCTGTCGTTCGCGCAGTGCTTCGACGGTGAGCCGCAGCTGTTCCTCGACCTGGTTCATCGGGTCGTTGTAGAGGTCGGCGACGCGGGTGTGGATCCGGAGCACGGTCTGGGCCACGCTCAGTTCGTACTCCCGCGGCGCCGGCTCGTAGTCCGCGAAGACGCCCGGCAGCGCCGGCTCGCCGCTGTGGCCGGAAGCGACGTCGATGTCCGCCTCGCCGTGCGCGTTCTGCGCGGGGTGCGGGGCCGACCGGAACGCCTCGAGGTGCCTGCGCAGCTCCGGGGCGCGCTCCAGCAGCTCCTGGAACTCCGCCCGGTCCAGCGCCAGGACGGTGACCGAGGTCGTGGCCCGGACGGTGAACTCCCAGTCGCCGCCCGCCTCCGTGGCCAGTTGCCGGTCACCCAGGTAGTCGCCGTCGGCCAGCGTGCCCAGCACGGTCGGCTGGTCGTACGCTCCGGGGCCGAGCTTGTCGAGCTTGCCGTGCGCGATCAGCACCAGCTCGTCGGCCGGCCGGCCCGCCTCGACCAGGACGTCACCGGGCGCCAGCTCGCGCTGGCGGAAACGGTCCGCCAGTGCCTGGAGCACCTCGGTGTCCTCGAAGTCGCGCAGCAGCGGGAGCTCGCGCAGCTCGACCGGGATGACCCGGATCTCGGCGCCGGTGGAGACGAACTCCACCCGGCCGTCGCCGAGGGTGTGCGTCAGCCGGCGGTTCACCCGGTACGTACCGCCGGGGACCTGCACCCAGGGAAGCAGCCGCAGCAGCCACCGCGAGGTGATTCCCTGCATTTGCGGGACGGACTTGGTCGTGGTCGCCAGATTCCGTGCGGCCGCCGTGCCGAGACTGAGCTGCGGATGCGGATTTTCGGCTCCGGAACGAGGGTCCACCGAAGTCGTCATGAAGAATGTCCACCCACCCTGTACGGACCTGCGGAATGCTTTCCGCTGAGCAACTCCGAAGCTAGCAGCGGACTTTGAGACTCCGCAGTCACTCAAATGGGTGGCATGATCTCTTGAGTTCGAGTCCCGGCCACTGTCCTCAAACTCCTTCCGCGGAGGCCCCGTTCACACCCGGGAGGCGCCCCCACCGGTGAATACCCCGATGCCATTGGGGACCGGCCGCTCGGTCCCCCCGGAGGGGTGGTTGCGTGCCGTGGCGCCCGCCTCGCCCGCCTCCCGCATGGCCAGGGTGGTGGAACCGCCGCCGTCCAGGTTGATCGCGTCCTCGGCGCCGAGCTCCACCATGAGGTCGGCCAGTTCGTCGACGGTCAGCCCGGTGCGGTAGTCCGGGCCGCCGTCCAGCGCCAGCAGGTAGAAGCGGTGTCCGTCCGCGCCGACACCCGCGCTGGTGCGCACCGCGGCGGTGCGGGTGTCCAGCCCGTCCAGCGGAGTGTCGTCACGCACGATGGGGAAGCCCCCGACCGCGAAGGTGAGCGGGACCCGCCCGGTGCCCCGCAGTCGGTGCCGGACCCGGACCGGATCGCCGACGCGCAGCTCGCGCAGCTGCCGCGCCCCCGCCTCCCGGCCCACCAGCACGGTCGCACCCTCGGGGATCGCCCCCCTGCCGGGGGTCTCGGCGACCGCCGTGACCCGTCCCTGCTCCACCGTCACCTCGTAGGTCTCCTCGCTGCACGGGGCGGCCCGGTCGGTGTCCGTGCCACAGGTGGCGCGGATCCGCGAGGTGGTGCCCCAGCGGGAGGTGAACGCCCCGATGCCGTCCACGGCGACCGCGTAACTGTTCACTCCGCGCAATGGCAGCCGGCCCCGGGCGGTGTCCACCGTGCCCTGGAGGGAGAGCCGGTCGAGCCGGGCGGTGCCGTCGGCGGCAACCCCGATGACGTCCTCGGCGGAGGTCCCAGGCGGCAGCGCGGGACCGAACCGCTGCCCGTCCGGCACCGCCGTCTTCAGATCCCGTCCGCCGGCCACGGCCGGGCCGACCGGCGCGCCCGTCGCCTCCACCCCCGGATGCTGGTTCTCCGAGATGTTGAAGAAGTCGCCGTTGACGGCCGCCACCGCACCGCTGGCGTCGGCGAGCCGGGAGACCGGGGCCCGGGCGCCCACCGCGTCCGGATACACCAGGTCCAGCGCCACCCGCGGATCGCGCAGGTCGATGGTGAGCAGATGGCCGTACGCCGTGCCGTGCGAGGCCTCCACGGCGAACTCCTGGTACGTCACCCCCGGCGCCGGCGCCTCTTGCTCGGTGAGGCGGAGCCGGGACGCGGCGCCCTGCGCCGGGGCCGCCGCGATCAGACCGGTGGCGAACAGCGCGGCCCAGGTGCTGAGGACCGCGACCGCCGCGCGCGACCCGACCCGGCGCCTGACGAGCCGTGGTGTCATGATCCCCCCAGAAGAGGCGACAACGGACAACTTTCCCATGCCATCGGCGAGTTCACCATGGACCGGTGGAATGCCGGGGAAATGTTCGAGGACCGGGCACGGAACTCTTCCCGCCCCTCTGCCCAACGGGCCCTGGGCGCCCGATACTCACTGGCGTCCACCGTGCACGACCGCGAGCACCCCCGGCCGTGCGCCGGGACGACAGCCAGGAGGTCCTCTTGATCCGTCACAGCCGCCGAGCCTTCGTCGTCACCCTCGGCACCGCCCTGGCCGGCTCGGCGGTGGCTGTCCTCGCGCACGCCGAGGTGGTCGTACCGGAGCCGCTGCCCAAGGCCCACGCCCACAACGACTACGAGCATCCGCGCCCGCTCGCCGACGCGCTCGCCCACGGGTTCGCCAGCGTGGAGGCCGACATCTGGCTGGTGGACGGCCGGCTGCTGGTCGCCCATGACGAGGCCGACCTCGACCCCGCCCGCACTCTGGAGGCGCTCTACCTCGACCCGCTCGCCCAGCGCGTCAAGGCCAACCGCGGCCGCGTCTACGAGGGATACGACCTCTCGCTCCAGCTGCTCATCGACATCAAGTCCGCGGGCGACGCGACCTACCGGGAGCTGTCCCGACGGCTGCGCCGCTACGCCCCGATGCTGAGCTTCGCCGTGGACGGACGGGTGCGCCGGGGCGCCGTTACCGCGGTCATCTCCGGTGACCGCGCCGCCCGGGTGCCCATGGAGGCGGAGCGGGTCCGCCGCGCCTTCTACGACGGACGCCTCGACGACCTCGGGGCAGGGGCCCCGGCGTCCTTCATCCCGCTCGTCAGCGGCAACTGGACGCAGAGCTTCACCTGGCAGGGCGATGGGCCGATGCCGCGGGCCGAACGGGCCAGGCTGCGGCAGATCGTGGCGGACGCGCATCGGGAAGGGCGCCGGGTCCGCTTCTGGGCCACCCCCGA
Source organism: Streptomyces sp. JLBT605 (assembly GCF_058215555.1). NCBI lineage: Bacteria > Bacillati > Actinomycetota > Actinomycetes > Kitasatosporales > Streptomycetaceae > Streptomyces > Streptomyces sp. JLBT605. The sequence goes on from NZ_CM177087.1 coordinate 6,569,041, forward strand.
CCTGCCCGGCTCGGCACGCGAAGCGGTGTGGGGTGAGCTGCTCGCCGCCGACGTCGATCACATCAACACCGACGATCTGACCGGACTGGAGAATTTTCTTCGCAAAATACGCTGATCGGTCACGGTGGGCATGGTAAATGGCTGGCCCGCGACGAACTGTGAAGCCATGCTGATCACATGCTGATCAGAAGCGCGACCCCCGCCGACTGGCCCACCATCTGGCCATTCCTCCGTCAGATAGTCGCCGCGGGCGAGACATTCACCTATCCGCGGGACATAGGTGAGGAGCTGGCCCGGGACATCTGGATGATGACGGCGCCCGGCCGCACCGTGGTCGCGGTCGACGAGGCGGGGACCGTGCTGGGCACCGCCAAGATGAACCCCAACCAGATGGGGCCCGGCGCCCATGTCTCCAGCGCCAGCTTCATGGTCGACCCGGCGCACCAGCGCCGCGGGGTGGGCCGTGCGCTGTGCGGTCACGCTCTGGAGTGGGCGCGCGCCGAGGGCTACCGGGCGATGCAGTTCAACGCGGTGGTCGAGACGAACAAGCACGCCGTGGCGCTCTACCGCGACCTCGGGTTCGAGGTGATCGGCACCATCCCGGAGGGCTTCCACCATCCGGCACACGGATATGTCGGACTGCACGTCATGTACTGCCGTCTGTAGCCGGCGGGGGCGTGCGGCCCGGGGAAGCGGCTCGGGCGTGTGGCGGGTGCATGCGGCCCGGGCTTGCGACGGGGGAAGGCGCGCGGGGAGCGTCAGCCGTGCCGGAGCAGGCCCTCCGCGCCGGCCAGCACCGCCGCGATCCGCTCCAGCGCCTCGTCGTCCCGCGGCACCGGCTCGAAGAGGGGCCCGGCATCGGTGCCCCAGCGCCGGGCCACCGCCGCCGCGTCCTCGCCCAGCAGCAGGCCGGCCGCCTGGGCGGCCGCGCCGAGGGCGGCCAGGTCCCGTGCGCGCGGCACCAGCACCGGATGTCCGGTCAGCCGCCGGACCGTCTCCCGCCACGCCGCCCGCTGCGCGCCGTCGCCGATCAGCAGCAGCGGGGCCTCGGGCGAGCTGTCCGGTCCGGCGACCCGGCCGACCGCGGTGAGCTGGGAGAACACTGCCCCGTCATACGCCGCCTGGAGCACCTGGCCGGCCGTCGTGGAGTGCCGCAGGCCGTGCAGCAGACCGGAGGCGAACGGCAGTCGGGGCGTGCGCTCGCCGTCCAGGAACGGCAGCAGCACGGCCGTCCCGCCCGCCTCGACGGCCTCCCGGTCCCGCCCGAGCAGCTCCGCGACCCGGTCCACGGCGCGCGTGCAGTTGAGCGTGCGGGCCAGCGGCAGCCAGGCCTCGCGGGCGTCCGCGAACCCGGCGACCACGCCGGTGGGATCGGCCGGACGCCGCGTCGAGACGGCGAAGACGGTGCCGGAGGTGCCCAGGCTCAGCACCGGTCGGCCGGGGCGCAGGCCGAGCCCGAGCGCGGCGGCCATGGGAGCCCCGGTGCCGACCGCCACCAGTGCGCCGGCGGGCAGCGGCAGTCCGGCCCGGCCGTGCACCGTGCCGGCCGCCTCGCCGTGGCGCAGCACGCGCGGCAGCAGGGCCGGGTCCAGGCCGATGTGCCGAAGGATCTCCTCGTCGTAAGCCTCGGTGGCCGGAGCCCACCAGCCGGTGCCGGAGGCGTCACCACGGTCGGTGGTGCCCTGGCCGGTGAGCCGCTCGGTGAGGTAGTCGTGGGGGAGCCGCACGGCGGCGGTGGCCCGTGCCGCGTCCGGCTCGTTCTCCCGCAGCCAGGCCCACTTGGTGACGGTGAAGTCCGGGCCGGGGACGCTGCCGGCTCGTGCCGCCCAGGCCGCCGGGCCGCCCAGCTCGGCCACCAGCCGCTCGCTCTGCGGCGCGGAGCGCACGTCGTTGGCCGGCAGAGCGGGGCGTACCGGGCGGCCGGCGGCGTCCAGGGTGACCAGCCCGTGCTGCTGGGCGGCGACGGAGACCGCGGTGGCCTGGTGGACCGCCGCCCCGCAACTCCGCAGCGCCTCGCCCAGCGCCCGCCACCACTCCTCGGGGCCGGTCTCCTGGCCCGCTTCGCCCACCCCGCCGCCGAGCGCGTGCGGCTCCCGGCCACGGGCGACGATCCGCCCGGTCGCGGCGTCCACCACCAGCGCCGTGGTCGACCGGGCCGAGCTGTCCACGCCCACGACGAGTGGTCCCTGCGGAGCGGGCAACGGAGCTGCGGCCATCGCGTGCTCTCCCTCCTGCGTCGGTGACGCCACGCCGCGGACGTGGGCCGCGGCCCCGGCGAGCGACTGCCCGCCGGGACCGCGGCCCCGTGCCCGGTGACAAGTTCCCGGCGCCGGGATGAGACCAGCTCCTCCGGCTCCGAGGAGCGGGATCCGGTGCGGAGCCCCGGGGCGTGGCCGGTGCGGGACGCCGTTCCCGTCCCCCAGCATGCTGACGCATTCGGCTCCCCGGACGGCGGAGGCAGGCGCGCGCTCCGGCGGCGAGCCGGGCCGGCGCGCGCACAGGGCGTGCCCGGCGATCGTGCGGACGGGCGGTGCCGGGCCAGGCACCGGCCGCCGCCGCGACGCCGGCGTGCGGGCGGCTCGGGTCGACGCATGGCGTCGGCCCGCCGGGCGACATCCGCCGTCACGGTGACGGCACCAAGGGGCCACCGTGCCATGCGCCGCCGACGGCACCAGGGCGCCGCCGGCTTCCTGACGTCCGGTCAGGTCAGCAGGGTCGCCAGTGCGGCCGCCGGGTCGGTGTCGCCTGGGCCGGCCGGCCACCAGGTGCCGTGCTCCTTGCGGTACGGCCACCAGCGGCCGTCCGGCCCGTAGCGCAGCTGGGTGTCCGTGCCGACCGCCGTCCAGCGGTTGCCGGTGGCGCGCAGGGTCGGCGGGCGGTCGTCCTCCGCCCAGGCGGTGGCGAGCCGGTCGCGGGCGCGGGCCAGCTCCTCCGGGCCCGGCGCCCACTCCTCCTCCAGCACCGCCAGTGCCGGGGCACCGCCCAGCTGCCAGGCGCGTACGGCCCGGCCCAGCCCGGGTCGGTCGCGGCCGCAGCCCTCGACCAGCCGGGCGGATATCCGGGCGGTGATCGGGGCCCGCGAATCCGCCGCGGCGACCATCCGGACCGCGTCCTGCCAGACCGTCAGGCCGGCCGGCGGGGGAGTCGTGCCGTGGTCCGGGGAGAGCGCCTCCCGCAGCAGCCGGTGGGCGCGTGCGGCCGCGTCGGCCGCCAGGAACTCCAGCGCCGCCGGATCGAGACCGGCTGCCGGATCGGCGCCGTCCAGGCCCGGCGGCCGGCCGGGCGCGAGCTCGGCGGGCGGCGGACCGGGCAGCGGCGGCCGGGCGGCTTGTGCCGCCGCCGCGAACGCCTCGGCCGCCGGCACGCCCTCGGGCCGTGCCGCCGCGGCGCCGCGCACCGCATCCGCCTCCTCGGCCGCCCGCGCCGCGCCGTGCGCGACGCTGCGCGCCTGGAGTTCGTCCAGCAGCTCCCGCTCGCCCCGGCCACGCATCAGCAGCAGCACGAACGGATCCTGGTCCAGCAGCCTGGCCACCTGGTAGCACAGCGCCGCGGTGTGCGGGCAGTGGTCCCATGCCTCGCAGGCGCACTCCGGCTCCAGATCGCCGATGCCGGGCAGCAGCTCGACACCGGCCGCCGCCGCGTCCTCGGCCAGGTGCGGAGGCATGTCGCGGTCGAGCAGCGCGGCGATGTGCCCGGCCCGCTCCGCGACCACCCCCAGCAGCCGGTCCCAGGCGGCCCCGTCCAGCTCCTGGACCAGCACGTCCGCGCGGTGCGAGGTGCCGTCGCGGTCCCGGACGACCGCGGTGATCCGGCCCGGTCGCACCGACACCGCGCCCACCGCCCCCTCCCGGGCGTGCTTGCGGCCGCGCTTGAGCAGCCGCTCCCCGTCCAGCGCGGTGTCCTCCAGCGCCCGCAGCCACGCCTGGCCCCACCAGGTGTTCGCGAACCCCCGGCCGTGGATGGGGGGCAGCGCCGCGAAGGTCCGCTCCCGGCGGTCCGCCGGCCCGGCGTGCTCCTCCGGCTCCTCGTCCTCCTCGCCCCCGTACTCCCCGTCGGTCCAGATGTCGTCGTCGTAGCCCTCGGTCATCGTCCCGTCCCCCTCAACTCCACCAGCTCGGCCAGCTCCGCGTCGGTCAGTTCGGTCAGCGCGGCCTCCCCGGAGCCCAGTACCGCGTCCGCCAGGTCGCGCTTGCGCTCCAGCATCGCCGCGATCCGGTCCTCCACCGTGCCCTCCGCGATGAGCCGGTGGACCTGCACCGGGCGGTTCTGCCCGATGCGGTAGGCCCGGTCGGTGGCCTGCGCCTCGACGGCCGGATTCCACCAGCGGTCGAAGTGCACGACATGCTCCGCGCGGGTGAGGTTCAGCCCGGTCCCGGCCGCCTTCAGCGACAGCAGGAACACCGGCGCCTCGCCGCGCTGGAAGGCCGCCACCATCTCCTCGCGGCGGGCCACCGGCGTACCGCCGTGCAGCAGCAGGGTGGGCACCCCGCGGGCCGCCAGGTGCCGCTCCAGCAGGCGGGCCATCCGCACGTACTGCGTGAAGACCAGCACGCTCGTGTCCTCGGCCAGGATCGTGTCCAGCAGCTCGTCCAGCAGTTCCAGCTTGCCGGAGCGGCCCGCCAGCCGTGGCTGGTCCTCCTTGAGGAACTGCGCCGGGTGGTTGCAGATCTGCTTCAGCCCGGTCAGGAGTTTGACGATCAGTCCGCGGCGGGCGAAGGCGTCGGCGCCGGAGATCTCCGCCATGATCTCGCGTACCACCGCCTCGTACAGCGCCGCCTGCTCGGTGGTGAGCGAGACCGCGCGGTCGGTCTCGGTCTTCGGCGGCAGCTCCGGGGCGATGCCCGGGTCGGACTTGCGGCGGCGCAGCAGGAACGGGCGGATCAGGCCGGCCAGCCGCGCCGCGGCGGCCGGATCGCCGCCGGGGCCGCCGTCCGGGCCCGGGACGCCCCCTTCGACGGGGTCGGCGTAGCGCCTGCGGAAGGCGGCGAGGGTGCCCAGCAGCCCGGGGGTGGTCCAGTCGAGGATCGCCCACAGCTCGGTGAGGTTGTTCTCCACCGGGGTGCCGGAGAGCGCGACCCGGGCCCTGGCGCCGATGGTGCGCAGCGCCTTGGCGGTGGCCGAGTACGGGTTCTTGACGTGCTGCGCCTCGTCGGCCACCACCATGCCCCAGGGGCCGGCGTCGGCGAGCCGGGGCGCGTCCAGCCGCATGGTGCCGTAGGTGGTGAGCACGAACTCGCCGTCCGCCAGGGCGTCCAGAGCGCGCGCCGGACCGTGGAAGCGGCGCACCGGCGTGCCGGGCGCGAACTTCTCGATCTCCCGCTGCCAGTTGCCCATCAGCGACGCCGGGCAGACCACCAGGGTGGGCCCGGCGGCCTCGGGCGAGGTCTGCCGGTGCAGATGCAGGGCGATCACGGTGATGGTCTTGCCCAGGCCCATGTCGTCGGCGAGACAGCCGCCGAGCCCCAGCGAGGTCATCCGGTCCAGCCAGCGCAGACCGCGCAGCTGGTAGTCGCGCAGGGTCGCGGCGAGCGCGGCGGGCTGCGGCAGCGGCTCGCGGCCGGGCGCCTCCGGGTGGGCGATCCGCTCCCGCAGGGCGGCCAGCAGGCCCGTGGCCTCCACCTCCACGGTGCCGTCGGCGGTCTCGGTACGGCCGGTGAGCGCGGCGCCGAGCGCCTCGACCGTGGTGAGGCGCGGCTCCTTGGCGGCCTGGTCCCGGGCCCGGCGGACCGACTCCGGGTCGATCAGGACCCATTGGTCGCGCAGCCGGACGACGGGGCGGCTGGCCTCGGCGAGCCGGTCGAGTTCGGCGCGGGTCACCTCCTGGTCGCCCAGGGCGAAACGCCAGTCGAAGCGGAACAGCGCGTCGGCGGAGAGGAAGGACGGCAGCCCGGACTCCATCCGGTCGGCCGTGCCGCCGCCTTCCTCGCCGGTGCCGCCGATGCCGCCGGTTTCGCCGTCCGCGCCAACCACGGCGCGGGCGGTCAGGCCGCGCACCAGCTCCTTGGGCCAGTGCACCCGCACCCCGGCGGCCTCCAGCGACCGCGCGGCGGCCCCCAGCAGTTCGGTGACCTCCTCGTCGGCGAGGGCGATGGCGTCGGGGACGGCCGCGGACAGCAGCGGGGTCAGGGCGGGCCAGGCGCGGGCGGCGCGCCGCAGGGTGAGCAGGGCGTCCATCCGGGCCCGGGTGCCGAGCGCGGCGGCGACCGGGGTGCCGCCCGCCCAGACCTCGGCGGCGTCCGCGACCAGCGCCGGGTCGGTGAGGCTGTGCAGTTGGAGCACCGCGCGGAAGCGCGGCCCGCCGGCCGGGCCGCCGTCCGCGCCGCCGTCCGTCCGTGCGGCCCGGCCGTCGCCGTCCAGCAGCTCACCCGGCGCGCTCTCGGCGGTCAGTCCGGCGACCTCGATACGCAGCGAGAGCCGCACCCCGGCGTCGTGCCCGGCGGCGATGTCGGCGGCCCAGGCCCGCTGCCCGGGCAGGTGCTGGGGCTCGTCGGAGGCGAAGGCGGGCGCGCCGGCGGCCAAGGCGGCCGCGGGCGAGCGCGGAAGGCCGTCCGCCACGGCGTCCAGGAAGGCGCGGAGCAGTCCCTCGGGTTCGGGCAGCAGCACAGGGTCGGTGCCGGGCAGCGGCACCGCGTGAGCCTCGGGCGGCATGGCGGCGGCCAGTTCGCGGACCCGGCGCAGATCGTCCGGGGTGAGGGGCCCCATCCGCCAGGCGTCGTGGTCGGTGGCGGTCAGTCCTGGCAGCAGCCGTCCCCGGGCGGCGAGTTGCAGGCCCAGCACGGCGGCGGCGCCCCAGAACGCGGCCGTGGGATCGGCCTGCGCGGCGGCCCGTGCCCGGGTGAGCGCGGGCAGCGCCGCGCGGACGGGCAGCAGCAGGGCCGGTACGGAACGGGTGACGGTCCCGGTGCCTTCCGGGACGACGACGGTGAGGTCTTGGACGGTGCCGCAGGCGGCGGCCGGGGGACCGTCCTGGCTCCAGAAGGCGACCTGCCCGGTGCGTGCCGGGTCGGCGGGCAGGAACACGGCGGTGCGGTGGATGAGTTGGGCGATCTCACGGGGCGTTGCCGCAGAGGCTAGGGTCACAGCGATGACGCATTCCTCAAACTTGACTAGTGGAGACGTGGAGCCGCCGAGGGTACCCGACGCCCACCCCATCCGGACGCCGCCGCGGTGTGAGACACCTCACCCCCGGACGCTTCACCCCGGTCGTCCGCCCAGCGCGCAGGTGTTGACGACGTCTCCGGTCGGCGGCCGCTCCACGACGTGGTCGGACGGCGGGGTGCGGCCGTCCTCCACCCAGGCGGTCAGCGCGTCGAAGGCCGACCGGTAGCAGGGCAGGATCGGCCGCAGCCGGTCGGGATGGGTGTCGTAGAGGGCGTCGACGTGGTTGCCGTCCCGCACCGTGTAGTAGCGGTGCAGCCCGCCCCGGCCCTGGCCCCGCACCATGGCCGCGTACACATCGGAGTCGGTGGCGATCGGCAGCAGCGCGTCCAGGTCGCCGTGGAGGGTGATCAGCGGCTTGCCGATCCGCCCGGTGAGCCCGATCCGGTCGACGGCGCGCCGCACCGACGCCGGCCGGGAGGCGTAGTCGTACCGGGCGTCGGACGGGCAGGGTGCCAGGATCCGCTCCGGCGTCGAACCCGCCGACGCCCCCGGGCAGTCCGGGTCGTAGGTGGGGTCGAACTCCGCCCGGTACGTCTTCTGCGACACGCCCCAGTACGCCGACCAGTGGTACGGCCACAAGAACGCCGAGGCGGGCGCGAATCCGGCCGCGGCCATGTCCTGGTCGGTGGCCTGGCCCAGCCCGTAGGCGATCGCGGTCGGCATCGTGCGCAGCGGATTGGCGCCCCCGCCGGCCGCCCACAGCACGCCCTGCCAGTCCACCCCGCCGTCGTAGAGCTCGGGGTGGCGCTCCAGTTGGTGGCGCACCAGGTAACCGCCGTTGGAGACACCGGTGATGTACGTGTGGCGCGGCGCCCGGCCGTAGTGGCGGTCGACCGCCGTCCTGGCCGCCCGGGTCAGCTCGGTGGCGCGGCGGTTCCACTCGGCGACGGCGTCACCCGGGCGCTCGCCGTCGGTGTAGAAGTCCGGGCCGGTGTTGCCCTTGTCGGTGGCCGCGTAGGCGTAGCCCTGGGCCAGCACCCGGTCGGCGATCAGCACGTCCGTCGCGTACTGCCTGCGGGAGCCCGGGGCACCGGTGACCACCAGCCCGCCGTTCCAGTGGTCCGGCAGCCGGATGACGAACTGCGCGTCATGCTGCCAGCCGTGGGTGGGGTTGGACGACGAGGAGTCGGGGAAGTAGCCGTCGATCTGCATGCCCGGTACGCCCGAAGGGGTGATGGTGCCCTTCGCGGTCAGACCGGCCTGGTCGTCGGTGTCGGTGTAGCCGGTGCCGGCCAGCGCCGTCGTCGTCAGATCCGGCAGGCACACCGACTCCTGGTGCTCGGCCCCGGGCACCAGGGATTCCGGCCCCCGGCGGCAGGCGTCGGCCACCGGCGCGGCGGACGCGCCGCCCGTGCCGGGCAGGGACGTGCCGAGCAGCAGCGCACCGCAGACCGCGGTGAGAGTGCGGAATCGATGTCGGATGCGTACGGAACCGGGATCGGACATGGGTGTCCTCCGCGGTGCGGATGGGGAAGTGCCGGTCGCCGCTCCGCCCGGCCCGCGCCCCTCGCGGTCACGGGCGCGACGCGCGCCGCCCGGCATACCGTCCTACGCCTCGAGGGCGTCCTGTACGGCTCAATGGTAAGAGCGCATCACCTCGACCGACCAGTCGGGCAGTGGCTCAGCCCGGTCGGACCGCCAGCTTGTCCAGGGCGGTCAGCAGGCCGGGCAACTCCGGGCCCCTGCCGACCGGCAGCACCTCGCCGGGCGCGTCGTCCAGCAGGACGAAGGCGATGTCGTCGGTGCGCGCCACCATGCTCCACCCCGGTCCGTCGGCCCGCAGCGTGCGCGCCTCACCGGAGGCGAAGGCGGAGCGGATCCGGCCCAGCGGCGGCGGGTCGTCGAGATAGCCGCGGGCCTCCTCCAGCACCCGGCGCACGCCGTCGTGCGGCTGCTCCCCGGCGGAGACGAAGGTCTCGTCGTCGCTGATCTGCTCCCGCCAGGTCGCCCACTGGAGCGCTATCTCGTCCGCGCCCAGCCGCCGTTGCGCGGGACCCCACCGGTCGGTGTCCGGTGGAGCGAGCGGCGCGGAAGCCGCGTCCCCCGCCTGCGGATCGGGTGCCGGGTCGTGCGGCGCCGGCACATCGGGTGCGGCCACGGCGACCGCGAGCGGCCACCCCGGGAGGGAGGCCACCACCGACCGGTCGGCGATGGACAGGTCGTACTCCATACCGCAGTCCCAGGCGGCGATGGCGCAGGCGACCAGCGAGACGTCGTCGGTCACCACGGTCCAGCGGGCCCCGGCGCCGTCCTGGCCGAGGACCAGGCCGAACCCGGCCTCGTGCGGGGTCAGGCCGAGCACCGCGCACGCCTGGGGGAAGTCGTCACCGAGCACGCTCGGGAACTGCGCGGGCGTCAGCAGGACCGCCGTCAGCACATACAGCGCGTCGTCGCCGGACTCCTCCGGCTCCGTCGGGGACACCCCCACCGTCGCGGCCACGGCAGCCTCCTCTTCCCGAACCGTTCCGTCGTGCGGGCGCACCTTAACCAGCGAGTAGCCACGGCGTCGAGAGGTGGCGCGGCACGGAAGAACCGCTCGCCGGGAGGGAGGCGCGCGCCGGGTCCGGGCCGGGCACCCTCGCCGTCGGCCGGCCGCTCGCCGTCGATCAGTCGCCCGCCGCCGCGCCCAGCGCGTCCAGCGTCCTGCGCAACCACGCCAGCTCCGCCTCGCTGGTGGCGCGCGCGATGGTGAGCAGGCCGCTGCGGAACGGATCCGCGATCTCCTCGGCGCGCAGCGGCCGGTCGCCGTCGTAGAAGAAGCTCGTGGGCTGCCGGAGGAACTCCAGGCGGCGCCGGAGGACGGCCGCCTGGGCGCGCGGGTCGTCCAGATGGCGGAGGAACGCCAGCAGGGTGAACCAGCGGTTCTCGTCGCTGATCTCGCGGTCCGCCGGGTCGGCGAGGCGGCGGCGCAGCTCGGCGCGTCCGGCCTCGGTGGGCGTCAGCACGTGCCGGGGCGCGGCGCCGGCGCCCGGCTGCGTCTCGCGGGCCACCAGCCCGGCCTTCTCCAGCCGCTTGATGGCCGGGTAGAGCGTGCTCTCGGCCACCGGCCGGACGTGTCCGGTCAGCGCGGCGATCCGTTTGCGCAGCTCGTAGCCGTGCAGCGGGGTGTCGTAGAGGAAGCCGAGGATGACGAGTTCGAGCATGCCCGCATTCTGCCGCATCCGCTGTACCTCGGCTACGGGATGCATCGATACCGCAATACCTCGGAGACGATGTATGGTGAGCGTCCTCGGACGTCAGACCTCCGAGAGTCGAAGGTCAGAAGTCGGAAGTCAGAAGAAGTCGGCAAGACCGGTCGGACGATCGGTTACGGACAGGACGGCGGGGCGGGGCATGCGGCACACCGAGTTCACATCCAACGGGGATCTCATCGCCTGGACCGAGGCGGCCGGGGACGGCCCGCCCCGGGTCTATGTGCACGGCCTCGGCGCCGCCTGCGCCCCGTACCACGCGCATATCGCGGCGAGTCCGCGGCTCGCCGGGCGCCGTTCGCTCTTCGTCGACCTGCCCGGCCATGGACTCAGCGACCGGCCGCGGGACTTCGGCTACACCTTGGAGGACCACGCGGACGCGCTCGCCCGGGTGCTGGACGCAGCCGGAGCCGAGCGCGCGCAGCTGGTCGGCCACAGCATGGGGGGAGCCGTGGCGATCGTGCTCGCCCACCGCCGCCCCGACCTGGTCTCCCGGCTGGTGCTCGTCGAGGCGAACCTCGACCCGCACCCGCCGGTCACCGCCGGCAGCAGCGGCATCGCCACGCACTCGGAGGAGGAGTTCGTCCGGGGCGGCGGACGGGAGCGCACCCTGGAGCGGGTCGGGCCGGTGTGGCGGGCGACGATGCGCCTGGCCGATCCCACCGCCCTGTACCGCAGCGCGCGCGGCCTGGTACGCGGCACCGACCCCACCATGCGGCAGATGCTCCTCGGCCTGTCGATCCCGCGTACCTACCTCCAGGGCGAGCTGAGCGGCGAGTTGGACGGGCGCGGGGCGCTGGCGGCCGCCGGGGTGACGGTGGTGACCGTCCCCGGCGCCGGGCACAACGTGATGTTCGACAACCCGCCCGCGTACGCCGCGGCCATCGCCGAGCAGCCCTGACGCCTCGCCACAGGCGTCCGGATCTCAGCCCTGCCTGACCGCCAGGGCCAGGAAGCGGGTGTCCACGTCGGTGTACGAGACCAGCTCCCAGCCCGAACGCTCCAGCAGCGGGCGGAGGTTGGGCTCGGCGCGCAGATCGTCCGGGGTGATCTGCCGCCCGTGCCGGGCCGCCAGCGCCGCCCGCCCCACCGGGTGGAAGAGCGCCAGCCGGCCCTGTGCCCTCACGCATCTGGCCAGTTCGGCGAGGCCGGCGCCGGGGTCGGCGAGGTGGGAGATCAACCCGGCGGCGAACACCGCGTCCAGCACGCCGTCCCGCAGCGGCAGCCGGGCCACGTCGGCCACCATCAGCAGCCCGGTGCGCTCCCGGCCGGCGTCCACCGCCGCGTCCAGCATCGCCGGGGTCAGATCCGCGCCGAGGACCGTCCCGGTGCCGCCGACCGCGTCCCGCAGCGCGGGGAGTGCCCGGCCGGTGCCGCACCCCGCGTCCAGCACGGTGTCCCCGGCGCGCAGCCCCAGATCGGCGACGGCGGCGGCGTACGCCGGGCCGTCGTCGGGGAAGCGGGTGTCCCAGTCGGCGGCGCGGGGGGTGAAGAAGTCCCTCACCTCGTCGTGGTCGTCTCTCACGGGTCCTCCTCGGGTGCGGTCGTCCCACCCATGATCCACCGGAGGGCCGCCGTGTCGATCCGGGCGCCGCCGCGCGGGTCGGGTTGCTCCCAGGGCGCTGTTGAGCAAGGCTGGGCCGCTGAGTGGGGAACAGCTGTGAACGGGGAGGCGCTGCATGGCATTCAGCAAGGGACTCGACTGGCTGCTGGACGACCTGACCGAGCGGATCGAACACATACGGCACGCGCTGGTGCTGTCCAACGACGGCCTGGTGACCGCCGCGAGCACATCGCTCGCCCAACAGGACGCCGAACACCTCGCCGCCGTCTCATCCGGTCTGCACAGCCTCGCCAAGGGCTCCGGTCAGCACTTCGGGACCGGCCGGGTGCGGCAGACCATGGTGGAGTACGAGGAGGGCGTGCTCTTCGTGACGGCGGCGGGGGACGGCAGCTGTCTGTGCGTGCTCAGCGGCCCGGAGAGCGACGTGGGCCAGATCGCCTACGAGATGGCGCTCATGGTGAACCGCGTGGGGGAGCACCTGGGCGTCGAGGCACGGCAGCAGGGCGGCACGACCAGCCACCTGTGAGCCACGCCCCGCCCCGTGGCGGGACGGGGGAGGCCCACGGGCCGGCGCGAGGTCAGGTGGCGCCGCGACCGCGGCGGGACAGGGCCTGGCCCACGACCTTGGACACCACCTTGGGGTGGAACAGCACGGCGGGTGAGGCCACCATGTTGGCGACCCGCACAAAGCGCGACCACACATGGGCGTCACGGACGGACACCGCGAAGAGGTGCTTGTTGTACCAGTGGGCGATCCTCGCCCCGAGGGGCTGGTGGTGCGGGTTCCACATCAGGTCGGAGTTGACCGACAGGGTCCAGGGCACCAGCACCAGGCGCGCCACCGCGCGCTGATAGCTCCTGCTCAGCCCGTCCAGGCCGGTCCTGACCCGCCGGCGTGCGGCCAGCGAGCGGTGGAGGAGGTCGGCTTCCATCGCGGCCACCGTCAGGCCCTGTCCGTAGACGGGGTTGAACACGCAGACCGCGTCGCCGAGGGCGACCAGGCGGTCCGGCCAGTCCCTGACCTTGTGGTACGGGCGCCACTGGTTGTTGACGTTGGTGTACCGGTAGGTCGGCTCCTGGCTGGTGCGACGCTCGATCTGCTCGGCCAGGTGCGTGTTCTTCAGACTCTTCGCGAACGCCAGGTACGCCTCGTCCTCGGTCGGCGGCATGTGCTCCTCGAAGCCGAAGAGCGAGCACGTCCAGCGGTTCCGCTCCACGGCCAGCACCACACCGCCCCGCGGGGTGTGCGGGGCGAACACCATCTGGTAGGCGATGTGGAAGTCCCGGTCGGGCTTCTCTTCCCGGTCGAAGTTCATCGAGGTGTACGTGATCTTCGCCTTCACCACGCGCTTGTCCGGCACGGACAGGCCCATCTCACCGAGCCACTTGTCCAGTGCGCTGGACCGCCCCGAGGCGTCGACGACCAGGTCCGCCTCGACCTCCACCGGCCGCTCGGCGCCGTCCGTCCGGTACCTGACCCGGCTCACCCTGCCGGGCCTGCCCATCGTCAGCCCCTCGCACCGGGTGGCGGGGAGCAGTGTCACCTCGGGCAGGGCCAGCACCCTGCGGCGCAGGCGGCGCTCCAGCTCGTCCCGGGTGAACGTCTGGATCTCCACGCCCGTCCGGCTGCGCGGCGCGAAGCCGGACGGCAGCAGGAAACTGATGTGCTCTCCGTAGTCGAAGACCGGTGCCCCGATCTCCGCCAGCTCCGCGCGGAGGCCGGGGAAGAGCCGCTCCAGGACCTCCGCGCCCTTGGCCAGCATGGCGTGGGCGTGGTAGCCCTGCGGTACGTTCGGATGGGTGCCGGTGTGTTCGTCCACCGGGTCCCGCTCCAGGATGACCACGTCGCCGAAGTGGTCGGCCAGGACCCGGGCCGTGACCAGCCCGGCGTATCCGCCACCGATGACGACGGCCTTGCCCCACCGGGAACCGGATCGGGTTCTGGCCTGGGAAGCTCTGCTCTGCATGGGCACATCCCTCCCTCAAGGGGAGCGTAGGGCTTGCGCCGCCCGGAATCCGGCATTTGCGGCAGTGTCCCGGCGCGGGCGGCCCCAACCGGCCGGGAAGCCTCACCTCAAGGGAGCTTGCGGAACAGGCCCTCCTGGACGACGGAGACCAGCAGCCGCCCCTGCCGGTCGAAGATCTGACCCCGGGCCAGGCCCCTGCCGCCCGTGGCGATGGGCGACTCCTGCTGGTAGAGGAACCACTCGTCCGCCCGGAAGGGGCGGTGGAACCACATGGCGTGGTCCAGCGAGGCCATGTCGAAGCCGCGCGGCCCCCACAGCGGCTCGATCGGAATGCGCACCGCGTCCAGCAGCGTCATGTCGCTGGCGTAGGTGAGCGCGCAGGTGTGGACCAGCGGATCGTTGCCGAGCGGGCCCACCGCCCGCATCCACACCCCGCTGCGCGGCTCCACACCGGCCAACTCCGGCGCGGACCAGCGCAGCCGCTCCACATAGCGGATGTCGAACGCCTGCCGGCGCTCCATGCGCTGCAGGGCTTCGGGGAGTTCGCCCAGGTGCTCGCGGAGCTCCTCACCGATCCGCGGCAGACTCTCCGGATCCGGCACGCCCGGCATCGGAACCTGGTGCTCGAAGCCGGGCTCCGGCTCGTGGAAGGAGGCCGTGAGGTTGAAGATCGGGCGGCCCTGCTGGACCGCCACCACCCGCCGGGTGGTGAAGGACCGCCCGTCGCGCACCCGCTCCACCTGGTAGACGATCGGCACCCCGGGCACGCCCGGGCGCAGGAAGTAGGCGTGCAGCGAGTGCACCGGCCGCCGTCCGTCGGTGGTACGCCCGGCGGCCACCAGCGCCTGCCCCGCCACCTGCCCGCCGAACACCCGCTGCAGTGACTCATCAGGGCTGCGGCCGCGGAAGATGTTCAGCTCGATCTGCTCCAGGTCCAGCAGGTCGACCAGGCGCTCGGCGGGATTGGTCATGACGGGTGCCCTTCGCTTGAGGTACCGGTGCTCGCCGTGGGGGGCGCGCCGGTGAGACTACAGTTGCCCCACGTCGGTGACCCGGATGACCGCGCGGCCCTCCTCGTCGGAGGCCGCCAGATCCACCTCCGCGGAGATGCCCCAGTCGTGGTCGCCGCTGGGGTCCGCGAAGGTCTGCCGCACCCGCCACAGCCCGTGCTCCGGCTGCTCCTCGATGCTCAGCAGCTTCGGCCCGCGGGCGTCCGGACCGGTGCCCAGGTCCTCGTACTCGTCCCAGTAGGCGTCCATCGCCTCGGCCCAGCGGGCCTCGTCCCAGCCCGCCTCCTCGTCCAGCTCGCCCAGCTCCGCCACCTTGTCCAGGGCGGCCAGCTCCACCCGGCGGAACATCGCGTTGCGCACCAGCACCCGGAACGCCCGCGCGTTGGTGGTGACCGGCTTGACCTCGTCGGCCCGCTCCTGCGCCTCCTCGGCCGTCATCTCCTCCGGGTTGGCCAGCTGCTCCCACTCGTCCAGCAGGCTGGAGTCGACCTGCCGCACCATCTCGCCCAGCCAGGCGATCAGGTCTTCCAGGTCGTCCGACTTCAGGTCGTCCGGGACCGTGTGGTCCAGGGCCTTGTAGGCGCTGGCGAGGTAGCGCAGCACGATGCCCTCGGTGCGCGCCAGGTCGTAGAAGGAGGTGAACTCGGTGAAGGTCATCGCCCGCTCGTACATGTCGCGGATGACCGACTTGGGGGAGAGGGGGTGGTCGCCCACCCACGGGTGGCTCTTGCGGTACAGGCCGTAGGCGTGGAAGAGCAGCTCCTCCAGCGGCTTGGGGTACGACACGTCCTGGAGCCGCTCCATCCGCTCCTCGTACTCGACGCCGTCGGCCTTCATGGCGTTGACCGCCTCGCCGCGCGCCTTGTTCTGCTGCGCCGCCAGGATCTGCCGCGGATCGTCCAGCGTCGACTCCACGACCGACACCATGTCCAGGGCGTAGGACGGGGACTCCGGGTCCAGCAGCTCGAAGGCGGCCAGCGCGAAGGTGGACAGCGGCTGGTTGAGCGCGAAGTCCTGCTGGAGGTCGACCGTCAGCCGGACGATCCGGCCCTCCGCGTCCGGCGTCGCCAGCCGCTCGACGATCCCGCCGTCCAGCAGCGAACGGTAGATCGCGATGGCCCGCCGGATGTGCCGCAGCTGGTTGCGGCGCGGCTCGTGGTTGTCCTCCAGCAGCCTGCGCAGCGCCTCGAAGGCGTTGCCCGGGCGGGCGATGACGGACAGCAGCATGGTGTGGCTGACGTGGAAGCGGGAGGTCAGCGGCTCGGGATCGGAGGCGATCAGCTTCTCGAAGGTGTTCTGCCCCCAGTTGACGAAGCCCTCCGGGGCCTTCTTGCGGACCACCTTGCGGCGCTTCTTCGGGTCGTCCCCGGCCTTGGCGAGCGCCTTCTCGTTCTCGATGACGTGCTCGGGCGCCTGCCCGACGACGAAGCCGGCCGTGTCGAAACCGGCCCGCCCGGCCCGGCCGGCGATCTGGTGGAACTCCCGGGCGCGCAGCGTGCGCACCCGCTGCCCGTCGTACTTGGTCAGCGCGGTGAACAGCACGGTGCGGATCGGGACGTTGACCCCCACCCCCAGGGTGTCGGTGCCGCAGATGACCTTCAGCAGACCGGCCTGCGCCAGCTTCTCCACCAGCCGCCGGTATTTCGGCAGCATCCCGGCGTGGTGCACCCCGATGCCGTGCCGGACATAACGCGACAGATTGCGGCCGAACTTCGTGGTGAAGCGGAAATTGCCGATGAGCGCCGCGATCTCGTCCTTCTCGGCGCGGGTGCACATGTTGATGCTCATCAACGCCTGCGCCCGCTCCACCGCCGCCGCCTGGGTGAAGTGCACGATGTAGACCGGCGCCTGCCGGGTCTCCAGCAGCTCGGTGAGCGTCTCGGTCAGCGGCGTGGTGACGTACTCGTAGCTCAGCGGCACCGGCCGGGTCGCGGACCGGACCACGGCGGTGGGGCGCCCGGTGCGCCGGGTGAGGTCCTCCTCGAAGCGCGCCACGTCGCCCAGGGTCGCCGACATCAGGACGAACTGGGCCTGCGGCAGCTCCAGCAGCGGGATCTGCCAGGCCCAGCCGCGGTCCGGCTCGGCGTAGAAATGGAACTCGTCCATCACCACCTGGCCGATGTCGGCGTCCTTGCCGTCCCGCAGCGCGATGGACGCCAGCACCTCGGCGGTGCAGCAGATCACCGGAGCGTCCGCGTTGACCGAGGCGTCGCCGGTGAGCATGCCGACGTTCTCGGTGCCGAAGATCTTGCACAGCTCGAAGAACTTCTCCGACACCAGGGCCTTGATCGGCGCGGTGTAGAAGGTCACCTGATCGTTGGCGAGTGCGGTGAAATGGGCGCCGGCCGCCACCAGGCTCTTGCCCGAGCCGGTGGGCGTGGACAGGATGACGTTCGCCCCCGACACCACCTCGATCAGCGCTTCCTCCTGAGCGGGGTACAGCGAGATGCCCCGCTCCTCCACCCAGGTCGAGAACGCCTCGAAAAGCGCATCGGGGTCGGCGTCGCTCGGCAGCTGATCGATAAGAGTCTTCACGCTCCTATACTGCCTGGTCTTCCGCACCGCCCGGGACCGGCCGTGCCGGCGAAGATCACTCGCCGCTAGGGTGGGCCGCGCCGAGTACGACCAACTCCCGCAATCGCGGGCACGAAACACAGGGGCGGGATCAGACCATGATGGGACCGGCGCACTCGCTGTCCGGAGCGGCGGCCTGGCTGGGCGTGGGCGCGGCAGCCGGCGCGGCCGGTCACGCGATGCCCTGGCCGGTGCTCGTCGTCGGCGCGCTGATCTGCGCCGGAGCCGCCCTCGCACCCGACCTGGACCACAAGTCGGCGACCATCTCGCGGGCCTTCGGCCCCGTCTCCCGCGGCCTGTGCGAAGTGATAGACAAGCTCTCGCACGCCGTCTACAAGGCGACGAGGAAGCCGGGCGACCCGCGCCGCTCCGGCGGGCACCGCACCCTCACCCACACCTGGCTGTGGGCGGTGCTGATCGGCGCCGGCGCCTCGGCGCTGGCGGTGGCCGGCGGCCGGTGGGCGGTGCTGGGCATCCTCTTCGTGCACATGGTGCTCGCCGTCGAGGGCCTGCTGTGGCGGATGGCGCGCGTCTCCAGCGACGTCCTGGTGTGGCTGCTCGGCGCGACCAGCGCCTGGATCCTCGCCGAGGTGCTGAACAAGCCCGGCAACGGCTCCGACTGGCTGTTCACCGGGGACGGCCAGGAGTATCTGTGGCTCGGACTGCCCATCGTGCTGGGCGCGCTGGTACACGACATCGGCGACGCGCTGACCGTCTCCGGCTGCCCGATCCTGTGGCCCATCCCGATCGGCCGCAAGCGCTGGTACCCGGTGGGACCGCCGAAGGGGATGCGCTTCCGGGCGGGCAGCTGGGTCGAGCTGAAGGTGCTGATGCCCGCCTTCATGGTGGTCGGCGGGCTCAGCGGACTGGGCGCGCTCGGCTATCTCTGAGCCGCCCGGCCTCCTCCGGCACCGGCGCCAAGGGGGTGTCCGGTGGGTCGCCTCGAAGACCCACCGGGCACCCCTTACCGCTGCCGGTTACTGCTGCCAGGAGCGCCACAGCGCGGCGTACGCGCCGTCCGCCGTGACCAGCTCGTCGTGGCTGCCCAGCTCGGTGATCCGGCCGTCCGCCACCACCGCGATCAGATCGGCGTCGTGTGCGGTGTGCAGCCGGTGCGCGATGGCGATCACCGTCCGCCCCTGAAGCACCCGGGCCAGCGAACGCTCCAGATGACGGGCCGCCCGCGGGTCGAGCAGCGAAGTGGCCTCGTCCAGCACCAGGGTGTGCGGGTCGGCGAGGACCAGCCGGGCCAGCGCCACCTGCTGCGCCTGCGCCGGGGTGAGCGCCAGCCCTCCCGAACCGACCTCGGTGTCCAGCCCGTCCGCCAGCGCCCGCGCCCAGCCGTCCGCGTCCACCGCCGCCAGCGCCGCCCACAGTTCGGTGTCCCGCGCGGAGGTCCGGGCCAGCAGCAGATTGTCGCGCAGCGAACCCACGAACACATGGTGCTCCTGGTTGACCAGCGCGACATGGAGCCGCACGTGCTCCGCCGGCATCCGCGCCAGCTCCGCCCCGCCGAGGGTGACCTCGCCCGCCCGCGGCTGGTAGATCCCGGCGAGCAGCCGGCCCAGGGTGGACTTGCCCGCGCCGGACGGCCCGACCAGCGCCAGCCGGCTGCCCGGCCGCACCCGCATCGACACCCCGTGCAGCACATCGACGTCCGGCCGGTAGCCGAAGCGCACCTGATCGGCCTGGACCTCCCGGCCGTCGGGCGCCACCGCCGCGTCCCCGGCGTCCGCCTCGATCTCCCGCACCCCGACCAGCCGGGCCAGCGACACCTGGGCGATCTGCAACTCGTCGTACCAGCGGAGGATCATCCCGATCGGCTCGACCAGCATCTGAGCCAGCAGCGCCCCGGTGGTCAGCTCGCCCACCGTCATCCAGCCCTGGAGGACGAAGGCGCCGCCGATCATCAGCACCGACCCGGTGATCACCGTGAAGCTTCCGTTGATCACCGGGAAGAGCACACAGCGCAGCCAGAGGGTGTAGCGCTCCCAGGCGGTCCACTCGCGGATGCGCTGGTCGGACAGTGCGACCCGCCGCTCACCCAGCCGGTGCGCCTCGATGGTCCGCCCGGCGTCCACCGTCTCGGTGAGCGAGGCGGCCACCGCGGCGTAGCCGGCCGACTCGGAGCGGTACGCGCTCGGCGCCCGGCGGAAGTACCAGCGGCAGCCGATCACCAGGCCGGGCAGCGCCACCAGCACCGCCAGCCCCAGCTCGGGCGCGGTCACGGTGAGCGCGCCGAGCAGCAGACCCACCCACACCACACCGATCGACAGCTGCGGCACCGCCTCCCGCATCGCCTCCGCCAGCCGGTCGACGTCGGTGGTGATCCGGGAGAGCAGGTCTCCGGTGCCCGCCCGCTCCAGCACGCCCGGCGGCAGTTTCACCGAGCGGACCAGGAAGTCCTCGCGCAGATCGGCCAGCATCCGCTCGCCGAGCACCGCGCCGCGCAGCCGCACCTCCCGGACGAACACCGCCTGCACCGCCAGCGCCACCGCGAACAGCGCGACGGTACGCCCGATGTGGAGGTCCTCGGTGCCCTCCGCCATGTCCTGCACCAGCTCGCCGAGGAGGTAGGGACCGGCCATGGAGGCGAGCACGGCGGTGACGTTCACCGCGATCAGCACCGCGAAGGCTCTCCGGTGCCGGCGCAGCAGCTCCCGCGCATAGGCCCGCACCGTCGCCGGTGTGCCCACCGGCAGGATGGTGGACGACTCCGGGGCCGCCGGGTCGTACGCCGGTGGCGCCACGCCGATCATGCCGACTCCTCGATCTGCTCGGTCCGAGTGCTGTGTTCGCTGTGGTCGCCGTGCAGGCCGTGTTCGCCCTGGCCGACGGGGTGCCGGGCGGCCTCGCGCGGGCCGGGGGTGGCCGGCGCGTGCTCCGGCTCGGTCTCCCGGGTGACCTGGGCCCGGTAGCCGGGGTGGGTGCGCAGCAGTTCGCGGTGGGTGCCGGAGGCCGCCGCCGTGCCATCGGGCACGAACACCACCCGGTCGGCGCGGTCCAGCAGCAGCGGGCTGGAGGTGAGCACCACCGTGGTCCGCCCCTTGCGCAGCTCCCGCAGCCCGTCCGCGATCCGCGCCTCGGTGTGCGAGTCGACGGCCGAGGTGGGCTCGTCCAGCACCAGCACCTCGGGGTCGGTCACCAGCGAGCGGGCCAGGGCGAGCCGCTGCCGCTGCCCGCCCGACAGCGACCGTCCGCGCTCGGTGATCCGCGCGCCCATCGGGTCGGCCGGCCCTTCCCGGCCGCCCTGGGCGAGCGCGTCCAGCACATCACCGCACTGGGCGGCCGCCAGCGCGTCGGCCACCGCCACCGCGCCCGAGGCCGGCACGTCCAGCAGCTCGGCGAGCGTGCCCGACAGCAGTACCGGGTCCTTGTCCTGGACCAGGACGGCGGTGCGCGCGGCCGCCAGCGGCACCTCGTCCAGCGGCACCCCGCCCAGCCGCACCGACGGCGCCGAGGACCGCGCCGGCTCGCCGGTCCGGTCCTCGTCCCGGTCCTTGACCAGGTCCTCGCCCCGGTTTTCGTCCCGGGCCGGGTCCTCGTCCCGCGCGGGGTGCCCGCCGAGCCGCTCGGCCAGTCGGCCCGCCGCGTCCGGGTCTCCGCACACCACCGCGGTCAGGTGGCCGGCCGGCGCCAGCAGGCCGCTGGCCGGGTCGTACAGATCGCCGCTCAGCGGCTTGCCGCTCCAGGTGCCGCTCGGCTCGGCGGCCGGCGCCGACCGGGTGAGGGCCAGCACCCGGGCGGCGCGCTGTGCGGAGGGCCGGGAGAAGGAGTACGCCTGGGCGATCTCCTCGAAGTGGCGCAGCGGGAAGAGCAGGAAGGTGACGGCGCTGTAGACGGTGACCAGCTCGCCGACGCCGATCCGGCCGTCCCGGGCCAGCTCCGACCCGTACCAGACCACGCCGATCAGCAGCAGCCCGGGCAGCAGCACCTGTACGGCCGCGATCAGCGCCCAGGTGCGGGCACTGCGCACCGCCGCCGCGCGCACCTCCTGGGACGCCTGGCGGTAGCGGTCCAGGAACAGCTCCTCACCGCCGATGCCCCGCAGCACCCGCAGCCCGGCGACCGTGTCGGAGGCCAGCTCGGTGGCCCGGCCCGCCTTCTCCCGCTGCTCGTCGGCCCGGCGGGTCGCCCGCGGCAGCAGCGGCAGGACGGCAAGGGCCAGCGCCGGCACACCGAGCGCCACCACACCGCCCAGCGCGGGCTGATAGACCACCAGGGCCACGCTCACCCCGATGGTGGTGAGCAGGGCGGCCGTGAAGCGGGACAGTGCCTCCACGAACCAGCCGATCTTCTCCACGTCACTGGTGGACACGGCCACCACCTCACCGGCCGCGACCTGCCGGGTGAGCCCGGAGCCGAGCTCCGCGGTCTTGCGGGCCAGCAGCTGCTGGACGCGCGCGGCCGCGGTGATCCAGTTGGTGACGGCCACCCGGTGCAGCATCGAGTCGCCGAGCGCGGACGCCACGCCGAGCAGCACCATCAGCCCGCCGGCCAGCGCCAGACGCTCTCCGGAGCGGTCCACCACCGCCTGCACGGCGAGGCCGACCGCCACCGGGAAGGCCGCCACGGCCCCCATGTGCAGCAGGCCCCACAGCACCGCGCGGAGCTGACCGCCGAGCTGGTTTCTGCCCAGCCAGAGCAGGAACCGCGGGCCGGATCGGACGTCCGGCCGGCCCGGATCGGGATACGGAAGATCGCGAATCTGCATGACGTCCCAAAGCTCGGGTGCGGGCAGGGCAAGGGGCAGGGGCAGCGGGGGAAAGAGGGCATACGGGGGCCCTGGACAGCGGCACGGCCGCCGGGGGCCGTGAAAGGTTCGCTTCGTCAGGCGCCGGGATTCAACTGGTTTTCCGCGTCGGAACGCCGGATCTGGCCACAGTCGTCCGAGCGGGACGCCAGGCCGCGTGCGGCGCCGCGGCGGCGGGGTGCGACCATGGCGACATGCGTACTTCCGGCACGATGTGGAGCGTTACGGCCGCGCTGACCGCCGCGGTCGCCGTCCTGGTCACGGGATGCGGCGGCTCCGGCTCCGAGAGCGGCGGCGAAAAAGGCGGCGGCAGGGCCGGGAAGCCGGGGCGCAGCGCCTCACCCGCCGCCGACATGACGCGTATTCCGCGGGTCGGGGACGCACTCCAGTCCCGTATTCCGGCCAATTCCCGGCAGGTGGTGGCTGTGTACGGCGAGGGCGAGGACTCGGCCGAGGCGACCGTGGTCCTCTACGCCAAACGGGGCCGGGTATGGGAGCGGACCCGCAGCTGGTCCGGGCACAACGGCAAGCGCGGCTGGACCACCGACCACCGGGAGGGCGACAAGCGCAGCCCGGTCGGTGTCTTCACGCTCAGCGACGCGGGCGGTGTGCTGGCCGATCCCGGGGCCAAGCTGCCCTATGCGGGAGATGCGGCCTTCGCCGCCCCGCACTACTGGCCCAAGTCCCACTGGCACGACTTCGATTACGTCATCGCGATCGACTACAACCGGCTGAGGGGCACCAGCCCGCTGGAGCCGACCCGCCCCCAGGGCCGGCGGAAGGGCGGCAGCATCTGGCTGCACATGGACCACGGCAGCGGGACCTCCGGCTGTGTGAGCCTGTCCAAGTCCGGGATGGAGTACCTGCTCAAGACCCTGGACCCGGCCGCGCACCCGGTGGTGGTGATGGGGGACGAGGCCCATCTGGCCACCTGATCAGGGTGCTTGACGGGCGGGCCGCGTCAGCAGCCGTGGCCCGGGTCGCCGGCCAGCGCGTCCAGCAGTCCGCCCAGTGCTTCGCGCTGCGCTTGCGACAGCGGGGCGAGGATGTCCTCGGCGGCGGCGCGGCGGGCGTCGCGCAGGGTGCGCAGCGTCTCCCGGCCGGTGTCCGTGAGCTCGATGCGGATCACCCGGCGATTGGCCGGATCCGGTGCCCGGCGCACCGAGCCGTGCGTCTCCAGCGCGTCCACCAGCGAGGTCACCGCGCGCGGGACCACCTCCAGCCGCTGGGCGAGATCCGCCATCCGCGGCGGCCGGCCGTCCCGGCCGTGGTGGGCGACGGTGCGCAGCAGCCGCGCCTGCGCCGGGGTGATCCCCAACGGCTCCAGATGCCGCTGCTGGGCGCGGTGCAGCCGGCGGGTGAGGCGCAGCAGCTGCTCGGCGAGCTGGCCGGAGGTGTCGGGAGCGGGGACGGAGCTGGGCATGGCCCGACTGTATCAGGATGATGTTCATTGTGAGCTTAGGTAACAATGAGCTATGCTCGGCTCGCTGTGCCGGCCCCTGCCCGCAGCCGCCGTTCCCTGTCTCAGAAGGAGCCCATGCG
Source organism: Streptomyces sp. JLBT605 (assembly GCF_058215555.1). Lineage (NCBI taxonomy): Bacteria > Bacillati > Actinomycetota > Actinomycetes > Kitasatosporales > Streptomycetaceae > Streptomyces > Streptomyces sp. JLBT605. The sequence goes on from NZ_CM177087.1 coordinate 6,592,803, forward strand.
ACCCGACATACCCGAGTGGACCCCGCCCCCCGCAGACCCCGAGCAGCCCGCCCAGGTGCGGCGCATCCTCGGGCTCTTCCGCCCCTATCGCGGCCGGCTCGCCCTCGTCGGCCTGCTGGTCGCCGCCGCCTCGCTGGTGTCGGTCGCCACGCCGTTCCTGCTCCGCGAGATCCTCGACACCGCCATCCCCGAGGGCCGCACCGGGCTGCTGAGCCTGCTGGCCCTCGGCATGATCGCCGCCGCCGTGATCGGCGGTGTCTTCGGTGTCCTGCAGACCCTGCTGTCCACCACCGTCGGGCAGCGCGTCATGCACGACCTGCGTACCGCGGTCTACGACCGGCTGCAGCGCATGCCGCTCGCCTTCTTCACCCGGACCCGCACCGGTGAGGTGCAGTCCCGCATCGCCAACGACATCGGCGGCATGCAGGCCACCGTCACCTCCACCGCCACCTCCCTGGTCTCCAATCTGACCGGTGTCGTCGCCACCGTGGTCGCGATGCTGGCCCTCGACTGGCGGCTGACCGCGGTCTCGCTGCTGCTGCTCCCGCTGTTCGTGTGGATCAGCCGGCGCGTCGGCCAGGAGCGCAAGAAGATCACCTCACAGCGGCAGAAGCAGATGGCCGCGATGTCCGCGATGGTCACCGAGTCGCTGTCGGTCAGCGGCATCCTGCTGGGCCGCACCATGGGCCGCGCCGACTCGCTGACCGAGGCGTTCGCCCGGGAGTCCGACCGGCTGGTGGATCTGGAGGTGCGCTCCAGCATGGCGGGCCGCTGGCGGATGTCCACCATCGGCGTGGTGATGGCCGCCATGCCCGCCGTCATCTACTGGGCCGCCGGCATCGCCTTGGAGACCGGCGGCCCCAGCGTGTCCATCGGCACCCTGGTCGCCTTCGTCTCCCTCCAGCAGGGCCTGTTCCGGCCGACCGTGAGCCTGCTCTCCACCGGCGTGCAGATCCAGACCTCGCTCGCCCTCTTCCAGCGCATCTTCGAGTACCTCGACATGCCCAACGACATCACCGAGCCCGCCGATCCGGTGCGGCTGGAGAAGATCCGCGGTGAGGTGCGCTTCGACGCCGTCGACTTCCACTACGACCCGCCGGAGCCGGGCCGCACCGCGCCCCCGGCCCGCCCGACACTCAGCGGGATCGACCTGACCGTTCCGGCCGGCAGCAGCCTGGCCGTCGTCGGACCCACCGGCTCCGGCAAGAGCACCCTGAGCTATCTGGTGCCCCGGCTGTACGACGTGACCGGCGGGCGGGTACTGCTCGACGGGGTCGACGTCCGCTCCCTGGACTTCGACACCCTCGCCCGCGCGGTCGGTGTCGTCTCCCAGGAGACATACCTCTTCCACGCCTCGGTCGCGGACAATCTGCGGTTCGCCAAGCCCGACGCGACGGACGAGGAGATCGCCGCGGCCGCGGCCGCCGCCCAGATACACGACCACATCGCCGCACTGCCCGAGGGCTACGACACCGTGGTCGGCGAGCGCGGCTACCGCTTCTCCGGCGGCGAGAAGCAGCGCCTGGCCATCGCCCGCACCATCCTGCGCGATCCGCCCGTCCTCATCCTCGACGAGGCCACCAGCGCCCTGGACACCCGTACCGAACACGCCGTACAGCAGGCCATCGACGCGCTCTCCGCGGGCCGCACCACCATCACCATCGCGCACCGGCTCTCCACCGTCCGCGACGCCGACCGGATCGTCGTCCTGGACGGCGGCCGCGTCGTCGAACAGGGCACCCACGACCAGCTGCTGGAGCGGGACGGCCGCTACGCGGCACTCGTCCGCCGGGACGCCCGCCCGGTACCGGGTCCGGCCCGGGGCACGGACCCGGTACGCGAGCCCGTCAGCCGGTGATGATCGCCGGGTCGCTCACACCCGGTTGGCCGTTCTCGACGTGCCCGGCGAACCGCCGCAGATAGCCGCTGTCCTTGTCGGACACCACGGACACGTCGTACCAGCGCTTGCTTCCGCGCAGGTCGACGGTGTGCACCACGCGCGCGCCCGGGCGCACCGCGAAGGTCTCCCGGGCGCCCGTGTAGGCATGGGTGACCGTCAGCTGGCAGGTGGCGTTGGACGCGTTGGTCATGGTCAGCTCGAGGTTGCCGCAGGCGGTCAGGTGCCGGGCGGTGACCTCCGGGCCCGCGGTCCTGCCCGGGCCCTTGAAGGTGCGCAGGAAGCCGTTGGGGCCGTGCACCGTCAGATCGTGCTTCCCGCCGGAGTACTCCGAGTTCCAGGTGTCGGAGATCGTCTTGCCGGCGGCGGTGGTGTAGGTCCACGGGGCGTCGGTGCGGTTGCCGGAGGTGACGTAGAACTGCGCGCCCGCCTGGTCGCCGCTGCCGAAGGTCAGCGTGAGGCGGCCGGTCGAGGGGGTCGCGGAGGCGTCCACGAACGGCGCGTACGGCAGCGGCCGGGTAGGCCGGGAGCCGGCCTCCTGCTTGGGCAGCGCCGGACGGGCCGGAGGCTTGGGCACGTAGTCGGGGTGCCGCTCGTGGTCGGGCGGCAGGTAGCCGTCGGTGCCCGGCAGTGAGGCCGGGGCGGTGTCCTTCAGGCCGAAGTCGAAGGCCGAGGTCAGGTCGCCGCAGATGGCCCGCCGCCAGGGCGAGATCTGCGGTTCGGCCACCTTGAAGCGGCGCTCCATGAAACGCAGGATCGAAGTGTGGTCGAAGGTCTCGGAGCAGACGTAGCCACCGGTGCTCCAGGGCGAGACCACCAGCATGGGCACGCGCTGGCCCAGGCCGTAGGGCCCCGCGGCGTAGCTCGCGTTGCCGCCGAAGTAGTCCAGGGTGGTGTCCACGGTGGACAGGCCCTGGGAGGCGGAGGACGGCGGGTAGGGCGGCACGACGTGGTCGAAGTAGCCGTCGTTCTCGTCGTAGGTGATGAACAGGGCCGTCCTGCTCCACACCTCGGGGTTGGAGGTGAGGGCGTCCAGCACCTGGGAGATGTACCAGGCGCCGTAGTTCGCGGGCCAGTTGGGGTGCTCGGAGAAGGCCTCGGGGGCGGCGATCCAGGAGACCTGCGGCAGCTTCCCGGCCTTCACGTCGGCCCGGAGGATGTCGAAGTAGCCCTCGCCCGCCTTGGCGTTGGTGCCGGTGCGCGCCTTGTCGTAGAGCGGGTCGCCGGGCTTGGCGTTGCGGTACTTGTTGAAGTAGAGCAGCGAGTTGTCGCCGTAGTTGCCGCGGTAGGCGTCCTCGATCCAGCCCCAGTGCCCGGCCGCGTCCAGGCCGTCACCGATGTCCTGGTAGACCTTCCAGGAGACCCCGGCCGCCTCCAGGCGCTCGGCGTACGTCGTCCAGTCGTAGCCGAGTTCCTGGTTGCCCAGGACCGGCCCGCCGCCCTTCCCGTCGTTGCCCACATGGCCGGTGAGCATGTAGTAGCGGTTGGGGTCGGTGGCCCCGATGAACGAGCAGTGGTAGGCGTCGCACACGGTGAAGGCGTCGGCGAGCGCGTAGTGGAAGGGGATGTCCGCACGGGTCAGGTGCGCCATCGTGCCCACCGACTTGGCGGGTATCCACTGGTCGTACTTCCCCTGGTTGAAGGCCTTGTGGCCGCCTGCCCAGTCGTGGTCCAGGCCCGCGATGAACTGCATGCCGAGGTCCTCGACGTCCGGGTGGTACGGCAGCACCTCCTTGCCGCCGCCCTGCTGGTGCCAGACCGACTTGCCGCTCGGCAGCGTCACCGGGCGCGGGTCGCCGAAGCCCCGTACGCCCTTGAGCGAGCCGAAGTAGTGGTCGAAGGATCGGTTCTCCTGCATCAGCACCACGATGTGCTCGACGTCCTCGATGGTGCCGGACAGGCGCCGGGCGGGGATGGCCGCGGCACGGTCGATGCTGCTCGACAGGGCGGAGTAGCCCGCGGTGGCACCGGCGATCTGGAGGAACCGCCGCCGATTGAGTTCAGGCATGAGTCTGGGACCTCTTGGGGTGTGGGGAACAGCAGCGAGCGAAGTGTTCCAAGTCCAGTGAGCCCCAGGGAAGGGTCTGGTGTCCTCGACACCAACATCAGATGTCGGCGAGCGTTCCCCGCCGCGCGGCGGTTACTCCCGGATCCCGAGCGCGGGCAGCACCGCCGCCTCCAGAAAGCGGGTCAGATACGCCGCGTCCCCGTACCGCCCTTCCACCAGCGGCCTGACCCGCAGCACACCGAGGAGTTGCAGCGCGACGTAGTCGGCGGCCGGGTTGTCCGCCGCGATCTCGCCGCGCTCCACGGCCCGGCGGACCATCGCGCCGACACCCGCGAGGTAGGGCTCGATCAGCGCCTCGCGCAGCGCCTCCTGCAAGTCCGGATTGTGCAGGGTGGCATGGCTGAGGGCGTGCACCAGCGGCGTGTCGTGACACGCCCCCGCACCGACGGACCGCGCGACCTCGCGCAGGTCTCCGGCGAGCGTGCCGGTGTCGATCCCGGAGACGCGGCCCTGCTCCGCGCGGCGCAGTGCCGCGGCGACCAGCCGCGGCTTGGTCTGCCACTGCCGGTAGAGCGTGGCCCGGCTCGCCTTCGCCCGGGTGGCGACCGCGTCCAGGGTCAGGGCCTCGTACCCGCTCTCCCTGAGCAGGTCCAGTACGGCCTGGAAGATCTCCCGCGCCCGCTCCGGGGTGATCTTGGAGCGAGGCGACGAGACCGCGGTGTCCCGCGGCGCGTTCTCCGACGTCATCACTGCCTCTCCCTCGACCGAATCACGACCACCGATACATCAGTGTATCGGTACACTGATGTATCGATACAGGAGTGTCTCGATGTGCTGGGCGGTGCATCGACAGCGCGAGCGAAGGGCCGGTGGATGAGTCCCCGAACCGAACCCCCCGAAGTGAGGGCAGGGTGAGCGCCTCCGCGATAGCCGTGGCCACCTCGCTCGCCTCGGCCGTCGCCTACGCCACCGCGGCGACCACCCAGGAACGCCTCGCCTCGCGCCCCGGCACCGGGGTCCGGCGACTGCTGGCCACCGCCGCCTGGTGGGCTTCGGTCGGGCTGAACGCCCTCGGCGCGCTGCTGCATGTGGTGGCCCTGAACTACGGCCCGCTCACCCTGGTCCAGCCCCTGGGCGCGCTCACCCTGGTGGTCGCCGTCCCGCTGGGCGCGCACCTGGCCGGCCGCCCGGTGCGGCGCGCCGAGTGGTGGGGCATCGGCTGGACGCTGCTGGGCCTGGCCGCGCTGCTCGGCGTCACCGCCGGGCCCGGACCCCGCGACAGCCTCGCCGCGGGCGAGCTGGCGGCGGTGGCGGGAACGTCGACGGTGGTGATCGCGCTCCTGGCGTGCCCCGGCGCACGGATCGGCTTGCGGCACGCCGCCGCCTCCGGCATCGCCTCCGGGGTGGCGTCCACGCTCGCCCAGACCCTGACGGTCGCCGTCACCGGCCGCGGCGCGCACCTGCCCTCCGTATGGTTGGCCCTGGGCGTCCTGCTCGGCGTCGCCGCCTTCGCGGTGGCCGGACTCCTGCTCTCCCAGGTCGCCTACCGCAGCGGACTCGGCGGCCCGCTCACCGTGGTGACCCTGGCCAATCCGCTCGCCGCCTCGGCCATCGGACTGACCCTGCTGGGCGAGGGGGTCCGGGGCGGCTGGGCCGGGCTGCTCCTGGCCCTCACCGGAGCACTGGCGGCCGGCCGCGGCGTCATGCTCCTCGCCACCACTCCACCGGCCGACGCCACCACCCCGCCGGCCGGCGCGACCCCCGCCCGGGCCATCCCGGCACCCGCTCAGCCGAACTCCGCCCGGATCGCCTCCGTGTGCTCCCCCAACCCCGGCACCGCCCGCATGGGCGCCTCCCGCCCCAGCACCTCGACCGGCGGCAGCAACCCCCGCAACCGCCCCACCGGCGAGTCGAATTCCCGCCACCGGTCCCGCGCCGCCAACTGCGGGTGATCGGCGAACTCGCCCACCGTCCGCAGCCGCGCGCTCGCGATCCCCGCCCCGTCGAGCAGCGCGACCAGCCCGTCCGCGGTGTGCCCGGCGAAACACCGCTCCAGCTCCGCCGTCAGCTCCTCGTCGTGCGCGTGCCGCAGGGGGTTCTCCGCGAACCGCGGATCGCGCGTGAGGTCCGGGCGGCGCAGCACCCGCTCGCACAGCGCCACCCACTCCCGGTCGTTCTGCACGCTGAGGAAGACCCTGGCCCCGTCCCCGCAGGTGTACGGCCCGTACGGGGAGATCGACGGATGCCGGGCCCCGCTGGGCCGCACCGGCTCCCCGCCGAAGCCCTGCGCGTAGTAGGGGTGCCCCATCCACTCGCCGAGCGCGTCCAGCAGGGACACCGACAGCGCCGTCCCCTCGCCGGTCCGCTCCCGCTCGAACAGGGCGGTGAGGATGCCGCTGTAGGCGTACATTCCGCCCGCTATGTCGGCGATCGAGATGCCCGCTCGCGCCGGGGCCCCGGACTCACCCGTGACCGACACCAGCCCCGTCTCGCACTGCACCAGCAGGTCGTACGCCTTCTTGTCACGGTACGGCCCGGTGCTCCCGTAGCCGGTGATCTCGCAGGTGATCAGCCGCGGATGGCGGGCGCGCAGGACGTCCGCGCCGAGCCCCAGCCGCTCGCAGGCACCCGGCTTGAGGTTCTGCACGAAGACATCCGCCCCGGCGAGCAGCGCGTCCAGCAGCGCCCGGTCGCCGTCGTCCCGCAGGTCCAGGACCACGCTCTCCTTGCCGCGGTTGACCCAGACGAAGTACGCCGACATGCCCTTGACGGCGCGGTCGTAGTCCCGTGCGAAGTCGCCGCGCCCCGGGCGCTCCACCTTGATGACCCGGGCGCCGAGGTCGGCCAGCTGCCGGGTCGCGTACGGCGCCGCGACGGCCTGCTCCAGAGCGACGACGGTGATGCCTTGCAGCGGAAGCACGGTGCCTCAGACCCCCAGCAGTCCGGTCAGGAAGCGGACCTGCTCCGCCTCCTGGTGCACGTTCCCACCCTCGTGCCCGTTGAACGGCCACACTGTGAGCTCTTTCTCACCCGCGTAGTGGTGGTACGCGGCGAAGCCGCCGGACGGGGGAGTGACCTCGTCGCGCAGCGCCGTCGAGAAGAGCGCCGGCGCACCCGCGCGAGCGGCGAAGTTCAGACCGTCGAAATGGTCGAGCGTGTGGAAGACCCGCTCCACCAGACGCCGTTGCCCCGCCAGGAAGCGGGCCACCTCGCCGTAGGGGTCCGCGTCCGTGATCTCGACCGCCCGGCGGATGTGTGTCATGAACGGCACGTCGACCAGCGCGCCGGCCAGGTCCGGCACCAGCCCGGCCGCCGCCAGCGCCATCGCGCCGCCCTGGCTCTCGCCGCTGACCACGATCCGCGCCGGATCGGCCACCGGATGCGCGCGGGCGGCCTCCACGGCACGCACCGCGTCGGTGTACAGCCGCCGGTAGTAGTAGTCCTCGGGGGAGAGCACGCCTCGGGTCAGCAGCCCCGGCGCCTCCGGTCCGGTGCCGCCGGCCGGGTCCGGTGTGTCTCCCGGACGGGACCGGCTCCAGCCCTGGCCGCGGCTGTCCATGACGAACACCGCGTATCCGACCGACGGCCACAGCAGCCAGCTGTACGGCAGGCTCCGGCCGCCCTTGTAGCCGACGTACTGCACCACGCACGGCAGCGGGCCGGCGGCCTCGCGCGGCGCCAGCAGCCAGCCGCGGATCCGGTGGCCGCCGAAGCCGGAGAACTCCACGTCCCAGGTATCCAGGCGCGCCAGACCGACCTCGGACTCGGTGAACACCGCGTCCAGATCGTGCTCCCGCGCCTCGCCGAGGGTCCGCGCCCAGAAGGCGTCGAACCCCTCGGGCTCGGGCAGCGGCGGCCGGTAGCCGCGCAGTTCTTCCACGGGCAGGTCGACGAACACGCTGCTGAACCTCCGATGACGCGACGCCTTGAGACGGACCTCAGTGGTTCTCAGTGGTTCTCAGCGGCCTCAGTGGCCTCAGCGGTCGACTCGGGCGTCGTGCGGACCGGCGTCCTCCACCTCGCCGACGCGCGCGGCCGCCGGGTCCAGCACCCGGGTCAGGAACGCCCGCGTCCGCGGCTGCCGCGGCGCGCCGATAACCTGCTCTGGGCTGCCCTCCTCGACGACCATGCCATGGTCCATGAAGACGACACGATCCGCGACCTCCCGCGCGAAACTCATCTCATGGGTGACGACCAGCATGGTCATGCCCTCGTCGGCCAGGGAGCGCATCACCGCCAGCACGTCCCCGACCAGCTCCGGGTCGAGTGCCGAGGTCGGCTCGTCGAACAGCATCAGCTCCGGGCCCATCGACAGCGCCCGCGCGATCGCCACCCGCTGCTGCTGCCCGCCCGACAACTGGGCCGGGTAGGCCGACTCCTTCTCCGCGAGCCCGACCCGGTCCAGATTGCGCCGGGCCACCTCGGCCGCCGCCGCCTTGTCCCGGCGCAGTACCCGCCGCTGGGCGATGGTGAGGTTCTCCAGGGCGGTGAGATGCGGGAAGAGGTTGAACGACTGGAAGACCATGCCGATCCGCCGCCGCACCCGGTCGATGTCCACATCCGGATCGGTGACCTCGGTGCCCGCCACCCAGACCGTCCCCGCGGTCGGCTCCTCCAGCAGGTTGACGCAGCGCAGCAGCGTGGACTTCCCCGATCCGGACGGGCCGATGACACACACCACCTCACCGCGGCCGACGGTGAAGTCGATGCCCCGCAGCACCTCCGTCTCACCGAACGACTTGTGCAGCCCCTGGACCCGGATCGCGGCTTCGTCCACCGCACCGGTCCCGTCCACCGCGCCGGCTTCCGCTTCCGCGCCGGACCGCGGCTCCTTCTCCGTGCTCCCGGTCGCCATCGCCCGGTTCACCTCGCCTTCGCGGTACGGGCCTCCAGCCGCCGCACCAGATGGCCCAGCGGGAGGGTGATCAGCAGATAGCACAGCCCGGCCACCATGATCGGCGTGAGGCTGCGGTGCTGGTTGAGCGCGTCCCGGCCGAACTTGGCCAGCTCGTACTGGTCGAGGGAGAGCCCGAGCAGATACACCAGCGACGAATCCTTGGTGAGCAGGATCAGCTCATTGGTGAGCGGCGGCAGCACGATCCGGAACGCCTGCGGGATGATGATCGAGACCATCGCCCAGGTGTGTGACATGCCCAGCGAACGGGCCGCCTCCAGCTGCCCCTTGGGCACCGCCTGGATGCCCGCGCGGATCGTCTCCGCCATGTACGCCGCGCCGACCAGACCCAGCGCCAGCATCACGGTGACGTAGCGGTCCAGCGCCACATGGAAGGCCAGCGGCACACCGAAGCCCAGCGCGATGAACACCAGCAGCGCCGGCACACCCCGGAAGAACTCGATGTAGGCGATGGACAGCCAGCGGTACGGCGGCACCTGGGACAGCCGCATCAGGGCGAGCAGCAGCCCCAGCAGCAGGCCGAACCCGAAGCCGAACAGTGTGTAGACGACGGTGTTGACCAGCGCGGTGGTGATGATCTCGGGGAACAGGGCCTTGGCGACCTCGACGTCGAAGAACGCCCGGCGCAGCTCACCCCAGTCCGCTGCCAGCACGAAGACGAGCAGGGCGGCCACCAGCACCGCGTACTGCACCGTGCGTATCACCCGGGTCCGCTGCCGACGGGTCATTGCCATAAGCGGGCTTACTCCTCAACTCCGGCGGGACGACGAAGGGTGGGATAAGGACCTCACTTCTTCGGCGCGGTACCGAACCACTTCTTGTAGATGGCGTCGTACCGGCCGTCCGCCTTGGCCTCCTTGATCACCTTGTTGATCTTCTTGCGCAGCGCGTCGCTGCCGGTGCGCACCGCGATCCCGTACGCCTCGCCGGTGTCGAACTCGGCGGTCACCTCGGTGTCGGCGTTGGACTTGACGTAGTCGTAGAGCACGCCGTTGTCGTTGATCCCGGCGTCGACCTGTCCGGTCTTGACGGCGGTCAGCAGCAGCGCGAGATCCTCGAACTGCACCAGCTCGACGTCCTCGCCGTGCTCCTTGGCGTACTCCTCGCCGGTGGTCGACTGCTGCACGCCCAGCTTCTTGCCGCCCAGGTCGGCGAGGGACTTGTACGTGGCACCCTTCTTGGTGATCAGGGCCTGCGTCGCCTCGAAGTAGGGGACGGAGAAGTCCAGGTTCTTCTCCCGCACGTCGGTGATGGTCATCCCGGCGGCGGCCACATCGCACTTGCCGATGTTGAGGTCCTCGCCGGACTGGATCCCCTCGAAGGGCGTGTCCACGATCTCCTGCTCGACGTCGAGCTCCTTCGCGACGAGGTCGACGAGGTCCACGTCGAAGCCGACGACCTTGTTGTCCTTCTTCACCTGGAACGGCGCGTAGGGCAGATGGGTGCAGGTGGTCAGTTTCCCGGAGTCGACCAGTTCGATCTTCGAACCGTCCCCGGACGACTCGGTACTGGTGCAGCTCGCCACCAGCAGAACGGCGGCGGTCGTCGCTATGACGGGCAGTGCGGAACGAGCGGACACGGTACCTCCAGGGCACGCCAGGGCACACACGGTCGGCAGAACGTCACATCTGATCTTGCGGTTGGCCCGCATCCTGCCATCGACCGTGGCCCGTGTCGCGGCCGCGCGCGTTGCGAGCGCGTAACGACCCCGCCGCGGGTCAGGCGATCCGGTCCAGATCGCCGCGCAGCACCCGGTGCCGGGGCGGAACCCCCGAAAGCAGCCGCTCCGCTTCCTCCGTCACCGCCGTTCCCAGCCGCCGCAGTTCATTGCCGAGCGCGCCCGCGACATGCGGCGTCAGCAGCACGTTCGGCAGCTCGTAGAGGGGTGAGCCGGCAGGTAGCGGCTCCGGCTCGGTGACATCGAGCACCGCCGAGATACGCCCCGAGACCAGCTCCCCGGTGAGCGCGGCGGTGTCCACCAGCGACCCCCGCGCGGTGTTCACCAGGGCCGCGCCGTCCGGCATCGAGGCCAGCCGCCGGGCATCGAGCATGTGCCGCGTCTCCGGCAGCGCCGGCGCGTGCAGACTCACCACCGAGCTGGTCGCCACCAGCTCGTCCAGCGGCAGCGGGAGCACCCCGAGGCCCCGCGCCTGAAGAGGCGGCAGATGCGGGTCGTACACCGCCACCTCCAGGTCGAACGGCCGCAGCAGCTCGATCACCCGCCGGCCGATCCGCGACGCCCCGACCAGACCGACCCGCCGGCCGAGGTTGCCGACGCCCGCCGTGGCCTCCGCGGCGGGGAAGCGCCGGCGGGCCGCGTACCAGCCGCGCATCCGCAGCGCGTCCTTGCCGGACAGCAGGATCGCGGCGAGGGTGAACTCGGCGACCGGCAGCGCGTTGGCACCGGCCGCCGAGCACACCACCAGCCCGCGGTCCCAGCAGGCTTCGGTGATGTGCTCCTTCACACTCCCGGCCGCGTGCAGCACCGCGCGCAGCCGGGGCAGCCCGTCCAGCACCCCGGCGGTCAGCGGCGGGCACCCCCAGCCGGTGATCAGCACCTCCACCTCGGCCGGATCCACCCCGTCCACGGCCGCCGGCCGGGGCACGGCCCGGTGTGGAACGCGCAGCGAGGCGGACAGTCTTTCGAGCAGCGGCCCGGGGAAGAGCCGTGGGAGATGGACCGGATCCATCACGAACAGCGCGGCGGGCAGGTCGGGCACGGGCACTCCCGGTGGTGATCGGTGAGGTGCGGGTGACACTACGATGGCTGGCTCGGCGATTCAGCGATTTCTCGGCGTTTCATGGAGGCACCGCCTTGGCAGGGCAGCGGATACCGGTCATCCTCATCGCGGGCTTCCTGGGCTCCGGAAAGACGACACTCCTCAATCACCTGCTGCGCAACAGCGGGGAGACCCGTGTCGGCGTCATCGTGAACGACTTCGGCTCGATCAACATCGACGCCCTGGCCGTCGCCGGGCAGGTCGATTCGATGATCCCGATCGAGAACGGCTGCCTGTGCTGCGCCGCCGACGCCTCCGAGCTGGACCGGATGGTCGACCGGCTGGCCCGCCCGGCCGCGGGCATCGACGTGATCGTGATCGAGGCGAGCGGGCTGGCCGAGCCGCAGGCCATGATCCGGATGCTGCTCGCCAGCGGCGACGACCGCATCACCTACGGCGGTCTGGTCGAGGTCGTCGACGCCGCGGAATTCGACGCCACCCGCGACCGGCACCCGGAGGTCGGCCGGCATCTGAGGGCCGCCGACCTCGTCGTGCTCAACAAGACCGACCGGATCGACACCGCCGCCCGCGAGCGCGTCCTCACCACCGTGCGCGGCCTCAGCCCCGGCACCCCCGTCATCGAGGCGGAGCACGGCCGGATCGATCCCGCCTTCCTCTTCGACGAGCGCACCCGCCCGGCGGCCGAGGAGGCGTTCCGCCAGCTCTCCTTCGCCGACCTGTGCACCGACGACCACGGCCACGGCCACGAGCACGGCCGGCATCTGCACACCGCGTACCAGAGCGTGGAATTCCTCGCCGACCGGCCCCTGCACCCGCGGCGCTTCATGGAATTCCTCGACTCCCGCCCCGCCGGGCTCTACCGGATCAAGGGGTTCGTCGATTTCGCGCCGCCCGGCCAGGGCACGGCCTTCTCCCTGCACGCCGTCGGAGCGTTCCTCCGCTTCCAGCGGGAGCCACCGAGCGGCGACGACGGGCGCGGCACCCAGCTGGTCCTCATCGGCACGGACATCGACGCCGCCGCCGTGACAAAAGCGCTGGCCGCCTGCGTCGCCGATGAGCCCGACCGGGTCGACGAGCACCTGATGCTCGGCGTGCTGCGCTATGTGGACCGCCCGGCCGACCACGCCGCGTCCCCCGACCCCGCCGACCCCGCCGAGTACGTCGAGGACCCCGACCCCGAGGACGCGGCGGACCCCGAGGACCCGGAGGACGCCGAGGACCCCGAGGTCGCCGCGCACCCGTAGGCCGCCGCGGAGAACGGTTTGCTCCCGCCGACAGGCGTCGATCCCGCCCAGCCGGGTACCCGGGAACGTCGGCGACGGGGCGCAGCGGGCCCCGGGCCGGTCGGGTAAGGAGGAGCCATGTGGGAGCAGACCCCCTCCCAGGCCGAGGGAGAACGGGACGACGACGAGCAGAACGCGACGCCGGGTAAGCGACTGCCCGCGACGGAGAAGCATCCGGACGTGCCCCGGACCACCCCCTCCCAGGCGGAGGGCGAGGTCGACGAGAGCGGCTGACGGGCTCACCACGCTTCAGTGCGGTCTTCAGGGGTGAACGGATGCCGGACTGGACATGGGCTTACGAGGGCTATGACCCCGCCACGGAACGGCTGCGGGAATCCCTGTGCACGCTCGGCAACGGCTACTTCGCCACCCGGGGCGCGGCGTCCGAGTCCGACGCGGACGGCATCCACTACCCGGGCACCTACGTCGCCGGCTGCTACAACCGGCTGACCTCCGTCGTCGCCGGGCGTCAGGTGGAGAACGAGGACCTGGTCAACCTGCCGAACTGGCTGCCGCTGCGCTACCGCGCCTGCCCCGAGGACGCCCCGGCCGGGCCCTGGCTGACACCCGACGGGCAGGAACTGCAGGAGCACCGGCAGATCCTGGACCTGGAGTCCGGCACCCTGACCCGCCGGACCCGGTACGAGGACCAGGACGGCCGCGGCCTGGAGGTCGAACAGCAGCGCCTGGTCCACATGGGCGACCCCCACCTGGCGGCGCTGCGCACCACCCTCACCGCGTGGAACTGGACGGGCAGCGTCGAGATCCTCTCCGCACTCGACGGGGACGTCACCAACTCCGGTGTGGAGCGGTACCGCGACCTGGACGGTCACCACCTGACCCAGCCGGCCACCGGCGCCGAGGAATCCGACACGGTATGGCTGAGCTGCCGCACCGCCGACTCCGGCCTGCGTATCGCGATGGCGGCCCGCACCCGGCTGACCCGGGGCATGCCGGTGGCCTCCCGGCCCGCGCTGTCCGCCAGCACGGCCGCCTGGCAGCTCACCGTCCCCGTCACGCCGGGCACGCCGGTCACCGTGGAGAAGACGGTCGCCCTGCACACCTCGCGCGACGCCGCGATCAGCCGGCCGCTGCGGGCCGCGGTGGAACGGGTGGGGCACGCCCCCGGCTTCGACGAACTCCTCGCCGGGCACCGGACCGCCTGGCGGCATCTGTGGCGGCGCACCGAACTGGACGTGCCGGGCGAGGCCGGCCGGATCCTGCGCCTGCACCTGTTCCACCTGCTGCAGACCCTCTCGCCGCACACCGCCGAGCTGGACGCCGGCGTGCCGGCCCGCGGACTGCACGGCGAGTCCTACCGCGGCCATGTCTTCTGGGACGAGCTGTTCGTCCTGCCGTTCCTCAACCTGCACTTCCCCGAGGTGTCCCGGGCACTGCTGAGCTACCGGCACCGGCGGCTCGCCCGGGCGTGCCGGGCCGCCGCCGAGGCCGGGCGCCGCGGGGCCATGTACCCGTGGCAGAGCGGCAGCGACGGCCGCGAGGAGACGCAGACCCTGCACCTCAACCCGCGGTCCGGACGCTGGCTGCTGGACCATTCGCGGCTCCAGCACCATGTGGGCTCCGCCGTGGCGTACAACGTCTGGCAGTACTGCCAGGCCAGCGGGGACACCGCCTTCCTGCACGGCAAGGGCGCCGAGACGCTGCTCCAGATCGCCCGCTTCTGGGCCGACGCCGCCACCTGGGACCCCGACTTCGAGCGGTACCGGATCCGAGGGGTGATGGGGCCGGACGAATACCACGACGGATACCCGGACTCCGACGCCCCGGGCCTGGACGACAACGCGTACACCAATGTGACCGCCGCCTGGGTGCTGGCTCGCGCCCTCGACCTCGTCGGCGCGCTGCCCGAGCCGCACCGCCGCGAGCTGTTCGAACGCATGGCGCTGGACGGCGGCGAGCTCCGGCTGTGGGAGGACGTCTCGCGGCGGCTGCGGGTGCCCCATCACCGCGGAGTGATCAGCCAGTTCGAGGGCTACGGGGACCTGGCGGAACTCGACTGGGACGCCTACCGCGAGAGGTACGGCGACATCCGTCGGCTGGACCGCATCCTGGAGGCCGAGGGCGACACCGTCAACCGGTACCAGGCGTCCAAACAGCCCGACGCCCTGATGCTCGGCTACCTCTTCTCGCCCGGCGAGCTGGCCGGTCTCTTCCGGCAGTTGGGCTACCGGCTCGATGACGAGACCTGGCACGCCACGGTGGAGTACTACCTGCGGCGCACCAGCCACGGATCGACGCTGAGCGGTCTGGTGCACAGCTGGGTGCTGGCACGGGCGCGCCGGGGCGAGGCATGGCAGTACTTCCAGGAGGCGCTCGCCGGTGATGTGGCCGATCTCCAGGGCGGGACGACGGCCGAGGGCATCCACCTGGGCGCGATGGCGGGCACCCTGGACCTGGTCCAGCGGGGTCTGACCGGCCTGGAGACGCGCGAGGACGCGCTGTGGCTGGATCCGGTGCCGCTGCCGGAGCTGTCGGAGTACGGCTTCTGCCTGCGCTACCGGGACGACTGGGGTGTCCATGTGCAGATGCGCTCCGGCGAGGTGGGGATCAGTGTCCCCGCTTCGGACCCGGCGCCGATCCGGGTGATGCTCGCCGACCGCGCGGTGACCATCGCGCCCGGTGACTCCTTCACTCTCCGGCTGAGCTGCCGCTGAACGGCGGCTGAGCCAGCAGCGTGGTGGCCGCGGCCCGCGCGTGCCGGGCCGCGGCCGGGTCGCCGGTGATCGCGGCCGTGACGATGGCCCCCTCGACCAGCAGCAGCAACTGCTCGGCCGGCACCGAGGGATCACCGACCGGCAGACCCCGGCACAGACCGGTCAGATAGCCGCGCAGGGCCTGCTTGTGGTCGCGGGCGGCCCGCGCCACGCCCTCCGAGACCGCGCCCAGTTCGCCGAACGCGTTGATGAAGGCGCAGCCCCGGAAGCCGGGCTCGCCGAACCAGCCGTGCAACCAGTCGAACACCGCCAGCGGCCTGGCCTCGGCGGTGACGGCCTGGGCGGCGACATAGCCGGACAGGGAGGCGCGCCAGCGGTCGTCACGCCGCCGCAGATACGCCTCGACCAGATCCCCCTTGGAGGCGAAGCACTGGTAGAGCCGCTTCAGCGACACCCCGGAGGCCGCACGGATCTCGTCCATGCCCACCGCCTGGATGCCGCGCTCGTAGAACAGCCGCGCAGCCGCGTCAAGCAGCCGTGACCGGGCTTCCTCCTGATCCACCGGACCTCCCCACTACCGCCGAGAACGATCGTTCTCTAGAGTAGCCGACGCCTGGAGAACGCTCGTTCTCTGGGCAGGTTCCGATGAATCCGACGTAGAGGAGTCCGCCATGACGTCACGGCCGCCGTTCCCGCCCTTCGACGAGGAGACCGCGCTGCGGAAGGTCCAGGCCGCCGAGGACGCCTGGAACACCCGCGACCCGGAGCGCGTCGCGCTCGCCTACACCGAGGACTCGGTCTGGCGGAACCGCGACACCTTCATCACCGGCCGGGCCGAGATCGTGGCCTTTCTCCGCGAGAAGTGGGCCCGGGAGTCGGAGTACGCCCTGCGCAAGGAGCTGTGGGCCTACCAGGGCAACCGGATCGCGGTGCGGTTCCAGTACGAGTGCCGTGACGCGGCGGGCCAGTGGTGGCGCTCCTACGGCAACGAACTGTGGGAGTTCACCGAGGACGGGCTGATGAGCCGGCGGGAGGCCAGCATCGACGACGTCCGCATCACCGAAGCCGAACGACGCATCCTCGGCCCGCGCCCGGAGGCCGAGCGAGGAGCACGGATACCCGTCCGCTGAGGTTTGTACGGGGCCGCTGACCGGGCCGCGGCGGCTCAGGGCTGAACGCCCAGCCCGGCGGCGAGCACCGGCCAGGAGGCCCGGAACTCCCGCTGCCAGTACCGCCAGGCGTGCGACCCGCCGGAGTAGAGATGGACCTCGGCGGGGATGCCCAGCCGGTCCAGCTGCCGGGTGAAGCGCCGCGCCTGACCCCACAGGGTGCCCTCGAGCACGGCCCCTTCGAGGTTTCCGAAGTCGCCGCCCGGCAGCCCGCTGCCCTGGGAGATGTAGAGCCGGGTGCCGGCCAGCCGCCCGGCCTGGGCGTACGGGTTGTGCGCGGCCCAGATGTGCCGCTGGAGCAGCGCGTCCCCCCACAGGTCGAAGGGGCGCCGGCCCTCGCGGGCGACGATGGCGCGTACCACCGTCGGCATCCCCGGGGCCGTGGTGTCCAGCACCCCGCTGTAGGAGGCGGCCGCGCCGAACGAGCCGGGGTGCCGGGCGGCGAAGGCCAGCGCGCCGTATCCGCCGGTCGACACCCCGGCCACCGCGCGCGTGCCGCTCGCCCGGAAGTTCTCCCGCAGCAGCCGCATCACCTCCTCCACCTGGAACGTCTCGTAGTCCGGTGCCGCCGGCCGGCCGCCCTGCCACCAGGCGGTCGGGATACCGGTGGGCCCGGACGACGGCATCACCGTGATGACCCCCTTGTCCGCCAGGAAGTCCTCGGCATCGGTCTCCCGGGCCCAGGAGGTGTAGTCGTCGTGGGCGCCCTGGAGGAGATAGAGCACCGGCCAGGTGCGATCCGGCCGGGCGTCGAAACCGGCCGGCAGGACGACCCGGACCGGCAGTTCCGCACCGACGGCGGGGGAGCGCACCGTCAGGTCGACGGTGCGCCGGTCGAGCCACGTCTGCGACACGATCCGGGGCTCCTCGCCCTCCCGGGCCGGGGCGGTGGCGGTGGACGTGCCGAGCGCGGCGGGGGTGCCGAGCACGCCGCCGGCCGCCAGGAGAGCGGTGGCCGCCGCGAGTGCGGCGAGCCTCCGGCGGGCTCCGGCCCTGCGGTGGCGCGCGGAAGGGGTGATGGGCATGGCGGGGCCCTCGTCTCGTCGTGGCGTCGCGGTCACAGATCGGGCAGGTCACGGGCGAGCAGCTCGGCGAGCGTCCCGACGACCGGGGGGTCGAGCAGCGACAAGTGGTGGCCGGGCAGCGGGACCACGGTGAGCTCCGGGCAGTACGCGTCCCAGCCCAGCGCCTCGTCGGTCCGCTCGTAGCGCGGATCGCGCACGGTGTGCGGGGCCGGCTCGCTCGCCCGGTACAGCAGCGTCCGCCCGGCGAACCGGCCCGGAGTGTGGCGCTCGCCGCTGCGCAGATCCACGTAGGAGGCGCGCTGGTGCTCCAGCACGGCGGGCGGCAGCTCCACGGCCTGCTCCAGCACCTTCAGGACCAGGTCGACCTGCCCGGTGTCATCGAGCACGGCCAGCTCCTCGTACGGGAGCGGCAGCGGGGTGCCGTAGGCGCGCTCGACGAACTCGGCGAAGCCCGCGAAGCGTTCCCGCGCCTGCTCGGCGGCCGTCCGCCCGGCGGGCGCCGGCAGCGGCAGCACCGAATCGAGCAGGACCAGGGCGGCGACCGTGCCGCGCGCGGCCAGCAGCCGCGCGGCCTCCTGGGCCACGACCCCGCCGTACGACCAGCCGCCCACCAGCCAGGGACCTTCGGGCCGGACCTCGCGGACCCGCCGGGCGAACTCCGCGGCCCGCCCGGCCACATCCCCCGGCTCGGCCAGCCGGTCGAAGCCGAGCACCGGGCGGTGCCCGTCGAGATGCCCGGCGAGCCGCCCGTAGACATCCGAGCGGCCACCCGCCGCGTGGGCGAGGAAGAGCGGGGCCCGCTCGCCGGTGCCGGGGAAGACACGCAGCCGTCCCGGCGTGCCGGTGATGGCTGCTGACGGCGCGCCGGACGCGAGCCGGGGCCCCTCGGCCGGCGCCGCGCCGCTCGCGCCCTCGCCCGCTTCGCCGCCCGCCGCGTCGTGCGGCGCGGCTTGGGCGGCGCCGGGGGCTGACGCGCCGGTGGTGCCGGGCAGCAGGGCGGCGACGGCCCGCAGGGTGCCCTGCCGCAGCAGCAGCCCCGGCTCGATCACGGTGCCGAACTCCCGCTCCACGACGGTGCGGATCCGCACCGCGGTCAGCGAGTCCAGGCCCAGCTCGGTGAGCGGGGTGTCGGGATCGATGCGCTCCGGGCTGTACCCCATCACCCCGGCGACGCAGCCGCGCAGCCGGTCCATGGTGCTCGCGGCGCGGTCTGCCGGGAGCGGCGCGGCGGGCAGTTCCGGGGCCGGCTCCCCGGCCCAGAAGCGGCGGTGCCGCCACCGCGGCGTCGGCACATCGACGATCCGGCCGCCCGGATGGAGGCTTTCCCGGGCCGACGGCAGGGGCACCCCGTGGACCAGGAGGCAGGCGAGCGACGAGCGGAAGGTGAGCGCGTCATCGGTGTCCCGGCGCAGCGTCGGCACCACGAGCGCACCGGGGGCGTCCGCCTCCCGCAGGGTCTCGGTCAGCGGGTGCAGCAGGGCCGGGTGGGGCGCGACCTCGACGAACACCCGGTGGCCGTCCTCCGCCGCGGCCCGTACCGCCTGGGCGAAGCGGACCGGCCGGCGCAGATTGGCCACCCAGTACCGGACGTCGCGGGGCGCGGCCGAACGCGGATCGCCCAGGACGGTGGAGTAGGAGCGGCAGCCGGGCGGCGCGGCGGGCACCGAGCCCAGCTCCCGGGTGAACTCCTCCATCAGGGGCTCGACGGCGGGCGAGTGCCCGGCGACCGTCACCGGCAGCGGCCGGGCGAAGCCGCCCTCCGCGGTGATCCGGGCGATGAGCCCCGCCACGTCCGCGGCGGAGCCGGTGACGACGCTCTGCACCGGCGAGGAGTGCACCGCGATCTCCACCGTGGGGAAGTCGCGGGCCAGCTCCGGGAGGTCCGCGCCCGGGCGGTCCACCACGGCCATGGCACCACCGGTCAGCCGGGACAGCAGCCGGGAGCGGACGGCGACGATCCGAGCCCCGGTGGCCGGATCCAGCGCACCGGAGACCACTGTCGCGGCGATCTCGCCGAGAGAGTGGCCGATGACGGCGGCCGGCGCGAAGCCGTAGGACCTCCACAACGCGGCCAGGGCGAGCTGGATCCCGTAGAGCACCGGCATGACGGTGACGGGCGAGGACAGATCGGCGTCCGGTCGCAGGCCCGCCCGCAGGGAGATTCCGGCCGCCTCGCTCAGCAGCGGCTCCAGCTCGTCGACCGCGGCGGCGAACGCCGGCTCCGCGGCCAGCAGCCGCCGCGCCATGCCGGGCCACTGGGTGCCGTATCCGGAGAAGACCCACACCGGGCCGGGACCGGCCGGCAGCCGGGCGCCGGTGACCAGATGCGGATCCGGCGCGCCCGCGCCGAAGCGGGCCAGCGCCGCGACGGTCTCCGCACGGCCGCGCGCCACCACGGCCGCCCGGCGGTGTCCCCGGCCGGTGCGGCCGGCCAGGGTGCGGCCCAGATCGGCCGGCCGCACCGAGCGCGCCTGCGGGGTGCCCAGCCAGTGCGCCAGCTCGGCCGCGTAGCCGCGCAGCCGGTCCTCGGTCAGCGCCTCCAGCAGCACGACGGCGGGCCGGTCGGTGCCCTCCGTGGAGCCGGCGCGCGCCGGCCGGACCGGGGCGGCGGCCGGCCGGTGTTCGGCAAGCACCACATGGGCGTTGGTGCCGCTGAAGCCGAACGCCGAGACGCCCGCGGTGGCGGTGCCGGAGTAGCGCGGCCACGGCTCGGTCGCGGTGACCACGCGCAGCCCCAGGCCCTCCAGATCGGCGTACGGGCCGGGCGCGGTGAAGTGCAGCTGCGGTGGGAGCTCGCCGTGGTGCAGGGCGAGCACGGTCTTGATCAGACCCGTGATCCCCGCGGCGGCCTCCAGGTGGCCGAGGTTGGTCTTCGCGGAGCCGATGAGCAGCGGCTGGTCCGCGGGGCGGCCGCGGCCGCTGCCGAGCGCCGCGCCCAGCGCACCGGCCTCGATCGGGTCGCCCAGAGCGGTGCCGGTGCCGTGCGCCTCGACGTAGTCGACCGTCGTGGGGGCGGCGTGGACCTGCTCCAGCAGAGCCTGCTGGGCGGCGGCGCTGGGGGCGGTCAGCCCGTTGGAACGGCCGTCGGAGTTGACGGCCGAGCCATGGATGACGGCCAGCACGCGGTCACCGTCGCGTTCCGCGTCCGCCAGCCGCTTCAGCACCACGACCCCGCAGCCCTCGCCCCGGGCGATGCCGTCGGCCGCCGCGTCGAACGCCTTGCACCGGCCGTCCGCCGCCAGTGCTCCGGCCCGCTGGAGGCCGAGCGTGACCGCGGGAGTGAGCAGCAGGTTGACGCCCGCGGCGAGCGCGGTGTCGCTCTCCCCGGCGACCAGAGAGCGCACCGCCTGGTCCACGGCGACCAGTGAGGAGGAGCACGCGGTGTCCACCGACAGGCTGGGGCCGCGCAGATCCAGGGCGTACGACAGCCGTCCGGCGGCGACGCTCAGCGCGGCGCCGGGCGGTGTCCAGCCGTTCACCGCGCCCGGATCGGCCGTGGTCAGCAGGGCGTACTCGGTGCCGCTGATGCCGACGAAGACACCGGTGCGGGTGCCGGCGAGAGAGGCGGCGGAGACCGCGGCGTGATCGAGGGCCTCGCGGGCGACTTCCAGCAGCATGCGCTGCTGCGGATCCATGGCGGTGGCCTCGTCCGCGCCGATGCCGAAGAACTCGGCGTCGAATCCGGCGACGGCCTCGATGCCGCCGAGGAAGGCGCCGTGCCGGCTGATGTCCTCGGGCAGGCTGGTGGACGCGGGAACGAAGGGCGGCCAGCGGTCCTCGGGCACCGTGCCGACCGCGTCCCGCCCCTCGCTGACCAGGCGCCAGAAGTCGGCGGGCGAGGCGACCCCGCCCGGCATCCGGCACCCGATACCGATCACCGCGACCCCGGCCCCGGGACCAGCACCGGCTCCGGCCGCCGACCCGGGCCCGGGCGCGGCCCCGCCACCGTACGAGGGTCCGGCCCCCGCCCCGGTACCAGCCGCGGCCGCGGACCCAGGCCCGGACCCAGCCCCGGCCGCGGTCCCGCGCCCGCAGTCCTCACCGGCCTCGGAGCCGGAGCCCGCCTGCCCGC
Organism: Streptomyces sp. JLBT605; assembly: GCF_058215555.1. Taxonomy (NCBI): domain Bacteria; kingdom Bacillati; phylum Actinomycetota; class Actinomycetes; order Kitasatosporales; family Streptomycetaceae; genus Streptomyces; species Streptomyces sp. JLBT605. The sequence goes on from NZ_CM177087.1 coordinate 6,614,588, forward strand.
CCGGCTCCGCCGCCCGCCCCGGCTCCGCCGCCATGGACGCCTCGGCCCGGGCCAGCCGCTCCAGCAGGGCCCCGATCGTCGGCGCCTCCCAGATCAGCGTGGCCGGCAGCCGGAGGCCGGTGAGTTCGCCGAGCCGGGCCGCCAGGGCCACCGCACCGCGCGAGGTGAGCCCCAGCTCGGCCAGCGGCTGCTCATCGGTGATCGCCTCCGGCTCCAGCCCGTACCAGGCGGACAGCCGCTCGGTGATCTCGGCCCGCAGCTCGGCATCGCGCGAACTCACCGGCCACCCCCCACGGTGTCGAGGACGCCCGCGAGCCGCCGGGCGCGGCAGGCCGCACGCGCCACCTTGCCGCTGGAGGTCCTGGGCACCGAACCCGGCGGCACCAGCAGGAGTTCGCCGAGCCGCAGGCCGTGCCGGGCCGAGACCGCGGCACGGGCGGCGCGGACCGCCGCGCGTGTCTCCTCCTCGCCCGGCTCGGCATCCCGGCGTACCTCCGCCACCACCACCAGTTCCTCCGCCTCCGCGTCGGGGCCCGGCACACAGAACGCCGCCAGCCGGTCCCGGCGCACCAGGGCGACCGCCGACTGCACCGTCTCCTCGATGTCCTGGGGGTAGTGGTTCCGGCCGTCCACGATGATCAGGTCCTTGAGCCGCCCGGTGACCAGCAGCCGCCCCTCGTACAGCGCGCCGAGGTCACCGGTGCGCAGCCAGCCGCCGTCCTCGTCGGCCGCGCCGGGCTCGCGGGCGGCGAAGGTCTCGGCGGAGAGACCGGCCCGCTTCCAGTAGCCCAGGCCGACGTTGGGCCCCCGCAGCTGGATCTCGCCGACCTCTCCCGGCGCCAGCACCACGCCGGTGACCGGGTCGGTGACCCGAAGCTCCTGGCCGACCGGCGCACCGCAGACCACCAGCCGGGTGAACCGGCCACCGCCCAGGTCTTCGGCAGGCCGCGGCTCGATGCGTCCGGCGGCCAGGGCGTCGGCGTCGCAGAGCACCGTGCCGGGCGCGCCGGCGGGGGAGTCGGCGGTCACGAAGACCGTGGCCTCGGCGAGCCCGTACGCCGGGCAGTGCGCCTCGGGCCGCAGCCCCGCGGGCGCGAAGGCTTCCTGGAAGCGGTCGATGGTGCCGGGGCGGACCGGCTCGCTGCCGTTGATGAGGACCGCCACCCGGTCCAGGCGCAGCTCCTCGACCGCCGCCTCCTCCGCCCGCGCGGCGCAGTAGTCGAAGGCGAAGTTCGGGGCGGCGCTGATCGTCCCCGGGTACGAGCCGAGCAGCCGCGGCCAGCGCAGCGGCTGCTCCAGGAACGCGGGCGGGTCCATCAGCACGGACGGGAATCCGCCCACGACGGGAGCGGCGACGCTGAGCACCAGCCCCATGTCGTGGAAGAGCGGCAGCCAGCCCACCGCCGTGCTGGTACCGGCGCCGGCCCCGAACGCGTCGATCGCCTGCCGGGCGTTGGCGACCACGTTGGCGTGGCTGATCACGACCCCGGCCGGGGTCCGGGTGGAGCCCGAGGTGTACTGGAGGTACGCGATGTCCTCCGGCCGGGGCGGCGGCCCGAGCTCGGCAGGCGAGGGGGCGGGGGCGCCCGGCCGGTCCACCACGACCAGCGGGAGCGGCGGCAGGCCCTGCGCGGCGGTGAACGCCCCGACCGCCGCGGTGGTGGCCCGATCGGTGATCAGGCAGACCGGCTCGCAGTCCTCGATCACGGCCGTCAGCCGCCCCTCGTGGCCGGGGAGTTCGGGGCTGAACAGCGGTACGGCGATCACTCCCGCGTACAGGCAGCCGAGGAAGGCCGCGGCGTAGTCGAGCCCTTGCGGCAGCAGCAGAGCGGCCCGCTCACCGGGCCCCGCGACCGCGGCCAGCCGTCCGGCGATGGCACGGGCCCGCGTCTGGAGGCCGCGCCAGCCCAGGGTGCGGTGCAGACCGGCCGATCCGGCGTCGGGGAAGTCCACGAAGGTGAAGGCGCGTTGGTGGGGGCGCTGGTCGGCCCAGTGTCCGAGATGGTCGGTCAGCAGACCGGCCGCGGGGGGTGGAATATCCGTCATGGCGGCTCCAACTGATCAGGCGGGGGAGGCGATCGGCGGGGACATCCCTGACGGGGCCGATGATGAGGACAGGTTCCGCCGCCGCGGGCGGTGCGCAGAAGACGGACGGCTGACAGATCCCCCGGCTCCTTCTGTCACTTCGCTGACAACAAGCGGCGGCGGACACGCTCGGCAGAGCACGGGCGGCGCGAGGCGAGCGGCCATGACCGGCACCGCGTCGGCGACCGGAGACCCCCTGGGCAGTCACCTCCATGACTGCCGGCGGCCGCTGGTTGTCACGCGGGTGACAACCAGCGGCCGCGGATCTGTCCGCGCGGGTCGTGCCCCTGGCAGAGCGCGGCGAATATGGTCGCCAAGCCCCTGTCGTCGTGACCTGAGGAGCGTCGACCATGGCAAGCGCTTCCCGGCTGTTGGCGAGCCGAGCGGAAGAAGTGGAAGGACACCACCCGAATGACGAGCCGTACACGCCCTTCAAGGCGTTCCCTTCCGGCCTCCACGACCATCTGACGCCGTTCATCGGCGACATCACCGAGGAGGTCGTCCGAGCCATCCGGACGGAGATCCCCGAATACGCCCGCCCGATGGACGACACCTACATGCACGTCGTGCACAAGGGCGTGGCGGAGGCGCTCGACGGCTTCCTGGCCCGCATCGCCCAGCCGGACACCGGCTGGGACTCCGTCAAGGCCACCTACCAGAGCATCGGCCGCGGAGAGGCGGAGGAGGGCCGCAGCCTGGACTCCTTCCAGTCGGCGCTGCGCCTCGGCGCCCGCGTCACCTGGCGCAGCGTCAACGCGCTGGTCAGCGGCGGAGTGCTGCCGCGGCACATCCTCGCCCCGTTCGGCGAGGCGCTCTTCCTCCACCTCGACGAGATGGCGGCGGCGGCCACCATCGGCTACACCGAGGCCAGACTGCACGCCGCGGGCGAACTCCAGCTGCGCCGCACCCGGCTGGTCAACCTGCTCACCGCCGACCCGGCCGTCCCACTGGAGGTGATCAGCGACCTGGCGCACACCGCGCAGTGGCTGCTGCCGCGTGAACTGGCAGTCGTCGTCACCGACCAGGCCATGCTGCCGGAGTACGTCCGCCCCATCGTGCCGCCCGAGTTCCTCGCCCGTTTCGACGACGGGCCCGGCCGCATCGTCGTACCGGACCCGGACGGCCCGGGGCGGACCCGCGCCATCGCCGGAGCGCTGCGCGGAGTGCACGCGGTCATCGGCCCCACGGTCCCCCTCCAGGAGGGAGCCCGCTCGCTGCGCTGGGCACTGGACGCGCTGGAGCTGTCCCGCCGCGGCATCCTGCCCGCCCAGCCCATGCTGCGCTGCACCGACCACCTGGCCACCCTGCTGCTCTTCCGCGACGAGTCGCTGGTGGACGCGCTCGCCGAGCGGCACCTTCGACCGCTGGAGCAGGTGCGCTCCCCGCAGCGCGAGCGCCTGGCCGAGACGCTGCTGTACTGGCTCCGCTGCGGTCGCAACGCCAGCGAGGTCGCGACGCGGCTCGCCGTCCACCCGCAGACCGTCCGCTACCGGCTGCGCCAGCTGGACGAGGTGTTCGGCGACCGGTTGCACGACCCCGACGCGCAGTTCGAGATGCAACTCGCCCTGCACGCCCGCAGCCTGCGGCGGGCCGGCGGATGACGCGAGGCCGGGAGATGAGCCGGCGCCGGCGGGGATGATCCGCGGGCGGCGGACGAGCCGAGGGCCGGCTCCCGGCGGGATCAGAGCGTGCGGGTGAAGGAGCGGCAGACGTCGACCTCGGAGAAGCCCGTCGAGGCGCAGAGCCGGTGGGCGGCCGTGTCCCCGGCGTCCTGCGGGGACGGCTCGTCGAGGTAGGCGATGACCTCGCTCGCCTGGTGTTCGGCCAGGACCTTGAAGCACTGGGCGAGCAGACCATGACCGAGCCCGCGGCCCCGGCGCGCCGGGTCGGTGCTGAGCCACCGCAGCATCCCGACGCCCGCGAGGGGGCGGCAGACGCTCGCCTCGGCGACCCGGGTGCCGTCCGGTTCCCGCAGCCGCAGGTCCCAGCCGGGCGGGTCGGCGCGCTCGCTCACCTCGGCGACCGGGTAGGTGAGGACCCCCTCGGCGTCGGCTGTCCGCAGCGTCCGGCGCAGATACCGGTAGGCGTCCCGGCCGGTGAAGCCCGAGGCCTCCAGCGCCTTGCGGATCGTCGGCCGATGGCGCAGCGGCAGCCCCTTGAGCCCGAGGGTCAGGGCGGAGGCGGCCGCGAAGGCATGGACCGGGCGCGGACCCAGATGCTCCAGCGCGTGGCTGAGCAGCGCCTCGGCGAGCAGCTGGTCCTGGTGGAAGCAGTGCAGCCACAGGATCAGCCCGGCGCCGTCCAGAGGCCGCCGCGCCCATGAGACCGCGCCCAGCACCTCGCCCGCGGCGTCGGTCACCACTTCGGTGTGCGGCGGGTCCAGCTGCGCCCACCAGGCGGCGTCCAGCCGCGAGCGGCCCGCCAGCGCCGCGGCCAGCATCTCCCTGGTCGTCGGCGGCTGGCCGGCCAGCCGGTCGGCGTTGACCAGGGCGAGCACGGCCTGCTCGTCCGCCGCGGTGTACGGCCGGGCGGACAGGCGTGTCGCCGGGCCGAGCGTCCTGATCGCCACGCGGACCTCCTGGAATCACGCCCGCCCCGGCCCGGTTCCCGGCCCGGGCTTGCCGTGTCCTTCAGCGTAACCAGCGCTGAAATGAACGTCCTGTCGAGCGTGGCCGGATCGCGGCTGTCCGGGGAATCGGGGCGGTGCGCCCGGGCCCGGGGCGCCGGTGCGGCCCGGACCGGAACCCGGATGACTGACCGGTACGCCATTGGGGGAGGCGCTGGACGGGGGCCATGCGTCCATCGTGCTGGTTCGGGTGGTTATGGGTACCGTCGGACGACCGGTGGCAACGGACAAGGAGGCGGACTTTCGTGGAGATGCAGCGCGCTACCGCCCCGCCGACGGCGGCGGCCGTCCGGCGCGCGGTACGCCTTCCACGTCGGTGCCCGAGCGGTCCGGTCGTCCTGTCCGTCCGGGCCGCGATCTTTGTATGCGCCGTGCTGCTGCTCTGCGCGGGCTGCGCCACGCCCGGCGAGCGCCGTGCCTCCGCACGCGCCGAGGCGCTCCGCTTCGAGCGGGCGCTGGGGGAGCGGAACGTCGCCGGGCTCTGTGCGGCGCTCGCCCCGGGTACCCGGGAGGAGCTGACGCGGTCGGCCGGGACGAACTGCCGCGAGGGCATCCTCGAGGAGGACCTGCCGCCGGCCGGCGAGGTGCGCCGGGTCGACGTCCACGGCCGGCAGGCCCGGGTGGTGTTCGCCGCCGACACGCTCTTCCTGTCGCGGTTCTCCGGCGACTGGCGCGTGGTCGCCGCGGGCTGCGAGCCGCGCCCCGGCCGGCCCTACCAGTGCTCCCTGAAGGGCGGGTGACCCGGCGGATGAAGCTCATGTTCTGTCTGTGCCTGTTCGTCATCGTCACCGGTCTGACGTACAGCATCGTGATCGGGGCGATGCAGCGATGAGTGCCGTGCGGCGGTTCCTCAGGGACAACGGCCTGGGGCTGGCCTTCGGCACCGCCTTTCTGCTGGCCCTGGCCGGCCAGGCGATCGCCGGGCACGCGGAGTTCAACGACCAGCTCGAGGCCGATGGGCTCCAGTCGATCGGCATCGGCGCCTATCTGACGTCCTCGGACTTCGGCGTCGACGTCATGGAGAACTGGCAGTCGGAGTACCTGCAGTTCTTCCTGTACCTCTATCTCACCGTCTGGCTGGTGCAACGCGGTTCGCCGGAGTCGAAGGCGCCGGGCCGGGAGGGACGGGAGAGCGAGCGGGAACAGCGGTTGGGCGCTCACGCGTCCCCCGCCTCGCCCCGCTGGGCGAGGGCCGGCGGCATCCGGCAGAGGCTCTACGCCACCTCGCTGGGCCTGGTGATGGGTGGCGTCTTCCTTCTCTCATGGTTCGCGCAGTCCGTCACCGGCGTGGCGGCGTACAACGAGCAGCGGCTGCGCCGGCTTCAGGCGCCGGTGAGCTGGGGCGAGTATCTGGGCTCGGCCGACTTCTGGAGCCGCACCCTGCAGAACTGGCAGTCGGAGTTCCTCGCCATCGCCTCGATGGCCATCCTCTCCATCTACCTGCGGCAGCGCGGCTCGCCGGAGTCCAAGCCGGTGGGGGCGCCGCACAGCGCGACCGGGGTCGAGGGCTGAGCGGGCTGAACCGGCCGCCGGAAGCCGTGGCCGCCGGCTCCGGCTTCCCTGTCAGCCGCGACTGCCCGCGGTTGCGTCAGCCGCGAGTGCCCGCCGTTGCCCGCGGCGGGCCGAGCAGCTGGGCGGTGCACTGCTCGGCGAGGTCCTCGGCGTGGTCCGGCAGCGGTGTGCCGGTCCGCAGGTGGCGGCGGACCAGGGAGAGCGGCAGATCGATCACCGCCAGCGCCACCCGCTCGGTGGCCTGGGGGCCTTCCTCTCCCAGGGCCCGGGTGAGCGCGGCTACGCATCTGCGGACCCGCTCGTGGCCGCGGTCGGCGCGCTCGATGTGCTCCGCCGACCAGTCGGCGCGGCCGAAGTCCCTGGCGCCGTAGAGGAGGAGGGCGGCCTCCTGCGGGTTGGCGCGGCTCCAGGCGACGATATGGCGGGCGGCCGCGCACCCCGCGCGCAGCGCGTCCCCGTCGGCTTCGATCGCCGCGAAGTAGCCCTCCTGGAAACGCTCGACCGTCCGCAGCCACACCTCGGCGAGGAGTGCGGACCGGCTGGTGAAGCGGTGGTAGACCGAGCCGCTGGGCGCCCCGACCTCGCTCGCGACCGCGGACATGGTCACCCCGGCGGGGCCTGATGCCGCGGAGAGACGCACCGCGGCGTCGAGCAGCTGCTGAGCGTCGAAACGGGGAGGTCGGGCCATGAGTTGGAGGGTACCGCCCCAGTATTGGAGAGGCGCCTCTAGAATGGTGGGCGTCGGGGGACCGCGGCTGTCCGCGCCGCATCACAGGGGAATGCGGCGCGGACAGGCGTGCGGACGGGCCTGCGGACAGGCGTGCTTCGATCCCGTCGGCCGGGCCGTTCCCGCGAGCGGTGTCGTCGGGGCGGTGCCGGCCGACGGGCCTCGCGGTGTCAGTCGCGCGGTGCCTTCGCCAGCTGGCGGGACTGGGCCACCAGGCGGCCCGCGGTGTCCCAGACCTCCGCGTCCTCCTCCAGGAAGCCGCCGGCCAGGTTGCGGGTGGTGATGGCGACCCGTAGCGGTCCGGGCGCCGGGCGGCAGCGGACATGCGCGGTGAGCTCCACCGTGGGCGTCCAGCCGCGCAGGCCCAGTTCGAAGGCGGTCGGCGGCAGCGCGTCCACCGTCAGCAGCAGCGAGAGCGGGTCCGCGTCACGGCCGTCCGCGAGCTGGAACCATCCGCGCATCTCACCCTTGCCGGAGGGCGCGCCGACCGCCCAGCCGGAGGTGGCCGGGTCGAGCCGGATGCTCAGGCGCTCGGTGATCGCGGAGCTGCCGGGGATCGGGGCCGGGCCGTCCGAGGGGCCCAGACAGTGCTCGATCGGCGGGAGGTCCGGCGGCGTCGCGGTGGTGCGGACCTCCTCGGGCAGCGCGTCCAGGTCGCCGTACGAGGCGATGACGCGCAGCCGCTCCACCTCGCTGCCGTCCTCCGCGAGCTGGAAGAGGGACGCCTGGCCGGTGGAGAGCGTGCGGCCGGTGCGTATGACCTCGGTGCGGATCAGCGCGGGCCCCGGCTGGGACGCGGTGAGGTAGTGCGCCGAGACGGTGATCGGATCCGGGTGCGGCAGGGCCTCGCCGAGTGCGCGGCCGAGCAGGGCCAGCAGATAGCCGCCGTTCACGGCGGCGATGATGGTCCAGCCCGCCGAGAGTTCCGCGTGGTAGATGCCCGGTTCGCCGGGGGTGACGGCGGTGTCGCGGTCGAACTCGCTGTCCCCGATGGTTGCCTGTGTCGCCTGAGCCATGGCCGAAACGGTACGGGAAAAAACTACTGAGCGGTAGCTTTGTTTCTTCGTTGACGGGCGCCCCACGGGGAAACCGCTGGTGTGCCGCATGTGTGGCGCCCACGGCACAGATGAGCCGAACGGCCGATCGCCGATCAAGGTCATCGCTCGTTGACAGAGCGTGATCACTAACGCTGCGAAGACTGCGAAGACGGTGACGCGATGAGCAGACACAAGAAGGGGCGTAAGCACCGCACGGTCAACCGGACCCCCCGTCCGGTCGGCCCGGCGCGACCGTCGGCCGGCCGGGCCAAACCGCCGCCCGCGGCGCGGGCCGGCAGGGCGGCCTCGGCCGGGAAGACGGCTCCGACCGGGGAGGAAGTCCCCGCGGCGGAGCGGGCGCCGACCGATGAGGAGGCGCCGGCCGCAAGGCCCCCGGAGGCGGGGCCCGCGCGGGCCAGAACCACGACGGGGACCGCGACCGCGAACAGAGGATCCGCGCCTGCGGGAGCCACGCCCGCGGGAGCGGTGGAGAACGAGGCGGACGGGCCGCTCTTCTCCACCACGGCGCGCGACGGCGGGCTGGGCCAGCACGCGGCCCGCACCTGGGAGCAGTTGAAATCCATGGGGACCGCCGGGGCCACGGTCGACGATCTCTGCCGGACCGTGGGCTATCAGGCGCCCACCATCCTCAAACACCTCAAGGGCCTGGCCCGCTACGGAATGGCCGAGCAGCGCGAGGACCGGTGGGCCCCGACGGGCAAGAGCCAGTGGGAAGCGGCTTTCGAACACGGCCTGACGGAACGGCCGTCCCCCGCCGCCCGGGCCGTCGCCCAGGTCTGAACCCCGCCCGCCGCGCCGCCGCCGTGTCCGACGGCGGCCGGTGTCCCGGCGACGTCCGGAGCATGGCGGGCGGACGCAAGGCGGGCGCGCCTGCCCGGTCCCCTCGGGGGTGACCGGGCAGGCGCGCGAGCCGCCGGGCTCCGGACACTAGGGGGTGTCCGATGGGTCGCCGCGACGCCGCGCAGACCCACCGGGCACCCCCTAGACCCCGGCGGGTGTCCGCTCCGGCTCCGAGGGGGCCTCGGAGAGCCCCACCCGGCGGTGGAGTCCGCGCAGCCCGGGCGGCGCGTACCAGGCGGTGCGTCCCAGGACGCGCATCGCGGCGGGCACCAGCACCCCGCGCACCAGGACCGCGTCGATGACCACGGCCAGACCGCTGCCGAGGCCGAACATCATCAGGAAGCTGATCTGACTGGTGCCGAAGGCGAAGAAGCTCACCGAGAGCAGACCGGCCGCCACGCTGACGATCCGCCCCGTCCTGGCCAGGCCCTGGACCACCGAGGTCTCCTGGTCGGCGCCGGCGTCGTGGAGTTCCTTCATCCGGCTGGTGACGAAGACCTCGTAGTCCATGGAGAGGCCGAAGACCACGCAGAACAGCAGCACCGTCATCGAGGTGTCCAGCGGCTGCGGGGTGAAGCCGAGCAGCGAGGACAGATGGCCGTCCTCGAAGATCCACACCATCGCGCCCAGGGAGGCGGCCAGGCTGACGGCGTTGAGCAGCAGCGCGCGCAGGGGCTGGACGACGCTGCCGGTGAACAGGAAGAGCAGGAAGAAGGTGGTCACCGCGATCAGCGCGGCCGCGATCGGCAGTCGCACCGCGATGGAGTGCTTGGAGTCCACCAGTCGCGCGTCGGGTCCGCCGACGAGGGCCTCGGAGCCGGCCGGCGGGTCGACCGCGCGGATGTCCCGCACCAGCTCCTGCGCCCGGTCCGAGGCGCCCGTGAGGCCGGTGACCACGACCAGCCGCTGGGCGTCGGGCCGGCCGAGCGCCGCGGCGGCGGGTCCGGGCCGACCCGTCGTGCCGTGCCGGAAGCTCCCGGCGCTGGTGTCCACCCGCTCCACGCCGTCCAGCCGGGAGATCTTCTCGGCGTAACCGCGCAGCGGGGCGGGGGCGACGGCGCCGGTGGTGACGATCTGGACGGCACCGTCATCGTCCTGCGCGAAGTCCTCCGCCAGCTGGGTCGCGACCTGTCGGCTGGCCGCGTCCTTCGGCAGCACCCGCTCGTCGGGGGTGCCGAAGGTGACGCCGAGCAGCGGGCTGGCGACGAGCAGCAGCACCGCGAGGACCGGGAGCGCGATGAGGGCCGGGCGGCGCATGACCGCCCCGGCCAGCCGGCCCCAGGCGGGGGCGTCGGCCCGGGGCACCGAACCCGCCCAGGGCATCCGTCCCTTGTTGACCCGGTGCCCGAGGACCGCGAGCAGCGGCGGGATGACGAACAGGGCGCTCAGCGCGGCCACGATCACCACGCCGATGCCGGCGTAGGCGAAGGAGCGCAGGAAGAAGGGCGGGAAGATCAGCAGCGCGGCGAGCGCCGCGACCACGGTGGACGCCGAGAAGACGATGGTGCGGCCCGCCGTCCGCACCGTGCGGCGCAGCGCGTCCTCCACCTCGGCGCCCGAGGCCAGCTGCTCCCGGAAGCGGCTGACCAGCAGCAGCGCGTAGTCGATACCGAGACCCAGGCCGAGCGCGGTGGTCAGGTTGATGGAGAAGACGGAGACGTCGGTGAGGCTGCCGAGCACGAAGAGCTCGGCGAAGGTGCCCACGATGGCGATGACTCCGATGACCAGCGGCAGCAGCGCCGCGACGATGCTGCCGAAGGCGAGCACCAGCAGGACCAGGGTCAGCGGCACCGCGAAGCTCTCCGCCACCGCGAGGTCCTTGCCGACCTGCGCGGTGACGTCGTGAGTGACCGCGGCCTCCCCGCCGGCCTGGACCAGCACCCCGTTCCGCTCGCCGGTGTAGCGGTCGATCAGCGACTCGGTCCGGTCCGCGCGGGTGTCGCCGTCGCCCTTCACATGGGCCAGCACGAGCGCCTTCTCGCCGTCCTTGGAGACCAGCGCGGGGCTCTTGGTGTCCCAGTAGGACAGGACGCCCGTAACGTCCGGGTCCTTGGCGAGCTTCTCGGCGATCGAGCGGCCGCCCTTCTCCATGGCCGGGCCGTGCGGCCCCGATCCGTCGCTCGCCCGCACCAGGAAGACCAGATCGGTCTCGCCGCCGAACTTCTCGTCGATGACGGATTTCGCGCGGCTCGACGGAGCATCCGGATCGTCGAATCCGCCGCCCTTCAGCGCGCCGAACGCCCCCAGTCCGGCCGCTGCCATCGCCACCACGGCCACGGCGCTGACGACGAGCAGCAGCCGGGCCCTGCGCAGGGCCAACTCGGCGATCCTGCTCAGCACGGTCCCCACCCCTCTCAATGTTGACGGTATTAACATCGACTCTGGCATGCAATGTTAATGCCGTCAACATCGGGCAGGATGAAGCCATGGAGACGAAGCCGGGCACCAGGTCGGGGTACCACCACGGCGATCTGCGGAACGCGCTGATCGCCGCCGCGGTCGACCTGGCCAGTCAGGGAGGCCCCGAGCGGGTGGTGCTGCGCGAGGTGGCGCGGCGGGTCGGCGTCTCGCCGACCGCGGCCTACCGCCACTTCGACGGCCAGGCGGATCTGATGTACGAGGTCAAGACCCGCGGCCAGGTGGCGCTCGCGGACTGCCTGGAGCGGGCCGCGGCCGAGGTGCCCGGCACCGATGACCCGGGCGTGACGGCGGCGCTGCGGTTCACCGCCATGGGGCGCGGTTACATCCACTTCGCCATGGAGAGCCCCGGCCTGTTCCGCTCGGCCTTCTGCCACTTCCCCGGGGGTCCGGACGGCGACTGGGCCGGCACCGCGCCCGGCGGCTCCGGAGCCGAGTACCGCGCCTTCAACCTGCTCACCGCGGCGCTCGACGAACTCGCCGCGCACGGCAGGCTCGCCGCCCACCGGCGGGGCTCCGCCGAGGTCACCGCCTGGTCCGCGGTGCACGGCCTGTCCCTGCTGATACTGGAAGGCCCGCTCGCCCGCCTCCCCGACGAGCAGCGCGAGGCGCTGATAGAAGGCGCTCTGGAGACGATGCTGGCCGGCTTCACCGCGCCTTAGGACCGGCTTCACCGCGCCTTAGGAGGTGACCTGGGGGCTCTCGCCGGTCGAGGGCGTTCAGGACTCCCGCGTCATCGGCGGCAGCACGCCCGTCTTCGCGCTGACATCGATCACCGCGAACGTCGCGTCCTGCGGATCCGTCAGCACCGCGAACCGGCCGAACGGAGTGTCCACCGCCCCGAAGCGCAACGTCCCGCCGAGCTCGATCGCCCTGGTCACCGCCGCGTCGCAGTTCTCCACGGTGAAGAAGACGTTGATGTACGGCAGGATCTCCGGCGGGAACCTCTCGGGCATCCGCATCCGCCCCAGCACGGGCTCCTCGCCCAGGCTGAAGATCTTGAAGTTGATCGCGTCGTCCTCCAGGCGCCGCACGCCATAGGGGAAGACCGCGGGGAAGAAGGCGTCCGCCTTGTCGGGCTCGCGGGTGAAGACCTCCGCCCAGCAGTAGGCGCCCGGCTCACCGCGCTTCTCGAACCCTTCGTGGCTGCCCGCCTGCCAGACGCCGAAGGTGGCGCCGCTGGGCTCGCGGGCCAGCAGCATCGAGCCGAAGTCGCCGACCCGCATCGGCTCCATCAGCAGATCGCCGCCGGCGCCGCGGATCTTCTCCGCGGTGGCGGCGACGTCCGGCGACGCGAGGTACAGGCACCAGGCCGACCCGGCCTCCTGGCCGGGCATCGGGGGGACGACGGCCGCGACCGCCTTCCCGTCCGAGTACGCCTGGGTGTAGTTGCCGTACTCCGACGCCGCTTCGCCGAAGGTCCAGCCCAGCACCGCGCCGTAGAAGTGCTTCGCGCCCTCCAGGTCGGTGAACATCGCGTCGGCCCAGCAGGGCATTCCCTCGGGTGATGCGGCCACGACCTCAGCCCCCTTCCGCTCGGTGGGCGGTTCCTGCCTCTGTTTTCACGCTAACCAGACATGTGCCCTTCTCGCGCGGGGAGCCGGGACCGGCGGCCCCACCGGTCCCGCACCACTCGATGGGGTGAGAGTGCCCGCCGTCTTCTTTCGGAACAACCACTCAGGTAAGGCGGACAAGCGGCCCCGGCCTGCCGGGCCGCCCGAAACCCATGGAGCACTCATGTTGCGAGGACTGAGCACCGTCAGGTACCACACCAACGACCTCGTGGCGGCGAAGCGGTGGTACACCGAGCTGCTCGGCGTCGAGCCCTGTGTCGAGACCCCGGCCTATGTCGAGTTCCGGGTCGGCGACTACCAGCACGAGCTGGGTCTGTTCGACCGGAGGTACGCGCCGGAGCTGGGCCACGGCGACCGGTGGTCCAAGGAGACGGCCGGCGAGGTCACCTACTGGCACGTGGACGACGTGCCGGTGACCATGGAGCGGCTGATCTCCCTCGGGGCGACCGAGCTGGAGGCGCCCAAGGACTTCGGCGAGGGATACGTGGGCGCCTCCGTCCTCGACCCCTTCGGGAACGTGCTGGGGATCATGTACAACCCGCACTACCTGGACGTGCTGGAGACGGCCCAGGGGGCCTGACGCCCCACCCCACCCCGCCCCGCCCGCGCCGCCCGCCCACCCACCTCGCCCGGCCGGTCGGCCCGGCCGCTCCCCGCTTGCCCCCGGTCACGGCGCCGCCCGCTTCCTGCTGGTCACCGGCTCGAGCGGCGCCCGAGCCCCGGATGAACACATGAGAGACGGCAGATCACCGGGATACGAACGCACACCGGACACCGAGCCGGTCCGCGTTGAGGGGAGCGGAGTGAACAGTCGCCGGTTCGTCGTCCTGCTGGGCCCCGACGGGGCGGGAAAGTCCTCCGTCATGGCGGAGGTGGCGGCCAGACGCCCCGTCTGGCGCACGGCATCGGTGGACGACGCGTTCACCGAGGCCGAATACGGGCTCATACCGCGGCTGCGCCGGGCCGTGACCGAGGACGTACTGCCGCGCCTCGGAGAGGGATACTCCGTCGAATTCCTGGCCAGTCTGCTGCAGACCGCCGTGGTGCATCTGAAGGACCGCCTGGACCGGTCCGACCCCGGAACACCCCTGCTGATGGACTCCTATTACTACAAGATCCTGGCGAAGTGCAGGCTCGCCGGAATGGCGGAGAACCCCATGTACGCCTGGTGGCGTTCCTTTCCGCAGCCCTCCGCGGTGGTCTTCCTCGACGTCTCGCCCGAAACCGCGTGGCGGCGCGCGGCGAACGGGACCCGGCTCAATCGCCTGGAGTACTTCGGGCCCACCCCTGAGCCCAGCGGCTTCGAGAGCTATCAGGCGAGCCTGCGGAAACTGATGCTGGAGGAGGTACGGGAGTTGCCGGTGACGGTGATCGAGGAACAGCCCAGTGCGGCACGGGCCGCGGACGCGGTGCTGGAGGTGCTCGCCGATGAGCTCGCCTGACTGGACCGACCCCGGGCGGCTCGCCCGCTACCGCGACCGGGTCCGCGACGAGCGGGACGGGCTGCGGACCGCGCTGGCGGACGCCGCCGGCCATCAGCGCCGCACCCTCACCGAGCTGCTGCGATTCAACGCCGATACCGACTTCGGTGTCGAGCACGGCTTTAGCCGCGTCCGTACCCTGGACGACTTCCGCAAGGCCGTCCCCATACGGCGCTACGCGGACCTGGCGCCCTGGATCGAGCGCGCCGCCGCCGGTGAGCCCGGCGTGCTCAGCGCCGACCCGCCGACGGTCTTCTTCACCAGCAGCGGCAGCACCGGCGCGCACAAGAAGATCCCGGTGACCCCGCGCTTCATGCGCACCACCTTCTTCCCCTTCTACTACGCCGCCTGGGCACCGCTGATCGAGCACTTCCCGGACGTGCTCGGCCGCCCCGACGCCGCCCTCAACCTCAAGCACGATCCGCTCGCCGCGCCACCGACCACCGCCTCCGGCCGGCCCCATGTCGGCGCCAGCCAGGTCGACTTCGGCGAGCGGTTCGGCGAGCCGCTGTCCGCCGAGCCGGGCACCGGCGCCCCCTGGGCCACCCTCCCGGTCCCCGTCGAGGCGGGCGACCACCTGGAGAAGACGTACTTGAGGCTGCGCCTGGCCGTGGAGAGCGACGTACGCCTGGTCATCGGCATCAACCCGGCGATGGTCGCCGCGCTGCCGTACCAGCTGAACCTGTGGTGGCCGCGGATCGTCAAGGAGGTCCGCGACGGCACCCTCGGCGGCGTGCCGCACACCACGCCCAACCCGGCCCGCGCGGCCGAGCTGGAGCGGCTCGCCGAGCACTTCGGCACCGTCCGGCCCGCCCACGTCTGGCCGCACATGCGAGCCCTGTTCTGCTGGACCACCGGCGTCGCCTCCCTCTACCTGCCCCGGCTGCGGGAGGAGTTCGGAGTCGGCGTGACCGCGCTGCCCGCGCCCGTCGCCGCATCCGAGGGGCCGGTGGCCGTGGCCCTGGACCGGCACGGCTCGGCCGGCAGCCCGGTGGTGAACGCCGCGGTGTACGAGTTCGCCGACGCCGACGAGGACCTCCACCCGGACACCGCCACCCGCCGGCTGGACGAACTCGAACCCGGCCGCGACTACCACGTGGTCTTCAGCCACATCGGCGGCCTGTACCGCTACGCCGTCGGCGACGTCGTCCGCGTCGTCGACCAGGAGGCGGGCGTGCCGCGCCTGGAGTACGCCGGCCGCGACACGCGCTCCGACGCTGCCGGGGAGCGGCTGCGCGAAGCCCAGGTCATCCGCGCGCTGCGCACCGCGCTGCAGGCCACCGGGATGGAACTGCGCAACGTCAGCTGCCGGGTGGAGGACCGGACCCCGGGCACCCCCGGCTATGTCTTCGCGGTGGCCCCGCACACCCCCTGGCAGGACGAGGAGACGGCGCGCTTCACCGCCCGTCTCGACGCCGAGCTGGGCCGGGAGTCGCGGAGCTACGCGCGGGCCCGCGCCGACCGCCGGCTCGCTCCACCGGCGGTGCGGCCGCTCCCCGCGGAGGCGTTCCACCGCGACTGGCACACCGCCGTGGGCAGCGGCATCCGCCCCACCCAGGTCAAGGACCGCCTGTTCCGGCAGGACGACACCTTGTGGCAGCGGCTCACCGCCCGTACGACATCGGCCTGTTGAGGAGAGCGACGATGACCGACCTGAACCCCGTGGAGCAGACCGCCCTGCTCACCGCCGCCCTGCGGGCCGCGGAGACCCGGCGCGAGGACCGGCTCTACGAGGACCCCTACGCCGCGCGGCTGTGCGGCGAGAAGGGTCCCGGTCTGCTGGCCGAGGTCCGCGCCGCCACCTTCCCGGCCGACCGGGAGCGCACCCTGCCGAGCACCCCCGACTACAACGCCATCCGCACCCGGTTCTTCGACGACTTCCTCCAGGACGCGGCCCGCGAAGAGGGCATGACCCAGATCGTGCTCGCCCCCGCCGGCATGGACTCCCGTGCCTACCGGCTCGGCTGGCCGGAGCACCTCACCTACTTCGAGGTCGACCGGCCGGCCGTGCTCGACTTCAAGGCGGCCCGGCTCAGCGGCGTCCGGCCGCGGGTCAGCCACCGCTCCGTCGCCGTCGAC
Source organism: Streptomyces sp. JLBT605 (assembly GCF_058215555.1). Lineage (NCBI taxonomy): Bacteria > Bacillati > Actinomycetota > Actinomycetes > Kitasatosporales > Streptomycetaceae > Streptomyces > Streptomyces sp. JLBT605. The sequence goes on from NZ_CM177087.1 coordinate 6,630,988, forward strand.
CTGACCGCGGACGACTGGGAGAGCGAGCTCGTCGCGGCCGGCTACGACCCCACCCGGCCCTCCACCTGGCTGCTCGAAGGGCTGCTCTACTACATACCCGAGCCCGACACCCACCGCATGCTGGAGCGGGTGGCCGCCATCACCGCCCCGGGCAGCCGCATCGCCGCCGACATCGTCAACGCCGCCGCCCTCACCCTGCCGCACATGCGCGGGCTGCTGGACGTCTTCGAAGGCTGGGGCTGCCCCTGGCTCTTCGGCAGCGACGAACCCGAGCAGCTGTTCCAGCCGTACGGGTTCGACGTGCGGGCGGTCCAGCCCGGTGAGCCGGAGGCGGACTTCGGCCGCTGGCCGGACCCGGTCCCGCCACGTCACGTCAAGGACGTGCGCCGGGTCTTCTTCGTCCACGGGCGGCGCCGGTGAGCGGCCCGGCCGTCGTCGTCGGCGGAAGCCTCGCCGGCCTCACCACCGCCTGGGCGCTCGCCCGGCGCGGCCGGCGGGTGCGGATCCTGGAGCGCGCCGAGCCGCCGCCGCTGGGCCCGGCCGCCAAGGCCGCCGAGACCTGGGAGCGGCCCACCGTCCCCCAAGGCGCCCACTCCCACACCCTCACCTCGCTCGGCGTGCGCGAGCTGCGCCGCCACGCGCCCGAACTGCTCGATGCGGCGCTGGAGGAAGGGGCGCGGCTGCTCGACCTCACCGAGGCGGTGCCCCCCGGGGCGCGGGGCTTCGTCCGCGAGCCGGCCGACGACGAGCTGGTCGCCCTCGCCGTACGCCGCCCGGTGCTGGAACTCGTCCTGCACCGTGCCGTCTCCGCGCTGCCCGGCGTCACCATCAGCCATGGCACGACCGTCCGGGCCCTGAGCCTGGACCCGGCCGGAGCGCGGGTCACCGGCGTGGTGACCGGCAGCGGCGAGCACGTCCCCGCCCGGATCGTCGTCGACGCCACCGGGCGCAGGGCGGAGAGCCGGTCCTGGCTGGCCGCGGCCGGCAGACCGGTGGCGGACGACCTGACCAGCGCCACCCATATGCGCGGCTTCACCCGCTACTTCCGGCTCGGCTCCCCGGACGCCTGGCCCGGGCCGCTCAACCGGGGGAACGCCGCCGGAGGCATCTGGGACCACTACGCCGCCGTGGTGCACCCGTGCGACAACGGTGTCTTCGCCATCGCGCTCGCGGTGCCGACGGCCGACCGGGCCACCACCTGCCTGCGCGGGCCCGGCACCTTCACCGCTGTCGCCCGCCTCTCGCCGTACCTGCGGCCGTGGATCGCCCCGGGCGTCTCGGTGCCGATCAGTCCGGTGCGGGCCATCACGCTGCCGCCGAACATGCTCAGCGGCACCGTCAGCGGCCGCCGCGCGCCGGTCGCCGGACTCTTCCCGGTGGGCGACGCGGCATGCGTCACCGATCCGATCCACGGGCGCGGCATGTCGCTCGCCTTCCAGCACGCCTTCCGGCTCGCCGAGCTGCTCGACGACCACCCCGAGGGCGACTCCCGGACCGAGCGGGCGCTCGCCCTCGCGGAGGAGGTGTACCGACCCTGGTACGAGCAGGCGGCCCGGGACAGCGCGCTGCGCGCCCGGCAGTGGCGGGCACAGGTCGAGGGCGCGCAGCACCCGCCAGGCACGGCGGGCCCGGCGGACGGGAGCCGGCCGGAGCGGCCGGCGGGGACGCGGCCCCCGGAGAGCGCCACATGGCTCCCGGAGTCCGGGGCGGAGGCCGGCCGCCCCCCGCTGCCCGCCGTGGCGGCGGCCGCCGCCACCGACGCCGCCGTCTGGCGCGGCCTCACCCGGATCCTGATGAGTCTGGACACGCCCGCCGGGATCCTGGACGACGAAGCCTTCCGGGCCCGGGTGCGCGACGCCCCCGTGCCCGTCCCGGCGGGCCCCCGGCCACCCACCCGCCAGGAGCTGCTGCACGCCATCGCCGGGGCGGAGGAGGTCTGATGCCGTCCCGCCGGAAGGTGCTGCTCGCCCCGGTCACCATCACCCCCTCCAAACCGCTGACCCCCAGCCACCTCAAGGGGCTGCTGTGGACGGACGTGATGTACCGGGCGACCGGACAGCTGGCCGACGTCACCTACCGATGCAGCCCCACCACCTACCACCCCACCGAACAGACCCTGGGATTCTGGGAGTTCCTCGACCGCACCCAGGGCGAGGCGGACTACTCCGCGCTCTCGGAGGAGGAGATCGGCGAACTCTACGTCCGCTACCGGGCCGAGGACACGCGGCCCACGGCCGAAGCCCTGCGCCCCTACGCGGAGGCCGTCGAGAGCAACGGCTGGGTGCACCCCGCCGGCGCGCGGGTGCTGCGGATATGGACCGGCCACTACGCCCGGCTCGGCCTGCACGACCCGGGACTCCTCGCCCACACCCCGCCCGGTCTGGGGCTGGAGGAGATGATCGAGCGGCTGGTCGCCGCCGGGATGGGGCTAGACCAGCGGGAGTGCGGCGGCCCCGTCTACCTCGACGCGACGCGCTTCGGCCTGCCGCTCCGGCAGATCGTCTCGGCCGACGGGCGCCCCAACTACCTCGCCTGCGCGCTGCGCGAACTGCTGCCGCTCGCCCCTGGTTACGACGAGGTCGTGCTGCTGTACGACCGCGAGCTCGACCCGGACTACCAGTTCCTGGAGCGGGTGCTGACCGGGGCGGGGCCGGTGGTGCACCGGGTCCCGATCGGCCGGGTGCCGATCGACGGGAAGATCACCTCCGCCCGGCACGGCGGCTGGCACGGGCACACCGTCGGCGCGCTGCTGCGCGCGATGGGCGCCGACCACCCGCCCGAGGTGTGCCGCCTGGGCCTGCGGCTGTACTTCATCGCCACCCTCGGACCCGGCGACACCGAGTCCTTCCGGTACGAACTGCTGCACAAGTCGCTGACCCGCGCCGAGCAACTGCTGAGCCGCTCGGCGTCGGCGTCCGAGGCCGGCCACGAGGACCTGGCCGGCACCCTCGGCCGCCACCGGCGCGACCACACCCACGTCGACCCCTACCGGCTGACCTCCTCGCTGCTCGGCAGAAGGGGCCGGCCGCCCAGCCACCGACTCCTGACCGCGGTGTACCTATGACCTCTGTACTCCATGCCGTTCCCACGCCCCTCACGACACTCACCCCCGAACTCCTGCTCTCCGCGGCCGCCGCCCGCGTCCGTGCCGCCCGCCCCGACCTCCCCGGCGACCTGGACCTGTCCACCCCGCGGGCGCTGCGCGCCCTGAAGGCCGAGCTCGCCGAGGACTCGGCACACCGGGCAGGCGAGGCCGAGGTCGTCGCCGTCGTCAGCGGCTTCCGGCTCGCCGACTGGGTGCGCGAGAGCTGCCGGTTCGCCCTCTCCCTGGAGCCGGAGCGCGCCGAAGCCTGGCGGCGCTCCTTCACCCGGACGGTCTTCCTCGCCGGACGCCCGGCCAACCTGGAGGAACGATTCGCCTTCGACCACGTGGCCACCGACGGATCGGTGGCCTGGGCCGGCCCCGCACCCGCGCAGGCCACCAGCGGCCTGCGCAGGCTGCTCAAGACGTTCAGCGGCCGGCGGGGCCTGGGCACCTGGACCCCGACGACCGTCGCGATCCCGGCCGCCCCGGACACCGAGCGCCGCCCGGCCCGGCGTGAGCTGTACGTCGCCACCGCGCGGGTCACCGTCTCCGACGCCCTCGTCCAGCTGCATCACCTCCTCGCCGAGGCGGCCATGGACGGGCTCATCGCCCCCGGCGACCGGCTGACCCTGCGCTCCGCGCCCCGCCTGACGGGCCTGACCGCCCGCTTCGCGGCCCTGCGCGTCGACACCGACCGGCACCGTCCGGACGCACTCCAGGCATACGCCGCCCTGACCGAGGAGACGTGAGTTGCCCGAACCGTCCCTGCCCGCCTCCGAGCGGGCCGCCCGCCCCGTCCGCTTCGGCATCCACGGATCGTCGCTCCAGGCCGAGCACATCATCGCCGCGGCCGGCCATGACCCGGCCGGGGTCGACTTCGTCCAGTACGAGGTCGCCGACCCCTTCCGCCTGCTCCGCGACGGCGAGGCGGACGTCATGCTCGTCAAATACCCGCTGCGGGAACCGGACATCGTCTGCGGCCGGCCGGTGACCTTCGACGGCCGGGCCGCGATCGTCTCCGCGGGACATCCCCTGGCCGGCCGGTCGGCGGTGTCGCTGGAGGACGTCGCCGGCTACGACGCCTTCGAGTGTCCCGGGAACTTCCCGCCCTACGTCTGGGACGAGATGGTCCCGCGGCACACCCCCGCGGGCGTGCCGATCCGCCGGGTCCACCCGATGTCCACGGTGCGGGCCATGGCGGACATCCTCGCCAGGACCGACGCCGTGCACCTGTCCTTCCAGTCGCTCGAGGCCTTCGTGCCCCCGCACATCTCGGTGGTGCCCATCCGCGATCTGCCCCCCGCACCGGTCTCGCTCGCCTGGCTGCGCGACGCGGAACTTCCGCGGGCCGCGCGCACCCTCATCGCCGACGCCGAACGAGGGGCGGCGGCACCGTGAGCACCAGGAGCGACGCCCGCCTGCCCGTCGTGCTGCTGCACGCCCTGCCGCTGAACGCCTCGATGTGGGACGCCCAGGCCCGCGCCCTCGCCGCACGCGGGCACCCGGTCATCGCCTTCGACCAGCGCGGCTTCGGGGCCACCCCGCTGGGCACCGACCCGCCCTCGCTCGAGGTGGCGGCCGACGACCTCGCCCGCCACCTCGACGAACAGAACATCGACCGCGCCGTCCTGGCCGGATGCTCGATGGGCGGCTACCTGGCCATGGCCTTCCTGCGCCGCCACCGCCACCGCGTCCGGGGCCTGGCGCTGCTGGCCACCCGGGCCACCGCGGACACCGCGGAAGCAGCCGCCGGGCGCGAGGCGTTCGCGGAGCAGATCACCGACGACGCCCGGCGCGAGGCGCTGCTGGCCCGCACCACGCCGCTGCTGGTCGGCGCCACCACCCGTACCCGACGCCCCGCGACGCTGGCGCGCGTGCTGGCGCTGGCCGAGGCGGCCGACCCGCGCGCCGTGGCCTGGGCACAGCGTGCCGTCGCGGCCCGCCCGGACTCCATGGAGCTGCTGCGCACCGCCGACATCCCGGCCCGGGTCGTCACCGGGGAGGAGGACGAACTCGTCTCGCCGGACGAGGCCGGGGCCATGGCCCGGGCACTGCCCCGGGGCAGCCTCCACACCATCCCCGCAGCAGGCCACCTCCAGCCCCTGGAGACCCCCGACCGGATCACCGAACTCCTCATCGAACTGCTCGACGAGACCGCGACCGACGAACGTCAGGGGCCGCCGCCATGCTGACCGACGACCACGCGTCCTGGGGCTACACCGCCTCCACGGGCCTGGGCTTCACCCACGACCAGATCGTCGACGCCCACTTCGACGCCTGCGCCCCGCACTACCGGGCGGCCCTCGACCAGGCGGGGATCGAAGCCGGCTGGCATGTGCTGGACGCCGGCTGCGGCAGCGGCGCCTTCCTGCCCTGGCTGGCCGAGCTGGTCGGACCGCACGGCCGGATCTCGGCGATCGACCTGGCCGAGGAGAACGCGGCGCTCGCCGCCGCGCGGATCCGCTCCCGGGCACCGGGCCGGGCGGTGGACGTCCGGCAGGGCGACATCCTCGACCTGCCCTACCCGGACGACACCTTCGACGCCGTCTGGTGCGCGAACACCACCCAGTACCTGGGCGACGAGGAACTCCGGCGGGCCTTGAGCGAACTGCGCCGCGTCGTCCGGCCCGGGGGAGTCGTCGCGGTCAAGGACCTCGACGCCACCTTGATCACCGCCCGTCCCGCCGATCCGTTCCTCTTCACGGACTTCTTCCGGGCGGCGGCCGCGACGCCGGGGTACGCCCGCCAACTGCTCCGCACCCGGGACCTGTACCGGTGGCTGAGCGAGGCGGGACTGGCCTCGGTACGGCAGCGGACCCTGCTGATCGAGCACCACGCGCCGCTGGAGCCGAAGGTGCTGCGCTTCTACGGGCTCGCCTGCGCGCGCATCGCCGAGCAGGCGCGCACGGCGGGACTCGACGGCGACTGGGCACCCTTCCTCGACCCCGACGGGGCGGCCAACCCGCTGCGCGACCGGCACGGCTACATCACCGAGGGCAATGTCGTGGCCGTCGGCACCGTGGCGGAGGCGACGGTCGAGGGCGGTAGCGGTGGGTGACGGTTCGAGATGCGCGGGCGCGGGGGCGCTGGTTCGCTGTGGGGAGAGCCGCTCTCCCCACAGCAAGGAGTGACCATGAGTGAGGCACGCGAAACCCGCGGCCAGGCCCGGCAGCTGCGCGAGAAGGCCCAGGAGCTGAAGAAGGCCGCCGAGCGCTCGAAGGACCCCGACGAGCGTCAGCGGCTGATGGAGAAGGCCGACCGGCTGCAGTCGCAGAGCGAGCAGGCGAGCAGCGGCGGGGACATCTACCCTCCGGAGTGACGCCGTCGGCTTCGTCCTGGAGCACCCCGAGAGCCTCGGCGCGTACGGTCACAGTCAGGGCGCCGTCGAGTTCGGGTACGGCATCGTGCCTTCCCGGCGCGGCCGCGGCTACGCCACCGAGGCGGCCCGCGCCATCGTGGAGTTCGCCCTGACCACGCCGGGCGTGGTGAAGGTCAGGCCGCGGCGGGCCGCCTTGCCCCGGTCGTGGAGGCCGGGGTCAGGCGTCCGCCGCGGTGCAGAGCGAGGACGGCCAGCGCGCACCCCCCGCCGACGGCCGCCAGGATCAGCCACGGCACGGCGGGCGCCCCGGCGGCGCGGGCCGCGTCCAGGGCCGCGCCGGTGAGCAGGTTCCCGAGGGTGATGCCGACGCCGCAGATGGTGTTGTAGAGGCCGTAGTGGGTGGCGACGTACCGGTTCCCGGACAGGGCGACGATGGTGTCCATCTCGAAGGGATAGGCCAGCATCGTCCCCAGCGCCAGCAGCAGCGCCGAGGCGAGCGGCGGCAGCACGGCCAGCGCCCAGCGGGCCGGCCCGTCCGCCGGCACGGGCGCGGCGGTGGCGGCGAGCAGCGGCAGGAACGCGGCCCCGAGGGTGGCCAGCCCGGCGACCAGCGCGCGCCCGGCCCCCAGACGCCGCTTGCACCAGGCGGTCAGCCGGGTCTGCCACAGGATGGTCGACAGCCCCGAGGCGGCGAACAGCAGGGCCACCCCGACGGTGTTGAGCGTCCCGTCCCCGGCCACCCGTCGCACCTCCAGGGGCAGCGCGAGGTACACCTGGAAGGAGAGCGCGTAGGAGCCGATCATCGCGGCCGAGAAGAGCAGGAACGGCCGGTTGGTGATAACCGTGCGCCACTGGGCGAGGACCGGGACGACCGAGGCGCCGGAGTCGCGCGCGGCGGTGCGGTGCGGCAGCGCCCGTATCTGCACGGCGGCCAGCACGGTGAAGACGCCCGCGGCGACCAGGCAGGTGAGGCGGAAACTCACCCCCGTCAGTGCCAGACCCACCAGCGGACCCAGCAGTATCCCGGCCTGGTAGAAGACGTTGAACAGCGCGAACGCCTCCACCCGGCGGTCGCCGGAGTCCTGGGCCAGATAGGCCCTGACGGCCGGGTTGAACAGCGCGCCGGCCAGCCCGGTCGCCGCCGAGGCGGCCAGCAGCGCGGGCAGCGAGTCGACCAGCCCGAGCACCGCGAAGCCGACGATGCGCAGCGACAGGCCGGCAATGATCATCGGCTTGAAACCGAACCGGTCGGCCAGGGTCCCGCCGAACAGGAACATGCCCTGCTGGCTGAAGTTGCGCACCCCCAGGATCAGCCCGACCGTCCAGGCGGCCAGCCCCAGATCCCCGGCCAGATGCTGCGCCAGATAGGGCATGAGCATGTAGAAGCCGAGATTGATGGTGAACTGATTCACCATCAGCAGCTGCACACTGCGCGGATAGGAGCGCGCCTGCGCCAGGGTGCTCCTCACGCCTCCTCCCGCGCGGTCCGCCGGTCGGCGCCGGGCAGCGTCAGGGGGTCGGTCACGGTGGTGCACCGGGTCCAGCAGGTGACCTCCTTCTCGTCGACCCTGCCGACCACTTCGGGTTCCACCGCGGGCGGGGAGTCCAGCAGCCCGTGGGCGGCGCAGTAGTCGTCGTCGAAGACGGTGCTCAGATAGCGCTGCGGCCCGTCCGGGAAGACGGCCGCGATGCGGGTCTGGGCGGGCAGCGTCCGGGCCAGCCAGCCGGCGACCAGGGCGACCGCGCCGACGCTCCAGCCGCCGGTGGCGTAGTGCGAGGCGGCGAGCTGACGGCAGGTCCACACCGCCTCCGCGGGGGCCACCCAGTGCACCTCACCGAAGTGCTCGTAGGCGACGTTGCGCGGATAGATGCTGGAGCCCAGGCCGCGCATCAGGCGGGGGCGGGCGGGCTGTCCGAAGATGGTGGAGCCGATGGTGTCCACGCCGACCAGACGCAGTTCGGGGTTGAGCTGGCGCAGCACCCGGGAGACGCCGGCGGAGTGCCCGCCGGTGCCCACGCTGCACACCAGGACGTCGATGTGGCCGAGTTCGGCCGCGAGCTCCAGCGCGAGCGGGGTGTACGCGGCGACGTTGTCCGGGTTGTTGTACTGGTCCGGGCACCAGGAGTCGGGGTGCCGGGCCATGAGCTGGGCCACCCGGTCGCGGCGGGCCTGCTGCCAGCCCCCGGTGGGATGGGGTTCGGCGACGACGTTGACCTGGGCCCCGTAGGCGGTCAGCAGCCGGGTCATGGACCCCTCAAGGCCCGGGTCGGTGACCAGGGTGACGGGGTGGCCGTGGACCAGGCCGGCCAGCGCCAGCCCGAGCCCGAGGGTGCCGCTGGTGGACTCGATGATCCGGCCGCCGGGGCGCAGGTCGCCGCGGGCCCGGGCCCGCTCGACCATGTGCAGACCGGGACGGTCCTTGATGCCGCCGGGGTTGAACCCCTCCAGCTTGGCCCAGAAGCCCCGCCCGGCGGGGGCCAGCGGCTCGGAGACCCGCAGCAGTGGGGTCTGGCCGACCAGTTTGGACATGCCATGAGGCGTCGGTGCCGCCGCCGGCCCGGCGGGTCGGGCGGGCTCGGCGGGTGCGGAGTGCTGCGGGGACGCGGATGTGGGGGTGTGAGCGCGCATGGTTTCCTCTCGGATGCGGTACGCGTGCGGATTCCTCGGCCGTTCGCCGCGCGTGCCGGACGGGGCCGATCGGCCACCGTCGTGGGCGTCGGTCATCGCACCGGGCGTGCGAGGAGCGGCCGGTCGGGGCAGGGGACAGGGGGGTGTGCCGGAGGTGCTGGAGGTGCCAGGGGTGACAGGGCGCGCCGGAGCGCGGCCGTGGGCCGTGTCGGGGGCGCGTACGGGAGCGGGGGCCGGCAACGAGCGGTGTGGTCGGCCTGCTCGCGGGGGAGCGGCGCGCACAAGGGCGCGCCGGCGCGCCGACGGCCGGCTTGTCGGGCTGTCGGTCTAGATTCGCAGGATCGCTGGATCAGGGGGTGTCGGCGGTGGCGACTGGGCCGCACCCCATCGCGTCACCGCGCCCCGGGGAGCGGCCGGGAAGGCGGCCGTGCCGAAGACGGCCGTGCACGGATCCGGCAGGTCGAGACCGTGCTGCGGCTGGCCGGACAGGCAGTCCTGGGCCGCGTGGCCCGAGGCGCTGTCATGGTGGCCGGGACCGGGCTCGTGCCGGTGCGTCGCGGCAGAGGCCGGGGCGTTCGACGGCGGTGCCGTCGGCGTGCCGGTGAAGGCGTCCGTGATGACGAAAGCGCCGGTGGCGGACGAGGTACCGGTCGCGGACGAAGCGCCGGTGGTGTGCGCGGCGGTGCTCTCCCCGCTCAGGCCGTGCGAGTACAACAGGCCCAGCAGCAGCACCACAAGCCCCAGCACGCGCAGCGAGCCCGCCGGCGCGCGGCGGGTCCGCAGCAGGCGGCACAGGGGCCGGGCCGTGACCATGTCGTGATCCTAGCCGCACGCCGGATCGGTTCGTCAGCCAGTCGCCCGAACATTGGCGCGAACCCGCCGTCCGGTCGTCAACGGCGGTGCGGGCAGCGGAGATCGGTCACCTGATCGGTCATCTGATCGGTATTCGCCAACAGGTGCCGGTCGGCGGGTAGGCTGGCGCACGCAGCTGGTTCGCCCCGTCCGCCAGACGGGATGCGTCGTAAGAGGGAACCCGGTGGGAATCCGGGACTGCCCCGCAGCGGTGAGCGGGAACGACCGCCGTCATACGCACTGGACCCGGAAGTCCCGGGTGTGGGAAGCGACGGCCAGTAGGAGCCCCGCCCGTCCTCGTGACGGGCGGCAGGCATGCCCGTGAGTCCGAAGACCTGCCACTGCCCGCGCCCCGCAGCGGGGTGCGGTCCAACCGGGACCTCGTGGGCGGGTCCGCGGCGGCAGGGCTGCCCCTTCACAGCACGGGCGCCCGTCCTTCGCGTACCCACGCCGGCGTTGGTCCCCTCCGGACTCGCGAAGGAGAGTTCCGTGGCCCGACCCAACCCCACCACGCCCTGCGCACCGACCCGCGAGGCCCTGGCCACCGTGCACGGCTACCCCCGCCAGGGCCCGCACCGCGAACTGAAGAAGGCCATCGAGGGCTACTGGCGCGGACGTGTCACCGCCGACGCCCTGCGCGCCGACGCCGCGGCACTGCGCCGCGGCAACTGGCGGCAGCTGGCCGACGCGGGCATCGCCGAGGTGCCCACCGGTGACTTCTCGCTCTACGACCACGTCCTGGACACCGCCGTGATGGTCGGAGCCATTCCCGAGCGGCACCGCGCCGCCTTCCACGCCGACCGGCTGGACGGCTACTTCGCGATGGCGCGCGGCACCGAGGACGTGCCGCCGCTGGAGATGACGAAGTGGTTCGACACCAACTACCACTACCTGGTGCCCGAGCTGGCACCGGACACGGTCTTCAGCGCCGACTCCGGCAAGCAGGTGACGGAGTTCCGGGAGGCCGCCGCGCAGGGACACACCGGCCGCCCGGTCCTTGTCGGACCGGTCACCTTCCTGCTGCTGGCCAAGCCCGCGGCCGGCGCCCCGGCCGGCTTCCAGCCGCTGACGCTGCTGGACCGGCTGCTGCCTGTCTACGCCGAGGTGCTGGCCGACCTGCGGGCAGCGGGCGCGCGGTGGGTGCAGCTGGACGAGCCCGCCCTGGTCCAGGACCAGCCGCCGGCCGTACTGGACGCCGTCCGCCGCGCCTACGGCGACCTCAGCCTGATCGCCGACCGGCCCCGGCTGCTGGTCGCCTCCTACTTCGACCGGCTCGGCGAGGCCCTGCCGGTGCTCGCCGCGACGGACGTCGACGGGCTCGCCCTGGACTTCACCGGGCCCGCGGCCGCCAACCTCGACGCGCTCGCCGCGGTCGGCGGACTGCCCGGCAAGCGGCTGGTCGCGGGCGTCGTCGACGGACGCAATGTGTGGCTGGCCGACCTGGAGCGGTCACTCGCCACCCTCGCCACCCTGCTGGGCCTCGCCGACCGGGTCGACGTGGCGCCCTCCTGCTCCCTGCTCCATGTGCCGCTGGACGCCACGGCGGAGCGCGACCTCGACCCGCAGGTGGCGCGCTGGCTCTCCTTCGCCCGGCAGAAGACCGGCGAGGTGGTGACCCTCGCGCGCGGCCTGACCGAGGGCACCGACGCCATCGCCCCGCAGCTCGCCGCCAACCGGGCGGCCCGCGCCGCGCGCGCCGCCTCCGCCCTCACCCGCGACCCCGAGGTGCGGGCCCGCGGCGCCGCCGTCACCGACGCCGACACCCGGCGCCCGCAGCCCTACGCCGAACGGGCCGCCGCCCAGCAGGCCCGGCTCGGCCTGCCGCCGCTGCCCACCACCACCATCGGCTCCTTCCCGCAGACCACCGAAGTGCGCACCGCCCGCGCCGATCTGCGCGCCGGACGCATCGACGAGGCGGCCTACCAGGAGCGGATCGCGGCCGAGATCCGGGAGGTGGTCGGCTTCCAGGAGAAGGCCGGCCTGGACGTGCTGGTGCACGGCGAGCCCGAACGCAACGACATGGTCCAGTACTTCGCCGAACAGCTCTCCGGCTACCTCGCCACCCAGCACGGCTGGGTGCAGTCCTACGGCACCCGCTATGTGCGGCCCCCGATCCTGGCCGGTGACGTCTCCCGGCCGGCGCCCATGACGCTGAAGTGGACCTCCTACGCCCAGTCGCTGACCGACCGGCCGGTCAAGGGCATGCTCACCGGGCCGGTCACCATGCTCGCCTGGTCCTTCGTCCGCGACGACCTGCCGCTGGCCGAGACCGCGCGGCAGGTCGCCCTCGCCCTGCGGGACGAGGTCGGCGACCTGGAGGCGGCGGGTACGACGGTGATCCAGGTCGACGAGCCCGCGCTGCGCGAGACGCTGCCGCTGCGCGCCGCCGACCGGCCCGGCTACCTCGCCTGGGCCACCGAGGCGTTCCGGCTGACCACCGCCGGCGTGCGCGCCGACACCCAGATCCACACCCACATGTGCTACGCCGAGTTCGGCGACATCCTCGCCGCCATCGAGGAGCTGGACGCCGACGTGATCAGCCTGGAGGCCGCCCGCTCCCGGATGCAGATCGCCGGCGAACTGGCCGCCGCCGGATATCCGCGCGAGGTCGGCCCCGGCGTCTACGACATCCACTCGCCGCGCGTCCCCGACGGATCCGAGATCGCGGACCTGATCGGCCGCGCCCTGCCCGCGGTGCCCGCCCACCGTCTGTGGGTGAACCCCGACTGCGGCCTGAAGACCCGGCGGTGGGAGGAGGTCCGCCCGGCCCTGGAAGGAATGGCGAGCGCGGCCCGGCAGGCCCGCCGGAACCTGGACACCGCACCCGACGGGGGCCCGGCGTCATGACCACCTCCACCACGGCGGACGCGGGCCCGGGGCGCAAGACCCCGGACGCCTCCGGTGTCACCCTCGTGCACATCATGAGCGAGCACGACACCAACCTGTACGGCACCATCCACGGCGGCGTGGTGATGCGGCTGATCGACGATGCCGCCGCGGCGGCCGCGGGGCGCCACGCGGACGGCCCGGCGGTGACTGTCTCGGTCAACCGCATGGCCTTCATCGCCCCGGCCAGGGCCGGCGACCTGCTCACCGTGGAAGCGGTGCTGGAGCGGGCCGGCCGCACCTCGATGGACGTCGGCGTCCGGGTGTTCGCCGAGCGGTGGAACGCCTCCGGGCCCACCGCCGAGGTGGCCACCGCCCACCTCACCTTCGTCGCCATCGACGCCCAGGGCCGGCCGCGCCCGGTTCCGGCGCTCACCACACCGGCCCCGCAGACGGCGGACGGCGGGTGACGGACCGCGGATGACGGCATGGCGGGGGCGCCCACGGCGGCGCCCCCGCCTGCTTCCGCTGGACCGGACCGAAATCGTCCGGTTTACTGAAAGTGACGAGGAGGACAGACAGACGCGGGGTAGCGGAGAGAGACCGTGCACCGCGCAATCCGGATCCGCGAGAAGTGGATTGTCCTCCTCGCCTCTTGCATCGCGATCGCGCTTGAGGAAGTGCCGTGCGGGCGACGTTCGTACTGGGGCGGATCGCCGGGGTCCGCGTCGGCGTGCACTGGAGCGTCCTGCTCATCTTCGCCTTCATCGGCCTCGGACTCGCCGAGAGCCGCCTGCCGGACGCCTATCCCGGGCATCCGTGGCCGGTGTACTGGGCGCTGGGGCTCATCACCGCGGTGGTGTTCTTCGCCTCGCTGCTCGCGCACGAGCTGGCGCACGCCGCCGTCGCCCGGCGCAACGGCATCGAAGTGGAGGACATCGTCCTGTGGCTGCTCGGCGGCGCGGCGCGGCTGAAGTCGGAGGCCGCCACCCCGGGGGCCGAGCTGCGGATGGCGGGCGTGGGCCCGCTGGTCAGTCTGCTGCTCGCCGTGGTCTTCGGGCTCATCGCCTGGCTGGCCGACCTCGCCTCCGCGCCCGGACTCGTGGTCGAGTCCCTGACCTGGCTGGCGGCGATCAACTTCCTGCTGGCCCTGTTCAACGCCATCCCCGCCGCCCCGCTCGACGGCGGGCGGCTGCTGCGCGCCGTGCTGTGGTGGCGCACCGGGGACCGGATACGGGCCACCGCCGGGGCGAGCACGGCCGGCCGGATCTTCGGCTGGTTCCTGGTGGTGACGGGCTTGTACCTGTTCCTGCGCGGTGGCGGGTTCGGCGGGGTGTGGATGGCGCTGATCGGCTGGTTCCTGGTCGCGGCCGCCACCGCGGAAGGGCGCGAGGCCCAGCTGCGCGGAGTGCTCGGCGGGATCCCGGTACGGCAGGCCATGACATCGGATCCGGTCACCGTCCCGGTCGTCAGCCCGGTCGCGGACTTCCTGGCCGGGGACCGGTACCGCTACCGGCATTCGGCGTTCCCGGTCACCGCGCAGGACGGCACCCCGGTCGGATTGGTGACCTGGGACGCGGCCAAGCGGGTGCCCGCCGAGCGGCGGCCCGCGGTCACCGTGGGAGACGTCATGCTGCCGCTGGAGCAGGCCACGACCGCTTCCCCGGACGACCCGCTGGCGGACCTGCTGACGCGGATGGAGCCGGGCGCCGAGCACCGGGTGCTGGTGATCGAGGGCGGCCGCCTGGTCGGGATCGTCTCCTCCTCCGACGTCAACCGCACCGTGAGCCGGCTGATGAGACCCCCGCCGCCGCGCTGGGGCGGCCGCTGAGGCTCCCTTCGCCACGGACCTCCGGGGCGAGGGCTCCGGCCGATGCCCCGGTCGCCCGCCGCTACGCCCAGCGCATGCCGATCACGGAGAGTTCCTCGCGCCGCTCGGGCGTGAGCTGCCCGGCTCGCAGGCGGCTGTTGGAGATGAAGGTGCCCAGCCGCACGGCGTGCTCCCGACCGTCCTCGTCGACGACCCGCTCCACATGGGAACGGGGCACGGTCAGATGCCCCGTCCGCTCGCGGAACTGCCGGGCGGCGCGCACGTTGAGCGCCCACTTCTGCGCATGGCTCCGCCTGGGCTTCGGCTTCTCCTCCTCGTCCGCGGGCTCGATGCCCAGCACATGGGTGACCATCCACTGCTGCGCGGCGCTGAGCCTGTCGTACCCCAGCCGCTGCGCGGCGATCCACCGGCCGAGGTCCTCGCCCTGGGTGGTCACCTCGCCCGGCCCGGTGGGCAGCGCCCCGCCCGCCTCCACCCGCCGCGCCACGAGCCGGAAGGCGCGCAGCCAGTCGACCGGCCAGGCCGGGCACCAGCCCGGGTCGATGTCCTCCAGGGCCGCCTGGCGCTCCTCGCTCAGCGCGGTCACCCGGCTCGGCCCGGCAGGGCGTCCCTCCGCGCGGCAGCGCTCGATCTCCAGCGCGCGCCGGGCCGCGGCCCGCTGGTTCTTCAGCCACACCCCGACCGGATACCCCTCGAAGGCAGCGTCGACCGGCGCCGCCAGACCCACGCCGTGCAGCCGCGCCCACCCCTCGGCCGCGGCGAGCCCCTCCTCCCAGGCCACGTCGAAGTGGGACCAGGTCATCCCGAGCCTCGCCAGCTGCGCGGCACGCTCCGGATCCAGCCGCCCGGCGTTGTGGCCGCGCCGGCAGTCGGCGATCCAGCGGCCCAGCGGGAAGCCCGCGGGCGCGGCCTCCCAGTCCCTCGGCACCCGGAAACCGAACGGCACCTTCAGATCCCCGACCTCGCGCACATACGCGGCGGCCGCCTGCATCCCGCGCCGCCAGTGCTCCCGCTCCGGGTTCAGCACCCGCAGCTCGACGAAGGCCGCCAGTCGCGCCGGATCCCGGGGGGTGGAGAAGCGCAGCAGCTCCCGCGCCGGACCGCTGACCCCCTCCGGCGCGCCGGGCCCGCCCTCGCCCGCCTCCCGCCCCTCGCGCCGGTACCGGCTGGGGGCCTGCGGCTCGGCCAGCGCCTCCACCACCCGCGCGTCATGCGCGCGCAGCGCGGCGAGCAGTTTGGCGAGCCCGTCGTACGCCCGTGAGGTGAGCATCGAGTCGGGCGACTCTCCCGGCCCGAGGAGGACCGGCACGACCAGGCAGGCGAGCTTCCCCTGGCCCGGGTGCATGCGCAGCGCCCGGCCCACGGCCTGCACCAGGTCCGGCATCGAGCCGCGCACGTCCGCCCAGAACACCGCGTCGCACTCGCGGATGTCCACGCCTTCCCCGAGCACCCTCACCGAGCTCAGGAACGCCGCGTCGGCCACCGCGCCGTCCGGGCCGGCCCCCGCGGCGAAATCCGCCAGCACCCGGCGGCGATGGGCGGGCCGGTGCTCGCCGTGCAGCCAGTCGGCCCACACCGTGGGCGGATACCGCTCCGGATCCTCCGCCCGCAGCTTCGCCGCGACCTCGGGCAGCCCGTGGGCGAAGGCCTCCGCCTCGCTGACCCGGTGATGGAAGACCAGCACCCGCCGCAGGTCCTGCTCCGCGGCGGCCTTCACCACCGCGGTCTGCAACGCCGCCAGCCGGGCCCCGCGCACCCGGTCGGAGCGGGCGTCGCCCAGCAGCTGCGCCGCCTGCAACGCGGTGTCCGTGACGTCGACGCACACCACCTGGTAGGGGGCGACGATTCCCCGGTCGATGGCCTCCGAGAGCGACAGCCGGTACGCCACCGCGCCGAAGACCCCGGCGGGGTCGTCGTCCATCGAGGCGACCAGCTCGGCCGGCCCCCGGGCCGCCCCGCCCTCGCTCTCCTCCGCCTCCCTGGCCTGCCACAGCCGGGGCGTGGCGGTCAGATGGAGGCGGCGGGCGGCGGGGATGCGGGTGTTGTCGTGCACCGCGGCCCACGGCTTGCCCAGTCGGCCGCTGGTGCGGTGCGCCTCGTCCACCACGATCAGGTCCCAGGGCTCCAGACCGGCGGCATGGGCGCGCTCCAGGGTGCCCAGCCCCACCGAGGCGTAGGTGGCGAACACGGTCACCCTCGGCAGGCCGCGGGTCCACGCCACCAGCTCCGCCACGTCCGTGGTGCTGGGGAAGCCGAACTCGTCGCCGCGCAGCGAGGAGACCCCGAGCAGGGGGCCGGTGCGGCCGCCCTCCCGCCAGGCGGCCACGGTCTGCGCCAGCAGGTCGAGCGAGGGGACGAGTACCAGGACCCGGCCGGCTCCCAGCTCCTGCGCGGCCTCGACGGCCACCAGGGTCTTCCCGGAACCGGTCGCCATGATCACCTGGGTGCGGAGGCCGCCCGGCGGCAGCAGTACCCCGGCGGGCCGCTCCAGCGCACGCAGCACCGCGTCGACGGCTTCCCGCTGGTGGGGCCTGAGCTTTCTGTGCGCCATGCGGCCAAAGCTACCTGGCGGTGTTCCGCGACACGGCCGGTGACCGGATCGCCCCGGGGCGGGGCGCGCTGTTCAGTGCGGGTCCGGGCCCTCTTCGCCGTACTGCTCCCGCCAGCGGCGGTAGTGCTCGTTCTGCCAGGTGACGGCGCGTTGGATCTGGAGCGGGTCCAATCCGGTCTCCTCGATCAGGTTCTCCTCGTCGAGGCCCTGCGGATTCTCCTCCAGGGCGCGGGTGATCTTCCCCGCCCACAGCTCCTCGTCGACGAACGGACGCCGGCGGTACTGCTCCTGGAGTTCGGCGAGATGGCCGGTGCTGCACGCGGTCAGCAGGCGCCGCCCGTCCAGCTTGGGGTCATGGGCATGGAGAGCGGAGGAGTCCGGTACCAGCGTGTAGACCTCGGACCCGTTGGTGATCACCGCACCGCACAGGTCGCACAACTCGGGAAGCGGCTCCTCCTCGTCCGGCTCCTCAGCGTCACTCACCCTGGCTTTCTATCCGACGCCGGCGGCCTGATTCTCATTCGGCTCGCCGCCGCGCCCCGGACGGACTACGGGTGCCCGGTCGGTCTCCCGGCGCAGCTCCCGCAACGCGGCGCCGATCGCGGCCACCCCCTCGCCGATCGCGGTGGGCGCGCTCGCCGCGTAGCCGAGCACCAGCCCCGGCCGCTGCGGGCGCGGGCTGTGCCATGACAGCGGCTGGGTCTTCACCCCCCGGGCCAGCGCCGCGGCCGCCAGATCGGTGTCGGCGAAGCCGGCGTCGAAGGTGACCATCAGGTGCAGGCCCGCCGCGGCGCCGTGCACGACCGCGCTCGGCAGGTGGGTGCGAATCGCGTGGATCATGGCGTCCCGGCGGCGCCGGTGGCGGCCGCGCAGCAGGCGCAGATGACGCTCCAGGTCGCCCGATTCCATCAGGCGGGCCAGCACCAGCTGCGGCAGGGCGGCGTTGCCGAGATCGGCGAAGCGTTTGGCCGCGATCACGGCGTCCCGGTACCTCGGCGGCGGCAGCACCCAGCCGATCCGCAGCGCCGGGGCGAGCAGCTTGGACACGCTCCCGGCGTAGCAGACGTGCTCGGCGAGCATCGATCGCAGGGCGGGCGCCGGGGGCCGGTCGTAGCGGTGCTCGGCGTCGTAGTCGTCCTCCACGATCAGCCCGCCGGTATCCGCGGCCCAGCGCATCAGCTCGCGACGCCGTTCGCCGCCGAGCACCACGCCGGTCGGGAACTGGTGTGCCGGGGTGAGCAGCACGGCCCGGGCGCCGGTGGCGTACAGGGCGTCGACCCGCAGCCCCTCGGAGTCGACCGGCACACAGGGAGCGTCCAGCCCGCCGTTGCGCAGGTGCTGACGCGCTCCGAGTGATCCGGGGTCCTCCACGGCCATCGAGGAGATGCCGTCGGCGCGCAGCACCGGCCCGAGCAGGCTGAGGGTCTGCGCGGTCCCGGCCACGATGACGACCTCGGCCGGGTCCGCCTTGATCCCGCGGTTGCGGGCGAGCCAGTCGGCGACGGCACGGCGCAGCGCCGGTGTCCCGCGCGGATCCGGGTATCCCAGGCCGGGCGCCGCCAACTCCGCCAGCAGCGCCCGCTCGGCGCGCAGCCACGCGTTCCGCGGAAAGGCGGCGAGATCGGGCAGGCCGGGCGACAGATCGACACGGGCCGGCGCCGCGCGCATCGCGTCGAAGACGTCCACCCCGGGCGCGGCGCCGAACAGTTCGTGCGGCGGCGGCGCGACGGGCTCCGGAGGCGGGGGATCGGCCGCTGCCGGCGGCGCGGCGACGACCACCGTCCCCTGCCGCCGGTTTCCGGCGGTGTGTCCGTCCTCGGACAGCCGGCGGTATGCCTCGGTGACCACCCCACGGGAGACCCGCAGTTCGCCGGCGAGCACCCGGGTGGCGGGAAGTCTGCTGCCCACCGGCAGGCGGCCGTCCGAGATCGCGAGGCGGAGCTGCCGGGCCAGCCAGTCGGCCCGCCCGCCCACCGGTGCGTCGCCGATGGAGAGCTGGAGGAAGTCCGAACCGGACGCGCGGGCCGTGCCGGTGGTTATGGTCCGGTGCGAAGGGTCGTCATTGGACCTGTCCATCGGGCCATAGTGGCAGCAGGGTGAGGGCATGCACACAGCCACACCCTCTCCCGCCGGCCACCCCGCGATCGATTACGTGCACGGGTACTCGGAGCACGAGACCCGCAGACTGGGCGACCAGGCGGACACACTCGCGGCGTTGCTGCACACCGGCACGGCCTACCCCGCGGGCAGCCGCGTGCTGGAGGTCGGCTGCGGCGTCGGCGCCCAGACGGTCCACCTGGTCGAGTCCGGTCCGCAAGCCCGTATCGTCGCGGTCGACCACTCCGCCGAATCCCTGGCCCAGGCCCGTGCCCGCGTCGCGGAGCACGCCCCCGGGGCGGACGTGGAGTGGTACCGCGCCGATCTGTTCGACCTGCCCTTCCCCGAAGCCGAGTTCGACCATGTCTTCGTCTGCTTCGTCCTGGAGCACCTGGCGGACCCCCGGCGGGCGCTGGCCGGACTGCGGCGCCTGCTCAGGCCCCGGGGCACCATCACCGTGATCGAGGGCGACCACGGTTCGGTGCTGTTCCACCCCGACAGCGCCCCCGCCCGAGCGGTGATCGACTGCCAGGTCCGGTTGCAGTCCCTGGCCGGCGGCAACGCGCTGATCGGCCGGCGGTTGGGAGCGCTGCTGCGGGATGCCGGATACGCCGACATCGAGGTGCGACCCCGCACGGTCTACGCCGACTGGACCAGGCCCGCGCTGGTCGACGGCTTCACCCGGAACACCTTCATCGCGATGATCGAATCCGTCCGGGAGGACGCGCTGGCCGCCGGACTCATCACCGGCGCCGACTGGGACCGGGGCACCGCCGACCTGCGTCGCGCGGCCGAGAACGATGGCGCCTTCCACTACACCTTCTTCAAGGCCGTCGCGGTGAACTGAATCCCTCCAGCGCTCTTCGGTGGGGTGTGCGGGATTGACGACGGCCCGCCGCCACCGGCGGGCCGTCAGCCGTTGCCGGCCGGCGTCCCGTCGGGGGCGGCCGGGCGGTCCCGCCGGGCGGGGACGACGGCCGTGACCATCAGCGCGGCGGTCAGCACGAACGCCACCGGGTAGCCGGTCCGGTCCGCGAGCACCCCGAAGCCGACGGCGCCGAGGCCCATCCCGGCGTCGTAGGCGAAGTTCCACAGCGCGCTGACGGTCCCGTAGCCGGCGGGGGCGACGCGTGCGTACATCAGTGTCAGCGTGGCGTTCTGGGTGACGCCGAAGCCGAACCCGAACAGCGCCGCCCCGACGACGACCGCGGGCCCGCTGTGCGTCAGCGCGGTGACGAGCGTCCCGGCGGCCGCGAGGAGCAGCCCCGGCGGGATCAGCCGGGACTGTCCGCGCCGGTCGCCGAGCCTGCCCGCGATCCAGCGCGCCACGGTCGACGCCGCGGAGTGGGTGAACAGCGCCACGGTGACCACGCCGGTGAACGCCGACGGGACGGCGAGCGGCAGGAAGGTGACGATGATCCCGGCGCCCAGCGCGGTGACGCCGAAGACTGCGGCGGGCCGGGTGAGCGCCGGAGTACGGAAACCGGACCGCACGCCGACCGGCCGCCCCGGCATCAGCTCCCGGTCCGGCAGGCCCGGCACCGAGACGACCGCGCCCAGCGCGGCCACGCCACCGGCCACCGCGACCGGCCCGTAGCCCACCTGTTCGGCGAGCCACACCCCCAGCGGCAGGGCGACCAGCGACGGCACCCCGGACACGATGCCGACCAGGGCCAGCCCCTCGCCGCGGCGCTCGGCCGGGATCAGCGACGCCGTCAGCGCGCCCCCGGCGACGACCGTGACCGCGAACCCCAGCCCGCGCACCAGGCAGACCGCCACGATCCACGCCATGCCCTCGAAGGCGGTCAGCACCAGCGCGGGCGCGCCCATCAGGACCAGCCCGGCCGCCAGCGCGACGCGGTACCCCCAGCGGGCGACGAAACGGGGGGCGGCCAGCTCGCCGACGACCGTGGACAGCATCAGCGCTCCGGTGGCCAGCCCGGCCGCGTCACCCCCGCCGCCGGACGCCTCGGCGTAGAGCGGGACGACCGACAGCAGCAGCGAGAAGCTGGACGAGGCGCCGATCAGGCTCACGAAGCGCAGCAGCAGCGCCCGCGTCACCAGCGGCGGCCGAACTGCCTCGGCCGGGGCGGGGATTGGGGCTGGGGAGTTCGTCGATGGGGACATGGGATGGACGCTAGGGTCCAAGCGGATCGCCGGTAAGCTCCAATTCCATGCCTGTTCAGTGGTCCGGTTTCTCTCCCGACCTGTTGCTCACCATCGACCGGGAGAGCGCCGAACCGCTGCGCTCCCAGGTGGAACGCCAGGTGCGTGACGCCATCAGGACCGGGCGGTTGCAGGTCGGGGAACGACTGCCGTCCTCGCGCGAACTCGCCCGCGGGCTGGGACTCTCACGCGGTCTGGTCCAGGACTGCTACGCCCAGCTCCAGGCCGAGGGCTACCTCGTCTCCCGGGTCGGCTCCGCCACCCGGGTGGCGGCCGGGGCGTGCACGCCGCGGCCCTCCGCGACGCGGGCCGCGGCGCCCGGCCGGCCGCCGGTGGGCACCGACTTCCGGTGGGGAGTCCCCGACCTGAACAGCTTTCCGCTCGGCGACTGGATGTGGGCGATGCGGGAGGCGGGACGGGCCATGCCGGTGTCCGGGCTCGACTACGGTGACCCGGCCGGCAGCGCGGCCCTGCGCGAGGTCCTGGCCGGATATCTGCGGCGGGTGCGCGCGGCCGAGGCGACCGGTGACCGGATCGTGGTCTGCTCCGGCTACACCCAGGGCCTGGGCCTGGCGTTGCGCGCTCTGGCCCGCGCGGGCGTGCGCACCCTGGCGTACGAGGATCCCGGCTCACCCGCCCTGGCCTCCGCGGCCGCGGCCTCGGCGGGTATGACGGCCGTCCCCGTGCCGGTCGACGAAGCGGGCATCGACGTCCGCGCGCTCGCGGCCACCGACGCCCGAGCGGTCATCGTCACCCCCGCCCACCAGTGGCCGACGGGCGTCGCCCTGGCCCCCGAGCGGCGGCTGGCCCTCCTGGAGTGGGCGGCTCGCCGGGACGCCTTCGTCATCGAGGACGACTACGACGCGGAATTCCGCTACGACCGGGAGCCGCTGGGCGTCTTGCAAGGGCTCGCCGCGGACCGGGTGATCTCCATCGGCACCGTCAGCAAGTCCCTGGCGCCGGCGCTGCGCATCGGGTGGCTGCTGTGCCCGCCCGCGCTGACCGGACCGATCACCGCGGTCAAGCACCTGAGCGACCGCGGCTCACCCACCCTCGACCAGCTCGCCCTCGCCAGGCTGATCGAGTCCGGCCGGTTCGACCGGCACCTGCGCCGTATGCGGACGACCTATGCCGCGCGGCGCTCCGCACTGGTGGCGGCGGTCGCCGAACACGCCCCGGGCGTCGAGGTCACCGGCCTCGCGGCGGGCTTCCACGCCGTCGCCCATCTCCGCGGGCGAGCCGGCGAGCAGGAGCTCGTCACCGCCGCCCGGGCCCGGTCCGTCGGGCTGTACGGGATGAGCGTGTGCCGGTCGTCGCGGGCCACCTCGCCGGTGCAACTGGTCCTGGGGTTCGGCAACGTCGGCGAGCGAGCCATCGCGGCGGGCATCGCCGCGGTCGGCGACCTGCTCGGCGCCACGGACGACGCAGACGCCGACAAGTCGCCGGACAGGTCGCCGGATAAGTCGCTGGACGGGTCGCCGGACAAGGGCAACGGCTCAGATATGCGTGAGGGGTCGGAGGGTGATGTCATGGGCAATACCGGATGAAATAGATGAAATGGATGAAACAGAAGGGAGCCGGTCGTGCCCCGAGGATCGAGTGCCAAGCGCGAGCGACAGTACGAGCACATCAAGGAGAGTGCGAAGAAGCGCGGAGAGGGCGAGAAGAGGGCCAAGGAGATCGCCGCCCGGACGGTGAACAAGGAGCGGGCCAGGTCGGGGGAGTCCCGGACCGCGAGCCGCACCTCCACGCAGGACAAGTCCTCCTCCCGCCGCGGTGGCGAGCGGTCGTCGTCCGGGTCCCAGGGCCCGACCAAGGACCAGCTCTACGAAGAGGCCAAGAAGCGCAACATCGAGGGCCGCTCCCAGATGAACAAGTCACAGCTCAGGGACGCGCTCGGCAAGTGACAGGCGGCGCGGCCCGGCCGGCGGAGGGGGATCCGGCCGGATCGCGCGATCAACGGGCGGAGGGCCGCCGGCTCAGCGGCGCCGTGGTCGCCTCCGGTCCGCGAGGGAGATGCCGAATGCCGCCAGACCGATCTGGATCAGCCATTCGATCCAGTCGACGCCGTTGGTGTCATCGACGCTCAACGCATGGGCGAGGGCCGATCCGATGAGGGCGGCGACGATGCCGATGAGGATCATCAGCCAGACCGGAACCCGCTGCCTGCCGCGCAGCACCAGACGCCCGAGCAGGCCGATCACGAGTCCGATCACCAGTGCGCTGAGGATGCCGGAGATTTCCATGGGGGCCTCGTTTTTTCGCGTTCTCGGATGGCTCATTGTAGGACTTTTGCCGCATCGGGGCATGCTGGCGTAGACACTGTCTACTCACTCCGGTAGACAGTGTCTATGAATGAGCAGGAAGCGGGTCTGCGGGCCCGCCTGATCGATGTCGGCGTCGACTTGGTGACCCGGGAGGGGATCGCCCCTCTCACCCTGCGGGAGATCGCCCGCAGGGCCGGGGTCTCGCACGGGGCGCCGCGACGCTACTTCCCGACCCACCTGGCCCTGCTCTCCGCCATCGCGCGACGGGGCTTCGCGGACCTGTCCGGCAAGGTCTCCGAGACGATCGGCGACGGCCGTGCCGACCCCCGCGACCAGCTTCTGGCGCTCGGCCGGGTCTACCTCGACTTCGCGCTGACCCACCGCGGCATGTTCGAGCTGATGTTCCGCCACGACCTGCTGGAGAGCGACCACCTCGGCCTGCGGGAGACCAGCCTGCCGCTCTTCGAGGTGTTCACCGACCTGGTCACCCGGGCGCGGCCGCCGGCCGACGCGCCGCCGGCCGTCGTCGCGGGCGCGCTCTGGGCCAACCTGCACGGCATCGCCCAGCTGTGGGGATGGGGAAGCCTCTCCTTCGCCACCGGGACCGACGACGTCGAACCACTGCTGCGCGCCGCGCTGGACGCACACCTGGGGCCGGTGCGCCGATGAGTACGCGACGCCACCGGTACCTGGCCCTCACCGCCAGCATCACCGGCGCCGTGATCGTCGCCCTCGACGGAACGGTGCTCACCATCGCGCAGCCCGCCATGCAGCGGGATCTGCACGCCTCCTTCGTACAGGTCCAGTGGACCAGCACCGGATACCTCATCGCGGTGGCCGCCCTGCTGGTCTTCGGCGGCCGCCTCGGCGACCGGTACGGCCACTGGCGGATGTTCGCCGTCGGGATCCTCGGCTTCGGCGCCACCTCAGCGGCCATCGGACTCGCGCCCGGCGTCGGCTGGGTGATCGGCCTGCGCGTCGCCCAGGGCGTTTCCGGCGCGATACTGCAACCGGCCACCCTCGGAATGCTGCGCGCCGCCTACCCGCGCGACCGGCTCTCCATGCCCATCGCGGTGCGCACCAGTGCCATCGGGGTGGCGGCCGCGGCCGGCCCGGTCGTCGGCGGAGCGCTCACCGACCACTTCGGCTGGCGGGCCGTCTTCTTCCTCAACGTCGCTCCCGCTCTGCTGACCGGTGCGCTGGCGCTCGCCGTTCGCACCCCCGCGCCCGGGAAGGGCTCCGAGGTCCGGCTCGACCTGCCCGGCGCCTGCCTGCTCGCGGCGGCCCTGGCCTGCCTGGTCCACACCCTCGTCGGCATACCCGAACACGGCTGGACGACGGCGACCGCGCTCGGCCTGGCCGCCGCGGCGGCGGCCGGCGCCGCGCTCGTCCGGCACGCTCGGCGCACCACCAACCCCCTGGTGCCGCCGAGCGTGCTGCGGTCGGCCATGGTCACCTCGGCCCTGGGCACCCTGGTCGCCGCCTCGGCCTCGCTGTTCGGCGCGCTGTTCATCGGCACCTACTTCCTTCAGGACGTGCTCGCGCTGGACCCGGTGCGCAGCGCGGTGCGGGTGCTGCCGCTGGCCGTGACGATGGTGCTGGCCGCACCGCCTGCCGCGCTGCTGGCGCGCCGGTACGGGTCTCGCCGCACGGCTGTCGCGGGGATGGCGCTCCTCACCCTCGGCATCCTGCTGTTCTCCCGGCTCGACCAGGCGTCGACGGCCCCGGCGATCGGATGCTGCTTCCTGCTGATGGGCGCCGGCTTCGGCACCGTGATGGTCACCGCGACGGCCGTCATCGTGCACCACGCCTCGGCGGACGACGCGGGTGTCGCCGGCGGACTCCAGCAGACCGCCATGAACGTCGGCCCGGCCCTCGGCGTCGCCGCGGCGACCATGCTGATGAGCCTGACCGCGTCGGGCTCCGCCACCGGCCCGGCGCGCGGCGGGCTCAGCGGGCTCAGCGATGGCTTCCTGCCGGCGATGAGTTCCGCGGCGGCCGTCCTCGCGGCCGTCGCCGCGATCGGCACGCTACTGGCCACCAGACTGCCCGGCCGCACCACGGCGGCGTCCGGCTGAACGGTGCCGGCAGACCGTCAACGCCCTGCCGGACAACAAGGGAACCACGCACCCCGCACACCCCCTCCACGAGATCGGAGTTTGTGCGAAGATTCCGTGCCCAGGTCCGCTCCGGACCGGGAGAGCAAGGGGGTTCATCTCTTGAGATCAATGACGCTTCGGCCCGCTGTGGGAGCGGTGCTGACCGTGGCTCTCTCCGCTGTGCTGCTGCCCGCGACGGCAGCCGGCGCGGCGGAGAACACCACGGCCGCACCCGGCACCGCGGACCGCGCCACGGCCGAGTCCTTCGACCGCATAGCCGACGCCGTGCTGACCGACCGTACGGCGGCGCTGCTGGACGCCCGGCCGGCACGGCGGCTGGCACCGGGAGCGCACACCGGTGTCCGCCTCTCGGCGGGCCTGGCCCGGAAGGAGGACAGCGCGCTGTCCGGCCTGCGGGCCCGCAAGGCCCGACTGCGGGCCCTGGGTGAGGCGTACACCGCCGCCGACACCCGCACCACCGTGGACAAGGTCCGCGTCAAGGACGGCCGCGCCACGGTTCGCGTCACCGAGACCACGGTCCTCACCTACAAGAAGATCCGCGGTGACGAGCCGGCGACGACCGGCTTCCAGGCCCACCACAAGCTGAGCTTCGCCGCCAAGGCGGACGGGACGTGGGAGCTGACGGGCATCACTTCCGCGGACGACGGCCCCCGGGCCGTCAACGCGCCGGCCCCGAAGGTGGCGACGACCGCGGAGTCCGTGCCCCGCGCGACTCCCGCCTCCACCTCGTGGCCGGCCACGTCGAAGCCCAAGACCACCGGGGCTTACGACTACAAGGCCATGGCCGCCTATGCGGAGAAGTACTGGAAGAACTACAACCCGGCCTACCGGAAGTTCAACGACGCCGGCGGGGACTGCACCAACTTCGTCAGCCAGTCTCTGAAGGCGGGCGGCTGGAAGCACGATTCGGGCGTGTACTCGGACTACCGCAACTGGTGGTACGACGCCTCCTACCAGACCTCTTCCTGGGTGGGTGCCGACGAGTGGTCCTGGTTCACCCTCTCCTCCAAGCGGGCGTCCAACCTGTCCAACGTGTACCAGCTGGGCGTGGGGGACATCCTGCAGATGGACTTCGACAAGGACGGGTCCAAGGATCACTCGATGATCACCACTTACCGCAGCAGGACCGGTGTCCCCTACATGACCTACCACTCGGTCAACACCTACCGGAAGTCGGTGGCGAGCATCGTGGTGTCCAACCCGGACGCGGCGTACTACGCCTACCGCACCTGACGGTCGGCCGCCCGCCGAGGGCGCTTGACGGAACGCGGTAGTGGGCCCCGCCGGTGCGGGGCCCACTGTCGTTCCTCCGGCGCCGGGTCAGGTCAGATAGCCGCCGTCTATGACGAGGACGGTGCCGGTGATGAAGGACGCCCCCGGCCCGGCGAGGAACGCGATTCCCGCCGCGATCTCCTCC
This sequence comes from Streptomyces sp. JLBT605, assembly GCF_058215555.1. Taxonomy (NCBI): domain Bacteria; kingdom Bacillati; phylum Actinomycetota; class Actinomycetes; order Kitasatosporales; family Streptomycetaceae; genus Streptomyces; species Streptomyces sp. JLBT605. The sequence continues at coordinate 6,658,148 of NZ_CM177087.1, forward strand.
GGCCGGCCGAAGCGGCCCATGGCGTTGGTCGCGCGCTGCGCGTCCGCGAAGGGCCCGTCCGGCGGGTTCATGTCGGTGGCCACCGAACCGGACTGGACGACGTTGACGGTGATGCCCCGCGCCGCCAGGTCCCGGGCCGCTCCCTTGCTGTAGCCGACGATCGCGGCCTTGGTCGACGCGTAGTCGGCCGAGCCGGGGAAGCCGGGCCGGGTGGCCACACTGGATCCCACGGTGATGATCCGTCCGCCGTCGCCGAGGACGCGGGCGGCGGACCGGATCCCCGCGATGACACCGCCGACGTTGACGGCGAACTGCCGGTCGAAGGCCGCCAGATCGCTCTTCGGGTCGTCCACCTTGCCGCTGACGGCCATCCCGGCGTTGTTGACCAGGATGTCGAGCTGCCCGAAGTCGGCCACCACCGCGTTGACCAGGTCGCTGACCTGCCGCGGGTCGCCCTGGTCGGCGCGGTAGGCGGCTGCCCGCAACCCGGCGCGCGTCAGGTCCGCGACCACTGCCTCGGCCTTGTCCGGGGACGCGACATAGCTGACCGCCACCGACGCCCCCTCGGACGCCAGCGCCCGCGCCGTCGCCGCCCCTATGCCGCGCGAACCACCGGTCACCAAAGCGACCTTGCCCGCCAGAGTGCTGCCTGCGGTGTCCCCCACAAATCCCCCTAGTTCACCGTGACTTACCGGTCGGTATGCACGCTGACCAGGCTACCGACCGACCTCGAGTCCGGCTCCGCCGCCGGCTGAGCGCCCGGCGCGCGCCCCGCCGGGCCCGGTGCCGGCACCCCGCCGAGGCCGCCGCGGTTTCACCGGATCGCTCAGGGGTACCCGCGGGGGCCGGAAGCAGGAAGGGGCGTGCCTTGGTGACGATGCCCGGTGTGCCGCGCTCGTACTGGATGGACACCACGCCCGCGACCGCCTGCCCACGGCCGCCGGCGACCCTGCGGGTGGACGCGGCCGTCGTCGGGGGCGGCATCGCCGGGATGTGCACGGCGTGGGAACTGGCCCGCTCCGGGCGGTCCGTCGCGGTCCTGGAGGCGGACCGGATCGGGGCCGGCGTGACCGGCTTCACCACGGCGAAGGTCTCCGCGCTGCACACTCTGAGCTACGCCTGGCTGCGCGACCACCACGGCCCGCGCGCCGCCCGGCTGCACGCCGCCGCACAGACGGACGCGGTCGCCGCCATCGCCCGGACCACCGAGGAACTGGGAATCGACTGCGATCTGGAGCGCGTCCCGGCGTACACCTACGTCACCGAGGACGAGCGGCGGGACTCGGTGCGGCAGGAGGCCGAGGCCGCGGCGGCGGCCGGCCTGCCGGTGTCGCTGGTCAGCGAGACCGAGCTGCCGTTCCCGGTGGCCGCCGCGGTGTGCGCCCCCAACCAGGCGCAGTTCCACCCGCGCCGCTTCCTGCTCGCCCTCGCCGACGACATCAGGGCACACGGCGGGCAGATCTTCGAACACGCCCGGGTCACCGGCCTGCGACCGGGCAGCCCGCCGGTGCTCAGCACCGAGGACGGGGCGACCATAACCGCCCGCGACGTCGTCGTCGCCACCCACTACCCGGTCTTCGACCGGGCGCTGATGTTCCTCCGCCTGGAACCGGTCCGGGAACTCGTCGTCGCCGCGGCGATGCCCGCCGAGTCCGCGCCGCGCGGGATGTACATCACCCCCGAGCAGAGCACCCGCTCGGTCCGCACCGCCCCGATGGCGGACGGGCGACGGCTGCTCATCGTCACCGGGGAGAAGTTCACCCCGGGCGCCGGTGACGTCCCGGCCCGCTACCTGCGGCTGGCCGCATGGCTGCGGGAGCACTTCCCGGACGCGGAGATCACCCACCGCTGGGCTGCGCAGGACAACACCACCACCGACCGGCTGCCGTGCATCGGGCCGCTCCACCCCGGCGCCGCCCACACTTACGTCGCGGCGGGTTTCGGCGGCTGGGGCATCGCCTCCGGAGCGCTCTCCGGCCGGCTGATCCGGTCCCTGATCACCGGCGAACGGGTGCCCTGGGCGCGGCTGTACGACCCGCGGCGGCTGAAACCCTCGGTGGAGGTCCGCCCGGCGCTCGGGCTCCAGGCGAAGGCCGTCCGGCACCTGATCGGAGACCGGCTGACCGCTCCCCAGGTGACCTCGCTGAAGGACATCGCCCCCGGAACCGGGGGTGTGGTGCGCCTGAACGGCGCGCTCCGCGCGGTCCACCGCGACACCTCCGGCGCCCTGCACGTGCTCTCCGCCCGGTGCACCCACCTGGGCTGCGTGGTGAGTTTCAACGAGGCGGAGCGCACCTGGGAGTGCCCCTGCCACGGCTCCCGTTTCGCCGTGGACGGGGCGGTGCTCCAGGGCCCGGCGGTGCGTCCGCTGAGCAGGGCGACGGCCGTGGACGACAGCCCTCCGGCCGACCCTCCGGCCGAGCCCTCGACCGACCCTCCGACGAAGGGGATGAGCTGATGACGAGCCGGATCAGTGCGGATGACGGACCGCTGCGCGTCGTGGTCGTCGGAGCCACGGGCAATGTCGGCACCGGGGTGGTGCGCGCGCTCTCCCGGGACCCCGGCATCGGGTCGATCGTGGGCATCGCCCGGCGCACCCCCAGCTGGTCGGTGCCGAAGACCGAGTGGGTGAGCGCGGACGTGGCCGACGAACGGGCCGGACTCACCGGATACTTCGCCGGCGCCGACGTGGTGGTCCACCTCGCCTGGATGATCCAGCCCGCCCGCCATCCGGCCACCACCTGGCGCACCAACGTGCTCGGGAGCATCCGGGTCTTCGACGCGGTCGCGGCCGCGGGCGTGCCGGCCCTGGTCTACGCCTCGTCCATCGGCGCGTACTCGCCCGGCCCCAAGGACCGGGCGGTGGACGAGTCGTGGCCCACCCACGGCTGGCCGGAGGCCCCCTATCCCCGGGAGAAGGCGTACGTCGAACGCCTGCTGGACACCTTCGAGTTCCGCCACCCCGGGGTGCGCGTCGTGCGGATGCGGCCCGGCTTCATCTTCCAGCGGGAGGCGGCCGCCGAGCAGCGCCGCCTCTTCGCCGGCCCGCTGGTGCCGGGCCGGCTGGTCCGCGCCGAGACCGTGCCGGCGGTGCCCGACCTGCCGGGCCTGCGGTTCCAGGTGCTGCACACCGATGACGCGGCCGAGGCCTACCGGCTCGCTGTCACCCGCCCGGTGCGCGGCGCGTTCAACCTCGCCGCCGACCCGGTGGTCGACGCCCGGCTGCTGGCCGAGCTGCTGAACGCCCGGGTGGTGCGGCTGCCCGCCGCCGCGGCGACCGCCGCGCTGACCGTGCTCTGGCAGCTGCACGCCGTGCCCGTCCCGCCCGGATTGCTGCGTACCTTCCTGCGGCTGCCGGTGATGGACACGGCCCGGGCCAGGACCGAGCTGGGCTGGCAGCCCCGGTCGAGCGCCCGCGAGGCCCTGGACCAACTGCTGCGCGGACTGCGGGAGGCCGAGGGCGGGCGCACCCCGCCTCTGAAGGCCGGCGCCCGCTGAGCCGACGGCTCTCACCAGCCCCGCGCCGCCGCTCAGCCCCCGTAGCGCCGCCGCGCGAGAGCGAGCTCAGCCCCCGCGGTGCCGGCGCGCCAGAGCGAGCAGGGCGGCCGCCGCCCCGGTGCCCGCCGCCACCGCCAGCGTCCGCCGGTGCCAGGACAGCCACAGCTGCGGGGCCCGCTCGTGTGCCTCGTCGTCGAAGACGCCCCGCGCGCCGAAGTCGCGGCCGCCGTCGCCGTCCAGCGGATCCCACAGATTGTGCGGCCGTTCCCCCGCCATCTCCTCGCCGGTCTGCTGGGATTCCGTGCCGGTGCGCGCCAGGTAGCGGTCGAGCAGCCCCGGCACGGCCCGGTTGAAGGCAACCGTCGCGACCGTGGAGCCCCCCACCCAGTACTGCTTGCGCTCCGGATGGTCCGCGGCGCGCACGACGCCCCGGGCCGCCACCTCGGGCTGGTAGACGGGCGGCACCGGGCGCGGGTGCCGCGGCAGCCGGTTCAGCACCCAGGAGAACTGCGGGGTGTTGACCGCCGGCAGCTGCACCACGGTGATCCGCACCCCGCTCCCGGAGTGCATCAGCTCGGTGCGCACCGCGGAGGTGAAGCCGTTGATCGCGTGCTTGGCGCCGCAGTACGCGGACTGCAGCGGCACGGATCGCTCGCCGAGCGCCGAGCCCACCTGCACGATGGTCCCCGCGTCCCGGGGGAGCATCCGCGACAGCGCCGCCCGGGTGCCGTGCACACAGCCCAGGTAGGTGACCTCGGTGACGCGGCGGAACTCCTCCGGCGTGATGTCCGGGAACGGGGCGAAGACGGTGCAGAAGGCGGCGTTGATCCAGACGTCGATGGGGCCGAAGGCGGCGTCCACGGCCGCGGCGGCCGCCTCGACCTGCGCGTGGTCGGCCACATCGGTGGGAACGGCCAGCGCCCGGCCGCCCGCCTCCTGAACCTCGCGTGCGGCCGCCGCCAGCCCGGCCCGGCCGCGGGCGAGCAGGCCGACGGCCGCGCCGCGCCGGGCGTACTCGCGGGCCACCGCGCGGCCCACACCCGCGCTGGCCCCGGTGATGACGACCGTCCGGGCCATGCGACCACCTCCACAGCCCATCACACCACGCCGCTCGCCCCGGCACCGCCGGGCCGCGCCCGGCGGCCCGGCGCGGCCGAATGGAGCACAGGCCGGTTTGGAAAGACCAGGGCGCGGCAACACAGGTCAGGCCCGCTGGGGGACACGAGCTGTCACCACACGTCTGGCGTACGGAGGGCTGATGACGCGGCTGGGCCATCGGACAGCGGCCCCGCGCGCGGGGCCGGATCGCCACCGCGACATCGGCCACCGGCTGCGGGAGTGGCTCACCACGACCGATCACAAGACCATCGGCTACCTCTACATGGTCACCGCGTTCGGCTTCTTCGTGCTGGGCGGAGTGCTGGCCATGCTGATGCGGGCCGAACTGGCCCGGCCCGGGCTGCAGATCGTCAGCAGCGAACAGTACAACCAGCTGTTCACCATCCACGGCACCATCATGATGCTGCTCTTCGCCACGCCGATGTTCGCCGGATTCGCCAACGCCGTCATGCCCCTGCAGATCGGCGCCCCGGACGTCGCGTTCCCCCGGCTGAACGCGCTGACGTACTGGCTGTTCCTGCTCGGGGGTCTCACCGTGGCCTCCGGATTCCTGGTGCCGGGCGGGGCGGCGTCCTTCGGCTGGTTCGCCTACGCCCCGCTCAACAGCGCCGTGCGCTCGCCCGGCGCGGGCGGCGATCTGTGGGCCATGGGCCTGGTGCTCTCCGGGCTCAGCACCACCCTGGGATCGGTCAACTTCATCGCCACCATCGTCTGCCTGCGCGCGCCGGGCATGACGATGTTCCGGATGCCGATCTTCACCTGGAACGTGCTGTTCACCTCCCTCCTCGCCCTGCTGGCGTTCCCGGTCCTGACGGCCGCCCTGCTGGCCCTGGAGGCCGACCGGAAGTTCGGCGCCCATGTCTACGACCCCGCGAACGGCGGCGCCGTGCTGTGGCAGCACCTGTTCTGGTTCTTCGGCCATCCGGAGGTCTACATCGTCGCCCTGCCGTTCTTCGGGGTCGTCAGCGAGATCATCCCGGTCTTCAGCCGCAGACCGCTCTTCGGATACGCCGGGATGGTGGGGGCCACCATCACCATCACGGTGCTCTCCGCGGCGGTGTGGGCGCACCACATGTTCGTCACCGGCGCGGTCCTGCTGCCGTTCTTCTCCATGATGTCCTTCGCGATCGCGGTACCGACCGGGGTGAAGTTCTTCAACTGGATCGGCACGATGTGGCGCGGCAGCCTCTCCTTCGAGACCCCCATGCTCTGGGCCGCCGGATTCCTGGTGACCTTCCTCCTCGGCGGCCTCAGCGGCGTCCTCATCGCCTCCCCGCCGCTGGACTTCCACGTCACCGACAGCTACTTCATCGTCGCCCACCTGCACTACGTCCTCTTCGGCACGGTGGTCTTCGCGATGTTCGGCGGCTTCTACTTCTGGTGGCCGAAATGGACCGGCCGCCGGCTCGACGAACGCCTGGGGAAGATCCACTTCTGGACCCTCTTCGCCGGATTCCAGACCACCTTCCTCGTCCAGCACTGGCTGGGGGAGACCGGCATGCCGCGCCGGTACGCCGACTACCTCGCCGCGGACGGCTTCACCACGCTCAACACCGTCTCCTCGATCGGGGCGTTCCTGCTGGGACTGTCCACCCTGCCCTTCCTGTACAACGTGTGGCACACCGCCCGGTACGCGCCGCCGGTGGACGTCGAGGACCCCTGGGGCCACGGCCGCTCACTGGAGTGGGCCACCTCCTGCCCGCCGCCGCGCCACAACTTCCACGCCCTGCCGCGCATCCGGTCCGACTCCCCGGCCTTCCAGCTCCACCACCCCGAGGTCGCGCGGCGGGAGCAGCCCGTGGCGGGCCCGTTGCCGGTCCGCGAACCGGACGGGGAGCAGCGCCCATGAAGATGGAGGCCCTGCTGTTCGCCGGGGTGGCGGCGTTCTTCCTCGTCACCGACATCGTCTACGCGTGGTCGGCGCAGGAGCCGGCCGGGACGGCGGCGCTGACGGTGTCCTGCGTGATGCTGTCCCTGCTCTCCTTCTTCTGCGCCATGAACCACCGCCGCAGGGGCGCCCGGCCGGAGGACCGGAAGGAGTCCGAGATCGCCGAACGCAGCGGCCGGCTCGACTTCTTCCCGCCGCAGAGCGTCCATCCCGTGGTGACGGCGCTGGGCACCTGGCTCGCCGCCCTCGGCATCGTCTACGGCCTGTGGATCTTCGTGCTCGGTATCGGGCTGCTCGCGGGCGGTGTCTTCGGGATGGTCTTCCAGTTCGCCGGGCGCGAGGACGACGCCGAGTCCGACTGAGCGTCTAGTCCTTCTGCTCCGCTACCGGTTCCGTGACCGGTTCCGCGACCGACTCGGCGCCCGGCTCGGCGAACCGTTCGGCGATCTCGCGCCGCTGCTTGGAGGTGACCGGCAGGTCCACCCGGTCCCGGTAGTACCACGCGCTCAGCGCCGCGCGCAGCCGCTGCCGCCGCGGCGCGCCCTTCTCCGGCGCCACCAGGGGCTCGGGCATCTCCCGGGCGAGGATCGTGTAGCGGCGGCGGCGCGGCAGCGCGCGGCGCCCCTCGCTCAGCCCGCCGTACACGCTCTGCGTCACCTCACCGGTCTCCGCGCCCTCGCCGAGCAGCCGGCGGTCATGGGCCTGCAGGGCCAGGCAGATCCGTTTGGTGAGATAGAAGGCGAGCGGCGGACCGGCGAGAAACGCGACGCGGAGGATCCAGGTCAGGGTGTTGACCGAGATCTCGAAGACGAAGGCGGTCACGTCATTGCCGCCGGCGAGCAGCAGCACGGCGTATCCGACGACTCCGGCGACGCCCAGACCGGTCCGGGTGGGACGGTTGCGCGGCCGGTCGCAGAAATGATGCTCGACCAGGTCCCCGGTGACCCATTTCTCCAGGAACGGATAGGCGTACAGCCCGAGGAAGAGCACCCCCGGGAGCACCACCGTCGGCAGCAGCACGTTCCACATGAGGGTGTGTCCGGCCAGGCTCGTCTGCCAGGGTGGCATGACGCGCAGCGCCCCCTCCAGGAAACCCACGTACCAGTCGGGCTGCACATCGGTGGAGACATGGTCGGTGCGGTACGGCCCGTACGCCCAGACCGGATTGACCTGCGCGATCGCGCTGAGCCCGGCCAGCAGCCCGAAGACCATCAGGAACAGCCCCGTGGAGCGGGTCATGAACTGCGGGAAGAACGGCTGCCCCAGGACGTTGCGGTTGGTCCGCCCCTGGGCCGGCCACTGGGTGTGCTTCAGATAGACGACCAGCAGCAGATGCACCACGATCAGCGCGATCAGCGCCCCGGGGACGAACAGCACATGCATGATGTACAGCCGCGGAATGACGCTGTGCCCGGGATATTCGCCGCCCCAGATGAAGAAACTCAGGACGGTACCGACCACCGGGATCGACATCACGATGGTGTTGGCGGTGCGCATCCCGGTGCCGGAGAGCAGGTCGTCGGGGAGTGAGTAGCCGCAGAAACCCTCCAGGAGCGCCAGGACGAAGAGGGTCATGCCGATCAGCCAGTTCGCCTCGCGCGGCCTGCGGAAGGCGCCGGTGAAGAAGATCCGCAGCATGTGGACGGCGATGGCGGCGACGAAGACCAGCGCGGCCCAGTGGTGGATCTGCCGGACCAGCAGTCCGCCGCGGATCTCGAAGCTGATGTGCAGCGTGGACGCGTACGCCTGCGACATGCGCAACCCGTGCAGCGGCACGTACGCCCCGTGGTACACGCTCTGCGCCATGCTCGGATCGAAGAACAGCGTGAGGAACGTCCCGGTGAGGAGCAGCACCACGAAGCTGTAGAGGGCCAACTCGCCGAGCAGGAAGGACCAGTGGTCCGGAAACGCCTTGCGCAGCAGCCCCCTGGCCAGATCGGCGGCCGGCAGCCGCCGGTCGAGCGCGATGAAGCCGCCGGCCGCCGCCGGCCCGGCTTCCGCCCTCCAGCGCGACAACCGCTTCCGGAACAGCATGCACCACCCTCCCTCTCAGCCCGGGCCGGGCGTGGTCGCGGCCCAGGCCGCGCCGCGGCGGGGGACACCTGGCGAGGACGGTGCCTTCAGGACTTGCCGCGCCCGCTGAGCGCGTCGCGGGCCCGGTCCACCAGGCCCATGCCGGGCGCGAGGAGCTTGTTGGCGGGCGGGGTGTGGGGTGCGGCGGGGTGCGGACGCGTCGGCGCCATCTTCTTCGCCTGCCGCACCCGGTCGCCCAGCTTCTCCAGGAAGTCCTCGGCGCAGGCCCCGCGCAGCAGCGTGAACAGCCGCTGCTCCTCGTCCTGCACATGGGCGGTGACCTCGTTCATCAGCTGGGTGACGAGGCCGTCGAACGCGGAGTCGGTGGCCTCCCGCCGCTCCAGCTCCTTCAGGAGCTTCTCCACCCGCGCGTGGTCGGCGAGCTCCTTGTCCGCCAGGGCGTTCCCCTCCTCGACGTGTTCGCGCACCGCCGGATACAGGTACTGCTCCTCCGCGACGGCGTGCCGCACCAGCTCGATCGTGACCTCGTTGACCAGCCGCTTGCGCTCGGGGTCACCGGGCAGCACCGACCGGATGCGTTCGAACAGCCCTTCCACCTCCCGGTGGTCGGAGGTCAGTTCCGCGATCACGTCTCCGCCATGAGCCATGGTCTTCCACCTTCCGTAGGGTCCAGCGCGGGTGGGCCCGGGCCGCCGGGCGGGCCCCGGTGGCGGCCGGAGCCTCGCCGCACGGGCGCACGGCTCGCCGCACCGGGCGCAGAGGGACAGCGGACCTCACTCACTGGGCGTGCCCGCCCGAATGGACCGCCCGTGGGCGTGTCGGCCGGCCCGCGCCGGCGGGCAGCGGCTGATACCGGCGGGCAGCGGCGGCCCGGCCCTACGGCGGCGGGCCAGGCGGTGCCGGCGGTGTTCAGGCGGTACGGGGCGGGTCAGGCGGTACGGGGCGGCTCAGGCGGTGTGGGCCGGGCCGGTTCCGAGGAGCTCCACGAGCTGGGCCCGGTGCAGCCGGGCGACCCGGGCCATCAGGTCGGGATGGCGCAGCAGGCGGGTGGCGAGGTGGTCGTGCTCACCCGGCGCGGTCAGACGGCCGAATTCCACGGTGGCCGTCGAGCCGTGCTCGCTGCCTGCCGCCGCGGCCACCGCCGCCCGGGCCAGTGCGGGATCGGTGAGCAGGCAGGCGGCCCAGCTGGCCACCACCTCGTCCACCCAGGAGCGCCAGGCGTCAGCCTCCGGATCGGGCGGCACGGCGTCCGCGCCCGCCTGCCCGTCCAGCCGGTCGGAGCCGCCCGGCCCGAGCAGGGCCACCAGCCCGGCGTCCATCGAGGTGGGGTAGCGGAGCCAGGCGGCGACCGTCACCGCCTGGCGGGCCTGGGCCTCGGCGAGCGCCGCGCTCAGCGGGCCGCCGACCGGGGGATAGGCGCGCAGCAGCCACTGGGTGGTCGCCGCGATGACGGAAGTGAGCTCCACGTGCATGGCGTGGCGGACCCTCCTTCCCAGCGCCGGAGAGCCCCGGGCCGGTGGGGGCGCTCAGCCGCACCCTGGCCATGAGCCACCGGTCCGGGCGTCACCGGGCCTCGCGGGTGCTGCGCCGGTTGGCCTTGCGGATCGCCTCCAGCAGCTGAGGCTTGTCCATGGTCGAGCGGCCCTCGATGTCCAGCCGCTTCGCGATGCCGTACAGATGCGCCTTGCTGGCCTGCTCGTCGACGCCCTCCCCGCTGCGGCCGCCCACCTGCCGGGGCCGTGCGCCGAGCGGGTCCGACGGGCCCTTCCGGCCGCCTTCCTTGCGCTCCCAGTGGTCGCCGACCTTCTCGTACGTGTGCTTGAGCGCGGCGAACGCCACCCGGTGGGAGCGTTCGCCCTCTCCGTACTGCTCCACCGCCGCGTCATGCGCCTTGATCCAGGTGCGCTGGGCGTCCCTGGGCGAGCGTTCCAGCGTCGACGGCAGTTCCTGCTCCCCTGGCATGCCGATTCACCTCCGGTCTGCCGGTACGGGTCCCCGGCATCGGCCCGGTGAAACCGGCCCTGGCTACGCGGTGGCCGGAGCGAGCGCGGCCGGACGGCCGCGCAGGGCGGCGCCCGCGCCGATCGAGGCCGCGATGATCAGCCCGCCGACGACCAGCGCCCCGCGGGCACCGGCCAGCTCCATCAGCAGTCCCAGCAGCGGCGGCCCGGCCAGCCCCCACAGGGTGCTCGCGCTGCGCCACACACCCAGCACCCGTCCGCGCATGTGCGCCGGCGGGTCGGTCTGGAGCACGGTGGTGCCGGCGGTGTCGGAGATCGACTCGACCACGGCCATCGGCAGCACCAGGATCAGCAGCACCGACATGGAAGGCGAGAGACCGGCCACCATCTGGAGCACCGCACCGGCGGCCGCCAGTCCGGCCACCAGCCGCACCGAGGGGCTGCGCAGCCGGGCGGCGAGCACCGCGCCGACGATGCCACCGGCGGCCAGCACCGAGGAGACCATGCCGAAGGCACCCTCGCCGCCGCCCAGCGGGCCGGTGACGAGGACGGCCAGCGTCAGCTGGTAGTTCCGTCCGAAGATCGCGCTCAGCCCGGTGACCACGGCCAGGGCCACCAGGCGGGGGCGGCGCCGGAAGAAGGACAGGCCCTCGCGGGCGGTCATGCCGGTCTCCGGCTTCCCCGGCCGCTCGGAGGCGGTCTTCCCCGGTCGCGCGGACGGGGCCTTCGCCTCGGCCGGGCCGTGCTCCGCCCCTGGCACCAGGACGAGGAACGGGATGACCGCGGCGACGAAGAGGAACGACAGCCCGTTCGCCGCGTAGGCGGCCTGGGTGCCGAGGAAGGCGACGACCACGCCCGCCGCGGCCGTGCCCGCCAGCCGTCCGACGCTGTGCACCAGTGAGCCCACCGCGATCGCGGACGGCACGTCCTCCTTCGGTACCAGGTCGTTGCCGAGCAGGGCGCAGGCCGGGGCCTCGACCGTGGCGATGAGACCGGTGACGGCGGCCAGCGTCATCAGCACGGCCACATTGAGCTGGTCGAAGGCGACCAGGGCGGCGGTGGTGAAGGCCACCAGGGCCAGGGCCACCTGGCTGACCGCGGCGGTCACCTTCCTGGGCCACCGGTCGACGGCGGCACCGCCCAGCAGCCCCATGAGCAGACCGGGCGCCGCCTGCACCGACAGTGACAGTCCGGTGGCCGCGGCCGATCCGGTGACCTGGAGCACCAGCAGGTTCTGCACGGTCAGCTGCATCCAGGTGCCGGCGTTCGACACCAGATTCGCCAGGGACCACCAGCGCATGCTGCGGTGGCGCAGCGAACGCCACGGGGCGCGGTCCGGGCCGTCGGCCGACCGGCGCCGCCGGAGACGGCGCCGCGGGCCGGGCACCGTGGCCCGGCCGGCGGGCTCGGCTCGGTCGGCGCGATCCGCCTGGGCGGGGATGGTCCGCGCGGTCGCCGGGGTCTTGATGACGACGGTGTCGAGGGTGTCGATGGCTTCGGGGGCCTCGGGGGCCTCGGGGGCCTCGGGGGCCTCGGGGGCCTCGGGGGCCTCGGGGGTGACGTCGCGAGGGGCAGCGTCGGGGCAGGTCACGGTGGCAGTGGACACGGTGAGCACTTCGTGAAGAGCCCAGCAGGCTCGGAAAGCGGAATCGGCGTCTGCGGAGACCGGCGGAGGGCCGCCGGGCAGATGCCGGTTTCGGTCAGTGCTGCGCCGCGGAGCACTGCCTCGCAGTCGTTCTCTTCGCGAGGCTGTCCCGGCCAGCAGTCCTACATGTTCACAGACGAAGGGGCGCAGTGGTCTGTCAATCCACGGCCACGCCCCAACCGAGGGCCTCGGATCCCTTGGTACGCAAGGGATCGGGCACCCTCGGTGAGCTTGACCACACGGTTCGCCAAGGGCCGCGCGGCCGGCGTCCGCCCGCCGGCGACCGGCGCACCGCCGTGCCTGGCGATCACCCCGTCGGAACGCCTGAGCGTCAGGCGTGCAACTCTGCGTCCGCATAGGGGAAATGGCACACTTTCCACAGCTATCGACAGCCATGCTCGGGCATGGGCTGTGATGGGCGGACAGTCGTGATGTGACCTGGATCCCCGCCGGATCCCCCGCCGCAGGAGGAGATGCCCATGCGCGGCTCTCGACGGACGCCGCACTCCACCCCCACCGCGCCCCGCGGCCAGGCCGCACCGGCCGACGGGAGGGGCCGATGACCGGCCGCCGGGACGACCGGGCGCGCGCGGGCCGGCCCGCCCTGCTGGTGCTGCGGGCCCTGGGCCTCGGCGACCTGCTCACCGCGGTACCCGCGCTGCGGGCGCTGCGCCGGGCCCATCCCGACCACGAACTCGTGCTGGCCTCCCCGGCCCGGCTTGCCGACGCGGCCGCGGCGACCGGAGTGGTCGACCGCGTACTGCCCACCGCGGCAGGCCCCGGCCGACCGGTGCCGCAGGCCCTCGACTGGTCCGGCCCGCCGCCCGAGGTCGCCGTGGACCTGCACGGCAACGGTCCGCCCAGCCACCGGCTCCTGCGCTCCCTTGCCCCGGCCCGGCTGCTCGCCTACGCGCACGCCGAGACCCCGGACATCCCCGGGCCCGAATGGCGGGAGGACGAGCACGAGCGCGCCCGCTGGTGCCGCCTGGTCGCCTGGTACGGCGTCCCCGCCGACCCCGCCGACCTGCGCATCCCGCCTCCGGCGGGTGCCTCCCCGGCGCCCGGAGCGGTCGTGGTCCACCCCGGTGCGGACGCCGCGGCCAGGCGCTGGCCGGCGGAGCGCTTCGCCGCGGTGGCCCACGCCCTGCACGCCGCCGGCCGCCGGGTCGTCGTCACCGCGGGGACCGGCGAAAGCCCGCTGGCCCAGCGCGTCGCCGCGCTGGCCGGCCTTCCCCCGGCCGCCGTGCTGGGCGGGGCCGCGGACGTGCCGTTCGCGGACCTCGCGGCGCTGGTCGGCCAGGCCCGGGCCGTGATCGCCGGGGACACCGGGCTCGCGCACCTCGCCAGCGCCCTCGGCACCCCCTCGGTGACCCTCTTCGGACCGGTGGCCCCCCGGCTGTGGGGGCCGCCCGCGGACCACCGGCACCAGGTGCTCTGGCATCCGGACCCGGGCGACCCGCCGCGCCCCGGCGACGCGCACGGCGACCGGCCCGACCAACGGCTGCTGCGCATCACCGCGGCCGAAGTCCTCACCGCCCTGAACCGGCTGCCCGCGGCGGACAGGCCCCCCGCCCCCGTGCCATGAGCGCCGGTCGCCCCCCCGGAATCCGGTCGCCCCCCGGATGCCGCCCGCCGCCCGGAAGCCGGCCGCTCCCCGGATGCCGCCCGCGTGCTGCTCACCGGATGGTTCAGCTTGCTGCACGGCGAAGGTGACGGCGGGCGACATGCTCGCGGCGGACAGCGTGCGGCGGGCGCTGCGCGCGGCGGCCATCGACGTCGGCACCGCCTGGTCGCCGGTGTTCCGGCCGGAGGCGCTGCACCTGGCGGCGGCCGACCCCGCCGACTACACCCACCTGGTCTTCGCCTGCGGGCCGGTGCACTCCACCTCCGCGCCCGGCGCGGGCCCGAGCCCGCTGCTGGAGCTGCACACCCGCTTCGCCCACTGCCACCGCATCGCCGTCGGCGTCTCCGTCCCCGATCCGGACGATCCGGCCCTCACCGCCTTCCACGACGTGCTGCCGCGCGACACCGTGCACGCAGCGGCCGCGGCCGCCGACCTGAGCGTGCACGTCCCCGCACCGACCCGGGTGCCGCCGATCGACGGTGTGATCCTGACGCACGGTCAGCTGGAGTACGGACCGCGCCGGCGCCACGACGAGGCCGCCTCGGCGCTGACCCGGTGGCTGGGCTCCGCCGACGTGGCCACCCTTCCGCTCGACACCCGTCTGGACGCACGCGACTGGCGCCTGCCCTCCACCCCGGACCGACTCCACGCCGTCCTCGCCCGAACGGACGCTGTCGTCACCACCCGGCTGCACGGCATGGTGCTGGCGCTGCGGGCCGGTACCCCGGCGCTGGCCGTCGACCCGGTGACCGGCGGCGCGAAGGTCAGCGCGCAGGCCGCCGCGCTGGACTGGCCGGCCGTGCTGCCCGGCGAGCGGCTGCGGACCACGGACCTGGACCGGCTGCTGTCCTGGTGCCTGTCCCCGCGGGGCCGCGCCCGGGCCGCCCGGCACGCCACGCCGCCCCCGTGCAGCGGCCTGCTGACCGGACTGGTGCGCCGGATCCAGGCAGGCCCCCAGCGGTAGGGGTGTCCCGGCCGCCCGCCCGCGCGGTTGCTGCCTCGAACGGAGGATCTCGCCTCGCAACTCGGGGCATTTCCACCTCATCCTGATGGGGGACCCGGAGAGATCCGCAACCCGGGCGCCCCTGCCCGGAGTCCGCCCGACGAGCCTTGAGGAGACCGCATGAGCACCGCACTCTCGCGCACCTGGCAGCACGCCGTGGTCACCGGCGGCGCGGGATTCGTCGGCTCGCACCTGTGTACCGCCCTACTCGACCAAGGCACGTCGGTGACCTGCGTCGACGACTTCTCCACCGGCTCGCCGGAGAACATAGCCCACTTGCGGGACAGGCCGGGGTTCACCGTCCTCGAGGCCAATGTCGCCGAGCGGTTCGAGACAGGCCCCAACGCCGACCTGGTGCTGCACTTCGCCTCTCCCGCGTCCCCGGCCGACTATCTGCGGCTGCCCCTGCACACCCTGGAGACCGGCAGCCTCGGCACCCGCAACGCCCTGGCGCTGGCCCGGTCCCGCGGCGCCCGCTTCATCCTCGCCTCCACCTCCGAGGTGTACGGCGACCCCCAGCAGCACCCGCAGAGCGAGAACTACTGGGGCAACGTCAACCCGGTCGGTCCGCGCAGCGTCTACGACGAGGCCAAGCGCTTCGGTGAGGCCCTCACCACCGCCGAGGCCGGCAGCCACGGCACCGACACCGGCATCGTGCGCCTGTTCAACACCTATGGGCCGTTCATGCGCGGCCACGACGGCCGGGCCGTCCCCACCTTCATCCGGCAGGCCCTCGCCGGCGACCCGCTCACCGTCACCGGCGACGGAAACCAGACCCGTTCGCTGTGCTACGTCGACGACACCGTCCGAGGCATCCTCGCGGCAGCGGCCTCCGACCTCCGCGGCCCGGTGAACCTGGGCAACCCCACCGAGATCAGCATGCTCGAACTGGCCCGCACCGTCGTGGAACTGACCGGGTCCCGGTCCACGATCACCTTCATCGAGCGGCCGACGGACGACCCGGCGGTCCGCTGCCCGGACATCACCCTGGCCCGCGGCAAGCTCCAGTGGGAGCCGCGCGTGGGGCACCGGGACGGCCTGCGGCGCACCATCTCCTGGTTCCGCGAGCGTCTCGCCGCCTGAACTCGACCGCCGCCCTCCCGCTCCAAGGAACCGGCGCCCCACGCACTTGACGGAAAGGCCGCCAATCCCATGCGCGTTCTCGGCATCAACGCCCTCTTCCACGACCCGGCCGCCGCTCTGGTCATCGACGGCAGGACCGTCGCCGCCGCGGAGGAGGAGCGGTTCTCCCGGCGCAAGCACGGCAAACGCCCGGTCCCCTTCTCGGCCTGGGAACTGCCGGAGAAGGCCGCGGCATGGTGCCTGGAGCAGGCCGGGCTGCGCCCGGCGGACCTCGACGCGGTGACGTACTCCTTCGACCCCGCGCTGGCCCAGCCGGCCGAGCAGATGGGCCTGGACGACCCCTGGGACCACCTCCGCCTCAGCTACGCGGCACAGGCACCGGACTTCCTGCGGACCGTACTGCCGGGCCTGGACCCGGAGATCGTGCGCTTCGTCCCGCACCACATGGCCCACGCGGCCTCCGGAGCCTTCGCCGCCCCCGACGCCGGCTCCTGCGCCGTCCTCGTCCTCGACGGGCGTGGCGAGTCCACCTCGCACCTCGCCGCCCGCCGCGTCCAGGACAAGCTGGAACCCCTCCACGGGCAGCGGCTGCCGCACTCCCTGGGGCTCGTCTACGAGGAGCTCACCGAACACCTCGGATTCCTGCGCTCCAGCGACGAGTTCAAGGTGATGGCGCTCGCCTCGCACGGCACCCCCCGGATGCTGGCCGAACTCCGCCGCCACATCCACCCCACCGGCGACGGCGGCTTCCGCGCCACCGGCGTCCCCTGGCGCGAACTGTGCCCGCCCCGCCGCCCCGACCAGGCGTGGACCCAAGACCACGCCGACCTCGCCGCCAGCGCCCAGGCGTGCCTGGAGGAGACGCTGCTGGACCTGGTGCGCTGGCTGCACGGCCGCACCCACGACACCCTGCTCACCATGGCCGGGGGAGTCGCCCTCAACTGCGTGGCCAACGCGCGGATCGCCCGCGAAGGCCCCTTCGACCGGGTCTGGGTGCAGCCGGCCGCCGGCGACGCCGGCACCGCACTGGGCGGGGCGCTGCTGCACGCCGCCGACGGCGGTGACCAGCCGCTGCCGATGCCCGGCGCCGACCTCGGCCGCGGCTGGTCCGACGCCGAGATCGAAGCCTGGCTGAAGACGGCCGCGGTGCCCTTCGAACGCTGCGAGGACATCGCCGAGACCGTCGCCGAGGCGCTGGCCGGCAACGCCATCGTGGCCTGGTTCCAGGGGCGTTCGGAGTACGGGCCCAGGGCGCTGGGGCACCGCTCGCTGCTGGCCCACCCCGGCCACTCGGGCAACCTCGAACGGCTCAACGACGTCAAGGGCCGCGAGCAGTTCCGTCCGGTCGCGCCCATGGTGCTCGCCGACCGGGCGGACCGGATCTTCGACGGACCGCTGCCCAGCCCGTACATGCTCTTCGTGCACGACGTCGCCCCGCGCTGGCGGACGCGCATCCCCGCCGTCGTCCACGTCGACGGCACCGCGCGCATCCAGACCGTCGACGCCGCGAGCGAACCGCTGGTGGCCAGGATGCTCGCCGCGTTCGAGCGCCGCACCGGGCTGCCGGTCGTCGTCAACACCAGCCTCAACACGGCCGGCCGGCCCATGGTGGACGATCCCCGGGACGCCCTGGAGTGCTTCGGCTCGGCGCCGGTCGACCTGCTCGCCATCGGACCGTTCGCCATCCGCCGCCGCGACTTCTTCGCCACGCGGGCGCCGGACGCGGGCCACACGGCGAAGACCCTCCCCACGGCCTCCGCGGTGGCCGCGGCGTCCGCCGCCAGGGACGCCTTCGCCGCCCTCTCCGGCCACGAACGCATGGCCGACGCCGACGGCCACCCGCTGCGCCTGGCCCCGGACGAGGGCGGGAGCACCCGATGAGCCCGGCCGGAACCGGCAGCACCGACTACGCCGTCGTCATCCCCACGCTCGGCAGGCCGAGTCTGGCCGTCTGCCTGAAGGCGCTCGCGGCCGCGCCGGGGCCGCGGCCGGCCCGCGTCGTCCTCGTCGACGACCGGCCGCCGGACGCCTGCGACCCGCTCCCGGTGCCGGTGCCCGAGGCGCTGCGGGACCGCGTCGAGACCGTCTCCGGCTGCGCCCACGGCCCGGCCGCCGCGCGGAACACCGGCTGGCGGGCCGCCCCGGAGACGACCTGGGTGGTCTTCCTCGACGACGACGTGGTGCCCGGCCCCTCCTGGGCCGCCGACCTCGCCGCCGACCTCGCCGCGGCGACCCCGGGCACCGCCGGTGTCGCCGCGCGTATCACCGTCCCGCTGCCCTGCGAGCGCAGGCCCACCGACTGGGAACGCAACACCGCCGGGCTCGCGACCGCCCGCTGGATCACCGCCGACATGGCCTACCGCCGCTCCGCGCTGGAGGCCGTCGGCGGCTTCGACGAGCGGTTCCCGCGCGCCTTCCGGGAGGACGCGGATCTGGCCCTGCGGGTGCTCGCGGCCGGCTGGACACTGGCCACCGGCAGCCGCCGCACCACGCATCCGGTGCGCCCCGCCGACCGCTGGGTCTCCGTACGGCTCCAAGCGGGCAACGCCGACGACGTGCTGATGACCCGCCGGCACGGCCGGGACTGGTGGGACCGGGCGGGCGCACCGCGCGGCCGCCTGCCCGGGCACCTGGCCGTCACCGCCGCGGCCACGGCCGCACTGGGCTGCGCCGCGGCCCGCCGCTTCCGCCCCGCCGCCGCCTGCGCGGCCCTCTGGCTCGCCGGCACCGCCGAGTTCGGCTGGGCGCGGATCGCCCCGGGGCCCCGGACCCGCGCCGAGATCTCCACCATGCTCCTGACCAGCGCCCTCATCCCGCCGGTGGCCACCGGCCACTGGCTGCGGGGCCTGATCCGCCACCGGCACACCGAACGCCACGCGCCGCCGGAGACCGCCGGGCCGGTGCGGGAGCGGCCCGGCGCGGCCCGGGAACGGGTGTAGCCGATGGACACCCACCCCCGTTCGCGGCCCCGAGCCGCCGCTCACCACCAGACGCCCGGCACGTGCCCCGCCTGCCCGACCCGCGCCGATGGCCCCGGCGGCCGTGCTGTCCTTTCCGCGGACCGTGCCGGTCTGCCTGGCGGCCGTGCCGGTCTGTCTGGCGACCCTGCCGGCCTGCCTGCGGGCCGTGCCGCCTTGCCTGGCGACTGCGTCGGCTTGTACGGCGACCGCGCCGCCGTGCCTGGGGACCGTGCTGCCCTGCCCGCCGACCGCGCCGGTCTGCCCGGCGGCCCGGGCCTCCGGCCGGATGGGCCGGCTCCCGGTCCGGATGGGCCGGCTCTCGGACCGGAGGGACTGGCCCCCGGGCCGGACGAGCCGGCCCCCGGGCCGGAGTGGCTGCCCACCGGGCCGGAGGGTCTGCCGCCGAGGCGAGATGGTCTGCTCCCCGGGCCGGACGTGCCGCGCACGCTGACGGACGGGCCGCGCCTCTTCGCGGAGCGGCCCGGGACGACCCCGCCCGGGCCCTGGTTGTACGTCCCGGGGCCCGGTGCGGCCGGCACCGGGCGGCCCCCGGCGTCGCCGAGCGGGACCGACGAGGAACTGCCGCAGGCTGTGCTCTTCGACCGGGACGGCACGCTGGTCGCCGACGTGCCGTACAACGGCGACCCGGAGCGGGTCCGTCCGATGGAGTCGGCGCTCGCCGCGGTGCGGGCCGTCCGCGCCCGAGGCATCCCCGTCGGCGTGGTCAGCAACCAGTCCGGGGTGGCGCGCGGGCTGCTGACCCGCGATCAGGTGGAGGCGGTGCAGCGGCGGGTGGAGCGGCTGCTGGGCCCGTTCGACGTCTGGGCGGTGTGCCCGCACGGGCCCGGCGACGGGTGCGGCTGCCGCAAGCCCGCCCCCGGACTCGTCCTCGCCGCCTGCCGACGGCTCGGTGTCTCCCCGTCCCGCACCGTCGTCATCGGCGACATCGGCGCCGACCTCGCCGCGGCCCGCGCCGCCGGCGCGCGCGGGGTGCTGGTGCCGACGTCCGTGACCCGCCCGGCGGAGACCGCCGAGGCGAAGGAGTGCGCCGAGGACCTGCTCGGCGCCGTCCGGCTGGTGCTGGCCGGGCGCCGCCCGCCCGGGGGCGGGTCATGACCGGCCCGCGCACCCTGGTCGTCCGGCTGGACAGCGCCGGCGACGTCCTGCTGGCCGGCCCCGCGGTACGCGCGGTCGCCGCGAGCTCCTCCCACACCACCCTGCTCTGCGGCCCGCTGGGTGAACCCGCGGCACGGCTGCTGCCGGGGGTCGACGAGATCCTGGTGCACGACGCGCCCTGGGTGGGACTGCGGCCCGCGCCCGTCAGCCGGGCCGCCACCGACGCCCTGATCGACACCCTGGCGGCCGGCCGCTTCGACCGGGCGCTGATCCTCGTCTCCTACCACCAGAGCCCGCTGCCGGCCGCGCTGCTGCTCAAGCTGGCCGGCATCCCCTGGACGGGGGCCGACAGCGAGGACTACCCCGGCGCCCTGCTGGAGTTGCGGCACCACCGCGCGCCGTACCGCCACGAGGCCGAGGCGGCGCTGGACCTCGCCCGGGCCGCCGGCTTCACCCTGCCGCCCGGCGACGACGGGGCGCTGCGGGTCGTCGACCCGCCCGACACCAGCCACCTCACCGGCCCCGGCCCGTACGTCGTCCTGCACCCCGGGGCGGCGGTCCCGGCCCGCGCCTGGAGCGCCGAGCGGGCCGCGCGCGCCGCCGCCGCGCTGGCCGCCGCGGGCCACCGGGTGGTGGTCACCGGGGCCGCGGGGGAGAAGGAACTCACCGCCAAGGTCGCCGGCGACCACTCACTCGACCTGGGCGGGCGCACCGACGCGCACCAGCTGGCCGGGGTGCTCGCCGGGGCCCGGGCCGTGGTCGTCGGCAACACCGGACCGGCGCACCTGGCCGCCGCGGTGGGCACCCCGGTGGCCTGTCTGTTCGCGCCGGTGGTCCCGGCCGCCCTGTGGGCCCCGTACGGCGTGCCGCACGTGCTCCTCGGCGACCAGCGCGCACCCTGCGCGGGCAGCCGGGCCCGGCGCTGCCCGGTGCCCGGCCACCCCTGCCTCGACGCGGTACCCGACTGCGCGGTGGTGGCCGCGGTACGGGTGCTGGCCGCGGGGGCGGACCACGGCCGCCCGCCGGCCGCCACCGACCGAACATCGGACACCGAACGAGGGGCGAGCGTATGAACATCCTGCTGTGGCATGTGCACGGCTCCTGGACGACCGCGTTCGTCCAGGGCCCGCACACCTATCTGGTGCCGGTCACCGAGGACCGCGGGCCGGACGGGCTCGGCCGGGCCCGCACCTTCTCCTGGCCGGACTCGGTACGCGAGCTGACGCCGGAGCAGCTGCGCGACGAGCCGGTCGACCTGGTCATCCTCCAGCGGCCGCACGAGGTGGAGCTCGCCACCCGCTGGCTGGGCGGCCGCCGCCCGGGCCGCGACCTGCCGGCCGTCTACCTGGAGCACAACGCGCCGGACGGCGACGTACCGCGCACCCGGCACCCGTTCGCCGACCGCGACGACCTGACCCTGGTGCACGTCACCCACTTCAACCGGCTGTTCTGGGACAACGGCTCCACCCGCACCGAGGTGATCGAACACGGCATCGTCGACCCCGGCCACCAGTACACCGGCCGGCTGGCGCGCGCCGCGGTCGTGATCAACGAACCGGTGCGCCGTGGCCGGACCGTCGGCTGCGACCTGCTGCCCGCCCTGGCGGCCGCCGCCCCGCTGGACGTCTTCGGCATGCGCACCGAGGACCTCCCCGCGCACCTGGGCCTGACCTCGGACTGCTGCCGCACCGCCGACCTGCCGCAGAGCGAACTGCACACCGCGATGGCCGAGCGCCGCGTCTACCTCCACCCGGTGCGCTGGACCTCGCTGGGACTGTCCCTGCTGGAGGCCATGCACCTGGGCATGCCGGTGGTCGCCCTGGCCACCACCGAGGTCACCGAGGCCGTACCCGCCGGGGCCGGGACCCTGTCCAACCGGCCGCAGACCCTGGCCCGGGCCATCCGCACCTACCTGCACGAGCCGGAGGCGGCCGCCGAGGACGGCGCCCGGGCCCGCCAGGCGGCGCTCGGCCGGTACGGCCTCAAACGCTTTCTCCACGACTGGGAACGCCTGTTGACGGAGGTACGCACATGACCGCCCTCGGTACCACCGGCCTGTCCATCGCGCTGGTCTCCGAGCACGCCAGCCCGCTCGCGACCCTGGGCGGAGTCGACGCGGGCGGGCAGAACGTCCATGTGGCGCGCCTCGCCGGCGCGCTGGCGGACCGCGGGCACCGCGTCACCGTCTACACCCGGCGGGACAGCACCGACCTGCCCGCCCGGGTCCCGCTGCGGCCGGGGGTCCAGGTCCAGCACGTCCCGGCCGGGCCCGCCGAGCACATACCCAAGGACGCGCTGCTGCCGTACATGGTGTCCTTCGGGCGCTTCCTGGCCGAGGAGTGGCGGCTGCGGCCACCCGACGTCGTCCACTCGCACTTCTGGATGTCCGGCCTCGCCGCGCTGCGGGCGACGCGCGCCCGCGGCCTGCCGCTCGCCCACACCTATCACGCCCTGGGCACCGTCAAACGCCGTCACCAGCGGGACGCCGACACCAGCCCGCCCAGCCGCGTCCGGCACGAGACCCAGGTGGGCCAGGGCTGCCGGCGCATCATCGCCACCTGCCACGACGAGGTCGCGGAACTGACCTGGATGGGCATCCCCGGGGAACGGATCAGCGTGGTGCCCTGCGGAGTCGACACCGACCACTTCACCCCCAACGGGCTGACCGCCCGCCGCGGCCCGCACCGCCACCAACTCCTCCAGATCGGCCGGTTGGTGCCGCGGAAGGGAGCCGCGGTCTCCATCGCCGCCCTCGCCCAGCTGCCCGACGCCGAACTGGTGATCGCCGGCGGCCCGCCGGCGGACCGGCTGGAGGAGGATCCCGAGGTGCGGCGGCTGCGCGCCCTCGCCCGGGAGGCCGGGGTGGCGGACCGGGTCCGCTTCACCGGCGGCGTTCCTCCCAGGGAGGTCCCGGCTTTGCTGCGCGCCGCGGATGTGGTGCTGTGCCCGGCGGACTACGAGCCGTTCGGCATCGTGCCGCTGGAGGCGATGTCCTGCGGCACCCCGGTCGTCGCCAGCGCCGTCGGCGGCCAACTGGACACCGTCTCCGACCCGGAGACCGGCCGGCTCGTCCCGCCCGGCGACGCCAAGGCCCTGGCGCGCGCCACCGCCGAACTCCTCGGCGACCGCGAACGGCGCCTCGCCTGCGGCGCGGCGGGCCGCCGACGGGTCGTCACCCACTACCGCTGGGAGAAGGTCGCGGCCGCCACCGAAGGCTGCTACCTGGACATCCTCGCCCGGCGACCCGCCGTGACAGGAGCGGCCTGACCCGACGTACGCCCCGGTCCACGCCGCCGAATCCTCAACTCCGAAGGAGGTGCGGGCACCGCCGGCGTCCGAACGGGACACGGCCGCCCGATCAGCCATGAGCCATTCCGCAAGCCCACCGAGCCCGTCCAGCCCGTCGAGCCCCTCGAGCCCCTCGGACCCGTCAGGCCCCACCAGCCCGTCGAGCCGGTCGAGCCCGGCGAGCGCGTCGAGTCCCCCTACGAGGCCGCCCACCAGCACTGCCAGTCGCTCCAGGACGCGCTCGGCCGCTTCCGCCGGCACAGCCTGCCCCGGATCGCGGAGTGGGGCGCCCACCTCGCCGCCGTACTGCCCGTCGGCGGGCGGCCGCTGGCCGCCGGAAACGGCGGCAGCGCGGCCCAGGCCCAGCACCTGACCGCCGAACTGGTCGGCCGCTACCAGCAGGACCGGCCCGCGTACTCCGCCATCGCCCTGCACGCCGAGACCTCCAGTGTGACCGCCATCGGCAACGACTACGGCTTCGACCAGGTCTACGCCCGGCAGGTCGCGGCGCACGGTCGCCCCGGAGACGTCCTCGTGCTGCTCTCCACCTCCGGCCGCAGCGCCAACCTCCTCGCCGCCGCCGAGACCGGCCGGGCCGCCGGGCTGCGGGTGTGGGCGATGACCGGCCCGCGGCCCAACCCGCTGGCCGCGGCGGCCCACGAGACCGTGTCCATCGACGCGGACAGCACCGCCACCGTCCAGGAGGCCCACCTCCTCGCGGTGCACCTGCTCTGCGAGACCCTGGACGCCGCCGGCGCCCGCCCCACCGCCCGGAGGTGCCCGTGAGCACCCGGCAGCCCCTGGTGATCGTCGGAGACGTCCTGCTGGACCGGGACATCGAGGGCGTCTCCTCACGGCTGGCACCCGACGCGCCCGCCCCGGTGGTGGACGTCACCGGCAGCCGGACCCGCCCCGGCGGCGCAGGCCTGGCCGCCGCGCTCGCCGCCCGCGGCGGACGCGAGGTGGTCCTCGTCACCGCGCTCGGAGACGACCCGGCCAGCGGCACCGTCCGCCGCGCGCTGCGCCGCGTGGTCCGGCTGGTGGAGATCCCGCTGAGCGGATCGCTGCCGGTCAAGACCCGGGTCATCGCCGGCGGCCGCCCGCTGGTGCGGGTGGACCGCGGCGGCGGCTCGCCCGGGGCGCCCAACGACGACGTGCGCACCGCACTGGCCGAGGCGGGCACCGTACTCGTCGCCGACTACGGCCAGGGCGCGGCGAGCACGGTCCGGGACCACCTGGCCGACGCCGCGCACCGGATGCCGCTGCTGTGGGACCCGCACCCCAAGGGCACCGAGCCGTCGCCGGGGCCCGGCTGATCACCCCCAACGCGGCCGAGGCCTGCGCGCTGTGCCCGGACGACGACGAGTCGCTGCGCGCCTACGCGCTGCGCGGTACCCGGCTGGCCTCCCGGTGGCAGGCCGCCGCCGTGGCGGTGACCCTCGGCGAGCGCGGCGTGCTGCTGGCGCGCGCCGGAACCGACACACCCATGCTCATGCCGGTGCCCTACCGGGCCACCGGCGACCCGTGCGGCGCCGGCGACTGCTTCGCCACCACGGCGGCCTGGGCCCTGGCCGACGGAGCGCTGCCCGAGGAGGCCGTGCAGCGCGCCGTCGCCGAGGCCGCGGCCTTCGTCGCGGCCGGCGGCGCGGGCAACCGCTCCCTGTGGCACGGCCCGCGGGCCGAGCCCGCCCGTCCGGTGCGGGAGACCGACCCGTTCGCCCTCGCCGAGTCAGTCCGCGCCCGCGGCGGCACGGTGGTGGCCACCGGAGGCTGCTTCGACCTGCTCCACGCCGGCCATGTGGGCCTGCTGGAAAGCGCTCGCAGGATCGGCGACTGCCTCATCGTCTGCATCAACTCCGACGAGTCCGTCACCCGGCTCAAGGGCCCCGGCCGCCCCCTCACCCTCGCCGCCGACCGCGCCCGGGTGCTCGCCGGCCTCGGCAGCGTCGACGCGGTCGCCGTCTTCTGCGAGGACTCCCCGGAGGAACTGCTGCGCCGGCTGCGCCCGGATGTGTGGGTCAAGGGCGGGGACTACGCCGTCGACGCCCTGCCGGAGGCCGAGACCCTGCACGAATGGGGCGGCCAGGCGCTCGTGCTGCCCTACCTCGACGGGCGGTCGACCACCGCGCTGGCCGAGCGGGCCGCCCGTGCCGCGGCCGCCACCGCCAGGCCGGGCGGCCGGCCATGACCGGCCCCGCCGCCGGCCGCCGCGGACCGCACCCCGCACCCCCCCGCGAGCCACCCGGCGGGGACCGTCCACCACCGCGCCTCCCCGCACCGGGACCCCACCCTCAGGCGCCGCCAGGGCATCCGCAACACCCTGTGGTTCACCTGGCTCCGGCGGCCCTGGCCCACCGCGCTGCGCCGGACCGTGCGGCTGGCCGCCACCGTGCCCCGGGCCGCCGCCTCGGCGCGCGCCTTCGCCGAAGCCGCCGGCGGGCTGCCGTGGGTGCTGCGGGAGCGGCGCCCGCTGCCCCGGGAGGTCGAGAGGCGGCTGAAACCGCTCGACGGCCCCCAGCGCACCTCGACCGCCCGCCGCTACCGCGGCTGAACCACCCGGGGCACAGGACGCACCTCGCACGCGACCGGCAGGGCGCAGGTGATCAGCAGGACTCACCGGGTCGGACTCAAGGAATCAGCAGGGTCTTGATCATCCCGTCCTGCTTGGTCTGGAAGGTCCGGTACGCCTGCGGCGCCTCCTCCAGCGGGAGTTGGTGCGTCGCGAAGCCCTCCACCCCCAGCGGGTCGCCGTCGTCGAGCATCGGCATCAGGTCGTCCACCCACCGCCGGACGTTCGCCTGGCCCATCCTCAGCTGGATCTGCTTGTCGAACATCGTCAGCATCGGCACCGGGTCCGTCATGCCGCCGTAGACGCCGACCACGGAGACCGTACCGCCGCGGCGCACGGCGTCGACCGCCGTGGTGAACGCCGCCATCCGGTCCATGCCCACATGCTCCATCAGCCGCTCGGCCAGGGCGTCCGGCAGCAGCCCGACGAACTGCTGCGCCGCCTTGGTCCCCGGGGCGCCGTGGGCTTCCATCCCCACGGCTTCGATGACCGCGTCCGTGCCCCGGCCCTCGGTGAGCCGGCGGACCTCTTCCCCGACGTCCTTGCCGAACTCGTTCAGATCCAGGGTGTGCACACCGTGGGCCGCCGCCCGGATCAGCCGCTCGGGCACCAGGTCCACGCCGATGACCTGCCCGGCGCCCCGGTGCAGGGCGATCCGGGCCGCCATCTCGCCGATCGGGCCAAGACCCAGCACGGTGACGCTTCCACCGGGGGGAATGTCCGCGTAGACGACGGCCTGCCAGGCCGTGGGCAGGACGTCGGAGAGGTAGACGAACCGCTCGTCCGGCGGGCCGTGCGGCACCTTGATCGGCAGGGTGTCACCGAACGGCACCCGCAGGTACTCCGCCTGACCTCCCGGCACCTCTCCGTAGAGCTTGGTGTAGCCGAAGAGGGCCGCGCCCATTCCGCGGTGGCGCACCTGCGTGGTCTCGCACTGAGAGTGCAGCCCCTGCTCGCACATCCAGCAGGTGCCGCACGAGACGTTGAACGGCACCACCACCCGGTCGCCCGCGGACACCGTGGCGACCTGCGAGCCCACCTCCTCGACGATCCCCATCGGCTCATGTCCCAGGATGTCGCCCGGCTCCAGGAAGGGCCCCAGGACCTCGTAGAGATGCAGGTCGGAACCGCAGATACCGGTGGACGTGACCTTCACGATGACGTCGGTCGGCTCGGTGATCTGCGGATCGGGGACGGTCTCGACGCGCACGTCCCGCTTGCCGTGCCATGTCAGTGCCCGCATGGACTCCTCCTGTCGCCTCCTGCCCGGCGCCGCGGGCGTTCGGCTTGGCGGGTAACCCCGAGCGCGCCGGGGAAACCCGGCCGATCGCGACGGTGTGCCGGTTTCCCCCGGCCGCACCCGGGAACCCGGCTGGGCACACAGGCATCGGACGCATGTGCCGGCGGCAGGCGGGACGGGGGCCCGCCGGAAGGAGAGCGGTCATGGCTCACAACCCCGATCCCGACCCCTGGGACACCCCCGGACTGGAGCCCGGCGGCGGTGTGCCGCCCGGCGAGACCCCGCCGGGCGAGTCGAGCATGTCCGGGGCGGGGCCCGAGGAGATCCCGCACAACCCCGCCAAGGGCTGGGCCGCCGGGCCCACGCTCCTCATCGTCGTCCTCTCGCTGCTCTTCGTGGTCTTCTTCGTGGCCTTCGCCGTGGCGCTGTGGTGAGCCGCTGTCGTGGTGAGCCGCCGTCGCAGTGAACGCTGCCGCAGTGAACCGCGGTCGCAGTGAGCCGCCGCGTCAGAGTTTGCGGGTGTCGCGGGGCTCGACGTACGGCTCCTCGCCCGGTGGGTGGCCGGTCTCGATGGCGCGGCCACGCTCGATCTCGGCGTTGAACTCCAGGCCGAGCAGGATCGCGAGATTGGAGATCCACAGCCAGACCAGGAAGACGATGACCGCGGCCATGCTGCCGTACGTCCTGTCGTAGCCGGCGAAGCTCGCCACGTACAGCGCGAAGACGGTGGAGGCCACCATCCAGATGAGCACGGCGAGCACACTGCCGGGGGTGACCCAGCGGAAGCCGTGTCTGACGTTCGGACTGGCCCAGTGCAGCACGGCGATGACCAGGCTGAACAGGAAGACCAGCACCGGCCACTTGGCGAAGTTCCACGCCGTGATCCCCGCGTCGCCCACGCCCAGGACCTCCCCGGTCTTGCGGGCCAGGTTGCCGGTGAAGACCACGCCCACCGCGATGAGGGCCAGCAGCACCACGACGACGAGGGTGATGGCGAGCCGGATGGGCAGCGTCTTCCACACCGGCCGGCCCTCGCCGATGTCGTAGACGGCGTTCGAGGCGCGCATGAAGGCCGCGATGTAGGCCGAGGCGGACCACAGGGCGACCACGATGCCGACGACCAGCGCGAACCCTGCCCGGCCCTGGTTGCGCTCCAACTGCTCCAGCATGCTGGTGAGCGTGGAGCGGGCCGCCCCGGGAGCCAGGTCGCCGAGGTTGTCGATCAGCGGCCTGATGCTGGAGCTGCCCAGCAGGCCCAGGATCGACATCAGCACCAGCAGGGCCGGGAAGAGCGACAGCACACCGTAGTAGGTCAGGGCGGCGGCCCAGTCGGTCAGGCCATCGTCCTTGAACTCCTTGACGGTCCGTTTGAGCACCGCCCACCAGGAGCGCTTGAGCAGATCCGTCGGCTTCTCGGCCGGTGGCCGTGCATCGGCCTGTGACCCGTCCTGCGCCCCGTTCTGCGAATCGCCCTGCGCCCCGTTCTGCGAATCGCCCTGCGCCCCGTTCTGCGAATCGCCCTGCGAATCGCTCTCCACCTCGTCACCCTCGGGCTCGTCCGCTTCGCGTGGCATGGTCGGCACCTCCTCGTCCTTCCAGCATCTGCCTGACGGGCGAGGCGGACCACTTGTGCGCATACCGCTCGACATTGGCCGGTGTATGCCTCATCCACGCATGGGAACAGGCCGATTTGCCGGTGCGCCCGCTCCTCGGCGCCGCCCCGAGCGGACGCCGGGGCAGCCGTGCGGCGCCCGCACCCCCCGGGCTTCACCCAGGTGGGCGGCCGATCACCAGGACGGGCCACGTCTCGACGCACCCGCGGAGGCGGTGTCAACACCGCATGTCGCGGCATATGCGCATCTTGGTGACACGGCTAGCTTTCTCCTCGCCCCGACGCCTGGTCAGGGAAAACGAGAAAACTTCGCGAGAGAGGCTGGTCGATGAAGAACAGAAGAGAAGTGCTGAGGGCGGCAGGCGCCATCGCCGGAGCCGCCGCCGTCACGGCCGTGGGCAGCGGGGCGGCGACCGCCGCACCCAGATCCGCGGTGAGACAGCCCAGACGGGTGCTCAGCTCGGTGGGGACACGGCTCAACACCTTCCGCGACGCGTCGGGCAAGGTGACCGTTTCGGTCTTCTCCCACCACGGAAACCCCGCCCAGCAGCACTGGATCAACGAGACCGTGCTCGTCGGCGACGGCGACATGATCGCCATCGGCGGCGGCGCCCGGGCGACGGACACCGGCAACGGCGCGCTGCTGACCGCCTCCCACCCCACCGACGACCTCTCGGGCTGGACCGTCAGCTCCAAGGACCACATCGACCCCCAGGCGCATGAGCTGGAGACCTACGTCATCGGCATGAAGATCGCCGGGATGAGCCGCGACCAGCTGCTGCGCTCGGTGTACGTCTCCCGCGCGGACAGCGGCACGGCCCCGCATCCGGAGGCCGAGGCCGGCATCCCCTCGTCCAACGACTACGTGCTCGTCGGCGGCGGCTTCCGGGTGGACTGGCACGGTTCGGGCAACCTCGGCACGGCCTCCTTCCCCGCCACCGAGACCTCCTGGAAGGTGCGGTCGAAGGACCACATCGTCTCCGACCCGGCCAACATCCGCGCGTACGCCATCGCGCTGCGCCGGTACCTGCCGGTCGGCACCGTCCTGAACAGCTTCTCCCGGGCCGACTCCGGGCAGTCCCCGCACCCCGCCGCGGTGGCGTCGGTGCAGCAGGGATACGCGCTCACGGGCGGCGGCGCCGAGGTGCACTGGCGCGGCGCGGGCAACCTGCTGTGGTGCCTGGAACCGGCCACCACCCAGACCCCCAGCTTCAGTGCGGCCTCCAAGGACCACCACATATCGGACCCGGCCACGATCACCGCCTGGGCCCTCGGCATCCGCATCGTGTGACCCGGCGGCCGCGGCTCGGCACACCGCCACCGCACGGCTGATCGCCGGACGGCCGGGGCGTCCACCGGAAGTGGACGCCCCGGCCGCCGCTCAGCGCCCGGCGGGGCGCTCAGCGCGGCGCGTAGCGCACGGTGCCGAAGGGCCAGCTGGTGGCGAGCCACTCGGACACCGCGTCGTACAGCACCTTGTCGAGCTCGGCGCGGTCGGCCCGCACCCAGGAGCGGACATCGGTGACACCCGCTTCGGTACGGGAGGGGTAGATGTACAGACAGCCCAGCACCTCGCCTTCGGCCACCGGGTCGAGCACGGTGTAGGTGAAGCCGGTGCGCTCCCGGAAGTCGGCCGCGTGGCGCTCCAGGTCGCGGAGGTTGTCAGCCGCGGACATACCGCCGGGCGGCGGCCAGTCCCGGCCCTCGAAACCGGGCGTGGACCGGATGTGCTCGATCCCCGCGGTCCAGGCGGCGAGATCGGCGGTGTTGTGCTGCGGGCCCAGCGGCTCCAGCCGGAACCCGGGGGTGACCAGCTCCTCGGGCACGGCGAAGTCGGCAGGGACCAATGGCGCGTTCGACATGGACCGAGGCTACGGGAGCCCGCCGGTCGGAGGGGCGCCGGCCTGAGGGCCGCTGGTCTGGGAGCCACCGTCCTGGGAGGCACCGTCCGGGGCAGCGAGGACGGCGCCGGTGGCCTCCAGCGCGTCGGAGACCGGCTGGAAGAAGGTCTCGCCGCCCCGCGTGCAGTCGCCGCTGCCGCCGGAGGTGAGACCGACGGCCGCGTCGCCGGAGAACATCGCGCCGCCGCTGTCGCCCGGCTCCGCGCACACGTCCGTCTGGATGAGGCCGTTCACGATGTCGCCGTTGCCGTAGTTGACCGTGGCGTCGAGCCCGGTGACCGTCCCCTGGCTCCGGCCGGTGGTGCTGCCGCTGCGCTGCACCTCCATGCCCACCGCGGCCTCGGCGACCCGGGTGATCTCCTGGGTGCCGCCGTCCTGGAGGTCGACGCTGCCGGAGGCCCCGGCGGCGGGGTCGTCATACGTCACCAGCGCGAAGTCACTGCCCGGGAAGCGGGATTCGCGCGTGGTGCCCAGCGGCCGCAACCCCTGCTGGTCGCTGGTCCAGCTCCGGGCGATATTGCCGCAGTGCCCGGCGGTCAGGAACGCCGGAGCTCCGTCGACGGTGACGTTGAAGCCGAGCGAGCAGCGGGACCCGCCGCCGAATATCGCGTCGCCGCCGTTGACGCCGCCGTCCGTGTCGAAGGCCCGGAACTCGCCACCGGACCGCCGCACGGACACCAGGCCGCCCATCCGCTCCAGGTCGCGGGTCCAGGCGCGCAGCCGCTGACCCGTCACCGTCCTGTCGGCGAGCACCCGCACCTTGTTGGTCCGCGGGTCGATGGACCAGGCGGTGCCGGGCGGCGCCGCCGAGGCGCGCAACGCGCGGGTGGTGGAGCGCAGTTCGGCCATGCTGTGCCGCACGGTCCTGGCCACGGCCCCGGTCTCCCGGACCCGCCGGGCGGCGCTCTCCTCCGTCACGTTCACCACCAGCCGCCGGCTGCGGCCGTCGTAGTACCAGCCCGCGGCGTCCGCGCCCAGATCGGACGCGAGGGTGGTGCCGAGCCGCGTCGCGGACCGGGCGGTGAAGGCCCGCACGGCGGACTTCTCGTCCGGGCTCGCGTTGGCGTCCGGGAGCAGGATCGCCGCCGCCAGGAGGGCGGTTCCGGCGGCCGCCGCCATCACAGTCGTCCGCTTGTTCACTCGTCGGTGGCTCAACTCACACAACCTCCGGTCGGGGGAGCGCAGCGAAGCCGACCGGAGCCGGGCTCGGCCCCTTCGGCGTTCCGCTGCGCGCTGGCCACCCATTGGTACGAGCTGCGCGCACCCCTGGCTCGGGACCACTCAAGGTGTGATGAATTCCGCCACCCGGGGCTTCCCGGGGGGTAGGGTCGCCCGGCCCCCGACGGCAGCCCATCGGACCCCCTTAGGGGGTGTCCGCTACTCCTCGATGGCCCCGCCGACGCGCCGCAGGTGCTGCCGGAAGGTGTAGGACGGATCGGCGGCGCGACGCGCCAGGAAGTCGTCGAAGGCGGTCTGCTGGCGCAGCGTCCGCCCTTTCTCGATCCCGCGCGCCTGTTCGCGCTCGGTCCGCCGGATCCGCTCCGCCGTGGCCAGCACTTCCTCGGCGCGTCCGGCCGCGACGAACAGCACGCCGTCCGCGTCGCCGAAGACGAGGTCCTCCGCGCTCACCAGGTGCGGTCCGAACCGGGCGGCCGTCAGCGCCTCGGCCTCCCGCTCGTCCAGCCGCACCGGCCCGGCCGGGCAGCTGCCGTAGCTGAAAACGGGCAGGCCGATCTCGGCCAGCTCCGGCGTGTCCCGGTGCAGTCCCCACACCACCAGCCCCGTCAGACCCGAGGCCCGGGCCTCCAGTACGGCCAGATCGCCGACGCACGCCTCGTCCAGCCGCCCACCGTTGTCGATGACCAGTACGTCACCGGGGTCGGCGCTGCCGAACGCCTCCAGGAACACGTCCACGCTGCCGTAGTGCCGCGCGGGCAGGGCTCGTCCGGCGATCCGCTGCCCGGCCAGGACCGGGCGGATGCCGGGCGGCGCGACGCGCAGTGGCACCTCCAACCGGACGCAGGCATCGGCCAGCAGCGGCGTGGACAGGTCGGCGAAGGTCTCCAGCACGGCATCCCCCTGGCTCGAAGAGTCCCGTCGCCGTCGCCGGCCCGGGTGCCGGGCCGGCGCGGCGGACGGCTCTGTGATCGTAACCGCGGACGCGGCGCCCGGGGCCGGATCCGGTTCAGCCGGCCGCGGTGAGCAGCGACTCGGCGATGGCCGTACGGGCGTAGAGCACCGAGCGGCCCGCCCGGTGCGCGCTGACCATGCCGGCGTCGCGGAGCGCGGTCAGCTGCTGCGACACGCCGGCCGCCGAGATCCCGGTCCGGCCGGCGAGTTCGGTGGTGGAGGCGGGGGCGTCCAGCTCGGTCAGCAGCCGGGTCCGGGAGCGCCCCAGGACGGCGGCGATGGCCTCGGCCCGGGGCACCGGGCGGGTCTCCCACAGGGTGCCGATGCCCCGGGCGGGGTAGGCCAGCTGCGGTGGCTCGGGCGCCCGCGACCAGGTGAGCACCTGCCGGGCGAAGACCGAGGGGACCAGCAGCAGCCCCGCCCCGGTCGACTCCCGGGACAGGCAGCAGTGGCCCTGGACCATCCGGAGGGTGTTGTCGTCCCAGCTCACGGTGGCGTGCAGATCGTTGAGCAGATGCCCCGCGCCGTACTCGGCGGCCTGCCGGGAGCGGTGGAAGACCTCGGCCTCCAGCACCGTCCGGATCCTGGCCCAGTAGGGGGCGAGGGCCAGCTCCCAGTACGTCTCGATCTCCTCGGCGACCCGGGCCAGCCGGGACGGCGGATCGGCGCGCAGCGCCTGGCAGCGGGGTGTGGTGCTGCCCAGCTTGTCGAGATCGTCCGCCACCAGGCCGTCCGGAGTGGCGCGGATGGCGGCCAGCTCCGCGTCGAGCGTCGGCGCCGGCTCGGCGGGGAGGGGGTTGAGGAAGTCGCAGAGATAGCCGCGCGGCGGGATCAGTTCGGCGAGCCAGCCGGAGTCCAGTCCGGCGGCGGCCACCCGCGGCCGGACCTGGTCCACCCAGTTCCGGTGCACCGGGTGCGCGGAGCCGGAGGCCAGGACGCGGAAGCTGGTGACCACCTCCCACATCGGGGAGACCGCGAAGCGGGTGAGCGCCAGATCGCCTGCGGAGAAGGCCAGTTCGGTGGGCACAAAACCTCCGGGGTGCGGTGGATTAAGACTGTCCTTAATCAATGGCGGCCACCATAGCGCCGGACGCAGCATTCCAGCCATGCTCTCCACCTTCAGCGGGCTGCCCCGCACCGCCTGGATCGTCTTCGCCGGGACCGTGGTCAACCGACTCGGCTACCTGGTCACTCCCTTCCTCGTCTACTACCTCGGCTCGCGTTCCATTCCCACCTCGCAGGTCCCCTACATCCTGGGCGCGTTGGGCGCGGGAAACCTGATCGGACCGGTGCTCGGCGGGGTGCTCGCCGACCGGGTGGGCCGGCGGCCCACCATGGTGGCCGGGCTCGTCGGCACCGCCGCCGGGCAGGGCCTGCTCTTCGCCGCGCCGGGCGTCGTCACCCTCGCGCTCGCGGCCGTCCTCCTCAGCGGCGCGGGCAGCATGGTCGGCCCGGCGGCGGGCGCGCTGCTCACCGACAGCGTCGGTGCCGACCGGCGCCGGGCGGCGTTCTCGCTGTTCCACTGGGCGGTCAACATCGGCACCGCGGCGGCCGGAGTGCTCGGCGGCTTCCTGGCGGAGCACGGCTACTGGCTGCTGTTCGCCGTGGACGTGGCCACCTCGCTCGGGTACGCCGTGATCGCCGCGACCCTGCTCCCCGGCGGGCGCGGCACCCGGCCCGCCACCACCGGCGCCACCCGGCCGGGCAACGGAGCCGGTTACGGCGTGGTGTTCCGGGACCCGCTGATGAGAGCGCTGCTGCCGCTGTTCTACATCGCCCTGGTGATCTACACGTTCACCGAGGTCGCACTCCCGCTGGCCATCCGCGACGACGGTCTGCCCGCCACCACGCTGGGTCTGATGGCCACCCTCAACGCCGCGCTGGTCGTGGTCCTCCAGCCGGTCGCCACCACCGTGCTGGCCCGACTCGGCCAGATCCCCGTCTACATGGCCGGCAGCGCCCTGGTCGCCATCGGTGTGGCGCTCACCGGCATCGCCGACGACGCCTGGAGCTACGCCGCGAGCGTGGCGCTGTGGTCGGTGGGCGAGGCGGTCGTCGGCGGAATCGCCGGTTCGATCGTCGCCGGCCTCGCGCCGGAGGACGCCCGGGGTCGCTACCAGGGCAGCTACCAGTGGACCTGGGGCATCGCCCGGTTCACCGCGCTGGGCCTGGGGACCACCGTGTACGCCACCGTCGGACCGGCCGTCCTGTGGTGGTTCAGCGCGATAGCCGGAGTGGCCGCCGCGCTCGCCATCGGCGCGCTCGCTCCCGCCCTCGCCCGCCGCACCGCCGCCTCCGAGCAGCCCGCCACGACGCCCGCCGAGGTCGATCCCGCGCCGGTGCCGGCCGAGACCGAGCCCGCGGCGGCGGTCGGCGAGAACGTACGGTGATCCCATGCGCATTCGAGAAGTCGACCCCCGGGACACCACCTGGGAACAGGACCACGCCGAGTACCGGGCCTGCTTCTGGGACAAGCCCACCATGACCTCCCACGAGTACGAGGTGTCGGGCGCCGACGTGGAGGACGTGCTCGCCTGGACGCGCGCCAAGGCCGAGGAAGAGGGGTGGGCGTACACCCTCTACGCGAAGGTCGTAGGGGAAGGGCCGGGGCTCGTGCGCCTCAGCGGGGTGGCGGGAGATCCCTTCCGGTAGCCCGGCGGCGAGAGCCGGTCCTCCGGCCGCGGGAGCCGATCTTGCGGCGGGGGGCCGGCGCGCCGGAGGGGATCGGTCCGAGTCCAACCACCCAAGACCGATCCATTACCTGTTCAAGTGGCTGCCTTTGTACGGTCTTTGGCGTCGATTTAATCTGTCACGCAGGGGTAATGCGCTGGTAAAGTGCCAGTCGCGGCCGTCCTGCAGCATGAGCCGCAGCGGCGTGGCGCCCTCCGGGGGCGCGGTCCCCGGCATGTCGCCGCCCGCCGATACCTGTTGACCGACCCGACCACACCGCGCCCCGGCAGCACGCCGCAGCGGCGCAGGAGGCAGGCCATCATGAAGTCCCTGATCGACAACGCGCGTTCCTTCTCAGCCACGCATGTGGCCGACCCCCGGCATGCCGAGAGCTTCCGTTCCCTGGAGGCCGGGCAGTCCCCGGAAGTCCTCTTCATCACCTGCTCGGACTCGCGTGTCGTCCCCGCTCTGTTCACCGGGGCACGCCCGGGCGAACTCTTCGAACTGCGCACCGCGGGGAACATCGTCCCTGTGTACCCCGGTGACGACCGCCCCACCGGTGAGGCGGCCACCATCGAGTACGCGGTGCGCGTGCTCGGCGTCCGCGACATCGTCGTCTGCGGACACTCCCACTGCGGCGCGGTGGGCGCCGTCGTCCGCGGTGACGACCTCGACGCCGTACCCGCCGTCCGCGGCTGGCTGGAACACGCCGTGCCGCCGCACGCCTCCGTCCGCTCCGTCACCGCGGACCCCATCGACGTCGCCGAGGCCGTACAGGCCCACGCCGTCGCGCAGTTGGAGACGCTGCGCGGCTACCCCTGCGTCAGGGAGCGGATGGACCAAGGCACGCTCGCCCTGCACGCCTGGTACTACGAGGTGCACACCGGAGTGGTCTCGGTCCACCGACCCGAAGAGGGCGACCTGGCGTTCGGAGCCCTGTGAACCGGCCTGATACGAAGACCGAGAGATCCTCACCCATGTTTTCCGCGTTCTCCGCTTTCAAGAGCCCGGCCGTCCTGCGTCAGGACGCGCTCGCCTCGATCGTCGTCTTCCTCGTGGCCCTGCCGCTGTGCGTCGGCGTGGCCGTGGCGTCGGGCGTGCCCGCCGAACTCGGCCTGATCACCGGCATCGTCGGCGGTCTGGTCGTCGGCTGCATGCCCGGCAGCACCATGCAGGTCAGCGGGCCCGCCGCCGGCCTGACGGTGCTCGTCTTCGAGGCCGTCCGGGAGTTCGGCCTGAGCATGCTCGGTGCCATCGTGCTGGTCACCGGAGCGCTCCAGGTCGCCCTCGGCCTCCTGCGGTTCGGCCGCTGGTTCCGGGCCATCTCCGTCTCCGTCGTCCAGGGCATGCTGGCCGGCATCGGACTGGTGCTCATCTTCGGCCAGCTCTACACCATGGCCGGGGTGAAACAGCCACGCTCGGGCCTGGACAAGATCTTCGGCATCCCGGGGCTGATCGAGTCCATCGCCACCAGCCGCGCCGCGCTGACCGCCTTCGCGGTGGGCCTCGGCACCATCGTCGTGCTCGTCGGGTGGAAGAAGCTGCCCGCCAAGGTGCAGCTGGTCCCCGCCCCGCTGGCCGCGGTGGCGCTCGCCACGGCCGTCACGGCGGCCGGTGGTCTGGACGTCGCCAACGTCGAGGTGCGCGGCCTGGTCGACGCCATCCAGCCGCCCGCGCTGAACGACCTCACCTCGCTGGGCGATGTCGCCGTTCTCGGCACGGTCCTCGCCTTCACCCTCATCGCCTCGGCCGAATCGCTGTTCAGCGCCGCGGCGGTGGACCGTATGCACGACGGCCCGCGCACCCACTACGACAAGGAACTGGTCGCCCAGGGCGTGGGCAACACGCTCTGCGGCGTGCTCGGGGCGCTGCCGATGACCGCGGTGATCGTCCGCAGCTCCGCCAACGTGCAGGCGGGCGCCCGCACCGAGGTCTCCCGCATCCTGCACGGACTGTGGCTGCTGCTGTTCACCGTGCTGCTGCCGGCGGCGATCGGGATCATCCCGCTCGCGGCCCTGGCCGGTGTGCTGGTGCACGCGGGCTGCAAGCTGATCCCCGTCAAGGACATCGGCCCGCTGTGGCGCGATCACCGGGGAGAGGCCGTCGTCCTCGCCGTCACCTCCGTCGCCATCGTGACGACCAGCATGTTCGAGGGCGTGGTGCTGGGCCTGGTGCTGGCCGTGGTGAAGTCGGCCTGGGAGACCTCGCACATTCACCTCAGCACCCGTGAACTCACCGGCGGCAGGCTGGTGGTGACGCTCACCGGCAACGCCACCTTCCTCCGGCTGCCGCGCATCCTGGAGACGCTGGAAGCCCTGCCGAAGGACCGGCCCATCGAGCTCGACCTGTCCGCCGTCCGGCATCTGGATCACGCCTGTCGCGCCGCCCTGGAGAACTGGGCCGCCCGGCACAACGACAGCGGTATCGAGCCGGTGTTGATGCGGGAGTGTGCCGGGGAGGACGAGGAGACCGCCTCACCGGTGCCGGTGGCCGGCTGACCGGAGATCCAGGCACCACACAAGGGGCTGCCCGTAGGCGAACGGCCGCGGGCAGCCCCGGCGTGCCCGTGCGCGCGCACCGGCAGCCGCCGAGGGCATCCCGCCACGCCCCTTCCGGACTGGCTTGATTGACACCACATCACTTGGTGATCCATTGACACTTCATTGACCATCGCTTTACCGTTTTGGGTGGCGGGACAAAGCCAGTCTTCGTCACATTTCCCTTATTCCGGAGGTTTGCCATGGAACAGCTGATCAAGAAGATGGCGCAGGACCAGGTCTGGCAGCGCTGGGTCGCCGCCAACTCCGCCCAGGGTGCGAAGGACGGCTGCATCAGCGCGTCCCCGAAGGCCGGTTGCATAAGCGTGGCGGGCAAGACCGGCTGCATCTCCTGACCGGACGCTCCACCGCCTGACCGGAGTGGGCCGGCCACGGCCGGGCACCGCGGCGAGCCGACCGGCCCACTCCGGCCCCGCCCCGTGCCGCACCTACGGGGCGTGAAGCTTCTTCCAGGACAACCGAGGGTGGCAATGCACGGTCAGCCGACGGCCGACATCATCGACCGCGTACGGGACATTCCGATCTACCGCACCTCAGTCGAGCGGGGACACTTCCCCATACTCGAGAAACCCGAGATAGCCCGCGGCTTTCCCGACAACTGGATGACCCCGGGACTCGCCAGGGCGCTGGAGACCGGCGAGGCGGAGTACGTGCTCTCCACCGGCACCAACCACGCCCGGATGCGGCTCATCCGGCCCCCGTACTTCCTGCTCCACTCCTACTACCGGCTCTGGAGCGAGCACCCCGACATCGCCGACACCTGGCGGCAGGGCTGCCGGCGGGTCTCACTGACCACGGTGCTGGCCACCGAGCACGTGGCCCGGGTCAACGCCGGCAAGCGCGGGTCCGAACCCGAGGCGGTCCCCTCCCTCGACGAGCGCAGGCTGGACGACCGCACCCTCTACCTCAATCTGCGGCTCGACCCGGCGGGGTGGGAGCGCGCGGAGGTCGAGCGGATGCTGGCCGAGATCCGCGCCGTCTGCCAGGAGCATCCGCAGGGCCGCTACCACCTGGACTGCTCCGGTTACCACCTGGCCCACCTGGTACGGAAGGTGGACGAGTGGGACCTGTGGGACGCCTTCCCGCGGCCCGCCAGCATCATCCACGCCTACGAGTACACCCCGCGGGGCGTACGGCGGTATCTGCGCGAGCACTTCGACTGCCCGGTCATCGACCTCTTCGGCAGCACCGAGCTGGGCTATCTGTACTACAGCGACCGCGACGGCCGGTACCGGCCCTACCTGGACCGGATGAGCGTCGAGCTGATCCCCGTGGAGCCCGGAAGCGAGATC
Organism: Streptomyces sp. JLBT605; assembly: GCF_058215555.1. Lineage (NCBI taxonomy): Bacteria > Bacillati > Actinomycetota > Actinomycetes > Kitasatosporales > Streptomycetaceae > Streptomyces > Streptomyces sp. JLBT605. Next base: position 6,697,339 of record NZ_CM177087.1, read on the forward strand.
CACAGCCTCATCGTCACCAGCGTCCGCAACCCCTACATGCCGCTGGTCCGGTACCGCTCGGGCGACTGCGTGCGCACCCTGGACGGCACGCCCGACCCGGAGAAGATCGCCGCCTTCTGCGGCCGCGAGAAGGAGCTGCTCGGCTCGGACCGCGGTCCCGTGGCACAGGCGGACCTCGACGAGAGGATCAGCGCCGTCTCCTCCCGGGTCTTCCTCCACCAACTGCGGCTCACCGGTGCGAAGGACTGCCGCCTGAGCCACACCACCTTCGACGGTGAACCGCTGGACGCCACGGAGACCACCGCCCTGGAGCAGGCCGTCGGCGATCTGACCGGACGCCGCTGCCGCCTTGACCACCGCGCGCACATCCCCATCGGACCGTCCGGCAAGTACACCTGGCTCACCACCGACCCGAAGACCCCCACCGCACGACGGGACCACCCATGACCGCACAGACCACCCAGCCGCGCCTCACCCCCGAGGAGCTGAAGGACCTCCTCGGCGACCGCCTCCACGACGAGGTGGTGCGGTACGCCACCGGCAGGACCGGGGCGGAGCGCGACCACGTCGAGCGCCAGGTCCTCGAATGCCTCCGCTACCTCTACCTCGTCTCCCGCCACCGCGAACAGCTCGGCGGCCTCTTCCTCCCCGTCGAGCAGGAGATCGACGAGATCTGGCACTACCTCATCCTCCAGACGCGCGAGTACCGCGAGCTGTGCGAGGAGCGCCTGCCGGGGCGATTCTTCATCCACCACCGCAGCATCGCCTACGAGACCTACCAGGAAGAGCCGGGCCGCGAGCAGGTGATAGAGGAGGCGCTGCGCTGGATACCCCTGTACCGCGCCGCGTTCGGGCCCTTCGACGAGGGCGTGCTGCCGCACTGGACCATCGTCCGCTTCCTGCACGAGCGGATGGACATGTCCCTCGCCGAGATCTCCGCGCTCGAACCGCTCACGGCCGCATAAGGGTCTCCGGAGTACCGGAGACCGAACAGAAGGGACGGCCATGGGCGCTGCGCCGGCCGGGCAGACCACGCACGGCACCGCGGAGCCGACCGCGCCACCCGAGCAGAGACGCATCCTGACCGTCCTGGTGATCTCCCAGATCCTCAGCGGCGCCGGGATGGCCGCGGGCATCACCGTGGGGGCGCTGCTCGCCGAGGAGATGCTCGGCTCCACCAGCCTCGCCGGCCTGCCGACCGCCCTGTTCACCGCCGGAGCCGCGCTGGGCGCCATCGCCATCGGCCGCCTCTCCCAGCGCTGGGGCCGCCGGCCCGGACTGGCCCTCGGCTATGCCACGGCGGCCGCCGGCAGCCTCGGTGTCGTCGTGGCGGCCGCCGCGGACAGCGTGCCGCTGCTCTTCCTCACTCTCGTCGTCTACGGCGCGGGCACCGCCACCAACCTGCTCGCCCGGTACGCGGGCGCCGACCTGGCCCCGCCCACCCGGCGGGGCCGGGCGGTGAGCACGGTCCTGCTCGCCACCACCTTCGGCGCGGTCGTCGGCCCCAACCTCGTGGACGTCACCGGGGACGTCGCCGCAGCCTGGGGCATCCCGCGCCTCGCCGGCCCGTTCCTGCTGGCCACCGTCGCCTACACGGCGGCCGGGATCGTGCTGGCCGGCTGGCTGCGCCCCGACCCGCTGCGCCGGGCCCGCGAGCTGGCGGGCGAGGAGACGGCGGCCCCGGCCGCGAGCCCGGCCGCGGCCCCGGCCTGTGAACCGGACGCACCGGACAGCCGCGGCGGCGCCGGCCTCGTCACGGGCGCGGCGGTGATGATCACCGGGCAGCTGGTGATGATCGCCATCATGACGATGACGCCGGTCCACATGACCGACCAAGGCCACGGCACCCAGGCGGCCGGTCTGGTCATCGCCCTCCATGTGGGCGCGATGTTCCTGCCCTCGCCGCTGACCGGCCTGCTGGTCGACCGGATCGGCCGGCTGCGGGTGGCCGCGGCGTCCGGAGTGGTCCTGCCGGCCGCCGGCGTCCTCGCCGCCCTCTCCCCGCCGCACAGCACCCCCCTCCTCGCCACGGCCCTCGTCCTGCTCGGCATCGGCTGGAACATGGGCCTGGTCAGCGGCACCGCCCTCATCACCGACGCGGTGCCGCTGGCCACCCGGGCCTCCACCCAGGGCCTGGTCGACGTCGGCATGGCGATCGCCGGCACCACCGGCGGCATGGTCTCCGGCCTGGTCGTCGCGGGCAGCGACTACCCGGTCCTGGCCGCGGGCGGCGGCATCCTCGCGCTGGCGGTCATCCCCCTCGTCTCCCTCACCACGCGCCCCAGGCCCGCGTGACCGCGTTTCACCGTGGGTGAGGTCCGGTGACGACGAGGCCGGGGCCGGGTGACGACGAGACCGGGGGCCGGTGGCGAGGGAGGCCGGGTCGGGGTCCGTTTCCCTTGGGAGAGCAGGGGAACCCGCCCGGCATGACGGATATCGGATACACGATGATGACGGAACAGGCCGGGCCCCGGCAGTTGGTCCGGGACGTCCAGCGTGCCGAGGACGCCGGCTTCGACTTCTCCGTGGCCTCCGACCACTACTTCCCCTGGCTGGACTCCCAGGGGCACGCCCCCAACGTCTGGGCGGTGCTCGGGGCAGCGGCCCAGGCGACCTCCCGCATCCCGCTGATGACCTATGTGACCTGCCCGACGATGCGCTATCACCCGGCCCTCGTCGCCCAGCAGGCCTCGACCGTCCAACTGCTCGCCGAGGGCAGGTTCCGGCTCGGCCTCGGGTCCGGGGAGAACCTCAACGAGCATGTCATCGGCGGTGGTTGGCCGCCCGCCGACGTCCGCCAGGAGATGCTGGAGGAGGCGATCGTCATCATCCGGGAGCTGTTCGCCGGCGGATACGTCAACCACCGTGGCCCGCACTACGACGTGGAGTCGGCGAAACTGTGGGACCTGCCGGACAGGCCGCCCCCGATCGGCGTCGCGGTCTCCGGGGCGCAGTCCTGCGCACTCGCCGGACGGCTGGCCGACCTGGTGATCGCGGTGGAGCCGGACGCCGAGCTGCTGAACGCCTTCGACCGGCACGGCGGTTCGGGCAAGCCCCGGGTCGGACAGCTCCCCTTGGCCTACGACACCGATCGGGAGGCGGCGGTACGGCGCGCGCACGAGCAGTTCCGCTGGTTCGGCGGAGGCTGGAAGGTCAACTCCGAGCTCCCCGGCCCCAGCGCCTTCGCCTCCGCCACCACGTATGTGCGCCCGGACGACGTGGCGGACTCCATCCCCTGCGGCGATGACGTGGACGCGGTGGTGGATGCCGTGCGCGCCTTCTCGGACGCGGGCTTCACCCAGGTGGCCCTGGTCCAGATCGGCGGGGAGCACCAGGCGCCGTTCTTCGACTGGGCGGAACGCAAACTGCTGCCCGCGCTCAGCGGGGTTTGACGCTTTCGGTGAGAAAAGCGCGGCACGGGACGGAACCCATCCCTTCACCCTGCCCTCTATCAGGGCGAAGGTCATTCAATCGTCCTGATTCGGAAGAAAAGCCATGAAGCGCACACACCGCCTCGCTGTCGCCGCCACCCTCACCGCCGCCCTCCTCACCGGTGGCGCCGCGACCGCGATGGCCGCCACCGCCGCCCCGGCCAAGCCCGCGACGCAGGCGAAGGTCCACACGAAGGTTCAGCCGAAGGCCAAGGCCGCCATCACCGCCAAGCCGTCGGTGAGCGCCGTCCGCGCCTGGCAGGAGTTCCGGATCACCGGCAAGGCCACCGGTATCCCGGCGGCGAGCAAGGCCGCCCTCCAGCAGAAGCAGCGCGGCAAGTGGGTCACCCTGCCCGCCACCACCGTCATCAACAAGGGCGGCGGCTACTCGCTGCGTGCCAAGCTCGGGATGAAGGGCAAGAACGAGCTGCGCGTCGTCAGCGGCGCCACCGCCTCGGCCGCCTTCGCCGTGACGGTGCGCTGACCGCTCGACGGTGCGCTGACCGCTCGCCGTTCCGGGGCGCGGTCTGGGATCGTCGCGCGGGCCGCTCCCTCCGGTCCGCGCGACGATCTCCACGCGACGATCCCCTTCAGCGGCCGCCTCGGGCCGGCGTTCGCGTCCCCGGGGTCAGGGTCGCGGCCGGGGCGGGAGGCGGCCGGCTCCCGCCCGGACGCCCGGCCTGCCGGTCACGGCCGATGCGCCGTGATTCTCGAGTCCGTGGCATGCGCGTATCTCACCTGCTCCACTCGTACGACTCGTCGTCCTCCCATCCGGCGTCGCGTTCGTCGTCGCTGAGGAGGTCGTTCACCTCGTCCTGGGTAAGGAGTTCACGCGTCTCGTCCATGGCTCCATGATGCAGAGCCCACACCCCATCGAGGCGCGGATGCCTCGGTCCCGGGCCGACCAATTGCCCCGTGTAGACGGCTTGTTGAGCCGAACGAGTGATGTGACGCTGGGCCGGTCGCCCACCCCCCCCGCCGGGACCCGTCCGCCCCGACCCGTCCTGGCGTGTGGGTCCGCTAGTACATCTGTACTACAGTGGTGGGTTCAGTGAGACCGGAGGACCGACATGCCCGACCAGCCCGCCGCCAAGCGGCGGCGCGACCCGCGGCGGCGGGTCGCGGAGATCACCGCCGCCACCGAGCGCGTCATCGCCGCACGCGGCATCGAGGGGCTGACCCACCGGGCGGTCGCCGAGGAGGCCGGCGTCCCGCTGGGCGCGACGACGTACCACTTCGCGACCAAGGACGACCTCATCCACGCCGCGCTGAGCCGCGCCGTCGACGCTTACGCCGCCTACCTGGAGGACTGGGTCGCCCGGCGCCCCGGGCTCACCCCCGAACAGCTCACCGTCCTGCTCACCGACGTCCTGATGGGCGTCTTCGGCCCCCAACGCGACCAGCAGACGGTGCAGCTGGAGCTGTTCGTGGCCGCGCTGCGCCGCCCGGCCCTGCGGCCGATCGCCGACCGGGACGTCGAGCTGACCACCAACGCGCTGCGCGCCTATGTGGACCAGGACACCGCCGAGGCCGCCGGAGCCGCCATGCTCGGGCTCACCCTGCGCGGCCTCGCCGCCGGAGAGCCCCCCACCCGCGGCCAGGTGGAATCCACCCTGCGCCGCATCCTCATCCCCAACCCGGCGCTGCGGCAGGCATGACCGGCGACCACCCGCGCGGCTCCACCCTCACCGGTCCGCTTCCGCACGGTCGCCTCGAGGACGATCAGCCGCTGCCGGGGAAGCGGACGGCGCCGCCGTGCGGCGGCCGGCCGACCTGCCGGAGGAGGAGCGGCGGGAGACCGCGACCCCGGCCAGACAGAGCGCGCCGCCGGCCAGGGTGAGCGCGCCGGGGATCTCGTCCAGGGCGACCCAGGACATCACCACCACCAGCATCGGCACCGCGTAGGTGGTGGCGCCCATCCTGCCCGCCGTGGTGCGGGACAGGGCGAAAGCCCAGGTGGTGAAGGCGATGGCGGTCGGAAAGACCCCCAGGTAGACCATGTTGAGGGTCGCCGGCAGCGGGGCCCGCGCCGCCTCCCGCACCAGGACACCGGTGAAGGGCAGGCACGCGACGGCGCCGGTCAGGCAGCCGAAGAAGGTCACCTGCAGCGCACTGGCGTGCCGGAGCGCGGACTTCTGAGCCACCACACCCGTGGCATACGACAACGCCGCCAGCAGGCACAGCACCACGCCGAGCACCGAGGCCCCTCCCGACCCGGACATCGAGAACCCGACGACCACCGCACCCGAGAAGGACACCGCCATGCCCGCGAACAACGCCGGCGGCAGCCCCTCGCCCAGCAACCGGCTGCCCAGCAGGGCGATGAGGATCGGCCCGATGTTCGTCAGCATGGCGGCCGTGCCGGCGTCCACCTCCCGTTCGCCCCAGTTGAGCACCACCATGTACGCGCCGAACCACAGCACCCCGGAGCAGAGGATGCCCGGCCACGCCGCCCGGGGCGGCCACCCCTCGCGCCGGACCAGGACGAGCGCCCCCAGCACCACGGAACCGGCGGCGATGCGCCCCAGCGCCAGGGCGCCGGGGGAGTACGCGGTCCCCACGCTGCGTATGGAGACGAAGGCCGAGGCCCACAGCGCCACCGACACCACGGCCGCCCCCAGGGCGGCCCCATTCCTCGAACGGACACCGTCCGGCAAGATCGTCATGGGCAGACCGTACGGGGCGGAATCTTCGGCGCGCACCGAATAATGGCGGGCGCGGGTGCGATGGCGGTGGACCGGTGAGTCGGTGGGGCGGCGCCGTGGCGACGCGCGGTCACCGCAGCGGAAGACTCAGTCGCGTGGCCGCGCTGTCGAAGGACATCGTGGCGTGCGCCGGGTTCCGGGACAGGTAGAGCGGGTCGGCGCCGTCGATGACGAGGGCCAGCCGGTGCCCGGCGGGCAGCTCGTAGCCGGTGGCGAAGAGTTCGAGCTCGACCGGGCGCGGCGCGTGCGGGCGGTGGCGGGCGAACGAGTACGGCGCATGCGTGATCAGCTTGCCGATGCCCGAGGGGCCGACGTCGTAGAGATAGGCGATGAACGTGCCGCGCGACGCGGACGGGGTCACCACGGTCCGCAGGCGGGGGATGCCGCGCAGGTGCTGGGTCCGGCCGGCCGGGGCGGTCCGCCAGACCGCCGCGGCCCGTCGCGGGAGCAGCGCGGGCAGGCTGATGGGGGGTAGCCCGAGCCCCTGGTCGAGCGCCCCGGAGAGGATGATCACGCCGCCGTTGGCGCCGGAATCCCGGCGGGCGTGGATGAGGGGATGCGCGCCGGCCGATGGCCCCAGGGCAGGGGACAGCCACCGCGAGGTGGCCGCCCGCCAGCTCGGGTAGTGCTCCTCGGGATGGCGGGGAAACCGCCCGCGGGGCTGCAGGACGACCGACGGCCCGCCGCCGCCCTTCCGCGGTCCGCCCAGGTGCCGGCTCAGCCACTGGTAGGCGCTCGTCCACGACGCGGTCGGCAGCCCGGTCAGCGCGAGACCCTCCGCGACCCCGTGGTCGCCCGGGCGGAATTCCAGGCGGTTGTCCCCGCGGAGGCGGCCGAAGAAGCGGATGACCTGGTTCGGCGGCTGGAGCCCATCGGACCAGGTCTGCGCCAGCAGCACCCGCGTACCGTGGGCGTTGAGCCGGTCGGTATAGGTCATGGGCGACCGCACCCGCATCCACTCGCGCAGGAAGGGGGTCGGCTCCGGGCTGCCGAAGTAGTCCGCCATGGCCCTGCGCAGATCGGGGCTCGGCCGCGCCTCCAGGCGTGCGATCGTGGACTGGAAGAGCGACATCTGCAGCCGGCGCGTGCCGCCTCCGACGAACGTCTCCAGGGTGTCCGCCCAGCCGGCCATGGCCGCTACCGCCCGCACCCTGGAGTCCGCGGCGGCGGCCAGCAGACTGACGCCCGCCCCGTACGACACGCCGCACATCCCGACCCGGCGCGGGTCGGCCCCGGTGTGACGCAACGCCCAGGAGATCACCTTCGACGCGTCCGCCACATCGGTGGGCCCGGCCATGCCGAACACCCCGCCCGAGCCGAGCAGTCCGCGCTCCTCGTAGGCGACCACGTCGTATCCGGCAGCCGCCCAGCGCGAGGCGATGACGGCCATGGTGCCGACCGGGAACAGCAGGGGACCGGGCACGACGATCAGCGCGTGCGGTCCCGGGCCCGCTCCCCGGTACACCTCGGCCTTCAGCCGCACTCCGGGATCCACCGCGATCCGGGCGACCGACGGCAGTATCGCGCCGCCGGGCTTCGCCGCCGGCCCGGCGGCGGGGGTGGCGACCGCCGTCGCGACGACCAGGACCACGGCCCAGACGACGACCAGGACACGCATGGCCGCACTCATGCGCCGGTGTCCTCGGGCATGGATCCTCCTCGCTCCCGGCAGAGGTGACGGGCCGTGCGGGCGGCCCTGACACCAGCATCGCCGAGGATGGCCGGACGGCACGCCGACGAGCCCCTCGCTAGCCCGGGCGGGTGGTCACCGGGCGATCGAGAGGACGATCTTCCCGGTGGTCCGGCCGGTCTCCCCGAGCCGGTGGGCCGCGGCGGCGTCCTCCAGGGGGAAGACCGCGTCGGCGATCACACGCAGCCGGCCGTCCTCGACCAGGGCGCTGATCTCGCGCAGCCCCGCCTGGTCGGGCTCCACGAGCATGAACACCGCGCGCACCCCGGCCGCTTCGGCCTCGGCGGCGGGGAAGGTGTGATCCGGCGGCAGGATCGACACCAGGGTGCCGCCGGGGCGCAGGGTGCGCAGGGAGCGCGCCCAGTTCGGGCCGCCGATGGAGTCCAGGACCACGTCCACGTCCCGGAGCGCCTCGGCGAAGTCCTGGGTGCGGTAGTCGATGAGCTCGTCCGCGCCGAGCGAGCGCAGCAGGTCGTGCTTGGCGGCGCCGGCGGTGCCGATGACGTAGGCGCCGCGGGCCTTGGCGATCTGCACGGCCAGATGGCCGACTCCGCCGGCGGCCGCGTGGATCAGGACACGCTGCCCGGGCCGGACGCCCGCGGTGTCGACCAGCGCCTGCCAGGCGGTGAGGGAGGCCAGCGGGAGGGCCCCGGCCCGGATGTGGTCCAGGCCCTGGGGGAGCGGGGCGAAGTGGCGGGCCGGGGCGGTGACGTACTCGGCGTAGGCGGCGGCCGGATACGGGAAGCGCGGCATCCCGAAGACCGCGTCGCCGGGCCGGAAGACGGTCACCCCGTCACCGACCGCCTCGACCACGCCGGAGACGTCGTAGCCCAGGGTGAACGGGGGCGTCTCGCCGGTGGCGAACGCGCCACGAGCGCGGGTCTTCCAGTCGGCCGGGTTCACCCCCGCGGCGTGCACGCGGACCAGGATCTCGCCCCGGCCCGGCTCCGGGCGGCTGGTCTCGATGACCTTCAGGACCTCCGGGGGGCCTGCGATGTCCTGGGAGACGGCGCGCATCGTGGTCGGGGACGGGGTGGCGGCGGCCTGGGCCATGCTGACGTTCTCTCTTCCGGGGTGCTTTTTCTGGTGGTTCGTGCCGGTTGCTCGGCACGTCCTCAGCCTGCCGGTGCCGCACGCCCCCCAGTAGTGGCCTCCTGGTCATGGCCTGAAAGGATCCGGCCATGCACCACGTCGGCGTTCTGGCCCTGGACGGTGTCGTCCCCTTCGAGCTCGGCATCCCCGCCCGCATCTTCGGCGCCGCCCGAGACAGCGAGGGCCGCCCGCTCTACTCCGTGACCACCTGCGGCCTGGACGGCGGCCCGGTGCGCGCCGAGGCCGACTACGAGCTCGCCGTCACCCGCGACGCCTCCCTGCTGGCCACCGTCGACACCGTCGTCATCCCGCCCTCCCACGCCCTCGGCCCGATCCGGGAGGAGGGGCGCCTGCCCGAGCCGCTGCGCGAGGCCCTGGCCGCCATCCGCCCCGGCACCCGGATGGTGGCGATCTGCACCGCCACCTACGTCCTGGCCGCCGCCGGTCTCCTCGACCACCGGCCGGCCACCACCCACTGGCGCGAAGCCGGCCGGCTGCAGCGGATGTTCACCACCGTCCGCATCGACCCCGACGTGCTCTTCGTCGACGACGGCGACGTCCTCACCTCGGCCGGGGTGGCCGCCGGGATCGACCTGTGCCTGCACATCGTCCGCCGCGACCACGGCAGCCGGATCGCCAACGAGGTGGCCCGCTCCTGTGTCGTACCGCCCTGGCGCGACGGCGGCCAGGCCCAGTACATCCAGCGGCCCGTCCCCGACCCCGAGGCACCGGGCACCGCTCCCACCCAGGCCTGGGCGATGGAACGCCTCGCCGAGCCGCTCACCCTGGCCGACCTGGCCGGGCACGCCAAGATGAGCGTGCGCACCTTCACCCGCCGCTTCCGCGACGAGGTCGGCACCAGCCCGGGCCAGTGGCTCACCCGGCAACGCGTCGACCTGGCACGCCACTTCCTGGAAACCACCGACTGGCCGGTCGACCTCGTCGCCCACCGCGCCGGTTTCGGCACCGGTGTCTCGCTGCGGCAGCACCTGCACGCCGCCATCGGGGTCACTCCGCAGGCGTACCGCCGCACCTTCCGCCCCGCGCCCATGGGGGGCTGAGCGCACGGGAGCGGCCGCCGCGGGCTCAGCCGAGCACCGCCAGCAGCTGCTCGGCGAACTCCCTGGGCTGTTCGGTGCATCCGAGGTGCCCGCCGGGGAACTCCACGATCTCGCTGCCGAGCAGCTCCGCCAGCCGGGCGGCCGGCCCGTACAGCGGCAGCTGCCCGCGCGACTCCCGGCCCGCCGCCAGGACCAGCCGGTCCGCGGCCTTCCGCAGCGCGGGGACGTCCGGCGCGGTCGAGGAGAACGGGCACAGCACATGTTCCAGGAAGACCGGCAGGTTGGCGTGCATGCGGGGAGCCATCTCGCGGATCTCGGGCGGCAGTTCGGTCGCCCGCTCCGCCGGCCGCCCGCCCAGCCCCTCGCTGAACCGGGCCATCGCGGCGCCGGCCCCCTGGGCCCGGGACACCTTGCGGACCTCGGCGAAGAGGGCCCGGTGCGGCGCGGGATCGTCCAGGAGCTCCAGCAGCGGCGGCTCGTGCGCGACCACTCGGCGCAGCCGCTCCGGGTGGCGGGCCAGCAGGTCGAGCGCGACGATCGCCCCCGAGCTGCTGCCCAGAACGTACGCCTCCTCGTCCGGGCCGAGCAGGTCCAGCAGCCGGTGCGCGTCGTCGCTCCAGACCCGCACCCGCTGGTCGGTGAGCGGGCCGTCGAGGGGGCTGCGGGACAGGCCGCGGGGGTCGTAGGAGACCAGCGTGTACCGGGTGGCGAGGTCCGCCGCCATCCCTTCGTAGAGTCCCGCGTCGGCGGCACCGCCGGGTATCAGCAGCAGAAGCGGGCCGCGGCCGCGCTTCTCGTAGTGCAGGCGGGCGCCCGGTACCTCCAGGGTGCCGGTCAGGGGCTTGGTCATGGTGTGTTTCCCTCGTGCTGGGACGGCCAGTTCTCCAGCAGGACGTGGAGTGCGTCGAGCGAGCGCGACCACGACCGCTGCACCTCGCGCGGGTGTCCGAACCCGCTGTTGAGCTCCAGATGGATGTATCCGTGGAACGCGCTGCGCAGCAGGCGGCCGGCGTCGGTCAGGTCGGGCTCGACGAGGCCGTAGGCGCGCAGCATGCCGTAGGTCAGCTCCACGCCGCGGTGGAATCCGGGGGAGTCGGCGACCTCCTCCGGCTCGAACTGCAACTGGGTCGCCGCATAGCGGCCGGGGTGTTCGAGCGCGTATGCCCGGTAGGCGTCGGCGAAGGCGACGAGCGCGTCCTTCCCGGCCCGGCCCGCGACCGCCGACGCGATGCGGTGGGACATCTCCTCGGCGGCCTGCCGGGCGATCCGCACGCGCAGCTCCCGCACGTTCTTGATGTGTGAGTACAGACTGGCGTCCCGGACGCCGAAGTGTCGCGCGAGCGCGGAGACCGTGACCTTGTCGAGCCCGACCTCGTCGGCCAGCTCGGCGGCCGCCTCGGTCAGTCTCGCCGCGGTGAGCCCGGCGCGCACCATGGAACCACCTCCTGTTTCCTAGGGCCTCTAGGTAAAAACCTACCATCCCCTGGAAGTGTGCGGTGGTGCGCGCCCATGTCGAAGGCCCCGCCGGGAGAGGCGGGGCCTTCGAGGGCGGGGTGCCGTCCCGGCGCCCCGGTGACGACCGGGTCGTCAGTCGTTGTCGTCTCCGGTGGAGCAGTCTCCCTCGCTCGCCGGGGCCAGCGTCGGGGCGTGCGCGAAGACCGAAGTGTCGTTGTGGGGCATGCAGATGGGGCCCTTGAAGTTGAAGTTGAGGTTCGCGACGGGGGCGGGAGCGGGGGCCGGGCCGCCGTCGGCCAGGGCGGTGGCCGCTCCGGCGGCGCTCAGGGCAAGGGCGATGGTCACCGGGGCGAGGACGGAACGAAGGCGCATGGTGATGTTTCTCCTGATTGAAGGTCAGTCATCAATGGGGAAATGTAAGTAGTCCGTCCGCGATGTTCACTTTAGACGCGCCTCGCTGCCTCGAATGGCGGCTCTTATCATCCCGTCGGCTTTTTCCCGCGGCTTTTCACACGCCGGCACCCATTCCGTAGGCGCCGGCGCGGCTGGGTTCGTGGCTTTTCGGCCAGGCGGGTTTCCCGCCTGGTGCCCCCGCGCCGAGGCTCCATAGCGTTGCGGGGGCCGCCGCCACCCGGGGTGCCCCCGGTGGCGGCCGCGGCCGGACGCCTGAGCGAGGAGGTGCCGATCGTGCACAGCGCTCCCGATCCCGACGCAGCACAGCACGACCAGACCGCGGTCTTCCGGATCGTCGACTCGCTGCTCGACCCCGCGGCGCGGCCCCCCGCGCGCGCCACGGCGCACCACCCGGTCATGGCGGAGGCGGCCGGTCCGGCCGCCGCCCGCGGGCCGGCGGACCGGGTCCGCTGGACATATCCGGGCCGGGTGGCCACCGCCTTCGCGGTGCAGCGGCTGGCGCGCAAGGCTGCGAGCGCCGGCGAGCTGCTGTCGCGGGCCCGAGCCGTCGAGGCGCAGGCGGCCGCCTGCGCCAGGCGCGTGGCACGCGGCGGGCCGCCCAACTGGCCCGTCGACCTCGCGCCCCCGCAGCCGCACCTGGTACGCAGCCTCGACGTGGCCGTGCGGCAGCTGCCGGACCGGGCGCGGACATCGCGGCTCGCGGTGTGGACGGACCAGGAACGGGCCGTCTTCCAGCAGACCGCGGCGACCCTCGCCGAGCACTGGCCGCTGATGCGTGACGAGCTCGCCGTGACCGTACGCCAGCTGGCGCTGCTGTCCGGGACGGGGATCAACGGCTACACCGACTTCACCGTGCACGGCGCCGTCTTCGTCGCCCGCGACCGGCTCGCCGAGGCCGACGGGCTGCCAGGACACATCCGTCTCGCCGAGTCCCTGGTGCACGAGGGGACCCACACGCGGTGCAACGCCGCGGCCGCCCGCGAGCCCTTCCTCCGCGACGGGGAGGAGGTGGCCCGGCTGCGGGTGGCGACCCCGCTGCGCGCCGACCACCGCCCGCTGGCCGGGCTGTTCCAGCAGTTCGTCGTGGTCGTGCGCTGCGCCGAGCTCTACAGCCGGTTGCGGGGGGCTCACGGGGTCGACGAGGACGCGGCCCGCCGGCGCCAGGAGCGGCTGACCGCCCAGGCGCGGCAGGCCGCCGACGGGCTGGACGCCCACCGGTCGCTGCTCTCCCCGCGCGGCATCACCGTCCTGGACGGACTGCGCGACCACACCGCCCGCATCCCGCAGTCCTGACCGACGAGACGAGGGGAAGCCCGCTGCCGTGACGACCACGAGTCCCCAGCCCGGGGCCGGCGGCTACGCCGAGAACTTCGCCGCCTTCTACGACACCTGGTTCGGCAAGCCCGCCGTCACCGGCCCCACCGTGGAGCTGCTGGCCGGTCTGGCGCGGCGGTTCGACGGCACCGCACCCGTGCTGGAACTGGGCGTGGGCACCGGCCGCGTCGCCCTGCCGCTGCGCGCCCGCGGGATCGAGGTGCACGGCGTCGACGGATCTCCCCAGATGGTGGCACGGCTGCGCGCCAAACCCGGCGGCGCTGAAATGCCGGTCACCATCGGGGACTTCGCGGACGTCCCGGTCGAGGAGGCGTTCTCGGTGATCTACCTGACCGCCGGCACCTTCGCCGAACTCCCCTCCCAGCGGCGCCAGTCGCACTGCTTCACGGCGGCCGCCGGACGCCTGCGGCCGGGCGGCCTGTTCGTCCTGGACGCGCATGTCCCCGAGGCCCTGGCCGTCACGGCGGCGCGCGGCCCCCAGGTGATGGACGGCCCGGCCGACGGCCTGGTCGTCTGTCACCGCACCCTGGACCACGCCGCGCAGCGCTACACCTCCGACTACCTGATCACCACCGAGGGGCGCACCCACCATGTGCGGGTGGCCTTCCGGTACGCGAGCCCCGGCGAACTCGACCTGATGGCCGCGGCGGCCGGACTGAAGCTGCGGAACCGGTGGGGTTCCTGGGCAGGCGCCGCCTTCACCCGCGACAGCACCTACCACGTCTCGGCGTACGAGCGGCCCGCATGAGCCGCGGCCGGCCGGGGCGCCGGGCGGCGGATACCGGTCCTTCTCGACCATCGGCGCGGATCACGCCCTGGCGCGATCTGTCCGGATCGCGCCCTGGCCCGCCCGGGGCACCGGCCCCACGCTGGTCGATGGTTCGGTACGCGACGTGTGCTGCCGCGAACGGGAGCACACGGTCCGAGACACCAGGGAGGCCACATGGAAGACACCCGCGACATCGAGACCGAAGCGCTGGAGCCCGTGGACGACCAGGAACTTCCCGAGTTCGCGTTGATGGTCGACGTCCCCGACTGAGCACCGGGCGGAGACGTCCAGCGCCACCGGGTGTGCGGGGGGGCCGGGTGCGAACGCCCGGCCCCGCCGTCATGGACGAACCGGCCCCGCCGTCATGGACGCAAAGGACCGCGGGGCGCCGCGACCGGCTCAGGCAGGAGGAGGGAGGAGCGGGAGGCATGGGCAGCGGCGGTTCCCCCGGCCATGGGCCGACGGCCGAGCCCTGGCCGGTCCAGCTCCTCACCCCCTACCCCGACTTCCCCCGGCTGGTGTTCGGGCGGACCGCGGTCCGCTCCGCCGCCTTCGCGGCGAACGACGCGGCAGGCGGTCAGCGCGTGCTGATCGGCTCCGCGGCCGGCACCGACGGCGCCGAGGTGGCGGTGCGGGCGCGCGGAGAACTCACCGAGCGGGTGCACAACGTGCTCGCCGGTCGCGCCGCCGAGGCGGACCCCCGCGCGGTCATCGCCACCCACGCCGCGCTGCGCCGCCGCGGCGTCCCCGCGCTCGATCCGCTGGCCTGGCCCGAACTGGCCGCCCGCCCCGCACCGGTGCGGGAGACCTCCCTGCTCTGGGTGCCCGGCGAGTCGCTGACCGGCGGCGGCCAGGTGCTCGTGCCCGCGTGCGCCGTCTTCCTCGCGCACCGCCCACCTCCCGGCTGCGCCGCGCCGATGCGACCCGGCTCCGCCGGCGTGGCCGCGCACCGCACCCGGGACGCGGCGGTGGCCCACGCGGCGCTCGAAGTCCTCGAACGCGATCTGGTGTGGCGGGCCTGGTACGCGGGCGGCCGCCGGCCCGTCATCGCGTCCGGCGACGGCGGGCTCCCGCTGTCGGGCGAGCTGGCGGCGCTCGGACTCACGGCGACGGCCCTGCTGCTGCCGGGCCCGGGCCGGACGGCGTGCGTGCTGGCCTGCCTGCACGGCGAGCGGGGGACCGGGCAGACGTTCGGGGCGCGGGCGACCGTGGTGCCCGAGCCGGCAACAGCACCGGACGCGGCCGTGCGGGCGGCGGTGTTCGAGGCCCTGATGGTGCGGTGGAGCCTGTCGACGCCCGCCGCCCAAGCGGCCCGGCGGCGTGCGGACCGGGGCGGCTGGCGGATGCTCGACGGCCCGCTGGAACACGCCCTGTACGCCTTCCACCGGCAGGACGCGCTCGCCCGGCTCCTCGGCGGAGGCGGGAGCCGCGGCGCGGACGACCCAAGCGCCGGTGCGGCCGTCGGCGCCGGTGAGGCCGGCGGGCCGCCGGGGGAGGGGGCGGCGCGGCAGACGCGGACGGCCGGGGCAGCGGCTGCGCCGCCGGAGTCGCCGGCCAGGCTCCTCGCCGAGCACACCGGTGAGGACGTCGTCCTGGTCGGCACCGGCGCCCCGGGTGCGCTGGGAGTGCCGGACGGCGTGGACGGTGATCCGGCCGTGGTGCGGGTCGTCGCTCCCGGCGCCCGCCGTCTGCCCGCCCGTGAACGCGCGGGTCCGCCGTGCTCCGGTGCGGCGCCCGGCCACCCGCCGCACCCCCTCGGCTGACCGCACCCCCACCACCCGCCGCAGCGAAGGACGCTCATGCCCCTGGTGTCTGCCGAGACCGCCGCCGTCACCCTGGCCCTCGCACTCCTCGCCTGCTTCGTGGCATGGGGCGCCCGGACCGGTCCGCACCGGCCCTTCTCCTGGGGGATGTACTCCGGATCCTCCAAGGGGTTCCTGTGGACCCGGCACGGCAGCGCGGACCGGCGGCCGCGTCTCGTCACCCACCATGAGCTGGGACTCTCCCCGGAGGCACACTTCCTGACCGTCCCGGAGCTGCGCCGCCTGCTGGAGGTCACCCGCCCCGCCTTCCCCTTCGAGGGGCTGATCATCGGCTCCCAGGGCGACTGGTGGGTGCGCTACGACGAGGTGAGCGGGCGGCTCCGGGTCGCCCGGATGCCCCCGGGCAGCGGACTGGCGCGGCTCTGTGCCCAACTGCGGCGGCCGGCGTGAGGTGGCAGGTCCCGGCGAGCGGGGCCGTCGCCGTCGGCGTGTGCGCGCTGGCGATCGCCCTGTTCTGGCGTGCCGGACTGGTCCTGCTCGACGCGCGGACCGTCCGGCGCGACTACCCGCGCGCCGGGGCCTACCGCCCGGGGCGAGGCTGGACCGGGCCCGAGGCGCTGGCGGCCGAGCGCCGCCGGGCGGTGCCCGCACTGGTGGTGGGCCTGCTGCTGCCCGCCGCCGCGTTCGGCGCTCCCGGGCGGTGGGCGGCCGCGGCCACCGTGGCGTGCTGCGGGGCCGCCGCATGGCTGGTCCGCGGGGAGCGGCGTCTGCGGCAGGCCCGCTACACCACCGTGTGCCTGCTGCTGCTCACCGCCGCGCTGGCCCTCGACGGGGTGCTGCGCCTGGTGCACGCGCCCGCCGCCCCGGCGGCCACCGGCGCCTTCGCCTCCTTCTTCGCCACGCAGCTGTACCTGGTCGCGGGGGTGCGCAAGGTGCGGTCACGGCACTTCATGTCCGGGCGGGTCCTCGTCGACAACCTCGCCTACAACGCCTGCCAGGCAGCCGCCGGATCCCGGGACTTCCCGCCGGTCCCGAGCCTCCCGGTGCTGGCCGCACTGCTGGAGGGGCGGGCCTTCCCGGCACTGTGCCGCGCGGCCGCCGTCTCCACCGCGGTCAGCGAACTCTGCCTGGGCCTCGGCGCGTTGGGGGTGCTCCCGGCGGCCCCCACCCTGCTGCTGGCGGTGCCGGCGCATCTGGCGTTCACCGCCATCAGCCCGCGCCGTATCGTCCCGTTCTCGGCCGCGGCGCTCGGCCTGCTGACGCTCGCCACCGCGCACCCTCTGCTGTGAGCAGCGGGACCGCGGCGCGCAGGCGGGGCAGCGCCGGGTCGGTGATGCCCCGCACGACGGACCGTTCGGCCGGGCCGAGGGCGGGGCGGTGGTGCGCACCGGAGGGGTCGAAGGGCTCGCCGTCGGCGGACTTGGCGTAGCGGCCGCACAGGTCGGCGAAGCCGTCGGGGAGATCGTCGGTGCCGCCGACCCCCAGCCAGCCTTCGGCGGCCAGCAGCGCACCCGCCGAATCGGCGGTGAGGGTCGCGTAGTCCAGGGTGCGCAGCGGCGTCTCGTGGCCGGCCCGCGGCGGGGGACCGGTGAACGCCTCCACGAGCGCCCGCCACAGGTGGGCGTGGAACACCACGTCCCCCTCGGCCCCGCCCCCGCGCGGCGGGCCCAGGCCCAGCGCGGCGCGGAGCGCCGGATCACTCCGCAGCGCGCCCCAGCTCGGCGGGGAGCCCTTGGCCGATGCCACGACCTCGGCCGGGTCGCGCCAGACCAGCAGCCAGTGGGCCGGACCGGTGCGGCCGCCCAGCGCGCGGAGGACCACCAGCGCCGTCCAGCTGGTCAGCTTGACGACCAGCCGGCGGCCGTGGGCCTCGGCTGTCGCGTCGCAGTACGCCAGCAGGGCGCGCACCAGTTCCAGCGCGGCCCGGCGCTCGTCGGGGTGCCGGGCCCGCAGGGCGTGCAGGGCCGCGTCCAGGAGGAAGAGGGGTTCTTTGAGGACGAGGGTGCCCGGGCGCAGGGACAGCTGGTTGGCCAGCATGGTCGAGCCGCAGCGCGTGGTGTGGGCGATCAGCCGGACGGTCCGCGGCGGGGCGGAGCGTGCCCGGTCGGCCTCGGCCCAGCCGAGCAGGTCCGCCAGCGGCCGGGTGCGCGGCGGTTCGCTCGCCTCCCGGTGGGCGTAGTCGAACCAGGGCTCGTGGAAGCCGTGCCGGGCCAGCGGGCGCAGGGCGATGCGCCCGGCTGGCGGGTCGAGCGAGACCGGCAGCAGGCCGTCGGTCAGATCCACCGCTCCTCCGATCGCCGATCGGGCTGCTCGACGGTGAGCAGACCGGCTGTGAGCAGGTCGCGGACCGTGTCGTGGACCGCTGCCGGTGCCGCGTCCACGGCGCTCGCGGTCAGCTCGGCCAGGGTGACCGTCCGGCCGGTCAGCAGCGCGGACAGCGCGGGGCGCAGCGCCGGGTCGTAAACGTGCGCGGCACCACCCGCCCGCAGCACCACCCCCCGCGCCGACTCCTTCAGCACCGCCCGGGCGGCCGTCAGCCGGACCCCGGCCGCCGGGCCGAGCACCGCGCCGGCGCCTTCCGCCGCCGCGACGGGGAAGGCGAGGGCGGTACGGGCCGGATGGGCGGCGTCGCGCGCGGTGAAGAACGCCTCCAGCAGCGCCGGGTCGGCCAACCGCTCGTCGATGACCGCGCGCAGCCGCGACAGCACCGCCGCCGCGCCCTCCGGGCCCCGGTCGCGCGCGTAGGCCACGTCCAGCGCCGGGTCGTCCGGCAGTGCCGAGCCGAGCCAGCTCAGCAGCTCCGCCGGGGTGGGCCGCCACACGCCCAGCGTCAGATGGAGCGACGGGCCCCCTTCGGCCCGTGCCTCGTGCCACCAGCCCCGCGGCACGTACAGCACCTGGCCCGGTTCCAGCAGCAGATCCGCCAGCCGCGGACCCGGGTGGCCCCCGGCCTCCTCCCCGGCTTCCTCCCCGAGGCCCTCCCTGGCTGGGTCGGCGGCCAGCGCGGCCCCCACCGGCCCGTCCGCGCGGCCGTGGAGACGCCACCGTTTGCGGCCGCTGAGCTGGAGCACGAACACGTCGTGGTCATCGCGGTGTGTCCGGTACCCCGACGAGCCCGGCCACGCGGCGTACGCGGTCACCTCGACGCGTTCACGCAACCGGTGCTCGACCGCCGCGGCCAGCCGCCCCACCCCGGCGTGGAAGGCGTCCACCTCGCTCAGGGCGAGGGTCGCGCCGGAACGCGTCAGCGCGGTGAGGGCGGGGGCGTCCAGCCGATGCCAGGGAATCCCCCGCCGGGTCACCTCGGGCAGCGTGTACTCCTCGGCGGGGACCAGCCGGCCATCGCGCACCACCCGCAACTGGCGCGGCGTCAGCCGGTGCAAGGACAGCAGCGCGTTGAGATCCCGCCAGCCGAAGAGGGCGTCGAAACGGTCGGGGGGACCGTCGGCGAACAACCGGAACGCCCGGCCCATCAGCTCGCGCCGGAACGCGGCCGCGCCCAGCGGAGCGGTCAGCTCGTCCAGGTCGTACGCGCGCACCGGTGAAGACACACCCACCCCCGAATCGCGGCCCGGCGAGGAGAGTTGTCGAACCGCCTCAGCGTACGGGCGTGGCCCCGGCCCTGCCAGGGCGCCCCCGCCGCCCCGGCGCACGCCACATTCACCGGCTTTCTTCGCGCAGACCGGGTACGCGCACTGTGCCAGACCAGGGAAGGAGGACCCGTACATGGAGGACGTCACCCGTCCGCTCATCGTCGGCGGCGCCTCGGTCGCGATCACGCTGCTCGTGGGCTGGGCGGCCGACCAGCTGCTGCGGCGCGCCGACGCCCGGCACCCCGAGACCCCGTTGTGGGGCCTGCTGCGCCGCTGCGGACCGCCACTGCGAGCGCTGGTCTGCACGGCGGCGCTGCGCGGCTCCTACGACAAGGCGCGTATCGCCGAAGAGCACGCGGTGGCCATCGGCCGGATCCTCACGCTGGTCCTGATCGCCGCCGCGGCCTGGCTCGCGGTGCGCGTGTCGGCGGCCGTGGTGGAGTCCACGTACTCCCGCTACGCGGCCGGCGCCCGTGATCCGGCGCGGGTGCGCCGGGTACGCACGCAGCTGGCGCTGATCCAGCGGGTGGTGACGGCGGTCGTCGGGGTGGTGGCGGGGTCGGCGATACTGCTGACCTTCCCCGCGCTGCGCACCTTCGGTACCTCCATGCTGGCCTCCGCGGGCATCGTCGGCATCGTGGCCGGGATCGCCGCCCAGTCCACGCTCGGGAACATGTTCGCCGGGCTGTCGATCGCGTTCGGCGACATGGTGCGGATCGGCGACACGGTGGTGGTGGACGGCGAGTGGGGCACGGTCGAGGAGATCACCCTGACCTTCCTGTCCGTACGGACCTGGGACGAGCGCCGGATCACCATGCCGGTGTCGTACTTCACCAGCAAGCCCTTCGAGAACTGGTCGCGCGGCGGCACGCGGAAGACCGGCACGGTCTTCCTCCATCTCGATCACGCCGCGCCCATCGAGGCGATGCGCGAGAAGCTGCACGAGATCGTCCGCGCCTCCCCGGCCTGGGACGGGCGTGACTGGGGGCTCGCCGTCACCGACACCACCCCCACCACCATCCAGGTGCGCGCCCTGGTCACGGCGCGGGACGCCGACGACGCATGGACGCTGCGCTGCGAGGTGCGGGAGCGGCTGATCGGCTGGCTGCGCGAGGAGCACCCGCACGCGCTGCCGCGCCTCGCCATGGCCCCCGCTCCCGAGCACCCCCGGGAGTCTCCCGAGCGCCCGCGGGAGAAGTCTCCCGAGCGCCCGCGGGAGAAGTCTCCCGAGCACCCGCGGGAGGACGCCCCGGGGCCGGCGCGGGAGGAGGCGGCGCGGAACGCCGACGTGGCGTAGAGCCCTCTTCCGGCAGGCGGAGGCGGCCGAACACCCCCTAGGCCGATCGGCCCTCGCTCGCCGCGACGATCGCCGCCAGGGACGTCCGGCTCCTTCGCAGCTCCTCGATGCGCTGCTCGATCGCGTCCAGCTGTTCGAGGAGCATCGGGCTCAGACAGGGCTCGACCTCGGCGTCGCTCCCGCAGACGCAGTCCAGGACCTCCCGGATGACCCGCGTCGGCAGTCCCGCGTCGAGAAGGCCGCGGATGCGCCGGACGTTCTTCGGGGCGTCGTCGCCGTAGGTGCGGTGGCCACCCGGGGTGCGCTCCGGGACCAGCAGGCCCTGCTCCTCGTAGTAGCGCAGCAGCCGCACGCTCACGCCCGTCGCCCGCGACAGTTCACCGATCTTCACTCGTGATCCACCTCACATTGGCCCTGGCCGGCTTGAACCTCACACCGGTGTGAGCTCCTAGCGTTCCCTCCATGACGAACACAGCGACGCACGCCCGGCCCAATCCCTTCAACGAACGCGTGATCGCCGAATTCCGTGCCCGTTCCGGCGTGGTGGGCGGAGAGTTCGAAGGGGTACCGCTGCTGCTGCTGACCACCACGGGCGCCAGGTCCGGGCAGAGACGGGTCACGCCGCTGGTGCATCTGGCGGACGGCGACCGGCTGGTGGTCTTCGCTCTCAACGGCGGCGATCCCCGCACCCCGGCGTGGTTCCACAATCTCCTCGCCCATCCGGAGGCGCTGACGGTGGAAGCCGGCACGGACCGCTTCCGCGTACACGCCGAAGAGGTCACCGACCCGGCCGCCTACGAGGAACTGTGGCGGCGGCAGATCGCGGCGCAGCCGGTGTTCGCCGACTTCCGGGCGCGGGCGGAGGCGGCCGGGCGCCGGGTGCCCCTGGTGGCGCTGCGCCGCGTGCCGGCTTCCGCCGCCGGGTGACCGGCCGGGCCGCACGCCGCCCCGGCGCCGGCTGACCCGGACGGCGGTCCTTCGGGTGCGCCTTCCGTGCTCAGGCCCGACGATGGGGGCATGTCCGGAACGTCTGTCATCGTGCATCCGCCGCTGCCGACCGGCGGCCGGGAGGTCACCATCGGCACGACGTTCCTCGGGGTGGCCTACGGGACCACCGATGTGACCGAGTTCCTGCGCAGAGCCGGCATGGACGACGTCGACGAGCTGGTGGTGGAGACGACCGCGCTGATCGAGTGGCGCGGCGGCGGCCCGGAGGACTGGCCCTCACCGGCCGCGTGACCAGCGCTTACGGCCGTATGCCCAGGCGCGGTTGGGCCCGCCACTGGCGGACCCAACCGCGGAGAAGAGCGCCCACCAGGCCGAGCGGGCATCGGCTCGCAGCGGCTCGCAGCGCGACCCTGACCAGGCAGGATCGACCCGGCACCCCGGCGAAGCCGCACGTGTGGCGACCTGCTCAACAGCCCATCCGCGCCGGGGCGCTGTCGTGTGTGGGCTCCATCGGTGTGTTCAGGGGGACGTCCACCGCGACCTGGTCGAGAGTGGACGCGTCGAGGCGCGCCAGGCCATGGTTGGCCGAGCAGATGGGGAGGTCCGACGGCTGCGCGTACGCGACCGCGGCGGAGCCGAGGGAGCCACAGGCGAGGGCGAGCATGCCCACGCTCATCCGGACGGGGGCCGCTCGCAAACTGCTGAATCTCAAGGGAGAACCGCCTCATGTGTGCTGTCGATCCGCGCCCTTTCGCTGAGCACGGTGAGCTTGCCTGAAGCCTGCTTCAGGGCGGAGCGGTCCGCGAGTTGGGGCATCCAGAGGGGTGAGTGCCGGTCACGAAGCCGATGCCCGCCCAGGGCGCCCGCGGCCGCCTCGGCCGCGTACGGGGCGACAGGGTCGGCATCCGTCAGGGCGCCGATGACCAGGTCTGCGGTGAGGCTCCCGGGCGCGGCGGGCTGTAGTCGGGGGCGGAGCGTCCGGAGTCTGCGGCTGCGAGGCTCTCGGCGACTTGACTGGCAGATGGTTAGCCGCCATATTACTTCTCATGAGTGACGAGGATGCGAACCCCGGCGCTGCACCCACGCTCGAACAGGCGCGGAAGCAGATCGCGCGGTACGGGCTTGAGGCCGACCCGCAGGCGGTGCTTGTCGCGGTGCGCCTGATGGCTGCCGGAGCGCGCCTGGACCGGGCGTCCGAAGTGCACTTTGCGCGTTCCGGGCTGTCGACCGGGCGCTACCGCCTCCTGGTGGATCTCGAGGACGGTGACGGGGAGAAGTCGCCGTCGCAGCTCGCAAAGAGTCTTGGCGTCTCGCGCGCCACAGTGACCGGCCTGGTCGTTGGCCTGGAGCGAGAGGGTCTGGTGGCTCGCCGCGCCTCAACGGAGGACGGGCGGGGCGCAGTGGTCGTCCTCACGGCGCGCGGCAGCCGGCGGTTGCGCGATATGGCCGCGGACCACTTCGCACGGCTTGAGGCGCTGGTCGGTGGACTGGCCGCCGACGAACGCGGGCTGTTCCTCGACCTCCTGGATCGGATCACTCAGCGGATCGGCGCATTGACTGCCGAATAGCTGCGGCATCACTTCCGCGCGGGGGCGGCTGTCTCGACCGCGCGGCACCCTTTTCCACACCCTGATAGTTAGCCGCCTAAGCAACTAGTTAGCCAGCTAATTATTTTCGAGGAGTCACATGAGTCCCCCTCCCGGAACCGCCCAGCGCGTTTTCGCCACGCGTCCGTTCACCCTGTGGAAGGAAGTCGCGACCGCCTACCTGGCCCCCGCGCTCACCGCCGGGCTCGGCGGATTCCTCAGCGGCCAGCCCGAACTGACCAGGGCCGCCTTCACCTCCATCGGGGCCACATCGGCCTTGGTGGCCTGCGTCGTCGGCGCGTGGCTGCACCGCCGTGGCCGACCCCGGCGCTGGACAGCCTCGGCGCCGCGACCGGTACTCACTCTCGGACTTGCCATTACAGCGGCCGGAATCGCCGGCTTGGCCGGATGGTTCGGATCCGACTGGCTGCCGTCGCACACACCGGTGCCCGATGCCGGATGGCTGGAGCGGCTGCGGGTCGACCTGCCGCTGTCGGCCAGCCTTGCCGCCGCCATCGTCACCTGGCGGTGGCACGGCACGACATCCCGGCAACAGGCCTGACCCAGCCCTTCCCGTCCGATTCTCCAGACCCCTCACTCACGAAAGGCACACTGTGATCACCATCGTCGGCGCCACCGGCGCCACCGGCAGCGCCCTGCTCCGGCGGCTCATCGAACTCGAAGTCCCCTGCCGCGCCGTCAGCCGTACGCCCGACAATCTGCGCGCCGCCGTCGGCACAAACGCGCCAGTCGGGATCGTCGGTGTGGACGCCGCAGACCCTCAGACGCTCCGCGAGGCGTTCGAGGGATCCACGCAACTGTTCCTCGCCATGGCCAACAGCCCGCGTCAAGCCGAGCTGGAGACCAACGTGATAGACGCCGCAGCCCACTGCGGGGTACGGCACGTGGTCAAACTCTCCGCCCCAGCAGCCGAGCCCGCCTCACCGGTGGCCATCTCGCGCAGCCACTGGCGGGTCGAGGAACACCTGGCGACAACCGAAATGGCGGCTACGCTGCTCCGGCCCTACGCATTCATGCAAAAGCTGCTCCTGAACGCCCCAGCGATCGCCGAGGGCGTACTCATCGGGGCCATGCGCGAGGCACCCTGTAACTACATCGACGTCCGAGACATCGCCGACGTCGCCGCCGAGACCCTCCTGCGCCCCAGCCTTGCCGGCGCCACCTACACCCTGACCGGCCCGCGGGCCTTCAGCCACCCCCAGCTCGCCCGTCTACTCGGCGAGCTGACCCGCCGCCCCGTTCGCTACATCGACCTGCCACCGAGCGAGTTCCACAGCCACCTCCTGTTCACCGCACATATGCCGCCCTGGCTCGCCGGCCACGTGGTAGAGATCCAGCAACTGGCCATCGCCCGCCCGGAATCTCCCAACGACACCATCGAGACCATCCTCGGCCGCCCCGCCAGGACACTGCACACCTTCCTCCGCGAACATCTCCACACGTTCACCAAGACCGCCTGACCGACCGCCCAACCGACTGTCAGAATCGAGCCTCCGCCCGCAGCCCCGCGATGTCGGAACCCGCGGCGCCGGAACCCGCGGCGGACGGCTGGCCGAGCCGAGCCGGATCAGCCGCGGTTCCGCGGATGGTTCCGCGCGGCCCGTTCGTTGCCGTGCTTGTACGCCCCGGTCCAGCGGGCCATCACCAGCTGGTCGTCGCCGGACTCCACCTCGGAGAGGAATCGCGTGGCGCGGGCACCGCGCAGTGTCCCGGCGGCCCGGTTGTGGTGGGTGATGACGACGGTGCCGTCGGCACGGTGTGTGTAGCGGAATCCGCTGGGTCTGGGCATGGCCGGATACTAGGACCGGCCACGAAGCCGCCGGTACCGGATTTTTGCGCTACTGGCGGCTCAGGGAGCGGGTGATGCCCGCCGCGATCGTCGTGGCCAGGGTCCAGCCGGTGACGATCAGCAGATACGAGAGCCACTGGTACCAGCCTCCGGGCGCGAAGGCCGCCTCCTGCCCGAAGCCGATGATCGGCACCAGCAGATCGAGGGTGTAGAAGACGGGATTGAAGCCGGGAGCCTCGTCGGCCTTCAGCGGGGCCGGATGCTCCACGGCGAAGGCGAGGGAGCCGAGGAGCAGCAGGGCCAGCAGCCAGCCGGCGGCGCGCATCGGACGGAAGCCGTAGCCGACGGTCGCGTCCTGCAGGTGGCCCCAGACCCTGGCGTACCAGGGCAGGGTGCGGCGGTGACGGCGGAGCTTGGCGAGCTGGACGGTGCGGGCCGCGGCCTCGTCGCCCGCCGTGCGGTACGCGGCGGCCAGCTGCTCGTAGGAGTACGACACGTATCCGGCGCGTTCGCGCTCCAGCACCGGGAGACGCTCGGCGGCGGGCAGATGCGGCAACAGCGAGCCGTAGGTGAGCCGGTCGAGCTTGACCTCATCCGGCCAGACCTCCGGTGGGACGTACAGGACGTCGAACTGGGCGCGGCGGAGGTTGATGGTGCCGACGATGGGCTTCGCCTCGCGCAGCCACATCTCGCCCGCGACGCAACTGCTGACGCGTAGCGCGACCCCGTCCGGGTGGGAGAGCTCGGCATAGGCGAAGTTGAGCTGACCGCTGATTCGGGCCCCGCGCAGATCGACCCTGCCATCGGTGCGCAGCCGCATCGCGTGCAGGTCGGTGCCGACGCTGAGGGTCTCCGCCTGGAGCGCCGTGCCGCCCGGGGAGCACACCCGCGCGTCGTTGAGGGTGATCTGTCCGGCGACGGTCGCGCCGTTGAGCCGGATCTGGCCGTGGGCGACCAGGTCGGGGGCCCACAGGTCGGTGCCGATCTCCGCGTGGTTGAGCTGGAGAACCGGTTCCTCGGGCGGCTCCGCGGAGCCGGCATCGCCGAGGTGGGCCCCGTTGAGGAAGACGGCACCGGAGATCTGCGCCCCGGCCAGCTTCACCGGGCCGCTGAAGCGGCAGCAGGTGAGGCGCAGCACCC
This sequence comes from Streptomyces sp. JLBT605, assembly GCF_058215555.1. Classification (NCBI taxonomy): domain Bacteria; kingdom Bacillati; phylum Actinomycetota; class Actinomycetes; order Kitasatosporales; family Streptomycetaceae; genus Streptomyces; species Streptomyces sp. JLBT605. The sequence continues at coordinate 6,723,428 of NZ_CM177087.1, forward strand.
CGTCGACGTGGAGGTGTCCGCCCGTGAGCCCTGGCAGGACCGAGTCGTTCAGGGCCAGTACGCGCAGCTGCGCCCCGTACATGTCCGGGGCGTTGTCGAAGTGGCAGGAGCGCAGCCGCACCGGATGGCCGATCGCGCCGTACTTGAGGTTCAGCTCTCCGGTGATGCGCGCGCCCCACACCTTCAACCCCGCTATCTCGCCGTCCCGTAACGGCCCGTCGAGCAGCAGCGCCCGCAGCACCTCGGCGCGAACGGTCCGCTCCGGGCCCCATGAAGCGCCGGCCCCCGGGTCGTCGTCGGGGCTCGCCCGGAAGTCGACGCCCTCCCCGAGCGGGAACGCCTCCCATACGCGGCGTTCCGCGGGCGTCAGGTCGTTGATCTCCACCGGCAGGATGCTGTCGCGGGGGTGTTCGCACTGTCAACGCCGGGCGGGTCTGCCGCAGCGCGCAACGGCCGGCCGCGGCCTCGGCGCCGGACTCATGGCTTCGGCAGTCTCTTGGCGACCGCGGTCGCGAGCGCCTCGGCGGTCTCGCACAGCTCCTCCTCCGGCTGCGGTCCGTCCACGGTCAGCAGGAGCAGCTCGACGGTGGGCTCGCCGGCCGCGTCGGTGTAGGCGCGGTGCTCGGTCCCTACCACGCAGGTGTGGTCGCCGCCGTCGCCGGGGGCCACATAGCCGCGCCTGCCGTCGAGCCTGGTCGGCCGCCCTTCCCCGGACTCCGTCCGGCGGTGCCCCCAGCCCGTCACCTCGTTGTCCTGGCTGAACTCCAGCGAGACCCCGGCACCGCCGTCGCCTGGCCAGTCGCACTCCCAGTCGGCGAAGCCGGGGTCCCGATCCCGTACGTCGAATCCGGGGAGCACGCTGAGCGCCGCTGGGTCCAGCAGCTCACAGGCGTGTTGTCGCGCCAGCGAGTTGGCGGGGAACGGTGCCGGACGCCGGGGTACCGGGCCGCGGGCGAGCACCTTCACGGCGTGGTCGGTGGCGGCCCGGGCGAGGGCGCACAGGTCGGGCGCCGGGGAGTCGGTCTCCTCGACCACGATCCAGATCTGGTTGCCGTCGGCGAGCTGGAGGTTCCGGACGCACTCGTCCTCGTCTCCCGGCACCTCGGCGACGGTCACCCCGCGGACCCGCTTCCTACGCGCCCGGGCGTCCGGATCCATCGGATCACTGGCGAAGTTGAGATTGACGTCGGCGACCACATCGCCGTCGTCCCCCTGGTGCACCAGGACATCGCAGCGGTCGAACTCGCCGTAGTCGGTGTCCATCGTGGTGGCGCCGAAGCGGGCGAGCGCCTTGGCGTCGAGCAGCGAACAGGGGTCGGCCTCGCGGACGTCGCCCAGGACGGCCGCCGGCCCCGCGCTCGGCGACCCTCCGCCGCCTTCGTTGCCAGAGCCCCGGCTCCACCAGCCGAAGGGGTCGATCAGCGCCATGACCGCCAGCACCACGACGGCCGCGGCGAGGGCCGTCACCGCGCGGGGCCGGCGTAACCGGCGCGGCGGCCACCGGAGCCCAGGCACCCGCGAGCGGCGGTGGTGCGGCTCACCGGTGGGCCGCCCCGGCTCCGCCGGCGGGTCGGGCGGAGGGGCGGGCGGCGGGTCGGCCGAGTCCTCGCGCAGCAGCAGGAGCAGCGGCCCCGCGTCCAGTGCCAGGGCCTTCGCCAGCGCCGCCACCGTCGCCTGGCTGGGGGGCCGCTGATTGTCGCTGAACGCCTGGCTGATCGTGGTCCGTCCCAGCCCCGTCCGGCGCGCCAGCTGCGTCTTCGTCAGCCCCTGCCGTGCCTGCGCCTGCCGCAGCTGCTCGCGCAGCGCCGCCAGGTGCTGCCCCCGTTCCGTCTCCACCCTCGCCTCCGAACCGTGTGTCCGGTGTTCGCCGGTGTTCATCTTCGTCCGCCCGGGCCCCTGCGAACACCCGAATCGGAAAAGGTCACCGACACACCGCCGTGGTCGACACCGAGGGTCGACACCGAGGAACGGAGCCCCATGTACCTGCCCATCGCCGCTGTCGTACTGATGGCCGTGGCCTTCGCGGTCATCGTCGCGCTGCTGGCCGCCTACGCCGCTGCCCGCCTGGCCCGCGCCGACGGCGCCAGCCACCCGGCCGCCGTCAGCCGCGCCGCGGTCGCCTTCGCCGGCACCCTGACGCTGCTCGCCGTCCTCACCACCACCGTTGCCGACCTCCTCAGCTGACGAGGTGGCGGCCGCCTGTCCCGGAGGGCGCCTCCTCGGCCCGGCGGTAGAAGTCGAACTGGGTCACCCCCTGGTAGCCGTAGCTCTCCGGGTGCAGTTCGTGCAGCGCGACCCCGGCCCGGGGGAGCGGGCCGAGGATGTCCGCGAGCAGCTCACCGGCGGCGGCGATGAAGGCGGCCTTCTCCGCGGCGCTGTTGGTGCCGGCGGTGATGCTGACCTCCACGTGCGCGTCGCGGCCGCCGGTCAGCGGCTTGCCGCCGATGAAGTAGCCGGCGGCCGGCACCAGGTTGAGGTGGACGATGGTCCGCGCGCCGGACTTGCGCAGGACCGAGACCGCGAGTCCGGTCAGCCCCTCGGCGAGGGCACGCTGGACGTCGGCGGGAAGGCGGGGGTCGGTCACGGTGACCCGGATGTACGGCATGGCTCTCCTGGGGTTGCTTCTCGGGCGTCCGCCGGGGTCGGCGGCACGGCAAGCCTGGCTGACCTGGCAGCATTGATCCAACGCATGGATGTCATGGATGTATGAGGCGGGCGCATGACTGTGAACATCCCTCAGCTGAGGGCCTTCGTCGCCGTTGTCGACGCGGGCGGCTTCAGCGCGGCCGCCGCCGAGCTGGGCATGAGCCAATCCGCGGTGTCGCACGCCGTCGCCTCCCTGGAACGCGAGTTGACCGCCCCGCTGCTGGTCCGCGCCGCGCCGGTGCGTACCACGGCGCTTGGCGAGCGGGTCCTGCCGCACGCCCGCAGCGCGCTGTCGGCGGCCCGGTCCGTGGAGCGGATCGCCCTCGATGCCGGCGAGACCATGACGGGCACCGTGCGGCTGGCCTCCACCCCCACCGTCTGCCAGGGGCTGGTCCCGAGCCTGCTCCGGCACTGGCGCGAGGACCAGCCGCGGATCACGGTGCGGGTCTTCGAGGGCGACAGCGCCGAGGTCGCGGCCTGGCTGGAGGACGGGGTGGCCGACGCGGCGGTGCTGATCGACCCTCCGCCCGGCCCGGGCATCCAGCTCGCCCAGGACCACTACCGGGCCGTGCTGCCCCGGGACCATCCCCTGGCGGGCGAGCCGTTCGTCGACATCCGCGACCTGGAGGACGACCGGTTCCTGATCTCGCCCAACGGCTGCGAGGCCCGTATCCGCACCCTCCACAGCCTGGCCGGGTTGCGCTTCACCCCCGCTCACCGGGTACGGGACCTGGCGACGCTGATCAGCATGGTGCAGGCCGGCATCGGGGTGACCGTGCTGTCCGAGGTCTCCCGCTCGCTGATCCCGCCCGACCTGGTCCTGCTGCCGCTGGAGCCGGGGATCTCACGCCGCCTGGTGCTGGCCGGGCCCCGGGCCCGGCCCTGGCACCCAGCGGTCCGCGCCCTTGCCGAGTCGGCTGTCGGCCACCTGGCCCGCACCCTGTCCCCGTATCCGCCCGTGGTCGTACCGGAGGGCGCGCCACGTCCCGACTGACGAACCCTCCCCGTCCGCTCCGCCCGCTCGGGGCGCTCCCGTCCGGCTCCGGCACGGCTTGACGCCGGGTCACCGCTCACCCGCCTGCCGGCCGGCGCGGCGTCAGCCGCCGGCGTCCGGGGCCGCGTCCGCCAGCAGCTCCGGGCCGTTGTTGCCGACGTTGTTCACCGCGGCCGACACCGGGCGGGCGTTCAGGCGGCCACCGGCGGGAGTGGTCAGCAGTCGGCGCAGCTCCCGTGGGTCCTGGTGGGCGGGGTCGAGCCAGGCGTCGTAGTCGTCCGGGGCCAGGGCCAGCGGCATCCGCGGGTGGATCCGGCCGGCCGCGTCCTCGGCCCCGGTGGTGATGACCGTGCAGGTCGCCCACCAGGCGGCCGGGTCGTCCTCGGCGACCTGCGGATCCCGCCAGAACTCGTAGAGTCCCGCCATCGCCATCACCGCGCCGTCCTCCGGGCTGATGAAGTACGGCTGCTTGCGGGGCGTCGCGCCGCCGGTCCTGACCGTCTGCCACTCGTAGAAGCCGTCGGCAGGCAACAGGCAGCGGCGGCGGGCGAAGGCGGTGCGGTAGGCGGGCTTGCTGTCGACGGACTCCACCCGGGCGTTGATCATCCGCGCGCCGATCTTCGGATCCTTGGCCCACGAAGGCACCAGGCCCCAGCGCAGCGGCCGCAGCCGGCGCAGGACCTCGCCACTGCCCCGGTCGGGCCGCTCCAGCACCGCCCACACCTCATCGGTCGGGGCGACGTTCCAGCTCGCCGCGAGAGTCTCCTCGGGGTTCCAGCGCGCCACTTCGAACAAGCGGGCCAGCTCCTGCGGGCTGCGGGTGGAGACGTATCGGCCGCACATGCCTCCACCGTGCCACGCGGCCACCGCCCATCGGGCGAGCCGGGCGAGCGACTTTCCCGATCTTCTGGGAATGTCACCCGAAGGTGTTATTTCACTCGATCATGCTTCATTGGAGCGTGATTTTGATCGGATCTGATCGCATGGTGGGCGATATGGACACGAAAAAGATCGCTGCAGCTTTCCTGATGGCGGCCCTGGGCGTGGCCGGGCTCGCCGGTTCGGCCACGGCGGCCCCCGGGCCCGCGGCCAGTGACCCCGCCCCCGCCGTCTCCGCGTCTCCCGCCCAAGCCGAGTCCGACGCCCCCGCCGAGGCCGACGGCTCCGACTCCTCCGACGCCTCTGACCCCTCCGGCCGTCAGGAGGCCCCCGACGCCTCCGACCGTCAGGAGGCCCCTGACTCCTCCGGCCGCCAGGCCACTCCGGTCACCGATGACGACGACATCGGCGGCATCGGCGACGTCGGCGGCCTCAGCGACCGCGAGAGTGCCGGCGACCGCGACAGTGGCGGCGACCGAAGCAGCAGCAGCGACGACGACGAGGAGGAGGACGAGGACGGCCTCGGCGTCTGAGCCGCGGTCGGACCACCGGGATCAGGCCGGGCTCCCGGGCCGGGCCGCACCGACAGCGCATGGCCGGCGGGCCGTTGAGGTCCGCCGGCCATATCGCGTCCCTGGAGAGTGCGTGGGGGCCGCGAGCGGTCTGCGGGGGCGGCACCGCCCCGCCGCGGAGAGCGGCCGCACACCCTCCCGCGCCTGCCCCGTCGTTCAGCCGTCCGAAGCCGACGGCTCTCCGGTGGTGGCAGGGCGCGCAATATGCCGGACCCATACGTTGGGCTCCACGTAGACCGCCCGGTCATGCGCGGTGTCGCAGACCACCGGGACGAGAGCACCGGGCACCTCGACCTCACCGTCGCGGTCGAAGGGGAGGCCGGTCCAGTGCCGCCATTCCTCCAGGGACCCGCTGATCGTCATCGACGCGGGAGCGATCTTCTCGATGCTGCCGCCGGCCTTGACGTGGACGCGCAGCCACGGGTCCGCCGGCAGCCCGTCGGCGCGCAGCCGGCCTATGTAATGGGCCATGGGGACACCGGGCTCCAGGTGCTTGGCGTTCGGGCGGACCGGCGCCAGCAGCGCGTCGTGGCCCTGGCGGCCGACCGCGTCGCGCATCGCGGCCAGCATGCGGTAGGACAGGCCGCGTCCCAGGTAATCGGAGTCCAGCGTGATCTCGATCGCGCTGGCCACTGTCGGCGCGTTCCCGTACCGCAGGTCGCGGAAGGCCCACACCAGCACCCGGTCCCATCCGCGTTCCGGCATCTCCTCGCGGCCGTCGAGCTCCGCGTTGAAGGGCACGCTGAGGCCCCGGGCGATGACCCGGTCGCCGTCCGTCGCCACCACGCAGTACTGCGGGAAGTCCTCAACCACCCGGCTCCACAAGGCTCCTGCGACCAGATCGTGCTGCACGAAGACCGGCCAGGTGTCCACGATCTCGTGGACACGGGTGGTCAGCTCCGGTCGCTCGGCGAGCGAGGTGATCTCGATTCCGTCGTTCTCTGTCACGGCGGGGCACGTTGTCACAGCGCCCCCGCCGTGACAACGGGTTTTCTCTGTCGGGGTAATCGGTGCTAACCGGCGTCCAGCGCCGCCAGCTCCGCCGCGTCCAGCACCAGCTCGGCTGCGCCCGCAGAGTCGCGGATGGAGGCGGGACGGCTCGCGCCTGGCACCGGTATCACCGTGGGTGACGCGGCCAGCAACCAGGCCAGGCAGACCTGTTGCGGACTCACCCCGCGCTCCCGCGCGACGGCGTGGAAGGGGCTCCGCGCCGGCGCCGCGCCCTCCGGCCCGGAGGGACCGTCCAGCGAACTGCGCGAGATGCCGCCCAGCGGACTCCAGGGCAGGAACGCCAGCCCCAGCTCCGCGCAGAGCCGCAGCTGCGGCAGGCTGTCCCGGACCGCCGGGGAGTAGGCGTTCTGCACCGACACCAGATGCTCGCCGAGGATCTCGCGGGCCTGCAGAATCTGCGCGGAGTCGGTGTTCGAGACGCCCGCCGTCCGGACCTTGCCCGCGTCGACCAGCTCGCGCAACGCCCCGAGCGACTCCTCGTACGGAACGTTCGGGTCGGGCTTGTGCAGTTGATACAGCCCGATCGCCTCCACCCCCAGCCGGGACAGCGAGGCATCACAGGCCCGGCGCAGATGCTCCGGACGCCCGTCCACCGTCCACGAGCCGTCGGCGGGACGCCCGCGCCCGCCCTTGGTGGCCACCAGCACCTCGCTGGTGTCGCCACCGTACGCGGCCAGCGCCCGGGCGATCAGCACCTCGTTGTGGCCCGGGTCGGAGCCCGGCTCGTGGTAGGAGTCGGCCGTGTCCAGCAGGGTGACTCCGGCGTCCAGTGCCGCGTGCAGGGTGGCGAAGGCCCGCGCCTCGTCCGGCCTGCCCTCGATGGACAGCGGCATGGCGCCCAGACCGATGGCGCCGACCGAGACCCCGCCGATCGTGCGATACCGCATCTCAGCCGTCCTTCCGTCGCTCATTGCCCGCACCGAGGCTGTCCGCGACCGCCGCCGGCAGCCACTCCGCGCACCGTGCGAAGCCGAAACCCAGCCCGGTCGCCCGGGAATTGTCCATGCCATACCGGCGTGCGAACGAGAACGGCGAGATCTCCGCACCCCCGCCGCCTTCTCCGCCGTCTCCGTCCACTCCGCCGGATCCGCCGTCCACGGTCACGAAGGACACCGCGGTTCCCTTCCCCAACTGCGCCGCGATTTCCGCGCAGATATCCGCGGTGCTCAACTCGCCGTGCGAGCAGGCATTCACCGGCCCGGTGAATTCCGCACCCGCCGCCCAGAACAGGAAATCCGCGATCTCCTCGACATGGATATACGTCGACGGATGGTTCACCTCATGCACCGCGACCGGCCGACCCGCCCGGATCCGCCGCACATGGTGGTCCAGCCGCCCGGTGAAGTCGTCATCGCCGCCGAGTACATGGCCGGTGCGCACCGCGACGAAGTCGAAGGGGGCCCGCTGGGTGAACACCGCCTCCGCCTGCCGCTTCCCCTCGCCGTAATGGCTCTCCACAAACGCCGCGTCACCCCAGGGCAGCTCCGGATCCACCGGCCACGCCGCGGTGTCCACCGCCGCCTCGTCCACCGGCCGGTCCGCGTCCAGCGCCTCGTACACCTCGATCGTGGACGTCATCACATAACGCCGGGTGCGTTCCGCGAAAACCCGCCGCGCGATATCCGCCTGGCGCGGGGTGTAACAGACCTGGTCCACCACCACATCGAAAGTCCGGTCACCGAGCGCCGCGGCCAGCGCACCCTCGTCATCCCGGTCGGCCACCACATGAACCGCCCCCGACGGCGGCGCCGAGGAGCCGCGATTGACCACCGTCACCTCGATGCCGGCCGTCAGCAGACGCTTTATGAGCCGCTTTCCGAAATAGCGGCTCCCGCCGATGACGCAGACCCTTTGCATGTGCCTTCTTCCACCAGTTCCCAGGGCGGCAACTTCCGCCAACAGTCACCAGTGTTACGGTTGCGGGCCACGCACTGAAGGGGGATTCATGGGAGATACGCCGTCCATACCGAAAGAACCACGGCGGTCACGCACGTCGGCCCTCGAATCCTCGGTGCCCTGCGACAACGTGGACCGGCACCTGCTCGCCCTGGTGCAGCGGGAGGGCCGGATCACCCTCAGTGAGCTCGGCCGCCGGGTGAACCTCAGCCCCGCCGCCGTCTCCGACCGGCTGCGCCGCCTGGAGGGAAACGGCGTCATCACCGGCTACGGCGCACACGTCGCTCCCGCCCGGCTGGGCTACGCCATCCAGGCGTTCATCCGTGTCAACCCCCACGCCGGATACACCTTGCACCACCCCCGGACCCTGGAGCTGCTGGAACGCCCCGAGATCCTGGAGGCCCATCACGTGGTCGGCGAGGACTGCTGGATCCTCAAGGCCGGCGTCGCCGACACCGCGCATCTGGAGGAGATCCTCGCCGAGATCACCGTCCTCGGCCGCACCACCACCTCGGTCGTCCTCTCCTCACCGATCGCCCGCAAGGTGCTGCTGCCACTCACCGACTGAGCGGTCGTGCCGGCGGCGGAAGGGAGCCCTCCGCAGGCGTACGCCGATCAGGTCACATTCCGGCGAATCGGAAATGACCTCGGACCGTCCGCGGTTGTACGGGCCATGAAGGCAATCATCGCAAAGGGCTACGGCGGCCCCGAGATCCTGGAATACACCGATCTGCCCGACCCGAAGGTGGCCCCGGACTCGGTCCTGGTCCGGGTCAAGGCGGCCGGGATCAACCCCGTCGACTGGAAGATCCTCGCGGGCTATCTCGACCCGATGATGGACGCGCACCCCCCGTTCATCCCCGGCTGGGACGTGGCCGGTGTGGTCGAGGCGGTCGGTGCGGACACCCCCGAGTACCAGGTCGGTGACGAGGTCATCGGCTATGTCCGCAAGGACGCCGTCCAGCACGGCACCTACGCCGAGCTGGTCGCCGCGCCGGTCCGGACCCTGGCGCGCAAGCCCGCCGCGCTCAGCTGGGAGCAGGCGGCCGGCCTTCCGCTCGCCGGCCTGACCGCTTATCAGTCGATCCAGCGGGTGGGCACCAAGCCCGGCGAGACGGCGCTGGTGCACGCCGCGGCCGGTGGCGTCGGCTCGCTCGCCGTCCAGATCCTCGTCGCCCAGGGCACCCGTGTCATCGGCACGGCCAGCGAGCGCAACCACGACTTCCTGCGCTCCCTCGGCGCCGAGCCCGTCGTCTACGGCGACGGCCTCGGCGAGCGGGTGCGGGCGCTGGCGCCCGAGGGGATCGACGTGGCCTTCGACTTCGTCGGCGGCGGTGTCGTGTCGGTCTCGCAGGAGCTGCTCAAGGACCGCGGTCGAGTGGTCTCCATCGCCGACGGCGAGGTCACCGAGAAGGGCGGCCACCTGGTGTGGGTGCGCCCGGACAGCGCCGGTCTGACCGCGCTCGCCGCGCTGGCGGACGCAGGGAAGCTGACCGTCCCGGTCGACGCGGTCTTCCCGCTCTCCCAGGCCGCCGACGCGATCCGCCGCGGCCAGGAAGGCCGGACCCGCGGCAAGCTGGTGCTGGACGTGGCTTCATCGCGGTAGCGGCACCACGCCCTCCCGGCATGCCGGGAGGGCGTCAGCGCACCCAGGGGGTGTACGACGGGTCTCCGCGGCGTCGCGGCGACCCATCGGACGCCCCCTAGGGGGTGTCCGGCTCAGGGTCCCGGCGTCCGACTCCGAGGAACAGCCGGGCGAGGAGCCCGGATCGGCGCCTCGCGGCGGGCACCTTGCTCAGCGTGGCCTGCGGCGGTGCTTCCGCGGGAGTGGGATCGGCCGCGCGCTCAGCCCGATCGGGATGGGGCGCGGGATCGGCGTCGGGCTCGGGCTCGGGAACGAGCGGTGGACGGTGGGCGAGATAGGTGTGGGCGCGCACATAGGCGTCCAGAGCGCGCGCGGGATCGATGGGCATGGCTTCTCTCCTGCTGTCGTGCCGGGGGGTGGCAAGCGGTCCCGCGGTGGCGGAACGCTGGTCCCCTCAGCAGCGCAGGACGGTGTGGCGCGCGCGGGCGGCGGCGAGCGCGGCCCGCTCGGGCTGCGGCACGGACCGCCGGGAGCCGGCGCCATGGCCGCGGGCGGCCCCCGGCGCGCGCGGCGATGAGCCGGCCGGTCGGCCCGGCAGGCGGCCGCGCCGGCGGGGGTGCGGCAGACGCCGCTGCGCCGGTGCGGTGGCGTCACACTCGTCGGCGAACGAGTCGATCACCGTGATCGCGGCGCTCTCGGCCGACCCCTCGACCCTCTCGGCCGCGTACGGAGCGCCGCCGAGGGCGAACAGCATGGAGACCAACGCAAAGGCGACGGCCCGCACCGCGGACCGCTGAGCCGTACGACCCCAGCCGTTCATGAACTCAGGGTAGTCAATCAACTACGCTGCGCGCCTTCACTCGATCGAGTGGTGGGGGCGGTGGCGCCCGCCGGCCGGCGGCGGGTCCAGCCGGCCCCCCTGCCGGTCCACCGGTACACGGCGCCGCCGTCGCGGGCGATGCCGTAGAGGTGGTCGCCGCCCACGGCGAAGCTCCTGCCGGGCCCGCCGACCCGGGTCCAGGCGTTCGGGCGGCCGGTGTAGCGGTAGAGGTCACCGGTGGTGGGGTTGGTGGCGAACGGCTCAGTTCGGACCCCACGCCCCCCGGCGCCCGGCCGAACGGTCCGCTCTACGCCGTCAGCCTGGACCACAGCAAGGTGCTGCGCTGGACCGGCCACGGCACCGACTGGGCCGAGATCGGCACCGAAGCGGCGGAGGTCTACGCGGGGGAGGCCGGGGTCTTCGCCGCCAACCCCGTCGACGCACGCATCTTCCGCTACGAGGAGCACTCCGGCACATGGACCCAGGTCGGCACCGCCGGGGCCGAGTTCGCCATCTCGGGCCGCACGCTGTACGGGCTCACCCCCAGCCGTCAGGCCGTCATGCGCTACGACGGCAGCCCCGGGAGGTGGTCGGCGATCGGCGGCCCTTGCCGGAAGCTCTACGCCGGTGGCGCCGGACTCTTCGCCACCGACCCCTCCGGCAAGCAGCTCCTGCGGTACGACGGCGGCTCCTGGGACCGTATCGGCAACAGCGGGGCGGACTTCGCCGTCGGTCCCGAGGACGTCTACGGCCTGGCGCATGACCACAGCGCCGTCTACCAGTGGACCGGCGAAGGCGAGATATGGCGGCGGATCGGCGGGCCGGGGTCGCCGGGAACGCCGCGCCGGAAGTTCTCCTCACCCAGCAGCTTCTTGTAGTTGCGGTATCCGAAGTCGTGCCGGATGCACGCCGCGGTGAAATCGAAGCCGAGGTACTTCTCCGGGAAGCTGCTGCAGCCGTTGTGTTCCCAGTTGAACTCGTACCGGTCTTCCGCCCCGTCGCTCAGATGGGCCGCGCGCACGGCGAAGAACTCCCCCCGCGACAGGTCACCGAGCGAGGTCAGCTCCTCCAGCCGCCGCAGCTTCTCCCGCGTCGTCACCCCGGCGGGGGTCAGCGGGCCGGTGTCCCGCCACCGCATCTCGAGGTCGCCCGCGGCGGAGGCCTGCTGGTACGTCCACCGGTAGACCCTCTTCCCGTCCGGTGAGACACCGAATCCCTCGCCACCTGCGTTGACGGCGAAGTCCGACCCGGAGTCACCGGCCTGGTGCCACTGCTGCGGCGTCCCGCCGTACTCGAAGATCTTGCCGCCGTCCGGGCTGGTGGCGAAGAGTCCGGCGTCTCCGGCGTAGAGGGCGTCGGCCGGGCCGCCGACCTTCGACCAGTCGCGCTCCAGGGTCCACTCGTAGACGGCGGAGCGGTCCTTGGTCAGTGCGTACACCGACCTGGCCGATGCGGCGATATCGCCCACAGCGGGTTGCGCCCAGCCGCGCTGCCGCCCCGCGCCCGCGGAGTCGGCGGAATCGGGCGGGGGGTCCGCGGCCGGTGACTCGGTCGGACCGGCAGCCGGTGGTTGCGAGGCCGAGGGGCCCGGATCGGCCGCCGGAGCACTCGGTGGGGCGGTCTCCGCCGCCGGCCGCTCCCCGCCGGGGCCGGGGTCCGAGTGCGCGGCCCACGACAGGCCGCCGATGGCGAGCGCGGCCACCAGGAGCAGACCCAGGGCGCGGGCGAACGCCTTGCCCTTGGTGGCCAGGGCTCTTGTGACGCCGCCACGACCCGCATGCGAGTCCTGGCGGCCGCTGGAGGATTTCACCAGTGGTCTCCCGATTCCGACGAGAACGGTGGGACCACCCTTCGCCGACGCCCGGATGTCCGCTGTCCGCACCGAGGAAACCCCTGATCAGGAGGCGGACAATCGGCGTTGTCCGCGGACGCGGGTCCGCCACGCAGCCATGGACCCGGGCGACATCCCAGCCGGACACGGCTTGAAATCGAGACTTCCGGACATATGGGGCAGGAGGGGTGATGAAGGGAAAGACCGAGAAGGTGAATGATCACGGAAGAGCGTGAGCCGAAGAAGGCGAAGACATCGAGGAAGGCGCCCGAGGAGGACCGCGTGCCGGCCACCGAGGCGCTGCGCAGCGCGGTGGAGCAGCTCACCGAGCTGCTCGGCAGGCCCCCGGAGGCCGTTTCCGCCCTCAAACCGACCGACCAGGGCTGGGAGGCCGAGGTCGAGGTCGTGGAGGTGGAACGCATCCCGGAGACGACCAGCGTGATGGCCGGCTACCACGTCGTGCTGGATCCCGTGGGCAAGGGTGGGCATCGAGCTGGTGAAGGTCGACGCCCGCGTCGTCGTGGCCAGCGTCGACACCTATCTGCGCTTCGCCGAAGCGTGCAACCGGCTGGACCTGTAGGCGGGCCGCAAGGCCCCCGCCCAGCTGTCGGACATCGTCGAGGACGCCTCCGAGGGAGGAGCCAAGTCCAAGAGCAAGGGCGCGCTGACCGGCGCGGTCGAAGCCGTCACCGAGTCGCTGCAGAAGGGCCGGCACCAGGACACGGAGAGTGACCGCGGCGAGGCGGAGGACAGCGGCGGGCGACGCCGGGAGAAGGAGCCCGAACACGCCAGGCGGTCGGAGCGCCGTGGCTCCAAGGACCGGGAGGAGTGAGCGATGTCCTTGTACGTCTACGCCATCACCAAGACATCGCATCCCCTGCGTCTGGACGCCCTCACCGGCGTCGGAGAGGCGCCCGCCGAGCTGCGTACGGTGCGCGGCGATTCGCTGTGCGCCGTGGTGAGCGAGACGCCGGAGGACCTGTCGGTCGGCCGCCGGGACCTCCAGGCGCACCACGAGGTGCAGGAGCGGCTCTGGGCGGACGGCGCCACTCTGCCGTTGAGCTTCGGTTTCGTGGCGCAGGACGAGGACGCCGTACGCGCCGTCCTGCGCGAGCAGGCCGAACACTTCGCGCGGGGCTTGGACGAGGTCACCGGGCGGGTGGAGTACAACGTCAAGGCCGTCCCCGACGAGGACGCCCTGCTGCGCCGGATCCTGGACGAGTCCGAGCGGGTCCGCGAGCTGAACGAGGCGACCCGCGGCGGCTCCGGCAGCTACGACGACCGGGTCGCCCTCGGGCAACTGGTGAGAGAGGAGGTGCGTGCCAGGCAGGAGGCCCTGGCCGCCGAGGCCCTGACGGCCCTGCGCCCGCTGGCCTACGCCGAGCAGCTCTCCCCGCCCTCCCCGCAGTACGCCCTGAACGTCTCCTTCCTGGTGGACGAGGGGCGTTCGGAGGAGTTCGCCGGGGTGTGCCGGGAGCTGGCCGAGCGGTACGGCGAGGCGGTCGAGGTCAGGGTCCGCGGCCCGCTGCCCCCGTACAGCTTCGTCGGACCACCCCAGCCGGGCGTCCAGGGATGAGGCCGCGCGGTGGGACTGGTGACCGCGATCCTGACGGCGCCGATCGCCCCCATGCGGGGCATCGGCTGGGTTCTCGACAAGGTGATCCGGGCCGCGGAGAGCGAGTACTACGACCCCGCGCCCGTGCAGGAGGAGCTGGCGGGGCTGGAGAGGTCCCGGACCGAAGGGGAGATCGAGGAAGAGGAGTTCCGGCGGCGTGAGGAAGCGCTGATGCGCCGGCTGGAGGAGATCAGGGCCTATCAGCTCCGGCGAGGAGCCCCGGAGGGCGGCCCGCAGGTGGGCCAGGGGCCGACGGGTGGGTGAGGAGGAAGAGTGTCATGGACAACGCCAAGCTTGGCACCGCTGTCCTCGGCGGCTATGTGCTGGGCCGCACCAAGAAGGCGAAGGTTGCTGTCGGGCTCGGCATGCTGCTGGCCGGATCGAGGATGAAGCCGGGCCAGATCGGCGGGGCCGTCGCCCGGTCCCCCTTTCTGAAAAGCCTCAACCAGCAGGTGCGTACCGAGCTGACGGACGCGGGCAAGGCCGCGGCGACGTCCGTGCTGACCGCCAAGGCCGGCAGCCTGGCCGACACACTGCACGAACGCACCGCCGGACTGCGGGAGAAGGCAGGCACGCACGAGGAGTCGGGCAAGGAGAGCGAGGAGAGCGAGGGAGGCAAGGCACGCAAGGGGGGCGAGGCGGATACGGCAGGCAGGGAGAAGGGCGACGGCGGGCGCGCCGCCGCACGCCGGCAGGACGAGTCACCCAAGGGCACCTCCAAGGACAAGGGCACCGCCGAGCACAAGGGCACCTCCGGGAAGGGGAAGCAGACCTCCGGCAGGGCCCGGCAGGACTCCGGCGAGGGCAAGGACACGACGTCCGCCGGCCGGGAGCGGCGCTCCTCGGGCAGTGGCACCAAGCCGAGGAGGTCGGACGATGGCTGAGGGCAGGACGGCAGAGGGTGGCTCGGCGCAGGGTACGGGCACCGGCACCCTGAGCAGGTTGCGTGATCAGAATCCCGGCGCCGACCGGCTGGTGGAGGAGGTGGAGAGCTACATCCAGACGCGGCTCGACATCATGCTGAACCAGATGGGCCACCGGCTGGGCGAGGCGGCGAGCCGGCTGGGCGAAGCGCACGTCAGTCCGCACGGGCTCGTCTCCGCGGTGGGCAAGGGCGGAAAGAAGCTCGGCGAGCGGGTGCCGTCGGGCGCCGCCTTGGCGCTGACCACGACGGCGGCGCACGCCAAGGACACCCTGCTGGAGAAGGCGAAGGACGTCGCCGGGAAGACGCACGGCACGTCGCACGAGAAGCCCGGGCCGGGCCCCGCCGCCGGCAAGGGGGTGACCGTGATCGAGGACATCGACATCGGCGTCCCGGTGCGGGAGGCGTACAACCAGTGGACCCAGTTCCAGGAGTTCGGCCGCTTCGCCAAGGGAGTGGTCAGCGTCGAGCAGGAGGACGACACCACCACCCAGTGGCAGGTGAAGATCGCGAAGGCGAGCCGGCACTGGCAGGGGACCATCACCGAGCAGGTGCCCGACGAGCGGATCGCCTGGACCTCCGAAGGCCCCAAGGGCACCACCAAAGGCGTCGTCACCTTCCACCCGCTGGCGGAGAACCTCACCAAGGTGCTGCTCGTCATGGAGTACTTCCCCAAGGGAGTGGTCGAGAAGACCGGAGCGCTCCTGCGGGCCCAGGGCCGCCGCACCCGGCTCGATCTGAAGCTGTTCCGCGCGTTCGTGATGACGCGTGGCGAGGCCACCGGCGGCTGGCGCGGGGAGATCCGCGGCGGCGAAGTGGTCCGCGAACCGGAGGAAGCCGGGGCCGGGGGAGACGAGGAACCGAAGACCGAGGGGGACGAGGGGGACGTGGAGGACGAGGAGGAGTACGAGGAAGAGGAAGAAGAGGACGAGGACGGGGGAGACGAGGAGCCGTCCTACGAGGACCGCGCCGAGGAAGACGAGGGCGAATGGGAGGACGGGGACGAAGACGAGAACGGCGACGAGGACGACTGGGAGGACGGGAAGCCCGGCGCAGAGGCTGACGAACGCTACGCCGAGGACGAGGACGAGGAAGAACCGCTGGACGAGGAGCGCCCGCGCCGCGGCTAGCGCCGGCGTGCTGAGCTGCTGAAGGGAAACGAGGTCGAACACGCCGTGACCGAGCCCGGCTTCACCGGCCCTCCGCCGTCGCGGACTCTCTCGCCCTACGGCCAGGAGTCCGGCGCGAACCTTGCCGACATCCTTGAACGGGTGCTCGACAAGGGCATCGTCATCGTCGGCGACATCAGGATCAACCTGCTCGACATCGAGTTGCTCACCATCAAACTCCGGCTGCTGGTGGCCTCTGTGGACAAGGCGAAGGAGATCGGGATCGACTGGTGGGAGCACGACCCCGCGCTGTCCTCGCGCGCCGATGGGCGGCACAGTCTGGAGGAGCAGAACGCACGGCTGCGCGAGGAGGTCAGGTCGCTCCGGGAGCGCGTCGAGAAGTCCCGGGCCGAACTGCCGGAGGGCGAGGGCTCCACCGGCCGCCGCCGCTCGCACGCCTCCGGCGACGCTGAGCGGGAGCCCGGCGCGGAGCCACGGCGCCGGCGGCGGAAACCCCCGGACGACGAGGACCGGAGCTGACGGCCATGGACGCAGAACTGAGGTACGCGTACGCCGTGGTACGGCCCTCCGCCGGGTTGGACGAGCGGGTGCTCGCCGGTGTGCGGGGGGTCGCGAACGCTCCGGTGTCACTGGTCCGCTCCGGCGCGGAGGTGGCCGCGGCGGTCAGCCCGGTACCGCGGGCGGACTTCACCGAAGCGGCTCTCAAGGTCCGGCTGGAGAATCTCGACTGGCTGGAGACCACCGCCCGGGCGCATCACTCCGTCATCGAGGCGCTGGCCGCGCACACCACGGTCCTGCCGCTGCGGCTGGCCACCGTCTACCTCGACGACGCCAGGGTCAGCGAGATGCTGAGCGAGCGGCAGGAGACGTTCACCGCCCTGCTGGACCGGTTCTCCGACAGTGTGGAGTGGGGGGTGAAGGTGTACGCCGACGCCCGCCCCGCCGAGCCCCCGCCGTCGGCGGTGAGTGGTCCGGCGGACGAGCAGGACCCCGGCCGGGCCTATCTGCGGCGCCGCCGACACCAGCACCAGGCGCGTGAGGACGCCTGGCGGTTCGCGCAGGAGGCCGCCCACCGGATCGAGATCCAGGCCCGTGACCTGGCGGTCGAGCGTGCCCGTCACCGGCCCCAGCAAGGAGGGCTGGCCGTCGCCGAGGGCGAGAACGTCGTCAACGACGCGTATCTCGTCCCGGCCCGGCTCGCCGAGGAGTTCCGGGGCCGGATGCGCCACATCGCGGACGACCTTCCCGGCGTGCGGGTGGACGTCACCGGCCCCTGGGCCCCGTACTCCTTCGCCGTACTCCCCGCCTCCGGCACCCAGCAGGGAGCGCCGCAGCGGTGACCGCGTACGAGGAATCTCCCCTGGCCGAGCGGCAGGTGGCCCTGATCGATCTGCTGGACCGGCTGCTGAGCGGCGGTGTGGTCCTCACCGGTGACCTGGTGCTCTCCATCGCCGACATCGATCTGGTCCGGATATCGCTGCGCGCGGTGATCGTCGCCATCAGCGAGCAGACGGACGGGCAGTGGGTGCCGGCCCTCCCGGCGGCGACCTTCGCGGCAGAGCGGCCGTCGCCATGACACCCCTGCCCGACCGGCCTCCCGACGACCGCGCCCGGGCCGACGAGCGCGCCCGGCCCGACGACCGCGTCCCGGCCGACGATCGGGCGACCGTGGCCGGCCGGGGGCGGGAAGTGGCCGAGGCGGCGGCACGCGCCTTCTCCCTGCTGCCCGCCCGCCCCGAGGACATCCCCGCACCCCCGTCCACCAGAGGACAGCAGGCCGCCCACCGCCTCCATACCGACCCGGACACCGTGGAGCGGGACCTGGTGAAACTCGTCCTCACCATCGTGGAGTTGCTGCGCCAGCTGATGGAACGACAGGCCCTGCACCGGGTCGACCAGGGCGACCTCACCGAGGAGCAGGAAGAACGGCTCGGCCTGACGCTGATGACCCTGCACGACCGGATGGGCGCCCTCTGCGACCGCTACGGCCTCACCCTGGACGACCTCAATCTCGACCTGGGCCCCCTCGGCCCGCTGCTCCCGCCACCGGCCGGCTCGTAGCCCCACGACCCGGGGCGGCCGCGAGATGGCGGGGACGGCCCGCGTCAAGGTGCTGCGCATGGACGCCATGCCGGGTGAGGAGGAGGTACACGGCACGGCCGAGCTGCTGGTCGTCCTCGACGGCCGGCTTGAACTCACCGTGGAGGATGCCGAGGTGACGGTAGGGCCGGGGGAGATGTACCTCGTGGAGGCGGGCTCCCGGCACGCGGTCCGCGCGGGGAGCCAGGGCACCTTGGTCATCGTGGAAGCCGCCGGGGGATGAGCCGAGTTGAGGCGCCCCGCGGGGGGTGACCACTGGGATTCGCCTCGCCGTCGCCGAGTTGAGGGTGAAGCCGCTGGTGGGGGCGGCGCGGGCGTCGCCGGTTGAGGCGGTTAGGGTCGGTTTCGGAAGCGACATCGAACACGAGGGCACGGAGCGCGGATGGCTGGGGACGACGGGAGAGCACTGCTGAGCCTGAGGGGGGTCAGCCGGGTGTACGGCGAGCGGCAGGCGCTGCATCCCCTTGACCTGGACGTGCCCGCCGGCACCTGCACGGCACTCTTCGGCCACAACGGCTCCGGGAAGTCCACTGTGCTGCGCATCGCCGCCGGCCGCTCCACCCCCACCACCGGCGAGGCGCTGTTCGCCGGCCGCGAGGTCGATGAGGACGACCCGGAGGTCCGGGCCCGCGTCGCCGTCGTCGGCGACATGGTCGCCTGCTATCCGGACCTCACCGTCCGCGACCATCTGGAACTGGTCGCCGTGGCGCACGCGGTGGATGACGCGGACGCCTGGATCGACCACGTACTGGCCGACCGGCGGCTCTCCGACCATGCCGCGGCCCTGCCCGGATCACTGTCCTCCGGACAGATGCAGTCCCTGCTGCTGGCCGCCGCGCTCGTCCGCCCCCGGGACCTGCTCATCCTCGACGAGCCGGAGCAGCGCCTGGACCCGGCGGCCCGGGGCCGCCTCGCCGAACTCCTCGCCGCCGAGAAGGCCGACGGCGTCGCGGTGCTCCTCGCCACCCACCAGGCCGAGCTCGCCGAAGCGGTCGCCGATCGCATGGTGGCCCTGGAAGACGGCCGGGTGATCGCCGAGGGCACCCCGGCAGAGGTGCTCGCCCGGCTGGAGCCGCGCCCGTGACCGCGCCGGAGATCGACGTCGCCGACCCGGCGGAAGCGGACGGCGCGGCCTGGTCGGAGTCCGACGGCGCCACCTGGTCGGAGGCGGACGACGACCGCACCCAGGAGACCTTGCGCCGACTGCGCGCCAAGCGGCGGGCCCACCGCCGCCGCAAGGGCCGCGACCTCGCCGTCTCCGTCTACGGCGTCCTGCTCCTCGTCGGGTGCTACGGCTGCGGTGCCGTCTACCACTTCCTGCGGCAGGTGGAGCTCGGCGCCGACTACACCGGCCCGGGCGACGCCGCCCGGCGCGCCCTCCCCGCCGCCTTCGCGCTGCTCACCGGCGCCGTCGCGCTGCTCGCCGCCCGTGACGCGCTGTGGCGCGGCCCGGTCGTCGTCCCCGGACCGACCGTCGGCTGGGTGCTGGCCCAACCGGTCCGCCGGGCCGTGGTGCTGCGGCCGTGGCTGTGGCTCTCGGCCGGACTCGCCGTGCTCGTGGCCCTGGTCCCGGCGGTCGTCACCGCCCTCTTCCTGCACATCACCGGCACCGCCACACTCGGCGCGGCGCTGCTCGCCCTGCTCCCCGCGGCCGTGTGCCTGCCATCGCTGGCCGTCGCGCTCGCCATGGCCGTGGAACGCAGGCCCGGCTGGGCCGGACGGATACGGCGGTGCACACCCGGTGTCGTCGCGGCGCTCCTGCTGCTCGGCGCGCAGACGGTGCTGGCCGCCCTCGGCCACCGAAGCGGCGTGGCGGAGCAGTGCGAGCTGTGGTCCGGCCCCTGGGGCTGGGCCGCCCAGCCCGTGGTCCAGGCAAGCGGTGGCGGCGCCCCCGCCTGGCCGGTCGCCCTGGCGCTGCTGCTCATCGCCACCGCCGCCGCCCTCACACAGGCGCACCGGGACGCCGCACTGCTGTCCACCACCGAGCTGCGCCGCCGGTCTTCGACCGTCTCCGCCGTCACCGCGGGCCTGTGGACCATGGACCCACGGGCGGCCAAGCTCGCGCTGGTGGCGGCCACCGGTGGCACGGCGGCGCGCCGCATCCGGTTGCGGCCACCACGCGGCCGCCGGGCGGCAGTTTTGTGGCGGGACGCGCTGGCGCTGCTGCGCGCGCCGGGCCAGATCGGCAAGGCGCTCGCCTGGCTGGTCTGCGCGTCCGCGGCGGCCGGTGCGGCGGCCACGCTCGACGACCGGGCACGGCTGGTCCTGCTGGCCGGGGCCGTACTGCTCGGCTACGCGGGGGTGGCGGCGCTCGCCGAGACGGCGCGCCTGGAGACCGACGACGTACGCCGCTCGGCCTGGTCACCGATACGGCTGCGCCATCTGATGCTCCAGCACGCCATCGTGCCATCGGTCGTCGGCATGCTGCTGGCCCTGGTGGTCGCGGTGCCGTACGCCGTCGCGGGCGCCTTCTGGCCGCTGCTGCTGATGCCGCTGTGCGCACCGCCGCTCGCGGCCGCCGCGGTCCACGGGGCATGCCGCGGCCCGGCCCGCACGGAGCTGCTCTTCACCGGCGCCGCCACCCCGCTCGGCGACCCCGGCCCGCTGCTCTACGCCTTCTGGTACCTGGCCGGACCGCTGATCGCGGCCGGGTCGCTGACCTTCGCCCTCGCCCCCGCGGTCGGGGCGCACGGGGCCGGCGCGGGCACGGCCGTACGGGTCGTCGCCGTCACCGTCGCCCTCACCGCCGGGCTACTGCTGCGCGCGGCCCGCGCCGCGGACCGGCTCGTCCGCCACAACTGACCGCCCAGGGCGAGCGCCTTGCCGGGATGACCCCGATCCGGCGGGTCAAACGGGCGACGATTCCCGGCCCCGGACCCCCTAGGGGGCGTCCGGGGCCGGTTCGAGGAGGTTCCGCCGCAGTGCGGCGATGGTGTCCTCGCCGATGCCCAGCAGCCCGGTCACGTAGCCGCGCACCGAGCCGTGCTCTTCGCTCAACGCCGCGAGGAACAGCCGCATGACGTCGGCGGGCGCCCGGCCGAACCCCGGCCAGCTGGGCTCCTGGCCGGGATGGCCGGCCCGCCAGTCGGCGAGCAGCCGCTCGGAGGCGAGCTCGGTGAGCGTGAAATCCTCGACGATGTCGGCCTCGGACACGCCCAGCAGCTCCAGGACCAGGGCCGCCAGCAGCCCCGTACGGTCCTTGCCGGACGCGCAGTGGAACACCATGGGCCCGTTCCCGGCGGCGGCGATCAGCTCAAGTGCCCTGCGGATCTCCTTGACGCCGTCGTGCGCCACCTCCATGTACCGCTCGGCGAGGAACGGCCCGGTCTCCACGTCGGCCCCGAGAGCCGCCTGGTCGTAGGGGCGGTGCTCGATGCTGAGGTTGTGGTAAGCGAAGGAGCGGTGCTCGGGGACACGGCCCTTGGCCTCGATCTCCCACGGGTAGCGCAGGTCGATGACCGCCCCGACGCGCAAGGCCAGGAAGCGTTCCCAGTCCCCGTCCCGGAGCTTGCCCAGCGAGTCGGACCGGTACAGCCGCCCCCACCGCACGACCTGGTCGTCCGCCGTGCGGTAGCCGCCCAGATCGCGGAAGTTGTGCAGTCGTCGGAAGGCGATGTGTCTGTTCATGCGTGGCACTCCTCAAGCGGGTCGCGGGCGTCCGGTCGGAGAAATCGATCCCGGCAGCCCACCGACGGCGGCGGACATGATCGCCATCCTGCGCTCCTGCGTACACCGAGGGCCATGGATTAGGCTCACACCGAATCCAGCGGAAGGGCGCGTGCTGTTGTGGGCTCCGAACTGACCTTCTCCACAGACGATCTGGCGCACACCCGCTTCGCGATCTCCCCGATGTGGGAGGTGGTCACCAGCTACGGACTGCTCGCCTCCGGCTCGCCGCACCCGGTGCACCGCGAGTGGATCGAGCAGGTACGGCCCCGGGTGGCGGCGGCCGGGCTGGACCGCGGCTGGCTCGCCGAGCTGGTCCCGGCGCGCGGCTACGTCTGCGACTTCCTCACCCCCTTCCCCCGCGTGCCGTCCCCGACCCTCGACGCGGAGCTCACCGCGATCCGCGCCACCCCGGCCGACCAGGTGCGGGCCGATCTCGACACCCTGGGCGGCGCCGGCCCCCGCCGCCAGGCGCTGCACGCCGACCCGCCGGCCCGGTTGGGCCCGATCGCCGATGAGATCGCCGCGTACTGGGAGCTGGCCCTCGCGCCCTACTGGGCGAAGATCCGCACGGTGCTGGACGCCGAGGTCTTCCACCGCGCGCGGCAGGTCGCCGAGCACGGCACCGGGCGCCTCTTCAACGACCTGCACTCCTCGGTGAGCTGGCGCGACGACACCCTCCGGGTGGTCCGGCGATGCTGCGCCGTCTCCCGCCAGACCTCCGGAGTCGGGCTGCTGCTGGTGCCCTCGGTGTTCGCCACGTCCGTGCTGACCTGGTCGCGGGCGCCGGAGCCGCCGCAGCTCGCCTACCCGGCCCGGGGCACCGGCACCCTGTGGGAATCCCGCGCGGTGCCCCGCGCCGACGCGATCGCCGCCGTCCTGGGCCGGTCGCGCACCAGATTGCTGACCGAGCTGGCGGCCCCCGCCTCCACGACCGAGCTGGCCGACCGGATCGGCATGTCCGCCGCCGGCGTCTCCGAGCACCTGACCGCACTGCGCGGCGCCGGTATGGTCAGCGCGCACCGCGCGGGCCGCTCAGTCCTCTACGCCCGTACCGCGATCGCCGAGTCCCTGCTCACGGCAGGCGTCTGACAGCCCCCCTGCCACCGCGCCCGTCCCACCGCGGCGGGCTGTGGCAGAGTCCCTCCCATGGTGAACTCGAAACCCGGACGCCGCGGACATGTCGCCGCGGCCGCTCTCCTCCTGGGCGCCGTCATATCCCTGACCGCCTGCGGTGAACAGCGCGGCACGGACGCGGCGGCCGTTCCCCCCGGCCCGCGCCCGAGTGCCAGCTCCCCTCCCGCCGGCTCCCCTTCCCCCGGCGCCTCCCCCTACGTCGAGCCCGGAGTCATCGACGGCGCCCCGCACAACGGCGAGAACAACGCCTACCGCGGCTCCGGCGAGATGTCCGCCGACGCCGCGGAGGACGCGCGGAAGGAAGCCGATCGCATCGAGCCGGTGCTCAAGCGGCTCTGGGAACAGAAGAAGTGGGACCCCGAGAGTGTGCGCGGCGCGCTGCTCAAGCTGGGATACGAGGAGGAGCGGACCGGGCCGCAGGGCGAGCGGCTCGGCGGCACGCTCACCGTCCGGGGCATGACCCCGCGCTACGACGTCGACCACTACGTCACCCCCGAGGGCGCCCGGGTCGGCCTGCGCGTCCGGGACGACGCCTGCGTCACGGCGTGGGTGCAGAAGACCAACTACCAGGTCAAGACCAACGGCCCGTTCATGGAGACCGGCTGCTTCGAGCCGCCCTACGGCCACTGAACGAGCGCCGCAGCGGGGTCGGTCCGCCGCCGAAGGCGGGACGCCCTGGTCGCGGTGGCATCCTGGTCCGCATGGATGATCACGCATATCAGGAGTCGGTACGCCGCAGCTATGACACCGTGGCCGAGGAGTACGCGGTCCGGCTGCACGACGAGCTCGCCGGGAAGCCGCTCGACCGGGCGCTCCTCGCCGGTCTCCTGGAACAGACGGCACCGGGCGCCGCGACAGCCGACCTTGGCTGCGGCCCCGGGCATGTGGCCGCCTGGCTCGCCGAGCAGGGCGCGCGTACGGTCGGGATCGATCTGTCCCCCGGCATGATCGAAGCCGGCCGCCGCCGGTTCGCGCGGGTGGAGTTCCGCGAGGGCGACCTGCTGGAACTCCCCGCCGCCGACGGAGAATTCGGCTCCGCCGTCGCCTTCTACACGATCATCCACCTCGCCCCCGCTGATCTGCGCCGCGCTTTCCAGGAGGCGAGGCGGGTACTGCGCCCCTCCGGGGTTCTTCTGCTCTCCTTCCACATCGGCGAGGAGGTCCGCCACCTGGACGAGTGGTGGGGACACGAGGTGGACGTCGACTTCCGCTTCCTCGACACGGCGCATATCGCCGGACTGCTCGAACAGGCCGGGTTCGCCGTCGAGATGCGCATGGAACGCACCCACTACGCCCACGAGGCCGAGACCCGCCGCGCCTACCTGCTGGCCCGCCGCGCCTGACGCCGCCGCATGCCCGGTCCGGCGGGCGTGCGGGCGGGCCCGGAGCACGGTACGGCTCGTCAGGAAACCGCGCCCTGCTCCGACGCGGGCGGGACCAGGTCACAGCACGGCCTCACCTCGGCCGATGGGCTGCGGTCACCGCTCTGGGGTGTCTAGAGTGCCGCGCCAAGGGTGGTTTGCGCCGGTGGGCGAGCCGGCCGTACGGGGGGCGGGGGCGTACCGATGAGCGGTACGGAGGTGGGCCGGGCGGGGAGCGGCGACTGGGCCGAGTGGCTGCGTGACCGGCTGCTCGCTCCGATCGGCGCGGTGTTCGCCGGCAGCCCGGAGACGGTGGAGCAGACGGTCATCTGCGTGTTGGCCGGGGGGCACGTACTGATCGAGGGGTTACCCGGAAGCGGGAAGACGACCCTGGCCCAGGCACTCGCGCGGGCGATGGCGGGCACCTGCCGGCGGATCCAGTTCACCCCGGACCTGCTGCCCGGCGAGGTGACCGGCGGCGCCGTGCCCGACGGTGTCAGCGGCCGGCTGCGGTTCCAAAAAGGTCCGATCTTCGCCAACGTCGTGGTGGCCGACGAGATCAACCGCGCGTCGCCCAAGACCCAGTCGGCGCTGCTGGAGGCCATGGAGGAGCGCCAGGTGACGGTGGACGGCAAAACCCGGCCGCTGCCCGAGCCGTTCCTGCTGGCAGCCACCCAGAACCCGGTCGAACTCCAGGGCACCTACCCGCTCCCCGAGGCACAGCTCGACCGCTTCCTGATGCGCGTGGTGGTCGACACCCCCGACGAGGCGACCGAGTGCGCGATCGCCCAGGGCCGCTTCGGCAGAGCCGCCGACGTAACCCCCCGGATGACGCCCGGCGAACTGACCGCCGCGCTCCGCGCGTTCGGCACCGTGCCCGCCCCCACACCGCTGACCGCCTACGCCGTGCGGCTCGCCAGGGCCACCCGCGGCCACCCCGACACAAGCCGGGGGGTGAGCGTCCGGGCCACCGCGGCGCTGGTCCGCGCGGCGCGGGCACGGGCCATGCTGGACGGGCGCCGCTATCCGGTGGCCGATGACGTGCAGGCACTGGCGGTGCCGGTGCTCGCCCACCGCATGGTGGTCCGGCCCGGGGCCGGGAGGGAAGCGGCCGACGTGGTCGCCGAACTGGTCCGGCGGGTGCGCGTCCCCGAACGTACGGCGGTGCGGTGATGGACCGGTCGACGGGGCGGCCGGCGGAACCGGGCCGGTGGACGGGGCGGCTCGCGGCCCGAGGCCGGTCCGCGCGAAGGGAACGGCCGGCGGGGAGCGGCCGGTTCGCCCGAGGGCAACGGCCGGCGGGGAGCGGCCGGTCCGCGCGAAGGCGCCGGTTCGAGCGGAGGGGCGGGGCCTCGGCGCGCACCACGGTCCGGCCGACCACCCGCGGACGGTGGCTGCTGGGCCTGTCCGCCACCGCGCTGGCCGACGCCTGGATCCTGCGCCACCATCTGCTCGCCGGCCTCGGCGCGGCGGGCCTGGCCGCCTGCGCGGCGGCACTGCTCGGCGCTCCCCGCCACGCGCCGCTGGACATCGTGCGCCAACGGCTCGCGCCGTCCCCCGCGGTCCGCGGACAGCGGATCGAGATCGGCTACGTGGTCCGGGGCGCCACCCGTGCGGCGGGCGCCACGGTCGTCCGCGAACGCTGGCGCGCCACTGCGGACGGTACGGCCCGGGAATGGACGGTCCACCTCTCCGGCACCGGGGGCCGGGCACTGTCACCGCCGCTGCACCGGGGCATCTGGGAAGCCGGCCCGCTCGCGCTGGAGTGGCGGGACCCCACCGGTCTGGCCCGCGCCCGGGCCCACGCCGACCCGGGCGCCCGGCTGACGGTCCACCCCGCGGTCGTCGAGGAACTGCCCTGGCCCCGCGAGGTGGCGGGAGAGCTCTCCGGTACCACCCGCCGCGCCGACCCGGAGGACGTCTTCGAGTTCCATTCGCTGCGCCCCCGTCAGCCGGGCGAGGACCTGCGCCGGGTGCACTGGCCGGCCTCGCTGCGCACCGGCACCCTCCAGATCCGGCAGAGCCCTTCGGCCACCGGTGGAGGCGCCGCGGTACTGCTGGACCTGGCCCCCGCGCGGACCCGAGGGGACCAGGACCGGCTGGAGGCGGCGGTCGACTGCGCGGCGAGCCTGGCGGTCGCCGCGTTGCGTGCCGGCTCGCCGGTCGCGCTGTGGCACTCCGCGCTGACCGGCGGGCCGCTCGGCTGCCCGCCCGGGGCGGCGGGGCGCCGGATGGTGCTCGACGAGCTTGCCGCGGTGGCGCCCCCGCCCGGCTCCGGAGCGGGGCGTACGCCCGCCATGGCCCTGCCTGAGGCCGCCCGGGCCCTGGCCACCGGGCCGCGCGCCGCGCTGGCGGCGGTGTGCACCACCCGCGACCTGAGCGCCGCCGAGCCCGCCCTGGCGCTGCTGGCCAACCGCTTCCGCTGGGTGGTGGTGGTCCGAGCCGCAGAGGCCGCCACCGGGGCGTTCCGGCACGCCGGGCGGGTGCGGTACGGCCAGGTGAGCCGGGCGGCGGAGCTGCCCCCCCTGATGCTCTCCCTGGCCCATGAGCGGGCCTGAGGCGTCCGGGGCGGCCGCGGTCGCCGCGGCCTGCCTGATGGCGGTGCTGCTGCTCACCGGCCGCCGCGCCCCGCGACGACACCGGCGCGGGCCGACCGCCGTGGTCGTGGTGACCGTCGTGCTGGCCGGTGCCGCCGCGGCGCTGCTCCCGCTACCGTCTCGGGCACCCCAACGCCCCGGCCCGGCCCCGTCGTCCCCGGCGCCCACCGAGCAGGACCCCCTCCACCGGCTCACCCGCCCGGCACCCCAGGGCGACGCGGAGCTCTTCCGCGCGACCTTGACCGGCCGGCTGCGGAACCGGCCGCCGCCGCTCTGGCCGCTGCTGGCCTATCAGGACTTCTCCGGCGGCCAGGGCTGGTCGGCCCGCCCGGTGCTGCGCCCGGCCGCCCGGCGCGGGCCGGCGGCGGGGCAGGACCCGGTCACCGTGACGCTGGCCCACCCGGCGCACCTGTTGCCACACCCCTGGGGCGCGGTCACGGCCGAGGACTTCCGCGAGGACTTCCGTGAGGACCCTCGCCACGAGGCGCTGTACGCGCCCTCGGCGGTCACGCGGTACGAGCTGACCGCCCCCGTCCGTCTTCCGCCGTCCCGCGCGCAACGCCGAGCCGCGGCACCGGTACCCGCCGCCGGCCGCGTACCCCGCTGCGCCGCCCGCGCGCTGGAGGGCCTGCGCAGGGACGCGCTGCGTGCCGGCCCCGCTCCCGGGGACCGGCTGGAGCGGCTGCGCACCAAGCTCGCCTCACCCCCGTACCGGTACCGCCCATCGGCCGGTGCCGGTGCCGGTACCGACTGCGCCGCCCTGAGAAGGCTGCTGACCAGCCATCAGGGCGACAGCGCCCAGTACGCGACCGCCTTCGCCCTGACCGCCCGCATGCTGGGCGCCTCCAGCAGGGTGGTGGCGGGGTACCGGCCCCGGCATGCCCCGGCCCGGGGCGTGCTGAGGGTCACCGGGAAGGACGCGCTGGCCTGGCCGCAGGTGCGGTTCACCGGGCTCGGCTGGACGGACTACCTGCCGCTGCCGGGACCGGCCGGGCGTCTGCCCACCGCGCCCGAGCCTGGATCCGGAGCCGCCACCGCGCACCCGCCCCAGCCCTCCGTGACGCACCCGGCCGGCTCCCTGCCCCGACTCCCGCTCCACGTCCGCCTGCTGATCCTCCTCGGCGCGCTGGCGCTGTGGCCGGTGCTCGCGGGCGTGCTCCGGGCCGTCCGCCGGCGCCCCCGCGGCGGCCGGCGTGCCCCCGCGGACCAGCGCGTCCTCGCCGCCTGGCAGGACGTCGTCCGCGCCGCCGAGTCCGGGCGACCCCGGCCGGCCGGCTGGACGGCCCGTCAGACCGCACAGGCCACCGGCCTCGCTCCGGCGCGTGCCCTCGCCCGGCTGACCGAACGCGCGCTCTACGACGAGGTGGATGACGATGACGCCCGGCGCGCCGTCCGGCTGGCGGCCCACTGCCGCCGTGTGCTGCGCGCCCGCCGCCGCCGTGCCCGGGTCGCGGCGGTGCTGCGCCCCGGCGCCCGTCGGTGGCTGCGCTCCGGGGCCCGTCGGTGAGAGAGGCGATCAGCAGCCGGGGCTGAGGGTGACGGTGGCCTGGTCCAGCAGTGTGCTGTGGGCGGGAATCGTGATGGTGACTCCCGGCCGCCACTTCTCGGCTTCCTTGGCGCCGCTGGGATCGAGCCAGTACACCGAGAGCTCCGTGGGCCCGTAGTCGTGGCAGGTCTGGAAGACGAAGAGGTTCTTCTGCCAGGTCGTGGTGGTGAAGTGGTCGGCGGTCTTGCGCTCCACCGGGTACTGGCCATAAAGCGGTTCGTCCGCGAGCGGCATACCCGCGCCGTTGGTGAGGATCCTGGAGACGATCCAGATCCGCCCCTGGGAACCGTCCCCGGCGGGGTACCGCGGCACCGCGAGGGTGACGGTGGGGTACGGGGCGGTGGCGGAACCCCCGTCGCAGGGCGCGATGAACGCGGCGCGGAAGCCGTGCGCCGCCTTGGCGGAACGGCACGGCTTCTCCACCGTCGGCGAGGGCGTCGGCGAGGGCGTCGGCGAGGGCGTCGGTGTTGGTATCGGTGTCGGCGCCGGTGTCGGCGAGGGATTGGGGCCGCTGGAGGGGGCGGTGGGCGCGGGTCTGGCCTCGTCGCCGCCCCCGCCGGTGAGCCAGGGGGTGAAGGCCGTGACCAGGGCGGCGAGCGCGGTGGCGATGGCGACGCCGCTGCCGATCGCCACCGGCCAGCCGACCCGCCGGGACCGCTCCGCGCCCGGATCCCCGCCCGGATCCCCGTCGGGTTCCCCGCCCGGCTCCACGCCCGGATCCGCGTGGGGCTCCCCGCCTGACCGCTCGTCCGGCTCCGCCCTTCGTCCCTCGTCCGGCCGCGCGTCCGCGGCGGCGGAGGCGGTGTCCGCACCGCCCTCGTCGGCAGGGCCGGACCGGGTGCCGGACCGGGCGTCCTCAGCTCTGTCGTCGTCCGAAGGGTCCGGGGTGCCGGAGGGTGTGCTCATGCGGATCTCCTTCGCGCCGGGACGGGCCGGCAGTCGTGGCCGTACGGGCCGAGGCGCTCCGCACGGTCAGCGGCAGGCGTCGTGCCGGGTCACGGTGATCCGGTCCATCAGGACGCTGTCGCGCGGGACGCGCACCGGGGTGGACTGGCGCCACTCCCGCTCCGCGAAGGTCAGCCCGGCGGGCGACAGCAGATAGAGCCGCAGCTCGACCCGGGTGCGATCGGTCTGCGGAGCGCAGCGCGTCCCGACGATGACGTTGTTCTGCCAGATGCCCGGACGGCCTGTCTCCTCGGAGGTCCCGGGGTCGAGCGCCAGGGGATGGAACTCGGCGAAGGTGAAGGGCTCGGGAAGCCGCCGGCCGGTGGCGTCGGTGAGCACGGTGCCGGTGATCACGAACGCGCCCTGGTCCTCGGCCGGGTACTCCGGCACCTTCAGCCGGACCGGTACCAGCTGCGGGACCGTCGCCCCTTCGCAGGGCGAGGTGAAGGCGATCCGCAGCCCCTGCCACGGGCGGGCGTGCCCGCAGCGGTCCGGCCCGGGCGCGGAGGGGCCGGTGGGGGACGGGGGAGCGGTGGTGCCCGGCGCCGGGGTGCTGGGCCCGGGGGAGGCCGGTCCGCGTGACGGGTGTCCCCCGGTCTTCGGGTCGGTGGGCGAGGCTGACGGCCGGCCGGATGTGGCTGCCGGGGCGGAGGACCGCTGCCCGCCGTGATCCGTGCGGTGGCTGGGGCTGTCGGGCCCGCTCGATAAGTGGGTGGAGCGGGAAGGCCCGGTCGGGCCGGTGTCGGGGGGTACGGACAGCGGCGGGGGAGCGGTCAGCGAGGCGCTGCCGGATGCCGTGGCCGAGCCCTCCGCGTGCGGCGAGACGGCGATGCCCTCTCCGCCGCGGGTCAGCGACAGCCCGGTGGTGGCCCGCGCGGACGGTCCGTCGGACGCGCTGGGCGCCGCGGAGAGTGCCGCTGCCACCCCGAGGGCGCACACGGCGCCGATGGACAGGTCGGACCTTCGGATCCGTCTCATGATCCCCCGTGCCGAACTCGCTGGGAAACAGCGGAAATTGGCTCACTTCAGCCTATCCGAAGACGCACCGAGAGGAGAGGGGACGGACGGCACTACCATCGGGTAACGGGGCGAAGGTGTACGAGCTGCCGATCAGGGGCGAGGAATCCGTGCGCAGCGTCCGCGCAAAACGCGTGCGGAGGACTGGTGGTGATCAGTACACTCATGCCGGATCTTCACGAAAGATCCGGCAACCTCACACACAAGGAACACAAAACAATATGCGTATACGAACGGCCGCTCTTCCCGGTCTGCTCGCCGCCGCCGCGGTGACGGCCCTGGCCTCGCCGGCCTCCGCGGCGGGCGCGACGATCACGCCGACCGAGTACGGCAAGGTCAAGCTCGGCTCCACGATCTCGTTCATGCACTCCACCGCCGGCTCCGGCGCGTGCAAGAAGATCAGCGAGTCCCGCTACGGCGGCCACACGTACAAGTCGTACCAGTGCAAGGGCTCGAAGGCGTACAGCGTCGCCCAGTTCTCCTTCGACAACGGCAAGGCGTACACCAAGGCGCAGGCCGGGCTGATCGTCTCCAACGGCAAGATGACGAAGGCCAAGTACGACCGGCTGAAGAAGAACGACTCCGTGGCCACCATGCACCGCAAGGCCGGATCCGGAGTCTGTGTGCGCACTGCCGAGTCGCGGATCGCCGGTCACAGCGGTTACGCCTACCAGTGCGACCAGTCCTCCACCTACGGCTCCGCCTCGGTGATCTTCGCCGACGGCAAGCTGACCTCGAAGTCGCAGCAGGGCCTGCGCTGAGCCCGCGCTGACGCAAGCGGACGGCTTTCGACCGTACGAGGCCCCGGGGCACCCGCCCCGGGGCCTCGGCCATGCTCACCGCCCTGCTGAGCGGCTGGACAACTACCCTTTATCCTTGCGCGAGTTCAGCGACCAAGCGGGGACGATCGGGGGGCCAGTCCAGCATGAGCAGTGCCGACGGGGACGAGCGGGGCGATCACCTGGTGGGGATGGCGCCGCTGGCGCCGGGCGACCCGCAGCGGATCGGGCCCTACCTCCTGCTGGGCCGGCTCGGTGCCGGGGGGATGGGCCGGGTCTACCTGGCCCGGTCCGCGGGCGGGCGCACCGTGGCCGTCAAGGTGGTGCATGAGGAGCACGCGTCGAGCGAGCAGTTCCGGGCCCGCTTCCGCCGGGAGATCGACGCGGCGCGACGCGTCGGCGAGCGCCACACCGCGCCCGTGCTCGACGCGGATCCCGACGCCGAAGCGCCCTGGGTGGCCACGGGTTATGTGCCCGGCCCCTCCCTGGAGCAGGTGGTCCGTCAGTACGGCCCCCTGCCCGCCGACTCGGTGCGCGCCCTGGCTCAGGGACTGCTGCGGGCACTGAAGGACATCCACGCGGCGGGGATCGTGCACCGCGACCTGAAGCCGTCCAATGTGATGCTCACCGTGGAGGGCCCGAGGGTCATCGACTTCGGTATCGCCCGCGCCCTCGACGCCTCGGTGGAGTCCCTGCTGACCAGCACCGGCATGGTCATCGGCTCGCCCGGCTTCATGTCGCCCGAGCAGATCCGCGGCCGGCGGGTGGGGCCCGCGAGCGACGTCTTCACGCTGGGCTGCGTCCTGATGTACGCGGCGACGGGACTGCTGCCCTTCGGGCGGGGCGTGAGCAATCAACACGCCGTGATGTACCAGATCGTCGAGGGCGAACCGGATCTTGCCGCGGTGCGGGACGAGCCGCTGCGGACCCTGGTGGAGCGTTGTCTGACCAAGGAGGCCGACCGGCGGCCGAGCGTGGAGGAACTGCTGCGGTCGGCCGACGGTATGAGCCCCGCCGAGTCCGGCGGCGGATGGCTGCCCGCGGAACTCGTGGCGGACATCGCGCAGCAGGCGGCACGGCTGCTGGACGCGGAAGCGTCTGGGCTGCGGGAAGAAGACGATGCCCACGACCCTCGGTCAGGGGCGGATCCCCGGCCAGGGGCGGAGGAGGCCCCGCCCGCGCCGAGGCCGCCCGACCGTTCGACGGTCGGCCTTCGGCCCAAGGGCGCGGGCCCTGAGCGCGCGGGAGAAGCGGAGCCCAAGCCGCCGGGGGACCGGACACCGGACCCGTCGGCGGACCAGGCGCCGGACAGGACACCGGACAAGAGGCCGGAGCGAACCCCCGGGCGCGAGCGCCGGCCCCGCAGGCCGGTGGTCATCGGGATCGCCGTCGTCGCCGTGGTGACGGTCGGCGGCGGCGCCATCACCCTGCTCCCGCACATCGGGAAGCCGCAGGCCGCGTCCCCGGACCACAGCCGCTCCGCCGAGCCGCCGGGCTCCGGCACCTCCTCGGCGTCCGGGTCGCCGAGTGCCGCGCCCTCGAAGACCCGGGCCGCCAAGAAGCCCAAGGGCTCCGCGGAGGACAAGGGCAAGGGCGAGGACACGGCCGGTGATTCGGGACCGGCCGCCGGCCAGGGCGGTGCGGGCTCCGCCGGCGGCGGAGACTCCGATGACGGCCGGACGGACTCCTCCGACAGCACCACGGGAACGGGCACGGCCGACAGCGGAGGCACCAGCACATCCGGCGGCGGCAGCCGTCCCGCTCCCAAGCCCACCGCGGACGGCAGCCAGGTGCCGTCGTACTTCGTCGGAACCTGGAACCTGACCGCGCAGTACTCCCAGCAGCCGGGCAAGGTGGTCATCTACCGGGCCCGCACCGGCGAGAACGCCGTCCGGCTCATCAACGACACCGTGGGCCACTGCGAGAACGTCGCCAAGCTGGTCTCCGTGACGGACGGCGGGCGCCGCATCAACATCGGGACGGCCGTGGTGGACGAGCCGCGTTCCCCCAGTGTCTGCGCCGACATGGACCCCTCCTCCTTCCTCGTCGACGACCCCAGCGGCATCCGCCACGACGTGGGACCCGCGCACGGCGACGGGTACCACTACGAGCGGTCCGGCTGACCGCGCCCGGCCCCGCCGGGCGGCGGAACACGGAAGGACGGAAGGCGGAACGCACTCCGCTGGTCATCGACCCTTCACCCGAGATCGCTATACTCACGCCTCGCATCCGATCGATCTCAGGGAGTGACGAATGGGTGGCGGGACGCGCCGATCTCTGATGGCCGGCCTGGCGGCGGCCGGGCTGGTGGCAAGTACGCCGCCGGCGCACGCCATCGTCAACGGCACCGAGGTGACATCCCCGGAGCAGTTCCCCTACGCGGTGCAGGTCCAAGCCATCGAGTCGGACAACGAGTCCGACTGCGCCGGGACCCTGGTCAGCGACCGGTATGTCGCGACCGCCGCTCACTGCGTCCGGCCGGACGCGCGGATGGTCGTACGGATGGGCGGAGTCGACCGGAAAGAGGTGCTCGACGACCAGGACGACCCGCGCATCCACCAGGTCAAGAGGTCGATCGCCCATCCTGACTACAAGCCGGGTCGCAATGAGCGGAACGACATCGCGCTGCTGGAGTTGGCCGATCTCGTCACCTTCGGCTCCGACGTCCTGCCGGCCCGCCTGCCGTCCTCGGCGGAGATCCGCCGCGACTACGGGACGT
The DNA here is from genome assembly GCF_058215555.1 of Streptomyces sp. JLBT605. NCBI lineage: Bacteria > Bacillati > Actinomycetota > Actinomycetes > Kitasatosporales > Streptomycetaceae > Streptomyces > Streptomyces sp. JLBT605. Next base: position 6,757,196 of record NZ_CM177087.1, read on the forward strand.
TTCTCGTCGCGGGCTGGGGAAAGCTGGGAAACGACGAACCCGAGCCCGACGGCCTGACGTTCTTCGAGGAGACGCAGAGCCAGCACTGCTACAAGTCCTCGAAGGTCAGTGAGCGGGCGCACCTGTGCGGAGATCCCGGGGACGACAAGGGCATCTGCTCCGGCGACGGGGGCGGACCGGCCATCGAGGTCGTCGACGAGGTGCACTACCTGATCGGCATCCCGTCGGTGCGCAGCAACGCCTGTGACGGGAAGGTCGACTACTACACCCGTGTCTCCACCTACCTCGAGTGGATCACCCAGTACACCGGTCCACAGCCCGAGTCTGCGGGAGTGCCGGGGGAGGGCTGACCGTGGTCCGGCGGGTCGATGGATTTCCGTCGACCCGCTGATCACTGAGACTCGGAGTTCTCCGCTCCCCGGCTCGTGGACATGCGACGCCTCGCCTCGCTGCGCCGGCGTTTCGCAGAAGTGTCATGCCAATGACATCTTTCGCCCGGCCTCCGTCGCATCGCTAGTGCGGTGCAAGCCCGTGGGGCCAGCGTGGTCCTGATGCTACGCGCCGGTAGCTTTCGCGGCACCGCGGTGCGGCGGGTGTGACGGCGCCTCGGGACGAAGGAGAACTCATGCGGAGCAACGGGACCACGTCCGTGCGTACACGCGGGCACCGGCACACGCGGCGCCGACGATGGCTGATCGCGAGCACCGCCGGCCTGGCGGCGGCGATCGGCCTGAGCCTGTCCGGTCTGGCGGTCGACCACGCGTCGGCATCGCCGGACGCCGCCCACAGAAACCCCCCGACCGCCGCCGGCGCCGAGCAGACCGCCCAGTCCGCCGAGGACGTCACCGATCGCCCCGGCCCCGCGCAGGACGACTTCATGTCCGCGTTCCAGTACTCCCTGACGCACCCCACGGCCGTCCCGGCCGGGGCGAACGACTGGGCCTGCCGCCCGAGCCAGGCACACCCGAACCCGGTCGTCCTGGTGCACGGCACCTTCGAGAACCGCTACGCCAACTGGGCCGCGCTCGCGCCCCGCCTGAAGGAGGCCGGGTACTGCGTCTACGCGCTCAACTACGGGGGCGCGCAGGGTGTCCCGCTGATCGGCACCGGTGACATGGCCGCCTCGGCCAGGCAGCTCGCCTCCTTCGTCGACCGGGTGCGCACCGCGAGCGGCGCCGCCCAGGTCGACCTGGTCGGCCACTCCCAGGGCGGCATGATGCCGCGCTACTACATCGACAGGCTCGGTGGCGGGGACAAGGTCGGCAAGCTGGTGGCCCTGACCCCGCCCAACCACGGCACCACCTTCCACGGGATGGGCCTGATGTCCCGTCTGATCCCCGGCGCCGACAAGGTGCTCGGCGTCTCCTGCACCTCCTGTGAGCAGCAGGTCGTCGGCTCCGACTTCCTCAAGGACCTCAACGCCGCCGGCCGTGCGCACCCGGACGTCGACTACACCGTCGTCGCCACCGTCCACGACCAGGTGGTGACCCCCTTCGCCTCGTCCTACCTCCCGTCGTCCGCCAACGTCACCAACCACACCGCACAGGCGTACTGCCCGGCGAACAGCAGCGACCACATCAACATCAGCTACGACCCGCTCGCCGCGCGGCTGGTCTTCAACGCCCTGGACCCGGCGCGCGCCCAGCGCCCCACCTGCTGACCCCCACGCGCGATCCACGCCCCGGCCACCGGCCGGGGCGCACCTCCCTCCCCGACCCGGTCAGGTGTCGGTGGATCCCGCCTCCGCTCAACCACCGTTCCACGGTGAGCCGTTGCCCGCAGCCCCGCCGGTCGGGCACCCTGAAAGGCTTATGGAGACAGGGACGTTGACCGCACCCGGGGCCGAGATCCACTACGAAGTGCGCGGATCGGGCCCGCCGGTGCTGCTCATCAACGGTGGTGACGGTGACGCGGCCATGTTCGGCCCGCTGGCCGCGCTGCTGGCGGAGGGCCACACCGTCATCACCTACGACCTGCGCGGCAACTCCCGCAGCCGCCTCACCGGCCCGCCCGAGGCCCAGTGGATCGAGGAGCACGGCCACGACGCCCACCTGCTGCTGAAGGCGGTCGCCGGCGGTGAACCGGCGTATGTCTTCGGCACCAGCTACGGCGGCATGATCGGCATGGACCTGCTGGCCCGGCACCCCGGCCAGGTGCGGGCGATGGTGGCGCACGAGCCCTTCCTGATCGAGCTGCTTCCCGACGCCGGCCGGTGGCACGCGTTCTTCCAGGAGGTGTACGAGCTGTACGAGCGCGAGGGCGTCGACCCCGCGCTGCGGATGTTCTGCGCGGAGATCGGCGTGGAGGCGGCGCCGGAACCGTCCGAGAACCTGCCGGCCCCGGCGCGGGAGATGCTGGCCCGTATCCGCGCCAACACGGCGACGTGCCTGGCGTATGAACTGCGCTCGTTCGTCCGCTTCCGGCCCGACGTCGACGCGCTCAGCGCCGGGCCTTTCACGCTGGTGGTCGGCGGCGAGGGACCGAAGACGCTGCTGCACCGCACGGCGGAGGTCCTGGCGGAGCGTACCGGCACCGGGATCGTGGAGTTCCCGGGCGGACACGTGGGATTCCTCTCGCACGCGGCGGAGTTCGCCGTGGCGCTGCGCGGCGCCTTCGGGGACTGAGCCGAGCCGGCGCGCCCGGCCGGCCGGGGAGGCGGCACCGCTGGTGGAACCCGTTCATCCCGGTGGACGTCACAGCGGCGACTGTTTCTTCCCAGGGGGCTGCCGAGATGAATGGTGTACGTGTCAACTGTCGTTCGGTGATTGCCGCGGTGCTGGTCGCGGCATCGGGATGGGCGATGGCCGCTTGCGGCTCGGGGTCCGCGGAGCGCTCCGAGTCCGCACAGCACTCCGGGTCCGGTCAGGCCCCCGGCCATGGCTCTGAGGGCAAGACGAAGGGCGGTGTGTCGGTGCGGAGCGCGACCTGGCAGGAGCCCGCTTCGTACACGTACACCCTGGAGTCGTTCCAGGGGCTGCGGGCGCTGATCGGGACGTTCCGGGTGACGGTGCGGGACGGCAAGGTGGCCAAGGCGGTCGGTCTCGACGAGAGCGGGCGGCGGGTGGTGCAGGAGAACCCCGAGGACGTGCCCACCATCGGCGGGTTGATGAAGGATGTGGAGCGGGCCGAGAAGGACGGAGCGGACAAGGTCAAGGTCGAGCACGCGGCCGACGGGCGCCCCTCCCGCATCACCGTGGACTGGTATGAGAACGCGGTGGACGACGAGGCGTTGTACGCCATCAGCGACTACCAGCCGGTGCGCCGCTGAGACGAGCTCACTCCGACCACTGTGAGGCGTCCCGGCCCTGGATCGCGGCGGCCGCCCGGCGCAGATCGGTGAGCACCGTCCGTACGGCCCGCCGGGCGGCGCGTTCGGGGCGGTGGAGCACATCGATGTGACGCCGGGCGTGGACGCCGCTGAGCGGCTTGAGTACCAGGGCGGGATGCGGCCGTGTCGTCCAGCGGGGCATCAGGGCCAGGCCGCCCCCGGCGGCCACCGCTTCGGCGACCACCACGAACTCATTGATGCGGTGCGCGATGTCGAGCCGCCGGTTCGCGGCCGCCGCGATGGCTTCGATGGTGGCCATCAGCGGAAAGCCGTCGTGCACCGTGATCCACGGCTGATCCGCCACATCTCGCGGGGTGAGGCGTCGCTTGCCGGCCAGCGGGTGGTCGGCCGGCATGGCGACGTCGAGCGGCTCACGCAGCAGGGTGGTGACGGTGACCGCGCGCGGCCACGGCGGCGCATGGTCCAGACGGTGGGCGAGCACCAGGTCGTAGTCCCGGGTCAGCCGCGGGAAGTGGTCCTGCGCGACGTCCTCGTCGGCGAGGACGAGCCGCGGGCGTCCCGGGCCGGCGGCCTCCTGGCGCAGCAGGACGGGGAAGAACGCCGCGGCCGCGCTGTGGAAGGCCGCCACCGAGACACCTCCGTCCGGCTGGTCGACGAACTCGTCGACGGAGTGCCGCGCCCGGGCCAGCGCGGTCTCCACCTCGATCGCGGCGCCGGCCAGGGCGCGGCCGGCATCGGTGAGCACCAGCCGCCGGCCGTCGCGCTCGGTGAGCGGAACGGGGATGGAGCGCTGGAGCAGCCTGAGGTGCTGGGAGATCGCCGAGGGGGTCATCAGCAGCGCCTCCGCGACCGCGGTGACGCTGCCCAGCTCGCCGAGCTCCCGCAGGATCCGCAACTGCCGTTCGTTCACCGGCCCAGTCTAGGGACACCGTGCAGTGAAGCTGAAAGATCACTGAAGAAGGTCGCACTGGGCTTCAGGGTGGAGCTGGTGCAGCGTAGGGGCGTGTCGCATGCCCGCCGCACTGATGCGGTCCTCCTCCTTGTCGCCATCGTCTGGGGTTCCAGCTACCTGGCGGCGAAGACGGCCACCCATGCCCTTCCGGTACCGGTGGTGCTCTTCGCCCGCTACGCGCTCTCCGCCGCCGCATGCCTGGCTCTCGTCGCCGTCCGGCGCGGGCGCGGACGCCTCACCCGGGACGAGGTCCGGGTCGGGGCGGTGCTGGGCGTCAGCCAGGCGGCCATCCTGGTCCTGGAGACCTACGGCGTCGCGCACACCAGCGCCGCCAACGCCGGCCTGATCATCAGCCTCACCATCGTGCTCACCCCGCTGCTGGACCGCACCGCCGGCAACAGCCGGCTGCCCGCACGCTTCTTCGCCGCGGCCGGTGTCTGCCTCCTGGCCATCGGACTGCTCATGTCCGGCAGCGGCTTCCACACCCCCCGGGTCGGCGACCTGCTCGTCCTCGCCGCCGCCCTGGTGCGCGCGGCACATGTCGCGCTCGTGGGGCGGCTGACAAGCCGCCGGGCGGTGCGGCCCTTGCAGCTCACGGCCGTCCAGACGGTCGTCGGCACCGCGCTGTTCGCGGCGCCCGCGGCGAGCGGGCTGCCGGCACTGGGCCGCGGCGGGCCCGACCTGTGGGCCCAGTTGCTCTATCTCGCCCTGTTCTGCAGCGTCTTCGCCTTCCTCGCCCAGACCTGGGCGGTCCAGCGCACCTCCGCCAGCCGGGCCAGTCTGCTGCTGGGCACCGAACCGGTCTGGGCCCTGGCGGTCGGCATCGGCCTCGGCGGCGAACGGTTCACCGTCCTCGCCTTCCTCGGCTCGGCGCTCATGATCAGCGGCACCTACTGGGGGCAGGCCATCGAACGCGCCCACCGCACCGCCCGGCATGAGGAGATCCCCGAACGCCGAGCCATAAACGAGATGGCGGAGGAAACCGGTCGCGATAGGGTCAACCTCTGACGTAAGCGAACAGAATTTTCTCCATAAGGGTGGGTACATGACCAGCACGGGACCCGGCAGACGTACCAGAGTGGCCGGGGCCGTCCTCGTAGCCGCGCTGCTGTGCGGCGGCGCCGTCGGCTGTGGATCGGACGACCCCAAGGGGGCGTCCAAGGCGGAATCCGGACAGAAGGCGGCGAAGGGTGCGGCGCAGCAGCCGCAGATGGAGCCCGTGGCGGCCGTCCGCAAGGCCGTGGCGAAGAACGAGAAGCTCACCTCCGTCCGCTACCGGATGACCGGCCAGAGCCCGGAAGACGGCCGCGTCGAAGGCGAGGCCGCGATGAGCTTCAAGCCTCCCGCGATGTCGATCAAGATGCGCTCCCTCGACGACGCCGAGGCCGCGGGGGAGATCCGGATCGTCGACGAGGCGATGTACATGGGCGACGGGAAGAACTGGATCAAGTTCGACGCCTCTGCCATGAAGCGGGCGGGCGGTGGCCGGTCGAGCGCGGACGCGCTGTCCGGCAAGACGCAGAACCCGGTGGAGGAGTCGGCCGGTCTCGCCGACGCCAAGGACGTGAAGCGGCTCGGCACCGAGACCATCGACGGCGTCCGGACCACCCACTACCGGGGCACGGTCACCTTCGCCCAGCTCCGCGAGGACATGAAGAAGCAGGACCGGCGGACCCGGGAGCGCCGCGAGAAGAAGCTGCGGAGCTACGAGGCCATGGGCATCGACCGGATGACGATGGACATGTGGATCGGACCGGACGACCGTGCGAAGCAGCTCCGCACCCGGGCCAAGGGCGACAAGGGATCGCTGGACATGACGATGACCGTCCTCGCCTACAACGAGCCGGTCACGGTGAAGGCGCCGCCCGCCGACCAGGTCATGGACCTCGCCGACCTCGCCAGGGAATCCGGCAAGAACTGAGCCGGGGGCCGGCCGGTCCGGGCGTGCGCACCGCGCACGCCCGGACCGGCGACGGCCGCCGGCCGGCGGCTCAGGCCGTCACCGCGGCCGGCTGGTGCCGGGTGTCGACCACGGTGCGCAGCTTGCCGGTGGCCGGCGTCCGTTCGAACCCGGGGCTCTCCACCTCCGTCACCTCAAGCTCCAGCAGCCCCTCGGCGACGGCCGCCCGCAGTTCGGCGTAGCCCGCCAGGAACACCTCGCGGGCCCGCGCGGCGCGTGGCTCGCCGCCCGCCCGCTCCAGCCGGACGGTGAGCCGCTCCCGCCGCCCGTCATGGGCGAGCACCAGCTGCGTCTCGCCGCGATGGCCCAGGCTCTCCTCGGCGAGCGCCACGAACCGCCGATAGTTGAGGAAGTACGTCGCCACCCGCACCACGTCCCCCAGCCGCCCCAGCAGCTCGAAGCGCGGGGCAAGGCTTCCGCAGGGACACCGGCCCGGCACGGCCCGGCCGAGATCGCCGATGACGTACCGGCCCAGATCCTGGCCCCGCCGCGCGCGCGTCGAGAAGACCAGCCGGCCGGTCTCCCCCTCGGCCACCGGCCGGTCCTCGTCCACGTCGAGGATCTCCAGGGCGTGCAGATCGGCGTGGAGGTGGTGCACGCCGCCGGTGCTCTCGGTGCACTGGTAGCCCAGCGGGCCCAGGTCCGTGCTGCCGTAGGTGAGCGAGCGGACCGTCTCTATCCCGAACTCCTCGGCGAGCACCCGCCGCTGCTCGGCGGTGAAGTGCTCGCCGCCGTAGAAGATCCGGCGCAGGCCGCCGTAGGCGCGCAAGAGGTCGGCCTGGTCGTGCAGCAGCTGCCACAGGTACGAGGGCATGCCGAACAGCGTGTCGACCTCGTACTCCACCAGCGCCTGCGCCGTGGCCCGGTGGTCGGGGCCGGCGGCCAGCGGGATCTGCACACCGCCCAGCCGCTCCAGGATGGAGAAGAAGCTGATGAACCCGCCGTACATGCCGCCGCAGTAGAGGAGGTTGGCGGTCCGGTCGCGGCGCGGGTCGTACCCGGCCGCGAGCAGGCCCCGGGCGGCGGCGTGCATCTGCGCGTCGTAGTCCTCGTAAGCGAACAGCGACAACGCGGGCGTGCCGGTGGAGCCGCCGCTGCGGAAGTACAGCTCGGCGTCGGCCCGGGAGACCTTCCCGTTCGACTCCTGCACCGCGGCCTTGTCGCGCAGCGGGCCGCCCGGCGCGGGCGCCGGCACCCGGCGCGTCAGCTCATCGAGGCAGGCCACGGTGGCGAACCGCTCGTCGGCCCGCACCGCGACGCGGCGGCTGTAGCGCTGGAGCGCGTACACCCCGTCGTGCGGCTCGCCCGAGTAGCCCGACGGCATCCCGCCCAGCGGCGTGACCCGGGTCGCGCCCGCGGCCAGCACCAGCTGGGACAGCTCGGCGACATCGGCACGGCCGCCCGCGACGCCGGCCGTCTGCAGGTAGCGGCGCATCGGCCGCAGCACGCCCAACGCGCGCCCCCGCGCCAGCGGCTTGACCCACAGGCTCCGATACAGCGGCGAGGCGGTGAGCGCGGGCCGGGTGTCGGCGATCACCCGCCAGGAGCCGTCCGCCGCGGCGTGCACCCGGGTGAGCCCGAGGTGCTCCTCCAGCCGGGCGATCAGCTCGGTGGTGGTGACCTCCGCCTCCTCCGCACGGCCCGGCGCGTCCGCGGCGGCCGCGGCGGGCATCGCGGCGAGCACCCCGGCGAAGCGCTCCGCGAACGCGAAGACCTCCTCCTCGTCCTCGGTGTCGAGGTAGACCACCTGCGGGCTGGAGCACGCCTGCTGTTCGTACGCGCAGACGTCGGCGGCCAGCGCCGCCAGCGCCCGCTCGTCGTGCCAGGCATCCCGCGCCAGATAGGCGAAGGAGATCTTGTGCCCCCACTCCACCAGTCGGCAGCCCGGCGGCACATGCGCGGCGACGCCCTCGACGGCCGCCTCCCCGCCCCACACCGCGACCGCGTCCGCGGGCGCGCACATCATCCGCAGCCACTCCTGACGCGAGGAGGGGAAGCGCAGCACGATCACACGCTCGGCGACCGCGCCGGTGGGGTCCAGCGCGGCCAGTTCGGCCAGCACGGCCTGCGCGAACAGGGTGTCGCCGGAGCTGGTCTTGAGCACGTTGACGTTGCCGGTGAGCAGGCCCTCGACGACGCTGAGCGGCGCCACCGTCGCGGCGTTGCCGGGCGCGATGTGGGCGACCAGGCCCACCGGCGCCCACGCCTCGTACACCGTCTCCCGGGCGACCGGGCGGGTCAGCCGCTGGGGCGCGGTGGAGCCCAGCTCGCGGCGGAGCTTGGCGGTCAGTTCGGTACGGGTCAGCGCCAGGCCCAGTTCGGCCAGCACGCCCTCGTCCTCGCCGGCGGGCAGGTGCGCGGCCAGGCGCACCCGCGTCGGATGGGCGGGGTCGCTCAGGGCGCCGGCCAGCGCGTCGCACGCGGAGAGCACGGCCGCGGTGTCCAGCGGCTCGGCCAGCACGGCTGTCACGGTGGCGGCCAGCTCGGCCAGGCGGCGGCCCGCCTCCGCCTCGCCGAGACACGAACCCTGCCAGTAGTGGGGGCGGTCGGCTGTGGGGCTCGGGGGCGAAGTCGTCACGACAGTCCCTTCATCAGTTCGGCGGCGGCCACCGCGCAGCTCTTGTTCCGGCTCACCCCGGCCCGGCCGAGGACGGTGAACCAGGGGGTCGACAGGTCGCAGGGGCACTCCCGGCCCGGCTGAAGCGTCGCCAGGTCACCCATGAGGACGCTCTGCGCCGGTACCGAGGTGATGTACGGGGAGACCAGGTGCAGGAAGCCGGGCTCGCCGTGCGGCAGCGGCTCCAGGGTGCGCGTCGAGCGGATGGACACCCGCGACCACACCGGGGCGTGCAGCCGGTGGTGGTCGCACTCGATGTACGGAACGCAGTGCTCCACCGAACCGAAGGTGTCGCGGATCCGCTCCGATTCCACGCCCAGCTGCTCGGTGACCCGGGCGTACAGCTCCTCCTTGCCGATCTGCCGGTCGGCGTGGCCCTTCCAGCCACCGCCCAGGACGATCAGGGAGCCCTCCGGCAGGGTCAGCGGCGGCAGCTCCATGGCCCGCATCCGCTCCAGCGTGAACCACAGGAAGGCGGGGAAGCCCAGGATGCGCACCGGCACGTCGTCCTCGGCGAACCGCCGCAGCGCCGCCACCGAGCCGAACGGGTCGAACTCATGGCCGCTGCCGGTGTGCCGCAGCGCGTACTCCACCCGCCGGGCGGGTGCGAAGTCGCACAGGTAGTTGTCGGTGAAGGAGGTGCCCAGCTTCATGCCGGGCGCGGGCTCGTAGCTGTAGAGCAGGTAGTTGACCTCCTGCTGCGGGGTGATCCAGCCGTTGCGCTCGAAGATGCGGGCGACCATGCGCTGGGCGGAGCGGATCGTCCAGCGGTCGAAGAACATCTGCGACTTCTGGCCGGTGGTGCCCGAGGAGGTCAGGTGCAGCTCCACCGCGTCCCGGGGGATCGAGAGCACCTCGTGCCGCTTGAAGAAGTTGGCGTGCACCGGCGGAGCGCCGTACGGCTCGGCCGCTGCCCGGTCGGCTCGCCCGGCCAGCGAGCGGAAGAACGGGGAGCGGTCCGCGTGCCAGGCGTTGACCTCCGCCATGGCCGCGGCGAACAGCTCGTCCACCTCGGGGCCGCAGGCGTACGGATCGGTGAGATCGCACAGCTCCTGCACCCGCGGCAGCAGGGCGGGGTCGGGGACCTCGACGGGGGCGAGGTGGGGATTGAGGACCGGGGAACCGGTCGAGGGGGTCGGAGTCATGAGGCAACCTCGAAAGGGGGCAGGTAGGTCGACGCCCAGGCCGACAGGTAGGCGTCCAGGTAGGGCTGCAGCGGCCCGTCGGCGACCACGCCACGGAAGTCGATCTGCTCGGCGGTCCGCGACATCACCACGTAGTCGTGGAAGCCGTCACCGCCGGGCTCGGGGCGCATCGCCGGGTAGAGCGCGCTGGGGATGAAGCCCTGCGCCAGGAACGCGGACAGCAGGTCGTGCCGCGCCAGCGGCAGCAGCGCCTCGACGTAGCCGGCGCCGGCCCGGGTCAGGGCCCGGGTGATGGGCTCCAGCCAGGCGGCCGCCGCCTCCGGTGCGGGGTGGGCGGCGACCAGGGAACCGTAGCGCCCGGCCCGGTTGAGGTACGCGTACACCTCGAAGCCGTCGTCGTCGGGGACGAGCAGGGTGTTGGGCGTGTGCAGCGGATAGAACCAGCGCTCGGTGCCCGGGAACCGGTCGCGGAACCGGCGGCGGACGAAGCCGGGCGCCTCGATCATCTCCAGCCGGGCGGCGGGCGCGGCCGGGGCGGCGGGAGCGCCGGGGTGGGCCGGAGCCGCAGGGTGGGCCGGAGCCGCCGCAGCGGTGGGATCCGCCGGGTGGGCCGGCTGGGCGCGCGGCGGGGTGGTGCGTGTGGCCAGGTAGTCGACGCCCACACTGCGCTCGGCCGCGCGGAGCAACGGGCTCAGCGGGGCCGGCACTTCGGCGACGGGGAGGCGGCGGTCCAGCACCCCCGCGGCATGTCGCGCGTAGACGGCGAGGCTTTCGCGGCTGCTGAGATCCACGGCGTTGGCCAGCAGGCCCAGCGGCCGGAACCCGTTGCGGGCCACGACGCGCTGCGGACCCGCGCTGACGGTGCGGACGGTTGCGTACACCGAGTCCAGGCGGCCGGCCTCCAGCGTGCGCCGGCACAACCCGTCGGTGAGGGCCGAGGCCAGCCCGCCGGTCCGGTGACCGGGGTGCACGGCGAGTCCCTCCAGCCGGCCCACGCGACCGCCCGGTTCGCCGTGCACGGCGGCCGACGCGGTGAGGGCGCCGGTCTCCGGGCAGCGGGCGACCAGCCAGAGCGTGTCCGGGTCGCCGATGAGCCGGGACATCTCGGCGGGGTCGGTGCCCAGGGCGCTGGGGTAGTGCGGCCCGTAGACGGCGTAGTAGAGCTGGCGCAGCTCGGCGATGTCGGCCGGCGACGCCCGGTCGATCACGGGGGTCATCGCTCTCCTCCGGCGGCGGTCAACTCCGGTGACCGGCCCGGCCGGTCGGTCTGGACGGTCTCGCCGGTCCGGCTGGTCCGGCTGGTGTGGTCGTGCCGGCCGGTCTGGTCTTGCTCGCCGGTCTGGCCGGTCTTGTCTTGCTGGTCGGCCGGACCGTCGCCGTCACCGCTGTCGACCCCGCTCGGCGTTCGCAGCAGAGCCAGCGCGATCGCGGCGGGGACCAGCCCCGCGGCCTGGATCAGGCAGAGCGTCCGCGCCGGGAGCTCGTCGCCGAGCAGGCCGAAGAGCAGCGAGGCGACGGGGAAGGAGGCGCCCAGCACGGCCTGCATGACGGCGAAGAACCCCGGCTTGTCCGCGGGTGGGACGAGCCGCTGGAACAGCGCGACGAAGCGCACGCCGATGACGCCCACGCACCAGCCGGCCACCACCAGGCAGCCCGCCAGGACCAGCCGCCCGGCCACCAGGCCCGCCAGGGCGAACGCCGCGGCCATCACACCCAGCAGACAGGCCCCGAGACGCGTGGGCCGACCGGGGACCCGGGTGCCGGTGACCGAACCGAGCAGGGTGCCGGTGCCCAGCGCCGCCTCCAGCAGCGCCACGGTCGGACCGCCGGCGCCGAGTTCGGACTTGGTGTAGAGCGGGATGACCACGAAGACGGCGGTGGTGAAGAGGTTGGCCGCGGCGAAGCAGATCAGGATCTTCCGGATGACCGGCAGCCCGGCCAGCACCTCGCGCAGCCCACGGGCCCTGCCTTCTTCGGCATCCTCGGCTTCCCCGGGTTCGTCGCCTTCCCCGGGTTCGTCGGTGGCCCCGGTTTCCGCGGCGGCCTGCTCGCCCGGCTCCCGCGCGTCGGCGGCGCGGAAGCGGACCGTCGTGATCAGCAGCGCGGCGGCCAGGTAGGCGGCGGCGCAGCCGGCCGCCAGCCCGGCCACCCCGGCCGCGTCCACGATCAGCGCGCCCAGCAGCGCGCCGCCCAGGCTCGCCAGCGACTGCGTGGACAGCTCGAAGCCGGTGGCGGCCTCGATGTCCTCGTCGTCGACGAGCTCGGGCACGGACGTGGTCAGACAGGGGTCGAAGAACGCCTGGCAGGAGGCGAGCAGCAGCGCCGCCGCGTACGCGGCCGCCGCCGGAGCCGTGCCGCTGTGACTCCACAGCGCCAGCACCGCGACGGCACCACCGGCCGTCGCCGCGGCCGTACGCAGCACCGACCGGTGCGCGAAACGGGCCACGGTCCGGGCGACCACGGGCGCCAGTGCCACGGCCGGCAGTGTGCTGACGGCCATGAACAGCCCCGACGCCAGGCCGCGCCCGGCGTCGACGGCGTAGGCCACCAGCCACCACGAAACGCCGACCTGGAACATGCGGACCGCGGCCTGGGTCAGCACCTGGCCCAGCCAGACCGCGCCGAATCCACGGTTGCGCAGGACGAGGGGCAGCCTGCGCGGCTGGCTCCCGGTGGTGGCGCTCACGCGGTCGGCCTCTCGTCGACCACCCGGACCAGCTTGCCCGAGCGGGAGTTGACCACCAGGTCGGCGTGGCGTGCCCACTCGACGGCGAGTGGATGGACGTGCCCGGCGGCCACGCTCTCCGGGTACATCGGCCGGGCCCGGTTCAGCCCGTCCACGACCGTGCGGCCCAGTTCGGCGAGGCCCTCGGTGCCCTCGCCGGGAGCCGTGGCCAGGCGCAGCACCAGCCCGTCGCGGCCCTCCCAGCGCCGCACCACCAGCTGGCTGCCCACCACGCGGCCGCCGGAGTCGGCTTCGGCGACGGCGGTCAGCGCGTCCCGCGCGTACAGCGACACGGGCCCGACGCGCACGCCCTCCTCGGCCCGGCCCAGGATCTTGAAGTGGCCGGCCTCGGGGTCGGTCCACTCGGCGCGGTCCCCGGCGGGGTAGCGCAGGACGGGCATCAGGCGGCGGTACAGCTGGGTCACCACGACCCGCCCTGCCCGCCCGGCCTCGCGAATCGGCTCCCCGGTCGTCTCGTCGAGGATCTCCACGACGGTGTGCGGGGTGAACGCCCGGTGCACGCGCGAATCCGGCCCGGGGACGGGACGGCCGAGGAGACCGGCGTCGACGCTCGCGTAACCCAGCGAACGCGCCTCGGCGTTGGGGAACGCGGCGGCCAGCAGCGGCCGCTGGTCGGCGAAGAGTGCCTCGCCGCCGAAGAACAGCAGCTCCACACAGGGGAGTCGGTGTCCGGTGGCCACCAGGTGGGCGGCGAGCCGGCACAGCGTGGTCGGCGTGCCAGCCACCACCTGCGCCCGGAAGTCCCTCAGCGCGGGGACGGTGGTCTCGAGGGGCGCGGCTCCGCCGATGGGGAGGCGGACGTTGCCGACGGGGGCCTGGGCCAGGGAGTCCAGGACGAACAGGAAGCTGGCGTACAGGTCGCCGGCGTAGAACAGGTCGGCCACGCGGTGACCCGGACGCAGCCCCGCGTCCACCAGACCCTGGCCGAAGGCGGTGGTGAACTCCCGCCACTCCTCACGGGTGTAGCAGGAGAACTTCGGCGCGCCGGTGGTCCCGCCGGTCTTGTAGACGACCGCCTCGCTGAGGGGGCCGGTCAGGACACGGTTGTCCTGGAGGGTGTTGGCCGCCCAGAAGGCGTCCTGGTCCACGACGGGCAGTGCGGTCAGGTCGGCCACGTCGGGCGGGAGAGCCGCGTAGAGATCCGAATAGAAGGGAGAGTTATGACGGGCATAACGGATGAGGTCCGACAACGGATGAACGGACATTCGGCCTTTGCCTAGGGATACGGACGGTAACGGTAGGGGTCTGCCGGCACGGCGATGCCGCGACGCGGGCGCAGGAGGTTCTCGGCTGCGTCCGTTCGTCACGTACCGGTGCTCGGGGGTGTTCCGCGGGGGGCGTGTGCACGGCCCTCCCGGCGTGGTGCCGTCGTCGCGTCCGACGCTCGATCACCAGGGAACGCCATAGAAGATATCGCAGAAGTGGGCGTCTCCTGACCACTTGTCAGGCTAAAGTGGCCAGAAACCTTTGTTTTCTAGGATTTCAGGGAATGTCGTCCGCGTGCGGCGGAGCTTGTGGCAGGCGCTTCGCCCGGGGCGGGCCAGGTGCCGGACGGACCCGCCGCGGCCGTCCGGATGATGTCGTCGCGTCAGCCCGCGATCGCCTCGCGGCGGTGAAGTGGGCCCGCGGATTCAGCCGTGCCTGAATCCTTGGCGGACCCTCCCGCGGTAGGTAGATCATTCCGGCATGACTCCTCAGACGATCACCGCGGCGGCATCAGGCACCTGGAACCTCGGCGACCTGCCGGTCAACCGGATCGGCTTCGGCGCGATGCGCCTGCCGCAGACCGGCGAAGCGCTCGTGCCGGATGCCGTCCCGCGCGACCGCGGCCAGGCGATCAGCGTGCTGCGCCGCGCGATCGAGCTCGGTGTGAACCACATCGACACCGCCGCGTTCTACTTCTCGCCGCTCCGCTCCGCCAATGAGCTGATCAACCGGGCCCTGGCCCCTTACCCGGACGACCTGGTCATCGCAACCAAGGTCGGGCCGGGGCGAGGGCCGTCGGGTGAGTGGCTGTCGCACGCCACCCCCGAGCAGTTGCGCGGGCAGGTCGAGGAGAACCTCCGCCAGCTGGGCCGGGACCACCTGGACGTGGTGAACCTGCGGATCGTCGGGAGCGGTTCGATCGCCGAGCGCTTCGGCGTGCTCGCCGAGCTGCGCGAGGCCGGACTCATCCGCCACCTCGGTCTGTCCAACGTCGCTCCCGCGCACCTCGCCGAGGCGCGAGCCATCGCACCGGTGGTGTGTGTGCAGAACGTGTACGGCATCGGAACGCGCGCCGACCAGGACGACTTCGTCCGGGAGTGCGGCGAGCAGGGTGTCGCCTTCGTGCCCTTCTACGCGATCGCCGGTTCCGGGCGCGAGGGTGGGGCGAGCGGCACCGACGATCCGGTGATCGCCGAGATCGCCCGGGCGCACGGGGCGAGCCCGGCCCAGCTCCGGATCGCGTGGACGCTGCACCGTGGCCCGCACGTGCTGGCCATCCCGGGGACCGGCAATCCGGATCACGTGACCGCCAACGTGGCCGCCGGTGCCCTGCGCCTCTCCGACGGCGAACTGGCCGCCCTCGACTCCCTCCACCGCGAAGGGCGTTGAGCGTCTGAGCCGGGCGGCCGCGGACAGCCCCGAACCCGCTTGCTCTGTTATTCCGTAATAGCGTAATGTCACACCCATGGCTGACGACTCTCTCCATGAGCGGATCGCCGCGCTCGAGGAACGGGTGGCGCGGCTGGAGTCCGGTCCGGAGGTGTCCGGACCGGACATCCCCCGCAGCGAGCTGTTCTGGGCTCTTGAGGGGCTTCGTCAGCGGCTCACGGGCAACGGCCAGGTGCTCTTCACCGGTGCGGTGGACCTGCCCACCGGCGAACACTACGAATGGCAGCAAGGCGCGGTGACGGACGGGCTGCTCGAAGCGGACTGGTCGGAGCACTCCGCACCGTACGCCGCGCTCGGGCACCCGGTACGGCTCACCCTGCTGCGCGCGGTGCTGCGCGGCACCCGTTCGGCGGCGGAGTTGCAGGAGACCGCCGCCCTGAACACCACCGGCCAGCTTTACCACCACCTCAAGCAGCTCACGGCGGCCGGCTGGCTCCAGGCCGAGGGGCGGGGGCACTACCAGGTGCCCGCGGGCCGGGTCGTGCCGCTGCTCGTGCTGCTCTCCGCGGTGGTGCCCACGACAACGACCACGGGGGAGTGACCCATGGACCGACGCACATTTCTCACCACGGCGACCGCGACCGCGGCAGCGGGCATACCGCTGCTGTCCGGGACCGCCGCCGCCGACAGCGGTCTGCCCGCCCGCGTCCGGCACTATCTGGACCGCGCGCTGGCCGCCGGCAGCCCGGGCGTGGTCTGCGGGGTGATCCACCACGGCCGGAGCTACGTGGCGGGCGCCGGCAGGACCGCCGCGGGCGGGAAGGCGCCGGACGGCAAGACGGTGTTCCAGCTCGGCTCCATAGCCAAGACCCTCACCGCCACCGCCCTCGCCCGTGCCGTGTGCGCGGGCACCACCCGCCTCGACGCGCCGCTCACCCTGCCCGCCCGGTTCCGGATTCCGCGCAAGGGCCTCCGGCGGATCACCCTGGCCGATGTGGCGACCCACTCCTCCGGTCTGCCCTCGCTGCCGCCGAACCTCCTCGCGGGAGCGGATCCGCTGGATCCGTACGCCCACTACACGCTGGACGACCTGGCCGCCGGCCTGCGCCGCACCCGGCTGGCCACCAGGCCGGGCAGCAAGTACGCCTACTCGAACCTGGGCTTCGGACTGCTCGGCCAGGCGCTGGCCTTCGGTGACGTGGACGCGATGCTGCGGCGCACCGTCGCCTCCCCGCTCCGGCTGTCCGACACGACGACGACGCTGCGGCCGGACATGGCGCACCGCAAGGCGGTCGGCCATCTCGAAGGGGAGCCCGTTCCCGACTGGCGCGACCGGGTCCTCAGCGCCGCGGGCACCTCGATGTACAGCACCGCCGACGACATGGTGCGCTTCCTGACCGCACAACTGCACCCGGCGCACTCGCCGTTGCGGGCCGCCATCGAACTGACCCAGCGGCCGCACTTCACCGATCCCGAGAGCCATCTGCGGATCGGGCTCGGCTGGCACCTCAGCCCGCTGCCCACGGGCCGCACCATGACCTGGCACAACGGTGGCACCGGCGGCTTCAGCACCTGCGCGGCGTTCAGCCGGGAGAGCGGCGCCGCGGCGGTGATGATGGTGAACACCTTCAGCGAGGAGACCGCGACCGAGGCCCGACCGGTCGACGCACTCACCCTCGAGCTGCTGGCGAAGCTCGACGAGGCCTGAGGCGTCAGGGGTTCGGCGCCCTCCGTCAGGAGCGCTTGACGGTGATGGCGCCGCTGCTGGTGGTCAGGTCGAGCCGGTGCGCGCCGGACGGGTCGTCGGAGACGGCGATGTCCTTGCCGCCGCTGTCGCTCTTGGCATGCACCCGGTACCGTCCGTCGGGCACGGTCACGGTGACGGCACCGGCGTCGGCCTCCGCCTCGACGTCCTGGGGTGAGGACAGCTCAAGGGCGATGGCTCCACTGGAGGTTGTCGCGCGGACGGGCCCGCGGTGGAGCCCGCTTCCGGTGATCGCGCCGCTGGAGGACTGCACCTCCACCGTGCCGTCGATGTCGTCCAGGTCGATGGCGCCGGAGCCGGTCTTCACCTTCACCGCGCCCGCCCTGGAGAGGCTGATCGCGCCGCTGGAGGTCTCACCGGTCACCGCGACGCCTGCGGGCAGATCGACGGTGTAGGTCACCGCGCAGTCGTCGCCGCAGCCGCGGAGCACCAGGACACCGCCCTCCACGCGGTGCGTCGCTCCGGCCGGGCGGTCTCCGCCGTACTCCACGGAACGGTGCAGCTTCACCTCGGTGGCGCCCCCCGCGCCGCGCAGGGTGATCGCGCCGGAACCGCTCTCCAGCCGCACGGAGGTGATGTTCCGCGTCAGCGTGCTGTCGTCCTCGAATGTCTTGTCGGACAGTCCGCACCCACTGATCCCGCTGACGGCTGTCCCGGCCGCCGCGAAGGCAGTGAGCAGACGAAGACGCGCACGCATGTACTTTCCACCGTTCTCGAGTGTGCTTGTCCGATGATCCTTACACGACCGCGCGGCGGCGTAACCCAACCCCGCGCCCGGCGTTGGTCCGGCCATGCGCTACCTCACCCAGAAGATCACCGCGGGGATCGGAACAGCGGCCGCGGCCCTCGGCTGCGTCATCGTGGCAGGGCCGCCCGCGGCCGCCGCCGGCAAGTGGTGCAACAACTCCGTCTGCATCGAGACCTACGACTCCGGCACCTACCTGGGCAGGGTCGAGGTGTCGGTCGTCAACACCAACCAGCCGCACCGCATCAGCGCCCGCGTGTGGACCACCGACGGCTGGAGTGCCCGCACCAAGGTGGAGGACGTCGCCAAGTTCAGGACCTACCGGGACCAGGCGTACCCCCAGCGCCACTTCCCGCCGGGAACCCGGCTCTGCGCGGAAGGCTTCCGCGGCGGCGCGAGTGTCGGCCTGCCCTGTGTCACCATCACCGACGGATGACGGCTCCGGTACTCGGCCGGGCGGTGAGAAGGGCGTCGGTATGTCGGAACACGAGCGGGAGCTTGCCCGGGCCCAGCGGGAGCACTGGCAGCAGACCTACGGCGAACACCCCGGCATGTACGGAGAGGAGCCCTCCGAGCCGGCCGTGCACGCCGCCGCGGTCTTCCGGGCCGCCGGTGCGCGCCAGGTGCTGGAGCTGGGCGCCGGGCACGGCCGTGACGCCCTGCACTTCGCCCGGGCGGGCCTCACCGTACTGGCCACCGACTTCAGCCCGGTCGGCCTGGAGCAACTGCGCGCGGCCGCACGAGCCCAGGGCGTGGCCGAGCGGGTCGCCACGGCGGTGCACGACGTCCGCGAGCCGCTGCCGCTCGCGGACGATTCGGTGGACGCGGTGTTCGCGCACATGCTGCTCTGCATGGCGCTGTCCACCAAGGAGCTCCACGCCCTGACCGCCGAGGTGCGCCGGGTGCTGCGGCCGGGCGGCGTCTTCGTCTACACCGTCCGGCACACCGGGGACGCGCACTACCGGGCCGGTATCGGGCATGGCGACGACATCTGGGAGCACGGCGGCTTCGCCGTCCACTTCTTCCCCCGCGACCTGGTCGACCGCCTCGCCGAGGGCTGGAGCCTGAAGGAGGTCCACGCCTTCGAGGAGGGCGGACTTCCACGGCGGCTGTGGCGGGTCACCCAGAGCCTGCCGCGGTGACGCCACGGGTGTCACGAGGTCGGCGGCGTCGTCTGGAGGAGGGGGAGATTCTTGTTCACCGCCCTGTCCCAGGAGCCGTCCGCCGCCATCTTCTCCAGCGCCCGCTGGATCCGGCCCTTGAGCGGACTGCCCTTGGGCAGACCCACGCCGTAGCGCTCGTCGGTCATGTGGAAGCCGCCCAGCCTGAACTTGTCCCCCTCCCGGGCGGCGTAGCCGGCGAGGATGGCGTCATCGGCGGTGACCGCCTCCACCTCGCCGTCCGCCAGATCGGTGAGGCAGCGCGAGAAGGTGTCGCGCTCCTCGAGCCGCGCCTGCGGGGCGACCTTCGCCCGCAGGTTGAGCGCGGAGACCGAGCCGGTGACCGAGCACACCTTCCGGTCGTTGAGGTCCTCGGGAGCGTCGATCGACGTGTCGTCCGCGCGCATCATGACGTCCTGGTGGGCCACCAGGTAGGGGCCCGCGAAGTCGACCTTCCGCGCCCGCTCGTCATTCATCGCGTACGTGGCCACGACGAAGTCGACGTCGCCGCGCCGCAGCAGCGCCTCGCGTTCGCTGCTGGGGGCCTCCTTCCATTCGATGTCGGCGGGGCTGTGGCCCAGCGCTTCGGCGATGTACCTGGCCACGTCCACGTCGAAGCCCCTGACGGTGCCGTCCGGTGCCTGGTACCCGAGGCCGGGCTGATCGAACCTGACGCCGATGGTGATCTTGTCGCCGCTCGACCGGCTCGGTCCGCTGGATCCGCTGCCTGAACCGCCCGACGAGGCACCGGCCGTCGCCTCGTGGGGCGTACCGGAGGCGCCGGGGCCCCGGGATCCGCTGCCGCGGCCCTCGCTGCCGTCCTTCTCGGAGCCGTTGCCGGTGGGCAGCAGCACCCACAGCAGGGCACCGGCGAGAGCCACGGCGCCGAAGGCCGCCACCCCCTGCGCCCAGCCGCGCCTCAGCCAGGGCGCCGACGGCCGAGCCGGCGAGGTCCGCGGCACCGGTGAAGCCTGCGGCACCGGCGGGGGCGGGGCAGATGCGGGCGGGGCTGATCGGGGCGGAGCCGGGGAATGTGCCGGTGCCGGGTCTGGGCGCGGGGGCGGGGGAGCGTTCCCGGGCACGTCGGCCTGCTGGGCCGGGGGCCGCGGCGGCTGCGGTCCGGCCCTGCCAGGCGAGGCGAGCGCCGCCTCCGCCCGGGCCAGCAGCTGGTCCAGCGCCCGCGCGTCCGGGCGCTGTCGCGGGTCGCGTACGAGTAGGGCCGTCAGCGCGTCGGTCAGCGGCCCGGCCTTCGTCGGCGGTGGCACGTCCTCACCGAGGACGGCCGCGAGCGTGGCGAACGTGTTGCCGCGCCGCATCGGATGGCGCCCCTCCACGGCGACGTAGAGCGTCATGGCCAGCGACCACAGGTCGGCCGCGGGCCCACCGTGCTCTCCGGCGACGCGCTCGGGCGCCATGTAGTCGGGTGTGCCGATCAGGGAGCCGGTGGCGGTCAGGACGGTGGCTTCCCGGATGGCCGCGATGCCGAAGTCGGT
Organism: Streptomyces sp. JLBT605; assembly: GCF_058215555.1. Classification (NCBI taxonomy): domain Bacteria; kingdom Bacillati; phylum Actinomycetota; class Actinomycetes; order Kitasatosporales; family Streptomycetaceae; genus Streptomyces; species Streptomyces sp. JLBT605. The sequence continues at coordinate 6,777,663 of NZ_CM177087.1, forward strand.
GAGGACCGGGCTGCCGTCGGCCCGCAGCAGGATGTTGGCGGGCTTGATGTCCCGGTGCTGGATGTCCGCCGCGTGAGCCGCCCCCAGGCCCGCCAGTACGCCTCGCCCCAGCCGGGCCGCCTCGACGGGGGCCAGCGGCCCGCGGGCGAGCCGGTCCTGCAGCGAGCCGCCGGTGACCAGTTCCATGACGAGCCACGGATAGGCGTGCTCGCCGCCGTCCACGATGTGATGGATGGTCACCACGTTGGGGTGGACGATGCGTGCCAGCGCCCTGGCCTCCCGCAGCACCCGGGCGCGCAGGACACCGGCGGCCTCGGGGTCGTATTCGGCCAGGCCCGGGTCCGACGGGCGCACCTCCTTGAGCGCCACCTCACGGTGGAGCGCAAGGTCACGGGCTCTCCACACCAGTCCCATGCCGCCACCGCCGAGCCGCGCCAGCAGTTCGAAACGGTCGTCGATCACCCGCGCCACACGGCCCCCTCACCCCGACGAAGGCCCTGGTCGGTGCGCGATACCGGGCCCCCGGTCCAAAGCCCTGCCCAACTCTGCCAGAGCCGCGGCGCGGACGGGCAGAAACCTGCACACCGGTCAACGCCGGGTCGCCGCCGGGGCCGTGCCGAACCGGGCCCTGCGGCCGTACAGCGTCAGGAGGTGGTGGGCCAGGGAAAGGGCGGCGAGCGATGCCACCAGCGCGCAGACGCCCCGCCACCCGGCCTGGCCGTAGACCCGGATGCCGACCCAGGACCCCGCACTGCCGCCTAGGTACACGCAGGTCATATAGGCGGTGTTGAGCCTGCTGCGGGCGTCCGGACGCAGGGCGAAGACCCGGGCCTGGTTGGCGACCATGCCGGACTGCATCGCGATGTCGAGCAGCAGCGTGCCGAGGACGAGGGCGGCCAGACCCGGCGCACCGCCCCGCGTGCCCGCGGCGAGAACCGCGGCCGAGACCAGGACGCCGAGCATGCAGACCAGGTTCACCGCGTCGGGTCCCCTGCGGTCCACCAGTCGACCGGCGAGCGGGGTGCACACCATGGTCGCCGCCCCGACCAGGGCGAGCATCCCCACCGCCGGGGCGCCCAGGTGGTACGCCGGGCCGGTGAGCAGGAGCGTCACGCAGGTCCAGGTGGCCGAGAACCCGGCGAAGACCGTCGCCTGGTAGAGGCAGGAGCGGCGCAGTTCCGGCTCGGCGAGGAACAGGCGCAGGGGCTCGGCCAGGAGTGCCGGGTACCGCTGGCGCGAGGTCGGGGTGGTGACCGGCAGGGTGCGGGCCAGTACGGCGGCGAGAAGCAGCACCAGCACCGCGGCCACCAGGTAGGGGGCGCGCCACCCCAGCCATTCGCCGAGCGTCCCGCTGAAGGTGCGAGCCAGCAGCATGCCGCCGATCGATCCGCTCAGCAGGGTGCCCATCACCGCTCCGCGGCGGTCAGCGGCCACCAGCCCGGCCGCCAGCGGAGCGATGACCTGGGCGGCCACGGTCGTGACGCCGACGAGGACGCCGGCCGCGACGAGCGGCGGCAGGGCCGGAGCACAGCCCGCGGCCAGCAGACCCACCCCGCTGAGGGAGAGCAGGGCGACGAGGAAAGGGCGGTGGGGGAGCCGGTCGCCGAGCGGCACCAGCAGGAAGATCCCGGCTGTGTAGCCGACCTGGGTCGCGGTCACCACCAGGGCGGCGGCCGCGGGCGACTCATGCAGTCCCGCGGCGACCAGCGGGGTGATCGCCTGCGGAAAATAGATGTTGCCCACGCCGACGGCGCAGGTGAGAGCCAGGAGCAGGACCAGTCGGCGGCTCATCTCGATCCACCGGCCCGGTCACGACCATGACGACTTCGCGTCTGAACCTCATCTGCCATGCGGGGAAGTTCACGGCACCGGCGCCCCGCCGCCAATCGATGTAGCGTAGGGCTTAATGATCACCTTCGAGCTGGGCGTCGAGGACCTCGCGGACACCCGGTTCGCCCTCTCGCCCCTGAACGAGACCGTGCTCAGCCTGCGGGTGCTGCGCGAGCCGGGGCTGTCCGCGCTGCACCTTCCGTGGCGCAGGTCCGTGCTCGGTGCGCTCGGCGCGCTCGACACCGACCTGCTGATGTCCCTGGTCGCGGCGCGGCGAACCCTTCCCGACTTCCTCACCCCGCGGCCCGCGAGCTTCGCCGCGTCCTTCGAAGAGGAGCTGGCCGTCGTCCGCCGGACCTCCCCCGCTCTGGTCCGCCGCGATCTGCTGGCCACACACGCCCCCGACCCGCTCCCCGAAGCCCTGCGCGATGCCACCGCCGCCGACGACGGCCCCGTCATCGGACTCCGCGACGCCCTCTGCGAACTCCTGCGGCGGTACTGGGAGGCCGTCATCAGGCCGGTGTGGCCGCAGATGCGGCTCCTGCTGGAAGCCGACATGACCTACCGCGCGCGGCAACTGGCCATCGGCGGCGCCCGTCTGCTCTTCGCCGACATGCACCCGAATCTGCGGTGGCACAACGGCGTACTGCACATCGAGAAGATGATCGGCAGGCACCGCGTCTCCGCGGCCGGCCGGGGTCTGCTCCTCGTGCCGTCCGTGTTCGCTCACAAGCCCGCGCCCCCGGTCAGCCCGGAGGAGCCGCCGATGCTGGCCTACCCCAGCCGGGGACTGGCGACGCTCTGGGCCCCGGCACCCGTCGTCGACGCGCCTGAGCTGGCGGCCCTTCTCGGCGCGCCCAAAGCGGGACTGCTCGGCCTCCTCGCCGAGCCGCTGCCCACCGTCGAGATCGCCCGCCGCCTCAGGGTCACCCCGAGTGCCGTGTCCCAGCATCTGCGCGTGCTGTACGCCACCGGCCTCGTCACCCGGGCGCGGGACGGACGGCAGGTCCTGTACCGCCGCAGTCCCCTCGGCGACCAGCTGACCGGCGCCGATTCGAAGTGAGACGCGATGCCCGCCGGCCCTGGAGGCGCCGATCCAGAGCCGACCGACGAGGGGGAGCGCCTCGGAGCCGGGCTAGAGGAGCTTGCTGCGGGCCCCGGTGGGGCTCGCGGGGCGACGGCCGCGGGCTCGCCGGGCCGTCCGGGGCCTGCGGGGTTCGCCGGCCAGCCCGGCGGCCCGCAGCGCCATGTCCGCGATCCTCTCCACCGGGATGCCGGTCTGCCCGAGGATGGCCTCCACCGTGGCGCGGCACATGGGGGCGCCGCAGTGGACGGGGCTGTGCGGCCGGTCGGGCGCGGGGAGGTAGACGCAGGCGCAGCCGAGACAGATGTGAATGGGGCGCATACTCGTCCTTCTGGTCCGCCTGGTCCTTCTAGTCCGCGGTGCCGCTGCCGTGGCAGGTGTTGCACTGGCCGGTCCAGGTGCGGGTGACCGGGATCTGGCGACCGTCGTCGTCCAACTCGACGGTGTGTTCGGTGTGCTCGGTGACCCGGTCACCCAGGCACGCGGGGCAAGGCTGGTTGGGCACGGACCCAGGATGCCGCAAAGGCAGGGCCGACGTGAACGGTGCGTGAGCTTTCGGTCACGCTTCTGGCGGCCGGCGCCTCCTGCGATCGCGGCGAGTCGTCCCTGCTCATCGACGGTTCGGGCGTCGGCATCCGGTCCGCGCGATTCTCGCGCCTTGCGGATGCCGCCGCCCGGTCACTTCGTTGCCACAGGGCTTACGGCGCCATCTCGTACGCCCCGGACAGGGCCTCGACACGCTCCCAGACGCGCGCCGAGCGAGCCTCGTCGATCACCGGACGCCGGACCGCGCCCAGCGCCCAGCCCTGCTGCTCCGAGGTGGCGGAATCCTTGCCGTGCAGCTCGACGGCGTACGCGGAGAAGTCCCGCACGAGAACGGCGAACAGCTCGTCGAGCACGTCCTCCTCCAGGCCGGTCAGGCGCGCCTGCTCCAGAATCAGCTGGCCGTGCACGACCAGCGCGAACAGCTGGCCGACGGCGAGCAGCAGGTCCAGGTCACGGCTCTGCTCCTCGTCGGGGGCCGCGGTGGTGACGAACTCGCACAGGGCGTCCGCCTGCTCCCGGAAGCGGCCGACGTTGGGCACGTGGGCGTAGGCGTCGTAGGCGGTGCGCCAGTCGTGGAAGCGCACCGCGCCCAGGCCGCGAGCGGGCCCCTGCCGGAAGAGGAAGTCGTCGTCGGCCGCGTCGAGCCGGGTCGGAACGGGCGCGTAGTCGGCCGGGTTGAGCAGGTGGTTGCCCATGAACTTCAGGATCAGCGCGAGGTTGACGTGGACGGTGCCCTCGAGCTTGGGCAGGCCGCGGATCTCGGAGGCGGCCTGGGCGAAGTAGGTGTCCTTCTCGAAGCCCTTGGCGGCGATGACGTCCCACATCAGGTCGATGACCTTCTCGCCCTCGGTGGTCACCTTCATCTTCGTCATCGGGTTGAAGAGCAGGTAACGGCGGTCGTCCGGACCGGCGGAGCGGAAGTAGTCGACGGCGCGGTCGCTGAAGAGCTTCATCCCGACGAGACGGACGTAGGCGTCGGTCAGCTCGCGGCGCACGTGCGGGAAGGCGGTGACGGGGCGGCCGTAGAGGACGCGGTTGTGCGCGTGGGTGACGGCCTCGTACATCGCGTGCTCGCAGATGCCGATCGAGGCGGTGCACAGGTTGAACTTGCCGACGTTGACGGTGTTCAGGGCGGCGTCGAAGGCGGCCCGGCCGGTGTGCAGGATGTCCTCGGCCGCGACGGGGTAGTCCTCGAGGCGGAACTCGCTGACGTACTTCGAGGAGTCGACGACGTTCTTCACCAGGTGGTAGGCCGGGTGGCGGCTGTCGGCGGCGAAGAAGACGTAGCCGTCGGGGCCCTCGATGTCGGTGCGGCGACCGAAGACGGAGACCAGCCCGGCGGCGTTGCCGTTGCCGATGTAGTACTTCGAGCCGCTGGCGCGGAAGCCGCCGTCACCGTCGGGCTCCAGCAGCATGTCGGTGGAGTAGATGTCGGCGCCGTGGGTCTTCTCCGACAGGCCGAAGGCGAACACCTCGCCCTGGGCGAGGAGTTCCGCCGCCCGGGCGCGCGCGGCGGCGTTCTCGCTCTGCCAGACCGGGCCGAGGCCGAGGATGGTGACCTGCCAGGCGTACCAGTAGTCGAGCCCGTAGAAGCCGAAGATCTCGTTGAGGGCGGCGATCCGGGCGGTGTCCCACCGCTGATCCGGCTGCCCGGCGGCGGAGGCCGGGGTGAGGAAGGTCGCGAACAGCCCTTCCTTGGCGGAGAACGCGAGGAAGTCCGCCAGCCAGGCGCGGGAGCGGTAGTCCTCGATCAGCTTGCGCTTGCCGCGCTCCTCGAACCAGTCGACGGTGGCCCGCAGCAGCCTGCGGGTCTCCGGGTCGAAGTGTGCCGGGTCGTAGGTGCGCGGGTTGAACAGCAGGGGATCGGCCATGGTTGATCGCCTTTCCGGCGTGAGGGTGGGCGGGGTGGGGCAGGGAGGTTCGGCGGGTGAGGGGCGCGCGGCGCCGGTGAGGCGGTGGTGCGGCGGCGCCCGCGCGGCTCAGGGACGGAGGCGGTGGAGGGTGGCGAGCACGTCGTCCAGCCAGGCCAGCATCATCCGCTCGTACGCGATGCCGCCGCGGAGCACGACGTGCTGGAGCTCGCCCCCCGGGGTGGGTGCCGGCGCGTCGGGGCCGGTGAAGTCCCGTCGCTCACCCGCGAGGTAGTGCGCCAGCTGGTCGCTGTGCGTCCGGCGGTGCCGCTCGACCTCGCTGATGAGCGCGGCCGGGTCGTCGAACGCCGCGCCGCGGATCTTCACGGCGAGGTCGTGCCGGACGCTCTCGGGCTCGATCGGATCGTGCAGCCACTCGGAGAGGGCGGTCCGGCCGAGGCCGGAGACGGAGTACTCCTTCTTGTCCGGCCGGCCCTGCTGCGGCACCTCGCGGACGTCGACCCAGCCGTCGCTCTCCATGCGCTTCAGCACGCGGTAGATCTGCTGGTGGGTGGCGGTCCAGAAGTAGCCGATGGACCGCTCGAACCGTCGGGCCAGCTCATAGCCGGAGCCCGGCTTCTCGAGCAGGGAGACGAGGATCGCGTGTTCGAGCGCCATGCCCTCATCTTGCTATGCAACTCGTTGCATAGCAAGGGTGCCCCGGTGCGCGGCCGGGGCCGGCCGGCCGCGCACCTGTTGTGCCCGCTCAGCCGCGGAGCGTGTCGCCGGTGGGGACGACAAGGCCGAACAGGTCGGTGATGGTGGTCAGGGCGGCCGTGCGGAGGGCGGTGGCGGTCAGGACGGTGCCGTCCGGGGCGGTGAGCGCGCGGGTGGCGGTGGTCTCGGCGACGACGGTGGGCCGGTAGCCGAGGTTGAAGGCGCCCTGTGCGGTGAAGGCGACGCACATGTGGGTCATGAACCCGGCCAGCACCAGGTCCTTGCCGCCGCCCGGGCCGAAGCCCAGCCCGCTCAGGGTCTTCTCCAGCTCGGTGGCGTGGAAGGAGTCGGGGAACTCCTTGACCACCACCGGCTCGCCGTCGACCGGCGCGACCTCGTCGCTGATGGCGCCGATGTGGGCGCGGATATCGTAGGGGGTGTTCTCGCCGCCGTCGTTGACGATGTGGATGACCGGGGCGCCCGCGGCGCGGGCGCGCCGCAGCAGGCGGGCGGCCGCCGCGAGGGCCTCCTCGGCGCCGTCCAGGGCCATGACGCCGGTGCGGTAGGTGTTCTGGAAGTCGATCATGATCAGGGCGGACTCGCTCAGCCGGGGCGGGGCGTTGTCCAGTCCGATCACGTCGCGCAGGGTCGTGGACGCGGTGTCCGTGCTCATCAGGGACCTTTCATCACAGGGAGGGGCACGCCGGAAGAGGGCGTGCCGTCAGGGAAGAGGGCATGGCGGTGGAGGCGGAGGGCATGGCGAAGCCCGCCGCCTCGGGCCGGGCCCGGGGGATACAGGTGGTGCGGCAGGTCAGGCGACCTGGGTACGGAAGCGGCGCCGGTAGGCCGCCGGGGTGGTGGCGAGCTGCCGCCTGAACGCCCGGTGCAGGGTCTCCGCCGAGCCGAGCCCGGCGGCGGCCGCGACCTGGTCGAGCGGGCAGTCGGTGGTCTCCAGCAGGCGCCGGGCCACCTCGATGCGCGCCGCCTCGACGTAGGCGCCGGGGCTGGTACCCGTCTGCTGGGTGAAGACGCGCGCGAAGTGGCGTTCGCTCAGGCACATCCGGGCGGCCAGGGCCCCCGTGGACAGGTCCGCATCGAGGTGGTCGGCGATCCACAACCGCAGCTCGTCGATGTCCCGGCGGGTGGCGGCGGGGCGGCTGAGCGGCACCGAGAACTGGCTCTGGCCGCCCTGCCTCTTGAGGTACATCACCAGCTGCCGGGCCACCGCCAGCGCGGTCTCCTCACCCAGGTCCTCGGCCACCAGGGCCAGGGCGAGATCCAGGCAGGCGCTGATCCCCGCCCCGGTCCACAGCCGGCCGCGGTCGGTGCGGACGAAGATCGGGTCCGGGTCGACCGTGACCTCCGGGTGGTCGACGGCGAGCTGGGCGGCGGTCGACCAGTGGGTGGTCGCCGTCTTCCCGTCCAGCAGCCCGGCCGCGGCCAGCAGATGCGCGCCCACACACACCGACGCGACCCGCCGGGCGTGCGGGGCGGTCTCCTTCACCCACGCCACGACTCCGCTGTCGATACGCGCCCGGGGGCCGTCATCGGCCATGTCGACCGCCCCCGGCACCAGCAGGGTGTCCACCTCCCCGCCGACGTCGTCGAACGCCACATCGGTGAGCAGCCGCACCCCCGCCGACGTGCGGACCGCACCGGCGACCGGCCCGGCGAGGCGGACCCGGTAGCCGGCGCGGCCGGCGGTCTCCCGGTTGGCCAGCGCGAAGACCTCGGCGGGGCCGGTGACATCGAGGAGATCGACATCGGGGAAGACCGCGATGACGACACGGTGCGGAAGGGGCATGCGCCCATCCTCACCGCCGCCGGTCCATGGCGGCAATGACGATTCCCTGTCACATTCGGACATGCGCTCCCGGGGTGTGCCCGAAGGCACGCCGGAAGACGTCGATGAACGCGCTGGCGGACGACCAGCCACACCGATGCGCCACGGTGGTCACCGGGGTGTCCTCGGCCAGCAGGACCAGGGCGTGGTGGAGGCGCAGCTGCGTGCGCCACTGCGGGAAGGTCATGCCGAGGTCGGCCCTGAAGAGCCGGGACAGGGTCCGGTCACTCGCGCCGACCTGTCTGCCCAGCGCGGCCAGGGTGCGGTCGTCGGCCGGATCGGCGTGCAGGATCGCGCACAGCGCCCGCAGCCGGGGGCTGGTGGGGGTGGGCAGGTGGAGAGGGTGCTGGGGGCAGGCACGGACCTGGTCGAGCAGCACGGCCCGGAGCCGGGATCGTTCGGGGCTGTGGTCGTCCGGGGCGCGGGTGTAGGCGAGGAGCAGCTCACGTAGCAGGGGGCTGACGGCGAGGACGGTCGGCTCGTCCAGGGAGAGCGGGTTCTCGGACGCGGGCAGACCGACGAGATGAAGCTCGAGTCCGCCGTGGGCCTGGTGGGCGTGGACGGTTCCGGCCGGTACCCAGATGGCGCGGGTGGCCGGCGCGATCCAGGAGCCCGCGTGGGTGGTGACGGCCAGCACCCCGCGGCCGGCGTAGACGATCTGGTGGTCGTCGTGGCGGTGGGCGTCGACGGCGGCGCCGGGCGCCAGCCACTGGACGCGGGTCGGCGCGATCGGCTGATGGCGGACTTCCGGCATGGATTGGCAGCTTATCGAAAGCGCGACACCGCGAGCCGCCATGAGCATGGCGAGGTGTCAAGAAGACGTTCCATCATCCTGCTGTCCCTCGGGCACGCCTGCGTGGACGTGTACCAGGGCTCCGTCGCGTCGCTGGTGCCGTTCTTCGTGGCCGAGCGCGGATACACCTACGCCGCGGCCTCGGGCATCGTGCTCGCCGCGTCACTGCTCTCCTCGGTGGTGCAACCGTTGTTCGGGGTACTCACCGACCGGTGGGCGCTGCCCTGGCTGCTGCCGGTGAGCACGATCCTCGGCGGGGCGGGCATCGCGCTGAGCGGCCTTTGCGGTTCCTACGCGCTGACGCTGACCTTCGTGGCGGTCTCCGGGATCGGCGTCGCCGCCTACCACCCCGAGTCCGCCCGCGTCGCCCGGCTCGCGAGCAAGGGCAGCAACACCGCGATGGGCTGGTTCTCCCTCGGCGGCAACCTCGGCTTCGCCGCCGCGCCCCTCGTGGTCGCCGCCACCGTCGCCCCCGCCGGGCTGCGGCTGACCCCGCTGCTGGTGATACCGGCGCTGGCCGGCAGCGTGCTGTGCCTGCCCGTGCTCCGCGCCCTGGCCAGGACGGTGCCCGCCCCCGCCGGCACCGCGGCGCCGGCGGGGGCGGACGACAGGGCCTCGTTCGTGAAGCTCTCCCTGGCCGTGGTCTGCCGGTCCATCGTCTTCACCGGCCTGGGCACGTACATCGCCTTCTACGCCCAGCAGCGCACCGGAGGCGGGACGGCGGCCGGCACCGCGGCGCTGTTCGTGCTGTACCTCGGCGGCGCGGTGGGCACGCTACTGGGCGGCAAGCTGGCCAACCGCTGGGACCGGGTCACCGTCGTGCGCTGGTCGTACCTGGTCACCGTCGCCACCGTCGCCGGCATCCTCCTCGTTCCCGGCCCGGCGCTCTACCTGTTCGTGGCCCTGACCTCCGCCGGTCTCTACATCCCGTTCTCGCTGCAGGTCACCCTCGGCCAGGACTACCTCCCCACGCGCGTCGGCACCGCCGGCGGGATCACCCTCGGCCTGACGATCAGCATCGGCGGCCTCGCCGGCCCGCTCATCGGCGGCCTGGCCGACGCGGTCTCCCTGCGGGCGGCCCTGGCTCCCCTGATCCTGATGCCTGCCCTGAGCTGGCTGCTGGCCCGGACCCTGCCCGAACCGACCGCTCCGGAAGCCGGAGGGCCGCTCGCCTGAACCGTCGGCCGATCGCCCGTCACCGGCCTGCCGGAGCCCGGCCGGTGGGCGATGGCCGAGAGCACCAGCCCGCGAGACGATGGGACATGTTCCTGAGACGGCAGGCCATTACGCGGCTCATTCGATCTCCGTAAGGTTGAGGACATCAACCCGAACGAAACAAGGGAGAGTTACCGTGCGTGCTGTCATCCAGAACTCCTTCGGCGGCCCCGAGGTTCTCGAGACCGTGGAGATCGACCGGCCCGAGCCGCTCGGCGGCGAGGTGCTCATCCGGGTCCAGGCCAGCGGCGTGAACCCGGTGGACATAGCCGTCCGCTCCGGGGCCTACCCGCTGCTGGGCGAGCCGAGTTTCGGGGTGGGCTGGGACATCTCCGGCGTTGTGGAAGCGGTCGGTCCGGGCGCCCGGTTCAAGGTCGGCGACGAGGTCTTCGGGATGCCGTTCTTCCCGCGCGCCGCGACCGGGTACGCCGAGTACGTCGCCGCCCCCTCGCGGCAGGTGGCGCGGAAGCCCGCCTCGCTCGACCATGTGCAGGCCGCCGCCGTGCCGCTGGCCGCGCTGACCGCCTGGCAGGGACTGGTGGACGCGGCGCGGGTGAAGGCCGGCGACCGGGTGCTGATCCACCGTGCCGCCGGGGGAGTCGGGCACTTCGCGGTGCAGATCGCGAAGGCGCGCGGGGCCCATGTGATCGCGCTGGCGAGTGAGGCGCGGCACGAGTTCCTGCGGGGTCTCGGGGCGGACGAGGTGATCGACTACCGGGTCACCGACTTCACCGAGGTGGTGCGTGATGTCGATGTCGTCTTCGACTCGAACTCCCAGGGTTCGGCCTCGCTGAGCGTGCTGCGGCCGGGCGGCACGCTGGTGTCGATCATGGAGCACTGGAACCAGGAGCTGGCGGCCGAAGTCGAGGCGGCCGGACGCAACTTCGCGGGCGTCTCGGTCGAGCCCGACTACGCCTCGCTGGAGGCGATCGCCGAGCTGATCGACGCGGGGCGGATCCGGCCGCACGTCCAGGAGACGTTCCCGCTGGAGGAGGCCGGCAAGGCTCATGAACTGGTCGGTTCCGGTCGGGTGCAGGGCAAGGTCGTACTCACCGTAGGCTGAGCCCCGTGGACATCCTGACCGAGGCGCTGAGTTCGATGCGGACGGGCCGGCCGACGTCCGTCCGCACCGACGGCCGTGCCCCCTGGGGGCTTCGGCTCCCACCCGTGGCGGGGGCGGGCTTCCATGTGGTGCTGTACGGGACGTGCTGGCTGGTGCCCCTGGAGGACGACACCACCGCCACCGCGGAGCCGATCGCGCTGAGCCCCGGGGATGTGGTCTTCCTCCGCGACGGGCGTGGCCACATCCTCGCCGACCACCCGTCCACCCCGGCCGAGGTGGAAAGGCCCGAGCAGTTCCACCCGGGAGCGCCGATCGGCACCGTGCGGCTGGGCGGCGACGGCCCGCTGACCAGCCTGCTGTGCGGCAACTACCACCTCGACCAGGGGCGGCCGCACCCGTTGGTACGGCAGTTGCCCGAGGTGATCCATCTGCGCACCCGCCACGGCAGCCACCCGGAGCTGGGCGCCGCCGTCCAACTGCTGGGCGCGGAGCTGGAGAATCCGCGCATCGGATCGGGCGGCATCGTCCCCACGCTGATCGACTCGCTGCTGCTGTACATCCTGCGGGCCTGGCTGGAGGCCCAGCCCCCGGCGGCCGCGCGGGGCTGGGCCGCCGCGCTCGGCGACTCGGCGGTCGCCCCGGCGCTGGCGGCCATCCACCAGCAGCCCTCGGCCCAGTGGACAGTCGAGTCGCTGGCCGAGCGGGCCGGGCTCTCCCGCGCGGCGTTCGCCCGGCGGTTCGCCGCACTGGTCGGGGAGCCGCCCATGGCCTATCTGACCCGTTGGCGTATGACGACCGCGGCCCGGCTGCTGCGCGAGACCGACGCCCCGCTGACCACGGTCGCCACACAGACCGGATACGGATCCGACTTCGCCTTCGCGAAAGCCTTCAAACGCGAATACGGCCTGGCCCCCGGCGGCTACCGCCGCCAGGCCCGCACGGCCTGACGCCACAGGCCGGTGCGGCCTACCGCACCGGCCCGGGAGCCAACGGGATCGCGCCGCCGTAATACGACCAGTGTGCACCGTCTCGGCCCCGGCGGGCGCGAGCGCTATCCGGCGGGACGGACGTGGGGGCGGGCGAGGTTGTCCGGGTGCAGGATCCGCTGGAGCTCGTCCCTGGTCAGCAGCCCCTTGTCGAGGACGAGTTCATGGACGCTCCGGCCGGTGCGCAGGGCCTCCTGGGCGACGGCGGTGGCCTGCTCGTAGCCGATGTGCGGGTTCAGCGCGGTCGCGAGTCCGATGGAGCGGGCGACGAGGTGCGCGAGGTGTTCGCGGTTCGCCGTGATGCCGGTGACACAGCGTTCGGCGAGTGTCAGGGCGCCGGCCCGCAGGTGCGTCAGGCTCTTCAGCAGGCTGTGCGCGATGAGCGGTTCGAAGGCGTTCAGCTGGAGCTGGCCGCCCTCGGCCGCCATGGTCACCGCCATGTCGTTGCCGATCACCTCGAAGGCGATCTGGTTGACCACCTCGGGGATGACCGGGTTCACCTTGCCGGGCATGATGCTGGAGCCGGCCTGGACCGGGGGCAGGTTGATCTCGGCGAACCCGGCGCGCGGCCCGCAGGAGAGCAGCCGCAGATCGTTGCAGGTCTTGGAGAGCTTGACCGCGATCCGCTTGAGCACCCCGGACAGCTGGACGAACGCCCCCGCGTCCTGGGTGGCTTCGACCAGGTCGTCGGCGACGGTCAGCGGAAGCCCGGTGAGGTCACGCAGATACCCGCAGGCGAGCGCCGCGTACCGGGGGTGGGCGTTGAGTCCGGTGCCGATGGCGGTGCCGCCGAGGTTGATCTCGTGGATCAGCTCGCAGGCCTCGGTGAGGCGCTTGCGGTCCTCCTCCAGCATCACCGCGTAGGTGGCGAACTCCTGCCCCAGCGTCATGGGCACCGCGTCCTGCAGCTGGGTGCGGCCCATCTTCAGGACGTCGGCGTACTCCGCGGCCTTGGCGTCGAAGGCGGCGCGGAGCACCTCCAGGGCGTCCAGCAGCCGCCGGGCGGTGAAGTCCAGAGCCACCTTGACGGCGGTCGGGTAGACGTCGTTGGTGCTCTGCCCGGCGTTGACGTCCTCCAGCGGGTGCAGGTGCCGGTACTCGCCCTTGCGGTGCCCGAGCAGCTCCAGCGCTCGGTTGGCGATGACCTCGTTGGCGTTCATGTTCGTGGAGGTGCCCGCACCGCCCTGGATGACGTCGACCACGAACTCGCCGTGCAGCTTCCCGGCGCGGATCTCCTCGCACGCGGTCACGATCGCGTCGGCCTTGCGGGCGTCCAGCAGGCCCAGCTCCCGGTTGGCCAGCGCCGCCGCCTGCTTGACGCAGGCCAGGGCGGTGACGAGCTCGGGGTAGGCCGATATCGGGGTACCGGTGATGGGGAAGTTCTCGACCGCGCGAAGGGTGTGGATGCCGTAGTAGGCGTCGGCGGGGACGTCCCGGTCACCGAGCAGATCGTGCTCGGCGCGGAACCCGTGGCCGGGGTCGTGGCCGGGGTCGCGGTCGGGGCGGGCGTGGGGGTGCGCGGTCTCGGGCGTGGTGGCCATGGGGTGCGGGTTCTCTCTTCTCGGGCGCGTGCGAGGTGCGGCGGGTGCGGCGGGTGCGGGCTAGGCCCGGACGAGTTCGGGCGACGGGCCGGAGTCCGCGGGCAGCGCCGCATCGAGCGCCTGGCGGAGCACCCGTTCGCGCTCCGGCCGGCCGGTGGCGGCGAGCAGTGCGCTGAGCACCGCGATCCGGGCCTGCCCGGCCCGCAGCGTGCCGGTGGGCACCGCGCCCGCGGCGACGAGGTCCACCGCGCCGCCGTGGGTGTAGATCTCGGTGACCGGTCCGGACTGGACGCGGGTGGTCAGGGCCACCAGGACGCCGCGGGAGGTGGCGGCGGCGACGGCCCGGACCATCTCGGGGGTGGCGTTCCCCGCGCCGGTGGCCACCAGCACGATGCCCTGTGCCCCGGCGTCCACGGCCGCGTTCAGCAGCAGGGGATCGGCGTCGGCGTGGTGCATCACCATGTCCACGCGCGGCGGCACGTCCACCACCTCGGGCAGCGGCAGCGCGGGCGGGCGCCGCGGCTGGTGCAGCACGGAGACCTGGCCGAAGCCGACGTTCCCGACGCGCGCGCCGGACGGATCGGCGAAGGCGTCCGCGGCGAGCGTCTGCGTCTTGACCGTGCCGCGGGCGGCGTGCACCTTGCCGTCGAAGACGACCAGCACACCGAGGCCGCGCGTCCGCGCCGCGGTCAGCAGCGCGTCGTGGAGGTTGCCGGGGCCGTCGCCGTCCTCGGTGCCGAGCGGCAGCTGCGCGCCGGTGAAGACGACCGGGCGCGGGTCGTCGTGGTGCAGGTCGACCAGGAACGCCGATTCCTCCAGGGTGTCGGTGCCGTGGGTGACCACGATGCCGTCGACGCCGGGGTCGGCGAGCACCTCGTGCACCGTGCGGAGGAGCGTGAGCTGATGCGCGGTGGTCAGCCGCGGGCTGTTCACGCTGAACAGATCGACCACTTCCACGGTGACACCCTCGGGCACCGCGGCCGTCGCCATGATCTCCTCGCCGTGTGCGTCGGCGGCGAAACCCGCCCCCTGCCAGCGGCTGGCTATCGTCCCGCCGGTGCTGATGACGACGACCCGTCCCACCGTGCGCCCTCCTCGTTCACATGCTGTTTCGGCCACCTCCTGCGGCCGGGAAGCAAGAATAGGAGTATTGCCGCGCATTTTGATTGCTAATTCTGCCCGGCAGGACCGTTAATCCTGGTGGATAATTGCGCTGTGGATGAGATTGATCGAGCCATCTTGCGCGAGCTTCAGCGGGACGGCCGGCTGAGCAACCAGGAACTCGCCCAGCGGGTCGGGCTGACCCCCTCGCCGTGCATGCGCCGCGTCCGGCAGCTGGAGCAGGACGGAGTGATCCAGGGCTACCGGGCGGTGATCGACCCGGAGGCGGTCGGCCGTGGCTTCGAGGTCCTGGTGTCCATCGAGGTGAGGCGTGACCGCGCGACGGTCGAGGCGTTCGAGGCCGCCCTCCAGGACATCCCCGACGTCATCGAGGCGCACCGGCTCTTCGGCAGCCCGGGCTGTCTGCTCCGCATCGCGGTGGCGGACCTGCGCGCGTACGAGCGGCTGTGGATCGAGCAGCTGACCGCGCTGGCCGGTGTCACCGAGGTCAACTCGCAGATCATCATGAAGCGGCTCAAGGAGCCCCGCGGCCTGCCCGTCGACGGCTGACGGCGTGGGCGGATGTCCGTCTTCCGCTGTCGCGAGCGGGCCGAGTGGGGATGATGGAGCCCGATGACGGGCCGTCAGCGGGGAGACGGTGCGGAGCGCGACGCTTGGCACGGCTCGTACGGGCACCGGACGCCCGTGCGAGAACTGACGACGGGGGGACCGTGAGCGAGCCGTTCTTCATCGATCGGGACCAGGAACTGACCTGGTTGAGCCGGCTGCTGACCGACACGGCCGAAGGGCGCGGGCGGGCCGCCGCGATCTCGGGTTCCGCGGGGATCGGCAAGTCCAGCATCCTACGGGAGCTGGAACGGCGGGCGGGCGAGCCGGGCGCCGCGGGCGGCTGCCGCCTGGTGCGGGTGCCCTGCTACAGCGGGATCGGGGAGGTGAACGCCTACGGCCCGTTCCTCGAGCTCTTCCGCGGACTGCAGCGGCCGCAGCCGCGGCGCAGGGGGCTGCTGCGCCGGAGCGCGCGCGGGGTGTCCCTGGCCGCCCCGGATGTGCTGTCCCTGGTTCCGGCGGTGGGGCCGCTGCTGCAGGCCGGCGCGCTGGTGACCAAGGCGGCGTTCGACGGCGGCGCGGAGGCGCAGGCGGGCAGTGGCGGGGTGCCGTTGGCCGCGGCCGTGCGGCAGTCGGTGTGCGAGGCGGTCCTCGCGCTGGCGTTGGAGCACGGCCCGCTGGTGGTCGCGGTCGACGACGCCCACCTGATCGACGAGAGCTCGTCGCTGGTCCTGCGGAGCCTCGCCGAGGAGCTGGCCGAGCGGCCGCTGGGGTTCATCCTGGCCTACCGGCCCGAGGAGGTCGGGGACGGTCACCCGCTGCACGAGGTGCTCCACGCGCTGGACTGGGACGACGGAATGCTCCATCTGCGGCTGGAGGGATTCCCGCGCCCCGTGGTGTCCGACTACCTGAACCGGCTCACCCGCAGGACGAACGCCACCACGGCCACGGACCGCCTGCTCAATCTGACCGGTGGGCACCCGATCCTGCTCGCCCAGTACCTGCGGCTGCTGGAGGAGCGCTCAGCCCTGCACCTGCTGACCTCGACGGGGGCGGGCCCAGGAGTGGAGCTGCCCGGGCTGCCGGCCGGGCAGGAGGACGAGGACGCCGTGCTGCTGCCCGCGAAGGTCGCCAGAGTCCTCCAGGAACGGATCAAGAGGATCGATCCGGAGACCGTGCGGCTGCTGGTGATCGGTGCGACCCAGGGCGAGCACTTCATGTCCGCGGTGGTCGAGCGGGTGTCGGGCGCGGCACGCGGCGACGTCCTGCACCGCCTCCACCAGGTCTCCCGGGACTTCGGCGTGATCCGCGCGGTACGCCCCCCGGCCTGGGTGGTGGACACCGGCTCCGACTACTACCTCTTCGACCACGCGCTGCTGCGGCTGGCGTTCTACAGTCGGCAGAGCGCGCAAGCCCGGCGGGACCGGCATGCGGCGATCGCCGACATCCTCGACCGGATGGGCGAAGCCGTTCCGGGCACTCCGCAGGAATTCATCCTCGACGTGTGCCACCACTACCATATGGGGGGAAAACCCATGCTGGCGGCTCGACATGCGCTCCACACCGCCCGTGACCTGGCCATGCGGACCTCGTCCTTCAGCGAGTCCGCCGCGTTGTGCCACCGCGCTCTGGACGAGCTCAACACCATCTCGCCCCCCACCCCCGAAGCCGATCGGCTCCGGGTGGAGGCGATCGAACTCCTCCTGGTGGTGACCGCGTTGCGCTGGCGCGGCCGGATCGACCTCCAGCAGAGCCGCGGCATGGCGCTCGCCGACCTCGCCGCGGAAGCCAGCGTGGCCGCCGCCCGGACCGGTGACCACGCCCTCCGCGCACGCGCGCTGTTCCTGGAGGGCAAGACGCTGCTGCGGACCGACGGGGTCAACGCCGCCCTGCCCAAGCTGCGGGCCGCCATGGACCTGGCCGGCTCCGACGGCGATACGGTCACGCGCTTCATCGCGACAGCCGAGTACGGTCACCAACTGACCAAACAGGACCTGACGGCCGGGCTGCAGCTGCTGCGGCAGGCCGAAGCCATGCACGAGCGACACCAGGAGCTGCGGACGTCCGAGGACCCCACCGTGCGCCTCATCGTGGACGAGGTCCGTATGCAGCTGGGCGTCAACAGCTTCGACGCGGGCGACTTCGGCGAGGCCGACCGCCGCCTGCCCGCCTGCGTCGACAGCCTCCGCGACCGCAACCGCCACGCCGAACTGACCGCCGCGCTCAACTACCTGGCCCAGATGCGGATCGCCCTGGGCGACCTGGCCGGCGCGGCCGCCGCGCTGCGGGAGGCCATCGCGGTGGAGGAGAGCCGGACCGAGGAGCGCACCGGGTGGTACGGCTGCAACCTCTCCTTACTCGGCCGGACCACCGCTCAGCTGGGCGACCTTGCCGAAGCGCGCCGCCTGGTCGGCCTCGGTTGGGAGGTGACCGAGCGGTTCATGCTCGTCGACATCGTGCCGATCGTGCGGATCCATCACGCGGAGGTCTCCCTGCTCTGCGCGGACCGGGCCGCACTCGACAGCGCCGAGACCATGCTCCGGTCGGCGCTGCGCGAAGCCCACGACGGAGGACTGCCGCGCAGCGAGGTCAACGCCCTGGCACTGCTCGCCCGGCTGCGCCTGCACACAGGGGATCCGTCCGACGCCTTGTCGCTCAGCACGCGGGCGGTCGACCTGCTCGACCACCACGGTCAGCTGTCCACCGTGCGGAGCGAGGAGGTCTTTCTCCACCACGCCCGCGCGGTGGAGGCGTCCGGCGACCGCGACGGGGCGCGGGAGTGGGTCGTCCGGGCCTGGGACGAGGTGCGGCGCAAGGCGGAGAGTATTCCGGACGCCGATCCGCGCCGCCGGTTCGTCGACGAGGAACGCGTGAACCGGCTGGTCTCCCGGGCGTACCGGGACGGCCTGGGCTCGACCCCGTTCACCGAGATCTGACTCCCTCGCCGCCCGACCTCGCGGTCGGCTGCTTGGCCGGTTGGCGGCGTTCGCCGGCGGCCGGCGCCATCAGGGCCACGACGAGGACCAGCAGCCCGCAGCCGGCGATCAGGAGCCAGCCGGGACGCGACGCCCGGGCGAGCTGCGCGGGCGCCGCGTCGGCGATGATGCCGCCGGTGAGGGCGATGCCCAGGGCCGAGCCGAGCTGGCGGGCGGCGGAGGTGATCCCGCCGGCGAGGCCGGCGCGGGCCGGCGGCAGGCCGCTGACCGCGGTGTTGGTGATCGGCGCGTTGGCGAAGCCGAACCCGATGCCCACGAGCAGGCAGGCCAGCGACAGCGACCACAGGCCGGTGTGGTTGCCGATCCCCACCAGGCACAGCCCGCCGGCCGTGAGGAAGCCCCCGGCGAGCACCAGCGGCGGGCGCGGGCCCACCCGGCCGACGAGCATCCCGGACAGCGGCGCGCAGACGGTCGCCGCGATGGCCATGGGAAGCGTGACGACCCCCGCCGCCACCGGGGACATGCCTCGCGCGTGCTGGAGGTAGAGCGTGTTGAGCAGCAGCGTCGCGCTGAGGGCCACGAACACCACGACCGCGCCGACCACGGCCGCGATGAACGGCGGCCGACGGAAGAGCCAGGGGTCCACCAGTGGCTCGGCCCGCCGCGCCTCGACCCTGCCGAAGGCGGCCGCGGCGACGGCGATGACGACGTACCCGGCGATCGCCACGGGCGAGCGCCACCCGATGTGCGGTCCCTCGATCAGCACGGCGACCGAACAGCCGACCACGACGGTCAACAGCAGCTGTCCCGGGCCGTCCAGCCGCCGCGGTCGCTCGGCACGGGACTCCGGGACGAAGACCGCGGTCAGCACCAGCGCCACGGCGACGACCGGCACGTTGATCCAGAACACCGACCGCCATCCACAACCCGTGACCAGAGCGCCGCCCACGAGCGGGCCGGCGGCCATGCTGACGCCGAAGACGGCCGCCCACACCCCGATCGCACGCGCCCGCTCCTTCGGCTCGGTTATCACGTTGACGACGATGGCGAGCGCCACCGGGCTGAGCATCGACGCGCCCACACCCTGCACCGCGCGGGCCGCGACCAGCACACCCACGCTCGGGGCGAGCGCGCACGCCACCGAGGCGGCGCCGAAGACGACCAGCCCGGTCCGGAAGACGCGCCGCCGTCCGATGCGGTCCGCCAGCGCGCCGGACGAGATCAGCGCACTGGCCAGCACGAGCGTGTACGCGTCGACCGTCCACTCCAGGCCGCGGGTTCCGATGTCCAGGCCGGCACCTATCGACGGCAGGCCGACGTTGACGATCGTGGTGTCCAGCCCGACCAGGAACAGGCTCAGGCAGCAGACCGCCAGCACCGTCCAGCGTCTGGGCGCGCCCGGTTCCGTATCCATGTTGCTCCTTGGTTGCTCTTCGCGGCTCTTCGCGGGTGCTCGCGGAATCGAGCCCTCACCGGCCTGGGCAGCACTGTCGGGCCATGGTCAGCGGATCGGGTAAGAAGTTTGCGAAGACGGCAAAACGGCCGGGGAGTCGCTCGCCCGCCGGGCGGCATGCGGGATGCGCCCCGGCGGCGTACCTCCGAACAGCCTTGAAGAATCGATTCACTCACCACGCGTGAGTGACGCTCCGCACCCCTTGGCGGCGGGCCCTGCAGACTGCGGCGAACCCACCGCCCCACCAAGGAGGCCCCACCATGCGCCGTATCGCCGCCGTCGTCCTCGGAGCCGTCGCACTCCTGGGACTGGCCACCATCCCCGCCAGCGCCGACGGCATCGCCTTCTTCGACGAAGGCAGCACCAACGTCATCTTCTCCTAGCCCCGCGGCCGTTGGGCTGGCGAGGCTGTCCGGCGATCGTTTCCGGGGGGGGGGGGGGAGTGGCCAGCCGCCGTGGCGGGCGGCTGGCCCGGCCGCCTATTCGGCAGGAGGTTTGGGAGGCGGCGCCGACGACCGTGCCGCGGACCTGTTCTGAGCGGTGTTGGAAACGGCGCGGATGCCGAAGTAGGCCGTGGTCATGGTGGAGACGGCAGTGAACCCACTGGTGAGGATGGCGACGGACTGAGCGCCGTCCGCCCCGCTGACACCCCAGATCGCGGCGACGGTGATCGCCGCGTTCCCTGTCACGACGGCCATGAGGCCGGCCCAGGTCCGGGTCTTCTGCACCCCGATGTCGGGGTGGCTGTCCGGGTCACCCATCGATCCGATCCTCTCGACTGCCGACCGGGCGGGAGCGGCGCATGCGATCCGCGGCCCGCCGCTGCGTTCCCCGGCCGGCCGCGGCGTTCACCCACCCTCAGAATGACCCCATTCGGTCCGGCTGTCCCGACATGCGAGGGCCAGTCGGCAGATCTAGCATGAAAAGATGAAGACAGAAGATACCTATTACGTCGTCAAAACCGGTGACACGCTGTACGCGCTGGCCAAGCAATTCGGGACCACCGTCGAGCAGCTTCAGGCATGGAACCACATACCGGACCCCAACAAAATCCAGATCGGGCAGCGACTGCTCGTCAAGAAAGTGGAATCCGGTTACGTTCCTTTTCCCGGTGCCGAGTGGTTCAAGAGTGACCCCGACAGCCCCATCATCACCAGCATGGCCATCCGCCTGGTCGAAGAGGGCTGTTCCGCCTACGGCCCGGGTGGCCCGACGGGGCACTGGGCGCCCGCACACCGCAATTCCTACTCCCTGTGGCAGCAGAAGCTCGGGTACCGGGGCGCGGACGCCGACGGCTGGCCCGGACCGACCTCCTGGGCAAAACTGAGGGTCCCTTATCCGGAATCCGATTACCTGGCAGCCTGATGCCGATCGAAAGTCTGATACCGATCGATCCGGGGACGCACCATGGTCACCGAAGTCTGCAACCACACCAAATCACGGCCCACGATCAAACGTGGCTCGTCGGGAGCTGCCGTAAAACAGGCGCAGTGTTATCTCAACAATTCGCTGACGGGCGAAAAGCTCGTCGACGACGGAATCTTCGGCCCGATCACGGAGACCGCGACGCGGAGATTCCAGATGTGTGCGGAGATCACCGTCGACGGCATCATCGGGGCGCAGACCTGGTCCCATCTCACGCTCTGGGCCAACAGCCCCGACTTCGTCTGCTGAGCGAGTCCGAGGGGGATGAGAGGCATGACCGCGACGCGGACGGCGGACACCGTGGCGGTGGTGACCGGCGCCGACTCCGGCATCGGCCGGGCCACCGCCGTGGCGCTCGCCCGCCAGGGCATGCACATCGGCGTCACCTGGCACAGCGACCTGACCGGCGCGGAGGACACCGCCGGGGAAGTGCGGGCGCTGGGGCGGCGCTGTGAGCTGGAGCGGATGGACCTCACCCACCTGCCGGAGGCCGCCGAGGCGGTCGACCGGCTCGCCGACCGGCTGGGCCGGATCGACGTCCTGGTGAACAACGCCGGCATGGGCACGGCCACCGCCTTCGTCGACCTGGACCCCGGCACGGTGCGGGACGTCCTCGACGTCGATCTGGTCGGCCCGTTCCTGTGCGGCCAGCGCGCCGCCCGCCGCATGATCCGGCAGGGCGACGGCGGGCGCATCATCAACGTCACCAGCGTCCATGAGCACCAACCCCGCGTCGGTGCGGCGCCGTACTGCGCGGCCAAAGGCGGGCTGGGGCTGCTCACCCAGGTCATGGCGCTGGAACTGGCGGAGCATCGGATCCTGGTGAACGCGGTCGCGCCGGGCGAGATCGCCACCCCGATGACCGGGCAGGAGGACATCGACGTCAGCAGCGTCCACCGGCCCGGCGTGCCGCTCGCCAGGCCCGGGGACGCCCGCGAGGTCGCCGCGGTGATCGGATTCCTGGCGGGGGAGGGAGCCGGATACGTCACCGGCGCCTCATGGGCCGTCGACGGCGGGATGCTGCGCATGGGGCCGATGGCGGGCTCGCATCTGACGGACGACTCCTGGCGTCGCCCCTGATGAGTCGGTGAACGCCCCTGGCGAGCGGGGGGACGCCGTCACCGCGGCGGCGGTGCGGGAGGGCTGATCCGGCGGCGTGGTTCGCCCGTTAGGGTGGTCCGGTCCATCCTGATGAAAGGCCGCGCAGCTCACGGTGACCGACTCACGACCCCATAACCTGTTTTCCTTCGGCACGTTGAGGGACGAGCGGGTCCAGACCGCTCTCTTCGGCCAAGCCGTTCCCTCGTCCCCGGCGTCGCTGGTCGGCTACACGACCAGGCCCCTGCGGATCACCGACGAGTCCGTGATCGCCGCAAGCGGGCTGGAGGTGCATCTGACCCTGGAGCGCAAGTACGGCTCCGTGGTCGAGGGCGCCGTCCTGCGCCTCACCGACGAAGACCTCGCCGCGGCCGATGCCTACGAAGTCGACGACTACGCCCGCCGGCGGGTGCTCCTGGCCTCCGGGGAGACCGCCTGGGCCTACCTCGACGCGAAGCCGCTGCGCTCGGCGGCGCGCATCGTGATCGTGGGCGACAGCATCGCCTACGGGCGCTGTGATCCGCGTGGCGGCTGGGCAGCCCACCTGTCGGCCGACCACATCGCCGGCAACGAGGCCGAACACCGGGTCTTCAATCTCGCCATTCCCGGCAGCACCCTGGTCGGTGTCAGCGAGCAGACGCCCGCGCTGCTGGCTCCTCGCCTGCCCGACACCCTCCTCGTCGCCGCTGGCATCAACGATTCCGCCCTGCCGCTCGACGTCTCGCCGACTCGAGTCGACGGGCTGGCGCACGTCGCGGACAGCCTCGGCTCGCTGGCGGCCGCGGCCCAGAGCCACAACGCACGACTCGTCGTCGCCGGACCGACCTGGGTCGACGAGGAACGCACCCGCGACTACGAGGGCCTGTGCTTCACCCAGGCGCGAGCGCTGGCCCTGCGCGAGTCCATGCGGGCCTGGTGCGACGCGAACCACGTCGACTACCTCGACCTGTGGGAGCCGTTGCGGGGGCGCGCCGAACTGCTCGTCGACGGAGTGCATCCCACGCCCGAAGGCCACCAGGAGCTCTACCGGCACCTGAACGCCCTCGCTCGCTGAGCCCGGCGACCGGCCGCCTGCGGACCACCGGCTCCAACCGACACAGCACACTGGGCGATTGGTGCATTTTTGTCCGTTTCGTGGCAGTCTGTGCCGCGACATGGACCAGGGTTTCTCATCGTGCTGTCAAGAACGGAGCTCACCATGCGTCGTATCGCAGCCGTCTTCCTCGGCGCCGCCGCTCTCCTCGGCTCTCTCGCCACGCCTGCCGGCGCGGAGAGTCGGGTAGGGGCCGTCGTCGGCGCCGCTTCCGTCCCCGCCGCCAACCTCGTGTCGGGCGCCCTGCACGCCGGCCAGGGCGCCCTGAACGTCGCCACCGGCGCTCTGTAGCCCTGCGGCGAGGAGCAAGTCGTGGGCGAACCGTGGATCCTGTATGATCTTCCACGTAACTCCGGTGCACGGCACAGGGGTCGCGCGTCTGTGGTCCAAGGAAAGACGCCCACCAACCGGTGGGAAATGTAGGTGCAAGGCCTGCCGGGCGCTCCACTCACCAAGTCCCCGGACTCATCACGAGTCCGGGGACTTGGCCGTTCACGCCCAGGAAGAAAATCGCTCGTCATCAGCGTGCGCGCGATCTAGCATGGCCCGCCGTGCTCACCAACCAACAGATAGTCGGACAGGCCCTGGACCGGATCGAGGCAGGGTACGTCTTCCCCGGGAAGGCCGCGGACATCGGCGCCGCGATGCGGCGCCGCATCACGGCAGGCGAGTACGACGACCTGGACGGGCCGGCGCTCTGCGAGACCGTGACCGCTCACCTCCAGCAGACCTGCCCCGACAAGCATCTTCGGCTGTTGTGGACCAACCAGCCGCAGTCGGTGGATCCCCAGGACGACGACGAGGGGCGGTCCGCCTTCCTCGCCCTGCTCCGGGCGGAGAACCAGGGCATCCGTCGCGTCGAGCACCTGGACGGGAACATCGGGTTCATCGACGTCCGGCGCATCGCCTCCGCCGACGAAGGCGCCGCCGCGATCGGCGCGGCCATGCAACTGGTCGCCGGCACCTCCGCGCTCATCCTGGACCTGCGCGAATGCCGCGGCGGGGTACCGGAAGGAGCGGCGATGTGGTGCAGCTACTTCTTCCGCGACGACCAGGTGCACCTCAACGACATCCACGAACGGTCCACCGGTGCCACCCGGCAGTTCTGGACGATCGCGCACCTGCCCGCGCCGCGCTATGCGGACCGCCCGGTCTCCGTGCTCACCAGTGCGACCACCTTCTCCGGGGGCGAGGACGTGGCGTACACCCTGCAGGCGCACGGCCGGGCCGTCCTCATCGGTGAGACGACGCGCGGCGGCGCGCACCCGACAGCCCGCCACGCGCTGACCGAACACATCCTCGTGACCGTGCCGACCGCCCGGACCGTCAACAGCGTCACCGGCACCAACTGGGAAGGCGTCGGAGTGATCCCCGACATACCCGTCCCGGCGGACCAGGCGCTCGACGCGGCACTCGAGGCCGCACGGACGCCGCCGGCCCGCGGCGACCAGGTGCCGCCGATCGCGCCTGGTCGCCCTGGGTAGGGTGGGCGCGACAGTACATCGCGAAGCGAACAAGGAGCAGACGTGAGCGAGCCGGCGTCCATCGCCCTGCAGCAGGAGATCGCCCGGGAACTCCAGGTCGCCGAGGACTTCGAGGCCGAGCGGGAGATCGAGCGCCGGGTGGCCTTCCTCGCCGAGCGGCTGACCTCCACCGGTCTGCGCTCCCTCGTGCTCGGCATCAGCGGCGGCGTCGACTCCACCACCACCGGCCGGCTCTGCCAGCTCGCCGTCGAGCGGGCCCGGGCCGCCGGGCACGAGGCGCGGTTCTACGCGATGCGACTGCCCTACGGGGTCCAGGCCGACGAGCAGGACGCCCAGCTCGCGCTCTCCTTCATCCGGGCCGACCACGTGCTGACCGTGGACATCAAGCCCGCCGGCGACGCCGCGCTGGAAGCCGCGCTGGCCGCCGGCGTCAGCTTCCGCGACGCCCACCACCAGGACTTCGTGCACGGCAACATCAAGGCCCGGCAGCGCATGATCGCCCAGTACGCGGTGGCCGGCGCGCACGACGGCCTGGTCGTGGGCACCGACCACGCCGCCGAGGCGGTCTCCGGCTTCTTCACCAAGTTCGGCGACGGCGCCGCCGACCTCGTCCCGCTGACCGGCCTGACCAAGCGCCGGGTGCGCGCCGTGGCGGACGCGCTGGGCGCCCCCGCCGAGCTGGTGTGGAAGACCCCGACGGCCGACCTGGAGACCCTCGACCCGGGCAAGGCCGACGAGGACGCGCTGGGGGTCACCTACGACGACATCGACGACTTCCTGGAAGGCAAGCCGGTGGACGAGCGGGCCTTCGAAACGATCGTCCGCCGCTACCGCCTCACCGACCACAAGCGGCAGCTGCCCATCGCGCCGTAGATCGGTGTCCGGCGGGATCCCGCTCCCTGGGCGGTCCGGCGGGCTTTCGGGAGTCACCGGCTCCCAAAAGCCCGCAAAGAGGTCTAGACCCTTGACCCTGTCTCGCGCCGCGCGGTACCCATGGTGCCCTTCGGTCGCTGCCTGAGTACCCATGCGCAGCACGGGAGCTGTTGCTCAGCGTCAGAGTCATGATGCCTCTCGGAAGGGATCCAGCTCGTGAGACAGCGCAGAACGTTCCCCCGTCTCCTGTGTTCGTTATCGCTGGTCGTGGTGGCCGGCATCGGTGGTGCGGGGGCCGGGCCCGCCCTCGCCTCCGCACCCGCCGCCGACGCGGCCGTGCGGCCGCTCGGCGAGGTCGTCCCGGCGCCCGCGTCCGTGTCCCCGGCCGGCTCGCCGTACGCCATCACCCCCGCGACCCGGATCCTGGTGGACGACGACTCGCGCGAGGTGCGGCGCATCGGCGCCCACCTCGCCGCGGGCTTGCGTCCCTCCACCGGCTTTCCGCTGCCCGTCACCGACGACGGCGGCAGCGGCGGCATCCGGCTCGCGCTCGGCACGCGCGACAAGAGCCTCGGCGAGGAGGGCTACCGGCTGGTGTCCGGCCCCGGCGGCGTCACCATCACCGCCGTGAAACCCGCGGGGCTCTTCCACGCTATCCAGACGCTCCGCCAACTGCTGCCCGCCGCCGTCGAGAAGGGCACCCGGCAGACCGGCCCGTGGCTCGTCCCGGGCGGCACCGTCACCGATTCCCCGCGCTTCGCCCACCGGGGCGCGATGCTCGACGTCTCCCGGCACTTCTTCACCGTCAACCAGGTCAAGCGCTACATCGACCAGCTCGCCCTCTACAAGATCAACAAGCTGCATCTGCACCTCTCCGACGACCAGGGCTGGCGGATCGCCATCGACTCCTGGCCGCGGCTGGCCACCTACGGCGGTTCCACCCAGGTCGGCGGCGGCCCCGGCGGTCACTACACCAAGGCCCAGTACAAGGAGATCGTCGCCTACGCCGCCGCCCGCTACCTGGAGGTGATCCCGGAGATCGACATGCCGGGCCACACCAACGCGGCCCTCGCCTCCTACGCCGAGCTGAACTGCGACGGCGTCGCCCCGCCGCTGTACACCGGCACGGACGTCGGCTTCAGCTCCCTGTGCGTGGGCAAGGCCGTGACCTACGACTTCGTGGACGATGTCGTCCGCGAACTGGCGGCCCTCACGCCGGGGAAGTACCTCCACATCGGCGGCGACGAGGCCCACTCCACCAGCCACGAGGACTATGCGGCGTTCATGGACAGGGCGCAGGCCGTCGTCGGCAGATACGGCAAGACGGTGCTCGGCTGGCACCAGCTGGTCGGCGCCACGCCCGCGAGGGGCGCCGTCGCCCAGTACTGGGGCTTGGACACCACCAGTGACGCCGAGAAGGCCCGGGTGGCACAGGCCGCGCGGAACGGTACCCAGCTGGTCCTGTCGCCTGCCGACCGGCTGTACCTCGACATGAAGTACACCAAGGACACCCCGCTGGGCCTGGACTGGGCCGGCTATGTGGAGGTGCGGCGCTCCTATGACTGGGACCCGGGCGGGTATCTGCCCGGGGTACCCGAGTCGGCGATCGCCGGCGTCGAGGCGCCGCTGTGGTCGGAGACCGTGTCGACCAGTGACCACATCGAGTTCATGGCCTTCCCGAGGCTGCCGGGAGCCGCGGAACTCGGCTGGTCCCCGGCGTCCACGCACGACTGGGACGCGTACAAGGTGCGGCTCGCGGCGCAGGGGCCGCGGATGTCGGCGCTCGGGATCGACTACTACCGCTCGCCGCAGGTGCCCTGGCCCGCGGAGTGACGCACGCGGGGGCCGGCCGCCGGGAAGGCCCTTTCTCCCTCAGGAAATCGAAGCACCCTCAGGAAATCGAGCACCCTCAGGAGTCGAGCGGGTGCCCGGTCGTCGCGTCGATGTGGTCGGGGATCTCGTCGTGGCGGTCACCGACCGTCGGGGTCCCGGTGGGCTCGAAGAGGAGGATCGCGGCACCGGTGGGAGCGTAGGGCCTGTGCTCGGTGCCCCGGGGGACGGTGAAGACCGCCCCCCGGGGGAGCCGGACCGTGCGCTCCCCGGCGGGCTCGCGCAGGGAGATGTGCAGCTCCCCGTCGAGGACCAGGAAGAACTCGTCGGTGTCGTCGTGGACGTGCCAGATGTGCTCGCCCTCGACCTTGGCGACGCGTACGTCGTAGTCGTTGACGCGCGTGACGATCCGGGGGCTCCACAGGGCGTCGAAGGATGCCAGGGCGGTGCGCAGTGCGATGGGTTCCTTGCTCATGGGGGGATCCTCGCCGGTTGAGCGCGGCCGCCGTGAGTGCTAGGAATCGCACATGCCGCAAGATTCCTCGCAGGACGTGCGTGCGGCGGCCCCGCACCGGGTCGTCGTGGTCGTGGACGAGAACTCCAACCCCTTCGAGCTCGGCTGTGCGACCGAGGTCTTCGGTCTGCGCAGACCCGAGATCGGCCGCGATCTCTACGATTTCCGCCTCTGCTCGCCCGAGCCGCGCACGCTGATGCGAGACGGCTTCTTCACGCTCACCTCAGTCGCCGATCTTCAGGCGGCCGACTCGGCGGACACCCTGATCGTCCCCAACCGGCCCGACACCGACGTGCCCCGTCGCCCGGCCGTGCTCGACGCCGTGCGGCGGGCGCACGCCCGCGGTGCGCGCCTGGTCGGCTTCTGCAGCGGCGCCTTCACCCTCGCCGAGGCCGGCGTCCTCGACGGGCGGCGCGCCACCGCGCACTGGCAGTGGGCGGACTCCTTCCGGGCCCGCTTCCCCCGGGTCCGGCTCGAAGAAGATGTGCTCTTCGTGGACGACGGCGACATCCTCACCGCCGCCGGGAGTGCCGCCGCCCTCGACCTCGGGCTGCACATCGTCCGGCGTGACCACGGCGCGGAGGTCGCCAACACCGTCAGCCGGCGGCTGGTCTTCGCGGCGCACCGGGACGGTGGGCAGCGGCAGTTCATCGAGCGCCCGGTGCCCGACCTGCCGGACGAGTCCCTGGCGCCGGTCCTGGCGTGGGCGCAGGAGCGGCTGGACGCACCGCTGGCCGTCGCCGACCTCGCGGCGCGCGCGGCCATCAGCCCGGCGACACTCCACCGTCGCTTCCGGGCGCAGTTGGGCACCACGCCGCTGGCCTGGCTCACCGCGGAACGGCTTGCCCTGGCGTGTCGGCTGATCGAGCGGGGCGAGGCGCGTTTCGAGGTGGTCGCACGGCGCAGCGGGCTCGGCACGGCGGCCAACCTGCGCGCCCTGATGCGCCGCGAGACAGGGCTGACCCCGTCGGCGTACCGGCACCGGTTCGGTCCGGCGGCGGACCTCACCTAGCGCGGCGCCCCTGGCGCTTGCGCCGGTTGTCGACGTACTCGCCGTATCCGATGCCGGACACCGGCTTGCCCTGGAGGACGCCCTCGTAGTCATAGCCGGCGGCGTAGCCGCCGAGCGGGCCCTTGGCCCAGTCGGCGCGGGTGGTCGCGGTGATACGGAAGACCTCGTCGCGGTCGTCGTCGCTCACCGCGACGGAGAACGCGGCGGGCAGTTGCCACGGCAGGCCCCCGCGGCCGGTGTGTGGCGGGCCGGGCGGGGCCGGCGTGAAGGTGAAGCCGGTGCGGTAGGTGCGACTGCCCTCGCCGAGTCTGCGGACGTATGCGGCCCGGGACACCGGGACCCCCGCGGGCCCGAGCACTTCGGTGAACAGCACCTGGGTGCGGTCGTCGATGTTGATGACGTGGTAGGTGAACCACCGGAACGACAGGCCGGCGCCCTTCCCGCGAGCGTATTCCAGGGCGCACAGCCCGGTCACCGCACGCTCGCCGCCGTGGTGGGTCACCGTGCCCTGGTAGCGGCAGAGCACGGACTGGTGGTCGTACAGGCCGCCGCGCATGGCCGCGAAGGTGGTCACCACGTCGGTGGCGGTGATGGTCAGGTCCACGCCCAGCCCGGGTAGCTCGCAGCCCAGCCGGAACCGCGGATAGCGGCCGGTCAGAGCGATGCCGTCGCCGAACCGGAACACCGTGCCGGCGGTGTTCACCTCGCTCGCCGCGACGCCGTGGTCAGCCGAATGCCACGCCTGCGGGGCGGCGGTGCCGACGAACACCGAGGCGGTGGTCCGCGCGCTCGTCGCCGCCGGCCCCTGGCGGCGCAGCCGGATCGGGGGCCTGCCGAACATCGTGATCACGCTGAGGAAGCACAGCGGCCGGGGCAGTTCGGGAATCACGATGCCGTGGTGCGCGGACCGGTAGGGGCCGCTCGGCGCGGCCAGCGGAGCGTCGACGTCGAACCGCTCATCGGTCAGCCGGCTCGGCGGGTTCATCCAGTCCTGCACCCTGCGGAACATGCTCACGCCTCGTGGAGACGCACCGCGACATTCCCCCGGTACTCGCCGTCCAGCAGCGCGATCAGAGCGCCGGGAGCGGCCGCGAGTCCCCCGCCGACGACCGTCTGCGGCAGTACGAGCTTCCTCTCCCGCAGCCATCGGCTGGAGTCCGTGTACCAGGCGGTCAACTGTTCGGGAGTGTGGGCGGTGGCGAACGGCCGCAGGCTGATCTCCTTCAGGATGGCGGTGAGCAGATCGAGTCTCGGGAAAGCGCCATCGGCGGGGCCCAACTGGCCGGAGAGCGCACCGCACAGGGCGAACCGCGCCCGCGGGGCCGCGACCTGGACGGCCGCCTCGAACTGCTCACCACCGACGTTGTCGAAGAAGACGTCGATCCCCTCAGGGGCCCATTCGCGCAGACGTTCCGCCACCGGCCCGTCGTGGTAGTCGAAGGCGGCGTCGTAGCCGAGCTCGCTGACGAGGTACCCGACCTTGTCCTTGCTGCCCGTGCTGCCGATCACGCACCGCGCGCCGCGGCACCGGGCGATCTGTCCGGCCAGTGAGCCGACCGCCCCGGCGGCGCCGGACACGAAGACCACGTCGCCCTCGCCCACCCGGGCGATGTCGGCCATCCCGTGGTGCGCGGTCGGTCCCTGCGTGAGGAAGTACTCCGGCCGGGGGTACAGCGTGGTGTCGAGTTTGGTGTACCGCTCCGCCGGGCCCACCGAGTGCTCGGTCCATCCCGCGAGTGAGAAGACCACGTCGCCGGGGAGCACATTCGGGCTCCGGGAGGTCAGTACGGTGCCGATGCCCGGGCCCCACAGCCGCGCGCCGACCTCGTAGGGCGGCATCGGCAGCACCGGAGCCGGGGTCATCAGATCCCTCATGACGGCCCACAGTTGCAGGTAGTCGTGGCGCACCAGGATCTCGCCCTCTTCCGGCGGCGCCAGTTTCCGCTCCTGGAGCACGAAATGCTCAGGCGTGAGGGGCCCCGCGGTGAGCCGCCGGGCCAGGCAGACCTCCCGGTTGAGCGGCCGGGTCATGACGCGCTGTCATCGGGTTGAGGGGGCACACGGCAACCACTACACGAGAGGAACGACGAGCTCAACGACCTCCGGTGCGGTGTGTCCCAGCTACCTGTACGCCCATCAAGTGACACAGGGTTACACCGCGGAGTATTTGTAGGACATATATACAGATCACATATCCGGGTCACGTCCAGCACGGCCGTAGGAAGCCGCCGAGGAGGATCATGGGCCACCCATCCCACGCCGTCGTCTCGCTCACCGACGCCGCACCCAACCGCCGCCGCGGCGGGGAGCTGCGGATCCTGCTCAGCCCCAAGACGGTGGGCTGCACCTCGGGCTTTTCGGGTATGGCCCGCCTGGAGCCCGGTGAGTACGTCGTGGAGCAC
Source organism: Streptomyces sp. JLBT605 (assembly GCF_058215555.1). NCBI lineage: Bacteria > Bacillati > Actinomycetota > Actinomycetes > Kitasatosporales > Streptomycetaceae > Streptomyces > Streptomyces sp. JLBT605. The sequence continues at coordinate 6,808,919 of NZ_CM177087.1, forward strand.
TACCACCCGTACTCGGAGGAGTTCCTGTTCGTGGTGGAAGGGGACATCACGGTCGACCTCGACGGCGAGCCGCACCCCCTCGGGGCCGACCAGGCGCTGATGATCCCCATCGGAACCCGGCACCGGGTCCGCAACACCGGCACCGCCCCGGCCAGGATCGTCTTCCACCTCTCGCCGCTCGCCCCTCGCCCGGAGCTCGGGCACGTGGACACCGAGACGATCCGGTGAATCGCTCCGTGGTGGTCACCGGGCTCGGCGTCGTCGCGCCCGGCGGCATGGGGGTCAAGTCCTTCTGGCAGTTGCTCACCGAAGGGCGCACGGCCGTCCGCCGGATCACTCTGTTCGACCCCGGCGGGTTCCGCTCGCAGATCGCCGCCGAGTGCGATTTCGACCCGGTCACCGCCGGGCTCACCCCGCAGCAGATCCGCCGGATGGACCGGGCGGCGCAGTTCGCCGTGGTGGCCGCGCGCGAGGCGATGGCCGACAGCGGTGCTCAGTTCGCGCGGCTGCGGCGCGACCGTCTCGGAGTCAGCCTCGGCAGCGCGGTGGGGTGCACCACGGGCCTCGAAGAGGAGTACGTCGTCCTGAGCGACCGGGGGCGCCTGCACCTGGTGGACGCCGAGTACGCCGTCCCGCACCTGTACGGGTACATGATCCCGAGCACGCTGGCGGTGGAGACGGCCTGGGCGTGCGGTGCCGAGGGCCCGGTGAACCTCATCTCCACCGGATGCACCTCGGGACTGGACGCCATCGGCTACGGCATGCACCTGGTCGCCGAGGGCAGCGCCGACGTCGTCCTCGCGGGTGCCACGGACGCGCCGATCTCGCCGATCACCTCGGCCAGCTTCGACGCCATCAAAGCCACCTCCGCCCACAACGACGACCCCGCCGGCGCCTCCCGCCCCTTCGACGCCCGGCGCGACGGCTTCGTGCTGGGGGAGGGGGCGGCCGTGATGGTCCTGGAGGAGCGCGCGCACGCCGAGGCCCGTGGCGCACACGTGTACGCCGAGATCGCCGGGTTCGCCGGGCGCAGCAACGCCTTCCACATGACCGGCCTCAAACCCGACGGCCGCGAGATGGCCGAGGCGATCAGGGCGGCGCTGGACCGCGCCCGGCTCGACCCGGCGGACATCGACTACATCAACGCGCACGGATCGGGGACCCGGCAGAACGACCGGCACGAGACGGCCGCGTACAAACGGAGTCTGGGCGAGCGCGCCTATGAGGTGCCGGTCAGCTCCATCAAGTCGATGATCGGCCACTCCCTGGGCGCCATCGGGGCGATCGAGGCCGTCGCCAGCGTTCTCGCCCTGGAGCACCAGGTGGTACCGCCCACCGCCAACCTGCGCGTCCCGGACCCCGAGTGCGACCTGGACTACGTGCCGCTGGTCGCCCGGGAGCACACCATGGACGTGGCCCTGTCGGTGGGAAGCGGATTCGGCGGCTTCCAGACCGCGCTGCTGCTCGCCCGCCCGGGACGCACCCGGTGAGCGAGCGGAGGCGGCCCGCCGTCGTCACGGGCATCGGGGTGATCGCGGCCAACGGCATCGGCACCGAGGAGTACTGGAAGGCGACCCTGCACGCGCAGAGCGGCATCGCTCCGATCAGCCGCTTCGACGCCTCCCGCTACCCGGTGACGCTGGCGGGCGAGGTGACCGGCTTCACCGCCGAGGAGCACGTGCCCGGACGCCTCGCCGTACAGACCGACCGCTGGACCCATCTGGCCCTCAGGGCAGCCGAGTTCGCGCTCGCCGACGCCGGGGCCGGCCCCTCGCGCGCGGCCCCGGCCGAGTCCCCGGACCCGGCCGGGGACGAGCCGGAGACGGTGGCCGGCCGGACCGGCTACGACGAGTACGAGATGGCCGTCGTCACCTCCTCGTCCTCCGGCGGCACCGAGTTCGGCCAGCGGGAGATCGAGGCGCTGTGGTCGCGCGGATCCCGCCATGTCAGCGCCTACCAGTCCATCGCCTGGTTCTACGCCGCCACCACCGGGCAGCTGTCCGTGCGCCACGGCCTGCGCGGCCCGTGCGGGGTCGTGGCGGCGGAACAGGCCGGCGCGCTGGACGCGCTGGCGCACGCCCGCCGGGTGCTGCGGGACGGCACCCGCCTGGTGGTCAGCGGCGGCACCGACGCCTCGCTGTGCCCCTACGGACTGGTCGCCCAGCTGCCGACGGGCAGGCTCAGCACCGCTCGCGACCCGGAGACCGCCTACCTGCCCTTCGACCTCCGGGCCCGCGGCCATCTGCCCGGAGAGGGCGGGGCGATCCTGATCGTGGAAGACGGGCCCAGCGCCGAACTGCGGCGTGCGCCGCAGGTGTACGGCGAGATCGCCGGGCACGCCGCGACCTTCGACCCGCCCCCGGGCTCCGGCCGTCCACGCACCCTCCGCCAGGCCGTGCGGGGCGCCCTGGCCGACGCCTCGATGGCGCCCGAGGAGATCGACGTGGTCTTCGCGGACGCGGCCGGAGTGCCCGCCTGGGACCGCGCCGAGGCCAACGTGCTCACCGACCTCTTCGGCCCGCACGCCGTGCCCGTCACCGCGACCAAGACCCTGACCGGGCGGCTGTACGGCGGGGCGGCACTGGACGTGGCCACCGCGCTGCTGGCCATCCGGGACGGTGTCATCCCGCCGTCCGCGCATGCGATCCGGCCGGATCCCGAGCTCGGCCTCGATCTCGTCGTGGGAGAGCCGCGACCGGCTCCGGTCCGCGCCGCTCTCGTGGTCGCCCGCGGCCACGGCGGCATGAACTCGGCCCTGGTGGTGCGCGCACCCCTGCGCACCCCCGCCAGAGAGGAACACACCCGATGACCACCCCCTTCACCCTGGAAGACCTGCGGCTGATCATCCACCGCAGCGCGGGTGCCGACACCGCCGTGCACCTGGACGACGCACGGGCCGACAGCCCCTACGGCGACCTCGGCCTGGACTCGCTCGCCCTGCTGGAGATCTCCGCGCGGGTGGAGAACGCCTTCCACACCAGCCTGCCCGAGGGCTCCCTCACCCCGGCCACCACGCCGCGGCAGACCGTCGACCTGGTCAACACCCACCTGATGCCCGGGCGGCCCGGCTCGCCGGCCCCGGCGGCCCGGCATGCCGGGCGTGCCCGCACCGAGAACTCGATCGTCATCGACGCCCCCCTCGACCTGGTGTGGGAGATGACCAACGACGTGGTCTCCTGGCCCCGGCTGTTCAGCGAGTACCAGCGGGCGGAGATCCTCCACCGGGACGGCGACACGGTGCGCTTCCGGCTCACCATGCACCCCGACGAGCAGGGCCGCGTCTGGGCTTGGGTCTCCGAGCGCACCCCCGACCCGGCGACCCGCACCGTCCGGGCCCGCCGTGTCGAGACCGGACCCTTCGAGTCCATGGACATCTTCTGGGACTTCACCGAAGTTGACGGCGGCGTACGGATGCGGTGGGTGCAGGAGTTCCACATGAAGCCCGAGGCCCCGGTGGACGACGCCGCCATGACCGAGCGGATCAACCGCAATTCCCGCATCCAGATGGAGCTCATCCGGGACCGCATCGAGGAACGCGCCCGGTCGCGGGAGTGACCTGCACCGACAACCAAGGAGCCCTGGTGACCACCACCCTCATCGTCGCCCGCCTCAGGCCGGGGGACACCGCCTGCCGCGAGGAAGCGATCAGCAAGCTGTTCGCCGATTCGGACGCCACCGAACTGCCCCGGTGCATCGGCGTCCGGGAGCGGCGCCTGTTCACCTTCCAGGACCTGTACCTCCACCTGGTGCGGTCGGAAGCCCCGCTGTCCCGGACACTCACCCCGCAGCGCGACAACCCCCTGTTCAAGTCGATCAGCGCGGCCATGGACGAGCACGTCACCCCCTACAACGGCGCCTGGGGGAGCGTCGGTGAAGCCTCTGCCCGGCAGTTCTACCACTGGCGGCAGGACGCCGGAGTCCTCATCCGCCCCTGAGACCGTCCCTGCCCGTACCGCGGCACCCGCCTCCTACCGAACGGAAACACCGTGGCGCTCACCGAGTCCTGTACCAAACCCGCCTTCGCCCCCCAGTTGGCCACCGCCGCCCGCGTCAAGGAGCTGGCGATGGGCCTGTGGGTCTCGGCCATGCTCACGACCGCGGTCGAACTGCGGATCCCCGACGCGATCGACGAGGAACCGGTAGACGCCGACGAACTCGGCAGCCGGCTCGGCCTCCACCCCGGAGCGCTGGGCCGGCTGCTGCGGGCGCTCGCGGCTCACGGCATCTTCGAAGAGGTCACCGAGGACCGTTACGCGCACACCGCGTACTCCCGCGTCCTGCGCGAGGACGACCCGCACAGCGTGCGCTACCAGGTGCTGTGGACGACCGCCCCGTGGACCTGGCAGGCATGGCCGCACCTCACACAGGCCCTCCGCACGGGCCGGCCCGTGGTGCCGGAGCTGTTCGGCAAGGAGTTCTTCGCCTACCTGACCCAGGACGCCCCCGAGTCCGCCGAAGTCTTCAACAAGGCGATGACCCAGTCCAGTTCGTTCACCTCCGCCATGGTCGCCGACGCGCTCGACCTCTCGGGCGTCCACCTGGTCGTCGACGTCGGCGGCGGCAGGGGACACCTGCTCCGCACGTTGCTGGAGCGGCACCCGGAGCTCAGCGGGGTGCTGTACGACATGCCCACCGTCATCGCCCGTGCCGATCCGGCACTCCGCGACGGTGGTGAACTCGCCGACCGCGCACGCGTCGTCGGCGGCAGCTGCCTGGAAGGCGTACCGCCGGGCGGCGACCTGTACATCCTGAAGAACCTGCTCGAATGGGACGACGAGCGCACCGTCACCACGCTGCGCCATGTGGCCGAGGCGATGGGCGACGCGGGCCGGGCGGTCCTGGTGCAGAACCTGGTCGAGGACAGCCCCGAGCCGAAGGTGACCACGGGGATGGACCTGCTGCTCCTGCTCAACGTGGGTGGCAGGAAGCACACCCGGCGGCAGATCGAGGCCCTGCTCGCCCAAGCGGGTCTGCGGATCGCCGAGGTCAGGCCCACGGCGAGCAGCCTGTTCGTGATCGAGGTCGCACGCCGCACGACCGACGGCGAGCCCTGACCGCTCGACCGGGCTCGCCGACGCCCCTCCCCCCAGCCCCGCTGTCATCCCCCCAGTGCCATCCTCCCCGGCTGCCCCCACACCGCGATCCGAGACCGAAGAGGAAGACCGAGACCGTGCTCGACAACCCCCCAACCCGCGAGACCGCCCACAAGGCCCCCCGCGAGACCCCCCGTGAGACCGTCGGCCAGGCACCGTACGAGGCCGGCGACCCGCCTTCCGGTGGCGCCCCCGTGACCCCCCTGCCGCTGCTGCGGACGCTCTCCGGGGTGCACGGCTCCGCCGCCCTGCGAGCCGGCATCGAACTGCGCCTCTTCGACTCCCTGGCCGACGGCCCGCGCGAGGCCGGCGCCGTGGCCGAGGCGATCGGCGCCGACCCCCGCGCCACCCGGATCCTGCTGGACGTCCTCACCTCGCTCGACGGGATCCTCGTCCGGAACGGCGGCCGCTACGGGCTGACCGACATGTCCCGCGCCTACCTGCTCTCGGGCAGCGACGACTACCTCGGCGCCACCGCCGGCATCCCGCTGCACGACTTCGTCTGGGAGGCCGAGCGGCGCCTGGCCGAGTCGGTACGCGCGGGCGGCAGCGTCGTCACCGGTGTGGGCAACCCCCACGAGCACCCGTTCTGGCGGAACTTCGCGCAGGCCAGCGGCTGGATCGCCGACCAGGGAGCGCGGCGGACCGCCGAACTGCTCGCCCCCTGGGCCGAGGGCCGTGACGAGCTGAGGATCCTGGACCTGTGCGCCGGCAGCGGTCGCTACGGCTGCCACCTCGCCGCGGTGCTGCCGCGATCCCGGGTGACCCTGCTCGACTGGCCCGGCGTCCTGGACGTGCGCCGCGACGCCGCCGAACGCCAGGCGGTGCAGGGGCGGGTCTCGGAGATCGCCGGGGACCTGTTCACGGTCTCCTACCAGGGGCAGTACGACCTGGTCCTGCTCAACAACGTGCTGCACAACTTCGGCCCCGAGCAGTGCGCCACCCTGCTGGAACGTGTGGTCGCGGCCCTCAGGCCGGGAGGCCGGGTGGTCGTCCAGGAGATGACACCGACCGGCGATGACCCCGAGCGGGACCATGTCGCCCAGGTGTTCTCCATGATGATGCTCGCCATCTCGGAGCGGGGGCAGACCTACTCCCTCGACGAGCTGACGGCGATGCTCACCGCGGCCGGCCTGGAAACCCCGTCCGTACACGATGCCCCGGCGCCCATGTTCACCGTCTTCCTGATGGCGGACCGGAAGCCGGCGTAGCGGGCGGCGGACCATGGAGACCGAACGCATCGCACTGAGCCTGCGCGTCCGGCCCGGTGAGGAGCGCACGCTGGCGCGGCTCCTCACCGCGGCGCCCGTGGACGACCGGGACGGCGGCCGGGCCCCCGCCCCGCCGGCACGTCCGGTGGCCACCTTCCTCGCCCCCGGCCGGGTGGTGCACCTCACCGAGCGCCCCGGCCGGGGCCGCTCCACGGCGCCTGCCGGGGCGCCCGACCGGGACGCCGAGCTGCGGCACCTGTGCGAAGTGCCGGAGGGGCTGCCGACGGCCACCTTCCTGGCCCGCGCTTGCCTGGACCGCCGAGCCCACTACCGCCGCCCGGAACCACCGGGCAAGGACCTACAGCGCCGTGCCCTGCTCTACCCGGTGCGACCCGGCCACGGCGAGGAGCTGTGCCGTCTGCTCAGCGCCGGCGTCGCCCCCCGTACTCCGCAGCGGCTCGCCTCGGCCCTGGTCAGCAGCACGGTGTACGCGCGAGAGGACACCGTGGTGCGGTACTGGGAGGCCACCGCCTCGGCGGAGGAGGAGCTGGACAACATCGCCCGTGTGGTGCCCCGCTCGCCTCTGGGCGCCGCCCTCAACCGGCTGCTGTCCTTCCCCGCCGACCTCACCACCGCCGAGGGATTCCGCGCCTTCTTCACCACCTGCGCCATGAACCCCCACCCCGTCGATCCCCGGCTCGGCGACGGGGACGGGGATGGGGACGGGGATCAGGAAGGACGCTTCCGCGCGGTGACGTAGCCGAACGGCGCCGAGACTCCGGAGCTGTGGTGGTTGGCGGCCGCGAGGGCCAGCGCCAGCCGCTTGCGCGGTTTGAGACCCAGGCCCGCCGTGGCGTGCAGCGCGCCGAGTGCGAATTCCTCCCCGCACCCGACGGCCGCGTATCCGTCGGCGGGCTCGGCTATCTGGTAGTCGGCGTACACGGCGAACAGGCGGCCGTCCACGCCGACCAGGAACGTCCCGCCCTCCTCCTGCTCGGAGTCCTTGCGCGCCCAGCCGCCCTTCTTGAGGCAGGCGCGCAGCGCGTCGACGAAAGTGGTGGCCATGAACCGGTCCAGGTCGCCCTTGGGTTTGGGCGCCTTGAACGCGTGATGCAGCAGCTGCCCCATGCGGAAGCTGGTGGTGAAGCCCATGGCGTAGGGGCCGTTGCGGAAGATCTTCGGATCCCGGCGGATGGTGAGGCTGTAGCCGCAGACGCCGGCCGAGTCCCCGCCCAGATGCACCCGCTTGTTGTGTACCAGCCCGACGATGACGGTCATGTGCCTCCCCCTCTGCCGTACCACCCACTCCACCTGCCCGGTCAGGCAACGGTCGCTCGCCGAGCCTGGGATTCGGTCGGGGCGGGATGGTGCGCGTTCCCCGGTGTCCAGCCGATGGTCCGCCCGGATGCGGCTTTCGGGAAGCACATCGGCCGACCGCGGCTGAGCACCGGGACCGCTCCGCCTGCCCGAGCGAGAAGAAAACGAGTTGTCGCGGGCAGCCGGACTGCCCGAGCATCTGCCCATGACCACGATCACCGCCTGCCTGCCGCCGACCTCCACCGTCCGATCGGTGCGAGGCCGACAGCAGCCCGGTCGACCGCGGAGGCCGATACTCGCGCACACGTGACCGCCGCCCTGGTCGCGGGCCTTCTCGCCGGCTACGGCATCGCCGTGCCGGTGGGGGCGGTCGCGGCGTATCTGGTGGCCCTCACCGCCCGGACGTCATGGAAGGTCGGTGCCGCCGCTGCTCTGGGGGTCGCGACCGCCGACGGCCTTTACGCCTTGATCGCCGTGGTCGGCGGCTCCGCGCTCGCCCAGGTGATCGGGCCGATCGCCCTTCCGCTGCGATGCGCTTCGGCCGTGGTGCTGATCGCGCTGGCGGCCCACAGTGGCGCAAACGCGATCACCCGGTACCGCGCGCGCCGGACGGCGACCCGGGCCGATGAGACCCACGTCAGCCCCGCCCGGGCCTATCTGGGATTGCTGGGCATGACGATGATGAACCCGCTGACCGTCGTCTACTTCGCGGCGCTGGTGCTCGGCAGCCGGACCGCGGCGGATCCCAGCCGGCTGGAGCAGGCCGCGTTCGTCCTCGCGGCTTTCCTGGCATCCGCAAGCTGGCAACTGCTTCTCGCCGGCGGCGGAGCACTGCTCGGCCGGGCGCTGACCGGCGACCGCGGGCGGCTCGTCACCGCCCTGGCCTCCAGCGCGCTGATCGCCGTACTCGCCGTCCAACTGCTGATGTCGGTGCCCTGACCCGCGTCGGCCGCGCTCACCCGCGGACGCCCCCGCCCGCTACGACAGCGAGTCGGCGACCACGGATGCCGCGTCCGCGATCAGCTTGTTGTCGAAGCGGGCACCCTTGTCGTGACGGTTCGACAAGATCGCCATCACGATGGGGGCGGCGTTGGGGCGCCACACCACGGCGATGTCGTTGCGGGCACCGTAGTAGCTGCCGGTTCCGGTCTTGTCGCCGACCACCCAGCCCCCCGGCATCCCGGCCCTGATGAGCTCGTCTCCGGTGACGTTGGTCCGCAGCCACTTCGTGAGCCGGGCGCGTTCGGGCTTGCCGAGCACGTCCCCGAGCACGTACGCGCGCAGGTCCTTCGCGATCGCCCGCGGCGTCGTCGTGTCCCGCGTCTCGCCCGGTACCCAGCGGCTCAGCTCGGGCTCGCGGCGCTCCATGCGGGTCACGTCGTCACCGATCTTCTCGAGTGCGGCGTCGAGGGCCTTGGGCCCGCCGAGCGCGTCGAACAGCAGGTTGGCCGCCGTGTTGTCGCTGAAGCGGACGGCGGCCTCGCACAGCTCACGCAGCGTCATCCCGGTCTTGACGTGCTTCTCGGTCACCGGGGAGTAGTCGATGAGGTCGCCCTTCGAGTAGGTGATCACTTTGTCCATTCCCTTCAGGGAGTACCGGCGCAGCACGGCACCGGCGGCGAGCGCCTTGAACGTGGAGTTGTAGGCGAACCGCTCGCCGTCGTTGTAGGCCACCTCGCGGCCGGTGCCGGTGTCGATGGCGTAGACACCCAGTCGGGCGCCGAACTTCCGCTCAAGGTGCTTGAACTCGCGGGTGTACGGTTGCGCGGCCTTCCCCGGCCGCGCCGCCGTGGCGGATGGCGATGGCGAGGCCGCGGAGCCGTCTTCGCCGCAGCCCGCGAGCGGGACGATGGCGAGCGCGGCGAGCGCACCGAGAACGGCGCGCCGGGCACGGGTGTGCTGCATGGTCCAAACCTCCTGGGCGCCCGCACGCAGGGCGCGGTAGCGGAGGGAGCGCAGGCGGCTCCATCCGGTGAGTGGTCGTTGGTGCTGGGACCACCCTGATCGTCGGCGGCCATGCGGTCCAATACGCTTATGCGCTGTTCCATGCCGATCTGGCATAGGGTTCAGGCTGTGGATCTTGTGGGAGCGTGTCGCGCGTTCGTCAGCGTCAGCAAGCACGGCAGCTTCACCGTCGGAGCGGCCGCGGTCCGGATGTCCCAGTCGGTGGCCAGCCGTCGCGTCGCCGCACTGGAGGAACACTTCGGTGAGCAACTCTTCGAGCGCACCTCGCGGCGAGCCGTCCTCACCCCCTTCGGACGGGACATGCTGCCGGTGGCCGGGCAGCTCGTGCGGGCGGCCGATGTGCTGCTGCACGAGGCGGAAGCCGCCAAGCGCAAGCCGTGGCGGCTCGCGCTGCCCGCCATCTGCTCCACGGTCGATCTCGCCCGCCTCGTGGCCGAGGCCCGCGGGCACGGCGTCAACCTCGAACTCCACCCCGCCGCGCCCACGCGGCGCGGGGAGCTCGTCCACGCCCCGTCGGGGGCACTCCCCGGGGTGGCCGGGCGAGTGCGCGCCGCCGTGCTCGCGGTGCCGCCGGACGAGGCGAGGTGGTCCGTGCCGCTCGGGCTCGCCGCTGCCCAGGACCCCGGCGTGAACCGCGTCTACCTCGAAACACTGCGGATACGGCGGGCCCGCCCCGGCCCCGCCCGCCATATCTGGATCCAACCGGAAGACGACGTCCCGCACATCCGCGACCCGCTGACGCGGCTGCGCGACGCGGTCGGCCTGCGGCCCGCGCAGGTCCTCGCCGCGGCCGACGTGACGACCGCCGCGGCGGAGGTCCTCTGCACAGGCGACCTGCTGCTCTGCTCTCCCGCACAGGCCGCGGAACTCGCCCTGGAATGGCGGCCGATCGGCGAGATCACGCTCAGCCGGGGATACGCCCTCGCCGTCGCCGCGGAGGGCAACCCGCACCCCATCGAGGCGCGCCTGGGTGACGCCATCGCCCGCTGCCTCGGCGCGGACGGCACCCGGGCGGGCACCACCGGAGGGACGACGGCGTGAACACCGAGGCACTCCTTGACGACCTGCGCCGGCAACTGCGCGACGGCGGCCTGCACGGCTGCCTGCTGGTACGGGACCTCCACTCCGGCGAGGAACTGGGGATCGATCCGGACACCCGGCTCCCCGCCGCGTCCCTGGTCAAGATCCCGCTCGCGCTGGCGACGGCGGAGCGCATCCGACGGGGCGAACTCGACGGAGCCACCCTGCTCGACGTGCCACCAGGGCGGATCACCACCCCCGGCCCCACCGGGCTCAGCCGCTTCCGCCACCCCGCCCGGATCGCCATCGACGACCTGCTCTACCTGAGCACCTGCGTCAGTGACGGTACGGCCGCCGACGCGCTCTTCGCCCTCACCCCGCCCGCCCGGGTCGCCGACATCCTCCACGGGCTCGGCCTCCGCGGCGTCACCGTCCGACACGGCATGCGCGAGCTCTCCGACACCCCCGTGGAACGCTTCGACGCCGCCCAGGCCCATCTCGCCCACGCCCTGGCCATCGACTCGGGCACCAGCGGCCGCGGACACCGGGTGGAGCAGCTCGACACCAGCCGTGCCAGCACCGGCAGCGCACGCGCCTGGGTCGAACTGCTCCAAGCCCTGTGGACCCCTTCGAAGATCCACCCCGAAGTGGCGAAGCGGGTGCGCGACCTCATGGCCCACAACCTCATCCGGCACCGGCTCGCCCCGGACTTCAGCTCCGACGCCACCACCTGGTCCTCCAAGACCGGCACGCTGCTCAACCTCCGCCATGAGATCGGTGTCGTGGAGCACTCCGACGGCCAGGCCTTCGCCGTGGCCGTCCTCACCGAGTCACTCGTCCCGGCCGGCACCCAGCCCGGCGCCGAAGCCCTCATGGCGGAGGTCGCCCGGACCCTCCGCGACCACCTCCGGCAGTTCTAGCCACCGCGACCGCCGGCCGGCTCCGCGGAGGGGCCCGTTCCGGCTTGCGGTTGCCGTTGCGTCAACTTCTACCGTCTTGTCGTGGGGCCGGAGAGACCGGCCCGGCGATGGGAGGCAGGGCAATGGCCTGGTCGATCGCGGATGTGGCCCGGATGTCCGGGGTGACGTCCCGGACGCTGCGGCACTACGACGAGATCGGCCTGCTGCCGCCGGCATGGATCGGCGGCAACGGGCACCGCCACTACCAGGAGGCCGAGCTGCTGCGGCTGCAGCAGATCCTGCTGATGCGGGAGCTGGGTGTCGGGCTGCGGGAGATCCGGGCGGTCCTGGACAGCCAGGTCGATCAGGTGGCCGTACTCCGCGAGCACCACCTAAGGCTGCTGGCGGAACGGGACCGGCTGGAGACGCTCGCCCACACGGTCGGCCGCACCATCGCCGAACTGGAGGAAGGCAAGGACGACAACGACATGGCGAAGATCAACAGGCCGGAGAACCTCTTCGAGGGCTTCGAGGCCTCACGCGCCGAGCTCTCCCGCTCCGAGATCGAGGCGCGCGAGCGGTGGCCGGAGCAGTGGGAGCAGTCCCGCCAGGTCATCGAGACGATGACCACCGAGGAGACGCAGCGGTGGCAGCGTGAGGTGACGGCGCAGATGATCCGCATGGCGGAGTTCATGGTGGCCGGCACACCGGTCGCCGACCCCGGGGTACAGGCCGAGGTGGACGCCCATTACCAGGGCGTGTGCCGCTTCTGGACCCCGAACGCCGCCGCGTACAAGGGACTGGGCCAGACCTACGTCGACGACCCGCAGTTCCGGGAGAACTTCGACAAGATCGCCGACGGGCTGGCCCCCTACCAGCGCGACGCGATGGCCTGCTACGCCGACGCTCGGCTGAGCTGACCGACGGGCCGCATCGCCGGGGGGCTGCAGACCCCCGGCGACGGGCCCCCTCTCCCTACCGGCAGGTTCACGACCAGGCGGGGTCCGTGAGGAACTCCGCCAAGCGGTCGGCCGCTTGCGTGAGCCAGTCCAAGCGCGCACCGTCGCGGGCGATACGGAATCCGTGGCGGCGCCCCCAGAACGCGGCCTGGACCGCATGGAGCTGGGCCCAGCGCCGCACGCGCTCGCGATCGAGCTCCGCCGCCTCCGCGAAGACGCACAGCGCGCGGTGCAGCGCCTTGCGCAGGTCGTCCGCTCCGAGCAGCGTCAGCGCGCGCGACTTGAGCAGTGTGCCGCCGTCGTACGCGAGGTCTCCCACGTACCCCTTGGGGTCGACGGCCAGCCACGCCTCACGGTCGGCGCGCAGGATGTTGCGCGGGTGCAGGTCACCGTGGATGAGGGTGTCCGGCTGGACGCGGCCCAGTTCGCGGACGGTTGCCACGGCGGCGTCCAGCACGTGGCGCGGCAGGGTGTGCGACAGCTCCACGGCATCCTTGCGGAGCTGGTCCTCCCACACATCGGCCTGCTCCTGGAGCCGGGGCAGTCCGGGCGGCGCGGGAATGGCCAGCCGACGACCGACCCGCCCCGCGACGCTCACCACCTCATCGCCGTCCTCGACCTCTTCCAGGGTCGATGACCGGACCCGCTCCAGCAGCATCGCGAAGCGTTCGTCGTCGCGCTCGTGCAACAGCACGGCACCGCGCCCGCCCCACGCCGTGAACGCGTCCGGCTCATGGACGTTGCCGGGGTGGGGGAAGGACACCTTCACCACGGCGGCTCCCTCGACCGGCCGTCGCACCGGAACGACGACTCCCACGCCGCCGTGCATGACGTCGCCGTCCGGCACGCACCCCCAGCGCGCCAGCAACTCCTCCACCATCCCGGGCAGTTCGGCAAGCCATGCCGCGCCGGGCTCTCCCTCACGCTCGATCGTGGTCCGTGCGAACGCCTCTGGAATATCGACCATTCGGGCACCCTACGCACCGGCCCGACGCCGCCCCGGCTCGGCCCCGGGCAAAACCCTCGTACCCCTCAACCCGTTCGCGGGCGACGGCCCGGCCGCAGCAGTCGCTTCTGCACCGATTCCAGCGGCCCGTGCTCGAACCTCCGCAGCCACAGGCTCGAACCCACCACCAGCACCAGGCAGATCGCCGCCCACAGGCCCATCACCCACCACGGCCCGGCGTCCGCCCGACGGGACGCCAGTCCCAGGCCGATGCCGTAGCAGGCCAGCATGGCGAGCACGTTCTGCAGTACGTAGCAGGACAGGGCGGTACGGCCGACGGAGGTCAAGGCGGAGACCAGTGGGCCCGGCCGGCGGAGCCGGTCCATCAGCATCCCGATGAGACCGAGGTAGCCCATCGCCAGTACCGGCGCCACCCCGTACCGCTCCAGCAGGAAGAAGTCCGAACCGCCCAGGACCGCCAGGACTTCGAGGGGCAGGCCGACCCCGAGCCCCCACCCGGCCATCCGGCGCCGGATACGCCGCCCGGCCGCGTCGTCCGAGAAGGCCCCGGCCCTGAAGAGCCGTACGCCGAGCAGGAAGAGGAACACCAACAGCCCGAAGGTGAACACCGGTTCCACGCGCAGCGCCCCCGCGTGCGACAGCCGGAACGCGACCTGCTCCCCGTATCCCCCCTCGGCGTACAGCTCCACCGCTTCGGCGTCGGGGGCGCCGTCCGAATCGCCGTCCGAGGCGAGCAGCGCGGCGGCCGTGAGCAGCGTCACCGCCGTCAGGTGGAGGCCGCCCATGGTGATCCACGTGACGCGCTGGGCCCGCGCGGACCGCGTGAGCAGCCAGGCCACCAGCAGCGCGACCACCGCGTAGCCCATCAGCACGTCCCAGGCGAAGACGAAGACGAAGTGCACGGTCCCCTCGACGAAGAGGAACAGCGCCCGCCACTTGTACCGGCCCGGCCACGGCTGCCCGCGCCGGGCGGCCGACCGGAACTGGATGGCCAGCCCGACTCCGAAGAGGATCGTCAGCATCGACAGGAACTTGCCGTTCGCCAGGGAGCGGAAGACCGCCTCCGCCACCCCGGCCGGGGAGGACAGGTCCACCGCTTGGATCCCGGCGTTGCCGCTGAGGACGCCCCACTCGGCGCCCGGCCCGGCGAAGATCCAGACGTTGCTCATCAACGTCCCCAGAATCGCCACCCCGCGCAGCACATCCAGCAACGGCAGGCGCGCTCGCGCTCCGTCGCCCGCTCCGCCGGCGGCCCGCTCCGCCGCCATCACTGCCCCCGTGCCCACCGTCCTGGCCTCCTGATCCCGCCCGTGATCTCCGCTTTCCACCATGGTCGGGGCGATCAGAGCCGGATTCCTCGTCCGCGGCGACGAATGACCACTACATCCTTCGATGCAGTGTCACGACCCGGTCAGGTGCGGTGGACGAGGAGCCGGTCGATCGGTGTCCGGTCGGCCCAGGGGCGTGGTGGCGGGCCGGGGAGCGCTGTCAGGGGTCCGAGGGTGGGGGCGGCGGTGTAGGCGTTGCCGGGGGGCAGCAGCGGGCCGTTGTTCTCGGCCGGGGCGCCGGTGGGGAGCCCTCCGGTGAGCAGGAGGGTGAGCAGGACGGGCACGGCCGCGCGGGCCAGGGAAGCGGTCGCGGTCCTCAGCCGGTCGCGGTGGGCGAGGGGCATGGACAGCGCGAGGCTGCCGGTGTGGCTGCCGGCGGTGAGGGGCACGGCGGAGCAGACCGTCTGCGGGGAGTATTCGCGCAGGTCGTAAACGGGTTGGTTGGGTGCGATCCGGTCCAGGGTCTGGAAGAGAGTGCGGCTGTTGGTGATGGTGCGGCTGGTGAGCCGGGCGATCTTGTAGCGGGCGAGGTGCTCGGCCCGGCTGTCGTGGTCGAGCTGGGTGAGCAGGCACTTGCCGACCGCACTGGCGTGCGCGGACGCGCGGAAGTCGACCCACTCCTCGACGCGGGGGGCCACGGGGCCGTCCGCCACGTGGGTGATCCGGACATCGCCGTCCGCGTAGTGGCTGAGGTAGACGGCGGCGCCGATGCCGTCCCGGGCGAGGGCGAGGGTGCGCTGTAGTTGGGCGCCGACGCCGGAGCCGCCGGGTGCGGCGAGGCGGTCCAGGGCGGGCCCGGGGAAGTAGACCCTGCCGGCGATCCGCCGGGCGAAGTCAGACGCGCACAGCATGGCCAGCAGCGGGCCGAGTTGCTCGTCGGCGAGATGGCATTCACGGCCGATCTGCCCGCTGTCGACGCCCAGGCGGTGGTGTTCGAGGGTCTTCACCACCCCCAGGGCGAGGCGGGCCGTGCGGAGGGCGTCGTAGTCGTCGACGGCGGGGCTGGTGGCCTGCTGGGCGGCTGCCGTGACGCTGGGGTGGCGGAGGGCGAGCTCGGACCATCGGGGCCGCGTGGCGGGTGTGGTCTGCCCGGGCACCGCGAGCGCGAGCTTGGGCGCGACGGCGGTGGCCGGCGGAGCGGGAGCCAGCGGGCACGGGTGCTCCTCGGACCGCTGCCTGCCGGAGCCGGGGGCGTCGGGCGCGTGCGTGACGGGTGCTTTCCGGATCAGCTCCGCCACGGCGGCGGGGAGGCTGGGCCGGGGCTCGGGGGCCGGGCCGAGGTCCTCGTGATCGTGGTCGGTGACGCAGGCCAGCAAGGTGGGCGGCAAGGTGCTGTTGGCCGGTGCGGCGGCGCGCCGGCCCCACGAGGCGTGCGGGGAGAATCCGCGGCGGGCCAGCGGCCGGGCCCACAGCGCGGCGTCGTGGTACTCGCCCTGGCGCGCGTGGTCGAGGAAGAGACAGTAGGCGGCCGCGTCGCTGTCGGCTCCGGCGGCGAACTGCCACCAGAACCGCGCGCCCTCCTCGTGCCCGATCAGGTAGAGCAGGCAGGCGAAGACCAGGGCACCGTGGGCGTCGGCCGGCCCCGCCTCGATGAACTCACCCAGCCGGTCGGTGGCGTCCTGGCCTTGGAGGACGAGCACGCTGACGGCGTTCAGATCGCGCCAGGCCGTTTCCGCGTCCACGAGCTGGTCCTGGCCGGGGTCGCTCCACTTCAGCGGGACCAGCGGCACCAGCGGGACCGAACCGTGTCCGAGGTGGCCGGTCTGCCGGCAGGCGCACCCGCTCGTCGGTGCCTGGCGCTGGGCCCTCCGGCGAAGGAGCCGGCTCATGGCTGCGGAGACGTCGTACCGGGAGTACCGGTCCGAGACCCTGGCCCTGGTGAAGAAGTCCTCCAGGTGCCGGAAAAGCTGGCGGTCCCTCATGATCTGGTCTTCCCGTCTCCGCTGGGGTCGGTGGGGATGTCGAGTAGCCGGACGAGGCGGTTCCGTGCCAGGCGGAGGTGGGATCGGGCGGTGGCCTCTTCGATGCCCATCATCGCTGCCGCCTCGCGGGCGGTGCAGTCCAGGCCGTAGCAGAGGATCACCGCGTCCCGCTGGCGCTCGCTCAGCCGTCGCACGGCCGTGTAGAAGTGGATCGTGCCGGTCAGGACCTCGTACGGATCGATGACCGTGTCCTTGACGGCGGCCTCGAAGGCGGTGATGTCCATCGGTTCCGGGCGCAGCCTCCGCCTGCGCTGCTGATCGATGATCCGGCGCTTGAGGATCGTCCAGGCGTACCTCTCCAGATGCTCCATCTCCAGCATCCGCGGCCAGGCGTCCATGATGGCGTCGAAGGTCTTGTCGACGGCTTCCTCCGCGTCCGCGTCCGAGCCGAGTTGCAGGTAGGCGAAGCCCAGGTACGCCTTGAACCGGTCGGTGTGAAAGGCACAGAACGACAGCCGCTCCGCGGGCTTCCACTGGCTCATGGGGGTGGGTTGCTGACGGCGACTGGGCAGGCTCACGGCTCCACCGGATTCCTCCGGTCCGCCCTCGCTCACCGGTCCGCCTCGCGACGGCTGTACTGCACGTGTCCTCCCTGTGACGTGGTGGCGGCGCCGTCCTCCCCCCGGCGCGGGAGGCGACCGCCTCCACCTATAAAGCGCCTGGGAGGGCGCGGAGCGTGCAGGCGAAAAGCGATCAATATGACGGTCGGTTACCGAACCCATCCGATCAGCATCAGCCGTTGACGTGAGTCGGCTCGACGGTCATGTGTTCTCTCGGTCGTCCGATGGTGCCTGTGTGCCGTGCTCGTGGAATGACGGCACGCGCGGCGGGGACTTGTGGTGTCATGTTCGCGAAATTGCGGCGGATTCTGATGACAGTGCTCGCGGCAGCCGCGTTGGCGGTGGCGGCTATGCCACCGGCCCAAGCGACCGGGGGCGGCGACGGCGAATACGTCGTCAACGGCGAAACGGTGGCCAGCGCCGGCAGATATCCGTGGATGGCGCAGGTGATGTTCCTGAATTACGGGCGCCCGGTGGGTTCGTGCACGGGCAGTGTTCTCGGCGACGAGTGGGTGATCACCGCGGGGCACTGCGTCGAGGACCGGTCGATGGGGATCGTGGTGCATGTGGGGGACGTGCGGCTGAAGACGTCCCCGACGGGCGGTATCGGCGTGACGGACGTCATCCGCCACCCCCGGTACGCCGACTCCGGCTTTCTGCAGTACGACGCCGCGCTCCTGCACCTGGAGCGGCCGCTCACCTTCGGCCCGGCCGTCTGGCCCATCAAAGTGCCGTCCTCGCGACTCGTGGCCTATCAGCGGCCCCTGACGGTGGCCGGCTGGGGCCGTACGAGCGAGGAGGGGCCACAGGCCCCCGTCCTGCAGGAGGTCAGCCAGCCGGAGAGCCTCACCTGCTTCTCGCACGCGGGCATGGACCGCGGCCTCCATGTGTGCACCCGGATCGAGCACAACAGGGCCACCTGTTACGGGGACTCCGGCGGGCCGCTCATGGACGAGGTCGACGGCACCCACCACCTCGCCGGCCTCGTCTCAGGGATCGTCGGCTCCTACCGCTGCGGTACGGACGGGGCCGAGAACTACTTCACCCGAGTCTCCGCCGTCGTCGACTGGATCAGCCGGTACGTTCCACCGCAGCCGCCCGGGGCCGGCCGTCGTTGGGAGGACGCCAACCGGCCCGACCCGGAGCGGGTCGGGGTGTCGGTGGACGTGAGCGGCCATACCGACGCCCAGGCCGGGCCGGTGTCGAGTCAGTCGGGCAGCAGGCCCGCGGTGCTCTCCAGGACGGCCATGGCACTGGACAGTTTCATCGCGGCCTGCGCCCAGGCGAGGGAGTGCGGCCCGTCGAGTACCTCTCCCGCCACCTCGTCCCCACGATGAGCGGGCAGGTCGTGCAGGAAGGACGCTCCCGGCCACCGGCGCATGAGCGCCGCGTCCACGTGGAAGGGACGGAACACCTCCCGCCAGGCCGGATCCGCTTTGCGGGTTCCGGTGGTCTGCCACCGGGTGGTGTAGACGACGTCCACCTGGTCCGGCAGGGCGGCCAGGTCGTGCGACTCGGCCAGCGAGGCGCCGGTGCCCTCGGCCAGCCGCCGGGCGTGCGTCAGCGTGCCGGCCGGGAGGCCGTACCCGGGCGGCGTGACGAAGGTGGTGTGGGCGCCGGGCACCGTGGCCATGCCGTACGCGAGCGCGGTGGCCGTGTTGTTGCCCTCGCCGATGTACAGCACACGGATCCCGCTCAGGTCGCCGTGGGCGAGGGTGAGCGTGGCGAGGTCGCACACGCCCTGGGTCGGGTGCTCCTCGGCCGCCATCGCGTTGATCACCGGCAGGCCGCCCTCGCGGGACAGCTCTCGCAGTTCGGCGACGGGGCTCGCGGTGCGTGTGACGAGCAGGTCCAGCATGGCCCCGAACACCCGCCCGGTGTCGCCGACCGACTCCCCGGTGTTGAGCTGGAGGTCATGCGGGCCGTAGGCGATCGGCGTGCCGCCGAGCCGCGCGGTACCCACCTGGAACGCGGTCCGGGTGCGCGTGGAGGTGCAGCTGAACAGGACACCGACGACACGCTCGCGCAGCGGCCGATCATGCGCCTGCCGGTTGTGGAACAGCTCGACCGACCGCGCGACGAGCTTGCGCAGGGCGGCGGGCTCCAGGTCCATGAGCGAGAACAGCCCGCGCTCGCTCGCGGGGACCGGCCGGCCGTAGAGGTTGTTCACAGGGTCTCTCCCTCCCTAAAGGCACATCCGTCGGACGCCACACACATCAGGCGTAATGGCGCGTTCGTCAGGCGTGAGAGCGCACCCGTCAGTACAGGCGCAGCCGCTGTCCGAGCCCGCGGCGTACCGCGACCCGGTGCACGGCGTCCAGCAGGGCGACGTCCAGGATCGCCATGCCGAACGGATTGCTGATGACGTGGCCGCCACGCGGCCGAACGGCCGGCACCTGACCGGTCAGCACCTGCCCGAGCGTCCCGTTCACCACGGGCGCGGCGCCGGCCTGTGGACCGGCGGCTCCATGGCCGGCCTCGGGCGCGACACCGGGCGCGCTGACCAGCCCGTCCCGTAGCAGAGCCCCCAGGACGCGCCGCGGGTTCTCCGCCACCAGGGCGATGTCGTCCACATAGAGCGCCTCGGCCGTCAGGAAGGCGTCGGGCAGCAGGTCGGCCAGGGAGACATGAGCGACGAAGGTGCCCGGCTCAAGCCACCCGGCGGGCAGATACCCGGCGTCCGCGGTCGTCGTGGTCACGATGACGGGGGCGGCTCCCACGGCCGCCCGCGCGCTCTGCGCGATGTTCGGCAGCAGACGGGGGCAGTGCCGCGTGAGCCACTGTGCCAGGCGCTCGGCACGCGCCGGATCGGTGTCGTACAGGTGCACGGTCTTCGCCTGCGGGAAGGCGGTGTCGAGCATCTCCAGGTGGAGGCGGGCGAGCGTGCCGCAGCCGATGACGCCGAGCGTGTCCCAGTCCGTGGGCCCGAGGTGGCGCAGGCTCACCATGGTGTACCCGGCGGTGCGCGCGGCGCTGAGCCAGCCGGCTTCGGCGATCACGACCGGGCGGGCCGTGTGGTGGTCGAAGAGCAGGCTGATGCCGGCCGCGCGCTCCCTGCCGAGAGCGGGGTTGCTGGTGGCCGCGTTGATGAGCTTCACACCGCGCACCGGAGTCTCGCCCGCTGCCTCCACCGCACCCAGCATGGCCAGCGAACGGCAGTAGGCGCCCGCCTCGTTGGTCCAGGGCAGGTATCCCTCCGGCGGCATACGAACGGCGCCCTCGGCGTGGTGCCGGAGGGCGCCGGCGATCGTGTCGCACACGTCCACTTCGCTCGCGCACGCCAGCATGGCCGCGCGGTCGAGAAAGAGCAGCTCTTCGGTCACGTGCCGCACTCCTTTACGCTCATGGGTCCGGACGATGTCGCCTGCGACGGCCGGCACGCGCGGTCCTTCGGCGCGTCGCCGCCCACTCGGCTCGGCTCCCCGAGGAGCGAATCGACGGCGGCGGCCCTGGGCCGCGGAGGTCGCGCCGGGACGACCTCGGCTTCGTCGCCGGCGTCCCGGTCGCCGATCCCCTGGCCGAGCCGCCAGGCCCCGGAGTACACGGTCTCCTCGTAGCGGTCGGCACCGTCCGGGCAGACGCAGGCCGCCGCCGTCCGCCCGGGGTCGGTACGGAAGACGCGCAACGCCGCCGCGACGAGCGCTCCCGAGCTCGCCCCGATGCCCAGGCCCGTTTTCTCCCGCAGCCACAGGCAGGTGCTCACGGCCTCCTGCGGTGTGACGTAGAGGGTCGGGCGGTGGCCCTGGGGCAGGAAGGAGGAAGTGCAGCTCGCTCCGATCCCGGAGAGCACTCGCCTGCCCGGCGGGCCGCCGAGGGCGGCCGACCCGGTGACGTCGACGCCGATCAGTTCCCAGTCGGGTCCGGCGCCGGAGAGGTAGCCGCGGAACCCGGCGAGCGTGCCGCCGGTGGAGACCGCGACCAGGACGCTCATACGGGCACCCGCGGTCTGGCGGTGCAGTTCGGGGGCCGTCCAGCGGGTGTGAGCGGCCGGGTTGGCGGGGTTGGTGTACTGGTCCGTCCAGACGAGCCGGGGGTCGTGGCGCAGGCGGTCCCGGATGTACCGCAGGCGGTTGAGCAGGTAACCGCCGGCGTGATCCGGGGCGTCCACGCTCACCACCCGGGCGCCCAGCGCCCGGATCTCCCGCACCAGCGAACCGCTGACGCGCGGGTCCACCACCGCCGTGAACGGAACCCGGTGCGCCGCCGCGATGGCGGCCAGGGCCAGACCGAGGTTGCCGGACGTGGACTCGATGACTCCGGCCTGCCCGTCGATACGCGGGGCGACGTCCTGCCACAGTGCCAGAGCGGTGCGGCCCTTGATCGATCCGTACGGGTTGTACGCCTCGAGCTTCAGCCACAGAGTCCGCGGCACGCCGCCGATCCGGAGGCGGACGGGGACGACGGGGGTGGGTGGGCAGTCCATGGCGGGGTCCCTGGCGCGGTGCGGGTCCGTTGCGGCCCTCTCCTCGTGCCCGCCGGACGTGGCCATGGTCGCTCCTTGCTGCCGCTCGCGGACTGGGGCGAAATCGAATGCCGGTGGCGCCGGAACGCGCTCAGGCTCGAGGGTCTCAGCGCGCTGCCAGGCGGTCACCAGCGTGAACGCGCCGTGCTGAGGGAGGCGATGATGACCGGAAACCATGGCCTTGCGGCGGATGGCCCCGTCCCGTGGCCTTGACCGGGTCAGGGTGGGCCGGACGCACACCGGAAAGCCGAATTCCTCACCCGGACGCATTTCTCGCCGAGGCTGAAACCACCTGCACCGCGATCGAAACGGGCACCCGCTATACCTGCTCGTCGAAGGAAGGACGAGACCATGCCCGCGATTTCACGCCAATGGGCGCTGGCCGACCACGGGTTGCTTCTCCTGCCCCACTGACACCGTCCGTCGGCATCCGACCGGACCGGCCAGTCGCAGCATATGCCCTGCGGATAACTGCTGGGCCGTGCGGCCGTACCGGACCACCAATTCAGTCAAATGTCTTTCGACGGGGTTTTCCTCTCGGGCCGGACCTGTTCGCGGTTTAGCATGAGGAGCTCGGTCCTGACACATCTTTCGTAGGAGGACTGGTGGGCGCCCCGCTGTCGAACGACGCGACACACCTCACCGCAGAGTCGGCCACTGAAGATCGCCAAGGGCGCGGGACCGGAGCGTCCCACGTGCCGTCACGGAAACCTGACACCCTCACGGTGCGGGTCTCCACCTACCGCCATCTCCGCCCGGCGGACCTGGTTCCCCCCGCGCGGCCACACGTGTTCTTCGACCCGGTGGACACCGAGATCACCGTGTGGGCGACCGCCGACCTCATCCGCCCCGGCCGCACGGTGCTCGACCTGGGCTCGGGAAGCGGCGCGGCGGCCGCGGCGATGGCCCGGGCGGGCGCCCGCCAGGTGCACGGCGTCGACATCTCCGACGACAGCCTCACCTGGGCGATGGAGCACTACGCCAGGGCGGGCGACGACGGGCGGGTGTCCTTCGGCCGCGCCGACTACACCCGGCTCTCCTCCGCCGAACTCCTCGCCACCTGCCCGTTCTCCGCACCGCCGGACGTGATCACCAGCAATCCGCCCTATGTGCCGCTGCCCTCCCACGAGGGAGCGGGCAGGACGTCCATCGACGGGGGAGCCGACGGTCTGCGACTCGTCCGGTACGTGGTCCGGCACGCCGAGGCCCTGCGGTCCGACCTCGCCATCACCATCGGCAGTTACACCTCGCCGCGCCACGCGGCGGCCCTGCTGCACCAGCACGGCTACCGGCTCTCCGCCATCACGCTCGGCGCGCTGCGGCTGGGCGACCACACCCGCGACAACGTCGCCAGGGTCCGCGACCTGGAGGCCGGTGGCGAAGCCCCGCTGTTGCGACTCGACGACGGCACCCCCTACTACCTCGTCATCGGGCTGTCCTGCGGCCGTCAGGACAGCGCACCGGCCGCGGCCCTCCCACCCGAGGACCTGCTGCCGCTGCTGCGGACGGCCTGCCGCTCGCGCACACCGATGCTCGAGGCGCTGGACGCCGACCCACTCCGGTGGCGCGTTCCGGTGCGGGTCGTGGCCCTTCCCGACGAATCCCGACGCCGCCATGTCTGACCCGGCGGCACAGGGCGGCACCGGCGTGTGGACCCCGAGCCGACCGCTGTCGGTGGGGGTCGAGGAGGAGTTCTTCGTAGCCGACGGGAAGAACCACGAGCTGTGCGACATAAGCCCCCTGCTCGACTCGGTGGTGGGCAGTCGCGGCCCGGACGGCACCGAGGAATACAGCACGGAGCTGCGCTCGTGCATGGTCGAGAGCCGTACCGGGATCTGCTGGAGCCTGGCCGAGCTCCGCGCCGACCTCCGGACCCGGCGGGACGCCCTGGTGCGGGCCGCCACGGATGCCGGATGCGCGATCGCCGCCGCCGGTACCTACCCCTCCGGTGACTGGCGACAGGTGGGTTTCACACCCAAGCCCCGGTTCGACCACATCGCCGGCACCTACGCCCGGCTCGCCGCCGAGCAGCTGATCTGCGCCTGCCACGTACACGTCGGTGTGGAGGATCGCGACACGGCCGTGGCCGTGATAAACCGAGTGCGCCCATGGCTTCCGGTGCTGTTGGCGCTGGCGGGCAGTTCGCCGTTCTGGACGGGTGAGGACACCGGCTACACGAGCTACCGGAGCATGCTCTGGGCCCGCTGGCCGATGGCGGGCGTCCCGCCGACCCTGTCGACCTACGCCGACCACCGCGCCCGGGTGCGCCGGCTCATCGACGTCGGCGCCAGCGCCGACACCGGTCAGCTCTTCTGGGATGTCCGGCCCGGCACCCGGTACGACACCGTGGAGTTCCGCATCGCCGACGCCTGCACCACGATCGACGAAGCCGTTCTGCAGGCCGCACTCTCCCGGGCCCTGGTCCACCGCTGCCTGACCGGCATCGCACACGGCGAACCGGCTCCACCGGTGGACCCCGAACTCCTGGCGGTCGCCAAGTGGCGAGCCGCCCGGTTCGGACTCGGCGGAGAGCTGGTCGACCCGATGGCGGCCGAACTCGTCCCCGCCACCGTGTTCGTGGACCGGTTCCTGGACCACGTACGAGGACCGCTCACCGACGCCGGGGACTGGGCCGAGACGACCGGCCTGGTGGAGCGGGTGCTCCGCCGGGGCAACTCCGCCGACCGCCAACGACGCGTCCTGGCCGACAGCGGCCGCCTCGCCGACGTGGTCGAGCTGCTGGTCACCGAGACCATGGCCACGTGAGCCCCGCTGATGGACCGCGAGCAAGGAGGAACCGCCATGCCGAAGGTGCCCGAATGTGTGATCACCGCCTACCCGGACGGCCCCCTCCTGGTACGCGGCGCCCACCGTGTCATCGACGCCAACGGCAACGAGTTCGAGGTCACCCGGCCGACGGTCGCCCTGTGCCGCTGCGGACGCTCCGGTCAGAAGCCGTGGTGCGACAGCACCCACAAGCTGACCCGCTTCCGTGACCCGGTACGCCCCCGCCGGCGCGACCCGGAGGAGAAGGCCGGCGACGCCGCGCAGGTGCCCGATGAGCCTCAGCGGCGACCATCGGACACCCCCTGACCGCTTGAACTTGTCGCCCCGCTCAACCCGCTGAGGGCGTCCCGGCCGTGCGGCCGGGCGTCCCCGGGGCGAGTTCGCCCTTCGCCCAGCGGGTGAGCAGGTACTCGGCGGAGAGGCCGTCGAGGCCGGTCCACGCCGACGCGCCGAAGAGCACCTCGGCCGCGATGGAGGGATCCTGCTCCAGCAGGGCGCCGACCAGGTCGTGCAGAGCGATCATGTCGTGCACGGAGTCGGCGATCACATGCTCGTCGAAGAAGCCGGTGGCCCGCGGGCCGAGGCCGAGCCTGCGCATTCCCTCCGCGACATTCCTGTTCGCCAGCGCCGAGGTCATCTCCGCGACCGCGAGATGGCCCGCGAGGGCGCCACGCAACCGCCGGTGCAGCCCGAACATCGACATGATGTTGACCGTCGCCAGGACCGGGCCGGGAATCAGGTCCACATGGGCGCCGTAACGGCTGTCCAGGCCCAGCGCGTCCATGGTGTTCCGGTACAGCACCGCGTGGATGCGCTCGGCCCGTCCGCTGCCGAACTCGTCGAACACGATCTCCAGCAGGGCCGCTTTGGCCTTGCCCGTCATACGGGGAATGGTCCAGGCGTGCGGGTCGGCCTCCTTGAGCTGATAGGCGGAACGCTGAATGACGTAGTCGCGTACCTCCGCGAGGGTGGCCTCGTCGCGCAGGTAGCGCGACAGGGACGGCCCGGGCTGGTTCGCGATCTCCGTCAAGGCGGCCACGACGTCCGGCTCGCCCCGCGCGACGGAACCGCCGAACCGGTCCCGGAGCGCGGCTTCGAACCTCTCCTCCAGCCGTCCGCGCAGCCGCATCAGCGCGGGCTGCCACTCCCAACGGTCGTCAACGCCGGAAAACCCGCGGTAGTGCAGCTCGTAGCAGACGTAGAGGGCAAGGTGCAGATCGTCATCGATCAGCGCGTCGCCCTCGACGACCTGGGGACACGAGAAGTCCCCCGGCCGGCGCGCCAGCGCGGAGAAGAGGACTTCGGTTACCGGACCCCGGGGCTCCGGCAGTACCGCGATCCCGTGCTCCGACGGTCCGACAGAATCAGATGCCACACCTGCCTCCTCATCCCCGTACCGGGTGCGCCCGCACGAGCTCGACGCGCTCAGCGACAGTAGAGCGCGGTGCCCGCGCCCATCAACACCGTCACTCTCGCCGCGCGCCCAAGGGGACACATCCGGTCGGAGGTCAAAGGGCCAGCCGCAGGGGCGCGGTGACGGGCAGCTCGGGCCATTCCGTGTTGGTGACGATGGCGAGTTCCCAGGGATGGCGTGTCCCGCGCTGCCACTGGCCGCCCGCCAGACGGACGGTCGCGACGTTGGGGACGGGGCCCGTTGTCCAGTCGAGATGGCCGGCCATGGTGTCCAGTCGGGTCCGGCCCAGCGCGGCGGCGATCGCGTGGCGGTCGGTGGGGTCGTCGGCGCCGGCCAGGGCGTGTACGGCCACCTCGAACAGCGCGTAGGCCAGCCCCAGGGGCTGGAGCCACTGCTTGCCGGTGCTCCGCTCGTAGCCGGCGGCCAGCTGGGCGGCGGTCAGGTCGCCGAGCGAGGAGCGGTAGGGGTGGTGGGGGCTCCAGTAGACCAGTGTGGCCACGTCCCCCGCCGCGTCCGGGTCGATCGCGGGGGAGCCGACCGGGTAGGTCAGCCAGCGTGAACAGGTGAGCAGCGCGGGGCGCAGCCCGCGCGCCGCGGCCTGTTGGCGGAAGAGCGCCAGATCGGCCGCGGTCGCGGCGCTGGTCACGATGGACACGTCCGCGTCGAGGAACGCTGTGATGTGGTCACCGAAGTCGGAGGTGTTCTCCTCGTAGCCGCCCGGGTCGACCACCTGGTGGCCCCGGCGGGCGGCCGTCGGCGGCACTCCGTGTTCGCCGTCGCGTGACCAGGTGCCTTGTGTACCGGCGTTCCACAGGCAGCCGACCCGCTGCCCCGGGCCGACGACGTCCCACATGTCGGCGAACACCGACGCGATGTCACCCAGGCCCCAGCAGAAGTGGTAGGTCCAGGTGAAGGGGCGGGATGCGGTCGCTCCGCGTCCGAAGTAGTAGACCTGCCACGGAAAGGTGCTGCTGACACACGGGACGCCGAGCTCTTCGCAGGCATCACCCACGGCGGGCAGGACCTGGGTGCCGGCCAGCGTCACGATGATGTCGGCCCGCTCGTCCTCCACCAGTTCCCTGACCGCGAGCCGGGCGGCCTCCGCCTCCGAGCGGCTGTCCCGGACCGCCAGGCGCACACCGCGGGCGCGTTCGCCGACGCGGATGCCGGACAGCGCAGGGCGCAGGTGCTCGGCCGCGAAGACCAACGGGTCACCCAGACTCGCCAGCCGGCCGCTGCGCGCGGCCACCACACCGATGACGAGTGTGGTGCGCGCTGGTCCCTGGGATGAGGCCATGGACGTCGGTCCTTTCGAGCACTGGACAGGCGGCAGGAGACCCTACTCGGAAGCCGCCTTCAAAGGCTCCGCGGACACGGCCCGAACTCGTCAGTTCCCCTGATCCGGGGACGGGGCCGCCGCCGTCGAGCGGTAGGCGAAGCGGTCCTTGGCGCGCCGTCCGCGCTCTTCCACGGGCAGCACTCCGGTCGCCTTCGCCAGTCCGAAGGGCGGCATGTCGAAGTAGATCGACTCGTAGGACCCCTCGGGCACGATGTACGCCTCGTGCCACAGCCCCACATGCCCGCGGAGCTTCCCCGCACGCTGCTTGCGGTTGGCTATGCCCCACACCTTGTGGTGGAAGGCGTCGGGCGCGGAGGCGTACGCGTAGAGCTTCTCCTTGGACTCCCAGTACTGCACCACGTAGTAGGTGCGCGGCGAGGCGGTCAGCAGCACCCGGCCCAGCAGTCCCCGGCTGGGATCCTTGGCCAGCTCGCGGAGCATCCGTGGCATGGCGAGCAGCACCGGCAGCCACTGGTGGACCGCCCAGAAGTGATTGATGCGCATACCGATCAGCAGCACCACCGTGTCTCCCTCGGCAGCCGCGGTGGTGTAGCCCAAAGAGGGCTTGGCGAACATCGCTGCCTCCAGATCATCCGAGGTATGTGAGCGGTGATTACATCAGTGGGCGGGAGAGCGTGCAAGGCTTTCGACGAACCCGGAGCCACCCCAACTCCCCTGATTCCGCAGGCATCTTCAGAGCCGAGCGATGGCCCGCGGGCGACCTTGATGGTCCGCGGCCATGTGGTAGCACTGCATGCATGAAGGACAAGCCCGCCGAACGCACCGGTTACCACCATGGTTCCCTGCCCGAGGCCCTCACCACCGCGGCGCTCGAACTGCTGGACTCCCATGGCCTGGAGAAGGTGACGATGCGTGAGGTGGCGCGCCGGGCGGGGGTGTCACCGGGGGCCCCGTTCCGCCACTTCGCCGATCGTCGGGCGCTGGTCATGGCGGTTGCCGACCGGGTCCTGGCCGACTTCGAGCAATGGCAGCTCGCCGCGGTCCGGGCCGCCGACGGTCCCGCCATGCGTGCGCTGGGGCTCGGCTTCATCCGCTATGCGATTCGCCATCCGCACCGCTTCGAACTCGTCAGGTCCAGGGTCTTCGCCCCCTCCCAGCCGCCCGAACTCCGGCGCCGCCTCTCCGGTCTCGATCAGGCGCTGACCGATTTCGTCGTGGCCGACCAGCAGGCCGGCCGGCTGCGTCCGGGCGACCCGGCACTGGTGCGCCTGGCCGGACAGGCACTCGTCTACGGCCTGTCCCAGATGATCGTCGACGGGTATCTGCCCGCGGAGACGGCCGAGCAACTGGCCGAGCGGGTTCTCGACACCGCGGGCCTGAGCATCACCGACCCGCGCCAGGGGATGTCCGGTCCCACCTGAAGCCTGCCCGCCCCCCGGTACGGCGGGGGGCGAGTCGTCACCCGCGGTATGGGGTCGTGTCGCCTGCGTGGGCAAGCCGTGGCAGCGGCCTGGCGGGGAGCGAGCTCAGGGGTGTCCGATCCCCTGAGCAGGGAACCCGACACCCCGGCTCCTCGCGGAGACCGGAATGATCACGATATTCCGGGCAACCATTCGCATGCCTCGGCCGTCCTCTGGGCAGGGGCCCGTCCCCACCGTGGAAAACCGTCGAAACGAGCGCGGCCCAAGAGCCCGCCCGGGGGCATTGAGAGGTACATCATGAGAGCACGATCGGCCGCGGCGCGCCGTACTGGCGCGGCCTGCGCAGTGGCGCTGGGCCTGGTGGGTATCGCCGGTGCCGTGACCGTCGGCCCGGCGGCCGCGTCGGCCAAGGCGGCACCCGCCAAGGCGGCCGCGGCCAAGGCTGTCCCGGCCAAGGCGGCCGCCGCCTGCACCGCCCCGGCCGGCCCGTACCAGAAGCAGGCCGAGAAGTTCCTCCGCCTGCCGGTCGACGGCAGGCAGTCGGCCAGGGACTGCGAGGCGATACGTTCCTTCCAGACCGTGAACGGCATAGCACCCGCGGCCGGGTACGCCGGGCCCGTCACCTGGAAGGTCATGGAGCGGCAGCAGCGCACGGGCGACCGGTCCAGCTGCCCGACCAACAAGGGCCGCATCGCCTGCGTCGACCTCACGCGCCAGATCAGCTGGATACAGGACGGACGCAAGCGGATCCACGAGCCGGTCCCGGTCCGCACCGGCCGGAACGGCTACGAGACGCGCACCGGCATGCACAAGATCTACTGGCGGCACAAGGACCACGTGTCGTCGATCTACAACGTGAAAATGCCCTACAGCCAGTTCTTCGACGGCGGGCAGGCCTTCCATTCGATCTCGGGCAACATCTACTCCCCGCCCGGCTCCCACGGCTGTGTCAACATGCGCCCGGCGGATGCCGCCGCGTACTGGAGGCTGCTGCACAACGGCGACGACGTCTTCGTCTACGGACGCAAGCCCGGCACCTGACGCTCACATCGGCCGGGCGCCCACCACGGGAAGGGTGGGCGCGCCGCGCGGGGCGGCGCACGCAGGCGTCGGCCTGGCGGAGCTTGGCGGCCAGGCCCCAGCTCTGCCGGCTCAGCCCGATCCACCGGTGATCCGTGATAATTCGATCGCTTCGCGTTCCGGGCGGCGTTAGCTTGACGCGATGTCCGAACTGAGAACCGATCGTCTTGTGCTCCGTGGGTGGCGAGAGAGCGATCTCGCTCCGTGGGCGGCGATGAACGCCGATCCCGAGGTCCGCCGGTACTTTCCCGATGTGCTGACCCGGGAGCAGAGCGAGGCGTCCGCGCGCCGCTTCCAAGCGGACATCGACCGGCGCGGCTGGGGGTGGTGGGCGGTCGAGGTGAGGGAGACGGGGGAGTTCATCGGCTTCACCGGTCTGGACCCGGTGGAAGAGGGGATGCCGTTCACGGGTGTGGAGGCGGGCTGGCGGCTGGCTCACTCGGCGTGGGGGCACGGCTACGCGACCGAGGCCGCCCGTGCGGTCGTGGCCTTCGGCTTCGAGTCCCTGGCGCTGCCGGAGATCCTCGCGATAACGGCGGCCGGCAATCTGCCGTCCCAGGCCGTGATGCGCCGCCTGGGCATGAGCCGTGATCCGGCCGATGACTTCGACGACCCGACGGTGCCGCCCGGGCCGCTGCGCCCCAGCGTGGTGTACCGACTGCCTCGCGGAGGCTGAGCATCGTCGGACGCACGGTGCGATCCCCGGCCAGGCGAAACCGGGGATCGCCCGCACCGCCGCCTCCTCCGTCACATGGGCTATCGTGCCTCTCCGACCTTGACTGTCCGTGAAGGGGGAAGCGGAGAAGGAGAAGATCTCGCGGTGTCCGATCTGGGGCGGCTTGTCGCCGGCCGGTACCTGCTCGTGGAGCGGGTGGGCAGCGGCGGCATGGGCACGGTGTGGCGCGCCGAGGACAGACTGCTCGGCCGCCATGTCGCTGTGAAGAAGCTGCGTATACCGCCTCACCTGCACGATGACGAGGTCCGGACGCTCTACGAGCGCACCCGCCGGGAGGCTCGCAGCGCCGCGCGGATCGCTCACCCCAACGTGATCGTGGTGCACGACGTCGTCGATGACGAGGGTCTGCCGTGCATCGTCATGGAGTACATACCCTCGGTCACGCTCAGTGACGTGCTGAAGCGGCAGGGCGCGCTGCCGCCCGCCGAAGCCGCCCGGATCGGCCGCGCCATGACGGCCGCCCTGCGAGCCGCCCACGAGGCCGGCGTCCTGCACCGGGACGTCAAACCGGCCAATGTGCTGCTCGGCGAGGACGGGCGGATCGTGCTCACCGACTTCGGCATCGCCGTGGAGGCGGGGACGTCCTCGCTGACCAAGCCCGGCGAGTTGATCGGCTCCATCCACTACCTCGCGCCCGAACGCCTCAGGAACGGGAATGCCGGACCCGGCCCGGCCTGCGACCTGTGGGCCCTCGGCGCAACCCTGTACCAGGCGGTCGAGGGGCGGCAGCCTTTCCACCGCGACACCCCGATCGAGACCGCGTACGCCATCGCCACCGAACCTTACGAGCCCCTGCGCAACGCCGGCGAGCTGACGTCGGTGATCGAGGGCCTGCTCGTCAAGGAACCCGGACAGCGCCTGGACGTGCACGAGGTCGAACGCCTTCTGGGCGAGGCGGACGGCACTCCGACCGCTCGGGTGGAATCCGCGACCCGGACGGACCCCGCCCCCGGCCCCGCGCCCTCTCGGCGAGGGGGCAGTGGTGGCCGCCGAAAGGTGTTGTGGTCCGCCCTGGCGGTGGCACTGGCCGCCGCCGTGGCCGGCGGCGCGCTGTGGTGGCCGGACGGCGGCACCGATCGGCCGGCCGCCCAGCGGCCGGCGGAGAGCGCCTCCCCCTCCGCCCCGCCCAGCACTCCCTCCTCACCTCCGCCGCTGCCCGCCGGATACCACCTCGAAAAGGAGGACTCGGGCTTCTCCGTCCCCGTGCGGGACGGCTGGAAGCGCAAGCGGATGCGCGGTGGTGAAGTGGCCTACATCGACCCGTCCCGCCTGGTGGGCCTTCGGGTCAACGTCGTCCACTTCGCGGGTTCCGACCCCCTGCGGCACTGGCGTGAGACCGAAGAGGACCAGGCCCGCCGGGACAATCCGGGCTATGAGCGGGTGAGGATGGCCGCGACGACATTCCGGGGACGACCCGCCGGATACTGGGAGTTCACCTTCGACGGCAGGGCGCGGGAGTTCCGGGCGGCGGAGCTGGCTTTCGCCGGTGCGGACGGCACCCAGTACGTGGTCTACCTCTCCGCGCCGGATGCCCAATGGCATCAGTACCGGGCGGTCTTCGACACCGCCGTCGACGGAGTTCGCGTGAGTGAGTAGCGGGTTGCCCGGGAGCGGCGATCATCGCCGCTCATCCGGGAGATTCCGGACGCGTACCGGATACGGGACGAAGGTGCTGCTGTTCTCGTCGATGGCCAGCGGCTGCCCGAGTGGGGGAACGGCGCGCTGCGGGCAGTCGAGGCGTTCGCAGACACGGCAGCCCATGCCGATCGGGGTGGCCGCGGAGGCGTTGTCCAGGTCGAGTCCGTCGGAGTAGACCAGCCGCGCGGCGTGCCGGATCTCGCAGCCCAGGCCGATGGCGAAGGTCTTGCCCGGCTCACCCCAGCCGCCGCGGCTGCGGCTGACGGTGCGGGCGGCCCACAGATACCGCTGTCCATCGGGCATGGCGGCGATCTGGACGTGGATGCGGCCGGGCGCGGCGAACGCCTCGTAGACGTTCCACAGCGGACAGGTGCCGCCGGCCCGGGAGAAGTGGAAGCCGGTGGCGGACTGCCGCTTGGACAGGTTGCCCGCACGGTCCACCCGGACGAAGGAGAAGGGGACCCCGCGCAGCCGTGGCCGTTGCAGGGTGCTCAGACGGTGGCAGATCGTCTCGTAGCCGAGGCCGAAGCGGTCGGTGAGGCGCTCGATGTCGTACCGCGTCTCCTCGGCAGCGGAGTGGAAGTCGCGGTAGGGGAGGACCAGGGCGGCGGCGAAGTAGTTGGCCACGCCGATACGCGTCAGCTTCCAGGTCGGACACGCCTCGTCGAAGTCCTCGGAGGCGAGCCGGGAGATTTCGCCGCCGTACTCCAGCAGCGCCACTTGGGTAGCCATGCGGAACGCCTGCTGGCCGGGGCGCAGGCGGGGCGAGAGGTGCAGGGTGCGGTCCTGCGGGTCGTAGTGGTGCGGCCGGTCGCCGTCGGAGGTGACGCGCACCGCGTGCCGGTCCGCGAGACGGGCGGCCAGTGCCTGACGGATCTCGCCGGGCCGGACGCCGATGGCGCCTGCCAGCTCCTCGGCGGCGGTGTCCGCGTCGTGCAGGTAGTTCTGGCGGCGGTAGAAGAACTCGCGGATCTCCTCGTGCGGTGTGCGCGGGGTGGCGGTGCCGGGCACACCGGCGCGCCCGTCGGCCGCCTCGGCGAGCCGCTCGGCGAGCTCCTGATTGCGGCGGCTCAGGCGCAGCAGTACGTCCGCGACGCCGGGCAGCCGGGTGGCCAGCTCCGACAACTCCGAGGGCGAGACGCGGCCGTCGGCCATCTCGTCCGCCACGGCCTCCCGCAGGTCGGCCATGAGCCTGCCGGCGTCCCGTTCGGAGAAGAACGCGGCGTCCACGCCGAACGCCTCGGTCAGCCGGAGCAGGACGGGCACGGTCAGCGGGCGGGAGTCATGCTCCATCTGATTGAGGTAGCTCGGCGAGATCGCCAGGACGCGCGCCAGCTCGGCCTGGCTCATGCGCCGCTCCTCGCGCAGCCGCCGCAGCCGCGCCCCCGCGTAGGTCTTACCCACCCCGGCCTCCTCCCGCCGCCCACAGCCTAAGCCACACCACCGGAGAGTCGATCTTCGCAACCTTGGCAAGGTACGCCGGGAAGATTCACGGAAGTTGGCAGACGGCCAACGTTGATGGCACTCGGTGCCAGTGCCAGAGTCGTACCGCGGCCCACCGGACCCCACCCCAAGGGCGCGGCGTCAGGCGCCAATTCCCTTCCCATCCGGGCGCGTTGGGGCGGTCCGGCGCAAGCCCGCGAGCGCACACCGCACGCCGCCCCGCACACCGAGGGGCGGGCGGGGGTGGCGCGCGTGTCGCAGCCCAGAAGGCCGCGAGGCCCACTTCACACTCTTCACAGATCTTCGAACCGAACCAGGAGACGACCATGGCGCAGGCAGCGACGACGGCCGAGGCACTGGCCCAGCGGTGGGCGACCGACCCGCGGTGGAAGGGCGTCGAGCGGACATACGGCGCGGAGGACGTGATCCGCCTGTCGGGCAGCGTCCGCGAGGAACACACCCTCGCCCGGCGCGGAGCCGAGCGCCTGTGGCGGCAGCTGCACGACGAGGAGTACATCCACGCCCTCGGTGCCCTCACCGGCGGCCAGGCCGTGCAGATGGTGAAGGCCGGGCTCCAGGCCATCTACCTCTCCGGCTGGCAGGTGGCCGCCGACGCAAACCAGGCGGGTCACACCTACCCGGACCAGAGCCTGTACCCGGCCAACTCGGTGCCGCAGGTGGTGCGCCGGATCAACAACGCGCTGCTGCGCGCCGACCAGATCGCCACCGCCGAGGGCGGCACCGACACCACGGACTGGCTGGCGCCGATCGTCGCGGACGCCGAGGCCGGATTCGGCGGCCCGCTGAACGCCTTCGAGCTGACCAAGGCGATGATCGCGGCCGGGGCGGCGGGTATCCACTACGAGGACCAGCTGGCGTCGGAGAAGAAGTGCGGCCACCTCGGCGGCAAGGTACTGGTGCCCACCGCCCAGCACATCCGCACCCTCAACGCCGCCCGCCTCGCAGCCGACATCGCCGACGTCCCGACCCTCATCGTCGCCCGCACGGACGCACTCGCCGCCAACCTGCTGACCAGCGACGTCGACGAGCGCGACGCGCGCTTCTGCACCGGTGAGCGCACCGCGGAAGGCTTCTACCGGGTACACAACGGCATGGCCCCGGCGATCGCCCGCGGCCTGGCCTACGCCCCCTACGCCGACCTGCTGTGGATGGAGACCGGCACCCCCGACCTCGCCCAGGCGCGCGAGTTCGCCGAGGCGGTCCACGCCGAGTACCCGGACCGGATGCTGGCGTACAACTGCTCGCCGTCCTTCAACTGGAAGGCCGCCCTGGACGACGACCAGATCGCGAAGTTCCAGCGCGAGCTGGGCGCGATGGGCTACCGCTTCCAGTTCATCACGCTGGCCGGCTTCCACTCCCTCAACCACGGCATGTTCGACCTGGCCCGCGGCTACGCCGAGCACGGCATGACCGCCTACGTCGACCTCCAGGAGCGCGAGTTCGCCGCCCGGACGCACGGCTTCACCGCGGTCAGGCACCAGCGCGAGGTCGGCACGGGCTACTTCGACCTCGTCTCCACCGCGGTCAACCCCGCCTCCTCCACCACCGCGCTGACCGGCTCCACCGAGGAAGAGCAGTTCCACTAGGGAGCGCCAGGCGTCTCGACGCCGCGCAGACCCAACGGGCTCCCTGCCAAGGGCCCGCCGGCCGGGACGCCCACCCCACCCCGCGCCGGGCAACCCGCAGCCAGGTGGGGGCCGGCCGACTCCGCTCCACCGGCCCCCACCGCTCCCTTTCGAGGAGACCAGCCATGCCCACCACCGCCCTCGGAGCCGACCTGCCCGCCTTCTTCACCAGCGACGCCTACACACGCCACCTCGTACGCCGCCCCGTGCGGCCGGAAACGGAGCGATCGTGAACACCGAAGTCACCGGCATCCAGCGCGTGGGCGTGGTCGGCGGAGGCCAGATGGGGGCCGGGATCGCCGAGGTCTGCGCCCGCGCCGGGCTCGATACCGTCGTCTGCGAAGCGGATGCCACCGCGGCCCGCGCGGCCCGGGAACGAGTGGCGGCCTCCTTCGAACGCGCCGTCCGGCGCGGCAAGCTCGACCGCGTCAGCGCCCAGGACGCCCTCGCCCGGCTCGTCTTCACCGGCAGCCTCGACGAACTGGCCGACCGGCAGCTCGTCATCGAGGCCGTCGTCGAGAACGCGGAGGCCAAGACCGAGGTCTTCGCCGCTCTCGACAAGATCGTCGAGGATCCGGCGGCGATCCTCGCCACCAACACCTCCTCCATACCGGTCATGCGCCTGGGGATGGCGACCCACCGCGCCGACCGCGTCCTGGGACTGCACTTCTTCAACCCCGTGCCCGTCCTACCCCTGGTGGAGGTGGTGGCCTCCCTGCACACCGCGCCCAAAGCCATGACAGCCGTCGAGGACTTCGCCACCCGCACGCTGGGCAAGACGGTCGTCCATTCCCAGGACCGGGCCGGCTTCGTCGTCAACGCCCTGCTGATCCCCTATCTCCTCTCGGCGATCCGGATGGCCGAATCAGGCTTCGCCACCGCCGCCGATGTGGACGCCGGCATGGAACTGGGCTGCGCCCATCCCATGGGCCCGCTCAAGCTCGCCGACCTCATCGGGCTGGACACCGTCGCCGCCATCGCCGAGTCGCTCTACGAGGAGTTCAAGGAACCCCTCTACGCCCCGCCGCCGCTGCTGCACCGCATGGTCGAGGCGGGCCTGCTCGGCCGCAAAACAGGCTCGGGCTTCTATCCGTACGAATGACCACCGCAACGGACGGGGCATGGGGAGCGCTCATTGGCTCGATGAGGAAGCTGGCGGCTCCGGCATGTGCGACCCAGAGTCCGTCCAGGAGGGCTTCGTCGAACGCGGAATTCAACGCCGACTGCGCTGCTTCGAAGCCTTCGTCGAAGTCACCGAGGTCCACTCGGGTGCCACCGGCGAGCGTCCAGTAATTCTTCATCAGGAATTCCTGGTAATTGCGTGTCGACGCCCTGACGTCGATCCATCTCCGGATGGAGGCTTCGCGGTCGCTCTTTCGCTCCCGATCCAGCTCACGTTGCTCGGCCCTGGCCTCTTGGACCCGACGCTCGTCGGCCTGCCGGTGGTGCAGAAGTTCGGCGGTTGGGGGCAGGCGTCCCGGCGCCAGTGCGGTCCGCACGCGTCCAGGGCGCCGTGCCTTGCGGGGAGATCCGCGAGGAGCTCACTCGAACGGGTATGCCGCCGTCCGGCGCCGTGCCCTGGGGCATCGGCGGGCGGTTTGGTTGTCCGACGATCCTCTACCCGTAGGAGATGACATGACCGCTCGTATGGCCATCGCTGCCGCCGGCCTGGCTGCTGCCGCGACCCTTGGGGGCGCGGCCACGGCCGTCGCCCATGAGGCGGACGGCAAGGCCCAGAACTCCCCGGGCGTCGTCTCCGGCAACGTCATCCAGGTGCCGGTGGAGGTGGGTGCCAACGTTTGCGGCAACACGATCAACGTGGTCGGGCTGCTCAACCCGGCCACTGGTAACACCTGCGTGAACAAGTGAAGTAAGGCGAACCTCGCGCCTTGTCCCATGAGTAGCGTTGCCCTTGCGTCACCTGCGCCGACGCAATTCCTAAGCTCCTTCGGTGACATGACTGCCACCGGTGCGGTCGCCTGGCCGACTAGCGGCGCTAGCGATTCCGCGACCCCGCGCCGATGGGGCGCGGACTTCGCGGCCGCACGGGAACATGGGGTCATGTGTCCGGATATGGAGACTGAGGCTTGCCTTATCGGGCGGGCCAAGGTGTACTAGCCTCTGCTCGGCGTGGACCGCATTTTTGCGTCCGGCGTCGCGGGGGTGAACGGGGGATGGGTTGCTTTCTGGGTCGGGGTCGAGCCTGGCCGTGCTGATGAATGTCCGCGCTTGGCGCCGAGGATTGCATCAGTTCGATTTGGCGCTCATTCGAGGGAATTCCTGGCGTGGACGGAGTGCCACGCGGCATGATGACACCGCTCACCGCTGCATAGTGCTGTAGATCACAGCGGCTGCCTGTGGTGGGCGTAGAACGCGGGCATGAAGGAAGCCCCACCCCGACCGATGCTTGGTGGCTGGGAGGGGCAGGGCTTCCCGCTCTTACCGCTGAGTCGTGGCCCTGGCCGGAGTCTCCGGCCAGGGTCGCGGCGCTACGACAGCCACTCCAGCAGTGCGCGGAGTGCGGCAAGATACCTCGCCGCCCGCACCGCCTTCGTCGCTGCCAGGAGGGCGAGCTTCCTCACCCGTGGCCAGTTGACCCTGCGGCGGCCCTCGTGGCGCTGTTCCTTTTGGGAGGCCATCTCAGGCGCTCCTCCTTTCCGGGCCCCGGCCTTCGGCGCCCTGCAGGGGCGTCGAGGTTTGCAGTTGGGGAGCGGTAGGGAGGTTCAGGGGCAGCAGCCTAGCCCGGTGCAATGACATATGGTCAATCCGCAGAGTTACGTGCGAGTAGCTATCTGACCTGCAGTCATGACACTGCGTGCCGCCGCTGGTTGTGGTGTAGACCCGTGCACGTCGATCACCAGGGCAAACGTTCTGCAAATCTGAAACGGATCAGGGGGCTCCGTTTCAGGGAGCGCTCCCATGGCGGGCCGGCCCGCCCATGGTCGAGCTTGCTCGTTCCCGGTGGTCGGCTCGCGGCCGGGCGCTGGCGGGAGCCGACCACTAGGTCCCCAGGCGAGGCAGCAGCAGTCGGCCCAGGCGGGCCTTGACCATGGCGTCGAACCGGGCCTGATGGTGGTCGGCGGCCTGTTCACGTGTTCGCTCCGCGCTGTCCGGCCCCCGCGTGAAGAGCTCCTCGGGTCCGGCCATCAAGGCCTGCCCGAACCGCACCAGAAGCTCGTCGAGCCGTTCGCCACCGCTGGCGCCCTGTCCGTTGGCAGGCTCATCGGTGGGCTCGTCGGTGGACTCCTCGGTGGGCTCTTCGGACCCCGGGCGCGGTTCGACGGCGGTGGCCGGGAGCGGCTGGGCCGGATCGGAGTGATCAGCGGCCTGTGCGGCGAACTCCCACAACTGGCGGAAGTATTCGGGGGATCCGTCCAGTACGGTGACCAGGGTGTGCACGTGATCCCAGCAGGGCACGTGCGCTCCCTCCAGCAGGCTGAGGATTTCCTCCTCCGTCAGGCCGGCCACGACCGCGATCGCCCGAGGGGAGGGCGACCCCGCTCGACGGTGCAGGCTGCCCAGGGCGTCGTGCAGCGGCTCCATGCACGCGATCTCCTGGATGGTCCGGCCGGGTCCGGGCAGCAGCGGCGGGGGCTCGTACGTCGCGGAACCGCGCCCCTGGCGCAGCTTCTCGTTCTCCCAGACGCGCAACAGCGGCATCGGATCCGCTCCGCACGCGCGCGCGAACCGCTCCGTGAGCTCCCAGCTCGGGAACTTCTCCCCGCTCAGGATCCGGGACACATAGGAGGACGAGACGCCGATGCCCCTGCCCAACTGCCGCAGCGACGCGTCGGAGGCACGCTGCAGATGAGAGAGAACAGGCGCCAACTGGTTGCCGGCCCTGCGCGACGATCGCGCTAACTTCGGCAAGGACTGGGCCGGATCGCGGCTCCCGCCACCTGCCTGGGAGGGTGCGGCCCTCGGGGGGACGGGCTGGGGGCGCCGCTGGAGGCGGCGGTCGATGGCGCCCTCGCGGAACTGCCGTCGCGCGGTCCCGGGGCTGACGGCCAGCAGGTTCCCGATCGTCTCCCACGACACCTTGCGCCGCCGCGCCTGGCCGACCACGCCCGCGGTCAGCGTGTCGACCTGGCGGCGGAGACGAACCACGGTCTGCAGCGACTGGATCACCGTGTCCCGGTCGTGCGGAGACAGCAGTCTGATCAGGTGCCGGACCTCCTCCTGGGCATCGGCTGCCAGCTCTCGCAGCGCCTGGTCCATCACCTCGTCCGGGCCGGCGGGCTCCTCGGTCCTCTTCTCCCGCTTCCGGTACGCGGCCTGCCGGCAGGCCGTACCGCAGTACCGAGGCCGGCGCCCCCGGCCTTTCCGCGCCGTCAGCTCCCGCTGGCAGTTCAGGCACCAGGCGTGAGGCAGGTCTGCTTCCTGCATCGCGTCCCTCACCGTCGGAATTTCGTCGGCACCATAACGTCACTCAGGTGCCCGCGATGGCGCGGAGCGGACGACGAATACACCGCCCCGCCCGACGGTGCGTCCGCTGGGCGGCCCTTCCCGGCCTCAGCCGCCTGGCCGGCGACCGGAACACGGGCTGAGCTGGGACGCCGGGAGCCCTTCGGAAGCCGGGCGCACGGTGCACCGGGCGGGGTGGACGGCGCCGGTAGGCGGGAATCGAGGGACCGGACGGTGAAACGACGCGCCGCGCTCGCTGCTGACCAGTCAGCTACCGGCGGGAGGAATTTCGTAACGCTGGTAGCTTCGATGTCCCGAAGCCGCCTTCCGCAGGGAGGTTTGGCCTCGCGGAGACTCGGGGAGTCCACGTTGGTCTGCTCCTTCGTGTCAGTAGGAGAAGCGCGCGGTCCCGCAGGGTCGGCAAACCGGA
This sequence comes from Streptomyces sp. JLBT605, assembly GCF_058215555.1. NCBI lineage: Bacteria > Bacillati > Actinomycetota > Actinomycetes > Kitasatosporales > Streptomycetaceae > Streptomyces > Streptomyces sp. JLBT605. The sequence goes on from NZ_CM177087.1 coordinate 6,848,981, forward strand.
GGCGGGACCCGCACGCTCGGGCTGTGACCATAACCTCACGCAGCGCAAAGGCCAATTGCGTAAATCGCCCCGCATGTAACGGAATGTGAGGCGGCATTCCGGTCTAAACGGTCATTACATAACACCGCGGCGACCAGGTTCAGTTGCCTTTTCGCGAACTCACCTGTAACGGCAAGTCAAAGTGGTATATCCCGACACGAGGGGGCAGCCGCCGGAAGCCTACGGCTTGCGCCCCATCGCTCTCAGGAGGCGGTCCTGTCCGGAACCGTCCGACGCCGGAGCCTGCGTCGGCGTCCCGTAGTAGCGGTCGCTGTCCGTGATCGGGCTTTCGCTGACGCCGTGGTAGATCCACTCGAAGTTGTCGAGGATCCAGCCCACCGTGCGGGGGTCGAGTCGTTCGTCGAGCCGTACCGCTCGGGCCAGATCCCAGGTGTGAGTGATCGCGTCGACCACGTAGAGGCCCAGCAACTGCCGGCCCGGCACGGGACCGAACGGGTAGTCGACGATCCGGTCGAGCGCGCCGGCGAGACGGAACGCCGCCCGGCAATCGGCCACCGCTTCCTGATAGGTGGCCACCGGGTCGCCGTCGAACGTGCCCTGGTTCAGATTCGCCATGAACTCCGCACTGCTGCCGCCCCGCAGCAGCGAGGTGTAGATACGGCTTCCCTGGATCATGTGGTCGACCAGTTGACGCACGTTCCATTCGGTGCAGGGCGTGGCGTCCTCCCAGCGCGTGTCCGGGACCGCCCGCAGCCGGTCGCCGAAACCCTCCGCCGCGGTGTCGAAGTGGCTGAGCAGTGTGCTGTCCGTGTCATGCATGGTGCCGAGTCTGGCCGCCGCACGCTGCTGGATCCGGCGGTAATCGGACATCGAAGTGATCATGCCGTGACCATGGTCCCGCTCCTCGCGGTGCTCACCCTGCTCCCGCCTCGGCCCTATCCGAGGACGAGCGGGAGTTTCGCCGCCAGCTCGCCCAACGCGGCCCGCTCCGCGTCGCTCGGGGCACGCCGCCCGGTGCCGACCAGCAGCGCGTCCGTGTCGGAGAACGACGCGGGGAACGCGGCCCCGGCGATCCGCTCCAGCATCTCGCGTGACCGGGCCAGCCCCTCCGCGGGCGGCCCCGCAACGCGCGGCAGGTGCGCGACCAGGTCGAGGTGGTGCAGCGTCCACTCCAGGACGTAGGCGGAGAGGTAGTCGCCCGCGGTGATCACGATGTCCTGGGTGCTGACCCGGAGGGCCGGGTCGGCGAGTTCGGCGGCGCGTCCGGCGGCGGAGCCGACGTCGTCGAGGTGGAACGTGAGCAGCCCTGGCTCCTGGTAGGCGGCGGCCAGCCGGACGATCAGCGCGTCAAGGGGGTCCTCACCGGTCGGCAGGGTCTCGGCGACCTGCCAGTAGGTCACCGCGTCGCGGGTCGGCTCGGTCTCGGCAGGGGTCACCAGGGTGATCAGGACGTCCTGGGCGTCGATGATCAGGTGGCACACCAGGTCCCGTACGAGCCAGCCGGCGCATCCGGAGGGCTGTGCGAAATCCTCGTCCGCCAGCTCGGCGACCGCCGTGCGCAACGCTGTCCAGGAGCGTGAGAAGAGATCCACATCGGCACGGTAGTGCGGTGCCGGAATGACGGACAACCGGATAACTCCCCGGCCACCGCACCGCACCGCGCCATACCGCATCGACGGACTCGTTGTCATGCGGCGAGGCCGGTGGAGGGCGGAAGCCACTGCTCGGTCCAGATGGTCTTGCCGTGCGGGGTGTAGCGCGTGCCCCAGCGCTGGGCGCACTGGGCGACGAGGAAGAGCCCCCGGCCGCCCTCGTCGGTGCTGCGGGCGTGGCGCAGGTGCGGCGAGGTGCTGCTGCCGTCGGAGACCTCGCAGATGAGGTTCCGGTCCCGGATCAGGCGGAGATGGATCGGATCCGCGCCGTAGCGGACCGCGTTGGTGATCAGCTCGCTGACGATCAGCTCCGTGGTGAAGACCACTTCGTGCAGGCCCCACGCGGCCACCTGCTGCCCGGCCATGTGCCGGGCGTCGGCGACGGTGGCGGGGTCCGCGGGCAGGTCCCAGGAGGCGATGTCCTCGCTCGGCAGGCCCCGGGTGCGGGCGACGAGGAAGGCGACGTCGTCGTGCGGGCGGTCCGGCAGCAGCGTGCGGACCATGGTGTCGCAGATTTCCTCCAGCGGCCGGTCGGGATGGGCCAAGGCGAAGAACAGGCGCTCGAAGCCGGTGTCGATGTCGCGGTCGCCGGCCTCGATGAGCCCGTCGGTGAAGAAGGCGAGAACGGATCCCTCCTCCAGCTCCAGTTCGGTGGACTCGAACGGCAGACCGCCCAGGCCGAGGGGCGGCCCGGCCGGCACCTGGGGGAGCTCGACCGGGTCGTTCATGCGGGAGATCACCGGCGCCGGGTGCCCCGCCCGGGCGATGGTGGCGCGGCGCGTGATGGGGTCGTAGATCGCGTAGACGCAGGTGGCACCGATCACGCCGACCTCCTTGTCGGAGGTGCTGCGGCTCTCCTCCTCCTCGGAGAGCCGGATGACCAGGTCGTCGAGGTGGGCGAGCAGCTCGTCCGGGGCCAGGTCCAGGTCGGCGAGGGTGAGGACCGCGGTGCGCAGCCGGCCCATGGTGGCCGCCGCGTGGATGCCGTGCCCGACCACGTCGCCGACCACCAGTGCCACCCGCGCCCCGGAGAGCGGGATGACGTCGAACCAGTCCCCGCCCACCCCGGCCTGCGCGTCGGCGGGCAGGTAGCGGTACGCGATGTCCACCGCGCTCTGCCGTGGCACGCTGTGCGGCAGCAGGCTGCGCTGCAGCGCGAGCGCCGCGCTGTGCTCGCGGGTGAAGCGCCGGGCGTTGTCGATGCACACGGCCGCACGGGCCACCAGCTCCTCGACGAGCAGCAGGTCGTCCTCGTCGAAGGGATCCGGGTTCTTCCACCGCGTCAGCGACACCACACCCATGGTGATGCCTCTGGCCTGCAACGGCACGGCCATGGCGGAGTGGATGCCGAACTCGCGCACCTTCGTGGCGCGCGGAGCGTCGGCCAGGAGCGCAGGCTCGTCGTGATCGATCGAAGCCCTCAGGATCGGCCGTCCCGTCCTCAGGCACCGGTTCGGCAGGGAACCCGGGTAGTGGCGGGAGGGCTCCCCCGGTTGGACGACCGCCTCCGGCGCATCCTTGCGGATCGACCGGTGCGCCGTCCGGCGGAGCACTTCCTCCTCACTCACCGGCCCCGGGCGCAGCTCCTCGGCCCGCACCACGGCATCGAGGAGATCGATGGTGACGAAGTCGGCGACGCGCGGCACCAGGACGTCGGTGAGCTCGCGGGCCGTCTCGTAGAGATTCAGCGTCGTGCCGATGCGCCAGCTCGCCTCGTTCACCAGAGCCAGCCGCTGCCGCGCCCGGTAGTGGCTGGTGACGTCGACGACCGTCTGGCACACCCCGAGCACCCGCCCCGAGGGGGCGTGCAGCCGGAAGGACGACCCGGACCGCACCTGGCCGTTCCGGTCCGGGACGTCCGGGCCGGCGAGCGCCGAGCGGATCCGCTCGGCGACCGGGCTCGGCTTTCCGGCCTCCAGCACCTGCTGGGCCTCCCGCTCGATGGCCGCGCCTTCGGCGCCCGGTATCGCCTCGCCTGGGCGGCGACCCAGCCGCTGCCGCGCGGCCACGCCGTCCATGCGCTCCTGGGCGGGGTTGATCAGCATGTACCGCAACTGGGCGTCCATCACGGACATACCGAAGGGGCATTGGGCGAACACCGCGCGGAGCACCTCCTGCTCCCGCTCCCACTCCTGCACCCGAGCCGCCTCCGTGGCGACCACCAGCCAGCTCGACGCCCCCGGCGCCTCCGACAGCAGACAGGCCCGCACGGCCAGATCCAGGCGGTGTCCGTCCCGGTGACGCACGGACACCAGCGTCTCCCCGCCGCCGGCCACGCGCAGACGCTCGGAGAGCGCCGGCGTGCCCTCGCCGTCATCGGCGAGCAGTGCCGTGGCCGGGCGCCCCACGACGTCAGCGGCCCGATAGCCGAGCATGGCGCGCGCGCCCCGGCTCCAGCGCTCGATCAGACCGTGGGCGCCGATCACGGCGACAGCCGAACGTGTCGTGTCGAACGGGCTGCTCGACGCGGCGAGTGGACCGCTCGGGGGCTCCCCGAGCGCACCGTCAAAGGGGCCGGGTGTGCTCATCAGTGCCTGCCCATCCATGGCCACACTTCCTGCAAAATTAACCATATCGGTCTTTTGTGACAGAGCGCCCAGTCCTCGGCGGTGCCCCTGGAGGAGAGTCTGGTGACCATGTGTGTGTCGCCGGTGACGCACCGCACGCCCCGCCTGGCGGAGGTCATGGCCGGTGCCGCTCGTGCGAGTGCGTCCGATGGTTGCGGCGCCGCGAGACGAACTGCCCGTCACCACGTATCTGGCTCCCGAAAACCGGTCGTTCACGGGGGGATTGCACTTCTTCGGCCGCTCGCGTCTGAGCAAATGTCCGCACACACCTCCTTTTTGTCGTAGGTTGAACCGGTGAGTTCACAAGATCTGGAGCCCCGACACCGGTCCACACTGGCGGGCAAGATTGACAGCGTGCTGGCGGTGCTGATCCTCGTAGGTATCGGTTTCGGAGTGCTCTGGTTGGCCGCGGGCCTCGCCTCGGCCTACATATGGTTCTTCAGCTGACCGGGCCGGCGTTCCGCAAGCCGGCCGAGCCGGTCGGCGGGCCGAAGTAGGGCGGCGCGGCCCTTGGGGGGTGTCCGGCGGGTCCGCGCGGCGTCGACCCACCGGACACCCCTGGCCGCGCCAGCGTTCCCGGCCGGGCTCGAAACCCGGCCGGGCTCGAAGCGGCAGTCGGATCCCCGTGCCCCTCAGTCCGGCTTCGGGCGGGATCGCAGGTGCCGCATCTGGGCGTGGCTGAGGTCGTGCGCCCGCCGCATATGACGGATGATCACCTCCAGCTCCTCCTCGGTGTGCTCCTCCAGGAGTGCCTGCCATGCCGGCCCGAGGTCGTCCCACACCGCGGTGACGCGGGCGATGCGCTCCGGGACCGGGGTGACCAGCACCCGGCGGCGGTCCTGCCGGTCGGGCGCGCGGACGACATAGCCCCCTCGCTCCAGACGGTCCACCAGCCGGGTGGCCGAGCCCGTGGTCAGGCCCGTCATGTCGGCGATCTGCCGGACGGTGAGCGGCTCGGGCTCGGCCGTCAGCAGGCTCAGGCACTGCACGTCCGTCGGATGCAGTCCCAGGTGATCGGCGATGGCCTGGTTGAACAGCACATACGCCGCCAGATAGCGGCGGGACTCCGTCGACAACTCCTCGTACAGCCGGGTCCGGCGCGAGTCTGTCACCTGGATCACACTCCTAAACGCTGCGCGACGCAGCAATATGCCGTAGTCTCCTGCGTAACGCACTAGCTGCGCCACGCAGCGATCCTACCTCTGGAGAACCATGCTCACCATCGCCGTCACAGGAGCGACCGGAGCCCAGGGCGGGGCCACCGCCCGCGCCCTGCTGGCCGCCGGCCACCGCGTGCGCGCGCTCACCCGCCGCCCCGAGTCGCCCGCCGCCGACGCCCTGCGCCGCCTCGGCGCCGACGTGCGCCGCGCCGACTTCGACGACACCGGCTCCCTCGACGCCGCCCTCGCCGGTGCCGACTCCCTCTTCGCCGTCACCACCCCCTTCGGCGCCGACACCGCCACCGAAGCGCGGCAGGGCAAGGCCCTCGTCGACGCCGCGGCGGCCGCCCGCCTCGGGCACATCGTGTTCACCTCCGCCGCCCACGCCGACCGCGACACCGGTGTCCCGCACTACGAGAGCAAGCGCCTGGTCGAGTACCACCTGCGCGCGGCCGGCGTGCCCTGGACGGTGATCGCTCCGGCGGCCTTCATGGACAACTACGCCAGCGGCTGGACCCTCGACGGACTCCGCGAATCCACCTTCGCCTGGCCCATGCCGACCGGCGTGCCGCTCACCCTCATCCCCGCCGCCGACATCGGCGCGTTCGCCGCACTGGTCCTCCAGCGCCGCGAGCAGTTCGCCGGGCAGCGCATCGACATCGCCTCCGACGAGCGCACCCCCGGCCAGATGGCGGAGATCCTCGCGGTGGCCATCGGCCGCCCGATCGCCCACCAGGAAGTGCCCCTGGCCTACGTTCGGACCCGGTCCGCCGACCTGGCGGCGATGTTCGAGTACTTCACCACCCGTGGCCTGGACGTCGACGTCGCCGGGCTGCGCCGAGACTTCCCCGAAGTCGGCTGGCACCGCTTCACCGACTGGGCCGCCGGCCAGGACTGGTCCGCGCTCCTGTCCTCCGCGCCCGCGCATCACTGACACCCCCCGCGCGACCCGCGGGCCGCGCCCCACCTCCGGAGAAAGCACGTGAAGCCCATCGGCTACTGGCTCAACCGCACTGACAAGGCCCTCACCCACTACATGGACGACATGCTCGACGGCTTCGGCCTCACCCGGATCGCCTGGCAAGTCCTCAACGTCATCGACGACACCGGCGAGGCCACCGACGCCGATGTCCTGTCGACTCTCTCCGCCAACGCCGACGCCCCCACGCTGGCCGCCGCCATCGACACCCTGCTCGCCGACGACTGGGCAACTCGCCCCGCCGCGGGCAGCCTCGCCCTCACCCCCGGGGGCCGCCGGCGCCTGGCCGACGTCGCCGAACGCGTCAAAGCGTTCCGCGAGCTGGTCGCGACCGGCATCTCCCCGGAGGAGTACCGCACGGCCGTCCTCGTCCTGGAGCGCATGACCCACAACCTCGAAACAGCGTCAGGCGCCCACCCCCGGTAGCCCCGGGAATCCACAGGCACAGCGGGGCGGTGACATCCGCCCGTCAGGGTGCGCTTGCCGCCGGCGCGGGGGCGAGGCGGCTGAACTGGGCCCGGTAGGCGCTCGGGCTGAGTCCGGTGCGGCGGGTCAGATGACTGCGCAGGGAGTCCGCCGTGCCGAGGCCGCAGGCCCGGGCCACCTGGTCCATCGGCAAGGTGGTCGTCTCCAGCAACTCCTTGGCCCGCTCGATGCGCTGGTGCAGCAGCCACTGCAATGGGCTGACCCCGCTCTCGGCGTGGAAGCGGCGAGTGAGGGTGCGCACGCTGACACCCGCGTGCCGGGCCAGGTCGGTGAGGGTGAGCGGCTCGTCGAGGTGCCGCATCGCCCAGCCCCGGGTATCGGCACAGGCGTTGCCGCGCTCGGGCGGCAGCGGGGTCTGGGTGAACTGGGTCTGGCCGCCCGGCCGCACCGGGGCCACCAGCGCCGCGCGGGCCACCCGGTTGGCCACGGCGGCACCGTAGTCGGTGCGGATGATGTGCAGGCACAGATCGATCCCGGCGGCATACCCCGACGAGGTCATCACCGACTCGTCCTGGACGTAGAGGACATCGCCCTTGAGATCGACCGCCGGATAGCGGCTGCGCAGCTCCTCGGCGAGCTCCCAGTAGGTGGTGGCACTGCGCCCCTCCAGCAGCCCCGCCTCCGCCAGCACGAACGCGCCGCTGCAGATGGAGGTGATGCGCTTGCCCGCGGCGGCGGCCTCGCGGACCGCGGCGACGGTCCGCGGATCGGGTTGGTAGCGGTGCCCGGTGCCCGCGATCAGCACCGTGTCGGCGTCGTCCACCGCGTCCAGGCCGCGGTCCACCTCCAGCGAGAGGCCGCCGGTCGTGGCGATCCGGCCGGGCACCGGCGTGCAGACGACCACCTCGTAACCCGGTCGCCCGTCCACCTCCGTCTTCTCGAAGAGCATCTCGGGGATGGCCAGGTTGAACATCGACACGGGGGATGGGGCGATCACGGCGACGCGGTGCGCCCGGCTCGGCTGCGGCATGGCCAGAACCTCCGGATGTATGGCATTCAGGCCGCTACTCTACGCCGCCCGGCATCGCCAGAGTGAAGGGCATGGCTACGCACCACCTGACCCAGACCGCGGAACACCGCCCCACACCGGAGGAGTTGCCCACCGGCACACGTCTGCCCTCACCCGGCCTGACCCTGGCCGCCGCCCTCCTGGGCTTCACCCTGACCTGCCTGGACGCGTCCATCGTCAACGTGGCCCTGCCCTCGATGGAGCACGCGCTGGGCGGTGGCACGGCCGGACTGCAGTGGGTGGTCGACGCCTACACCCTCGCCTTCGCCGCGCTGATGCTCTCCACCGGCGCCCTGGCGGACCGGGCGGGCGCCACCCGGACGTACGCCCTCGGCATCACGGTGTTCGCCCTGGCCTCCGGGGCCTGCGGCCTCGCACCGAACCTGCCGGTCCTGATCGGCGCGCGGGTGGCGCAGGGGGTCGCGGCCGCTGTCATGCTGCCCGCCTCGCTCGCCCTCGTCCGCCAGGCCTACCCGGACGACGCCGTCAAGCGGGCGCGTGCCGTGGCGCTGTGGACTGCGGGCGGCTCGGCGGCCGTCGCGGTCGGCCCGGTCGCGGGCGGGGTGCTCACCACGGTGTGGGACTGGCGCGGGATCTTCTTCGTCAATCTGCCGCTGGCGGCGCTGGCCCTGGCCCTGCTGGTCCGCGCGCCCCGGTCGGAGCGCCGGCCCGCTCCCCTGGACCTGCCCGGGCAGGTGACCGCCACCGTCACCCTCGCGGCACTGGCCTTCGCGGTGATCGAGGGAGGTACGACGGGTCTGATCGCACTGGCCGTGGCGCTGGCGGCGGGCACCGCGTTCTGGTGGGTGGAGTCGCGGCAGGCACACCCGGTCGTCCCGCTGAGCCTGTTCCGCGACCGCACCGTGGTGATCACGGTCGCGGCGGGTGCGGCGGTCAGCGTGGCCTTCTACGGCATGGTCTTCGTCTTCAGCCTCTTCTTCCAGCAGGTGCAGCACCGTTCGGCACTGTCGGCCGGGTTGATGTTCCTCCCCATGACGAGCCTGATCGCGGTGACGAACGTCGTGGCGGGCAAGATGGCAGCCCGCTTCGGACCCCGCCTGCCCATGCTCGTGGGTCAGCCGCTGGCGGCGGCGGCCCTGCTGCTCCTCCTCCTGGTCGACGAGACGACCCCCGCCCCCTGGCTGGCCGTCATGCTGATCCCGCTGGCGCTGGGGTGCGCGCTGACGGTGCCTCCGGTCACCACCGCGATGATCGACGCGGTGCCCGCCGAACGGGCCGGACTCGCGGCAGGCGTGCTCAACGCCGCCCGCCAGGTCGCCGGTGGCCTGGGCATCGCCGCCTTCGGCGCCCTGATCGCGGACGGGTTCGTCGCCGGCCTGCGGGTGAGCCTGCTGATCAGTGCCGGATTGCTGGCGGTGACGTCGGTGGCGACGGTGTGGATGCGGACGGGCCCCTGGCGGGCGTGAAACCTCCCGCGACACGCGCGGCCCGACCCGCCGGCAGCCCGGCAGCCCGACAGCCCGGCACCCGGCTTCTTCCGCCGCCGGCCTTGGGTCGACGCAACTCCCATGCCACCGGGGCCCGGTCGTTACGATCACCCGGATTTTTCGGGTATGGCCGCACGAGCTGCTTGAAGTGCGTACGATCTTGGCCGCTCGAACGGAAAGGGATGCCGATGACGAAGACCTCCGCTCACAGACCCCGCCGCCGACTTCTGCTCGCCCTCGGCGGGGCGGTGGCGATGACGATGGCGGGCGCGGCCGCGGGCGCCGCCGAGCGCGAACCGGACGGAGGTGGACAGGGAACGCGAGGCGCCGGCTGCGTCGTGGCCTACTTCGACCTCGGTGAGACGCTGGTGCACACCGCCGGCGACGGGAGCATGGGCTATCTGCCCGGTGCCGCCGAGCATCTGCGCGCGCTGCGCGCCCGCCACGTCCCCGTCGGGCTGATCACCAACGTCCCCTCCTCCTGGGGCGCCACCGACGCGGAGCGGGCGGCGCGGCTGCGGACGGTGGTCGACGCGGCGTGGAAGGACTCCCGCCCGTTCGCCTGGTCGGACTTCGGCGACCGGATCCTCACCCCGCGGACCGAGGCGGAACGGAAGCCGGCCCCGGTGCTGTGGGAGCGCGCGAAGGAGGCCGCGGGCGGCTGCCGCGTGGTCTACCAGGGGGAGAACGCCGAGGAGGTGCGGGTGAGCGGCACCCTGGGGTACTTCGCCTACCAGGTGGGCAGCCCCCAGCGGCCCGCGTACCTGCCCGCCCCGCTCATCGCCGCCCTCGCGCACCTGCCCCGCGCGAGGTGACAGAGCGGGCTGCGGATCCTGTACGATCTTTCACGTAACTCCGGCGCAGGCATGGCGCGGGAGTCACGCGTCTGTGGTCCAAGGAAAGACGTCCACCAACCGGTGGGAGATGCAGGTGCAAGGCCTGCCGGGCGCTCCACTCGCCAAGGCCCCGAGCTCGATATGAGCCCGGGGCCTTGGCCGTTCAGCCGGGGATGACCGCCACGGCGGCCGTGGCGTGGTGGAGTACGGCGTGGACGGTGGAACCCAGCCGCCGCAGCCGGCCCCCGGGGTGGTGCTCCCCGACCACCACCAGGGCGGCCCGGCCGCTGTTGGTCAGCAGCACCTCCGGGGCGGAGCCGATCTCCACGTGCTCGACCACCTCCACCTCCGGGTACTCCTTGCGCCACGGCTCCAGGGCCTCGGCCAACTCCTGCCGCTGCCGCGGCTCCAGCCCGCCGGCCTCGTCGGACAGCCGCATCGAGGCGGCGCTCCAGGCGAAGACGGGCGGAATGGTCCAGGCGCGGATCGCCCGCAGGGTGGTGCCGCGCGCGGCCGCTTCGGCGAAGGCGAACTCCAGGACCGGGTTGACGTCGTTGTCCCGTGAGCCGGTGTCGCCGACGCCGACCACCACCTCATCGAGCCGCCGCGGTGCGTCCGAGGGCCGCACGGGTCGGGCCACGACGACCGGGCAGGTGGCCTGACGCAGGACCCGCAGCGAGACCGAGCCGAGCAGGTAGCCGAGTACGGCGCCGTGCCCGCGTGAGCCCAGCACCAGGATGTCGGTGTCGGCCGCCGCGGCGACGAGCGCGGGCACCGGTTCGTCGGCCAGCAGCCCGGTCGTCACCTCCAGCTCCGGGTGGGCGGCGCGCACTCGGGCCTCGCCGTCGCGCAGGACGCCGCGGGCGAAGCGCTCGGGCGCGTCCCTGTCCTCGGCGACGGCGGTGTCGATCGGGTTCTCCACCCAGGCGTGGACCAGGCGCAACCGCTTGCCGCGGCATACGGCCTCGTCCGCGGCCCAGTCGGCGGCGGCGAGGGAGTGGTCGGTGCCGTCGAGTCCGACGGTGATGGTGCCGGTCATGGACTGTCTCCAAGGCTCGATGAGGGCGGACCACCACCATCCCCCCTGGGCGGCCGGCTCGCATCAGCCCCGGTCGCGCGCGCCGAGCCGGACCCGGTCCGGACGGGTGACGCCCGGTCGACGCACGCCGGCAGTGGGCGGGCTGTCACCGGGCACGCCGGTTCCCGTACAGTCCGTGATGCTCACGCTCCGTCAGGGGCCAAGCCCAGCGGTCGAACAGGAGAAGATCTGTGGCCACCGAAGCCCGTTCCGCCGACCTCTCGCCGAACGCTTCCGGAGCGCCTCGGCCGGTCCCTGAGCTGGACTCCGCCCTTGTGGAGCGATGGCGATCAGAGGGAGAGGAACTGGTCGACCTGCTGACGCTGGCCCGTGAGCGGCTCGGCGGTATCGCCGCGTTCCGCCTCGGTCCACGCCCCACGGTCCTGGTCACCGAACCGCAGGCCGTCCAGCATGTGCTCGCCCAGCATCCGGACCGGTACGTCAAGCGCTCCCACCGCGCCCGTCTGCTGATCGGCGACGGTGTCCTCGCCGCCACCGGCGAGGCGTGGAAGCGACAACGGCGGCTGTTGCAGTCCCAGTTCACCGGCACCGGCATGCGCCGCTACGAGCAGCGGATCACCGAGGCCGCCCGGACCACCGCCGAGCGCTGGGCCGGGTACGCCCGCACCGGGCAGACCCTCGACGTCGGTGAGGAGATGCGCCGCTTCGCCCTGGACACCATCTGGCGCTCCCTCACCGGCCACCCCCTGGACGCCGAAACCGAGCACGAGCTGGCCGCCGTGGCAACCGTGGTGGCGGCCCTGCCGAGCCTGCCCGCCGACGCCGCCGACGTCCAGGGGGCCGTCGCCGCCGACCTGGCCAGGATCGACGCGGTCGCCCGGCACGCCATCGAGGCCGCCCGCCACGGCGCTGCCGGCCCCGATGGCCCGGGCCTGCTGCACGTCCTGCTCGACGCGGCAACCGAGCGCCCGGAGTACACCGACGGCCTGATCCGCGATGAACTGGTCACCCTGCTGGTCGCCGGCCACGAGACCACCGCCACCACCCTGACCTGGCTTTACCTGCTCCTCGACCGCCACCCCGCAGCCCGTGAACAGGCCCTGGCCGCGGGCGCGGAAGGCTCACCGCGGCGCCGGGCGGCCATCCAGGCCCTGGTCCACGAGACGCTGCGGCTCTACCCGTCCGCCTGGATCCTGCCCCGCCACGCTACCGAGGACGACACCCTGGCCGGCCACGCCATCGAGGCCGGCACCGATCTTCTGGTCTGCCCCTACCTCGTCCACCGCGACCCGCGGCTGTGGCCGGACCCGGAGCATTTCGACCCGCGGCGCTTCACCACCCCAGGCGGCCGCCCCGCGACGCCAGGCGCCTACCTGCCCTTCGGGATCGGTCCTCGCGCCTGCCTCGGCCTGCAGTTCGCCCTCCGCGAGTCGACCATCCTCCTCGAACACCTGCTGCCCGCCCACGCCCTGACCTTCCGCTCCACTCCCGCCAAGGCCGCCTACAGCATCACCGTCCGCCCGGACGGCCCGACCCCCGCCATCCTCACCGCCCCCGACTCCACCGGGACGGCTCGTCCTCTTCCGGACGCCTGACGCCATCGGGCCACGGCCGCCTACCTCACCGGCCGCCCGCAGACTGGCTGCCCGGAGACCGGTCAGTCAGGGACCGGTCAGCCTGCGGCCGGTGAGTCGAGCACGCCGGCGAGCAGACGAGGCAAGGCCCAGCCGAAGTCGGCCCGGGACGCGTCGGTCGGGTGAGTCGCCGCCACCGGCTCAACCTCCTCGCCGCCGGGCCGCCGACCCTCGGCGGTCTCGGCAGTCTCCGGCGCCGCGGTGTCCTGGAGGGTGTGCCCGACGGGGTGGGCGTTGAGCAGGTGCCCCAGCAGGAGGTGCCACAGCGCGCGATACGCGCGCGACGCGTCGTCCGGTGAGAGCCCCGCGTCGGCGAGCGTCCGCAACGCGCTCTCGGCGAAGCGGCGGCCGCTGTCCACCACATGCTCGCCCTCCGCGATGATCCTCGCCGCCCACAGATGGTCGGCCAGGTAGTCGTATGCCGCCAGCCACTGGCTCTGGATCCGCGTACGGACGTCGGGATGGTCCTGCGGCAGCGGCAGATGCACGGCCACGTCGTCGGCGAGCAGGTGGAGCAGTTCTCCGCGGTCGGCGATGTGGCGGTAGAGGGAAGCCTGCCCGGTGTTCAGCTGCTGGGCCACCCGGCGCACGGTCAGCGCCTCGATGCCTTCCTCGTCCGCGATGCGCCGCGCTGCGGTGACGATGAGAGCCCGGGAGAGGATGCGCGGGCGGCCGGGGCCCCTGGGATTCACGGCGGTCACTCTACACAGCGCTCCTCTCGGCAAAGCCTTGCGACCAATGTTCGCTTAACCTAACCTCGCTGCGTAGCGAACGTTGTTCGCTAATGGTGTGTCCGCAGCCGACCCCGAGGAATGTCCCTTGGCCACCGCCCGCTCCCGTACCGGAAACGCACCGTTGATCGCGCTGATCCTCGCGGTCCTCTCCTACTCCCTCGTACAGACCATGCTGGTGCCCACCCTCGGCATCCTGCAGAGGGAGCTGAACACCAGCGCGGCGGCCGCCTCCTGGGCCGTGCTCAGCGCCACGCTCCTCAGCAGCGCGGTGCTCACGCCGCTGATCAGCCGCCTGGGCGACATCCACGGCAAGCGCAAGATGCTGCTCATCACGCTCGCCATCCACCTCGCGGGCACCCTGGGAGCCGCCTTCGCCTGGGACGTCGCCTCCCTCATTGGCTTCCGCGCGGTGCAGGGCGTCAGTCTGGCGCTGCTGCCGCTCGCCCTCGGGCTGGTGCGGGAGGCGCTGCCGCCGCACCGGGTCGCCTTCGGGTTGGGACTGACCTCCGGCCTGGTGGCCGGCGCGGCCGGCGCCGGGCTGCTGGTCGGCGGCCTGCTGGTCGACTACGCCTCATGGCGCTGGCTGTTCGTCGCCGGCGCGGTGCTGGTGGCCGCCGCTCTCGTCGCCGTGGTGCGCTGGGTGCCGCCCAGTCCGCCCACCTCGCGGGAGCCGCTGGACGTGTGGGGTGCGGTGCTGCTCGGCGCGGCGCTGGTCTGCCTCCTGCTCGCGCTGACCCAGGGGCCGCGCTGGGGGTGGGATTCAGGCCGGGTCCTCGGCCTCTTCGCCGGCTGCGTCGTGGTGGGAGCGGTCTTCCTGGTCTGGGAGCGGCGCACGGTGCATCCGCTCATCGACCCCGCTCTGCTGCTGGGCCGGTCCATCGGCCCCGTCCACCTGGGGGCCTTCCTGCTCGGCGCCACCCAGTTCGTGTTCTACGTGCTCATCCCGAAGCTCGCCGAACTGCCCACCGGCCTCCCGGAATCGCTGCACCACCTGGTCACTTACGGCTTCGGGGCCTCGGTGACCGCGGCTGGACTCATCCTGCTGCCGGGTACGTTGCTGGGCCTCCCCGCGAGTTCGCTGGCCGGGCGGGTGGAGCGCCGCCTCGGCCCCCGCGCGCCGCTCTCCCTGGGCCTGGCGGTCAGCGCCGCGGGCGGGGGACTGCTGTCGCTCTTCCATGAGGCGGTATGGCAACTCGTGGTCTGCTACGCCGTGATCGGCACCGGCTTCGGCTTCGCCATGGCCGCCCTGCCCAAGCTCGTCCACGACGTGACCCCGGCCGACCGCATCGCCACCGCCAACGGCATCAACACGGTCGCCCGCACGGTCGGCGGCGCGGTGGGCAGCCAGCTGGCCACGGCGATCCTGGCCTCGCGGACGATCGGAGCCACCGCCGTGCCGGCCGCCTCGGGCTTCACCATCGCGTTCTGGACGGCCACCGCGATATCCGGCGCGGGGGCAGTGCTGATGCTCGTACGGGTGCGCGGCCGGGCCGCGGCGGTGCGGGCCGGCGCGGAGCAGGCCCCGACCGCGCAGCGGCCGGAGGAAGTGCCGGCGGCGAAGTAGGCCGCCCCGGTCCGGTATCCGGCGCCATGACCACCGCCGCCATGGGCTGCACGCTCGGCGCCGGCCGGGGCCCTCCCCGTCCTCCCGGCCCGCGCCCTACCGGCCGCTGGTGCGGTCGAGGATCAGGTCGGCGGCCCGGGCGAGAACCTCGGCCCGGGCGCGGCCCTCATGGTCGGCGGCGAGGGAGTGGCGCCCGATCGCCATACAGAAGGCGAGCAGGCTGCGGGCCTCCACCTCGTCGGGGTCGGAGCAGAACGTGCCGATCATTTCGCGCAGCAGGGCCATGCGCCGGTTGTCCACCCGGCGCAGGCGCTCGGCGACCGCCTCGTCACGCCGGGCCCAGTCGCGCACCGCCAGGTCGATGGGGAGCAGGCGGTCGCTGGAGAAGGTGAGCACACCCGCGCGCTGGATCTTGGTCCTCGGGTCGCCGCCCTCGCGCTCGACCCGGTCGATCACCTCGTCGGTGCTCTCCCGCTCCCAGGTGTCCAGGATGGCCTCCAGCAGCGCGTCGCGGTCGGCGAAGTACCCGTAGAACCCGCCCTTGGTGACGCCCAGTCGCTTGGCCAGTGCCTCGACCCTGACGGCGTCCGGCCCCCCGTCGGCCAGCGCGCGCAGACCTTCCTCAACCCATCTGTCGCGCGGTGTGCGAGCAGCGCCCACGATGTGTCCCACCTCACCCATCCACCGGATATACGCAACCGCATATTCGATCTAGTCTCGCTTTATACGCAAGCGTATAACGGGGATGGGGGACGACGTCCCCGAGCAGGAAAGGCGGCAGTGGCCATGAAGCTTCCTCTCACAGCGCATACCGATCAGCCGTGGCGGGTCCACGAGATCACCCCCGACTTCCGGGTCGAGGACGTGTGGTCTTTCCGTACCCCCGGCGCCGGGCCGGACGACTTCCCCCTGATGCTCGCCGCGCTGCGGACGGGCGGCGGATTCGCCAAGCAGAGCCCTCCGGTCCGGTTCCTGTTCGACGTGCGCTGGAAGCTCGGCGCCCTGTTCGGGTGGGACAAGCCCAAGACGGGTCTTGGGACGCGAGTCAAGCCGCTGCGCGACCGTCTGCCGCGTGACCTCCGCGAGACCGTCGGCGACTCCGACTCCGACGACACCCCGTTCACCCCCGTCTACGAGCTCGACAACGAGTGCGTCCGGGAGCTGGCGAACAAGACCGTCCACACCCTCATGCACCTGGGATGGGTGCCGTCCGGCGACGGCGATCACGAACTGCGGATGGCGGTCCTGGTCAAGCCCAACGGCCGGTTCGGACGGCTGTACATGGCCGTCATCGCACCGTTCCGCTACCTGATCATCTACCCCGCGCTGACCCGCCAGTGGGAGCGCGCCTGGCGGGACCGCACGCCTGTGCTCCCCGAGGGCGCCGACCCTCGACCGTGAGCGCCGCGGGGGAGGGGCCGGCAGGCGTGGCCGCCGGCCCTCGCGACGTCGCGCATCCGTCGCCCGCCGCTTCTACGAGGCTTCCACGAGGCCGTCGGCGACCAGTCCGGCGAAGACCGCCTCACCCAGGGCCTGCACCGCGGAGTGCGGGCGGACCATCACCGTGAACTCCTTGATCAGCCCCGTCTCGTCGAAATGCAGCAGGTCGATGCCGTGGATCTGCTTGCCGTCGACGGTGGCCCGGAAGAGCAGGACCGCCGACGGGGCCTCCCTGCCGTCGGCGCCGGTCTCGGCCGCGCCGTCGTAGCGTCCGACGTAGCGGAAGTCGTCGAAGGTGCGCAGCAGGACGCCGAAGAGGCCGAGCACCATCGGCTTGCCCTCGAACGGCCGGAACTTCACGGGGCTGTAGAAGCGGATGTCCTCGGTGAACAGGTCATCCAGGGCGGCGAGATCACGCTGGTCGACGGCGGCACGGAAGCGGTCTGCGGTTGCGGTTGCAGTGGCGGTCATGGCTCTCCTCGGCGGTCGATGGCGATGACGACGGCGTCGCCCGCATAGTCATCAATGTGACTAGTCACTTTCTTGTCTATCATGGGCCTCGGGCCGTGCACAGGGGCCGAGGCGACCAGGCAGGGAGGAAGTGACCGGATGGCTTTGCGTCATGCCGTACTGGCGGCGCTGCTCGATGAGGAGCTGAGCGGATATCAGCTGGCCAAGGCGTTCGACATGGGAGTGGCGAATTTCTGGCACGCGCTGCCGCAGCAGTTGTACGCCGAGCTGGCCAAGCTGGAGGAGGAAGGGCTCATCGCGGGCCGGCGGGTGATCCAGGAGACCCGGCCCAACAAGCGGCTCTTCCAGGTCACCGACGCGGGCCTGGCCGAGCTGGAGCGGTTCACCGCGAGCGCTGCCAAGCCTTCGTTCATCCGCGACGATCTGCTCGTGAAGGTACAGGCCGCCGAGCGCGTCGACAGCGAGGAGCTGATCGCACAGCTCACCGAACGAGCCGGCTTCGCCGAGGCCAAGATCGGGCTGTTCGAATCGCTCCTGCGGAAGATGCGCGGCGACCTCACCGAGGAGGAGTTCCTGCGCCACGGGAGCCGGATCGGTCCGTATCTGACCTGTCTGCGCGGCCTGGCGTTCGAACGGGAGAACCGGGAGTGGTGCGAACGCAGCGTCGCGGTACTGCGGGAGCGGCAGTCGGCGAGGCTGCGCGGCTGAGCCGGCGGCTTCCGGCGGGGCAGCCGCCGGGCCGGCGCCCGCTTCCGGGGATTCGTCGCCCCCTGCTGCTCCGAACGGCTGGCGTTGGACGTGAATGCGGGTGGCCGACGCCGGCCGCCCGGAGCCCGGCACCTACTGTCCGACATACAGGAAAATCCAGGACTTCAGCCAGCCAGAATGAGGTGGCATCATGCCCGCACCCCTGCGTCGTCTGCTCTCCATCGCCGGCCTGGCCGTGGCGGCCGCTCTCCTGCCGGGCGCCGCCACCGCCGTCGCGGCCCCTGCCAAGGCCGCCGTGCCGGCCTGCCCGTGCCACCACCACGACCATCAGCAGCAGGCGCCACAGGATGCCTGGATCCACTACCTCACCAACGTCGCCGGCGCCACTCAGCAGTTCGCGCCTCGGCAGGTCACGCCTGGGACCAGCGCACCGGCGAGCGTCTCTTTCTGACCCGGTATCCACCGTCCCCGATCGCCGGAGAGTGCGGCGTATTCGGTGCCGCGAGCCTGTCCGGCGATCGGGGACGGGTACGGAGTCGCGAACGCGCTCAGTTGACCCGTCCGTACCAGACCTGACGGGTCCATATCCTTTCCAGCCGGACGGACTTACCAGGCTTGGGGGAGTGCCAGATCCGGTTGTTACCGGCGTAGATCCCGACGTGGTAGACGCTGCCACCGGAATGGAAGAACACCAGGTCGCCGGCTTTACGGGAACGCGCGGAAAGGTGGCGCGTCTTGTTGTACTGCGCGGCCGCCGTACGCGGCAGCTTCTTGCCCGCCTTCTTGTAGGAATACAGCGTCAGCCCCGAGCAATCGAACCGGTTGGGGCCCGCCGCTCCGTAGACGTAGGGAGCGCCTTTCTTGGAGGCGGCGACCTTCAGCGCCATTGTCGCCGGAGTCGCCGCCTGTGCGTCGGAGCTCATACCCGGGACCAGCAAGGACGCGGTGACGGTCGCCGCGGTGAGCGCCGAGACCTGCCCGGTCCGGGATATGAGCGAGGGTATGCGGGGAAGCATGGGTTTGCGAGGAAACGCGGACATGCTGAAGCCCTTCGTCATCCGCCTGCGAAAGATGACCTGTCGGGTTCGGACGGCGAAGTCGCCCGGCCACCTCAGTGGCTTCACCCCAAGGACCACCGCCTTCGTGGTCCGTCGTGCTTGGGTCTCCCGCTCCTGCCGCTGTACGCATCTCTCCGGCAATCCGGTGCGGCGGCAGGATTAGGCGTCGCCCGGACGGTCCCGCCTCGGTGACGGGATCTTGTACCGGGAGCAGATCCTGCACCATCAACCGTCGGATTCCAGAGCCGAGATGGCCTTCTGTGAACTTCTTCACGTCAGCCCGCATTGCGGAATTCCGGCATCACGGGGCCCACTGCGCTCCTTCATCGAGGGGCATGGACATGCCTTGGACCAGCGGAGACGTTATGTCACGGACGAGTTGAATCTGCCCGGTGGAGGGGTGGATTCCGGTGGTGCGCCGGGGGTGTTCACACCACCGAACACGGCGCGCGGGGGGAGTGCGAGGCCGGCGTCGGTCGGCAGTCGACGCATGGCTTCGGGCGTGCTCTGGCGCCATCGGCTCTGTATGTCCAGGGCTCGCTCAGACGCTTCGCGATTGCGCCGCGGCGGCGAGCCGCACACCACGGATTCGGCGCACGGGGAGTCGCGGGGGCGCTACTTCAATGACATTGCATGCGTTGATCACGTCGGGGTAACGTGACGCCGACCTTAATGCTCAATTCGCGTGCCAGGGCCGCTGTCGCCATGGTGTGGACACCGGTTCCAAGGTAACGGATTCAGGGGGAACTCCATGAAGAAGCGCCTGATAGGCACGTTCGTCGCTGCCGCGGTTATCGCCCCGGCGCTGGCCTTTGCGGGTACGGCGCAGGCCTTTGCGAGTGCGCCGCAGACAGTCGCCGCCAGCCAGACCGTCACCTGGAAGAACAAGGGGGACGGCAAGTACCTGGCGTACTTCAACGGCCGGGTCCGTACGACCTCTGCCACCGGGGCCAGCATGAAGTGGACCGAGACCAAGCAGTCCGACGGTACCTTCACCATGAAGCAGCAGCTTTCCGGGAAGTGCCTCGACAGCAACGGCCAGGGTGCCGTTTACGTCGGTACCTGCAACGGCGGCAACTACCAGAAGTGGCACGAGATCCAGACCTCCAGGGGCTGGCAGCTGAAGAACAAGGCCACCGGGCGCACCCTCGGGGTGCAGGTCAGCGGGGTCGTGTACACCGCTTCCGACACGGCCGTGCCGCGCCAGCGCTGGAGCTGACGCGCGGCCTGTACTCGGCTCGCCTTCGCGGCCGATTCCGGCTGCGTCAGCGGCAGGTCCTCCCATCGCCGTCCGGTGATGGGAGGACCTGTGCTTTCGGCAGCGAGAGACCAGCGGGCTAAACGCCTGAACCCGCGGCGCTCGTGAGAACGACCAGTTGCCGGGTCGCCCGGGTCATCGCGACATAGCGGTCGACCGCCCCTTCGACACCCTCGCCGAACGCCTCCGGGTCGACGAGTACGACCAGGTCGAACTCGAGCCCCTTCGACAGCTCCGGGGTCAGCGACCGGACGCGGGAGGTCGCCCGGAAGGCGGGATCGCCGATGACGCAGGCGATGCCTTCGTCATGCGCCGCGAGCCAGGTGTCGATGATCGAGTCCCGATCCGCGACGGAGCCGTGTAGGACGGGGATGCCGCCGGCGCGGACGGAGGTCGGCACATTGGCGTCCGGGAGCGCCGCCCGGATGACCGGCTCGGCTTCCGCCATGACCTCCTCCGGGGTCCGGTAGTTGGTGCTCAGGGAGGCCACGGTGACCCGGTCCACCCCTACCCGCGCCAGCCGTTCCCGCCATGACTCCGTGAAACCGTGCCGGGCCTGGGCGCGGTCCCCGACGATGGTGAAGCTGCGGGAGGGGCAGCGCAGCAGCAGCATCTGCCACTCCGCGTCGGTCAGTTCCTGAGCCTCGTCGACGACGATGTGGGCGAACGGGCCGGCGAGCACGTCTCGTTCGGTGCCGGGCAGTGCGCTCTCGTCGATCAGGCCGGCCTGGAGGTCCTGTCCGCGCAGCATCGTCACCGCACCCTCGCCGTCGTCGTCGGCCGCGAGCATGTTGTCGATGACGCCGGCCATGCGCTCGCGTTCCGCCGCCACGGCGGCTTCGCGCCGACGTTTGCGCCGTGCCGCCTCCGGGTCGCCCAGCCGCTGCCGCGCCGCGTCCAGCAGCGGCAGGTCGGACACCGTCCAGGCCTGGGCGTCCGCGCGCTGCAGCTTCCGGACGTCCTCGCGGCTGAGCCAGGGAGCGCACATCCGCAGGTAGGCGGGTACCGACCACAGGTCCGAGACGAGGTCGGCCGCCTCCAGCAGCGGCCACGCGCGATGGAGGGTCGTCACCAGCTCTTCGTCGTGCAGCAGCGACCTTCGGAACACCTCCCGTGAGACGTCCTCGTCGTCGTGCTTGTCCATCAGGATCGTGACCAGCTCCTCCCAGATCAGGTCGCGCGCCTCGTTGTGCGGAGTGCCGGGTTCCGGTGCTTGGAACGCTTCCGCCCAGTCGTCGGCGCTCAGCCAGATGTCGGACCAGTGGGTCGTGACCGTCATCCCTTCGGCGGGCGGCTCCTCGTAGAACCGGACGGCTGTCTCGATGGCCTTCACCATGGACGCGGAGGACTTCAGGGCAGCGACCTCCGGGTCGCTCTCGATCGCCGCTCCGGCCCCCTCGGCGACGAGATCCCGCAGGGTGCAGGTCCGCACGCCCTCCTCTCCGAGGCTGGGCAGGACGTCACTGACGTAGGCCAGGTAGGGCTGGTGCGGACCGACGAACAGTACGCCGCCCCGGCGGTGACCGAGGCGAGGATCGGAGTACAGGAGGTAGGCGGAGCGGTGCAGGGCGACGACGGTCTTCCCCGTGCCCGGACCGCCGTCGACGACCAGAGCGCCGCGGGATCCCGCCCGGATGATGGCGTCCTGGTCGGCCTGGATGGTGGTGAGCACGTCTCGCATCCGGGCCGACCGGTTGCCGCCCAGACTGGCGATGAAGGCGGACTGGTCGTCCAGCGCGGCATGCCCTTCGAGTCCGTCAGCGCTGAACACCTCGTCCCAGTAGTCGCTGATCCGGCCGCCGGCCCAGCGATACCTGCGGCGGCTGGCCAGCCCCATCGGGTTGGCGTGGGTCGCCGCGAAGAACGGCTCGGCCGCGGGGGACCGCCAGTCGAGCAGCAGCCGACGACCCGCGCTGTCGGTGAGGCCGAGCCGTCCGATGTACACGGGCTCGGGGTCGTCCGCGCTGACGATGTGTCCGAGGCACAGATCCAGACCGAAGCGACGCAGGGCGCGCAGGCGGCCGGTCAACCGGTGGATCTCCATGTCCCGGTCCATCGCCTGCCGGCCGATGCCGCCGGGAGCCTTCAGCTCGGCATCGAGGCGATCGGACAGCTCGGCGATCGACTGATCGAGGCTCTCCGCGATGGCCGCGAAGTGCTGCTCGTCATGGGCGATCAATACCGGGTCGGCCTTGGGGGAGAGGTGGTCAGGAAGTTCAAAGGCGCTGGTCAGAGGCTTCATTGACAGGGATTCTGCGGCATGACGGAGGCCTTGCCACAAGCCCCCCGGTGCGCTATAAGTTGAGAGTGGCAAGGGATGGTGTTCTCTCCCTTGCCTTTGTTTTTGCCGTCAGCCGTGGCCGGCCAGGCCCTGCCCGAAGCGGCGACCGGAACCTGGAATCGTCTGATCGTGTGATCACATCCGGGTGATCGGCGCGGCCGCCATGGCCCGCCGAGAGCGGATCGCAGAATTCAGGAGTCTTCGTCCCTGTGCGCGCACGGCCGCTGCGCCCTGCGAGCGAGTCAGCGTAGGAGAGTCCTGAGGTGTTCCTTCTGCCCCGCCGCTTCGGTGTCCCCGCGTCGGCCATGGCCGCGGCCGTGGTCATCGCCTCCCCCGCCGGTGCCGGCTCCGCGGTGGCCGAGGGAAGCTGCTTCGACCGCACGACGCGGCCCTACACCTCCGTCGTGGACAGCCATCTCCACTTCCGCCCCTTCGGCGGCAAGTCCCTCTCCTTCGACGAGGTCAACGCGTACCTGAGAAAGAGCGGTGTCCGCTACGCGAACGTGTTCGGCATCGGCCAGAAGCTGCCGGCCGGTTCCGGCTGCACCTACTACCTGGACTGCCCCGGCACCCCCGTACTGCCGAGCATCAAGAACGACATCGTCAACGGCGAGAGCTACCTGGAGTCCAGACCCGAGGACCCGCGCCTGACACTGGCGATGACCTCCTTCGACCTCGCCCGTCCGGAGACCGTGCCGGCGCAGATCGCCCTGTACGACAAGGAGTTCCCGGGTCTGTTCCGCTGGGCCGGAGAGGTCAACCTCATCAAGGGCGCGCTCCTTCCCAACCAGCATCAACCCGCGACGGTCGAGGACATCAGAGGCTGGGCGCCCTTCATGCGGGAGCTGGAGCGGCGCGGCATCCCGATCACGATCCACTCGGATCTGGGCACGGACGCCGAACCCACGAAGTACCTCCACCTCTTCCGCGAGGTGCTGACCCGCTACCCCAGGAACAAGATCGTCTGGGCGCACATGGGGCTGTCGAAGGAACTCTCCGCGATGGACCCCGCCGCCCACATCGCCCTCGTCAAACGCCTCCTGGACCGGCACCCCAACCTGACCCTCGACCTGAGCTGGCGGGTCCTGGAGGACCAGTACTTCAGCAAGCCGGGCGTCCGGAAGAAGTACGCCGCCCTCTTCGACGCCTACCCCACCCGCGCCATCCCCGGCACGGACTTCGTCGCGTCACGGGACAAGAACTACGCCGTCTACAAGGAGGAGCTCGAAGTCACCAGCCGCATCAACAAGGCGCTGGGGGACGAGGCGTTCCGCGGCATCGCGCTCGGCCAGAACTACTTCCGCCTCCTCGGTCTGGAGACCAAGGCCCCTGTGGTGTGCAAGCGCACCCCGGACAAGCGCACCCGGGAGGTCTCGGGAGCCTGAACACCAGCGTCTTCACCACCCGACCGGACCGGGCACAGGATGTCGGGTCCGGAAGGATGAGCCCTCCCTAACGTTATGGGCGCAAGTGAGGGAGATGAAGTGCTGGAGCGGCTGAACGAGGCCCTGGAACACATCGAGTCGCATCTCGATCAGCGGATCGAGGCGGCCGATCTGGCCCGGATCGCCATGACGTCGGAATACCACTTCCGCCGGCTGTTCTCCTCCCTGGCGGGTATCCCGCTGTCGGAGTACATCCGGCGCAGGCGGCTCACCATCGCGGGTGCCGAGGTGCTCGCCGGAGAGCGGACGCTGCTGGATATCGCGGTGCGGTACGGATACGGCTCGGGGGAGGCGTTCGCGCGTGCGTTCCGGGCGGTGCACGGTGTGGGTCCGGGCGAGGCCCGGCGGACCGGTGCCTCGCTGCGCTCCCAGGCGCGGATGTCCTTCCGTCTCACCGTCGAAGGCAGCAGCAGTATGCGATACCGGGTCGTGGAGAAGGAGCGGTTCCGCGTGGTCGGCTCGAGGGCCCGTGTCCCTCTCGTCCACGAGGGCCCGAATCCGGCGATCGCCGATTTCATCCGGGGCATCGACCAGGAGACGATGCGGCGCATCGCCGCTCTGTCCGACCAGCAGCCGGAGGGGATCGTGGGGGTGAGCGACGACCTCGACCCGAGCCGGGCGGAGGGGACCGAGCTCGACTACTACCACGGTGTGGTGACCGGCGCCGCCGTGCCGGAGGGCATGGACGCGCTCACCGTGCCGGCGGGGGCCTGGGCGGTGTTCGAGAACTCCGGTCCGTTCCCGCAGGCGCTCCAGTACCTGTGGCGGGACGTCTTCACGCAGTGGTTCCCGTCCAACCCGTACCAGAGCCGACCGGGACCCGAGATCCTGCGCACCCGCCTCTCGCAGGACGGGACGAAGGCGGACGCGGAGCTGTGGATACCCGTGGAGCGGACCACGGTCTGAGCCGGCGGTCGGTAAGGGGGTCTCCCGCACCCGGGACACCCCGGCCGGGGAATCGCCTCAGACTCCCGGCGTCGTCAGGCCCCGCGCCGCATCCGCCAGGGCGTCCAGCACCGGGCGGATCAGGGGGTGGTCCTCCGCCCCGCGGCGCACCGCCGCGAACACGCGGCGGAACGCGGCCGGGCCGGCCACCGGGCGGACCACCACATCCCTCAGCTCCATGCCGCGCAGTGCGGAGCGCGGCACCAGGGCCACCCCCGCCCCCGCCCCGGCGAGAGCCACCACGGCCCGGAAGTCGTCGGAGGAGTGGACGAGCCGCGGGTCGAAGCCCGCCAGTTCGCAGGCGAGCAGGACCATGTCGTGGCACGGGTTGCCCGGGTACGGGCCGATCCAGTCGCTGTCCGCGAGCGCGGCCAGGGCGACCTCCGGCTCCTTCTCCAGCGGATGCCCGGCGTGCAGCACGGCGTCGAACGGCTCCGCGTACAGCGGCACGCGGGCCAGCCGCCTGTCGCCTATCGGCGGTGCGCCCCGGTACTCGACCGCCAGCGCCACGTCGGCCTCGCCGTCGAGGACCATCGGCAGCGACTCGTCGCCCTCGGCATCGCGCACCCGCACCCGGATGCCCGGGTGCAGCTCACCGAGCCGGCCGATCGCCGGGGCCAGCACCTCGGCGATGCCGGTCGCGAACGCCGCGACCGTCACCTCACCGGCGGTCCCGCCCGCGTACGCCGCGAGCTCCGCCTCGGCCCGCTCCAGCTGGGCCAGTACCTCGTTGGCGTGCTCCAGCAGGATCTCGCCGGCCGCGGTCAGCCGTACGCCCTTGCCACTGCGGGTCAGCAGGGTGTGCCCGGTCTCCTGCTCCAGCGCGGCGAGCTGCTGGGAGACGGCGGACGGAGTCAGGTAGAGCGCCGCGGCCGCGGCGGTCACCGTGCGGTGATCCGCCGCGGCGCGCAGGATGCGCAGACGCCGAGGGTCGATCATTCGACGATTGTCACCCAGCCATGGCGGCCCGTGCGTCGACGAACGCCGCCACCGCCCGCTCCACGTCCTGCGTCGAGTGGGCCGCCGACAGCTGCACCCGGATGCGGGCCTGCCCCATCGGCACCACGGGGTAGGAGAACCCGATCACGTACACGCCCCGCTCCAGCAGCAGCTCGGCCATCCGCGCCGCCTCGGCCGCGTCGCCGATCATCACCGGGGCGATGGCGTGCTCGCCGGGCAGGATCTCAAAGCCCGCCTCCGTCATCCGGCTACGGAACAGCTTGGTGTTCGCCTCCAGCTTCTCCCGCAGGTCACCGGCGGACTCCAGCAGGTCCAGCACCTTCAGCGAGGCCGCGGCGATCACCGGCGCCAGCGAGTTGGAGAAGAGGTACGGGCGGGAACGCTGGCGCAGCAGCTCGACGATCTCCGCGCGCGCCGCGACGTACCCGCCGGAGGCGCCACCCAGCGCCTTGCCCAGCGTGCCGGTGATGATGTCGACGCGGTCCATGACGCCGTGCAGCTCGGGCGTGCCGCGCCCGCCGGCGCCGACGAAGCCGACCGCGTGCGAGTCGTCGACCATCACCATCGCGCCGTAGGCGTCGGCGAGGTCGCAGATCTCCTGCAGCGGCGCGACGTATCCGTCCATCGAGAAGACACCGTCGGTGACGATCAGCCGGCGCCGCGCGTCCTGCGTCTCCTTGAGCTGCTTCTCCAGGTCGGCCATGTCGCGGTTGGCGTACCGGTGGCGGCGCGCCTTGGACAGGCGGATGCCGTCGATGATGGAGGCGTGGTTGAGGGCGTCGGAGATCACCGCGTCCTCGGGACCGAGCAGCGTCTCGAAGACGCCGCCGTTGGCGTCGAAGCAGGAGGAGTACAAGATGGTGTCCTCCTGCCCCAGGAACGCCGACAGCCGCTGCTCCAGCTCCTTGTGGATCTCCTGGGTGCCGCAGATGAAACGCACGGACGCCATGCCGTAGCCCCAGCGGTCCAGCGCCTCCTTGGCCGCGGCGACGACCTCCGGGTGGTCGGCGAGTCCCAGGTAGTTGTTGGCGCAGAAGTTCAGGACGTCGCCGGAGGGCACGGACACCGTGGCGCTCTGCGGGGTGCCGATGACCCGCTCGGGCTTGTAGAGACCGGCATCGCGGATCTCGTCGAGGGTGGCGCGCAGCTCGTCGCGGACGGAGGCGTACATGAGGGGAACTCCTAGGGGAAGGTCAGGCGGTCCAGTCGAGGATGATCTTGCCGCTGCGGGCGGTGGCGGCCTCGTCGAAGGCCGCCTCGAAGTCGCGATGGGAGTAGCTGCCGGTGATCACCGGGCTGAGGTCGAGGCCGCCCTCGAGGAGTACGGTCATCGCGTACCAGGTCTCGAACATCTCGCGGCCGTAGATGCCCTTGATGGTGATCATCGAGGTGACGATCCTGGACCAGTCGACGGCGAAGTCCTCGGCGGGCAGACCGAGCATCGCTATCCGGCCGCCGTGCGTCATGTTGGCGACCATGCCCCGCAGGGCCTCGGGGCGGCCGGACATCTCCAGGCCGATGTCGAAGCCCTCGCGCAGCCCCAGCTGCCGCTGAGCCTCCTCGATGGTGCCGCGCGACACATCGACCGCGAGCGTGGCACCGACCTTGCGGGCCAGCTCCAGCCGGGACTCGCTCACATCGGTGATCACCACGTTGCGCGCACCGGCGTGCCGGGCGACCGCCGCCGCCATGATCCCGATGGGCCCGGCGCCGGTGATGAGCACGTCCTCGCCGACCAGCGGGAAGGACAGCGCGGTGTGCACGGCGTTCCCGAACGGGTCGAAGATCGCCGCGACGTCCAGGTCCACCTTCGTGCGGTGCACCCACACATTGCAGGCGGGCAGCGCCACGTACTCGGCGAACGCGCCGTTGCGCCCCACACCCAGCCCGACCGTGCGCCGGCACAGGTGCCGCCGCCCGGCCAGGCAGTTGCGGCACTTGCCGCACACCAGGTGTCCCTCGCCGCTGACCAGGTCGCCGACGGCGATGTCCCGCACGTCCGCGCCGACCGCCGCGACCTCGCCGACGAACTCGTGGCCCAGCACCAGCGGCGTCGACACCGCCTGCTGCGCCCAGCCGTCCCAGGAGCGGATGTGCAGGTCGGTACCGCAGATGCCGGTGCGCAGCACCCGGATCAGCACGTCCCCGGGGCCGGTCTCGGGCTCGGGGACGTCCATGAGCCACAGGCCGGGCTCGGCCTTGTGCTTGACGAGTGCCTTCATGGGCATGACTCCAGGCGGGAAGTGCGGGGGAAGATCAGAGACGTGCACAATCTGCGCGAGCCCCGCCCGCCGCGTCCATCGAGGATTTCTTAAGCCGGGCAACAGCACAGCTTCACGCGCCCCGCCCGCGGGCAGCGCCCGGCCCGTCGCGGACCTCGGCCGCGCGGGCCCGGGCCGCGACGCGGGCCGGTGCCGCACCGCACGCTCAGCCGGCGGCCGCGCCGAACCACTCCGGCAGCCGGCCGAGCAGATCCTGCTGATCTTCGCCGACCCAGGCCACATGGCCGTCCGGCCGCAGCAGCACCGCGGGCGCGTCCAGCTCCTCGCTGACGTCGACGACGTGGTCGACCCGGTCCGCCCAGCCCGCCACCGACAGCCGGCCGGTCTGGTCGAGCAGCAGTCCGCGGCCGCCGTGCATCAGCTCGTAGAGGCGCCCCCGCTTCAGCGCCACGTCCCGCATCCGCCGGCCGAGCAGTTCGTGGCCCTCGCCGAAGTCGTAGCGGACCCCGACCGCGGTGATCATCTCCGTCACGTACCGGTTCACCTCCGCGAAGTCCATCAGCCGCGAGAACAGCTCCCGCAGCGCGGTCGCACCCGGATCGGTCCCCAGCAGCGTGATCTGCGCCCGGGTGTTGTCCAGCACGCGGGCGCCCACCGGGTGCCGTTCGGCGTGGTAGCTGTCCAGCAGCCCCTCAGGTGCCCAGCCGTTGATCTCGGCGGCCAGCTTCCAGCCGAGGTTGAACGCGTCCTGCACGCCGAGGTTGAGCCCCTGCCCGCCGGTCGGCGGGTGGATGTGCGCCGCGTCGCCGGCCAGCAGCACCCGGCCTACCCGGTAGCGCTCGGCCTGCCGGGTGGCGTCGCCGAACCGGGACAGCCAGCGCGGCGAGTGCGCGCCGAAGTCGGTGCCGGCGACCGCCCGCAGCCGCTGCTTGAACTCCTCCAGGGTCGGCGCGGCCGTGCGGTCCTCGGCCACGCCGTCGGCGGGCACGACAAGGCGGTAGACCCCGTCCCCGCTGGGGACGGCGCCGAACCGCAGCTGGGTCTTGCGGACTTCGGCGACGACGGCGGCGATCCTCGCCGGATCCTCGGTCAGTTCCATATCGCCCAGCAGGGTCTCGACCTTGGCCGGCTCGCCGGGGAAGCCGACGCCGATCTGCTTGCGCACCGTACTGCGGCCTCCGTCGCACCCGACGAGGTAGCGCGAACGCAACCGCGTGCCTCCCCCGCCGGCTACGCGCCCATTGGTGGGGGTGCCCCCACTCCGGAGCTCGACGGTCACCGATTCCTCGTCCTGGCTCAGCCCGACCACTTCGCAGCCGCGCCGGATCTCGGTACCGAGTTCCAGGGCACGCTCGTTGAGCAGCCGCTCGGTGACCGGCTGAGGATGGGCCAGGCCGTACGGGTGACCCGTGTCCAGCTGCTCCGGCCACGGCTTGGCGATGCCGCCGAAGAGACCGCCGACCTGGAACTTCTCACTGACCGCGAGGAAGCGGTCCAGCAGGCCGCGCTGGTCCATCATCTCGACGCTGCGCGTGTGCAGGCCCTGCCCGCGGGACTGCCCGGTCGGCTCGGTCAGCTTCTCCAGTACCACCACGTGCACACCGTGCAGCCGCAACTCGCCGGCCAGCATCAACCCAGTCGGTCCACCGCCGACCACGATCACGTCGATCATCGCAATTCCCCCTGTGTATCCCCGCATGTCCGCGGGTTCTCGCATCGGTGGGTGATTCTGCGGCACGACGGGGGTCTTGCGGCAAGGCCCCCGGTGCGCTATACGTTGAGAGTGGCAAGGAGCGGGTATCCCTCCTTGCCTTTACGTTTTCGGCCTTCGCCTTTCGACCCCTCAGGTTGACCCTTCGGGGGCTTCTTGACCTGAAGGCGTGCGTCCCGCAAGTGATCATCGGCCGTAGATTGATCACATGACGGAGGAGACGCAGACGGGGGCGATACCCCGGCCGCCGAGGAAGCAGAACCCGAAGCGAAACCGCAAGCGGGGGCGGCATGCCGCGCCGAAGTCCAGGGCGGGCGGGGGCGGGTTGATGCGTTCCTCCCTGCTGATGGCGGCGGGGACGATCGTCTCCCGGGCGACCGGGCTGTTCAGGCAGGTGCTCCAGGCCGCCGCGCTCGGCACCGGGCTCCTCGCGACGACGTACAACCAGGCCAACACCGTGCCGACGAGCCTGTACTTCCTCTTCATCGGCGGGGCGCTGAATTCGGTACTCGTGCCGCAGCTGGTGCGGGCCAGGACCGAGCAGCCCGACGGCGGGCGGGCCTTCGAACAGCGCCTGGTCACCCTCGTGCTGTCGGTCCTCGCACTCGGCACGGTGCTGGCCGTATGGGCCGCCCCACAGATCGTCAGCCTCTACCAGAGCGACACGCCGGAGAACCATGCCGCGTTCGAGCTGACCGTGACGTTCGCGCGGTTCCTGCTGCCGCAGATCTTCTTCTACGGAGTCTTCAGCATCCTGGGACAGGTGCTCAACGCCCGGAACCGCTTCGGGGCGATGATGTGGACTCCGGTCCTGAACAACGTCGTCCTGATCGCCGTGTTCGGCGCCTACATCACCCTCATGACCGTCCCGGACAGCGTGCGGGACATCACCCAGACCCAGGTGACGCTGCTGGGCGTCGGCACCACGACCGCTCTCGCGGTCCAGGCGCTCGCACTGATCCCCTTCGTCCGCGCCGCCGGCTTCCGCTTCCGCCCGCGCTTCGACTGGCGCCGCACCGGCTTGCGCAAGAGCATCAGCGCGGCCCGCTGGACGCTGCTGTTCGTGCTGGTCAACCTGGTGGCCAGCACCATCGTGACGCGCTACGCCTCCGCGGCCGACCAGGCCCTGCCCACGGACGGCGTGGGCTTCACCGCCTACTCCAACGCGCAGACGATCTGGATGCTGCCGCAAGCCATCATCACCGTCTCGCTCGTCACCGCTCTGCTGCCACGGATGAGCCGGGCCGCGGCCGAGCGGCGCCTGGACGACGTCCGCGGCGACCTCTCCCGCGCGCTGCGGATCAGCGGCGTGGTCATCGTCCCCGCCGCCTTCTTCTTCCTCGTCTTCGGGCCGGAGATCGCCCAGCTGCTGTTCGCCCACGGAGCGGCCGACGCGGATTCCGCCCGGCCGCTGGGCCACATGCTCCAGGCGTTCGGCCTCGGCCTCATCCCGTTCTCCGCGCAGTACCTGCTGCTGCGCGGCTTCTACGCCTTCGAGGACACCCGGACCCCGTTCTGGATGGCCGTCTGGATCGGCGCCGTCAACATCGCCCTGGCCACCTCCTGCCACCTGCTGTTGCCCGCGCGCTGGGCGGTGACGGGCATGGCCGCCGCCTACGCCGCCTCCTACGGCATGGGTCTTCTCATCACGGCCGCGCGGCTGCGGCGACGGCTGGAAGGCCGCCTTGACGGCAGGCGACTGTGCCGCACCTACGGCAAACTCACCGGTTCGGCGGTCCTGGCCGGCGCGCTCGGCTGGCTCGTGGCCCACTCCGTCCCCGGGTACCTGGCGGCGGACGGGGCCCCGGCCATGAACCTGGCCGCGGGCGGTACCACGATGGCGCTGCTGTTCCTGCTGCTCGCACGCCTCCTGAACGTCGGTGAGCTGCGCCGTCTGCCCGGCCTGAGGTAGCCGACGGGGAGTGTCGATCGCGACCTGACCAGCGGACTCAGTCCTTCGGGCCGGCCCGCGCGGGACTGCGGCCGTGGTCCGCGGCGTATGCCGTGAAGATCTCCTCGGTCGAGCCGCCGGTGTGCAGGAAGTGCTGGTCCAGGACGGCGGCGAGGTCCTCCATGGCGTCGCCGAGGACGGCGGCGGCCAGCCGTACCTCCTCCTGTCGGGCCGCCTTGCCCCGCTCGGCGAGGTGCGTGGCGTAGCCGGTCATGGCGGCGAGGGAGGTCCGGTCCTCGCCGTCGTGGAAGTAGTACGACTCGGCGTGCTGGGTGAAGTCGACACGTACCCGCATCACGTCGGTGGCCAGACTCTCCAGCAGCGCGGCGTCCAGGGCGGATTCCAGCCGGCCCTGCGAGCGGTTGGTGCCCTGCAGCAGCGCCAGCCGCAGGGCCAGGACTCTGCGGCGGGAGAGCGCCGGGTAGATCTCCAGCACCCAGGAGACGGTGGCCGTCAGCAGGGCGAAGCCGATCAGGGCCTCGGCCGGCGCGGTGACACGCAGCCAGGCCGCGCTGGGCGCCACGTCCCCCAGGCCAAGGGTGGCGACGGTGACCAGGGAGAAGTACAGCCCATCGAGGAAATCCGCCCGCTGGGGCGCCTTCGCCCCGGTCGCGAAGGTGAAGCCCTCCGGCATGTGCGGCCAGTAGATCATCGCCCAGCCCAGCACGACCGTGGCGGCCCACATGCCGACCACGGTGACCATGGCCAGCGGGCCCGCCAGCCCCGCCGCGCCCCCGCGGACGTGCACGTGCCGGGAGAGGCGCCACAGCGCCGTCATCACCAGCCGGCTCACGCCTCCCCGGCGGGTGGGGTGCCACAGCGTGTGGAACACATCCCGCAGGGCGGCCATGACGAGCAACGCTCCCAAGAGCGAGACCAGCCACTCCATCCGCTTCTCCCACCACGGCACGACCGCGCAGAGTATTTGAGTCAGGTGTGAGGGCCGCCGGCCCGCGGCCGGGTCGGCATGACGTGAGCCGAAGCCTAGGGGGTGTCCGACGGACGCAGGCCCGCGACACGATCGGTGGACGGGTCAGCCGTTCCGCTCTGTGTGCGCTGGCGGGCCCGCGACCGGTCTGCTCCCCTGAAGGAAGACGGGACGAAGTGAGGTGAGCGGCCGTGCACGGCAATCCCGCGGACCGGTCCGGGCCGGCGGGCGGTGCCTCGCCCGGCGAGGACGGCATCGCCACCCGCGTCGCGCTCCGCCGGGAACAGCTGGGGATGTCCCGTGAGGACCTGGCCAGGCGGGCCGGGATGTCGACGGCGTACCTCCGCCACATCGAGGAGTTGGGAACCGGCTTCGATCCCGGGGCGCTGATGCGGCTCGCGGCCGTGCTGGAGATGACGTACGAGGAGCTGACGGCCGGTCGCCGCGACGCGCCGCCGGGCCGGGGCGGGCCGGCGGCCCACCCGGTTCTGACGCGGCTGTCCGAGCGGGAGTGCTGGGATCGGCTGGGCACGCACGGCATCGGACGCCTGGCCCACACGGCCGGCACGACCGGCGGGGCTCCGGTGCTGCTGCCGGTCAACTTCCTGGTGGACGGGCACAGCGTCGTCTACCGCACGGACCCGGCCGGCGCGGCGGCGGTCGGCGCGGGAGCCGAGGTCGCCTTCGAGACCGACCACGTGGACGAGGTGAGCGGGCTGGGCTGGAGCGTGTCGGTGGCGGGCACGGCCGAGCACCTCACCGACCCCGAGGTGCTCGACGCGCTCGCGCGGCGCCCCGGCGCCGAGCCCTGGGCCGGTGGCAGGCGCGAGCTGTGGATCCGCATCCTGCCCCGCCAGGTGACCGGCCGCGTCATCCGGGCGCTGCACGGGCCGAGCCCATGACCGAGGACCATGCCGGCACCCGACGAGGCCCCGCGGCCACGAGCACGTCGATCGGCGCCCGGGGGCGAAGACACCCCCATCGGGTCGCCGCCGCTGCCGTGACCGCCGCGCCCGGTCGACCCCTACCGGGCCAAGGACGTGTGGACGAGGCTGATGATCTCCTCGTCGTCGAGTCCGAGCCGGCGGGCCTGCGCGACCAGTTCGCGGGCGTGGGCCGCGAGGCGGGCGCGGCCGGAGGGCTGGGTGCCGGTGACGACCGCGCCCCGGCCGCGGCGCAGGTCCACCAGCCCCTCGTCCCGCAGGAGTTGGTAGCCGCGCAGCACCGTGTGCATGTTGACGTCGAGAGACGCGGCGAGTTGCCGGGCGGGCGGCAGGCGGTCGCCGCCGTGGAGTTCGCCGTCGGCGATGGCCTGGCGTACGCGGCCGGCGATCTGATCGACGAGGGAGAGTGGCGAGTTCGGATCGAGGCGGAACAGCATGTCACGTCCCCTGCTGGTCCTGTGCGCGGGCGGCGAGGGCGTTGAGCAGGGCTGCCGCGGTGGGGGCGTCGTCCACGGTGACGACGAACTCGCTGCCGTGCGCGAGCCGCGCCGAGATGGCGGTGCCGCGGCGGAGGATGATGCCGCTCGCTCCGGCGCGGGCGCGGTAGCCCCAGCCCGAGAAGTCGCGCAGGGGGTCTATCTCGCGACTGGTGGCCTCCTCGATCCGTTCCAGCGGAATGGTCAGCCGGGGGCGGGGGAGCAGGGCCGGGGTGACCGTGATGCCCCGCCGGTCCACGGTCACCCGCGCGGCGGTGAACAGCGCCAGCGGGGCAGCGCCAGCGAGCAGCCCGATTCCCGTCCCCCAGTCCGCGGTGCAGGCGGTCACCGCTCCCGCCACGGCGAGCGCCGCCGCGGTGAGCAGGATCGCGGGTGAGCCGGCGGTCCGCGTCCAGACGGCCGTCTCACCCACGGCCAGCTCCAGCCGGGGGGCGGTCGCGGAGGGGCCTCGCCGCACGGCCGGCACCGGAACGCCGGGGCCGGCCAGCAGCCAGCTCAGCCCGCCGCCCACGGCGGCCGCCGCCAAGGCGAGGAGCAGTTGCGAGGTGGGCAGGGTGACGGCCGCCGCGTCACCGGATGCGGTGTCGGCGTTGGCCCGCAGCGTGACCGCGAAGGCGGTGGCAAGGAGCGCGGCGACGGCGCACCCCGTGGCGGTCAGGGCGCGTTGCAGCGCCGGGGCGGTCCCGGTGAGGTGCGTCAACACGGAGAACAGCGTCCCGGTGGCCGTCAGTACGCCGAGTGCGGTGCCGAGGAAACCGCCGGTCCCGCTGAAGCCGTCCGCGCCGCCGTCGGCCTCGAAGTGGGTGGCCAGTGGGTCCGGCAACCGGTCCCGCACAGCGGCGAAGACGACCGTCACAGCGACGATGGCCATGGCGAACGAGGCCGAAACCACCAGCGTCCGGCGCAGGTTCACCGCACCCGTCGAACTTTGGAACACGACCAACCATCCCTTCATTGTTCGCCTAACACTAGAACAATGAGGGCGCACAAGTCATGCGAATCGCCAGAGGGTGTCCGGCGGGTCGCCGCGACGCCGCGCAGACCCGTCGGACACCTTCCAGGCCCGATGGGGAGTCCTGATCGGGACACAGCCCCGAGACCGTACCGTGGCGCGGTCATGTCAGAGTTGTGACGAAGTTGCTGATGAGGGGCGTGTAAGTGGTGATTGAATGGGCAACAGCATGATCATTTCGAACCGCACTCACACGGGGGAACTCATGAAGAACACGCGTGGCTCATTCGCCCGGCGCACCGCCACCGCAGCCGCCTTCGTCGCCGTACTGCTGCCGTTGGCGGCCTGTGACGAGGACGCCGACGCGGATGCCGGCGGTACCGCCAAGCCGTCGCAGAGCGCCCCGGCGCAGACCGATGCCCAGCCGAACGGTGTGGAGAAGCTCTCCGGCAAGGAGATCTACAACAAGGGCATGCGGACCAACGCCGAAGCCGGCTCCTTCCACGAGAAGATGAGCCGCAAGGACGCCAAGACCGACGTGAAGATCTCCGCGACGGAGTGCGTCGGCACGGTCGAGCAGATCGGACACGGTTCGTTCCAGGTCATTCGCAAGGGTAACGACGTCTGGGCCAAGGTCGACGCGGCGTTCGCCGGTTGGGCCCAGGAGAACGGCAGCAGCGTGCCCGCCGACAAGTGGATGCACGGCACCCCGGAGAACGAGGTGATGCAGGCACTCAGCAGCTTCTGCCACCACGAGCAGTTCACCAAGCCGGACACGGCCTCGGTGGACATGGCCAAGGGACAGGTCGCCACGGTGGACGGAGTCTCGGTCGTGCCGGTCTCCGTCAAGGGCAACGGCAATGCCGCGACCTACTACTTCGCCACCACGGGCAAGCCCTACCTGCTCAAGCGGGACAGCACCGCGGACAGCCCCGAGAGCCCGGACATCGAGTACTCCGAGTTCGGCACTCCGGTCGGTGCGAAGGCGCCGTCGGGCGTGATCGTGGAGGCGCCGAAGAGCTGAACGGCGCGAGGGCGGCGACGCGGCGATGCGCGTGACTGACGGTCCGGCGGGCAGCTCCCGCCGGACCGATCCCCTGACCGCGCGGATCACCGCCCTTGCCCCGAATGGGGCACTGCGCCACCGCGCGCACGAATGAGTGGCGCTGGTCGTCGATCGGCCTATCGGCCGCATTTTCTTCCGGAGGTGCTGGTACACGGAGCGCATAGCCCGCCCGCAGCCAGGAGCCGGACATGAGCGTCCTTTCGATCCCCCGCATCTTCTTCCGAGGTCAGTCGGCGTGGAATCCCGCGACGATGAACAACAATGCCCGGTTCCCCACCTATGACTACCGGACGGCGGATCTCAACTGGGACTATCTGGGGACCCAGAAGGTCGACGGGCAGGCGATCACCAGGAAGAACTTCCGCGAGCTGTTCCCCAAGTGGGCGCACACCTTCCAGAAGCCAGGGCGCCCCGAATGGGAAGAGGAACCGCCGGCGGAATGGGGTTTCTACGGCGCGAGCGACTGGTGGCTCCACACCCCGCCGCGGTACACCCTCGACGGCAAGGGGGTGTACACCCAGATCACCGGCGGGCAGACCGAATACGGCGGCGATCCGAACGGCGTGAACGGCGACCCGCTGGTGGGCGCCGTGATCAACCTGGCCGGCGACCCCTTCCCGGTGGCGAGTCGCTCCACCGAGGAGGCGATGGGTGCCGACTGCGAGTTTCCGCGGTCGGCCTACCACACCAACTGCACCATGGTGGACACCAACCCGTACGGCACCTGGAGTACGTCCTTCTTCGCGCGCAGACTGCAGATCGGAAGCAGGACGAGCCCTGAGGAGTTCTTCTTCGGCGACATCGACGAGGGGACGTGCCTGAGCTCGCGCTGGATCAACTTCGGGCGCAACCTGAACATCGACCCGCTCAATGGAATCCTCCTCGACGGTGTCGGCG
The DNA here is from genome assembly GCF_058215555.1 of Streptomyces sp. JLBT605. Classification (NCBI taxonomy): domain Bacteria; kingdom Bacillati; phylum Actinomycetota; class Actinomycetes; order Kitasatosporales; family Streptomycetaceae; genus Streptomyces; species Streptomyces sp. JLBT605. The sequence continues at coordinate 6,885,823 of NZ_CM177087.1, forward strand.
GCGCGGTCTTCCAGATCGGCATCAGGAAGGAGAAACTCACATTCGCCGATGACGGATCGCCGCTCCTGCTCCGGCTGCGGGACGAGATGGAGCGCACCGGCGCGCAGGGCATCATGATGCGTTTCTGCGCCTACCTGACCACCTATTTCCCCGGCCCGGACTTCGCCGACCTGCCCGATGTGAAAGAGCGGTACAAGAAACTGCTGCGGCTGTGGGAGGAGGACCGGAAAGCGGGGAGTCCGCCGCGGCGCAATCCCTGTGTGTCGAAGGTCGTGGGCTCGATCGGCCTCTGGCACGCCAAGGAGCTCGCCACCGTGCCCGGAGGCCGCTTCCTCGCCCCGCGGCAGTCGCTGCGCGTCGAGGTCCCCGAGGATCGCACCAAGCCGTACCGCGACGCCTGGTTCGGCCCGGCGGCCGCCGAGGTGCACAAGGCCGATGGCGACCTGCATGTCAGCCTCGACATGGGGATGACCGTCCCCGAGCGGGGCGCCACCGGGGAGAAGGAGGACGCGTTCGGCGCGCTGGAGCTGGTCCTTTCGCCCGCGGGCCCGGAGGGCGACGCCGCCCCCAGGGTGCTGGCCGAGATCAAGCCGCAGGAGTACGCGCGCCCGGCCTACGAGAGGACCGCGGGCATCCTCGACATCCCGGTCGGTGACCTGGCCACCGAGGAGGAGCTCGCGAGCGGCCTCCTGAGCTTGCGTTGCCGGCCCGACGGCGAGCAGCTGACCATGCTGGCGGAGACGGAGCTCACGGCGCAGACCGACGACCGCGGCGTCTTCGTCGAAGAGGACGAGACCGTGACGGTCCCGGTGGAGGTACGGCTCAAGGGCGAGGTGCCCGGGCCGGACGCCGCGATCCTGGTGCGCGCGCAGGAGTACCTCCAGGTGCCCCGGCCGCCCGCCGCGTGCGCCATGGACTGGAGCCTGCCGGAGTCCGACGACGAACGGACCCTGGACATCCTTGAGGAGACCGTCCCCGTGGTGGACGGACGGGCCGAGATCCGCTTCCGGCCGGTCACCGGCGAAGGGAAGCTGCCGGGCATCCCCACCGTCGTGTTCTTCCCCTACCGCGAGGTCGAGCAGCCGCCGGAGCCGCCGCGGGAGATCAGGTACGCCCCTGGCCCGGTGTCCCACACCACGGCCTTCTACTGCGCCGTACGAGTGATGCCGTTCGACAACGGCCTCCCGGGGGAGTTCAGCGACCACTGCGAACAGCACGGCAACGACCCCGTCAAGGCGTGGGAGTTCGTCTACGACCGCATCCTGTACGCCTACGACATGGTGTTCCCGGTCATGAAGCACTACGCCGCCCTCGACCTGGGGAACCGCGAGGTCGTCGACCGCAACATCGAGCTGATCCTGGAGCTGAGCTCCCCTCAGATGCGGCATTCGTCGCTGTTCATGCCGATCAACCGCGATCTGTCGAAGGGCAGACGGCAGGTGCTCGCGATGTACCGCGACCTGATCCGGGCCGGCAGGACGTAACCCCCAAGACGATCAAGGAGGTCGGCCCATGGCCACATTCGACGACGACATCGCCGCGCTGCACACCAAACTCCAGCAGGCGTGCCTGATCGAGTACACGACGATTCCCGCGTATCTGACGGGCTGGTGGACGATCCGCGACCGCCGGTCGCCGGCCGCCAAGCTGATCAGGGAGATCGCCACGGTGGAGATGCGGCACCTGGCGATCGTCTCCAACGTCCTCACCGCGACCGGCGGGCAGCCGGACATCCACGCCGCCGCCGAACCCGCCTTCCCCCGGTTCGTTCCCCTGCCGGGCTGGGAGCCCTACCCGATCGGACTGCTCGGCTTCGGCGACGACTTCCTGCGCATGGGGATGTACATCGAGCACCCCGAGGGCTTCTTCCGGGAGGCGCCCGTGCGGACCGAGGCCACTCCGCGGTTCCGCGAGGACGTCCACCTCCTGCTCGGCATGGGCTTCTCCAGTCTGGGCGAGTTCTACAAGGCACTGATGAAGACCATCGCGGCCTGCGTCGAGCGGCACGGCGAGAGCGCGGTGTTCCCCGCGGGCGGCCGCGTCGAGCGGCAGTACGCCTACTTCGGCCAGGACTGCATCTCCGTGGCGGGCTGGGAGGACGCCCGGCTGCTGCTGGAGGACCTGGTGTGGGAAGGCGAGGGGAACGGGGGCGGCATCCTGGACTCCAACCGCGACCTGTCGCACTTCTTCACCTTCGACCAGATCGACCGACGCACGTACTACAAGCTGACCGACAAGCCCTCGGTGCCCACCGGCAGCGCGCTTCCCTACCCCACCGAGAGCCAGGTGGTGCGGACGCTGCCCAACCCGAAGGTGGCCGACTACGCCGACTACCCGGAAGCCGTCAAGCGCGCCGACGCGTTCAACGACTTCTACGCCCGGGTCGTGGACAACCTCCACGCCGGACTCCGTGGCCGGCCGGACCGGGTGGACGTGGCCGTCGGCCAGATGCGGCAGCTGCTGGCCCTCGCCGACGACCTCATGGAGTGCGAGGTGTCCGGGCCCGGCGAGCAGAGGGTCTTCGCGTCACCGACCTTCGAGCTGCCGGAGCGCTGACCCTGCGTGCCTCGCCGGTGCGAGGAGGAGACGACCCCCGCACCGGCCGGCCGCCCTACGGCTCAGGGCTCCCGCTCGACGTACAGGAACTCCGGTCCGTAGGTCATCCGGGGGGCGGCGGGCAGCGGGATCCTCATCAGAACGCGTGCCAGGGTGCGCAGGGCGCCCATGGACTTGATCGCGCGGCCCACCAGGGCGGTGCCCTCCTCCCGCGCCGTCGTCCGCCAGGCGGCCTCCAGCGAGCGCAGCATCGAGCTGTAGTGGGCGTTGAACTCGTCGAGCACGGCTTCGACGGCGACGGTGGGAGCGTTCTCCGGGTCCTTCGCCCAGCCCCCTTCCGGCACCTCGGCCATGGGGTAGGCCCCGGGCATCGCGATGGGAGCGCCGGTGAAATCCCACCTCGGCGGCTCCACTTCCTCCGGGCTCTTCTCCAGCTTCCTGCCACGCACCGGCCACCCGGGCGGCAGGCCGACGCCTGCCGTCCGCCGGTCTCAGGTGCCCTGCGGGAGTTCCGGAACCGCGATCGTGCCCTGGGCGACGGCACACAGGGTCTCCACCCCGCCGTCGTCCACGGCCGAGATGTCGCAGCGGCACACGATCCGGGACCGGCCGGCCCGCACGACCCGCGCATGGGCCCGCAGCAGCGCGCCCCTGGCCGGTCGCAGGTAGTCGATGGTGAACCCGGCGGTGAGCAGCCCGGCGCCGACCACGGTGCCGGCGGCGAAGGTCAGCGTGTTGTCCGCCGCGTAGGCGAGTACGCCGCCGTGCACGAACCCGTTCTGCTGAAGCAGGTCGTCACGGATGTCCACCTCCAGCGTCGCCTCGCCCTCGCCGAAGGCCACCAGGCGTGCGCCGAGCAGATTGCTGAAGGGCTGGGCCGCCAGCACCTTCTGCGCGACCGCCAAGTCAGGAGTGTCCTTCACTCCACACCTCGTTTCCCAAGTCGACCGCTTCGATGGCGAGTTACGGCCACCGCCGTACGCGGACGGTACCTCGCCCGGCCCGCCGGACACCGGCCGGCCCCCGGGGAACGCTCGGCGATGCGACCCGCAGGTGTTGCGGAATGCTTCATATATCCGTATTGCGCAACTCGCAGGCGAGCAGTACAGTACAAATGTACTGTTACTTGGGTGGTCGCCCCTCGTGCCCTGAGTCACGCTCCGAGCCGTACCGGGTCAGGCCCCAGCCCGCTCCCGAAAGCAGCCCTATGTCCTCCGCCCTGCGTCGCATCACCCCTGCCGAACGCCGCGACCGCCTGGTCCGCCGGCACCTGCTGAGCCCCGCGGGCCGGGTCGCGGGCGCCGAGGGGGTGGCCGACGCCCTCATCGGTCTGCACGCCACCGACCCCGCGACCGTGTTCCTCAGCGCCGCCGCCCGCATGCACGCCGCGACACCCGAACGCGTCGAGGCGGCCCTGTACGACACCGGCGCCCTGGCCCGCATACGGTGCATGCGCCGCACCATGTTCGTCGTGCCCACCCGGCTCGCCCCCGCGATCCAGGCCGCCGCCGTCACCGACACCCACCGTCACCGGCCCAACGCCCTCACGCGACTGAACGAGGCGGCTGGCTGGAACGAAGCCCGCTACGCCGCCGTGGAAGCGGACCTCCTCGCCGCCCTCGGCGCACGCGGCGAGGCCACCGCCGCCGAACTCGCCACCGACGTCGCCGCCCTGCGCGAGCAGATCGTGACGTTTCCCGGCAAGCCGTACGAGTCCCGCCAGCGCGTCAGCGCCACCCTCCTCGGCGTCCTCGCCGCCGAAGGACGCATTCGCCGCGCCCGGCCCGCCGGCTCCTGGACCTCCGCCCAGTTCCGCTGGACCCTCGCCGAGCCGATGCCGCAGATGCCCGTCGAGGAGGCCCGGGCTCTGCTCGCCCGCCACTACCTCGCCGCGTTCGGACCGGTCACCGTCGACGACCTCAAGTGGTGGACCGGCTGGACCGTGACACAGACCCGCAAGGCGATCAGCGCGACCGGAGCCGAAGCCGTCGAAGTCGACGCGGGCACCGGCTACCTCCTCCCCGAGGACACCGAACCGCCCACCGCTCCCGGACCCTCGGCGGTCCTGCTGCCCGGTCTCGACCCCACCGCCATGGGCTGGCGGCACCGCGACTGGTACCTCGACCCCGAACACACCCGGGCCCTCTTCGACCGCAACGGCAACATCGGCCCCACCATCTGGTGGAACGGCCGCATCATCGGGGCCTGGGCCCAGCACACGCACGGCCACCTCAACCACCACCTCCTCACCGACCCCGGCCGCGAAGCCCGCAACGCCATCGACGACGAGATCACGCGCCTGACCGCCTTCCTCGGCCCCACTCGCATCACCCCCTGCTACCGCACCCCCCTGGAACGCCGACTCGCCACACCGGAAGCCGCCTAGCTTGCGACGTCCGGCTGCCGGGCGCCCGCCGCACGGCAGATGAGCTCGTCCCACCGTTCACGCGGTGGCGCGCAGGGTGCGGTGGGCGGCGGCGCGCAGGTGGTCGAGGACGTCGGGTTCGGCGTCGAGGGTGTAGTCGGCGTCGAGGGCGGCGAGGGTCCGGGCGATGCGGTGCGGACGGTCACCGAGAGACGGTCGGCCAGGTCGGCGCCGGACCACTCCCGGCGGGTCTGCAGCAGGGACAGCAGCCGCAGCATGCGGGCGGTCATATCGCTCGTCATGGATTCCATGGTGCCGCGTTCAAAGGACACGTCCTGTCCTGAAATGCCTCTACGGTGGACCTGTCCACAACGGAGCAAAACGGGAGGTTTCCCATGAAAATCGCTGTTCTCGGTACCGGCGGCGGTGCCCGCGCCCACATCGCCCGGCTCGCCGCACTCGGTCACGAGGTCCACGTCGGCACCCGCGACCCGCAGGCCACCCTGGCCCGCACCGAGCCCGACATGATGGGCACCCCGCCGTTCAGGGAGTTCCTCGCCGAGCACCCCGGCGTCGAGCTGCACACCTTCGGCGACGCCGCGGCCGCCTCCGACAGCCTGGTGATCAACGGCATCGACGGAGGCAACGCGGTGGCCGCCCTGTCCGCCATCGCCGACGAGCTCGCCGGCAAGACGCTGATCGACTACGCGGTGCCTTACCACTACAACCCCGACATCGAGCACCCCTGGCCCACCCCGTGGGGCGTGATGCCCACCTTCGCCGTCTGCGACAGCGACAGCCTCGGCGAGCAGATCCAGCGCGCCCTGCCGCGTACCAGGGTCGTCAAGGCGTTCGTCACGCAGGAGCAGGCCACCGTGGTCAACCCCGAGGCCGTCGGCGGCGGCGATCACACCATGTTCGTCGCCGGTGAGGACGCCGACGCCAAGCAGCAGGCCACCGACCTGCTCAAGTCCTACGGCTGGACCGACATCCTCGACGTCGGTGGCATCGTCGCCGCCCGCGGCATGGAGATGTACGCCCACATGCACAGCGTCATCGGCTTCGCCCTCGGATTCGGCACCCACTTCGGCATCAAGGTCGTCCGCTGACCCCTCCTGTGGAACAGGTACCTCGCGCCGTTGACGTGGAAGGCGCAGGCGGACACCTCTCCTCCCACCAGGGCCCCGCCATCGCGCCGTGACGCCGGGCCGGTGCGATCACCACATCACCTGCCCCGTTGCCATGGAGCCGGTCGCTCGTTGGGCTGAACGAGTGAATCTGGCGGCAGGGGAGGCAGAGAAGGTGGCACAGGCGGCGGTCGGATGGGGAAGGGCGGTGAGCGCCGTGGCGATGGTGGGACTGGTGGCGGTCCCCGCCGCGGCATCGGCGGACACGGATCCGACGTCTGGCGGGCCCGACAAGCCGTACTGGATGCGCGCGGACGGCCGCTTCGCGCCGCCGACCGCCTTCATTCCGTCCAGCGCGGTGACGTACGACATGACGGGGGTGCCCGCGGCAGCCTCAATCACGGTCAGCGAGTTCTCAGACGCCGAGGGCACGGCTGTCGCACTGAGTGTCAGTGGTTTCCCGGCGAACCGCGCGTATGGCGCGCATGTGCACACCGAGCCGTGCGGCTACCGGCCGGCGGATTCGGGACCGCATTACCAGGATCGTCAAGACCCGCACCAACCCTCCACCGACCCGGCATACGCGAACCCCGACAACGAGGTCTGGCTGGACTTCACCACGGACCCCCTGGGCCACGGCTCCTCGGCGTCGCTGACCAACTGGCGGTTCCGGTCCGGGGAGGCACGCTCCGTAGTGATCCACGAGGGAAAGGCCGTGACCGGACCTCACCACGCGGGCAGTGCGGGCGCGCGGCTGGCCTGCTTCACCGTGCCCTTCGGTCGCACGGACTGAAGCGTGATGTTCGACCTCAGCCCAGGGTCGAGGTCGGCGGACCAGCCGGGGCGTCGGCCCCTTCATATGCTGCCAGGGCCACCTGGCGGGCTTCGAACAGCTCGTCGAGGTCCTCGGGGCCCAGGTGGTCCTGCGTCAGCTTCACGGTTGCCTTGGCTTCGAGGGCGGCCCACGCCTGCCGGGAGCGCTTGTTGCCCAGGCGCCGGTGGTCGCTCCGCAGGAAGGCCGCGCCCGCCGCGAACCCCGCGGCTGCCAGGGCCACCAATGCCGCGGGGACACGCGCGTTGGCCGAAGCCAGTCCCGCGGCTCCGGAGGCGCCCGCCAGCAAAGCCGCGGGGAAACCCAGAATGATGTCGACCTTGACCCAGAAACCGGCCCTTTGGTGAGCGAGGTTCTTCTGCCGCGCCCCCTCCTCGCGTAACCGCTCGATCTCGGCACGCAGCGCACGCGAGCGGTCGTCAGGCGAGGGCGGCAGGGGGCCGACCGTGGTGGTTGCCATGCCCGATTTCAACACGGCCACGACAGGCGGGAGTTGGTCCGGGCCGACAGCGTTGCGGGGTGTCGGTGGTGGACTCCCGCCAATCGCCCGGACAACGCACCGGGCGACGCGCAGGACGCGGAAGCGGGGGCGCACGTGCCTGCGGGGACGCCCGCGCCCGACCGCTCACCGAAAGCGCGGCCGGGCGCGGGTTCGTCCGGCTGGGGAGCCGTGGTCAGTTCTGTCCTGGTGGCGCCGAGTTCCCCCACTGGACGGCCGACGCGATCGACGATCCCGCGGGCACCGTCCCCGGGGTATCGGCCTGATCGGAGACAGGGGCGACGGGCAGCAGCCTGCCCGGTGTTTCCACGATCGGCAGGAGGGACGCTGTCGTCGGACCATCGGGCAAGGGGGCGGGGGCTGGGCTGCTGGCCTGCGCGGGAGCTGCGACGAGGACGATGCCGGAGGAAGCCAGCGCGGCCGCCAGGAGTTTGGTGTTCATGCTCGGCGCAACGAGCGACTGCCTGATCGGAAACCGTCACGCTCCGAATCCTCCCCGTGTGGCCACGTCTCCGGCCGGTTCCGCACGTCTCCTGGATGACCATCGCGGACGGCACTCGCGCCGAAAGTCGGCACGGCGGCGACGTAGGTCTACGCGTGCGAGCCCTTCGGCCGACAGCGTCGCCGACCGCACCGCGTACAGGCTGGCCGTATGACATCAGCACCGATCGCCCGCCGGGCCCTGCTCGCGGGCGCCGCGGCCCTGGCCACCGCCTGTGCCACCGACAACGCACGTGCCCGTACGACGTCCACCGCCGCGGCGACGCCCTCGCCGTCCGCCGGATCCCTCGCCTTCAAGGGCGTCAACTTCGATACGGACCGCGACGTCTGGCGCACGGCGTATGTCCGGCGGGAGATCGCGGCGATCAAGAAGCAGCTGCACTGCAACGCGATCCTGCTGCTCGGCCACGACCTCGACCGGCTGACGGAGGCAGCGTCGATCGCGGCCGCGCAGGGCCTGTTCGTCTGGTTCGAGCCGCGGCAGTTCGACAAGGACGCGGAGCAGACCCTGGCCTTCCTCGGCTCGGTGGCGCGCGCTGCCGAGCGACTGCGCGCCCGGCACCCCGGCGTGGGCATCGCGGTCGGCACCGAGCTGACCATCTTCATGTCCGGCCTGGTACCGGGCAAGGACTACATCGAGCGCGGCCAGGCACTGGGGCGCCCCGAGTCGGCCGGCTACCAGGAGCGGCTGAACGCCTTCCTGGACCGGGCGCTGAAGACCATACGGCCGCTGTTCCAGGGGCGCGTCACGTACAGCTCCGGGGAGTGGGAGCAGGTCGACTGGCGCGGCTTCGACGTCCTGGGGGTCAACCTCTACCGGAGCGCGGAGAACAAGGCCGGATACGCCAGGAGGCTGCGCGCCCTGCGCCGGCACGGCAAGCCCGTCGTCATCACCGAGTTCGGCTGCTGCACCTTCACCGGGGCCAAGGAGCAGGGTGGGATGGGCTTCACCGTGGTCGACTGGGAGCGGGAACCGCCCGTGGTCAAGGACGGCTACGTGCGCGACGAACGAGAACAGGCCGAGGAGATCGGCGCGTTGCTGGACCTCTACGCGGCCGAGCGGGTGCACGGCGCGTTCGTCTACAACTTCATCGCGCCCGACTCGCCCTACTCCCCGCAGCGCCGCCACGACCTGGACATCGCCAGCTTCGCTCTGGCCAAGACCTTCCCCACCGGGACGCGGCGCGGCTACGCGGAGACCGGGCAGTGGGAGCCCAAGCACTCCTTCCACGCGGTGGCCCGCCGGTTCGGGTGACACGTACCGACACCGGTGCCACGCGCCGCCACTGGTGCCACGTGCCGCCACCGGTGCCACGGGAGCCGGCGCTCCCGTCGTTGCGGTTCAGCCGGTGAGGTCGGCGCGCAACCCCTGGCTCGACGGCAGCATCGCCACCGCCACCAGCGTGAGCAGTCCGATGTACGCCCAGGCGTGGGTGCGGTCCGGGATCCGCGGCGGGCGCCGCCGGAGCACCGCGATCACCGGAAGGGCCCCGAGGAGCAGCGCCGCGGCGGCCCGGGCATCGACCAGGCCCACCAGGTGCAGGTGCGCGTCCGCGGCGGCCGGGAGCGCGGAGCCGCCCAGGGAGACCGCGGTGGCCGGGATCGTGATGGCGAGGGTGAGGGGGCTGGCCAGCGCGGTCGCGACGTGCATCGTGTGCCCGGCCCGCCGCATCGCGGGGACGGTCATCACGCTGCCCCCCACGCCGAGGAATGCGGCGATCGCGCCGATCGGCGCGCCGAAGAAGGCGGGCAGCGCTCGCGGTGCGTCGCAGGCCGCCTCGCCCGGTGCGCGCGAGCGGAGGAAGCCGGGCCGCAGGAGGAGGTCGGCGACGGTGAGAGCGAGGTATCCGACGAACGCCCAACGGGCCAGGGCGGGCGGGGCGACACGCGTGGCGAGTGCGCCGGCCGAGGCGCCGGCCGCCAGCAGGAGGAGCAGCGTGCCGCTGCCACGGAGGGCGGCGAGCACCCGCCGCGGCGTGACGGCCGTCGCGAACCCCGCGTTCACCACCATCACCAGGGCCGAGGTGGCCGTCGCCACGCGTATCGCGTCCGCGCCGAGCGCGGCGTCCGCCCACACCACGACCGGGACCGCGACGAACCCGCCGCCGAACCCGAACAACACCGTCGTCGCCCCGGTGAGGACCCCGATCCCGATCAACGCCACAACATCCATGCGCCCCACCCCACCACCCGCACCGGCCTTCCCGCATGCGAAGCTCGGCACGATTCCTTCGATTCTCGGCCGGTACGGTGGCCGGGTGAAGAACGTCTCGCTGGCCGACATCGACCACATCGAGCGGGCCGTCCTGCCGCTCGGCACCGACTACCCGCCCGGCCACGTCCTGGACTGGCACGAGCACCGGCGCGCGCAGTTCCTCTACGGCGCCACCGGGGTCATGGTCGTCGACACCGCCGAGGGCACCTGGACCGTTCCGCCCGAGCGCGCCGTCCTGATCCCGCCCGCCATCCGGCACCGGGTGCGCATGCTGGGCGTGAGCACCCGGAGCCTGTACATCGAACCGGCCGCCGTCCCCTGGTGGCCCGCCGTCTGCATGGTCGTGGACGTACCGCCACTCCTGCGCGAACTGCTGCTGGCCGCTGTCGAGTTCGACACCGACTACAGCCTGTCCGGGCGAGAGGGGCATATCGCCTCGCTCATCCTGCACGAGATCGCCGCGCGCGCCCCGCTCCCCTTCCACGTCGAAATCCCCGCCGACGCCGCCCTCGCGACGCTCTGCCGCGCGTATCTCGCCGACCCGGACGCGGGGGTCACCAACGCCGCTTGGGCCGCGAAGATGTCCATGAGCGAACGGGCCTTCACCCGGCGCTTCCGCTCGCAGGTCGGCGACAGCCCCGCCCTCTGGCGGGCCCGCGCCCGGCTCCTCGCGGCCGTCCCGCTGCTCCGCGGCGCGTCGGTCAGTGAGGTCGCCGGCCGCCTCGGCTATGCCTCTCCCGCCGCGTTCACGGCCGCCTTCACCCGCGCCTTCGGCATGCCGCCGTCCCGCTTCACCGCGGGTCGTGCCGGCGGCGGGCCCAGCCGCCCCTGACCCCGGTCTCCGCCGCGAGCACCAGGGGGGTGTCCTTCAGCCCGAAGGCGTCGAGGGCGACACGTGGTCGTCGGAGGCGGCGAGCGCCTGGTAGAGCGGATCGGTGTCGAGAAGTTCCTGGTGTGTGCCCACCGCGCGGATACGGCCGTCCTCCAGCACGATGACCCGGTCCGCGTGAACGGCGAGGGAAAGCCGCTGGGTGACCGCGATGACCGTGCGCGTCCTGGCGTTCTCGACGATGGTCCGCAACAGCACCCGTTCGCTCCGGCCGTCCAGTTGTGAGGTCGCCTCGTCCAGAAGCAGCACTTCGGCCTGGCGCAGCAGGGCCCGGGCCACCGCGAGGCGCTGCCGCTGCCCGCCGGACATGGTCACGCCGCGCTCGCCCACCGGAGTGTCCAGGCCCTGGGGGAGCGAGCCGATCCAGTCGTCCAGCCCGACCGCGCTCAGCACGTCCGCGACCTCGGCGTCACCGGCACCGGAAGCCCCGTAGAGGACGGCCTGGCGCAGGGTCGAGCCCAGCAGCGGCGACTCCTGCTCCACATAGGCGAGCCTTCGGCGCAGGTCGCCCCTGTGGAAGTGCCGTATGTCCAGGCCGTCGAACCGGATACGGCCGCGGTCCGCGTCGACGAACCGCTCGATCAGGCTCAGCACCGTGGTCTTGCCCGCACCCGACGGGCCCGCCAGGACGGTCAGACCGCGGCCGAGATCCAGCGACAGCCCCTTGATCACGTCCGTCCCGTCATAGCCGAACCACACGTCCTCCAGGACGACGTTTCCCCTCTCCCGCTCATCGCGCGGGCCTCCGCCCGGCGTGTCCGCGGTGCGGGCACCCTCGCCCTCCTCGAGGGCGCACTCCACCGGCAGCTTCCTGATCTGCTCGATCCGCTGGACGGCGGCGAGGCCCGACGAGACAGAGGGGGCCGCCTCAGTCAACGTCTCCACCGGCTCGCGCAGATACATGGTGTACAGCAGGAACGCCACCAGACCGCTCAGCGTGAGCTGGTCGGAGGAGACTCGGAACGAGCCGATACCCAAGGCCACCAGGAAGGAGACTTCCACCGCCCCGAGGCCGACCGCATCCACGACGGCGGCCCACTTGGCGGTCCGCACGCCGGAGCGGTAGGCGGCGGCAGCCTCCCTGTTGATCCGCCGTCGCTCGTCCGGCTGGGTGGCGGAGGCCTTCACCGTTCGGAAGGCGATCAGGACGCGTTGCAGCGCGGTGAGCATGCGGCCGACCCGGCTCTGGGTGGCCTCGGCGGCTTCGAAATGGCGTCCGATCGCCCACCACTCGACCATCGTGGCGCCCGCCAGCAGCGCGACCAGCACCAGGGTGAGGAGGCCGTCGATGGTGGCCATCAAGACCAGCGCGGCCAGCAGAGCCAAGGGCGCGACGGCGCCGCGCACCAGCGCCTCGGTCAGGGTCTGCTGCAAGAGGGTGGTGTCGCTGCCGACCCGGGACAGCAGGTCACCGCTGGGCAGTCTCTCGACCTCCGTGACCTGGCCGTCCAGGATCCGGTCCGTCGTCTCCCGCCGGATCCTGAGCACCAGTCGCTGTCCGAGGCGGCCCAGGAGGAACACGGTGACAGCGGCCATCGCCACGCCGACGACGGCGATCCCGCCCAGCGTGAGCACTGGCGTGATGAGGGCGCCATCGTCCTGCAGCGCGTCCAGTACCCAGATGACCACCAGTGGCTCTGCCAGCACGGCGGCGTTGGACAGCAGTTCCAGGGCGACCAGACCCGCGAGCGCGGCACGGAAGCCGTGTGTGTGGCGCCACAGCGCCAGGAGCGGGTTCTCGTTCCCGTCTGCGGCGCCCTTCGGCTCGTCTGCCACGCCCGAAACGGTCAAGTTCCTCTCCTCGAACCCTTCGAACTCTTTGAATCCCTCGAACCTCTTGAGTCCTTGAACGCGCAAGAGATACGCCGGTGGTCAGATCAACTGGAACCTGTAGGAGAACCGGTTGAGGTGCATCACCATGCACGACAGAAGAGCGCCGCCCTTGAGGTACTCGCTGAGATTGATCAGTTGAATCTCGAAGGCGAACTTGCGGGCGATGTCCTCCAGCGTCCGGTTCTTCAGGACCTCGGACTCGTAGTCCTTGTCGCTGACCGGAAGTTCATGCAGGTGCGAGGCGTTGACGATGACGTTGTGCAGCCGGACGCAGTTGCAGGCCCCGGCATAGGCGGCGTCCACCGGCACGTCGACGATCTCGGTGTGCCGCTCCAGCTCGCGCATCTCTTCGCGGGTGTAGAACTCGGTGCTCACCAAGGTCTGCTCGCTGGTGAGCGGGAAGACGGTGCAGTCGAGGTGGTACAGGTACGGGTCGGTCAGCGGCAGCTTGACGATCTTCATGTCAAAGGTGCGCTCGAGCCAGTCGTATGTCTCTCGCTCCGACCGCAGCCCGTACCCGCCCACGTACACGTTGTCGTGCAGATGCTTCAGCTCGGCCTCCCCCTCGAATCTCGTGTCCGGCACATAGGTCCGGTATCCCATCGACCGGAAGAACTGGACTCCCACTTCCGTCTCGCCGCGCCGGGGTTCGCTGGTGAAATTGGACAGCACCACCGTGTCGCCCCCGGGGACGTGCTCGAGGACGATGCCCAGATTGGAGGTGAAGACCAGGTCCTGGAGGCCGTAGGTGCGGGGTGTCGGCAGCAGATAGACAAGTGCCTCACCGGCGAGGTAGCTGTAGAGCGTGAAGAACTGGGCGAAGGCTCGCAAATGGTTGGGCGCCCGCTCGGCTTCCGGCAGCTCCTCCATCCACACGTTGTTGGCGACCTCTGTGGAATAGGAGAACGGCGCGTTCATCAGAAAGGCCGGCTGGTCGAGGAGCGTGGGATTTCGGGGAGGTGTTTCCGGCCGCTCGAAGCCGAATTCATCGGATGTCATAGATGACTCCTCCATGGCTCCTCCACCTTACGGTCCGATGCGGTCGCCCGGGCTGCCGCGCCCGATCTTCACCAATGGATCGAGACCTGCCTCCACGTGACAGCCAGTGGGAACGACAGGGGTGAATTCCCATTCCCCGGACAGCGGGATGATGAGGTCGACCTGCGATCCGAAGCGAATCTGGGAAAAGCGCTGCCCCTGCGTGAACGGGCGGTTCTGCTCCAGTCCGAACGGCGTGATCGAGTCGACGTCGTAATCGGCGACCTGGAGCACGTAGTAGGACCTGCCCAGGGTGGGGGCGTCGATCCGGTTGACCACCCGTTGGTTGTGGTGGAGGTAGCCCGCCTTCCGGGTGTCGACCCGCAGGGCGTCCAGAATCATCCGCTCCGTCGGCAGCATGGGGTGGTTGAACGTGTGGATGGGGCTCACCGCGCGGTACGAGAGCCGGCCGGAGAACGGGATCCTGTTCACGTGGACGTCGAAAAACGTCATGAATATCCCGACGACCAGGCTGTATTTATCGTAAGAGGTATCCCGCAGCGCATGGCGCAGGGTGTATGCCTTGCCCTTGATGTCCAGCAGGTCGGCATCCGGCTTGACTGCCTTCTGGTACAGGACGATTCCATCGGCCGGCGAGAAGAAGTATGTGTCGTCGATGAAGGCCGCACGGACCGGATCCCGGAAGAAATAATTCTCGGACAGCCAGGGGAGTGGTCTGTCCCGCAACGGTAGAACGTCTGAGTCCATCCAAGCTTCGAGCGTTTTCACGATAATCCCTGCCGTGAGGTGAGCACCACGACACGACCGGTGATGGGCAGGGCCGCGGTGAACGATCTCATGGTCTGGATGTCCGGCACGTCGGCCATGGCTGTCCGTCAGGTACCCGGAACCGGAGAGCCCCGGGTTGATGCGCCTGCACGTGACGCGCATGGCCGCACGGACCGACTCGGTGTCCCCACGCGCAGTGGTCCGCGCCGGACAATGAGTGCATCTTGCCTTATACAAGGACTCTTTCACTGCCACTTGGGGCTGTCAAACAAAGCCGGCCGCCACCTGCGAGGCGGCGGCCTTGGATCAGTAGTCGTGCGGCGAGGACCGCACCGCGAAGCCCTCCAGTCCCTCGGGTTTCTCGTCCGTCACGGCGACCCGCTCCACCCGCGCCGCCGGCGGTCCCTGCCCGGCCCATCGGACCATGGCCTCAACGGCGTCCTCGGTGCCCTCGAACACCGCCTCGACCTCGCCGCCCGGCAGGTTCCGCACCCATCCCGACACCCCGAGTTCCCCGGCCGCGCGCCGGCACGTGTCCCTGAAGAACACGCCCTGAACGACCCCGGTCACGACCACCCTCTGACGTACAGCCATATCCGGATCGTAGGGTCCCGGGGCCGCCGGAAGCGGTTGCGGGGCACGGCGACACGGCATCCAGGGCGGCCCTCGGCGCGGGGTGGATCTGGCACGGAGCGGTCTTTCAAGCAGTGGGGCATGTAATAATCACACAACACTTTGATCTATTACACGGGGGATGTGGATGGACGCGGAGCTCGTTCGCTCATGGGTCGAGGGCTGGGTCGTCTCGCGCGGAGCGGCGCCGGCCGAGGAGGAGCCGTGGGGCCTCACCGTCGACGTGGGGCTGAGCGGTCAGGTGACCCGGCACGTCCTGCCCGACGCCGACGAGCCGCTGATACGCAAGCTCACCGAGACGGCCACCGCCCCCGGCACCTGGCTGAAGTTCTTCCTGCCGCCGGAGACCGTCGCGCCGTGGGTGGCCCCCGGTTGGCGCTTCGACAGCGAGGGCTTCTTGATGTCCACCCGGCTGCACCCGGCCTCGGTCGCCGCTCCCGGCGGCTACCGGATGCGCACCTGGAGCCGGGGTGGCGTCACCCGAGTGCTCGTCCTGGCCGAGGACGGCGCGTTCGCCGCCCGCGGTCAGGTCGCCGTGCCCGCCGCCGGGCGCACCGCCGTTGTCGACCAGGTCGAGACCTCTCCGGCGCACCGTCGCAAGGGACTCGGCAGCCTGGTCATGCGTGCGCTCGCCAACGCCGCCGTCGACGCGGGCTCCACGGCGGCGGTGCTCGGCGCGACGACTGAAGGGCGGGCGCTGTACGAGTCCTTGGGCTGGCGCACGCACGGCCCGCTGACCGGCCTGATCCGTGACACTTCCCTGGACGCGCCTCTTGGTGGCTAGGGTTCCGTGGCGGTCGACAGGGTGAGGCTCTCCAGGAGGGCTGAGCAGGCGGCGCGCAGGTGGACGGCGAGAGTGCCGCCGGTGGGGGTGTCCGGCAGCGGGGGGCGACTCGGATCTCAGCCCGATACGGCGCTGTCCCAGCCCCGGGCGACCCGCTCCTTCGCCTTCGCCGACTGCGCCTCGGTCGGGAACTGCGGCGTGCCCTCGACCGTCGGCAGCCGGGCGGCGGCAGCCTCGTCAAGGGTGCCGTCCTCCTCCATGGCGTCCGCCAGCACCGGGCGGGCGTAAGCCTTGAGACGGAGGTTCTGGCCCTCCGGGCTGAAGAGGTACTCCTGCCACAGGCGTGCGGCGGCGGGGTGCGGAGCGTCCTTGTTGATCGCCAGCGCGTAGTACTGACCGAAGCTGCCGTCGAAGGGGATGGCGACCTGCCAGTCCACACCCTTGCTGCGGAACTCCTCGGCGTAGCCGAGGTTGACGAAGTCCCAGTCGATGCTGATGGGTGTGACGCCCTTCGTGATGGCGGCCGGGGTGGACTCGGCGGGGTTGAAGTTGCCGATCTTCTCGAGCTCGGCGAAGAAGTCGATGCCCGGCTGGATGTCGTCGAAGGACCCGTTGTTCGCCAGGGCCGCCGCGTACACGCCGGCGAAGGCGGCGCCGGCCTGGGTCGGGTCGCCGTTGAGCGCGACCTTGCCCCTGTACTGGGGTTTCATCAGATCGGCGAAGGTCTGCGGGCAGGTCTTGACGCGCGTGGCGTCGCAGCCGATGGAGATGTAGCCGCCGTAGTTGTTGTACCAGCGGGACTCGGGGTCCTTCTGCCGGCTCGGGATCGAGCCGTACGGGGCGACCTCGTAGGGAGCGAGCAGATTCTGCCGGGCCGCGTCCTGCGCGAAGATGTCACCGACGTCGATCACGTCGGGCGCGTTTGCCCGACCCCGGTTCCTCTTGATGGCGTCGATCTCGCTCTGGCTGGAGCCTTCAGGATTCTCCACCCTGACGTCGATTCCGTACTTCTTTTCGAAGCCGTCCAGCAGGGCGCCGTAGCCGGCCCAGTCGCGCGGGAGTGCGATCGCGTTGAGCGTGCCCTCGTCCTTGGCCGCGGCCGCCAGCGCCTCCATGCCACCCACCTGCTCGGCGGAGGTGGCCGCCGACGGCTTCTCGCGCGTCGCGGTGGGGGTGTCGCCGCCGCAGGCGTTCACGGCCAGTGCGATGAGGGCGAGGCAACCGGAGACGACCCCTGCCCGGGCACGAAGTGCGGTCACGATGGTTCCTGGAAGGTCACAGAGGGTTCTGTTGTCTCCTTGGTCTGCCGCGTCGGCGAAGCGGTCACCGAGGCCAGCGTACCCAGTACGACGACCGCGGGGTGGGAACCGTATCGGTGCTGGTGAGGCGCGCGGAGACGGGAGGGGGACGGGAGGCTGTGGGCCGGTCGCGTGAGGCGCGGGGGAGGCCGCTTCTCACCACGCGGTGTCGTCCCAGAGGCCGGGGGCGATCTCACCGATGCCCTCACCGGCGGAGCCGTCGCCGTCATGGAGGGCCTGTTCGGCCCAGATGATCTTGCCGGTCGGGGTGTAGCGGGTGCCCCAGCGCTGGGCGAACTGGGTGACCAGGAACAGTCCACGGCCGCCCTCGTCTGTGACCTTGGCCCGGCGCAGGCGGGGGGAGGTGCTGCTGCCGTCGGCGACCTCGCAGATGAGGGCGCCCGCGGCGGAGCCGTTGATGGGCGCTGTGTGCAGCAGCCGCACGGTGACGGGCTCGGTGCCGTAGCGGATGGCGTTGGTGATCAGCTCGCTGAGGATGAGCTCGGTGGCGAAGGCGATCTGCTCCAGGCCCCAGTCCGTCACCCGGGACACGCAGGCGGAGCGGACCGAGGCCACCGCCGCCGGGTCATGAGGCACGTCCCACTCGGCGACCTGCGCGGGGCCCAGCCGACGGGTCCGGGCCACCAGCAGTGCGATGTCGTCGCGGGGCCGGGCGGGAAGCATCGCCTCGATCACCGCGGCGCAGGTCGCCTCGGGGGTGCGGTCGGGTCCTGCGAGGGCACCGCGCAGGGCCTCCAGGCCGGAGTCCAGGTCGCGGTCGCGGTCCTCGACGAGCCCGTCGGTGTAGAGCACCAGCCGGGAGCCCTCGGGCAGGGTCAGCTCGGTGCTCTCGAAAGGCAGGCCGGCGCCCAGGCCCAGCGGCGGGGAGACCGGCACCTCGGGGAAGCCCACGGTCCCATCCGGATCGACCACGGCGGGCCCCAGGTGACCGGCGGTGGCGGCGGCCACCTGCCCGGAGACGGGGTCGTAGATCGCGTACAGGCAGGTGGCCCCGGTGATCCCCTGCCAGTCCTCCTCGGCGGTCTCCTCGGTGTCGATGTGGGTCACCAGCTCATCCACATAGCTCAGCAGTTCGTCAGGGGGGAGGTCCAGGGTGGAGAAGTTGTGCACGGCGGTGCGCAGCCGGCCCATGGTGGCCGCGGCGCGCAGGCCGTGGCCGACGACGTCGCCGACCACCAGGGCGACCCGGGCACCGGACAGCGGGATGAGGTCGAACCAGTCGCCGCCCACCCCGGCCTTCGCCGGCAGATAGCGGTGCGCCACCTCCAGCGCGGTCTGCTCGGGCAGCTCGCGGGGCAACAGGCTGCGCTGCAGCGTGACGGCCATGGCGTGCTCGCGGGTGTAGCGGCGGGCGTTGTCGATGCAGACCGCCGCCCGAGCGGCCAGCTCCTCGGCGAAGGACACATCCTCCTCTTCGAACGGTGGAGAGGCGCCCGCCCGCCAGAAGTTCGCCACTCCCAGCACCATGCCCCGGGCCCGCAGCGGCACGGAGATCAGGGAGTGGATGCCCTCTTCCAGCACTCGCCGGGCCCGTTCCGGGTCCTGGGCCCGCCAGCCGTCGGAGGTGCTCAGGTCCGCGTCGAGGACGGCGCGGCCGCCGGTCACCCCGACGGCGACGGGGCTGTTGGGAGCGAACCGGATCAGATCACCGACGGGGTAGAGGGAGTGGTCGCCATCCAGCCCGACGACCGCGGTGCGGCGCATCTCGGTGCTCGCGCCGGGCGGTTCCTCACCGCGCAGCACCGAGTCCAGCAACTCGACCGTCACGACGTCGGTGAACCGGGGGACCGCCACCTCCGCCAGTTCCTCGCACGTGCGTGTCACATCCAGGGTGGTCCCGACCCGCATACCCGCGTCGTAGAGCAGCTTCAACCGCTCACGGGCTATCTCCGCCCTGCCGGAGAGCGCCCGCAGCTCGGTGGTGTCACGCAGCGTCACCACGCTGCTGAGCGGCCCATGGGGCGTGGTGAGCCGTTTGTTGACCGCCAGCAGCCGGTCACCGGCCGGGAGCACCTCGTCGGTGGCCGTGCGGGGGGAGGACAGCAGCTCGACGGCCGCCTCGGCGAGGCCCAGGTCGGTGACGTGGCGCCGCTCCGCGTCCACCGGCAGGTCCAGCAGCCGCCGGGCCTCGTCGTTGGCCAGCAGCAGCCGGCCGTCGCCCCCGATGATCAGCACGCCCTCCCGGACCGCGTGGAGAACCGCGTCGTGGTGCTCGTACATCCGGGTCATCTCGGCCGGGCCCAGGCCATGCGTCTGCCGCCGCAGCCGTCGGCTCGCCAGGCCGGCCCCGCCCGCGGCGAGCGCGAGAGCCCCGCCCGCGGTGCCGAACAGCACCGGCAGCTGCCGGTTCACCCGGTCCTGCACCTTCTCGACCGTGACCGGCACCGCGACGAGGGCGACAACCGAGCCGTCGGCATTCTTCACGGGGACCACCGAGACCACGGAAAGCCCCAGCGTCCCCTCGAAGGTCCTGGTGAACGCCTTGCCGGCCGCTGCCTCCGCGAAGGGGCCGATGACGCGTTTCCCGATCTGCCGCGGGTCACTGTGGGTGAGCGTGATCCCGTCGCGCCGGTACACGATGATCGCGTCGACACCGGCGCCCTTCCGGGCGGCCTCGGCCCGCGGCTGCAGGACCGCGGTCGGGTCGGGGCTGTCCAGGGCCGCCAGGACTCCCGGAGAGTTCGCGAACGTCTGGGCGGCGGCGAGCGTCCGGTGCTGGGCCTCGTCCTTGCTCTCGCTCCGCGCGTGGACGACCAGAGCCGTCAGAGTGGCGGCGACGAGCAGCACCACGACCACCAGCTGCAGCAGGAACACCTCGCCGGCGAGGCTGCGCACGCTCAAGCGCGAGCGCAGGCGCCGCGGCACCCGCGCGGAGTCCTGGCGGCGGGGCCGGCCGGACTCCTGGAGCCCGCGCTCGCCGCCTCCCGGACGAGGAGGCCGGCCCGGCACATGGACGCTCCTCGACGTGTGGAGCACCCTGCGCCAGGTCTGACCCAGAAGGCTACGCATAACCTATTTCTATCGCTTTCGGGTGATCACGGTAGGGATCGGCCAAGGTGCGCGGCGGCCCGGACGAGACGGACTGCCGGCCATCGCCCGGTGGGCGCACCGTCCGGGGGTGGTGGGTGCGCCGTTCGGGGGTCGGCGGCCGGCTCCGGCTCACCTCGCGACTCGGCGGAGACCCACCGGACACCGCCTAAAGCGCCATGTCCGCTCTGCATGGATATCCTGCGAAGTGTGATCAAGCCTGGACGGCTGCGCCTCCGTCGTCGCCACGGCCGGGGGCCACTTACTCTGCTGTCTCCGGTGATCCTTACCGTTGTCATCGCCAGCCTGGCGTACGCCACACCCCCGGAACTGGCCTTCAGCCGGCTCCTGCCCGCAGCGCCGGCCCTCGCCGCCGCCATGTGGCCCGTGCTCCCCACCATCCTGCTGGGGACGGTCTGCCTTCTCCTCATGATCGGCCTCGGCCTCGTCTTCCCCGGCCTGGGGACGTGGTGGACGGCGGGGGGAATCGTCGCCGTCACCGTGGCGGCCGCGTACGGAAGCCATGTCCGGCTCCAGCGGGAGCAGACGCTCTTCCAGGTCCGGCTCGTCGCCGACGCGGCGCAGCAAGTGGTCCTGAGTCCGATGCCGCGCCGCTTCGGGGGCGTCGAGATCGAGGCGCTGTATCTCGCGGCCGCGGCGGAGGCCAGTATCGGCGGCGACTTCTACGAGGTGGTCGACACCGAGTACGGGGTCCGGCTGCTCATCGGGGATGTGCGGGGCAAGGGGCTGCCGGCGGTGGGCTCGGCCGCGGCGATGGTCAACTCATTCCGGGAGGCTGCCTACGACGAGGCCGACCTGGTCAATATCGCGCGTCGCCTGGAGGCCAGCAGCAACCGCTACAACGCCGCATTTCCCCCCGAGGGCATGATGGAGCGCTTCGCGACCGCGCTTCTCGCCGAGATCCCCTACGGGGGCGGCAGTATCGGGATCCTCAACTGCGGACACCCCCCGCCGCTGCTCCTGAGCCGCGCCGAGCTCCGTGTCCTGGAGCCCACCGACCCCTCGCCGCTGCTCAACCTCGCGGAGCTGATCGGTGATCGCTACACCGTCGACACCTTCGCCTTCGCCCCTGGGGACCTGCTGTTCCTCTACACCGACGGTGTCGCCGAGGCCCGCGACCGCGACGGCGAGTTCTTCCCGGTGGCGGCCTGGTTGGGACGGCAGGCCCCGGGGCGGCCCCGCGAGCTGCTCGACGCTCTCCACCATGACCTCCTCCACTACAGCAGAGGGCGTCTCGATGACGACATCGCCGCCCTCGCCGTGCGCTTGTCCGCCGTCGCGGAGTCGCTTGACGGCCAGGGGGGTCAGCCCCGTTAGCCCGTGGACCGCCGCCCCGCGTGGCGTCGCACCGGGCCGTCGGCGGGGTGGCGCGGCGCCAGGACTCCCGTCTCACATCACCAGGCGCCGCCGCCCATGGTGTAGCTGAGCCCGGCCCCAAAACCAGGGCGCCTACCCAGGCACCCTCGAATCGCCCGTGCATTCACGTCGAGTTGCCGGGTCGGCCGAGCCGCGCCCCGACGGCGCCCGACCGGAAGATCTGCGGACAAAGGCGGTCTCACGGCCCGAGTTTCCGTCTGTTCCGGGCCGTCGGCAGGCTCGCCGGGAAGATCTCAGCCATTGAACGATGCACTGTTCATGCCATGTTGTCTCCTTCTGTCCAAGGCTTCGTGGCCTCCCTCTCCGTAACCGTCCACCGCTGCCAGCATGTGGCGACACGGGCAACGGGACGATCTCGTTCCGCCTCAACGGAAACGTTCCTGCCGCGGACCTTCCCGCCCGCGGTGGACAGACAGAAGGGAGCAGACCGTGCCACGTCTCACCCGCCGCGACATGGTCCAACGGTTCATGGTGGTGGCGGCCGGTACCGCGCTCGCCGGCCAGACCACCGTCGTGACAGCGAACGCCTCGCCGCACAGTCCGCACGGCCCACGCACCGGCCCGCCCCGCCGCTCCGCCGAGAGCGCCACCGAGGTACCGGAGGCGTTCGATGAGATGTACCTCGGCCGGCACATAGAGGGCTGGCCCGCCGACGGGCACGACGGGCACGACGGTCACGACGGAGACGGTCACGACGGGGACCGCGGCGGCCATGCCGGTCGTGGCCGAGCCGCCGGCCGCGCGCACGCCACCGAGGCCGACGGCCAGGCGCTCGTCGAGTTCACCGTCCGCGTCGACGACGACGATCTGCATGTGATGCAGAACGCCGACGGCACCTGGATCAGCGTCATCGACCACTACGAGAAGCACCCCACACCACGCGACGCCGCCCGTGCCGCCGTACGGGACCTCCACGGGGCATCACTGGTGCCCGTCACCGTCTGAGACCGCGCTCGGCACCCCCACCGAAAGGATCGTCGCCGTGGCAGACCGCAAGAACCAGGCAGACCTGTCGGCCGCCGAGAAGCGGGACTTCGTCGACGCGGTCCTCGAACTCAAACGTCAGGGCCGCTACGACGAGTTCATCACCACGCACAACGCCTTCATCATGAGCGACACCGACGACGGCGAGCGAACCGGACACCGTTCACCGTCCTTCCTGCCCTGGCACCGCCGGTTCCTGCTCCAGTTCGAGCAGGCGCTGCAGAGCGTCAACCCCTCCGTCACGCTGCCCTACTGGGACTGGACGGTCGACCGGACGCCCGGCAGCTCGCTGTGGGCGGACACCTTCCTCGGTGGTGACGGCCGCAGCGGAGACGGCCGGGTCACCTCCGGACCGTTCGCCTTCGCAGGCGGAAACTGGCCGATGAACATACGGGTCGACGGCAGGACCTTCCTGCGGCGGGCGCTGGGCGTCGGCACCCGCGAACTCCCCACCCGCGCCGAGGTGGACGCCGTACTGGCCATGCCCACGTATGACGCCGCCCCCTGGAACAGCAGGTCCAACAGCTTCCGCAACCACCTCGAGGGATGGCGAGGCCCCAACCTCCACAACCGGGTCCACGTCTGGGTCGGCGGTCAGATGACCAGCGGGGCCTCACCGAACGATCCGGTCTTCTGGCTGCACCACTGCTTCATCGACAAGCTATGGGCCGACTGGCAGAGGCTGCATCCGTCCGCCGGCTACGCACCCACCTCGGCCCCGCGCGACGTCATCGGCCTCCGCGACACGATGAAGCCCTGGAACGACGTCACGCCGCAGGACATGCTCGACCACACGCGGTTCTACACCTACCGCTGACCGGACGCCGGCCCGAGCACCAGCGTGCGCTGCCTGTCACACCCCCCTGGGGCGCGCCTCCCGCCACATCGACCAGAGTGCCGGGCCGCCCCCGGGTATGAGGATCTCGTCCCGCACGGTGAAGCCGAATCGCTTGTAGAAGGCGATGTTGGTGTGCTTCGAGGACTCGAGGTGGGCGGGCAGCCCGGCCGCGTCGGCCTTGGCCAGTCCCGAGCGCAGCAGGGCACTGCCGTGGCCGTTGCCCTGGGCGGCCGGGTCGGCGCCGAGCACCGCCAGGTACCAGTGGGGTTCCTGGGGCGTTGCCTTTCCGACCAGTTCCAGCATTTCTCCCAGCCGGGCCGCGTGCCGGCCCAGCAATCCGTTGATGCGCGCCAGCGTCGCCTCGTCCGGGTGCTGCTCGACCGTGCCGGGCGGTGTCCAGAACGCCGCCGCGGTGTCGGTGCGTTCGCAGTGGCCCAGTGGGCCGTACTTCTGCCCGAGCATGACGTCGAACCACTGGGCGAGACGGTCCTGGCGCCCCTCTTCGTCGGGGAAGAGCCACAGCATCATCGGATCGTCGGCGAAGGCGCGGGCGAGGATGTGCGTGATCTCAGGAGTGTCGCCGGTCTCGATCGGCTTGGGTGTGTTCGGTGATCGCATGCGGCCAACGTAGGCTCCACGATCTTCCGGCACATCGGTCGTTCTGCCGATTACCCAGGTCCCAGGCCCGCCGGGGGTGACCGGGCGGCGGGCCGGTGGCCTGGCCGGCCGGCCCGTTCAGCCTCGGTAGGCGCGGGCGAGAGCCAGGGAGTCCTCGTAGATGCGGTATGCGGTGATGCGCCCGTCGCGGACGGTGAAGCGCATGACGAACTCGTCGTCGTAGACCGCACCCGTGGCGTGCATGCGGAAGACGAACCGGCCGTTGACCAGAACCTGGTCCGGGCCGAGCGCCGTCATCCCGTACAACTCGAAGTCCTGCCGCTCCCCGGCGCCGGCGAGCAGGGGAAACCACTCGCGCATCGCCGCGTGCCCGGTGCGCCGCCCCGCCCAGGGCACCAGCGCGGCGTCACCGGGGACGAACCACTCGACCTCCGGGTCGAGCAGAGCGAACACCGCGTCCATGTCGCCGTGGCCGAGTGCCTCGAAGTACGCCTCGACGGTGCCGAGTGCGGTGGGCCGGGTGGAGGTGGTCATAAGGTCCTCGTTTCCTCTGTGGTGGGTCTGCTGCCTGACGTGATCCACCCTGCCCGCGCCCTGTTTTGCCCGCAAGGCAGTCTTGAGCAGATAATGCCTGCCTGGGAGGCATACATGGAGCTCAGAGTCCTCGGCTACGTCGTCGCCATCGCCGAAACCGGCACCCTGCTCGCCGCCGCCGAGCGCCTGCACATCACCCAGCCGACGCTCAGCCGCCAACTGCGCGACCTCGAACGCCGCCTGGGCACCCCGCTTTTCCGCCGCGAGGGCCGTCGTATGACCCCCACCCCGGCGGGCGAGGCGCTGCTCGCCCGTGCCCGGGTGATGCTCGCCGAGGCCCACGCCGCGCAGGAGGACGTGCGGTTGGCCGCCCAGGGGCTGTGCGGGCGGCTGACCATCACCTTCGCCGGGTCCGGGATCAACGGCCCGCTCGGCGCCGCCCTGCGCACCGCCCGCGAGACGCTCCCCGACGTCGAGCTGCGCCTGGTGGAGAGCTTCGACGACGCCCGGATGTCCGCCGAGGTGCTGGAGGGCCGCTGCGATCTCGCCGTGCAGCGGCTGCCCGCACACGATGAACGGCTCGCCGTGCAGGAGTGGTGGCGGGAGCCCTTCACGCTCTTCCTCCCCGCCGCACACCCGTTGGCCGCGGGCGATGACGAGCTGCCGCTCACCGCACTCGGCGAGGTGCCGCTGGTGCTGTGGCCCCGGGAAGCCTCGCCGTTGTCGTTCGACGAGATCGCCGCCCTGTGCCGGCAGGCCGGGGTCGTCCCGCGGGTCGCCGCCGAGGCCCGTACGGTGCAGACGCTTCTGGCGCTGGCCGCCGCGGGCTTCGGCGCCGCCGTGCTCGCCGACTCCTACCGCGTGCTGCACCGCACCGGCGTCACCCCGCGCCCGCTCGCCGGGGCCACCACCGCCAACTTCCTCGTCTGGCGCCGCAACGCGAGCAACCCGCTGGTGACCCGCTTCCGCGAATTGATCCGCTGAGCGCTGTTCCCTTGGCGGCCCGTCAGGCGCGGCTCGGTGCCGGCTCCGGCTCGCCGAGGACGAGCCCGAGCTCGACGCCCGTCACCAGCAGCAGCCCTCCGGAGGCGATCACCACGCAGCACCGCCTTCCGATGATCACTACAGTCATGGCATGGCCATACAAGACCAACTCCTCATCGACCTGATCAACCGGACCGAAATGGAAGGCGGTGGCCCGCGCATCACGGTCGTGACGGAGGGCGTGGTGATCGCGGGCCGCCTCGCCGCGCGCCGGCACTGGGCGACGCACATCGCCGGCCGGCTGAGCGACGCCGATCTGCCCGACGAACGCTTCGCCGAGGACTTCGCGCGGGAGGCGGCGGAGCCCCTGGACTATCCGCCCGCGTTCCTCCACCTCCAGGGCTGCCAGCTGATCTCCGGGTCCAGCAGCCTGCCCGCCGCGCTGGGCGAGTCCTTCCGGGTGCCGCTCTCCGCCGTGAGCGCATGGAGTGTGCGCTACTGACTTCGGCTCCTTCCCCATGAAGAGGGAAGACGCTGTCCGGCTCACAGCAGGGCCGTCAGGTTCTTCACGCTGCGGCTGCCCTCACGACGTACGCCCAGGGGGATCAGGGCGGCGCGGGACGGCAGCCGCACGCCCCCGGTGAACGCCACCCGGGTGCCCGCGCCTTCGGGCGCCGCCGCCACACCGATCAGCAGGAACCGGCTCTGCAGCCAGCACCAGCCCGGCCGGTGCACCCCGCGCAGCCGGGCCCGCATCCCGTACCTGCTGCGCGCCAGCGCCTCGACGCGCTCGCCCTGCCGGCGGACGACGCGCAGCCGCTCCATGTCGGTCACCACCTCTCCGAACCCGCCCTCCAGGTCGCCCAGCAGGGACCAGACCCGCTCGAAGGGCGCGTCGACGTGAGCCTCGGTCACATGGGCGCCGCGGATGCCGGCGGCCAGCGCGTGCAGGCGGCGTACGGGGTCGAGGTCGCTGGTGGGCCAGAACTCGTTCATGACGTCCACGCCTTCCGGAAGGTGTCGCGGGCCCGGTGCAGCCGCGACTTGACGGTGCCCGTGCGCACACCGAGCAGGGCGGCGGCGGTGCGCTCGTCCAGGCCCTCCACGTCACGCAGCATCAGCACCGCGCGATGCTCGGGGGAGAGCCTGTCCAGTACGTCCCTGATGTCGGCGGAGAGCTGGGGGTCGCCCCGGGCCGGGAGTGCGCTGAGGTCGGCCGGCACGGTGCGGGCGGCGCGGTGCGCGGTGCGGACCGCCTCGCGCACGGCGATGGCACGCACCCAGCCGTGCAGGGCGGCCGGGTCCTTGAGGGTTCGCAGCGATTTGAAGACCGCGACCAGGGCCTCCTGCGCCGCGTCCGCCCCCTGGCCCAGGGCGATGGAGGCGCAGACGCGGCCCACGTACGGGGCGAGGAGGTCCAGGAGTTCGGCCATGGCGAGGGTGTCGCCGCGCTGGGCGGCTCGCACGAGCCGGACCGTCCGGTCACCGGGTCGTTCATCGGGCACGGGCCTCATCCTTCCACCGCGCCACGCGCAGGGCGGCGAGGGCCAGGACGGCGCACAGCGGGGTGTAGAGCGCGAGGTTGAGCCGGTAGAAGGCGGTGCCGGTCTCCTTGGCGAACAGCCAGTAGATCCCCGCGAGGGCGCGCAGCGAGAGCCCCGCGGCCACGGCCAGGGTGCCGAGGCGGAGCACCGGGTGGCGGGGGTGGCGGGGGCAGGCGAGGACGAAGGCGGCGGCGGTGAGGAGGCAGGCGACGAGGGGGAGCAGGATCGGCGGTGTGAACGGCACGTCCGTACCGAGCACCGCTTGGGACAGGCTCCCGTCGTCGGCCGCGGGCCAGGTGGCGCCGGTCGTCCAGTACAGGTGGAGCAGCGCATCCGCGGTGAGTACCGAGGTGACGAGCGCGGCGGCGCGGGTCGGTGCGGGGGTGTCGGGCCGGTACGACATGAGTACTCCTGCGGAGACTTCGGGAATCCGTCACCCACCAGAGGAGCCGTCCAGCCGAAACGTTCCATCGGGAGTACCGGAATTCTTCGTCGGGCTCGAGGACCTGCCGGTCGGCACACGGGCCTGCCCCCGCGGGCACGCGAGGAGTCAGCCTGAGTTACATATCGTCACCTTGCCGTTACACTCAGTAGTGACGCCCTGTCATTCTGGCACCCGCACCTCCGGATCGGAGCAGCATGAGACCCCACACCCGACGGCGCGGTGCGTCACGGTTCCTCGCCGGGCTCACCCTCTGCGGATCGTTCCTGATCGGCGCATCGCCGAATGCCGCACCCGCGGCCGCGTCCGACGCCGCGTCAAGGGCGGCGTCCGCGGTGGCGCAGGCCGGGCCAAGCGATCGCGTGCGCGAGCGGGCCGACTTCCTCATGGCGAGGAGCTACCGGGAGTTTCCCGCGTACGCGCAGCGGCGCGAGGAGCCCTTCGACTGGAGCACCGACGGCTGCTCGCGCCCCACCCCTCTCCCGTGGGCCGAGCTCTTCCATGACGCATGCGTCATCCATGACTTCGGCTACCGCAACTACGGCGGACAGGGCCTGCGCCTGGATCCCGTCGAAGCCCGGCGCAACGCCATCGACGACCGCCTCCTCGAGGAGATGCTCCGGATCTGCCGCGACCAGCCGGACGCCTTGCCCAACTGCCCTGGCGCGGCACATCTGATGTACCAGTTCGTGCGGCAGTACGGAGAATCCGCCTTTGACTCCGAGGCAGCGACGCGGACCTGAGGCGGTCACATGATCCGCCGGGCAGGGCCTACGCTTCCGCCGTGAACGACAGCACAGATGGCATACGAATCAGGCCGGGCACCCTGGCCGACGCACCGGCGATTCTGGACATGCTCGACTCCGCGGTGGTCTGGATGAACGACCGCGGGAACACCGAGCAGTGGGGCACGACACCGTATTCGCAGCAGCCCGACGGGGTGGCGCGGGTCGAGCGGTACCTGACCGAGAACTCGCCGTTCATCGCGGAGTCGGACGGGGCGCCCGTCGGAGCCCTGGTGCTGGACGTCGGGCCCAGCCCCAACATGCCCATCGCGCCGGCCGAGGAGCCCGAGCGGTACGTCCGGCTCCTGATCTCCGACCGACGGAACGCCGGTCGCGGCATCGGGGCGGCGCTGCTCGCCCATGCCGCCGAGGAGGCTCGGCGGGCCGGTGTGGAGCTGCTGCGGGTCGACTGCTGGGCGGGCGGCGGGGGCGAGCTGGTCGCGTTCTACGAGCGCAACGGTTTCACCCCCACCGACCGTTTCCTCTCCGACTCCTGGCCGGGGCAGGTGCTGGCCCGACGGGTCGGCTGACGACGCGGCCGGCAGCGCGGCTCGCGGCGCGGCTGTCGGCGCGGCGACACTGAACCTCGTGGGCCCCGCCGCCCGGGCGGGCGTCATTCCTGCGACTGCTTCCGGCGCACGTAGACCCCGGCGCGCGCCGCCGCCACCGCCGCCTCGGCGGCGCGCTCCGCCGCCGCCTCGTCGAGCGGCGCACCGGTGGTGAGCAGCCGGTAGTACAGGGGGGCGGAGACGGCGCGGATCACCTCGGCCGCGTCGGTCTCCTCCGGCACCTCGCCGCGGTCGGCGGCCTGCCGCACACACGGGGCCCACTCCGCGACGCGGGTCCCATAGAAGCGGTGCAGCGCCTCCGCGGTCCGCGCGTCGGTGGTCGCCGCGGCGATCACCGCCTTGAAGAGCGCTCCCTGGCGGGGGTCGGAGAGAGTGCGCCGCACCAACTCGGCGTTGGCCTTCAGGTCGCCGGCCAGCGAACCGGTGTCGGTGCGGGGCAGTGACTGCTCGGCCATGTCGCCGAGCAGATCGGCGACGAGTCCGGCCACCGTGCCCCAGCGGCGGTACACCGTGGTCTTCCCCACCTCCGCGCGGCGCGCGACGTCGGCGAGGTCGAGCCGGTCGAAACCCTGCTCGGCGAGTGCGTCACCGGCCGCCTCCAGCACCGCCGCGCGCACCCGCGCCGTCCGTCCGCCGGGGCGCACGGTCCCGGGCTCAGCACCCTCGCTCGTCATAACGGGTCTCCAGTTCCATTAACTCGGGATCGTCTGCTACGTTGATCCCATCCTAAAGGGACGCCCGTCCCGTTAATTTCTTCGGAGGGATCGACCATGGAGTACCGGCAGTTGGGCGCGTCCGGCCTGAAGGTTCCCGCTCTGAGCTTCGGTGCCGGCACCTTCGGCGGACAGGGGCCGCTCTTCGGCGCCTGGGGCACCACGGGCCCGGAGGAGGCGCGCCGGCTGGTGGACATCTGCCTGGAGGCGGGCATCACCATGTTCGACACCGCGGACGTGTACTCGTCCGGCGCGTCCGAGGAGGTGCTGGGGGCGGCGGTGAAGGGCCGCCGCGACGAGGTGCTGATCTCCACCAAGGCCGGCCTCCCGATGGGGGACGGCCCCGGCGACGCGGGTACCTCGCGCTCCCGCCTCATCAAGGCGACCGAGGACGCCCTGCGCCGGCTCGGCACCGACTACATCGACCTCTTCCAACTGCACGCCTTCGACGCCGCCACCCCGGTCGAGGAGGTGCTCGCCACCCTCGACGAGCTGGTGCGCGCCGGGAAGATCCGCTACACGGGGGTGTCCAACTTCTCCGGCTGGCAGCTGATGAAGTCGCTCGCCGCCTCCGACCGGCGGGGATACCAGCGGTACGCGGCCCACCAGGTCTACTACTCCCTCGTCGGGCGCGACTACGAATGGGAGCTGATGCCCCTCGGTCTCGACCAGGGCGTCGGCGCGATGGTGTGGAGCCCGCTCGGCTGGGGACGCCTCACCGGCAAGCTGCGCCGTGGCCGCCCGCTGCCGGCCGGCAGCCGGCTCCACCAGACCGCGAACTACGGGCCGCCGGTGGAGGACGAGCACCTGTTCCGGGTGGTGGACGCGCTCGACGAGGTCGCCGAAGAGACCGGAAAGACGATTCCGCAGGTCGCCATCGCCTGGCTGCTCAGCCGCCCGACGGTCGCCACCGTCATCGTCGGCGCCCGTGACGAGGAGCAGCTCCGGCAGAACATCGGCGCGGTGGGCTGGGAACTGACCGGCGAGCAGGTGGCGAAGCTGGACGCGGCGAGCGGCAAGCCGGCGCCGTACCCGTACTTCCCCTATGAGCGGCAGGAGGGCTTCGCCCGCCTCAACCCCCCGCTGTTCCCGCACCGTTCCGCCCCGGCGGAGTGAACGGCCCCTCCCGCGATACTCATGTTCACGCCATCTTCACAGCGTGAGGTGGGTCACCGATCGGTGCCCTACACGCAAAATCCTTCGGTCAAGATCACTTTTTGACGGAGATGTTTCGGGTGTGACCGCCCGCGGGTGGCCGCACCCGAAACAACCTCTATAGAGCTAGTTCATCATTCATAGGCCCAATGTCCGCATTGGGAACTGTCGTTCTCTGTCCCCCTCGCGGTCGTGCAAGCATCCGGACTCGCGCGGATTGATCACGAAATACAACCGGCTACCGCCGCAAACGTGACATTCAGCGATTTTTCCGTCCAACGATTCCCGAGGGGGACTTCCGCATGCCTTCCCATGCCGCAGCGTCCGGCGTGACCCGCCGCGTCACGCTCCGAGGAGCCGCCGTCATCGCCGCCGGTGCCGTGCTGACCGCCGCGCCGAGCGCCCTGGCTGCCGGGGCGACGGACCACACCGGCCACGACGGGCACGGCGGCCACGCCCCGGCCCCGTTCGACGAGACGTACAAGGGCCGGCGCATCACAGGGCGCCCCGCCGAGGGGGAGCACGCGGCACACGGCGGCTACTCGGTGACCATCGACGGCCAGGAACTGCACGTCATGCGCAATGCCGACTCCACCTGGATCAGCGTCATCAACCACTACCAGCCGTACCGCGATCCGCTCTCCCTGACTCGCGCCGCCGTCGACAAGCTCCAGGGCGCCACCCTCGTGCCCATCGCGATGAACCCGGTCCTGTCCTTCTCCACCTGAGCCGGCACTGCCCGAGGCGAAACGTCACAGCACCGAGCCGTACACGAAAGGACCGCACCACCCATGGCAGTGCGCAAGAACCAGGCCACCCTCACCGCGACCGAGAAGCGCGCCTTCATAGGCGCCGTGCTGGAGCTCAAGAAGCGCGGCCGCTACGACGACTTCGTGCGGACGCACAACGCGTTCATCATGAGCGACCACGACGACAGCGACCGCGTCGGCCACCGCTCCCCCTCCTTCCTGCCCTGGCACCGTCGCTTCCTGCTGGAGTTCGAGCGGGAACTGCAGAAGATCGACTCCTCGGTCACGCTGCCCTACTGGGACTGGACCGCCGACCGCACCACCACCGCGTCCCTGTGGGGCCCCGACTTCCTCGGCGGCAGCGGCCGCAGCCGCGACGCCCAGGTGACGACCGGTCCGTTCTCGTACTCCACGGGCCAGTGGGCCATCAAGGTCTCGGCCGACAGCCGCCCCTACCTGCAGCGCGAGCTGGGCGCGGGCACCCGCGCCCTGCCCACGCGCGCCGAGGTCGACTCGGTCCTCGCCATGAACGTCTACGACATGGCGCCCTGGAACAGCGCGTCCAACGGCTTCCGCAATCACCTGGAGGGCTGGCGCGGCGTCAACCTCCACAACCGCGTCCATGTGTGGGTGGGCGGTCAGATGGCCACCGGCGCCTCACCCAATGACCCGGTCTTCTGGCTGCACCACGCCTTCATCGACAAACTGTGGGCCGACTGGCAGCGGCTCCATCCCACTTCCGGCTATCTGCCGACCGGCGGCACCGCCGATGTCGTGGACCTCAACGACACCATGCGGCCCTGGAACGACGTGACCCCGGCCGACGTGCTGGATCACACGAAGTTCTACACCTACGACCGCTGACGCCTGGGGTGCGCCGGGGTGGCCGGGCGCGCGGTCCGTCCACCCCGGCGGGGCGTCCGTCCGGACCGCGGATGCGCGGTCCGTCCGCCCGCGCGGGTGGTTCCTCCGGGTGCGCCGTGCCGCTGGGCGCCGCCGCTTGACGCGCGGCACCGGGGGAGAGATATTCAGCATATGGTGAATAAATTCCGGAGAAGCCCGCCCCCGTCCCGGCCACCGTCCTCGCCGCGCCAACCGCCGCACGCCCCGGGGGATCCACCCCACGAGCCCGGGAACCAGCCCGGTGACCAGGGGGATCGGCCCGCCATCCTCGCCCGCGGACTGACCGTCGAGCGCGGCGGCCGCCCG
Source organism: Streptomyces sp. JLBT605 (assembly GCF_058215555.1). Taxonomy (NCBI): domain Bacteria; kingdom Bacillati; phylum Actinomycetota; class Actinomycetes; order Kitasatosporales; family Streptomycetaceae; genus Streptomyces; species Streptomyces sp. JLBT605. The sequence goes on from NZ_CM177087.1 coordinate 6,918,692, forward strand.
GTCGTCGACCGCCTCGACTTCACCGTTCCCCGGGGCCGTGTCACCGGACTCCTCGGCCCCAGCGGATGCGGAAAGTCCACTCTGATGCGCGCCGTGGTCGGCACCCAGGCCAGGGTCACCGGGACCTTGGACGTACTGGGCCGCCGCGCGGGCTCCGCCCCGCTCCGCGACCGCATCGGCTACCTCACCCAATCCCCGTCCGTCTACCTCGACCTGACCGCGCGCCAGAACCTCGCTTACTACGCGGCGGTCCTCGCGCCCCGCGACAAACGCCAGGACCAGATCGAGCGGGTGCTGGCCGAAGTCGACCTCACCGGCCACGCCGACTCCCTGACCGGCAACCTCTCCGGCGGCGAGCTGAGCCGCGTCTCGCTCGCCGTCGCCCTCCTCGGCAGCCCCGAACTGCTGGTGCTGGACGAACCGACCGTCGGCCTGGATCCCGTACTCCGGCGCGACCTGTGGACGCTCTTCCGCCGCCTCGCGCACGACAGCGGGGTGACGCTCCTGGTCTCCTCGCACGTCATGGACGAGGCCGAGCGCTGCGACGGCCTCCTGCTCATGCGCGACGGCCGACTGCTCACGGCGGGGGAGAGCCCGGACGAGCTGCGCCGCCACACGGGTACGGAGACGATGGAGGCTGCCTTCCTGCACCTGGTGGAGGCCGGGGCACGCGAGGAAGAACGGCCGCAGGACCCGGACCAGGCACCACACCGACGACGGGAGCCAGGCCCATGAGCCTTCAGCGCGTCCTCGCCACCGCCCGCCGGGTACTGCAACAACTGCGCCACGACCCCCGCACCATCGGTCTGCTGCTGCTCATCCCCGTCGCCCTGCTGACCCTGCTGCACTGGGTCTTCGACTCCGACCCCCGGCGTTTCGACTCCATCGGCGCCTCGCTGCTCGGCATCTTCCCGATGGTGTCGATGTTCCTCATCACCTCCATCACCACCCTGCGGGAGCGGACCACCGGCACCCTGGAGCGCCTGCTGTCGATGCCGCTCGGCAAGGCCGACCTGATCCTCGGCTACGCTCTCGCCTTCGGCCTCATGGCCGTCCTCCAGGCCGGCCTGGCCACCGGCGTCGCCATCTCGGCGCTGGGCCTCGACATCGCCGGGTCCCCCTGGCTGCTGCTGATCGTCGCGGTGCTGGACGCGCTCCTGGGCACCGCCCTCGGGCTGTTCGTCAGCGCCTTCGCGGCCACGGAGTTCCAGGCCGTCCAGTTCATGCCAGCGCTGATCTTTCCGCAGATCCTCCTGTGCGGCCTCTTCGCGCCCCGGGACTCCATGCAGCCGGCCCTGGAAGCGGTCTCCAACGTCCTGCCCATGTCCTACGCGGTGGACGGCATGACCGAACTTCTCCTGCATGACTCCGTCACGGACGACTTCTACCGCGACGTGGCGGTCATCGCGGGCAGCGCGGTGCTGGTACTCGGCCTGGGCGCGGCGACGCTGCGCCGCCGTACGGCGTGACCCCGGGCCCCGTGCGGGCCCGGCGTCCCCGCTTCGCCGCTCCGCGTCTTCTCCCTACCGCGCGTCTGTCTCCTTGAGCTGGTACAGCTCGGGCACGGAGACCTTGATCGGCTCTTGCGTCGTCCGGGCGATCACGACGACCGCGGGCTCGTCCGGGTCGGGGTTCTCCTCCCGGTGCGGGACGAACGGCGGGACGAGGAAGAAGTCGCCCGGACCGGCGGCGAGCCGTACCTCCTGGGTGCCGTCGTGGTAGACGAACACAGGGTGGCCGCTGACCACGAAGATCCCCGCCTCCGAATCGCCGTGATGGTGGTTGTCCGTCGCGCTCGCCGGCGGGTTCTCCACCAGCCCCATCCAGAGCTTCCTCGAACCGACGGTGCCGCCGCTGATGGCGGCGTAGCCGTCCAGGTTGCCGGATCGGATGTGATGGACGCGGTTGTTCAGCGGCGCGTCGTCACCAGAGCCCGGTGCGGTCCCCGTGCCTTCGTGCTGAGTCATCGTGCAGCCTCCCGGTTCTCGATTGCCTTGGCCGGACCAGCTTGTGACGACCGTGCCGCAAGCGACAACGGTTGTTGCCGTTATGGCAAATCGATCCGCTCGCGGGCATGGCGGACGCGGAGCCGAACCTCCCGGGTGGCCGCGGCCTGACCGATCGAGAAGCCGGCACCCGGTGCGTGCCGGGGGCGCCATCGGGGCATCTCCTCGGGCGGTGAACCTGTCTGCTCGATCGCGCAGCCGTGCAGGTTCAGCCGACCGGCGTCCCCTCCCCGGCCCAGGCGGCCAGCAGCCGCAGCGCGGTGTGCGAGGGCGAGCCTTCCTCGACGGTGTGCGCGATCAGGGCCTGGTCCGGGTCATCCGGCAGTCGCAAGGTCTCGAATCGGAGATCCAGTCGGCCCACCACGGGGTGCTGGTAGAGGTAGCTTCCGTGGGTCTTGTCCTGGAGGCGATGCTCCGCCCACACCTGCCGGAACACCGGGCTGGCGGTGGCGAGTTCGTCGAGCAGCTCCGCGGTGTGCGGATCGTCGGGGTGGCGCGCGGCGTCGAGACGCAGGTAGGCGGCCACGTCACTGGCCTTGCCGCGCCAGTCGGCGTACAGATCACGCGTCCCCTCGTCCAGGAAGACCAGGCGGGCCAGGTTCCGCTGCCGGGGAGGAAGCGCGCCGAAATCGGTGATCAGGGCTGCCGCGAGGCGGTTCCACGCCAGGACGTCGGTGTTGCGGCCGACGATGTACGCCGGGACGTCAGGCGTGGAGTCCAGCAGCCGGCGCAGGCCCGGCCGGACCTGCTGCGGGCCGGGTGAGCCCTCCTCGTGCCGTGGTTCCGACCGGGGCGCGGGGCGTGCCAGCCGGTACAGGTGCTCGCGCTCCACGGCGTCCAGGCGCAGGGCGCGGGCGACCGCGTCCAGCACCTCCTCGGAGAAGTGCAGCGTGCGGCCCTGCTCCAGCCGTACGTAGTGATCCACGCTCACCCCGGCGAGCCGGGCCAGTTCCTCCCGGCGCAGCCCGGGGACCCGGCGGCGGCTCCCGTAGTCCGGCAGCCCCAGTTCCTCGGGCCGCAACCGTGCCCTGCGGGAGCGGAGGAACTCGCCCAGTTCGGTACGTCGGTCCAGTGCCATGTGGCCAGTATCCACCGCCGGTGCCGTGCGGCGGCGGCGGCCTGAGCCTGGTCATGCCGTGCCCAGGCACGGGCCGGCACTGGGTGGGCCCGGCGGCCTGCACCACAGTGGTGGACGCCGGAACGGTTCCGGCCGACCGGAGGCACCCCTGGCCCCCGGTCCTCCTCAACCACACTGGGAGTTCCGCGACATGAGCGCAACCAACCTGCCCACCCGTCCGCTGGGAACCACCGGCATGGACATCACCCGCGTCGGCTTCGGCTCCTGGGCGGTGGCCGGCTCGGGATGGTTCTTCGGCTGGGGCGCCACCGACGACCACGAGTCCATCGCCGCGATCCGCCACGCGGTCGCCTCGGGCGTCAACTGGATCGACACCGCTGCCGTGTACGGACTGGGCCACTCCGAGGAACTGGTCGGCAAGGCCATCGCCGATCTGCCCGAGGCCGAGCGCCCCTACGTCTTCACCAAGGCCGGGCTGGTCTGGGACCCGGACAACCCGCAGGCCGCACCCCGCCGGACCATGAACCCCGCCAGCGTCCGCCGCGAGATCGACGACTCCCTCCGGCGCCTGGGCATCGACCGCATCGACCTGTACCAGGTGCACTGGCCGGACACCGGCGAATCGCTGGAGTACGCGGGCGACGGCTTTGGATCCGTCTCCCCGAACGCCACCCCGCTGGAGGAGTACTGGCAGGTCATGGCCGATCTCAAGGCCGAGGGGAAGGTCCGCGCGATCGGTCTGTCCAACCACTCGACCGAGCAGCTCGACGCCGCCGAGCGGATCGCCCACGTCGACGCCATCCAGCCTCCGTTCTCGGCCATCAACCGCTCGGCCGCGTCCGAGATCGCCTGGGCCCGTGCCCACGACACCGGCGTGATCGTCTACTCCCCGCTCCAGTCGGGTCTGCTCACCGGCGCCTTCTCCGCCGAACGCGCCGCGAGTCTGTCCGCCGACGACTGGCGCTCCGCTCACCATGACTTCACCACAGGACTGACCGCCAACCTCCGCCTGGCCGAAGCGCTGCGGCCCGTCGCCGACCGGCACGGCGCCACCGTCGCCGAGGTCGCCATCGCCTGGGCCCTGGCCTGGCCAGGCATCACCGGCGCGATCGTCGGCGCCCGCAACGCCCGTCAGGTCGACGGCTGGAGTGCGGCCGGTGCGGTCCACCTGACGCGCACCGATCTCGACGAGATCGCCACCGCGATCACTGACTCCGGCGCGGGCACGGGCCCCGCCCGCCCGTAGCCGCCGTACCCCCGCAAGACCGACCGCCGCCCCACCCCCATCAAGGAGATCGCCGCCCATGTCCCTCGTCGTCATTGCCGAATGCCTGGCCGCCCCGGGCCAGGAGGACCGCCTGCGCACCGCCCTGGAGGCGATGATCGAACCGTCTCTGGAAGAACCCGGCTGTCTCGCGTACAGCCCCTACGCCGACCCCAACCGCCCCGCCCGCATGGTCATTGTCGAGGAGTGGGCCGACCTGGAGGCTCTGCGGGAACACTTCGAAACCGCCCATTTCCTGCACGTCAGGCAAGTCCTGGACCACGTCCTGGCCGAGCCCATGACCCTGCGGACGCTGGTGGCCGCCCCCACCGGGTGACCACGCCGCCGGACGCGTCCGTTGGCGCGCGTCCGGACCTCCTCGCCGCGCGGGGTGTCAGAATCCCATGGCCTCGCGCAGCAGCAGGACGGTGCCGCGCCCGGGCTGCGGCTCGGCGTTGAGGACGAGCAGGCGGTTGACCGCGCTCGGCTGCCCGTAGACCGCCTGGGCGCGCGCGCTCTCCAGCACAAGGGCGTGCTCCTCGACCCGGCGGAGTGCGGTGCTCAGGTCGGGCACCACCTTCTGCGCCCCGACGACCCAGATCGCCTTCCCGGCACCACCGGCGGCGGCGGGCAGTTGGCTGCCGCTGCCGGAGGCCATGACGAGTGAGCCGGTCTCGGTGACGGCCGCGACGCTGGCGACGAAGACGTCGGGGGTGGCCACCAGACGGCGGATCCGGTCGGACTCGGTGGCGCGGTCCATCGTCAGCACGCGCGGCCGAACAGCCCGGTAACGGTCGCCCGCCTCGATGTCCTCCGCGATGCCGGAGAGCCGAAGCGTCTCGCTGGCCCCGGTGAACACGCCCGCCCCCTCCGGGATCAGATCCTTGATGCGGGCGCGGGCCGCCGCGGCGTCGTCGAGCAGTTCGGCGGCGAAGCCGTTCGCCCGCAGCGCCGCTATCGCCCGGTCCAGCCGTTCGGCCGGTGCCGGTGCGCTGAAGTCGTCGGCTGCCCCCGTGGCCGACGACTTCAGCGCACCGGCACCCGGTGCCCCGCCGGCGTCCCCGGCCTTGCCGGAGCCGTGCGTCCGAGCGTCGGGGCCGGGCGCGGAACCCCGCAGCGGGGTGGTGTCGACGTACCTGACCTCGTAGACCCGCTCGGCGAACTTCCATCCCTCCGGCGTACGCCGGTAGGTGTCGTGGTAGACGGCGAAGTTCAGGCCCGAGCGGCCGTCGAGCAGCCGCGCGACCTCCTGCATGTAGGTGCGACCGGTGGCGGCGTCGCCGTCGATCCGGATCATGCCCGGGTGGCTGTTCTGCACGAAGAAGTCCCACTGGCTCTGCAGGTGTTCGCCACCGGTCCGGATCTCCTCCCGGCCGATGAGCTCGACCGGGATCTCGGGCATGCGCAGAACGCCGTCGGGGGTGAACAGCGCGGCGAGTCGGGCGCGGTCTCGCATCATCGCCGCGTCGGTGAACTCGCCGCGCAGCGCCTCGATCTCGACGCGGTCAGCGATCTGCTGGAAGTCGTTCATGCTCAGCGTCCTGTCCTGTGGATGGCGTACTCGTCTTCACCAGTCCGACAACGCGGCCCCGCGGAATGTGAGGCGAGGCGCGGACCTCACATTCCGCCACTGTGATGTGTCGTACTGGAGAGAGCACGTGAACGAGGGAGCCGGAGAGCGTATGACCACCCTGTCGGAACAGGCGCGGCGGCAGGCAGCCGAGCAGCGGGACCCTGGCCTGGGCACGATCATGAGTGAGCGGCGACACCTGCTCAATCTCGGCTATCGGCTGCTCGGGTCCCTGGCCGACGCGGAGGACGTCGTGCAGGAGACCTACACCCGTTGGTACGCGATGTCCCGGGCGGAGCAGGATGCCATCGAGTCCCCGGGCGCCTGGCTTACGAAGGTGGCCGGCCGCATCTGCCTGAACCAGCTCGGCTCGGCGCGCGCCCGGCGGGAGACCTACGTCGGCGAATGGATCCCCGAGCCGCTGCCCGACCCGGCCGAGTGGATCGCCGGGGCGGCGGGCGGCGCCGGCGCGGACCCGGCCGACCGGATCACCCTCGACGAGTCGGTGACCATGGCCTTCCTGGTCGTGTTCGAGTCGATGACCCCGGCCGAGCGCGTCGCGTTCGTACTGCACGACGTCTTCCGCTACCCGTTCGCCGAGGTGGCCGAAATCGTCGGCCGCAGCCCGGCGGCATGCCGTCAGCTGGCGTCCTCGGCCCGCCGCCGCGTCACCGCCGCGCGGGCCGAGGCGAGCCCGAACGTGGCCCGGCAGGGGAGCGTCGTCCGGCGGTTCAAGGCGGCCTGGGAGGCACAGGACATCAAGGCACTGATCGGCCTGCTCGACCCGGGCGCCACCGCGATCTCCGACGGCGGCGGCCGCGTCATCGCCCACCTGCGGCCGATCGAGGGCGCGGAGCGGATCGCCCGCCTCTACCTGACGATCGCCCAGCTGGCACCGCCCCGCACGATCCTCGAGCGCACCGTCAACGGGCTGCCGGGCCTGGCGATCGAGTCCGGGGGCCGGATCGAGACGGTGTTCGCGTTCGAGGTCACCGACGCCGACCGGATCACGCACATCTGGGCGGTGCGCAACCCGGACAAGCTCTGCCCATGGCAGTTTTCGTGACCGTCCTCATAGGCCCGGTGACAGCTGCCGTGGCCGTGCCTCGTTTTCACCACTGGCCCCGTCAGGCGGCCCCAAGCCGTAGACGTCTCCGCATCCCAAGAGTGACCGCCGGCGCGGCCAGGTGTTCAGGTGACGGGGTGCCCCGCACTGTCCGTGTACCCGGCCTGGCTGGAGAACTTGTTCAGGAACACGTCGTACCGGCCGTCGGGGCGCTGGGTGAGGGTGGCACCGTCCTGCCAGATGCCGTTCTCCGGCCACCACTGGGAACCGACCGGGTCGCCCTGGTTCTGGTGGATGTTGTGCATGCCGAGGTCACCCTCGGGATCGTCGACGAACGGCTCGCCGAAGACGAGGGTGCGCCGCCCTTCCACCAGGATCGGCTCCAACGCGTCGGCGGCGTCGATGTTGGTGCCGGCATGCCAGGGCCGCGAACCGAGCAGGTCGAGCAGGTCCTGCAGCCAGGACGGCGGGCGGCGCTGGAACAGGACGCCGGACCGGTCCACCAGCTCCGGGTGGCGCAGGTAGTCCAGGGCTCCGGAATCCGGGAGGGAGTCGAGGTCGTGGTAGCCGGGGGCCAGGGCCGCGGCCGGCCCGAGCGCACGGGCGTCCAGAGTGAACAGCTTCCACTGCACACCCACGTTGGACTTGTGGCTGTCGACGTCGATGGCACAGTGGTATCGCCCGCCGGGCGCGTCCACCTCCACGTTGATGTGGAACCATCGGCCCTGGCTGTCCGGCTGGTCGCGGTAGTGACGGTAGAGGGTTCCCACGAGCACGCCGTAGTGGTCGAAAGGCATGTCGTCAGTGAACCACCCGCCACCGCCCTGCGCCGGGTAGCGGTGAGGATCCGTACGGGTGCCCTGTTCCGCCTTGGGCCGAATGGCCTACGGGCCTACGGGGTCGGGTGACCGCACGTGACGTCGCCTCAAGTAGACCCTCTGGCGGGGGACCGGGGGACCGGGGAGCCACGGGCGGGTCAGGCGACGACGGGCACGGCCGCCGCCATCCGGGCAAGCGCGGCGGTGCCCGTCATACGGACCTACCTCGCGGTGCGGAACGAGCCGCCGCGGGCCCCGCTTGCGCCCTGATCGAAGCCTGCCACGAGGCAGTCGACGGCGGCGCGGACGAACGCGGACCGGTGTCGTTCAGCAGGTGACGGAGTCGGCTGGGCCGCGTGAACGTGTGGGGAGCCCCGCCGGTCGGGCCGGCGGGGCCTGGAAGGCGTCAGATCATCAGCAGGAGCCGCGTGTGGGGCACCAGCTTCCGGTTCACGCTGGTGCTCTGCACGAAGATCGTGAAGTCGTCGTTGTGGTCCGGCTTGACGCGAACTTCCATGTCCGGAAGGCCGAGCAGGGCCCGGGCCTCCGGCCCGGTGTACACCCGGTCCGTCTTCTTCTCCAGCACCGCGATCTGCTTTCGTGCCTGGATCTTCTCCGACTTGCTCAGCTGGTAGAACGCGCAACCGGTGCGGTAAGTGTGCCCGCATTCGATGACCCAGTCCCGTATCGCCGCTTCGCGAGCCACCGGAACAAGCTGGTACTTGGACGGATTCACCGCGGTGAGACCGGCTGCCTCGATGGTGTCCTTGTTGACCGCTTCCGCACCGGTGGAGAACACCGCTCGTGATCCCCGGATGCCTCGGGCGCGGCCCACCATGAAGTTCTCGGTGGCCTGCCGGATGACCTGCCCGGCCTCCTCCAGACCCTGTGTGCTCGTGGCGTCCCAGACAGCGATGTTGTCCTTCGGGAAGCCGCACTGCATGGCCTCGCGCTTGCCCATCTGGTCCGGCACCAGGACGGCCAGCGTCCAGTTGTCCTGCTGGGTCTCGATCATCTCGGCCACGGCCTGCACCAGGGCCCGCGGATCCTTGTTGGGCGCGTCCGGGCAGCGGTGACTGACGTTCTCCTGCCCGTCGGTCAGCACGAACGTCAGGAAGCTGTGGTCGCCGTAGAGTTGAGCCGTCTGCGCCAGCTCCCGCTGCGACTTCAGCGTGGCCGCCAGCAGAGCCGTCATGCCACCGACCCGGTACAGCTGCTTCAGGGACGGCATCCGCAGCACGTCCTTGTCGTAGATGACGCACTCCACCTTGTCCGCGAAGACGTACACCGTGACGCGCGTTTCCTGGTCCAGTTCCTTCGACCGGCGAGCCAGATAGGCAATCTGCTGGTCGGCGACCTCGACGACCTTGCGGCTCAGGTGTGACATGGATGAACTGGCATCCAGCACAAGAGCAACGTGATTGATGTAGTTCTGGTTTCCGGACATGGCCACTCCCCGTCTTCCGACTCGATGCTTCGATCCTCTCAGCCACCACTGACAATCGATCTTGTCCCGGACCGGACGCGGACCACCGGGGGACTGCCCCGAGCCGGTGCACCAGAACGGCATGGCCTTGCCCAGGAGGCGGGCCTGACCGCTGCGGGCTGCGAGGCCGCCGTTGTCCGGCAGCCGGTCGAGGGACGCCGCTCCCGTGCTCCGGACGGACTTCAGCGACCCTGCCGGCTGGGCTCGCCTGCTGCAGGCCTGGAGATGCCCGTCACCTTCGAGGAGGGCTCGCAGGACGCCTGTGACTACGGCCGGGCCATCTCGTATGTCACCCCGATCGACAAGGAGAAGTACCGGGGCCTGCTGCCGGAGACGGTGCTCGCCGCCGCCCCGACACCGGCCACGACCTGCTCCGACTGGTCGGACTCCGGCGTCCATGTGGCGGGGCCAGGCACGGCCGTGTACGAGGAGTTCCGCCGGATGGATCAAGAGGACGACGACTGACGGAGCGTCAGCCCACGTGCTTCCGCAGGACGAACTTCCGGGTCGGCGACGCGGCTCGACGCCGGGCGGGCTCGTGAGCAGCGGCGTGACTCACCGGGCGGAGACCTTGTGGACGGTGGTGTCGTCGGGGCTCAGCTGCCGCCCGTCCGCGGACAGCACCTCCAGTGCGCGGAGGCGGCGCCCCTGCCGGCGGTCGACCAGCTCTGAGTGCGGTTCGCCGGGGGCGAAGAAGTTCTGTTCGCCCCACTGCCGCAGCGCCACGATGACGGGGAAGAGCGCCTTGCCCTTATCTGTCAGTACGTACTCGCGGTAGGCGCTGCCGTCCGAGGCGGGGACGGACTCGAGGACACCGCCGGCGACCAGGGTGCGCAGGCGCGCGGTGAGGATGTTCTTCGCCACGCCGAGGCTGCGCTGGAACTCCCCGAAGCGCCTGCTGCCGTCGAAGGCGTCCCGCACGATCAGCAGGGACCACCAGTCGCCGATCGCGTCCACCGACCGGGCGACGGGGCATTCACTGTCGTCGAAGCGTGTCCTGGTGACCATGCCGTCCCTCACTCTCACGATGGTTGCAACATGCTACCAATAGCGCTACCGTCGCCGTTGGTTGCAAGATGAAACCAGAATCGGGGAGGGAGTGCTGATGCCCGGCGACGGTGAGGCTGTGACACGACGGACCGGGGGCCGAGGCGCCGAAGCCGGAAGCGCCGAAACCGGAAGCGGGGGAGCCCGAAACGGCGAGGTCCGAAGCGGGGAGGGTGAGGGGCCCGCGTTCGTCCTGTCCCGTGGCGTCGTCATGCTGTTCGCCGTCGCCTGCGGCGCCGCGGTGGCCAACGTCTACTTCTCCCAGCCGCTCCTGGTGACCATGGGCCATGACCTCGCCATGAGCCCGGCACTCGTCGGCAGCGTGGTCACCCTCACGCATGTCGGATACGGACTGGGACTCTTCTTCCTCGTGCCGCTGGGCGACGTGGCCGACCGCAGACGGCTCATCGTGGTGCAGTTGCTGCTCCTGGTGGTGGCGCTGACCGTGGTTGCCGCCGCCCACACGGCGGCGATCCTGCTCGCGGGCATGGCCGCGACAGGGCTCCTCGCGGTCGTCACGCAGACGCTGGTGGCCTTCGCGGCATCACTCGCCCCTCCCGCCGGGCGCGGACGGGTCGTCGGTCTGGTCACCAGCGGCGTGGTCATCGGAATCCTGCTCGCCCGCACGGCATCCGGCCTCATGGCCGATCTCGCGGGCTGGCGCTCCGTCTACCTCGCCTCGGCGTCGCTCACCGCTCTGCTCGCCCTGGTCCTGCACCGAGTGCTGCCGCGCCACAGTGACGCCTCGCCGACAGCCCTGCGGTACGGACAGCTCCTGCGCTCCACGATCACCCTGTTCGCGCGGGAACGACTGCTACGGCTCCGGGCCCTGTTCGGCCTGCTGATCTTCGCCGCCTTCAGCACCCTGTGGAGCAGTGTCGCGTTGCCGCTCAGTGAGGCCCCGTACTTCCTCTCCCACAGCGCGATCGGGGCGCTGGGGCTGATCGGTGTCGCCGGCGCCGTGGCCGCGACCGCGGCGGGCCGCCTGAACGACCGCGGTCTCTCCCGGCGGACCACCGGCATCGCCCTGGCACTGCTCGCCGCCTCCTGGCTGCCCTTGGCCTTCATGCGCAGCTCGCTCTGGGCCCTGTTCGTCGGGGTGATCCTCCTCGACCTCGCCGTGCAGGCGGTCCATGTCACCAACCAGACCCTGATCTACGCGCTGCACCCGGACGCCGGCAGCCGGCTGATCGGCGGATACATGGTCTTCTACTCGATCGGCAGCGCCACCGGCGCCATCGCCGCGACCTCCCTCTACACGGTGGCCGGCTGGGGCGCCGTATGCGCACTGGGCGCCGCGTTCAGCTGCCTCGGACTCGCGCTGTGGGCGTTCACACGACACAGCACCCCGGACCCGACCGCAGGTCTGAACTGATGGAGACTCAACATCACCAGACCCGGATCACCATGGGTCACGACCACCACGCACCATGGAGGTAGACGCGGTGAAGCGCATCGGCATCATCGGAGTGGGCGAGATCGGCCGGGCCATCGTGATGGGCCTGCGTCACGGAGGCGGCAAGTCGCCGGAGGTCTTCCTCTCTCCCCGGGGAGCCCGCACCGCCGCGGAGCTGGCCGAGCGCTACGAGGGTGTGCGGGTGTGCGCCGACAATCAGGAGGTGGTGGACCGCTCTGAGCTGGTGATCATCGCCGTACGCCGCCAAGACCGGCAGGGTGCCCTGGCCGGGTTGAGGGTTGACGGCGAGAAGGTGGTGGTCAACGTCATGGCCGGCGTCGGCAACGACGACCTGCGACAGACACTCGCCACCGAAGCCCCGCTGGTCCGGGCCATTCCTCTGCCGGCCATACGCGAACGCCGTTCCGTCACCGTGGTGTACCCGTCGCACCCGGAGGTGAACTCCCTCTTCGAGCAGATGGGTGGAGCACTCCCCGTCGCCGACGAGGCCGCCTTCAACGTCTTCTCCGCACTGACGGGGACGCTGACCGCCCACTACTGGTATCTCGCCACGCTCAGCTCGTGGGCCGCCGAGCAGGGCATCGCCTCCGGCGAGGCCGACCGCTACATCCGCGGCCTCTTCCAGGGCGTCGGTCGCTCCCTCGGTGACGAGACCCGCTCCCTGCGCCAACTCGCGGGCGACCACGAGACCCCGGACGGAAGCAACGAACGTATCCGCACGACGTGGTTCGACCCGGCCAACTCCGAAGCTCTTCTGAAGGCCCTCGATGGCCTCCTCGCCGATCTGAAGTAGCCCGGACCGGTCAGGGGCCCGGGGGTTCCACTGACGGGTCCCGACTGGCGAGGGCGGCCTGGCGCGCCTGGAACAGGGCCCGAAGCGCTTGCTGCGCGCCGTCGCGGTCCAGCTCGGGCTCCTGGACGAGGAGCAGACGAGCCCCGGCCTCGACCTCGCCCCAGGCGCGGCGGCTGCGGCGGTTGGCCGTGCACCTCACATCGCTGCGGAGGAAGCCCGCGCCGGCCGCGAGCCCGGCGGAGACCAAGGCCAGCAGGGCCGCGGGGACCCGGGCGTCGGCCGACGCGAGTCCGGCGGCCCCGGAGACGCCGGCGAGGACGGCCGCGGGGAAGCCGAGCCCGATGTCGACGACGGTCCAGAAGCCCACACGCCGGTCGGCGTGGCGCACTTCGCGCCGCGCCTCCCGCAGAAGGCCTTCCACCTCGGCCCGCAGGCGTGTCTGCCCACCCGGTGGGGTCCCGTTCGGCTGCCGCGCGTCAGCATCGGTCACACGCCCGAGTATTCCAGGCGGCCGGTGGCGGGATGGTCGGCTCGGCTCGGCCTGCGCCCCGCCGCGCCACCGCCCACCGGGCGAAAGGCATGACCCGGCAGGTGAACCTAGCCCCCGCTGATCTCGGAGGGAGGCAGCGCGGCGAGCACCTGTAGCGCGTTGAGGAAGCCGCGCCGATCCTCCTCCGGCAGGCGCGCCAGCAGCCGTTCCTCGCGCTGCTGGATCGCTGACTGGACGGCGTCGCGCAGCCGGCGCCCCGCAGGCGTGAGGGAGAGGACGCGCGCCCGCCGGTCCGCCGGATCCGGCTGCCGCCGGATCAGCCCACGTTCCTCCAGGTCGTCGAGGACGCCGATGATGCGCGTCTTGTCGGCACCGATGTCCCGCGCCAACGCGGCCTGCGTCCGTACCGGTTCGTTCTCGAGCCCGAGCAGTACCGCGTACGCCCACATGGCCAGCCCATGTTCGCGCAGCACCGGCAACTCGGCGGCCACCAGCGCGCGGCCCAGCGGGACGATCATCGCCGCCAGGTCAGGGCGCCCCTCGGATGCGGTGTTCCCAGCCATGGAGAAGAACATACTCGTTGACGTATGGTAGGCGGCTGCTTATCGTAAGCGCATGCATATGAATTTAACGGCCGTCAAGGTCTTCAATGACCGTGCGGTGCGCGAGAGCATCGCCGTGGTCCGCCGGGTGAGCGTGGAGGACCTCACTCGTTCGACCCCCTGTTCGGCCTGGAACCTGGGGGAGCTGCTCGCACATATGGCAGCCCAGCACCGGGGTTTCGCGGCGGCGGCGAGAGGGGACGGCGGTGACCTGGCGCACTGGAAGGCCGAAGCGCCGGGGCCGGAAGTCGTCGGGCGATACCTCGCGGCGGCCGAAGCGGTCCTGGTCGCCTTCGCCGAAGTCGGCGCGGAGGAGCAGGAGTTCGCCCTCGCCGAATTCGGCGCAGGCGCGGTCTTCCCTGCGATCCGGGCCATCGGCTTCCACTTCCTCGACTACGTGGTCCACGCATGGGACGTCGCCCGCGCCCTCGATCTGCCCTTCGTCCTGGAGCCAGACATCCTGGATGCCGCCCTCCCCATCGCGCTGGCCGTACCGGACAGCGTCGGCCGCACGCAGCCGGGTGCCGCGTTCGCCCCGAGCCGCCCAGGGCCAACCGATGCCGACACCCTGACCCGGATCCTCCTGCACCTGGGCCGTTCCGTCTCCTGGAACGCGTCTTCGCCACCGAGCCCCCGGATCCACCCGTGAAAGGAATGCTCATGCCACGTGCCGTCAGGCTGATTCGCTCTGGTTCCCTTTCCGATGTCGCCGAGTACGCCTACGCGGCCACGGCCCCGGCCGAGTCACGGCTGATCTTCCTCGCCGGAGCATGCCCGCTGAACGAGGACGGCTCCACCGCGGCGATCGGGGATGTCGCGGGGCAAGCGGCCAAAGCCGTGGAGAACATGCGGACCGCTCTGGCGGACGCTGGTGCGTCGCTGCACGACGTCATCAGCACCCGGGTTCTCGTCGCCTCCCACCGGCAGGAGGACCTGGTGACGGCGTGGGAGGTCGTCCGGGACTCGTTCGGCGACCACGACGTGCCCAGCACGCTGATGGGCGTCACCGTGCTCGGCTACAGCGACCAGCTCGTAGAGATCGAGGCTGTTGCCGCCGTGCTCGATTCCTGAGCCGACAGAGCGTCCCGTCAGAACGTCCCGCCAGAACGTCCCGGCGGGGCGGCCGGACACCCCCCTAGGCGTCGCCGGCAGCCGAGCGAGGCCAGGGCGCTGTAGTGCGCTCCCTCACCGGCTGCCGGTCGTCGCGCGCTTGATCAGCTCTATCGCGGCGGCTGGTGCGTCGGCGCTGAAGTGGACGCGTCGGGCCGCCACCGTCTCGCCCCGTCTCAGGGCCACCGGCAGGGCTTCGGCGAGGTCGAGGACGAGCGCCGTGGCGCTGGAGGTGGAGCACGCCACGGCCTCCTCGTCGTCGGGCACACGCCGCAGTCCGCGGCCTGCGACCGCGCCGTGTCTGACGTGGAGCGACGCGACCGACTCCAGCGGCACCGTCAGCTCTCGAAACGGCCCGGTGCGGATGCGCAGCACCTGGTCGTCGACGAGGTGAGGGGTGCGCGCGGTCATGGCGCACAGCCCGAGGCAGAAGGTCAGCACCGCCGCCTCCCACAGGACATGCGGTATGCGGAAGGCCGGCGGGATCATGAGGTCGATGACAACGGCGGTGACGACCTCCACGCCGATCACCGCCCAGAGCAGCATGCGCACGTCCGCCGAGTGGGTGATGTACTGCTGGCCGGCGGCCTGCGCGATCGGCTTACGGGCGAACCAGTCCTTCAAGTCCCGCAGCATGACCCGTGTCCACCTGAGCCTTCTGCCAGGTGATCGGCCGTCACCTTTCACCGGCTCATCCCTCCGCTCGCCGCCCGTGTCCCGACGCCGAGAACCCGGGTGGCGAAGGCGGCCAGCTCTGCCCGCAGACGCTCACGGGGCAGGTTCCGCTGGCCGGCCAGGTGGTCGACGAGGTCGGCACGGACCGCCGCGAGCAGTGCGTGCGCGGCGAAGTCGCTGCCGTCGAACCCGGGTAGCCGGTCCAGTACGCCTCGGAGCGTGTCATGCCACCAGTCGTAGTGCCGCGCGCTGTAGGGGCTGCCCGTCCCCGCGTCTTCCAGCGCCAGCGAGAGGTGCCGGTGGTCGAGCTTGAAGCACAGGAGGGCGTCGAGCAGGGCGAGGGCGCGTTCCAGCGGCGGAGTGTCCGGCCCAAGGGGGCGAGGTCCGTCCGTGATGGCATGGCGGATCGGTTCGAGTCGGGCCTCGTAGAGGGCGCGGATCAGGCCGTTGCGGTCTCCGAAGCCGCGGAAGAGGGTCCCCTTGCCGACGCCGGCGGCTGCCGCGATGTCGGCCATGGTCACCTGCTCGGGCTTGTCGCTGCCGGCGAAGAGCCGGTCGGCTGCCGCGAGTACGGCCTCGCGGTTGCGTGCGGCGTCCGCGCGGGGTTTGCGCTCGGGCACGGGCCTCCTCCGGTTGCATAAGCGGACCACAGGTCCGTATCGTCAAGCAAGCGGACCCGGGGTCCGTATCTTAACGGAGGTGCTCCATGCCCACGTACCGGCAACCGGCGGACCTGTACCGACACGGCCTGCGGTTGCTCCTCGAAAAGAACATCACCGACTGGGTCGAGCTCTGGCACGACCACGGTGTCCTCGAGTTCCCCTTCGCGCCCGAAGGGTGGCCCGAGCGGCTGGAAGGCAAGGCCGCCGTCGCCGACTACATGCGCGGCTACCCCGACCACATCGACCTCCATGACTTCCCTGACCTGAAGATCCACCACACCGGCGATCCCGAGACCATCGTGGTCGAGATGCGCGGAGTAGGGCGGCTGGTGAAGAGCGGAGACCCCTTCGACATGAGCTACATCGCCGTGGTGACCGCCACCGACGGCTTCATCACCCACTACCGCGACTACTGGAACCCGCTCGCCATCCCCCAGGACGGCGCGGCCGACTTCACCCGGAAGAGCCGATGACCGCTCCCACCGGCTCCCTGATCCTCGGGGCCACGGGCACCACCGGCAGCCGCGTGGTCTCCCGCCTCGCCGCGCGAGGACACCTGGTCAGAGCCGCCAGCCGAGGCGCCACACCCGTCGAGGACGCGGAGCCCGTACGTTTCGACTGGTACGACCCCGCGACGTACGACGAGGCGCTGACCGGCGTCGACCGCATCTACATCGTCCCGCCCCTGGCCACCGCGGACCCGGCCGACGTCATGCTGCCCTTCCTGGAGCGGGCCCGCGCCGGGGGAGTGCGCCGCGCCGTACTGCTCAGCTCCTCGGCCATCCCCGCCGGAGGGCCGGCCGTCGGCCAGGTGCACCAGGCGCTGCCCGGCCTGTTCGATGAGTGGGCGGTACTGCGGCCGTCATGGTTCATGCAGAACTTCACCGGCAAGCACATGCACGCTCAGAGCATCCGGGCGGAGAGCGCGATCCTGACCGCGGCGGGAGAGGGGCGCGTGGCCTTCGTCGACGCCGACGACATCGCGGCCGTCGCCGTCCACGCGCTGACCGATGCGCGGGCCCCCGGCACCGACCTGGTCATCACCGGTCCCGAGGCGCTGAGCCACACCGATGTCGCAACCGTCCTCACCGAGGTGACCGGGCGCAAGATCACCCACCGGCAGCTGACGTACCAGCAGATGCGCGATCGCCTGGCCATGACGATGCCGCCTCCCTTCGCCGCCATGCTCGCCGGCATGGACCGAGCCATCGCCGAAGGAGCCGAGGACCGCACCACCGACACCGTCCGCCGCATCACCGGCCGCCAACCGCGCGACTTCCGCACGCACGCGGAAGAAGCGGCGCGACAGCCGATCCCACCGCGAGCCCTGACGCACACGCTGACGAGCTCGGCGTAGCGCGGATACGGGCACGGTCCCGCCCTTGGAGAGGCGGGGCCGTGCTCTACCGGCTTACGGGCGCCAGATCTCCTTGATGCTGTTGATGTTGCCCTCGGCGTCCATCGTGACGTCGTAGATGTTCCCGGAACAGCTGTACGGCTCCTTCACGTTGTCCGGGTTGGTCTTGCAGTCATCGGCGTGCGTCTCCAGCTCGCCGACCGACACCGACTTCGTGACACCACCGCCGCCGTTGGCCACCTCGGCCTTCGCGTCGTCGGCGATCTTGACGAGCTTCCTCTCGCCCACACCGTGCCACTGGTAGTCGTTGGGCGTGCACTGCGCCTTGGTCTCCTTGATCCCCGTCGGGCCACCGTGCGTCGAGTGCTGAACGATCTCGATCATCTTGTGGCCGGCCGGGAGCTTCGGCTCCGGGCCGCAGTCGTTGGGGCCGTCGGCGGTGTCCTCGGAGCCGCCGTCGTCCGAGACCGCCTTCTTCGACGGCTGGGCCGAGGAGCTGGAGCCGCTGCTCGTGTCGGAGGTGTCGTCAAAGGGCCGGTGATCCTCCTTCCTCCGAGCGTCTCCCAGGTGGCTGCCATCGGCGCAACTGGCGGACGCGGGGCGGAGTTTGATGCCGGGCTGACCGCCGGCTGACCGTCACAACCGCTTCCGGCGGCGGCGTCGCGATGCATGTAGTCTCGGTGTTGATCAATCGTCTCGTGGCTTGGAGGAAGCACCAATGACGAAGGCTCCGTTCGTCTCCCTGTCCGTCGCTACCGCGGCGCTCGGCACCGCGCTAGGTTCCCTCGCGCTCCAGCTGCGTGCGGACGGATACGAGCAGTACGTCGAATCCGTGGCCACCTTCAGCGTGCTGATGTACATCACCGCGGCTCTGGTTGTGGTGACATGGGTCCGAGACGGTCGGCAGCACTCGAACTGAGTTCTTCGTTGAAGCGGCCGGAGAGTGAGGGGTGTCGGAAGTGATTCGAAAGCTGCAGGCAATCGCGCTGGACTGTGACGACCCGGTCCGGCTCGCGGAGTTCTACGCGGAACTGCTCGGCGGACGGGTGGTCGCGGACCCGGAGGATCCCGACTGGGTCGAGGTGCACGGCTTCGAGGGGACGCCGCTGGCCTGCCAGCGGGTGGACGGCTACCGACCGCCCCAGTGGCCCGGCCAGGAGCGCCCGCAGCAGCTGCACCTGGACTTCGACGTCGACGACCTCGATGGGGAGGAGAAGCGGGCGCTCGCCCTCGGCGCGACCGTGCTGGAGCGGACGGACCAGCTCCGCCCGGAGGCCAACTGGCGGGTCTACGCGGACCCGGCGGGCCATCCGTTCTGCCTCTGCTTCCACTGAGTTCACCGGGAACTGCCTGTCTCCGGTATCCGTCCTTGGAGTCGAGAGAAGTATTCAGGCTGCGCGTCCTATCCAGGGAAGTGAGCTTCGATGCAGGCGAACGACTCCAGCAAGCTTGAGACGACCATGGCCGACGGCCGACGCTTGACGCTGTCCCTCCCGCCGACGGATGCGCAGTGGGCCACCGACGGTGTCCGCGCGCTGCGCGTTGTCCCGCCCACCCATACCGGCCGCGGTGAAGAGCCTCCGGCTCTCCCCGAGCAGCCTGCGGTCCCCATTGAAGTGGCGCTTCTCGGCCTGGGCTTCTGAGACCGTGTCCTGAACCAACCAACGTGACGACACTCCCGAGCGGCGCGGCGAGTACGACGCTGCCTACCGCGTCTTCCGGGAAGCCTGTGTGACGCTCACCGGCTTTGCGCGAGGAGCGCCGGAGGCCAGAGGCGAGGGCGGATGGCCCCTCTCAAGGCGCGCGCTATGGTCTGAGTCGGAGAACGGATTTCACGGGGGGACGGCCGTCAATGGCGCCGGACGAGGCAGTGATCGGCTGTACCGGGGTGCTGGTCATCGGCACCCGGGGAGCCACCGGCCCCGGCGAAGTGCTGGTGCGGGTGAGGGGCGGGTCCGAGACGTTTCTCGCGTGGTCCGACGCGCCCCTGGCCGCGGGGGCGTCGGTGCTGGTGATCGACTCCCGTGGCAGTCGCCAGGTCGACGTCATCGAGTGGGCCGACCCATGGAACGCGTCCGCCGGTGGAGCCGGCGACGCAGCTTGAGGAGACGAAAGAGATGTTCGGTTACCGCGTGCCCGCCCCCGACGAGGCGATGCTGATATCCGGTGGCAGGCGTGGACAGGGGGGCGCGCCGTTCCGCGTGGTAACCGGGCACGGCAAGTTCGTCCTCCCGGTCTTCCGCAAGGTACGGTTCCTGACGCTGGCGATGTGCGAGGCCGAAGTCGCCGAGAAGTGCGTGACCAAGCAGGGAATCGCGCTGACCGTGCGCGCCGTGATCGCGTTCAAGGTGGGCAACGACAGCGAGAGCATCGTCAACGCCGGTCAGCGGTTCCTCTCCGACCAGGACCAGATGTCGGTCCTGACCGGCCGGATCTTCGCAGGTCACCTGCGCGCCATCATCGGCTCGATGACGGTCGAGGAGATCATCACCGAGCGTCAGAAGCTCGCCACCGAGGTGCTGGACACCTCGAAGGCCGAGATGGCGAAGATCGGTCTCATCGTGGACGCGCTGCAGATCCAGTCGATCGACGACGGCGGCACCGGCTACATCGAGGCGATGTCGGCCCCGCACCGGGCGGCCATCCAGCGGCAGGCCCAGATCGCCCAGGCGCAGGCCACCCAGGCGGCGGCCGAGGCGGAGCAGGCGGCGGCTCGGAAGCAGGCGGAGTACGCCCGGCAGACCGCCATCGTGCAGGCGGAGTACTCCGCCGAGGTGGATCGCGCGCAGGCCAACTCCGCCCAGGCCGGGCCGCTGGCGCAGGCGCACGCGCAGCAGGAGGTGCTCGCCGCGCAGACCGAACTGGCCCAGCGCGCGGCCGACCTCCGCCAGCAGCAGCTGGTCGCCGAGATCGTGAAGCCCGCCGAGGCCGAGGCCGAGCGGATCCGGGTCCTGGCGCTGGCCGAGGCGGAGCGGATGAAGATCCAGGCCGAGGCCGCGGCCTCGCACGGCCGGGTGGCACTGGACCGGATGCTCATCGACCAGCTGCCGCAGATCGTCAAGGAGGCCGCCAAGGGGCTCTCCACGGCCAACGTCAACGTCCTCAACGGCGCCGACGGTCTGGGCGAGATCGCGGCGGGCCTGGTCGGACAGGGCCTGACCATCCTGGACTCCGTCCGGCGGAACCTCGGCCCGGCCGAGAACTCCGACAGCTCCGAGCAGCCCGCGAAGCGGGAGAGCGTCGAGGTCCAGTAGGGGCTCCTGCGGCAGCGCGCCCCAGGCCCGTGCGCGCGGGCCCGGGGCATGCCAGGAAGGCCGGAGTGCCGCCGAGGACCGGAGTGTACGCAGGCCCGCAGCGCTCCCGGCTCGCCGAGGCCGATGGCGTACTGCCCCAGGAACGCCTGGCCCACCAAGAAGGTGGTGAACCCCGTGGCGAGCCCCACGACGAGGGCGGCGGCGGCCACGACTGCCGTTTCGCTCGCGTAGAACAGGCCCCGCTGCGGCACGGCCGACAGGGAGATCCGCAGGGCACCGCCCGTGTAATCGGAGGAGACGGCGGTGGCCCCGAAGGCGATCGCGGCGATCTGCGCGAAGTTGATCGCGTAGAAGGCCCCGAAGACGGGATCCCCACCGCCTTCCGCCTCGGCCCGGCCGACGGTGGCGAAGACGAGCAGGGTGATGGCCAGTGTGGCGGCGAAGACCGCGAGGAGCGATCCGAAGCTCGCCCGGACCGACCTGAGCTTGATCCACTCGGAGTGGAGCACCGCTGTGACGGACATGGTCAGCCCTCCTGCGGGAAGGTCGGGGAGGTGGGAGCCGCGGCGGCGAATTCCGTCTCGGCCGTCGTGAGAGCGAAATAGGCCTGCTCCAGACAGGCGCGTTCGTCGGCCAGTTCGAGAACGGGGACGCCCTCCCGGGCCGCGACGGCCCCGACCTGCTCGGCTGTGGCGCCTTCGACCACCCATCGGCCGTCCTCGCCTTCCGCGACCGCGTGGCCCTGAGCCAGCAGCGCGGCCCGCAGCCGGACGGGATCACCGGTGCGCACATGTACGCGCGCGTGGCCGGACATCGAAGTGGTGGGCGAGGCCGCCGACGGAGCCGCCGTGATCCCCCTGGTACGGCAACGACGCCCCGACGTCGTCGTCATGGACGTACGCATGCCGCTGATGGACGGCATCGAGGCCACGCGGACGGTGCTGCGCACGGTCCCGGACCCGCCGAAGATCGTGGTGGTGACGACCTTCGAGAACGACGACTACGTGTACGGGGCGCTCCGCGCGGGCGCCGACGGCTTCCTGCTCAAGCGGGCACGGCCGGCGGAGATCGTGCACGCCGTACGGCTGGTGAGCGAGGGCGACTCCCTGCTCTTCCCCGCGGCGGTGCGGCAGTTGGCCGCCTCCTACGGCCGGGACCACGGCAACGCCGCGGCCCGGACCACCATGGAGCGTGCCGCACTCACCGAGCGGGAGGGGGAGGTGCTGCGTCTCATGGCGCGCGGCCTGTCGAACGCGGAGATCGCCGCGCGCCTGGTGGTGGGGACCGAGACCGTCAAGTCGCACGTGAGCTCCGTACTGGCGAAACTCGGCGCACGGGACCGCACTCAGGCGGTCATCGCGGCGTACGAGTCCGGCTTCGTCTCCCCGGGCTGAGGGGCGGGCGGCGACCGGCGCCCGTCTTCGGCAGCAGCGGTGGGGGTGACGGCGGTCAGCCGGGGAAGGCGTACACGGTGCCGGCATGCGCCACCGGCTCCGCCGCGCTCTCGGTGGTCACTGTGATGTCGACGAAAGCCAGCCGCCGACCGAGTTTGGTCACCCGCGCCGTGATGAGGGCGTCCGCGTCCATGACCGGGCGCTGGAAGGTCGTGGACTGCTGGACGGTGGTCATCGGGCCGTAGCCGCCGCGCGCGGCCGAGACCGCGATGACGCTGGCGGTGTCGGCGGCGGCCATCAGCGCCTGGCCCGACATCGCGCCGCCTTCCCGCGCGAGCCGCTCCGACCAGGGCAGCCGCAGGACGGCATGCCGGTCGCCGGTCTCCACCACGATGAGGCCCAGATCCCGCACCCAGGGCGCGAAGTTGTCGGCGAGGATTTTGTTGGCGTCTTCGGCGGTCAGCGTCACAGCGCCATTGTTCACACCGTCGGAGGCCCGCACCAGACCCGCGCCGAACGGTCCGGTGCGGTGGCCTGCGTGCCCCCCGCCCCTGCTGTTCGTCCCTGTCGGCCGACGAGCGGCCGGCAGGGACGAAAACGGGCTCAGGCCAGGTCGAAGCGATCGAGGTTCATCACCTTGTCCCACGCCGCCACGAAGTCACGCACGAACTTCTCTCCCGCGTCCCTTGACCCGTAGACCTCCGAGACCGCTCGGAGCTGGGAGTGGGAACCGAAGACGAGGTCGACGGCCGTGGCGGTCCACCTGGCCTCGCCCGTGGCGCGATCCCGGCCTTCGAACACGTTCTCTTGCGAGGCCGACGCCTTCCACTCGGTGCCCATGTCGAGCAGGTTGACGAAGAAGTCATTGGTCAACGTCTCCGGCCGGTGGGTGAAGACGCCGTGCGGGGATCGCTTGAAGCCGGTGTTCAGGGCGCGCATGCCGCCGACCAGAACCGTCATCTCGGGCGCGGTCAGTGTCAGCAGGTTGGCGCGGTCCAGCAGGAGGGTCTCCGGCGACAGCTTCTCTCCCGCCCGGAGGTAGTTGCGGAAGCCGTCCGCCCTGGGTTCGAGCACGGCGAAGGACTCGACGTCGGTCTGCTCCTGCGAGGCGTCCGTGCGCCCCGGGGCGAACGGGACGGTGACGTCGTGCCCGGCCTTCTTCGCGGCCTGTTCGACAGCCGCGCATCCGCCCAGGACGATCAGGTCAGCGAGGGAGATCCTCGCTCCGCCGGTCTGCGAGCCGTTGAAGTCCTGCTGGATCCGCTCGAGGGTCCGCAACACCTCGGCCACCTCGGGGAGGTCATTGACCTCCCAGTCCCTTTGCGGCGCGAGCCGGATCCGAGCCCCGTTGGCCCCGCCGCGCTTGTCGGTGCCGCGGAAGCTCGCCGCCGACGCCCAAGCGGTGGTGACCAGCTGGGCGATGGACAGTCCCGAGGCGAGGATCCTGCCCTTGAGCGCGGCGATGTCCGCGTCCCCGACCAGTGCGTGATCGACCTCGGGGACGGGGTCCTGCCACAACTGCGGCTCGGGAATCCACGGGCCGAGGTAACGGGAGACGGGCCCCATGTCGCGGTGCAGCAGCTTGTACCACGCCTTGGCGAACGCCACCGCGAGCCGGTCCGGGTTTTCGTGGAAGCTCTTGGCGATCGGCCCGTAGACCGGATCCAGCTTCAGCGCGAGATCCGTCGTCAGCATCATGGGAGCGTGGCTCTTGGACGGATCATGAGCATCGGGCACGGTGCCCCTGGCCGACGGGTCCGTGGGAGTCCACTGATGTGCGCCGGCGGGGCTCGTCGTCAGCTCCCAGTCATACCTGAACAGGTTGTCCAGGTATCCGTTGTCCCACTCCGTCGGCTTGGAGGTCCAGGCGCCCTCAAGCCCACTGGTGAGCGCGTCGGCGCCCTTGCCGCTGCCGTATGTGTTCCTCCAGCCGAGTCCTTGCTGCTCGATGGGGCCGGCCTCGGGTTCCGGGCCGATATACGAGGCATCGACCGCGCCATGGCACTTGCCGAAGGTGTGGCCGCCGACGATGAGCGCAACCGTCTCCTCGTCATTCATCGCCATACGCCCGAATGTCTCGCGGATATCCCTGGCGGCAGCGATGGGATCCGGGTTGCCGTTGGGCCCCTCCGGATTGACGTAGATCAGTCCCATCTGCACGGCACCGAACGGACCGGCGAGTTCCCTGTCACCGCTGTAGCGCTCATCTCCGAGCCAGGTGTCCTCGGGCCCCCAGAAGATCTCCTCGGGTTCCCAGATGTCTTCTCGGCCGAAACCGAACCCGAACGTCTTGAAGCCCATCGATTCCATGGCACAGTTGCCGGCGAAGACCAGGAGATCGGCCCAGGAGATTTTCCGGCCGTACTTCTGCTTGACCGGCCAGAGCAGACGGCGCGCCTTGTCGAGGCTCGCGTTGTCCGGCCAGCTGTTGAGCGGGGCGAAGCGCTGCGCGCCACTGCCGCCACCGCCCCGGCCATCGGCGATGCGGTACGTTCCCGCGGCATGCCAGCTCATCCGGATGAAGAGTGGCCCGTAGTGGCCGTAATCGGCGGGCCACCAGTCCTGGTCCATCGTCATCAGCTCGAAGACATCCCGCTTCAGCGCATCGACGTCGAGGGTCGCGAACTCCTTCGCGTAATCGAAGTCCTCACCCATCGGATTGGCGCGGGGCGAGTGCTGGTGGAGAACCTGAAGGTCCAGCTGATTCGGCCACCAGTCCCGGTTCGCCTTGGGGCGAGTCGACGTGGGGGCCGGGGAGGGGATTGCCGGGTTCTCGCTTTCGCTGCCGGACACGTCCGTCCTTCTTTCTGTCTCGGTGATTCCTTCTGCTGGCTGCTGCTCTTGACGTTGTGTGACTTACCGGTGTCGAGCACTGCTACCCGCGCTCGTGTTTGCGCCTGTGTCGGCGTCCGTATGGTCGCGCACCGCACACCGCACCGCTACGAGAACACGCAGAGCGCCCCGCGTAACAAGGACTCAAAATCCACGTGCTCGGCGGCTTGACTCAATGCTTGCCGACCATCCCGGCCTCCGCACCATCTGGGAAATGGCTCGCGATCCGAGTACGGGACATTGGGGTAAAGCCCACCATCAGGGTGACGAGACCTGCCTGCTCGCGCGGGGGCGAGAGGCCCTAGGATCGCGAGCATGGCCCTGATCATGAGTGACGTCGACCGGTTCGAGGCTGCCAGGCCCCGGCTGGAGGCCATTGCCTACCGGCTGCTCGGCTCGGCGAGCGAGGCGGAGGACGCCGTGCAGGAGACGTTCCTGCGCTGGCAGGCGGCCGACGTCGAGCGGATCGAGGTGCCCGAGGCCTGGCTGACGAAGGTCCTGACCAACTTCTGCCTCAACATGCTCACTTCGGCACGTGCCCGGCGGGAGACGTACGTGGGAAGGTGGCTCCCCGAGCCGCTGCTCGCCGGGGACCCGATGCTCGGCCCGGCCGAAACCGCCGAGCAGCGCGAGTCGGTGTCCTACGCCGTCCTCGTCCTGCTGGAGCGCCTGTCGCCCAACGAGCGGGCGGTGTACGTGCTGCGTGAGGCCTTCGACTATCCGCACCGCGAGATCGCCGAGATCCTGGACATCACCGAGGCCGCCGGCCAGCAGCTCTACCACCGGGCCAGGAAGCACGTCGCGGACGGCAAGGCGCGCACCAAGATCGACGAGGGCGCCGCCCGCAGGATCGTCGAGGAGTTCCTGGCCGCGGCGACCAGCGGCCGCACCGAACCTCTCGTACGCCTGCTCACGCAGGACGCCGTCTCGGTCGGGGACGGCGGCGGGAAGATCCCGGCCCGCGCGAAGGCCTTCGAGGGCGCGCTCGCGGTCGCCACGTTCCTGCGCGGCCTGTTCAAGCCCGGCAAGGCCAAGCGAGCCCATGTCGGCGGCGTGCCCGAGATCTACGCCACGACCGCCAACGGCGATCCCGCCATCGTGGCGGTCGTGGACGGCCGGGTCGTCGGGATCAGCTGCCTGGAGGTCACCGCGGAGGGCATCGCCGCGGTCCGCAACCAGGTCAACCCCGACAAGCTCGTCCGCGCGACCGAGCAGTGGGCCGCCGCGGACCACGGGGATTCGCTCTACACCCTCTGATCCGATGTGACGTGCTTCACCTCCTGATCCTGTCAGGAAACGCAGGGCTGCCCGGTTCAAGTGGCGAAACCGCGCAAGACAACGGCGGGACCCTCGCAGACAGGAGCAGGCACATGCAGCACCGCATCGTCGTCCTCGGAGCCGGCTACACCGGAGCCGTCGCCGCCGGCCGCCTCGCCAGGCGGCTGCACCGCGCGGACGTCACCATCACCCTCGTCAACCCCGAGCCCGACTTCGTCGAGCGCGTCCGGCTGCACCAGCTGGCGGCCGGCCAGGACCTCAGGCCCCTGCCGTTCAGCGAGATGTTCGCGGGCACGGGCGTGGAGCTGAAGCTCGCGAGGGTCACCGCCGTGGACGTGGACCGCAAGACGGTGACGATCACCACCGGATACGGCCCCGAGCCGGAGGAACTGGAGTACGACACCCTGGTCTACGCCGTCGGCAGCGGCTGGCACGACCAGGGCGTCCCCGGCACCGCCGAACACGCCCACCAGATCGCCGGCCGCCCCGGCGCCCTCCGCCTCCGCGACCGCCTGGCCGCCCTGGACGCCGGCCGGCCCGTGCTCGTGGTCGGCGGCGGCCTGACCAGCCTGGAGGCCGCGACCGAGATCGCCGAGGCCCGCCCGGACCTCGACGTCGCCCTGGCCGCCCGCGGCGCCCTCGGCGACTGGCTCTCCGACAAGGGCCGCGCCCACCTGCGGAAGGTGGTGGACAAGCTCGGCATCACCGTCCACGAGCACACCACGGTCACCGCCGTGCAGGCGGACGGCGTGACGACGGCCGACGGCCGGACCATCCCCGCCGAGGCCACGGTCTGGACCACCGGCTTCGCCGTCCACCCGATCGCCCAGGCCACCACGCTGCGGGTCACCGACCGCGGCCAGATCGTGGTCGACACCACGATGCGCTCGGTCTCCCACCCGGACGTGTACGCCGTGGGTGACGCGGCCATGGCGATCGGCCCGGGCGGCAAGCCGCTGCGCATGTCCTGCGCCTCGGGCGTCCCCATGGCCTGGCAGGCCGCCGACGCCATCGCCGCCCGTCTCGCCGGCACCAAGGTCCCCCGCGTCTCCATCCGCTACTTCCAGCAGTGCGTCTCCCTCGGCCGCAAGGAGGGCCTGATCCAGTTCGTCACCGCCGACGACCGGGCGGTCGACAGGGCCCTGACCGGCCGGGTGGCCGCCCTCTACAAGGAACTGATCTGCAAGGGCGCGGCCTGGGGCGTAGCCAACCCGACGATGGGCATGCCGTCCCGGCGCCGGCGCGTCGTACGGCAGGAGACCCGGAGCCGTGCACGGGCTTGAGACCGCGTCCTGGAATCGCGAAATTGATCGGTAACGTTGCCGGGCCCCCGGGCGTGAACCCAGTGAGAGCAAGCGCTGCCGGAGTCGGTCCGGCAGCTTCACACAGCTGTGGGCTTCACGTCAGGCCGCACGGTCCACGGGACCGCACGGCCGGGGCGGGGAAGCCGGGGAGAAAAGGGCATGGCAATGAGCAAGAGGATGACCCGCGTCAAGCTGATGACGGCCGGGGGCGTGGCCGCCGCGCTGGTGTCGCTGACCGTGGCGGCGATGCCGAGTTCCGCGTCCGAGGCGGACCGGTCGGACCGGCAGCCGGTGGCGGCACAGGCCGCCGACGCCAAGGCCAAGGCCGCCCAGGGCAAGACCAGGCAGGCGTTCCCGGAGAAGGTGTCCGGCAGCCCGTCCTCGCCGCTGACCAGGGTGAGCGACTTCTTCGGCGCGTACATCGACGCGAGGAAGGACGCGAAGAACGTCGAGGGCAGCGGCGCGCTGTCGACCGTGCTCCGCAGGCACTACCTGTCCCCGGGGCTGGACAAGACGCTGATGGACTGGGAGCGGCGCAACAACGCCGATGGTGTGCTGCGCTCGCAGAACGTGCCGGTGAAGTGGACCGTCACCGACAACGGAAACGGCGACAACTACTCCGCCGTAACCACCCTGACCTGGGGAGACGGCACCAAGACCAAGCTGTCCGTGCTCGCCTCCCACGACGCGAAGACGATCCTCTCCATAGAGCCGATCGACTGGTGACCACCAGGCGGTGAGCCGGCGGGGGCGGGCCCGCCCGCCCCCGTCCGGCCACACGCGCTAGGTCGCGGAGTTGCGGCGGCCGCCTCGACGGTCGGAGCCGCGGCCGCTGGTGCCTGCGGCGCCGCCCGTGGCTCCGCCGGCCGCCGACCGTCGGCCGGATCCACGGGCACCCTTGCCGGCGGCAGCGCCGGTCCTCGCGCCGGCCGCCGCCTGGCGGCCGGCGCCGCGGCCGCCTTCGCCGGCGGCACCGGCCGCGGCCCCGCGGGATCCCGCCCGGCGGGCAGAGCCGCGCCTGCCGCCTCCGGAGGCGCCACCAGCGGCTGCCGCATCGGCCGTGGCCCGGCGGTCCGAACCCCGGCCAGCGGCCCCGGCGGCAGCACCGGTGGCCGCCGCCCCGGCTCCGCCGCCGTTTCGGCGTCGGCGGCGGGACCGCTTGCCGGGCTCGGTACCGTTCTTCCCTTCGGCGCGGGACGCCGTCGGCGTCGCCGGGGTGGGGACCTCGATGGTGACGGCCACGCCGGAAGGCTCGCGGGCGCCGGTGATGGTGACCAGTTCCGCGGCACTCGAGGTGATGCGGGCCGTCCGGGGGCGGATGCCCGCGTCCGACATGAGCTGGGTGACGTCCCGCTTCTGGTCGGGCAGGACCAGCGTGACCACGCTGCCGGAGCCGCCGGCACGGGCCGTGCGGCCGCTGCGGTGGAGGTAGTCCTTGTGGTCGACGGGGGGATCGACGTTCACGACGAGGTCGAGGTCGTCGACGTGAATGCCGCGGGCCGCGACGTTCGTCGCCACCAGCGCGGTCACCTCGCCGCTCTTGAACTGCTCCAGGGTGCGGTTCCGCTGCGGCTGGGAGCGGCCTCCGTGCAATGCCGCCGCGCGGACGCCCGCGGCCAGAAGCCGCTTGGCGAGCCGGTCAGCGGACCTCTTGGTGTGGAGGAAGAGGATGACCCGGCCGTCACGTGCCGCGATGCGCGTGGTGACGGCCTTTTTGTCGGTCTCGTCCGGGACGTGGAGCACATGGTGCTCCATGGTGGTCACCGCCCCTGCCGACGGGTCCACGGAGTGCACCACGGGGTCGGTGAGGAACCGCTGCAGGCGGTCGATGTTGCGGTCCAGGGTGGCCGAGAAGAGCATGCGCTGTCCATCGGGCCGCACCTGCTGGATCAGCTTGATGATCTGCGGCAGGAAGCCCATGTCGGTCATCTGGTCGGCTTCGTCCAGCACCGTGATGCGTACGCTGTCGAGCACGCAGTCCCCGCGCTCCACGAGATCGTTGAGCCTCCCGGGAGTGGCGACGAGTACCTCGGCGCCCCGCTGGAGCACAGCGGCCTGCTTGGTGATGGACAGCCCGCCGACCACGGTGGCCAGCCGGAGGTTCACCGCCGTCGCGTAGGGGGTCAGCGCGTCCGTCACCTGCTGGGCGAGTTCGCGGGTGGGCACCATCACCAGGGCGAGGGGTGCCTTGCGCTCCGCGCGCAGGCCGGCCGTGCGGGCCAGCAGCGCCAGGCCGAACGCGAGTGTCTTGCCGGAGCCGGTGCGTCCGCGTCCCAGCAGGTCACGTCCGGCGAGCGCGTTGGGCAGCGTGGCGGCCTGGATGGGGAAGGGGGTGGTCACGCCCTGCGCGGTGAGGGTCTTCAGCAGGCCCCCGGGCATGTCGAGAGCGGCGAAGTCCTCGACGGGGGGAAGTGCGGGGGTCGTGCTCTCCGGCAGCTGGAACTCTCTCGGCGACGACGCGGACGCTGTGCGCGACGGCGCGGACCGGGCCGACTTCTGGGGCCTGCGGGACATGCGGTTGTCTGCCTTCCTGGAAACGGCACAAACCGGGGTCCGCACCAAGACGGTGCGGACCCCGGTGAGCGGATACGCGTCCGGTGATCAGGCGGGGATGATGTTCTCCGCCTGCGGGCCCTTCTGGCCCTGCGTGACGTCGAAGGAGACCCGCTGACCCTCCAGGAGCTCACGGAAGCCCTGGGTCGCGATGTTCGAGTAGTGGGCGAAGACGTCGGGGCCGCCGCCGTCCTGCTGAATGAAGCCGAAACCCTTTTCGGCGTTGAACCACTTGACGGTTCCCTGTGCCATGACTCTTCTCCTTCTGTAGGCAGAGGCCCCATCCGGAGATGCCGGAAAACAAATAATGCGCCTGAAGGAGAAACATTCCCGTCAGGCGCACATGGGTTCATGGGTACCACAACTGCAACTTTCATACCTTAGCACAGCTCGCCGGCCCGTGGCGGAGACGGTGTCGACGAGCTGTTTCACCGGCGGGACGCCCGGCGGAGGCTCGAACGCCCCGTCGATAAGATCATCTCCTCACGCCACACGGAGAGGGGCCCCATGACGAGCGCCGACGACTCGCCGTCCGATGCCCCGGGTGGGCAGCGACAACCGGGAAATGCTGGTGGAAAGATCACCGCCGTCGAGGAGTCGCCGGATGAGCCATACGAAGTCCCGGGCTACCGCACGGAAGTGACGCTCTGGAAGCGCCGGCCGTAGCCGCGTGCGGGCTCGAGCGCCGCTTCCTCTGCGTCGCGGCGCGGCTCTCCTGTCGCCCGTCGGGAGCGCCTTTGACCAGCGGTTTCAAGAAACGGTGAAGAGACAGTTGTTGGACGAGATGGTGTTCCGGAGCGAAGACGTGCCGGCGGCGGACCGGTTCGACTACTGGACCGAGCTCCTGGGCCGTACCCATGCGCCCATGGAGCTGCGCAGCGAGCACGCCGACGACTTCCAGGCCTCCCAGCGCGTACTGGACCTCGGTGCCGTCACCGTGTGGTCCGCCACGTTCCAGCCGCTGGTGTTCCGGCGCACGCCCAAGCTGATCCGGCGATCCGACCCCGAGACGTACCACCTTTCGCTCGTCGTGCGCGGGAGCGGGACGGGCGTGTGGCGGCACCGGGAGACCGAGTACAAGCCGTACGACCTGTTCATCAACTCCTCCTCGCTGCCGAACGACGTCCACAGCGCCGGGGGCCTGGTCCAGACGGTGGCGCTGGAGGTTCCCAAGGCCCTGCTGCCGCTGCCTCGCGACATGGCCGGCCGGATCGTCGGGGCGCCGGTGTCGGCCCGGGAAGGCATGGGTGCCCTGCTGGCGCAGTTCCTCACCCAGCTGACAGCGGACCCGGCCGCGTACCAGCCCTCCGACCGGCCGCGGCTGGCCACGGTCCTGATCCCTCTGGTCGCCGCGCTCTTCGCCCATCTGCTCGAAGCCGGTGACTGCCTGCCCCCGGAGACCCATCGGCGGGCCCTCACCTTGCGCATCCAGGCGTTCATCCGAGAGCACCTGCACGACCCGCACCTCACCCCGAGCAGCATTGCCGCCGCGCACCACATCTCCACCAGCTACCTGCACCGCCTCTTCCAGGACGAAGACGCCACAGTCGGCGCGCGGATACGCCGCCTGCGCCTGGAGGCGGCCCGCCGCGACCTCGCCGACCCGGCGTTCCGCACCACCCCCATCCATGTCATCGCCGCCCGCTGGGGGTTCACCCGCGCGGCCGACTTCAGCCGCGCTCACCGCGCGGCCTACGGCACCACGCCCAGGGATCACCGGCACCAAGCACTCCACCACCATGAGTGAAGAACCAGGAGTGAAGGACACGGAGGCCGGAAGTCCACCCATTGCCAAGGGAAGTGTGGACTGATCGCTAATGACTCTTCGGCGGGATTCCGAGATCCTTGCGAGGCACGCTGGTGATGGTGCTTCGCGGGGGACAGCACCATCCACCAAACGAGAACGGGGATACATGACTGCGAAGCAACGAGACCATCGCAGAGGACGGATCACAGCGGCGCTGGTCGCTCTCTCCTCGTTGATGGCGCTGGTATCGGGCAGTCAGCAGGCGGGCGCCGACAGCCCGCCCGTGATCGAGGACGCGGGCCGGCCGTTCAGAAGCGAGGACGCGTCCGGCTTCGTGCTCCACCCGCGGGAGATACCGGGTGTCAGCGAGGGCCAGACCGCGCGATCGGTGATCGAGGGTGCCGAGGCGAAGGGCGTCGTGACGAGGGTGTCGCCGCTGAGCGTCGCTCAGTCGCGGCAGCACCTCGGGCGCAAGCTGTGCCACACGACCGGGATCAACGGCACGTTCAAGTACAACGGTTTCTGCTGGGATGAGACGGACGACAAGTCCAACGCCTGGGACCCGGCCGGGGGCTGGCATTCGCAGGGCTTCACCGCCTCGCACGACGCGGACCCGAGCGGCACGATCGACGGCCACCATCTGTACATGGCGACCTGGTACTACGGGACCGGCTCCGCGGACGATGCGCGCAACAAAAAGGCCCGTATCTCCATCCTGGAGTCGACCGGCACGGAGTGGAGTTACGGGCACGTGCTGCTCGTGAAGCCGACCGGTAGCCGGGCCAACCCGAACTTCACCTCGGTCAACGACA
The DNA here is from genome assembly GCF_058215555.1 of Streptomyces sp. JLBT605. NCBI lineage: Bacteria > Bacillati > Actinomycetota > Actinomycetes > Kitasatosporales > Streptomycetaceae > Streptomyces > Streptomyces sp. JLBT605. The sequence continues at coordinate 6,951,307 of NZ_CM177087.1, forward strand.
TCCACGCCGACGGCATGGTCTGGTACGGGAACAGACTGTTCGTGGCCAACGGCGGCGAGTTGCAGATCTACGACCTCAACCACCTGTGGAAGGTGAACTCCGTCTCCAAGGGGTCGGGCATATCGGGCGGCACGTCCTCGGCCGAGTACCACCAGTGGGCCCTGCCCATGGTCGCCCGCTACTCGAACCGCACCAAGACCGCTCAGGACAACGCCGACCCCGACGAGCGCAGCAACATGAACTGCACGGGGAAGATCGCCTGCCTGAGCTCCTTGAGCCTGGACCGCAGTGTCTCGCCACCGAGGCTGGTCTCCGGACGCTACGGAGACGCCAAACGCACCGAGCCCGTGGACGTGATCCGCTGGCCGATCGAGCACCTCGGTGAGGGCGGCACGTCCCCCGTCACGGCGACAGCCGCCTACTCGGCTCCCGTCCACGGCTTGCAGGGCGTGGCCACCGACGGCACGTACTACTACATGTCGGCCATGTGCGACACGGGCTACAGGGGAGTCACCGAACCCACCAACATCGACGCCTACTACTGCATCTGGCAGGCCAAGCCGGACGGCACCGTGTCGATCCTCACCCGCGATTCGCCGCTCACCCAGAACCTGTCCTACTCGTTCTCATCGGGCCGCTTGTGGGGCATGAACGAGCGGAACGGCAAGCGCGTCGTCTTCTCCCTGCTGCCGCGGAGGGCCGATGACTACCGGTATCTCTCCAACGACCACAGCAAACTGTGCGCGGGCGTCGGCAGCAAGATCGACGACAGTAGGCCGGTCATCCAGTGGGGCTGCAACAACGCCGAGGACGAGCGCTGGGTGCTGGAAGAGACCAAGGACAACAACGGCAACCCCGCCTACTTCATCCAGAACACCTACTCCGGCAAGTGCCTGGGCAACGGCAGCAGCCTCGCCAACGGCAAGGGACTGATCCAGTACGCCTGCAACGGCAAGGTGGACGAGAAGTGGTGGTACGACCAGGGCACCCACGAGCTGAAGAACGTCTACTCGGGCAAGTGCGTGGGCCTGGGCTCCGCCGGCACAAAGGGCAGCCAGCTCATCCAGTGGACCTGTAACGGCGCACAGGACGAGCGCTGGACCATCTCCAGGACCGCCCCCAACGTTTGACCCGAACACGCGTCTGTGACGGCCCGCCGGGAATTCCGGCGGGCCCTCGCGTCCCCCCGGAAAGATGGAGAGCGACTCGATGAAGCTCCGAAACGCGGGCCGATGTGCCGTGCTCGCAACGCTGGCGTCCGCGATGCTGCCGGGAACGGCCTCCGCGTCTCCGCCCGTGCCCGCGGCCTCCGTCGCCCTGCCGGCCTGCCCCCAGGTGTTCGGACACGGCGGCTACCCGACCAAGGACGCCCCCTGGGAGCGCGACCAGGTCCGGCAGCCCAACAACCCCCGCGCACTCGCCGAGCAGAAGGGCTGGGGCGCGGACGGTGTCGAGGGAGACCTCCAGCTCACCATGGACGGCACCAAGGGGGTCATGTGGCACAACAGCACGACCAATGGACTCTCCGGTTCGCGCAAGGCGATCACGGAGATCCGCTGGGCCGGCGGAGCCGACAGACTCCAGGGCCGGAAGATCACCAGAGGTCCCTACAAGGATGAAACCGTCTACACCTTCCGGGAGTGGCTCGACCGTCTCGACGCACTGAAGCTCGTCGCCTTCGTGGAACTCAAGGGCGAGGCGGAGCAGTCGCTGTTGCACAGCGACGATGCCGTCCGGGACCGTGCGTGGCGTGAGGTCCTCGACCCGATCCGGGAACGGACAGCCTCCCAGGAAATCCTGATCTACACGCGCGACGACCGCCTGCGCCCCGAGCTCGACCGACGCGTCCGCGCCGCGGGCCTGGAGGCGGCGCTGCGCGACCACCCCAAGTGGGTCGACGGGATCGGCTGGGAAGAGCCGCCTCCGGCGGCTTCCGGCAACTACCAGCGATGGCAGAGCACGCTCGCTCAGGGCCCGCGACGCATAGGCACGTCGTGGACCAAGGACTACAAGGCGTGGCTGAAGGGCAAGTGCGTCTGACGCCTGACCCCGCCGGCCCCACAGTGGTTTTCAGATGTTGACGGGCGTGGTTAAGATGCGGGCGATGAAGAACTTCTCCTCGTACGGATTGGGGGAATCGTTCGCGCAAGGTGAGTGCTGATGGCACATCACTCCGCGAACCGGATTCCATCCCGCCTGTTGATGTGGCAGCGCGTGCGTGAGTACGCGGTGCCACCGTCCATGATCGAGACCACGACCGCACGGCGTGCGGTCGGTGACTGGGCCGGGGCCTGCGCCGCCGCCCGGATCGACGTCGATCTCGATCTGCGCGCCGTGCGCGACCGCCACGGCACCGAACTCGTCACCCGGCTCCGTGCGGATCTGCGTCGGCTGGCGCCCGATCTGCTCCGCTGGCACATGCCCCGGATCGCCCCGGACGGGCGGCTCCGGCCCGGCCTCACCATCTGCCTGGCGCGCTACCTGAGTTCCGGCGCCACGCCGCCGCAGCTGGTGGTGCGGACACCCCCGGCCTGGGCGGACGCCGGACAGCGGATGTCCCTGGCACTGTGGGACGGGTCAGGGGAAGGCGTCCTGGGGCACCATCCGCACCCGCACCCCGATCGGCGTTTCCGGCTCGACCTGCACCGGCACCTCTGGGACTGGGAGCGGAGCGGTGAACTGGCGCGGCGTTGCGGTGCGGGCGTGGCACCGTCCACGGCCCCGCCCGGCCTGCCCACCGCACCCGACCGGTCAGTCCTGCCGGAGCGGCCGGACCTGCCAGGTCGGCCCGATCGGCCGACCGCCCACGATTGCCCATGGGCGATGGCGGTCTGGGCCGCCGAGGCGGAGTTGCTGCTGCGGGCCGAGGGGCGCCCTCGCGGAGCCTTCACCGTGCGGCTCGACGCGCGAAACCGCGCCGTGCTCGAACTCGTCGCCCCCGACGACAGCCACGCCCCGACGCTCCGGCCGCTGCGGGAGATGCCGCCGTCGCAGGAAGTCGCAGCCCTTCCGGTGCTCCCGGAGGCGGCGGCCCGGGTCCTTCCGGATCTGGAGCTGCTGCGGGCCGGGCTGGTCACGGCAGAGCAGCTGCATCCGCTCGTCGCCGCGGCACTGGCGGCCTCCGGCTCCACACCGGCGGCCGGTCCCGGGCGCGAGCCCGCGGATCCGCACCGGGTTGAGTGCCGGGGCGAGATCCACCGGATCGCACTGCGGGACGGGGCGCTGACGGCGATCGATCACGACCCGGCACAACTGCGCCGGGAGGAGCTGCTCGTGGCGCTCGGCGGGCCGGCGCTGCCCTGCCTGCGCGCCATCGACGCGGTGCACCGCAACCCGGAGGCACTGCCCGCGGTCCGGGAGCGGCTCCGCCACGGTGACGTCACCGGGGCACTGGCCGTGGTCGAAGGGCTGCTCGGGCCCCGTGCGGTCCTGCGCGACGGGCCGCTCCGGGAGGAACTGGAGTCGGCCGCTGCCCGCCGCATCGACCACGGACTCTTCCGCTCGGGACTGGTCCCCGGGCACCTGGCAGCCGGCGCGGCGGGGGAGGGGAACGCCTCGGACGCACAGCACGCGGAGGCGGGCCACCGTCCCCGGCTCGACCGCCGTACGCCTCCCGCGGCGCGCCGCAAGCGGAGCAGCCGGGCTCGGCCCCGTACCGGCCTGCACCGCTGACCGGATCCCACCGGAACCCCTCAACCACACTGCGCATTCGGCGCCGCACGCCCTCACGACACCCGGGACGGGCCCTCCCGTTCCCCTCTTTCCACCCAGGTGATGCCCATGACCTCCAGCACCCTCCTGCCCGCCCCGCTCCCGGACGCCGGCACCCCCGCCGCTGCCTCCGCCGACGTATGCGGAACCGGCACCCGCCTCGCCCTCGCCGACGACCTCCTGACCCTCCTGCGGACGACCACCACCGAGCCGCGTCCCGACGAGCAGCTCGAAGCGCTCACCCTGGCCGTCGCGGCCGACCTGCCCGTGCTGCTCTGGGGCGAGCCGGGCATCGGCAAGACCGCGGCCCTGACCCAGCTCGCCACCTCCCTCGACCTGCCGCTGACTACCGTGATCGCCAGCGTCCACGAGCCCTCCGACTTCTCCGGGCTGCCCATCGTCGGCGACGACCCGGCGGTGCAGGGGGTGCCGATGGCGCCGCCGCAGTGGGCCGTGGAACTCGTGCGGGCCGGGCGGGGACTGCTCTTCCTGGACGAGCTCTCCACCGCCACCCCGGCCGTCCAGGCCGCACTGCTCCGAGTCGTCCTGGAACGGAAGGTCGGTGCGCTGCAACTCCCCTCGGGGGTACGGATCGTGGCCGCCGCCAATCCGCGCGCGTCGGCGGCGGACGGCTGGGAGCTGAGCCCGCCGCTGGCCAACCGGTTCGTGCACCTGTACTGGGTGCACGACCGGGAGGTGGTGGTGCGCGGGCTGGGCGGCGTCTGGCCCCGGGCGGAGCTGCCCCGGCTGGTGCCGGAGCGGCTGCCGGAGGCGGTGGCTCTCGCCCGGCGCGCGGTCTGCGGCTTCCTGGAAGCCCGGCCGACGCTGATCCACCGGCTGCCGAGCACCGAGACGCGGCGCGGCGGTGCCTGGCCCTCGCCCCGCAGCTGGGAGGCCGCCTTGACCCTGCTGGCCTTCGGCACGGCGGCCTCCGTCTCCCGGGAGGTGCTGGCACTGCTGGTGCGAGGCGCGGTGGGGGACGGGCCGGGGCTCGAACTCATCGCCTACCTGGACCGGATGGACCTGCCGGACCCGGAGTCGCTGCTGGCCGATCCGGCCTCCGCCGAGCTGCCGGTGCGCGGCGATCTGCGTCAGGCGGCGCTGGAGGCGGTGGTGGCAGCCGTCGGGGCGCGGCCGAAACGGGAGCGGTGGGAGGCGGGCTGGGCGGTGCTGGTCCGGGCGCTGGAGACCGGGGCCGCGGACCTGCTGGTCGCCCCGGCGACGGCGCTGGCCGCGCTGCGGCGCGACGACTGGGAGGTACCGGAGGCGATTGAGCGGCTGGCCGGGGTGGTCGGTCTCGCCGAGCGCGCGGACCGGTCGGTGGGGCGGGCCACGGCGGTGGCCGACGCCGGGCGTGCGGCGGAGGAAGGCCGATGACGGGAGCCGCGAAGCGGCCGGGCACGCGCCCGCTGCCGCACCCGATGGCCCCGCCCCCGCCGCCGCGCCGGGTGCGGGCCACGCTGCCGAAGCGGCCGGACGGAGCGGGCGGACCGGCAAGCCCGCCCGGACGGCCGCTGGACATGGACAAGCTGCTGGCCGCCCGGCTGCACGCGGTGAAGGTCCGCCCTTACCTGGCCGCCGCACTCTTCGCACTGCACGTGGTGGAGGACCGGTCGGTGCCGACGATGGCGGTGGACGCGCACTGGCGCGCCTACGTCTCCCCCGGATTCGTGGCGCGCACCCCGGTGGAGGAGCTGGCGGGCGTCTGGGTGCACGAGGTCTCCCATCTGCTCCGGGACCATCACGGACGCGGCGAGCGGTATGCGCGGGAGCACGAGAAACACGGCCCGGGCGAGCGTAGCGAGATGGGGGTACCCCCGGCCGGAGGCTGGGGGAGGAGCGAGATGGGGGTCCCCCCGGCCGAAGGCTGGGGGAGGCTGCGGCGGAACATCGCCGCCGACTTCGAGATCAACGACGACATCTACGGCGACGGTCTGCCCCTGCCTGCCGGAGCGGTGCTGCCGAAACTGCTGCGGTTGCCCGACGGGCTGCTGATGGAGGAGTACCTGCGGAGGTCGTCGATGTCCGGGCTCGCCGCGGACCTGGCCTGGCTGGACTGCGGCAGCGGTGCCGACGGGCAGGACCGGCCGTGGGAGCTGGGACCCGACGGGGCACAGGGCTTGAGCAGGCAGCAGCGGGACGCGGTCCGCTTCCGGGTCGCCGAGGGGATCAAGGGCCGGCCGGGCGATGCGCCGGAGGGGTGGCGCCGATGGGCTGCGGAGGCGTTTCATCCGCCGCAGCCGTGGCGGCAGTTGCTGGGTGCGGCGGTCCGCTCGGCGGCGGCCGCGCCGGGGGCGGGTGAGGACCACAGCTACCGGCGCCCGTCCCGGCGGTCGGCCGGTGTCCCCGAGGTGCTGCTGCCGAGCCTGCGCCGAACCCCGCCACGGGTCTGCGTCGTGATCGACACCTCCGGGTCGGTGAGCGACGCCGAGCTGGGCAGCGCGCTGCTGGAGGTGGCGGCGATCTCGCGGGCGGTGGGCGGGCGGCGCGACCTGGTCTCGGTGATCTCCTGCGACGCGGCGGCCGAGGTCGCCGTCCCGCTCTGCCGCGCCGAGAACATCGAACTGGTCGGTGGCGGGGGCACGGATCTGCGCTCGGGTTTCTCCCGGGCGCTCCGCTCCCGGCCACGCCCGGATGTGATCGTCGCCCTGACGGACGGCCAGACGCCGTGGCCCTCCGAGCGTCCGCCTTGCCGCACCGTCGTCGGTCTCTTCCCCCGTCCCGCTGACGCCGTGGACGAGGAGAACCCCGACTACCTTCCGGACACCCCGCCGCCCTGGGCGCGCGTCGTCACCATCAGCTGAGAAACCCGAGGTCGGACCCCGAACGGGGTTCCCGGGGCGCTCTGTTGTAGTTTCTGGGATCGACCACATCGGCTCGCTGCCGCCTCTGCCGCGGCGAGCGCCGCCCGCCAACCTTCGTGAGGCTTGGCGGCGGGGCCAGGACGGTGCCCAAGGCGCCTACCTCCTGGACAACTTGACGAAAGAGCCCCAACATGACGCCAGACAAGCGCAAGAAGGCCACATTCTCGCGTATAGGTATCAGCGCTGCCGCGTGCCTTGCGCTGACTCTCCCTCTTTCCGGAACCGCGATAGCCGACGCACCCGAGCGCGGAAAGGCCGCTCCAGCGGAGGCGTTCGGCTCCCCGGTCATGGAAGCCATGAACTGGTTTCTCCACCGGAAGGGCGACAAGTCCTACAACGGTTACTGCGAACTGGCGGTCGCCAAGGCGTGGAACCGATCCATCGTCCACCATTCGGCCAAGACGCACTGGACGTCATCGGACGGCGCCAAGCACACCTCGGGCATGCCTCCGAAGGGGTCCTTTGTTTTCTGGGACAATGGGGGAAGGAACTGGCACGTAGGGCTTTCTGACGGCTCGGGAGGCGTCTGGGGCACGAACTTCGGCCCCGGCGGCGCTATCGACTTCAAGTCGAATTACAAGAGGATTCCGGGATTCCGGTATGTAGGCTGGAAGGCCGGCAACCCCGGCTAGCCTCGGCGCTTCTCAAGGGCCCGCCGACCCAGTCGGCGGGCCCTTTTCGCTTTGCCGCCCGAACAAGTCACCAAATCCCCCTGGCCATGGATACTCCGGCCGAAACCGGACGGACCGGGTTCTGGGCAGCGGATCATGGTTGACGGCTTGCAGTGGATGATCTAACGTTTCGTTCGATCACGGTTGCGAAAACTCTCGGGGGTGAGTTCGGCCATGGTAGTCGGGGGCAAGTGAGAATTAAGTGAGTGCAATCATGGCGTAGCGTCAAAAGACGTGATGCGCATGATTGTCCTCCGTTCCACGCTCCCGAGTTGAGTGGTGAACTTCCGCTCTCCTTTGTGTTGTCCACACAGCATTCGACTTCTTACTCCTGATGTCGACCACTCTCAGTGAGATCCCTTGAAGGGGTTAATCGGGAATCGGTGCTGCTCGCTTTTCTGCATGCCCATGCGCCAGGCATTCGAGGATTCCCGTGGCGCAACTCCGGCTGTTTTCCACCGGCTATGCCCCACCAAGCTGCCCGCTGGCCTGACGCTCCTTCCGGGACGGACACCGATGACCGAATCGACCACGTTCAGCGAGACCTTCACTGTCACTGCCGACAACCCGCTGCTGCACGGGCACGTCGTCTACGGACGCAGCCTCATGCCCGGAGTCGGTTACGTGGACCTGGTCCTCCAGGTCTTCGCCCGGCATGGCCACCCCATGCAGGACGTGGAGTTGCGCAACCTCACGATCCACGCCCCGCTCGTCGTGGAGTCCGCGGAGCGCGCCCTCACCACCGTCGAGGGACACCGGGGGCCGGACGGCGACTGGCGCGTCGAAGTCCGCAGCCGACGCCCCCAGGACGCCGTCGACGTTCTCCACGCCGTCGCGACCGTGCGCCGCTGTGCCCCCGTCACCTTCACCGAACGGCTTCCGCTGCCGGTCGACGGGGCCACCCGGCGCACCACGCTCGACGAGATCTACACCTGGTGCCGCGAGTACGACCTGGTCCACTCCGGCCTGATGAAGATCAGCGGAGTCGTCCACCACCGGCCCGGCGACTGGATCGCCGAAGTGGAACTCGCCCCCGAATACCAAGGATCCAACGCCGAGTTCCTCTTCCACCCGGCCCTGTTCGAGGCGGGACTCCTCGGCGGTGGCGTCGCCATCGGCATGCTGTACGCCGACAACGACGGTCCCGGCCTCTACCTGCCGCTGATGTTCGAGCGGTTCCGCGCCACCGGAGCGCTGGGCAGCCGCGCCTACGTCCGCGTCGCCGCCGACTCCGTACGCCGGGACGAGGAACTCATACGGCTCAGCGTGGAGTTCTACGACGCCACCGGCGCGAAGGTCGCCGAGATGGGCCAGTTCGTGGCCAAGCGGGTCCGCGCCGCGACGTCCCTCGATGTCCGCGGCGACGCCTCCACCCTGCCGGCACCGGTTTCCGCGGCGCCCGCGGTGGCTGCCCCGGCCGGGGGCGGTCTGGCGGAGGTGGTGCAGGAGTTGGTGGCCGCTCGGCTGGAGGTGGCCGCGGACCAGGTGGATGTGGAGCTCGGCTACTACGAGTTGGGGTTAGCGTCGGCTGATCTGCTCTCGCTCGTCGCGGCGTTGGAGGAGCGGCTTTCGGTGGAGTTGTCGCCGACGGTGATGTTCGAGTACCGGACGGTCGCGGAGTTGGCGGAGTGGTTGGAGCCGCAAGTGCCCCCGCACATCCTGGCGACCGCCCCCACCGCTCCCGCCACGCCCGATCGGGAGCCGACTTCCCTCCCCCCGGCACCGGCACCGGCATCGGCTCCGGCTGCCGCTGCCCCCGCGACGCCCGGCGTCCGGAGCGACGATGCGCACTCCGCTCTGCACGCCGCCCTCGCCGAAGAGGTCTCCACGCTCGTAGGCGTCCCCGTCGCCGAACTCCACGCCGACGCCGAGCTGGCCGAGTTCGGGCTGGACGTGGGGGGCCTGGCGCAGCTGGCCGACCGGATGAACGCGCGCCTCGGCCTGGCCGTCCCGCTCAACGCCTTCCAAGCGCACCACACCCTGCGGACCCTCGCGGAACACCTCGGCCGTGCGCAGCGCACCCCGGCCATCACCGAGCAGCGCACCCCGGCCGTCTCCGAACGGCAGGCACCGGCAGCGCGGCCCCATCCGCTGCTGCACCGGACCGTCACCGGCGACGGCGACGGCACGACGTACGAGACACGCTTCACCGGCGACGAGCCATGCCTGCGCGACCACCAGGTGCAGGGCGGAAAGGTCCTGCCCGGAGTCGCCCAGCTGGAGATGGCCCGGGTGGCTGCCGCGAGGGCGCTCGGACAGGGCGACGCCGCCGCCGTCCGGCTCACCGACGTGGTGTGGCTGCGGCCCGCCGCCTGCGGCCCCGACGGGCTCGTGCTGCGGGTGCGCGTAGGCTCGACCACCGCGGGCGGCTGCACGTACGAGATCCACAGCGTGGACGAACGAGGTGACACCACCCTGTGCAGCCAGGGGCGCGCGGCCCTTGCCCAGGACGCCCCGCAGCCCCCGCCCCTCCTCGACGACCTGCGCGCCGCTTGCGCCGATGCCGTCCACACCGGCGCACACATCTACGGGCTCTACGACGGCATGGGGCTGGTCTACGGCCCCTCCCAGCGGTCGGTCGCCCGGCTGCGCGTCGGCACCGACCCCGACGGACGCCCCCAGGTCCTGGCCGAACTGCGCCTGCCCGCTGAGGCGGAGCCCCTCGGGGTCGCCGGTCTGATGCACCCGAGCATCCTCGACGGCGCCCTCCAGGCCACGATGGGACTGTGGCTCGCGGAGGAGAGCGATGGCCGGTCGGTCGGCCTCGCGCTGCCCTTCGCCCTCGAACGCGCCGAAGCCGTCGCCGCCACCTCCACCACCGCGTACGCGTGGATCCGCCACCGGCCCGGCAGCGCCACCCAGACCACGGCGGCACGGCTCGACGTCACCGTCCTCGACGAGCACGGCCGTGTGTGCGTGGAACTGACCGGCCTGTCCACACGTCGCCTGCGGGACTCCTCTTCCGACGACGCGATCGGGTCTGCCGGCACCGTGCCGGCGTCTTCCGGCGGCGCGGTAGGGCCTTCCGGCGCCGTGGCCGGGTCCTCCGACGACGCGGTCGGGCCGGACGCCGTGCGCCCCGGCGACATCGCGATCATCGGCGTCAGCGGCCGCTACCCGGAGGCCGCCGACCTGGACGAGTTCTGGCAGAACCTGCGCTCGGGCCGGGACTGCATCCGTCAGATCCCAGCCGATCGCTGGAACCAGCAGCGCTACGCGGATGCCGGAGCCGGCACCTGGGGCGGATTCCTCGACGACATCGACCGCTTCGACCCACTGTTCTTCCACATATCCCTGCTGGCGGCCGACTACCTCGACCCGCAGGAGCGTCTCTTCCTCCAGTGCGCCCACCACACCCTGGAGGACGCCGGGTACACCCCCGACCGCCTGTCCCGCAACGCCAAGGTCGGCGTGTTCGTCGGCGTGATGTACAACGAGTACCAGCTCCTCGGCGCGCAGGCACAGGAGCGCGGCAGGCCCGACGCCCTCTTCGGCAGCTCCTCCACGGTCGCCAACCGGGTGTCGTACTTCTACGACTTCCACGGCCCGAGCCTGGCCGTGGACACCATGTGTTCGTCCAGTCTCACCTCCATCCACCTCGCCTGCGAGGCCATCCGCAGTGGGCAGTGCGACACCGCCCTCGCCGGCGGCGTCAATCTCACCGTGCACCCCAACAAGTACCTGATGCTCGGGCAGCGCAACTTCCTCTCCAGCGACGGCCGGTGCCGCAGCTTCGGTGAGGGCGGCGACGGCTACGTGCCCGGCGAGGGCGTCGGCGCCGTCCTGCTCAAGCCGCTGGAGCGGGCCATCGCCGACGGTGACCAGATCCACGGCGTCATCAAGGGGACCGCCATCAACCACGGCGGGCGCACCAGCGGCTACTCGGTGCCCACCCCGGTAGCGCAGGGCGAGGTCATCGCCGAGGCGCTCACCGCCGCCGGTGTCGACCCGCGCTCCCTGAGCTACCTCGAAGCGCACGGCACCGGTACGTCCCTCGGCGACCCCATCGAGGTCTCCGGCCTGCAGCAGGCCTTCCGCCGCGTGGGTGGCAGCCCCGAGCGGCTCGCGATCGGCTCGGTGAAGTCCAACATCGGGCACTGCGAGAGCGCCGCCGGCATCTCCGGAGTCACCAAGGTGCTGCTCCAGCTGCGGCATGGTGAGCTCGTGCCGAGTCTGCACTCCACGCCCCTCAACCCGCACATCGACTTCGACCGCACCCCGCTGCGCGTCCAGCGCACGCTGGAGCCCTGGCACCGGCCCGTCGTGGACCGCGACGGCGAACGGCGCACCCTGCCGCGCATCGCCGGAATCTCCAGCTTCGGCGGCGGCGGCTCCAACGCCCACGTCGTCATCGCCGAGTACCGGCAGCCCGTCGGCCCCGCGCCCGTCTCGGACGGCCCCGAGCTGTTCGTGCTCTCCGCCAAGAGCGAGGCCCAGCTCGTCGAGCAGGCCCGCCGCCTGCACGCCCGGCTCGGCGGGCTGACCGACACCGACCTCCCCTCCGCGGCCTGGACCCTGCAGATCGGACGCATGGCCCTGGAGGAGCGCCTCGCCTTCGCCGCGACCTCCCTCGCCGAGGCCCGCGAGCGGCTCGCCGCCTTCGCCGCCGATCCTGCCGGGACCGGCCCCTGGGCCCGCGGCAGCGTCCGCCCGGACCGTGCCGCCGACGGTGACGCCGTACGCTCCGCCCTGGCCGCCTGGACGCGGCAGGGCTCCTACGAGACGCTGCTGGCGCTGTGGGCCGACGGCGCCGTGGTGGAGTGGGAGCACGCCCGGCCCGCAGGCACCCCCGTGCGCCGCATCAGCCTGCCCGGCTACCCCTTCGCCCGCGAGCGCTACTGGCTCGACCTCGACACCGAGGGCGCACCGCACCGTTCCGCGGGCGGCGGCGACACCCCTGACGTCGTGCTGCTGCGGCCCGAGTGGACCGCGCGCGCCGCCATGCCGGATACGCCCGCCGAGCCGTTCGCCGAACGGCACGTCGTGGTGGTCGGCCGGCTCACCGACGCCGACCGCGGCGCCCTGCGGGCCGCCCTGCCCGCCGATGCGACCTGCACCGTCCTCGGCCTCGCCGACGGCCCGCCGGACCGTCAGTACACCGAGGCGGCACGCGGACTGTTCACGCTGATCCGCGAGCTCCTGGAGCGCGGCCTGCGTCGACCCACCCTGCTGCAGGTCGTCTCCGTCGGCACCGCGGACGCCGGCGAACCGGCCTGCCTCACCGGTCTGGCGGGGCTGCTGCGCACGGCCCACCTGGAGAACCCCAAGCTGCACACCCAGTACGTGGAGTGCCTGGACGGCGCCTCGCCCGCCACCGTCGCCGCCCGCCTCGCAGCCGAGGCGGCCTCCGGCCCCGAGCCGGAGGTGCACCACCGAGGCGGCCACCGCCTGGTGCGCCGCCTGGCCGAAGCAACCTCCCGGCCCGCACCGGCGCCCTGGCGGGAGGGCGGCGTCTACCTCATCACCGGCGGCGTCGGCGGACTCGGCCTGATCACGGCCCGGGACATCGCCGCCACCGTCGGCCGTGCCACCGTGGTCCTCGCCGGGCGATCCCCGCTGACCGGGGAGCAGCGCGCCGAGCTGGACGCCCTGCGCGCCGCGGGCCTGACCGTCGACCACCGGCGTGTCGACATCGCCGACCGGCCCGCCGTTGCCGGCCTGCTGGCCCGCATCGCCGACGAGCACGGCCCGCTGACCGGCGTGCTGCACGCCGCCGGCGTCCTCCACGACAACTTCGTCGTCCGCAAGAGCGCCGAGGAACTGGAGCGCGTCCTCGCCCCCAAGGTGGCCGGTCTGGTCAACCTTGACGAGCTGACGCGCGAGCAGCCGCTCGAGCTGTTCGTCTGCTTCTCCTCGATCGCAGGCGCCTTCGGCAACCCCGGCCAGAGCGACTACGCCACCGCCAACGCGTTCATGGACGCCTACGCCGGCCACCGCAACCGGCTCGTCGACGCGGGTCTGCGCAGCGGCCGTACGGTGTCCGTCGGATGGCCGCTGTGGGACGAGGGCGGCATGGGCGCGGACGACACGGTCCGCGCGCAGCTGGGCGCCGCCGGGCTCGCCCCGCTCGACACCGAACGCGGCCTGGCCGCCCTGCGGTTCGCAGTTGCCGACGAGGACGTCCGCAGGGACGGCAGGCTGCTGGTCGTCGCGGGCCGTCGCGAGGCCCTGCTGGCCAAGCTGACGGACGGTCACGCGCCGGACGGGGCGACCGAGGGCGCACCCGTGGCGTCGGCCCCGGCGAGCGGGACCGCGCTCGCGGCCCCCGCCCCCGCTCCTGCCGACCACGACCCCGCGCCCTCCGCCGCCGAGACCGCGGCACCGGTGCTCGAAGAGCGCGCCGTCGCCCACCTGCGGCGGATGGTGGCGCCGGGCCTCAAGCTCGGTCCCGAGCGGCTGGACCCCGACACACCGCTGGAGCGCTACGGCATGGACTCGGTGCTCGCCGTGTCCATGCTCCAGCCGCTGGAGGAGTGCTTCGGTCCGCTGTCGCGGACACTGCTGTTCGAGGTGCAGACCGTGCGCGCTCTCGCCCGCCACCTCGCCGCCGAGTACCCGCGGGAGCTGCGGAGCCTCGTCGGCGAGCCCCCGGCCGCCGAGGCCCCCGCTCGGTCCCAGCCCGCCGTAGCCCCCGCACGGGCTCAGGCCGCCGAGGCCCCCGCACGGCACCAGGCAGCGGCAACCCCCGCACCGTCCCGGGCCGCCGCGGTCCCGCGCGCCGCGCAGGCCCCCTCACCGGTCCGGCACGAGCAGGACCACCGCGGCCAGGACATCGCCGTCATCGGCATCAGCGGCCGCTACCCGCACGCCGAGGACGTGGCGGAGTTCTGGTCGGCGCTGCGCGAGGGCCGGGACTGCGTCACCGAGGTGCCGGCCGATCGCTGGGACACCGGCGGCCGGGCCCAGTGGGGCGCGTTCCTCGACGGCATCGACCGCTTCGACCCGCTGCACTTCGGCGTCTCGCCCCGCCAGGCCGCCGTGATGGATCCGCAGCAGCGGCTGTTCCTGGAGACGGTGTGGCACCTGCTGGAGCAGGGCGGCGTCACCCAGGAGGTCGTCGAACGGCGCTACCGGCGGCGCGTCGGGGTCTACGTCGGAGCCGCCTACCAGATGTACCGGGCGGACGCCGCGCAGGACCCCACCCTCGCGGCGCTCACCTCGGCCGCCTCCTACAACCTCATCGCCAACCGCGTCTCCCACTTCTTCGGCCTGGAGGGTCCGAGCCTGGCGGTGGACAGCATGTGCACCTCCTCCGCCATGGCCATGCACCTGGCCTGTGCCGACCTGCTGCGCGGCGAGTGCGAGCTGGCCGTGGCCGGAGGCGTCAACCTGACCCCCCACCCCGACAAGTACCTGGCCCTCGGCGAGCTGCAACTGCTCGGGACCGACCCGGGCGCGCGCAGCTTCCGCGACGGCGACGGCTACCTGCCCGCCGAGGCGGTCGGCGCCGTCCTGCTCAAGCCGCTGGAGGCCGCCCTGCGCGACGGCGACACCGTGCACGCCGTCATCAAGAGCACCGCCTCGCTGCACAGCGGCCGCTCAGGCGGCTTCATGACGCCGAGCCACCGCACCCAGGTCGCCACCATCCGGCGCGCCCTGGAGCGGGCCGGCGCCGCGCCGGCGGACATCAGCTACGTCGAAGCCGCCGCCAACGGCACCTCGTTCTTCGACGAGGTCGAACTGCGCGCGCTGCGCGAGGTGTTCGCCGACGTCCGCGACACCGTCCCGGTCGGCACCGTGAAGTCCAACCTCGGCCACCCCGAGGCCGCCTCCGGCATCGCCCAGCTCACCAAGGTCGTCCTCCAGCTCCAGCACGGCCAGATCGCACCGCTCGTCGCCGTCGGCACCACCAACCCCCGCCTGGAGCTGGACGGTTCGCCGCTGCGGCTGTGCGACGAGCTCACCGACTGGCCGGCCGACGGCGCCGCGGACACCGACGGCCGCTCCCGGCCCCGCCGCGCACTCATCAACTGCGTGGCGGCGGGCGGCAGCCACGTCAGCATGGTGGTCGAGGCACCGCCGGCCGCCGCCGCGCCCGCGCCCGCCGCACCGGACACCGCGGCGCAGGTGGTCGTCGTCTCCGCCCGGACCGCGGAAGGCCTCGCGACGGCGGTACGGCGGCTGCACGACCACCTGGCGGCCCTGCCCGACGCGGACGGCACCGTGAGCCTCGCCGACCTCGCCCACACCACGCAGCTGGGCCGGGAACCGCTGCCCGAGCGGCTCGCCGTGGTCGTCACCGACCGCGCCGAACTCGTGCGGGCGCTCGCCGAGCACCTCGCGGGCGGTCCGGTGTCCGTACCGCTGTACCGGGGCAACGCCGACGAGGACCCCGACCCGCTGGCCTTCATCCTCTCCCGCAGCCGTGGCGAAGCCTTCCTCGCCGGGCTCGCCGGGGACCGCGCCCTGGAGGAACTGGCCGCGCTGTGGGTGCGCGGGGTCCGGGTGCCCTGGCACGCGCTGCACACCGAGCGGCGCCGGATGGTGCCGCTGCCCGCAACCGCCTTCGAGTCGGGCAGCTACTGGATCTCGCGCGTCCCCGGTGCCGCCGGATCGCAGGCGGCGGCACCGGGAACCCCGCCGCCCGCCGGCGAGGTCACCGACGCCGAGCGCACCTGGGCCGAGGATCGCGCGGAACTCCGCACAGCGGCCCCTGGCTCCCGGGCGCGGGTGACGGACCGGGTGCGGCACCATGTCGCGGCACTGCTGGGTTTCGACGCCGACCAGCTGAACGTCTCGGCCCCGCTCAACAAGCTGGGTATCGACTCGGCGACGGCCATGCGCACCCGAGGTCTGGTGGAGGCCGACTTCGACGTGGCACTGCCGGTGGCGGCGTTGCTCGGCGGGGCGAGTGTCACGGACATCGTGGACCGGATCCTGGACAGCCGGACCGGCGCGGAGACCGGGGAGCCGCTTGCGCCCGGGAAGGGCAAGGGCCACGGAGGCGTCGAGCCGCTCGGCGTGGCGGATGCCGACGGAACCGTGCGGTACCCGGCGACCCGTGACGTCATACGACTGCTGCGCACGGAGCAGCAGGGCACCCCGGGAGGCGCCCACAACATCGGCTTCGCCGTGCGGCTCACCACCCCGGTCAGCCGGGAACGGCTGAACGGAGTACTGGGCAACCTCGCCGCCCGGCACGCGGCCCTGCGCACGGCGATCGTCGCGGACCCTGAGCACGGCCTCCAGCTGGAGGTCGGGCAGAGCCTCCCCGGAACACCGCTGCGATGGTCGCCCGTCGATCAGGACACCGACCCGGACCAGCGACTGCGCGAGCTCCTGGCACCACCGTTCGACCTCGCCGTGGCGCCGCTGTGGCGGTTCGAGCTGCTGGAGTACCCGTCGGGGAAGCAGGTACTGCTCTACGGCGCGCACCACGCAGTGTCCGATCTGCCCTCACTCGCGCTGGTGGCGGCAGAGATCGGCGCGGAACTCAACGGTGAGATCCTGCCGTCCGCTCCCTCCCTGGACGACCTCGACGGTCTGATGCGGGCACAGCCGGCGCGGCAGGAGACGGACGGCGTGGAGGCCTCGGCGGCGCAGCCGCGCGAGTGGTTCTCCGGGGTCGGCAGGCTGGATCTGACCCTGGCCAAGCCCCGCCCCGCGGAGCGGTCCTACCGCGCGGCGACCGAGGTCGTGGAGGTCCCCGATGGGCTCTCCGAGCGGGTCGGAGCCGAGGCACGACGCCTTGGGATCACCCCGGCCGCCTTCTGGCTGGGCACGCTGACCATGTTCCTCGCCCGTCTGCGGGAGCGCAGCCGGTTCGTGCTGGCGGTTCCGGTGGACACCCGGATGCACGCGGAAGCGCTCGACGCGGTCGGGTTCTTCGGAGTCCCGATACCGTTCCCCGCCGAGGCCGCCCCGGACGAGCCGGTGGCCGAGGTGTTGCGCCGGACCGACCACCGTCTGGGCACGCATCTCGAAAAGGGCAGCTCCTTCTCGGACACGATGACCACGCTGGTAGCGGAGGGGCTGTACCGCGAGAACGCGCCCTTGGTCGAGGTCTACTTCAACTACCTGCCGCCACGCGGCCTGAAGCTGCCGGGACTGGAGATGCTCCCCGCGGGCACCGGCCACTCCGACCTCGATCTGATGATCAGTGTGTCGCCGGACCTGGGCCACATGCGGCTCGACTACAACGTGGACATCCTCGACAGCTCCAGCTGCGCCCGGTTCGGCGGGGACTTCCTCGACCTGATCGAGGCGGTGATCGGCCAGGCGGGCACGGGCACGGTGGGCACCCTCCCGCTGCGTCAGGCGGCGGCGTCGGTGGTGCCGGCGTCGAGGGAAACCAAGCCGGCGTCGAGGGAGATCGGGACGGCGGCGCTCACGCCGGAACCGTTGCCCGCACCCCCGTCCCGCTCCTCGGCACCCCGGTCCGTCGCTGTCGCGGCCACCTTCGCCCTGGGCAACTTCCCCGCGCTCCTCGACCTCGCTCTCGAGGGCACCGGACTCACCGTCGCCGAAGCGCCGTACCACCAGGTGCTGGCCGCGCTGCACGACCCGTCCGGCGTGCTCTGCGATCCGTCGGCCGCGGCGGCCGTCGTCCTGCTGCGCGCCGCCGACCTGGGGCGCTTCGGCGAAATCAGTGACGCGTTCCTGGCCGAACTGGGCGAGGAGTACCCGGCAGCCCTGCGCGCGTTGGCCGAACGCACGAAGAGGCCGGTGATCGTCGGCTTCCTTCCCGCCCACTCGGCCGAGGAGAGGCTCCGGGACTGGGAGGAGCAGGTGATCTCCCGGCTCCGGGACCAGGCCGGCATCGCGGTACTGGGACCGGAGAGCTTCAGCGGCGCTGACTTCGCCGACCCGTTCGACGCCGAGACGGACGCACTGGCGCACCTGCCGTTCCGGACGGAGTTCCAGGCCGCGGTGGCGCTCGCCCTCGCCGAACTGGTGCAGGCCTCCCGCCGCACTCCGCCGAAGGTGATCGCGGTGGACGGCGACGAGACCCTCTGGGACGGCATCGCGGGGGAGGACGGGCCGGAGCACGTCGGACTCACGGGCGCCCGCGGACAGCTTGCCCGCCGACTGCTGCAGTGGCGTGCCGCCGGTGTCCTGCTGGTGCTGGTCTCCAACAACGACGAGGCCACCGTACGTGCCGTACTCGACCGGCCCGACAGTCTGCTCGGCGCCGAGCATTTCAGCGTGATCTCCGCCGGTTGGACACCCAAGCCCGCGCGCCTGAAGGCAGTCGCGGAGGAACTCGGGCTCGGCCTGGACACGTGTCTGTTCCTCGACGACAACCCGACCGAGATCGCCAGGATGAGGGCGGCTCTGCCCGAGGTGCTCTGCGTGACCTGCCCGCCCGGAGAAGGCCTGCCGGAGTTCCTGACCAGGCTCTGGCCGGTCACCCCGCGCGCCGCCACACAGGAGGACGCCGCGCGGGCGGACTTCTACCGGCAGGAGAAGGTGCGCCAGGAAGCACGTTCCCGGACCGGCTTCGCCGACTTCCTGGAGCGGCTGAACCTGGAAATGGACTTCCAGCTTCTCAACCCCGACACGATGGAACGTTCCGTCCAACTGGCCCGGCGCACCAACCAGTTCAACCTCCGCCCGGTGAAGGTGGACGAGGCGGAACTGACGCGCCGGCAACAGGACGGCGAGGTGTGGACCGTCCGGGCGCGGGACAGATTCGGCGACTACGGGCAGATCGCCGTCGTGGTGATCCGCCCCGACGGCGAGACGCTCGAGGTCCTGGGCTGGATGATGAGCTGTCGGGTGCTCGGCCGCGGTGGTGAGGAACGGGTTCTCGGCTGGCTGGCAGACCGAGCCGAAGCCCTGGGCTGCCCGACCGTGCGCATGATCGCCGAGCGTACCCCCCGCAACATCCCCGTACGCCGGCTGGTGGCCGCCCTGGGCGGCGGGGACCCTGAGGCGCCGCGCCTGGAGGCACTGGTCCCGGTGGACCGGCTCCGAGACTTCCGCTCATGGGACGCCACAACAGACGAAACCGTGGAGGCAACCGCATGAAACCCAGCCCCGATCCGGGTGGCAACGTACCGGCCCGGAACCACGAGGTGGACCGGCAGTACGAGGGAGAACTGATCGAAAGCGGTCCGCGCGGGGCCGCCGCGGTCGCCGGTCTGCTGGCGCGTTTTCAGCCGTCGGAGCCGCCGACGCAGTCGGTGGACGGCGCGAACGACGCGGAGGGCGCGGGCAACGGCGCACCGGCCTGGGGTCTGGAGCAGCTTGCCAAGGCCATCGTCTCCAAGGCGGTCACGCTGCTGGACATCAAGGAGATCGACGCCGAGACCGATCTCTTCGACGCCGGTGCCAGCTCGGTGGACGCCGTGCGACTCGTCGCCGCGCTCGACCGTGACCTGGACATCAAGCTCAGCCTGGACGACGTCTTCGCCGACGCCAGGCCCCGGCGCCTCGCTCAGCGCTGGCTGGGCAGTCTGACCAAACGCACCCTGCCCGAGGTGCCGGCGACCACCCGAGTCCCCGAGCTTCCCGTGGCCTCCGTGCCGACCGCCACCACGACGGCGTCTCCCGGCACCGAACTCGTGCCGACCGATCCCGTCGCGCCGGACGAGACGCTCCCCGCGCTCGACGACCATGCCGAGGACCTGGCCCTCATCATGGCCGACCTCGCACGTGCGGATCAGCTTCCCTGGTGCGGCGACCCGGAACCGATCGCGCCGCGCCGCGTCCTGCTGACCGGTGCCACCGGCTTCCTGGGCGGCCACATGCTGCTCGACCTGCTGCGGCACAGCGACGCACACGTCGTCTGCCTGGTGCGCGGGGACAGCGAGGAGGACGCTGAACGGCGCCTGGCCAAGGGCCTCGCAAGCTTCTCCCTCCCCTGGTCGGCCGAGATCCGGCGCCGGGTCACGGTCCTCCCCGGCGACCTGCGCCAGCCCCGACTCGGGCTGACGGATGAGCAGTGGGGACAGCTGGCCGGCGAACTCGACTCGGTGGTCAGCGTGGGGGCGGCCGTGGACTTCCTGCGCGGCTACCCGTCGCTGCGCCGGACCAACGTCCTCGGCGTGCTGTCCCTCGCCGAACTCGCGATGACCGGACGGCCCAAGCCGCTGCACCACATTTCGTCGATCGCCGTGTTCAACGAGATCGGCATCGCCTCGATGGGCGAGGACGACCCCGTGGCACATGTGGACCGGCTGACTGCGGGGTACGACAAGTCGAAGTGGGCGGCCGAGGCAGCGCTCAGGCGAGCCCGTGACCGTGGCCTGAAGGCGACGTTCCTGCGCCCTGGCGGCATCGTCGGTCACACCCGCACCGGTGCCTACAACCCGCACGACATCAACACGGGCCTGTTCTCCGCCACCTCCCGCTACCGCGTCGTGCCCAAGATCAACTACTCGAACGCCGCCCCGGTGGACTGGGTGAGCCGCATCGCGACCGCGGTGATCTGCGAGCCGAGCGGCTGGGGCCAGAACTACCACCTCACGGGACGGCCGGACACTCTCACCGAGATGGTCCGCGATCAGGAGCTCGGTGGCCTGAACGTACGGGTGCTGCCGTGGGAGGCCTGGCTGAAGGACTTCCTGGCCCGTACCGAGGCCGATCCGGTCCCCGAACTGGAATTCATGGCCAGGGTGCTGCGCAACCCCGCCGGCCAGAAGCTCGTCGAGGCGAGCGTCACGGCCCCGCAGGCGACGGGGGAGCGGACCGAGGCGTTCGTCGCCCGGCACAAACTGCCACCGCCTGCCCGCGTCGACGCGCAGGCCCGGCTGAAGAGCTACGAGCGAATGGCCCGTGACGGCCTGGTGATCCTGCCCAGCCGTGACGACCCGCCGTACCTGTGGTTCCGGGAGACGATGCGCGGCAAGGTGGGCCCGGTCGACGGCGAGCCCGACATCCGCTGCACCTTCGCGCTGACCCTGTCGATCGCCAGCATGTACCAACTCGTGCAGCACCGCTCCATCGACGTACGCGGCACGGTCTCCTGTTCCCTGCTGCACGCGGATCCGCTGACCGTCGATGACGGCGAGATCTGGGTCCGCCCCCACGAGGGAGTGCCGCACCGCCACGGCATGGAGCACCCCCTGCTGCGCTACCGCCTGGCCCTGCGCGACTCCGACGGAAACGGCTGGTGGCTGGAGGGCTGGAAGACAGCCCGGGCCCGTTTCAACTACATGGAGCAGGCGCGCACCCTCACCATCCGCGCCGGCCGCGAGGGCGAACCGGCGAGCCTGGCCGGAACGATGAAGGTGCCGAAGAAGTCCTACAAGCGAGAGCAGATAGACGGCATCCGGGTCAATCCCGATCTGTCGATGCGGGAGCAGCGGGTCGCCAAGCTCAGCTGGCTGGGCTGGTTCGGCGCGCAGCTGGGCCAGGGCCTGCTGGAGCCCACCCTGCGCGCCGGCGCCGAACTGCTCGATCTGCGCCCGGACGCCATCGACCGCGACAAGGACAGGTACCAGGCCAAGCTCTCGAAGTGGGAAAAGGACAGGAAAAACCTCCGATGACACTGCGACCGCTCTATGCCCCGATGGACCGCGTCAGCGTCGAGCAGATCCCGTTCCGGGCATCCGACGGCACGGAGCTCGGCCTGTGCCGGCTGACCGCCAACACTCCCGCCGAGGAGACCGGCACCGACCGTCCCGTGGTCCTGCTCCTGCACGGCCTCACGGCTTCGGCTGACATGTTCGTGCTCCCCGAGACCCGCAACATGGTGGACGTCCTGCTCAGCGCGGGCTACGAACCGTGGCTGCTGGACTGGCGGGGCAGCTGCCGCCTGCCGCACAACGAGGGCCGCGTCCGGTACACCTTCGACGACGTGGCGCTCTACGACATCCCGGAGGCGGTGTCGTACATCCGCGACCGGATCGGCGGGCGCCGGCTGTTCGTGGTCGCCCACTGTCTCGGAGCGCTGTCGCTGTCGATGAGTATGACGGCCGGCCTGGTGCCCGGTCTCGCCGGCGTGGTGGCCCAGGGGCTCTTCATGACGCCGAAGTACTCCGCGAGGTCCCGGGTGCTCGGCCACCTCGGCAGCGAGTGGGGCCGCTCCCGCTGGACCCACCTCCCGGTCGACTTCAGCAAGGTGGGCTTCCGCTCGCGCTACACGCCGGTCTTCGCGCTGGCCTCCCTCTCGGCCGCCGAATGCGACGACCCCACCTGCCACATCCTGCACAACTCCGCCTGGGGTATGGGCGCGTCACTCTACGTCCACGAGAACCTGCACGAGACGACCCACGATCGGCTCGCCCAGCTGTTCGGCGCCGCGCCCACCTGGATCAGCCCGCACCTGCGGCGCATGGAACTGGCCCACACGGCGATGCCCTGGAACACGGCCCAAGGCTATGGCCAACTGCCGGAGAACGCCCTGGACAGCGCAGATCGCATCGACTGCCCCGTCCTGCTGCTCGCCGGCAGTGACAACAAGACCTTTCACGATTCAAACGAGCTGTGCTACGACATCCTGTCCAGCCGCTACCCGGACCTTGACGTCCGGTACATCGAGATTCCGGGCTACGGCCACATGGACCCCTTCATCGGCCGCGGTGCCGCCCTGGACGTTTTCGGCCACATCGTCGACTTCCTCGACGAGAGATCCGCCGCGACTCTCTGAGGGCTCGCGGATCACTGACCTCGGTCTCACCTGAGGGTCCGCCGACGGCGTCGGCGGACCCTTTCCGCTTCTCGGGAACGGCCGGGGCCGGTGCCGGGCTACTGGCCGAAGGCGCCCCGCGGCCCCAGGCCCACCTCCGCGAACCGCGTGCCGATCCGACGGTAGCCGGCCGCGTTCGGGTGCAGGCCATCCGGCAGGTCGTCGACGTCGCCGGGGCCGAAGAGCTCGCGCCCGTCCAGGTAGTGCAGGTTCCGGTCGTGCCGGCCGCGCTCCCCGGCGATCCGGGCGAGTGTTTCGCGCACCACGTTCAGCGTCAGGGCACCCTGGGCCACGTCGGCGCGGTCACCGGTGGCTTTGAGGCCCTCGGCCGTCCACACGCTGGGGCCGGGAGTGTCCTCGACCGCCAGGCAGGTGATCGGCGAGATCAGCAGCAACGGGGTGTCGGGGTGCCCGTCGCGGATCGTGTCGAGGAAGCCGTGCACCGCCGGAGCGAAGGTGCGCTGCCGGAACGATGCGGCGTTGACGATGTTGATGCCCACCTTGACGCTGATCAGATCGGCCGGGGTGTCCCGGATGGCGCGCGCGACGTAAGGGTCGAGCATCGCGTTCCCGGCCTGGCTGAGATTGACCAGGTCCACCCCGGCGATCGCGGCGGCCACGGCGGGCCAGGTGCCCGTGGGAGCGTCCGCCTCGATGCAGTGGCTGATGGAACTCCCATGGTGCACCCAGCGGCGGCGGCCGCTCGGTGCGGGCGGCAGGGCCTCGGCGTCGGCGCGCAGCGCGATCAGTTCGGTGCGGGTCTGCTGCGGCAGCCACAGCTCGACCTCCTTCATCCCGGCCCCGAGCCCGGCGAACCGCACGGTCCCCGGGGCACCGGGCTCGAGCCGCCGTTCACCCCGCAGATCGGGCAGGCGCACGATGTTGCCGACCGGCACCTCGGCCCGGCCGGCCGACTCCCCGTCCACCACCAGATCCACCAGCCCCGGGTCCATCGGATCCGGCTCGCCGTCGAAGTGCCACACGGTGGTCAGGACGTCGAGCTCCAGCCGACGCGCCTCGGTACGGAACGCCAGCCGGACACCCGTGGGCATCTCGGCCACGCCCCGCATGAACGGGTCCGGGTACTGCGCCCTGGTCCACGCGGGCAGCCGCAGCGGCAGCACCGCCGCCTCGGTGGTCTCCAGTTCCAGGGCGCCGCGGAACTCGACCGGGCCCCCGGCCAGGGGGACTTCACGCATCGAGGTGGTCATGGGGTGCCTCCGCTTCCTGCCTCTCGCTGTCAGGTGATCACCAATGCACGGGCCGCGGATTGTGTTCCCGGAAATATCCCGACGCACACCGTTCAGCGGTCGGTGGAGGGCGACTTTGCCGAGGCGTGCAGCAGCAGGTCGCGCAGTGCCGTGGCGGTGTCCGACGGCTCGGTGGGGGCGAGGACGACCTGGTCGGCGGTGGTCGAAGGGCCGGTGGGGGCGGCACTGACCGGCGCCTGACGTCGCGGATCGCCCCGCACCGGCGCCGGGAGGCGGCCGTACGAGACGGCCGCCTCCCGGGTCGGCATCGAACGGCTCAGTAGCCGATGGTGAATCGGCGCTGGACGAAGCGGGGCAGCTCGGCTTCGTCGACGAGCGCGACGGCCGCGTCCTCGGCCGAGATCCGGCTGAGGCCGTCGGCGTCGAGGACGGGCTGGTCGCCGCCGATGCGGAAGCGGCCGGTGCGTTCGCCGGGGGCTATCCGCTCGGCGGGGCTGAAGTAGGTCCACAGCCGATTGGAGGTGCGCAGGACGTTCAGCGCGTCGTGGTGGCCGCGTACCGCGGCGGCGTACTCGCGGGGAAGCCCGAGCGCGTCGAGCGTCTCGTGGAGGAGTTCCTCGTGCTCGGCGCGGACGACGCCCGGTTCGATCTCCAGGCTGCCGGCGCCGCCGATGACGATGAGGCGGGTGCGGGGGTGGCTGTTCAGGGCCGTGAGCAGTGCTCGGGCGGCGCTGGCGTAGACGGCCGGGTCCGCGACCGAGCGCTGGATGGTGTCGGTGATGTCCTTGGCGGCGTTTCCCGGCTGGAATCCGCTGATGAGGACGTCCAGGCCGGGCAGGACGGCGGCGATGCTCGCGGCATCAAGGACGTCGACGCTCGCCCAGCTGATGTTCTCGCGCCGGTCGTCGATGGCGGACGCGTCGCGGCTGAACGCCGCGACGCGGTGCCCGCGCCCCAGGGCCTCGGTGACGACGCGGCTGCCGATGGTGCCGGTGGCTCCGATGACGCCGATGTGCATGGTTCTCCCCTTGTACATGCCGGATGGACGGCGCGAGCAGCTCCTCACGCCGTGCGAAAACTATACGCCGTGAAGTTTATGCACGGCGCTCGGAATTGCGACGGTGTAGAGTGGGTGAGTGGCAGGCACCCGGAACACGGGGCGACGTGAGCGGCTGAGGGCCGAGACGATCGCCGAGATCAAGAGCACCGCACTGGAGTTGATGAGCTCGGGCGGCCCCGACGCGATCACCCTGCGGGCGATCGCCCGTGAGATGGGCATGACCCCCAACGCCATCTACGGCTACTTCGCCACCCGTGACGACCTGGTCACCGCGCTCATCGCGGACGTCTACACCGCGCTCGCGGACGCCGTCGACGCCGCCTGGGCGGCCTCCTCGCAGGGCAGTCCGGCGGCGCGCATCCAGGCGTGGGCGCACGCCTTCCGCGACTGGGCGCTGGCCAACCCCGAGGGCTTCCGGCTGGTCTACGGCGATCCTGTCCCCGGCTACCGGGCCCCCGAGGGCGGCGCCGCGCCGGACGCCGCCCGGCGCGTGTGCGTCGGCATCGCCGCCCTCGCCGCCGCGGCCTGGGAGAGCGCCGAATCACCGGCCGGGGAGGCGGACTTCACCTGGGACGACTTCGATTCCGGCCTGCTCGGCAAGATCCGCCAGGCCTTCCCCGACCTGCCGCCGGCCGGCGTGGCCCTCGCCCTGCGGATCTGGGGGCACCTGCACGGTCTGGTCGCGCTGGAGATCTACGGCCATCTGCGGGCCCAGACACTCGCCCCCGGCAAACTCTTCCGCGCCGAACTGGCCCAGTTGGTCCGGATTTTGGGCCTCGACGCAGACTGAAGTCAACGTCTTCATGGAGTGCCGGTTGCGCCGTGACGATCTACCGATGACCGGAATCGTATTGAGAATGATCAATTTTCCGATCTTTCGTTGCGCCACGACGATCACTCCCCTAGGCTCCAACCAGCCGAGGGGCCAGTGGAATTGACCTGAGATTCCCACTGGCTGGAACGCGGGGTTACGGGGTGACACGACCGGCCACGGGCCGGATGAGCTTGCGGGGGGATCGCATTCAGAAGTCTGCGGACGACGGCGGGGCCGCCTCCGGTCACCGGAGTGCGGGTCATCCGGGCTGACGCCCGAATCCGCCAGGGATTCGCAGAGCATCTCATTGGCACCGTCGACAGCTGTCGCTTCCGGTGCCATCGAGGTACGCCCTGAACGGGCTGATTGATCATGTTCCGCTTCCGTCCGCGGAAGCCCCGGCGATCTGCATCACGGAGTTCCCGCACTTACTCCGGAATGTATTCCTCCGGCTGGGCCTGGACTGGGCTCCCGGCTGGATCGACGCCTGTCTGGAGATGGAAACCGATGGCCGAATCCGAATCGCCGGTGTTCACCGAGACCTTCACGGTCACCTCCGATAACCCGTTACTGCGCGGCCATGTCGTGTACGGGCGACCGCTGCTGCCGGGCGTCGGCTACGTGGACCTCGTACTCCAGGTCCTCGCCCGGC
The DNA here is from genome assembly GCF_058215555.1 of Streptomyces sp. JLBT605. Lineage (NCBI taxonomy): Bacteria > Bacillati > Actinomycetota > Actinomycetes > Kitasatosporales > Streptomycetaceae > Streptomyces > Streptomyces sp. JLBT605. The sequence goes on from NZ_CM177087.1 coordinate 6,977,864, forward strand.
ACGGCCACGCCATGCCGGACGTCGAACTGCGCAACCTCACCATCCTCGCGCCCCTCGTCGCCGCCCCGGGAGAGCAGGTACAGGCCACCGTCGAGGGCCGCCCCGCCCCGCGCGGCGGCTGGCGCATCGAGGTCCGCAGCCGCCGCGCGCAGGACACCACCGACGTCCTGCACGCGGTGGTCGCCGCCCACCGCCGGGAGCCGGCCGCCTTCACCGAGCGGCTGGCGCTCCCGCTGGAGGGTGCGACGGGCGCCACCCCGCTGACCGACATCTACCGCTGGTGCCGGGAACACGAGCTCCAGCACTCGGGCATGATGAAGATCAGCGGCCAGGTACACCACCGCCCCGGCGACTGGATCGCCGAGTTGGAGCTCGCCCCCGAGTACGAAGGCACCACCGCGGCCTTCCTCTTCCACCCCGCGCTGTTCGAGGCCGGGCTGCTCGGCGGCGGCATCGCGATCGGCATGCTGCACGGCGGGAACGACGGTCCCGGTCTCTACCTGCCGCTGATGTTCGAGGAGTTCCGGGCCGCGGGTCCCCTGGGCAAGCGCGTCTTCGTCCGGGTCCCGGCCGATTCGGTGCGCCGGGACGAGGAACTCATCCGGCTGGTGGTCGAGTTCTACGACGACAGCGGGCGCAAGCTCGCCGAGGTCGGCCGGTTCGTGGCCAAGCGGGTCCGAGCCCAGACCTCCCTCGACGTCCGCGAAACCCCCGCCCCGGCTGCTGCCCCTGCCGCTGCTCCTGCTGCTCCCGTCCCTGCCCCTGCCGCTCCTGCTGCTGTTTCCGCGGGTGGTGGGGATTTCGCGTCGGTGCTGCGGGATCTGGTGGCGGCGCGGTTGTCTTTGGACGCGGTGGATGTGCCGGTTGATCTGGGGTATTACGAGCTGGGTTTGGCTTCGGCGGATCTGCTGGGGTTGGTGGCCGAGCTGGAGGACCGGATCGGTGTTGCGCTGTCGCCGACGGTGATGTTCGAGTATCGGACGGTTTCCGAGTTGGCGGAGCACCTGGCGGAGGAGTTCGCCGACCGCCTCCCGGCCCCCGCCCCCGTCCCGGCTGCTGCCCCTGCTGCTCCCGTCCCTGCCCCTGCCGCTCCTGCTGCTGTTTCCGCGGGTGGTGGGGATTTCGCGTCGGTGCTGCGGGATCTGGTGGCGGCGCGGTTGTCTTTGGACGCGGTGGATGTGCCGGTTGATCTGGGGTATTACGAGCTGGGTTTGGCTTCGGCGGATCTGCTGGGGTTGGTGGCCGAGCTGGAGGACCGGATCGGTGTTGCGCTGTCGCCGACGGTGATGTTCGAGTACCGGACGGTTTCCGAGTTGGCGGAGCACCTGGCGGAGGAGTTCGCCGACCGCCTCCCGGCCCCCGCCCCCGTCTCCGTCCCGGCTGCTGCCCCTGCCCCTGCCGCTCCCGCCCCGGCTCCGGCCCCCGCCCCGGCTCAGACTGTCGCGGAGGTTCCGGTTGCCGCCGGGGCCGACCCGCTGGCCGTCGTCACCGCCGAGGTGGCCGAGCTGCTCCAGGTGCCCGCCGCCGACGTCGACCCGGACGGCGAGCTCACCGAGTTCGGGCTCGACTGGACCGGCCTCGCCCGGCTCGCCGGACGGCTGACCGCACGCCTCGGCCGCCCCGTCGAGGCCACGGTGTTCTCCTGGCACCGGACCGTACGGGCTCTCGCCGCCCACCTCGGCAGCCCCGAACCTGCCCCGGCCCCCTCGGCGGCGGCACACCCGATGCTCCACCGCCCCGTGTCCACCGGCGAGGGCACCGCATACGCCACGCGGTTCGACGGCGAGGAGCCGTACCTGCGGGATCACCGGGTGCGCGGCGCCCGCGTCCTGCCCGGCGTGGCCCACCTGGAGATGGCCCGTGCGGCCGTCGCCCGCACCCTCGGCGAGGACACCGGCCGGATCCGGCTGGAAGACGTCGTCTGGCTCCGCCCCGCGACCAGCGGCCCGGACGGGCTCGAACTGCGGGTGACCGTACGCGCCCTGGCCGCTGCCGCCGCCGGGTACGCGTACGAGATCCACTCCCTCGATTCCGACGGCGGACACACCCTGTGCGGCGCCGGCCGCGCGCGGCTCACCGAGACCGCCCCCGCCCTCGCCCGGACGGCCCCCGGCCTCGCCGAGGTGCGCGCCGCCTGCACCGGACCCGCTCTCACCGGCGCCGAGGTCTACGCCCACTACGACGCGATGGGCATGGAATACGGTCCCGCCCAGCGGACCCTGGTCTCCGTGGCCACCGGCACCGACGCGGCCGGCCGCCCCCAGGTCCTCGCGGAACTGCTCCTCCCGGCCGCCGCCGACCCGCTGCCCGGCGCCCGCCTCCACCCCGGCATCGCCGACGGCGCCCTCCAGGCCACCATCGGCCTGTGGCTCACCGGCACCCCCGCCGACGGACAGGCCGCCCTCGCCCTGCCGTTCGCCCTCCAGAGCCTGGACACCCCCGCCGAGACCCCCACCCGGGCCTGGGCATGGATCCGCCACCGGACTGACGCCGCGGACACCGCGGATGCGGCGGACGCCCGTCTCGACGTCACCGTCTACGACGAGCACGGCCGGGTCTGCGCCGAGCTGACCGGACTGGGCACCCGCCGCCTGCCCGCCGAACCCCGGCCGGCCGCCGCCGAACCCGCCGCGAGCCCGCCGGTCCCGGTCCACACCGGGGCCACCGCGGCCCCGGTCCGCGCCCGCGCCTCCGCCGACATCGCCATCGTCGGTGTCAGCGGCCGCTACCCCGACGCCCCCGACCTCGCCGCCTTCTGGTCCAACCTGCGGGCCGGCCGCGACAGCATCCGCGAAGTCCCCGCCGAGCGCTGGGACCACCGGCGGTACACCGAGGGCACCGGCAGCGCCGCCGGCGCGTGGGGCGGGTTCCTCGACGGCATCGACGAGTTCGACCCGCTGTTCTTCCAGATATCCATGCTGGAGGCCGACTACCTCGACCCGCAGGAACGCCTCTTCCTCCAGTGCGCCCACCACGCCCTGGAGGACGCCGGCTACACCGGTCAGGGCCTGTCCCGCACCGGCCGGGTCGGCGTCTTCGTCGGCGTGATGTACCAGGAGTACCAGCTCTTCGGCGCCCAGGCGCAGCAGCGGGGCCGGCGCACCGCCCTGTGGGGCAGCGCCTCGACCGTCGCCAACCGGGTCTCCTACTTCTACGACTTCCACGGCCCCAGCCTCGCCGTGGACACCATGTGCTCGTCCTCGCTGACCTCCCTGCACCTGGCCGTGGAGGCCATCCGCAGCGGACAGTGCGAGGCGGCCATCGCGGGCGGCGTGAACCTCAGCCCGCACCCCAACAAGTTCATGGTGCTCTCCGAGCGCCACTTCCTCTCCAGCGACGGCCGCTGCCGTACCTTCGGCGAAGGCGGCGACGGCTACGTACCCGGCGAGGGCGTCGGCGCCGTCGTCCTGCGCCCCCTGGAGGCGGCCGTCGCCGACGGGGACCGCATCCTCGGCGTCATCAAGGGCACCGCCGTCAACCACGGCGGCCGTACCGGCGGTTACTCCGTCCCCACCCCGGTCGCGCAGGGCGAGGTCATCGCCGAGGCGATCGCCGCCGCCGGCATCGACCCGCGCGCCCTGAGCTACCTGGAGGCGCACGGCACCGGCACCTCCCTCGGCGACCCCATCGAGGTCGCCGGAGTGCACAAGGCGTTCCGCCAGGCCGGCGGCAGCCCCGAGCACCTCGCGGTCGGCTCGGTGAAGTCCAACATCGGCCACTGCGAGAGCGCGGCCGGCATCGCCGGGATCACCAAGGTGCTGCTCCAGCTCCAGCACGGCGAACTGGCGCCCAGCCTGCACTCGTCCCGGCTCAACCCGCACATCGACTTCGACCGCACCCCGCTTCACGTCCAGCAGCAGGTCGAGCCCTGGCGGCGGCCGGTCCTCGACGTGGACGGAGAGGCCGTCACCTTCCCGCGGATCGCCGGGATCTCCAGCTTCGGCGGCGGCGGCTCCAACGCCCACGTGATCATCTCCGAGTACCTGCCCGAACCCGGACACACCCGCCCCGCCGGCGCCTCGCACGCCGACGGCCGGCCCGCCCTGCTGGTGCTCTCCGCCGCGACCGAGGAGCAGCTCGCCGAGGTGGCCCGCCGGCTGCGCGGCCGGCTGGCCGAACTGGCCGACGCCGACCTGCCCGACGTGGCCCGGACCCTGCAGACCGGCCGGATGCACCTGGACGAGCGGTTCGCGTTCGCCGCCCGGACCGTCGCCGAGGCCACCGCCGTACTCGACGCGTTCGCCGCGGAACCGGGCCGCCCCGGCCCCGGCGCGGTGCGCGGCACCGTCCGCGCCGACCGGACCCCCGGAACCGACGCGGTGGCCGCCGCCGTCGCCGAGTGGACCGGGCACGGCGCCCACGACGGGCTGCTGCGGCTGTGGGCCGACGGAGCCGCCGTGGACTGGGACACCGCCCACGCCGGCTTCCCGCCCGCCCGCCGCGTCGCCCTCCCCGGGTACCCCTTCGCCAGGGAGCGATGCTGGCTGGACGACGACGTCCTCGGCGAGCCGCTCCCGTGGCCCGCGCAGTCGCAGCAGCCCACACGCCCCGCCGCCGCGCGGGAAGCCGTCCCCGCGCCGGAGGCCGTTCCCGTACGGGAAGCCGTCCCCGCGCCGGAGGCCGTATCCGCCGCCGGCCGGGACGACGAGGTGCTGCTGTTCCGCCCGGAGTGGACCGACCGCGCCCCCATGCCCCGGCCGCGGCCGGAGGAGTACGCCGCCCACCACGTCGTGGTGATCGGCGAAACCCCCGCGGCCGACCGCGCGGCCCTCACCGCCGCCCTGCCCGCCGGTACCGCCGTCACCTTCCTGGAGCCCGCCGGCACCACCACGGACCAGCGGTACACCGACGCGGCCCGCCGCCTGTTCGGCATCGTCCGCGATCTGCTGGAACGCGGCGTACGCCCCGACGAACTGCTCCAGGTGGTCCTGACCGGCCCGGCCGACCCCGGCCGCGCCGTCGGATTCGGCGGACTGGCCGCCCTGCTGCGGACCGCCGCCCTGGAGAACCCCAAGCTGCACACCCGGTTCGTCGACTGCCTGGACGGGGCCGCCCCGGCCGTGGTCGCCGCCCGGCTCGCCGCCGAGTCCGCGGCCGGACCCGGCGACGCGGAAGTCCGCTACCGCGACAGCCGCCGCCAGGTCTGCCGCCCGGCCGAACTCACCGCGGCCCGCCCGGCGGACCGCCCCTGGCGCGCCGACGGCGTGTACCTGATCACCGGCGGCGCCGGCGGCCTCGGCCTGATCACGGCCCGGGAGATCGCCGCCCGCACGAGCGGCGCCACCGTGGTACTCACCGGCCGCTCCCCGCTCGACGCGGAGCGCCGGGCCGCCCTGCGGGAGCTGCGCAAGGCCGGGCTGACGGTGGAGTACCACCGCGCCGACGCCGCGGACCGCGCCGATCTCGCCCGGCTGCTCGCCCACATCGCCGACGCGCACGGGCCGCTCACCGGCGTCGTGCACAGTGCCGGGGTCGTCGCGGACAACTTCGTGGTCCGCAAGAGCCCGGAGGAACTGGAGCGGGTGCTGGCGCCCAAGGTCGCCGGACTCGTCCACCTCGACGAGCTGACGGCGGACCAGCCGCTGGACTTCTTCGTCTGCTACTCCTCGATCAGCGGCACCTTCGGCAACCCCGGCCAGGCCGACTACGCCGCCGCCAACGGGTTCATGGACGCCTACGCCGCCCACCGCGAGGCCCAGGCCGCGGCCGGCCGGCGCAGCGGCCGGACCGTCTCCGTCGGCTGGCCGCTGTGGGACGAGGGCGGCATGGGGGCGACCGATCCGGTCGTCCGCGACCACCTCGCCAAGGCCGGGCTGACCGCGCTGGACACCCCGCGCGGCCTGGCCGCCCTCCGGGTCGCCCTGGCCCCGCGGGAGAACGGGCTCGACGCCGGGCGGCTCCTGGTCGTCGCCGGCCGCCGCGCGGAGCTGCCGGCCGGGCTGACCGGCCGTGCCGACGCCCCCTCGGCACCCGACGCCCCCTCGGCACCCGACGCCCCCTCGGCACCCGACACCCCCTCGGCCCCGGCCGCGGCGCTCTCCGCCGGCGGGGGAGAGGACCCGGCGGACGGTCTGGAGGAGCGGGCGGTCGCCCACTTCCGCCGGCAGCTGGCCGCCACCCTCAAGCTCCGCCCGGAGCGGCTGATTCCCGAGACCCCGCTGGAGCGGTACGGCGTCGACTCGGTCCTCGCCGTCAACTTCGTCTCCGGACTGGAGGACGACTTCGGGCCGCTGCCCCGCACCCTGCTCTTCGAGGTGCAGACGGTCCGCGGGCTCGCCCGCCATCTGGCCGACGAACACCCGCAGGCCCTCCGTACCCTGCTCGGTGAACCCGCCCCCGCCCCCGCCCCGAGCCCCCAGGCCGCCGCCGTGGCCTCGGCTGAGCCTGTCTCGGTTGAGCCCGCCGCTGCGCAGCCTGCTCCGGCTGAGCCCGCCGCGCCCGCCCCGGCCCCGGCCGCGCCGGCGGCCGCGGACCGGGACCCGTACGCGGACGCCGTCGCCGTCGTCGGGATCACCGGCCGCTACCCGGACGCCGCCGACCTCGACGCGTTCTGGGCCAACCTGCGGGCCGGCCGCGACTCGGTCACCGAGGTCCCGGCCGACCGCTGGGACCACGAGCGATATGCCGGCGGCCCGGACACCCCCGGCAGCAGCCGCGGCAAGTGGGGGGCCTTCCTCGACGGCATCGACCGCTTCGACCCCCTGCACTTCGGCATCTCGCCCCGCGAGGCCGCCGTGATGGACCCGCAGCAGCGGCTCTTCCTGGAGACCGTCTGGCACCTGTTCGAACAGAGCGGGGTGACGCAGCAGGTCATCGCGGAGCGCCACGACCGCCGGGTCGGTGTCTACGTCGGCGCCGCCTACCAGATGTACCGGGCCGACGCCTCCGAGCCGGCCCTGGCCGCGCTGACCTCGTCCTCCTCCTACAACATGATCGCCAACCGGGTCTCGCACTTCTTCGGGCTGGAGGGACCCAGCCTCGCCGTGGACAGCATGTGCACCTCCTCGGCCATGGCGATCCACCTCGCCTGCGCCGACCTGCTGCGCGGGGAGGCCGAACTGGCCGTCGCGGGCGGGGTGAACCTCACCGTCGACCCGGACAAGTTCGTGGCCCTGTCCGAGATGCAGTTCCTCGGCAGTCACCCCGGCAGCCGCAGCTTCCGCGACGGTGACGGCTACCTGCCCGCCGAGGGTGTCGGCGCCGTCCTGCTCAAGCCGCTGGCCGCGGCCCTGCGCGACGGCGACACCGTGCACGCCGTCATCCGGGGCACCGCCTCGCTGCACAGCGGCCGTTCCAACGGCTTCATGACGCCGAGCCGACCGGCCATGGTCAAGGTGATGCGGCAAGCGCTGGAGCGGGCCGGCGCCGCACCGGACTCCATCGGCTATGTGGAGGCCGCCGCCAACGGCACCGCCTTCGCCGACGAGGTCGAGGCAGGCGCCCTGCGCGAGGTGTTCGCCGGGTCCGCCACCCCGGTCGCGGTGGGCACCGTGAAGTCCAACCTCGGCCACCCCGAAGCCGCCTCCGGCATCGCCCAGCTGACCAAGGTCGTGCTCCAGCTGCACCACCGCGAGCTGGTGCCCCTGGTCGAGACCGGCGACCCCAACCCCAACCTCGACCTCACCGGCGGCCCGCTCGCCCTGTGCGACGCGGTGACCGGCTGGGAGCCCCGCGGCACCACCACCGACGGCCGGCCGGCCCCGCGCCGCGCCCTGGTCAACTCGGTGGCCGCGGGCGGCAGCCACGTCACCCTGGTCGTCGAAGAACCCCCCGCCCGCCCGGCCCCCGAGGCCGGGGAGCGGGACGCGGCGGCGTACGGACCCCAGCTGGTGGTCCTCTCCGCCCGCACCCCCGAGGCACTGCGCACCACCGCCCGGCGGCTGCACGACCACCTGCTGACCGAGCAGGCGGACCTCGCCGACCTCGCCTGGACCAGCCAGCTCGGCCGGGAGGCGCTGCCCGAACGGCTCGCCGTGGTCGCGGACTCCGCCGAGGCGCTCCGGTCCACTCTGGCCCGTCACCTCGCCGACCGGGCGCCCGCCGGACCGGAGCCCGGGCTGTACCTCGGCAACGCCGAGGAGGACGCCGGCCCGCTCGGCTCCCTCCTCACCGGCCGCCGCGGCAGCGACCTGCTCGCCGGGCTGGTCGCCGACGGCGACCTCGACCGGCTGGCCGACCTGTGGGTGCACGGGGCGGCCGTCCCGTGGCACGGACTCCACCACGGGCCGCGGCGGCTGGTGCCGCTCCCGGCGACCGTCTTCGAGACCGGCCGCCACTGGGTGGGCCGCACCCCGACCGGCATCCCCGCCGCTGCCGACCCCGGGCCGGCGCCCGCGAGCGGGCAGCGGGGCACGGGTATCGAGAACACCGGTGACACCGGTGACACCGGTGTCCTCGGTGCCGGTACCGAGGACACCGGCACCGAGGCCCTGATGACCGCCCTGTGGGCCGAACTGCTCCAGATCGAGCCGCACCGGCTCAGCGCGCGGAGCAACTTCTTCTCCCTCGGCGGCAACTCGCTGATGGCCACCCGCCTGATCAACCTGATCAAGCAGCGCACCGGGGCGGAAATCCCGGTCCAGGCCGTCTTCGACGCGCCCCTCCTCACCGACCTGGCCGCCGAACTGGACCGCCGTATGCCGGCCGCCGGCACGTCGGACGCGGCCACCCCGGACCTCGGGCCGGACCTGTCCGCGATCCTCGACGGGCTCAGCCGCATCGAGGGCATGACCGACGACGAGCTGGACGCCCTGGGCGTCGGGAACCAGGGCTAGGGGACGACGACGATGACCACCACCCACGACACCGGACTCGACCTGCTCCGGAAGGTCCGCGCACTGCCCGAGAAGCGCCGCCGCGCCCTGATCGCGCTGCTGCGCGAGCAGGGCGTCGACCTCACCGCCCTCGACCGCGGCCTCGCCGCCGGCCCCGGCACCCCCGGGGCCGGCTCCGGCGGGGCCGCCCCGGCCGGCGCGGGCTCCATCCCGCGGCTGCCCCGCACCGCCGGGGAGCCCGTCCCGCTCTCATTCGCCCAGCAGCGCCTGTGGTTCCTCGCCCAGCTGGACGGCAGCAGCGCCGCGTACAACATCCCCGTGGCCACCCGGCTGAGCGGCCCCCTGGACCGCCCCGCCCTGCTGCGTGCCCTGACCGAGCTGATCCGCCGCCATGAGGCCCTGCGCACCCGGTTCACCGACCGCGACGGCGTCCCGTACCAGCTGATCGGTGACGGCGCCGACATCACCGTCACCGAGGAGGACCTCGCCGACCCCGACGGGCTCGCCGCGGTCTGCGCCCGCGAGGCCGCCACCCCCTTCGACCTGGAACACGACCCGCTGATCCGGATCCGGCTGCTCCGCGAGTCCGACCGCGAGCACATCCTGCTGATCACGATGCACCACGCCGTCTCCGACGGTTGGTCGGTCGGCGTCCTCGTGCGCGACCTGAGCGCCCTGTACGAGGCGTTCACCGCCGGCCTGCCCTCCCCGCTCGCCCCGCTGCCCGTCCAGTACGCCGACTACGCGCACTGGCAGCGGCAGTGGCTGGCAGGCGAGGAGCAGCACCGGCAACTCGCCCACTGGAAGGAGCAGCTGGCCGGCGTCGACCCGCGGCTGACCCTGCCCGCCGACCGGGAACGCCCCGCCGTGAAGACCTACCACGGGGCCCGCGAGACCTTCCTGCTGCCGCCCGCGCTCCTGGACGGCCTGCGCAAGGTCGCCGCGGACCACGGCGTCACCCTCTACATGACCCTCCTCGCCGCCTACGCCGTCGTCCTCGGCCGGTACACCGACCAGGACGACATCGCCGTCGGCACCGTCGTCGCCGGCCGCAACCGGATCGAGGTGGAAGGCCTCATCGGCTTCTTCGCCAACACCCTGGTGATGCGCGCCGACCTCTCCGGCGACCCCGCCTTCCCCGAGCTGCTCGCCCAGGTCAAGCGGACCTCCCTGGCCGCCTACGACCACCAGGACGTGCCCTTCGAGGCCGTCGCCGACGCCCTCCAGCTGGAACGCAGCCTCGCCCACTCGCCGGTCTTCCAGACCATGCTGGTCCTCCAGGAGGCACAGACCGAGCGGACCGCACGGCTCGGCGAACTCACCGTGTCCGCCGTCGAATCCGACCTCGGCGTCACCAAGTTCGACCTCACCGCGGACCTGCGGGAGACCCCGGACGGGCTCGCCGGGACGATCGAGTACAACACCGACCTGTTCGACGCGGCCACGATCCGCCGGTTCACCGGCCACTTCGGCCGGCTCCTCACCGCCATCACCGCCGAACCCGGCGCCCGTATCTCCGCCCTGTCCCTCCTCGACGACGCCGAACGCACCCGGGTCGTCAAGGAGTGGAACGACACCCGGCGCCCGTTCACCGAGGACCGCTGCCTGCACCAGCTGTTCGAGGAGCGGGCGGCCCGCCACCCCGGCCGGACCGCCCTCGTCGACGCCGGCCGCAGCTGGACCTACGCCGAGCTCAACACCTGGGCCAACCGCATCGCCGACGCCCTGCGCCGGCACGGCGTCGGCCCGGACACCCTCGTCGGCCTCTCCATGCGCCGTTCCCCGGAGATGGTCGCCGCGATCTACGGCATCCTCAAGGCCGGCGGCGCCTACATGCCCGTCGAACCGTCCTACCCGGCCGGCCGCGTCGAGGACCTCATCGAGTCCTCCGGGGTGCGGGTGGTCCTCACCCAGCCGGGCCTGGACCCGGCCCCGCTGCGCGGCTGCGCCGACCTGCTCACCGCCGACCGCGACGGCACCCTCCGCGACCGCGACGGCGCCACCCTGGACGGCCTGTCCGACGCGAACCCGTCCGTGGCCGGCCTGGACTCCGGCAACCTGGCGTACGTCATCCACACCTCCGGCTCCACCGGCCGCCCCAAGGGCGTCATGATCGAGCACCGGGCCGCGGTCAACCGCATCGAGTGGATGCAGAACGAGTACCGGCTGGACGAGCACGACACCGTCCTGCAGAAGACCCCCTACAGCTTCGACGTCTCGGTGTGGGAGTTCTTCTGGCCGCTGCTCTTCGGCGCCCGGCTCGCCGTCGCCGAGCCCGGCGGCCACCAGGACCCCGGCTACCTGGTCTCCGCGATCGTCAAGTTCGGCGTCACCACCCTGCACTTCGTGCCGTCCATGCTGCGCTCCATGGTCGCCGAGCCCGGCTGGGCCGACTGCACCACCGTCCGCCAGGTGTTCTGCAGCGGCGAGGCGCTCCCGCCCGAACTGTGTGCCCGCCACTACGAGCGGCACCCCGCCCCCCTGCACAACCTGTACGGGCCCACCGAGGCCGCCGTCGACGTCAGCCACTGGACGGTGCCCGCCGGGCCCGCCCCGCGCACCGTCCCCATCGGCCGGCCCATCCAGAACATCCGGCTGTACGTCCTCGACGGGGCCCTGCGGCCCGCCGGCATCGGCTGCGTCGGCCAGCTCTACATCGCCGGCGCCGGCCTCGCCCGCGGCTACCTCCACCAGCCGGACCTCACCCGCGAACGGTTCGTTCCGGACCCGTTCGACGACACGCCCGGCGCCCGCATGTACCTCACCGGCGACCTGGCCCGCTGGCTGCCCGACGGCACCCTGGAGTACCTCGGCCGCGCCGACGACCAGGTCAAACTCCGCGGCTTCCGCATCGAACTCGGCGAGATCGAGCACCGGCTCACCGCCCACCCGGCAGTCCGCGCCTGTGCCGTCCTGGTCCGCGAGGACCAGCCCGGCAACCCCCGGCTGGTCGCCTACCCGGTACTCACCGACGAGGCCCGCGGCGGCGACGAGGCCGAGCTGCGCGCCGACCTCGTCAGGCACCTGGAGGCGGCGCTGCCGGAGTACATGGTGCCCGGCGCCTTCGTCGTCCTGGACGAACTGCCCGTCACCACGCACGGCAAGCTCGACCGCCGCGCCCTGCCCGCCCCCGGCATCGAGGCCTTCGCCCAGCGCGCCTACACCGCCCCGGCCACCCCCACCGAACGGCTGCTCGCCACGTTGTGGGCCGAGCTGCTCGGCTTCGGGGAGGACGACCGGATCGGCGCCGGGGACAACTTCTTCGCCCTCGGCGGCCACTCGCTGCTGATCACCGTGCTGGTGGCCCGGCTCGCCGAGCGCGGACTCAACGCCACAGTGCGCGCCGTGTTCGGCGCCGCCACCCTCGCCGACCTGGCCGCCGAGATCGACGCCGCCGAGGCCACCGACGCCTACCAGGTGCCGCCGAACGCCATTCCGGACGGCTGCGAGCGGATCACCCCGGACATGCTGCCGCTGGTGGACCTCACCCAGGAGCAGATCGACGCGGTCACCGCCACCGTCCCCGGCGGCGCCGCGAACGTCCAGGACATCTACCCCCTGGTCTCCACCCAGGAGGGCATCCTCTTCCACCGTCTGCTCGACCCGGAGAACGACCCCTACCTGGTCTCCACCCTCTACACCGCGGAGTCCGAGGCCGCCTGCGCCGCGTTCACCGCGGCCCTCCAGGCCGTCGTGGACCGGCACGACGTGATGCGCACCGCGGTGGTCACCGACAACCTCCCCGAGCCTGTCCAGGTCGTCCAGCGCAGCGCGCGACTGCCCGTCCGTCGGATCGTGCTGGACGCCGGGCAGGACGCCGAGGAACAGGCGCGCGCGCTTCTGGAACGCCCCGCCGACCTGGAGATCGACGCCGCTCCGCTGCTGCGGCTGACCATCGCCGAGGACCCCTCCGGCGACCGCCGCTTCCTGCTGCTCAGCGCCCACCACCTGATCGAGGACGCCACCTCGCTGCGGCTCACCCTCGCCGAACTCGCCCTGCACCTGGCGGACCGCACCGACCTGCTGGCGCCCCCCGCCCCCTACCGCGACTTCGTCGCCCACACCCGGCACCAGCAGGCCGCCGCCGACCCGGAGAGCCACTTCAGGGCCGTCCTCGGCGACGTCACCGAACCCACCGCGCCGTTCGGGCTGACCGACGTCCACGGCGACATCCGCCGGGTCCGCCGGCTCCGCCGCGAGCTGCCCGACGCCCTCACCCGCGAGGTGCGCGCCCAGGCCAAGCGGCTCCGGCTGAGCCCCGCCGCCCTCTTCCACGCCGCCTGGGCGTGCGTGGTGGCCGGCACCAGCAACCGCGAGGACGTCGTCTTCGGCACCATCATGTCCGGCCGCCTCCAGGGTGTGCCCGGCGTCGAGCGCATGCTCGGCAACTTCATCAACACCCTGCCGCTGCGCACCAACCTCACCGGCCGTACCGTCCGCGAGCTGATCGAGGAGGTCGACACCGGGCTCAAGGAGCTGATCGCCCTCGAGCAGACCCCGCTCAGCCTCGCCCAGCGGTGCAGCGGACTGGCCGGCGACGCCCCGCTGTTCAGCGCCGTCGCCAACTTCCGGCACTTCGAGACCGGCCACGGAGCCGCCGCCGAGGCCCTGACCGACGGCCACGGGATCCGCTTCCTGGCCGCCGCCGACGGCATCAACTATCCGGTGGCCGTCTCCCTGGACGACTTCGGCGACTCCCTCTCCCTGGACATCCAGGCCGACCGGCAAGTGCCCTGCGAGACCGTCGCCGGCCTCGTCCAGGCCGCCCTCGCCGGGATCACCGCCGCCCTCGCCGACGGCGACGGCACCCGCACCGCCGCCCTGGACGTGCCGATCCTCTCCCCGCAGGACCGCGACCGGCTGCTCGCCGAGGGCAGCGGCCCCGACGCCCCGGTCACCACCACCCCGCTCGCCGAACTCATCGAGCGGCAGGCCGCCCGTACCCCCGACGCCCTCGCCGTCAGCGCACCCGGCGACGACGCCACCTACGCCGAACTCAACGAGCGCGCCAACCGGCTCGCCCGCCTCATGATCGACCAGGGGGTCGGGCCCGGCGGCTACGCGGGCGTCTGCCTGCCCCGCGGCAGCGGGCTGATCACCGCCTTCCTCGCCGTGCTCAAGACGGGCGCGGCCTACCTGCCCATCGACCCCGAGTACCCGCAGGACCGGATCGAGTTCATCCTCGGCGACACCCGGCCCGCCGTGGTCCTCACCGACCGCGCGACGGCCCCCGCCCTGGACGGCGCCCCGCTGCTGGTCCTGGACGAGCCGGCCACCGCGGACCGCCTCGCCGCCGCGGCCGCCGCCGACCCCGGCCCCCAGGACCGCACCGCCCCGCTCACCCCCGAGACCCCGGCCTACGTCGTCTACACCTCCGGCTCCACCGGACGGCCCAAGGGCGTGGTGCTGCCCGCCCGGGTGCTGACCAACCTGCTCGCCTGGTCCAGGGACGTCTTCCCGGCCGTCCCCGGCTCCCGGGTGGCCCAGTTCAGCGCGGTCAGCTTCGACATGTCCGAGTACGAGCTGCTCAACGCCCTGCTGCACGGCAAGACCCTGTGCGTGCCGACCGAGGACATCCGGGTGGACCCGGCGGAACTCGCCCGCTGGCTGGAGCGTGAGCGGATCACCGAGTTCTTCGCCCCCAACGTGGTCATCGCCGCCGTCTACGAGTCCGCCACCGAGCAGGGCCTGCCGCTGGACCGGCTGCGGCACGTCCTTCAGGCCGGGGAGGCCCTCCAACTCACCGCCCAGGTCCGCCGGTTCCACGCCGAACGGCCGCACCTGCGGCTGCACAACCAGTACGGGCCCTCCGAGACCCACGTGGTGACCGCGGCCACCCTGCCCGCGGACGTCGCCGACTGGCCCGACGCCGCCCCGCTGGGCCGGCCGATCGCGAACACCCGCGCCTACGTCCTGGACCCCCGGCTCCGCCCGGTCCCGGCGGGCGTGGCCGGCGAGCTGTACTTCTCCGGAGCCGGCCTGGCCCACGGCTACCTCGGCCGGGACGACCTCACCGCCGAGCGGTTCCTCGCCAACCCGTTCGGGGCGCCCGGCGAGCGGATGTACCGCACCGGCGATCTGGCCCGCCGGCTGCCCGACGGCACCCTGGAGTACCTCGGCCGGGCCGACGACCAGGTCAAGGTGCGCGGGTTCCGGATCGAGCCCGGCGAGATCGTGGGCGCCCTGCACGCCCACCCGGCCGTGCACAGCGCCGTGGTGGTGCCCCGGCCCACCGGCGAGTCCAGCACCCTGGTCGCCTACGTCCGGCCCACGCCCGCCTGGCTGGAGGAGGCCGCACAGCAGCAGAACGCCGCCCACCTGGACCGGTGGCGGCGCCACTTCGACCAGTTCCACGAGGCCGCCGCGGCCGAAGCCCCGGGCACCGGCGGCGACGCGTCCCTGGACGCCGTCGCCCGCGCCGTCGGGGAGCTGCGGCCCAAGCGGCTGCTGGAGATCGGCTGCGGCACCGGCGCCCTGCTCGACCGGTACGCCGGCCACTGCGAGGTTGTGCACGCCGTCGACCTGTCCGCTTCCGCCCTGGACGCCGTCCGGGCCCTGGCCGGGCGCCGCGGCTGGACCCACGTCACCCTCGGCCACGGCGACGCCCGCACCCTTCTCGACCCGTCCGGCGGCGAACTCGCCGGCGCCCGGTTCGACACGATCGTGCTCAACGCGGTCGTCGGATACTTCCCCAACCACCGCTATCTGGAGGAGACCCTCGCCGGGCTGCTGCCGCTGCTCGAGGAGGGCGGCCGGATCCTGCTCGCCGGCGTCCGCAACCTGGACCTGCTGCCGGCCGCGCTCTGTGCCGACGAGCGGGCCCGCGCCGGCTGCCCGACCACCGCCGGGGAACTGCGCGCCCGCGTCCACCACCGGCTGCGCACCGAGGAGGAACTGGCCCTCAGCCCCACCTGGTTCGCCGGCCTGCCCGAGCGGCTGCCCGACCTGGGCGCCGTGGACCTCACCGTCTCCCTCCCTCGGGACGGCGACACCGCCGGGCAGGACGCCTGCCGGTACGACGTGCTGCTCACCAAGGGCGGCACCGCCACCGCGCCCGCCGACGACCACCCCTGGCTGGAGGCATCCGATCCGGACGCCCTGCGCGCGCTGCTCGAAGACGGCGCCGGGGAGCTCCCCGACCGGTTCGGCGTCACCGGCCTGACCCACCCCGGCCTCGCCGAGGACGTCCGGCTCTACGCGGACCTGGGCCGCTGGGCGGCCGCCCGCGAGGTGCCGGCCCCGGCCGCCGCCCCGGCCGGGGACACTCGGCTGGCCGCCGTCCTCGCCCGGGCGGAGTCGCTCGGGCTCCGGTCGGCCGCCACCTGGTCCCAGGACCGGCCAGGCGGCGTGGACCTGCTCTTCGGCCGGGGCGGGCTGCCCCGGATCCGGGCCCGCTCCGCGTACCGGGCCGGACACCTGGCCGGCAGCCCCCAGCTGGGCCTGCTCGGCCCGGCCATGGCCCGGATGCTCAAGGAGCATCTGGCCGAGCGGCTGCCCGAGTACATGGTCCCCAGCGCCTTCGTGGTGATGGAGGAGCTGCCGCTGACCTCCAACGGCAAGGTGGACAGGCGGGCCCTGCCCGCGCCCGGCGAGGACGACGTCGCCAAGGAGGAGTACGCGGCCCCGCGCACCGCGACCGAGCGGGCCCTGTGCCGGATCGCCGGCGACCTGCTCGGGGTCGGCCGGGTCGGCCTCCACGACACCTTCTTCGACCTGGGTGGCCACTCCCTGCTCGCCACCCGCCTCACCCTGCGGGTCAAGCAGGAGACCGGCGCCGAACTCCCGCTGAAGCTGGTGTTCACCGGGGCCACCATGGAGCAGATGGCCGCCGTCCTGGACCAGGCCGACCGGGCCGGCACGGCGGATCCGGCCGGGTCGGCGCTCGCCGTCGGCACCGCTCCCGCCACCGAGGCCCCGCTCAGCCTCCAGCAGCAGGACCTGTGGTTCCTCTCCCGCCCCGGCCACCTCGCCGAGGCCCACGACAACGTCCAGCTGGCCTTCCGTATCGACGGCCCGCTGGACCGGGCGGCCTACGCCCGCGCCGTCGCCGCCCTGGTGGACCGTCACCCGGTGCTCCGCACCGGCTACACCGAGCGCGACGGGGTCTGGACCCAGCACGTCCGCGAGGCCGCCGGCGGCAGCGTGCCGGTGCTCGCCGTGCCGGACGAGGAAGCGGCCCGCCTCTGGCTGCGTGCCGAGCGGCTGCGCCCGTTCGCGCCGGGCGACGGGCAGGTCCTGCGGGCCCACCTGCTGGCCCTGTCCGAGCGGTCCCACATCGCCGTGCTCACCCGGCCCTGGGGCGTCTTCGACGGCTGGTCGGTGAACCTGGTGCTGGCCGGGCTCATGGAGCTCTACGCCGACCTGGCCGCCGGCCGGGAGCCGCGCCCGGCCCGGCCGTCCCCGGGGTACGCCGACTTCGCCCTGTGGCAGCGGCAGGCCGTGGGCGCCGCGGAGTTGGACCGGCAGCGGTCCTACTGGCGGGGCCGGCTGGCCGGGCTGCCTGCCGCGACCGCGCTGCGCACCGACTACCCGCGCGGACCGGTCAGGTCCCACCAGGGCGCTCAGGTCCCGGTCCATGTCCCGGCCGGCACCGCCGGCCGGCTGCGCGGGCTGGCTCAGGAGCACGGCGCCACCTTCTACATGGCCCTGCTGTCGGCGTACGCGGTCCTGCTCGGCGCCCGCACCGAGGACCGCGAGCTGGCCATCGGCACGGCGGTCGCCAACCGGCCGCGGGCCGAGTTGGAGGAGGTCGTCGGCTACTTCACCAACACCCTGGTGCTGCGGCTGGACGTCACCCCGGAGCGGTCCTTCGGCGCCCTTCTGGCCGAGGCCGCCGAGGCCACCGCGGAGGCCCACGAGAACAAGGACCTGCCCTTCGCCGACCTGGTTCGCACCCTGGTCCCGGAGCCGGACCCGGCCCACGCGCCGCTGTTCCAGGCGATGTTCAACCTGCTTCCCGCCCCCGCCCCCGCACCGGCTGCCGAGACGGCACCGGGCGACGGGCCGGGGGAGGGGCCCGCGGAAGCGGGGGTCGCCGTCCGGCATCTGCCGACCGTGACCGGCACGGCGAAGTTCGACCTGAACCTGGTCCTCCAGGAGGCGGGCGAGGGTCTGGACGGCTATCTGGAGTACAGCACCGACCTGTTCGCCCCGCATACCGCCGAGCGGTTCGCGCGCGAATACGAGCGGCTGCTCGCCCGTATCGCGGAAGCCGGTCCGGAAACCGTCCTCGCCCGGCTGCGGGAGCAGGATGTTCCCCGCCCGGGGAACGGAAACTGAGCGGTAACTGGTACCAACTGGACCCGGTGGCCGGAATGCGTCGCATCCCTGCCCGGACCATGAGGAACCGAGAAGGATTCCGGCCACACCCGGGGTCGGGTGTGGCCGGAATCCTTCGAAGCAATGCCCAGAGTGATCGCCTCCGCCCCGAAACGCACAAGGAAGGATCATTCTCTTCCTGTTTCGCGTTGCACCCCGTCGATCACTCCTCTAGGCTCCAACCAGCCGAGTGAGAAGGCGATTCGGCGGCGGGTGCCTGGTAGGGACCCGGGTCACGGGGACGGGTCCGGCATTCACGCCGGCGGGTATGCGGGGGATCAACGTGAAGCGGAGCGTTTTGCCGGAAGCGGATAACCCCGCAATCTCCGGATCGGTGTAACCACCAGGGATTCCTCCCACACTCGGAACCTCCTCGGAATTCATCCGGCAGGTGTTCTTCGAGTATCCCTGGATTCAACCCGGAGTTTCCCTCTGTGACTCCGAGGTTTCCGGCCCGCCGTACGCCCGGCGGCAGAATTCCACAGCCAGTGCGGGGCCCGTGCGGGATTCACGCGCGACCGGCGGGCCGGTACCGGATTCCATCATCAGCGGTCCGCCTGCGGCCCAGGCTGTCAGGTGCAATGAAAGGGAGAGTCGGTCGAGTGAGCAGCCCCGAGGGTCCGATGGTGCGCGACACGGATGTGGCCATCATCGGCATGGCCGGGCGTTTCCCCGGCGCGGACGACCTTGAGTCCTTCTGGCGGCTGCTGAGCGAGGGCCGCGAGGGCATCACCAGGTTCACCCGCGAGGAACTGGCCGCCGCGGGCGTCCCCGCCGAGTTGCTCGACCACTCCGAGTTCGTACCGGCCCACGGCATCATCCCCGACGTCGACCTCTTCGACACCGGCTACTTCGAATACACCCCCACCGAGGCCGAGTTCACCGACCCGCAGCACCGGATCCTGCTGACCGCCGGACATGCCGCGCTGGAGAACGCCGGCTACGACCCCGCCCGGTTCGACGGCCTGATCAGCGTCTACGCCGGCGCCGCGATCAACACCTATCTCCAGCAGCAGGTCCTCCCGCACGTCGACCAGACCACCACCTCCAACCACTTCGCCGTGATGGTCGGCAACGACAAGGACTTCCTCGCCACCCGCCTGGCCTACAAGCTCGACCTCAAGGGCCCCGCCTACACCGTCCAGACGGCCTGCTCCACCTCCCTCGTCGCCATCCACCTGGCCTGCCAGGGCCTGATCAACGGCGAGTGCGACATGGCCCTGGCCGGCGGCGTCACCGTCAAACTGCCCCAGGAGAAGGGCTACCTCTACGAAGAGGGCGCGATCCTCTCCCCGGACGGGCACGTCCGCACCTTCGACGCCGACGCCGGCGGCACGGTCCTCGGCAACGGCGTCGGCGTCCTCGTGCTGAAGCCGCTGCGCGACGCCATCGCCGACCGCGACACCATCCACGCCGTCATCAAGGGCACCGCCACCAACAACGACGGCTCCGACAAGGTCAGTTACGCCGCCCCCAGCGCCGCCGGACAGACCGCCGTCATCCGCGAGGCACACGCCGTCTCCGGGATCCACCCGCGCTCCATCGGCTACGTCGAGGCGCACGGCACCGCCACCCGGCTCGGCGACCCCGTCGAAGTCTCCGCCCTCACCCGCGCCTTCCGCTCCGGCACCGCCGACACCGGCTTCTGCGCCATCGGCTCGGTCAAGTCCAACCTCGGCCACCTCGATGCCGCCGCCGGTGTCGCCGGCGTCATCAAGACCGCCCTGATGATGCGGCACCGCACCCTGGTGCCCACCCTGAACTTCCGCAGCCCCAACCCCGCCATCGACTTCGCGGCCGGCCCCTTCACCGTCAGCACCGAGACCCGCCCCTGGACCGGCGAGGGCCCGCTGCGCGCCGGCGTCAGCTCCTTCGGCATCGGCGGCACCAACGCCCACGCCGTCCTGGAGGAGGCCCCGGCCGCCGCCACCACCGGCGACTCCCGCCCCGGCCAGGTCCTGGTGCTGTCCGCCCGTACCGCCACCGCCCTGCGCACCGCCGCCGACCGGCTCGCGGACCACCTGGAGACGGAGACCGGCACCTCCCTCGCCGACACCGCCTGGACCCTCGCCGTCGGCCGGCGTGTCCACGAGTACCGGCTCGCCGTCCACGGCACCGACCGCGCCGCCCTCGCCGAGTCGCTGCGCGCCACGACCGTCCCCGACCGCCCGGCCGCCGGGGAGGTCTCCTTCGTCTTCGCCGAGCACGTGCCCGGCGCCGCGGAACTCGCCGCCGCCTGGGCCGCCGCCGAACCCGCCTTCGCCGCCCACCACGCCGAGGCCCTGGCCGCCGGCGCCGACGGCCAGGGCGAACGCGGGCAGGTATTCGCCCTGAGTTACGCGCTCGGCCGGCTCTGGCTCGACTGGGGGCTGAGCCCCGCCGCCGTCCACGGCGACGGCCTCGCCGCCCGGGTGGCCGCCTGCGTCACCGGCGCCCTGCCGCTTGCCGAGGGCGCCGCCCGCCTCGACGGCCCCGCCCCCGCCCTGCCCGCCGCCCGCGGCGGCTCCGCCATCCCCCTGCGCGGCGCCCAGGACGAAGCCCGCGGCCTGGTCCTCGGAGTCTCCGACGGTCCCTGGCAGGCCGTGGCCCGCGCCTGGCAGGCGGGTGCCGACGTCGACTGGACGGCGTGGTTCGCCGACGAGGAGCGCGGCCGGGTGCCGCTGCCCACCTACCCCTTCGAGGGCCGCCGCTGCTGGATGACCGGCCCCGCCGGTTCCGCCTCCGCCGCGACGCCCGAGGACGGGCAGCGCCCGGGGACCGGCACCGGTCCGCACCCGCTCCTCGACGAGAACGTCTCCACCCTGGACACCCTGGCCTGGCGCAGCCACCGGACCGGTGAGGAGTTCTACCTCGCCGACCACCGGGTGGCCGGTGCCCCGGTCATGCCCGCCGTCGGCTACCTGGAACTCGCCCGCGCCGCCGGCGAACTGGCCCTCGGCGGCCCGGTCCGGGCCGCCGACGTCTCCTTCGAACAGCTGCTCTCCTACGCGGACGGCCCGCGTGAGGCCCTGGTCTCCCTCTGGCAGGACGATCAGGAGACCGCCGGCGCCGACGGGGACGACGGGGGAAGCGCGCCCGGCGCCGCCGCGTTCGAGGTCGCCGACGAGGACCTGGTGTACGCCACCGGCCGCATCCTGCCCGGCGCCCCCGCCGCGGAGGCCCCGTTCGACCTCGACGCCGCCGCCGACCGCTGCCCCGAGGCCGTTGCGCACCAGGACTGCTACACCCTGCTGCGCGACCTCGGCCTGGACTACGGGCCCCGGATGCGGGCCCTGGCCGAGACCGCCCTCGGCGAGGGCGAGGCCCTCGCCATGCTGGAACTCCCCGAGGGCGCCGCCCTGGACGGCGCGGTGCTCAACCCGGCCCTGCTCGACGGTGCCCTGCACGCCCTGGTCGTGCTGCTCGCCCGTACCTACGGGGACGCCGCCCGCGGCTTCCTGCCGGTCGCCCTCGGCGAGCTGGCCGTGCACGCCCCGGTCACCGGCTCCTGCTGGGCGCACGTCACCACCGACCGGACCGGCGAGCGCTCCGCCACCGCGCAGGTCGCGCTGCTCGACTCCGACGGCCGGACCCTGGTCCGGCTCACCGACCTCACCGTCCGGGTGCTCGCGGAGCCGGCCGACGCCACCGGCCCGGCCGTGGAGTCCGCCCTGCTGGTCCGCCGCTGGAGCGAGGCCCCCGCCTCGCCCGCCCCCGCCGCCGATGACCCCGCCGCCCCGCGCGCCGTGGCCGTGCTCGCCGCGGACCCGGACCGGCGTACCGCGCTCACCGCCGTCGCGGCCGGCCTTGGCGCCGGGTCCGTCACCGCCGTCGCGCCCGGCGACGCCCTCCCGGCGGAGCTGCCGCAGCTCCTGCTGGCCGACGAACCCTCACCCGACCAGGCCCTGGAGCTGGTCCAGCAGCTCCTGGCCCGCCGCCCCGCCGCACCCGTCCGGGTGCTGCTGGTCCACCGGCACGACGCCGACGGCGCCCGCCCCGAGTTCGCCGCGCTGGGCGCCTTCGCCCGCACCGTGCGCACCGAGAACCCGCTGCTCGCCCTCCAGGCCGTGGGCCTGGCCGAGGACGCCGACGAGGCGGCCGCGCTGACCGCCGAACTCGCCGGCGACGGCCGCGACCTGGAGGTCACCCACACCGGCACCGGCCGCCGCGTCCCCGCCTACCTGCCCGCCGCGCAGGCCACCGCGGCCGCCGGTACGCCCGATGCCGCCGAGGAGTCCGCCACGGGCAGGCCGCCCGCCATCCGGGAGGACGGCCTCTATCTGGTCACCGGAGGCGCCGGCGGCCTGGGGCTGGCCGTCGCCGAATGGATCACCGGCCGCTCCGCCGGCGCCCGGGTGGTGCTGCTCGCCCGCTCCGAGCTGCCGGACGGCCGGCTCGGCGGACTCGACACCGAGCGGGTCTCCTACCGCCGCGCCGACGTCTCCGACGCCGCAGGGCTCACCGCCGCCCTCGCGGAGATCCGCGCCGAGCACGGGCCCCTCCACGGCGTCGTGCACGCCGCCGGCGTGCTGCGCGACTCCTTCGCCCTCACCAAGACCGGCGAGGAACTGGCCGCCGTCCTCGCCCCCAAGACGGCCGGCCTGCGCGCCCTCGCCGAGGCCACCGCCGCGGACCCGCTGGACTTCTTCGTCTCCTTCTCCTCCATCGCCGCGCACATCGGCAGCGCCGGACAGGCCGACTACGCGTACGCCAACGCCTACCTGGAGGCGTACGCCGAACGGCACGGCCGGATGACCGCCATCGCCTGGCCGATGTGGGCCGACGGCGGCATGCGCCAGACCGCCGAGGCGGCCGCCGCGATCGCCACCCGGACCGGCTTCGGCGTCCTGCCCACCGCGATCGGCCTGGACCTGCTGGAGCAGGCCCTCGGCACCCCGGGCGCGGTCGTCGCCGCGCACGGCGACACCGCCCTGATCACCGCCGTGCTGGGCGCCCCCGCCGAAGCCACCGTCCCCGCCGCGGCGACCACCGCCCCGGCCGACGAGGCCGGCCTGCACACGGCCGCCGTCGCCATGCTGCGCGAGCTGATCGCCGCCGAGACCGGCCTGGAGCCCGCCGGACTCGCCGAGGACGCCCCGTTCGACCGGTACGGCATCGACTCGCTGATGATCACCAGGCTCAACCGCGAGCTGGACCGCCGGATCCCCGGCCTGTCCAAGACCCTGTTCTTCGAGTACGCAACCCTCGGCGAACTCGCCGGCTACTTCGCCGCCCACCACCCGGCCGAACTCACCGCCGGCACGGAGGGCGCCACCCCGGCCGGAGACGGCGCGGCCCCGGCCGCGGCCCGGCCCGCCGCACCCGCCGGCCCCCGCACCGCCCGCCGCCCCCGCCGCACCGCCCGCCGGTCCGAGGCCGCCGCCGGACCGCACACCGCCGAGCACCGCACCACCGTGGACGATCAGGCCATCGCCGTCATCGGCCTGGCCGGCCGCTACCCCCTCGCCGACGACCTCGACGAGTTCTGGACCAACCTCCTCGACGGCCGCGACTGCATCACCGAGATCCCCGAAGACCGCTGGGACCGCGACCGCTGGTACCACCCCGACCCGGCCAACCCCGGCACCGCGCACACCCGCTGGGGCGGCTTCCTGCGCGACGTGGACCGCTTCGACCCGCTGTTCTTCGGCATCTCCCCGCGCCAGGCCGAAGTGATGGACCCGCAGGAGCGGCTGTTCCTGCAGAACGCCTGGCACGTCCTGGAGGACGCCGGCTACCGCC
The DNA here is from genome assembly GCF_058215555.1 of Streptomyces sp. JLBT605. NCBI lineage: Bacteria > Bacillati > Actinomycetota > Actinomycetes > Kitasatosporales > Streptomycetaceae > Streptomyces > Streptomyces sp. JLBT605. The sequence goes on from NZ_CM177087.1 coordinate 7,001,677, forward strand.
GCGCCGACCTGACCGGATCGCCCGTCGGCGTCTACGTCGGCGTGATGTACGGCGAATACCAGTTCCACGGCGCCGCGGACATGCTGCGCGGCGGCGGCCCGCTCACCGGGTCCTCCTTCGCCACCATCGCCAACCGGGTCAGCCACGTCCTCGGCCTGACCGGCCCCAGCCTGGCGCTGGACACCATGTGCTCCTCCTCGCTCACCGCCATCCACCTGGCCTGCGAGAGCCTGCGCCGCGGCGAGAGCGAACTGGCGATCGCGGGCGGCGTCAACGTCTCGGTGCACCCGTACAAGTACGCCTTCCTCAGCCAGGGCCGGTTCCTCTCCTCCGACGGCCGCTGCCGCGCCTTCGGCGCCGGCGGCGACGGCTACGTGCCCGGCGAGGGTGTCGGAGCCGTCCTGCTCAAGCCCTACCGGCAGGCCCTGGCCGACGGCGACCGCATCCACGGCGTCATCCTCGGCAGCGCCGTCAACCACGGCGGCCGCACCAACGGCTACACCGTGCCCAGCCCGCACGCCCAGGCGCGGGCCATCACCGACGCCCTCGCGCAGGCCGGCGCCGGACCGGCGGACATCGGCTACATCGAGGCGCACGGCACCGGCACCTCCCTCGGCGACCCGATCGAGCTGACCGGCCTCACCGCCGCCTACCGCTCCGCCGGCGCCGCCCCCGGCCACTGGCCGATCGGCTCGGTCAAGACCAACGTCGGACACCTGGAGTCCGCCGCCGGCATGGCCGGACTGACCAAGGTGCTGCTCCAGTTCAACCACGGCACCCTGGCGCCCTCGCTGCACGCCGAGGAACCCAACCCCAACATCGACTTCGAGCGCTCGCCGTTCCGGGTGCAGCGCACCGCCGAGCCCTGGCCGGCCGGCGACAACCCACGGCTGGCCGGCCTCAGTTCCTTCGGCGCCGGCGGCACCAACGCGCACCTGGTGCTGCGCGAGGCGCCCGAGCCGGCCCCGGCCGCCGAGGTGCCCGCCGCCGCGCAGCGCACCGGGGAGCCGGTGCTGTTCCTGCTCTCCGCCCGCGACGAGGAGCGGCTGCGCGCCTACGCCGGCCGTGCCGCCCGCTTCCTGGAGACCGAGCGGGTCCCGCTCGCCGACCTCTGCTACACCACCCGCACCGGCCGGGAAGCCATGGAGGTGCGGCTCGCCGTCCTCACCACCGAGGGCGCGGAGATCGCCACCGCGCTGCGCCGGTACGCCGAGGGCGGCCCACTGCCCGAACTGCCCGCGCAGGGCGGCGAGCTCGCCGACACCGCCCGCCGCTGGACGGCCGGCGCCGAGGTGGACTGGGCCGCCGAGCAGGCCGCCCGGCCCGGGCCCGCCCCGCGCCGGGTCCGCGCCCCGCTCTACCCGTTCGCCGCCGAGCGGTACTGGATCCCGCTGCACGCCGACACCCGGCCCGACCTGTCCGCCGGCACGGTCGCCGCCCCCCTGCACCCGCTGGTCGACGCCAACGAGTCCACCGTCGCCGAGACCCGCTTCCGTCGCACCCTGCGCGCGGACGACACCCTCCTCCGCGACCACGTGATCGAGGGCCGGCCGCTGCTCGCGGGCACCGCCGTGCTGGAGTTCGTCCGGGCCGCCGCCGCGCTCGCCGAACCGGGCGTCCGGCACGCGCTGCGCGAGGTGGTCTGGGGCCGCGCCGTGGAACTCCCCGACGGCGCCGCGGAACTGGCGCTGTACGTGTCCTTCCGGGCCGATGGCGGCCGGCTGGCCTTCGAGGTCTTCAGCGGCACCGGCGAGGCCGGCCGCACCACCCATGCCCGCGGCGTCGCCGCCCCGGCGCGCGCGGACGGGCCGCCCGCCGCCGACCTCGCCGCTCTGCGCGCCCGGCTCGCCCCGGTCCGCGACCGGGCAGCGGTCTACGCCGACTACACCGCCGCCGGCTTCGCCTACGGCCCCTCCTTCCAGGTCGTCGACGAGGTCCGCACCGGCCCCGGCGAGGCCCTGCTGCGGCTGACCGCCCCGGCCGGGACCCCGGCGACCGAGCTGCCCCCGTCGCTGCTCGACGGCGCCCTGCGGGCCTGCCACTGGGCGGGCCGCACCGAGCCACCGCGCCCGGGCGGCCTCGACGTTCCCTTCAGCCTGGGATCCCTGGAGGCGTACGCCCCGCTGCCCGCCACCTGCTGGGCGCACGCCCGGCTGACCGCCGAGGCCGCCGGCGTCCGCCGCTTCGAGGTCACCGTCCACGACGAGCGGGGCCAGGTCCTGGCCCGCGTCGAGGACTTCGCGGGCCGCGCCCCCGGGGCCCCCGCCCCGCAGGCTGGGCCAGCCACCGCCACCCCGGCTGTCGGCACCCCGGAGGCTCCTGCCAACGGTGCCACCGATGAGGCCGGGGACGGCTCGGCGCGCTTCTACGCGCCGTACTGGCGCCCCGCCGCCGCGCCCGCCGCCGCGGACCCCACCGGACGGCCCGGCACCCTCGTCCTGCTCGGCGGAGCCGACCCCGAGCTGGAGGCCGCCCTGGCCGCCACCGGCGCCTGGCAGCGCGTGCTGTCCCTGCCCGCCGGGGCGGAGACCGCGACTCCGACCGGCCTGGCCGACGGACACGGCCTGGACATCGCCCTGGTGCACGGCCTCGCCCGGCCCGCCGCGGTCCGCCCCGACGGCTCCGGCACCGCACCCGACCAGCTCGCCGCCCTCTGCTCCGAGGTGCTCGACCTGCTCGACGCCACCGCCGCCTCCACCCTGACCGGCCGGATCCGCGTCCTCCTCGCCCACCCGCAGGACGGCGCCTCCGACCGGCCCGAACTCGCCGCCCTGGCCGGCTTCGGCCTGTCCACCGGCCCGCTCACCGCTCGCTTCGAACTCCTCACCCTCGGCCTGCCCGAGGCCCTCGCCCCGGCCGAGCGGGCCGCCGCCATCGCCGCCGAGCTGACCGCCGCCCCGCGCGCCGCCGGGCTGGAGGTACGCCGTACCGCCGACGGCGGCCGCGAGGTGCGCGCCCTGCGCCCCGCCGACCCGGCCGCCGCCGGTCCGGTCACCAGCGCCACCGCGGCGGGCGCCCCGTTGCGCGAACAGGGCGTCTACCTCCTCACCGGCGGCAACGGGGCGATCGGCCGGCTGCTCGCCGAGCACCTCGCCCGCACCTGCCGGGCCCGGCTCGTCCTGCTCGGCCGCTCGGCGCCCGACGCCGGGACCGCCGCCTGGCACCGGTCGCTGACCGGCCTCGGCGCCGAGGTCCTCGCGCTGCGCGCCGACGTGACGGACCCGGAGGCCCTCGGCACCGCCGTGGCCGCCGCCCGGGAGCGGTTCGGCGCCCTGCACGGGGTGTTCCACCTGGCCGGCACCGCCGACGACGGCCGCGCCACCGATGGCGACCGCGACCGGTTCGCCCGGGTGCTCGCGGCCAAGACCCGCGGCCTGGTCCACCTCGACGAGCTGACCCGGGACGACGCCCTCGACCTGTTCGTGGTGTTCTCCTCCGTCTCCTCGCTGCTCGGCGACTTCGGCGCGGCCGGCTACGCCACGGCGAACCGCTTCGCCGACCTGTACACCGTGCTCCGCGACTCCTGGGCCGCCCAGGGGCACCGGCACGGCCGCAGCCTCTCGCTGGCCTGGCCGCTGTGGGCGGCCGGGGGAGTGGACGGCCTGGTGCGCGAGGGCGAACTCGCCGCGTACACCCGGCGCAGCGGGATGGCACCGCTCGACGGCGAGCAGGGCCTGGCGGCGTTCGCCGGCTCCTTCGCGGTCCCGGCGCCCTGGCTGGTCCCCGCCTGGGGCGAGGCCGCGGCCCTGGACGCGGCCCTGGCCCCCGCGGCCCCCGCAGCCGCGGACACCGTGACCGGCACCCCGGCGCACAGCCCGGCGCTTGCGGCGAACACCCCCGCCGTCCCGGTGCAGGGGCCGGCCGCGCCCGCGGTGCGGCCGCGACTGGTGGCCCATCTGTCCGAGGTGCTCTCCGGGGTCCTGAAACTGCCCGCGGACCGGCTCGACAGCCGGGTCGCGCTGGACGACTACGGCCTGGACTCGGTCCTGGTGATGGAGTCCAACACCCTGCTCGGCAAGGACTTCCCCGGCCTGCGCGGCACCGTGTTCTTCGAATACCGCACGGTCGAGGAGCTCGCCGACCACATCCTGGCCGAGCACCCGCAGGCCGTCGCCGAGAAGTTCCCCGCCCCGGCCACCGCCCCGGTTTCTACCGCCCCAGCCGCCGGTGTCCCGGCACCCGCACCGGCCACCGCCGCCCCCGACCGGGCGACCGCCGCGCCCGCGGCGCCCGCCGCCGTACCCGCCCCGGCCGGCCCCGACGCCGACGAGCCCATCGCCGTCATCGGCATCAGCGGCCGCTACCCCAAGGCCCCGGACCTGGAAGCCTTCTGGCGCAACCTCAGCGACGGCCGGGACTGCGTCACCGAGGTCCCCGCCGACCGCTGGGACGCCGACGCCCTGTTCGACCCGGACCCGTCCGCGCCCGGCCGCAGCTACAGCCGGTGGGGCGGCTTCCTGGACGACGTGGCCGGCTTCGACTCGCTGTTCTTCCAGATCTCCCCGGCGCAGGCCCGCACCATGGACCCGCAGGAGCGGCTGTTCCTGGAGACCGCCTGGTCGGCGCTGGAGAACGCCGGCTACCCGCCGTCCCGGATCCCCGCGCCCCGGTTCGGCGGCCAGGGCCATGACGTCGGCGTGTTCGTCGGCGTGATGTGGGACGACTACGCCGTCCTCGCGGCCACCGAGTCAGCCCGCGGCAACCACCAGACGGTGCTCGCCAACCGCTCCTCCATCGCCAACCAGGTCTCCTACTTCGGGGACTTCCGCGGCCCCAGCGTCGTCATCGACACCGCCTGCTCGGCCTCCCTGGTCGCCGTGCACCAGGCCGTCGAGTCCATCCGCCGCGGCGAGTGCGGCTACGCGCTCGCCGGCGGCGTGAACGTCGCCGTCCACCCGGACAAGTACGTCCACCTCAGCGCTAAGACCATGCTCTCCACCGACGGCCGCTGCCGGGCCTTCGGCGCCGACGGCAGCGGCTACGTGCCCGGCGAGGGCGTCGGCGCGGTGCTGCTCAAGCGGATCTCCGAAGCGGTCCGCGACGGCGACACCGTGCACGCCGTGATCCGCTCCACCGCCGTCAACCACGGCGGCCGCACCAGCGGCTACACCGTGCCCAACCCGCACGCCCAGCAGGCCCTGGTCGAGCAGGCACTGGCCGCCGCCGGCATCAGCGCCCGCAGCATCGGCGTCCTGGAGGCGCACGGCACCGGCACCACCCTCGGCGACCCCATCGAACACACCGCGCTGGCCCAGGCCTACCGCGCGCACACCGCCGACACCGGCTTCTGCGCGCTGGGTTCGGTGAAGTCCGCGATCGGCCACCTGGAAGGCGCGGCGGGCATCGCCGGGCTCACCAAGGCCGTGCTCCAGCTGCGCCACGGCACCCTGCTGCCCACCCTGCACACCGAACGGCTCAACCCGGTCATCGACTTCGAAAGCTCGCCGTTCACCGTGCAGCGGGAGACCGCGCCCTGGCCGAGGCCGGTGGCCGCCGACGGCAGCCCGCTGCCACGCCGTGCCGCCGTCAGCTCCTTCGGCGCGGGCGGCACCAACGCCCATGTGATCCTGGAGGAGTACCTGGAGCCCGAGCCCGCCGGTCAGGACGCCCCGGCCGGGGCCGCCCCGTCGCCCGAGCTGATCGTGGTCTCCGCCCGCGACGAGCGCCGCCTGACCGCGTACGCCGCCGAACTCGGCCGGTACCTGACCGGCCTCGCCGAGCAGGCCGGAAGGACCGGGCGGGAAGCCGGCGGTACCGCCCCGGTCCGGCTCGCCGACATCGCCCACACCCTGCGCGTCGGCCGCGAACCGATGGCCGAGCGGCTGGCGTTCGTCGCCGCCGACCTCGCCGAGGCGGCGGCCCGGCTGACCGCCGCCGGCCGCGGCGAGCAGGGCCAGTGGCTGCACCGCGGCCAGGTCCGGCAGCACCCGATGCTGGCCGGCCTGCTCGACGGCCAGGCCGGCGGCTCGGAGTTCCTGGCCGCCCAGGTCCTGGCCGGCCAGGACGACATGCTGGGCCGGCTCTGGGTCTCCGGCATCACCGTGGACTGGGACCTGGTGCACCGGCTGCGGCCCGCCGCCCGGCGCCGGGTGCCGCTGCCCACCTACCCCTTCGAGCGGGTACCGCACTGGATCGCCCTCGGCACTCCCGCCGCCGGCACCACCGCCGGCACCCCGGCCGCCGCGCCCGCCGAGGCGGAGCACGGCCGGGTGTGGCGCCGCACCCTCACGGCCGCCGCGCCGGTGCTCCGCGACCACACCGTGGACGGCCGCCCGGTGCTGCCCGGCGTCGGCCACCTCGACCTGGTCGCCGAGGCCGCCGGCGGCACTCCGGCCGGCCGGGCCTTCGCCGACGTCCGCTGGGTCGCACCGCTCGCCGTGACCGGCGCCGAGGAGCCGGCCGCCGTCCGCTTCGGCGCCACCGGGGCCGACGGGTACGAGGTGCTCGGCGGCGACGACACCCTCCGCTCCGCCGGCCGGATCACCGAGGCCGCGCCCGCCCCCGCCCCGCTCGACCCCGCCGCCCTGCGCGCCCGGCTGACCGCCGGCCCCGACCGGGATGCCTTCTACGCCCTGCTCCAGGGCCAGGGCCTGCCGTACGGGCCGTTCTACCGCCGCGTCGAGCAGGTCTGGACGGGCGAGGACGAGGTACTCGGCCGACTCGGCGCAAGCCCCGAGAGCCCCGAGACCGCCGGCATCGCGGGCCCTGGGGCGGACCCCGGCCACCCGCTGCACCCCGGCGTCCTGGACGCCGCCCTGCACACCTACGCCGCCCTGCTGGCCCGCCGCCGCGGCGACCGGGCCCGGCCGGTGCTGCCCTTCGCCGCCGACCGCGTCGACGTCTTCGGCCCGGTGCCGGAGACCGGCTGGTCCTACGTCCGGGAGACCGGCACCGACCTCTGCGAGGTGCTGCTGCTCGACGACACCGGCGAGGTCCGGGTCCGGTTCACCGGGCTGGCCTACCGCGAGGCCAAGGCCCCGTCGATGACCGCCTTCCGGCCGGCCTGGACGCCCCGGGCCGCCGAGGACGCCGCCGGCCCGGCCCGCCGGGTCCTGATCGTGGGCGCCGGCCCGGACAGCGAGCCGGCCGCGGGCCTGGCCCGGATCCACCGGGACGCCCGCCCGGCCTTCCTGGAGAGCGGCCCCGGCGGCCTCGCCGACGCCGACCTCGACCGGGTCCTGACCGGCCCGGACGCCCCCGACCTGGTCTACTTCCTCGGCACCGGTACCGGCGCGGCCATGGAGGACCCGGCCGAAGCCCTGAGCGCCGCCACCGACCGGGGGCCGGTCTCCCTCTACCGGCTGGTCCGCGCCCTGGACCGGAACGGCCTGCTGGAGCGGGAGCTGCGGCTGAAGGTGGTCACCGCCGGCGTCCACCCGCTGGAGCCCGGCGACCACTCCGACCCCTGGTCCGCGGGGATCGCCGGCCTGGCCACCGTGGTCGCCAAGGAGTACCCGACGCTGAAGGTCGCCCTGGTCGACGTGCGCGCCGACGAGGCCGCCGCCGCGGTACCGCAGATCGCCGCCGAGCCGTTCCCGGCCCGCACCACCGCCGTCTCCCTGCGGGGCGGCGTACGCCGGGTCCGCGTCCTGGAACGCGTCGAACTGCCCGGCACCGCCACCCGGTTCCGGCCCGGCGGGGTCTACCTCGTCATCGGCGGGCTCGGCGCGGTCGGCCGGGACACCTGCCGCCACCTGGCCACCGCCTACGGCGCCAAGCTGGTCATCGTCGGCCGGTCTCCGCTGGACGCGGCCCGCCGCGCGGTCGTCGACGGGCTGGAGGCCGACGGCGCCCAGGTGCGCTACCTGGCCCTGGACGCCACCGACCCGGCCGCCCTGGCCGAGGCGGTGGCCGTCGCCAAGCGCGAGTTCGGCGCCCTGCACGGCGTGATCAACGCCGCGATGGTGCTGGTCAACCAGGTCGTCCGGGAGCTTGACGAGACCGAGCTGCGGGCCGCCCTGAGCTCCAAGACCGCCACCACCGCGGGCCTGCTGCACGCCGTCGCCCAAGAACCCCTGGACTTCGTGCTGTTCTACTCCTCCGGGGTGGCCTTCGAGGGCAACCACGGGCAGGCCGGGTACGCGGCCGGATGCACCTTCGCCGACGCCTACGCCCTGCACGCCGCTCGTACCCTGCCCTTCCCGGTCCGGGTGCTCAACCTGGGCTACTGGCACGCCGGCGGCGACGCGGAGCGCGAGCGGGTGCTGGCCCGCTTCGAGGCGGCCGGGATCCGGCCGTTCACCGCGGAGCGGGGCATGGCCCTCGTCGAACGGGCCCTCGGCTCCCCGCTGCCCCAGCTGCTCGCCGTGGACGCCGACCGGCACATCCTCGACAACCTGGGCGTCGTCCCGGACCGCACCCTCGCCCTGGCCCCCGGCGACCCGGCCGGACCCGCCGCCCTGCCCGAGCTCCGCTTCGCCGCCGGGCCGGACGGGGACGCCGAACTCCTCGCCCATCAGCAGGCGGTGGCCGAGGCGGAGGAGCTGGCACACCGCCTGCTCGCCGCCGCTCTGGACCGGGCCGGACTGTTCAAGCTCCTCGACACCGGCGCCGGCCGGCCCGGGCAGCCCTACCGGTCCGGCGAACTCGCCGACCTGCTCGGGGTGGTACCCGAGCACGGCGACCTGTTCCGGGTCCAGCTCGGCATCCTCGCCGACGCCGGCTACCTGGACCGCGCCCCGGCCCCGGACGGCGGCGGGGAGGCCGGACTGCGGCCCGGCGGCCGCCGCCCGGAGCAGGAGGCGGTACCCGCCCGCGAACTGGACGAGTTGATCGCCCGCCGGCCCGGCATCGCCCCGGTCGCCTCGCTGCTGCGGGACTGCCTGGCCGCCCTGCCCGAGGTGCTCACCGGCCGGCTCGGCGCCATGGAGGTGCTCTTCCCCGACGGCTCCGCCGAGCGCGTCGCCGCCGTCTACCGCGGCGACCCGGTCACCGACCGCTGCAACGCCGAGGTGGCCCGCCTCGTCACCGATCAGGTCGAGGCCCGGCTGGCCGCCGCCCCCGGCACCCCGGTCCGCGTCCTGGAGGTCGGCTCCGGCACCGGCGGTACCAGCGCCGGCGTGCTCGCCGCCCTCGCCCCCTACGGGGACCGGGTGGAGTACGTGTTCACCGACGTCTCCCCGACCTTCGTCCGCAAGGGCCGCGGCCGGTTCGGCGCCGCGTACCCCTTCGCCCGGTTCGAGGCCCTGGACATCGAGGCGGTCGACACGGCCGGCCCCGGCATCGTGCCCGGCGGCTACGACGTGGTGTTCGGCACCAACGTCTTCCACGCCACCCGCGACCTGGCCCACACCCTGGGCGAGACCAAGCGGCTGCTGCGCACCGGAGGCGTCCTGCTGCTGACCGAGGGCACCCGCCCGCAACACCAGCTGGCGCTCATCTTCGGCCTGACCGCGGGCTGGTGGCTGTTCACCGACCCGGCGCAGCGCATGCCCGGCTCCCCGCTGGCCGCCGAGTCGCAGTGGCGGGACGTCCTCGGCGCGTGCGGGTTCCACGCCATCACCACCGGATCGCCCGCGACCGCCGCCGGACCGGCCTTCCAGAGCGTGATCGCCGCCGTCAGCGACGGCCTGGTGCCGACCCGCCGCCCGGCGACCCCGGCCGGCACCCCGGCCCAGGTCCAGGCCCCGACCGGCACCCCGGCCCGGTCCCAGGCCGCCCAGACCCCGGCCCCGGCCGCGGCGGACGACCTGGAGCAGGTGACGGCCGTGTTCGCCCGGGTGCTGGAGATGACCCCCGAACAACTGGACCCCGACCTCACCTTCGAGAACTACGGAGTGGACTCCCTCGTGGTGCTGGACCTGACCCGCAAACTCGAGGCCGTGTACGGGCCGCAGCCGGCGACTCTGCTCTTCGAGCGGATCACCATCCGGCAGCTCGCCGAGCACTTCACCCGCACCGCGTCTCCGGCCGCCGCCCCCGCGGCCGCGGCCCCGGAGCCGCCCGCACCCGCGGCACCGGCACCGGTGACACCGGCCCCCGCCGGGCCCGCGGGCGCCGCGGAGGAGCTGGTGGCCGGCCTGTCCGACGCGGCCGTCGAGGAGCTCCTCGGCGAACTCCTCGGCCGCACCGGTGAGTCCGAGGGAGGCACCCGATGAACGACCGGCACACCTTCAGCTGCGTGGTGATCGGCGAGGAGGCCCTCCTCGCCGAGTGCACCAAGGTGCTGCTCGCCCGCGGGCACACCGTGGCGGCCCTGGTCTCCCCGGACGCCGGGCTGCGCGCCTGGGCCGAGGGCGAGGGGATGACCGTCCTGCCCTTCGGGCCGGACCTCGCCGAGCACCTCGCCCGGCTGCGGTTCGACTACCTGTTCAGCATCGCCAACCTGCGGATGCTGCCGGAGGAGATCCTCGCCCTGCCCGCCCGGCTCCCGGTGAACTTCCACGACGGCCCGCTGCCCCGGCACGCCGGCCTCTTCGCGACCAGCTGGGCCGTCCTGGAGGGCGACACCGAGCACGGCGTCACCTGGCACGTGATGAACCGCGAAGCCGACACCGGCGACCTGCTCAAGCAGCGGCCGGTCCCGGTCGGCCCGGCGGAGACCGCGCACAGCCTGGACCTCGCCTGCTTCGACGCCGGGATCGAATCCTTCACCGAACTCGTCGACGAACTCGCCGCGGGCACCGAGGTCCGCACCCCGCAGGACCTGGCCCTGCGCACCTACCACGGCAAGTACGACGGTCCACCGCGAGCCGGCGTGCTCGACTGGCGGCGCCCCGCCGCCGAGCTCGACGCGCTGGTCCGGGCCACCGACTTCGGCCGCCGCCGCAACGACTTCGGCACCGCCCTGCTGGCCCTGGACGGCGGGGAGTTCGCGGCCGTCCGAGGCCTGGCACGCACCGGTCGCCCCTCCCAGGCCGCCCCCGGCACGGTGGTCGCAGCCGGCCCCGACGGCCTCACCGTGGCCACCGCCGACGAGGACGTCACCCTCACCGCGCTCACCGCGCTGACCGGCGAGCCCCTCGTCCCGGCCGCTGTCACCACCGCCCCTGCCGCGGACGGTGAAGGGCGGGACCGGCTGCCGCTGCTGACCGAGGAGGAGACCGAAGCCCTGGCGGCCGCCTCCCGCGCCGCGCACCGCCAGGAAGGCCGCTGGCTGCGCTCGCTCACCGCGCTGGAACCGCTGCTGCCGCCGCGGTTCGGCGACCTGAGCCACCCACCCCATCCCACCGGGCCGGTCGCCCTGCCCGAGGCCCTGCGCGCCGCCGCCACCGGCACGGCCCCGGAGCGGCTCGCCCTCGCCGGAGTGCTGGGCTTCCTCGCCCGCCTGGCCCGCGACGGCGAACGGGACGTGGCCCTGCCCGTCCCCGCACCGGCCGCCGCGGCCCGCGGACTGCTCGCCGCGGAGGTCCCGCTGCGCGCGCCCGAGGGATTCCTCGACCGCACCCCGGCCGAACTCGCCGATCTGCTCGGTGACGCCACGGCCACCCTCACCTCCCGCGTTCCCTACCGGCGGGACCTGACGCTGCGCCACCCGGCCCTGGCCGGTGCCGTGCCCGCCGCCCTGCCGATCGCCGTCCTGCTGCCCGGCACCGACGGGCCCGCGCCCGGCGAAGCCCCCGAGGGCCGGGCGCTGACGGTGACCGTCGACGCCGGTGGCGCGGTCTCCTTCCACGCCTCCGGCCCCGGGCTCACCGGCCGGCACGAGGCCTGGCTCGCGGAGCACTACGCCCGGCTGCTGGACTCCGCGGCCGACCGGCCGGACCTCCCGTTCGCCGCCCTGGACCTGCTCACCCCCCAGGAGCGGGAGCTGCTGGACGCCCGCTGGAACGACACCGCCGAGGACTACCCGTACGAGCGGACCGTCACCCAGCTGATCTCCGACCTGGCCTGTGCCGCCCCCGACGCACCCGCCGTCCGCGACCGCGGCCGCGAGATCGGCTACGGCGAACTGGACCAGGCCGTCGACCTGCTGGCCCGCCGGCTGACCCGGCTCGGCGCCGGACCCGGCTCCCTGGTCGGCGTCTATCTGGAACGCGGCGCCGACCTGGTCACCGGCCTGCTCGCGGTGCTGCGCACCGGGGCCGCGTACGTGCCGATCGACCCGGTCTACCCGCCGGCCCGGATCGCCCACATGCTCACCGACTCCGGCGCCGCCCTGGTCCTGACCGACGAGACGCTCGCCGCCACGCTGCCCGAGGTCCCGGCGACCCCCGTCCTGATCGGCGGCCCGGACCCCGGCGACGGGCCCGACCCCGGTGCGGAGCCGGCGGAGCTCCCCGGCACCGTGCCCGGCGCCCCGCTGGACCGCTCCGACCCCGACGCCCCCGCCTACGTCATCTACACCTCCGGCTCCACCGGCCTGCCCAAGGGCGTCCAGGTCGGCCACCGGGCCCTGGTCAACTTCCTGTGGACGATGGCCCGCCGCCCCGGCTTCGGCTCCCGCGACTCGCTGCTGGCGCTGACCACCGTCTGCTTCGACATCGCCGGACTGGAGCTGTACCTGCCGCTGGTGCGCGGCGGCACGGTCGAGGTGCTGCCCGCCGAGACCGCCGCCGACGGCTTCGCGCTGCGCGAGCGGATCGAGGCGGCCGGCCCCACCGTCCTCCAGGCCACCCCCACCACCTGGCAGATGCTGCTGGCCGCCGGCTGGCCCGGCGACCCGGCCCTGCGCGCCCTGTGCGGCGGCGAACCGCTGCCCGGCGAACTGGCCGCCGCGCTGTCCGGGCGGGTGGGCGCCCTCTACAACATGTACGGCCCGACCGAGACCACCATCTGGTCCACCGTCGACCGGGTGCTGCCCGGCGAGCCCGTCACCATCGGCCGCCCCATCGGCAACACCTACTGCCACGTGCTGGACGAGCGCGGCCGCCCGGTCCCGCCCGGCGTCCCCGGCGAGCTCTACCTGTCCGGGGACGGCGTCGCCGACGGCTACCTCGGCCGCCCCGAACTGACCGCCGAACGGTTCGTGCCGGCCCCCGCCGGGCACGGCCGCGCCTACCGCACCGGCGACCTGGTCCGCCACCTGCCCGACGGGCGGCTGGAATACCTCGAACGCATCGACGGCCAGATCAAGCTCAACGGCTACCGGATCGAGCTGGGCGAGGTCGAGTCCGCGCTGCGCGCGGTCGCCGGGGTCACCGCCGCGGTCGCCGTCGTCCGCGAGGACCGGCCCGGCGAGCGGAGGCTGACCGGGTACGTCACCGGCACCGGCCTGCCCGGCCAGGAGGAGATCCGCGCCGCGCTGCGCGCCCACGGCCTGCCCGGCTACATGGTGCCCGCCACCGTCGCGCACCTGGACCGGCTGCCGCTCACTCCGAACGGGAAGATCGACCGCAAGGCGCTGCCGGCGCCCGGTGGGCCCGCCCGGATCGCGGGCGGCGGCGCCGCCCGCACCGACACCGAACGCTCCGTCGCCGGGATCTGGTGCGAGGTGCTGGGCCTGGACCGGGTCGGCGCCGAGGACAACTTCTTCGATCTCGGCGGGGACTCACTGGGGCTCACCACCGTGACCGCCCTGCTCCGCGAGCGCCTCGGCCGGCCGGTCAGCCGTCTCGACATGTTCGGGCACCCCACCGTCCGGGCCATGGCCGCACACCTGGCCGCCACGCAGGACCCGCCCGTGGGCCCCGGCCGGCCGGCCGCCGGGACACCCGCGGACGCCGCGGCCCCGCCGCGGCGGCGCGGCCGCGACACCACCGCCCTCGCCCAGCGCCGCGGCCGCCGCCGGGGCCGCTCATGACCGCCCGCCCCGGCCACCGCACCGCCGACACCGTCTCCGTACCACCCGCCACCGCCAAGTCAGACACCCCAGGGGGAACCATGTCCATGTGCACGGTCTGCTCGCTCAAGGCCGACCATCCGGGGGTCGTCCTCGACGACCAGGGGGTGTGCAACCTGTGCACCATGGACTTCGCCGAGGACCTGCTGGCGAACTACCGCTACACCAGTGAGGTGTTCGCCGAGTTCCAGCAGGCACCGTCGGCGTCCGGCGAGTACGACTGCCTGTTCATGTACAGCGGCGGCAAGGACAGCACCTACATGCTGGACAAGTTCGTCAACGAGTACGGCAAGCGGGTCCTGGCCTTCACCTTCGACGTGCCCTTCGAGAGCGTGCACGCCGCGCAGAACATCGCGCTGGCCAAGGAGAAGATCCCGGCCACCTTCGTGCTGGACGCCGACGACGACAACATCAAGCTGATGATGCGTGAGGTGTTCACCCGCAAGGCCCCCAAGAAGCCCGGCAAGTACCTCGACGAGAAGCTGCCCTGCGTCTCCTGCCGCACCTTCTTCGTGCTCCGCGCCATCCTCATGGCCTACCGCCGGAAGATCCCGTACATCGCGCTCTGCGCCGACCCGCAGCAGATCCTCACCATGGAGTCCAACGTCCGCGAGGTCGTCCGCGGCTTCTACAAGACCTTCGGCGAACGGCTCGCCGACACCCTGTTCGGCGGGGAACTCGAGGCCCTCCTCTTCGACGAGGACGAGAACCTCCCGAAGATCGTGTTCCCGTTCATCGCCACCCGCCACGAGTACGACCCGGACCGCATCGTCGAGGAGCTGCGCGCCAAGGGCCTCTACCAGTCCTCGCCGCTGGAGACGCACTGCACGCTCTTCCCGCTGCTGAACTACTACTCCTTCAAGAACTACGACTGCATGTTCTACAAGCTGAACGCGGCCAGTCACGTGCGCTCGGTCAAGCGCAACGCCGACTACGACCGCAACACCTTCAGCATCAAGTTCCCCCGCTCCCTCGACCTGCCCGCGGTGGAGGAGCGGCTGGGCAAGGTGGTCCTCGCGATCGCCGCGGGCGAGGGCAGCCGGCAGGACCACGAGGCGGAGCTGGTCGAGCTGTTCCAGCGGATGGACGCGACCGAGGACGCCGCCCGGTTCGTCGCGGCCAGCTTCCTCGAGATGCGCGAGGTCGCCGCCGACCTCGGCATCCCACTGAACTGACGTCCGCCGTCCCCCGTCCGTCCCGGCCCGCCCCGACCCCGTCACCAGGCGTCCCGTAAGGGCCCCGGGATCACGAGCGCACCCCATCAGGGAGAACCAACCATGACCGCTTCCGACTCCGACATCGCGATCATCGGCATGGCCTGCCGCTTCCCCGGCGCGGACTCGGCCGACAAGTTCTGGGAAGTGCTCCGCGAAGGCCGCGAGACCCTCACCCGTTACACCGACGAGGAGTTGCTGGCCGCGGGCGTGCCCGCCGACCGCCTCGCCGACCCCCGCTACGTCAAGGCCGGCCAGACGATACCCGGCACCGACCTGTTCGACTCCGAGCTGTTCCAGTTCACCCACGACGAGGCCGAGATCCTCGATCCGCAGCACCGGATCTTCCTGGAGTGCGCCCACGAGGCCCTGGAACGCGCCGGCTACGACCCGCAGCGCACCGACGGACGGATCGGCGTGTATGCCGGCGCCGGCATGAACACCTACCTGCTGCACAACCTCGGCGAGCGCTACCGGGCGGCCGGCTCCGTCGACCACTACCGGCTGATGCTCGCCAACGACAAGGACTTCCTGGCCACCCGTGCCGCCTACAAGCTCGACCTGCGCGGCCCGGCCGTCAGCATCAACACCGCCTGCTCCACCTCCCTGGTGGCCATCCACACCGCCTGCCTGTCGCTGCTCGGCGGCGAGTGCGACATCGCCCTGGTGGGCGCCGTCCACCTGGCTCCCAAGGACCAGGGCTACCAGTACCAGGAAGGCATGATCTTCTCCCCGGACGGGCACTGCCGCGCCTTCGACGCCCGCGCCCAGGGCACCGTCATCGGCAGCGGCGCCGGCGTGGTCGTCCTCAAGCGGCTCTCCGAGGCGATCGCCGACGGCGACTGGATCCACGCCGTGGTCAAGGGCTCCGCCGTCAACAACGACGGCTCCCTCAAGACCGGCTACACCGCCCCGAGCATCGCCGGGCAGGCCGAGGTCATCGCCGACGCCCAGGAGGTCGCCGACGTCGACCCCGACACCATCGGCTACGTCGAGGCGCACGGCACCGGCACCCCGCTCGGCGACCCCATCGAGGTCGCCGCCCTCACCCAGGCCTTCCGGCAGGGCACCGAGCGGACCGGGTTCTGCGCCCTCGGCTCGGTGAAGACCAACATCGGCCACCTCGACACCGCCGCCGGCATGGCAGGCCTGATCAAGACCGCGCTGATGCTGGAGCACGCCACCTTGGTGCCCAGCCTCCACTACGAACGGCCCAACCCGGAGATCGACTTCGACAAGGGCCCGTTCTACGTCAACACCGAGACCATCAAGTGGCCCGTCGGCGACGGCCCCCGCCGGGCCGGCGTCAGCTCCTTCGGCATCGGCGGCACCAACGCCCACGTCGTCCTGGAGGAGCCGCCCGCCCGCACCGCCGCGCCCCGCGGCCACGACCGCGAGCTGCTCGTGCTCTCAGCCCGCTCCGAGGAGGGCCTGAAGCAGGCCGGCGCCGCCCTCGCCCGGCACCTGAAGACCCACTCCGACCTCGACCTCGGGGCGGTCGCCCACACCCTCGCACTGGGCCGCCGCAGCCACGCCCACCGCCTCGCCCTCGTCGCCAAGAGCACCCGGGACGCCGCGATGGCTCTCGCCCTCGGCGACGAGGACCGCCTGCACCGGGGCACCGCCGCCGGCACCCCCGCCGCGCCCGTCCTTCTCATCGACGGCTCCGGCGCCGACGAGGCCGACCGCACCGACCTGTACGAGGCGGTGCCCGCCTACCGGGAGGCCACCGACGCCTGCACCGAGGCCGGAGCAGGCCCGGACCAGCAGGATTTCGTCCACGGCTACGCCCTCGCCTCCGCACTGCTGGCCTGGGGCACCGAACCGGCCGGCCTGGCCCCCGACGGCACCACCGCCGCGGCCGCCGTCGCCGCCGCCCTCACCGGAGCCCTGCCCCTCGCGGACGCGCTCGCCCTCGCCGCGGGCCGCAGCACCGGCCGCCGGCAGACCCCGCGCATCCCCGTGGTCTCCCCGCGCACCGGCCGCTGGATGACCGAGGACGAGAGCACCACCGCCGATGCCTGGACCGGCACTCCCGGCACCCCCGCGGACCTGGACCGGCTGCTCGACGACGCGGGGCAGTACGCCTTCTCGCTGACCCCCGACGACGGCGCGGAAGCCGGCCCCGCCCACCTGCTGGCGTTGGCCGGACAGCTGTGGACGCGGGGCGCCGCCATCGACTTCGAGGCCCTGCACGCCGACGGCGCCGTCCGCCGGGTCCCGCTGCCCACCCACCGCTTCGAACGCCGCCGCCACTGGGTCGAGCCCGGCACCCACACCTCCGCCCCCGAGGCCGCGTCCACCGACCGGCTCGCCGACCGCTTCGACCCCCAGGACCCGTCCCACAACCGGCGCCTGATCACCGAGCACCTCGCCGAGGAGATCGGCAAGTTCCTCGGCGGCCGCGACCTGGTCGCCCTGGACACCAGCCTGTTCGACCTCGGCCTGGACTCCCTGGTGCTCATCGAGGTGGTCGCCAAGCTCAGCGAGGAACTCGACTTCGCGGTCCCCGCCACCTCCTTCGTGGAGTTCCCGACCATCCGTGCCTTCGTGGACAACGTGGCCGAGCTGATGGGCTTCGCCGCCACCGACAGCGGCGCCCCGAAGCAGAGCGAAGGCCGGGTCTCCCGGCGCGCCCAGCGCGCCGCGGCCCAGGGCCCCGCCGCCTGACCCCTGCCCGCCCGCGGCCCACCCCCCGGCCCCGCCGCCGGAGTACCGAGATCTGTGAGAAGAGAGCGACTGTGGACGACAAGCGCAAGCTGCTGCTGAGCCTGCTGAAGCAGGCGTCCGCCCCGGCGGCGACCGAGGGCGTGGCGATCATCGGCGTCGCCGGCCGGTATCCGCTTGCCGAGACCGTCGGCGAGCTGTGGGAGAACCTGGCCGCGGGCCGGCACTGCATCCGCGAGGTCCCCGCCGACCGCTGGGACGCCGACGCGCACTACGACCCCTCCGGCGTCCGCGCCGGATACAGCAAGTGGGGCGGATTCATCGACGACGTCGACAAGTTCGACCCGCTCTACTTCCAGATCTCCCCGGCCGACGCGGAGGCCATGGACCCGCAGGAGCGGCTGTTCCTGCAGACCGCCGCCGCCGTCCTGGACGACGCCGGCTACCCGGCGGCCCGGCTCGCCGCCCAGGGCCGGGTCGGCGTGTTCGCCGGCGTCATGAACAACAACTACGAGTGGATGGGTGGCGAGGCCAGCGCCCTGGGCGTGCAGACCGACGCCCACTCCAACCACTGGTCCATCGCCAACCGGGTCTCCTACACCTTCGACTTCACCGGCCCCAGCCTCGCCGTCGACACCGCCTGCTCGGCCTCCCTCACCGCCGTCCACCTGGCCTGCGAGAGCCTGCGCAGCGGCGCGTGCGCCTCCGCCATCGCCGGCGGCGTCAACCTCGTCCTGCACCCCATGCACCTGCGCACCCTGGCCCAGCGCGGCATGATCTCCCACGGCGACCGGCTCAAGAGCTTCGGCGCGGACGCCGACGGGTTCGTGGACGGCGAGGGCGTCGGCGCGGTCCTCCTCAAGCCGCTGTCCGCGGCCGTCGCCGACGGCGACCGCATCCTCGGCGTGATCACCGGCTCCAGCATCAACGCGGGCGGCAAGACCGGCGGGTACACCGTGCCCAGCGCCGCCGCCCAGACCGAGGTCATCCGCGGCGCCCTGGGCAGCGCCGGCGCCGATCCGGCCACCATCGGCTACGTCGAGGCACACGGCACCGGCACCCCGCTCGGCGACCCCATCGAGATCACCGGCCTCACCGACGCCTTCGGCGGCCGCCTCGACCCGGCCGCCCGCGAGGCCCGCGCCGCCGTCCCCGTCGGCTCGGTCAAGTCCAACATCGGCCACCTGGAGTCCGCGGCCGGCATCGCCGGGCTGACCAAGGTGCTGCTCCAGATCCGCCACCGCACCCTGGCGCCCTCGCTCAACGCCGAACGCCTCAACCCGGGCATCGACTTCACCACCACCCCCTTCGAGGTGCAGCGCACCCTGCGCCCGTGGACCAGCCCCGCTCCCGGGCAGCCGCTGCGGGCCCTGGTCAGCTCCTTCGGCGGCGGCGGCGCCAACGCCTGCCTGATCGTCGAGGAGTACCTGCCTGCCGCCCCGGCCGCCCCGCTCGCCCCGCACGAGGCGGACGCCGAGCAGCTGCTGGTGCTCTCCGCCAAGACCGAGGAGCGGCTCCGCGCGGCCGCCGCGGACCTGTCCGCCTTCCTCCTCCGCCACACCGACCCCGCCGCCGACCCCGCCGCCGATCCCGCCGCCCCGGCGACGGCCGGCCCGGACCCCGAGGCACTGGCCGAGGCGCAGGAACTCGCGCTGCGGCTGGCCGCCGGCACCCTCGGCGTGGACGTCGGCTACCTGGACCTCGCCGCCGAACTCGCCGAATGCGGCTTCGGCGTCGCCGAACGCGCCCGCTACCAGGCGCTGCTGGCCGACGCCTGCCCCGTGCCGCTGCCCGCCGACACCACCGCCGCCGACACCCTCGGGGGCGTCGCCCTCACCATCGCGGCCGCGCTCACCGCCGCCCGGCCCCGCCCGCGCGAGGACGCCGCCGCGCCGGGCCCGCTCCTCGCCGACGTCGCCCACACCCTCCAGTCCGGCCGCACCGCCCACGAGTTCCGTCTCGCGCTGACCGCCGGCTCCCTCGCCGAGGCCGCCCGCCTGCTGGCCGCCCACGCCGCCGGCGAGCAGCCCGCCGGGATGGTCACCGGCCGCTCCACCCGTACCCGGGTCGAGCTCACCGGTGATCGTGCCGCCGCCCTGGAGCAGGCCCTGGCCCGCCGCGACCTGGCCGGCGTCGCCGACGCCTGGGTGACCGGTGCCGCCGTCGACTGGACCCGGATCACCCCGGCCGCCGCCCGGCGCATCGAGCTGCCCGCGTACCCGTTCGCCCGCCGCCGCTACTGGATCCCGCAGCCTCCGGCCCCGGCCGTCGCGCCACCAGCCCCCGCACTCCCGGCCGGCGACGCCGCACCGGCCGGCGCCGAGCCGGCGGGCTCCGGCACCGCACCGGAGTTCTTCCGCCCCCTGTGGGTCCGCACTCCGGCCCCGGCCGCCGGCCCGGCGACCCGCCCGCAGCGGATCACCGCGCTGGTCACCGCCGCCTCCCGGTGGCTCGGTGAGGCCATCGCCGAACGCCACACCGGCACCGTGGACCTGGTACGCATCGATGAGCAGCCCGCGGACGTGTGGCTGCCGCGCACCGCCGACGCCGACCTGGTGATCCACCTCGGCGGCACCGGCACCCGCGTCAGCGAGGGCACCGGCGACCCCGCCACCGCCGCCGAGCACCTCCGGCACGGCTCCCTCGCCCTGTTCCGCCTGCTCGCCGCCCGGACCGCCGACCGGATCCTGGTCGTCACCAGCGACGTCCACCCGGTGGCCGGCTCCACCGCCGACAACCCCTTCGCCGCCGGCCTGCACGGCCTGCTCCAGGTCGCCCCCAAGGAACAGCCCCAGCTCCGCGCCGTCGCCCTCGACTTCGCCTCGGCCGACGTCATCGGCGAAGCCGGCGACCTCAGCGAGACCGGCGTCCGCGCTCTGGCCGACACCGTCCTCGCCGAGCCCGTCGACGCCACCGGCCGCACCACCGCGCTGCGCGCCGGCATCCGCTACGAGCGCCGCCTCGGCCGCGTCGCCCTGCCGGCCGCCCACCCCGCCGACCGCCCCGTCTACCGCGACGGCGGCGTCTACCTGCTGATCGGCGGCACCGGCGGCATCGCCCGCGAGCTCAGCGTCGACCTGGCCCGCCGGCACCGCGCCCGGCTCGTCTGGTTCAGCCGCGGCGAGCTCGGCGCCGAACACCTCGCCGCCATCGAGGAGATCCGCACCCACGGCGGCGACGTCGCCCACGTCCGCGGCGACGCCTGCTCCGCCGCCGACCTGGCCGCCGCCGTCACCGAGGCCCACCAGCGGTTCGGCGCCCTGCACGGCGTCGTGCACGCCGCCATGGTCTTCGACAACCACCTCCTCGCCGACCTCGACGAGGCCGCGTTCACCGCCGCCACCCGCGTCAAGACCGAGGGCGCCGCCGCCCTGGCCGCCGCGGTCGCCGGCGAACGCCTCGACTTCCTCGTCTACTTCTCCTCCGCCGGCTCCTTCGGCCGGTTCGCCGGCAACGGCGCCTACATCTGCGCCTCCGCCACCGAGGACGCGTACGCCCTCTTCCTGCGCGACCGCCTCGACCACCCGGTCACCGTCGTCAACCAGGGCTACTGGCACCAGGTCGGCTCCGGCGCCCAGCCCGGCCTCGCCGAGATCTTCCAGGGACTGGGCATCAGCGGGTTCACCGCCGCCGAGGGCATCAGCGCCGTCGAGCGGATCCTCGCCGCCGGCCTGCCCCAGGCCATGCCCATCCGCGCCAACCGGCGCGCCCTGGAAGCCATGGGCCACGACCTCGCCCTCGACGGCGAGGCGCTGCCCGGCGGCTACCCCGCCGCCCTCGCCGGCCGCGCCGCCCGCCTCGCCGACGCCGTCACCACCGACCCCGCCGCCAACCGGGTGCTCGACGGCTACCAGGAACTGGAGGCGGTCTCAGCCCCCGTGCTGCTCGGCGTCTACCAGCGGATGGGCGTCTTCCGCCGCTCCGGCGAACGCCACAGCGCCACCGCGCTGCGCACCTCCCTGCGCATCCAGGACCGCTTCCAGCGCCTCCACGAGGCGCTGCTCAACATCCTCACCGGCGCCGGACTGCTCGCCCGGGACGGCGACCGGATCACCACCACCGCGGCCGCCGGCGCCGTGGACCACACCACCCAGACCGAGGGCTGGGAGGCCGAGTTCGACCGGATCGCCGCCGCCTACCCGGACATCGAGCCCACCGTCACCCTCAACCGGCTCTTCCTCCAGTCCTACCCGCAGATCCTGCGCGGCGAGGTCGGCGCCACCGAGATCATGTTCCCCGGCTCCTCGATGAAGCTGGTGCAGAACTTCTACAAGGGCAACCCGCTCACCGACCACTTCAACCTGCTGGTCCGCGAGACCGTCCGGCACGCCCTGGAACTCCGCCTGGACCGGCTCCCCGCCGGCACCTCCTTCGAGGTGGTCGAGCTCGGCGCCGGCACCGGCGCCACCACCGAGCGGGTGCTGCCCGCCCTCACCGACCTGCCCGGCCGGGTCGGCTACACCTTCACCGACATCTCCCCGCGCTTCCTGGAGTACGGCCGCGACCGGTTCGGCGACCGCTACCCCTTCACCCGCTACCAGATCCTCAACCTGGAGCGCGGCCTCGCCGAGCAGGGCTTCACCCCGGCCGGTACCGATCTGGTCCTCGCCACCAACGTGGTGCACGCCACCAGCGACCTGCGCGCCACCCTGCGCAAGGCCAAGGCGCTGCTGCGGCCCGGCGGCTGGCTGGTCCTCAACGAGCTGACCTCGGTCCGCCCGCTGCTCACCATCGGCGGCGGCGTCCTGGAGGGCTGGTGGGCCTTCGACGACGGCGAGCTGCGCATGCCCGACTCGCCGCTGGCCTCCCCGGAGGGCTGGACGCGGATCCTCCACGAGGAGGGCTACACCCAGGTACGGGCGCTGGGCGCGGACGGCGCCGAGCTCGGCCAGACCGTCCTCGTCGCCGAGAGCGACGGCGTCGTCCTCAGCGCACACCCCGCCGCCGCGGCGAAGACGCCCGCGGCCGAGACGTCCGAGGCCGGGACGTCCGCCGCGGACGGGGTCGCCGACCGGCTGAGCGAGCTGGTCGAGCGGGTGCTGAAGCTGGAGGAGCGGATCGACCCCGACCGCCCGCTGGCCGACTACGGCTTCGACTCCCTCAGCGGCATGAAGATCGTCTCCGAGGTGGACGACACGTTCGGCGTCACCGTCCCCCTCGGCGACTTCTTCGAGCACCCCACCCTGCGCGGACTCGCCGCCCACCTCGCCGCGAACTGGCTCGCGGAAGCCGCCCCGGCACCCGCCGAAGCCCAGGTCGCCGCCTCCCCGGCACCCACCGCCCCGGCTCCCGCCGCGGCCCCGGCCAACGGTTCGGCGTCCGCCGGTTCCGTGCCCACCGAATCCCACGCACCGGCCACCCCGGCCACCCCGGCCGCAGCCCGGGCCGCCGAGCTCATCCTCCGCCCACGGCACGCTGCCGCCGCCGACGACCCGGCCGCCGGCCACCCGCTCTCCGAGGGCCAGCGCGCCCTGTGGGTCATCGAGCGGATCGCCCCCGGCACCTACGCCTACAACCTGCCGCTGGCCCTCTGGCTCGAGCCCGGCCTCGACCTGCTCGCCCTGCGCACCGTCCTCCAGGACCTCCTCGACCGACACGAGGAACTCCGCGCCACCGTCCGCGACGGTGCCGACGGCCCCGCCGTGCACATCGCCGCCGAGCCCGAGCTCCCCTTCCAGCAGACCTTCCTCACCACCACCGACGAGGCCGCGCTGCGCGCCCGGATGACCGAGGACCTGCGCCGCCCCTTCGACCTCGCCACCGGCCCCCTGCTGCGGGCCTCCCTCTACACCCTCGGCGACGGGCGCCAGGCTCTCCTGCTCACCTTCCACCACCTGGTCTTCGACGGCGTCTCGATCGCTCTGCTCCTCGCCGAGCTCGAACGCGGCTACCGGGCCGTGGCCGACGGCGGCCTGCCGCCCGCCGACCGCCCCGCCCGCACCTACGCCGAGTTCACCACCTGGCAGCGCGAACTCCTCGCCGGCCCCGAGGGCGACCGGCTCCGCGCCTACTGGACCGACCGCCTGCACGGCCGGCAGACCACCGTCCCGCTGCCCCTGGACCGCCCCCGCCCGGCCGTCCCCGGCTACCGCGGCGCCAGCGTCGACGGCCACCTGCCCGCCGACGTCACGACACGCGCCCGCACCCTGGCCGCCGCCGAGGGCACCTCCCTCTTCGGGGTCCTGCTCACCGGCTGGTTCGCCCTGCTCCACCGGTACGCCGACCAGCAGGACATCGCCGTCGGCACGCCGACCGCCGGCCGCCCCGCCACCGGCTACGACGACGTGTTCGGCTACTTCATGAACATGATCGTGCTCGCCGAGCGCGTCGACGGGGACGAGGCGTTCCGCACCCTGCTCCGCCGCGCCCACTCGACCGTCCTGGGCGCGCTGGAGCACGGCGCCTACCCGCTGATCACCCTCGCCGAGGAGCTCCGCCGGCTCGACCCGGCCGCCCCCGCCGCCCCGTTCAACACCGCCTTCTACTTCCAGAACTGGGCCCGCGGCGCCCGGCCCGGTGGCCTGGTCCTCGGCCCCGTCGAAGGCGTCCACCAGGAGGGCGAGTTCGACCTCACGCTGGAGGTCGTGGAACAGGCCGAGGGGTGCCGCTGGACCCTGAAGTACGACCCCGACCTCTTCGACGCCTCCACCGTGGAACGCCTCGGCGCCCACTTCGCCACCCTGCTCACCGCGGCCGTCACCGCCCCCGACACCACCGTCGGCGACCTCGACCTGCTCACCGCGGACGAGCGGACCGCCCTCGCCGCCGGCCCGGCCGCCGACTACCCGGCCGACAGCACCGTGTGGGACCTGGTACGCCGTCAGGCCGAGGCCCGCCCGGAGAGCATCGCCGTCCGCCACCGGGACACCGCCCTCACCTACCGCGAACTCGCCGCCCGCACCGAGGCGCTCGCCGCCCGGCTGCGCACCGCCGGCGTCGGCCGCGGGCGCACCGTCGGCGTCCTCCTGCCGCGCGACGAGAGCCTGCCGGTGGCCCTGCTCGCCGTCCAGGCCGCCGGCGGCACCTACGTGCCCCTGGACCCCGGCTACCCGCAGCGGCGCCTCGCCTACATGGCCGAGGACGCCGGGCTGTTCCTGATGCTCACCCACTCCGCACACCAGCACCTGTACGAGGGCGTGCCGAGGCTGCTCACCGACGGCGGCCAGGAGCCCCCCGCGGCCCCCTCGCCCGGCCCGGCCGGACCCGAGGACACCGCCTACGTCCTCTACACCTCCGGCTCCACCGGCCGCCCCAAGGGGGTCGAGGTCCCGCACCGGGCCCTGACCAACTTCCTGTGGTCCATGGCCCGCGAACCCGGATTCGGGCCTGCCGACACCCTGCTCGCCCTCACCACCGTCTGCTTCGACATCTCCGGTCTGGAGCTGTACCTGCCGCTGATCACCGGCGGCACCGTGGACGTACTGCCCGCCGAGGACGCCCGCGACGGCGTCCGGCTGCGCCGCGCCGTCGAGGCGAGCGACGCCACCGTCATCCAGGCCACCCCGGCCACCTGGAGCATGCTGCTCGCCGCCGGCTGGCAGGGGGACCCCGGCCTCACCGTGCTCTGCGGCGGCGAGGCGCTGCCCGCCGACACCGCCCGCGCCCTGCTGGCCGGCAACCGCGCGGTGTGGAACCTGTACGGGCCCACCGAGACCACCATCTGGTCCGCGGCCGTCCGCCTCGCCCCCGGCGAGAAGGTCACCATCGGCAGGCCCATCGCCAACACCACCCTGTACGTGCTCGACAGCGCCCGCCGGCCCCTGCCGGCCGGCGTCCCCGGCGAGCTGTACATCGGCGGCCACGGCGTCGCCCGCGGCTACCTCGGCAGGCCCGGCCTGACCGCCGAACGGTTCCTCGACGACCCGTTCGCCGGCACCCCCGGCGCCCGGATGTACCGCACCGGCGACCTGGTCCGCCGGCTGCCCGACGGCCGCATCGACTACCTCGGCCGCATGGACTCCCAGGTCAAGGTGCGCGGCTTCCGCGTGGAACTGGAGGAGATCGAGGCTGTCCTGCGCGGCCTGGACGGCATACGCGAGGCCGTGGTCGTCGCCCGCGGACAGGACGGCACCCACCACTCCCTGCTCGCCTGCTACGTGCTCGCCGACGGCGCCGCCGAACCCACCCGTGAACAGCTCTCCGGCTGGCTGCCGGAGCACATGGTCCCGGACACCCTGCTGAGGGTCAGCGGCTTCCCCCGCACCCTCAACGAGAAGATCGACCGCACCACCCTGGCCGGCCTCCCGGTCGCCGAACTCCGTACCCGCTTCGGCACCGGCCCCGACGGCGGCGCCCCCGCCGCGCCCGCCCCCGCCCCCGCCAGGGGAGCCGGCGGCCGCACCGGGGCACTGGTCGCCGAACTCGCCGCCATGGTCGCCTCCCTCGCCCAGGTGCCCGCCGAAGACGTCCGAGCCCACACCCCGCTCGGCGAGCTCGGCATGAACTCGGTGTCCTTCACCGCGCTCAGCACCGAGCTGCGCAAGGCCTACGGCATCGAGGTCTACCCGACGCTGTTCTACCGGCGCGGCACCCTGCACGCCCTCGCCGAGCACCTGTGGGAGCACCACCGAACCGAACTCACCGCCCACTTCGGCACCGCCGGCGTATCCACTGACGCATCCGCCGACGCCGCCGAGCCTGCTGCCGCGTCCGCGACCGCCAACGCCCCTGCCACCGCCGCTGCCGAGGCGTCGAGCGGGCACCCGGCCGGCCGCGACATCGCGGTCATCGGCATGGCGGGCCGGCTGCCCGGCTCCGCCGACCTCAAGGAGTTCTGGCAGCACCTGGCCGCCGGCGACGACCTGGTCACCGAGATCCCCGCGGACCGCTGGGACTGGCGCGACCAGCCTCGCTCCCGCTCCCGCTGGGGCGGCTTCGCCCCCGGCGTGGACCGCTTCGACGCCGCCTTCTTCGGGATCTCCCCGCGCGAGGCGGAACTGATGGACCCGCAGCAGCGGCTGATGCTCGAAGTGGCCTGGTCGGCCATCGAGGACGCCGGCTACCGCCCCTCCGACCTCGCCGGCAAGCGGGTCGGCGTCTTCGTCGCCGTCACCAACTCCGACTACCTGGACGTCCAGCGCGCCGCCGGCCGCGGCACCGAGGGCCACACCCTCACCGGCGCCGCCCTGTCCGTCATCCCCAACCGGGTCTCCTACCTGCTGGACCTGCGCGGCCCCAGCATCGCCGTGGACACCGCCTGCTCCGGCTCCCTGACCGCCGTCCACCAGGCCACCGCCGCCCTCCGCGACGGCACCTGCGACCTGGCCCTCGCCGGCGGCGTCAGCCTGATCCTGTCCCCGTCGGTGTACGAGGCGCTCAGCCAGGGCGAGATGCTCAGTCCCGACGGCCGCTGCAAGGCCTTCGACAGCCGCGCCGACGGCTACGTCCGCGGTGAGGGCGCCGGCCTGGTCCTGCTCAAGCCCCACGACCGGGCCGAGACGGACGGCGACGCCGTCCACGCGGTCATCAAGGCGGTCGCCGTCAACCACGGCGGCCGGACCACCTCGCTGACCGCCCCCAGCCCCGAGGCCCAGGCCGACCTCCTGGTCGACGCGTACACCGCCGCCGGGATCCCGCTGGACAGCGTCGGCTACGTCGAGGCCCACGGCACCGGCACCGCCCTCGGCGACCCCATCGAGACCACCGGCCTGTCCACCGCCTTCCGCCGCCTGCGCGCCGCCGGCGACACCGCCGCGCCGGGCACCGCGAGCCCGGTCGCCCTCGGCTCGGTCAAGACCAACATCGGCCACCTGGAGGCCGCCGCCGGCATCGCCGGCCTGTTCAAGGTCGCGCTCGGCCTGCGCCACGGCACCATCCCGGCCAGCCTGCACTTCCGCGAGCAGAACCCCTACCTCGAACTCGACGGCGGCCCCTTCGAGATCGCCGCCACCGCCCGACCCTGGCCGCGCACCCACGACACCGACGGCACCCCGCGGCCCCGCCGCGGCGGCGTCAGCTCCTTCGGTTTCGGCGGAGCGGGCGCGCACCTCGTGCTGGAGGAACCGACCATGCCCGACACCCGCGACGACCAGGCGGGCGCCCAGCTGTACGTGCTCTCCGCCCGCGACGAGGAGGCCCTGCGGCGCACCGCACAGCGGCTCGTGGACCACCTCGACGCCGAGGACGTCCCGCCCGGCGACCTCG
The DNA here is from genome assembly GCF_058215555.1 of Streptomyces sp. JLBT605. Taxonomy (NCBI): domain Bacteria; kingdom Bacillati; phylum Actinomycetota; class Actinomycetes; order Kitasatosporales; family Streptomycetaceae; genus Streptomyces; species Streptomyces sp. JLBT605. The sequence continues at coordinate 7,029,421 of NZ_CM177087.1, forward strand.
CGTTCACCCTCCAGACCGGCCGCGAGCCGATGGCCCACCGCCTCGCCGTGGTCGCCGGCTCCACCGGCGCGCTGCGCGACGAGCTCGCCGCGCACCTGGCCGGCCGGCCGTCCGCGGTCCGCACCGCCCGGGTCGCCGACGACGCGGCCGCCGCCGCCCCCGCCGCGACCGCCGACCTCGACGCCGTGGCCGCCGCCTGGCTGGCCGGCGCCGAGCCGGACTGGCGCACCCTGCACCGCGGCCCGCGCCGCCGCGTCCACCTGCCCAGCTACCCGTTCACCCCCACCCGCCACTGGGTCACCGCACCGGCGGCACCGGCCAGCCCGGCCCCCGCCGCGCCCGAAACCCCCCTGCACCCGGCCCTGCTCGACTCCGAGCTGCCCGCCGAGCCCGGCACCGGCAGCGGGGGCGCCACCCGGGTCTTCGCCAAGGAGCTCACCGGCACCGAGTTCTTCCTCCGCGACCACATCGTCGGCGGTGAGCCCGTGCTGCCGGGCGTGGTCCACCTGGAGATGGCCCGGCTCGCCGGCGAACTCGCCGCCCCCGGCACCCCGGTGACCGGTGTCGACGGACTGGTCTGGGCCGCCCCGGTCCGGCTCCCCGCCGGCACCGCCGGCCTGCGGGTCCGCCTCACCGGCGACCCGGCCCGCCCCGCGTCCTTCGAGATCCGCGGCGCCGCCCAGGACGCCCCGCCGCACTCCGCCGGCACACTCCGGTTCGGCGACCCGGGCCCCCGCCCGGCCCCCGTCGACCTGGCGGCCGTCCGCGCCCGCTGCCCCCGCGTCCACCCCGCCGCCGACGCCTACGAGGGCTTCGCCCGGCTCGGCTTCGCCTACGGACCGGCCTTCCGGGTGATCGAGGAGATCGCCGAGGGCGACGGCGAGGCCATCGCCCGGCTGCGCCTCCCCGCGGACCACCGCGCCGACGCCGCCGCGTACGCCTTCCACCCCTCGCTGCTCGACGCCGCCCTGCAGACCGCCGGCCGGCTCGCCCCCCAAGCCGCCGACCCCGCGCACCCGGTCCCGTACCTGCCGTTCTCGCTCGGCTCGGTGCGCCGCTACGCCGACCTGCCCCAGCAGGTCCACGCCCACGCCACCCCCTCCACCCGCCCGGCCCGCCCCGGCACCCTCTGCTTCGACGTCTCCCTCCTGGACGACGCCGGCCAGGTGGTCTGCGTCATCGAGGCGTTCACCCTGCGCGCCGTACCCGCCGCCGCGGCCACCCACCGGGCCCCCGCACCCGCCCCGGCCGCCGAACGGGTGCACGCCTTCCGCGCCGACTGGGAGCCGCTGCCCGCCGCCGCGGGCACCCTCCCGGCCGGCACGCCCGTGCTGGTCCTCGACGCCGGCGGGGCCGCCACCGACAGCCGGACGGAGGAGATCACCGCCGCCCTCGCCGCCGCCGGCGCCATACCCGCCGTGCACCGCCCGGCCCTCGGCCCGGCCTCCGCCGCCGCGGCCGAGGCCGCGCTGGCCGCCCTGCCCGCCACCACCGCCGGCACCCCGGTCGTGGTGCACCTGGCAGGCCCCGACACCGCCCCGGCCGACGCCGTCGAGCACGGCTTCCACACCGCCGCCGCCCTGCTCCAGGCCTGGCAGCGGTCCCGCCGGGGCGCCCTGCGCTACCTCTACGTCCACGCCGACCCGGCCGGCTCCCCGGCCCACCCGGCCATGGCCGCCCTGGCCCGGTCGGTCCGCCTGGAGCACCCGGCCGTCGAGTTCGGCGTCCTCGCCGTCGCCGTCGGCACCTCCCCGGCGGCCGCGGTCACCGCCGAACTCGCCGCCCCCGGCGGTCCCGAGGTCCGCGCCGACGCCACCGGCCGCGCCCGCCGCACCTGGCACCGCACCGATCTGCCCGCCGCCGGCCCCACTCCGTACAGCGGTCCCGGCGCGCACCTGATCACCGGCGGCACCGGCGCCCTCGGCCTGCTGCTCGCCGAGCACCTCGCGGCCGTCCGCACCGCCGCCGGAGCGCCCGCCGGGGGGATCGTGCTGGCCTCCCGCACCACCCCCGGCCCCGAGGCACTCGCCCGGATCGCCGCCATCGGCGCCCGCGTGATCCTCGCCGACGTCTGTGACCCGGCGGACGTGCGCCGCCTGGTCGAGCAGGCCCGCGCCGCCCACGGCAGGGTCGCCGGCGTGCTGCACGCCGCCGGCGTGCTCCGCGACGGTCTGCTGGCCCGCAAGGACCGCGCCGACGCCGAAGCCGTGCTCGCCGCCAAGGTGCACGGCACCGTCCTGCTCGACGAGGCCACCCGCGAGGACCGCCCGGACTACTTCGTCGCCTTCTCCTCCGCCGCCGCGGCCTTCGGCAACACCGGCCAGACGGACTACGCCTTCGCCAACGCCTTCCTCGACCACTTCGCCGAGGAGCGGGAACGGCAGCGCCAGGCCGGCACCCGGCACGGCCGCACCCTGGCCGCGGCCTGGCCGGTCTGGGCCGACGGCGGCATGCGGATCGACGCCGCCGCCGAGGAGTTCATGGACCGGGTCCTCGGCATGCGCCCGCTGGCCACCGCCGCCGCCCTGGACGCCCTGGACCGCGCCCTGGCCGGCACCGCCTCCCGGCTGCTGCTCGCCCCCGGCGACCCGGACCGCATCCTCTCCGCGCTGACCGGCACCCCCGCCCCCGCCTCCGTCCCGGCGACGGCTCCGGCCGCGGGGGCGGGCGGGGCCACCGGGCAGGTGCCGGCGGCCGACGCCCAGGAGCGCGCCGAAGCCCTGGTCCTCGGCCTGCTGGCGGAGGAACTCAAGCTGCCCGAGAGCGAGATCGCCCTCACCGAGTCCTTCGACCACTACGGTCTGGACTCCCTCATCACCATGAGCGTGGTCCGCCGCCTGGAGGACCGCTTCGGCCCGCTGCCGAAGACCCTCCTCTTCGAGTACGTGACCGTCCGCGAGCTCGCCGGCTACCTCACCGCCGAACACCCGACCGCGTTCGCCGACCCCGCACACCCGGCAGGCGAACCCGCGGCCCCCGCACCGGCAACCGCGACACCGGCGCCCGACCCCGTGGCCGCTCGGACCGCCGCCGCCGAGCCCGTCCAAGCCGCCGTGCCCGAGGCCCCCGCACCCGCCCTCCCGGAGCCCACCGCCATGACCCCCGCCCCCGTTCCGGCCTCCGCCCCCTCCACCTCCTCCGCCCCCTCCGCCTCCACCTCCGGAGCCGACGCCGACATCGCGATCATCGGCGTCGCCGGCCGCTACCCGCAGGCCGACGACGTGGACGAGTTCTGGAGCAACCTCCGCGCCGGCCGCGACAGCGTCGAGGAGATCCCCGCCGACCGCTGGGACCACGGCACCTTCTACGACCCCGACAAGTCGGTCTTCGGCAAGACCTACGGCAAGTGGGGCGGGTTCGTCCGCGGCGCCGACCGCTTCGACCCGCTGTTCTTCCGCATGTCGCAGATCGAGGCCGAGCACACCGACCCCCAGGAGCGCGTCTTCCTGGAGACCGTCTGGCATCTCCTGGAGGACGCCGGCTACACCCGCGCACAGCTCCGTGGCGCCCGCACCGGCGTGTTCGTCGGCATGATGTACGGCCACTACCAGCTCTACGGCGTCCAGGAGGCCCTGCGCGGCAACGGCTTCGCCACCTCCTCCTCGTACGCCTCGGTCGCCAACCGGGTCTCCTACTTCTTCGACTTCACCGGGCCCAGTGTCGCCCTGGACACCATGTGCTCCTCCTCGCTGGTCACCATCCACCAGGCCTGCCTGGCCATCCGCAACGGCGACTGCGACGTCGCCGTCGCCGGCGGTGTCAACATCTCCAGCCACCCGGTGAAGTTCCTCCAGCTCGCCCAGCGCGGCTTCCTCGCCGAGGACGGCCGTTGCCGCAGCTTCGGCGACGGAGGCACCGGCTACGTGCCCGCCGAGGGTTCCGGCGCCGTCCTCCTCAAGCGCCTCGACGCCGCCCTCGCCGACGGCGACCGCATCCTCGCCGTCGTCAAGGCATCCGCCGTCAACCACGGCGGCGCCGGCTCCGGTTACAGCGTCCCCAACCCCAAGGCCCAGGGCGACCTGGTCCGGTCCGCCCTCGACCGTGCCGGCCTGCGCCCCGCCGACCTCGACTACCTGGAGGCGCACGGCACCGGCACCGCCCTCGGCGACCCGGTCGAGGTCACCGGCATGCTCCGCGCCTTCAAGGGCGACACCCCCGACCGGCTGCCGATCGGCTCGGTGAAGTCCAACATCGGGCACGCCGAATCCGCCGCCGGTGTCGCCGCCATCACCAAGGTGCTGCTCCAGATGCGGCACGGCGAACTCGCCGCCTCCCTGCACGCCGACCGCCTCAACCCGAACATCGACTTCGGGACCACCCCGTTCGAGGTCCAGCGGGAGACCGCGCCCTGGCCGCGCCGGGTCCTCGCGGACGGCACCGCCAAGCCGCGCACCGCCGGCGTCAGCTCCTTCGGCGCGGGCGGCACCAACGCCCACATCATCCTCCAGGAGTACCTCGCCGACCCGGCCGCCGCCGAGGCCGCCGGTACGCCCGCGGGAGGCCCGCACCTGGCCGTGCTCTCCGCCCGCGACGCCGGCCGGCTGACCACCCAGGCCCGTCGGCTCGCCGCGCACCTGCGCGCCGAGTCCGCCGGAACCACCCCCGCGCAGGTCGCCTGGACCCTGCAGACCGGCCGCGAGGCCATGGAGCACCGGATCGCCGTCCTCTTCCACGACCTGCCCGAACTCGCCGGCAAGCTGGAGGAGCTGGCCGCCGGCGGTGCCCCGGCCGGCAGCCACCGCGGCGTGGTCAACCTGCGCAAGCCCGTCAAGGGCGAGCCGCCGGCCGCCGACCCGGCAGCCGTCGCCGAGGCATGGACGCAAGGCCGCCCGGTCGACTTCACCGTGCTGCACCCGGCCGTCCGGCCCACCCGCGCCGCCCTGCCCGGCTACCCCTTCGACGGGGAGCGGGTCTGGCTGGCCGCCGCGGACGCCGAACTCGCCGCCCTCGACCCGGGCACCGGACCGGCCACCGCCGCCTCGGCCGCCGGCTCCGCGCCGGCCGCCCCGGTGACGGACGCGACCGCGTCCGCCGGGCAGCTCCTCGTCCGCCACTGGGTCCCCGCCGCCCCGGCCGCCCGGACCGCCCTGCCCGCCCGCACCGCCGTCCTCGCCGCCCCCGGCACCGAGGCCCTCGCCGCCCGGCTGGCCGCCCTGCTGCCCGCCGCCGAGATCCTCACCCCCGACCGGATCGCCGCCGACCTCGCCGCGCCCGGCACCCGCTGGGACCGCTTCGACGCGGTCGTCGACCTGGCCGGCTGCACCGCCCCGGCGCTGCCCTCCGCCCACCACCTGCTGCCCGACTGGCTGCGCTGGATCCAGAGGCTCGTCGACAGCCGCCACGAGCTGACCGCCCTCCTGGTCACCCGCCAGACCCCCGCCGGCCCCGGTACCGGCGGCGCCGCCCGCACCGGCCTGTACCGGATGCTCCAGAGCGAGTACCGCCACCTGCGCTCCCGCCACCTGGACGCCGGGACCGCCGGCGACGAGGAGCTCTGCCGGCAGATCACCGGCGAACTCGCCGCCGGCGACGATCCGCACGAGGTCGCCCACCGCGACGGTGTACGCCACACCGCACGGCTGACCGCCCTGCCGGACACCGCGGCCCCGGCGCCCGCCTTCCCCGACGGCCACGTCCTGTGGGTCACCGGCGGCACCCGCGGCCTGGGCCTGCTCACCGCCCGCCACTTCGTCGAGAGGTACGGCGTCCGCAAGCTGGTGCTGACCGGCCGCGAGCAACTCCCGCCGCGCGCCGAGTGGCCCGCCCACATCACCGCCGGCACCCCGCTGGGCGCCAAGCTGCGCCCGCTGGCCGAGCTGGCCGAGCGAGGCGTGGAGCTGGAGGTCCTCGCCGTGCCGCTGGAGGAGAAGGAGGCCCTGGCCAAGAGTCTGGCCGAGGTCAAGCTCCGGATGGGCCCGGTCGGCGGCGTGGTGCACAGCGCCGGCTTCACCGACTTCGAGACCCCCGCCTTCGTCCGCAAGACGCAGGCCGACATCGACCGGGTCGTCGGCCCGAAGGTCTTCGGCCTGGACTCCCTGGTGGAGTGCTTCCGCGACGAGCCGCTGAGCTTCTTCGTGCTCTACTCCTCGGTCGCCGCCACCGTTCCCGCGCTCGCCGTCGGCCAGAGCGACTACGCCCTCGCCAACGCCTACCTGGACGCGGTCGCCGAAGCCCGCCCCTACGGGCTGCCGCTGCTCAGCATCGAGTGGCCGAGCTGGAAGGAGACCGGCATGGGGGAGGCGCGCAGCGCCGCGTACCAGGCATCCGGCCTGGACACCCTGACGGACGCCCAGGGCCTGGCCCTGCTCGACCGCGCCCTGGCGAGCGGCGCCCGGGTGGTCCTGCCGGCCCTGCCGCGCCCGGAGGCCGCCTTCGACCCGTCCCTGCTGACCGCCCGTCGCCTCGTCCCGGCCCAGGCCGCCGGCGCTCCGGCCCAGGCCACCGCCGTGCCGGCGGCGCCGGCCGCCGCGGCCGTCCGGACGGGGGAGGAGGCCGGGGTGCGGGCAGCCGTGGACGCGGCCTCCGCATGGCTGCTGGACCTGCTCGCCACCGAACTCCGCTTCGACCGGGCCAAGCTGAACGGCGACACGCCCATCCAGGACTACGGCACCGACTCGATCATGGTGTCGCAGCTGGTGCAGACGGCCGCCAAGCGGCTCGACGTCTCCATCGACCCCTCCGCGCTGCTGGAGCACCCGACCGCGGACGGTTTCGCCGCCCACCTGGCCGAGGATCACCGCGAGGCGCTCCTCGCGGCCTTCGCCCCGTCCCAGGCGGCCCCGGCCGGCACGGCCACTCCGGCCCCGACTCCGGCCCCCGAACCGGCCGCCGCCCCCGCCCCTGTTCCTGCCGCCGTAGCCCCGTCCGCATCGCCCGCCCCCGCCGGCGGTCCCGCCGCCGCGATCCCGGCCGCCGCCCCGGCCGGCGCCGACATCGCCGTCGTCGGCCTCGCCTGCCGGTTCCCCGACGCGCCGTCCGCCGGCGCGTACTGGGAACTGCTGCGACAGGGCCGCTCGGCCCTGCGGCCCATCCCCGACACCCGGTTCGGCCACCCCGTCGGCTACCACGCCGGCCTCCTCCGAGAGGAGCTCCGTTTCGACCCGGAGGCATTCCTCCTCGCCGAGGCCGACGTCGCGGCCATGGATCCGCAGGCCCTGCTCCTCCTCGAAGAGGTGGACAACGCCCTGCACCACGCCGGGTACCGGCCCGCCGAGCTCAAGGGCCACCGGGTCGGCGTCTACGTCGGCGGCCGGGCCACCCACACCCCCGAGACCGACCGCCTCGCAGGCGCCAAGAACCCGGTCGTCGTCACCGGACAGAACTACCTGTCCGCCAACGTCTCCCAGTTCTTCGACTTCCGCGGCCCCAGCGTGGTCGTGGACACCGCCTGCTCCTCCGCCCTGGTGGCGATGGACATGGCCGCCCAGGCGCTGCGCGCGGGCGACATCGAGGCGGCCGTGGTCGCGGGCGTCAGCCTGCTCGCCGACGACCGGGCCCACCAGGTCTTCGGCCAGCGCGGCCTGCTCAACCCCGGCCCCGCCTTCCACGTCTTCGACCGCCGGGCGGCCGGCCTGATCCTCGGCGAGGGTGTCGGCGTCGTCGTCCTCAAGCCGCTCGCCGCCGCCCTGGCCGCCGGGGACCGCGTCCTCACCGTCCTCAAGGGCATCGCGATCAACAACGACGGCCGTACCGCCGGGCCCGCCACCCCGAACCTGGCCGCCCAGAAGGAGGTGATGGTCGAGGCCCTCGCCCGCAGCGGCCGGCTCCCGAAGGACATCGGCTGGGTGGAGGCCAACGGGTCCGGCTCCGCCGTCACCGACCTGCTCGAACTCAAGGCGGTGGAAGCGGTCTACCGGGCCGGCTCGGCGCAGCCGGTGGCCCTGGGCTCGGTCAAGCCGAACATCGGCCACCCCCTCGCCGCGGAGGGTATCGCCGCGTTCATCAAGGTGGCGCTGATGCTGCACCACGGGGAGCAGGTGCCGTTCGGCTCCGGCCAGGAGCCCCTCGCCCACTACGACCTGGACGCCTCCCCGCTGTACTTCCCGCGGGAGGCCCGGCCCTGGCCGGCCGAGGCCGCACTCGCCGCCCTCAACTGCTTCGCCGACGGCGGCACCAACGCCCACCTCCTCCTCGCCCCGCCCCCGAACACGGCGGTCGCTGCGGCCCGCACCGAACTGCCCCGGCCGGCCCGCACCCCGCGTGTGGTGATCCGCCCCGCGGCCGCTCCGGCCGCCGCCGCGCCCGCCGAGCCCGCCGCCCCCTCCGGGGGCCTGTTCTGGGACACCTTCCGGTGACCGCCGCCGCTGCCGCGAGCGCGGCCCCGGCCGGAGACCTGCCCGTGGTCTTCATGTTCTCCGGCCAGGGCTCCCAGTACTACGGCATGGGCAAGGAGCTGTTCGACCAGGACGAGGTGTTCCGCGCCGCCCTGCTCCGCCACGACTCCGTGGTCGCCGCGGAGCTCGGCGAGTCCGTCATCGCCCGGATGTTCGACCCGGCCCGGCGCAAGAACGAGCCGTTCACCGACACCCGGCTCACCCACCCCGCCATCGTCATGACCGAACTGGCCCTGGCGGAGACCCTGCGCTCCTCCGGCCTGGAACCCGACTTCCTGCTGGGCTCCAGCCTCGGCGAGTACGCGGCGGCCGTGCTCTCCGGCAGCCTGGACGAGGCCGACTGCCTGCGGGTGCTGGTGCGGCAGGCCAACGCCATGCGCGTCGGCCCGCGCGGCGGCATGCTCGCCGTCCTCGCCCCCACCGACGTCCTCGCCCGCATCCCCGCACTGGCCGACTGCGATGTCGCCGCCCGCAACTACCCCGGCCACTTCGTGGTCGCCGGCACCGAAGACGCCCTCGCTCGCGCCGAGCGGGAGCTGCGCGCCGCCGATGTGCTGCACCAGCGGGTGCCCGTCGAGTACGCCTACCACTCCCGGCACATGGAAGACGTCCTCGACCAGTGCCGCCACGCCTTCGACGGCGTGGCTCTGGCCCGCCCCGCCGTACCGTGGATCTCCTGCGTGGACGGCCGGCCCGTCGAGCGGCCCACCGTCCAGCACTTCTGGCAGGTGGCCCGCCGCCCCATCGAGTTCGAGCGGGCCATGGCCGCGATGGGGGAGCGGGGCGACTTCCTCTACCTCGACCTCGGCCCGTCGGGCACCCTGCACAACTTCGCCCGCAACAACCTCCCGGCGGGGAGCCGTTCGCGCTCCCTGCCCCTGCTCAGCCCCTTCGGGTACGACCCGGAGCAGATCCCCCGGGCCCGGAGGCTGGCCGCCCCGCGGCCGGCCCCGGCCGTCCGGCCCGTTGCGGCCCCGCGGGGAACCGGCGCACCCCACACACCCAGGAAGGCACACGGCATGAAGGTCTACGGTTTCCCCGGACAGGGGTCCCAGCAGCGGGGCATGGGCAAGGAACTGTTCGCGAAGTTCCCCGACCTCACCGCCGCGGCCGACCGGATCCTCGGCTACTCCATCGAGGAACTGTGCGTGACGGACCCCGAGCGCCGCCTCGCGAGCACCGAATACACCCAGCCCGCGCTCTACACGGTCAGCGCCCTCAGCCACCTCGACCACCTCACCCGCGACCCGGAGCCCGCCGACTACCTCATCGGCCACAGCCTCGGTGAGTACGTCGCCCTCTTCGCCGCCGGCGTCTTCGACTTCGAGACCGGCCTGCGCCTGGTACAGCGGCGCGGCGCCCTGATGGCCGCGGCCGCGGGCGGCGGCGCGATGGCCGCGGTCGTCGGCACCGACGAGGACACCCTCAACCGGGTGCTCGCCGAGTCCGGCCTGGACAGCCTGGACCTGGCCAACCACAACGCCCACGACCAGTTCGTGCTCGCCGGCCCGGCCGAGGCGATCGACGCCGCCCGCACTGCCTTCGAGGCGGCCGGCGCCCGCGCGGTCCGGCTGAACGTGAGCGCCCCCTTCCACTCCCGCTACATGCGGGGCGCCGCCGAGGAGTTCGCGGCCTTCCTGGACGGGTTCACCTTCGCCCCGCCGACCGTCCCGGTGCTCGCCAACACCGACGCCCGGCCCTACCGGGCGGACGCCGTCAAGGAGACCCTGGCCGCCCAGATCGCCTCCCCGGTCCGCTGGACCGAGACCGTCCGGCGGCTGATGGGGCACGGCGAGTTCACCTTCACCGAGCTCGGCCCCGGCCAGGTCCTCACCCGCCTGGTCGCCCGCATCCGCTCCGCCGCCACCCCGCTCCCGGCCCCCGAACCGGCCCCCGCCCCGGCGGCCACGTCCCGGGTACAGGCCACGGCCGCCACCGTCGAGCCGCCGGCCACCCCCGCCCCGCTCCCGGCCGCCACCAGCGTGGACCGCACCCTCACGACGGCCTCCGCCGCCCCCGAGCCCGCTGCCACCCCGGCGGCCGTCTCCGCCACCCCCGGAGCCTCCCTCCACGCGGACACGCTCGGCTCCGCGAGCTTCCGGGCCCGCTACGGCCTGCGCCGCGCATACCTCCTCGGCTCCCTCCACGGCGGCATCTCGGGCCCCGAGATGCTGCGCGCCGCCGCCAAGGCCGGACTCCTGGGCTTCCTGGGCACCTCCGGACTCACCGCCACCGAGACCGAGGACCACCTGCGCTCCCTCGCCACCGACCTCGGCCTCGGCGGCGCCTTCGGCGTCAACCTGCTCTACCGGCATGGCGCCCCCGAGCAGGAAGCCGCCCTCGTCGACCTGCTGCTGCGGCACGGCGTCGACCTGGTGGAGGCCTCCGGCTTCCCGCTGATCACCCCGGCACTGGTCCGGTTCCGTCTCAAGGGCGGCCGGATCATCGCCAAGGTCAACCGCACCGACGTGGCCGCCGAGTTCCTCGCCCCGCCGCCGCGGGCGCTGGTCGACCGGCTCCTCGCGGCAGGCGAGGTCACCGACGAGGAAGCCCGCCGGGCCGCCGCCCGCCCGATGGCCGACGACCTGTGTGTGGAGGCCGACGGCGGCTGGCTCAGCAGCACCGCTGACCTGCTCACCCTGCTCCCCGCCGTCCTGCGGCTCCGCGACGCGGCCGCCCTGCCCGGCCACCGCGTGCACATCGGCTGCGCCGGCGGCATCGGCACCCCGGAGGCGGCCGCCGCGGCCTTCCTCCTCGGCGCCGAGTTCCTGCTGACCGGATCCGTCAACCAGTGCTCGGTCGAGGCCGCCACCAGCCCCGAGGTCAAGGACATCCTCCAGGAGGCCCGCGAGTTCGACGTGGACACCGCCCCCTGGGGCGAGATGTTCGAGCTCGGCGTACAGGCCCGCTACCTCAAGCGCGGCCTGTTCTTCCCCGCCCGGGCGGCCCGCCTGTACGAGGTCTGGCGGCACCACGGCTCCTTCGCCGAACTCGACGCCGACACCCGCGCCCAGGTCGTCGACCGCTTCCTGGACGGGGCCCAGCCGCCGGCCGCCGTGCCCGGTCAGGACCCCAAGGCCGAGCTGGCGGCCCTCTTCCGGGGCTACTTCGACCGAGGGTTCCGGCTCGCGGTCACCGGTGACCAGCGGTCCCGGGTCGACTACCTCGTCCACTGCGGGCCGGCGATGGGCGCGTTCAACCAGGTGGTTGCCGGCACCCCGCTGCAGCCGTGGCGCTCCCGCACCGTGGAGGCCATCGCCGACACCCTCCTGGAGGGCGCCGCGGCGCATATCGCGGGCCGCCTGAACACCTTCCGCTGACCGGCGCGCCGGCGCGCCGCCGGCACCCGCGGCTGCCCCGCCCTCACCAGGGGGCGGGGCAGCCGCCCCGCGTGCGCGAAGAACCCGCCGGTCAGCCGCGCGGGGTCAGCGCGGGGTCAGCCTCACCCGCACCGGGCCCTCGGCTCGCAGGGTCACCCCCGTCGACATCGGGATGTCGGTGTCCACCGGCGCGACCGAGTACCGCTGGAGCAGCGAACCCAGCGTCAGCACCGCGTTCAGCATCGCCAGGTGCTGGCCCACGCAGGCCCGCGGGCCGCCACCGAACGGGAACCAGGTGTACCGCGGCCGCTCCGCCTCCTTCTCCGGCAGGAACCGGTCCGGGTCGAAGCGGTCAGGGTCCTCCCAGATGTCCGGTCGCCGCTGGATCACACCGGGGCTGACCAGCACGTCGGAGCCCTTCGGGATCAGGTACTCGCCGATCCGCACGTCCCGGTCGGGGGACCGGCCGAAGGACGGCGCCGCCGGGTACAGCCGCATCGTCTCCTTGATGACCCGGCCGAGGTACCCCAGCCGGCCCAGGTCACCGGAGCCCGGCGGCGTACCGCCCAGCACCGAGTCGACCTCCTCCAGCGCCCGCTCCTGGACTCGCGGATTCATCGCCAGCATGTGCAGCGCGAACGCCAGCGAGGTGGCGGTGGACTCGTGGCCGGTCACCAGGAACACCAGCACCTGGTCCCGGATCTCCTGCGCCGAGATCGGGTCCCCGTTCTCGTCCTTGGCCCGCGCCAGCACACTGAGCATGTCGTGCCGCTCCGACGCGCCGGCCGCCTCCGCGTCCCGGCGGGCCGCGATGATCTGGTCGCACACCTCGTAGAGTTCCTGGTGCGCCTTGAGCGCCTTCTTGTTCGTCGGGGTCGGCACCTTCCGCGGAAGGTTGACCGGCGCGAAGGCCCGCTTCACGGCGTACGCGTTGATGATGGGGAAGTTCCGCTGCACACTGCCGAGCGCGGTCTCCAGATCACTGCCCGTTCCGAACAGCAACCGGCCGATCACACGCAGGGTGTAATGGGCCATTTCGGAAGCCGCATCGACGGTGGCGTCCTCCGCGCTTTCCCAGCGCTGCGCCAATTCCTTCGCCTCGGCGGCGATATCGGTGCCGTAATTGTCCACCTGGCGCTGGCTGAACAGCGGATTGAGCAGCCGCCGCTGCCGCAGGTGCTCCTCGTCCTGGCTGGTCAGCAGGCCGTTGCCGAAGGAGTCCCGCAACTCGTCGTAGAACCGGCTGTCCTTGCGGAACGTGGACGCCGAGGAGGCGAGCACCTGCTGGGCGCCCTCCGGCGAGAACACCCCGTAGAACTGCGCCCGCATTCCCGGCGGACCCGCGACGAATCGCACCACGTCACCGTGCTCCTGCTGGGCCTTGAGATAGGTGCCCAGTGTGTCGCGCTGCAGGTCCGTCATCGAACCGAACAGCGGATGCCCGGTCGCGGTTGGTGGCTGGATGGCCATGTGGAAACTCCCCGTTGCGGCAGTCAATGAAGCATCAACTATGAACGGTGCAAGCCTATTTGATCTAGCGGCTCAGGGGGAGTGGTTGTCGGTACGCGAAATGGCGGTTCGAGTACCTGGATGTCGCGGGCCGTCTGGGGAATGTTCGTTATTCCTGGCAAATCAGCTACTGCCGGTAATGCGTGGAAAGCTGCTGTCCGTCCAGGTGAACCGGCCAGAAAGGCGACTGCCGCAGCGCGGAGAGCGACGACGACACTACCCCCGGTCGCCCCTGCCGCCGCTGATCGGCTCGGTCAGGTGGCCAGGTGGTCAGGCGGTCAGCGCCGCAAGCTCCGCGTTGGCGCCCCGAGTGCCGCGCCGGTCACACGAACGGACGGCGTGCGCGGAGTGAAGTGGCATATTACCCTTGAGGGCAAGTGAGTCGTCACCGACGTGTCGCCGGTACGCACTCCCGACGATCCGGGATCCGGCCACCGATAAGGCGGCCACCGATTCCAGACCCGGGAGCGTCACCCTCATGACCACTACCCTTTCCCCGCAGCCCTTCGATGCATTCCTCAAATCCGTGGCGTCGGCGAGGTACGAAGAAGTCCGCCAACTGCCTGGCGCGGCAGTCGAAAGCGCATCCGCCTTCGAGGAAATGCAGGCGTATGTCATGGATCTGTACAAGGGCGTGAGCGCCGTCGAAAGCTTCGTCGAAACTGACGGTCAGGTCATCGACTGCGTCCGTGAGGAACTGCATCCCGCCGCGCAGCGCTGGGGCGGTCTCGCCGTCGCCCCCGCCGAGGGCCCACCTCAGGTGGCCGAAGGTGACGAGTCGACCCCGCCTGACCCGAGGTCGCGGGAGACCACGCATCCACGACCGCAGGGTCCATGGACTGCTCGGACCCTGCCCGCCGGCACCACGCCGCTGTACCGCACCACCCTGTCGAGGCTGTGCCGATTCCCGAACCTGGCGGACTTCTCGGCGAAGGACAACCACATCGCCTTTGCGGCACCTGCCGCCGCCGAGGCACCGGCATTCGCGCTCCAGCAGCGATACGCGACCGGCGAGCAGAATATCAATTGCCTGGGCGGATCAAGCAAGCTCAATGTGTGGAACCCGCTCGCCGGGGCGAGTCAGGTGACTTTCAGTCAGCAGTGGTACTCCGCGGGACACGAAGCCACCGTCCTGCAGACCGTGGAATGCGGTTGGCATGTCGAGGTCGAGCGGTACGGAAACGCAGCACCCCATCTTTTCGTCTACGCGACCCGGGAGACCTACCACGTCGGCCACTCCTTCTACAATCTGGAAGGTGGTGTGTTCCGCCTTGTCGCCAACCCTTATGTGACTCCGGGAGTCCCGCTGCAGTTTTCTCAGACCGGCGGATCCCAGGTCGAGTACAAGATGGGCTTCTATCTCACCAACAACGCGTGGTGGTTCTACTTCGACGACCATCCGATCGGCTGCGTCCCGGCATCATGGTTCGGCAACGGTCCGCTGAGCACCGGAGCCACTCGGGCCAAATTCGGCGGCGAGGTCGCAACCAAGCTCGCGATGTGGCCCTCGATGGGTTCCGGGCAGCACGCCGCGAAGGGCTTCGGCCAAGCCGCGTACCAACGGGCGGCAGCGGTAAACCCCGTAAGCGGCGGCGCGGTGTACGCGACCTTGTCGGACGCGGGATCGGTCAGCGGCCCCTGCTACTCCGTTCAGATCACCAACAACACGACGTCCGACTGGGGCACCTACCTGTTCTTCGGTGGCCCCGGCGGGAACGGCTGCTGAGCCGTCCGATCAACGGTTTTCCGGACCGCGCCCCGGTGTGGGTGCCCGCTCATGGCCCCTTTCGGAGGGGGTCAGCGACGTGGAGGGTTCCTCCGCGGCCGCATGGTGGCGTTCGGCAGGGCGGGGGCCGGAAGGCGGTCTCCCGGGTATCCCTCCACGGTGCCGAAGCGGTCGGAGGAAGCTTCCCACTCTTCCCGGGCCCGGACGATGTCCTCGTGGGTGCGGCCGACGAAGTTCCACCACATGACGATCTCCTCCTCGAAGGGGGCGCCGCCGAGCAGGATCGTCCGCGCCGGGCCATCCGACTCGTTGACCAGCGTCAGGGTGTCGGCACCGCACGGGAGGTAGCCCAGCTCCGCCGGGCGCAGCGGGGTGCCCGCCATGCGGATCTCGCCGCTGTCCACGAGGAGGCCGTGTTCGAATGCGGTGTCCACGGCGAGGGTGGTCGCCGCTCGCGGTTCGAGGGTGATCTCGGCACCGAGCAGCGGTGTGAAGGTCCGTACCGGAGAGGCGTCCGCGGCGAGCGAGCCGAGGAAGACCTTGATCTCGGCCCCGTCGATCCGCACCGGCACGGGTACGTGGTGCTGGAAGTCGCGTGCGGTGTTGCGGTGCTCCTGGGGCAGTGCCACCCACAGCTGGACGCCGTGGAGGACGGTCGTGCGGGGGGTGGAGACCTCCGAGTGGGCGATGCCGTACCCGCCCGTCATGAGGTTCAGCTCACCGGGCCGGACGAGGGCATGGGTGCCCAGGCTGTCCCGGTGCTCGACCTCGCCGCTGAACAGCCAGCTCACCGTCTGCAGGCCGGTGTGCGGGTGCGGGGCGACGTCCATGCCGCCGGTCCGGGTGACCTCGTCGGGGCCGTAGTGATCGGCGAAGCACCAGGCCCCGATCAGCGTCCGGCCCCGCTGCGGCAGCGTCCGCCGCACCCTCATCGCACGTGGGCCGCCCAGTGGCACGTCCCGCGCGGAGAGTACCTCGCCCCGCGGTGTCGCCTCGGCCGGACGCCTGTCGTCGACCAGCGCCCCACACGTCATCTCTGCGGGCCGGACTTCCAGGTTGGTCACCGAGACCACCTCCCGGTTGGTTGGCAATCACGAGGTAGTTGAACACTATGCCAACCTGGGGGCCGGTGGTAGCGCAGCGGAGCCGTGGCGCATGCCGGCGCGGCAACGACCACGGCCGGCTCACTTCCCGCCCCTCGTGGGGTTCACTCGATGATCTTCGTGGAGGTTCACCCGAACGTGTGGCGGGCACCAGGCGTGCCCGGTTGCGGATCAACGAGCTGTGTACGTTGCCGCAGGTGCGGCGGATCGGGGAGTTCACCCTGGAACGGCGGCTGGGGGCCGGCGGCATGGGGGTCGTTTACCTGGCGCGCAGTGCCGCGGGGCGGCAGGTGGCGCTGAAAGTGATTCGCCCCGAGTACGCCGACGACCCGCGCTTCCGAGCCCGGTTCCGGCGCGAGGTGGCCGCGGCCCGCAAGGTGAGCGGTGCCTTCACGGCGTCCGTGGTGGATGCCGATCCGAACGGCGACCCACCCTGGCTGGCCACCCAGTACGTCATCGGCGAGTCCCTGGCCGCGCGCGTGCGGACCGGCGGCCCCCTGCCGACCGCGGACATCGCTCGACTGGCCGGCCAACTGGCGGAGGCGCTGCGCGACATCCACCGGCAGGGCATCGTGCACCGGGACCTGAAGCCGGCCAACGTCCTGCTGGCGGACGACGGCGTCCGGGTGATCGACTTCGGCATCGCCAGATCCGTGACGCAGAGCCGGGCATTGACCCGCAGCGGCAGCATGGTCGGCACCCCGGCATTCATGGCACCCGAACAGTTGAACGGGCCGCAAGGGATCTCCCCAGCGACGGACGTGTTCGCGCTGGGCAGCGTGCTGGCCTTCGCCGCCCTCGGCCGCAGCCCTTTCGAGGATCCCGACGCGGCCGGCGTGGAGCCGATCGCGGTCGCCTTCGCCATCGTGCACAAGGATCCCGACCTGGCGGGGGTACCCGGCCCGTTGCGTGCCCTGGTCTCCCGCTGTCTGGCCAAGGAGCCCGGTCGGCGGCCCGGCACGGACGAGGTGCTGCGCCTGGCCGCCCGGATCGGCGAGTCCATGAGCGACGCCGGCCCGGCCTGCCCCGCGCGGAGTCGCCGCCGGGGCGGCCGGGGCAGGGTGTCGGCCGTCGCCCTGGCCGTCCTCGCCGCCCTGCTGGTCGAGGGCGACGCCCAACGGCCCGGACTCCCAGCGGGTATCGGCTGCGCCGAGGGCCTGCGGAGCATCGGGGACGACAGGACACGCAGCTGCGTCGGTCTGCTGGCCCACGGCTCGTCGTCGCCCCCTGGCCTCGGGTCCTCCGACACCCTGGCGCCGGTGCTGACACGGATCGTCGCGGAGAACCGGCGGGTGGTCGACGCGTCCGCCGGGCCCGGCGCACGGCCGTTCGTGTCCGTCGTCTACATGACGCCGATCACCGCGGAGTACGACGGCACCAGCCTGATGGAATCCGTCCGCCACGACCTGGAGGGCGCCTACCTGGCGCAGCGCCAGGCCAACGCCACGTCGGACGGGGCACGGATCAGGCTGCTGTTCGCCCAGACCGGCGGCACCGCCGAGCAACGGGAGTACACCGTCGGGCAGGTCCTCGGCCGCCGACGTGCCGACCGGATCGTGGCCGCGGTCGGCCTGGGCGGCAGCACCGCCTCCAGCCAGGACATGGTCGGCAAGCTGACAGCCGGCGGGCTGCCCGCGTTCGGCTCGGTTCTCACCGCGGACTCCTGGTCGGGAACCCCCGGCCTGGTGCGCGTAGGGCCCGTCAACGCCGACCAGGCGGCCGCCGCCGTACGGTTCCTGTCGGCGAGCGAACGCGCCGACGACAGGATCCTGTTCGTCCAGGACGTCGCCACCGGGGACCAGTACACCAGCACCCTGGCCACACAGTTCCGCGCCCGCATCCCGGCCGACCGGCTGGTCGGCGAGGTACCGACGTTGTTCGACTCGTCGCAGCCCGGGCTGACCGACACCTTCCGCACCCAGCTGGCCGATCTGTGCGCGTCGCGGCCCGACGTCGTCTACTTCGCGGGCCGCGGCACCTCGCTGCCCGCCTTCCTCACCGCGCTCGCCGACCGCCCGTGCCGGAATCACCGTATGACCGTGCTCTCGGGGGACGACACCGTCATGGTCACCCGCACCGACGGCTTCGGCTCCGACGAACTGGCCGCGACCTTGCGCACGGGCCGGATCGACCTCGTCCACACCGGCCTTGCCCACCCCGGAGCCTGGGACGCCGCCCCGCAGGCGTTCGATCCGGAGACCGTCGCCCCCTTCCGGGACGGCACTTTCGCCGCGGCGTTTCCGGACAGCGGCCTGGAGGACGGGCGGGCGATCATGATGTACGACGCCCTGCTGACGGCCGCCCGGACCATTTGGATCACCCGCGCCGTCTCCGACCCCACCGCCGCCGACGTCTACCGGACCCTGTCCGCGCTGCGCGAGAAGCGGGCGCTGCCGGGCGCGAGCGGCTGGATCGCCATCGCCGGCGACGGCGGACCGCAGGACAAGGCCATCCCCATCATCCGCATCGAGCCCAGCGGCCGCACGACCACGCTGGCGGTCGCCTCGGCCGACGGCACCCCGTACGTCCCCGCCGAGGCGTCCGGCCCTCGGCATCGCCCGTGAACGGCCCGCTGGGCCTCACGGTTCCTGAGCAGTGCGGGCAGCGCACCCCGGCCCCCGGTGTCAGTGGGCGCTGGCACGATGCGCGGCATGACTTCCGCCACCGCGGCCGATTACGGCTGGATACGTTCCTCGTCCTCGCTTTTCGCCTACGGACTGGAGGTCGGGTACACCCTGACGCTGGTACGGGGAGTCTCGCCTTCGGAGTTGTTCCGGATCGTGGGCACCGAGCCGCGAGGTGTGTGTGCGGGGATCAACGAACTCATCGAGGAGCAGCAGGAGTTCCTGGGCCGGTACGAGGAGTGGCCCGAGGCTTTCCTCGCAGGAGTGTTCACCGCGCGGGGCGAGGGAGGGGAGTGGACTCTCGCTCTGGAGTTCGGAGGCGATCTGGGCACCCGCCCACGCCTCATGGAGGCACTCTCCGCCGGCACGCGTGCTGTCTCGCATTCGAGCAACGGGGGCAAGCCCATGGACTTCTTCCACTGGTACGAAGAGGGCGAATTGCGAACCGCCTTCGAGCGGCCCGCGGAGAGAACCGGCAGCACCCCCGATGAGCTGAACGCCGTGATGATGGAGGTCGGCCTCAACCCATCGGGGGACGAAGATCCCGACGTCGACACCAAGGCAGCGGTCCTCGCGCTGACAGAGCGCCTCACCGGCGTGCGGGTAACCGAGAAGCTCCTGGCGGAGGCCGAGTACCAGGTGGGGGAAGTCCCGGAGGAACCCGCCGAAGAGTGGGAGAGCGTCACCATCGACATCACGGACGCGCACGGCGAGCGGACATACGTACAGCTGCGGCGAGATCAGCTCTGACACAAGAGGTGCCGTCAGCCACCGACACTTCCGTCTCGCCCGACAAGCCACCAGGATGGCCGACCGCTCCGAGGACGCGGCACCGGACGAGCTGTGGGAGGAGCTGCGCGCGCACTTCATTCTCGAACCGCCGTTCAGCCGCACGCTACCTGGCCCGGACCCACCTCAAGCTCGCTCGCCGGTACGGGAACAACGGGACGTTCTGTCTCTTGCTCAGAGTCGATGACTCGGACGCGTACGGGCCGGACATGGTGCGACAGGCGATCGAGCACCGCCGACGCAATGACAGAAGTTTCTCGGTGACCGAATTGTGTGCGCCTGAATCACGCAGTCGTACTGGAACGGCGGCAGCTTGCGCAGGAGCCCGGTAGTGCGCGCCGTCCAGGAATGCCCGCAGGCCGTGCTGCGGAACGGCACGGTCGGCCTGGCCCCGCTCGGGCACGACCTGGTCGTCCCTAGGCTCCCTGGTCTGTCCTCTCGCGCATGTTCGCCTGGATGTGTGCCAGGGCTTCCACGGCCGGCAGATGCGTCAGGCCCTCCGTGAGGGGTAGGTGCGAGGGGCAGAACCACTCGCAGTGCTCCGGGTGACCAGCCCGGTCATCCGGACACGTCGTTGTGTGCCGAAAGCTCACGAGGGTGAAGTCCTCGTATTCGAAGCCTGAATGCTGGTACGGAACACGGCATATAGCGCAAAAGGGCGGCATCATCGGGCGCTCTCACTCTCTGGCGGGTCGACACCTGATTGCCGATCACAGTAACCAACCGCAAAGGCTGAGCCAGAGTTCCTGCTCGCGTACAGAGTCAACGAGACGATCCCGCGCGAGGAACGACCGTAACGACCGTCTCATGGCTGCACGCGGCCACCTCGGTGCTCAAGCGGCGAAGGCAATCCGTTCAGCCGAGGATTGCGATGGCTTCGAGCATCTTGCCGGGAGTCCAGTCGACGACGTAGACGGTCAGTTTCGCCACATCGTCGGGCCGCCCACAGGTGCGTGGTCAGGCCCCCGGGCTCGGCCATGTCCCCGGGCAGGTCGAGCGGCTTGCGGGTGACGTGCACCTGGAGCACATCCTGGTCGCCGGCGCCGACCGCGTGGGTGTCCACCCTCGCCGGACTCTACCTCCGTGCCTCGATGATCTGGATCGAGGACCTGGCCCGGCCCGCTCAAGGATCACGACTCGGTTGTTACTCCGCCGGTGACCAGGGACCGGAGCGCAAGTCCGCGACGCTGCGCCGGTCACGACCCTCCGGAGGTCCGCCAGCCGCCTTGCCCACCGCGACCATGGAGACGATCACCCAGCCCGGGTTCGGGTCCAATTCCTTGGTGAGCCCCTCCAGGTCGAAGGCCCGGAATTGGTGCGTAGCCAGTCCCATTGCCTGGGCCTGAACAGTCATGTGTGCGATGGCTTGGCCGAGGTCGTAGTCCGCAAACTCGGAGTAGAGCAGCTGCGTGTCATCGACGTGCCGACGCGTCAGTGTGACGACGAGCAGGCCCGCATCCGTCGCCCAGCGGGCCGAGCTCGGCGCAAGGTGAGGGAGTACCCGGTCGTGCTCCGGCTCGCCGGGCCTGCCGGTGAAGAAGCCCCACGGCTGGGAGTTCCCCGCCGACGGTGCCCACCGCGCGGCCTCCAGCAGCAGCCTGAGGGTGTGGTCGTCGACAACCGTCGACGGATCGAACCGGTAGGGGCTGAAGCGCCCGGCAAGCAGTGGGTGTATGCCGCTGGGCGACTCCTGTGGATGGTGCATGTTCCGCTGCAACCGGCGACCGCGAGGGCTTATTCCGGCCGGTGCGAGCGCAGGCACCGCACGTCAGTTGATCTCCTCCGGCACGCCAAGTCCGCGCGGGCAGGAGGCGGCCTCCCCGTCCTTCCAGCTGATCCTCGAGCCTGGCGAGGGATCGAGTCATCCCGTGGGCGTGGCGAGGTCGCCCACGGGATGTGCTCACCTGGTGAACGCGGAGGCGAGATGCCGTCGCGTGATCGGGGTGCCGGTCAGGTTGTCAGACGCCAGAGGGACGTGGTCTCGGCGCCTCGTGCTGTGTGGAGTGGGTCGGTGGCGTCCTGGGAGCGTGGGTGCCGGGGCTTGGTGTCGATCTTGTCCACGATGCGGAGGTGTGCTGCCCGGATGGCGTCGAGCAGTTGCTGACGTGTCCGCAGACCGAGGTGCTCTGCCAGGTCGGACAGGATGAGCCAGCCCTCGCCACCTGGCCGGAGGCGGGCGGACAGTCCCGTGAGGAAGCCGTGGAGCATGGTGCTGTCCGGGTCGTAGACGCCTTGCTCGATGGGGCTGGTCGGACGGGCGGGGAGCCAAGGCGGGTTACACACGATGAGGTCGGCGCGGCCTTCGGGGAACAGGCCGGGACCCGACACCTCGATACGGTCGGTCAGTGCGAGCCGGTGGGCGTTCTCCCTGGCGCAGGCCAGGGCGCGTGGGCTGATGTCGGTGGCCACGACGCGGTTGATGCCGCGGCGGGCCAGGACCGCGGCGAGGACGCCGGTTCCCGTGCCGAGATCGAACGCCGTACTGGTGTCGGGACTGTGCAGGGCCGCCGGTGGCAGAGGCGTATGGGCGACCAGGTCGACGTACTCGCCTCTGACCGGCGCGAACACGCCGTAGTGGGGATGGATGCGAGTGCCGAGCGCCGGCACGTCGACCCCGTTCGAGCGCCATTGGTGAGCGCCGAGCACTCCCAGCAGTTCCCGGAGAGAGACCGCCGTGGGTCCCTTTGGGGGGCCGTAGGCTTCCAGACACGCCTGGCGGACGTCAGGAGCTCGGCGCAACGCCAGGGTGTAGTCGTCGTCCAGCAGCACCAGGAGCTTTCCGAGGACACGGGCGCGGTGACTGCTGTTGCGTCGGTGCAGGCGGAAGGACTCGCTCAGGGAAGTGCTGGAACTGGGCGTTTTGCGGTCGATGCGGCGGCCCATCGCCTGCAGCAGTTGCCGGGCGTTGTGGAAGTCGCCTTGCCAGAGCAGGGCCGTTCCCTCACACGCCTGGCGGTAGGCGTCGTTGGCCTTCATCCGGTCGTCGGCGACGACGGTCCGCCGTGGAAGGGGGGCGGCGTTCTCGGAATGCCAGCGGGCGGACTGTTGGGTGTTGCCTGTGGTCCAGTGGATCGTGGACACCACGTACTCCTCGTGGTCGAACGTGCAGGGGCACGAAGAGCACTTCGACGGGGAGCAGGCCGAACGCACGCCTGGCCATCGGACAGGCGTGTGCGTTGAGGCAGGTGGCCGTTACCGCTCTCGCGTCGAAGCGCGAGAGCGGACGTCCCAGACAACCATGCCGAGCATCAGGGTCAGCCCTTTCGGAGGAGTGGCAGCAGGCTCGCACAGGTGCTGCTCGGCTTCCAAACACACCAGCCCGGCCAGGTCAGCGGGTGGGCTTCTTCGTCCGCTGAAACGGTCGGTGGCGGTGCCATGGTGGCAGTGGACCGGCTGGGGGCGGCTTGGGAGAGGAATCGGCACCCCGTCCCGGTGCGGGTTCGCGTGGAGTTGCCGCTGCCCGGGCCTGCCGGAGGGGCGTGCTCGGCGAGCGAGAGCGGCGGGCAGGCGGGCTGGCTGCGCAGGAACCGCCCGGTCCAGTCCCCGCGCCATCACCGTGCCGGTCGTCCGCGTCGGCGGCCGGCGAAGCCGCTCCAGCTCCGAGATCCGCGAACCCTGCAGCACCTGCACCAGCTCGCCGGCAGCGCCGCATCGGCCCGGAACGACCGCCCGACCCCGGGAAGGCCGGCCCCGCTATGGCGGCCGCCGTTCCAGACCCGCGGCCGACCGCACCCGCCGCTCCGGTGCAGCGACGGACCTTGCCGGAAACCGTCGCGCGTTTCCCCAGCCCGACGTCGTCCTGGACGGATGAGCCGGCCCCGTTCGAGGCGGTCCGTGCAGATCGGCGGCCGGGAGCCCGCCGGTCGGCCCCTATGGCGGCGGCCGCCGCCCTCAGCCGGGCTGGGACGAGTGTGCCGCTCACCGGATCGGGGCAGCGGCCGTCGTCGCACCTTCCGTGTGGGCGACGAATGGCAGCTAGCAGGGCACGGGGCCGGAAGAGGCGGCTCTGCTGTAGGTGACTCGGAAGTGGATACGACCGATGGCCGATCGCCTTCACCCGGGTGTCAGGGGCGATGGGCATACTGACGGGGAGTGGACGGAACCGTGGGGGTGTGAGTGCAGGAGCAAGTACCCGCATCCAGACGCGGCCGCGCGTGGAGTGACGCGGAGGATGCTCGGCTTGTTGACGGTGTGCGGGAGGGGCTGGCTCTTCAGGAGCTCGCTGAGCGGCATGGCCGTTCGGCGCGGTCCGCGCCCGCCTGGCTCGGTTCGTTGCGCAGCCCGACCCGGCTGGTGATGAGGCTCTGGGCTGGCTTAGGGCGCGGTTCGACCTGGATCCCGCCTATTCGTGGCGGAGCGTGCGGGACGAACAGCGCCGCCGAGAGCGGCGCGGGCGCCTGGTACGTGACCAGCGCATCTCTACCGCAGGTGGATCGGCGGAGGCTGCTGGAGCTGCCGAGGTGCTGACCGAATGGGAGCAGGTGACGGGTCATGCACTACGACCGGAACGCCGCAAGGTCTTTCTCGCCCGGGAGGCAGTACAAGACCTGACGGTCCTGGCTCCGACCGTGCGGCAGGCAGCGGCCCGCCGACTGTGGCAGGACGGCGAACGGCTGTTGCTGGACGACTGGCTGCTGGAGTGCATGTGCCCCGGAGCTGTGAGCATGACGGCTGACTGGGACCTGATCGCCGAGCGGGACGCCGACACGGTACTGGTGCTGCGGGAACTCGTTGCTGCGGCCGTGGAAGAGATTCCCAGAGACCGGGATCGAGAGGTCCTGTCGAGGCGTCTCGGCCTGCACGACGAGCCGGCGCAGACGCTGGAGAAGGTGGCCGATGCCCTGGGGATCTCGCGGGAACGGGTCCGCCAGCTGCAGACGAGGGCGATCCGCGGCATGGCCAATACGGCCGCCCCGGCCACCACGAAGGCCCGTGCGGTGCTGGCTGCGCTGAGCTGCGTGGATCGCCTACCAGCGGATGAAGAACCTTCTGCACCCGAACGCCTGCTCGACTTGGCCGACGTTCTGATTCCCTCTGTAGCGCCGAGGCAAGCGGTGCCTCTTCTGGCCCGGCTGGCTGGCACCGATAAGGTGCGCGCCGACAACCTTGCGGCCGAGGCAGCGACGATACGCATGCTGCGCCACGAGGCCGCCCGTCGCGAAGCAACGCGGCAGGGACGCGTCGATCGCGCTTCGCGACGCTGGGCCACTCTGGCGGCCGATGTGAAGTGGTTCGGGACGCCCGAACCGGCCCCGCCACGCGCGGAGCTGGAGGCGCTCAGGGAGGAGAACAGCGCGGGCAGAGAATTCGGGATGTGGCGCTGTCCGAAGTTGGGCCGGGATGTGGCGTATGAGTCAGAGACGGAGTTGCAGATGCTCAGCTTCGCGCCGCAGATCGCGTAGTCGATGAACGCCTGCTTGCCGTCAGCGACTTCCGGATTGTGCTGGACGTAGGTGTCGCCGGCGTACTGCTCGATGGCCTCGGCTGGGCGGCACTGATTGAACATCTGTTCGTAGAACGCGGCCGCCGGACACGTCCGCGATTCTGACCCCACTCGTCAGAAGCGCGGCCCGACAGTGGGATGCGAGACCAAGGCACAGGCCGCGATCTGCAGTTGCGCTTCCCATGCCGCCTTGTCGACCCCCAGCGTGTACTCGATGCAGCACGCGCATGGCGGGAGCAGTGCCACGAATGCTTGCTCCTCAGGGGTCTCGACTTGCATCTCCGACCACTCGTCCGATACCAACTCGGCAAGGTCCACCTCCCCGGCGGAGAATCGCGTGGCCAGCCTGCGCAGCGCGTATCGTCGGGCCAGGTGGTGATCGGGCAGATTGATCCCCAACTCTTCGAGAGCCTGCTCGAATGCGTCACGGATGTCCCGGGGGTCCGCATGACGCGGCAGGCCAGCGAGCTCGCGCAGGGTCGGCGTGTCCATTCCCATTGCGAGTGCCTGGGCAGCGGTCATCGGCAGGTCTTCCAGACACACCTGATCCGCCTGATACAGCCACGCTGTCTCCACCACGGGCGGATAGGCGCTGCGGACAGGGCTGTCAGGTTCGGATGTGTCGTCTGTCGCGGCCATGGTTCATACGATGCCAGCACGGCTCGCGAGAGAGCCCGGAAGTTAGTCTTCGTGCGGTGCCCGGTAGACGTGCGTGTCACCGGTGGCGGCCGGTCAGGCGGCCGTGTTAGCGGTATGCGGCAATGAAGGCCCGGACGCCCGCGTCGGCGTAGCGGTCGAGTTCGGATTGGGTGTGTTGTGGGCTGCCGTGGAACATGGCTTTGTTCACGGGGATCCACAGGAGCAGGCCGGAGAAGTGGTTGGCGGCCAGGAGTGCGTCGTCGATTCGCAGCAGACCCTGGTCGGCCAGGCGGCGGAACGTGTCGGCCAGGGTGGCCAGGACCCGTTCGAATCCTTGCTCGTACCAGGTGGCGCCCAGTTCAGGGAAGGTGTCGGCGTTGGCGATGATGAGGCGCCGCAGCTGGAGCACCTGGGGCTGGGTGAGGGCGGTCAGGAACTGGCGGGCCAGCCGGAGCAGGTCCTCCTCCAGCGAGTCCGCGTCGGCGGGGATGTCGGCCACCAAGTCGATCATGGCATCGATCCGGTCGGTGGTGGCCAGGACGATCTCGGCGAACAGCTTCTCCTTGTCGGCAAAGTGCTTGTACACCGTCTGCTTGGACACAGCGGCCAGCTTGGCGATGTCGTCCATGCTCGTGCCGGCGTAACCCTTCGCCATGAATGCCGCTGTCGCGGCGTCCATGATCGCCTGGTGCTTGCGGGCAGAGCGTCCGCCGGGTCCGTTCGTTTCCATGTCTTCTTCCTCCGAGCGGACGGTACTGGACAGTCCAGTTCCGTAATGGCTACTGTACCGTCCTGGCCGGCAGTACTGGACAGTCCAGTTCTTGCCTTGTCGGCTTAGGGGGATTTCACATGACTCAGACGATCCGCGTAGCGGTCACCGGCCGCGCTGCCCCGGCTCCGTTCGCCACGCGTGTGCTACTCGCCTGCGGGGCGGTGGCAGGACCGCTGTTCCTCGGGCTGGGGGTGATCGAGGGGCTGACCCGCACCGGCTTCGACTTCACCCGAAACGCCATCAGCCAGCTCAGCCTCGGCTCGCTGGGCTGGATCCAAGTCGCCAGCTTCCTGATCACCGGCACGCTGGTCACCGCTGGTGCGGCGGGACTGCGGCGGGCGATCGGCCACACCAGCGGCGGCACCTGGGCGCCACGCCTGCTCGGCGTCTTCGGCGCATCCTTCCTGCTCGCCGGAGTGTTCACGGCGGATCCTGGTGCAGGATTCCCGGCCGGTACGCCGGACGGCCCGGCCGCACTGAGTGGACACGGGACGGTCCACATGCTCAGCGGCACGGTGGGTTATCTCGCGCTGTGCGCCGTGTTCTTCGTGCTGGCCCGGCACTTCACCGCCCAGGGCCAGCGCGGCTGGGCCCTGGCCTACCGCCTCCTGCCGGTGGGAATCATCGCAGGGTTCGCCGGATCCGCCACCACGGTCGCGGCTTTCACCGCCGCAGCGTCCCTCGGCCTGCTCGCACTCACCGCAGCCATCGTCCGGCTGGCCAGCTCCGCTCCGACCGCCCAGCGTTAGCGGCTCCACCTCCCGCAGACGAAGCAACAAGCTGAGAACCAAAGCGCCCAGACAGACAGGATGCCTCGTCATGACCGCACCGGTGAAAGGCCCCGCCAGCTACTTCCCGTCGATCGAGAAGAAGTACGGCCGCCCGATCGAGGAGTGGAAGGAGTTGATCCGCACCTCGCCCCTGACCAAGCACATGGAACTCGTCGCGTGGCTCAAGTCCGAGCACTCCCTCGGCCACGGGCACGCCAACGCCCTTGTCGCCCACACCCTCGCCGAGCGCGCCAGCAACTAAACCGGGACCGGGTGTGGGACCTGCAGGCTGCGGAACCCACGCCCGGTCCCGGGTGCTGTCCGTTCTCGTGAACAGAACCAGCCCTGCATCATCACCGGCATCGGCGTCGGACTGGTCATCGCCCCGATCGTCGCCGCCGCAACCACCAGCGTCGCCCCCAATCCACTTCCCTCAACCGCGCGACACCCGAACGGATCGCCGAGCAAGCCCTGTTGATTGACCCTCGGCAGCGCGAGTTTCGTCGACCACCGCGACCCCAAGGCCGCGCAGGCCACAACCCGCCAGGCCCTGGCCGCTCTCGACCCGGACGAGTTCCCCGTACTGGCCGGCCACCTGGCCCAGATCCTGCCCGCCGTCATCGACCACGGCGGCCGGACAGGCGGGCCTCAGCCGCCCACGCGAGCCGCGCCGGCGACCAGGACGTGCTCCAGGTGGCGTCACCCGCTACCCACTCGACCTACCCGGCGACATGGCCGAGCCCGAGGGCCTGACCACACACCTGTGGGCCGCCGTTCCTCTGCGTGGCAGGAGATCGAGGCCAGCGTCCCAGCCGACCAGGCCGACCGGATCCGGACCGACCACGCCATGCAGGCGCATCTGGTCCGATCACCGTCGCCGCGCTCGACGAGACCATGGCGGCCTTCCTGTCCGCCGACGAGCCGACCAGGCGGGCGCATGTCGAGTGGTTTGTCGAGCGCGGTTGTGTGTGGGGGCGGGCGACGGCAGTGCGACGCTGACTGAGGAGGGACGACGCGCCTACGAGCGGGTCTCCGAGAGGTCCGGAGCCCTGAGATGCGGATGATGGAGTGCCTCTCGGCCGACGAGCACGAGGTGCTGATGGATCTGCTCCAGCGGATCGCCACCCACCTCGACGCCCTGGCGGCCGAAGCACCCCGACAGCAGCTGTCAACCACTTCTCCCTGCGAGTCGTGAGTGCCTCGTCGGTGTCGTCGCGGCGTCGGAGCATCCTCCAGGAATGGGTCCAGGGACCGAGTCCGTCAGGTCGCCACGGCCAACGGCCGGGTGGTCAGCCGCTCGGATCAGGCCGATTCCGCGGCCCCGGCCGGCTCGTCGCCCTGTTCGGTCTCGAACGACCTCAGACCGTCTTCCAGCGCGTCGAGTGTCTCCTCAGCCAAGTCGCGCAGGAAGCCGGGGCACACCCACGCGTCCAGGTGCTCCTCTTCGCCGCCCTCTTCGTCTTCCTCGTCCCATCCGTCGTACTCCGCGAGCTCGGCCCGGCCGCCCGGGCTGCGCAGCAGGTAGCCGACCTGGTTCACAAAGTCCGGATCGCCGGTGTCGGGGTGTTCACCGGGACCGTGGGTGCACGGGGCGTCGCCCAGCAGCGGAACGGCGGCCCTGACCCCCTTGATCATCGCGTCCAGGACCGAGCGGTCGGTGATCCTCTCCGACGCCGCGTACCAGCAGGTCGCGTTCATGGTCACGAGGTAGCCGGCCAACACTCCGCGGGTCGGCCGGGCAGGAAGACCGGCCGCCTCATCGGCCAGCACCTCATGCGGATCGCAGTAGGGGTAGTCGTTCACGATCCCCGAGAGGGTGCTGATGCGACTGTGGTGGTACTTCGGTGCTCCCGCCGGGATCCGGCGGACGGTGAGCGGGGCGATCACCTCCGCGGCAAGGCGGGCCCAACCCACGACGTTGCCGGGGCACAGCACCGGGTCGGCATCGGCGTTGGGGTGGGCGTCCCGCGCCGCGAGTCCACCGGCCAGCAGCCCGTGGTCACCGCTCCAGATCTCGTCCTCCAACCGGTCCATCTCGGCCTCGTACGGGTGGCCGTCGTGCGGGCACGGCCGACCGCCCAGCGCCTCGGCCGCGGCGCGCAGGGCTTCGAGGGCGGCACGCTCGGCCGCCTGTCCCGGACGCCAGGCGAGGTAGCCCGACAACGCCACCAGCCCGGACACCCACACATGTGCCCGCTCCCCGCCCGGGTCGGCGGCCAGTCTGCGGGCGCAGGCCAGGACGAGGGCGTCCGCCTCGTCGGCCGGGGAGGTGTCGCGGATGCGCTGCCAGGCGTCGGCGAGCTGGTCAACGGTGAGGTCGGTCGTATCGATCATGGTCGAGACGACGGTGCACACGTCCGTTGCGGTTCCCAACGTCCCCCAGAGCCACCCATCGGACACCCGCTAGTAGTACCCCTTCGCCCCGTCGAGCAGCTCTCTCACGATGTCCGCGTGCCCCGCGTGCCGTCCGGTCTCTTCCACGAGATGGATGAGCATCCAGCGGAGGTTGGCGTTGCCGGCCCGGTAGTCGGGGTGGCGGCCGACGTCGTCCAGGGATGCCTCGGCCACGATCTCGTTGCTTCGGACGCACTGGGCCTCGTACTCCGCGAGCAGCTGCCGCAGCGAGATGCCGTCGGTGCGCCAGTCCGCGTCCTCGCCCGTCGAGTCGAAGGACGGGTTCTGCGTCTTGTCGCCACCCAGGAACAGCACCTCCAGCCAGGTGTGCTCGACCCACCGCATATGGCTGATGAGCCCGGCCATCGTCATCGCCGGCGAGGTCGGGATGACGGAGCGGTGCGCGTCAGCCTCGCTCAGGCCCTCGCATTTCCATCTCAAGATCTGCCGTTGCAGATCCAGCCAGCCGATGAGCGCGGTGCGTTCGTCGGCCTGCAAAGGGGGACGCTCGAGTGAAGGTGACATGCCTGCACGTTAGGGCGCTCGGTCTCCGGATGCCGCCTGATTTTCGATTCAAGATCCGCCGGACAGGCCCTAGTAGTGCTTTGTTAGCTGGCCTTGTCGCGGTGGGTGTTCGGTAGTTCTCTGTGTGTATGAGGGCGGGTGAGCTTGCTGCGTGTCGGGGCCGGTTGGAGGAGTTCGCCGGGGAGGTGTTCGCGCCGCTTGCGCGGCGGGACCAGCGGGCGAAAGGTTCCTTGTATCTGCGAGGGCTGCTGCTGGACGGTCGGCGGAAGTCGATGCAGCCGATGGCCGAACGGCTCGGTGTCGACCATCAGCAGTTGCAGCAGTTCATGACGTCCTCGACCTGGCCGGTCGAGCAGGTGCGGGCCCGGCTGGCATGGCGGGCGGTGGCCGCTGTGCGGCCGCAGGTGTGGGTGGTGGACGACACCGGCTTCCCCAAGGACGGCCGTTCCTCGCCCGGGGTGGCCCGGCAGTACTCCGGCACGCTGGGCAAGGTCGGCAACTGCCAGATCGGCGTCAGCATCCACGCCGCCTCCGACACCGCCTCGTGCCCGCTGTCCTGGCGCCTGTTCCTGCCCGCCACCTGGGACGGGCCCGATGCCGAAGCCCGCAGGCGGGCCTGCCGGATCCCCGACACCGAGCACCACCGGCCCAAGTGGCAGCTCGCTTTGGACATGCTCGACGACCTTGCCGCCGCCGGTCTGCGGCCCGCCGTCCTGGTCGCGGACACCGGCTACGGCGCGAACGCCGACTTCCGGCGTGGTCTGGACGAACGCGGCCTGGCCTGGATGCTCCAGGTCAAGGGCGAGATGACCGCCCACGGCGAAGAGGCGGTGCCGTACCAGCCCGACTACGGCGGGCTCGGCCCCCGGCCGCTGCCCCGCTACCGCACCCGCCCTGCCTCCTTGCGCGAGCACGTGCTGGCCGCGGGCCGCACCAGCGGCAGGACCCTGACCTGGCGCAAGGGCTCGAAAGCGGCGATGAGCTCGCACTTCGTACTCTTACGCGTGCGCCTGGCGGGCCGACGGCCCAAGCCGGCCGCCGACGGCACGATCGGTCTGGTCTGGCTGATCGCCCAGTGGCCCGAGGGCGAGGCGGAGCCGGTGAAGTACTGGATCTCGAACCTGCCCGCCGACCTTCCCGCCAAGGATCTGGTCCGTCTCGCGAAAGCCCGCTGGCGCATCGAGCACGACTACCGCGAACTGAAGACTGCCCTGGGCCTGGACCACTTCGAGGGCCGTTCATTCGCCGGCTGGCACCGCCACGTCACCCTCGTCACCGCCGCCCACCTGTTCCTCACCGAACAGCGGAGCAGCCCAAAAGCCCCTGCCAGGGCCTGACCCTCTACCAGGCCCTGGACCTCCTCCAACACCTCATCGCCACCTGGACCGGCACCTGCCCCACCTGCCAGCAGACCGTCCCATGGCAGCCCTACGACACCACCTAACAAAGCACTACTAGGGCCTGTCGTCAAAGTGATCTTGGAATGTGGATCACGGTGGTGTGATACGCCGCCATGAACTGTCCGATGCCGAGTGGGAACTTGTGCAGCTGTCGCTGCCCAGGCCTGTGCTGGGGCGGTGGGGTATGGATGACCGGATGGTGCTCAACGGGATCCGTGTGGAAGTTCCGCACCGGGGTCGCCTGGCGGGATGTGCCCGGGCGATACGGGTCGTGGGCCGGTCTCCACACCGTCGTCCTCACGGCAGGCGTCGGTGGTCCGCAGGCCGGCAGGGGCGGCGGTGAACTGGGCCAGTGCCTCTTTGCGGCGGTCGAGGTTGAGTGAGCATGGGCCGGCGAGCATGTGGAGCCCGCCGAGGGTTGACCCAGTACACGCAGTCGGGGTCCTCTACCGGGGAGCGGCCACCGGCGTCGTCGTAGTCGTGCAAGGCGGCGTTCCGGGACCGGGCGGATTTTTTGGCAGTGCCGTGGCTGCGACCACTGCCCAACCCGGAGTTCGTCAGGTCTGCGGGGCCAGATCCGGGTGCTCGTGTTCACAGGTGTCGGCGAGGCCGTATGTTTCCCATTCGGGGAACGGGTCCTCGGTGAGCCGGTCGCCGTCGGCCAGGAGGCAGTCGGCCAGGGCGGCTTGCAGTGCCTCGGCCCGCAACCCGGTGCCGATGAAGACCAGTTCCTGCCCTTGGCTGTCGTCACTGCCGCGGGCGCCGGAAGGCTCGAAGCGTGCGACGGTCCCGGCCTGCGACCACAAGCCGGTGACGTTCGGGCGGCTGGCCAGCCAGAAGAAGCCCTTGGAACGGAGGACCTGGCCGTAGGCGCCGCTGTCGAGGCCCTCGGTGACGAACGTCCACAGTCGGCCGGGATGGAACGGCTCATCGGCGCGGAAGACCGTGCTGGAGATAGCGAATTCCTCGGTTTCCGGAATATGGTCGCCGTTGAGTTCCTGTACCCAACCGGGCGCCTGCTGGGCACGTTCCAGGTCGAACAGCCCGGTGCCGAGGATGTCGCCGGGGTTCACCCGGCCGTGCCGGACGGGCACGACGCGGGCGGCCGGGTTGAGGCGGGTCAGCGCGGCCTGAAGGCGCTCGGCGGTGTGTGTATCGACGAGATCGGTCTTGTTGAGGACGATGACGTCGGCGAACTCGATCTGTTCCATCAGTAGGTCGCTGACGGTGCGTTCGTCGTCCTCGTACTGGTCCAGCCCCCGCTCGGCCAGTCCGTCGCCGCCCGCCAGCTCGGGGAGGAAGTTGGCGGCGTCAACGACGGTGACCATGGTGTCGAGCCTGGCGAGGTCGCCCAGGGTCGCTCCGTCGTTGCGGGGGAAGGCGAAGGTGGCGGCGACGGGCATCGGTTCCGAGATGCCGCTGGATTCGATGAGGAGATAGTCGAAGCGGCCCTCGCGGGCCAGCCGGTCGACCTCTTCGAGGAGATCGTCGCGCAGGGTGCAGCAGATGCAGCCGTTGGTCATCTCGACCAGACGTTCCTCGGTGCGCGAGAGAGCGGCGTCGCCGCCGCGCACCAGGGCCGCGTCAATGTTGATCTCACTCATGTCATTGACGATGACGGCGACGCGCAGGCCTTCCCGGTTGCCCAGGACGTGATTCAGCAGGGTCGTCTTGCCCGCCCCGAGGAAGCCGGACAGGACCGTGACCGGCAGTCGGTTGTCTGTCATTACGGTGGCTCAGTTCTCCGGGCGCAGCAGCCCGCGTTCGTACGCCTTGGCCAGTCGCTGCGGGACGAGGTAGGGGGTGCCGTCGACAGTGACGGGTACGAGCTGCGGCGTGGTCGCCTTCCACTGGGCGCGGCGGTGGCGGGTGTTGCTGCGGGACATCTTCCGCTTGGGTACGGCCATGAGGACCTCCTGGGCGCTTAGGGGAACACCCAGAAGCTACATGAAAATGGATTCCATTACCAATGAGAGGGTCCGGCGTGCGGCTTCGTCGTGGTGCCGTCCATCGGTCGGTGCTGCGCCCGCAACGCTCTTCAAGATCCCTGATAGCGGTATGCACTTACCGTCTGCGGTTGTGCCCCAGCGCAACGATCTGGCTGATCAGGGCCGTGTAGGAGTGGCCCGCGCCTGCTGCCGCCACGCCGAGGCCGCTTAGGGGGCGAAGCCCAGGGCAGGCGTTGACCTCCAGGCAGTGCGGTTCGCCTCGACTGTCGCAGCGGAAATCGATACGCGAGTGGTCCTCGGCGCCCAGGCCGACTGCCTGATGGGCCCGAAGCGCGTATTCGCGCAGCCGGGACGCGAGCGTGTCCGGGATGTCGGCCGGGCAGCGGCAGCGTGCGGCGCCCGGATCGGACTTGGTGCGGAAGTCGAAAAGGCGGCCGGCGTACTCGATCTCGACCACCGGCAGTGCATGGCCTCCCACCACACCGATGGTGTACTCCTGCCCGGCCAGGAACGGTGTGGCGATCAGGGCCTCGCCAGCGGAGGCGGAGAGACAGGCGCGGGTCAGGCCGTCGGCGTCATCGGCCAGGCTCAGCTCATGGTGGGAGGTGCCCTTGTTCGCCTTGACGACCACCGGCCCCTGGTCCAGCAGTTCGAGTGCGGCCCGAGGAACCGGCTCGGTCCCCGCTTGGAAGAGCGCGCAGTCGGTGGCGGGTACCCCGGCGTCCCGCAAGAGAGCCAAGGCTCGGTACTTGTCCCACGCCAGACTGCATGCCGCACTGGCCGCGCCGGTGAAGGCGACTCCGGCCACCTCCAGCAGCGCCTGGAGGCGCCCGTCGCCGCCCCACCCCCCGTGGAGGGCGAGAAACACGAGGTCGGCGCGGCGGAGTAGTGAGAGTGCCAGGCCGCTGGAGAGGGCGTCGGACATGACCTTCCGTCTCCCGTCTTCATCGAGCCCGGCGCAGCGTAGGTCCGCTCCCGTACGGGATAGGCGGCTTGCGTCGCGGGTCGGGCCGGCCAGCACGGGTTCCGGCATGGCCAGGTCGATCACCTGTACCTCGTGCTCCAGTTCGGCAAGTGTCTTGGCTACTGCGAACCCGGAGTCGAGCGAGACGTCCCGCTCCTGGCTCTCGCCACCGCACAGCACAACGATTCTCACCATCCGACTGTGCCCAGTTCGCCCTCTCGGGCCGCTCTCACCTGCGGCAGGTCCCCCTTCAGTGGCCGCCCGACAGTACGCCGAACGGGCCAGTGTGCCCTTCACCGGCTCACGGCCATGAGACGCCAGGGACTCGGGACCGCGAAACACCCAGGGGAGCCGCAGGCGGGCAGCGCGGGCATGGGCGAGGGAAGGATCCCCGAACGCCGGCGCCCAGGCCACAAGAGGCGCGAAAGCTGGGGGGTGGCCAGTCATCAGGGTCCGACCGAACGCCGAACCGGGCTTGGTGACGGCGTCAGGCGGCGGCCGAGTCGTCGTGGGGAGCCGGGCGGCCAACCCTCCAGGCCGCGAATGCCACGGGCATAAAAGCCACACCCAGCGCGGGGCTGTTCACCGGTACGGACTGGACTGGGCCCAGGGCGACCGGCCACCGGTGGTCGAGCGTCCGTGCTCTGACCGCCTACGACCGTCAGTCGCCGAGCTGGTCGGCCTGGCGGGCGGCGGCCAGCAGGACGGTGTCGAGCAGTCCGGGGAAGAGCTCGTCCAGGTCGTCCCGGCGCAGGGCGTTCATCTTGGCGGTGCCCCGGTAGGCCTGGCTGACCACGCCGGACTCGCGCAGGACCCGGAAGTGATGCGTGCACGTCGACTTGCTGATGGGCAGGTCGATGTCCGAACAGGCGAGCTCGCCTGCCGCGTCGAGCGACTGGACCACCCGCAGGCGCATGGGGTCGGACAGGGCGTGCAACACGCCCTCCAGGCGGATGGCGTCGCGCTCGGGATGGTCCAGTGCGCGAGCCGCCGGAGCCTCCGGTGCGGTGCTGGGTGTCTGCGTCGGCACGGCGGGCTCCTCGCTGGCTCTCATCGCTGCTCTTGCTTCGCGTCGCGTTCCCGCCGCGATCCCCGGCGGAGCCTTCATTGTACGAGAATTATCGTAGTTTGACATTCCCCGTACTACGATGTTTATCGTATGAGCGGCAACCCATCCTGTGCACCGAAGAGTTGGAGGCAGCCGTGAGCGCCCTGTTCGAGCCCTACACCCTGCGGTCCCTGACGTTCCCCAACCGGATCTGGATGGCTCCCATGTGCCAGTACTCGGCGGAGGTCTGGGGCCCGAACGCGGGCGTCGCGAACGACTGGCACTTCTCGCACTACACCTCGCGCGCCACCGGCGGCACGGGCCTGGTCCTCGTCGAGGCCACCGCCGTCAGCCCCGAGGGCCGTATCAGCCCGGCCGACCTCGGGATATGGAACGACACCCAGGTCGAGGCGTTCCGGCGGATCACCGCCTTCCTCAAGGAGCGCGGCACGGTGCCCGGGATCCAGATCGCCCACGCCGGACGGAAGGCCTCGACCGACCGGCCCTGGAAGGGCGGGGCTCCGGTGGGAGCGGACCAGCACGGCTGGCAGCCGCTGGGGCCGAGCCCGGTGCCGTTCGACGAGCGCCACCCGGTGCCGGAGGAGCTGTCGACCGCACAGATCGCCGAGGTCATCGGCCACTTCGCCGACGCCGCGCGGCGGGCGCTCGCGGCCGGTTTCGAAGTCCTGGAGATCCACGGTGCGCACGGCTACCTGATCAGCGAGTTCCTCTCCCCGCACAGCAACCACCGCACCGACGAGTACGGCGGGTCCTTCGAGAACCGCACGCGCTTCGCGCTGGAGGTGGTCGACGCGGTGCGGGAGGTATGGCCCGAGGAACTGCCGCTCTTCTTCCGGATCTCCGCCACCGACTGGCTGGCGGAGAACGGCGCGGGCGAGGGCTGGACGGCGGACGACACCGTACGGCTGGCCCGGCTGCTCAAGGAGCACGGCGTGGATCTGCTGGACGTCTCCAGCGGCGGCAACGCGGCGGGCGTGCGCGTCCCGACCGGCCCCGGCTACCAGGTGCCGTTCGCGGCGCGGGTGAAGGCCGAGACGGAGCTTCCGGTCGCCGCGGTCGGAATGATCACCGAGCCGGAGCAGGCCGAGAAGATCCTGGCCAACGGCGAGTCGGACGCGGTCCTGCTGGGCCGGGAGCTGCTGCGCGACCCGTACTGGGCGAGGCGCGCCGCCCGCGAGCTCGGCGCCGAGGCCGCCAAGCCGCCGCAGTACGGCTGGGCGATCTGACCGGCCCGGCGCGGCGGCGGGGCCGCGCCGCATCCCGGTCGTCCCCGCTCTGGCCTGGTCCGGGGCGAGGACGACCGGCAACGGAGCGCTCCGCACGTCCTCCGCAGCCGCTCGCGCTCCTCCGGGTGCGCGGTCGCCGGCTCGGTGTGCGGAGCCCCCGCTGTCTCGTGAGGCGTTCGACCTGGGGCGGGTCGTCCGGGGCCCGGATCCATCAGCAGCCCGGCGCGTCTCGCGGCGGGCCGGAAGGGGGTGTAGGGCAGGGGGGAGGATCGATTCGCTTCGCCAAGAGGTGTCACCGTGGTGCGGCCCGCACCGGACGGTGCAGCGCCGAGGGCATGGCCATGCGGCGGATCCTGTATGATCTTCGATGTAACTCCGGTGCACGGCGCTGGGGTCACGCGTCTGTGGTCCAAGGAAAGACGCCCACCATCCGGTGGGAAATGTAGGTGCAAGGCCTGCCGGGCGCTCCATCAGCTGGGGCCCTGGACTCACCACGAGTCCAGGGCCCCAGCTTTTTTCACACCTTGGTCCGGCTCCCGCATCGCCCGGCGACGACGAAGTACCTCAAGCCCGTCTTCGTACGCGAGATCATCCCGTCACAGGCCCTCGCCCCGGGCTGACCCCCTCCACCCCGGCCGGCGGTACGTGACCACGCGACGAGAAACCCGGTGAGATCGCCCCCGCCCCCCACTCCGCCACCAGCACCACTGCCGAGTAACCAGAGGGGAGGAGGGACTGCGTCAGCAACGGACAGCGATCGCCGCGCTCGGCCACGAGTCGCGCGCTCGCATCGACGCGACCGGCTGAGCCTCGTCCCCGTCCCCGTCCGCGTCCGGGTCCAGACTCGTCCCTGCGAGGTCGTGGCCGTTCGCGTGGCGGGGCAGCGATGAGAGGAGGCGGGCTCACACCCAGTCCGGGGTGCCTGCGTCAGGCGAAGTCCCGGCGGCGGCCCACCGGGACCGCGAGCAGGTACAGCGGCGGCAGGAGCGCGGCCGCGCACACTGTCCAAAGGGCCGCGTGCGTCCCCGCGTACGTGGCGAGCAGGCCGGCGGTGAGGGCGCCGAGTGGCTGGGCGCCCCAGGAGACGAAGCGGACGGTGGCCATGACGCGGGAGAGCAGCTCAGGCGGGGACTCGGTCTGGCGGTGAGTGCGGGTGGTGATCGACCCGATGACGACGCCGAAGGCGAAGCCGGCGTTGCCCAGGGCGAACCAGTACGCGTCGGCCGCGGACGTGGTCAGCGGGGCCAGCAGGGCGGCGGCGCCGCCGGCCAGCGCTGCCCCGACGAGCACCCGGGCGGTGCCGAACCGCCGGGTCAGCCGGACCGTCACGGCGGATCCGGCGAGCGCGCCGATTCCGTCCACCGCGAGCACCAGGCCGAGTTGTACCGGCGTCAGGCCGGCCTCACGGACCAGGTAGAGGGGGGTGAGGGCGACCAGGGCGGCGCAGACGAAGTTGGTGGCGGTGGCCCAGAGCATGCAGGGCATCATCACCGGGTGCCGCGTCACGTACGTCCAGCCCTCGCGGATCAGCCGGAGGGCGCCGTCGCCGGTGCGGGCGGCGGGACGGCGCTCGGGGAGCGTACGCAGCAGCGCGGCGGAGAGCAGGTAGCTGACCGCGTCCACGAGGAGCGCGCCGACCGGGCCGGCGGCGTGCACGAGGAGGCCGCCCCCGGAGGGCCCTGCGGTCTCGGTGACGGCGTGCGTGCCGGACATCAGGCTGTTGCGGGCGGCGAGCTGCCGGGCCGGGACGACGGCGGGCAGAAAGGTCGAGTTGCCGATGTCGAAGAGCACGGTCGCGGCGCCGGTGACCAGCGCGGCGAGCAACAGGTGCGGGTAGCTGAGCCGGTCGAGCCACCAGGCGAGCGGGAGGGACCCGACGGCGACGAACCGCACGAGATCGAGGGTGACCTGGAGGCGGCGGAGCGGGACGCGCTGGGCGATCACTCCGGCCGGGAGGCTGAGCAGCAGCCAGGAGATCTGCCCGGCGGCGGCGAGCAGCGTGGCCTGGAGCGCGGTGGCGTCGAGGACCGTGAGGGCGACCAGGGGGAGTGCGAGGGCGGTGACGGCGGTGCCCGCGTCGCTGACGGTGGCAGCGGTCCAGTAGCGCCAGAAGACGGCCGGGGATGAGGTCGCGTGGTGGATGCTGCGGCGCTCGTGCTTCGGGACCGTCGGTGTCTCGCTCATGCGGCGCCAACCTCCAGTGAGTCTCTTATGGGAACTTACTCTTCCGCGCTTGAGTTCCTATCGGGAACTGACCACATGGCGCAAGATGGTTTCGAAGACTGGACGCTGCATACCAAGGACAGGAGACCCATGGTCAGGTCGGTGCCCGAGCGGGACGCCGCCTGTGCGATCGCGCAGGCCGCGGCGGTGGTCGGCGACTGGTGGAGCCTGCTCCTGGTGCGGGAGACCGCGCGCGGGCACCACCGGTTCGACGCGCTCCAGGAGGAGCTGGGGATCTCCCGCAAGGTGCTGGCCGAGCGCCTTGCGCAGCTGGTGGAGGCGGAGGTCCTGGAGAAGGTTCCGTATCAGAGCGGCCCGGTGCGGTACGAGTACCGGCTGACGGAGAGCGGGCGGGGGCTGCTGCCCGTACTGCTCTCGATGCAGGACTGGGCGGACCGCTGGCTGCTCGGCGACGGCTCGCTGAGCGGCACGGCCGACGAGGAGAGTGCCGAGGCGCGGCGGGTGGCGGGCCTGGTGGGCGAGCGGCTGCCGCGCCTCGAACTGCCGGGGCACCGGGACGGTGAGCCGCTGGACCCGGTGGCCGAGGCTACGGCCACCGTCCTGTTCTGCTACCCGGCGACCGGTCGCCCCAGCCCGTTGCCGGACGGCTGGGCCGACATCCCCGGTGCCATCGGCTGCACGCTGGAAAACCGGCTGTTCCGGGACGCGTACGACGACTTCCGCGCGGCCGGCGCCGAGGTGCGCGGTGTCAGCACTCAACGCCCGGACGAGCAGCGGGTGTTCGCCGTCGAGGAGGGCATCCCCTTCACTCTGCTCTCAGACGTCGACCTGCGCCTCGCCGCCGCTCTGCGGCTACCGGTTTTCCGCGCCGGGCAGCCACTGCGGCTGAAGCGGGCGGTGCTGGTGGTCGACCGCGACCGCGTGGTGCGCCAGGCGCGCTTCCCGGTGACGGACATCCCGGGGGCAGTACGCGAGGCACTGGCGGTGGTACGGCGGGTGGTGGCGGGGGTCTGAAGTCACGACGCCAGTGCCGGACCGGGCAGCAGCTCCGGGTCCTGACGCAGTATCCGCAGGTGCAGCGCACGCAGCGCCGGGCCCGGGTCGCAGCCGATTTCCTCCGCGATCCGGCGCCTGGCCTCCTCGTAGGCCAGCAGCGCGTCCGATCCCCGTCCGCTGTGGTACAGCGCCAGCATCAGCAGCTCCACCAGCCGCTCGCGCAGCGGATACGCGGCCACCTGCCGGATCAGCTCGTGCAGACACTCGTGGTAGCGGCCGAGCCGCAATTCCGCTTCGAGCCGGGCCTCCATCACCATCAGCCGCTTCTCCGCCCAGCGCCGCCGCTCGGCGGCCAGATACGGCCCGGCCAGCCCTTCGGCGAACTCCCCGCGCCACATCCCCTCCGCCTCGGCGGCCAGCTCCCCTGAGCGCCGGAGGTCCCCGGCGTCCCGTGCGGTGAGTGCGGCGCGCATCAGCGCCCGGCGCTCTGTCAGATCGTCGACGACGGCGCCGTCCAGCCGGTAGCCGCTGCCGGTCCACACCAGCTCCGGGCCGGCCTCTCCGGACAGTGCCCGGCGGATCCCGGACGCGTACTTCTGCACCAGATTGCGGATGTGTGCCGGCGGCGCGGCGCCCCAGACCGCCTCCACCAGCGCCTGGTACGACATCGGCCGCCCCTCCTGGAGCAGCAGCACCGCCAGCACGGCCCGCTGCCGGGGCGGGCCGAGCGCCACCTCGGCACCGGCACGCAGGGCCCGCAGCGGACCGAGCACTTCGAACCGCAGGCCTTCTCCCATCCGGGAAGCGTAACCCACCACGAACGTCCAGTGGATCTTCCAGTGGACGTTCCAGTGGACGTTCCAGCGGCTGGTCAGCGGGGTGCGGGAGCGTGCCCGTCATGCACAGCTACAGCGAAGTGAACAAGCCCGGCGGCGGCCTGATGCCACGACTTGGGCGGCTCGCCGTCCGGCGCAGTGGGGCGGTGCTGCTGGCCGCTCTCGCCCTGCTGCTCGGTCTCGGCGTGTACGGGGCGGGCGCACAGTCCGATCTCCAGCTTTCCCGCTGGGAGTCGCCGGGCACCGAGTCGGTGCGGGTCGGCGAGATCCTGCGGGACACCTACGGCACCGGCAACCCCAACCTCGCGCTGCTGGTCACCGCGCGCCGGGGCACCGTGGACACCCCGCGGGTGGCCGCGGCGGGCCGGGCGCTGGCCCGGGAACTCGCCCGGCACCCGCTGGTCGCCGACGTGGATACGTACTGGAGCGGCCGCAGCGCCGCGCTGCGCGGCACCGACGGCCGCCATGCGCTGATCCTGGCCCGTCTGGAAGGCAGCGCCGGCGAGACCCGGGCCGAACTCGCCACGCTCTCCCCGAAGCTGGCCCGTACGACGCCGGACATCACCGTCCGGGTGGGCGGCCAGGAGGAGATCTCCCGTGAGGTCAGCGAGCAGGCGCGGCGCGACTTCCTCACCGCCGAGGTGCTGGCGCTGCCCGCCGTGGTGCTGCTGCTGATCCTGGTCTACCGGCGGACCGTCGCCGCCCTGCTCACCGTCGGTGTCGGCCTGTTGTCGGTGCTCGGCACGCTCGCCGGGCTGCGGGCGCTGGCCCACTTCACCGATGTGTCGACCTTCGCCGCGAACATCGCGCTGGTCCTCGGCTTGGGGCTGGGCATCGACTACAGCCTGTTCCTGATCAACCGCTACCGGGAGGAGCGGGCCGCGGGCCGCCCGAGCCACGAGGCGGTGGTGCGCGCGGTGGCCACGGCCGGGCGGACCGTCGCGTTCAGCGGGCTCACCGTGGCGGTGTCGCTGTCGGCGTTGCTGGTCTTCCCGTTCTTCTTCCTCAGCTCCTTCGCGTATGCCGGAGTGCTGGTCGTTCTCACCGCCGTCAGCGGCGCGGTGCTCGTCCTGCCCGCCGCCCTCACCCGCTGGGGCCACCGGGTGGAACGCGCCCGTCCGCCCCGGTCCGGCGCGGGCTTCTGGCACCGGACGGCGCTGGCCGCGATGCGCCGGCCGGTGCTCAGCGGCGCGGCCGTCCTGGGGGTGCTGCTGCTGGCCGGGGCGCCCCTGCTGGGGCTGCGCTTCGGGCTCCCGGACGAACGCACCCTCCCCGAAGGCACCGCGTCCAGGACCACCTCCGAGATCATCCACCGAGAGTTCCCGGCCGAACCGACCGACACCCTCCATGTCGTGGCGCGGGGGCCGGGCGCGGGCGAGGCCCACCGCGTCGCGGCGTATGCGGCCCGCCTCTCCCGTATCCCCGGCGTGTTCCAGGTCGACTCCCTCGCCGGGACCCACCGCGGCGGCCGGCTGGTCACCGGCCCGGACGCGGGTAGCGCGCGAGAACTGGCACGGGCCGGCGGCAGCAGGCTGGCCGTCGTCCCCACCCAGCGGGCCATGTACGGGGACGTGCCCGCCCTGGTCGCCGAGGTGCGCTCGGTCGGGGCGCCCTTCGGCACGCTCGTGGGCGGCTACCCGGCGGAGACCACCGACTTCCGCGCCACACTCCTGGACCGGCTGCCGCTGGTGATCGCAGGGATCCTCACCGCCACCTTCGTCATCCTGTTCCTGATGACCGGCAGCCTGCTGCTGCCCGCCAAGGCCACCGTGCTCAATCTGCTGAGTCTGTCGGTGATGTTCGGGTGCCTGGTGTGGGTCTTCCAGGACGGCCATCTGTCGGGGCTGCTCGGCTTCACCCCGACAGGGGCGATCGAGCCGAGCATCCCGGTGCTGATGTTCTGCGTCGCCTACGGCCTGTCCATGGACTACGAGGTCTTCCTGCTCGCGCGGATCAAGGAGGAGTACGAGCGCACCGGCCACACCGAGCGGGCCGTCGCCGCCGGGATCCGCAGCAGCGCCCCGCTGATCACCGCGGCGGCCGGGATCCTGGCACTGACCTTCGCGGCGTACGCCACCGGCGGCGTGGTCTTCCTCAAGGAGCTCGGTGTCGGCACGGCGCTGGCGATCCTGGTCGACGCCACCCTGATCCGGGTCGTCCTGCTGCCCGTCGCGATGAGGCTTGCCGGGCGGGCCAACTGGTGGGCCCCGGCGCCCCTGCGCCGGCTGCACGCCCGCATCGGAGTGCG
Source organism: Streptomyces sp. JLBT605 (assembly GCF_058215555.1). Taxonomy (NCBI): domain Bacteria; kingdom Bacillati; phylum Actinomycetota; class Actinomycetes; order Kitasatosporales; family Streptomycetaceae; genus Streptomyces; species Streptomyces sp. JLBT605. The sequence goes on from NZ_CM177087.1 coordinate 7,072,240, forward strand.
CGAACACCCCGCCGTGTCCGAGCCCTCGGCCCCGCCCCGCGCCGCGGAACGCCCGAAACTCCTCCGCTAGTGCTGTGACCGGGAACTTTCGCCGGGTTGGTCGTTGTGTTGGGTGTCAATGACGGCATTCAGCAGGGGGCGGGTATGGCATCACCGGTGAGGGTTCGCCGGCTGACCGAGCAGGAGGGGCAGAAGCTGCAGCGGATCGTTCGGCGGGGAAGCACCAGTTCGGTGCGGTTCCGGCGGGCGATGATGCTGCTGGCCTCGTCGGGCGGTAGCCCGGTCCCGACGATCGCACAACTGGTCCAGGCTGACGAGGACACCGTCCGGGACGTGATCCACCGGTTCAACGAGATCGGGCTGGCCTGTCTGGACCCTCGGTGGGCGGGAGGCCGTCCCCGCCTGCTGAGCATTGAGGACGAGAACTTCGTCGTCGAGACGGCCACCACCCGGCCCACGGCGCTGGGCAAGCCCTTCACCCGCTGGTCGGTCCGCAAGCTCGCCGAGTATCTGCGGCGCAACATCGCCCGGCCCGTGAAGATCGGGCGGGAGGCCCTGCGCTGCCTCCTGATCCGCCGCGGGATTTCCTTCCAGCGCACGAAGACATGGAAGGAGTCCCCGGATCCGGAATTCGACACCAAGCTCGACCGGATCGAGTTCGCGCTCACCGACCGTCCGGACCGGACGTTCGCCCTGGACGAGTTCGGCCCGCTCGGTATCCGCCCGACCGCAGGATCATGCTGGGCTCCCCGATCGAATCCGGACCGGCTGCCGGCGACCTACCGACGCACCCACGGCATCACCTACTTCCACGGCTGCTACTCGGTCGGCGACGACCAGCTCTGGGGCGTCGTCCGCCGGCGCAAGGGCATCGACCACACCTGGGCGGCACTGCGGTCCATCCGCGCGGCCCGCCCGGACGGCGCCCCGATCTACGTGATCCTCGACAACCTGTCCGCGCACCTGAACCGGCGGATCCGCCGCTGGGCCGAACACAACAAGGTCGAGCTCTGCTTCACCCCGACCTACGCGTCCTGGGCCAACCCGATCGAGGCCCACTTCGGGCCCCTGCGGCAGTTCACCCTCGCCAACTCGAACCACCCCAACCACACCGTCCAGACCCGCTCCCTGCACGCCTACCTGCGCTGGCGCAACAAGAACGCCTGCCACCCCGACGTCCTCGCCGCCCAACGACGCGAACGCGCCCGCATCCGCAGCGAGAAACATATTCGCTGGGGCGGTCGGTCTCTTTCAACGGCTGCCTGAGCAGCTACACGCGCTCCTGGAACACCCTGATCCCAGTTGGTGCATGGGCTCTGACCGTGGCCCAGGCTGACTGCTCGGCCACTTCTCGGGTCCACTCCTCGAGATCAGCTCCAGCGCCGTGGAAGAACCACGAGTCGAAGCTTCCCAAGGCTTCCAGGGCGGGCTCGGGGCCGAAGCGGATTTCGCAGTGCAGCTGCACGTAATGATCGTGATCACCATCGATATCGGAGACCTCGAACTGACGTGCAAGGTCCACCATGAACGTCGGAGGGCCGTCGAACGAGTAGGTCCCGTACTGAAAAAGGAGCCCATCGCCGTCAGGGACATCGGAGACGTCGAACAGCTGTCGACCGAAACGCAGGAAGGCTTCCCAGGCGTCCTCCACGCCGAGGCATGCAGTCGTCTGCTGTCCCGCTCGGAGTTCTGCCTCAAGTAGGCCCACGGCCTCGTCGATCGACGGCCTCAGCGCCATTCCCACCCTCCCTGACCACAGGCGACTCAGCCTACTCAACCCGGCAAAGGTTCCCGGTCACAGCACTAGCAGCGTCCGGACGTGGAAGCCGTTCCTCTCGCTGCGTACTGTACGTATCTGTTTGGGTACTAAACGGCGGCATGCTGAATAGGAGAGGCCGCTTCTGGCGGGATGTCAGGAGCGGTCCTGACAGGAGGTCACGTGATCGTACGCATCATGGGTGAGGGCCAGGTCAAGGTGGCCGACTCCCACTTCATCGAGCTCAACAAACTGGACGACGAGCTGCTCGACGAGATGGAGGGCGGAGATCAGGAGGGCTTCAGGCGTGCTCTGGGAGCCCTGCTCGACGCGGTGCGCCGTCTGGGTGAACCCTTGCCGGACGATGCCTTGGAGCCGTCTGAGCTGATCCTTCCCAACGAGGGGGCCAGCCTTGAGGAAGTTCGCCAGATGCTCGGCGACGATGGCCTGATCCCAGGCTGACTCCGGCGGACTCACGGCCGTCGGCCGCAAGAACCCGAACGCCGGCTGGTCGGAGCCGCGGCCGCTGCCTGATCAAGAAGGGCTCGGAACCCCCGGCCGCGGGGAAATCCGAGCCCTTTCTCGTGCTGTACACACACGCGGGCGATTCCTGCGCGCCCCACCGTCCGCGTCACGGCAAGACGGAGGAACTGGACGAGGCAGTGGCCGCCCTCGCGGTGACGTACGCCGACCGGACCGAAGCTCTCGGTTCCTGGGCGTCGTACGGCACCCGGTGAGGCGAGTGCCGGCCGGACGCGGGGGAGCCCGGCTGGTCAGCAGCGGGGGGTGAGGAAGCCGTCGACCACCCGGCGGACCTTGTCCGGGGCGTCATGGTCGCCGAGGCGCAGCGCGGTGTTCGCGGCGTTGAGCACCGCGTCGAGCTGGAAGGCCGCCAGCGCGGCGTCCGGTTCGGCGGCCTCGCCCGAGTCGGCGGCCCGGCGCAGCTCGCCGGTGAGGAGCTCCAGCCAGTCCCGGTGGTGGCCGAAGAGCGCGTCCCGGACCGGTCCGGGACGGCTGTCGAAGTCGGCGAGGTTCGCCGCCCAGAAGCAGCCGCCGGGGAACAGCGGTGTCGCGGCGTAGGAGATCCAGCCCTCAACGAGGGCCCGCAGCCGGGCCGCACCGTGTGGCGCGGTCGAGGCGGGCTCCACGACCGCGTCCAAGAACGCCTCCCGGGCGGAGGCGATGGCGGCGAGCTGGAGCCGTTCCTTCGTCTTGAAGAGGGTCGAAACGCCGCTCTTGCTGAGTCCGAGGTCGGTGGCCAGCCGGCCGATGCTGAGCCCGTTGAGCCCTTCCAGTGACGCGACGTCGACGGCGTGGCGGGCGATCGTCCGCCGGGTCCGTGCGCCGCGCAGCAGGCGTTGGTCGGTCGTCTCCGGCCCGGTCGTCTCCGACGGGCGCGGTTCTGCGCCGGCCCGCGACAGCTCATCCAGCTTGCTCATGCCCCCATCCTGTCATGGTTGCCAAGAAGTACGAACGATCGTACGTTTAGTTTTGTGATCGCCGAAGAGAACGCCCTCACCGAAGAGTCCGACCCCTTCTGCCTGCCACCGGCCGACGCCGTCCGACTGCTCGCGGAAGCGCCCTGGCGCCGCTTCGCCGTGATCGGCGACAGCCTCGCGGCGGGCACCACGAGCCCGAGCCCGGGCTATGCCACTCTGGGCTGGGCCGATCGCGTCGCGGACATCCTGCGCCGCGTCCACCCCGGCCTGGCCCATCTGAACACCGCGGAGCGCGGGGCGACGGCCGCCCGGACGCTGGCGGAACAGGCGGACCGCATGGCCGCGTTCGGCCCCGACCTGCTCCACATCTCCTGCGGCGCCAATGACCTGTGGCGTCCGCAGCCCGACTTCCCCCCCCTGGAGCGGACGCTGCGCCGCGTGTTCGAGCTCGCCGCCGGCACCGGCGCGCAGCTGACGACCTTCGCCCTCGGCAGGGCCTTCGTGGTCCCGGGCTTCCCCGACGGGCAGGACCGGGTGCGCGCCCTGAACGCCCTCACCCGCGACCTCGCCCGCGATTACGGCGCCCTGCTCGTCGACATGTGGGATCACCCGGTCAACTCCCGCCCGGACCTGCTGGGTCCGGACCGCATCCACTTCGCGGCCGCCGGCCAGGCGGTGGTGGCCTGCGAGGTCACCAGGGGACTGGCGGGAGTGCTGGACGCCCGGACCTGAACGGGAACCGTGCCCACCTCAACCAACCCAGTGAAGGGATCATCTCGTGTCCACCGTCGACGAGTCCGCCCCCCGGCGGACCGCCAGGCCGCATGCCCCGGCCGCCCTGCCCTGGGGCCCCATCGCGATCGTGCTGATCGGGGCGTTCATGGCGATCCTCGACTCCTTCATCGTCATCGTCGCCGGTCCGGCGATCCAGGCCGACCTCGGCACCTCCGACGGGGAGTTGCAGTGGATCCTCGCCGGCTACCAGCTCACCTACGCGGTGTTCCTCATCACCGGAGGCCGCCTCGGTGATCTCCACGGCCGCAGACGGGTCTTCATCGGCGGCATGGCGGTCTTCACGCTGGCCTCGGTCGCCTGCGCCGTCGCCCGGACCGCTGCCGGCCTCATCGTTGCGCGTCTCGTCGAGGGGCTGGGCGCCGCCTTGATGCTGCCCCAGGTCTACGCCGTCATCACCGTGCTGGTCCCCGAGCGGGCGCGGCATCGTGCCTTCGGGGTCCTGGGAGTCGTCATGGGACTCGCCGCCAGCGGCGGACAGCTCGTCGGCGGCCTGCTCCTCGGCGCCGATCTGCTCGGCTCCGGCTGGCGGCCAGTGTTCTGGATCAACATTCCGGTCGGGATCGCCGCCGTCCTGCTCGCGGCCCGGTACCTGCCGGAGTCCCGGGCGGCACGCGGTCGCCGGCTAGACACCCCGGGAGTCGCCGTCCTCAGCGTGGCGCTGTTCCTGCTGGCCTTCCCGCTCATCCAGGGGCAGCACGCGGGATGGCCCTGGTGGACCTGGGCCGGGCTGGCCGCGAGCTTGCTCGGATTCGCCCTCTTCATCGCCCTCGAACGCAGAACCGCGAGCCGCGGCGGGGACCCCCTGGTGCGGATGTCGCTCTTCCGCACGCGCTCCTTCTCGGTGGGCATCCTCCTGGTCCTCGCCACCTATACCGTCATCAGCTCCTACTACCTCGTCCTGTCGATCGCCCTCCAGGACGGACTGGGGATGTCGGCTCTCGGCGCCGGTCTCGTCTACACCCCGGCGGCGGTGACCTTCTTCGTCTTCAGCCTGATCGCCGGACGGCTGCTGCCCCGGTACGGCCGCCGTGTCCTTCAGGTCGGGGCGATCGTCCTCGCCATCGGCTACGCGTCCACCACGGCTGTCCTGACCTGCGGTCTTCCCTTCCGCCCGGCAGTCATCATCCCGACCCTGATGGTGCAGAGCGCCGGGGGAGGGCTGCTGATCACGCCTTCGCTGGGCGCCGTGCTCGCCCGGATCGGACCCGGCGACGCGGGCATCGCCTCGGGAGTGCTCTCCACCGCCCAGCAAGTCGGCTCGGCGCTCGGCGTCGCGGTCATCGGGGTGGTGTTCTTCCACTCCTTCGATCCCGCGGGCGGCCGGAGCGCGGCAGCACACGCCTTGGCGATGTCCTCGGTCTTCACCCTCGTCACCGCGCTCGTGGCGGCGGGCCTGGTCCGGCTGCTGCCCGACGACCGCCGCCCCGCCGCCGACCGGACATGACGCGGCCAGGTCGACGCTCCCGGGGCCGACGCCTGGGGAACTGGCTGCAGCACCGCAGAGACGCACGGCATCGGGACCGTCCTGGATAGCCCCATTCATCAGGCTGCGCCCCCACGACTTCCGCATGTCGACCACAATGCTGCGACGGGAAGGAGCCGACCGAACCCGTCCAGGGCGCCGCCCCTGGCGGCTGCCGTTGGAGGATCGAGTGCTCCTGGTCGCGGTGTACCGGCGAACCAACCTGATACTGCGGCAAAGCCCGTTCCGGGGGTGCAGGCCCCGTGGCGACGTTCAGAGAGGGCCATGGACGGTGACCGAAGATCATGCAGATACCGTCGGCTTCCAGGTGGCGACTGGAGCGACCTCAGCTCCGGACACCGGACCGGCTGAGCACCGGGCAGCACAGGTCCGTGACGCCTTCGCCGGCCTGCTGCAGATCCGACGAGTGATGAACCCATCCGTATCCGACCCGCTCACGGTGCCCGCGGAATGGGAGCGGGCCCAGATGGTCCGGGCCATCAGCCTGACGCTGGAATCCGCCGACCTGCCGCCGGCGATACAGGACCCACAGGGGCACCCGACCCGGACCGGCTACTGCGTCACGCCGACGGACCATCCGCAGGTCGTCCGCGTGGAGTGGCTCGGCCCACGCGGCAGTGGTGCGGTCTACGAAGAACAGCGGGAGCTGCAGCGCTGCGCGAAGGCGCTGCGGGGGCTCGGCTGGGTGGTGCTGGAATACCGCGGGCCGCGCGGCCGCCGACACCTCGAGGTTGAAGCGCCCTCGCTCATCCGACGCTGAGGTGGACGCACCAGCCAGAGGAAGCGGTGTGTTTGTCCATGTCTGGCCGAGACAGCCTGGTGGGGGTCGCCCCACGCTCAGGCGACCCAGGACCGGTCGACTTTCGGCCGACCATCCCGGACGGGCGAACCGCCGCTGCGCTGGTCTGCCAGGCGGCGACAGCGAGTACGACGAGTCGAAGTGGGTGAAACACAAGACGTGAGCCGGCCCGCCCCCGCGTGACTCCGTGCCCGATCACGCAGCGCCGGCAGCCACCGCGGGACGGACCCGACACAGGGCTGACGTCCTTCACGGCAGGCACGAGCTTGCCGGGCCCCGTTGGCCCCTGAGGCAGGGCGGCGCCACAAGCAAGACGTGCTGCCGCCCCAGCACGCAGACGGCGGAGGTGAGCACGCCACTCCGACTCGTCCTGGGACCCGGAGATCACTTCCCAGTGGCCCGCGCAGCCCTTACTCGGACGTCACGCGGTATGCAGAGCCTTTGCCAGGACCACTTCTCTGCCCAGGCCGTCAGGCAGCAATTCGCCAAGCTCTCCAGCGGCCTTGAAGCCCCAGCGCTCATACAGCGCGGCAGCAGCGCCGTTGTCCCGCATCACCGACAGCCGCAAAACCCTGGCCCGGCCCCGCCCAGCCCACCGCTCAACCTCTGCGATCAAGGCGTCTCCCACCCCCTGACCTCGAGCTTCAGGCCTGACCCACAACGAGATCAACTCCACTGCATCCGGTGTCTCAGACGGGACACCACTGGCCATCCCGGCCAGTCCACCATCGAGAAGTGCCACGACATTGTGCGAGCCGGGAATGGCCAGGCGGTCTCGCCAGCGTTCTTCTCGGTCGCCTTCGCCCTGCCATTCGGCCAACGTCGAGCCGAAGGCATACGGCGCCTCAGCGAGCGCAGTCAGTCGCAGTTCCCGCCACACTCGCCAGTCATCCAAACCCAGAACACGCAGTTCGATCATGTGCAGACAGTGGCTTGGCGGTGGGGGCATCGGCAACCGAGATCTCCACTGCCGCGCTCAGCCCTCGGCGACGGCCGCGGTCGCGGGCTCCTGGTCGAAGTCCCAGGAGTCACGCTTGAACTCGGGGCGGTAGTCGGGGTGGTCCTCCCAGTGCCGGGCGATGCGGACCAGCAGGTCCCAGTTGTGCGCCAGCGCCTGGTCGGCGATGCGCCGGGTCTGGGGGCCCGCGGTCTCCCGCTGCTCGAGGGTCCCCTTCACGGCCGCCGCGCTGAGCGTGGCGTCCCGCAGCGCGCGCAGGGCGCGGGAGGTGTCGTCCATACCCCAGCCGTGTTCGCTGCCGGTGTCGGCGTCGAAGAGCGGGCGGAGCCGGTCCTCGATGAAGGCGTTGATCCGCTGGAAGTGCTGGAGGTCCATCCCGGCTCCGTCCTCTGGCCGCGCCACTCCCGGGCTCGGCGTGTCGGGTGATTCACCTGTTCCGGGGCAAGCTGATCGCAGGTCAGCCCAGGCGCAGGTTGACTCTCATTATCCTGCACGTTCACGGGACTCGGCAGCCGCGGCCGATCATGGCAGCCGCCTCCCGCGCGTCCGAGGCCCCCCGACCGGCCGAACACCGATGGTGGCCGCTAGGGCCTGTCCGGCGGATCTTGGCTGATGGTCGCCAGCAGGCGTGTGACCAGGGGATTATGGTCGTTCTCGCGCCAGGCGACGGCCACTCGTGTACGGGCGGTGCCGGGTTCGATCCTGCGGAAGGCGACGCCTTTGAGGCGGATGCGTCGGATGCTCGCCGGGGCCAGGGAGACGCCCAGACCGGTTTCCACGAGGGCGCACACGGTTTGCCACTCCACCGCGTGCTGGACAACCTGTGGTGTGAACCCTGCTGCGGTGCACAGACCGATGATCTGGTCGTGCAGTGGCGGGCCGACCGTGCGGGGCAGCAGCACGAAGGGGGAGTCCGCCAACTGCGCGAGACGCACGGTCGGTCGCGAGGCCAGCGGATGGGTGGACGGCAGCACGGCCACGAAAGGCTCGCTGAGTACCGTTCTGAAGCCGAGCTCTGTCTCGTCGGTGGGGGGTTCGCGGAGGAGACCGATGTCGATGGTCTTGTCATGCAGAGCGGCGATCTGCGGAGCGGTGGTCATCTCCTGGATGTCCAGGTGCACGCCAGGAAACTGGTGACGGAAGGTGCGCAGCAGGCCGGGCAGGACCGTCAGGGCGAGGGAGGCGGCGAAACCGATCCGTAGGCGGCCGGCCCGGCCACTGCCGACGGCCCGGGCTGCGGCCAGGCCGTCCGCGAGGTCGGTGAGTGCCCGCCGGGCGGCGGGCAGCAGTTCTTGGCCGGCTGGGGTGAGGGTGACACGCCCTGGGGTACGGGTGAACAGCGCGTGGCCGACCTTGTCCTCCAGGCGGCGGATCTGCTGGCTCAGCGGCGGCTGGGCGATGCCCAGGCGGGCGGCCGCGTGGCCGAAGTGGAGTTCCTCTGCGAGCACGACGAAGGCGTGCAGCTGCGGTAGGGGGAGTTCGGGGCGCTCCATACGCCTAGAGATATCAGGTCATGCATGCGGCCGTATTAGACGTATCAGTGCTGGTCATTTAGCGTTCCGCGCATGACAGAGCGACACGCGATCCTCAGCGGCTCGACCTTTGAGGAGCAGATCGGCTATGCCCGTGCTGTGGTCGACGGCGACTGGGTGCACGTGTCCGGGACGACCGGGTTCGACTACGCCACCATGACGATCTCCGACGACGTGGTGGAGCAGGCCGAGCAGTGCCTGCGCAACATCGAGGCCGCACTGGTCGAGGCGGAGTGCACCTTCGCCGACGTGGTGCGCGTGCGCTACCTGCTGCCCGACCGCGAGGACTTCGAACCCTGCTGGCCGGTCCTGCGCCGCTACTTCGGCGACGTTCGACCGGCCGCCACGATGCTCATGTGCGGTCTCGCCGACCCGCGCATGAAGATCGAGATAGAGGTGTACGCGCGGCGGCGCTCCCGCTTCACGGTGGCGCCATGAGCAATCACTCCGCCGAGCACCGTCGCCGAGGAGGGTCCTGCCGCTGCTGCGCGGGGATCGGGCGTCGGATCCGCTTGCCGGTGGTGACGTAGCCGGTGAGCCGGCTGGGCCTGCCGAGGCCGGCACCGGTGTTGTCGGTGTCACCGCCCACTCCGCACCCGCGCCCATGGCCCCCGCTCCGGCTGGCGCCGGCCCGGCCACCGGGGCGGGTCGGCGACGCTGGTTCGGTCGCTCCCGCGCTGTTCCCGTGGCCGGGCGAGCCGGGGCCGGCCTGCTGAGTGCCACCGTGCCCGCCCGGCAGTCGTCCGTCACACTCCGCCGGAGCCTCAGCTGTGGAGCAGGGTGCGGTCCAGGAGGGGGAGCAGGCGGTCCCAATGGCGCTTCAGTCCGGAGGCGCTGAAAGCGTCGGTGTCGGACATGGTGAAGCCGTGGATGGTGCCGGGGTAGATCTCGGAGGTGTAGCCGACACCTGCGGCATCCAGGGCCTGGTTGAGCTCGCCAAGGGCCTCGGGAGTCATGTCGCTTTCGGCATGGCCGAGGTAGACCTGGGCGGTGAGCTTGGAGAAGAGGCCAGGCCCGTCGGCGCCCACGGGGCCGTGGAATCCGGCGACGGCGGCCACCTGGCCGGGGTGGGCCGCGGCGGTGCGCATCGCCAGGAGGCCGCCTATGCAGTAGCCGGTCACCGCGACCGGACCGGCGACGACCTCGGGTTGGGCGGTAAGGAACCTGAGGTAGGCGTCGGCGTCGCTCAGAACACGTTCGGCGGTGTGCGCCTCGATCAAGGGCATCAGCTGAGCCATGACCTGGGGCCGGACGTCTTCTCCGATGTGCTCGGGAAGTGCGATCACCGGTGCCGGGCCGTGCCGGTAGAAGAGGTTGGGGACGAGCACGTAGTACCCGTGCCCGGCCAGATCGCGGGCCATCTCCCGCAGCACGGGCCGGATGCCGAAGCCGTCCGCGTACATCAGCACCCCCGGGTGCCGCCCGCCACCGTCGGGGAAGACGGCGAAGGCGTCGGCCTGGCCGTCCGCGGTGGGAATCTGCAGCGTCTTGGTGGGCATGAATTCTCCTGTCGTGATTGACGTGTCGAGCCTGTGATCAACACGACGGAGGCGGAGCCCGCGCAGCAGCGCAAGGTCCTCGATCGAGCAGCGGGCCCGCACCGGCCCATACGGCACTCAGAAGAGCACCGGGTCACCAATCCGTGTGTGGCGCAATGCCGTCCCGGTAGTCATCCCCACACCATAGTCCACACTCCTGATCTTCCGGTGCGACAACGTGACTACATGTAGGGGCAGAGCGCAACGGCCGTCACGCTCCACGCTCGCGGAAATGGGTAAGAGGGTGTCTCACATGGCAAGTTTCGCAAGCTCCTTGTAGCAGGCCAGGGCGGCGGCCATGGCCAGGCATCAGCTCTGCCAGTCGTTGCGGACCACGTACGGGATCTTGAGACCACCAGCAGCCCATGGCAGGCTCATGCCGCATGATCGATGAATTCGCGAAGGACAACCTGCACGGGAGGCTGCGGCGGGACCGCGAGGCGCTGCTCTGGAAACTCGACGGCTTGTCCGAATACGACGCCCGCCGACCTTTGACAGCGACCGGGACCAACCTCCTCGGCCTGGTCAAACACGTGGCCACCGTCGAGGCCAGGTACTTCGGCGAGGTCTTCGACCGCCCTTCCCCGGAACCGCTGCCCCGGTGGCAGGACTCCGACGGCAGCGATCTGTGGGCGGCCGAGGACGAGACCCGCGATCAGATCATCGGGTTCTACCGGCGCACGTGGGAACACTCGGACGCGACGATCAACGAGCTGCCCCTCGACGCCCCCGGCCACGTGCCGTGGTGGCCGGACCCTTATGCCGACACGAACCTGTTCGCCGTCATGGTCCATGTCCTCGGCGAGTCCATCCGGCATACCGGGCACGCCGATATCCTGCGCGAGGGCCTCGACGGCCGGACCGGGTTGCGCGCCGAACACGAGAAGCAGATCGACGAGGAGGCCCGTGCCGCCTACCGCGCGAAGATCGAGCAGGCCGCCAGGTCGGCCGCACCCATCAAGGCTTAGAGGTTGTCTCACGTGAGGCGATGTTCGGGCGGCACGATGCCGGTCGTCGGTGCTGATCTACCGAAGCGTCTGGTTCCGGATGAACTCTGGGAGCCGGCCGCCCGCAGCCGGAACCAGCCGGCCCCCCCCACACGCTGTCCACCATGGAGTTCTTCACCTCGTAGGGTGGTCCGGTCCGCGGCCCGGATGTCGTGCAGGTGGATGAGCAGGTCGAACGACCGCGACAGCGCGACCGGGGCGTCCGGCCAGGGGTAGGCGGTGCCGATCTCGCGGGTCGGGCGAGGCACGCGCAGCCAGTCGCGTGCCGGGGCAGGGGCGGTCCGCATGTCCAGTAGGTAGTCGTCGTACCGCACCTGGTCCAGGGTGTGCTCGTTGTTGCCGGACGGGGCGGGCCGCAGGGTGACCTTCCGGACCTCCTTGTCGAGCAGCTTGTCGTCCGGTTCGGTGGCGTTGAACGAGCCGTGGTCGAAGGACAGCCCGACGTTCACATAGCCGGCCCCGAGCCGGTCGCGCAGGAAGGCGCCCTGCGGTTTGGGGTAGTGCTCCGGGTCGTCGGAGACATAGGCGACGTGGCCGTTGTGCGCGGACAACAGGACTTTGTCCCCCGTTCGTTGCTGCCACCACAGCGTGTTCTCGGCCATGGTCCGGTCACGGTAGAGCATGGCCTCCGCGACCTGGCTCTGGTCGCCGAAGTCGAAGGCGTACAGCCGGGCGGTCTGGTCCAGGACGGTCGCGTTCCGCAGAGCCCAGGCGTACGCCTCCGGTGCCGCTTCGCCCGGCGCCGGGTGCTCGCGCCGCAGCAGTTCCAGGGCCTGCCCGGTCCGGGACGCCATCGCGCGCCGCTCGGCCAGTGGCTTGGCCAGATAGGTCGTCATGTACGTGTAGGTGTCCGTGGTTGGGCGCAGACCGCGGTAGAGCCTGGTGATCTCGGGGAGCAGCCCGGGGTGGGTGTCGCGGACGTACGCGGTCACCGTGTCATAGAGGTCCGGCCCGGCGTACCCGGCGTCGTTCCCCATGAACCGGACCGGATCATGCGGATGGGCCTGGTTGTAGGCGCGCATCCACTGGACCAGTGAGAGGTACTCGCGGGTGTTCCAGAAGAGGTACGACTCCTGGAAGTCCTCTCTCATGATCTGCCGTGGATCGCCTTTTCCGTGCAGTACGTAGGTGTTCAGCCGCAGACCGGTGCTCCAGGGAGCCTCGAGGGAGAAGGTGCGGAATCCCTTCTCCTCGACCAGATACCGGAAGACGCGGTGCTTCAGGGTGAAGAACTCGTGGGAACTGTGGGTGGCTTCGCCCATCGCCACGACCTTCGCGTTTCCGACCATGCGCCCGAGCGGGCGGAGATCGCGTGCCGCACCCGCGGGATCGGTTGAGCGCAGAGGGTGGGCCGCGTGCTCGATGGCGGTCACGACGGCGTCGCGCTGCCCGGGTGGGGCGGCCGCCGCCGGCCCAGAGGCGCCCAGGAGCGCACCCAGGCAGAGCGTGAAAGCCAGTAGGGGGGTTGGCTGATGTCGCTTCATGCGCCCCAGGGTCGCGGCCGAGCGGGATGGAAACCATCCGACTGGTACCCGTCTCGGGGTGGGGGCAGCCCTACCCGGTGCCGGGCTTGTCCCGCCACTTTCGGCGGCCAAACGGGACCGTGCACTCTGCGAACCCGACCCGGGCGCGACCACCCCGCCGAGGCCCTCACATGACCGAGCAACACCCTGACGAGCGCACGCGCACCCGGGAGGCGGTGGACCGGCTCCTGGCCGTGGCCCTTGCCCTTGCCGGCGACGATGATCACCCTCCTCGCTGGAAGGGCGGTCTCACGCCTCGTCGGACGGCGCACCGCTGCCATGGCGCTGCCGCTGGCGGTGTTTGCGCATGGAGACCTGAGAGCCGCAGCCAGTACTGCAGTACAGCCCTCTCCCATTGCGGGTGCGGTCGAAGAAACCGAAATGGCATGGGGGATTCCGGCACGCCTTGATGCGCCCCCAGTCGCTGCTCTGGGCGAACGTCGTCACCGCGGCCAGTACGGTTCCGAACACGCGGGGCGCCCCCGCCTGCGGCGAGGTCAGCTCTACACCGCCGGCCGTGACCACCGTCGCGAGCGGGTAGAGCGAACCCACACGTCGCAGGTGCCGCTCGGCACGCAGTAGCGGCTCACCCAGACTTTCCTCGTCGCCGGAGTGCGCGAGCAGCACGGTCACCAGGGCATCGCGCAGCTCGCGCGCGACCGCGGCGTCAGCGTCGGTCACCACGGTTTCGCCACCGAACTCGTCGCGCTCCGCAAGCCACGCCGCGAACGAGTCCCCGTCCCCGAACAATTCTCGGCGACCCGATCCGTCCGCGCGCGTGTTCACGAACGCGAGAACGGTCTCCACCGTCGGTGTGACGGTGCGCGGGCTGGGTTTGGGGGATCCGGCTGCCGCATCGATCATCCTCCCACTGTACATCAGTATGAGCGGTGCTAATCCAGCTAGTGAGCAACCTACAGTCGATCTGGCGTTGACTCGTTGCGAGCTAACAGCTTACGGTCGCAACATGAACGGAACATTCAACCCCCAGACCCACCTCCGCGCATGGCTGATCACCGGCGCGACGTCCGGCATCGGCCGCGAACTGACGCTCCAGGCACTGGAGAACGGCGACACCGTCTCGGCCCTCGCCCGCGACACCTCCTCCCTGGAAGAACTGACTGAAGTGCACGGTGAGCGCCTGCTTCTCATCCAGGCGGACGTACGTGACGAGCGAGCCGTCCGAAACGCGGTGGAAAGCACGCTCGCACGGTTCGGCCGTATCGACGTGGTGGCCAACAACGCCGGCTACGGACTGTTCGGAGCCGTCGAGGAGGCCTCCGACACACAGGTCCGCGCCGTGTTCGACACCAATGTCTTCGGAGTGCTCAACGTGCTCCGCGCGACGCTGCCGGTGCTCCGCGCCCAGCGATCCGGGCACATCCTCCAGGGCTCGTCCGTCTACGGGCAGTCCGCCCACCCCGGCGTGGGTCTGCTGGCCGCCACCAAGTACGCGGTCGAGGGGCTGTCGGACGCGCTCGCGGCCGAGGTCGCACCGCTCGGCATCAAGGTCACGATCATCCAGCCCGGGATGACCGCGACCCCCTTCCTGGCCAACCTCGATGTCGCAGCCGGCCTGGCCGACTACGACCAGACCGTCCGCGAGGTTCAGAAAGGCATCGGAGAGCTGCCGGCATCCGCGTTCTCCACCGCGGCGCGGATCGCCACAGGCATCCGGACCGCGGTCGACAGCCCCAACCCTCCGCTGCGCCTGGCCCTCGGCACGTCCAGCGCGACGGGCATGCGCCCCGCATTGGAGGCACGCATCGCGGACCTGGACGGCTGGAAGCGCGTGACCGACGCCGTCGACAGGTAGTAGGCCACGAATCGCACCGGGAACATGGCCATGGCGGAGACGGCCCGGCCCGCTCACCACCCGGCCATGACCAGTGGGCCCGGGTCGAAGCCACGGCAGACGGCTTCGACCCAGACCCCTGTACCACCACTGCTCCGCACTCTCCCCGGCGGGCGTCGGCCGCGCACCACACCGCATCGCACCCCTGCCGACAGGCTGTCGCGTGCGGAGCCGGAACCGCCGTGCCGCTGACGCCGGGTCAGATCGTCATGGCTTCTCCTCGGGTTCGTCGGTGGTCCACTTCCAGCTGGTGATCGTGGTGCGCAGCAACTGGGCGGCGGTCGGCAGGTGGCTGCCGGCGCCCCAGTACAGGGTTACCGTGCGACGGCAGTCGGGGCTGTCGACGGGGATCCAGGCGACGGGGGTATCCGTGGCCGTGCGGCGGGCGAAGGAGGGGACGAGGCCGATGCCGAGTCCGGCGCCGATCAAGCCCGCGATGGTGCTGTGCTCGTCGCTTTCGCAGACGATCTTCGGGGTGAGGCCTCGGGCGGCGAAGAGCCGATCGAGCAGTCGGCGCAGCCAGTGTCCCTCGCGTGCGGTGACGAAGGGCTGGTCGGCGAGTTCGTGGATGCTCACAGACGTACGGTCCGCGAGCGGATGATCGAGTGGCGTGACAACTCCCACCGGCTCATCGAACAGCCGTACCGCCTCCAGGCCCTCGCCATGGATCGGCTGCGAAGCGACACACAGATCGACATCCTGGGCCCGCAGGCGCCGGGCCATGTCCTCGGCGGACGACCAGTGGAGCTCGAGCTCCACGGAGGGGTGGGCGCGCTTGTAGGCCGCCAGTGGGCCGGTGAGGGTGAGGAAGGTTTCCGACGCCAGCCTCACGGTGCCCAGGCCCTTGCTGGTGGCCTCGGCGACGGCGCGTCGTCCGGCCTGGAGCTCGCCGAGGGCACGTTCGACGTGGTCGCGGAAGAGCTTGCCCGCATCGTTCAGCCTGAGCCGACCGCTCCGGTCGAACAGCGGTGTACCCAGTTCGCTCTCCAACCGGGCGATGGTGCGGCTCAGCGACGGCTGCGCGATGTGCAGCTCGTCGGCTGCCCGGCTGAGGTGCTCCAGTCGTGCCACCACCAGGAACTGCCTGAGCGAGTTCAGCTCCATCATGCCTCCGAGATCATGACGCCATAGTCATATTGATCTTAGACAAGATGACTCATCGGACATAGCGTCGAGGGTGTTCGCATGTGGGAGATCGCAATAGAGGAGGAGTCGCGATGGTCACCAGCAGCCTGGGATCCACTGCCGTACATCGGAGAGAGCGGGGGAATCCGCGTGGAAACAGCAACACACGAGCGAGGCTTGTGAGGCTCGTTGCCGTATCGATGGTCGCCGCTGCGATCGGCGTCTGTGCCGTGGACAGCGCCGACGCCGACACGCCGGACAAGGGGCGAGTCGAGGTCCTCGAACTCAAGATTCAGAACGATCAGTACGCGGCTACTGATCTCGGCCCGGCAGGGCCCAGCTTGGGTGATATGGACGTCTACTCCGGCGCCGCCATAAGGGACGGCCGCAAAGTCGGACGTGGGGGTGGTTCGTGCCAGGTCGTCCACCTCGAGGGCGAAGAACGCACCACGCAGTGCCTGATCACGATTGAACTCGAGCGTGGCTCTCTGACGATGCAGTCGCTCTGGGAGAGCGGAAAGAGCTCGCTCGACATGGCCATCACCGGCGGCACAGGCGTCTACAGCAATGCCCGGGGCACTGCCCGCTACACGGACATCGCAACCCCGAACGAGAGGTTGCGGGCAGAAATACTGCACTGAGGCGCCGCGGGCGGAGCCTGGGCGCGGGCTTGTCCGACAAGTCGACGGTCCCCGTCAACGGAGCCGGGGATCGCAGAATTCTGCCTCGATGGCCGCCTGCTCGAGTGCCTGGTCGCATGGTTCGGCTGCGTTGAGTGCGCCCCATGCCGGGCCTTCGGTCCCGTACACCGTGGTGCCGGTGAGTCCGACTGTGGTCCTTTCCTCGGCGAGCGACGGCCCGTCACTGCTGGGAAGGCGCCCGCGGGGCGTCCGCCGCCGACAGAAACCTAGCGAGCAGTAGTGCTCAGTGGCCCAGCCGGTGCCGAGCGTAGTCCGGCTGGGCCACACCGACCTCGAAGCGGTTCTCGTCGAGGCCGTTGACGACCCGCAGACAGCCCCCGGCGAAGACGAACTCCACCGCCACCGTTCCAGCCGCCAGGTCATGGTCTGCCGGCCGCCACTCAAGCAGCGCGACCTCGCACAGCTCCTAGGGCGCGTATCGAGTCGTGATCAATTTGCGGGATGTGCCTTCGTGGCACGGTCGCGGTCCGATAGACGGTCTTACGTGACGCGAGTGCAACTGACCTGTCCAGGTTGGGAGTTCATCAAGCCGTACCTGCCGATCGGCGAGTACGGCCCGTACCCCGAGCGACTGCGGCAGCAGTTCGAGGGCGTGATCTGGCGGTTCAAGGCGGGCGGGCAGTGGCGGGAGATGCCGACGGAATTCGGCGCCTGGTCGACCGTCCACAACCGCTTCCGGCAGTGGCGTGACGCCGGCGTCTTCGAGGCCCTGCTGGAGGGCCTGATCACGGAAGCCGCGAAGCGGGGTGAGGTGGACCTGTCCCTGGTCAGCATCGACTCCACCACCGCCCGAGCCCACCACGACGCGGCCGGGATGCACCTCGATGAGGACGTCGTCGCCGCCCTGGAGAAAGCCGCGGCCGAGGAGGAGAAGGCCAGGTCGAAGGGGGCGGCCTCGAAGAGCAAAACGAGCAAGAGACCGAAAGTGATCCCGCGCTGGAAGAACGATGACGCATCCGGCCGGACGCGGTCGCCGGGGACAAGGCGTACTCGTCCTGCGGAAACCGCGCCCACCTGCGCAAACGCCGTATCAAGGCGGTCATCCCGGAGAAGAGGGACCAGGCCGCCAACCGGAAGAAGAAGGGCTCCAGAGGTGGCCGACCCGTCAGCCACGACGCCGATCTCTGCAAAGAGCGGAACACCGTCGAACGCCTGATCAACAAGCTCAAAGCATGGCGAGGCATCGCCACCCGATACGACAAGACTCCCGACAGCTACCTCGCCGGTCTCCACCTGCGCGCCTCGATGATCTGGATCAAGGACCTCACCAGGACCACCCGGTGATCACGACTCGCTATACCCCCAGGTGACGCGCTGAGGTGCCGGACGCCAAGGGCGGGCAGGAGTCGAGTCAACGGTCAACCAGCCGTGGACGCGGGGCCTCACCCGCGGATTCCGCGTCCGCGTCGGTGCCGTCGGTGCCGATCGGGCCGCGGGGAAGCATCCGGTCCAGCCACCTCGGCAGCCACCAGTTGGTCCGGCCGAGGAGTGTCATGGTCGCCGGCACCAGCACCATGCGCACGACCGTGGCGTCGATGAAGATCGCGGTGGCCAGGCCGAGCCCGAACATCTTGGTGGAGGGGTCCTCGGCGACGGCGAAGGACAGGAAGACCGCCACCATGATGAGGGCGGCCGAGGTGATGATCCGGGCGGTGCGCGAGACGCCCTCAACGATCGCCGTGCCGTTGTCGCCGGTGCGCAGGTACTCCTCGCGTACGCGGGAGAGGAGGAACACCTCGTAGTCCATCGACAGGCCGAACAGGATGGCGAAGAGGAACATCGGGATGAACGACACGATCGGAACCGTCGCTTCCAGCCCGATGAGTGCGCCTCCCCAGCCCCATTGGAAGACCGCGACCATGATGCCGTAGGCCGCGCCGATGCTCAGCAGATTCAGCAGTACCGCCTTGAGCGGTACGAGTATCGAGCGGAAGACCAGCATCAGCAGCAGGAACGACATCGCCAGCACGGCGGCGACGAACACCGGCAGGCGCTGGCTGGTGCGTTGGCCCACATCGGACAGGCTCGCGGCGGCGCCGCCGACGTGGGCCCTGGCCGGGCCGGGCCCGATCGCCGTGGGCAGCACGTCGGTCCGCAGCCGGGCGATGGTGTCGGCCGTGGCCTTGTCCTGAGGGCTGGTGGTCGGGAACACCACGAGGGTCGCGATGCCGGTGGCCCGATCGATGTGCGTCGGCGCGACGGATGCGATGCCCGGATCCGCCGCGACCGCCCCGACGAGTCGGTCCAGCACTCCCGGATCACCGGTGGGATCCGCGGCGATGACGAGGGGACCGTTGGTGCCCGGGCCGAACCCCTCGGCGACGAGGTCGTAGGCGCGGCGCTCGGTACGGCTGTGGGGCAGTGAGCCGTCGTCGGGCAGGCCGACGCGCAGGCCGAGCACGGGCAGCGTCGCGGTCAGCAGCAGCCCCGCCGCGCCGATCGCGTACGGCACCGGGTGCCGGCTGACGTGCCCGATCCAGCGACGCCACCCGGCGGCGTGGGCGGCGCCTGCCGCCGGGTCCCGCCGCCGTGCGAGTCGGCCCAGCTTCCTGGTCTGCAGAGCCCGGCCGATCCGGCCGGCCCGGGCCAGGCGCGGGCCCGCCGCGCCGAGGAAGGCCGGCAGCAGCGTCACCGACGCGACCACCATGGTCAGGACGACGATCGAGACGGCAACCCCGCCCACCGTCATGAACGGCACGTTCGCGACCGCCAGGCCGAGGATCGATACGACGACGGTGCCGCCGGCGAAGACCACGGGCCTCCCCGCCGTGGCCACCGCTCGTCCGGCCGCCGCCTGCGGATCGAGCCCGCACGCGAGGTACTCCCGGTGCCTGGCGAGCACGAACAGCGCGTAGTCGATGCCCACTCCGAGCCCGACCATGCTGCCCAGGACCGGTGCGAAGGTGGGTACGTCCATCACCCCCGCCAGTACCGTCATCGTGGCAACTCCGATGGTCAGTCCGAAGACCGCCATGCCGATCGGCAGCGCGGCGGCGACGAGCGAACCGAACGCCAGGAACAGGATCGCGGCCGCGGCGAGGATGCCGATCAACTCGCTCGCGCCGCCGTCGGGGTCGGAGAAGGCGTAGAAAAGGTTCCCGCCCATCTCGATGCGCAGGGGCAGCTCGGCGCGCAGCCGGTCGCCGAGATCGACGAGGGCGTCGAGGTCTTCGGCCGACAGCCGGCTCTGGTCGGGATACTGCACCCGGACGACCGCGATCCGCCCGTCGGCCGAGACGAGGCCGCCGCGCACGGCGGTGTCCCCGCCTGCGTCGAGTGCCCCCGCCGGGTCGCTCGTGCCGAGCACGTGCGGCAGCCGCTTCACCTCGGCCCGCAGCCGCGTGAGAGCGGTGCGCGCGCTGCCGTGGTCGAAGAACGTCGCACCGTCGTCGAGGGGGGTGACGACCACTTGGGCGGTCATCCCCTCCTGGCCGGTGCCGGCCCGCTCGATCAGTTCCGCGGCCCGTTGGGAGTCCAGTCCCGGAGCGGTCATCGAGTCCGCGGTCCGCCCACCGAAGGCGACGGCGGCGAGGACCGCGAGCGTGGCGGCGATCAGCCATGCCGCGATCACCCGCCAGGGATGGCGGGCGGCGCTTGCGCCCAGGCGCAACAGGGCTTTCGAGAGCATCGGTTCCTCCAACCACCTCGTCGGCCGTCCTTGTACGGCCGACGAAGCGAGGGTCCTCGCCGCGGCGCTCCGCGGCATCGGCCCGCGGGCCGCGGATCCGTCGGCCCCGGGGCGGAGTGACGACCCGTACTTTCGGCCGATGCGCGGCACGCCGCGGCCCCTACGCTGAGAACCGTGCTCCGAGACGACCTGCGAACCCTGTGGACCGAACCCCGGCCGCCCGACGCGCCCGTCCGGGTGTGGCGGGACTGGGCGCTGCTCGCCGCGGGCCTTGCCGGTGTGGTGCTGGAGGCCACCCTGCGCGAGAACGTCGTGTGGCGGCCGGTGGCCGTGGTGATCGCCGTATGGCTGTGCCTGCTGCCCCTGTGGCGCCGGACCCGCCCGCTGGCGATGGTGACGCTGGCGTTCGGCTCGGTGATCCTGCTTCCGGTGGCCTCGCTCGTCGCCACACCGCGCGAGCCCGTCGGCCTGTACACCGGCACGGTCGTGCTCGTGCTGGTGTACGCGCTGCCCCGGTGGGGATCGGGACGCGAGATCGTGCTGGGCGGCGCGGTGATCATCGCGGCCGGCGCGCTGTGTGTCGCCACGGACGAGACCCCGGTCGTCGAAAAGGCCGTGGGCTTCGTCTTCCTGCTGCTGCCCGGCGTGGTCGGGGCTGCCGTGCGGTTCCGGGTGACCGCTCGCGAGCGGCAGTTGGAGCAGGTGCGCTCCCGCGAACGCGAGCAGCTCGCCCGGGAACTGCACGACACGGTGGCCCACCACGTGTCGGCCATGGTGATCATCGCCCAGGCGGGCCGGGTGCTCGCGGGCATCGACCCGTCCGCCGCCGTCGAGGCGCTGGAGGGGGTCGAGGAGGAAGGGGCGCGCACGCTGGAGGAAATGCGCGCCATGGTCGCCGCGCTGCGCGACCGCGGGGTCGGCGCCGAGCTGGCGCCCCCTGCCGGAGTCGCGGATCTGGAGCGCCTGGTGCGCACCCCGGGTGGTCGCCTCAGGGTCGACCTGGGGCTCGACGGCGAACTGGACGCGCTGCCCCCGGCCGTGGACGCGGCCGTCTACCGGATCGTGCAGGAGTCGGTGACCAACGCGCTGCGCCATGCGGTCGACGCGACCGAGCTCGTCGTTCGGGTCGCCGCGGAACGGCACATGGTACGGGTGAGCGTGCGCGACAACGGCAGGCGCACCGGCCGGGGTCGCGAGGGATACGGACTTACCGGACTGCGCGAGCGCGCGACCCTGCTCGGCGGCACGCTACGAGCCGGCCCGGGTGCCGACCGGGGCTGGCTTGTCGAAGCCGAACTGCCGAGAGCGAGGAGCGAGAGCGGTGTCCATTCGCGTCCTCGTCGCTGACGACCAGACGATCATCCGCACCGGGTTGCGGATCATGCTGAACGCCCAGCCCGGCATCGAGGTGGTCGGCGAGGCCGCCGACGGGCGGGAAGCGGTGCGTCTGGCCTGCGAACTGCGCCCCGACGTCTGCCTGTTCGATATCCGCATGCCTGTATTCGACGGGCTCGAGGCCACCCGGCTGGTCGCCGGCCCGGGCGTCGCCGACCCGCTGGCCGTGGTCGTCATCACCACGTTCGACCTCGACGAGTACGTCTACGGCTCACTGCGTGCCGGCGCCCGCGGATTCCTCCTCAAGGACACGGGACCGGACCTTCTGGCGCAGGCCGTACGGTCGGCGTCCGACGGTGAGGCGCTCATCGCGCCCAGCGTCACCGTCCGTCTGCTCCAGGCCTTCGCGGACCTGCCCGCCGGCCGGCCCGTGGCCCAGCCGGTCTCCCCCGTCACCGCCCGCGAGGAGCAGGTGCTCCTCGCAGTCGCTCGCGGGCTGACCAACACCGAGATCGCCGATGCACTGCACATCAGCCTCAGCACGGTGAAGACGCATCTGGCCAGCCTGATGGCCAAACTCGGCGCCCGCAACCGGGTCGAGATCGCCATGTGGGCCTACGAAACGCGCCGTATCCTCCCCGGAACCTGAGCCGGGTGCCGGGCCATGTCCCATGAGTCCCCCCGCCCGGACATCAGTGCACCGGTCGGCTCACGTCGGCTCCACGTGCCCCACCAGCCCCAGCGCGTGACGTACCAGGAGGCCGGAACTGGGACGGTGAGACACCCGATACGACAAGACTCCCGACAGCTACCTCGCCAGTCTCCACCTGCACGCCTCGATGACTCCGTCATCCGCCGACCAGTGAGCCTCGCCAGACGTGATCCGTGCGCCTGCCGAACCGCCTCGATCCCGATCAGGAAGGACGGCTTGAAACCAGAGATCACCATGTACACAGCACCTGAGTCTCCCGGCTTCAGCCCGACCGGCCAGCGCATATTCAAAGCAGCAGGTCCGGTTCCGCGGTGTGTGCCGGCCGGCGACGGCTGGGCGCTTACCTGCTGGACCACATGGTCGAGGCTTTCGACGACAGCCCGGGACCCCGGGGGTTGGTGCTGGAAGCCGAAGCCAGGATGGGGCAAGGCCGCACGGGCCCGCTTCCTGGTCACACTCGAAGAGCCGGTGCGGTCACTGCCACGTCACGGCTGCCCGTCGATGATCAATGGGTGTAGGTCTTCTGTGGGAACCTCCGAGCCGGGAACTTCCCCGCGGAAGGGCAAACGCAGCCGCGAAGCGCCGGCCCGAGCAGATCAGGGCCTCAGCAGTCCGCCCACCCACCAGTCGTGCGGTTTGCCGTCGTTGGCGATGCCGCGATTGCGCAGCGTCCCTTCGACGGTGAAGCCGAGCTTCTCGGCGACGGCACGCGAACCGGTGTTCCCGGCCATGGCCCACCACTCGATGCGGTGGACGTCGAGGATGGCCCAGCCCCAGTCGCACAGGGCCCTAGCGGCCTCCACCGAGTACCCGCGTCCGCGCTGCTCCTTGACCGCCCAGTAGCCGAGCTCCCAGACGCCGCGGCTGATGAGGGTCAGGCAGTACGAGCCGACCAGGGCGCCGGTGTCCTTGCGGAACGCGCCGAGCGTGTAGTCCTTGTCCTCGGCCCACTGAGCGGGCAGCTTCTCGCCGACGAGCCTCTCCGCGTCCGCACGCCGGTACGGCACCGGCACCGGGGTGTAGAACTGGATGTCCTCGTCCTGGCAGGCTTCGTACACCGCATCCACGTCGGCAGGTGTGAAGGCCCGAAGCACCAGACGGTCGGTCTCGAGAGTCACTGGATCCACCGCGGCAGTATGACCACCACCAGCAAGCGACGACCAGCGAATATCCCGACCGAGCACCGCACATCACAACACCCCGGGCTGGTCAACGGTCGTTGCCGTCCATCAGCACCGCAGGAGAGGGGCCTTGTGGAAGGTATCTTCGGCGTCGGTCGGGTCGCCGCCCTCGCCCGGCTGTGCCCGGCGACGACGACACCCCTTGCCACGCGATGGCCGAGGGAAGACGTCGACGGACTGGCTGGCCAGGGTGCCGCGCGCCTCATCATGCGGCGCTGGGCGCCCCATCGAAGAACAGCCCCGCTCGCCGACTCCTCGTGTCAAACGCTGGGGTGAGCGGGTTCAGGGGGGTGTGAGGCTGTCGAGCTGTGCGGCGAGTCCGGGGTGATTGGTGGTGAGGTGGGGGCGGGTGGCGTGGAGGGGGTTGATCAGGTCGGCGGGGTTGTCGTGGGCGAGGGCTGCGTGGAGTTGGCTGAGGGGGAGGCGGGCCGCGTCGGGGAGGTCGGTGAGGGCGGCGATCTGGCCGGCGATGCGGCGCAGGTCGGCTGCGTTGCGGCGGGCCCAGGTGGCGGTGGTGCGCTCGGCGGCGCGGCGTTCGCGGGTGGCCTGGACGCGTTGTTCGCCGGTGGTTCCGGCGGGGCCGGGCCGGTTGCGCAGGTAGCGGCGTTCGGCGGCCTGGCGGCTGGCGACGCCGAGGGGGTGGGCGAGGTCGGCCCAGCTGGCTCCGGCGTGGCGGGCCGTTTCGATCAGCCCGGTTTCCCATCCGGCGAGCTGCTCGCGTACCTGCCGCAGCAGGAGGAGGGAGGCCAGGGCCTGATCCGTGCCGACCTCGCGGACCTCGGGGGTGTCGGGGATCTCGTGCCGGGCGGCGCGCAGGGCTTCATCTATGGCCTGAAGGGCTGCGGCGGCGGCGAGGAACGACGCCGGGCTGTTCGCGTCGGCGCTGGGTGAGGCCGGTTGGTCGGCCGGGGTCATGGGCACCTCCCTCAGATAGTCATCCATTGGATGACGCCAACGTTTGTCATCCAATGGATGACATGTTACAACGGTTTCAGTGAGCGCATTGGCAGCAACTGCCCGAACCGTCTGGAGGTGCTTTTCCCATGTTGATGCGCACTGATCCTTTCCGTGAGCTCGACCGGCTGGCGCAGCAGATGATGGGCCCGGGCACCTGGTCGCGGCCGTCCCTGATGCCCATGGACGCCTACCGCGAGGGTGACGAGTACGTGGTGGCCTTCGACGTCCCCGGCGTCAGCGCGGACGCGATCGACATCGACGTCGAACGGAACATGCTGACGGTCAAGGCCGAGCGCCGACCCGTGGCGAAGGCCGACGACGTGCAGATGGAACTGTCGGAGCGGCCACTGGGTGTCTTCTCCCGCCAGATCGTGCTGGCCGACACGCTGGACACTGAGCGCATCCAGGCCGACTACGACGCAGGCGTGCTCACCCTGCGCATCCCGATCGCCGAGCGCGCCAAGCCCCGCAAGATCGCCATCGGCGTCGGAACCGGCCGCAAGGAGATCTCCGGCTGAGCCGGACAGTGAAGGGCTGAACAGCGGCGGAGGACGGGTATCTGATCTCCCCCCTCGCCCGTCCTCCGCGTCCCACGGACAGAGGGAAGGGAGGCGGCCGACGTGGCTGTGCGATGGGAAGCGTTCCTCGACCTTGTGAAGGAACGCGGCGAATACGACACCTTGCAGGAGGCCGAGCGCGCGGCTCGTGTGGTGCTCGCCCTGCTGGGCGCGCACCTGGTCGGCGAAGTGCGCGCCCAGCTCGCGGCGCGTCTGCCGGAGGACTTCGCCCTGATCCTCCTCAACCCGCTGCAGAGCGCCGAGCCGCTGCCACCGGAGCGGTTCGTGCGGGCAACCGCAGCCTGGATCGAGGGCGCCACCGAACAGACCGCGGCCTGGGACGTCAGCGCCGTCCTCAGCACGGTCGCCGACGCCGCCGGCGACCACCTGCTGGGTCAGATCCTGCTCCAGCTCCCCGCGGGCTACGACCTCCTCTTCGGCCACCCCGAGCCCACCTGACCACCCACCCCCGGTGCCCGTATACCGGCACCACGACCCTGGTGACAGAAAGGCAACCACCGCAGTGATGTCCGACCGACACGCACCGCTCCAGCACCCCCACGGGAGGGCGTACGAGCAGATGCTGGAGAGGGTCCGCTACGACGGCGCCTACCCCACCCGCGAGAAGGCCGAGGAAGCCGTCCACCTCGTCCTCGCAGGACTGGGACGCCAGCTGACCGGCGACGAACGTGTCGAACTGGCCGCCTGCCTCCCCCTCGAAGCCGCCCGCATCCTCACCGCCCAGATCCCCGACACCCGGCCGCTGACCGGCTGGGCCTTCGTCAAAGACCTCGCCGCCCGCGCCGGCGCCTCCCTGGCCACCACCCGCTGGGACACCGGATCCGTCTTCTCCGCCGTCGCGGCCTACGCCGGCCCCGATCTGATCACCCGCATCCTTCAACAACTCCCCTCCGGCTACGCGCTGCTGTTCGGCCGCGCCGAACTCACCCCCGCCGCATAAGCCGGCGACGAGCGGCCCGGGGCGGGCACGACCGCCGCGTCACTGTCCGCCCTTCGCCCTCGGCTGCCACCCAGGTGACCGCCGTCGCCGTGACGTGCGGCGTCGCGCTTGGCGAAGAAGCACGTCAGTCTCGCAGTGAAACTCGCTCGACCTGGTTACCTCCTTGAAGAGATCCTTGAGCATGGAGTTCCTCTGCTACCACCGCGACCGGCCAGGCTCCCTGCCGCTGCGCGACGAGTTGCTGGAAGAGCATTGGTCCTACATGGACCAGTACGCGAAGGAGATGATCGCCCGGGGCCCGACTCTCGCCGACGACGGCGACAGGCCCACCGGCAGCGTGCACATCGTCGACCTGCCTGATCCCGCCGCTGCCCGCTCGTTCGCCTTCGACGAGCCGAACTACCAGGCCGGCGTCTACCGGGACGTGCTGCTGCGACGGTGGCGCAACACGCTGGGGCGCACCATGTGGGACTTCCCCGGCGGGCGGACTGGGGGCAACCGGTATCTGGTGCTCGGCCTCGGCACGGGACCGGCCGCCGACCTCGCCGGGCGGCCCGACCGGAACGAGCTGATCGCCTACGGGCCGCTGCTGTCCGACGACGGCACCACCTGGCTGGGCACAGCGGCGTTGGTCCGAGCGCCGGACACGGACACGGCACGCGCCATCCTGACCCCGGACCGGTACGCCGACATCGAGGTGCACAACTGGCAGTTCGGCGGGCGCCCGTCATAGCCGAGGATGTCCGCCGACATCACCGTCGAAGCCCTTCGGATCGCCCAGCATCCTCGTGTTCCGCCCGAACCCACGTTCTCGGCCTTCTTGTGTCGGGACTTGGCCATCAGCATCACCTCGCAGGTGCCGTGCTCGCCGAGGTGGGTCAGGTCGGGCGGCGGTGGGTGACAAAAACGCGGTCCGGTCTCCACCGAGGCTCCTCTCATCACCGCACTCTGCTGCCCCACGCCATCCCGGGCGGGGCCTGGGGGCGTGGGGCAGCAGGTCCAGGTCCCGGGAGGGGGGTCTGGGCGTCGCGTTCCGCAGGTGGGCGAGGTCGCGCAGTTGCCCATCCGGCGCTGTATCTGAAGGAGAGGGGCGAGGGCGGTGTCACGACGCCGTCTTCTTCCGTTGCGTTGTCTTCGCGGGCGACTTCTTGGCCGTGGCCTTCTTTGCGCATGCTCTGACCTGCTTCCTTGTGGTCATCGACGTCCGGTCCGCGGGCGGCCATCGTGGGGCCGGCGGCCACCGGACGGGCGGGCGTGCGAAGATCTCATGATCGGATAGGCGTACTTTGAAGGATGGCTATGTTCGCGATTTCCTTGGGGGATGGGGCCGAGCTGCGGCCTTTGGAGCCGTGGCAGGCTGAGGAGTTCCTCGCGCACATGGACCGGGGCCGTGACTTCATCGGTGCCCACATGGAACTGCCCGACCTCGTCGCGAACTTGGACTCCGCTCGCAGCTATCTCCAGCTTTACGCCGATAAGGCAGCCTCCGACACCGGCCGACTGTATGGCATCTGGCTCGACGGCACCCTCGTGGGTGGCGTCTCTTTCCCGAAATTCGACGCCGCCGCCGGTATCTGCGAGGCCGGCTGCTGGCTTGAGCCTGCTGCCACAGGCCGGGGCCTGGTCGGACGTGCAGCACGGCTGATCATCGACTGGGCATTCAACGAACGTGGCATCCACCGCGTGCAGTGGTTTGTGTCGCCGGACAACACGCCCAGCATCAACGTGGCCAAGCGACTCGGCATGACCTGTGAGGGCGTGCTGCGCGAGACCTACCTCTACCGCGGCGTTCGCCACGACGCCGAGGTCTGGTCGGTGCTGGCGCCGGAGTGGCAAGCCTTGGGCAGCTGAGCGGTCCTTTGGTTCGCCGTTTCTCCACGATCACAGCATCCGGCGTCCGGTCAGCCTCCCTACCGGTCGCACACCCACTGAGCGTTGTTCAACCTGAATTCGCTGGTCATGGGGCTGGCGTGAGTGCCGCCTGCCGCTGTCGAGCGCAACCCTGGACGTGGTCTCCGGCCTGGTCTGCGGTTACCTGAGGAAGATCCCCGCCCGGGGAGGTCGCGCAGTTGCCCATCTGGTGTGTCTGAAGGAGAGCGGGCGAGGGCGGTGTCAGGACGCTGTCTTCTTCCGCATCGTCTTTTTGCGGGCCGGCTTCTTGGCCGTGGCCTTCTTTGCGCCTGCGCTGGCCTGCTTCGATGCGGTCTTTCTCGCCGCGGTCTTCTTCTTCAGGGGCTCCCGCGCCCGGTGCCGGCGTCCGCGACGGCCGTCGTCTCGTACGGTCGGGCTGCGTTCAGCACCACTGCGGCTTTCGAGGCGCTGCTCGGCCTGGCGTTCGTCGCCGAGGGCCGCGTGCACTCGTCCGGTCTGGGAGACGCCAGCTTCCTGGTCGCGGCCAGGTTCGCCTTTGCCGCGGCCGCGCTGGGCAGACCGAGGGCAACTGCCGGGTGCCCGAGGTAGATCCTTCTCGACCGCGCGCAGCTGCTTCCAGCCGACTTGGTTCTCGTAGTGGCCAGGTTGTCGACGTCGGCGGCGTGAGTCCGAGCCGGGCCGCGGCCCGCGGCCTGTTCAGCGGGATGCCGAGGCGAGTCTGTGATCCTGCTCGATCAGCCCGCGGTCGCGCGCCAGGACGCCGTGGGCCTGCTCCAGCCGTACGAGTGCGAAGCCGCACTTGAGGCGGGGTGCCCGCCAAGCGCCACATCAGACGTCGTGCGCCCCGCCTGTACGGTCAGGGTATGGATGCCAGTGGCCGGCCAACCCTTGATGAGATCGAAGATCGCTTCGTTGAGCTTGCCGCGGGTCGGCTGTCCCGCGACGAGGCCGACCGCTGGGCGGCGAGGTGGGTGGGGGAGGACGGGATCGTCTGGGACGACCTCTCCTGGTGGGCGCTGAACCGCCTGCACGGAATCGATCTGCCCGTGGGCGAGAGCGGCGGCTACCTGCACGACGACGGACAGCTACGGGCATGGCTCGCTGAGCTGAGGAAACGCCGAGCGATGTGAAGGGGCCGCAGCCGGGCCAAGCTCCCGGTCATTGACCAGGATGTCCGCGTGGTCGCCCGGGTGCCGTGCGGGAGATCGTCGACGCCGCGGGCCGAAGACTGCCCTCCTGGGCGGCGGCCGCCCCGGCACCATTGCGCGCGTACGCCGACGGCTGGGCTCGAGGCGAGATCACGGGCCCGGCGACGAGGGGCCCGCGTCCCCAGAACCGGCTCGGGAAGGCCACGAGTGAGGCCGTACAGCATCGCGGCCGACAAGGCGTAGAGCAACGGCCCCGTCCGCGAGTACCTGCGGCGGCCCTGTCCGCCACACGACCCCGGAGAAGAGCGACAGCCAGACCGCGTGCCTGCGTGAAGGCTCACGCGGCGGACGGCCACCCGGTTTCGACGAGGACCACTACAGAGAGCGCGACACCGTCGAGAGGGCGATCAACCGCCTGAAGTTGGGCCGGGGGCGTGGCCCTGGGGCGGCTCAGGCGCGCAGGAACTCCAGCACCGCCAGCACCCGGCGGTGGGTCTCCTCGGCCGGGGGCAGGTCCAGCTTCATCAGGATGTTGCCGATGTGCTTGCTCACCGCCGCGTCCGACACCACCAGCTCGCGGCAGATCGCCGCATTGGACCGGCCCTCGGCCATGAGCGCCAGCACCTCGCGTTCGCGGCGTGTCAGGCGCTCCAGGGGGTCCCGGCGGCGGCGCAGCAACTGGCGCACCACCTCAGGGTCGACCACCGTGCCGCCGGCCGCCACCGTGTGGACCGCCGCCAGGAACTCCTCGATCTGGCCGATCCGGTCCTTCAGCAGATAGCCGACGCCCGAGCCGTCCCCGGAGTCCAGCAGGTCGGCCGCGTAGGAGCGCTGGACGTACTGGCTGAGGACGAGCACCGGCAGCCCCGGCCGCTGCTCGCGCAGGGCGACGGCCGCGCGCAGCCCCTCGTCGGTCTGGCCCGGCGGCATCCGCACGTCAGTGATGACGATGTCCGGCTCCTGCTCGGCGGTGGCGGCGTGCAGGGCGTCGGCATCACCCACCGCGGCCACCACCCGGTGGCCGAAGCGGGCGAGCAGGCCGATCAGCCCTTCGCGCAGCAGCACGCCGTCCTCGGCCAGGACTATCCGGAGCGGGTCGGGCTCAGTGGGGTGCAAGGGATCTCCACGCGCAGCAGGGTCGGGCCGCCGGGCGGGCTGCTCACCGTCAGTGTGCCGTCCACCACCGAGACCCGGTCGGCCAGCCCGGTGAGGCCGGTACCGCCCGCCGGGTCGGCGCCGCCGCCCCCGTCGTCCGACACGTCGATCGTCAACAGCCCGTCAGCGTAGTGCCCCTCGATCCGGGCGGCTCCGGCGCCGCTGTGCTTGGCGATGTTGGCCAGCGCCTCGGAAACCGCGAAGTAACCGGCCGACTCGACCGCCGGCGGTAGCCGGCCGGGCAGGTCGAGGCGGACCTCGACGGGGACGGGCGAGCGGTCGGCGGCATCCACGCAGGCGTCCGGCAGACCGCGGTCGGTGAGCACCTGGGGGTGGATGCCGTTGATCAGCTCTCGCAGCTCCGAGAGGGCCTCACCCGCCTCCCGGTGCGCGACGGCCAGTTGGGCGGCGAGCGCACTGCCCGGCGGGGCGTCCAGGCGCGCCAGCCCCAGCGTCATGGAAAGGGCCACCAGCCGCTGTTGGGCGCCGTCGTGCAGATCGCGCTCGATCCGGCGCCGCTCCGCCTCGAAGGCGTCCACCAGCCTCGCGCGGGAGCTGACCAGTTCACCGATCCGCAGCTCCTGCCCACCCGGCGACAGCACCAGCCGGGCCAGGGCCGCCCGGCCCGCCGCCGCGGCCGTCAGGGCATACGCGCCCAAGGCCAGCGCCACCAGCCCCGCGATCCCCAACGCGCCGGCCACGACCGGTGAATGGACCTCCCACAGCTTCAGGACGTTCACCTGCTCGCCGTCGGCCAGCAGCAGGGGCAGCGCCCCCAGCAGGTACCCCGGCACCGCCAGCGCGCAGCCCACCACGACCAGGTCCACCGGCCACAGCACGAACGCCGCCAGCAGCGTGAAGCCCAGTTCCTTCCAGGTCGCCCTCTCCCGGTACCGCAGCCTCAGCCAGGCCGACAGCCCCGGGCGGGGTGGCACCCGATGCGGATTTGCCACCGGCCTGCCGCCGAGCAGCCGCAGCAGCCTCCGCTCCCACGCCGCGAACGGCACCCCCACCAGGGCCAGGCCCGCCAGGAGCGGCAGCCCCACCAGCACCACCGCCAGCACCCCGGAGGCAACCGCCGCCACCAGCAGCCCCGCGCAGAACAGCATCCCGGCTGTCCCGCTCGCCAGCAGGTACCCGGCTGCCCGCCACGGAAGCGCCGACCGCAGGAACCGCGGGCGCATCACCTCCCGCCAGACGCCGTTCTCGCCCATCCGCCCTCCTTCGAGCCGCCTCCCACCCTAGGCACCGGCACGCCCCTCGCGCGGTAGAGCAGGCTCTACCTTTCACCCGGGACCCTGCACCACTGATCCGCCCGCCCCGGGCCGGTTGGCTTGCGGCATGAGGATGTTGCCGATTGCACTGAAGTCCCTCCGGGCCCGCTGGGTGTCGCTCGTCGGAGCGTTCACGGCCCTCGCGCTCGGAGTCGCGATGATGACGGTCATGCTGCTCGGGCTGGCCACCGCGATGGCGCTGCCCGGCGGCGAGGAGGTGGTGTCGCTGGTTGCGGCACTCGGCACGGCGGGCGGGGTGAGCGCGTTCGTGTCGGCGTTCGTCGTCGCCTCCACCTTCTCGTACGTGGTGGCACAGCGCCGGCGCGAACTCGGCCTGCTGCGCCTGGCCGGCGCCACCCGCGCCCAGGTACGCCGCACCGTCCTCGCCGAGGCCCTTGTCCTCGGCATCGCGGCCTCGGCGACCGGCTGCGTCCTCGGCCGGCTCGCGGCCCCCCGGATGGTGCGCTGGCTCGCGGATGTCGGCATGGCGCCGCCCGACCTGACGCTACGGTCTCCGGACTGGCCCCTGCACGCCGCCTTCTGGACGGGCCTGCTGGTGGCCCTGGCCGGGGTGGCGGTGGCCGCCCGCCGCGCTGGTCGGCTCGGGCCGCTGGACGCGCTGCACGCCGCGGACGTCGACGCCGGAGTGATGACCGTGGGCCGGTGGTTCTGGGGCCTGGGGCTGCTCCTCACCTCTGCCGTCCTGATCGTCACCGCCCTGGTCACCGATCCCGCGGATCTCCTGCACCGCAAGACGTACACCGTGCAGCCGATGGTGCTGATCTCCGCCTGCGGCCTGCTCGCGCCCGTCCTGGCGCGCCCACTGCTGCGCGCGTTCACCTGGCTGCCGGTCCGCTGGACCTCGTACGCGGGGCGGCTCGTGCGCGAGAACGCCTCGGCCGCGCTGCGTCGAACGGGCGCCGTCGCCGCGCCCGTTCTGGTGTCGGTGGCGCTGACCGGCTCGCTGGCCGGGGCCCTGGAGACGGTGAGCGCCGCCCGCACGGCCGAGGCCCGTGCGCGGACCGCCGCCGACTTCGTCGCCGTACCGCGCGACGCGTCTCCCGATGCCCTCGCGGACGCTCTGCGCGCCGTTCCGGGCGTGATCGTCTCCCCGACCGCTCCCACGGCGCTCTCGGTGGCCGACCAGGACGGCACGGTGGTCGGCTCCGAGGCCAGGACCGCGGATCCGGCCGCCCTGGCGGCCACCGCCCGCCTGCCGGTCCTCAAGGGATCGGTGTCCGCACTGGACGACGACGGCATCGTGCTGCCCGAGGAGTGGGGCCGGACCACCGTCGGTGCCCCGGTGCGGGTGGTGCGCGCGGACGGCAGCCGGGCCACCCTGCGGGTGGCCGCCGTCCTGCGCGACGGCCTGGCCGACAACGGGCTGTACGTCACCGCCCGCAACGGCCCGGGCGCCCGCGTCGACCGCATCGAGATCAGACTCACCGCCACGGCCGACGCCACCACCCCCGACCGGCTGCGCGCCGCGGCCCGCCCGTTCGGTACCACCGTCGCCACCCGGGAGGAGTGGCTGGCCGCCACCGCCCCGGCCGCGAGCCGGGTCGCCTGGCTGCGTACGGTACTGGTCCTGGGCCTCGCCCTGACCTACACCGGCATCGCGCTCGCCAACACCCTCGTGATGGCGACCGCCGACCGGTGCCGCGAACTGGCCTTGCTGCGCCTGGCCGGCGCCACCCGGGCGCAGGTGATACGGCTGGTCACCACCGAGTCGGTGCTGGTGGTGGCGGTCGGCGCGGCGCTGGGCTGCGCGGTGGCCGCCGTGCAACTGGGGACCATGCACGCCGGTTTGACGCTGCTCGGGGCAGAGGCGCCGCTGGTCCTCCCCTGGCGCCCCGCGGCCCTGGTGGCCGGGGGCTGCGTGCTGGTCGCGGCACCGTGCGCGGCACTGGCCGCCGCCTGGGCCCTGCGCCGCCGCCCGGTGACGGCGGCAGCCCGTTAGAGGGCGTGGGGCCCAGGGCTTGCCGTCAAAGTGATCTTGGATTGTGGATCACGGGGGTGTGATACGCCGCCATGAACTGTCCGATGCCGAGTGGGAACTTGTGCGGCCGCTGCCGCCCGGGCCTGTGCTGGGGCGGTGGGATATGGATGACCGGATGGTGCTCAACGGGAGCGTGTGGGAGTTCCGCACCGGGGTCGCCTGGCGGGATGTGCCCGGGCGATACGGGTCGTGGGCCGGTCTTCACACGCGTTTCCGCCGGTGGGCGGCGGACGGCATGTTCGAGCGGATGCTCCAGGCCGCGCAAGCGCAGGCCGACGCGGCCGGTGACATCGACTGGCTGGTGTCCGTCGACTCCAGCACCGTCCGTGCCCACCAGCACGCCGCCGGAGCCCGAGAAGGGGGGCCGGGAGTCCTGCCCTCGGACGGTCCCGAGCTGGACTGACCAGCAAATTCACGCGGCTTGGAGCGTCATCAGTGGGTAGGCGTCAGCGAGGCATCAACTCGCTCTCGACGTCGAGAAATTGAGCCGCGCACAGCTCTTGCGTAGTGCAATATCACATTATTATGTTGAGGGTCACATTGCATGTGCGGGCCCGTCTCGGCGCCCGGTGAGGCACGGCACTTCCCAGGTTCATCGGCCCAGTTACCGAGCCTTCTTCTCTCATCACCCCCCTCAGGAGGAACTGGTGTTCCAGCGCAGACCCGTGCGTTCTTCCCTTCTCGCCGCCGCGGCCGCGGCGACTCTCTTCACCGCCACGGCACCGGTCGTGCAGGCCGCCGACGCGAAGTCCACCGCTCCGGCCACCTTCCGCGCGGCACCGACCGCCTCCCCCGCGCCGGGAGCCCACCCGTACGACGAGGTGGAGCGCCTCGCGAAGGCCCCCCGTCCGACCGTGAAGCCCGCCCCCGCCCCGGGTGGCGCGCCGGAGGGACGCATACCGGGACGCCAGAAGCCGGCGAAGGCGACCGCGGGAGCGGCCGTCCCGGCGACCCGCACCGCCATGGGCGTGCCCTGCACCCTCGACGGCATCAGCGGACTCGGCCCGCAGGAGTTCGCCGACTTCCTCGCCGACCCGGCCGTCACCGCTGACGGATGCCTGCGGGGACTCATCTGGGCCTGGGACGCGCGCCTGGCACGTGTCATGTCCGACGCGCACGTCCAGGCCGTCAGCCGCCGTATCGCCTCGCTCGCCGCCGCCCACGACGGCCGCAACAGCACCCACCTGTTGGAGATGTTCACCTATCTCCACGCTGTGGCCTACCACGACTTCAGCCGCGACGAGATCGACATCACCGACCCGCCCACCACCGAGGCCGTCCGCCGGGCCATCTACTACTTCGGCACCGCGGCCCGCACCTTCGACGCCACCCGGACCAACGCCGAGACGCTCCGCGAGGCGCTCTACGCGGGCAGCGCTCCGGGCCTGCGGCACAGTCAGCTCGGCCTCATCAAGAAGGTGCTGGCCACCATGGACCGGTACCACACCACGACACACGCGGACCGCTCATGGGGCGGTGCCGCACTGGCCGCGCTGTCCGTGAACTACCTCGGCATCTATCCGGGCAACCGGGACACCGCGTTCCACACCCTCGTCGCCCGCGACGCCTCCTACCGCGCCGCCTTCAAGGCGTTCGCCGGCTACACCCACCTCAAGGGGACCCCGAACGAGTGGGTGGTGCGCGACGCCGTCTCGGAGTACGGCCGGTTCGGCCAGATCGACACGCTGCGCGACCCGATCGTCCACGACCTCGGCGAGCAGGTGCTGCCCACGACCCAGACCACTTTCGGCCGCGGCAGCGCTCCTTGGGCCAAGACCGTCTCCTGGCTCAACTTCTACCAGGCGTGCCGCCCGTACAGCGTCTGCAAGGAGGACATCGAGAAGATCCTCTTCCCCTCCACGTACACCTACGACAAGGGCGCCATCAAGGTACGCACCGCGCTCA
Organism: Streptomyces sp. JLBT605; assembly: GCF_058215555.1. Classification (NCBI taxonomy): domain Bacteria; kingdom Bacillati; phylum Actinomycetota; class Actinomycetes; order Kitasatosporales; family Streptomycetaceae; genus Streptomyces; species Streptomyces sp. JLBT605. Next base: position 7,107,435 of record NZ_CM177087.1, read on the forward strand.
GCCGGGACACGGTCGACCAGCTCTACTACGCCAGCAAGCAGGTCAAGGCCCAGTTCCAGCGGGTCCTGGGTACCGAGCAGCCGCTGGCGGGGGACACCAACACCACGCTGAACATCGTGCTGTACGCCTCCCGGGCGGACTACGAGAACTACCACCCGCTCCTCACGGGCATGGACACCAACAACGGCGGCATCTACATCGAGCGGGGCGCCACCTTCTACACCTACCAGCGCCGGGTGCCGCAGGACTCCTCGCTGACTCTGGAGGAGCTGTTCCGCCACGAGTACGTCCACTACCTCAACGGCCGGTTCGCCGTCCCCGGTTACTTCGGGGAGGGGCCGTGGTACCAGGGCGACCGCACCACCGCGATGGACGAGGGGACCGCGGAGTTCTTCGACGGCGCCACCCGCTCCGACGGCGTCGCGGTACGCCGCTCCCTGGTCAAGGGAATCGTCGGCGACACGGCCGACGGCAGCCCGCGTATGACGGTGGACCAGCTGCTGCACGCCACATACGAGGGCGACGGCTTCCGCTTCTACAACTACGCGGGCACCTTCTTCGAGTACCTGTGGACCCAGCGGCCCGGTGTGCTCCGCGAGATGTACCGGCACCTGCGCGCCGACGATCCGGCCGCCTTCGACGACTGGCGCCGTCGCCTGGGGGCCGACCCCGCCGTCCAGCGAGAGTACGACGCGTTCCTGGACACGCAGATCGCCAAGGTGAACGACCTGTTCGTGCCGAACACCACCTACACGCCCGACGCACAGCTTAAGGACTCCTCGGCGGATGCCGTCCGGGCCGCCTTCGCCTCGGCGACGTACATGGCCCCCAGCTGCGTGGAGAACGGCGATCCCGGTAAGCGGCGCTTCGTCTGCACCGGGCGCGTCACGGCGAACCTGTCGGCTGCCGACAACCCCGACCAGGTCTTCAAGGACATGTCGGAGACCGTGGACTACTTCATCCTGGATCGAGCCGGCGCGGCCTCCAACAACCTCGCGGACATGAACTGCAGCTTCGGCGAGGTCGACATCTGGAGCGACAAGCGGGCGGGCACCTCCGGCTACACCTGCGAAGGCCCGCTGCGCAGCTGAGCTGAGCGGCAGCACACGGCCCACCCGTAGGTCGGGTGACAGCCGGGTGACCTACGGCCCACGGCCTACGGGTGAGCGAGGGCGCCGGCGACGAAGCCGACCGGGACGGGTGCTTGTCGATCCGGTGCTCGCGCGCTCTGCCCGGATGGCGTCCGGGCCGTCGGTGACGGTCAGAGGTTTGGCTCAGGCGCCCGCACCAAGCACACGCGCCTGCCTCTCCGTGAGTGGGAGACCGACCCGGACCGGGGATCAGGCTGCTTACACCTACGAGAACAGCGCCCCGAAGAAGAACCCCAGTCCCATCACCGCGAAGAGGACCCCGACTCCGACGAAGAGCCACCACAAGCTGTCGCTCTCGGCCGGGAGTGTCCAGCGGGAGGGATCCGCTGGGTCGTAGCAGACCTCGACCCGGGCACCGATGGCCAAGGTCTCGTCCAGGGGGCGGGCTATGTCCCACCTGGTTTCCATGGGCCGGTCGTCGGCTGTGGTCCAGGCGATGACCGGGTGGTACACGGTGGTCCCGGAGCTCCGGATGGTGATCGTGGCATCCCCATGCCCCTCCAACCGAGTCGGTTCGTGACGGGTCACCACGCCCTGCGCCCTGATGCCCGTCACGACCAGTCGCCGAATCTGGCGGACTTTGAGGTACGCCGCCACGCCGGTGACGGCTCCCAGCACGGTGAAGGTCAGGGCAAAGACCCAAAGGACGGCGGACTGGGACATGGAATCTGCTCCGATCAGCAGCGATGGACAGTGGCAGGGCGCGACACGTTCCTATCCCACGACGCATCATCAGGGAGCCTTCGGAAGCGACCCGGCGCCATCCTGTCATCGGTTCGTCCGATCTCCCGGGAGGGCTGATCCGGCGACGGCGGCCATCGCGGCACCTCCGCTCTGATGCGGCACTGGCCACGGAAGAACCGGCCCTCACGCCGGAAAGGAAGCCCGCCGGAACAGGAAGCCGGCAACGCGATTCCTCCGCGACTGCCGCCCGGGCGGCGGCGGAGTCCACCAGGCCATGCTCGGTGTGGTCCGGCTGCACTGGGGCCGCTGACGGGACCGAACCCTGACCTAGCCCGAACACAGCGCGCACCCGCGCGGTGGGGGTACGACCCTCCTGGGCCTCCTGGGCACGTTCCGCCGCCATCCGCATCAGGGCCTCCAACGTGTCGACCTGGTAAAGGACGCGCGGGCCAGGCTCAGGACCCCTTCGCATGGTCCCACTGACCTGACGGACCGACGGACCGGCCGGGCTTTGTCGATCCCGGGCTGTCCCGGAGCCAGGCCGCGATGGACGAATCGACACCTCAGACCAGCGATTAGATGATCTGAACGAAGCGGAGCTCGGCCGCTGCCGCCCTTCGGAGTGGCGCCGTTGAGGGGGTGGGTCACTCCCGTCCGGAAGGAACGCGGGAATCGCGCGAGCTTCGTGCGGAGTGCGCGGTGGATCGCGCAGGGCTCCCTCGTGGCGGGTACGCTCGCGGTCGTGGGGCTCTTCTTCAGCGCGTAAGCCCGCTCTTCCGGAGGTTGCTCCCCGGCTACCGCCCAGGGAGCGCCGACTTGACCGACAAGAACCGAAAGAGAAGGCCTGGGACTGGTCACTCACGCTGTCACCGTCGGATGCCGGCTTCAACCGGTCGGCAGCGATCCCCAGTTCCAGCTGGTGATCGGACTGCCCGCAGTGGATCACCATGCAGTCGACCTCGAGGCACGCTCGGCCTGGTGTTCGGTGTCGGTGACGATGCCGAGCCGCCGCACGTGCGCGTACTCGTCTTCGTCCTGCCACTATCAGTCCGTCAGGTCGGGGTCGACGACCAGGTCCACGGTGCATCTCGGTGCCGCGGGCGGTGATCAGGTTGCCGAGGTCGATGATGTCCGAAGGGGGCGTCCCAGGCGTCCTGTCCCTTGACGCGTCGGGACGTGGAGGCCGCCCGCGGCCAGGCCCTCGCGATGCTCACCGAGCGCTCCGGCCCGTTCGCCGACGCCGCCGCGTGGACGGCCTGGCGGTGGGACCCGGCCTGGCCCACCCCCGCGGCTGCCGCGCCCGGCGAAGGGCAGGGAGGGGCTTGCACCGGCGGGTGTCTGAGCCGTTGCCTGGACAGGTTGCCTCCAGCGGGGGACCGAAGGTGTGATCGGAGGCGCGAGCCCGCCCAATCGGGCACCGCCCGTCTGCGCAGGTCGGCCCCTGTGGGCAAGCCGCCCGGCGGCGACGACACCTCTCTCCCAGGCCCTAGCGGCTCTCCCGGGCTTGTGGCCCCGCCGCCACGGCGGACCGGCCCGCAGAGGCGGTCCCCCGGAGCGATCGGCCGCCGTGGCCATGCGCTGAAGGCACGACGAGGAGATCACCACCACGTCCCCGGGGGTCGCTCACTCCAGTCCGTTCCAGCCCCAGCGCGGAGTCGGGCCGGGATCGCCGAGATCTTGGTCAACCGGCCCGGCCGAGACGTCACGGGCGATCCGGGTCCCCCAGTCGAAGTACTCCAGGACCCGGCGGCGCAGCGTTTCGTCGTCCGGGAATTCCTTCTCCACGGCGGTGGTCATCAGCTCCATCCAGCGAAGCCGCTGCTCCTCGGTGATCGACAGGCCCAGGTGCGCGCGGAGCAGGGCCTGATGGCCGCCGAGGTCGGTGGTGAACCGGTCCGGCCCATGGAAGACCTCGGCGAGCCAGACGGCGACATGCTCGATGTGTGTGGGGGTGAAGTCGGCGAAGACTGGGGCCAGCAGTGGGTCCGCCAGAACGCCTTCGTAGAAGGTGTTGCTCAGCCGGCGGAGGGCATCCATCCCGCCGATCGCCTCGTATAGGGTGCCGACGCGCTCGGTCATGCCGTCCCTCCGGTGGAGGACACCACGGCGGTCCTGGTGTAGTGCTTCATCTCCTCGATGTCGCCGATGTAGGGGCGGATCTCCGCGAGGAACGGAGGGAAGTGCGGGCCGCGGCGGAAACCCTGCTCGTGGTCCTCGACGGAACTCCACTCGATCCGCAGGATGTAACGCTCGGGCTCCTCGACACCGTGGGAGAGCTCGTATCCAAGGCACTGAGGTGCCAAGTCCAGCTGTACGGCGGCTGCGGCGTAGGCTTTCTCGAAGTCGGCTCGCCGTGCCTGCTCACCGATCCGGTAGCGGATGTACTCCACGATCACGCTTTCCTCCGTGGGTCGCTCGTGGGTCGTTGTCTCACTGGCCTCACAGGCTTCATGACAGTCCCCGCCGAGCCCAGCGGGTTCACGGACAGCACAAGAAGCGGAGACCGCTATTCCCCAGGGCGTCGCCGTACTGTTCCTGCCTTCGCGGCCAGTGCATTGTCGCCTTGGTCGGTGCCGCACCGGCCCTGTTCCCCGCGCGTGGGTGTCTGTGCTCGCAGGTCGGCCGTCACAGCCGCGAAGGGCCGTTAGCTGATCTGTTCGGCCAGGGCGAGGAGGATGCCTGAGGGGCCGCGGAGGTAGCAGAGGCGGCAGATGTCCTTGTACTGCGCTACCTCGCCGATTAGCTCGGCGCCATGAGGGCGCAGGCGGGCGATGGTGTCGTCGATGTCGTCGACGGCGAACATGACCCGGTGCAGGCCCAATGTGTTCGGCGGCGGGTTGTGCGATGCGTCGCCGATCGCCGCGGGGGTGTCGTACTGCGCGAGCTCCAGTTTGCCGTGGCCGTCCGGGGTCCGCATCATCGCGATTTCGCTGCGGACTCCGTCGAGTCCGACGGCTTGGTCTGCGAAGAGGCCCTCGATCTGTGCCTTGCCTTCGACCTCCATCCCCAGTTCGGTGAAGAAGGCGACGGCGGCGTCCAGGTTTTCGACAACAATGCCGACGTTGTCCATCCGCTGAAGCGTCATGGCGGTTCTCCCTCTGCGTTGCGCGGCCCTTTGAGGCCACCGGTATACCGAGGACGGAGCCAGCGGCCCATTCTCCGACAGCGCTGACACGCCGGATCTCACCGCGTGGCTGACATCCCAGTGGAGTCTTTCGCTCGGTGAGTCCCTCCCGAGCCGCAAACTGGCCGCCAGGGTAGGTCCGGAGCGCCGCGGGCGTAGCCCGGCCACCGAAGGCGCCGCCGCGTACGTCGCTGTCCGCCGACCTCAGCACCGAACCGACTACCCGAGAGGACTCAACCCCTGATGTCCATATGGCCTTCGATCATTGCCGTACTCGGTACCCTTGCCGGTGCCCTGGCCGCCGGGCTCCTCCAGCACCGTTCGGCACGGACCGCACGGGCCGAGGAGCGCGCCGACAGTCACCGCCAGGACCAGCTCGGCGCCGTCACCGACTTAGCGGCCGCGCTGGACGCGCACCGCTCGGCGATGTTCCATCGGGAGCGTCTGGCCTTGACCGAAGCAGGCACCGAGCACCAGCTGGAGGCCCAGACGAGGTCCCACGACACCCGGGCGGCAATCACCGCGCCCCACATCCGCCTTCAGGTCCTGGTCCCCGAGCTGACCGGCCCCGCCCAGCAGGCCGCAGATGCCCGGCCAACACGCCGGAGGAGATGGGGCCGGTGCTGCACTTCTCCGTTCCGAAGCTCTACAAGGCGATCCCGGGCGCCGACAAGCTGATGTTCCGTGTCGAGGGCTGGAACCACAACCCGTTCTGGGAACGCAAGCCCTCCCAGATCCTGCAGCACATGTCCTGGAAGTGGCTCAAAGACAAGAAGGTGTACGGCGTCGGGAGCGGAAGCTGGGTCATGGACACGGACGGCGTGCTGGCGGAAGTGGAACCTGCGCAGTGATGCGGCCAACGCGTCAAGACAAGGAGGCGGTCATCAGTCCCTTGATGCCGCCGTGTTCCTAGGGCCTGTCCGGGGTCGTGATCATGAGCGCCAGTGACGCCCGGGTCGACTGAGCGCCCTGGGCGAGGGAACCGTTGGACCCCGGGCGGGCGTCGACCTCGTCATGCAAGATCGATACCTTTACCTGGCCCGCCATGGTGAAGCCACACCCGACGAAGGCGGTCTCACCGCGGCCGGGCGCTGCCAGGCTGAACTGCTGGGCAAACGCCTGCGTGGCGTGTCGCTGACGGCTGTTCATCACGGTCCGTTGCCCCGCGCGGCACAGACGGCCCGGCTGGTCGCGGAGCGGCTGGGCGATGTACCACTGCGTGAGTGCGAGTCAGCCGGGGACTACGTCCCGTACGTGCCGGAGTGTGACGAGGTTCCCGCAGATGTTGCCGACGCTATGCTGCCTCGCTTCGCCGCGCTGCCGGCCGTGGAGCGTGCGCGTGGAGCGGAGCTGGCCCGCCAGGCGGCCGCGGAGTTCACCGGGCCGGTCGACCGCGGAGATGCCCCCCGCCACGACCTGGTCGTCACCCACGCGTTTCTCATCGCCTGGCTGGTCCGCGCCGCTCTCGACGCGCCGGAATGGCGCTGGATGGGACTCAACCACGCAAACGCGGCGCTCACGGTGATCCGCTACGCGCCTGCCCGGCCCGCAACCGTCCTCGTCTACAACGACATGAGCCACCTCCCGGACGACCTGCGCTGGACCGGCTTCCCGCCCCAGCTCCGCACGTCCTGACAGCTTCCTGCCCGGATGCCGGCTTGCCAGCAGGCCGACGCTCCCCACTCTCAAGGGTGAACCAACCACTCACCGGCCAGCCCAGAGGGCTCAGTCTTGTGTAACGGGGCGGAGGCTGCGGAGCCAGATGACCGTGCCCACCGGGCCGCGCACCTTGATGGCCCCCAGGACGGGAATCAACTGCGGGCTGTCGGCGGCCTGCCCGGGCGTGAGCACGAAGGACAGTGGACGGCAGCGCTGTTCGGCCGCCAGGTGCACCTTGCTGGTCAGCCCGCCCCGCGAACGCCCCAGGGCGGCGGCCTTCAGCCGCGCGCGCCGCCGTCGGCCCCGGCGCCGCTCAATACGGGCCGGGTCGGCCGCGGCGGCGTCCTGCGCACCATCTTGATCCTTTTGTCACTTCCTGTGGCCTCCTTTGACTGCTCGATGGCCTCCTCCATGACGGCCAGCACGTCCTCACTCATCCGTGCGCCCGCCGCGTCGTGATGCGCACGGGCAGTCGTAGAGTCCACGCTGACCAGCGTCAGGTCCACTTGCCCGCGCCGCGCGGCATCGGCGATCAAAGCCTCCATCAGGGCCTGGAACACGCCGGCGTCACGCCACTGACGAAACCGCTCGTAGACCGTCGACCAGGGCCCGAACTCCTCTGGCATCTCCCGCCTCTGACTGCCTGTAGGGAACCTCCAGACCACGCCATCGAACTGGTCCCGCAGCCGGTGCGGATACGGCCCGTAGCCGCCTATCGACAGCAACGCTCCACCAACTCCCGGTCAGCATCGCCCAGTTCGCGTCTCGCCACACGAGCGTTCTGCCGGCGCGCTGATCAGGACTCCGCACAGGCCCTAGTCCACCGGCCCGCCGCGCACTGACCAACGACCCCAAGGGGGCAGCCGAGCGGATACCCGCCCGGCTGCTCCCTTCCTCATCCCGGCGGGCCGCCGGGCCGATCAGCACCACAGTTCGGCGGCACTCTGGACAATTGGGCGTATGTGGAAGCCATCGTCGATAGTCGCAGGCGTCAACCTGCTGCTGGGGATTCCCGGCGTCGTTCCGGTGTGGCTGCTGTGGTATTTCGCCGTGAACTGGCCGCTCGCGGCGATCGGCTGGTCCCAGCCGGAGGCGACCGAAAACGACGGCATGCTGCCGTGGCTACTGGTCGGAGGGCCGGTGCTGGGCCTCTTCCTCCTAGTGTGGTGGGTTGTCAACCGCCCGGTGCGGCGCCACGTCGTGCTGGACCCCCGGCTGTACTGGCCGGTGAGTGTGCTGGCGACACTCATGCCCTCGTTCACGTTCATGGTCGTTCTATGAAGTGGCAGGCCCCGTCCGGGGCGGCGCGGCCAGGGCTGACAGTGTGGAAAGGGGGGCCTCGTTGTGCGAATCGGACGGGAGCGCGGGGGCCCCGATGACGTGGTCGATAGCAGCGTGGGTGCGAATTCGGCGTGCTCGTAGGGGCCACTGGGACGCCGACATCATCCGTGGCCTTGGGTTGCCCCTTCCGCGAAGAGTGCAGGACCGAGCCCGCAGCCTCGTCGAGCAGGGAAGATGGGGGAAGCGATCAGCGAAATCCGCGAGGCCACGGGATATGACCGCCGTGACGCGAGATGTGTTGTCTTGGCCCTGCTGTACGGCTGGAAGGTCCCAACCGGACTGTCGCGGAGGGCGAGTCGCCTCGACAAGACGTGATCCCCGATCGCCTGCGCTGGATGGCGCCGGCGGTTCCTGTCAGGAGAGGTGCGAGGTCCGGCGAGCGAGAGCGGTGGGGGGCGGGGCCAGGACGTGGTGCTGCGCCGGCCGCAGCGGCCCGCAGGGACCCAGGAGCAGGCAGCGGTGCCGGACATCGGGTACCGGTGCCGAAGGTAGCGAGACCAGTAGCCTGGTGCCCGGTTCGCGTGAAGACGGGTTGCGCGCGACGAAGTCCCCGTACAAACACCCAGGCGGGAGACCCCGCGGTAGCCAGGTCGCTGGCTCGGTGAAAACCAGTGGCGGCAAGGGACATGGTCGCGGCAGACTGACCGGCATCCAAAGGGGTGTAGCTCAGAGGCCAGAGCGCCGGTCTCCAAAACCGGATGTCGCAGGTTCGACTCCTGTCACCCCTGCCACGACCGCGTCCCCACGCGTCGAAGGCGTGGCCCATCGCGTCTCGGGGCCGTCGGCGTACGCCGCGAAGGTGGTCCGCCGGAGCTGTGCCTGGTGGAGGGCCAGGCTGCGCGTCAACCTTCGTCCGCGCCGGACAGAGCTTCGGTGATCAGGCGGTTGTGAAATCGGGGTGGTCGGTCGAGGAGCCGGCTGTCACCGGCCGGTGCACCATCACTCGAGGTACCCCCAGGTACTCCTTGCACCGCTATGCCGACCCGGCCCGGGGGGCCTGCTGGTGCGGCGGCAGTCGAGGAGGCGTTCGGGCGATGGTCCGGCGTGTGCGGCCGAAGCTGGGGGACTAGCCCGCCCACAGTGGGTCGGGGCTGGCCTTGGCCCGACCGCCCAAGGAATGGAGAAGCCGATGACGACAGCCAGCGACGGCATCACGGGCAGGGAGCTCGCCGACGGCCTGCTGCACGGCGTGGGCAACGAACGCATGAGGGCGGCGACCCGGCTGCTCGGCGCTCACCGGAACGGCTACTGGCTGCGGCGCCTGGCTGAGGATGAAGACCTTGCAGCTGTGATCAACCAGCCATTTGAGCCGTTCATCGACCGTTCTGGCACGCACCCCTCAGTCGCTTGGCGCTCGGTCGGGCTGCTCTTTGTCACACAGCCGTGGGCAATCAAGTGTTCCGGCAGCGAGCTGGCTGTGCTGGAGTTCGCCACATCGCTCGTGGGCTTCTTCGGCGTGAATCTGCACAAGGCTCTGGCCGCGGTGGACGAGGAAGAGGTTGGGCTCCTGGTGCGGGCGATGGGTGAGGCAGCGTACGGCGAAATGTTCTCCTGGCCGGTTGATGGTCCTGTGTGACGGATGGCTGGACGGTATCGAGCTCCAATGATCGGCGGCGCGGGGGAGGACTGCGCATGAGCGGTTTGGGTGGCCTTCCCGTCGGTGCTGATCTGCCCGCTCTACGACGGCGGAAGCGCAGCCCGAGGCTTTGTCTTCGATCGGCTCAGAAAGCCTGTGCCGCAAGCTTCACGGGCGGCTGGCCCTCGGTCAGTCCAGCTGGAGCATGGCGGCGGCGACGCACACCGCTGTGGTGAGTGCGCAAGCGATGCGCCACGGCGTCGTCCGGCCGCCGGGAGCCTTCCACACGCCGGCGAGCGCGGCCACGCCGCCGCCCACTTGCCAGTAAGTCGAGGTGTTAACGGCGGCGGTCACTCTCCTCCGGCACGCCAAGTCCGCGCAATCGTCGAACGCGGCCGTGAAGTGCGGCTGATACCACATGTACAGGGACACTTGCCCGAGGCACAGCGCGGACACGACCAGCAGCCACTTCCGGTCGACGCGTGATATGCCGCTATCGGATGCCATACGCCGCACCCTAACGCTCCCAAGATCGCACGCAAGCCCGCCGTGTTCGGCAGCGGGCCGCAAGCTCGCAACGAGCAAGACGGGCCCCTGGACCAGCCTGGCCCGCCTCTCGCCCGTGACCGATCCAATCCGCTGGAGGCGGCCACCTGAGGCACTCGGCATGCGCGGGGCGGTGCGCTGAGCCACGATGCCGAGCCACGATGTGGTGCGAACCGGTTCTGCTGGCCGTTACCGCCGGCTGCCCGACACCCAACGCCATCTCGCCGAGCCAGTAGCGATCTCCTCGTCGGCGGCCAGCTCAACGCGGTGGGCGAGCAGGTTGCAAGCAACCCCAGGTGACCAGCGCACTGCGGCGCTGCTCAGCCGCCTGGTGGCGCAGGACGGCCGCGGTCTGGTGGCCGAGGGCGGTGGACACCGCTGCCTCGCCGGTAGGTGAAGGTGACGATCTCATGGTCGCGGCAGGCAGCGGCCAGGGTGGCCAAGGTGGAGGGGCGGCGGTGGGGCCGGTGCTCCAGGGGAGCGGAGCGGGGCAGCGGTGGCCTGGAAGGCGCTGACCTGGTGGCGCAGGCGGCGCGGGCGGGAAGGACCCGTTCCAGCTTGGCCAGGGCGCGCACCGCGGTCTCCTCGATCCCGGCGGCGCCGCTCGTGGCGGTGAGCAGGGCGACGGCGATGGCGACGGCCTCGTCGTCATCCAGGAGCAGGGGTGGCAGATCGGCGCCGGCGGCCGCCCGTAGCGGCCAGGTCACCCAGAGAGCGTAGGCCGGGACGGTGGTGTGGAGGCTGAACGTCACGCCCGAAGACGTCGCACGATCGCCGATTGCGCATCAACCGCCGACAGCCCACCGTTCCCCCGCACCACCGATCTGTACAAGGATTGCAGGCGTCGACACACTGACCTGGATCAGTCGTCATACTGACCTGGTTCATCGGGAATGTACGGGGGATTCCATGCGCCGTTCCATCGCGGCTGCCGCCGCAGTCGTCACGCTCACCGCCACCCTTGTGTCATGCGGCGGTTCGGACGGGGGCAGCGACAAGGCCGGGCCCACGGGGCCCACGAAGGGCGCCGGTTCTAGCAGCACCGCCCAGCCGGCCGGCGAGCAGTCGCCCGGCAGCACCGCCGGCAGCATGCAGGCGCCGGTCGGCAAGCTCGGCGACACCCTGAAGCTGGTGGGGATGGAAGGCAGCCTGAACGGCACGGGTACGATCGAGGCCGACTTCACGTTGGAGAAGTTCGAGAACCACGCCAAGTCGGCGATCGGCGTACTCGAGCCTGCCGCCGGAAACCGCCTCGTGGCCGCCAAGTTCACCATCGTCGAGACCGGCACCGGCACCTACCAAGACTCCGGGTACGCGGAGGCGAACGTCGTCGACGCGAACGGGCAGGAATATCAGGGCAAGCCCGGAACCCCTACCGTCGGCGACTCCCTGGGCCCCAACATGATCATCAAGCCGGGCGAGCGGGTCACTGGCTGGATCGTCTTCGAGGTGCCGAAGGACGCGAAGATCACAGCCGTGACGTACGTGATGGAAAAGGTCGGGCCGGACCCCGAGCGCACGGGCAAGTGGACCCTCGACTAACGAGCTCGTGCACGGTTGGCGGTGAGGCGTCGAGGACTTCGGTGGGGCTCGGAGGCTCACATCCGCTGTGCTGATGTGAGGTCCGTGGTCTGCTGGTGAGACAGCAAGCTGGCGATGGCTTGGACGGTGTCGCTCATGTGCTCGCGACGGCCGAGGTGGCGAGCCAGCGCACGCCAGTCCTTCAGGTGCGCGATGCCGTGCTCGACCCGGACGCGCCGCGAGGAATGCGCCTTGCGGTGGCGCTCGTACATGTCCTCGTACCAGTCCGGGGCGTTGATCGCATAGTGATGGTCCTGGCGGAGGACCGGGCCGTGGCAGTCGAGGCCCAGGAACGGATCGGCTCGGAGACCCCGTTACAAGCGGGACGAGCCTGACGGTTCGTTCGCCTCCCCGGCGCACTGCGGCTTCCTGCCGCCGGATCTGCGTGTGCCCGGCCACGACCAGCTCGATGGGCGGATGATGCCCTGGACGCGGCCGAGCGTCCTCGACAGCGAAGTCGTCGCCTGTACCGGCTGCGCCGCGTACCGGGACTGGCTCATCCAGCGCGGTCAGGCCGCGCCGGTACGCCGCGCTTACGAGGTGCCGGCCTCCGGCACTCGGCCGACGCGAGTGAACTCATTGCCAACACAGTTGTGCACTCAGCGCTCATGACTCAGCGCCCACGCTCCGGCAGCGTGGAAGAAGGCCGACCGTACAGACCCAAGGAAAGCATCACGACGCCTGTGCATGTCTGCTTCTCCACCGACCGCGGCAGCATCTGTTCGCGCTACACCAACGTCACCACCTGATACGGGGGACAACCAGCTATGGCATCCATCCTCGCGCGTACTGCCGCTGCGGCAGGTGTCGCAGTCATCACCGCGGCCCTCTTCGCTTCACCCGCCGCCGCCGACTCCACCAGGCCGATTGCCCCGAAGGCTGCGGCCGGGCTCCCCGACGTCTCTGTGGTGGGTGCTGCGGTGCCGTCCCAGGCGGCGGGTATTCCGAAGTTCCGTTTTCACGGCCGCGACCCCCGCATCGTCGAGGTGACCGTCGACGGGCGTGTGGTCGGCAAGGTGGAGTGGCATGACATCAGCGACGAACTGATCGCCCGCGACTATGCCAGTGACAGGGCCTACATCCACGCTGAACTGGGGTTGAGGGGGAGCTCACTACTTACCGTGAAGACCAAGGGCCACAACGCGCCGTACACGGCCAAGGGCACCATGGATGGCATCGGCGAGGATGTCGCAATCAACCTGACCGCCTGCTATGTCGGCAACGGGTACAATATGTGCACCCCGCCGGATCAAGTGGGTTCGTAGCGGCCAGGGCCAGTGAACGTATCCAGCAACGTCACCCGAGGACGGGAATACCCCGTCTTCTGCGACGTCTGGAGCGGAATCGGCCACCAGGCTCCAGCTACCGCTGACAAAGCCGGTGCTTGGCCGCTGTTCCGTGCGGCGTGAGAGCCTGTCGTCCTGGTCGTGGTCTTCGTCGCGTTGGTGGCGGTGCTATTCCCGGCCGCCAGATAGACCCGGCGATGCGCGGTGCATTGGGCCCGCGTAGCGCCGGCACCCCTGAGCCCGACCCAGGCCGCGTTTTAGACGACCAGCAGCCTCGCTCCTCTGCGCGCCTTCGTGCACTCCTGGGCTGTCTTCGTCGCCATCGAGCGGCACTGGGAGCGTCCTGCGGATCATCGGCTCCATCCCCACCGGAGCCGTCCGCGCCCACGACGTGATCGGATGCTCTCCCGCGACGGCCGGCCACCCCGCTCGGCGACGCGATGGAGCCGAGGGCTTCTGCGCCGGCGACGTGCCCCGCGGTGCGCACCACGAACAGGTCGCCCAGGCCGCGGTCGAAGATGATCTCGGCGGCCAGCCGGGAGTCGGAACACATGAACAGCACGGCGAAGGGCTGCTGGGACGGTGCGATCTCGGTGCGGCGTATGGCGTCCTGGTTCGGGAGCTCGGGTGCTCGGGTGCTCGGGGGCGCCGGAGACGAAGCGCTGGTTACCCGGCCTCGGGGGACAATGGAACAGCGGTTGGCGCTAAGGAACGATCTTGTGCGCCTAGGGCCTGTCTTTCGGATCAGGCTGGATCAGTGAGCGGCAGGGGTCTCGTCCCGCCAGGCGCGCTGCCAGCGGGCGAGGTCCGCGAAGACTTCTTTGAACGCGGCGTAGGCTTCGGCGCCGACGGCTTCGGCGTGGCGCTGCTCGATGGCGGCGAGGATCGCGTCGGAGCGGGCCATCTGGTCGAGGCCGCGCGGGGTGGGGACGACCAGCTTGGCGCGGCGGTCGGCCGGGTCGGGGCGGCGTTCCACGTAGCCGAGCGCCTCCAGTTCGTCGATCACCTTGCCGACGACCTGTTTGTGCTGGCCGGAGCGGCGGGCCAGCTCGGTGGCGCGGCTGCCTTCGGCGTCCAGGTACGCCAGCACCAGGCCGGTCTGCGGCCTGAGGTCCGGGTGGCCCTGGTCGGCGAGGGTGGCGAACAGCTCCTCCTGGACCGCGAAGAGCAGTTGGCCGGTGAGGACACCCAGGTCCGGCTCCCGCAGTTTCCGTTCGCCGCGCCGCATATGCGCCCTCCGCCCGGTCGGTGATGGTGACCCGTCCATCGTAGCCAACTGGTCACCATCGAATACAGTCACCAATGTTGACTATCAACGATGGTGACTATAGCGTCGGTGCCGTCAGACGGGGAGACGGCGAAAAGGGGTCGGGATGTCCGGCGGCGACGGCGTGCACGGGACGGTGGCGGCGGGATTCGAGGAGGTGCGCCGGGAGTTCGCCGCGGTTGTGGCCGAGGAGTCCGGCGAGCCGGGCGCCCAGCTCGCGGTGTACCTGCGGGGACGTCAGGTGGTGGACCTGTGGGCCGGCGAGGGGGTGAGCGGTGACTCGCTGCACGGCCTGTACTCCTCCGCCAAGGGCGCGGCGCACCTGGTCGTGGCCCTGCTGGTCCAGGACGGCGTGCTGGGCCTGGACCGTACGGTCGCCTCTTACTGGCCCGCGTTCGCCGCCGAGGGCAAAGCGGAGATCACCCTGCGCGACCTGCTCGCCCACCGGGCGGGGGTGATCGGCGTGGACGGCGGCTTCCGCACCGAGGAGCTGGCCGACGACCGGCTGATCGCCGAACGCCTCGCGGGGCAGCGGCCGTTCTGGCGCCCCGGCACGGCCTACGGCTACCACGCGTTCGTCATCGGCGCCCTCACCGGCGAGGTGGTGCGCCGCGCCACCGGCAGCTCCCTCCAAGAGGTGTACGAGGAGCGGATCAGGTCCCCGTACCGGCTCGACTTCCATCTGGGCCTCCCCGAGGCGCTGGAACCGCGCTACGTCGAGGTCCTCCCCATGCCGGGCACGGACGGGCAGGGGGCCGGGGGCCCGGACCCGCGCAGCCTCACCGGGATCGCCTTCAACCTCCACGCTGACCCGCCCACCGACCTGGTGGAGTTCGCCAACACCCGCGCGGTGCGGGCGCTCGGCCCCGCCTCCTCCGGCGGGGTGGGCAACGCGCGCGGCCTGGCACGGATGTACGCGGCGGCGATCAGCGAGGTCGACGGCCGCGCCCCGGTGCTCCGGCCCGCCGCCCTCGCCGAGTTCACCAGGGTGCACACCCGCGGCGTGGACCTGGTCACCGGCGAACGGGACCACTTCACCCTCGGCTTCGAGGCGCAGGGAGTGCGCTACCCCTTCCTCGGTCCGGACGCGTTCGGGCACAGCGGCGCAGTGGGAGCCCAGTCGTTCGCCGATCCGGGCAGCGGCGTCGCGTACTCCTACACCCGCCGCCGGTTCGCCGTCGATGGTGGCGGCGGGGCGCGGGAGAACCACCGGCTCGCGGCAGCGGTGCTCCGGGCCGCCCGAGCCTCCGCCGGCCGCCCGGCCTAGGCAACCGTCTCAGAGATCCTCAGCGAGGCTGCGGCGTCTCGTCGAGGAGGACCTGAGGCTGTTCCGGGCGTCCCGGGCTACACCTTTCGGACGGACATTTGCACCTGATCATCATCTGTGCTAACGGCGTCGCCATAGGTGATCATGCACTGGGAGTCGACGATCAGCGTCACCGGGTAGGGACAGCGTCCCAGGCCGGTGCGGATCCGGCGGCGGAGCTGGTCGCGGATGTGGGCCACCACCCCGGCGCGGGCCCACTTCCGGAACACGTAGGCGGGCACGGTCGGCGCCGAACTCGTCGGTTGGTGTGCAGGCCAGGACCAGGCCGCGGGCGTCGGCTTCAGCGCATAGGCGGGTCAGCACGCGGGTAGCGTGGCCCTGGCCCCGGTGGCCGGTGGAAACGCGCAGGAACCGCGGCTCGACTACCTCCTGGTCGGCGGCGAGCGACAGGCTCAGCAACCCGGTCGGCGGCATCGATCGCTTCATCTCACGCACTAACTCCTCGGTCCATCCGGGCTCATACCACTCCTCGTCGGCGTCGACGAGCGCGTGGAGCGGGAGGAAATCCTCCGGGGGCCGTATCGCTGCCGGTTCTCTGGTCGTCTGCAAGGCCGGGTGATCGGGATCCGCTCCGTTCGCGACCGCCATGTCCGCATAGCTGGTGTACAGCTCGACGCCTGCGGGGATGTACCGCGGGCGCGGCTCTCGACCGCGATGCCGCGCTGCTGCTCCCCGCGCGCCCGGGGATGTGCCCTCGTCGCCAGTACGGCGGTCACTCGCACCGCGGCTGGTGGAGACGATCGAGGCCGTCCGCGAGCTGCCGGTACGGCACAACTAGGAGGGGCGAGGAGAGGCGTGAGCGAGAACCTTCAGCAGGCGGCCGAGGCCGGCGCGGCGTCCGTGATCGGGCTGGCCCAGGAGCTGGTCCGGCGCCCGAGCCGGGCCGGGATCGACGACTACGGGCCGGTTTTGGGCGTGCTGGAGGACTGGCTGACCGCCCGCACTCTGCCGCACCGCCGTCTGCACGACGCGGCGGGCGAGCTGGTCGGTCTGCTGGTGGAGATCCCCGGCGGCCGACCGGGGCCGTGGTGGACGCTGGACGCGTGCGTGGACACCGCCCCGTACGGCGACGAGACCGCCTGGTCCTTCCCACCGGCCTCCGGCGACATCGTGGACGGATGGCTGCTCGGCCGTGGCTCGTCCGACTCCAAGCTCGCCGCAGCCATGTTCTGCCATATCGCCGCCGACCTGCTGCCCCGCGCCGCTGACCTGCACGGCGGGCTCGCCGTACTCCTGGACGTGGATGAGCACACCGGCTCCTTCGGCGGCGCCCGCGCCTACCTCGCCGATGAGGCCGCGACCCGCCCGGCCGGGGTGATGATCGGCTACCCCGGGCTGGACGAGGTCGTGGTCGGCGGCCGGGGCCTGTGGCGGGCTTCGATCACGGTCCACGCCCCCTCCGGGCACTCCGGATCGAGTCGGACCGTGGTCGGCGCCATCTCGCGGGCCGCGCACCTCGTACGCCTCCTGGACGCCGCCGACCTGCCCAGCGTCGACGGCACCTCGGCCTTCCCGCTGCCGCCGAAGCTGTCGGTTACCGCCTTCCACGGCGGCCAGGGCTTCTCCGTCACCCCCGACCTGTGCGAGCTGAATGTCGACGTCCGTACGACCCCGGCGTTCGACGCTCACGACGCCGAGACCCTCATCCGCAAGGCCGTCGCCGAGCTGGATGCGGAGCTGTCCGCCCCAAAGCCCACCGAGGTCACCCCGGTCGCCGTTTGGCCGTCCTTCCGCCTGGCCGAGGGCGAGCAGCCCGCGGCCGCTCTGCTCGGCGCGGCAGCCAGGGCGGGGCTGATGGTGCGGGCGAAGACCGCGGGGCCGTCGAACATCGGCAACCTCCTCGCCGGTGAGGGCATCCCGGCCACCGCCGGCTTCGGGGTGCCATACGAGGGGCTGCACGGCATCGACGAACGCGCCCACCTCGCCGAACTCCCCACGGTGTACGCGGTCTACCAGCGGGCCGTCCTCGACCTCCTCGGGGGCTGACGTCGCAGGCCCGTCCCAGTTTTCCCCTAGGCCCGCTCCCAGCCAGTCCCCGTCTCCCTCTCTGGGAACAGATCTTGTCTCGCGGTGAGATACAGGCAGGACCACCTCACATCCACCGATGACAAGGGGAGCCGGTCATGGCCGAGCGGACCAGCGCCACCGCCAAGCTCGCCGGACGAGGCCGGGCTGGCCGTCGATCAGCTCCGGCCACGTGATCTGGCCGAGGTAGGCAGCATGGGTGCTCTCCACGCTGCCTACGTTCCCTCGGCTGCCTGCTTGGGCGCTGCGGTGCTGATGAGCTGGCGGAGGGCGCCGTGGTAGATCTCGTGGTCGATGACGGCGGGCAGGATCTGGGCCAGGTGGCCGGTCAGTACGGGGAACTCGTCCGGGTCGAGGGCGGCCAGGGCCTGGCGGGTTGTGGCTTGCGCGGCCTTGGGGTCGCGGTGGTCGACGAAACTCGCGCTGCCGAGGGTCAGCAGGTACAGCCGCCGGTAGCAGGCGATCGCCTGCTGGGGCGTCATGCCGGCGGCGATCGAATCGGCGAGTTGCGGCTCCACCAGGCGCTTCAGCAGCTGGGGGCCGAGCCATGGCCGGCTGCCGCGCAGGGCGAGCAAGCCGGGATGGTCAGTGAGCAGCTGGTACAGCGCGGCGAAGCGCCGCTCGGTCGCGGTGGCCCAGTCGGTACCCGGTTCGATCTCTGGGAGCTGGGCGGCGAGGTGGTCGGTGACCAGGTCGAGCAGGCCGGCGAGGTCGGTGCAGCGGCGTTGGAGGGTCCGCGCTCGGCAAGTGCGGCTCAAGACGAGCCCACTCCCGATCCGACAGGTCACCTCGCCCCACGCTGGCCGAAACGACACCAGCACGGCTCGGTCACTTTAGGGTGCCCGGTGGGTCTTCGCGGCGTCGCGGCGACGCACCGATACCCCCTGGATGCCGCGTTCGCCGGAGAGCTGGGCGCTCCCGGTCCCTGCGGGGGCCGGCGCGTCTAGTCGATTGCCGTCGGCGCGCAACACCAGGTCGAGCAGCCCGGGGAAGCGGGCGTCGAACTCCTCCCGGCGCAGCCGGTTGAGCCGTTTGGGACCGTGGTCGCGCTGCTCGACGAGCCCGGAGGCGCGCAGCACGGTGAAGTGGTGGCTGAGCGCCGCCTTGCCGACCGGCACGTCGAAGCTGCCACAGCTGCGCGTCCACTCGGCGGATCCGGCCAACTCGCGGACCAGTTGGAGGCGTACCGGGTCGGCGAGCGCGGACAGCGCGCTCAGCAGGGACACCTCGGCGGGGTCCGTGTGCACCGGTGCGGGGCGGTGTCCGCCGCTGTCGGCCGCATGGTCGGGCATGCCGCTCTCCTCTCTCCTCGCCTAGTTCCGCACCGGCGGGCCGCGCCTGTCGGCCGGCCTCCCCGGCCCAGCGTTCGTGCTTGCCAAGTGTTCGATGGAGATCTTACACTCCGAGTGTTCGCTTCTCATTGAACACCCTCCCTGAAAGGTGCCGACGGCCATGCGCGCGATCGAGTTCCAGGAGTACGGCGGTCCCGAGGTGCTGAAGGTGGTCGAGGCCGCCGACCCCCAGCCGGGGCCCGGCCAGGTGTCCATCGACGCTGCGTACGCGGGAGTGAACTTCGCGGACATCAAGGCGCGGGCCGAGGGCTACCGGGTGCCGTCCCTGCCCTTCGTGCCCGGACTGGAAGTGTCGGGCCGGATCCGTGCCATAGGCCCCGGCGTCGAAGGTCTGCGCCCTGGGCAGGAGGTCGCCGCGCTCACCCACGGCGGTGGCTACGCGGAGGTCGTGCTCGCCGATGCCGCGACCGTCTTCCCGCTCCCCGAGGGCGTGGACCTGCGGACCGCCGCCACACTCCCCACCGTGCTGCCTACCGCGTACGCCCTGCTGCACGAGGTCGGCCGGCTACGGGCGGGGGAGAGCGTGCTGGTGCACGGCGCGGCGGGCGGCGTCGGCACGGTCGCCGGGCAGCTGGCCCGAGCCGCGGGCGCGGCCGGGGTGTACGGCGTGGTCTCCTCCGCGGCCAAGGCCGACCATGCCCGCCAGCACGGATACGACGAGGTCTTCGTGGGCGATTCCTTCGTGGACCAGGCCCGTCGCGCCACCGGCGGCCGGGGCGTGGACCTCCTCCTCGACCCGGTGGGCGGCGACACCCTGCGCCGCGGCCTCGACGCGATGGCCGTCTTCGGTCGCCTGGTGTCCTTCGGCAACGCCGGCGGCGCACCGCCGTGGCAGGTGGGACCGGCCGACCTGCTTCCCAAGGGCCGCTCGGTCGCGGGCTTCTCCATCCTGGAGCTGGCCCGGTCGGCTCCCCGGGAGCTGCGATCGATCGCCGAGCGAGCCTTCCGCGCCGCCACCGACGGCACCGTGCGGATCCCGGTCACCGCGGAGTTCCCGCTGTCCGAGGCGGCCGAAGCCCACACCCTGCTGGGCGGGCGCACCTCGACGGGCAAGCTGCTGCTGCGCATCGCCGAGTAGGGGTGTCCGGTGGGACGCCGCGGAGACCCATCGGACACCCCTAGGCCGAGGCCATCCGCGTCCTGGCGCTGTGTGCCCGAGCTGAACGTGCCCAGCGTTCCGGGGCCGCCTGAGGTCCCGTCACCAGTCGGTGATGTCTGCCACGGAGCCATGCGGATCGGTGGCGGCTGCCGTCATGCGCTGCTCCTCGGTGATCAGGTCCGGGAGTGTGCTGCGAGCAACGCCGTGGTGGCGCCGGATGGCCGTACGTCGGCGGCAATGACACCCGTGGTGTCCTCGCTGTCGAGGTAGAGGCGCAGCTTGTCCTGGTCCATGAAGAGGAAGCCGCGCAGGCGGGGCTTCGGCTGGTCTTCGGTGTAGGGCTGCGTGAGAGTGCGCAGGATGGAGAGAGCGTTGTCGTCCGGTGTGGGAGCAGCCGCCTTCACGGTTGCTGGGTCCACGTGGACGAGGATCATGCCCATCACGGAGCCGACGCGGGCGCTGGGGTGGGTGTGAGTGCCGGTGTGCAGGGTCCGCAGGATGCCGGTGACGTCGTACGCGGTGATCAGGTCGTCGTCCGCCCGGAGGGGGATCTCGTAGGCGGTCAGTTCCTGAGGCTCTGCGGCGTGCGCGGCCTTGGCACCGGTCACGACGCGGATCGCCTCGGCGGGCGGCGGTACCGGGAGGGGTTCCGTTGCCGAGGGCGGAGGGCGGTCAGCTCGTGCCGGCGGTGGATGTCTCGCCGTGGCTGCGGCCGGACGCCAACACGTGTGCTGACCGGGCCTTTTGCCACACGTTCGGCCGGGGTGAGGGCAAGCATCAAATGGTGCCCGGCTGGCCGTACTCGGTGGTGGCCGCGCTGGAGACCGGCCGTACGTCCTGGACGGCGGTGCTGGACGCGGTCCGCCTGGAGCCCGGCGCCGACGTCGCCGCGGTGACCACGGTGCAGATCCGCGAGGTCGTCGAGCGGCTGGTCGCCGTCGGCCAGTGACCGCAGCTCGGAAGCGGCCGACCGATGGACCTGGCTCGTGATCGCCGCCTATGCCCAGCTCCGGCTCGCCCGCTCGCTGGCCACCGACCTCCGGCGCCCTTGGGAGAAGCCAGCAGAACCGAACAGACTCACCCCCGCCCGAGTCCGGCGGGGGTTCAGGAACCTGCGTGTGAAGACCGGCTCTCCAGCCGGCGCACCGAAACCTTCCCATCCCGGACCCGGCCGGCCGCCGGGTTCGAAGAACCGCTGCCCGGCTCCACGTCATGGCGTGGGCCGTGTCCTCGCTACTGGCGAGGCATACAACAGACCCTCACACCACAAGGAAGGCACAAAACCCCGCCGCACCGGATAAGCGACAGGTTCATCTGTAGTCGTCCTCGTTCAGCTCAACCACGCGCGCTTGCTCCGCACGGTCGGCTTCATCCGGGTCGGCCCCTGCAAGCGGGTCATCCCGGAGCGGTGCGAGGTCTGTGTGCTGTTCGGCCGCATCGGCTTCAGGAGCTTCAACGTCGAGCTCCACCGTCCCGTCCTCCTCATCTTCGAAGGTATCGGGGTCGGTCGGGTCTACTGGCATGGGTGCTCCAAGGAGGAAGGCAGCAGAGTTGCTGCTGCTCTGTCCCCTGGTCCGTATCCGATACAGAGCCGATCAATCCTGCAAGCCAGAGGATTCGCCCACCTCGGGCATGCGGTGAGGTTAAACGACAAGGTCAGGCCACGGAGAACTTCGCGACGTACTCGTCGAAGGGTTCGATGCCGACTTCCGCACGGAGTTCGTTCATGTGCTCGGGCTCTTCGCAGGGCCACGGAACCGGTGCCCCGTCCTTCACGCCGGCGATCTGAGTGCCGTAGACCTGCTTACGGCCCTCATTGACCAGTGTGCGGTCGCGCAGGAAGGCCAGCTCGCGGGGGCTGGCCGAGCCTGCCGACACCGCCTGCTGCATCAACTGGAGGGCGCGCCGCTGAACATCGAGCTGCCGGTCGGCGTGCTGGGCGATCAGCCATGCCGCGCGTGCGGCCTCCTCGCCGACGAGTTCCGCCGTCGGCCAGCCGTACTCGTCCATGATCTCGCCGAGCCGGTCACCGTGCCGGGCGGTCAGCCGCCGCCAGGCCAGTTGCTCGGCGGGGTCGTCGCTGTTCGCGCGGGCTGCGGACTGGTGATCGGCCGCAGCCATGTCCGTGAGTTCCACCGTCAGCGCGGCAACGTCGTGCGCCACTTTCAACTCCAGGTCAGATCTGTGCTGTGCGTCCGCCCGCAACCCTAGAGGTGCAAATCGGGTGTAAAGATCATTCCGGAGAACGGTGACAGGCACCTCCCCGCATGGGGATAATGGATCTACCCCCGAAGCCAGAGCCGGATCACTGCGACGGTCACGGTGCCCTGGAAGACACAGGCGCGCTTGTCGAACCTCGCGGCAACGGCCCGGAAGATCTTGAGGGCGTTGATCGTCCGCTCTACTTCGTTCCTTCTTTTGTAGATCGGGACGTCCAAGCCGGTGGGGCGTTCGCCTTTGCTGCCACGGTTCCGGCGGTTGGACCGCTGATTCTTCGGTTCGGGGATGGCGTGCTTGCTCTGTCGTCGGCGCAGGTAGGAGCGGTTGCGGCGGGAGGAGTACGCCTTATCGCCCGCGAGGTGGTCCGGCCGGGTTCGACCGCGCCCGCCGCCGAGTCGGCCCGGGTCCGCCGGGGGTTCCGGAACCTCCACGCGAAGATCCCGAACACGCGCCCCGCCCCCCACAAGAAGGGCACGAAACCACGCCGAACCGGATAGCCGACACGCTCAGGCCACTTGGGCGGTGGCCGCGAGGACCAGCTCGCGCAGGGTGACGCGCTGCGGCTGCTGGTACGCGAAGCCGATCGCCGCAGCCACGTCTTCGGGGGCGAGCACCTCGATGGAGTCCTTGAATGCCTGGTAGTCGGCCTTCACCACCTCGTCGGTGGTGTGCGAGAGCAGCTCCGTCTCCACAGCCCCCGGGGCGATGGTGACGACGCGGACCCCATGGCCCGCCACCTCTTCGCGCAGGCTCTCGGACATGCCGTGCACGGCGAACTTGCTGCCGCTGTAGACCGTGTGGTTGGCGTAGGTCCGGCGCCCCGCGACCGAGCTGACGTTGATCACCGTGCCGTGGCCGCGCTCGATCATGCCGGGCAGGACCGCACGTACCCCATGCAGCAGACCCCGCACATTGACGTCGAACATCCGCTCCCACTCGTCGGCCGGCTGCTTGGCCACCTCGCCCAGCAGCATCACGCCCGCGTTGTTGACGATCAGGTCGGCGGGTCCGTACAGCGCCTCGGCCTCCCGGACGGCGTCGGCCACCGCCTCGGCGTCGGTGACATCGACGGACCTGGCGAGAGTGTCGGGGAGGCCGAGCGCCTCGATCCGCTCCACCCTGCGGGCCAGCAGCAGGAGGGGATGGCCGAGTGCGGAGAGGGTACGGGCGGTGGCGGCGCCGATGCCCGAGCTGGCTCCGGTGATGACGGCGAGGGGCTTGGCGGCGGTGTTGTTCATGGCGGTGTTCATGTCGATGTTCATGTCCTTAACCCTGATCGTCCGGCGGACCCCGAACAACAGCCGGTCGCGCAACGATCAATAACCTGATGGTTATGGAACGCCGAGACGTCGAGATCTTCCTGGCCCTCACCGAAGAACTGCACTTCGGCCGCACCGCGCAGCGCCTGCACGTGTCGCAGGCCCGGGTCAGCCAGTCCATCAAGCAACTGGAGCGGCGCATAGGCGCGGCGCTCTTCGAACGGACCAGCAGACGCGTGGAGTTGACGCCGATCGGACGCCGCCTCGCGGACGACATACGTCCCGGCTACGAGCTGATCAGGGCCGGTGTTGAGCGGGCGATCGCCGCGGGACGCGGTCTGGCCGAGCCGCTGCGCGTCGGGTTCAGCAGTCCGCTCGCCGGTGAGCTCGTGCTGTTCGCCGCCGCTGCGTACCGCGACCGACATCCGGCGGCCGGTGAGGTCCTGCTGCACGAGACCCCGCTCTCCGACCCCTTCGGCCTGCTGCACTCAGGCGAACTCGACCTGCTGCTCGCCCAGTTCCCCGTCCGCGAACCCGATCTGGCCACCGGCCCCGTACTGATCTCCGACACCCGCGTGCTGGCCGTCTCCACCCGGCACCCCTTCGCGAAGAGGCCCTCCGTCCGGGTCGACGACCTCGCCAGGGACAAGGTGCTCACCCTCTCGGGGCCCGTACCGGACTACTGGCTCGACCATCTCCTGCCGCCCACCACTCCGGCGGGCCGTCCCGTCGAGCGCGGCGAGCGGGCGGCGACCCGGCAGGAGCTCCTCGCCCTGGTCGGGGCGGGACGCGGGGTGCATCCCGCCGCCGCCCACGAGGTCAGGTACTACGCCCGCCCGAATATCGCGTACGTCCCTTTCGACGACGCTCCCCCGCTGGAGTACGGCCTGGTGTGGCGGGCCGCGGCGGACACCGGCCGCATCCGCGCCTTCGCTGAGGCGGCGGTGGAGACGGTACGACGGCAAGGCGGCCCGGGGGACGTCTGCGCGGAGTGCCGCTGATCCGGCCCGGGTGAGCGCCCCAGTTCGAGACACGTCTCGATCCCGTCAGATAAACGACAAGCAAAGCCTTCCTGGCCCACGGGCCAGGAAGCAGGAAGCGACGAAGCGGGAAGACGCCTGGCCACAAGGCAAGGCGCCACCTCGGCGGGGCAACCCGCCGACGTCCCACCAATCCAGTCACCAGCAGGCAAAGCTCTTCTGACTAGAGCAGGTCAGGAAGCGTCTGACCCAGGCGCGTGAGGGACGATCGGCAGGTCGCTCTCATAGGTAATGGCAGGACCTGGTGTGTCCCGGCCCGGGGCACGTGTGAGACGACCGAAGACCGAATGGGGCGTCGACGGTGCGCGCCAATGAAACTGTCCTCCTTCGGCGGGAACTACTGGGACGAGGAAGACACCTGGTTCTACTTCGAGGTCGATGCAGAAGGCTGGGTGATCCGGCAGGTTGAACTCGCAGGGCCTGAGCTGACCCCGATCGCAGCTGCCTCCCTCGCCGAGTGGCAGCGGGCCCGCGACGCAGGCCGCCTCGATGAGTACGACAGCAGGTTCGGGATCACGGCCGAGCTGCCTAACCTGGCCCAAGAAGCCGCCATGCACAGCTTCAGCCAGCGCCTCCCGGTCAACTGGCTCCGTGAGCACCTCGCCGCGGAGGCGATGCACTGCCCTTTCCCGACGCTCGTGCAGCGGCTCACGCATCGTCCCGAGATGCCGTTGCAGTGGAGGTGTCAGCAACTGTTGACCGTCAGCGCCGGCGAACAGATCTTGGGTCTGCTCGACGTCCTTCCCGGCACCTTCGACAAGATCCCGGAGACCTTGGGCGGTGGCGATCCAGGTGAGGTACAGGACGCGGTCGCGTGTCGCGCCGGGTTCCAGGGCGGCCAGGCCGTCGGTCAGCAAACTCTCGGCTGTGGCCGGGTCGCCCAGGTCGAGGAAGGCGCGGCCGGTCTCGGCCATGTGGCTGGGGCGGCACATCCAGTATGCCCAGTCGGGGTTGGTGTCCCCGGCGCGGGCGCGTTCGTATGCCGTCTCGGCCTGCGCCAGGAGGCGGGCGGCTTGTCTGGCGTCGCCGGTGGCGGCGGTGGCCCGGACCCGCCAGGTGTCGATCATCGCGGCGACCAGTGGGGTGGTGCGGGCGTGGGCGATGTCCCGGGCGGTGGCGAGTAAGTCTGTGCCCGTGCCCGGCTGGCCGTCGTAGACGCAGGCCAGGGCGAGGTTGGCGAGCAGGTAGGCGCTGTGGGCGGGGTCGGCGGCCTCGGCGGAGGCGCGTAGCGCGGTGTGCCAGGCGCGCTGGGCGCCGGGGGTGTTGCCGGCGTCGAACTCCGCCCAGCCGAGGAAGCGGGCGTATTCGGCGGCGAGGAAGTGCAGGTCGGTGGTGAGCTGTCCGGTGTGGCGGGCATGTCGCAGGAGCTTGGTGACCATTTTCAGGTCGGTGCGGGCGCTGGTGGTGCAGGCGGTGCCGCCCAGGGAGTCGTCCAGGTGCCAGAGCGCGGTGAGCCGGGCGTGGATGGCAGTGCTGACCTCGACACCGACGTAGCCGCCGTCGATCCCCCGAGTGATGGTGTCTTTGACGTGCTCGGTCCACTGCGTGGTGAGGGCTTTGAGGACGGAGGGCGGCAGGAGGGGGATGTCGGCACCGTCTGCGCGGTTGGGGTCGGCGGCCAGGTCGTCGAGGGCGGACAGCGTGACCTCCGGTGTGAACGGGGCCAGGACGTCGGGTCCGGGCAGGGCGAGCAGAAGCCAGTTCGGTCATCCTCGCGCCCGTACCTGCTCCGGGTCGACCCCGTGCAGGTCGGCCATCGCCAGTTGGGCGGCCATCTCCGGCTCGACGCCCGCCTCCCACCGGGCGATTTTCTCCCGGCGGTAGGCCATGTGCCCGTGGCCGAGCGCGGCGGCCCGCCCGGCCACGGCCTTGGCATAGGTGGCGAGACTGTGGCCGGAGGCGGCCCGCACCGCGGCGAGCAGGTGCCGGGATCGACGGCTGGTGGTGACGGGCATGTGGCTGTTGCGCCCCCAAGGCGGGATGAGCCGTGCACGGTCGCTGAACCGAACGTAGCGGACAGACCACCAGTTGGGGCCTCGCTGACTTGCCCTCGGGACGGGGAGGCACACCAAGGCAGCACCTTCTCCCCTTCTCCGCATCCCGGTTCGGCGGTTGCCTTGAAGCAGAGCCCGACCGGAACCGCGGACCGGCGGCTCGCCCCCTCCCCGCGAAGAGGCCGTACGGGAGCCTGCACCGCCCCGTACGGCCGGGAAGGGGCTATCCGACCGACTCGTGAAAGGGGTACCGCCATGGACCACACCCTCCCCGTCTACACCGCGCCCGTCGTGCTGGATGCGGGCAAGGTCGTCGAGGTGACGCTGGGCACGCAGACCTTCGACACCGCCGACGACACCGAGTACAAGGACTGAACCCGTGATCTGCCGGGGCCGGTCGGGGAGCGCGCCCACGGCCAGCCCCGGCACCCAGAGGGCGCCAGGTCTGCCCGCCTCCCGCGCTGGGGCGCGAGAGACCGGAGCGGGCCCGGCCTCCTCGCCTTGTCGCACATGACGACGACGAAGGAGAAGGGGCATCCGATGAGGCGGAGCGCGGGATGGTACGGCGGCAGCACGTACGACAGGCTGCTCGCCGTGGGCGGGGCCGTGCCCGGCCCGGGAGCAGACGACCGACGTCGCCACGGCGGAGCAGACCCGCCGGACGCTCGAGGTCGCCAAGATCCAGGATGGCACCGGGAGCGTGCCGTCGCTGAGATGGCTGCCAAGCTCCGGGACCGTGCCCGGGAACGCACCGTCGCCGACGGCCCACGCCCACAGTTCCGCCCCGGCGGCGCCGTCGACCATCCAGCAGCCCGGCACCCCGGGGCCGGGACCGGGACCGGGACCGCGCAAGGCTGGCGCATGCGCGCTCTTACTGATCGTTTAAGAATGAGCTGAGCTGCTGTTCTTACTCGGGGTGTTCTTCGTCGGCAGGATGTCCTGGGTGTGTGCTGATCTTGTTCCTGGCGACCTGTGCGGGCGGCCCGGGCGGGTGCGTGTTCCCGACCTGAGGCCCCAGCGCTTGCGCCGACAGTGGCGGCGACAATGAGCAGGCGACAGGTTCGACGGTTTGGGGGGAACGGGATGCTGACGGGGATCGTGATCGACGCGCTGGATGTCGCGCGCATGGACTGCTTCTGGTTGGACGCGACGCAGGGTCGGACGGGCGGCCTGCAACTTCGGTTCGTGCCGACCGCGAAGCCGAAGACGGCGTCCAAGAACCGACTCCACCTCGATCTGGCCGGGGGGTCGGCGTGGGAGGCCGAGGTGGCGCGCCTGCTCACACTCGGTGCGACGCGGGTCGACATCGGTCAAGGGGACGTCCCGTGGGACGTGCTGGCCGATCCGGAGGGCAACGAGTTCTGCGTGTTGCGCCCCGGTCATCCCGGCGTGCTCGCCGACTCCGGCCTCGTCGCGATCTGCCTCGATGTCGCGGAGGAGGATCGCTACACGCAGTGGGCCTTCTGGCAGCCCGAGGCCGACTGGCACTCGGTCGAGTCCCACGACTGGGGCGTCCGGCTGCGCCGGACGCCCGGCAGTACGGTCTCGCTGGTGATGGGGCCGCCTGCGGCGCCGAAGGAGGCGCGAAACAGACTGCGGCTGGAGGTCACTCAACGCGACTGGGAACCCGGCGAGTTCCTCGACGCCGGCGGAAACGAGTTCCACGTCACGGGGTGACCCGGCGTGCTTCGGGATTCGGTCCGAGGGGTCCCGGGCAGGAGCGCCGCTGCCCGGGACTGGCGGCCCGATGCCACGTCTGCAACCGGCCACTACATAAACACCGATAGATGTGCGTGTGCTCCACGCAGGCGCGCATATTCGTGCCCGGATTGCCCAATTCCGGCCACCCTAGTAGTCGTAGTCGGGGAAGACATTCGCGAGCTGGCGCAGCTGGCGGGCACGAGCTGCCTGTGCCAGCGGCTCGCGTCGGTCGTCGATCGTGGTGGAGGTGTTGGCGTCATTGATGTGGTGTTGCAGGACCGTCTGCGCGGCCTGCTGGACCGCATCGAACTCGCGGGCTCCGTACACCGCTAGGAGGTCATCGCGCTCCTCCCCGCCGGTGCCCGGCGGGGCCGGCATGCCTCCAGCGCGGATGCCGGGTGCTGCCGCACCACACCAAGGAGCTCTGTCAGAGGTGCCCCGGTGGCGGCCTCGCGCTCGGCGCTGTTGTGGTGGGCTCAGTCGTGCAGGACGGCGGCGAGGAGGTCCACCGTCTGGGTTCGCAGGGGTTCCCGCCCTGTCTCGGGGGCGGTGTCCGCGTACCACAGCACCAACTGGTCCACTGCGCTCACACAGTAATCCCACGTCGTAACGGGCTGCCGAGGCGTCTGGCGTTCGCTCATGCTCGCCACCTTCTCGTAGTTCTTCGGCTGGAAGCGGGTTGGGAGCCCCGGCTGCCAGGCTGGGAAGAGTGGGAGACGTTACCCGCTTGGCGTGGGTGCCCCGAGCACCTATGGGCGGAGACGACCGGCCGACAGCGCGGTGCGACGCCGCCTGGACCAGGCCATGACTGTCTGATGAGCCTTCCTCCACCACGTCGATAGATCCCCGCCAGCCGAGCACCGACTGTGCCCGCACGCGTCTTCGCGAGGCCGCGGTAGCGGCACCGGCGTCCGCGGTGGCCGACCACGAACTCCTCGATGCTGCCCTCGGTCCCCGAGCGCAGCCCGTAGAGCCGGCGTCAGTCGACCATTTCCATAACCCGTGAATATAAAAATGCTATGCTTCGGTCATGAGTCGTCAAGACACCGCTCCTGGCGCGTCCGCCGCCATCGGGGCAGCCCTCTACGGCCTGGCCACCAGGGCCGCGAGACGCCTGCCCCGGGACATGAGCCTGACGTCCGCCGCCACCCTGGCCACCCTGGACCGGACCGGCCCGCGGCGCATCACCGATCTGGCCGCGGTCGAGGGCGTCACCCAGCCCGCGATGACCGCCCTGGTCCGGGTGATGGAGGAGTCCGGCCTGGTCGAGCGGCGGGGCGACGCGTCCGACAAGCGGGTCACGCTGGTGTGCCTGACCGAGGCCGGCGCCTCCTATGTCCGGACGCGGCGCCAGGCGGGCGTCCACGCGTTCGAGCGGTTGATCGGTGAGCTCACCGGCGACGAGGTCGAGGCGCTGGTGGCGGCCCTTCCGGCGCTGAAGCATCTGGCAGAGCTCGAAAGCCAGGACCGCGAAGGGCCGAAGCAGTGACCGGGCAGCCGGTCGGCGGGGTCGCGGTGAAGGCGTTCCCGGTGGCGCGTTCCGAGACGCGGCTGCTGGTCCCCGCACTGATGTTCATCGCTCTGGTCGTGGCGGCGGTCGCCAGCCTCGGGGCGCCGCTCATCACCAGCGTGGCGACCTCGTTCCACGTCTCGCTCGGCAGCGCGCAGTGGACGCTGACCGTCGCGCTGCTCAGCGGCGCCGTCGCCACGCCGGTCCTGGGCCGGCTCGGAGCCGGCCCGCACCGGCGGGCCACGATCCTCGCCACGCTGGCGGTCGTCGTCGCCGGCAGCGCGCTCACCGTGCTGCCGCTGCCGTTCGCGTGGCTGCTGGCCGGCAGGGCGGCCCAGGGCATCGGGCTCGGGCTGACGGCGCTGATGATGGGCGTGGCCCGGGACCACCTCCCCGAGGAGCGCAGCGCGGCCGTGATCGCCCTGATCTCGGTGGTCTCGATCATCGGGGCCGGCGTCGGCTACCCGCTGGCCGCACTGCTCGCCGAGCTCGGCGGGGTACGGGCCGCCTACGGCCTCGGCCTGGTCGTCACCGCCGCCGCCCTCCTGACCGCGTGGCGCTCCATGCCCGAAGCCCCCGAAGGCCGCTCCGCCCACGTGGACGTGAAAGGCGCGGTCGTCCTGGCCGCTGCGCTGCTCCTGGTGCTGTTCCTCGCCGGCGAACGGAATCTGTGGAGCCGGCACCTCGCCATGGCGGCGGGTCTCGCCGTCGTCGCGGTGGTGCTGCTCTGCGTCTGGGTCGTCATCGAGCTGCGCAGCACGACGCCCCTGGTCGATGTGCGGGCGGTGCGGCACCCGGCGGTCGCCGGGGCGAACCTCGCCATGTTCGTCGGCGGGATCGGCATGTACCTCCTGCTCACGCTCATCACCCGGTACGCGCAGACGCCGCACGGCGCCGGCTACGGCTTCGGGCTGACGACCTTCGTCGCCGGGCTGGTCCTCATCCCGTTCTCGGTGCTGGGGTTCGTCGCCGGCAAGCTCACGCCGCGGGTCCGGACGCGGATCGCCGACCCCCTGCTCCTGGCCGGCAGCGCCGTCGTGGTCGGCGGCGGGTTCGCCCTGTTCGCGGCGGCCCGGTCGGACCTGGCCGAACTGTTCGCGGCGATGGGCGTGCTCGGCTTCGGCGTCGGCGGCTTCTCGGCCGCGATGCCCGGCGTCATCCTGGCCGTCACCCCCAAGAGCGAGACGTCGAGCGCCATGAGCTTCAACTACGTCGTCCGCAGCGTCGGGTACTCCCTGGGCAGCGCCATCGGCGGCCTGATCCTCGCCGCGGGCACTGGCCCCGGCCGCCTCTTCCCCGACGACAGCGCCTACACCACCGCGGCGCTGGTCGGCATCGGCGCCATGGCGATCACGACGCTGACAAGCCTCGCTCTCGCCCGCCGACGCTCGTCCGAGACCAACCCGTAAGTCAGATGCACTCATTCCAACACTGGAGGTTCCATGCCCAAGGGCTACTGGGTCAGCGTCTACCGCACCATTTCAGATCCTGAGAAGCTGGCTGCTTACAACAAGCTGGCCCGCCTGGCCGTCGAGCCCGCGGGCGGTCGGACCCTCGTCCGTGGCGGTCGGGTCGTGGCGCATGACGCCGGAATCGCCGAGCGCACCGTCCTGGTCGAGTTCGACAGCTTCGAGCAGGCCGTCGCGGCGTACGAGAGTGCGGCCTACCAGGAGGCGCTGGTCGCCCTCTCCGACGGCGTCGAGCGCGACTTCCGCATCGTCGAAGGCATCGACTGACCGAGGTCCAGTCGCATCTTCACTGAAGCTCCCTGGGCTCCACTCCAGTGCGCACCGCGATGTCCGGCACCGCACTCGGTGCGCACCACCCGGACGGTGTCCGGCAATCTCGCCCGCACCCGGTGCGCCTCACTCGACGTCCAGTACCGCACTCGGTGCGCGCCGCCGGCCACCCCTTGACCAGGTTCGGCCCGTCTACAGCGGTGAGCCGCTCGGTACCGGATACGACGACCACGCCGCGGCGGTGACGTCCACGGCCGCCCAGATGACGAAGGCCGGCATCGGTCACCTGCTGGGCTGGCAGACCGAGGTCGAGCACCGGCTCGGCAACGGCTTCGTGTAGCGGGCAGACCTGGTGCTGCGAGCGCCGGCGGCCGGGGTACCGGTGATGCTGCTGGAGGTCGACCGCCGCACCGAAGACGCCCACGAACTGGTGCACAAGCTCCGCCGGTACGCCGCCTGGTTCCGGCTGCTGCCGCCGGACGCGGACGAGCGCACGGTGTGCCTGGCCCGCTCCCGGGCCGATGCGATCGAGCACATCAGCCATGAGGAGCGGCTGGGGCGCCGTGTCTACCCGCCGACCGGCCGGGAGGGCCTGCCGCCGCTGGCGTTCGTGTTCGCCGACACCACGGCCTTGAAGGTCGCCAACACCATCGCTGTGCTGGAGGAAGCCGGCCGCACGTACTGGGCATCGCGCCGGTACGAGTCGTACAGGAAGGGCATCACGGCCCAGGACTACAGACAGGTGGTGCCGGTCGTCGTCACCACCCTGGAGCAGATGAGGGAGCAGGGCGCGGACGCGGCCGTGTGGCAGCGCCTCGGACGAAGGCAGCTGCAGACGCTGACCGATGCACTCGAGAACCCCGACGGCGACGCCCTCTACCGCCGCCAGGCCGCAGAGGCCGACGCCGAATACGAGCGGCGGCGCGCCGCCGAACGCGAGGCCCGGCGGCCGGTGTGCAAGCGGTGCGGGGCGAAGTTCACGGACGAACGCTGGGAGGAGACCGAATCGCGGACCGGTCTTTGGAAGGCCGGCGACCTGTCCGTGTGCGAGGCGTGCCACGCTGCCGACGTCGCCCGGGAAGCGGCCGCCGCGGAAGCCGCCCGCCGCCAGGCCGCCGCGCCGCCGGAGCTGGCGGGCGACCACGCTCAGGAGCCGGGCAAGCTCCGAGCCCTGTTCCGCCGGCGGACCTGACCCGGGCAAATTCCTCGTGTGGATCAGGTAGCCGCCTGCCGCACCGTCGCGAGAATCGAGTCGGGAGCAGTGATGAGCAAGCCGGTGGAGACAGTCCGTGCCCTGGTGTCGGCCGAGTACCACGTGTTCCAAATCAGTGATCCGGAAGGACCTGTGGCCGAGGATCTCGATCGCTCGCACACCGGGCTGGTGATGGCCTGCGGGGGCAGTATCGAGGTGCAGACCGGCATCCACACCGGTGACGTCGACCTCACCATCGAGGCGCACCAGCAGGCGCCGGAGCCGGCCACGGGCGACTGGGAGGAGATCGCCGAGATCTCCCTGCAGTTCCCCTCCGGCGAGCTCGCCGTTCACCCGCTGATGGACGACTCGGTCGACCTGCCGTCCCTGGCCGCCGCCGGCCCGGGCAGCTACCGGCTCCGGGTCCACGCCCGGGGCAGGGACACCGCCGTCGACCACACCCTGGTCGACGACATCGTGGAGTGGTACCTCATCCAGTGCTGGCCCGCCCCGCACGAGTCCCCAACGCTCATCAAGGCGACGGACGGATACGGAGCCGACGTCCGCTCCCAGCCCGCCACCGACATGAAGGTCATCAGCCACGAGGACTCCGCCCGCACGCAAAGCGGAAGAGAACGCGACATCCTGCGGCGCGCCGCACGCGGTGACTTCACCTGATACCTCGGCGGGGTGGCCTCAGCTCAGGGGCCACCCCGCCTCTTCATCTTCAGTCGTAGACGTGGCTCAGCGACCAGCACGCCCACACAACGAAGACCAGCGCCACCACGAGGGCCACTGTCCCGAGTGTGAGGCCGGCCCGCGCCCGGCCGCGGTTGGCTCCCTCTTCGCCCCGCATCCGTCGCAGGGCGACAGCGGCCGAGACGACCGCGAAGATCCCGAGGGGCACGACGAAGTAGGCGGGGACGAAACGCATCTGCGGCGAGACGACAGACTCCGGGAGGAAAGGGCAACCGATCGCCGCGACAGCGGCAGCGCCCAGGGCGAGTGACCACGTGCCCCTCGGCTGCGGGAGTATCACTTCGCCGAGCGGATCGGCGTGCTGTGGGGAACTCATGATCCGCAGACTAGGCGGCGGGCGGTGCGCCGCGCTTGAGCACGACTACCTAGACGGTCGTGAGTAGGCGAGCGGAAAGTCTCCCGTGGGAGCACGCGCCGACGACCCGCAGGACGGGGCTCACGCTCGATCTTCTCTGCCCGACGAGTTGGCCGCCGGGCCCGACGCACGGCAGCTTCTGTAGATCAGCCCGCCCACCCGATGGCACGGACCTCGATCGCCCCGGCGTGCGGCATGTATTGGATCCAGCTCCGCCGCCCGAACGCCTCCCGGATCTCCTCCATCGAGCCGAGATCACGCAGATCGGGCCAGGCCCGCGGATCGATCCACGCGACCTCCACGAGCGCCATCACCTCCCGCCGGGCCTCGTCGCTCGGCAGCTGCGCCATGACTCGACCGCGAGCTCCTCCACCACCACGCCGTACCGCATCCCGCACACCCCCGTGTGATCGACCCCGGTCAGCAGCGTACGAAGGAACCGCCGATACCGTTCCGCCCTGTGAATAACTCGGATCCGGGGGACAGGCGGCGTCGGCGGTACATGTACCTCATGGCACGTGAGCGGGTGCGGTGGCCGGCCGTGGTGGACCGGGCGCGGGAGATCGTGGAGAGCTACGAGGGCGGCGTCACGCTGCGCCAGGTGATGTACCGGCTGGTCTCCGAGGGCGTGCTGCCGCACACCCCGTCGATGTACCGGCACCTGTCCGCCCACCTCGCCCAGGCCCGCCGCGAGCAACGCCTCCCGGACCTGATCGACACCCTGCGCGAGGTCCACGTCCCGCCGGCCTGGCCAGACGCGGCCGCGTTCCTGCGCGAGGCTATGGACTGGTTCGCCCTGGACCGCACCGAGGGCCAGCGCCCGGTGTACGTCGCGGCGGAGCTGGACACCCTCCGGCAGATGTTCACCACCTGGCTCGCCGAGTACGGCATCCCCGTCCTGGTGGTCCGCGGCTTCGCCTCCCAGTCCTACGCCGAAGTCGTGCGCCGCCGCACCGCCCGGCACGGCCGCGCCACCCTGCTCTGGTGCGGGGATTTCGACTGCTCGGGCGAGGACATTGAACGCGACTGGGTGCAGCGCACCGGATGCTGGATCCGGGTCGAACGGGTGCTGCTCACCCGCGACCAGGTCCTTCAGTACGAGCTGCCCGCCACCGAGGGAAAGCGCGGCGACCTCCGCTGGCCCGGCTTCGCCCGCCGCTACGATCTCGACCCCGCCCGCCCGGTGCGGTGGGAGGTCGAAGCGCTGGAGCCGGCCGAGCTGCAACGCCTGGTCCTCGCGGCCGTCGACCATCTGGTCCACTCACGCTGGGGGCGGCAGCGGCGGGGGTGCACCAGGCCACGGCTCGCTCGTACGGCCCGCATTCGGAATAGCCGGCCCTATCCTCCCGAAGCTATGGCGAAGTGACACCCTCCACGGACAACGGTTCGTCCGCGTGGGTCATGGTGTGGTGGACGCCGTTGGGGACGCGTGGTGCCGTGCGCCGGTGACGATGAGCGAGACGTTCTGCCCACCGAAGCCGAAGGAATTGCTGAGCACGGCCTCCTGGGGGACGTCTCGTCGCTCTGCGACGACATCGAGATCGCGGTCGGGACCGACGGCGGCCGCGGTGAGGTTACGGGTCGGCGGGATGACGCCATGCTTCACACTGAGGACGGCGATGAGCGCTTCGATCGCGCCGGCTGCGCCAAAGAGATGACCGAGGGCCGCCTTGGGTGCTGTCACGGTGGCGCGGCCGAAGACTTCCCCGATCGCGTGCGCCTCGGCAACGTCGCCGACCGGAGTCCCGGTGGCATGGGCGTTGATGTGACTGATCTGCTCGGGAGCCAAACCGGCTTGCGCGAGGGCCTTCCGCATAGCCGAGATCTGACCGGAGCCGTCGGCAGCGGGCGCCGTGATGTGGTGAGCGTCGGCGGCGATGCCGGCGCCGGCGAGCACCGCGTGGACGCGCGCGCCCCGGGCGCTGGCATGCTCGGCGCTTTCTAGCACCACGACAGCGGCGCCTTCACTGAGGACGAAGCCGCTGCGGTCCGCGGCGAACGGCCGGGACGCAGACGCGGGTTCGACGGTATGCCGCGACAGTGCTTGTGCCTGGACGAAGCCGGCAACGGTGATCGGGGTGATCGCCGCCTCGGTCCCGCCCGCGATGACCACGTCCGCCTCGCCTGCCCGGATGAGCCTGGCCCCCAGGGCGATCGCCTCGGCACCGGAGGAGCACGCCGAGACGGGCGTGTAGACACCTGCCCGCGCACCGTACTCGATACTGATCAGCGCCGCCGCCGCATTGGGCATGAGCATCGGGACCGTGCGTGGCGAGACCCGCCGTGTCCCGGCTGCCTCCAGTGCGTCGTCCTCCTTCAGGAGCGTCCGTACGCCACCGATGCCGGTCCCGATCGCCGAGGCGAGCCGGTCCGGGTCGACTTCCGGGGCGCTCGCGTCGGCCCAGGCTTCGGCCGCCGCGACGAGGGCCGCCTGCTGCGAGCGGTCGAGCCGCCTGGCTCGCACCGGCGGCAGCGACTCTGCGGGGTCGATGGCCATCGTGCCCGCGACGGTGTCGCGAAGCCCGAGGTCCTCGTGACCGCGCAAGGCTCCGCCACGAAGGCCGGACTCGCCGGCCAGGAGGGCCTCCCACGTGGACTTCACGTCTCCACCGAGTGGTGTGATCGCGCCGAGTCCGGTCACGACGACTTCATTGCGGTGCATGCCCTTCAACCTTTCTTGTATGCGATACAAGCGAGCGTCCTTGTTGTATCACATACAATTTTGGTGTGGAGAAGAAACGAACCGAAGCTCGATCAACATCGGCTCGGCCGCGTGACCGCGGTCGCGCGACGAGGTACCGACTGATTGAGGCAACTGCACAGCTCTGCAAGGAGCGGCCCGGCGCTGAGGTGAGCGTCGCGGAGATCGCGAACGCGGCAGGCGTCTTCCCCAATCAGGTCACCTACTACTTCGGCTCCAAGGACTCGCTCCTCGTGCACGCCGCCTTTCTCGGCTTGCTGCACGACGCCCGACGGATCGAGCGCATCGGTCGCCAAGCCCCCGATGCCGTGACATTTCGGCGCAACATCGCCCGCGCCGTACTGGCCATGCCCTCGCTCCCGTCAGTCACGCGAGCACTCGCCACCGGGATCTCCAAGCCCGAACTCGCCCCCGTGGTCGACCAGCACCTCCAATTGCTGTTCCGGCAATCCGAGCGCTTCGTGAGCCGGCTCATCGACAGTCGCGGCTGGAGGGCCCGTCGACCGCTCAACGTGGAAGCCAGGACGTTCTGGAGCACCGCGCTCGGTGCAGTGCTGCTCGTCCGCGCCGGGGCACATGGCACCGTCGCCGACCTCGACCTCGCCGGAGCATTGACCATCCACGACGAACCCGATCCCGGCTAGCTCAGTCGAACAAGCCGGCGGCGACGTGCGCGGTCCCTGCCCGACGGTGGCCTTGTCGCGGTCGGCATGTTCGCCGTCACCGACGAACTCCACTGCTGCGGCTACGGGTGCGAATCGATCGAGCGGCCGGGGTCGGGCGGCAGGTCGCGGGCGGCGGCCAGGCCCTCGCGGGTGCCCTGGACGATGAGTTCGCGGATGAACTCCGCGAGCGCGGCGAAGACGTGGAAGACGAGCCGTCCGCCGGGGGTGGTGGTGTCGAGGTTCTCGTGGAGCGAGGTGAAGCCGATCCCTTGCTCGCGCAGGGCGGCGATCATGTTGATGAGGTCCCGGAGGCTGCGGCCGTAGCGGTCGAGCGAGGGGACCACGAGGGTGTCGCCGACGTCGAGGAAGGCGTGGCACGCTTTCAGCTCCGGGCGCAAGTCGGTCTTTCCGGACTTCTTGTCCGCGAAGATCTTGCGGCACCCGGCAGCGGTAAGCGCGTCGATCTGCCGCTCGAGCTTCTGCCCGCCGGTCGGCGCCCGCGCGTACCCGATCTTGATCCTTGAAGGCTTCGGGGCGGGATGCAGGCCCTCACCGGCGATCATTTTGACAGCTCCCGGATCGGCAGTGGGTGGGGGGTTTGGCAGAAGGTCTCGCGCACCGGACAGCAGATTCCGGAAGTCCGTGCGAAATCCCCTTGCTCAATGGTCAAGAATCGTTGACCATTGCTCGCATGCCTACCGATGATCTTCCCGAGACGTTCCACGTCACCACTGACGAGCAGCTACGCGCCGTTTCCAACCTCACGCGTCACCGGATCATGGCCGTGCTCCGCTTCGAGCCGGCGACGATCACCCAGATCGCCGAGCGAGTGGGCCTGGCGAAGGGGAGTTCCAGCTACCACGTACGGATGCTGGAGCGGGCCGGCCTGGTGAAGGTGGTGCGAACGCGGAAGGTCCGGGGGGTCACCGAGCGGTACTACGCAATGGCCGCGCGGGCGATCGTGCTGCCTGATCCTGGCGAGGGAGGCCCGGATGTGCTGATGCGGCATGCGGTGGCGGACCTGGAGGCAGCGCCGGTGGACGGCGAGCGGCACGTGCGGATGGCGCATCTGCGGCTCACCGAGGAGCAGTTCGCGGAGTTGGGGGCGCGGCTGCAGGCACTGGCGGACGAGTACCGGGAGCTGTCCGATCCGTCGCTGCCGGACGCCTCACTCGTCTTCGCACTGTTCCACCCGGCCCCGCGCAAGCAGGCCGAGGGGGACGCCAAGTGACCTCAGTCCTTCGGAAGCTGCCGACCGGGTTCGGACGGCTGTGGACCGCGCAGACGATCTCCTCGCTCGGTGACGGGGTGACGCATGCCGCGCTGCCGCTACTCGCGCTGACGTTGACGCGGGATCCGATGGCGCTCGCCGTCGTCACGGCCGCCGGAACGCTGCCATGGCTGCTCTTCGGAGTGCTCGGCGGTGCGCTGGTGGACCGCTGGGACCGCCGGCGCACGATGTGGGCCACGGACGCGGCGCGTGCGGTGCTGCTCGCGATACCGGCGGCAGCGGCCGCGCTCGACGGCTTGAGCATTCCCCTGCTCGCGGCCATCGCCTTCCTCCTCGGCCTCGGCGGACTCTTCTTCGACACGGCCGCCACGGCCTATCTGCCGGATCTGCTCGGCCGCGACCCCGCGCTCCTGGAGCGCGCCAACTCCCGCCTGCGCGGCACCCAGACCGCCATGTCCGGCTTCGCGGGGCCGCCCGCGGGCAGCGCCCTGCTCGCGCTCGGGCGGGCGGTTCCGCTGCTCGCCGACACGGTGTCGTTCGCGCTCTCCGCACTCCTCGTACGGTCGCTGCCTGCCGTACCCCGGCCCGTACCGCAGGCCCGTGAGTCGCTGCTGCGGCAAGCGCGGGCCGGCGCCTCGTACGTATTCCGGGACCGGCTGCTGCTCGGCCTCGCGCTGCGTCCGGCGGTCGGGAACATCGCCTTCCTCGCTGTGGAGACCGTCCTCGCCCTCTTCGCGCATGACCGCCTCGGCGTCGACACCTTCGGCTTCGGCCTGCTGCTCACGGCGGAGGCCACCGGCGGTCTGCTCGGCGCGGGCATCGCCTCCTTCCTCGGCCGACGACTCGGCACCGGCACCGCACTGACCTGCACAGCCGCCGTCGAAGGGCTTGCCATCCTGGGCCTGGCCGCTGCACCGAACCCGTACGTGGCCGGGCTGGCGCTCGCCGTCTGCGGGGCGGGTATGGGCGCCACGATGGTGCTCGGGCCCTCCCTGAGGCAGGCGATCGTCCCGGCCCACCTGATGGGCCGGGTCGCCTCCACCTCCCGCATGCTGGCCATGTGCGCCGCCCCTATCGGGGCCTTCCTCGGCGGCTGGCTGGCCACCACCTACGACATCCGCACCCCGCTCTACGCCGCCGCCGGCCTCCTCCTGGCGATGACGGCCGTCACGGCATCCATGACGAGCAACCGCCGGGTCGAAGCGGCGCTGCGTGCAGCCGCCCCGGCTGGCGGTCCAGATCACCCGGCAGGCAAGGATCCCGCGCAGGAGAGTGCACCCGAATTGTTGTGACGCCTGCCGCGAAGGCGTCATGAGCCGGGCCGTCCGCTCGTTCGGTGTCCGGACCGCGACAGCCTGCCACCGCGCCTACGAGCGCCCGCGCACCTTCCGGAGGATCTCCTCGCGAAGCCTCACGCGATCTGAGTCCCTTCGGAAGCGAATGCCCCTCTGCCTCTCTACTGCTTCAGCCAACCTCCTGGCCTGGCCCCTGTCGAGTTCGTCGACCATCTGCACCGCAAGCCGCATGGCGTGGTAATGCTCGAAGGGGGTGCGCGGGTGCGCGGGGTCTGGCGGTTGCTCCGGAAAGCCTGCGTGCGCAAGTTCGGCCTGCTCGGGGGCCTGGATGCTTACGCGGGAGGAAGACGTGGATGCTCATGCACTGCGTCGGCAGGGATGGACGATCTCGGCGATCGCCCGGCATCTGGGCCGGGACCGCAAGACGATCCGGGCTTATCTGAACGGTGAGCGGACCGCCGGCCAGCGGCGTCAGGCGCCTGATGCGTTCGTGCCCTTCCTTCCGTACTGCCGCCAGCGCCTTGCTGACGACCCGCACCTGTGGGCGTCCACCCTGTTCGACGAGGTGGTGGGGCTCGGCTATGAGGGTGCGTACTCGACGTTCATCCGCGCCCTTCGCCGCTATCGCGTCCGGCCGCACTGCGAGCCCTGTCATGCCTCGACCGGCCGCGACGTCGCGGTGATCGCGCATCCGCCGGGCGAGGAGATCCAGTTCGACTGGCTGGAGTTGCCCGATCCGCCCGAAGGGTGGGGGTGGGTGAGCACGCGCATCTGCTGGTCGGGGCTCTCGCGCATTCGGGCCGATGGAGGGCGGCGCTGGCGGAGTCGGAGGACTTCCCCCATTTGGTCCAGGCCCTGGACGATGTCGTGCGCAAGCTGGGTGGAACCGCTCGCCGGTGGCGCTTCGACCGGATGGCCACCGTCTGTTATCCCTCCAGCGGCCAGGTCACCGCGGCGTTCGCCGCCGTCGCCAAGTACTACGGGGTCGGGGTGGACATCTGCCCGCCCCGCCGCGGCAACCGCAAGGGAGTGGTGGAGAAGGCCAACCACTCGGCCGCTCAACGCTGGTGGCGCACGGTTCCCGACGGCCTCACGGTCGTGCAGGCCCAGTCCGGGGTCGACAAGCTCTCGCTCCGGATGGACGATCGGCGGCGTCGGATCGACGGAGCGGTCACCACCGTCGGCGAGCTCGCCGCGGCCGAGCCCCTGCTCGACATCCCGGTCCGGCCCTTCCCGGCCGAGCTGGAGGTCGAGCGGACCGTCAGCCCGCAGAGCCTGGTCGCCTTCGACGGCAACTTCTACTCCGTCCCGCCTGGCCTGCCCGGCGCCACGGTCAAGGTCCTACACCGGCTCGGCGAGGACGACCTGCGGATCGTCACCGCCGGCCGGGCCGTCGTCGCCTGCCACCGCCGGGCCCCGCGAGGCGCCGGTCAGACCGTCCGGGACGACGGACACGTCATCGCGCTGGAGAGGGCGGTGCTGTCGTCTTTCTCCGACCGGGCTCCCTGCAAGAGCAAGGTCCGCAAACCGCCGTCAGCCGCAGCTCTGGCTGAAGCCGAGCGTCTGCGCGAAGGGCCGGCCGCAGGCAGTTCAGCCGAACGGGTCGTGATCGACCTGACCCACTATGCCGCCGTGGCCGACCGGCTGCGGAGTGTCCCCTCACCGAAGCAGGAGGAGAGTCCGGAGTGAGTACGTCACCGATGCAGGTGAGTGAAGCCCGCCGATTCCAGCAGCTCAGAGGCCACCTGTCCTACCTCAAACTCAACGACGCCGCTGAGGCGTTGAACAGGGTCCTGGACCAGGCCCGCACCGAGCGGATGTCACTGACCGCAGCCCTGGAACGGCTCCTGGAGATCGAGGTCGAGGCCACCGAAGCCCGCAAACTCGCCGCCCGGGAACGGTTCGCCTGCCTGCCCGAGCCCTGGACCCTGGCCGACTTCGACTTCGCCGCCCAGCCCGGCGTCGACGAGAAGCTGATCCGCGACCTGGCCACCCTCCGCTTCCTCGACGACGCCTCCAACGTGCTATTCGTCGGCCCTCCCGGAGTGGGCAAGACCATGCTGTCCGTCGCCCTCGGACGAGCGGCCGTCGATGCCGGCCACCGCGTCTACTTCACCACCGCCGCCGAACTCGCAGCCAAGTGCCACAAGGCCGCCCTCGAAGGCCGCTGGAAGACCTGCATGCGCTTCTTCGCAGGCCCGAAGCTTTTGATCATCGACGAGCTCGGCTATCTGCCGCTGCCCGAGGACGGCGCCTCGGCCCTGTTCCAGGTGATCAACCAGAGGTATCTCAAGTCCAGCACGATCCTCACGACCAACGTCGGGATCGCCGACTGGGCCGGAGCCTTCGGCGACGCCACCGTCGCCGCCGCCATGCTCGACCGGCTCCTGCACCGAGCTGCCGTCGCCGGCATCGACGGACCCTCCTACCGACTTCGCGGCCACCAGAACCAGGCCGACGCCATGCGCAAGGGAGTCAACGCACGTGTCTCCTGACCCCACCCACAACGATGACCAGCTCGCCCCCAGATCCGCCAACTGTCCAGTCTGCAAAGGAGAGTTCATGCCGAGCCCGAGACAGATCTACTGCTCTCCCCGCTGCAAGAGCGCCGCCCACCGACGCGCTCCCGCCAGCCTGGCTGCCCACACCTGCCCGGTCTGCGAGGGCATCTTCACCGCGAACCCCCGATTCCGCCAGATCTACTGCTCGCCGGAATGCCGTCGCGAGTCGGAAAGGCAACGCAACCGGACCCGAGACGAGGAACGAGCACGACGCCTCGGCGAACACCCCCGAGCCCTTCCGCCCGCCCCGCAGCCGACGGCCCCCGGAACCATCGACCCCCTGGCACCGACGGCCGTCCGGAACTGCCCGCACTGCGACCAGCCCGTCACGATCGTCGCCCTGCTCGCCACCCAGGAAGCCGCCCGCCCCACGATCACCAACCGCATCACCGACATCGGCCCGCTCAGACGCCTCCAGTGAGCATCGGCTGACCGTCACCGATCACCGGGCCCGCCGACCTGACGGTCGGCGGGCCCGCAACAAGTCATGTCACCAGGCGCAGTTGGTCCAGTTCGCTGCCGATCGCATCCCGCAGCCCGTCATGCTGCGGACCGAGCCTGA
Source organism: Streptomyces sp. JLBT605 (assembly GCF_058215555.1). Taxonomy (NCBI): domain Bacteria; kingdom Bacillati; phylum Actinomycetota; class Actinomycetes; order Kitasatosporales; family Streptomycetaceae; genus Streptomyces; species Streptomyces sp. JLBT605. Next base: position 7,150,237 of record NZ_CM177087.1, read on the forward strand.
ATTGCTCGTCACTCCACTGTTCACGCGGATAGAGCCATACCGGAGCACCCACCACGTCGGCCGGCTCCCACTCGAACCGCGGCCAGACATGCGCATGCAAGAACGGGTCCGTGTTCCCCAGGATCTCCAGGTTGACCCGGCGGAAAGCCGGGTCCAGCCGCCGACAGGCACGCTCGACCGCTTCACCGAGCTGGTCCATGTCAGACAGGAACGACAGCCGCTTCGCCCTCAGCAGGTCCGACAGCCGCTGCACATCCGGTTCGTCCACGAGCAGAACCGAGTAGCCCGGCAGGAACTGAACATCCCCGATCACGGCGAATCCCGACGTCAACCGTCGCAGCACGGTCAGGTTCTCGCCCCTCAGCGCAGCCCCGATCCGATCCATCCGCCAATCACCAGCCATGGCCAAAACCTACAGCCTGGTGATCAAGGACCGCTCTTCGATCCCCATCCTCCTCACACAGTTCAAAGACCAAGCAAGTGGGGCGAGGAGCGGCCCCGGCCGTTTTCAAAGATCCCCATCATCCAAGGCGCCGGCGAGACAGCCGAGGGTGACGAGTCCACTTTCGTAGGGCTGATACGCCGTTCCTGCCAGGCCGGTGCGGGCTTCGGCGACAGTCTGCTCGAAGACTTCCGGACGCCGCAGCCGGCTGTGCGCTGAGGCGATGCCGCGCATGGCGGTGTGGTCGAGCGGGTTGAGTCTGTCAGCGCTGGGAGCGCTGGCCTTGTCGCTGGGGGAGGCGAGGTGGGACAGCCAGCTGGTGCCTTCGCTCTTGCGCCGGGCATCGCGGAAGTAGCGGGCACCGGCAGCCTGGAGGCTTTCGTCGCCTGTCTGCTGGGCGATCCGGTGGGCGAGGCTGTAGCCCAGGTAGTTCCAGAGGGCGGCGTAGCGCTGAGGTGTGCGCTCGCCCTTGAGGTGGTCGAGGACCTGTTGGACCGCGGTGAGGGCCCAATCCCACTGGCTGTTCCAGATAGCGTCCCACGCAGCGACCTCATAGGAGGCAGAGTTCTGGAGCTCGCGGGCACTGGGAGCGACAGTGCGGGTGAACTCCTCGCGATCCGCGACGATGTCGCCGTCGACCTCCGCCCACTGGCGATCGTGCCGGAGGAAGACGTCGAGGTTCTCCAGCATCTCCGCAGAGCTGATGCCCAGGCTGTTCCTACGGCCGAAATCGACTTCGGCATGCACCTCGGGGTGCATGGCGGCCTGCACATCGCGACCGGACAGATACGAGGTCAGGGCCTGCTCGAGCACCAGCACGGCGGCATAGTCACGCGTGTGACGGGTTGCCCGCCCGGAGCCCTGCACGATGCGGGCTCGAATGCGCTCCTGCAGCACCTCGACGGCGCCGAGGGACTCATGGAGGAACCGCTCTTGAAGGTCGCCACGAGCAGGAAGACCAGCCAGCACGACGAGCCGGCAGTCATCACCCGGCAGGTCGATACCGTCGTAGCGGTTACTGAGCACGAGTGCGGCGGTCGGCTGGGAAGTGAAGGCGGCCAGATCATTCTCGACCTCGCCGGCGCCGAGCTCGGTACACGCCCAGGGAAGAGACTCCGCAGCGAACTTAGCGGCGGTGCGCCGGTCAGGGGTGAGAACGACCGCACGGCCGACCTTGGCGATGACCCGCGACACGAAGTCCGGTACCCCATCCGGATCGGTCGACAGGTCACTCGTCAGCTCGGGGAACAGGAAGAACCGCCGACCAGTGCCCTGCTTCTCCCAGCCTTCCGGGACCGGGATACGGGCGATCTTCCGGCGGCCGAAGGAGCGCTCGAGCTCGCCACCGTCTCCGAGGGTGGCGCTCATATAGATGCGCCGGTCGGGACTGCTGAACGCCGAGTGCTGCATGGTCGGAGGAATCAGTGGCCGGATCAGCAGTTGCCTGCTCGAGAGGTAGACCAGGCACCGGTCCAGGCGGCCCCGAAGCAGCGTCCAGGCGTAGCGCGCCTCCTTGCTGAGCTTGCCGGCGCCTGCGGCCGAGCCGATGGCCGCCTCCATTTCAGCGGCTTGAGCGGCGACGCCGATCGGTGAGGCAAGGTAGACGTAGGAGCCGGGCATTCGATTCTCCTCCGTCGTCCGGAGCCTGGAGACCACGAGCGGATCCAGCGCTGGCTCGAGTATCGACAGGACATCCAGGTAGGCGCTCTCCTGGTCCTGCCGGGAGATAGTGAGGCTCCAGGGACCGGCTACGTAGCCCTCAGCGGCGTGCGCGTCGTCCAGCACGAGCATGTCGGCGTTGTTGAGCGCGGGGTTGGAGTTGAAAATGTGGCTGTAGACGCTGACCGCGACAGCCTCCCCCGCCTCATACTGGGCTCGATGCGCAGTGTTCCACGTGGGCACGCGGTTGATCAGCAGGACATGTGGGATGCCGTATTCGTCGAACTTGGCAGCGGTTTGCTGTGCGAGCTGCTTGGTGGGGCACAGGTACGCCACACGCTCGCCGTGCACGCGCCGCCGGTACTCACCGATCAGCCCCCGACCAGCGTCTTCCCCGCTCCAGTGGGAAGCTCGATGGCCACATCCGGTTTGTTCGGCATGTCACGGTGCCAGGCACGTAGCACGTCCTGCTGGTGGCCCCAGACCGCCTCCGGCCCCCTATTGTTCAGTGCCAGAATCCGGTAGAGCTGCACCGGATCGTCAGGCATACTCGCATCGGTCGACCTGCGCTTGAACGCCATGAGGATCCTCTTCCCCCCGTGAGCCGAATTCCGGGGTTGTGTTTCACCAACCCCTGTTCCGATCCATGTCCCAGGCTACTTCCCCCGTTCATCAGAAGATCAGTTTTGCCTGGCTGGCCGCTGGCCGGAAGCACGCAAGTCGACATGCTGCCCCGGCGGGCTCGGGCATGCCGTCCGTCCGACCCCGACGGGGAACCTGTCATTCGTACGTGCCGGGCATCGGCTGATACCGGTGCCGACTACCGGTGAGCCTTCCTCTCCATCCCTGACCGCATCCCCTGCGGGCCCTGGCCTGGAAAACATGACGAGCGGCGTGGAAGAAACGCTTGTCCTTTGCCATAGCTGGTCACCGCCTGGCGAGAGCCCGAGCCATGGGTGGGGGAGTCAGAGGCCGGTGGGGTGAGCATGCCCGCCGCGGTGATGGACATGGTCGTTCGGCCCGGTGAGGCGTTTCACGCCAGGGCCTTCCACCCCTCGCCCACGGGCTGGCACGGGGAGACTAGGCTCATCACTCTCGGCTGAATCATGGGGGAGAAAATGGAGCCGCTGCGGCAGGACGACCCACGGCACCTCGGTATCTACGACCCCGTCGGCGGGATCGACGCGGCGGACAGTGGGGTTCCCGTACCTGTACGGCGCCTCATCGCGCGCACGCCGGGGGGCGACCATACGGTTCTCCTCAGCCTGCCCCGATTAGGGTTTGCCCGGGACAGCGTGTACGGGCAGCGGTTCGTGGCAGAGGCCGAGCAGGCCCGGCATCTGGGTGGCCACAGCCCCACCCTTGAGCAGATCGTGGAGATCTCCGGGGGCGCGGCAGGCCAACTGCCCTGGTACGTTTCGCCTTATGCGCCCGTGCTGCCGCTGCCTGGAGCACTGGCCGCGCACGGCGGAGGTCTTGACGAACGTACGGTGCGTGCGCTTGGCCTGGCGCTGGCTGGGGCACTCGCCACACTGCATGAGAAGGGCGTCGCGCACGCCGGCGTGACACCTGGCGCCGTCCTGCTGGGTGCTGACGGACCGAGGCTCACCGGCTTCGGGAGCGTACGGTCCCTTGCCCCGGCGGGAGAGCAGCGCCGGGCCGTGCCTGGTCTGCCGCCGGAGGCGCTGCCGCCGGAGCAGCTCTCGGGCGGACTGCCGCGTCCGCCCGGCGATGTGTTCGGGCTCGGTGCCGTGTTGTCGTACGCGGCGACCGGGAGCCTGGCGCCGGATGTGTCGAGGCTGCCCGAGGGGCTGCGCGAGACGGTCCACGCATGCCTCGCCGACGACCCGGCGGCCAGGCCACGAGCCGCGGCCGTCCGGGATGCGTTGTGCGTCGGCTTCGCCACGTCGGTCCCACCCGTTCCGGTCTCCCGCGCGCCGGGCTCGCCACCGGCCACGGTGCTGGATGGCGGAGCTGAGGCGTTTGGTCCTGGCTGGCTGCCGGGCCGGGTGATCGCGGCGCTCGTCCGGCAGTCCGCTCTGGCGCTGGCCGCGCGGGGCTCTTCGGCGTCTTCGGGTGCGGCGGGCGCGACCGGAGCGGTGCAAGCAGCCGGAGCCGTCACCGTCACCGGAGCGTCCAGCGCGCCCGACGCATCCCGCGCAGTCCCCGCCGCCCCGGGCACTCCCCCGGACCCGGGTGGGATTGCCGTCAGGCACCCCGAAGCCTCACCGAGGCCGTAACTCCCCCCACCGCCGCTTCCTTCCCTGGGAATGACGACCCGATGCCCTTTTCCCTCGTCCCGCCCTCTCCCGTGGCCTTCCCGCTCGCCTACGACGATCCGCATCAGCTCGGCCCGTACCGGTTGATCGCCAGGCTCGGCGGCGGAGGCATGGGCACCGTCTACCTCGGGCGAGACGACGGCGGCCGCACTGTCGCGATCAAGACCATGCACGCGCGGTTCGCCACCGATCCCGAATTCCGCATCCGCTTCCGCCTGGAGACGGACGCGGCGCGTGTCATCGGGGGACGGCACGGGGCCGAAGTCATCGACGCCGACCCGCTCGCGCCCACGCCGTGGCTGGCAACCGAGTATGTGCTCGGGCCGCCGCTGGATGAGGCCGTCGAGAGTTGCGGGCCGTTGCCCGAGATGGCCGTACGGGCGCTGGGCGCCGCGCTGTGTGAGACGCTGGGGCAGTTGCACAGCTCGGATGTGGTGCACCGCGACCTCAAGCCGTCCAACATCCTCCTCACCGCCTTCGGCCCCAAGGTCATCGACCTCGGCATCGCGCGCGCGATCGGCGACGACCGTCTGACCCGCACCGGAGCGGCAGCGGGAACCCCTGCCTATATGTCGCCCGAACAGGCCACGGGCGGCGACCACACCGCCGCCGGTGATGTGTTCGCCCTCGCCGGGGTGCTGGTCTTCGCCCTGACAGGGCGCGGCCCCTTCGGCGGCGGACAGGCAGCCGACCTGCTGTACCGGGTGCGGTACGGCGAGCCGAACCTGGCCGGCGTCCCCGACGCCCTACGGCCCGCGCTGGAGCGGTGCCTGCTCAAGGATCCGCGCCACCGGCCGAGCACGGCAGAGCTGAGCACCCACCTGTACGGCGGGCGCGGCGAGTTCGTCGACCACCTGCCGGACCGGTTGCTGGCCCAGATCGCCTGGCGCGCCAGTGCCGTTTGGCAGATCGTCCCGCAGCGTGAGGCCCCGCCGGCGGGCACGGTCGCCCACCGCGACAGCACTGGCGCGGGCGGAGCGGACGCCTCGCCGCCCTACGGGCCGAAACGGCCCTCGAGGCGCCAGATGCTGAAGCTGGCGGGCGGTTCCGTGCTCGGGGTAGGCGCTGTGGTGGCCGGGTGCGCCTTGGCCTGGTCCAGCATCAGCCCCGACGGTGAGCGGAGCCGGGCCACCTCACCGTCGCGCGGGCCGGGCGGCGGACCTAAGCCTGTATGGCAGGCGCCGACCTTGACCCCCGACGAGTACGACCTGCCGCCGATCGCGGTCAGCGGGCTGATCCTCAGCATGGACAAGACGGGCCTCGTGGCGTTCGATGCGAAGAGCGGCGATAGGCGATGGGGCAACCCGGACATCCACGCGCAGCTGATCAGTACCGATGGTCAGCGGATCTACGCCATCCTTCCCGAGCCCGGAGGGCCGAGGAAGTACGACAAAGGCGCGGGCAAGGGAAAGAACTCAGGGAGCGGCCGCGGCAGGGGGATGTCCATCTGCATGCTCGACCCGCGTTCGGGCTCCGTGCAGAACACCCTCGGCACGCTCCCCGACTTCGACGGCCCGGATCTCGAGAGCGGGTTCGATGATCCCGACCCCACTGTCCAGCCGCTCCGCATGAGCGGGGACGTGCTGTATCTGGCGGCGAGGACACGCGAGGCGAACGCCGCAGCTCAGGAACTCGCGGAGGGCTGGCACTTCATCGCCTTCGATCTGCGTGGGGGTGAGGAGCTGTGGCGCGAGCCGCTTGAGGACTATCCGTTCGGCAGCAGGAACTTGCAGATCAGCGGCTATATGACTGCTCGCGAGGGGAACCGGTTGCTGCTCACCCGGGATACCAAGAGAAGATCCTTCCGCGAGCCCGAGCATCAGTTCGTGACCCTCGCGCGGGACGCAGTTACGGGAGAGGAGCTGTGGGAAGGCGCACAGGCGACGCTCGGCGACACCGACGACCCCGGCACCTCGCTCGCGCCGCTCCCCACGGACGGAACGCACCTCTACTTCGGTTCCCGGCAGCTCACCGCGTTCCGCCTCTCAGACGGGGGGAAGGCATGGACGTACTCCAGCTCACGGGTCGATTTGGAGGAAGAAGACGCAAACGGGGATCCCGTGGCACTCTACGGCCCACCGGCTGTGCGGGACGGCGTGGTGTACGCGGCGGAGCATGAGCAGGGGCTCATCGCGGTCGACGCCTCAGACGGGCGACTGCTGTGGCGGGAGAAGGGCCGCCCGGCCCACCGCCCCTCCCTCGGCTGTGCCCCGCTCGTCGGCGAGAAGTACGTCTACGTCGTGCTGGTCGAGGGCAGACGCCACACCCACCTCAGCGCGATCAACCTCAAAACGCACCGCTCAGACTGGACCTTCACGATGGGCGGCAACGACGGCGCGGGCACGCGCCTGGTCCTGGACGAGGACGCGGGCCGGATCATCGGCTCGACCTTCCTGGGCACGTACGCCATCCCCCTGGAATGACCGACGCACAGCACCCGCACAGTGTTTGGCGGCAACGGCAGGAGAAGAACGACCAGATGAACCCCCTCGGCTACGGCGACCCCCTGCGACTCGGCCCCTACCGCCTCATCGGCGTGCTCGGCGAAGGCGGAATGGGGAAGGTCTACCTCGGACGCGACAGCTCCGGCCGTGCGGCCGCCGTCAAAGTACTGCGCCCCGAACTCGCACACGACCCCCAGATGTCGCAACGCTTCCTGAGAGAGGCGCAGGCGGCGCAGGCCGTGCGGAGCAAGGGCGTGGCGCGCGTACTGACCGTGGAGACCGAGGGCGGAAGACCGTTCATCGCCACGGAGTTCCTGCCCGGCCCGACACTCGACTCCGCGGTCTCGCGCTACGGCGCACTCCAGGAGCCCTACGTACGGGCGCTCGGCGCCGCGCTCGCCCGGACACTCGGCGACATCCACGCGGCCGGCCTGGTGCACCGCGACCTCAAGCCGTCCAACATCGTGCTGACCTCCACGGGACCGCGCATCATCGACTTCGGCATAGCGCGGCCCGAGCACGGGCTGACCCTGACCACCACAGGTCAGGTCCCCGTCACCCCAGGCTACGGCGCGCCCGAGCAGGTGCTCGGGCAGCGCACCGGCCCGCCCGGCGACGTCTTCGCACTGGGCGCTGTCCTCGTCTACGCCACGATCGGGACACCCGCCTACGCCGGCAGTCATGTGGCCGCCGTGCAGTACGAGGTGGTGCACGGGCAACCCCGCCTGGACGCTCTCCCGCCCGCACTGCGCCAGCTCATCGAACCATGCCTGGCCAAGAACCCCGGACAGCGCCCCCTCCCCGCACAGATCACCTCGGCCATGGCTCCCCCACGCGGCGCGAGCAAGCTGTGGAAACAGGGCCCGGTGGCCACCGAGATCGACCAGTCCGAGGAACGGGTGCGCGAGTTGGCGACTTTCCCCAACGCGAACACGCGCAGCGGCACGACGCTGACGGGCGCGAGCGGCCCGTCCCGCAGACGCTTCATCACCGGCCTGGCCGCAGGCGGAACCGTGCTCGCGGGCGCGGGCGGAGCCGGCGCTTGGTGGATGCTGCGCGACAAAACCCCGCCACGCGCCCACCCGTGGGACGCGGACCCCCTCGCCGAGGGCGACTACAACAAAGGGGAGGCGCCCGACCCGCTGTGGGGCCCCAAGAAGGCCACACCCGGCAGGGCGGAGCTGCTCACGATCCGGGACCTGGTCATCCTCGACGACGACTCGCCGGACCTCATCGCCTACGAGGTCACCACCGGGAAGCGGAGGTGGACGGCGGAGGGCGTCGAGCGGCCGCTCTACTCGCCCTCGCTCGACCTCATCCTGGCCGACAGCCTAGACGTCCTCCACGGAATCTCACCCAAGACCGGGAAGAAACTCTGGGACCACGACCTGGGCATTGTGGACACGCTCGTGCTGGACGGTGACGTGTACTACTACAAGGACCTCTCCAGCGACTGGGAAAGCGGGAATCCCGACAACGTCGTAGCCCTCCGCCTCACAAAGAGCGGCCCGTCGCAGGAACTGTGGAAAAAGCCCATTCCATTCGACTCCGATGTCCGCGGCATCGAAGCCGTCGCGGGCGGAGGCCGACTGGTACTGACAGCGGGAGAACACGGAGCCGTCGCCCTGAACACGGCAGACGGTAGCAAGGCCTGGACAGTGACCGGAAAGTCCGGCAGTACGCGAACACCCTACATCTCCGGCGACACCGTCTACCTCGGCGGCAGCCAGTCGCTGCGCTCCTTCCGACTCAGCGACGGCGACCGCGGCTGGTCCGTCCCTGCATCGACCAACGCCGGCCTGTCCGTGGGAGCCATCGACGGCGACAACATCTATCTCGTCGCCAACAGCGAACTGCGGTGCCACAGCGTCAAGGGCGGCTCTGAGAAGTGGGTTCGCGAGCTGACGAACCCCATCTATGGAAAACCCGTCGTCTCAGGCAACACCGTCTGGGTCTCGTCCTACCAGCACACTGAAGGAATCAAGGTCTTCCGCAAGGACAACGGGGAACCGCTGTGGACCCGCCACGAAAAGGGACGGAGCGTAGAGCGAGGCTGGTCGATGGCCGGCGCGGGCAACCGCGTGTTCACCTTCCGCGACGACAAGCTGACGGCGATGCCGGTTGTCTGATGCCGGGGCAGCGCCGAACCGTCCGCGGCCAGCAGGCGCTGGCCGCGCCCCGTTACACCAGCAGACGCCTCCACCCGGGACAGACTCGCATAGCCAGGGACACCGCCCGGACCAAAGGCGAATGGCTTTATCGACGTCTCACGACAGCAGTGTTGACGACCACGGGAGGCACCTGCCGCGCCGGGACGTCGTTGTCGACGAAAGGTGTTGTTGTCCCACACATCCGCCACCATGCGGATGGTCTCTCGGTCGAAGCAGCGGGCGTCCGCGGCAGCGTCAGCGATCTACACCAGCGAGCGATCCAGCAGCGCACCCAACACAGCGAGCGCAGAACCTGCACGGCATCGCGACGAGGATGCATCGAGGTCAGCCATGCCAGGATCGTCACACGAGACACGATGGCATCCGAACAGAGGTGTAGCCGGCTCATCTGTACCAGGCTGGGCACTCAACCGGCTCTGGCAGGATTTTCATAGCACGGGGATCACCTTGGCGCGGTGCTCGATGGCCCCCGTAGCGGCGTCGTACGCGGGCGATCACTACGACGCGGTGGCGGAGGAGAGCGACGCCGGCGCGTCCTGCCATGGACCCGGCGCGCCCACGATGGGCGCGCCGTACTGAACGACGCCGAGGTCGCGCATCTGCCGGCTGGGCCCGCTCGGGATCAACTCTGATCGGGGCCCTGAGTACCCATATCCGGGAGAGTGAGTAGGTGTGCCGATGCGGTGTGCGGCCCTGTCGGAGTTGGCTGGGGGCATGAACACTCTCCCCGTCCTGCCGCCGAGGGATCCGACCTGGAGGCTCTTGCGGATCCGATGATGAAGCCCGCCCGCACTGGCCGGACTCTGGCCCTCTGCGGACTGGGCCTGCTCCCTGTCGCCGGCCTCATCGCCTTCGTCACCTATGCCGCGCGGTCCATGGCTCGTGACAGTTGCATGGGCGCGGAGTGCCACTTCGGGCTGGTCGCCTTCCACCCATGGGTCGGCCGCTTCCTGATCGTGTCCGCTCTGTTCGGTATCACCGCTTTGCTGATGCCTCAGAAGCAGGCCGGGTACCGGCCCCTGCGTGTCACGCTCGTGGCCCTCCAACTGCTCCTGCTGCCACTGCCCACGCTGCTGTGCGGCTACCCGTAAGACGTGCTCGGCGGCCGGAGTGTGTTCCGCGCAGGGGGGCGGGTGTCTCCGAGGGCCGCGTCCACCGGGCCGGTTTGAGAGGCGACCAGCGCCTTCGTCGCGGGCAGTGTGGCTCCGTCCGCGAACAGGTAGGGACTCATCATCCGGCGCGTGACGGGCGACTCGCGGGCCGCCAGGCCGAGGGCCAGGCGACGTCCCGGTTAACCGGACCGGTCACCCCCAGACTGGCTCGTGCACACTCAAGGTACCGCCGCTGTGCATCTCTGAACTCCAAGTACGCCTGCTCCCAGCTCTGTTCAACTTCCGTGGGCACTCCCCGGGCCAGGTGCTCCAGCCGCCACAGGCAGTGGTTCAGCGTCTTGGACGCAGTGTTCGTGTCAGTGTCTCCCAACAATTCACAGGTCTCTCCGAGCGCCGAACGGCGCTCCTCAGCCGCGCCGAGCTCGGTGAGCACCTCGGCGGTGAGCTCCAGCGGCGCGGGACCGGTCACCAGCCCGCGGCCCGCAGCGATGCGCTGATAGCGGCCCGCGAGCTCTTTGACCGCGTGGATGTACTCGCCATAGGCGTCCAGACGCCGCCCATCCCAGCGCACGGATTGCTCACGCCGCCACCGTGCGCGGTCGTTGAAACTGCTCACCAGGAACGACGTGACAGCGCCCAGCGCAACACCCACCAGCGGCACTATCTGTCCCGACAGACTCATAGAGGCCCCGATCACGTAGTCAAACGGTTCCCCCATTCTCCCGACCTGGAGCCCAGCGAAGCGGGCGCCCCGCAGTCGTGTGACCGGTCCGTCTGCCGTAAGGCCGGGCCGATCAGCTGGCCGCGCCGATCTCCTTCGGACCGTAGAGGGCCGCGGCCTCTCCCGTGATCAGGGCCCAGTAGCGGTCCCCGAATGACCAGTGCCACCACTCCGTGGGGTAGTTCACCAGCCCCGCAGCCGTGAGCGCAGCGCCCAGCAGTTTCCGGTTGACCCGGGCCTCCTCGTTGATGTTGGCGGCATGGGTGTAGCAGGCTCCCCCGCTCTCTTCCGGGTCCGCGTTCATGCGCGTGCCCAGGTCCAGCTCGTGCCCGCTGGCGTCGGCCAGGGTAAGGTCGACGGCCGCGCCGGCGCTATGCGGGGCGATGTCGGGTGGTGACACATACCGGCTCGCTGCCGAGTGGATCTGCTCGGCGGACCAATCGGGATGAGTAGCTCGCAGCTGCTCGGCGTACTCCTCGAAGTACTCCCTCTGACGAGAAGGAGGCCGGTACCCCTCGACGAACAACAGCCGCAAGCCCTGCGGAAGGATCGCCTGAGCCTTGACCAGCCGTTCCAGCACGCCTTTCCGCAGATACGCGAAGGCATCTGCCGGGTCCTGCTTGCGCGTATCGACGAGCAAAGAGTCGCCGTGGCGGACGTCCACAAGACGTTCACCACACTCGGCAACAGGTATGGAAGCGACCTTCGGGTCCGACATCAACACGAGCTCAGTCATGACGCGATCATCCCCAGGGTTCGACCCGGCGAAGCTTCCCGGCCACAACACTAGTGTTCGACTCTCCAGTCGTGGTTCTTCTCTGCCATGGGATAGCACCGAGGCCGAGCGCTGCCCGGACTGCGCAAGCTGCGGCGGACGTCGGATCTTGCCTCATGGCTGCTCAGGCGGCCCTGCTGCTGCGCACCCCTGGGTAGCTGCTGCGTGACCGTGGCCGCGCGGCAGCCTCTGGCTCAGGTCACTGGGGCTGCTTGCGCAGGATGTGTAGGTCGCCGGAGTCGGGGTCGCCGATCAGGACGAACAGGGCGGGGTGCGCGGCTGTCCCCGTGATCTGCCATGCCATCGGCCCGCACGTGGAGTGGTCGATGACTGCCCTGTCCCGGTACGAACGGTCAGCGGACTCGAAACGCCAGGAGGCCGGGCCGTCGCAGACGGCGAGTTCGAAGCCCTCCCCCTCATAGGGCAGATTCCGTACAGTCGCCTCGCCGTTCGCGGCGAGCACCAGCTCGGCTCCGTGCTCGCCCTGCCAGGTGCCCTGGTACTCCGCGGCGGCCAGCGTCGGCGGCTGGTACTCCTTGATCAGGCCGGTCACCGTCGCGACCACCCCGAGCGCCAGGACCAACGCGAACGCAATCCCAGTCGCGGCGGCCGTCCGCCCCGCCATCTCGCCCCTGCTCAGCTGCCGTTTTTCGGCGTACGCGGCCCCCAGGAGCGGCAGCGCACCGCTGACCGAGATCCACCACCACTCCCAGCCGATCAGGCTCACGTACCCAGCCCCCAGCACCAGGGACAGCCCCACAGCCCACAGCAGGTCGTGCCCCCTGACACGCCTGGCCAGCACCGACGCGGGCCACATCAGCACGAGCGAGTGGAGCAGCCCGAGGAGCGGCAGGACGAGCGGGGCGAAGACCAGCATGCACAGCAGGCCCAGGGCCGCGAGCCCGCCGCCGTATCCGACGCCGTAGTTGTCCTCCCGCACCGACAGCAGCAACGCGACCGCGGCGATGACCACGAACTGCCCCGCAGACGCCAGCGCCAGAGCCCGCAGCCGCCCGCCGAACCGCTTCGGCGGCATCGGCGCAGGTCCGCCCGGACCGGCCGGGTACGCAGGAAATGCCTGATGGGAGCGCTGATGCGCCCCTTTCCCCCACCTCATGGTGCCGACAGTACGCTCCCGCCTTGGGGTTGGAACGTGCGGGTGGGGGTGGGGTGCTTGCGCTGTTCCCCGCGCCCCTAGTGCCCTTGCGTCAGCGATTCTTTGGAGACATGGATGTGCTGCCGCGCACGGGTGCGGCCGGTCCAGCCCAGTGGGTGCTGATTGCCGATTCGGCTGGCCGACCAGTCGCGGTGGTGTCGGAGTCGGCGGAGTTTGCCCGGTTCTGGTCGCGTGCCTGCGTTGTGCGGTGCAGGTGTCACCAGGTGGGGGATTCCAGGATGCTGTCGAAGAGGATGTAGAGGAGGATCACGGAGAAGGGGGTAAGGAGGGCGAGTGCTGTCCGGGGGGTGGTGTAGCGCTGCCACGGAGGGAGCGCCCATGTCGCGAGGAGCATGGCTGCCGGGATGAGCAGGCCGTACATGTAGACCTGTGATGCCACGTTGAAGCTCTGGGTGAAGCGTTCGAGCCGGGCGCCGCCGCAGGGGTCGCACTCCATGGGCGAGAGCATGACGCCGATGGTGAGGAAGAAGGCCAGGGGCAGGGTGATGATGGTGGACAGCAGCGGGGCCACCCATGTGCCCCGAGCGCGCGTGTTCGGCGATGTGTCATGCATGCCTCCACTCAAGCCTTCAGCGGTCGCCGGCACATGAGTTGATCTACTCAGATAACGGGGCAGGTTTCTGAGTCAGCGCGTCACCTGGCCGATGTCTGCCCCACGGACTCCAGCGGACTCCTGCGGACCGCGTCCTCATCCAGCCATGACCTCCCAGACTGTGGCGGTGGAGCAGGGGATCGTCTGCTGCCGTCCTTGGGCGGCGTCTTGGCGTGTGCGAGATCGGTACTCTCACCACCATGGGGCTGGACATCACGGTGATGATCGCCGACGGTTCGTGGCTGGCGGAGGTGCCGCCACGGGAGCGGCTGCCGCGGCTGAGAGATGCCTGGTACGCCGACGAGACGGGACTGTGGGACCACGACGTGCCAACGGTCGAGGAGGGCTGGGTGTGGCCCCGGGGACCCCACAACAGCGCCGTCTTCGCCGTCTATGAGTTCCTGCACACTCTCGGCTCGTTCAAAGCGCACTTCTGGGCCGGGCAGCGCTGGGAGTCCGTCCGCGACCATGTCGACCCCCTGCTGCGGGATGAATTGGACACGTTGTTGCTCGGGCTCATCTGGGGCGGGCTGGACGGCGAAGGGCAGCACACTGATGAGGGCTTCTTCAGCGAGCACGGCTACGGTGTGCTGCTCGCACGGTCACCAGAGAGCGTGCGGGAGCTGGCCGCGGCCTGGGAACGGGTACATCCGCGCCTCGACCGGATGCAAGAGGCCTTCACCGAACATGCCGCGGTTCCCGATGGGTGGGTCCGCGACTTCGGCGGGTTCGTGGACCTACTGATGCAGTGGGGACGCGTCCTGACCGAAGCAGCCCAGCGAGGGTGGTGCATTGCGGGGCTGAGCGAGTAGCTCGCCACGGCAGGCAAGCCAGCGAAAGTGCCTAGCTGGCTGGCGCAGGGTGGGCGCGGAGCACCCCGATGCGCCGGTCCCGCTACATCACGGGGGCGGGCCCGATGACGCCCGCCGGCCTGGAAACCGCTCCGCGCGGCTGCGCGAAGCCGTGGTCAATGCTTTCGCCGAGGGCGGCGTCCTCCGCGATCCGGCCTGGCGGCAGGCGGTCGAGACCGTGCCGCGGCACCGTTTTGTGCCCGGCCTCTACCGGCCCGCCAACGGGGGAGCGCAGCGGCAGTCCCCGCTCGCCGGCGGCACGGTCGGTCTCCGACAGCTCGAGCCCCATAGTCCACTGCCCGGCGGCGGCCGGCCGGGCGGTCGATCGCGTCAACGAGCACCCGGGGAGGGAGTGCCGCGCGCCACATGGGCTCGGCGTTCGGGTTCATGGCGAACATGCGGGCTGGGTGCCGAGGAGGCGGCCCCTGGACGTCCTGTTCGCAAACGCTGCTGGCACTGTTGGAGTCATGGGAGTAGCAGAGACGACACCGGAACCGGAATCCTTGATGCGAAGCGGTCTCACGTCTCTGGGTGAGGTGGCGTGCCGCTATCAGGCGGATGAGATACGCCCGGAGGACTTGCCGATGATCGCTGCTGAGGCACTTGCAGCCGGGCTGGACACCCCGACGCTGTGCGAGCTCGCCGGTTGGCCTCGCAACGCGGATGTCCGCGACATCCGCGTTGCGTTCGAGCAAGCACTCTCCGAGTCCGGAATCGAGTTGCCTGATCCGGGCCTGGCACGGCGCCACGCTCTGCGCCGGCTGGCGGCCAGACTCATCGATGGAGAAATCGCGCTCCCCGACCTGTCGAGGGATGACTGGTGGGAGACGGAGGTCGAAACCGCGGAGGAACGCTCATTCGTGGCGCTGCTCCCGCAATGCGCCTGCTGCATCGAGTACACGTTGGGGCTTGACCAGGGGACGTGGGCGGCGCAGCTGCGGATCGCCGCGCTCGCCCTGACATCGTCTGCGCCGATCGGCCCCGGCTGCTGACTGTGGAGCACGGCCCCGGGCTGTTTGGGACGTAGCACGCGCGGCCAGTGCCTGCGCGGTCGACCCGAGTGACATCCGCATCACCTCCAGCATGCAGCCAGCAGACGCGGCCGTCCGGGCCGGCGGCGCAAGTAGTCCGACCTGGACAGTCGAGTCATCCCAGCCCATTCCCGGGCTGACACAGCACAGCGGTCCGGCGACCCGTTCTACGTCAACGTCACACCCTGACCCTTGGAAAGGTGCCTCATGGCTCCCATCATCACCGAGTGCAGCGTGATAGCACGCCCCGACCGCGGCATCGTCGAGGTCTACGACGCCAACGCCTACCTCGGCGATGAAACGGCCCTGATGGCCTCCCGCAGCCAGGTGGTAGCCGGCGACGGCTACCACCTGGCTGCGGGAGGCCATCAGCCGGACATCCCCCTCCGGGTCATCATCCGTATCTGGCCCGCCCCCCAACAGCCCCCCATCACAGCTGAAGGCAGTACCCCCATCAGCCTGGAATCCGAGACTGGCCTTCTCGTGATCAACCAACTCACCTACGGCCCCGCAGGCGAAATGACCCTGCCCCGCCCCGGAGTCTACGAAGGCCACGCGTGGTGGACCGGGCGGGAGGCCGCCAGCGCCTACTACGCCGGCACGCTTCGGCAGCTCGACGAGGGCAGCTCGCATGACGAGCTCGGACATGCCTGGTCCCAATGCCCAGCCGATGAGCAGTACGTTCTGGACCTCCACTTCACCCGCGAACCCCAGGCTGACGAAGACGACGAACAGGAAGGGTTCTAAAGACCCGCCTGAGCTACCGGGCAAGATGAGCGCATGGTCAACGGTGAGAGGGCGGGCGGGACGAGCGCTCGCCCCCAGCCAAGGCCTCGCCCCGGAGATCAGTCCGGGCTGATCGTACGGCGTCCGTCGTACGGTCAGTGGTGGTGGGCGAGGAAGGTGCGGGCGCGTTCGTCGAGTTCTGCGGCGCACCGTACGCCGCGGGCCCGGTACGGGCGAAGGTCTTCTCGCAGGGAGCGGACGGCCTTGAGGGTGCGGGCGGACTTCACCCCGGCCATGGTGTCGATGGCCCGGTCCCAGGTGGTGCACGCCAGCTCGATGCTGCCTTGCTTGGCCTGCTGCTCGGCTTGGGCGACCAGGTCCAGGGCGATGATCCGCGCGTACGTTGTCCCCGGCTGGCTCGCCGCCGCTGTCGCGTACTGCCGCGCGGTGTTCTTCCGGTCGCCGAGGGTTTCGAACACCTTCGCCGTACGGGAGTGGACGGTGGCCGCCGGCGGGCCCCACACCAGCGCCCAGAACGGAACCTCGTCCCCGGCCCGGGTTCCGGCAGTAAGCGCGGCCTGGGCACGGTCGACATCCGCCAGAGCCCGCTTGGTTTGTCCGGTCTTGGCGAGTGCGTGGGCGTGGGTGATGGCGAACAGCGCCTCGACCTGGGCGTCGACCTGGCCCTGCGCCCGGTCCCAGCCGGTGGCGGCCAGCGCCAGGCAGTGCTCGGGCCGGTGCAGCTTCATGCCTTGCTGCGACATGGTGCGCATGACGAAGCCGTCCTGGCCGGGGACGCCGGAGGCCCGGGCGAGCGCGAGCGACTGGAGGTAGTACCGCTGGGCCAAGCCTTGTTCTCCGCTGTCGTACGCCTTCCAGCCCGCCAGGTGGGCGCCGGCCGAGGCGACGGAGAACGCCTCAGCCCGCACCTGTTCGCTGGCGAAACGGCCCCGGCACAGCCCCGCGATGTCGGTGATCAGGTACTGCACGAAGGCGGAGCGGCCGTGCTGCCCGCCGTGGCGCTCGTCCATGTCCATGAAGAGCTTCACCATGTCGCGCACCGCGGTGACATCGGCGTGCCCGGCCACCGCGCCGCCGCGGACAGTACGGGTGCGGGCAGCGGCCTCCTGCACGGTCTGAAGGGGCAGGACGGAGGCGGCCATGGAGTAGGCGGAGGTGGCCAGGAACTTGCGGCGGTTCACATCGGCCTCCCCGATGGCGGTCAGCGTCTCGATGGGATCGAAGTCCAGCGTCAGCCCGATGCTGTCATCTTCTCCACCATCGTGGGAGGCAAGACCGAGATCGCCCGGGGTGATGCGGCGGCCGAGGCGGCGGGAGAGCGCCTCGGCCAGGTATCCGCCGGTCGGCCCGGCCGGCTGGGCACCCAGCATCCAGTGGTGGACGGTCGACTTGTTGGTCGCCAGCCGCTCGCCGCCTTCTAACGCCACCGCCTTCACGGCGCGGGCGATGCCGTCATACGGCAGCCCGGACTCCTTGATCAGGTCCTTGAGCTGCTGGTTCGCAGTGCGCTGGGCCATGGCGCCCCCGCCTCGTCGATATACCCGATATACCGCTCCGCGCGCTCCACACGGTACCGGCCAACCCCCGCTCACAGTTCACTGATTGAGCAAGACCGGTGACATTCCGTCCACCGGGGATTGGTCGAACAGGAAAGGGGATCGTCATGAACGTCCACAAGCGTCCGTGGGAGTCGGTGTTCGCCGCGCCGGCGACCACCGCCGTGCCGGGTGACACCGCCCGCTACGAGGAGAAGGCGGCGGACACCTCGGACCAGGGCCGGTTCGAGGACTGATCCACCGGCACCGCCCATCTGGCACCACCAGCGTCACCGGGGCCCGCGCCTGGCCGAGAGCCGCGCGGGCCCCGTCATCTGCCGACCTCGGGAAAGGGGAACAGGGATGTTGACATGCTCGGTGAACTTACGCAAGGCGGTTCGGGCCCGTGGGAATGGCGAGGTGAGGAAGAAGGCTGGGGCCGCGGAGCCGACCGCATCCGGCCGCTGGTCCACCCGGCGCTGGAAGCGCGGGCGGTCACCGACGGCACCACCACCCTGCTGGTCGTGCGCGAGAAGGCCGCCGGCCGCGCATCGCTGCTGCGCTCGCTGTCGCCGACCCGCGTCGACGCCGCGGCGTACGGCCGGGCCCTGGGAGAGTGCCGCGATTGGCCGCTTCAGTCCGTCTGGATCGAGGCGGGCCCGCGCGGGCTGCGCCTGGCGACCGGGCTCGGCGGGGTCTGCCCGCTGTACCTGGCCCACGACTGCGGGCGGCTGACCGGCTCGTGGCAGCTGATGGACCTGCGCCACCTGCTCGGCCCGAGGCGGCTGGAGGAGAAGGAGGTGATGCGGCTGCTGACCGGCTACCCTCGCTACGGGCACGACACGGTGTTCACCACCGTCAAGCGGCTGTCGGAACGCTCCACCGCGTACGCGGACGCCGAGGGCCTGCACATGGTCTACCCGGCCGCCGCCGAGCACGCCCAGCCCTCCCAGCTCGCCGAGAACACCGGCGAGGCCGAGCTCGTGGAAGCCTTCGAGGCGCTGGCCGACCACGTCTTCACCAAGCGCCCGGTGGTGCCGGGGCAGACTGCGGCCCAGATGTCCGGCGGCATGGACTCCACCAACCTCGCCATCTCCCTCGCCCTGGCCTACCCGGGGGCGATCACGCCGTGCGCGCTACTCATCGGCGGCCAGGCCGGGCCGCAGCAGGAGGCCCGGCGGCGTGCGGTGATCGAGGAGACCGGATTCGCCGCGGACTGCACCGTGACCGCGGGCGACCACCCGCCGCTGTCGCCCGGCGGGCTGCGCCGGGCGCGGGCGGAGGCGATCAGCCCGCTGGACGAGCCGCACCTGGAGGCCGCCGACGCCCTCGCCCAGGCCCTGATGGCGCGCGGCATCCACACGGTGGTGGCCGGGTTCGGCGGCGACGAAGTCGCCCGCGTACGCCGCCCCCAGGGCGGGCCCGTACGGACGCCGGCGGCGCCGGCGTGGTGCGGTGAGCGGGTGCGGGATCTGCTGGGCGAGGTGAACACTGGGATCTCTCCGGCCACGGTGGCGCCGGAGACCGCGCTGATCGCCCTGGAGACCGCCACCCCGCTGCTGGCCCGGCGCGGGCTGTGGGCCATCGCCCCGTTCACCGATCCGGAGATGGTCCGCTTCGGCCAGCGTCTCCCGGTGGAGTGGAAGGCCGACAAGCGGCTGCTGCACCAGCGGCTGGCCGCCCGCGATCTCCCGGAGGAGGTGGTGAACCCGCCGCTGCGGGAGAACTTCGGCCATCTGATGAACCGTGGCGTCCACGAGTACGCCACCGAATTGCTGCGCGGCTGGGGCAAGGAGCTTCACCTCATCGAGCAGGGCTTCGTGGACGCGGTCCAGCTGTCCGAGACCGTCGAGCGGGCCTCGGCCGCCCCGGAGGACGCGGCGCCGTTCCGCACCGGCCTGTTCCTCATCACCGCCGTCGAACTGGCCCTTCGGGCGCTGTAGACGGCTCCTCCACCACTCGAGCGACTTCGGCGCAATCGGCCCCGGCCGCCCCAGGACCCCCGCAAGGATGGGGCGGGTGACCGACTCCTCACCCGCCCCGAAATCCCCCTCCGCATCGCCGCAGCAGGTCGGCTACCGCCCCGATCCGCACGCCGAGGACATCGCCACCGCCACCTGGTGGCGGATGGCCGCCCGCCTCCCGCGCACCGTCGCCGCGGCCGTCCGGCTGGGCTGGGCCGCCGACCGTCCAGCGATGCTCTGGCTCGGCCTGTGCCAGCTCATCGTCGCCGCCTCCGCGGCCGTGGCCCTCGCTGCGCTGCCCGGAGCGATGAACCACCTGTTCGGCGGCGGAGATGTCGCCGAGCGCGTGAGGGGTGCGACCCCCGCGCTGGTCGTCGTCGCCGTGGCGACCGCGCTGCGGGCCGGGGCGGACGCCCTCGCCGTCTACGCCGCAACCCGCCTGGGCCCCGAGGTCGCCACCGAAGCCGATCTCCAGATCCTCACCACGGCCCCCCAGGTCGAGCTGGAGGCGTACGACCGTCCCGGCTTCACCGACCGCCTCCAGGCCGCTGGCAAGGGCGCCGAGGCGACCGAGGACCTGATCGGCGACACCCAGGCTCTCATCTCCGCGCTTGCTCAGCTCATCGCCGCAGCCTCGGTGCTGACGGCGCTGCACCCGATGCTGCTGCCCCTGCTCCTGCTGGCCGTGGTACCCAAGGGCGCCGCCGCGGTGAGCACCGCCCGCATCCAGCACCGCGCGGACTTCCAGAACATCTCCGACAACCACCTGCGCTACCTGCTGCGGTACTACTCCACCGACCGCCGCACCGCCGCCGAGGTCCGCGCCGCCATCATGGCCGGCTTCCTTCACACCTGGTACCGGGAGATCACCGATCGGATCAAGGCCACCCACCGCGCGGCCGCGCCGCGCGTCCTGCGGGTGACCCTGCTCGGCGCCGCCATCAGCGGGCTCATGCTCGCCGCCACGTGGGCCGCGCTGGGGTGGCTGGCCGCGACCGGCAGCATGGACCTCGCCGTCGCCGCGACCGCCGTGGTGGCAGTGCGGACATCGACCGGCGCCCTGACCTCCCTGGTGATGGCCGCCGCCCGCATGTTCCGCACCTCGCTGTACCTGGAGGACTGGCAGTCCTTCCTGCGCCGCGCGAAGGCCCTGCGCGCGCACCGCGGCACCAAGACGATCCCGGCCGGAGCACCGGCTGAGATCCGCGCGAACGACGTCACCTACACCTACCCCGGCGCCGAGACCCCGGCGGTCGACGGCGTCAGCCTCACCCTGCGCCAGGGCGAGCTCATCGCGCTGGTCGGGGAGAACGGCTCGGGCAAGACCACCCTCTCCCGCCTCCTGACGGGCCTGTACCTACCCACGTCGGGGACAGTGACCTGGGACGGCTTCGACCTCGCCGACACCGACCCGGCCAGCGTGTGGTCGAACGTCGGGCTGGTGCCGCAGGACTACACCCGCTGGCCCATGGACCTGCGCGCCAACATCCACCTCGGCCAGCCGCACGCGGACGACGACGCCCCGCTGCTTCAGGCCGCCCGCGCGGCCGGCGCCGACAGCGTCATCGCCAAAGCCCCGTACGGGCTCGACACCCTGGTCGCGAGCTCCAACTGGGGCGGCACCGACCTGTCCGGCGGCCAGTGGCAGCGGATCGCGGTCGCCCGCGCCTTCTACCGCGACGCCACCATGCTCATGCTGGACGAGCCGACCTCCGCGATGGATCCGCGCGCCGAACACCTGGTGATCGGCCGCTTCAAGCAACTCGCCGCCGGCAAAGCCGCAATCTTCGTGACCCACAACCTGGAGAACGCCCGCATCGCCGACCGCATCATCGTCCTCGACGCCGGGCGGATCGTGGAGTCCGGGACGTTCGACTCCCTGCTCGATGCGGCCGGATTGTTCGCCGAGCTGTACAAACTCGCCCAGGACCGCTGATGCCTCCCGATGAGCCCTGGCAGGGTCCGCGTTTCCGTGAGCGCTGTCGGCGGATCACGGGCGCTGTCCGAGCAAGCCCGGACGATCGTGAGCATTGGTATCGGTCCGTAGTGATCCCTGTGGTTAGCCTGGCGGCATGGAAGCAATCCTGGTCAGCGCGTGTCTGCGCGGGGTGCCATGCCGGTTCGACGGGCAGCACAAGGCGTCTTCGGAGATCGAGAAGGCAGTCACGGGTCGCGAAGTCGTCTCCTTCTGCCCAGAAGTGGCGGGCGGTCTGGCGACACCGAGGCGGCCCGCGGAGCTGGTGGGCGGCGACGGGCACGACGTGCTCGACGGGACGGCGCGGGTCGTTGAGGACACGGGACGCGACGTGACAGCGGAGTTCCTGGACGGAGCGCGGCGCGCACTCGCCGCGGCGCGGCACGGAGGCTGCACGGAGGCACTGCTGATGCCGCGCAGTCCGTCGTGCGGACGGGGTGTGGTCTACGACGGGTCCTTCGCCGCGAAGCTGGTGCCAGGAGACGGGGTGACGGCTGCGCTGCTTGAGCGGAATGGGATCGCCGTGCGGCCCGCACCCGGAGTGTGAAGCGATCCCGAGTCGGCCGACTACCCTCAACCGGTCACTGGCCGTTGATATGGATGCCTGAGAAATCAAGGATCCTCATCAACCCCAACCGCACCGCTACGCCCCTGCGGCGGCGACGAACCGTGCCCATGGCGGCGCGACGCCACACGCGGGCAGTTCCCCGCCCAAGCCTTCACCCATATTGCCCCCAGCCGGCTCGGCTCCTCAGTTCGCCACCCGCATGCTCGCCCGTTACAGCGTGAACGCCCGGCGCATGCTTGCCCCGGAGATCCACCCCGCCCCGAAGTCCACGAAGCACATCGGCCGTGCCCAGGTCGTCATCGGCGGCACCGCCCGCGAGACGCAGGTGCTGTTCTTCGCCGACGCCGAAGCCCGCGAGTGGGCCACCACCGGCCCGACCACGGCGACCGAGCACAAGCCCGTCCCGGCCCCACCGAGCCTCGTGCAGATGCAGAAGCCGCTCGCCCTCGCCGCCGACCCGGCCGACGCCACCACCGCGACGTCGCCAGCGACCCCGGCACTCGTCGACGACGACCAGACGGTGGGGCTGCGCGAGGCACACGAACACCACCTGCCGGGCATCGCCCTCGCCGCCCTGCGCTACGCCGCGCCAACGACCCGACCTTCCCGGGCTCGGTCGACAAGCGCGGCACCGAACTCCTCTACCGCGTTGGCGACCTCAAGCGCTGGGCACGCAACCGGCACCGCGCCGCCTCCGGCACCACGGGCCTGGACTGACCCGTCCCGGCCGCCGACTTCCGAGAACCGGCCCTGTCCGGTCCGGCCGACACGGTGTTCCCCTCGCCTTGAAGAACTCCGCGCGGGGAAGGCTGCCCTCGAATGCCCAAGGAGGCTCCTGGGCGTATGCTCCGGCCTTAGCGTTGGCATCCGATCGCGGATCACCACATGGGTGGTGATGATTACTGTATGGCAGCTCTCCGCTCACCTCGCCTGGAGCGCCTGCTGGGCGCCCGGGTCGCCGATGTCACCTACGAGCAGGTCTGCGCGCTGGTGGGAGCCAGGGCCGCTGAAGCGTATGACCTGGATTTCAAGTCTGAGCTGTACGGGCGCAGCGATAGCGACAAGAGGGACTTGTGCGGAGACGTCGCTGCGATGGCCAATACCGCGGGCGGCTTGATCATCCTCGGCATCGAAGAAGATGATCAGGCCCAAGCGTCCGGGTACCCGGGGGTAACCGTCAGCGACGACGAGGTGCGGCGGATTCTGTCGATCGTGGCCTCAGGGATATCACCACTCCCGGCCTTCGACGTGCGCCCCGTGACCGGACCGTCCGAGGGGACGGGCTTCATCCTGATCTCTGTCTCACGCAGTGCAGCTGGCCCCCACGCGGTCCTAGTCAATCAGGGGCTGAGATTCCCCCGGAGGAACGGAAGCATCACCACCTACCTGTCCGAGCCGGAGGTCGCAGCTGCCTACCGGAGCCGGTTTACCGGGCTGCAGGACCGCGCCACGCAGTTGGAGCTCTGCGAGGAGGAACTGCTGCAGAACCTGGAAACGGACACGCAGACGTTCGTGGTGGTCTCGCTGCTTCCCGACATCGACGGCTCATTGGCAGTCGACACCCAAGCACTACGCGTCTTCCGCGAGGAGATTCAGGACAAGACTCCCTTGATCGTCAACACGGGAGCTGCCTGGCTGCGGACGTCTGTGGGCCCTGATCGCTTGATCGCCGATGGCACCTCTTCTGGCGATAAGGCCAAGTGGCTGGGGTGTGAGCTTCACGCCCGCGGCGCTGGCTCCTTCGCCGCCACCCTCGCCTGTTGGGATACGGGCGGGAGCCCTGAACGCCCGTACACGTCCATAGACGACGAGCACCTGGTGAATGGGGTCGTGAGCGGGCTTCGGTTCCTTGCTCGCCACGCCCGCGACAGGGCAGCCACAAGTGGGAACGCCTCAGTGCGCGCCACCATCCGCCCTGTCAGTGACGAGCGGCCCGCCCGGCTCACCCATACACGCTGGCACGGCATGCCACAGGTCCAGGGCAAGCGCACCCTGCGGACACCGCCGATGGCCACAACAGTCATCGATATCGACGAGACGGCCGATGATGGCCCTCCGGTGTTGGCTGCGGCCTATCGCCTGACGAATGGGTTCTTCCAAGCCTTCGGCGCACCGGAAGTTCTGCAAATCACCGACCAGGGCGCACTCCGGCGCAGGTACTGGAGCGCTGATTGGCGGAACCCATTGCAGCGGTGGGCGGAGCAGGCAGAGGTCGTTTTCACCGACGAGACGCTGTCCGAGTAGGGCCGAAGAGGTGCGCGGTGTGACCGTCGCGAATGGGGCCCGGCAGGGCTGGCCTGGGAGAACTAGCCTGGAGTTGTGAAGGTCTTCGTGTCGTCGGTTCGCGGCGGTCTGGAAGCTGAGCGGGACCACCTGCGAAGCCTGCTTCCTGCGGCTGGCTACGCGGTCCTGGCGTTCGAGGACTTCGGCGCGCAAAACAGGCCGAGCCGGGGGGGCGTGCCTCCAGGGGGTGCGGGAAGCCGACGTCTACGTGCTGCTCCTGGGAGAGAAGTATGGCGACCCGCTGGACGACTCAGGGCGGTCCCCCACTGAGGAGGAGTTCACCGTTGCGCAGCAAGAGGACAAGCGTATCCTCGTGTTCCGGAAGGAGGGCGGGGAGCGGGAGCGTGCTCAGGAAAATTTCGAGGCCCGCGTCGGCGACTACAAGGTCGGTCTCTTCTGGGGAACGTTCACTGACGCGCTGGCCCTCGGGCCAGCAGTGCTCGCTGCCCTCAATGCGCTCCCAGCCCAGTCGCCGCCACTAACCTGGAGCCCGCTGCCTACTGCGCCCGGCATCCGCTGGAGTGCAGACCGTCCTCTCCCCGCCCGGCAGCAGCTCACTGCCCCCGTCCTCGAAGCTCACCTGCTACCGACCGGTCCCGCTACGACGCTGATGCCAGTAGGAGCGCTCCCTCAGCTAGCCGAAAAGCTCGCCACCCAGGGACGCCGTGACGGACTCTTCACGCAGAGAGACCCCCTCGTAATTGATCATGATAGTGAGTCTGCCTGGGCTGTCCGCCCGAGCGAGCTGTGGCGCGACAATGGCTTCACGAGCCGCACCCTGGACCTTTACGCCGGACTTGTGGTGGACCGCGACGGCGGCGCACTCGCGTTCCACGCCCTGCCCACCGATGCCTTCGGCGCTCTGGTGGATCAGGGGGAGATGCAACGACGGCTCACCATCCTCCTGCTGGCTCTGATCCCGTGGATCCGAGAGGACGCTGGCCGGGTTGCTCTGGCCGCCGCGATCAATCCAGTGGATCAGGTCTTTGAGGGAGATCCCCAGCAGGTTGGTCACCGCAGTCAGGGCTCTCTGCGTATGGCCACGGGCCAGGCCGTACGGGCTGATCCGCACGATTGTGTGGCTCTACCGAGTCTCGCCGCTGCCACGGCAGAAGGCGCCGATGAACTCGCGGCCCGACTGATCCAGGCCCTGCGCACCGCTAGGAGGTGAAGGCTGGGGGCCGTACTACACACCTCCTGACGGGATGCGGTAGCGCTCCGGGGCCGCCCGGCACGGCGTCATGCCGCCCCCAGTCGAGTCCGATGTGCTCTGTAGCGGGCTGGCGGACGGGAACCGCCCGATCTCGCACACCGACACCTCCCCGTTCGGAAGGATCGCGGCCCTCTGGTCCCCGCACCGCCCGCACAGCGCCGATGTGGAGGGCAGCGCGGTGCCCGGGCGTTGCCGACGGCTCGCACCTCGCTGACGTGCACTTCGCAGACGCCGAGGGCCTGCATCTCGGCCCGGGCCCGCTCAGCGCGCTCGTGGTCGCCTCCGTCGAGGACGGCGACCTTCAGCCGGATGCCGCGCCTGACGGCCTCGACGATGCTGTCCCGCGTCGCCTTGTGCGAGCCGTCCCGGCCGGTGACAGCGTCGTGCTCGGCCGCGACGGTGCTGTGGTAGGTCGTCGCCAGCCGCACGTTGGGGTGCTCGAACAGCCGCCAGTGCTCGTCGCGGACCCGCAGCAGGTTGCTGTAGACCCGGACGTGCAGGCCGGCGTCGACTGCCCGCTGCAGCATCCGGGCGAAGGCCGGGTGCAGGGTGGGCTCGCCGCCGATCAGCTGGATCTCCTCGGTGCCGAGGCTGGCGGCTTCGTCGATGGTCCGGTTCCAGTCGTCCTCGGTCATGCTGCCGTGGTCCCGGGTCGGCCCGGACGTGGCGTAGCAGAGGGCCGGACAGGTGAGCTGGCAGCGGCCGGTGATCTCCAGCGACAGGAACCGCAGCGTGGTGGGGGCCTCCGGAGCGATCGTCATGACGCGATCGTAGGCCGCTGGCCGTCAACCCGTCTGCTGTCGTGGCTACTTGGTGCACGGTGGTGTAGCCGGACATGTAGGCGGCCCTGTCCCGTCGCGGCCCCGATTCACTGCGGACGGAACTGCTGGTTTCCCTGACCGGGGCCGAGCGCTGCCCGGACTGGGCAAGCTGCGGGCGGACGTCGGACCTCGCCTCATGGCTGCTCCGGCGGCCTGCTGATCAGCGCCGAGCCCTTCCCCTCGCCAGGTGGATCCTGCAGTCTCGCTGCTGCGCCCGTCGGCGGCCGGGCCGCGGTCCGTCTGCCCGCCCCCCGTGCCGGCTGGTAGCTGCCGGTGGTGGCCCGGCATTGGTTGGTGGAACTGCCGCGGTCAGGTGGTCGCTGATTTCTGGGCGAGGACGAGTTCCTTCAGGCATTTCTCGAGACCGTCCTTGGCGAGTCCATCGTCGGTCAGCTGATAGCGGTGGGGCTCGTATCGCGGGGGCGTGCTGGGGTCGATGGTGCCGAAGTCGATAGGGCCGACGATGCTGCCCAGACCGCCGGGTGCTGGGTTGTGCGGGGCGGATGAGGCCCAGCTTCCGCAGCATGGCGCAGCCGTCCTCGTAGGCGTCGCGCTTGAGGTGGAAGGACCGCTCGCGTGGTTGCCCGTGCAGGAAGACACCAGATTCCTGGTGCTTTTCCGGGAAGTGCCGGCTCAAGAAGCGCAGCGTGAGCCAGGTGGCAGTCTCCGAGGGGTAGAGCACCTGCACCCAACCGTGAAGGAAGAAGTCGCGGGGAATGCCGAAAGCCCACTCGGACTGCTGGGGCACCGAGTAGCGGTGAGGGGTGGGGAGCTCGCCTCGCCTGCCTCGTGCATCGGCCTGAAGCTGCCGTAGTCCCTATCTCCTCGCTCGTTCTTGCGCGGCGCCTCGACCAGGCCCTGCTGCTCCAGTGTCCACAGCGCGCCCTTCACCTGCCGGATGCGGCTGGATTCCAGGTCACGAAGCTGTCTGGTCCTCCGCTGGTAGGTCCCCGTCTCGGTGCTGTACGCGGCGTCGATCGCGATGAGGTCCGCCCACCCCACCTCCACGCCAGCGCCGTCGATCGGCAGAGCATGCGTCCACGGCGCGCCCGCAGCGAGGCGGTAGTGGGCCTCGAACGCGACGAGCAGGTAGAAGCGCAGCGCGATGCCTCGCGGATTGAGCAACTTCGACATGGGGGTCGGAGGCGTCGCTTCAGCTCCGCCAGCGGTGCTGAGGAGGAAGCCGGGACGGATCCGGATGAGGTTAGGCCGCTGCTCTCCACCCTCCCAGATCCGTCTGAGGGCCCCGTTGACGCGCCCATACTGGCCGTCCCTCTTCAGCTCGCCGAGACGGCGTGCCCGGCGCTTCTCACCCTCGAAGTCCCTGGACAAGATCGGCCAATCAAAAATCGCGGGAATGGCCGCAACGTTTTAATCCGCATATGAGGGTCTCAGCGATTTCGCGGTCTCCTGTGCGGATCAAAACGCCGCACGCTCACCGCCCATGGTACCGAAATCTCCGCAAAGCTTTCCCTCGCGGCCCGTCGGTTCTGCCTTTAAAAGAACCCACCCCACGTCTAGGCAAGGAGCTAAACAGTGGATACGAAACGTAACGATGATGGCGAGAGCAAGGCTTCTGATCGACTCCCCGTGCGCTGGGCAGTAATCCTCACCCCGGCGCTCATGGCGGGTGCGGTCGCCCTCTTCCTCGGAGGCCCGCTCGCTGCCATCGCAACAGCCATGCTGATAGCCGCCTCACTGGACAAGATGATCGAGTGGCTGCGCCGAAGCATTGGCAGCCAACATCCGCCGCGCCCCAGGATTCCCTGCACTGGCCGCCCTGCCGGTATGCCGTCAGCAGTGCCGTCGTTTCTGAGGGCCGATGGCGTGCGCGGGTGTCATGCTGCGCGCCCTCGGGGTCTAGCAGTGCGACTCCACAGCCCGGATGTCGACGCCTTCCGGCGAGGGTGCCGCGGTTCGACAGCACAACGCGGTGGGCCGTGGGGACCGGACCCTCGACCTACCGTCGGCGCTCCGCGCGGCGGGAGCTTCCTGGGCTCCTCATTCCCGCCGCAGCCGCTCGACACAGGGCTGGGATATATGTCCTGGCCGGGACTTCGGCTGCCCGGCCGCGAGCCTGTCCGCGCCGCCCCGTCCGCCGTTCGTCGTCTGGCCGCCGCCGAGCCCGCTGCCTGGGCTCCCAGCCGCCGCCGCGTTCGACCGGCGCCGCTGTCCGCAGGGCTTCTGGCTGCGGCGCGGCCCCCGGGTCGCGCGGGTGTCCGCCCGCTCGGCGGGGACTTCGCGTGCCGTCGTTCCGGCCGCCGGATCCTGTTCAGCGCTCGCTGGTGGAGGCGAGAGCGACCCTCAAGGCGTTGACGAGCTGTCCATCGGCCAGGCGTACGTCGATGCCGTCCAGCTCGTCGTGGTGCACCACCTCCACCTTCCCCCTCGTGCCAGCCGGGAGGTCAGGAGCGTCGACCACGGTGGCCACGGTGTCGCCGGCATGCAGGAGTTCGGTGGCTTTGCAGCGGTGGCGCTGGTCGCCGCACCCGATGGGCGGGTAGTCATGTTCGGGATGGGTGGTCTCCCCACCCGGCCGGCAGCAGTCAGTCAGCTCAGGCAGGTGCTGCCTCATCCCGCTGACGGGCGGCATGTAGATGGTGTTCACGGATATCCTCCAGCGCGGCCTTCAGCGATCGTAGCGAGTTCGGCACTTCGTGCCCTTGGCCGTCAGCCTGTTGCCAGGTCGTAGGCTCCGTCGCTGAACGTGAAGATCGAAGGCTTGCTGTCGTCCTCCTCGCGCATGTATCCGCCGTATCCGGAGTCTTCGACGTGGGGGGCCAGCAGATCCAGGATCGTGACGAGCTCACCGATGCCGTCGTCCAGCCAGAGGTTTCGGGTGAACAGTCCCCAGGCATTCCAGTTTCCGCGGGATTGGTGCTGCAGGGATGCGAAGTCCCCACCCGGCAGATAGCTGTATGGGCTCGGGACGAGTAGCGGATGCGGGTGCTCATCCGCATCGAGGTGCGGCGGACGTTCTGGCTGTGCGCCGATGTGCCACCGCAGTGCGGATAGGACCGGCTCGGGTGTCTCATCTCGGAGAAAACAGGCGAAGACCACTTCGTAGTGCAGGCTCACACACGCATTGTCCGACCGCGCTCTGACAACCTGTGCCGCGCGGACGGCCATGGACGCGACCGTGACCCCCTCGGCGTGCCTCCCGGCTTGACAAGGACGATGGGGAATCAATCACCACAGTCATGCTCGTGAGATGGCGAGCATGTGTGAGGAGGCGGCGAGTAGTTCGGGGTAGGGCTCGGCGATGCGGGCGGCCTGGAGTGTGGCCGTGAAGAGTGGGTCGTTGGTGTCGATGGGCTCGCCGCGTTGTTCGGCTGCTTTGAGTGCGCTCCATGCCGGGCCTTCGATCCCGTACACCCTGGTGCCGGTGAGCCCGGCGGCGGTCATTTCCTCGGCGAGCTGCTCGGCGGTGTGGAAGTACGCGTCGGTGAACCCCTTCCTCCCAGGTTCGTGGATGCCGGTGGCGAGGATGTCGGCGACGGCGTCGCGGACGCTGGCCTTGGTGCCGAGCCAGGTGGTGGCGGTGTGCTAACCAGGGCAGCCATGCGATTCTCTCCTGCCGCTCACACGGGCGATCCGCCCCAGATTACGTGTCGAATGCGGCATTGCCCGGAATGTGGATGCTGCTGTCCGCAACGGCCTTCCACCCAGGACGAATCTTGCCGCCCTCGCGTGTTATGCCTCACTGACCGCCCGGCCCGCCATATCCGACGGCGGATCTGTGGGAGGCGGGCCGGTGGTGCGGGCCGCGCTCGCTGAGACAGTCGCGACCCGGATCGACGGCCGGGCGGTGAGCGCGGACTTGACCGGGCTGGACTCCACGCCCCCGGTCTGCCTTGTGGCCTAGCGGGGCCCGGCGACCGCGGTGACGTCTGCCGACGAGTGCCTGCGTGACGACGATCTGGCGTTCGCGGCCCGCACCGCGGCCTCGGTGCCCAACCTTGATCACCTTATGGTGCCCGGCGCCACGGGTGCCGTGTACTACGCGGGTCTGGAGGCTCTTGCCACCTTCCGGTGATGGATGGCCCCAGCGTTTACGCGGGCTGCCGCCCCCAGCGGGCCGTCCTGGACACGACCACCGCGCAGACTCCGGTGCCGGGGGTGCACTTCACCGGGGCGGCTTGCGACGCCGTGTTGTCCGCGCCCTCGGCATACCTGGTGGATCTGCTGCGCGAGCGCCGGCACTGTAGGGCGCTCAGGCATGCGTTCGTGCACGCGCGGCTGCGGCGCACCTCTGCCTTCGCCGCCCTCGGCCGCGCGCGGCCAGCTGTCCGCACCTACCTGACCGCAGTGGGTCAGGCCGGGCAGGCATAGAGGAGGACATCCTGCAGTCGTGGTCAGCGTGCACCGGCGGCCGGGCGGCGTCCTCGCTCGGCGAACGGGTGACCGGTCGGCCACGATGAGCCGGACGTTTTTTCCGCGCGCGCCCTGGTAACCGTGCCCGTGCCCCGAGGGCGGGGCTGTCGGCATGCTGCCGGATGGGAGCCCTCTAGAGTGATCAGATGTCTCTGCCTGCCGACCAGCTCGCCTTCGACCTGCTTGACGCCCACCTGGAGGCCGTGTGTCGCGGCGCAACGGACCTCCCGCTCCCGGAGGTTCCCGCCGGCCTCGCCGCGGACGGGGCGGGTGAGCTCGTCGCGTGGACCCTCGACCGGCTCCGGAGTATCCCCCGCGAGCCGCAGAACGCCTTCCCTCGCCAAGTCGGCACGCTGCTGATGGAGTTCCGCAGCCGTATCTGCCCCTGGAACGCGGCACTACTGCGGCTGCTCGACGATACCTACACCTTCGCGGCCACCGGCCCTCGCCGGCACGAGGACTGGGCACACGATGTCCTGGCCGTGATGCACCGGTCCGCCCGTGACCCCCGCGGCTGGCTCCGAGTGGACTCGGACCGCACCAACGCCGCCCGCGACACCGTGCCCACCTACCCTTTCGCACCACCTGCCGCATCCCGGTTCCCCGACCACCTCTACCCCCTGGAGCCGGAGGCGGCTGCCGCCGCGCTCGCCATCATGAGCGAGGAGTGGGAGGCGGAGTACGCTCCCGTCCGCTCCCGCCCGAACCGGGACGCCGTTCTGGCAGACGCCCGAACGGTTCTCGACCGGTACGGACCCGAGGCGAGCTTCTGGACCAACGCGACGGCCGCCGCTTTTGACCCGGCCCCGGACTTCGTCACGAAGGGCCTTGGAGGCACCCGCTCCCATTTCTTCCTTGTCTCCGAGTGCCTCAACGGCGGCCCTCTCCTGCTGCACGACCTGGGCCTGATCGCGGTCACCGACGACGAGGTGGGCGTCTTCTGGTCCTTCGGCGCGATCTGACCGGACCAGGTGGCTGTCGTACAGACCCGCCCCACTCGCGTTTGGTCCGCAGGGCCGTGGCGTCGTCGGCCCACTCGCCGGTGACCGCACGGGCTCCCCCGCCGAACCGAAGGCCGGGCGAATACTTGGTCACCGGGCGGGCTCCACCTGCTCCACTGAGCGGGGGCGGGAAGTTCGCCGTCCTGGAGGCTCGTGAAGTCGGCGTGGGCTTGCTCGACGGCTCGGGGTATGCCTTGCGCTTGGCGTGCTCGGCAAGCACCGCTACACGACTCCCCGGTCGCCGGCTCCTCACGCGCGGGCGGCGATCCGCTCGCGCCTCCGGTCCTGGCGGACTGGCTGAGGGTTTACCTCTGCTCCTTTGCCCAGATCACGGACGGGGATCGGCACCAGGCGTATTGTCCGTCGGGCTCGATCGTCAGACCGAATTCGTAGAGGTCGGGGGAATCCTCAGCGAGCCACCGGCCCCACGTGCGCTGCAGCTCATCGGCCAGGCGCCGAGGCCCACCTTGCCCGAACACCTGAACAGCCGCCTGGGACCAAGAACCGCCATCCCGCACCCCGATACTCCGTGGGGCGACGTGCAGGGTGAACGGGAGGAATGACCAGCGGGTCAGGCTGCTTTGAGGCGGGCGACGTGCCGGGCGCGTTCTTCGAGGTCGCGGACCACTGGGTACGTGTTTCTGAACCTGGCTCTGTCCGAACGGTCAGGGACCGAGACCGGAGGAGCATCAACCTCAATGCGGCGATGTCTCTTGGTGTGGCTATCCCCACCGCCAAGGGGTGGCTCACCGGATGGGCAATGACATCGGTGCGCGGCGATCGTGTGTCCCAGAAGACGACTTGGGTCAAAGGGGTAACAGTGAATCGTCCAATAGAGCAGGCGCTCGCGCGCCGCACGTTGCAGGGGCCTTGAATGAGGCGTGTTATGTTCGGTCCGGCGCCAACTCGACCCAATGCGACTACGTGAGCATTGTAGGGAAGGTCTCTGGAGAATCGTTGCGGAATATCTGATTCAAGCGACGTTTGGACCAAGACCATGCTCTGCCCGGATGCGCCTGTGAACTCGCTCTCGCCGGACCGGACAGACAGGAGGCTGGAAATAATCTGCGCCTGTCCTATGACACCGATGGCCACGACCAAGGCTGCAATCAGTCGCACAACTGCTGCCGGCCGATCGGTCAAGGTGCGGAGTGCGATGATCCGGGCTGGTTCTCCACGGTGGGGTGTGGACGACTCAAGGCGTTTGCCGAGCATGCGTATGGTCAGCTGAGGACCCATGGAAGAGTGATCCACACGCCCGCCACTGCGAAGAGGTAGGCAGCTGCAGATCTCCTGGAGCCGCCCAAGAGAGAGCCGGAGAACAATGCCATGACGACGAAGATCGGGAAGGCGCCCAGGGCAAGAAGGCGCAGTGGTCCGACCGCAGCAGTCGTGGGCCGGTTGGACTTCGCCTGGCGGGCTGGTGACGGGCGAAGTATGAGAACCAGGGAGAGTGCGGAAGCTGCGGCGGCGATCACGGAAATGAGTATGAGGACAACGCCAGCCCGCATGTCAGCGGCAGCCAAGGTGTAGTTGATCCACGGGAGTCGGATATCCCAAGCGAGCGTTGGTGCGATCAACGCCGCGGCAGACAGCGTTCCCAAGGTGATGGGGAGCAGAGCTCCACCGAGATCCATACACAGACGCGGAAGGCGACTGGCACCCAGCG
Organism: Streptomyces sp. JLBT605; assembly: GCF_058215555.1. NCBI lineage: Bacteria > Bacillati > Actinomycetota > Actinomycetes > Kitasatosporales > Streptomycetaceae > Streptomyces > Streptomyces sp. JLBT605. The sequence goes on from NZ_CM177087.1 coordinate 7,183,641, forward strand.
TGTTCAGCAAGGCGTCCCGGCGATCCCGTCCTGTGGCTCCGGCCCGGGCTGCGGCAGCCATCAGGCACAAGCCCGGTACTGCCAGGAACACGGCGAGCAGGGCCCGCAACCCCGACCTGGGGCCTAGGATCCTCAGATCGCCGAAGGCGGTCCAATCCCCGCCGTACCCGGTGATCTTCTCCATGCGAGCGGTTGGCAGCATGGACGTTGTCGGTCTGACATAGGCCAGCCGTTCCCCCGGGGTGTTGAGCGACGCTGAAGGTGTGCACCGAGGCGACGTTGGGGTTGTCGACAGGACGAGGTGAAACAGCCCCGGCGGCCGTCAGGCCGCCGGGGGCGTCGTGAACACGGTGTCGGCTTCATGCACGGGTGTCGTGGGCGTCTCGGTGATTGCGTGGCGGCTGGAGAATCCTGTCGGGGAGGGCACCTCTCCTGGAATGCGCCGCTCGATGAGGTACTGGCGTGTTCTCGGGGATCATGTTGGTCATGAGCGAGCGTGAAGACAGTGGGCTGGACCGGCTGGGCCGGTCAGCGTTGCACTATGCCGCGGCGTCAGGTGATCTGGCTGGTGTGCGGGCTGCGATCGACGCCGGGGCGGACGTATGTGCTGGTGACTCGGCTGGGTGGACCCCACTGCACTTCGCTGCGCAGGCTCAGAGGGCTGACATTGCCATCGAGCTGCTGGCCGGCCACGCCGTTGTGGATGCCGTGGACGTGCAGGGAAACACGCCGCTGTGGCGGGCGGTGTTCAACTACCGGGGTGATCCGGCCGTGCTCGGTGTGCTGCGAGAAGCAGGCTCCGACCCAGATCGGGCGAACGCGCATGGAGTCAGTCCGCGACAGCTGGCGGGGCGGATCGCGAACTACGACGTCGCCAGGCATGTGAACTGGTAGGCAGGGCCGCCTGGTGCGACCCTGCCCGGCCTTGGCCGTCACTCGGTGGCGTGTGTCTCGGTGATGGCGAGGCGGTGGAGGACTCGTCGACGATGCTTTTCTCGTCGGCGAACGCGGCGATGAGGGACTGCAGGGCGATGTTGTTGACCGAGCGGGGCAGGCCGCGGCTGGTGAGGTGGATCAGGTCGACGGCGTCGTCGGAGAACAGCGGGTCCGACCGTCCGGCGATCGTCAGGTGGTGCTTGATGTAGCTGGCGGTCTCGTCCTTGTTCATGGTCGGCATCTGGTAGCTGATCGAGATCCGCTGGTCCAGGGCTGCCAGGACGCCGTGCTTCATCCGTTTCCGCAGGGTGGGCTGGCCGATCAGCAGCACCGCGAACGGCGTCGTGGAGTCCATGTCGTAGTTGGTGAGCATGCGGATCGCGTCCAGCTCGTGGTGGTCCAACAGGTGCGACTCGTCGATGACGACGGCGGGGGTGCGTCCGCGCTCGTCGACCTCGGCGGCCAGTGCGGCGGACGCCTGAGCTGCGAGGGCGGCGGACTGGTATTTCGGGGTGCCGCCCAGGCTGGTGACGATGCGGTCATAGAGGCCGCGCATGCCGACCTCGGGGTTGGGCTGGTAGATCACGGTGAAGCGGGCCGGGTCCAGCGAGGCGACGGCGCCCTTGAGGGCGACGGTCTTGCCCGCGCCGACCTCGCCGGTGACCACGCCGATCGCCTTGTTGTTGATGCACCACGCGATGCGGGCCGCGGCCTCGCGGTGGGAGTTGTGCTGGTGGAGCATGGACGGGGCCAGGTCCCGGCCGAAGGGGACGCGGGTGAATCCGTAGTAGCCCTGGACACGGTCGATCATGGAATCCTCCTCGGGCAGGGGCAGAACTGGGCCTGGACGGCGGCCAGTTCGGTTTGTTCGTCGGCCTCGGCCCGCTGCCCGAGCCGGACGGCGAGGCGGACCGCCCGCAACGCGGTGCGGACGGCGGGGGTGTCGAGCGTGCCGGCGTCCTGTTCGGCCCGGTGGCAGCAGAGGCCCGCCAGGTGAAGGGCCCGGTCGGCCAGCTCGCGGGACGTGAGCATGAACAGGTCGGGTTCGGGGTCGAAGTACAACTCCTCGGCCCGGGTCGGCTTCACTGCTGGCCCCGTGAATCGTCCATCAGGGACGAGGAGTTGATGCCCCTGGCGGTGTTCGCGGTGTGCGCCTCGTCGAGGATCTTGAGGTAGTCGATCCCGGTCGGCGCGGCCGGCTCGGCCGGGGTCTCCGGGCTCGCCTTGGGGTGGGAATGACGGCCGACGTGGTGCGGGAGGGCCTTGCCCACCGTCTTGCCGGAGGCCCGCACCTCGATGTCGGTCAGGTTGAACGGGTCGAAGACCAACTCGATCCTCATCCCGGCCAGCGACGGGTCGACCTCGTAGGAGTTGCCGTGCAGCGACACCGTCGCGGTCTTGGTCACGGTGCGCAGCTCCGACCACAAGAACGCCTCCCGCAGGTCCGCCGTGGAGGGCAGCGGCAGCGGTTTGGGAATCGAACTCAGCCAGCGTTCGATCGGCGGCTGCCCGGTCTCCGAATGCACGGTGCGGTGATAGACCGTCTCCACCCAGGCGGTGAACAGCCTGTTCAGCTCGGTGAGATGCTCGATCTGGCCGACCCGCTCGTCGTCGAGCTCGACGAGGAACTGATCCCTCACCGTGCGGAAGAACCGTTCGATTTTCCCGCGTCCCTGCGGCCGTCCCGGCTTGGAGTGGGTGAGCCGGATTGCCAGCGACGCGCAGGCCCTGAGCAGCCACGTGTCGACGAAGGCACTCCCGTTGTCGACGTAGATCGATTCAGGGACGCCGCGGGCCGACAGCGCCGGCCGCAGAGCGGCGGCGAGACGGACGGTGTCCTCGGCGAACCCGAACCGATGCCCCACGATCGCCCGGGAGTGGTCGTCAATGAACGCGAACAAGTACGTCTTGCGGCCGCCGATCTTCGGGCCGTGCAGGGCGTCCCCGGTCCACAACTCGTTGCCGCGGGTGGCCTCGAACCGACCGAACACGCTTCGATCGCCCCCGCCGGTGCCGGTCAGCCCGGCGTTCACGAAGTGCCGCTGGAGCGTGCGCTCGGTCGGCGACCAGCCCTGCGTCGTGCGCAGGATCCGCTGGATCTGCGCAGCCGTGCGGCCGGGGTTCTCCCGCTTCAGTGCGGCCGCCAGCTCCAGCACCTCCGGCGGCGTCCTGGGGACCGCCTTGCGCGGCTCGGGAACCAGGGCGGCGAACCCGCCGCTGCGGTAATGCCGCGTCCAGCGGTCGATCGTACCCCTGGACACCTTCACCTGCCGGCCGAAGGGATCAGTGTGTTGTCCAGCAGGTCCTGGATCAGGGAATAGCGGAACAGACCGACCTGCCGGGCCTTCTCCGCCCGGCGGCGGTCCTCGTCCTCACTCGATGCCATGCGCGGACTCTCCTCGCATCTCGATCAGCGTCCGCCCCGGTCGCGGACGGACACGATCAAGACTTCCGGCGCCTCCGATCGCCGCCCAGGGGCGGCCCGTGTTGATCAACTAGCAGGAAGAGAGCAGGTCAGAACACGTCCTGTTATCGCGCGGCCGGCGAACTCCCACCGCGACACCGTGTGCATCTGAGCCCACTTCGTCGCGGCCGCCCGATGGGCAGCCGCGACCGCCGAGACGGCGTCCGCCAGCGCAGTCCCGGACGGATCGGGCATCACAGGGTCGTCGGCGAGCGCGACCAGGGCGACGGTGAAGTACCGGCGAACGTCCTCGGCCCGGCTCTTGAAACGGCGGATCCAGCCGCGGACCGTGCCCTCGGCCAGGCCCAGATGGGCGGCGACCTGGCGGTGCCCCATCCCCAGGGCCGCTATCTCCAGCCCGGCCCCGATCACCTCCGCCGCATCCGCCCGACGCGGCCAGATCGCCTCCGGCAACAGCACATGCGTGACCTGGCAGCCCGAACACCTGGACCGGCGAGGACGTACGAAGAAACGAGCCCCGAGATCACCGCGTACTTCCCGCGGCCGACCGTGCCCCCACGGCGCAAGGACCGCCCGGCACAACGGACAGGCCAGCTCACCCGCCCGCAGCTGGCGTTCCACGCGCACGACATCGGTGTCGACGATGAGCACTCCGTACCTCCACCTCGTGCACACCGTGTCGTCGTGCACGAAGCAAGATCAGACTGCCCACCAAGATCGACACTCATGTCCACCGCGAGTGTCGCCAACCCCCGCCTTCGTACTCATACAGAGAGTCGTCCAACACCGGGGACGCCAGCCCATCAGCGCCGATAGTGCCGATCGCGCGGCCGTATCGGCGGGTGAAGTCCTCATTCTTGGGTGCCTCGGTCAATGCGGGAGAAAGGAGAACCTCTCCCGGTCCGGGCCAACGGTCGATGCCTGGGGGCAGCGGCGCGTCGGCCGCCAAGGGCGAGATCACGATCACTGTGAACTGGCGCCCTTTGTACGAGTCCCAGTAGCGGCTCCACAGTGCCTTCGCCGCCTGGCTGGGTTGTGCGATCTGCGGGATCCGGGCGGCACCACGTTCTTCACGCCTATCCCATGTCACCTCCGTGATCGCGAAAGAACAAAAGAAGAGCGCTAGGACCATTGACGCAAGAGCGAGGGCGCAAAAGCGGGTGCGGCCGCCTTCGGCGCCAGTACTCGCGGTGCGCCCCAGGCGGAGCAATTGCCGGAGAAGACTGGGCCTGATATTCACCCTGCCGCCTCCACCATGGAGCCGTTGACGAGGTTAAACACTCGGTCAGCACGGTTGGCCACCACGGGATCGTGGGTGACCACCAACAAGGCGCAGTCGCGCTGCTTGGGAATGGCGAACAAGAGGCTCGCGACATGGTCGCGAGTTTCACTGTCGAGCGCACCGGTCGGTTCATCTGCTAGCAGGATCCGAGGGTTGCCGACCAACGCCCTGGCCACAGCTGTGCGTTGCCGCTCACCGCCGGACAGCTGCCCTGTGGACGCTCCGCGGTCCGGCACCCCGAGCTCTTCCAGCAGATTCCGGCTTCGCGCGTACGCCTGACGGCGGGAGACCCTCAAGGGCGTTTTTGGTAAAGCTCCCGCGTCGCCGCGTGATTACGCGGCCCGCTACCCCATCGGCCATCATGGGAAGCACAGCGATACGAGCTTTCACTCGAAGGACGCGGATGATCAGCTTCGTAATAAAACGGGGCGTGATATCAACGTAGTGATCCCCGAAGGGCTCAAGGCGCGCAACGCTCCCGCTGTGATCATGGGCCGCGATTACACGGGTCATGCCCTGGACAGGATGCAGGGACGAGGTTTCATGCCGACTGTCGTTGAGGACGTGATCAGGCACGGCGAGCAGGTTCCGGGTAAGGTTCCGGGAACGACTGCGCACTACAATCACATAGAGCAGATCACCGTGATAACTGACACCGCGACAGGCCGAGTCGTCACCGTCTCTGGAGGGATCATCAAGCAATGACCGATCAAAGTTGGTGGTCTCAGCAGAGGCGTATGACCGTGAAAACCATGGCGGATTACAAGGGAGATGTAGTATCGCTGGGCAGGCTGGCAAACGATATGCTTGCCATCTCTGACTCACTCATGAATGCAAGGGATGAGGTGGCGGCGGACGGTAACGCTGTTAATCCCGTGATGTCAGACGAGTGGTTTACTGCATTCGAGAGTGCCGCCGGGGAAATTGAGGTAATCTTCGCCGTCGCACTTGACAGGGACTGGACGGAAATCCCCGCTCCGCAGGCGAGTCAGGTTGACGAAGCGCTCGCCAGGGTAGCAGCCCTTGTAGCCGAGCTTCCTGAGGAGTGACCCTCACGGCAAAATCGCTCAGAGAATCATCCTGGTCGCCCAGTTCGAGGAAGTCTTTGCCCTCTGCCACGACGCGGACGAGCGGGTCGGGTTGCATTGGCCTGCTGCTCGGTGCACGCAGCGCTGGCAGCTGCCTGCGTGTCGTCGTCGCGATCAGGGTTGACTTCTGTGGACGCTGCGCCGAGCGCCGCGGTCTCGCCAAGGGGCTGCGACCCGCAGGCACTGCTCGTGCCCCTTGGGCGGATGCGCGTCAGTCCTCGCCCACATGGATCAGAATTGCGAACTGTTCTTTCTTGCGGTCGGGCCGCACCAGGTGAGCCTTCAGCCGGTCGGCGACGAAGGTCTCGAATTCCTTGCCCGCGAAACCTTTGTCGGCGAGGATCACCTGCCCGGCTCGGACGAGGTGGTGGTCGCGTTCCAGCAGCACGGCCATCACCTCCCGCTCGCCGAGCTTGGGGTTGGCAAGACACCAGGACACCGGCATGCCTTCGGCGGTGGTGACCAGGTAGAGCCGGAGTCCCCAGAAGAAGCGGGAGTGGCTGCGGCGGTAGCCGTATCCGCAGTGGCCGGCCAGATCGGAGCGTTTGACGGTCTCGCGGGAGGCCGCGCACGGCAGTGGGGTGGAGTCGATCAGCCCCAGATTGTCGTTCCAGGTCGGCACCTGTCTCACGTGGCTGATCAGCGGTCCAGCAGCGTTGAGACGCTTGTTGTAGGCGGACCGCTGGGGCAGGTAGCGGAAGAGGTGCCCGAGCCGGTCATGGGCGAAGCGGATCCGGTGCCGTGTGGAGGGGAAGCCGAGCAGGACCTGGGCGACCGCCAGGCACAGCAGTTCGGCGTCGGTCAGTTTCGGAGGTCGCCCGATCCGGCGACAAGGGGTCACATGGTCGTCGATGAACACGTACAGTGCCGCCAGAAGGGCGTCCAGGCTGGTCTTCACACACGAGCCAACGGACGCCCTTCGCCATGGTCGCGACCAGCACACACATCGGACTCATTCATCTACTGATCTTTTCGTTAGTTCTGTGGGGTTGGTGGGTGGATGGTGAGTCCGGTGTGGGTGAGGAAGGACCAGGGCAGCCGTCGGTTCTGGTTGATGCGGTGGATGCCTTGTTCGGTGGTGTCGGCGACATCGGCGAGGTGGTCGCCGGCGAGGTTGGCGAGCTCGCGTTTCTTGAGCGACGACCACAGCAGTTCCACCGGGTTGAGCTCAGGTGCGTAGGCGGGTAATCGTTCGAGGGTGAGCCAGTCCTGTTCGGCGACCCAGGCACGCATGGCCCGGCTCCAGTGGGCGGACAGTCCGTCCCAGACCAGCACCACCCGCTCCCCGCGGTAGAACACCCTGAGCTGTTCCAGGACCTCGATGAGAGCGGTGGTGTCGTAGCTGCCGGGCCTGAGGTGGAAGCACAGGCGCGGACCGCGTTCGGGATCGGCGGCGTGATACCCGAGAGCCGCGGCCATTGAGGCACGTTTCCAGTTCAGCCGATGCCGCAGGAGCGGAGTGTGGCCGCGGGGTGCGTAGGTGCGACGGACCTGAGGCAACAACGACACCCCTGATTCGTCGAGGAAGACGATCCAGGCACGTGTGTTCACCGCCCCCTTTTGATGCGCGGCCACTCATGAGCGATCCACCGAGCGATCTCGGACTCGTCCCGCTCCACCGCCCGACGCTCAGGCCGCTGCAGACTCCACCCCAGCCGGCCGGTCAGCAGCCGTCACACCGACGCCCGCGACAACGACATCCCCGTCACTCGCTCGACCACCAGACCGACCCGCTCCAGCGTCCACAGATCAGCCTCGAACCCGTGCGCCTGGGCACCTTGTTCCAGCGCGGTCCGCACCTGCTCGACCTGGTCGTTGTCCAGCTTGGGCGGACGACCGGTGGCCGGGCGCCGCCGCAAGGCATCAGCGCCGCCCTTCTCCCACACCCGTTTCCACCGCCGTACGCTCTCGTCGCTGACTTCCAGCATCCGTGCGATCTCGACACTCGAGCGGCCTTGCCCGAACAGCTCGGCCGCCCGCACCCGCCGAGCCTCGGCCAACTGCGGCCGTGTCAAAGGAGGAACGACCGGCCCGGAAGCGACAGGCGAACGCTTGAAAGACACGACAACAGACTCCCGCCAACAAGCCCGTCACACCCACAGAACTAACGAAAAGATCAGTAAGCGCCTCTCTCATAAGTCAGATGACGGAACATCAAAGGAATGAGGACCACTACGCCCCCTCGAAGGAGGGGGCGTAGCAGGCACCGCACCCAACGGAAGATGATGCTCGTGTTGCCGGATCAGACGACCGTCACAGTGCCTCCACCTCACTACTCGGCCTGCTGGCGCTGCTCCCGACCGGCGCCGGACCGTGGAGGGAGTGGGCTTCCTGTCCGCCCCCGCCAACGGTGATCCGATTTTGCTGGTGAGGGCCTAGGAGCGGGTACAGGGACGCGTCACGGGTGACGGCTTGGCGCGGCGGCGGGCACGGTATGCAGCCTGGCGGCAGGCAGGCCGATCGTAGACCACTTCCCTGATCATTGGATGTGACAAGCGTCAGGGGAGGATGCAGTTGAGCACGTGGCAAGTGGTGCGGGTACCAGATCCAGGTCGGTGGGGGACGCTCCCGGCTGAGGGGGTTCTGGGGGTACGGGATCTACCGGAGGCGGTGGCCCGGATCGGCCTCGAGCCAGGTGATCCCGTATTCGTGCGGCCGGACGGAGTGGTCGATGCGGATTTGCTGGATTTCGTGAGTCGAGTTCTACGAACGCGTCCGCACGGAGACCAAGCAGGTCCCGGAGACGGAGAAGCAGCTCCGGGAGACCGTCGCCAAGCTCAAGAAGACCATCCCGAACCAGCGAGCTGAGCTCGAAGAGCTCCGGCAGCTGGTGACCAACCTGACCCTCGCCAGCGCCGTCCTCACCCAGGAAAAGGATGCGCCGGCAGAGCCCGCCCCGGCATCGGACAACGTCATTCCGTTCCGTCCGCCCACCAGCTGAGAGCGGCCCGAAGGCCGTCCCGGCTCGAACAGACGGCTGAGCCGCAGTCCTCTCCAGCCGCCTTGTACGGGCCGCGCCTGCCCTGCGGCGGCGCGGTGTCGACGTGCGCAAACTGCAGCGCACCAAGACCGGCCGTCCCTTGCGGATCTCCACCGAGCCCGGCACGTCGACCGGCTGACCCCGTTGCCGGGGTCCCACGCACCACAGCTCGGGACCCCGGCGACGGGTCGCTCCAGTCGGACGCCCGAAGGAACGGATAGATCCAGCAGGTTGCGACCCTCACCGAAGACGAAGGACCACAGGAAAGCGGCCCTTGACCGTGCCGCCGAAGACCGACCGGAGCGACCCGTCACGGATATCGAGTAGCGGCGCGCCCGGTATGTCCTGCTGAGGACGGGCATGCTGCCGACGTGACGAAGCGACAGCACTCTGACCGCGTGTGTGTCCTACCCGGTGAAAACTCCTGGATCCAGGAAGCTGCCTACCTCGAAGACGCGTTCGGACTACTCGGCAGGGCCACCGAGGTCGCCAAGGCGAACGGCAATGCGGACCGGTACGTCCGGCCCGACCTCACCTACCGCATCGCGGAGAACACGCTCGGCCGCATCAAGGACGAGGTCCTGGAGGGCGGGCGCCCCACGGTGCACCTGGTCGTCATACAGGCCTTCGAGCTGGACGCCCTGTGGGAGGTCCTGAACATCTTGCAGCGTGCACGAGACGGCGAGGAGGGCACCGCTGAGGTGGCGGGGCTGGCCGAAGGGTTCGGCCAGTGCTTCTCGCCTTCCCGGACCGCAGCCTCCTTCGCCGCCGATCACGGAACCTGCCAGCTCGCTCCCAGCGTGCACCTACGACGCTCACCATTGCTGAGAAAGTCCAGCTCAAACGCTGTTAACGCTTCATCGCCGTACGCACGCGACAGCGCCTCCACCGCACGCCCAGCCCGTCAGGCCGAGCGGGTCCTCAACCTTCGGTGAGACTAACGGGCGCTTGAGCAGCTTCGCTGAGATTCGCGGAATCTTCATTGAGACAGGTCCCACCCGCACCCTCGCCGGTGACGCACTCCCGGATCGGTGACGCACTCGGTGACACACTCCCGAACCCATAAACCCGCTCTGAACTGGGCTTTTCTTCTCCTATACGTGGGCGGGTGACGCGGTGACGCACTTTCCCCCTATCTCTCTGTGAAAGAAAGAAGGGAAGAAAAAGGTGTAGAGAGATACCCGGAGAGTGCGTCACCCGCGTCACCCGCCCACGCAGACGGACAGAAATCGCAGGTCAGATGGTGTGTAGCGGGTTGAGAGTGCGTCACCGAGTGCGTCACCCGCCCGTCACCCCCGCCACCGAGTGCGTCACCCCACGCCCGACCGGTGACCTGTGACAGCGAAGAAGGGCGGTCTGCCATCGAAGTTGGACCAACAGGTTTTTGTGCCATCGAAGATGGGTGCGGCTCCTTTGGAGGGGCGCCCGGGTGCGTTTCGCCGGTAGCGGGCTCCGCCCTGGGGCCGGCGGTCAGCGGTAGTAGGGCTCGACCGCGGCCCGTATCTCGTCGAGCAGCGCGGGGCCGTCCTGCGGCACGGGCGGTCGGCCGCTGCCCGGCCTGATGTCCAGGAGCTGTTCGTTGGACAGGGCGAACACCACTCGCCGCAGCCCCGCCCATTGGATGACGGCCTCGCACATCCCGCACGGCTGGCAGCTGGTGTACATCGTGGTGCTTGCCGCCGTCTGCGCGTCGAGTTCTCTCGCGGCCCACCTCGCCAATTTGAGTTCCGGGTGTGCGGTGACGTCGTTGTCGGTGAGCGTGGTGTTGTGCTCCTCGGCCAGGATCGTCCCGTCCGGTCCTGCCAACAGAGATCCAAAGGGCGGGTTGCCGCTCGCGCGTGCCTTGGCTGCGAGCGAGATGGCCTGTCGCAGGAGGGTGTGGTCGTCGGGTGTGGTCATGACTGCTCCATCGTGGCGCGGGGTGGGCGGCGGGTTGGGTGGAGGTGCGCGGCCACAGTGGCGAGGGCCTGCCAGGCCGCCTGCGGGTGACATGTCGCGCGGGGGTCGCCCGGGTAGGTGTCGAGGACGACGGACGTAGCGCCCAGCAGTCGCAGTTGGTCGAGGTCGTCCATGATCTGGTCGATGGTGCCCTCACCGGCGAGCCGTCCCGCTCCGTCGACCGGTTCCTCGGTGAGGCGCAGGGCGATGCGGGGAGCCAGGGCGGGCACGGGCAAGTGCTGCTCGTCCGCGTACGTCTCCAGCCTGCCTGCGGCTTCGCGCAGCCACGGCACGGTGGGGCGCAGCGGATGCCACGCGTCTCCGAGTCGTACGGCCCGGCGCAGCCCCGCGTCGCTGTTGCCGCCGACCCACACCGGGATCCGGCGCTCTCCGTAGGAGGCGGTGTCCTTCCAGGCGTCCCGGATGTCCCGCAGGTGGTCGTCGGTCAGCTGTCCGCGCTGTGAGAACGGGATGTCGAGGGCTGCGAACTCCTGCCGTGCCCAGCCCACTCCCACGCCGAGGACCAGCCGGCCGCCGCTCAGCTCATTGAGATTGGCCGCCATTCGGGCGGTGAGCAGCGGGTGCCGGTAGGGAGCGATGAGGACCGTCGTGCCGAGCCGGATATGGGTGGTGAGGCCGGCCAGCCAGGACAAGGTGGTGAAGGGCTCGTAGAAGGGTGCCGGATAGCGCTCGGCGACATCCGGCGTGATGGCTATGTGGTCCGAGATCATCAGTAGGTCGAAGCCCAGGCCCTCCACGGTCTGAGCCCAGCTTCGCAGCACTCCGGGGTCAGTGCCTGGGCCGAAATTGGGGACGTTCACTCCGATCTTCATAGGGGCCAACCCTAGGCAGGACGTATGGGTCTTCAGAAGGGATTCCCGCCTGTTCAGAGGCGATTCAGCCGTAGATCCGCCGGTAGAATGGGCGTATGACCGAGAGTCTCGACGCGACGGACTGGGCGATCCTGACGGAAGTCCAACGGGATGGCCGGATCCCGTTCACCGAGCTGGCACGGCGGGTGAACCTGAGCGCGTCGGCCACCAAGGAGCGGGTGCGCCGGCTCGAAGAGGCCGAGGTGATCACGGGGTACCGTGCGGAGGTGGACCCGGAGCGGACCGGCTACCCGGTGATGGCGGTGGTCCGGCTCAAGTACCCGGGGCCGGGAACCCGGCACGAGCCACTGCGTCGGCTGCTGGAGGACCGTCCGGAGATCCTGGAGTGCCTGCGCACCACCGGAGACGACTGCTACGTCATGAAAGTGGCGGCCACGTCGATGGCCCACCTGGAGGAGATCGTCGACGAGCTGGCCGAGTTCGGGAGCACCACCACCAACCTCGTCCTCAGCCGGACGCTTCCGTTGCGCGGCCCGGGGGTGCCTCGGGTGAACACCATCGAGTAGGCGCGGACGCCACTCCATCGCCGGGGCCCGGCCTGCCGCCCAGCAGCGGCTACCGCCCCAAGGGCCCGGGAAGACCATCCACGTCCCCCACCGGCCCAACTTCGTTGTCACAAACTAGCGTTGGCGCAACTTTGGTGGCAAACAGTCCATCTTCGCTGTCACAGGTCAACCGGTGACTGTCCTGTGCCAGCGAACGTTGATCAGTGCCATCGAAGCTTGACGAACGCGAGTCCGTGTCAGCGAAGGTTGGCCGTACCTTCGCTGATCTGCCCGTGTAGGAGGGGGCAGGGGCGAGGGGTTCACGGCCGTCGACTACCACCAGGCGGTGCCTGTGGCCGTCACCGAGCTGGAGCCGATCACCGCCGACCCGGCCAGCGCCGCGGGCAAGGTGTGGCAAAGGCTCGGGCGGACGCCTGTCGGGATCGCCGCCTACGGCCGGCCTTCGGTCAGCTGGTCGGCGGTGTTCTCGATCCACAGCAGCGTCCACTCGACACCGGCACGCCACCCGGGCTCCGCACCGTCGTAACGGCCTGCGGCGTCGGCACGGATGTTGGCCGCGAGGGTGCGAAGGTCCTTCTGCAGTCCCTGCCGCTTGGCCGTGCCCATGGCCTGGATCATCTCGTCAGTGATGTCACCGGGTCGAAGTGCGCTCATCGCCCCACCTTGGACGACGGCCCCCGCTGATGGCCATACCCAAAGCTCTAGTCAGCCCGTGATCACTCGTGGCAGGCTCGTGTCCTTCCAGGCGAGGGGAGCATCCTGATGAAGGGTTTCGCGGAGACGGAGGGCGAACTGTGCCCGGACTGCAAGGCCGGGCACAGTCCTGAGAACGCCTGCGTCGGGGGGGCCTGCCGATTCAGATGTGGCACACGCCGGATTGCCCGCAGTGGACCATCATGCAGATCAACTTCGAGGCAGGCTCCCGCCGCATCAAGGAACAGGACGCCTGGGCCAAGGGCGTCTTCCCGGCCGCCCACGAACGACTGAAGCAGGCCGCCGCCGCGATGCTGCCGGGCACGCCTGCTCAACCGTTCATCGACGCGCTGACCGAGCTGGTCCAGGCGCAGGCCGGCACCACCGGCTTCGTCGTCCTCCACGAGTGGGCGGAGATCCTGGAGCGGCACTTCCCGCCCCGACTGCCCGACCCCGACGACGTGGCTGAGTAGCCCGTCCTCACCACAAGGCAGACTGCACGCCCGCGATCCGCCCCGAGAGAGGCTGGGGCGCGGGCCGGTCGCCGGCCGGTGGGGCAGCGGGCTGCCGCTCGTTGATCAGACGCTGGGCCAGCGCAGCTCCCAGACGGCGCCCGCCCTTGAGGTAGGCGCGCGCACGCTGACGGGTGTCGTCGGGCCACGACGCCAGCGGCATCAGGTGCTCGACAACGATGCTGGCGGCCGTGAACGGGTCTGCCAGGTACGGCACGACCACGTCGCGATGCCGGGTCGGTCGCAGCGGTTCCTCACGTACCCGCACCACCATCCAGCCGGGCCGGTGGTGTTCTACGGCCTCCGCCTTGAGCCGATCGCGTTCCTCGGCGTCGCGGTGCCAGTACGAGCCGTCGAACTCCACGGCCACCGCCTGGTCGTGCTCCGCTGGGAAGAGCATGTCGAGCCGGTAGCGGCCGTGCGGCGTCTGCAGCGGGTACTGCTGCTCTCCGCCTGTGAGGACGAGCTGGAGTTCGGCGAACAGTTCCGTCTCCTGCCGGGAGACGCTTGTCCGCTTCCGGCAGCGTGGGCAGCCTTGCCTGCCATGAAGACGTGCGCCACTTGGGCGGACCATGGTTCGTGTCCGGCGGGGCACAGCCACCAGACCGGCACGTTGGCCCCGGCGGTCACCTCCGCCGGGGTGAGGGACTCGTTCAGGGACGGGTGCCACAACGCTGCGATCTCGGGGCTCTCGCTCGACAGCGCCTGGTAGCGCACCCGGCCGGAGCAGGAGGGGCACGTTGGGGTGCGATCGTTCCCCGTCGCCCGGCTTCTCGTACACGATCGCCACGGTGACCGTCGCGATCTTCTCCGGCCTGCGCCCCTCCTCCTGCACCCGCCGTCGCTCCTCCGCCGGAAGCCGCACGCACCGCCGCACCGCCCGGATCGAACGGAACCGACGCCCACGGATCCACCAGGGAGATCCCGCCAAGGCCTCCTCGCCCCGGACCAGCTTTGCTGACCCCGGCACAGCAGAGACGAGTTCTTCCTGATCCCCCTGTGGAGCGCCCCGGCCGCAGACACAATGGCGGCATGGACCTCACCGCCAAGGTGGCCTGCCGCCGGTGCCCCACGGCCATCGAGCTCACCGTCCGCTCGACCGAGCACGCCGAGCAGGAACTGGAGGCAGCCGGCTGGACAGCGAGCTCAGGCGATGACGGCCATCTGTGCCCCGCGTGCTCCAACCCGCCCCTCGAACCCACGCCCACCCCGAAAGAGACGAAGCCGTCGGACCACGCGTGGAGCGCTGTACAGCTCGACCCGGTCCTGCGCGAGGGCGGGTTCGCCCACGAACCCGGAGGAGACATCTGGCGTACAGGACCAGACTTCTGCTGGCTTGAGTCGATGTCCCGCCAGGAGTGGGTCGAAGGCGCCGAGCTGTGCGTCCGGGTCCATTACGTGGTGGGCCGGGCGAAGCGGGAATCCGACAGCGTGGCCTACACGGCCTCGGACCGGGTTCACCATCGTGAGGGTCTTGGCCGCCTCACCGCGTACCTGGCCCAGAAGGGGTTTCGCGCCCGCGAGGACGCGCGCGGAGGCGAGACGACGCATCTGGTCGTCTACCGGCTGGCCGGACACGAGAGCGACGTACCCACAGCGACGTACGCCTGAGGACAACGGGCCGCCCCGCCGCGGACGGCGTACGTGACGTTACAGGCGCCGCTGCGCCCTGCAGGCCTTCCAGCCGGAGTTGAACGAAGCCGTACCACGGCACATAGGGGGTCAGGCGGGGGACCGCGCTCCTTCGTCGGGGCTCTCGTAGGCCGCCAGCCTGGCTGCGTCCCTCCTGGCCCGTGATGGCCTTGACCAGGTGGTCAGCTCACCGCGTGCCGATGGTTGCCGACCAGCCGCTGCGATTGAGGTGACAGGTACCGTCCGGGTCGATGCGTACCGCAGCGCCGGCGACAGGCAGATCGCCGTCGATGACGAGCCAGGTGCGAATACGGTCCAGCTCATCCCACAGACGGCGGGGGCCGCCTTGGTGGACGGTGGGCAGTTCCCGGGATCCAGATGCTGCGGCGCGGGCCCAGGAGCCGTCCGGATGCACCATGTAGGCGGTGCGGGCGCCGTCCTTGCCCACGTCCATGCGGTGCTCGATGCCGGGAACAGTGAGTTCGAGGGTGGAGCGCACATCCCACGTGCCGCTCACCCGCATCACCGGATAGCGGCCCGTGGTGATGCTCTCGCCCTCGGCCTTCTGCGCGGTCTCCCACAGGCCGGCGTTGTCGGGGGCGAGGGGGTAGTCGTCGCCGTGGCGGGTGCTCATGAAACCGGCTGCTTCAGGGGCGACCTTGCCGATGGCGCCACCGTCGTCGGTCTTGTCCGCGGTGATGATCAGCCCTGTTCTGGACAGTGTGGTCACCATCCGGCCGCCGGGGGCGAGCGCCTTGAGCCAGGAGGCGGGGATGGTCGGCACCGAGACGGTGGAGACGATGCGGTCGTAGCTGCCGGGGAGCTCGCCTGTCACATCGCAGACCTCCAGCCTCGGCTGGTGTCCGGTCGCAGCCAGCCGGTCCCGTGCCGCCTGGACCAGATACGGGTCCACGTCCACGCTCGTGACCTGCTTGTCGCCAAGGCGCCGGCACGCGAGGGCGGTCCCGTATCCGCTGCCGCATGTCACCAGGATGCGGGAATCGTCGGCGATGAACGCGTGCCGGTACATCTTCACGATCAGTTGGGGCAGTGTCGACGACGATGTGGGCCACGTTTCGGGAATCACGGTTCCGGGAGCTGCGTGGTCGGCGTGGTGCGGGCCGACACGGGTGATCAGGCTACTGCTGTTGTCGTAGGCGCTGTTCATCCACGCTTCGGGGTCACTGGCCCCGTCGCGCAACTCGTAGACCCATGCTCCATCTTGTTCGCTCGTCGTCCACCACCGGGGCACGAACAGGTGTCGGGGTGTGGTGGCTAGGGGACGGTGCCAGCGGGATTCGGGCCGTACGGTCTCATCGGCCATCCTGGCGGCATGGCCATCCCAGCCCGGTGGCTTCCAGTCCATGAGCAGGGGCTCCCTTCAGGAAAGCATGGGGCAGGCCGACCGAGCCGTCCGCGGTGACACCGTCACTGCGGGGCTCAGTCAATCGGGTTGCAGGGATTGCCCTTGGCGGGGGCACAGGAATCGGAATCGGCTGGCTGGCAGTCAGGGGCGCAGGGATCCGCGCCGGCGCGGCGTGGGACGCTCGCGGCTACCTCGGCCCACCGGCCGCTACTCAACACGGATGCCAGGCTCGCGCCCCTGACGCTGCCCGCGGTCAAGAACCGCCCGATCTCGCACACCGACACGTCCCCGTTCGGAAGGATCGCGGCCCTGTGGTCCCCGCACCGCCCGCACAGCGCCGATGTGGAGGGCAGCGCGGTGCCCGCGGCGTTGCCGACGGCCCGCACCCGGCCGACATGAACGTCGTGGACGCCAAGGGCCTGCATCTCGGCGCGGGCCCGCTCAGCGCGCTCGTGGTCGCCTCCGTCGAGGACGGCGACCTTCAGCCGGATGCCGCGCCTGAGGGCCTCGACGATGTTGTCCCGCGTCGCCTTGTGTGAGCCGGTCCGGGCGGTGATCTCGTCGTGCTCGGCCGCGACGGTGCTGTGGTAGGTCGTCGCCAGCCGCACGTTGGGGTGCTCGAACAGGCGCCAGTGCTCGTCGCGGACCCGCAGGAGGTTGCTGTAGGCCCGGACACGCAGGCCGGCGTCGACTGCCCGCTGCAGCATCCGGGCGAAGGCCGGGTGCAGGGTGGGCTCGCCGCCGATCAGCTGGATCTCCTCGGTGCCGAGGCTGGCGGCTTCGTCGATGGTCCGGTTCCAGTCGTCCTCGGTCATGCTGCCGTGGTCCCGGGTCGGCCCGGACGTGGCGTAGCAGAGGGCCGGACAGGTGAGCTGGCAGCGGCCGGTGATCTCCAGCGACAGGAACCGCAGCGTGGTGGGGGCCTCCGGAGCGATCGTCATGACGCGATCGTAGGCCGCTGGCCGTCAACCCGTCTGCCGTTGCGGCTACTTGGTGCACGGTGGTGTACCCGGACATGTAGGTGGCCCCGACCCGATTCCCACGTCCGCAGGGGTGCAGCGTCGGTACCGGTCACCGGCCCCTCACGCGCGGGCGGCGATCCGCTCGCGGAGTTCTTGGGCGGCGGGGTTGTTGGGGATGCGGGGGAGTCGGGCGGTGATGTTGGTGAGGCCGTCGTTGATGCGGACGGACTGCACGCCGTCGGCGCAGTCGAGGAAGGTGTGCCAGGTGGCCAGGGCCTGGGTGGTGTTGCCGCGTTTGAGTTGGACGTGGCCGAGGTCGGCGAGCACGATCGCCCGGGTGCGTTTCCGGTCCAGGCCGTGGATATCGAGCGCCAAGTGCAGGTGTTCCTCCGCTGCGGCGAGGTCGCCCAGCGTGGCGTGGATCATGCCGGACTCATGCGCCCACCGGCCGTGGCTGTAGTGACTGGCCCACGACTGCCCGGGTGCGGCTGGTGCGTGTTCGATGGCGGCCTGCGCGGAGGTGAGCATCCTCGCGGCGGTGGCGTGGTCTCCGTCGGCGGCCGCCGCGCGGGCGAGGGTGTTGCGGTAGTACGCCAGTGCCTTGGGATTCTGAAGTTTCCGGCCGCGCTGCTCGCACGCGTCGGCAAGCCGTACGGCGGCGGGGATGTGTCCGAGGTCGATGGCCTGGTCCGCCAGGTTGTGGACGCCGTTTGGCACTGACCACTGACCGCCTGCGGGCGAAGTTGCAGCGAACCAAGGGCGCATATCACGCCTCCGCCCCGGCCGCGCAGTTGGCCGGGGGTGCTTCGACGAGGACGACGGTCGGGTCAGAGTCCAGCGTGCTGAAGAAGGTGCCGTCGCGGAGCATCGGGAACAGCACGTCGGCTCGGCGGCGGGCGAGGCAGACGAGGGCCTGGGTGTGATGCTTCCCAAAGTTCCACGGCCGGCCAAAGGGGTATCGCTTCCGAGCCGCGGGCCGGAGCCTCGCGAAGCCCTACCCCATTGCGCTGCTCAGGCAGCGCCAGGCTCAGTAACGGCGCGGCATCAGCCAGGCGAGGCAGGGGAGCAGGTAGACAGCAGTTATGACCAATGCGGCAGCGCAGAGTGGGGACCCGTGGGTACCGATCGTCGCGGCCCTGGTTGGAAGCCTGCTATCCGGCGTGCTGGCCTTCATTGTGACATGGGCCAGGCTGCGTTCTGATCGCAGGCAGTGGCGGATGGACGCCATGGTCCGGGGGATGGGTTACCTCACGGGAGGGACACAGAACCGCAGCGTCGGCATTGGAGTCATTTCTTCGCTGATCGATACCGGCAGCTTTCCCAGGGACGCCCGTTCCGCGATTGACAGCGTCCTGTGGAATCAATTGATCCATATCGCTCACGAAGGTGACGCTAGCCGCAAGACTGAGCGGGAGAACGCAAAGCGCCTGATCGATCTCGTGGAGCAGTCGCAATACAAGGACGACCCGAGGTTGGACGAGATCCGCAAGCACCTTCATGCATCCCGGGCTAAGCGTCGATGGCGCCTTCCGATGCTCCGAAGAGTGGAGCGGAAAAAGCAGCCAAGCCGCCACGTCCCGCTTTGAGGCACGGGGGCCTATGAAGGGCACTCTGTCTGCCATGAGCGATGAAGCGCGTGTGCAGGAGTGAGCTGATGAGGACATGCGACCGCGCGTCTCTTGTCATCACCCTGTCGTGATCGACTCGCTCGACGAATGGGTCGTGAAGGAGCGGCGGTAGGAGCGGGGCGGCACTCCCCGGCGGCGCACGAACTGTTCGCGCAGGACGGCCGCGCTTCCGTATCCGACGCGGTGGGCGATCTCCTCGACCGGCAGGTCCGTGGTCTCCAGGAGCTCCTCGGCGCTGCTCAGACGCAGGCTCCGCAGCCAGGCGTGGGGGGTGGTGCCGGTCGCGGCGGTGAAGCGGCGAGCGAAGGAGCGTTTGCTCATCAAGGCACGCCGGGCCAGTTCCGCGACGGGAAGCGGCTCGTGGAGGTTCTCGCGGGCCCACGCGAGTACCTCGGCGAGACGCTCGTCGCGGCAGTCTTCGGGGACAGGGGCGGCCAGGTACTGTGCCTGCCCGCCGTCGCGGTGGGAGGGCAGCACCACGTCCCGGGCAACAGCGTTGGCCATCGCGGCTCCGTACTCCCGCCTCAGCAGGTGCAGGCAGAGATCGAAGCCCGCGGCGGCTCCCGCGCCCGTGATGATGCGTCCTTCGTCGATGTAGAGGGCGTCGGGTTCGACGGTGACGTTGGGGTGGCGGCGGGCGAGCAGTTCGGCGAACCGCCAGTGGGTGGTGGCCCGCCGACCGTCGAGCAGTCCGGCGGCGGCGAGCGCGAAGGCGCCGACGCAGTGGGCCGCGACCAGTGAGCCGCGCTCGTATGCGGCCGACAGCGCATCGAGCACGGCGGGAGCGGGTGGTGTGCGGAAGCCAGCCCACGGCAGGGCGATCACGAGATCGGCTGAGGCGAGCCGGTCCAGGCCGTGCGTGATGATGAGCGGCACGCCGAGGTCAGTGGGGACCGGCCCGGGCCGGTCGGTGCACAGGGCGAAGTCGAAGCCGGGCAGTGCCTCGCCGTGCGGGCCGAAGACCTCGGTGACGATGCCGACGGCGAGCATGCCGACTCCGGGCGGGGTGTACGCGGCGACGGTCACGAAGGGAGGCACACGTGCAGTGTGGCACTAATCCTGCGATCAGCGGCAGCTGTGCCGCTCGTGAACGATCGGCCTGCCCGGAAGGATTGAGGCCATGACAGACGCACCGCTCGGCCGCAGCGCCGTGTACACGATCCTGACCACCGGATACGTCGGCTCCACCGGCCCCGGAGTCGCCGCCACTGTCTCCTACGTATCCGACGCCGGCCGGCATGTGATCTTCGACCCGGGCATGGTGACGAGTCGCGACCGTATCCTCGCCCCGCTTGAGGAGTTGGGGCTCGGCCCCGACGACATCACCGACGTGGTGCTCAGCCACCACCACCCGGACAACACCATGAACGTGGGCCTGTTCCAACGGGCCCGGGTGCACGACCACAAGGTGGAGTACCTCGGCGATCAGTGGAGGAACCGGGATGCGGAGGGTTACGAACTCACCCCGTCGCTACGGCTGATCCGCACCCCGGGCCACAGCGCCGAGGACATCACACTGCTGGCGGGCACGGACTCGGGCGTGGTCGCCTTCGCTGGTGACCTGTGGTGGCACGCGGACGGCCCGGCGGACGACCCAGTAGCCCCCGACCGTGAGGTGTTGCGCGCCTCCCGGCTGCGGGTGCTGACCGCCGCGGATCTGATCGTGCCCGGCCACGGCGGCCCGTTCAGGGCCGACGACACCACGCCACGCTAGCCGCTCTGTCCGGTGTGGGCTGCGGAATTCCGTCCGGTCAAGCTTCGGCGACACGAACTGCCCGGTCGTCAGACTTCGATGGCAATCGTTCCGGACTCGGGGCCGTCGGCCCCGCTGACAGGACGAGACCCGGGCGCTGCCACTTGAGTTCTAGTGATCGTTGCAACACCCCAGCTCAAGGGGTGCGATGGACTTCGAGATCCGCAAGGACCGGACAGCTCAGGGACCGAGGAAGCTCCACGCCGAGCGGGCGGAATACTTCCAGCTCGTGAAGGCGGGCTACAGCAGGAAGCGTCCGAGCGGGTCGGCGTGAACGAGCGCACCGGCCGTGAGTGGTGCAACGGCCGGTGGGATCCGAAGCGGTTCGGACAGCCAATAGGCCGGGCGGTGCACCGCCCCGCCAGCACCAAACGGGCGCCTGCTCCCAAGGAGCAGGCGCCCGCCAGATCCGTGACACGGTCGACTGCGACAGACCCATCTCCTTGGCCATCGCCCGGGTCGACCAGTGCGTGGCGTTCTTCGGCGCGCTCTCCAACGTCTTGGTGACCACCGCGGCGACCTGTTCGTCGGTGACCGTCCGGGGCCCGCCCGAACGCGGCATGTCACCCAGCCCGGCGATCCGGTGCTCGACAAACCGAGCCCGCCACCGACCCATCGCATGCGGAGTCGAACCGAGTTGGGCAGCCACATCCTTGTTCGACGCACCGCTCGCACACGCCAGGATGATCCGGCACCGCAAGGCCCATGCCTGCGGCGTGGAACGGCGCCGCATCGCTTCCGGTATCCAGTCCGCTGGCCCACCAGCCACGCCGCGGCCGGCGGGGTCTCCGGCTCACGCGGCTTCCGGGCCCTGCCTACGCCAGCGCCGGACAGTCCCCACCATCTCAGAGCGGTTGGACCAGCAAGGCCATCGCTTCCGGCGCTGAGGCGCCGGGGGGCCGACCCCGAGCTTCAACCGCAAGGTCCACCGCCGCCGCGGCACGTCGAGCGCCGCTGCAACCGACTCAAGGGCTTCCGAGGCATCGCAACCTGGTATGACAAGACCGCCGCGCCATACGAGGCGGCGGTCTGTCCAGCCTCATTCATCCTCTGGGCAAGATCGCTGTGAAGACGGTCCCTGGGTCTGTGCCGGCGCGGCCTGTGCCAGCAGCCCGTCGACGAGGGCGCGGAGTCCCTGGGGGTAGGTGTCCTGCGCGGCCACAGCCGCCCATCGGTGTCCGATGGCCGCCAGCTGTGGCACCTGGGACGGGTCGATGTTGTTGGGGACGGCGCCCACGGGGACGAATCGCCCGTCGTCGGGCCGACGCTTGGAGTGGGCACGGACGAGGATCTCGCCGACGGTGTAGTACCAGACGCTGCGGAAGACGACGATGGCCTGGTCGGGCGTGCATCCGTGGTCGATCGCTCCGGACACGATGGCTTCGACCATCCACAGGGCCGATGCGTCGAGGCGGCCAACGAAACCGTCGGTCGTGAGGACCTCTGTGGCCCAGGGCCATGCCGCGAGGGCGTCGCGCATCGCGGTGGCGGCCGCGACGACGCGGTCCCCTGGCTCACTGGGTAGTTGGGGGCGCTCGAGCCGGGAGACGTAGTCGTTGAGCAGGAGGACGAGCAGGTCCTCCTTGTCCCGTACATGGTGGTACAGGGTCGTCGCCCCAATGCCGAGCTCGGCGGCCAGTCGGCGGATGGTCAGCTTCTCCCAGCCGTCCCGGTCGATGAGCTGGCGGGCTGCCGCCAGGATCTGCTCGCGGGAGGTCAGGCGTGGTCGGCCGGTGCGGCGGGGCGATGAGACGGAGCGGGGCATCGTCCCATCATGCTGCCCCACCGTCCCGTGCCGCAAAACGGGCGGTTTACGATCCGCGATCGACAGCCGTGGCCCTCACTGCTACTTTTGGAACGCGTTCGAAAAGTAGCAGTGAGGGCCACGGCATGCGCGGAGCCGGGCCTTGGCCCCGCGTTCCCGTGAGGGAGGAACGCGCGTTGCCGGACGACGGAAGGTCACAGGGGAGACGATGAAGACGGACCAGACGAAACCTGCGGATGCCATCGGTCTCCGGGCATTACTGCGCCCCGTCCGGCCGCGGTTGGGCACGGCGATCGGCCTGCAGGCCGTCGGGGCGTTGGTCGCCGTGGTGCCGTTCGCCGCGGTGGCCGAATTGGCCAGAGTGCTCATGGCGGATGGCCCGGTCGACGAGAACCGGGCATGGACGGTTGCCGCGATCGCGGCGAGCGCGCTGGTGGTGTGGCTGGTGCTGACCACACTGGCGGGAGCGCTCGCCCATGCCGCGGATCTGGATTTCCAGTTGTCGGTGCGGCGACGTCTGGTCGACCGGCTCGGCCGGGTACCACTGGGGTGGTTCACGGATCGCGGCGCGGGCGGCATCGGAAAGGCGGTCCAACACGATGTGGACACGATGCACCACCTGGTCGCACATGCGCTGCTGAATCTCACCACGAGTGTGGTCACTCCGCTGGCGACGCTGGTCTACCTGTTCTGGGCGGACTGGCGGATGGCGCTGATCCTGCTGGTCCCGATCGTCGTCGGCCTCGCGCTGTTCCTCCGGATGATGCTGACCATGGAGTCGCAGACGGCGGCCTTCGACGAGGCACAGCAGCGCATCGTCAGCAGAGTTGTCGAATTCGTCGAGGGCATCGCGGTGGTGAAGATGTTCGGCCAGGCCAAGCGCGCGCACCGCCAGTACGGGCAGGCCGCCGACGACTTCGCGAAGTTCTTCCTCGCCTGGATCTCGAAGTCCTACCGGGCGAGCGCGGCCTCGGAGCTGGCGATGAGCCCGGTCACCATTCTGCTCACGGTCCTGGCCGGCGGCACGGCGCTGGTGTCCGCCGGTCACCTTCCGGCGGTCGAACTGCTGCCGTTCGCGATCCTCGGACTCGGGCTGGCCGGGTCCATGCATGCCCTGCACTACTACAGCCACGACATCGAGAAGGCGAGCGCCGCGGCCAAGCGGGTGGGTGCGCTGCTCTCGGCTCCGGAACTGGCGGTCCCCGCCGCTCCACGGCAGCCGCAGCTCGGCCGCGGCGCCCGGGTGGAGCTGTCCGGTGTGGAGTTCCGCTACGACGCGGACCGGCCGGTGCTGAGCAGCATCGACCTGGTCCTTGAGCCGGGGACCGTGACGGCGCTGGTGGGGACGTCGGGGTCGGGTAAAACGACACTGGCGAAGCTGCTGCCGCGGTTCTTCGACCCGACCGCGGGCACCGTCACGATCGGCGGCGTCGACCTGCGCGACATCGCGCCGGACCAGTTGTACCGGCTGGTGTCCTTCGTCCTGCAGGACGTGCAGCTGCTGGACGCCAGCGTGCGCGACAACATCCGCCTCGCCCGTCCCGACGCGGACGAGGAAACGGTGCGCCGCGCGGCTCGGGCGGCGGCCGTCGACGAGCGCATCGATGCGCTGCCCCGCGGCTACGACTCCATGGTCGGCCGTGATGTCCGCTTCTCCGGTGGTGAGGCACAACGGCTGTCCATCGCCCGGGCGATTCTCGCGGACACCCCGATCGTGGTGCTCGACGAGGCGACCGCCCATGCCGATCCCGAATCGGAGGCGCTGATCCAGGACGCGCTGTCGGAGCTGGCGGCCGGGCGGACCGTGCTCGTCGTCGCGCACCGGCTGGCTTCGGTGGTCGGCGTCGGTCGCATCGTGGTGCTCGAACAGGGCCGGATGGTCGAGCAGGGCACACACGAGGAGTTGCTTGCCACGGGGGGACGGTATGCGCGGATGTGGCAGCTGCAGGAGCAGACCGGGCTCGGGGACGTAGCCAGCCGCGACGCCTACGCCGGAGCCGGCACGGCCAAGGGGGAAGCACGATGATTCTTCGACTGTTCACCGCACTCGGCTCGAAGCACGACCGCGCGCTGCGCCGGCTGCTCGGCTGGTTCACCGTCGCGGCAGTGCTGCAGGGCGTGGCGTTCGTCCTGCTCGTCCCGGTCCTGCGCGAACTGCTGGGCGGGACACCGGAACGAGCTTGGCCATGGGTGATCGCGCTCGCGGTGCTGTGGGCCGGTTACGCGGCAGTGAGCTATCCGGCGACGCAGGCCGGTTACCGGACCGGCGCGAGCATGAGCCGCGACCTGCATCACCGTATCGGCGACAAGGTCGCGCAGCTTCCGCTGTCTTGGTTCACCGCCGATCGCGTCGGCGGACTCGGGCGCCTGGCCGGGCAGCGCGTGGTCGACATCATGGGGGTGCCGGCGCACCTGCTGCGGCAGTTGGTCGACACCGTCGTGACCCCGCTGGTCGTGGTCCTGGCGATGTTCCTGTTCGACTGGCGGCTGGCCGTCTCGATGTCCGTCGCCGCGGTCGCGGTGGCGCTGGTGTATCGGGTGGCCGGACGTGGCATGCAGGCTGCCGACCGGGACGCGGACCGCATCCACGCCGAGGCTGCCGGGCGGGTCGTGGAATTCGCCCGCGCCCAGCCGGTTCTGCGGGCCTTCGGACGTACGGTGGACGGCCATGCCGCACTCGACCACGCGCTCGTCGCCCAGCACACGGCCGGCCGCCGGATGCTCCGCACGAGTATGCCCAGTGTGGTCGGACTCGGCTTCATCGCGCAGACCTCGTTCCTCGTGCTGCTGGCCCTGGGCACCCATCTCGCCCTCGACGGCTCACTGGAGACGGCCGAACTGATCGCCCTGCTGGTGCTGGCGGCCCGGTTCGTCGAACCGGTGATGCTCACCGCTGAACTCGGTGGCGCGATCCGCGTCGCCGAGAACGCATTGACCGAGATCAACGAACTGCTCGCCACCGAAACGCTGCCCGAACCGGAGGCGGCGCGGCGGGCGGACGGCGCCGACATCGAACTCGACGACCTGCGCTTCGGCTACGCCGACTCCGCAGTGCTGGACGGACTGTCGATGCGGGTGCCACAAGGCCGGATGACCGCACTGGTCGGCCCGTCCGGCGCCGGCAAGACGACCGTGATCAAGCTGATCGCGCGGTTCTTCGATCCTCACGCAGGCACGGTTCGCGTCGGCGGTGTGGACGTGCGCGAGATGCGGACCGAGGATCTGACATCGGCCATCTCCGTGGTCTTCCAGGACGTCTACCTCTTCGACGGAACCATTCTTGAGAACGTGCGCCTCGGCAGGCCCGACGCCACCGACGCGGAGGTCTACGCCGCGGCCCGCACGGCGCGGGTCGACCACATCGCCGAGCGTCTGCCCGGCGGCTGGGACGCGCCGGTCGGGGAGGGTGGAAGCCGCCTCTCCGGCGGTGAGCGGCAACGCATCTCGATCGCGCGTGCCTTGCTGAAGAACGCTCCGATCGTACTGTTCGACGAGGCGACCGCGGCGCTGGACGCCGACAACGAGCACGCCCTGCAACAGGCCATGGCGGCCTTGTCACGCGACCGCACCGTTCTGGTGATCGCGCACCGGCTGCACACGTTGCGCGAGGCCGACCACATCGTCGTCCTCGACCGAGGACGTGCCGTGGAAGAGGGCGTCCACGACGAGTTGCTCGCTCGCGACGGCCGCTACGCCCACTACTGGCGGGAACGCCGCCGCGCCCACGGTTGGCGCCTGACCGGGCCGATGACGGCTCGCTGATCCGACGACAGATCACCCCACGCGGTCGGGCATCCGGCGGATTCCCGGTCCGCCCTTCGTGCCTCGCAGTCGCATGAGGTCCCGCTCGCGGTGTACTGCGGCGACACCCGGGCAGAGGACCCGACCGCGCGGGTAACCACGCCTGCCCGCCACCTTCTTCGCGCCGACCCGCCTTCCTCCCCCCGCGAACAGACGCTGCTTCGACTCTCGCGTTCGACAGAGGGAGGTCTCCGCGCTGCGCCCCAATTTCGGAACATGTTCAAAAAGTCGACCGGCGGCACGCCGAGAAGAAACGGATTACGTGATGACGAATAGTTCGGCTGCACGACCAGGGGTCACCCTCGCGGCCGTGGCCGTGGTGCAGTTCCTGGTCTCGCTCGACCTCTCGGTCGTGAACGTGGGACTCCCGCAGATCGCCGCCGGCCTCGGCTTCAGCACAGTGGGTCTGACCTGGGTGATCCACGCCTACGCCCTCACCTTCGGCGGGCTACTCCTCCTCGGTGGCAAAGCCGCCGACCGGTACGGCCGCAAGCACGTCCTGCTGATCGGGCTCGGCCTGTTCGGCCTCGCCTCCCTCGTCGGCGGTTTCGCCCAGGAGCCCAGCCACCTGGTGGCCGCCCGCGCCGCACAGGGTGTCGGGGCCGCCGCACTGGCTCCGGCCGCACTGGCCCTGCTGGCCGCGACCTTCCCCACCGGCAAGGCCCGCGTCCGGGCCTTCGGCGTGTGGAGCGCGATGAACGCCGCCGGCGGCGCCTTCGGCGTTCTGATCGGCGGACTGCTTACCGAGTACGCCAGCTGGCGCTGGGTGATGTTCGTGAACGTACCGATGGCCGCCGTCGCGCTGGCCCTCGTCTGGC